>JAKBAD010000007.1 GCA_021809435.1 Pseudomonadota bacterium | reverse complement strand
TATCTCGCCAACGTCATCGACCGCATGGCAAAGGGGCATCCAGCCAATAGGCTCGCAGAACTTCTGCCCTGGAATTGGGGCAACACCACAGAATATCACGCAAACGCGGTCACCGGCTGACGCTTACAAACCACATAAACCCACAAAAACACCAACGGCCCCGCCAGAACCCTGGCGAGGCCGTTTTTAATGCAACAACCCTGACTTACTGGCGGCGCAGGAAGGCGGGAATGTCCATGGTCACTTCATCAATCTGCGCCGGCCGCACGGCGGCGCGGGCTTCGCGGGCCTCATCCCCACCAATCGCCGGTTCCTGGCGCGGCTGAGCGGGCGCGGGGGCCGGGGCGTGCTTGGCGCCGCCAAACCCAAACACCGACTTGAAGATCGAGGTGCTCTTGGGCGGCTCGGGCGCGCGCACCGGGTCGGGGGCGACACTGCGCACCGGCACGGCCGGGCGGGGTGCTGCCGGGCGGGGCGCGGCCACCGGGGCGGCGGCCAGAGCCGCGGGCGGCACCGCGGCGGGGGCGGCCTGCTGGGCCATTACGGGAGCGGCTTGAACGGCCGGCGCCTCGCTGGCGCCAAGCACGACCTCATGCCCACGATCGACATAAGCGCGCGAAACCAGCGGCGCCGCCGGGGGTTCGGGCACATAGGGGCCCTGGCGGCCGGCATTCTGGTTGGCCTGGGCCTGGGCGGCGGCGGGCGGGAACTGCACCGGCTCGGCGCCGTTCACGACCTTGAGGTTGGGCATCACTTGCGGCATCGAATCGATACCGGTGGCCACCACCGACACGCGGATGCGGCCCGAAATGGTTTCGTCGAGCGACATGCCGAACATGATGTTGGCATCCTTATCGACTTCCTCGCCAATGCGGTTGGCGGCCTGATCGACCTCGAACAGCGTGACATCCGAACCGCCGGTGATGTTGATCAGCAGGCCGCGGGCGCCTTTCATGTTGGTGTCTTCAAGCAGCGGATTCGAGATCGCGGCCTCGGCGGCGCGGATCGCGCGGTCTTCGCCCTCGGCCTCGCCGGTGCCCATCATCGCCTTGCCCATTTCGCGCATCACCGAGCGCACATCGGCGAAGTCGAGATTGACGATGCCGGGCATGACCATCAGGTCGGTGATGCCGCGCACGCCCATATAGAGCACGTTATCGGCCATTTCGAAGGCTTCTTTCCAGCCGGTGCGCTCATTCGCGACCTTGAAAAGATTCTGATTCGGAATGACGATCAGCGTATCGACATAGGCCTGCATCTCCTGGATGCCTTCCTCGGCCGCGCGCATGCGGCGCTTGCCCTCGAACGCGAAAGGTTTGGTGACCACGCCGACGGTGAGGATGTCGCGCTCGCGGGCCATGCGGGCGATGACCGGCGCCGCGCCGGTGCCCGTGCCGCCGCCCATACCAGCGGTGATGAACACCATGTGGGTGTTTTCGAGGTGACGGGCGATTTCGTCGCACGCTTCATCGGCGGCGAGCTTGCCGACATCGGGGCGCCCGCCAGCGCCGTTGCCCTGGGTGAGATGAGGCCCGAGCTGAATGCGGCGTTCGGCGAATGAACGCTGCAATTGCTGCGCATCCGTATTGGCGACCACGAAATCGACACCCGGAAGATTGAGCGCGATCATGTTGTTGACGGCGTTACAGCCACCGCCACCGACGCCGAAAACCGTGATGCGCGGCGTGAAATCCGTGTGCGTGGGTTTGTCGATCATCAGATTTAGGGTCATGCACTCATCTCCTCAAGCGACATCGGTAGAGAACGCTCCGTTGTCATGTCAAACACGATTTTTAAGAAAATCGACGAGTCGCGCGAACCAGCCCTGGCCGCGCTCGGATTCAAAGTCGATATCTTGCATGGTCTGGCCATCACCGGTTGCGAAAGCGAGCAGACCGATGAGGGTGGCGAAGTTCGGCGCGCTGGCCGATTCGGGCAGGCTGACGACCGTGCCCGGACGGCCAAGGCGCACCTGGCGATCGAGAATTTGCGAGGCCAGCTCTCGCACGCCGCCCAATTGCGAGGCGCCGCCCGTGAGCACCACGCGCACATTGCCCGCGCGCCCAAGCCCTGCCCGCTCCAGCCGGTCCTTGGTCAGTTCGAAAAGCTCCTCAAGCCGGGGCTTGATGCATGAGATCAGGTGCGAGCGGGGCACTTGCGCGATCTGATGTTCGGCCTCGCCAACCAGTGGCACGGGCAGCAGCTCGCGCGAATCGTCGGGGCTGGCCAGGCAATTGCCATAGAGCGCCTTCAGCCGTTCCGCGTGGGCAATCGAGGTTGAGAGCCCCTTGGCGATGTCGGTGGTGACGTGCAGCCCGCCGACGGGAATGATGCCTGTGTGCAGCACCTGGTTTTCGCCAAATACCGCCAGGCTGGTGGTGCCGCCGCCCATGTCGATGACGGTGGCGCCCAGCTCGCGCTCATCGCCCACCAGGGTGGCGAGGCCTGAGGCCAGCGGCGCGGAGATGAGGGCGGCGATGTCGAGTTCGCAACGGCTCAGGCAATGAGAGAGGGTGCGCAGCGCGGTGGCCCCGGCATCGACGACATGGAGCTGGGCGGTGAGCGTGTCGCAGAACAGGCCGCGCGGGTCGGTCACGCCTTGGGTTTCATCGGTGGAGAAGCTGAGCGGCAGGGCGTGGATGGTGGCGCGGCCCTCGGCATTGGCGCGGTGGCGGGCCTCGCGCACCACGCGCTTGACATCCTCGGCCGTCACGGCCCGGCCATCGACCGGCCATTGCACGTTGAACAGGCGCGATTCGGGCTGGCCGCAGGAGAGGTTAACATAGACCGATTTGAGCCGCAGGTCGGCCATGTCCTCGGCCTGGCCGACGGCGGCGCGGATGGCTTTCTCGGCCTCTTCGAGATCGACGATGCCGCCCCCACGGATGCCCCGGCTCTTTTGCCAGCCAAACCCCATGGCGCGCAGCCGGCCATCGGCCTCGGCGCGGCCGATCAGGCAGGCGATTTTGGTCGAGCCGATATCGAGCACGCCAAAGGGGCCGGAGCGGATATTGCGCGGGCGCACCGCCTCATCGGGCAGCGCCTTGATTGGCATATCCTGACCGGAATGGCGTCTGGTCATGCTGTTCATGGCGTCGAGCCTCCGGGTTTGCTCTTGTCGCCGCCCGGCCCGGTTGCCGCCGGGGCCGGGTAGGGGCGCACCACCAGTCGGCCGGGCTGGCGCAGATCGATATCCTCGACCGGGCGCTCGAGCAGCTTGAGGCTGCCCTCGAGCGCGGCGAGCTGGCCGATGGCGGCGGCCTCGTTGGCGCTGCCGGGCAGTTTCACCACCGCCTGATCCTTGAGGATGAGGTTCCAGCGCAGCCCATCGACCCGCTCGGCGGCGACCACCTGGGCGGCGACGCTGGGCGCGGCCTTGAGTTCGGCGATGAGGGCGGCGGCGTTCTCGGGGGCATCGGGGCCGGTGAGCAGCAGCAGGCCGGGCTCGTGGCGTTTGGCCTGGGCGGCGTTCTGGCCGCTGATGACGTTGCCTTGCTTGTCGATGACGACGAACTGGGTTTGCCCCTGAAGCTGGGTTTGCCAGATGGCCAGCGCGTTGCGCTCGGTCACGTCGATGACCAGGGTGGAGGGCAGCACGCGCTCGACCGTGGCGCCCTCGACCGGGCCCAACGCCTGAATGCGCGCCTGAATGGCGCTGAGCGAGGGGGCGAAGATGGGCGTGCCGGGCGCCACGCCCACCGCCGTTTGGATGGCGGCAAGGTCGTCGGGGTCGGCGCCTTCAATGTCGATGGTTTGCACGCGAAAGCCCAGCCAGGCGAGCGCGCTGCCCAGCCCCCGGTGGGGTGTGAGCGCGGCCGTGGGGGCGGCCGCGCTCAGAGCCGGCTGAGGCGCGCGCGCGGGCAGGCTGTGCAGGGCCTCGGTCACGCCCACGCCCAACGCGCCCAGCCCCAGCAGCCACAGCCCCGGCTTGAGGCTGCGCTTGACCCGGCGCCAATAAAGCTTGCGCGCGCTCAGCCGGTCGGGCGGCGGCGCGGGCTTGCGGGCGCGGGCCCGGGTGGGCGCGCTGGGCAGGGGATCGAAGGCCTCTAACCGCGGCATGCGGCCCTCTCAACCATCCAGGCGCAGAGCGTGGGGTAATCCATGCCCGTATAGGCTGCCTGTTCGGGCAGCAGGGAGGTGGCGGTCATGCCCGGCTGGGTGTTGACCTCGAGCAGGATCAGCCGGTTGGTGTCTTCGTCATAGCGCAGATCGGCGCGCGAGGCGCCACGGCAGCCCAGCGCCCGGTGGGCGGCGACGGCGATGTTCTTGGCTTCCGCGGTCACCTCATCGGGGATTTGGGCGGGAACGACGTGGCGCGAGCCGCCGGCGGCGTATTTGGCGGTGAAATCGTAGAACGCCTCGGCGGGCAGGATTTCGGTCACGGCGAGGGCGAAATCCTCGAGCACGCCGACGGTCAGCTCGCGGCCGGGAATATATTGCTCGACCATGGCCGGACCGAAATGCCAGGATTTGATGATCTCGGCGCGGCTATTGCCGCCCTCGCGGACGATGAACACCCCGACCGATGAGCCTTCGTTCAGCGGTTTGACCACATAAGGCGGGGGCAGCGGGTCGCCTTCGGCCAGCTCCTCGATCTCGATGACGCGGTGGGGGGCGATGGGCAGGCCGGCGGCGGCGAACACGGCCTTGGCGGCCGCCTTGTCCATGGCCAGGGCCGAGGCGCGCACGCCCGAATGGGTGTAGGGGATGCCCAGATAATCGAGCACGCCTTGGATGGTGCCGTCCTCGCCAAAGGGCCCGTGGAGGGCGTTGAACACGGCGTCGGGCTTAGGGGTGAGGGCCTGGATGAGGGCGGCGAGGTCCTGGGTGACCACCAGTTCGGTGACCTCGTAGCCTTTTTCACGCAAGGCCTGGGCGACGCCCGCGCCGGAACGGAGCGATACCTCGCGCTCGGACGACATGCCCCCCATTAACACAGCCACACGCTTCATAGCGGCACTCCGATACGCTTGATTTCCCACCGCAAATTGACCCCCGACATGGCAAACACGCGCGCGCGCACCTCCTCGCCCAGAGATTCCAGCTCGGCGGCCGTGGCCTCGCCGAGATTGAGCAGGAAGTTGCAATGCAGCTCGGAGACCTGGGCATCGCCCACGCGCAGGCCCCGGCAGCCGGCGGCGTCGATCAGTTCCCAGGCTTTCTGGCCCTCGGGGTTGGCGAAGGTGGAGCCGCCGGTGCGCGCGCGGGTGGGCTGGGTGGCCTCGCGCTTGGCGCGAATTTCGGCCATGCGGGCGGCAATGAGGGCGGCCTCACCCGGGCGGGCGCGGAAGGCCGCGCGCACCACCACGGCACCGGGCGCGATCTCGGCATGGCGGTAGGACAGGTGGAGCTGCTCGGGCGAGAGGCGGATGAGATCGCCTGAGCGTGTGACCAGCTCGGCCCAGGCGAGCACCTGCGCGACCTCGCCGCCATAGGCGCCGGCATTCATGGCCACCGCGCCGCCGATGGTGCCGGGGATGCCCGAGAGGAATTCGAGCCCCGCCAGCCCGGCCTCGGCGGCGTGTTCGGCGACCGTGACATCGAGGCAGGCGGCGCCGGCGGTGACCATGTCACCCTCGATGGTGACCTCGCCAAAGCCGCGCGCCAGGCGGATGACCACGCCGTTTATGCCGCCATCGCGCACGATGAGGTTGGAGGCGGCGCCGATGACGGTGACCGGCACCTCGAGCGGCAAATCGCGCAGGAAGGCGCGGAGATCTTCGGTGTCGGCGGGGCGGTAGAGCGTCTCGGCCGGGCCGCCGACACGGAACCAGGTGAGCGGCTTGAGCGCGGCCCGTTCCATGACGCGCCCGCGGGCGGTGGGGAGGGGCAGGTTCATCGGCGCAGCACCCCGGCATGTTTGGCGGCGTTTTGCAGCACGCTGAGCTGCTGGGGCAGCGCGTTGGCCCATTGGGTGATGTTGCCAGCCCCCAGGCACACCACATAATCGCCGTGGCGGGCCATGGCATGGACCATCTCGGCTAGATGGGCGGGGTCGGAGAGCGGCACCACCGAGCGATGGCCGCGCGCGCGCAGGCCTTCGACCAGGGCGTCCTTGTCGACGCCGGGCATGGGCTCTTCGCCCGCCGCGTAAACATCGGCCACGATGACATGGCCGGCATCGTTCATGCAGGCGCAGAATTCCTCGAACAGCGAGTGCAGGCGGGAATAACGGTGGGGCTGGACCACGGCGATGACATCGCGCGCGCCGGCCTGACGGGCGGCCTTGAGCACGGCGGCAATTTCGACCGGATGGTGGCCATAATCATCGATGACGGTGATGCCGCCCGATTCGCCGGTTTTGGTGAAGCGGCGCTTGACGCCCGCGAACCCGGCCAGCGCGGCCTTGATGGCGGTTTCGTCGATGTCCATTTCATTGGCGACCGCGATGGCGGCGAGCGCGTTGGAGACGTTGTGATTGCCCAGCATGGGCAGCTTGAACGGCCCCAAACGCCGGGCGCGGCCGGTGATGCGGTCGGAGAGGCGGACCTCGAAGGTGGCGCCGTCTTTGGACGAGATGATGCGCTCGGCGCGGACATCAGCCTGGGGGGAAAAGCCGTAGGTGATGATGCGGTGGTCGGAGAGCTGCGGGATCATCTGCTGGACGGCCGGATGGTCGATGCACAGCACGGCGAAACCGTAGAAGGGGATGTTGGCGACGAACTGGCGGTAGCCGGCTTCCATCGCCTCCTTGGTGCCCCAATGGTCGAGATGCTCGGGGTCCATGTTGGTAACGATGGTGATGACCGAGGGCAGACGCAGGAATGAGCCATCGGATTCATCGGCTTCCACGACCATCCACTCGCCGCCGCCCAGGCGGGTGTTGGTGCCGTAGGCGTTGATGATGCCGCCATTGATGACCGTGGGGTCGAGCCCCGCGCCCTCGAGCACGGCGGCGACCAGCGAGGTGGTGGTGGTTTTGCCGTGCGTGCCGCCAATGGCGATGGCCCATTTGAGGCGCATCAATTCAGCCAGCATCTCGGCGCGGCGGACCACGGGGATGAGCTTGTGGCGGGCGGCCAGGACTTCGGGATTGTCACGCGGGACGGCGGTGGAGATGACCACCACCTGGGCGTTGCCCAGATTTTTGGCATCATGCCCGATGGCGACGGGGATGCCCTCGGCGCGCAGGCGGGCGACATTGGCGTTCTCCGACATGTCGGAGCCCTGGACGGTGTAGCCCAGCTCGTGCAGCACCTCGGCGATGCCCGACATGCCGATGCCGCCAATGCCGACGAAATGGATGGGGCCGATGGAGAGGGGCAGCGCTCTCATGGGGTTACTCCTTCGAGCACGAAATCGGCCAGGCGGGCGGCGGCATCAATGCGGCCAAGGGCGGCCGAGGCGGCGGCGGCCTGGACGAGGGTTTCGGGGGTGGTCAGCAACGTCTCGATCTTTTCAGCTAGGATATCGGGGGTCAGCGCGGCTTGGTCGAGGCACCAGCCGCCGCCGGCTTGGTGCAGGGCGCGGGCGTTTTCACGCTGGTGATCGTCGATGGCGGTGGGGAGCGGGATGAGGAGGACCGGGCGCCCGGCCACCGCGATTTCGGCGACGCTGGACGCGCCCGCGCGGGCGATGACCAGATGGGCGCGGGCCAGATGCTCGGGCACGTTGGTGAAGAAGGGCGACAGCTCGGCCTTGATGCCAGCCAGCTTGAGCACAGCGCGGGCTTGCTCGACATCGGCCGCGCGGACCTGCTGGACGAGGTTGAGGCGCGCGCGCAGGGCGGCGGGCAGGCGGGCCAGGGCCTCGGGGATGAGGGTGGAGAACACTTTGGCGCCGAGCGAGCCGCCAAGCACGAACAGCTCGATGGTCTCGCCGGGCGGGGTGTAGCCTTGCCCTTGCAGCGCGGCGATGGCCGGGCGCACCGGGTTGCCGACCACCAGCGTGGGCACGCCCGGCGGCACGCGCAGGGTGGTGGGGAAATTGAGCGCCAGCAGGTCGGCGAACCGGGCCAGCAGGCGGTTGGCGCGGCCGAGCACGGCGTTTTGCTCGTGCAGGATGACGCGGGGATGGCCGCGCCCGCGCAGGCTGGCGGCGGCCAGCACGGGAGGCACGGACGGGTAGCCGCCAAAGGCCACCACCGCGCGGGGGCGGATGGATTTGAGCAGGGCGCGGGCCTCGAACGTGCCTTTGAGCAATTGCAGCCCGCCGGCCAGCGCGCGGCTCACCCCCCTGCCCGCCAGCCCCGCGCCCGAGATGACGTGTTTCTCGGCACGCGCGAACACGGCGGAGGCCAGGCCGGTGGAGCGGGCATCGGTGAGCAGCACCACGCGCTCGCCCCGCGCGAGCAGCTCGGCGGCCAGGGCCTCGGCCGGGTAGAAATGCCCACCCGTGCCACCCGCCGCGATGATGATCGGTTTGCTGGCGTTGGCTTTCATGATGCGTCTCCCGCGTGGCGTTTGCGGGTGAGGGCAAGGAGAAAGCCCATTTGGATGGACACCGCCAGCGCCGAGGAGCCGCCATAGGAGATGAACGGCAGGGTCATGCCCTTGGTGGGGATGAGTGAAAGCGAGGAGGCCATGTTGACGAAGGCTTGCAGGCCAAATGCCGAGATGAGACCGCCGCCCGCGAGCACCACGAACAAATTGGGCTCGGGCAGCAGGCGCAACAGCGCGCGCAGCACCAGGGCCGCGAAAATGAGGATGATGAAGGCGCAGAAGAACAGGCCGAACTCCTCGCCCGCGACGGCGAACACGAAATCGGCGCGGGCATCGGGGAGGAAGTGCTTGACCTGGCCCTCGCCCGGGCCAAGCCCGAAGGCGCCGCCATTGCCAAAGGCCATGAGCGCGGTTTGCGCCTGGCTGCCGGGCGGCGGATCGATGAACATCATCACGCGCGTGTGCACGTGGGTGATGAACAAGAACGCATAAACCCCGGCCAGCACCAGCACGATGAGCGCCACGCCGACCCATTTCACATCCAGCCCATCGAGATAGAACTGGGTGAACACGACCATGGTGAAAAGGAAGGTCATGCCGATATCGGGCTGCATTTTGAGCAAGAGGGCGACCACCAGATAAACCGCGAGCGCCGCGCGCTTGCCGGGAAAGCCGGGCGTGCGGCGGGCCTCGGCGATGAGCCAGCCGGTGATGATGATGAAGCCCGGGCGCAGGAATTCGGAGGGTTGCAGGGTGATGCCGGGCAGGGAGATCCAGCGATGGGCGCCATCGACCTCGATGCCATGCAGGAGGGTGAAGCCGGTGAGCAGGAAGAACAATATGCCCAAGCCAAAGGCGGTGAGCTTGACCTGGCGCAGGCTGAGCATGGACATTGTGAGCATGGTGCCGCCGCCCAGCACCAGAAAGCTGATCTGCTTGAGCATGTCGCGCAGATGCGGGTCGGAGAAATGGAGCGTGACCGAGGGCATGGCCGCCAGCGCCAGCACATAGCCAATGCCCAGCAAAATGGCGAGGCCGACGAGGGTCGGGCGATCGACGCTCCACCACCAGCGGCCAAGGGTTGAGGTATCGGCGCGGGAGAAGCTGCGCATCAGGCCAGCTCCCCCACCAATTTGACGAAATGATCGCCGCGCGCCTCGAAATTGGGGAACTGATCGAAGCTGGCCGCGGCCGGGGAGAACAGCACCACATGGCTGCCGCCCTGGGCAGCGCGGTAGGCGGCGGGCACGGCGGCTTCGAGCGTGGCGACGAACTGGGCCTTGACCCCGGCGGCCTGGAGCTGGGCGCGGAAGGCCTCGCCATCCTGACCGATGAGGAAGGCTTGTTCGATGCGCGGGAAATAGGGGGCGAGATCGTCGATGCCGCCGATTTTGGCGGTGCCGCCCGCGATCCAGACGAAATGATCGTAAACGCCCATGGCCTTGGCCGCGGCGTCGGCGTTGGTGGCTTTGGAATCGTTGATGAAGCGCACGCCGTTCACGGTGGCGATGAGCTGGGCGCGGTGGGCGAGGCCGGGGAAGCTTTGGATGGCCTGGGCGATCGCGGCCTCGGGCACACCGAGCGCGCGGGCGAGCGCGGCGGCGGCCAGGGCGTTTTGGGCGTTATGCTCGCCGGGCAGCGCGGGCGCGCCGGTGGACTGGCCCTTGGCCGAGAGGCGGATGAGCCGGGCCTTGGTGCCCGCCAGGCTCTCGGCCATGGCGGCGCTGGGCGCATCATCGGTGAAGATGATGGCGGTGCAATGCTCATCTTGCCGGTCGAACACGTGGCGTTTGGCGGCGGCGTAGCCGGCCATGTCGCCGTGGCGCTCGAAATGATCCGGGGTCAGGTTGAGCATAACCGCCGCATCGAAGCGCAATGTTTCGAGTCTCTCCAACATATAGCTCGACATTTCGAGGCTATAGACGCCGTTGTCGGGGAGCTGGGGCAGGCTCATGGCCGCCGGGCCGAGATTGGCGCCCGCCGCGTGCGGCACGCCCGCCACGGCCAGGATATGGGCGAGCAGCGCGGTGGTGGTGGATTTGCCGTTGGTACCGGTGATGCCCACGAAACGCGCCTTGGAGCCTGAGCGGCGCACGGCCTGGTAGAGCAGCTCGGCATCGCACCAGATGGGCAGGTTATGGGCGAGCGCCCAGGCGGCCTCGGGGTTGGGTTTGGGCAGCTTGTGGGGGATGCCGGGCGAGAGGATGAGCGCGGTGAAGGGCTGACCCGATTCGGACGGACGGCCGATGGAGAAGCCCTCGGCGCCGGCGGCTTCGCGGGCGGGTTCGGAGTCATCCCACAGCAGCAGGCTGGCGCCCAGCGCGCGCAGGCGGCGGGCGGCGGGCATGCCGGCCCGGCCCAGCCCGACCAGGGCGTAATGCTCACCCTGGAAAGGAAGGGATGGCGCGGTCATCGGATTTTCAGGGTGGCGAGGCCCACCAGCCCGAGGATCATCGAGATGATCCAGAAACGAATGACGATGGTGGGCTCGGCCCAGCCTTTTTTCTCGAAATGATGGTGCAGCGGCGCCATGAGGAACACCCGCCGCCCGGTGCGCTTGAACCAGAACACCTGCACGATGACCGAGATGGTCTCGACCACGAACAGCCCGCCGACGATGGCCAGCACGATCTCGTTTTTGGTGGCGACCGCCACGGCGCCCAGCGCGCCGCCCAGCGAGAGGGAGCCGGTATCGCCCATGAACACGGCGGCGGGCGGGGCGTTGAACCACAAGAACCCCATGCCGGCGCCGATGAGGCCGGCCAGGAAAACGGTCAGTTCGCCAACGCCCGGCACGTAATTGAGCTCAAGATAGCCCGCGAAGATTTTATTGCCGACCAGATAGGCGATGAGCGCGAACACGGCCGCCGCGATCATGGTGGGGACGGTGGCCAGGCCGTCCAGCCCATCGGTGAAATTGACGGCGTTGGCGGAGCCCATCATCACGAACAGCCCGACCAGGGGGAACAAAAACCCGAACGGGATGAGCAGGTTTTTGAACAGCGGCACGGCAAGGCCGGTGGCGATGTCGGGGGGCATGAGATGGACCATCCACACCGCGGCGGCGAGGCCGATGGCGCCCTCGCCCAGCAGGCGCACGCGGCCCGACACGCCCTTGGTGTTGCGGCGGGTGAGCTTGAGGAAATCATCGGCGAAGCCGATGGCGCCATAGCCGAAGGTGACCATGATGGTCGCCCAGACATATTGGTTGCTGAGATCGGCCCAGAGCAGGGTGGCGAAGGCGAGCGCCAGCAAAATGAGCGTGCCGCCCATGGTGGGCGTGCCTTTTTTCTCGATCAGATGGCGCTCGGGGCCATCGGTGCGGATGGGCTGACCGTGGCGCTGCATGGATTTGAGCAGCCGGATGAGCTTGGGCCCCACCCAGAAGCTGATGATGAGCGCCGTGAGGCACGCCCCGCCGGCGCGGAAGGTGATGTAGCGGAACAGGTTGAACCCGTGGACATAAGGGCTCAGCGGCAGGAGCAGGAGATAGAGCATCAGCCGGGGCTTTCGAGGGCTTGGATCACGTCGCGCATGCGTGAACCGAAGCTGCCTTTGACCAGCAGGCAGTCACCGTCGCGGAGGGCGGCTTTGACGAGCGGGGCGAGGCTGGCGGCGTCGGGGGCATGCGCGCCCTGCTTGGCGGCTGGGAGCGAGTCGAACAAGAGCCCCATATGGGGGCCGGAGGTGAAAACCATGTCACATGCGGCGATGACATCGTCGCGGAGCGCCAGATGCTCGGCATCGGCGAAGGCGCCGAGCTCCAACATGTCGCCCAGGGCGGCGAGGTGGCGGCCGGGCTGGAGGCGGAGCACGGCGAGCGCGGCACGCAGCGAGGCGCGCGAGGCGTTGTAGCTTTCATCGAACAGCAGCACCTGGCCCTGGGGCAAGGTGAGCGTGTGGCGGGCGCCACGGCCCTTATAGGGCGCGAAACCATCGAGCGCGGCGGCGGTGAGGGCGGGGTCGAGCCCCAGCGCCTGGGCGGCGAGGAGCACGGCCATGGCGTTGCGGACCATGTGGGCGCCCGGCGCGTCGAGCTTGAGGCGGACGGGACCGCTGGCCAGGCCGATCAGGCTCTCGGAGCCGATGGGGCTGGGCTCATATTCGAGGAGCTTGGCATCCTCGCCGGTGACGAGCGCGTGGGCGCCGGGCGGGATAGCGGCGCGCAGCAGGGGTTGGAAGCCCGAATCGCCCGGCACCACCGCCGTGCCGCCGGCGCGCAGGCTGGCATAGAGCGAGGCTTTTTCGCGCGCGATGGCCTCCTCGGAGCCCATGAGGCCGAGATGGGCGCGGTCGATGCAGGTGATGATGGCGATGTCGGGCGCCACCAGCGCGGCCAGGGGGGCGATTTCGCCCGGATGGTTCATGCCGATTTCGAAGATGGCGAAATCAGTGTCGCGCGGCATGCGGGCCAGGGTGAGCGGCACGCCGATATGGTTGTTGAAGCTGGCCTCGGCGGCGTGGACACGGCCAAACGCGCCGAGCGCGCGGCGCAGCATCTCCTTGGTGGTGGTTTTGCCGACCGAGCCGGTGATGGCGATGCGTTTGGCCGCCGCGCGTTGGACGGCGGCGGCGCCCAGGGTTTCGAGGGCTTTGAGCGTGTCGGGGACTTGGATGACGTGGCCCGGGCAGGGTTTGGAGACCAGCGCGGCGGCGGCGCCCCTGGCGAAGGCGGCGGCGACGAAATCATGGCCGTCGCGCGTGTCTTGCAGGGCGATGAACAGCTCGCCGGGCTGGAGGGTGCGCGAATCGATGCTGATGCCGGTGATGTCGGCGCCCGTGCCGAACAGGGCGGCGAGTTCGGCTTCGCGCCACAGGATGGTCATGGCTGCCCCCCGAGTTCGCGGATGACGGCGGCGTCGTCGAAGGGGATGATTTCGCCCTTGATGATCTGGCCCTGCTCGTGGCCTTTGCCGGCGACCACCAGCACATCGCCCGCCGCCAGCCCCGCCAGGGCGGCGGCGATGGCCTCGCGGCGGCCGGGGATTTCACGCGCCCCGGGGGCGGCGGCCATGATGGCGGCGCGGATCAGGGCGGGGTCTTCGGAGCGGGGATTGTCGTCGGTGACGATGACGTG
The DNA here is from genome assembly GCA_021809435.1 of Pseudomonadota bacterium. GTDB lineage: Bacteria > Pseudomonadota > Alphaproteobacteria > Acetobacterales > Acetobacteraceae > Acidocella. The sequence goes on along the minus strand of JAKBAD010000007.1, from coordinate 120,882 downwards.
ATCGGCGCCCTGCACGGCGGCTTCGCCCATGAGCGGACGCTTGCCGGGGTCGCGGTCGCCGCCGGCGCCGAGGAGGATGTGCAGGCGGCCCAGCGCATGGGGGCGGAGCGCTTGCAGCACGCGCGCGATGGCGTCGGGCGTGTGGGCGTAATCGACGTAAACAGTGGCGCCGTTGGGCAGCACCAGCGCGCGCTCCAGCCGGCCGCGCACGCCGGCAAGGCGGGGCAGCAGGGCGATGGCGTTGCTGACCCCCATGGCCTGGGCGAGGGCGGCGGCGAGGGCGGCGTTTTCGGCCTGAAAGCGGCCGGGGAGGTGAAGTTCAGCCTCTATGCCGTTGATGGTGAAGGATTGACCATCGGGGCGCGGGGTGAGGTTGGCGATTTCGATTTCGGCGTAATCGAGCCCCTGCCCCGCCGCCAGCCCGGCCAAGCGGGCGCGCAAGGCGGCATCGAGCCCGGCCATTACGCGCACCGCGCCGTGGGGGGCCATGAGGCGGGTGAACAGGCCGAGCTTGGCCTCGGCGTAGGCCGCCATGGTGTGGTGATAATCAAGATGGTCGCGGGTGAGGTTGGTGAAGCCGGCGGCCTGGAAGCGCAGGCCATCGAGCCGTTTTTGCACCAGCCCATGGCTGGACGCCTCGAGCGCGGCGTGGGTGACGCCAGAGCGCGCCAGCTCGGCCAGGGTGTTGGCGAGGGTCACGGGGTCGGGGGTGGTCAGGCTCTCGCTCACCGGGCGGTGGGGGGCGATGATGCCCAGCGTGCCGAGCGAGGCGGCCTGATGGCCGCTCAACGTGAAGAGCTGGCGCAGGAAATCGACCGTGCTGGTTTTGCCGTTGGTGCCGGTGACGGCGGCCAGATGCGCGGGCATGGGGCCGGCCAGGCGCACGGCCAGGCGGGCCAGCTCGGCGCGCGGGTCATCGGAGAGAATGAGCGGCACGCTGGGCGTGCCGGCGGGCCAGGGCGTGCCGGTGGGGGCGAGCACGGCGGCGGCGCCCTGGGCCACGGCCTGGGCGATGAAGGCGCGGCCATCGGCCTTGGTGCCGGGCAGGGCCGCGAACAGGCAGCCCGGTTTCACCCGCCGGGAATCGGCGGTGATGAAGGTGATGGCGGAGAGGTCAGGCGGCTGCATGATACACCTTGCGGACGGTGACGTGCGCGCCTGGCGCGGCCTCGGCCTGGCGGTTGAGCTTTTTGGCCGGCTTGGCGCCAGGGGCTTTGGGCGGCGGCGCGTCGGGCGGGGTTTGGCCGTTCAGCTCGTAAGCGTAATCGTTGGCGCCGGGCGGGTAGGGATTTCCGGGGCCAAGCGCGCGCTGGCCGGGCGGGGGCGTGGGGTCGAGCGGCACGGTGAGCTGGGCATCGAGGGCTGCCAGCTGGTCGCCAGAGGCGGGCATGATGCCGAGCATGGGGCCGATGCGCGCGATGATGCGCCCAACCGTGGGCGCGGCGATGTAGCCGCCGGTGGTGAAGCCGTAGGTGGTTTTGTCGGGCTTGGGCTGAAGCACCAGCACATAGACGACATATTGCGGGTCATCCATGGGGAAGGCCGCCATGAACGAGGCGTTGTTGGTGTGCTTGAGGTAAGTGCCGTTGGGCCCCACCACCTGGGCGGTGCCGGTTTTGCCGCCCACCACATAGCCCGGCACGGCGGCGTTTTTGCCGGTGCCGAAGAGCACCACGTCGGTCATCATTTTACGCATGATGTCGGAGGTGCTCTGCTTCATGATGCGCACGCCCTGGGGCGGCGGGTCGTTGGGGTTGACGGCCAGCAGCGTCGGCTCGTAGCGGATGCCGCCATTGACGATGGGCAGCACGCCGGTGACCAGCGCCAGCGGGCTGATGGCGATGCCCGCGCCAAACGACACCGTGAGCGTGCCCGAAAGCCCCCATTGGTTGAGCGGGTGATATTGCGGCCGGGGCGGGCCGGGGAGCTGGATTTTCAGCGGCTCGAAGAATTCCTGCTTCTTGAACCAGGCCTGCTCGGCCTGCGGGCCCATGATGGCGGCGATGCGGGACGCGCCGATGTTGGAGGAGACGTTGAGGATTTGGGGCACGGCCATCCATTGGGTGGCGGGCTCGAAATCGGTGATGTAGAAGCGCCCGACCTTCAGGGGGTGGGTGGTGTCGAAATAATCCCAGTAATGGATCATGCCGCTATCGAGCGCCATGGACAGGGTTTGCAGCTTGAACACCGAGCCGGGCTCATATTCGCCGTTGACGCAGCGGTTGAACTGGGCGTTGCGGTCGGCGGTGGCGTAGTCGTTGACGTCGTAATCGGGGAGGCTGACCATGGCCAGCACCTCGCCCGTATGGGCGTTCATGACGATGGCGCAGGCGCCGGGGGACTGGAACTCGGTGACGGCGGATTGCAGCTCGTCATGGACGATGCTCTCGATGCCGGCATCGATGGAGAGTACCAAAGGCTGCGGGCTGGTGGTGAGGCGCTGGTTGAAATAGCGCTCGACACCGGCGAGGCCGGTGCCGTCGATGCGCACGCCGCCCAATATGTGCGCGGCCAGATTGCCATCGGGATAGTGGCGCTCTTCTTTTTTCTCGAAATAAACGCCGGGGATGCCCAGTGAATTGACCGCCAGCTCCTCGGCCGGGGTGAGGCGGCGGTCGAGATAGACGAACTCCTTGCGCTTGGGCGCGGGGATGCCGGCGCCCAGCCTGAGCGCCACCTCGCTGGCATCGATGCCGGGCAGGGCATTGGCCAGCAAGGTGGCGGCCTGGGTGGGGTCGGGCACCTGGCGGGGGTCGGCGTAAAGCTCGGCGCCGGGCAGGGAGACGGCCAGGATGGTGCCGTTGCGGTCGGTGATGTCGGCGCGGCCAACGGTGGGCGGGGCCACGGTGAGCTGGGGCTGCATGGCCGCGATTTGCGCCGAGGAGGGCAAAATGGGGTGGATGACCGTGGCCCAGGTGAGCCGGCCGATGAGCACCGCGTAAATGGCCACGAAGGCGGCGGCCGTGATGAGCAGCCGCCCACGGGCTTTTTTGAGCGTGGCGCGCTGGTCGAGATCGGCGCCGGTGACACGCACCCGCTCAACGCGCAGGGTCGCCCCACCACGGTGGGGCGACCCTTTGCGCCGCTCAGGAGGCGGGGGATCGTCCGGCCTGAAATTGAGTGTCAATTACCGCCCCCGTTGGCCATGCCAAGCAGCGAGCCGCCATCATAGGCGGGGGGCGGCGCTGGCTGAGGCTGGGGCGTGGGGGGGGCGATATCGGCGATATGCACCACCGGCGGGCGCGGCGCGGCGTGGGGGCTTGGCCGATGAGGCGGGGTGTAGACGTCGGAGGCCATATAGACGGCGCTGGCGGCCTCGTGGCGCGGGGGATGGACCGGGCGGCGGGTGATGTTTGTGTTGACGGCGACGCGGGTGGCCGGGGCCACCGGCGCGGCGGCGGGCTTGGGCGCGGGCCGGGCGGGCGGCGGCGTGACTGCGGCCAGCCGGACTGGCGCGGCGGCGGCCGGGGTGGCGGGCGCGGGCTTGGCGGACGCGAACTGAGCGGGCGCTGACGGGGCGGGCACGGGCTGGGCGGGCGTTGGGGTGGCGGCGGCGATCTGGGGCATGGCGGGCACCGGATCATCCGGGTTGGCGCCGGGCACGGGGCTGCCGGGCGGGGGCAGGTCGTGGCCGAGATCGGCCAGGGTGACGAGCTGCGAGGGCTTCATGGGCTGGAGCCCGGTGAATTGCGCCGCCAGCGCGGCCAGGCGCGAGGGATCGGCTTCCAGCGCCCATTGGGCCTGGAGCACGCGGATGCTTTGCTCATCCTGCTGGGTGGCGGCGTTGACCGCGCTGATCTGGGAATCGAGCATCTGGCTTTGGTGCTTGACCCCGAACAGATAGGCCCCCGAAACCGCGAACATCAGGCCGGAAATGAGGGTGAAGGGCCGGACAATCATGCGGCGAGCCTTTCGATGGCGCGCAGCTTGGCGCTGCGGGCGCGCGGGTTGGCCTTGGTTTCGGCATCCGACGCCACCACCGGCGCGCGGGTGAGAAGATGGAACGGCGCGGCCTCGGCCCGGGCGAACAGGGCGGCGGGGTCGTGGCGGGAGGCGCTGGCCGCGCGGCCCGTGGCCTGGGCGCAGAACTGCTTGACGATGCGGTCTTCGAGGGAGTGGAACGACACCACCACCAGCCGCCCGCCGGGCGCCAGCAGGCCAGCCGCCTGGGTAAGCGCGGCGTCGATGTCGCTCAGCTCCTCGTTCACCGCGATGCGCAGCGCCTGGAAGCTTCTGGTCGCCGGGTCGATGCCCGATTTGTCCGGTCTCACAACACCCCGAATAACGTTGGCGAGATCAGCGGTGGTGGCGAATTTTTCCACCCCCCTGCGCTCGACGATGGCCCGCGCGATTTTGCGCGACGCCTTCTCTTCTCCGAATTTAAAGAAAATATCAGCAAGTTCCGATTCGGGGAACGTATTGACGAGATCCGCCGCGGTTTGTCCCTGATTGCCCATGCGCATATCGAGAGGGCCATCGAAGCGGAATGAAAAACCGCGGGCGGGATCATCGATCTGGTAGGAGGAGACGCCGAGATCGAACACCGCGCCATCGAGGCGAGACACCCCGTGGGCCGCCAGAAGATTTTGAAGCTCGCTGATGCGACCTGGAAGGATTGTGAACCGGCCGGGAAATTCGGCGGCCAGCGCGCGGCCGCGCAGCACGGCCTGCTCGTCACGGTCGATGGCGTGGAGCTTGCAATTGGCGCGCGCGAGGATGGCGCGGGCATAGCCGCCGCCGCCGAACGTGCCGTCGAGATAGACGCCGCCGTCACGCACGTTGAGCATGTCGATCGCCTCGGTCATCAGCACGGGGATGTGGGAGAAACCGGTCATGATGATGGCGCCTCGATGGCGACCTTGTGGATTTGGGCGCGGGTGACTTTGAGGAAGGCCTTGGCCTTGGCGGGGTCCCAGATCTGGAAATAATCGCCGCGGCCGACGAAGCAGACGCTGGCGGCAAGGCCGATTTCCTCGGCCAGATCGCCGGGGATGGAGATGCGGCCCTGGGGATCGATTTCGGCGGGGACGGCCTGGGAGAACACGATGGTCTCCTGCGCCAGGCGCTCGGGCGTGTTTTTGGGCAGGGCGCGGACCTCCTCGCGGAACTGCTCGTAAGTCGGCTCGGGCCAGACTTCCAGGCAATCGGGCACGGCGCTGGGGCGGATGATCAGGGTCATCTCGGGCACGTCTTTCCACGCATTGCGGAACGAAGCCGGGACGGAGACCCGGCCCTTGGCGTCCAGCTTATTCTCGTGGGTGCCGAAGAGGTCTTTCATCGCGGTTTGCTCGTGGGTCCTTTTACCACTTTATGGGAAAACATGGGTTTTTATACCCCTAACACACACCCCTCCCCCCGTCAAAGCAAAATGCCGGGGCAGAGCGCGGGAAGGGGCCAAAAACATCAGGAATTTCCTGGGGTTTTGCGGCTTGTGCGGCGCGGCATGGTGGCGCGTGTGCCGCAACGTTTCCAACAAGTTGGAGGTGATTGTTGAAGGTAAATATCCAGACGGTCTGTAAGCCGGGTTCTGTCCGCGCGTGAGCGCTGGACGGTCATTCATCTAGGGCGCGCGTTGCCGCGAACCTCAAGCAACCAACCCGGGCGGCGAGCCGGAAACCGCTTCGCGCCCAGAGTTTGCACCCTGGCGCCGGCCGCCCCTATTCGGTTTTGCTCCCGGTGGGGTTTTCCATGCCCTCGGCCGTTACCGGCGAGGCGGTGCGCTCTTACCGCACCGTTTCACCCTTACCTCTGGCAAGCCAGGAGGCGGTTTGTTTTCTGTGGCACTGTCCCTGGGGTCGCCCCCGCCGGCCGTTAGCCGGCACCGTGTTTCCGTGGAGCCCGGACTTTCCTCTCGCGGGGGTGAACCCGCCAGCGACCGTCCAACCGTCTGGATGGCGTGGGGCTAGCCTGATCGGGCGGCGGGGTCAACCAGCTGGCGGAGCGCGCGGGCGCGGGCGGTGGTGGGGGCATCGGCTTGGCCCGAGAGGTTGTGGGGCAGGAAATGACGCTGGAAGGCGGTGATGACGGCGGCGGCAGGCTGGGTGATGTCGTAACCCAGGCGCGCGAGATCGGGGAGCAGCTCGCCGCCGGGGGTGAACTCATCGGTCCAGAGGCCGACGCCGTGGCGGGCCAGCGCGGGCCAGGGGAACAGCTCGCCGGGGTCGCGCTTGCGGGTGGGGGCGATGTCGGAATGGGCGACGACGTTGCGGGCGGGAATGGGGTGGCGGGCGAGGATGGCCTGGCAGAGCGCGATGACGGCGGCGATCTGGGCCGGGGGGAAGGCGCGGTAGCCCCACTCATGGCCGGGATTGACGATTTCGATGCCGATGGAGGAGTCGTTGAGCGCGGCGCGGCCGCGCCAATAAGAGAGGCCGGCGTGCCAGGCGCGGTTTTGCTCCTCGACCAGCTGGGTGATGGTGCCGTCCTCATCGACGACATAATGGGCCGAGACCTCGGCGGCGGGGTCGCGGAGCAGGTCGATGGCGGCCTGGGCGGTTTTCATGCCGGTGTAATGGAGCACCAGGAATTCGACCGGGCTCTCGCGCGGGGCGAAATTTGGGGAGGGGATGAAGATCATGGGGTGGCGGTGAGCACGAGGTCGGCGCCCAGGGCGAGCAGCACGGCCCCCAGACCACGGCGGGCCCAGATGAGCCCCCTGCCCCCGCCCGTGAGCGCGCGGCAAAAGCGCGCGGCCAGGGTGGCGGCCAGCAAGTCGGCGGCGGTGTTGAGCGCCACGGAGATGAGGCCAAGCACCAGGATCTGGCCGGCGATGGCGCCGTGGGGCGCCACGAACTGGGGTAGAAACGCCAGGAAGAACAAAGCGGTTTTGGGGTTGAGCGCCTCGACCAGCACGCCGTGGCGGAAGGCCGCGCGGGGGCCGAGCGGAGAGATGGCGCCGGGGCTTGGCGGGGGCGCGGGGGCGTCGCGCAGGGAGGTGAGGCCGAGCCACGCGAGATAGAGCGCGCCGGCGAATTTAAGCAGGGTGAAGAGATGGCTGCTGGCCAGCAACAACGCGGAGAGGCCGAGCGTGGCGGCCAGCACATGCGCCATGCCGCCCAGGCCCGTGCCCAGGCAGGAGGCTGTGCCCTCGGCCCGGCCCGCCGCCAGGGCGCGGGTGGAGACGAACAGGATGCTGGGCCCCGGAAACAGCGCCAACCCCAGGCTGGCGGCCAGGAACAGCCCGAGATGCGCGGGCATTACAGCCCGCGCTCGCGCTTGATGCTGTCATGCGCGGCATTGATGCGGGCGACCTTCTCGGAGGCCTGACGCACCCGCGCGGGCGAGGCGCCCTGGGCGGTCAGGGTATCGGGGTGGTGTTCGCGCACCAGCTGTTTCCAGCGGATACGGATCTCCTCGTAGCTGGCGGTGCGGACGACGCCCAGGATTTTATAAGGATCATCGCCCCCCGATGAGGCCGCGCGCCCCCCTGCCCCGCCGGCGCTGGCCCCGCTGGCGCGCGCCTGGGCGGCGGGGGACAGGCCGAAGCCTTGCGCGACCTCGGTCAGGAAGGCGCGTTCGGCGTTGTTCACCGGGCCATCGGCGCGGGCGATGTGGTAGAGATTGGCCAGCACCTGCTCGAGGGCGCCGGGATCATCGGCGAAGGCCTGGCCCAGGCGGAGGGCGTAGGCCTCGAAGCCGGTGGCGGAGTCCTTGGCGCTGTCGAACAGGCGGGCGACCTCGGCGGCGGATTGGGGGGGGATGAGGAATACGCGCTTGAAAGCCTCGATTTCGGTGCGCGAGACGGGGCCATCCGATTTGCAGAGCTTGGCGCCCAGCACGGTGACCGAGACCGCGAACACCTGCGCCTTGCCCCCCAGCATGGCCGCCGGGTTGGGCGCGCCGTAACCAGCCGTGAACCCCGCCATGCCGGGAAAGCCGGAGACCCCGGCAAAGCCGCCGAACTTGCCTTCATCGGCCGCGTGGCCGAGCGCCATGCCAAACAGCGCACCCACCGGGCCGCCCATGGCAAACCCGGCGACACCGCCCAGAAACTTACCCCAGTAACTCATGATGCCAGCCTAGCATGAGTATGGGCTTGAACCCAACCAGACATTAGGCCAACAAACAGCGCGGGGCGGCGCGGACCAAAAACAGCGCGGCGCCGCGCGGTGCGGGAGAATAGATCATGGGCTGGGAATTCTGGGTGGATCGCGGCGGCACATTCACCGATATTGTCGCGAAAAATCCTGAAGGCCGGCTTAGCACACTGAAACTGCTCTCGGAAAACCCGGAACATTATGACGACGCGGCGGTGGCGGGGATTAAGCGCGTGCTGGGGCTGGCGCCCAACGCGCCGCTGCCCGGCGGGCTGGTGGCGCGGGTGAAGATGGGCACCACCGTGGCCACCAACGCGCTGCTGGAGCGCAAGGGCGCCAGGACGCTGCTGGTGGTGAATGAGGGGTTTGCCGATTTATGCGCCATTGGCACCCAGGCGCGGCCACGGCTGTTTGATTTAAATATCAGGCGTCCGGCGCTGCTTTATGAGCGGGTGGCCGAGATCGGCGCCCGGGTCGCCGTGGACGGCCAGGTGATCGAGCCATTGGACGAGGCGGCGGCGTTGGCGCTGCTGACGCGCGCCAAGCAGGACGGGTACGAGGCCGTGGCCATCGCGCTCATTCATGCCTGGGCGCACCCGATGCTGGAAATCAGGCTGGGGGAGCTGGCCCGGCGGGTGGGGTTTGAACAAGTGTCTCTCTCGCATGTGGCGTCTCCGCTGCTGCGCCTGGGGCCGCGGGCGGATACGACGGTGGCGGATGCCTATCTCTCGCCCGTGCTGGCACGCTATCTGGCCATGGTTTCGGGCGGGTTAAGCGCCGGGGGCGGCGAGGCGCCCGCGCTCTATTTCATGCAATCGCATGGCGGGCTGGCCAGGGCCGCGGCGGTTTCGGGCAAGGATGCGATTCTCTCGGGCCCCGCCGGGGGCATTGTGGGGGCGGTGAAGACCGCGCGCGCGGCCGGGATCGAGGCCGTGATCGGGTTCGACATGGGGGGCACGAGCACCGATGTCTCGCTGTATGATGGCGCCTATGCGCGGGTGTTCGAGACCGAGATCGCCGGGGTGCGGCTGCGCGCGCCGATGATGGCGATTAACACCGTGGCGGCGGGCGGGGGCTCGATTTTGAGCTTTGAGGCCGGGCGGCTGAAGGTGGGCCCCGAGAGCGCGGGGGCCAATCCCGGCCCGGCCTGTTACCGCAAGGGCGGGCCGCTGACCGTGACGGATGCCAATTTGCTGCTGGGCAAGATCAGGCCCGAGTATTTTCCGGCGATTTTTGGCCCCCATGGCGATGAGCGGCTGGATGAGGCGGTGGTGGCGGCGAAATTCGCGGCGCTGGCCCGCGAGGTGAGCCAGGCCACCGGCCAGCCCATGACGCCTTATGCGCTGGCGGAGGGGTTCGTGCGCATCGCCAATGCCAATATGGCCCAGGCGATCCGCCAGATTTCGGTGCAGAAGGGGCTGAACCCGGCGGATTTCACGCTGGTGTGCTTTGGCGGCGCGGGCGGGCAGCATGCGTTGCGCGTGGCCGATGAGCTGGGCATTGAGCAGGTGTTCATTCACCCGTTCGCGGGCGTGCTTTCGGCGTTTGGCATTGGGCTTTCGGATGTTTCGGTGCTGCGCGAGCAGGCCGTGGAGATGGCGCTGACACCCGAGACCCTGCCCGAATTAAAGGCCCGCGCCGCGGCGCTGGCGGCGGAGGCCGAGGCCGCCGTGGCCGCGCAGGCCCCCAATGGCGCGGCGCGCACCACGCTCAGCCTGTTGCTGCGCTATGCGGGCACCGACACCGCCTTGCCCGTGGCGCTGGGCGAGCTGGCCGAGATGGTGGCGGCATTCGAGGCCGCGCACCGGCGGCTGTTTGGGTTTGTGACGCCCGAAGCCGGGCTGGTGGCCGATACGCTGCTGGCCGAATGCGCGGCGGCCGGCGAGACGCTGGCCGAACCCGCCCTCGCCCCGGCGCCGCTGCCCGCGCCGCTGGGACGGGTGGCGCTGTTTGCCGAGGGCGCGCACCATGACGCGCCGGTATATGAGCGCGCGGCGTTGGGCGCGGGGGCGCGCATTGCCGGGCCGGCGATTTTAAAAGAGGCGCTGGCCACCACCGTGGTGGAGCCTGGCTGGGAGGCCGAGATAACCGCGCGCGACCATTGCCTGCTGCGCCGCGTGGCGCCGCGCGCGGCCGCGCGGGCGGTGCCGGGCACACAGGCCGACCCGGTGCGGCTGGAGCTGTTTGCCAATATGTTCATGGCCGTGGCCGAGCAGGCGGGGGCAGTGCTGCGCAACACGGCGCGCAGCGTGAACATTAAGGAGCGGCTGGATTTTTCCTGCGCGCTGTTCGATGAGGCGGGGAATTTGATTGCCAATGCCCCGCATGTGCCGGTGCATCTGGGGGCGATGGGCGCCTCGGTGCGGCATGTGATCGCCACGCGGGGTGGCACGCTCAAGCCCGGCGACGCGGTGGCGCTGAACAACCCTTATGCGGGCGGCACGCATTTGCCCGACATCACGCTCATCACCCCGGTGTTCGTGGACGGCGCGCTGGTGTTTTTCACGGCCTGCCGGGGGCACCATGCCGATATTGGCGGGCTGACCCCCGGCTCGACGCCGCCTTTCTCGACCACGCTCGAGGAAGAGGGGGTGGTGATCGATGATCTGCTGATTCGCGCGGGCGGACGGTTTTTGGAGGCGGAATTCCGCGCCGTGCTGGCGGGCGCGCGCTACCCGGCGCGCAACCCCGACCAGAACGTGGCCGACATGAAGGCCCAGATTGCCGCCAATGACGCCGCCGCCCAGGCGCTGGGCGCGATGGTGGCGCAGCACGGGCTGGCCAGCGTGCGGGCCTATATGGGCCATGTGATGGACCAGGCCGAGGCGGCGACGCGGGCGGCGATCAGGCGGCTCAAGGACGCGGCCTTCACCTACCCGCTGGATGATGGCGCGGTGCTGCGGCTGGCGCTGCGCATCGACCCCGCGCGCGGCGAGGCGGTGATTGATTTTACCGGCACGAGCGGGGCCTCGGGCGGGAATTTCAACGCCCCCCGGGCGGTGACCACCGCCGCCGTGCTCTATGCGTTCCGCTGCCTCACCGGCACCGAGCTGCCGCTGAATGAAGGCTGCCTGCGGCCGCTGACCATGATCGTGCCCGACGGCACGTTTCTCTCGCCGCCGCCCGGGCGGGCGGTGGTGGCGGGGAATACCGAAGTGTCGCAGGCCGTGACCTCGGCGCTGCTGGGCGCCATGGGGGCGGCGGCGGCTTCGCAATCGACCATGAACAATTTTCTGTTCGGCAATGCCACCTACCAATATTACGAGACGATTTGCGGCGGTGCCGGCGCGGGGCCGGGGTTTGACGGCGCGGACGCCGTGCAGACGCACATGACCAACACCCGCATCACCGATCCGGAGGTGCTGGAATTGCGCTATCCCGTGCGGGTGGAGGCGTTTTCCATCCGCCGTGGCTCGGGCGGGGCGGGAATTTTTCACGGTGGGGATGGCGTAATCCGCAAAATCAGGTTTTTAGAGCCTATGACCGTTACCATCACCGCTTCATCGCGCAATGTGGCGCCCTTTGGGCTGAGTGGCGGGGCGCCCGGCGCCGTGGGCACGCAGCGGCTCGAGCGCGCCGATGGGCGGGTGGAGGCGCTGGCCGGTGTGGGGCAGGCCGAGCTGGCGGCGGGAGATGCCGTGACGATCGAGACGCCGGGCGGCGGCGGCTATGGCGGCGCCGCTTGAGCCGGCGCGGGATTTATGGGCTGCTCGGCGCGCTTGGGGCGCTGAGCGCGCTGGCGCTGGCGCTGCTGCTGGCCTTGCCGGGCTTTGTGAGCTCGAGCGCCCACCGCGCCTATGTGGAGGGGGTGGCCAGCTCGCTGACCGGCGGCAAAGTGAGCATAAAGGGCGCGCTGGCGCTTAAATTACTGCCCCGGCCCGAGATCACGGCCACGGATATTGAGCTGAGCGGCGCGGGCGGCGAGGATGTGACCGCCGCGACACTGACCATGGACCTCTCGGTGGCGGCGCTGCTGCAGGGGCGGATTGCGGCGGACCGGCTGGATTTGGAGCGGCCGGTGATTACCCTGCCCTGGCCGCTGCCCGGCGGGCCGAAGGCACTGCTGGCCGCCACGCCCATCACCACGCTCAAGGCGCATCTGGCCGATGCCACGCTGGACCTGGGCGGCGCCGTGCTCACCGGGCTTGGGGCGGATGTCACCGCCGTGCCAGGCGGCGGGGTGAGCGTGACCGGCACCGCCATGGCCGGGCCGGTGCCGGTGGCGCTGGGGCTGACGCTGGGGGCGCCCACGCTCGATGGCAGCGCGGCGCTGGCGGTGAGCGTGACGGCGCCCATGGCCAGCGGCGGGTTTAACGGCACGCTGAACGGCGATGGCACGCTGGGCGGCCAGCTGCAGGCCACGGGGCCGCAAAACGCCGCGCTCACCGCCACGCTGAGCGCCGATGGCCAGGGGCTGACGCTTGATCCGCTGCGCCTGAGCCAGGGGGCCGCGGCGCTTGCCGGCCGGATGCGGTTGGCGTTTCATACGCCCGCGCTCACCGCCACGCTGAGCGGGCAGAATTTTGATTTTTCGGGGGTGGCGCTTGGCCAGATGCCGCCCTTGCCGCCCTTGCCAGTGACCGCGACGCTGGCGCTGAGCTCTGTGCGCGCCCTGGGCCAGACACTGCCCGCCATGAACCTGACCCTGAAGGCCGGGCCGGACGGGCTGGCGGTTTCTGGCCTGGCCGTGACGCTGGCCGGGGGGGCGAGCCTGGGCGGCCATGTGAGCGCCACGCCCGCCGGGCAGCTGAGCGGCGCGCTCAGTTTGCAGGCCCCGGCGCTGGGCGCGCTGCTGGGCGCCTATGGGCTGGCGCCCGAAAGCGCCTGGCCGAACGCGCAGCTGAGCGCAACGCTGGGCGGCACGCTGGGCGCGCCGATGTTGAGCACGCTTTCGGGCACGTTGGGGCCCGACCATGTGAGCGGCACGCTAGTGCTGGATGGCGCGGGAGCGCATGGGCGTTTGGCGTTTGACCATTTGGCCCTGCTGCCGCTGGCGGCATGGCTGGAAAAGCGCCCGGCGGGCGGGTTTGCGCTGGATGGCGAGCTGAGCGCGGCCAGTGCCGAGGCCGGGCCGGTGCAGCTCTCGAACCTCGCGCTCGATGGCACGGTGGATGGCACGCTGACCGTGCGCCAGGCCAGCGCCAGCCTGTATGGCGGCATGGCGGCGGGCAGTTTGAGCCTGGATGAGAGCGGCATTGTGACCGCCGCCCACGGCATGGTGCTGCTGCCCCACGCCCAGCCCCTGGCCGCGGCCCTGCTGCCCGCTGGGCTAACCCTGCCGCCCGCCCTGCTGAAAGGCCGCTTAAGCCTGTTATTTGCCGCCGGCGGACCGCCGAGCGCGCTGGCCACCAGCGCGGTGGCGCGGCTGGGCGCCTTTACGCTCACCGCCGCGCCGGTGCTGGATTTGGGCGCGATGAGCGCGCAAGGCCCGCTGACGGTGCGTAACCCGAGCGCCGATGCCGCGCTGGGGCTGTTTGGGCTGAGCGAGGGCGTGGCGTTTCCGGGCCCTGGCTCGCTGAGCTTGCGGGCGCGCGTGACGCTGGCGCATGATGAGTACGGGCTGAATGATTTTCAGCTCGCGCTGGGGCAGTTGAATGCCTCGGGGCAAATCATGGTGAACAAGGGGCGGCTCTCGGGGCAGGTTGACGCCGATACGCTGGCGCTGCCGGTGATGACGTCTGGCATGCAACTGCCCGCCAGCCTGCCGCTGCCCGCCGATGTGAGCGGCACGGTGGGGCTGCGCGCCAACCGGGTGGCTTATGGGTTTTCGGAACTGGCGGGGCCGGTTTCGGGGCATGTCACGCTCACCGCCTCGCAGGCGATTGGCTTCACGCTCGACCCGCTGGCCTATGCGGGCGGTACGCTGGCGGGCACCGCCAGCGTGACCTTCAACCCCGCCGCCCCGCCCCATTTCGCCGCCGCCCTGACCGCCAAGGGCATGGATGCGGGGGCGCTGACGCCCGGGCTGACTTTTCCTTATCCGATCACGCAAGGGCGGCTGGATGCCAGCGCCCAGCTCGCCGCCGATGGGTTTGGCGCCAAGAGCTGGCTGGCGACGCTGGCGGGCACCGCCAGCCTGACCGCGCAAAACGGACGGATGGGCGGGTTCTCGCTGAGCGGGCTGAGCAGCCTGCTGCGTGGCGGCGGCGCCAGCGCCATGAAGTTTTACGCCGCCGCCACCCATGGCAGCACGGGGTTTGACAAGCTGAGCCTTGCCGCCACACTCAAGCAAGGCAACGCCACCCTGACCAGCGCCAGCCTGAGCGGGGTTGAGGGCTCGGCCTCGGCCAGCGGGGCGGTTGATTTGTTCGACCAGGCGGTGGCGCTCAAGCTGACCCTGAGCCCGGCGGTGAAGCCACCGGTATCGGTGGGGATCAGCGCCATTGGGCCGTGGGGGGCGACGCGTCATCTCGGCCATATGCACGATGCGCTGGTATGGCCGGGGGGGAGCAGCGCGGCGGGAGGCTCAGGGCAGCACTGACGGGTCGGGGGTGAAGACCTGACCGCCGGTGCAGCCGATTTGCTGGGCGAAGCTGCGCAGCACCAGCGTGGGGTTGGCGTGCGCCGGGCCCGGATCGGCGCAGACGCCATATTGGTTTTGCACGGCCTGGCCGGTTTGGTAGGCATGCACGCGGCCGGTGATGCCCCCGCACAGCGACGCCGCCATGAAGAGCGCCGCCAGCCCCGCCACCGCCGCGCCCATGGCCTGAAAGACATGGCGCCCCGCCACCAGGCGGTAGGCAAACAGCCAGCCCAGCAGCAGCACCAGGAAAAACGGCACCAGCGGCACCATGACGCGCTCGGCCGGAAACGGTCCCGACACCACTGTTTGGCGCAAGGCCAGGGCGGTCTTGAAGGGGGCGAGACCGCTTAGGAAATAAAGCGCCAGCAGCAGGGTGAGCAGCACCATGCCGGGCAGCGCCCAGCTAAGGAGTTTGAGGAGCTTGTCTTGCTCGAACAACGCGGCGAGGGCGGTGTGGGGGGATTGGTCATCGAGCCAGGCGGGGCGGATGGGCACGGGGGGCGGGTCATCGTCAACCGGGACCAGGGGGCCGCCGGCGGCATAGTCGTTGAGGAGGGTGGCGAGCTCCTCGGCGGGGAGGCCGTAATTGGCCAGCAAGACGTGCGAATGGCCGGTGAGGCGGGCGAGCCAGGCGCGCCCGGGCGAGAGCGGCGCGGGCGCGCGGAACAGCACAGCCGAGAAAAATGGCGTGTGCCACACCCGGAACTTCTGGGTGAAGCGCTCCCACGCCATGGGGGTGGGGATGAAGGCGCCTTCCCAGAGCAGGAACTGGGGCGTGAGGGTGAGACGGTCGGCGCCCAGCAGCACGGCGCGGGCGTAAAGCAGCAGGAGGGCGGCGCTGGCCACCACCACCAGGGCGCTGAGCAGGGCCATGGCGCCAGATGTGGCGGTGAGCAAGGCAAGCAGCCCGGCCAGGAGAAGGGTTGAGCTGTCGGTCAGCAGGGCGCGGGCGCCGGTGGGTTTGGCGGTGAGCTGCCGGGGGACGCGCAGGCGGTGCATGGGCGTGGGGGGCGGCGTGGGCGCGGGAGGTGGCAGGTCTTCCCAGCGCGGCGCGGGGCGCGGCGACGGGGATTGGGCGGCTGGCTCGGGCGCCTTGGGAGGCGCGGGCTGGGGCGCTGGGCGTGGCGCTGGTAGCGGGGCTTGCACGGGCATAGGCGCGGGCATGGGCGCGGGCATGGGCGCCGGGGTGGGCGGCGAGACGGGAGACGAGACGGGGGGCTGGATGGGCGACGAGGCGGGGATATAGCCCTCGAACGGGTCGGGCGCGGGCGTGCGCGCCCAGGGGGCCATGGGGGCCAGCGGCGCGGGGGTGGCGGTGAGCCAGGCCTGCTCCCAGGAGGTGGGTTGGCCGGCGGGGCTGTTGCGCGGCGGCCAGCTGGTATCCTCCCAGGGTTGCACCTCGGGTGCGGGCTGCCCGGCGGACGGGGCGGCGGATGAGGGCGAGGGCGGTGGCTCGGGCGACGTCATAACAGGAATGTTAACCTTTTGCCGGGACCGCCGCGACTCTCTTGCTGGCGGGAGCGGCGCCCTCCGTGGTAGAGTAACGAGAATGTGATTCTTTTGCCGTAAAGGTGCCGTTGATGATCCGGCTTGCCTGTTTGTTGGCGCTGGGGCTGGCCCTGCCCGCCGCCGCGCGCCCCCTGCCCGCCAATTTTGGCTTCGCCATTGGGCTTTACCGGGCGTTGGACAGCGGAACGGACAATATGGCGCTGGCCCCTGCTTCGGTGGCGGCCGCGGTGGCGCTGGCCGGCATGGGCGCCGAGGGGGCGACGCAAGCCGGCATGGAGACCGCGCTGGGGGTGAGCGGCACAGCCGGGCTCGCCGCCTTGGGCGCCGCGCCGGGCGGGGGCGTGCAGGCCGCCAATGCGTTGTGGGTGGCCCAGGGCTTCAGGCTCAGGCACAGCTACGAGACGTTGGCGGCGCGCGATTTTGACGCCCAGGCCGCGCGGCTCGATTTTGCCCGGCGCGCGGCGGCGGCGCGCGCCATGAATGACTGGGTGGCGGCCAGGACGGCCGGTAAGATCACCGATTTGGTGCCGGCGGAGGCACTGAACGCCGATACCCGGCTGGTGCTGACCAATGCGGTGTATTTCAGGGGCAGCTGGCGGCATTTTGACAAGGGCGATACTGACCAGCAGCCCTTTCATGCCGCGCCGGGGCAGGAGCAGAGCGTGGCCATGATGCATGGCACGGGAGAGTTTTTGCTGGCCCACGGCCAGGGCGCGGCGCTGCTGGTGCTGCCCTATGATGGCGGGCGGGCGGAGCTGGATGTTATTCTGCCCGACGATGAAAGCGGGTTGGCCAGGCTGGAGGCGGGGTTGAGCGCCGGGGAGCTGGCGGGGTGGCTGGCGGATGCGCGGGACAGGCTGGTGGCGGTCAGCCTGCCGCGCTTTACGGTGAGCGGGGCGTTTGAGCTGAACGGCGCTTTGACGGCGCTGGGCATGGGACGGGCCTTTGATGCCGGGCGGGCCGAGTTTGGCGCCATGGCCACGCTGGCGCCGGGGCAGCGTTTGTTTATTTCAGCGGTGCTGCACCAGGCTTATGTGGCGGTGGATGAGCGCGGCACGGAGGCGGCGGCCGCGACCTCGGTACAGATGATGATGGCAATGGCCGCGCCCCCCGGCGCTGGGGTGACGCCGGTGCCGTTTGTCGCCGATCATCCGTTTTTGTTCATCATCCGCGCCCGGCCAAGCGGGAAGATTTTGTTCATTGGCCGGGTGGAGCGGGTGAGCGGGGTCAGATGATCTCGCTCAGTCCGATGGCGGCCTTGCAGCCCAGTGAAATAAGCTTGTGCAGTACCGGGTAGGCGGGGGCCTGACGGGCGCCGTTTTCATAGCCGATGTCGCGATGCTCGACCTCTTCGAGGCGGAATTGCTCGATGGTCTCGCGCAGGGGGGCTTCATCGGGGCCCAGGGCGTCGCGCTGGGCGGCGTAATGGGCGTCGATGGTTTCCTCGACCGCGACGGTGCAGGCCATGGCGGCCTCGGGGCCCAGAGCCGCCGTGAGCGCGCCGAGCGCGAAGCCCGCCACATGCCAGAGCGGCAGCAGCGCCGTGGGGCGGCCGCGGCGCTCGGCGATCAGCTTGGCGAAGGTTTCGAGGTGGTGGTCTTCCTGTTCCTTCATGTGGCGCAGCTGAGGGCCGTGCTTGCCGCGCCCCAGAACCGCCAGCTGGCCGCTATAGATGCGCACCGCGCCATATTCGCCGGCATGATCGACCCGGATGAATTTGTTCATGCTCATCTGAAGTACCGCCTTTCGCGGCGCAGACCATAGACCAGAAGCGTGGCGGCAAACAGGGTGGCGAAGAGCAGATCCATCATCGCCATGGATACCGGCAGGCCGGTGACCAGATAGGCCGGACGGTCGCAGGGGACGGCGGGGGTGAGCGGCAGCGGCGCGCCGGGGGTGAGGATGCCGTTGCATTCGGGCAGCGGCGAAGGCCACCAGCCCTGCTCCACCCCCACATGCAAAAAGGCGATGCCCATGTCGCCCACCATCACCAGCCCGGCGAGCGCCAGCAGCCATTTGGTGGTGGGGCCACGGCCAAGCGCGCCCAAAATGCCCAGAACAGCAACCAGCCGGTAGGGCCAGCGCTCCCACAGGCACAGCTCGCAGGGCAGACGGTGCAGCCCGTATTGCACGTAATAGGCGAAGCCCAGCACCGCGAGCGCGACGGCCGCGGCCAGAAGCCCTGCTAACCGATTATTCATAAAAGAGGGTTTAGCGTCATTTTGTGCACAACACAAAGCACCCCCTTCTGTATCAAATTTTGGCATATCCATCACAAAATAAAGCGCGACAGATCGCCCTTAGCGGCCAGCGGGGCGACGCGCTCATTCACATAGGCGCCGGTGATGGTGATGGCCTCGCCGCCGCGATCGGTAGCGGTGAAGCTGATCTCCTCGAGCAGCCGCTCGATGACCGTGGCCAGGCGCCGGGCGCCGATATTCTCGACGCGGTCGTTGATGTCGAACGCCAGGGTGGAGATGGCGTCGATGGCGTCGTCGGTGAAGGTGAGGGTGACGTTTTCGGTGCCCATGAGGGCGCTATATTGCTTGAGCAGGGAGTGCTCGGTGTCGGTGAGGATGCGGCGGAAATCCTCGCGCGTGAGGGAGTTGAGCTCGACGCGGATGGGCAGGCGGCCTTGCAGCTCGGGCAGCAGATCGGCCGGTTTGGCGACATGGAAGGCGCCTGACGCGATGAACAGGATGTAATCTGTTTTCACGGGGCCGTATTTGGTGGAGACGGTGGTGCCCTCGATCAGGGGCAGCAGGTCGCGCTGCACGCCTTCACGCGAGACATCGCCGCCTTTGAAGCCGGCATCGGAGCGGGCACAGATTTTGTCGATCTCGTCGAGGAACACGATGCCGTTCTGCTCGGCGTGCCTGACCGCGTCCTTGGTCAGGGCTTCGGAGTCGAGCAGCTTGTCGGCCTCCTCGCGCTGTAGCGCCTTGCGGGCCTCATCGACGCGCAGTTTCTTTTTTTGCGGCGCGCGGCCGAACATGTTTTTCATCATGTCGCCGATATTGATGGCGCCGCCCTGTTGGGGATTCGAGAGGTCGATCATGCCGATCGGCGTGCCGCCGCCCTCGGAGACCGCGATGTCGATCTCTTTATCCTCCAGCTCGCCCGCGCGCAGCATGCGGCGGAATTTGACCCGCGTGTCGGCGGATGCCCCCTCGCCCACCAGGGCGGTGATCAGGCGCTCCTCGGCGTTCAGCTCGGCCTTGGCCTCGACGCCCTTGCGGTTGGCCTCGCGCAGCATGGTGATGCTGGCCTCGATCAGGTCGCGCACGATGCTCTCGACATCGCGCCCGACATAGCCGACCTCGGTGAATTTGGTGGCCTCGACCTTGAGGAACGGCGCCTGGGCGAGCTTGGCGAGGCGGCGGGCGATTTCGGTTTTGCCGCAGCCCGTGGGGCCGATCATGAGGATGTTCTTGGGCACCACCTCTTCACGCAGGGGCTCGGGCAGTTGCAGGCGGCGCCAGCGGTTGCGCAATGCAATGGCGACGGCGCGCTTGGCGTCGTTCTGGCCGATGATGAAGCGGTCGAGCTCGGAGACGATCTCGCGCGGGGAATAGACGGGGGCCTCGGTCACTTGATCACCTCAACCGTGAGATTTTCGTTGGTGTAGATGCAGATGTCGGCGGCGATTTTCATGGCCCGGCGGGCGATTTCCTCGGCCCCCAGATCGGGCACGGTGATGAGCGCGCGGGCCGCCGAGAGGGCGTAATTGCCGCCCGAGCCGATGGCGATGATGCCATCTGAGGGTTCGAGCACGTCGCCATTGCCGGTGAGGGTGAAGCCGCGCTCCTTATCGACCACGATCAGCATGGCTTCGAGGCGGCGCAGATACCGGTCGGTGCGCCAATCCTTGGCGAGTTCGACGCAGGCGCGCTCAAGCTGGTTGGGGAAGCGCTCGAGCTTGCCCTCGAGGCGCTCGAGGAGGGTGAAGGCATCGGCCGTGGCGCCCGCGAAACCGGCGATGACGCCGCCCCCGCCAATGCGCCGGACCTTGCGGGCATTGCCCTTGACCACCGTGTTGCCGAGCGAGACCTGGCCATCGCCCGCCACCACAACCTCTGAACCGCGGCGCACCGAGAGAATGGTGGTGCCATGCCAGCCGATGGGATCGTGAGAATTTTCTGTCATGGCCAAGAGATGGCACCAGCCCCAGGGCTTGCCAAGCCCGGCCAGGGCGGCGGGTTTTACCTTTAGGTTATGAAATATAGTTCACTTAATTATCCCCCGCCCTTTTCAGGGCGGAAAAAAAACTGCTATGAGCGCGCTCGCTTCCGAATTGAATGCCTGAAGATATGAGCAACTCCCAAGCTTCCGACCTGCTTTCTGGCCTTGGCCAGCGTGTGAAATTGCTGCGTGCCCGCCGGGGCATGACGCGGCGCGTGCTGGCCGAGGAGGCGGATGTTTCGGAGCGGCATCTGGCCAATTTGGAGTCGGGGACGGGGAATATCTCGATTCTGGTGCTCGAGCAGGTGGCCCGCGCGCTGGATTGCCCGCTGGCCGAACTGCTGGGCGATGAGACCACCACCACGCCGGAATGGCTGATGATCCGCCGGTTGCTGCATGGGCGCACGCCAGCCGAAATGGCGCGGGCGCAGGAGACGCTCTCGGCCTTGTTTGGCGATGAGGCGACCCCCCGCGAGCGCGCCCAGCGCATTGCCTTTATCGGGCTGCGCGGCGCGGGCAAGAGCACGCTCGGGCGCATGACCGCCGAGGCGCTGGGGCTGCCCTTTGTCGAGCTGCGCTCGGAGATCACCCGCATTGCCGGCTGCGCGCCGGCTGAAATTCAGGCGCTTTACGGCTCGGTGGCCTATAGCCGCTATGAGCGCGAGGCCCTGCAGGAGACGCTGCAGACCCATACGGCCTGTGTGATCGCCACCGCCGGCGGGCTGGTGGCCGATGCCAAGACCTTCGATATTTTGCTCAAAAGCTGTTTTACGGTGTGGCTGCAGGCCGAGCCCGAGGACCATTTCGCGCGCGTGCTGGCCCAGGGCGACCAGCGGCTGATGCCGGGCAACCGCAATGGGGTCGAGGATATCAAGCTGACCTTGGAAAGCCGCGCCGGGTTTTATGCCAAGGCGGACCTGACATTTGATACCTCGGGCAAGACGCTGGAGCAGGCCTTTGAGGGGCTGATGGCGGCGCTGCCCCCCGCTCTGGCCGAGGCTGGGCGCTAGAATCTGAGCGCGGATTGACGTAAGCCACACAAAATTTTGATTGGCGTCCAGGCCGGGACGGGTCAACATGCGCCATGGCGGTTTGTGACAACCCCTATTACGATCCGGCCTGGGAAACCCGGCTGGCGCGGGCCGAAGCCCGGTTGGCGCGCATGGATGTGGCGGCCGAGGGTGAAATCGCGCGCACGGGGTTTGGCTCGGCTGCCCACCGCGCGGCGCTGCACCGCCATGCCGAGGCGCTGGCCGAGGTGAGGGCCGCCCGGCGGGCCAGCCACCAGAGCATTGCCGATTATGCAAGCGCGGCGTTCGCCTCGGTGGGGGGCACGGCCGATGGATTTGTGGTGTTGCCCGATTTTGAGGCGTTTGCCAGCATTGAAGAGGTGGACGCGGCCGTGGAGCGCGCCAGGCGCCAGGCCAAGCTTGGGGTGCTGGCCGAAAACAGCGTGCTGCCGACCCGCCAGCCGCCGGGGCTGGGGGCGTTTTCTCACGGGGCGCGGGTGGTTTCGAGCTGGCGGCGCTTTGGGGCGGGGCGCGAGATTGTGGATTGTCTGGTCAGTTTTGATGAATGGGGGGGCGATTATCATTTTTGCCTGACCCAATGCTGGCCCAGGCTGGGGGCGTTCTCGAACGAGATTTTCGTGCGCATCGCCACCCAACTGGCCCGCGAGGGGCTGGAGTTCTTGCACCCCGGCGCGGCGCGGCTGTTTGCCAATGACCAGCACCGGATGGCGGCCAATCTGGCGTTGATACGGGAGGTGAACCGGTTGGCGCGGCAGTTTTACTTCTATCGCCATTCACTGGCCGATGACGGGCTGAAAGAGAGCTTCTCGCGCGTGCCGATGCGCTGGGAGGGAGCTTGTTTTCTCGAGCCCGACTGGGAGGGCGCGCTTTATGCCAGCCTGCCCGAAGCCCTGCGCGAGACGCTGAACCTGCCCCCCCTGCCCGCCCCCGGCAAGGGTCTGCCCGTCTCTATATCAATGAATTAGAGGGCGATTGAGACCTCGGATTGACCCGCGCCGCGCCGCGCGAGACACTGGTGCTGGGCCGGGCTGATGGACTGGTTGGCGCATTGTGTGAGCGCGCCCGGCATCTCACCCATCGTTTGATTGATTGACTTATTTGGGGCTGCGATGCTGCGCGTTTATCTTGCCGGACCCGATGTGTTTTTGCCCAACGCCCACGAGATGGCCCGGGCGAAAGAGGCGATTTGCGCGGCCAACGGGCTTGTGGGGCTCTCGCCGTTCAATCCGGGATTGGATGTGAGTCTGGCGCCCGACCTGCTGTGGCGGCGGATTTTTGCCGATAATGCCGCGCTGATGGCGGGCGCGGATGTGGTGATCGCCAATTTGACGCCGTTTCGGGGGGCTTCGGCGGATGCGGGAACGCTGGTCGAGATTGGCTGGTTCTGGGGCGCGGGAAAGACGGTATTTGGCTATTCGAACGCCCCCGCGCCCTTTGCCCAGCGGACCAGGGCGCTCGGCGCGGTATGGCCCGATGAGCTGCCGGGCGTGACGGTGGAGGAATTTGGGCTGGCGGATAATTTGATGATTCCCGGCGCGATCGCGGGGAGCGGCGGGCTGTTTGCCGCGCCCGAGGACGGGCGCGCGCGGGCGCTGGATGATTTGGACCTGTTCGAGGCGCTGGTGAGGCGGGTGGCGGCGCGCTCAAGGGGAGCGGTTGGGACGGGCGATGAGCCAGAACAGCGCCCCTGAGAGCGCGCCGGGCAAGGCACAAACCAGACCATGGGGCGAGGCGAGCGGCGAGGCGAACACCAGAAATCCCGGCACGATGATGGCGCCGACCAGCGCGATGGCCGCGCCCGCCAGCGTGTAGGCCCAGCCATGGGCGAGACGGAACCGGCGGAGCGCCAGATGCGCGGGCAGGCCGAGGATAAGCAGCAGCGGCACGGAATAGAGGCAGCCATAGAGCATGCCCATGAAGGGGCCGAGGACGAGCATCAGCCCGCCTTCAGGCGTGGCGGCGAAGGGGGTGCGGAAGGCGGCGCCGAACAGGGTGTTCAGCACCAGACTGAGAAACACCCCGACCGCCAAGCCGGGCGCCAGGGCGGCGGCGGCGAAGGCGATGAACAGACGGGCGGCGCGTTCGGTCATGTGGCGCGTTAGGGGCAGAGGCGGTAGCCGCCGCCATCGGTCACCAGCAGGCGGGCGGTGGCCGGGTCGGGCTCGATTTTTTGACGCAGGCGATAGATGTGGGTTTCGAGCGTGTGGGTGGTGACCCCGGCATTATAGCCCCAGACCTCGCCCAGAAGCTGCTGACGGCTGACGGATTTGCCCTCGGCGCGGTAGAGGAATTTCAGGATCGCGGCTTCCTTGTCGGTCAGGCGGATGCGCCGGCCCTGGGTATCGAGCAGCTGGCGCTGGGCGGGGCGGAACTGGTAGGGGCCGATTTTGAAGGTGGCGTCCTCGGAGGTTTCGAAGCTGCGCAGCTGGGCGCGCAGGCGGGCGAACAGCTCGTTGACGCGAAAGGGTTTGGCCACGTAATCATTGGCCCCCGCATCGAGCCCGCGGACGATGTCGGTCTCCTCGGTGACGCCGGTGAGCATGATGATGGGCATTTTGAGGCCCTTGTCGCGCAGCTTGCGACAGAATTCGCGGCCATCGCCATCGGGCAGCCCGACATCGAGGATCACGGCGTCGTAGCTCTTGCCGGCGGTGAGTTTTTTCTCGGCCATGGCGAGGCAATTGGCTTCATCGGGGGCGAATTCACCCTCCAGCACCAGCTGCTCGATGAGCGCCGTGCGCAGGGCGTCATCGTCATCGACCACCAGCAAGGGACGTTGACCAGACATAAGCTTCTCCTTCGGCCTCCTCGCTCACCTATACGTGTATTTTACCCTTCTGTCAGTACCGCGCCACCCCGCGTCCTTCTCCGCTCTGGCCAAGCCGGGCGGGGCGCCCTATGTGAGGCTCCATGATCGAGACGATCCAAACCCAGGCAAGCCCGCTGGGCACACCCCGCACCCGCGCGGTGCACCGCGCGGTGGCCGATGCCAGGCGCGGCGTGCCGGTGGTGCTGGCCGCCAAACATCCGCTGATCATCGCCCCCGCCGAGACGGTGGGCGCGGAAGGGTTGCGGCTGATTGATTTGCTCTCGGAGGGAACGCCCAAGCTGCTGCTGGCCCGCTCGCGCGCCGAGGCGGTGATGCCGCAGGGTGTGGCGCCCGAAAGCGCGGCGGTGGTGGCGCTGAAGCTGGCCCGGCCGCTGATTGACGCCGAGACGCTCAAACGCGCCGCCGACCCGACGCTTGAGCAGATTTTGCCCGAATTCGAGCTGAGCAGCGCGCCCGAGGAGGCCGAGGCCGCGCTGACCCTGGCTAAACTGGCAAGGCTGTTGCCCGCCATGGTGGTGGCGCGCGTGAAGCCGGGCTGGGCGCAGCGGCGCGAGGGCGCCGACCTGCTGACCGTGCCGGCGCATGATCTGGGGGCTTATCCGCTCAACCTCGCCGCGTCGCTCACGCGCGTGGCCGAGGTGCCGGTGCCGCTGGATGCCGCGCGCGATGCCAGGCTGGTTGCCTTCCGCGCGCTCGATCAGGGCATTGAGCATATGGCGATTGTGGTGGGCGAGCCCGAGCGGCTGGAGGCGCCGCTGGTGCGCATTCACTCGGAATGTTTCACGGGCGATTTGCTGGGCAGCCTGCGCTGCGATTGCGGGCCGCAATTGCAGGGCGCCATTGCCCGCATGGGGCGCGAGGGCGCCGGGGTGGTACTCTATCTCGCCCAGGAAGGGCGCGGGATCGGGCTGATCAACAAGTTGCGCGCTTATACGATGCAAGATCGCGGGCTCGATACGCTCGACGCCAACAAGGCGCTCGGCTGGCAGGCCGATGAGCGCAATTTCCATATCGCCGCCCAGATGCTGCGCGGGCTTGGGATTGCGCGGATCCGGCTGCTGACCAATAATCCGGCCAAGCTTAGCTCGCTTGCCGCCTGTGGTATCGAGATTGTTGAGCGTGTGGCGCATGAATTCGCGCCCAACGGGGTGAACGATTCATATTTGGAGACCAAGGCGAAACGCTTTGGGCATTGGCTTGGCTGAATTCATGTATAATCGCGGCATGCTGGCGGGGGCGGGGTTGGTGCTGCGCGCCTGCTGCGGGCGCCGGGGCGTGATCGCGGGGGATTTGAAACGCGAGGGCGACGGCGCCACGCCCAAGGCGCTGATGCGGCTGGTGCGGGTGTTCTACCGCCCCGACCGCTTTGCCGGCCGGCCAAAGGCCAGCGTGCCGATGGTGCCGCTCTCGACCCAGGATGCCTGGTGCGACGACCCCGCCAACCCGGACTATAACCGGCTGGTGAAGCTGCCTTTTGGCGCCAGCCACGAGCTGTTGTGGCGCGAGGACGAGCGTTATGACCTGATCGGGGTGCTCGACTGGAATCTCGGCCCCATTACGCCCGGGCGCGGCTCGGCGATTTTTTTCCATGTCGCGCCGCCCGGCTATACGCCCACCGAAGGCTGCATTGGGGTGAGCCGCGAGGACGCGCTGGCCGCGCTGGCGGCTGGCATGGATGCCATTAACGTGGTAGGGGAATAGCCTCTTTTCGCTAACCCGCCGCAGCGGTGGCGCGCGCCACGGGTACGGCCACCTCGTTGCGCCGGAAGGGCGGGAGGGTCCAGGGCGGGTCGTAGAACCATGCGGTTGGCACGCCCTGCGCCCGCCAGGGGCCGGACTGCAATGCCGCGCTCAGGGATGCCGCCGCGCGGGCGAGGCGCGCGGGGGTTGGCCGCCCGGCGAAGCGCAGCACCGCATAGGTTTCGGGGGGCACCTCGACCAGGGTGATCAGCGGGTCGTTGGGGCGCGGCAGGGATGCCAAATTGTGGCTGGCGGGCATGAAAAACCGGATGACCCAGGCGCCATCCCGCGCGGGGGCTTGGGCGACCGGCATGGTCATGGCGATGGACTCGGCGCTCTGGGCAACGGGGGCGGTCATGGCGATGGTGGCGTTGCCCTGATTGGCGCCGAAAATATAGCCGGCCAGACGGCGGAAGCCTTCATAGCGCGCCTCGGTCTCGGTGCCGGGCACCGTGGTTTCGGCGGCAAGGCGGGCGCGATAGTGGCGGATTTCAATGCCGCTTTGGCGGGCCAGCACCTCGTGGGGCGGCTCTTCGGTGCCGGCGCGGCGGCCAAAAATCGCCGCCGCCATACGCCAGACCGTTGAAAGACCCATGATGCTTGCTGGTTTGGCCAAAATTCTATCTCCGCGGCGGGCGATATGTGAGGCGCTTGGCTTAGAAAATGGTGCGGGT
The DNA here is from genome assembly GCA_021809435.1 of Pseudomonadota bacterium. GTDB lineage: Bacteria > Pseudomonadota > Alphaproteobacteria > Acetobacterales > Acetobacteraceae > Acidocella. Next base: position 94,357 of record JAKBAD010000007.1, on the reverse strand, counting down.
GGTCGGAATCGAACCGACACTCCATTACTGGAACCGGATTTTGAGTCCGGCGCGTCTACCAGTTCCACCACACCCGCGAACCGTGCCTGTCTATAGCGGCGGGCGCGGCGCCTGCCAAGCGGGGGTCAGGCGGATTGGAGCATGGTTTCGGCGCGGGCGAGGTCGGCGGCGGTGGTGATTTTGAAATTATCCTCCGACCCCGGCACCATTTCGACGCGCAAACCGGCATGTTCGGCGATCATGGCGTCGTCGGTGAAATCGACCCCCGGGGCGCTGTGGACGGCATGGCGGTGGGCGCGCAGAATGTCGGCGTAGCGGAAGCCCTGGGGCGTTTGGGCGCGCCACAGCCCGGCGCGCGGCACGGTGGCGGTGACGACCCCTTCCTCGACACGTTTGAGCGTATCGGCCAGCGGCACGCCGACCAGCGCGGCGGGAATGCGCCCGAGTGCCTCGAGCACGGCGCTGATGACCGGGGCCGAGACGAAGGGGCGCACGGCATCGTGAATGAGCACGGTGCGGGGCTTGAGACCGGCCAGCCCCTCGAGCCCGAGACGCACGGAATCCTGCCGCTCGGCGCCGCCAAACAGCACGGGGCGGAGTTTTTCGAGGGCGCTGGTGGCGTCTTCGTACAGGGGCACGTCGTCGGGGTGGATGACGACCTGCACGGCATCGATGCCGGGATGGCGGGTGAGCGCGCGAATGGTGTGGCGCAAGATGGGCTCGCCCGCCAAAGGCAGATATTGCTTGGGCAACGGCCCGCCCACGCGATATCCCCGCCCCGCCGCCACGATCAGACCGATATTCATCCGCGCCTCCTGCATTCAACGGCCCTAGAGCGACATCCAATCAAATGGAATCATTTGATTGGATAAAGTTGCTCGCTTAAACAAAGAGTTAGAACATTATCCTGAAATCCTATGGATTTCAGGATCGGAATACTAGCCCAAGATCGATCCTGGCGCAGCCCCCGGCGGGGGCGGGTGGTTATCAACCTCCGATCATCTCATATTAACACAATTCCCATTAAACTTGCGGCCAGGGGGCGCGCGTGGCAGGGTATTTGGCAAATGCCCGTGGTAGCGGGCCGGGGCGCCGATACGCTGGCGTTGTTGTGAAAGGCGGGAGCGCCGGACCACCAGAGACACGGAGACGCGGCCGCGACAATGCACATGATGCTGACCAGCGACAAGGCAAGCCTGGCCGATATGCTACGGCTGCGCCGCCGCCAGCTGATGGTGCGGCTGGGGGCGGTGACGGTGATTACGCTCACCCTTGGCCCCGCGCTGGGCTGGGCGCTGATGGCTGGCTACGGCGCGCTTTATGGCGCGTTGCAGCTGATGGAGGCACGCTGGTTCGGCGAACAGCCCGCGCGCGCCGAGGCACCACGCGCGCGCCGGGCGATATTGGCGCTGATGTTTACCAATTCGCTGGTGTTTTGCGCCCCCGTGCCGCTGCTGGTGCATATATTCGGCCCGTGGGGGCAGGTGATGGCGGTGTATTTCATCACCGCCACGGCCTCGAACGCCGTGCTCTCGACCATTGGCTGCCCGGCCGGAGCGGTGGCGCTCTCGCTGCCGCCGCTGCTATATGCCACCGCGCTGCCGTTCATGAGCATCGGCGATGCCGTGACGCCGCCGATGCTGGTGTTCACCAGCCTGCTGCTGGGCGGGGCTTATTTCACGTTCAATGTCACGCAGCTTTGGCTGGGCAGCACCCGGGCGCGCCGGGCCGAGATGGCGGCCGTGCGCCAGCACATGGCCGAGCGCGACGCGCAGGAGGCGCGGCTTTATCAGCTAACCCAGCAGGACACGCTGACCCAGCTGCTCAACCGCGACGCGCTGCGCGCGCGGCTGACCGAGGCGCTGCGCGCCCACCGTCCGGTGGCGCTGCTGCTGATCGACCTCGACGGGTTCAAGTTTATCAACGACACGCTCGGCCATGGCGCGGGCGATGAGGTGCTGATCGCCCTGGCGGGGCGGATACGCGCCTCGGCACGCGAGCATGACGATGCCGCGCGGCTGGGCGGCGATGAATTCGCGCTGCTGCTGGCGGGCGTGAGCACTGCTGCCCAAGCAAGGAGCGCGGCGGAACGGCTGATTGACGAGCTTTCACAGCCCGTGCTGATCGATGGCCAGACGGTGAATGCCGGGGCGAGTATTGGCATTGCCCTTGGCCCGTTGCATGGCGGCGAGGCGGAGCAGCTTTATGCCCATGCCGATCTGGCACTCTACCAAGCCAAGGCCGAGGGGCGCCATTGCGCACGGGTGTTCAGCACCGAACTGCGCGACATGGCCCAAGGCCGGGTGCGCCGCGACGAAGAGCTGCGCCAGGCGCTGGAGGAGGGGGAATTCGAGATTTTTTACCAACCGCTGGTGCGGCTGGCCGATGGCGCCCTGACCGGTGCGGAGGCGTTGCTGCGCTGGCGCCACCCACGCCACGGGCTGCTCACGCCCGCCAAGTTTCTGGACGCGCTGGAAGAAGGCATGCTGGGCGCCCGCGTGGGCGCGTGGGTGATTGAAGCCGCTTGCGCGCAGGCGGTGCGCTGGCGCGCCACACTGAACCCGGATTTCAGGATGGCGGTGAATTTGTTTGGCGCGCAGTTCAGGAGCGGTACGCTCGCCGCCTGGGTGGAAGCGGCGCTGGCCAAGACCGCCCTGCCCCCGGCGGCGCTGGAAATTGAGATTACCGAGACGATTATACTGCGCCATGAGGATGACGTGGCGGGGCCGCTGAAGGCGCTGCGCGCGCGCGGGGTGGGCGTGGCGTTTGATGATTATGGCACGGGCTTCGCCTCGCTCTCCATGCTGACGCGCTACCCGGTTTCGCGGCTCAAGATCGACCGCAGCTTTACCCAGCTGATGTGTGACAATGCCGCCGAGGCGGCGATTGTGCGCGCCGTGATCCGGCTTGCCGGCGAGTTGGGGCTGGAGGTGACCGCCGAGGGGATTGAGACCGAGACCCAGGCGCGGCGGCTGGCCGCCAAGGGCTGTGCCGAGGGGCAGGGATTTTATTTTGGCAGGCCGATGAGCGCGGCGGCGTTCGAGCGCGCTTTTACCGGACAGGCCGGGGCGTTGCCCGCGCGAACGTGACATGTGACTGGCGCGCACTGCGCGCGAGGGGTATATTACCCATTGCCGTGGGGACCGGCCGCACGGCCATCACCTGATGAGGAGCGCGCAGATGAGCCTCGTTCATTATCGCGTCACGCCGCATGATGGCGGCTGGGCTTATACGTTCGATGGCGTGTTTTCAGAGAGTTTTCCGACCCGCGAGGCGGCGCTGAAGGCGGCGCGGCGGGTGGCGCGGGAACAGAATGTGCCAGGCGAGGGACGGGTCATCGAGTTTCAGAGCGCGGATGGCAGGTGGCACACCGAGATGGTGACTGGCGGCGACCGGCCTGTGGCGGATGTGATTGAGTAGGCCGCCGGGCGGTGCGCGGTGCTGGGCTGTTTTTCATCTCAAAAAAACCAGTCCAGCAGCGCGCACCGCACCGGCGCCTCGTGATTTTGGCCCCTTGAAGGCGGGGGTCTCAGGTGGCGGGTTCGGCTTGTTCGGCAGCGGCGCGGCGCTGTTCGGCCTCGCGCGCGAGCTTGCGATAGCTTTGCAGGGAGAAGGGCAGCATGGCGATATAGCCAATGTCGAGCAGGACGCCGGCGCCGAACGGGTCGGCGAAAATGGCCGCGGCCAGCACCACCACGCCCACCAGAACCGGCAGCACGCTGCTGGCCGGCACCTTGAAGTTCTTGAAGCTCCACACCGGCAAGGTGGACACGCACAAGCCCGCCACCGCCACCAGCACCGCGCCGGTGAACAGCGGAAATGCCGCCAGGCTGTGCAGCCAGGAGAGGTGGAGCTGGTCGGCCTCAAGCCCAATGAACAGCGGGAACAGCGCCAGGCCGGCACCGGCGGGCGCGGGCACGCCGGTGAAGAAATTATAGGCGAAGGCCGCCTTGGGGGCTGAATCGAGCGCGGCGTTGAACCGCGCCAGACGCAGCGCCATGGAGGAGGCGTACATCAGCGGCGGCAAAAACCCGACCGCGCCCCAGCTTTGCAGCGACCACATATAGAGCAGCAAGGCGGGGGCGACGCCAAAACAGAGGAAATCGGCCAGGCTGTCGAACTCGGCGCCGAAGCGCGATGTGGCTTTGAGCAGGCGGGCCAGGCGGCCATCCAGCCCATCGATGACCGCGGAGACGGCAAGCGCGATGACGGCGGCGCCGAACCTGTCATTGAGCCCCAGGCGGATGGCCGAGAGCCCGATGCACAGGCCCAGCAGGGTCATCATGTTGGGCAGCATGCGGTTGAAGCTTTGGCCGGAGAAACGGTTCCGGCGCGGCAGGCGACGAACGGTCATGGCGCGTCAGAGGGCGGGTCTACGGGGGTGTCGTCCTCGTCCGGCTCAACGGGGGCCGGGGCGGTGCTGGCGGGCAGCTCGGCGATCACCGTCTCGCCGCCGATCATCCGCTGGCCGACCGCCACCAGCGGCGTGGCGCCGGGGGGGAGATACAGATCGGTGCGCGAGCCGAAGCGGATGATGCCAAAGCGCTCGCCGGCCGCCAGGGTCTGGCCTTCGCGCACCTCGCACAAAATGCGCCGCGCGATCAGCCCGGCAATTTGCACCACCGCGATGCGCGCGCCGTTTTCCAGGCGCATGAGCAGGGAATTGCGCTCATTGTCATCGGAGGCCTTGTCCTCGGCGGCGTTGAGGAACAGCCCCGGATGGTAGGCGATTTTCTCGACCACGCCGGCGATCGGCGCGCGGTTGACGTGCACATCGAGCACCGAGAGGAAAATGGCGACGCGGGTGAGCGGCGCGGTCTCGAAGCCCAGCTCGGGCGGGGGCACCGCTTGCTCGATGGAGACCACCAAGCCATCGGCGGGGGCCACGAACACGTTGGCGCGGGGCGGCAGGATGCGGTCGGGGTCGCGGAAGAAATACAGGCAGAACACCGCGAAGGCGAGGCCGAGCCAAGCCAGGGGATGCCAGATGAGCAGGCCCAGAACGGCGACCGCGATGCCGCCGCCAATGAACGGATAGCCCGCGCGGTGCGGCGGGCTCAGCACCGATTTGATACTCTCGACAATGTCCATGGAACTCAGCCTTTTGGTTTGGGCAGCACGAAGGTCTGGCCCGGGAAGATCAGATTGGGATCGTGGATCTGCGACGAGTTGGCCGTGTAGATGAGGGTGTACATCAGGCCGTTGCCATAAATATGGCGGGCGATCAGCCACAGATTGTCACCGGGCACGATGATCACCTGACCGTTGGCGAAGGCTTGGGCCAGGGCCTCGGGGGCGAAGGGCTGGGTGACGGGCGGCAGGATGCTGCCTGAGGCCGTTTCGCCCGTGACGACGAGCATGCCGGGCGCGGCGGGCGTGGGGGCGGCAATGTGCCAATGGCCCGATTCATCGGCCTTGGCGGTGCCGAGCAGCGTATTGCCCAGATGCAGCGAGACGGTGGCGCCCGCCGGGGCGGTGCCGGCGAAAATGGCATGGCCCTTGGTGTCGTAATCGACCGCGCCGAGGGCGAGCGCGCCAGCCGCCGGGCCCTGGCCGGAGAGCACCTGCGAGCCGTTTGGCCCCGACAGCACGGTGAGCACCTGACCGCCATTGGCCGGCACGCTGACCTCGGCGCTCTGGGTGCTGGTCAGGGTTGGGCCATTAGGCAGCACGGCGGAGAGGGTGATGTCGTGCGAGCCTACGGCCAGCGGGCTGGCGGGCAGGAACACGAAGGCGCCTTGATGATCGGCGGTGACGGTGCCGAGTGGCTTACCGTTATCGAGGATGGTGATGGCGGCGCCGGGCGCGGCGCGGCCGGCGATGACGGTGTTGCCCTGCTGATCGACACGCACGACATCGAAGCTGGGCGCGGCGGGGCCAGTGGGTGCGGCGGGCGCCGGGGCGGCGGCGGTGGTTGGCGTGGGCGCCGGGGCTTGTGGGCGGCGCAACTGCCAGCCCACCACCACGAGACCCAGCAGGATGAGCACGGCCGCCGCGATTCGCAGCAAATTGATACCGCCCCGCCGGGGAGCGGGCGCGGGCTGTGCGGGGCTGGGATGACCCTGGCCCTGGTGAGCGGGCCCGCCAGCCGGCGCGGCCGGGCTGGAAGAGGCCGGGGAAGAATAGTCGGGGGGAAGTTGATCGCTTGCCATCTCACCCCTAGCCTGCCACGAACAGGGCCGAACTGGAAGCGAAGGCAGGGCATTATGGGGCGTTTTTCCGTCACCGTGTTTTGTGGGGCATCATTTGGGGGGGACGAAACCTATAAAAACGCCGCCCTGGCACTGGGCGCGGGGCTGGCGGACCGGGGCATGCGGCTGGTGTTTGGGGGCGGCAATGTCGGGCTCATGGGCACCACGGCGGGCGCCGTGCTTGAGTCGGGTGGCGAGGCGGTGGGGATTATTCCTGATTTTCTGCGCCAGAAAGAGGTGGAGTATCATGGGCTGACGGAGCTCATCGTCACCGACTCGATGCACACCCGCAAGCGCCGGCTGTTCGCGCTCGGGGATGCGTTTGTGGTGATGCCGGGCGGGTTGGGAACTTTTGATGAAACCATCGAAATTCTGACCTGGAAGCAGCTGGGCCAGCACGCCAAGCCGATTATTTTGGTGGATGTGCTGGGCTGGGCGCAGAATTTTGTGCGCATGATCGAAGAGACGATCGCGCGCGGGTTTGCCAGACCCGAGGTGCGCGGGCTGTTTGAGGTGGTGGATAGCGTGGCCGCCGTGCTCGACCGGCTGGAGGAAATCCGGGGGTAGAGAATGGTTCAGCCTGGGTCGATCAGGGGGAGGCGACCTGGGTTTAATGAGCGTCGAGCGGCTTGGTGGCGAAATCCTCGGCGCGGATCATCTGGCGGGCGAGTTTGAGAGCTTCGAATCCGGCATCGGTTTCCGAGGCTTTGAGCAGCGCGTTCCATTCGGGGTGGTGCTCGGGCGGGGCGTGGTCGCGGAAGCTGGTGATGAGCTGGCGGGCGGTGGTGAGCGCCGCCGGGCGCTCATCCTCGGCGCCGACATAGGCTTGTTGAAGCGCGAAATAGGCCCGCCGGGCGGGGGTGGCGGCGTCTTCCTCACGCATGATCTGTTTGCCGAACAGAAACCGCGCCTGGGTGTTCAGCTCCAGCCGCGTGCGGGTTTTGAAGCGAATCACCGCGCCGTTCAAAATCATCGATTCGCCTTGTTTAAGCTCCAAGATCAGCGCCGACATCAAACCCCCGGGACAAGCGAACTGCCGTTTGGAGAGGCAGCTTGCCATGGGCGGCTTAACGCCGGGTGAAAAGCTTGGGATTTTGTATTTTACAGGGCCGGCATCGCCTGGGCCAGACGGCCGCCAAGGCGCACGGGCGCGATGCGTTTGGCCAGGCCGGTGGCGTCGTCGGTTTGCACGAAGGCGCCGCACAGCGTGGCGGGGCCTTCGGCGGGGCTTAATTTATCGCCCGGCAGCTTGCGGATGAAGCGGCCCAGGGCCGGCGCCTTGTTCATGCCGATGACCGAATCATAATCGCCGCACATGCCGAGATCGGAGGCATAGGCGGTGCCGCCGGGAAGCACCTGGTGGTCGGCGGTGGGGATGTGGGTGTGGGTGCCGGTGACGCTGCTTACCCGGCCATCGAAGGCATGGGCGTAGGCCATTTTCTCGGAGCTGGCTTCGGCGTGGATGTCGAGGAGGATGGCCTGCACGGTGACGCCGAGCTTGTGGCGCGACAGCAGCTCATCGGTGCCGCGGAAGGGGCAGTCCAGGGGGTCCATGAACAGCCGGCCCATGGCCTGGGCGACCAGCACCTTGCGGCCATCGGGGAGGGCCACCACGCAAGCCCCCTGCCCCGGCGTGCCGGGCGGGAAATTGAGCGGGCGCAGCAGGCGGGGCTGGCTGGCGATGTAGGGGATGATTTCCTTGCGGTCCCAGGCATGGTTGCCGAGCGTGATGACATCGGCCCCGGCCTTGAACAGGGCATCGGCCATGTCGGGCCCAAGCCCGAAGCCGTGGGAGGCGTTCTCGGCGTTGACGGCCACGAAATCGAGCTTGAGCGCGGCGCGCAGCTCGGGGATGTGTTTGAGCGCGGCCTCGCGGCCGACGCGGCCGAGCAGATCGCCCAGGAGCAGAATGTTCATGCGGGCTGTATAGTGCTTTCGGCGACGATGTAACAGGCGCCGTCCAGGCCGGCGAAGGGCGGGGAATCGGTGCCGGTGAGGAAAGCGGTGGCGGGCGAGGCGTTGAGCGCGGCGATGAGGGCGGCGCGCCGGGCTTCGTCGAGATGGACCAGCGGCTCATCGAGCAACAGCAGCGGCGGCGCGGCGCGCAGGCGACCGACCAGGGTGGCATGGCCCAGCACCACGCCGATGAGCATGGATTTTTGCTGCCCCGTGGAGGAAAGCGCGGCGGGGCGGCCGGAGGCGCTGTCGGTCAGCAGGAAATCGGCGCGCTGGGGGCCGAGCGTGGCGGCGCGGGCGGCGCAATCTTGCGGGCGGGCACGGGCGAGTGCGTCGCGCAGCCCATCTTCGACCACAATGGCGGGATGGGTTTCGAGCCGGGCGGCGATGGCGCACGCCAGACCGAGCGTGACGCGGGGGAACGGGTCGGCGGCGCCGCCTTCGAGGGCGGTGTTGAGCTGGCGGATGAGCGCGAGGCGCGCGGCCGTGGCGGCCACCGCGTGGCGGGCCATGGTGTCTTCAAGGCTGTTCAGCCAGGTGGGGTCGGGGCGCTCGGCCAGCAGGCGGTTGCGCTGGGCCGAGGCGCTCTCGAACGCGGCGATCGCGCGGGCATGGGAGGGCTCGAGGGCGATCACCAGACGGTCGAGGAATTTGCGGCGGGCGGAGGCCGGGTCGGTGAACAGCCGGTCCATTTGCGGGGTGAGCCAGACGGCGGCGAGCTGCTCGGCCACCTCGGCCTGGGCGCGCGGCTTGACGCCGTTGAGGCGGAATTCACGCCGCTCGGGGGCATTTTCGGCCTGGGCCGTGCCGATTTCCAGCCCATCATCGAACCGCGCGGCGACGGCCCAGCCATGGCTGGCATCGGCCCCGCGGCGGGCCAGCTCGGAGACTTTCGCCCCCCGCAAGCCCCGGCCAGGCACCAGCAGCGAGAGCGCCTCGAGCAAATTGGTTTTGCCCGAGCCGTTGGGGCCGGTGAACAGATTAACGCGCGCGCCGGGCGCGAAGCGCAGCGCGGGATAGGAACGGAAATCGGTGAGGGTGAGGCGGGTGAGCATGATTGCCCCTGGGCAAGTGGGGGGCGCGCCCTAATTTGCAAAAGTTTTTGCGGGGTGTGGGGGCTTTTTTCAAAAAGCCCCCACATACTTGCTTAAACCCGCATGGGCATGAGCACGTAGACGGCGGAATTGTCGTCTTGGTCGCGGACCAGGGTGGGGGCGGCGCCGTCGGCGAAGACGAATTCGACCTTGCCTTTGATCTGGTCGGTGACATCGGACAAATAGCGCGCCTGGAAGCCGATTTCGAGCGGGCCGGACTGGTAATCGACCAGATCGCCGCCCAGCTCCTCGGCGGCGGAGCCTTGCTCGGCGGAGGCTGCCGAAATGACCAGCAGGTCTTTCGCCAGCGAGAGTTTCACGGGGCGGTGTTTCTCGGCGGAAATCGCCGACACACGGCCCACCGCGTCGTTGAAATCTTTTTTATCGACGCGCAGGATCTTGTCGTTCCCACGGGGGATGACGCGGTCATAGTCGGGGAACGTGCCGTCGATGAGTTTGGAGGTGAGCTTGAGGTCGCCGATGGTGAACTGGATGCGCGTCTCGGAGAGGGCGATTTCGATTTCACCCGAGGCTTCATCGAGCAGTTTGCGCAGCTCATTGACGGTTTTGCGGGGGATGATGATGCCCGGCATGCCGGCGGCTCCGGCGGGCAGCGGCTCTTCCACGCGCGCCAAGCGGTGACCATCGGTCGCCACCGCGCGCAGCACCGGGCCGGCATCGCCCTCGATGGCGTGAAGATAGATGCCGTTGAGGTAGTAGCGTGTTTCCTCGGTCGAGATGGCGAAGCGCGTGCGGTCGATCAGGCCGCGCAGCTCGGCGGCGGAGACCACGAAATGATGCGAGAGCTTGCCGGCATCGAGCTTGGGGAATTCATCGACCGAAAGGGCGACGAGGCTGGTGGCGTAGCGCCCGGCGCGCAGGGCGAGCGGTGCGTCGCCGCCCGGATGGTCGAGCTCGATGACGGCATTGTCGGGCTGGCGGCGCACGATTTCATAGAGTGTCGCGGCGGGGACGGTGATGGCGCCTTCACGCGAAATTTCGGCGGCCACTTCCTCGACCACCGAGATTTCGAGGTCGGTGGCGGCGATGGTGAGTTTACCATCGGCCACTTTGAGCAGCACGTTGGCGAGAATGGGAATGGTGTTGCGCTTCTCGACCACGTTTTGCACATGGGCCAGAGACTTGATCAGCGTGGCGCGATCGGCCTTGAATTTCATGCTACCCTCAAACCGATTCTTTTTTAAAGACCGAATCGTGCCCGGGCATCGACTCGTGCACCAGCGTAGCAAGGGTTTGGGGGCCTGCAAAGACCGGCCCGGCGCGATAAGCTATTGAAAGTTTTTGGGGGTGTGGGGGCTTTTTTCAAAAAGCCTCCCACGATTTCCGTCCCTTTTTCAAAAAACGCGACGGCCAAAAAATTTTTTCAACAATTTTAATGAGTTAGTTTTCAAGCGTGCGCTTGAGCAGCTCGACATCCTCGGCAAAGGCCGCATCCTCGGCGATGAGCTGGGTGATGCGGTTGACCGCGTGCATGACGGTGGTGTGGTCGCGGTCGCCAAAATGGCGGCCGATATCGGGGAGCGACTTGGAGGTGAGCTGCTTGGCCAGATACATGGCCACCTGGCGCGGGCGGGCGATGTTGCGCGCGCGCCGGGCCGAGGACATCTCGGCGATGCGTATATTATAATGCTCGCACACGCGCTTCTGGATCTCCTGGATGGAGATCTTGCGGTCATGGGCCTTGAGCACGTCGTGCAGCACTTCGTGGGCGGTTTCGAGGGTGAGCGGGCGGTTGAACAGATTGGCGTGGGCAACCAGGCGGTTGAGCGCGCCTTCAAGCTCGCGGTTGTTGGAGGTGATCTTGCGGGCCAGGAATTCGAGCACCTTGGGCGCCACATCCACCCCGGCGCGCTGGGCCTTGGCTTCGAGGATGGAGTAGCGCAGCTCGAAGGTGGTGGCGTGCAGATCGGCCACCATGCCGCAGCCGAGCCGGGTACGCAGGCGGTCTTCCAGCCCCGAGAGATCGGAGGGGGATTTGTCGGCCGAGACCACGATCTGCTTGCCGGCATCGACCAGGGCGTTGAAGGTGTGGAAGAATTCTTCCTGGGTATTATCCTTGCCGATGAGAAACTGGAGATCGTCAATCATCAGCACATCGACGCTGCGCAGCTCGTTCTTGAATTCGAGCGTGGATTGCGAGCGCAGCGCGTTGATGAAGCGGTACATGAATTTCTCGGCCGACATATAGGCGACCGAAACCGGCGCGCGGCCGGGCTGTTTGGTGGACAGCTCCCACGCGATGGCGTGCATCAGGTGGGTTTTGCCCAAGCCTACCCCGCCATAGAGAAATAGCGGGTTGAAGCCGGCCGAGGCCGGGGCTTCGGCCACGCGGCGCGCGCAGGCATAGGCGAATTCGTTGGGTTTGCCGACCACGAAGGTTTCAAAGGTGAAGCGCGGGTCGAGCGGGGCCGACGAGCCTTCCGGCTTGGCCGCCGCCGGCGGGGCGGTGAGCGGGGCGGCGGCGGGCTCGGCCAGGCTGGGCGCGTTGCCGCGCGCCGCGGCGGGGGCGGTGCGGAACTCCACCCGCCGCACGGCGCCGTTCTCGGCCTGCCAGAAGGCGGTGATCAGCTCGCCATATTCCTTGTTCACCCAGTCGCGCAGAAAGCGCGTGGGCAGGGTGACCACCAGCTCATCGCCGTTCAGACCCGAGAGCGTGACCTGCTTGAGCCAGGTGCGGTACTCGACCTCACCCACCTCGGCCAGCAGGCGGGCGCGCACGCGCGCCCATGCCTCGGCCAGGTGGTTGTCACCCAGAGACGCCATCGGCTCAAATTCGCTCTCGCGCTTAGACGCCCTCTCCAGGCTCATGACCCAACTTCCCATTTTAGCCCACCCTGCGGCACGACCGACCCCGCAAAGAAAAAAGCCCTGTTAAGGCTTCGTTCTTCTCATTTATTAGACACAAGGTCGGTGCATGTTGAGGGAACAAGTTACGGCGAAATCCCCCCCAGGCGCAAGCGCCCGATTCGTCCACAGGGGCGGACAACCCTCTGAATCACGGGAATAATCCAGCAAAATCAACGCTAAAATTATCCACAACTTTATGAATCGGGCGTTTAGGGTTTATTGACCTGGCTTCATGAACACCAGACGACGAAAACCGCCGCCACTCTGCATTTGCAGTTGAGTGACGGCGGCGAGATATCGTCTAATTTTTGCGACCGGAGAAAAGCTTCCGGGCAATGCGCCTTTTAGGCGGCGACGGCCTTCACGGCGGCCGAGAGGCGCGAGATCTTGCGCGACACGGCATTGGCCTTCAGCACGCCCTTGCCGGCGGCGCGCTGCAGCTCAACCTGAGCGGCGCGGAACGCGGTCTGGGCGTCTTCCTTCTTGCCGGAAGCGACCGCTTCCTCGACCTTGCGGACGAAGGTGTGGACGCGCGACTTGCGCGCCTTGTTGCGCGCGGTGCGCTTGGCGGTTTGACGGATGCGTTTCTCAGCGGATGCGATATTGGCCATGGTGTCCGAAACAAAATGTGTACGTTGAAGGGTGCGCTCTAGCGGCGCGGGAGGGAGTCGTCAAGGGTTTGATGCCCGCTATTCGCGGATCACCCAGGATTTGCGCATCTGGCTCACCACTTCCCAGGTGCCGGTGAAGCCGGGCTCGATCACGAATCGGTCGCCCGGCCCAGCCTCGAGGCGCGCGCCGTCATCCCCCTCGATGATGCAGCGGCCCTCCAGAATCTGCATGGATTCCCACTCGGTGTAAGAGATCCGCCATTTGCCGGGCGTGGCCTCCCACTCGCCAACGTAAAGCCGTTCGGCCTCGTTGGCGTAGAGCATGGTGGTGCGCGTTTGGGGCTGGCCCGCGACCAGCTTGGCGGCGGGCACCGGCTCCCAGGCTGGCGCCTCGCCCGGTGTGAGGGGGATGAGGCGGGACGGGCTCACTGGCCGTTGCCCGTGACCGGCAGCACGCCCAGCACGCCCGCGGGCGGCTGGCCGCCAGTGACCGGGGCGGCGGGGGTGGTCGCATCGCCGGCGGGCGTGGTGAGCGGGGTGGCCTGAATGACGCCCCCCATGGCGCCGCCCGTGGCCAAGCCACCGGCCTGCGGGTTGGTCCAGGAGATCCAGGCGCGCAGGCTGTGCTGGAGCTGGTAGGGTAGCTGGACGTTCATCAGGTCCATCAGATGTTTGGTCAGATGGTAGAGGGCGGTCTGGCCGTCGGCGCTGGTCAGGTCATCGGGCGCCTGCTCGGTGGCCGAGACGCTGGCCTCGGCGAAGCCGGTGGCGCCGCGCGGGCCTTGCAGGTTGATATCGACGGTCATGGTGCCGCTCAGCATGCCGTTGGTCTCGGTGATCGAGGCGTTTTGCACGGTGACGGTGCCGGTGCCCGGATCGCCCGAGGCGACCAGACGGTGCTGAAGCATGGCCTGGAGCGTGGCCGCGGGCGAGACGGGGTCGTTGTTCAGGACCGGCTGGGCATCCGGGCCGGGGGTGTAGTTATTGACCACGTTCAGCGTGGCGACCTTGAGCACATAGGGGTGCAAATAGGAATAATCGAGCGGCGCGAAGCTGGGCGGCGGGCTGGAGGAGCAGCCGGCGAGCGTGACGAGCAGGGCGGCGGCGGCAAGGCGGGGGGCAATGGTCATGTTTGGTCTCCGGGGCGGCCGGTGATGGTGGAACGGGTGAAGCAAAAGGCGAAATTACAGAATTCGCAGGTCATCTTGATCTCGCCCTCGATGGCCATGTGGTCGAGATCATCGGTGCTGAAGCCTTCGAGGATGCCGCCCAGGCGCTGGCGCGAGCAGCGGCAGCCAAACGAGAGCGGACGGGGCTTGGCGGCTGCCACACCCTCGGCGCCGAACAGGCGGTAGAGCAGATGCTCGGGCGTCAGCGTGTCATCGAGCAATTCGGCCTCGGTGATGGTGGCGGCCAGCATGGCGGCGGTGGCCCAGGAATCATCCTGCTCGGCCTGACTCAGCGCCGGGTCGATGCCCCCTGCCCCGGCCACGCGCTCGAGCACCAAGGCCGAGGCGCGCCAGCCATGGGGAGTGTCGCCGGCGGCGAGGAAAATTTTGGCGCCCAGCTGCTCGGAGGTGGAGAAATAATGCGCCGCCATGTCGGCCAGGCTTTCGCCCTCGATGGAGACGATGCCCTGGGTGGGCTCCTTGTTCAGCCCCTGATCGACGGTGAAGGCCAGATAGCCGTCGCCCAGCAGGTCGCGGGCGGTGGCGGCAGCGGGGATTTCGGCATCGTCGGTGACGCGGACATAGCCGCGCAGGGCGCCGGTTTCGGTGCAGTCGGTGACCAGCATGGGCACCAGCCCCTTGCCGCGCGCCTGCACCGAGAAGGAGCCGGTGAATTTGAGCGCCGTGGCCAGCGCCGCGGCCAGCGCCAGCGCCTGGCCGAGCAGAACCTTGACGGGGGGCGCGTGCTCGTGGCGCGAGAGCAGCGTGGCGGCCAATGGCCCCAGCCGCACCAGCCGGCCGCGCACGGGGCGGTTGGGCAAATAAAAGGGCAGGACGCCGCGCGGCACCGAAAGATCGGGGACATCGGGACGGGAGGTATCGAGAAAAGCGGGAAGGTCAGTCATTGGACAGAGATTTAGCCAGCTTTGGGCGCGCTTACCAGCGGGCGCGCGCGGACGGGGGCGTGAACGACGTTGCCATGAGCGGCGCGAAGGGTTAGCGGTTTGTCATGACCAGCGACGCACTGCCCGGCTCCGCCCTTTCCACCTCTCACGACCTCGGCGCGCATGTGCGCAAATTCAACCGTGCCAGCGTGCTGGTGGTGGGCGATGCCATGCTCGACCGTTACGTATATGGCGAGGTGACCCGCGTGAGCCCGGAGGCGCCGGTGCCCATTCTTACCGTCACGCGCGAAATCGCCATGCCGGGCGGGGCGGGCAATGTGGTGCGCAACCTGATCGCCCTCGATGGCGCGGCGGCATTTGTGTCGGTGGTGGGGGATGACCAGGCGGGCTCGGAGCTGACCGGGCTGGTGGGCGGGCAGGAGCGCGTGGAGCCCTGGCTGTTGGTGCATGGCGGGCGCACCACCACGCTGAAAACCCGCTATATCGCCCAGGGCCAGCATTTGATGCGCGCCGACCGCGAGGAGACACGGCTGCTGCCCGAGAAACTGACCGAGCGGCTGATCCGTATCGCCACCGATGCCATGGCCGCGACCTCGGTGACCGTGCTCTCGGATTACCGCAAGGGCGTGCTCAGCCCCGATGTCGCGGGCGCGCTGATCGCCAATGCCAAAAAGCTCGGGCGCAAGATTATCGTCGATCCCAAGGGACGGGATTATTCGCTCTACCGGGGGGCTGATGTGATCACGCCTAACCGCAAGGAGCTGCAGGAGGCCACCTTGATGCCCACCGGCACCGACGCGGAAGTGGTGGCCGCCGCCCACGCGCTGATCGAGCGCCATGAGTTTGGTGCCGTGCTGGCCACCCGCGCCGAGGACGGCATGAGCCTAGTGACCCGCGACGAGGCGTATCATTTTCCCGCCGAGGCGAAGGAGGTTTATGACGTTTCAGGCGCGGGGGACACGGTGGTGGCAACGCTGGCGACCGCGCTGGCGGTGGAGGTGCCGCTGCCCGAAGCCGCCCGGCTCGCCAACATCGCCGGGGGCATTGTGGTGGGCAAGGTGGGCACGGCGGTGGCCCGGCCCGCTGACCTGCTGACCGCCATATCACCCGTGACCGGCACGCTGGCCAAGGTGGTGACACCCGCCACCGCCGCCGAGGCCGCCGAACGCTGGCGGTTGCGGGGCTATAAGGTGGGCTTCACCAATGGCTGTTTCGATCTGCTCCATCCCGGCCATGTGCATCTGCTCGAGCAATGCCGCGCCATGTGCGACCGGCTGATTGTGGGCATTAATTCCGATGCCTCGGTGAAGCGCCTGAAAGGCCCGACGCGCCCGGCCCAGACCGAAGCCGCGCGCGCGGCCGTGCTGGCCTCTTTGGCGAGCGTGGATTTGGTGTGTTTGTTCGAGGAGGACACGCCGATCGAGCTGATCAAGCAGATCAAGCCCGATTTGCTGATCAAGGGCGCCGACTATACCCGCGCCACCGTGGTGGGGGCGGATTTGGTGGAAAGCTGGGGCGGCAGCGTGGCGCTGGCCGAGCTGCTGCCTGGCCACTCGACCACCGCCACCCTGGCGCGGCTACGCGGATGAGCGCGCTGCCCATCGGCCCGGAAGTGGATGGCTGGCCCCGCCCCCTGCCCTCGCGCGAGCGGATAAAAGGCGGGCGCATGACGCTGGAGCCGATCAATAAGCGCCATGTGGGGGATTTGTGGGAGGCCGCCAAGGGCGCCGAAGAGAGCTTTACCTATATGGGCTATGGCCCGTTCAAGGACCGCGCGGGGGTGGAGGCGTTTGTGGCCGCCCATACGGCGCGCCCCGACATGGCCATGTGGGCGGTGCGCCCGGTGGTAACGGGACGGGCGGCGGGCTGGCTCTCGCTGATGAACATCGAGCCTGGAAATGCCGCCATTGAGCTGGGCAGCATCTGGTTCGGGCCTGAGCTGCAGCGCACGCGCGCGGCCACCGAGGCGATGTTCTTGCTGCTGCGCCACGCCGCCGATGAGCTGGGCTACCGCCGGCTGGTGTGGAAATGCGATGCGCGCAATGCCGCCTCGCGCCGCGCCGCGCTGCGGCTGGGCTTTATATATGAGGGCACGCTGCGCGCCCATATGGTGGTGAAGGGGCGCGAGCGCGACACGGCGATGTTCTCGATGACCGCGCAGGAATGGCCCGCGCGGCGCGATGCGCTGATTGCCTGGCTCAGCCCGGAGAATTTTGATGAGGAGGGCAACGCCTTGCGCGGCCTGGCCTCACTGCGCGGTGAGGCGGCATAATTCGGCGCGCAAGGCCGGCAGGGTGGCGTGGGTGAACCAGGGATTTTGGCGCTCCCAATGGCCGGTGCGCCAGCTTGGGTGGGGCAGCGGCCAGAATTTGCCCGCCCGCCCGCGCCTGACATGATCGGTCATCAGCCCCGGGCCGAGATAATGTTTGATGGCGTAGGAGCCGACCAGCAGCACCAGCTCGATGCGGGGCATGAGGGCCAGGAAGCGCGAATGCCAGAGCGGCGCGCAGAGGGGGCGCGGCGGGCAATCTCCGCCTTTGGGCAGGCGGCCAGGATAGCATAGCCCCATGGGCAGGATGCAGAGCTTGGTTGGGTCGTAAAATATCTCGGGGGTGATGGCGAGCCAGGCGCGCAGGCGATCACCCGAGGCGTCGGTGAAAGGGCGGCCGGAGAGATGGGCCTTGGTGCCCGGCGCCTGGCCGATGAGCAGTACGCGCGCCTGTGCCGAAACTTGCAGGACCGGCGCTGGGCCGAGCGGCAGGTCGGGGCAGGCGGTGCAGGCGCGGGCCTCGCGGGCAAGCTCGTCAAGCGTGCTCAGCTCTGGTTGCTCCAGGCCTGGCGCTTGAGCACCAGCGCCAGCACGAACAGGAACCCAAAGAAAATCAGCGCCCGGAGGCCAATTTCGTGGCGCGCGGTGAGAGTGGGGTCGGACGCCCAGGTGAGGAATTCGGCCACATCGGCGGCTTCCTGGGCGGTGGTGGAGGGCGTGCCATCGGCGTAGGTTACGGCGCCGTCGTGCAAGGGGGGGGGCATGGCGATTTGGCCGCCGGGATAGGCGCTGTTGTAATAATGGCTGGGCATGAGGGTTATGCCAGCGGGGGCCGGGGTGTAGCCGGTGAGCACGGCATAAATATAAGCCGCGCCGCCCGGCCGCTGGGCGGCAATGCTGGAGAGATCGGGCGGGAGGGCGCCGCCGAAGGCGCTGGCGGGCAGGGTGGCGGGTTTGAAGGGGCTGTCGGGCGTGGCTGCGGTGCCATCGGCCAGCTTGATGCCCGACGCGATGCCCGCGACCTGGGCGGAGGTCAGCCCTAGCCCCTCGAGGTCACGGTAATGCAGGGCGCTGAGCGAATGGCAGGCGGCGCAGGAGGCTTCATAGACCGCGAAACCGCGCTGGGCGGCGGCGGCGTCTATATGTCCGAGTGGGCCGCTGGAGGCGAAAGACGGAACGGTTTGCGCCGCCGCCGGGGCAGCGCCCGCAAGCAGGGCCAACAGAGGCAGGATGAACGGACGCATCATTTGGCCCTCCCCCAGGTGACGAGCGGCAACAGCACCAGGAAATGCAGGAACACATAGAGGGTGAGCAGCGGGTCGAGCACTGGCGCCAGCGGGCAGCCGGGCATGGTGCCATCGACGCCCAGCGCCACCACCACCGCGCCGAGCAGCCAGGTGAGCGCCTGATGCAGCCGGCTGGGCGGGGCTTCGGGGGGGGCAAGGTCGAGCCAGGGGACGGCGTAGAGCGTGACCGCCAGGGCGATGACCGCGCCAATGCCGCCCCAGGCGCCATGAAAACTGCCCGCCGCCGCGCCGAGGGGGGCGAGATACCAGGGCAGACCCGGGTTGGCGGCGAAGCTCAGCCCGCTGCCCGGCACGGCGTTGAGCGCGGGCATACCCAGATGCGGCAAGAACCCGATGAGCAGCGCGCCCACAAAGCCCAGCGCACACAGCGCCACCAGATATTGCGCGGCATAATAGGGATAGAACGGAACGGCTTCGCCAGGAGGCGGTGTGGCGCGCACCTTGGCGCGCGCCGCCAGCCACGCCCACAGCGCCAGTCCGGCTGAGAGGGCGAGCAGCAGATGCAGCACCAGCAGCTTGGGCAGCCCGCCGCTCAATACCCACAAGGCCAGCCCGCGCGCCGCGCCGTGGAATTGCAGCGCGGCCATCATGGCGCGCTGATAGGACCAATAGCCCCCTGCCCCACCGGACAGCACATAACCAAACCACGAGGCCGCCAGCAGCACGGCCAGCAGCTTTACCCCCAGCATCCAGGCATATTCGCCCGGCGCGCGGTAGGCGCGGGTGAGCAGCCCGTGAAACAGCCCGAGATAAACCAGCCCCGCCAGGAGCGTGGTGCCACTGGCGTGATAAGCTCGCACCAGCCAGCCCTGGGGCACGGCATGGCTGAGGATTTGCAGGCTGGCTACCGGGCTGCGGGCATTGTAGGTGGCCAGCAGCACCACCCCCGAGGCCAGCACCAGCAGCGCGGTGACGGCGATGAGGAACGGCACCGCGCCCAGATATGACCCGCCCTTGGCACGGGTGGACCGGCAGGGGCAGACACAGCCCAGACCCGGAATGCGGCTGAGCGCCCAGGATGAGGCGGGATGATCGGTCATGGGGACTCCGTCAGCCAAGCTGGATTTGGTTGGCGTTGAGGAATTTATAGGGCGGGATGGCGAGGTTGCGGCGCGCGGGGCCCGCGCGCACACGGCCCAGCGGGTCGTAGGCTGAACCATCGCACGGGCTGAGCCAGCCATCGAACGGGCCGCGCGGGTCGGTGGCGGCGTTGCCTTCCAGCATGCAAGGCGTGGCGGTGTTGAGCCCGACCACGACCACGAAGCTCTCATAGCCCGGCTGTACGCGCGCGGCGTAGGTGGCGGGATCTGGCAGGGTCGAGGGGACGGTGTTCTGGTTGGCGCTGATCTGCTGGGCGGTGAGTTTGCGGACATAGATGGGCAGTCCGGCCCAGTACACGGTGATGGCGCTGTTCTCGGCGATGTCGGAGATGGTGACGATCATGCGCTCGCCGGCGGCGGCATCGCCATGGGGGGCGAGCGCGTCGATCAACGGCCAGGCAATGGCGGCGGACGCCAGCAACCCGCCGGCGCCGGCCAGGATGGTCAAGAAATCACGCCGATCAACGGCGCCCTCTGCGGTGGTCGCTGTTTCAGCCATTTTTGTTTCCCCCAGGGGTTAGCCCCCGTGAATGCAGCAAAGCCGCATCGGCTGAAAATTTCAAGAGTGGATGCGCGCTCGCGCAACGGTTAAATGACGCGCATGACTGATCATGCCCAAGCCCCCCTGACCCACGAGACCCTAAAACCCCAGGCCGCCGCCTGGTTCGCCAGTTTGCGCGACCGTATTTGCGCTGAATTCGAGGCAGTGGAGCGCGAGGCGGGCGGCGATGCCGTGTTCGCGCGCACAGGCTGGGAGCGGCCGGGCGGGGGGGGCGGCGTGATGAGCGTGCTGCGCGGCGCGGTGTTTGAGAAGGCGGGGGTGAATATCTCCGTGGTCGAGGGCAATTTCTCGGCCGAATTCGCCGCTAAAATTCCGGGCGCGGCCGAGGATCCGCGCTTCTGGGCGGCGGGAATTTCGCTGGTGGCGCATCCGCGCTCGCCCAAGCTGCCGGCGGTTCACATGAACACGCGCATGATCGTGACGCGCAAAGGCTGGTTTGGCGGCGGCGGCGACCTGACGCCCTTGCAGCCCGGCACCGATGAGGCGCAGGAAGACGGCGCCAGCTTTCATGCCGCTTATCGCCGCGCCTGCGACAGGCATGATCTGGCCTATTATCCGCGCTTCAAGGCGTGGTGCGACGAATATTTTTTTCTGCCCCACCGCAATGAGCCGCGCGGGGCGGGCGGGATTTTTTACGATTATCTCGACTCCGGTGATGTGGCGGCGGATTTCGCGTTTACCCGCGATGTCGGCGAGGCGTTTCTGGAGGGCTATTTTCCCATCGCCCGGCGACGCTGGGCGGAAGCCTACACGCCCGAAGAGCGCGAGGCCCAGCTCATCCGCCGCGGGCGCTATGTGGAGTTCAACCTGCTTTATGACCGGGGCACGATGTTTGGGCTGAAAACCGGCGGCAATACGGACGCGATTTTGATGTCGATGCCGCCGGAGGTGAAATGGCCCTGAAGCCGCGCCGCGCCCTGGCGGCGGCGGTTATGGCGTGACGGAGATGCCGCCTGGGGTGATGATGATGGAGGGCACGGGCATGACCATCACGGGCGGCGGGGTGGGCTGGCCGTAATAATAACCGGGGGGCTCGGGGTAATAATCCTCGTCGTCGTCGGGGTACCACACGGGCGGCGGGCCGAAATAGCCAAAGCCCGGCCCCCAGCCGAAGAACCAGTGCCAGCGATGATAGGCGTCCCACCAGCCATGATGGTGCCAGTCATGATAAGGCTCGCCGCCGCCCCAGGGCCGCGGCGGCGCGATGGGGGGCAGCATGCCGCCATGGTCACGATACCAATCGCCGTGCGGATGGTCGCGCCAGTCGGGTGGGCCGCCTTGCCAATGGCGATCGCCGCCGGGGGATCCTTGCCATTGCGGCGGCATACGCTGGCCGCCGCCTGGGCCGGGCCACGGCTGATCGCCGCCGCCCGGGCGGCCTTGCCATTGCGGCGGCATACGCTGGCCGCCGCCTGGGCCGGGCCACGGATGGTCGCCGCCGCCCGGGCGGCCTTGCCATTGCGGGGGCTGGCCGCCGCCGGGGCCGGGCCATGGATGGTCACCACCGCCCGGACCGCCCGGACGTTGCGGGGGCTGACCGCCGCCGGGGCCGGGCCATGGATGGTCGCCACCGCCAGGACCGCCCGGACGTTGCGGGGGCTGGCCGCCGCCAGGGCCGGGCCATGGATGGTCGCCACCGCCCGGGCCGCCCGGACGTTGCGGGGGCTGGCCGCCTTGCTGCTGATGGTGATCGCCGTCTCCCTGAGTCTGCCACGGGTGATCATTGCCGCCATTTTGCCAGTTTTGCGCCAGGGCCGGCGCACCGGCCAAGGCGAGCCCGGCCACCAGGGCGAGGGAGCTCAGGCGTGTGAGGGGTCTCATCTGGTCATTCCTTTCAGATCTCACGGCGGTGATCGCGCGGGAAGGCGGCGAAATCGCGCCCGCGAGACGGCTGGATCATGGCACGAGGACTTGAGATAAATTCATTAAAATCATGCGAATACCTTAAAAATCTGTTGCGAAACAGGGCAAATCCGCGCAACAGTCGGGGCCCATTCATTCGTCGCAAAAACGTCAAGGCTGTTTCCGTGCTGCGCAGTTTCAAGACCCGTCTCCGCTCGAGCCTGCCGCCGGCGATTTTTCTCGCGATCACCTATTATTTTGGGTGGAACGCGGTGCATGGCAAGAGTGGGCTCGAAGCCCAGGCGACCCAGCGCCATGAGCTGGCGCAGGCGCAGGCGCGATATGCCGCGACCGATGAGTTGCGCAAGCAATGGGCCACCAAGATCAGCGATCTCTCGGCGCAATCCATCCAGCGGGATATGCTCGAAGAACAGGCGCGCGCGGTGCTCAACCTCGCCGACCCTAACGATTTGGTCATCGATCTGCCGCCCGGCAAGCCGGCCCAATAATCCGTTTATTTTTCCGGCATCGGGGATGGATGCGTGCGGATGCGGGGCCGCGCGCGACATATTATTGCGCGGCCCGCCGCCTACCTCCCGTTGAATCAAACATCTTAACCATTTATAGGTTAATTCAATTTTTCGCAGCGCAACATGAGAGATTTTGAAAAACTTTCTTGCATGAGAGGTTGGCGCTGGCATAGAGGCGGGCAGGTAAAAACCTTGAGAAAAGGGAACTTCCGACCATGGCCGTATCGCCGGACAAGAGCCGAAAATCCGCCCGTAAACCCGCCGACGCGATGGACCGCGACGAGCTGCTGAAAGCCTATGAAACCATGCTGCTGATCCGCCGCTTCGAGGAGAAGGCCGGGCAGCTTTATGGCATGGGGCTGATCGCGGGGTTCTGCCATCTCTATATCGGCCAGGAGGCCGTGGTGGTGGGTATGCAGCATTGCATTGGCGAGGGGGATGAGATCATCACCTCTTATCGCGACCACGGCCACATGCTGGCCGCGGGCATGGACCCCAAGGGCGTGATGGCCGAGCTCACGGGCCGCATTGGCGGCTATTCCAAGGGCAAGGGCGGCTCGATGCACATGTTCTCGAAAGAGAAGGGGTTTTTTGGCGGCCATGGCATTGTCGGCGCGCAAGTGAGCCTGGGCACGGGGCTTGGCTTCTCGAACTGGTATCGCGGCAATGACCGCGTCAGCCTGACTTATTTTGGCGAGGGCGCCTCGAACCAGGGGCAGGTTTATGAGAGCTATAACCTGGCGGCGCTGATGAAGCTGCCGGTGGTTTATATCATCGAGAATAACCGCTACGCGATGGGCACCAGCGTCGAGCGCGCCTCGGCCTCGCGCGATCTCTCGCTCAACGCCGTGCCCTGGGGCATGCCCAGCCTGTCGGTGGATGGCATGGACGTGCTGGCCGTGAAACAGGCGGGGGCCGAGGCGGTGGCGTATTGCCGCGCCGGCAAGGGACCGTTTCTGCTGGAGATGAAGACCTACCGCTATCGTGGGCATTCGATGTCGGATCCGGCGAAATACCGCACGCGCGAGGAAGTGCAGCGCATGCGCGCCGAGCATGATTGCCTGGATCAGGCGAAGACCAAGCTGATGACACTGGGCGTGACGGAGGCCGAGCTGAAGGCGCTCGACGACCGCTTGAAGCTCTCTGTGCAGGAGGCGGCGGATTTCGCGCAAGTTTCGCCCGAGCCGGACGCCGCCGAACTTTACACCGACGTGCTCGTGGAGGGCTGAGACCATGCCGATCGATATTCTGATGCCCGCCCTCTCGCCCACCATGACCGAGGGCAAGCTGGCCAAATGGCTGAAAAAAGCCGGGGACGAGATCAAGTCGGGCGATGTCATCGCCGAGATCGAGACCGACAAGGCGACCATGGAAGTGGAAGCCGTGGATGAAGGTACGCTCAGCGAAATTCTGGTCGCCGAAGGCACCGAGGGCGTGCCGGTGAACACCGTGATCGCGCGCATGGGCGGCGAGGCCATGCAGGCCGCGCCGGCGCCAGTGGCAGCTCCGGCCCCCGCGCCGGTGGCGGCTTCGCCTGCCCCGCCCCCGCTGCCCGCCGCGCCCATGACCCATGCGCCCGCGGCGGTGGAGAAAGACTGGGGCGTGACCAGGACCATGACCGTGCGCGAGGCTTTGCGCGAGGGCATGAGCCGCGAGATGCGCGCTGACGCCGATGTGTTTCTGATGGGCGAGGAGGTCGCGCAATATCAGGGCGCTTATAAAATCTCGCAAGGCATGCTCGATGAGTTTGGGCCCAAGCGTGTGATCGACACGCCGATCACCGAGCATGGCTTCACCGGCATGGCGGTGGGCGCGGCGATGAACGGGCTGAAGCCCATTGTCGAGTTCATGACCTTCAATTTCGCCATGCAGGCGATCGACCAGATCATCAACTCGGCCGCCAAGACGCTTTATATGTCGGGCGGGCAGATGGGGTCGCCGATCGTGTTCCGTGGCCCCAACGGCGCCGCGGCGCGCGTGGGGGCGCAGCATTCGCAGTGCTATGCCTCGTGGTATGCTCATTGCCCCGGGCTCAAGGTGGTGGCGCCGTGGTCGGCCGCCGATGCGCTGGGGCTGATGCGCGCGGCCATCCGCGATCCCAACCCGGTGATCGTGCTGGAGAACGAGATTCTCTATGGTCACTCCTTCGAGGTGCCGGTGGATGAGGATTTCATTCTGCCGATCGGCAAGGCCAAGATCGAGCGCGCGGGCACGGATGTGACCATCGCGGCGTTCTCGATCATGGTCGATGTGGCGCTGAAAGCCGCCGATGCGCTGGCCGAGAAGGGGATTTCGGCGGAGGTCATCAATTTGCGCACCGTTCGCCCGCTGGACGTGGAAACGCTGGTGAACAGCGTGAAGAAGACCAGCCGGTTCGTGAGTGTGGAAGAAGGCTGGCCGTTCGCGGGCATTGGCTCGGAGCTGTGCACCACGGTCATTGAGCATGCGTTTGACTGGCTCGACGCGCCCCCCGCGCGCGTGGCCGGCATCGATGTGCCGATGCCCTATGCCGCCAATCTCGAAAAGCTCGCGCTGCCCCAGCCGCAATGGGTGGTGGACGCGGTCTCGAAACTCTTTTGAGCGCCAGAGGACATAGACATGGCCATTAATATTCTCATGCCCGCCCTCTCGCCGACCATGACCGAGGGCAAACTCGCCAAATGGCTCAAGAAAGAGGGCGATGAGGTGAAGTCGGGCGATGTGCTCGCCGAAATTGAAACCGACAAGGCGACCATGGAAGTGGAAGCGGTGGAGGAGGGCTATCTCGCCAAGATTTTGGTCGCGGATGGCACCGAGGGCGTGGCGGTGAATGCCGTGATCGCCATTCTCACCGCCACCAAGGGCGAGGCGGTGGATGCCGCCGCGCCGGCGCCGGCGGCTCCCGTGGCCGCCGCCCCCGCCATGGCCGCGCCCGTGGCCGCGCCGAGCGCCCCACCCGCGCCGGTGGCGCGCACGGGCGAGCGGATTTTCGCCTCGCCCCTGGCCAAGCGGATTGCCGGGCAAAACGGCATTGACCTGAAACTGGTTAAGGGCACCGGCCCCAATGGGCGCATTGTGCGCGCCGATGTGGAAAAAGCTCAGGCCGCGCCCGCCCCCGTGGCGGCACCGGTCGCCGCCGCCCCGGCCGCGCCGCCCAAGCCCGCGCCCGCGCCCGCCATTACCGCGCCTCACACCAAGATTCCGCACAGCACGATGCGTAAGGTGATCGCGCGGCGGCTCACTGAATCAAAGCAGAGCGTGCCGCATTTCTATCTGACGGTGACCATCGAACTCGATGCGCTCATGAAGCTGCGCGGCGAGCTGAACGCGAAATCGCCCAAGGATGGCGCGGGCGCGTTCAAGCTTTCGGTCAATGACCTGATCATCAAGGCCTGCGCCATCGCGCTCAAGCGCCATCCGGGCGTGAATGCCTCGTGGACCGATGACGCCATCGTGCAATATGACGAGGTGGATGTCTCGGTGGCGGTCGCCATTCCCGATGGGCTGATCACGCCGATTGTGAAAGGCGCCGACCGGCTGGGTCTGGCCGCGATCTCGAACAGCATGAAAGACCTGGCCGGGCGCGCCAAGGCGGGTAAGCTCAAGCCCGAGGAATTCCAGGGCGGCGGGTTCTCGATTTCGAACCTTGGCATGTTCGGCATCTCGGAATTCTCGGCCATCATCAACCCGCCCCAGGCGGCGATTTTGGCCGTGGGCGCGGGTGAGCGCCGCCCGGTGGTGAAGGGCGACGCCATTGTGCCCGCCACCGTGATGAGCGCCACGCTCTCGGTCGATCACCGCGTGATCGACGGGGCGCTCGGCGCGCAATTCCTGCAGACGCTGAAGGGGCTGATCGAGGAGCCGCTGAGCCTGCTGCTCTGAGCTGGAAAGCGCTTCTTTTTTGAAAAAAAGAAGCAAAAAACTTTTGCTCCCGGAGGCCTGGGGCGGTGATGCCGCCAGCGCCTCCGGCCCCATCTAACAGAAGTTTTTTGGTGCCGCTTTTTTACAAACAAGCGGCGATAAGGAACCAACCTCATGGCTGATAATTTTGATGTGATCGTGGTCGGCGGCGGGCCGGGCGGGTATGTCGCCGCCATCCGCGCGGCGCAGTTGAAGCTGAAAACCGCCCTCGTCGAGGCCAAGCATCTGGGCGGCATCTGCCTCAATTGGGGCTGTATTCCGACCAAGGCGCTGCTGCGCTCGGCGGAGGTGAAGCGGCTGTTTGACCATGGCGCCGAGTTTGGCGTGAGCGCCGAGAATGTGAAGATCGACCTGCCCAAGATCGTCGCCCGCTCGCGCGGCGTTTCCAAGCAGCTCTCGGGCGGCATTGGGCATTTGCTCAAGAAGAACAAGGTTGCCGTGTATGATGGCTATGGCACGCTCGAAGGCGGCGGCAAGCTCTCGGTGACCAAGGACGGCAAGAAACTGGCCGAACTGACCAGCCCGCATATCATTCTGGCCACCGGCGCGCGCCCGCGCCAGATTCCGGGGCTGGAGGTGGATGGCAAGCAGATCATCTCCTATTTCGAGGCGATGGTGCCCGAAACCCTGCCCAAATCGCTGCTCGTCATGGGCTCGGGCGCCATTGGCATCGAGTTCGCCAGCTTCTACCGCACCATGGGATCGGAGGTGACGGTGGTGGAGATGATGGACCGTATCATGCCGGTGGAGGATGCCGAGATTTCGGCGCTGGCGCGCAAGGCGTTCGAGAAGCAGGGGATCAAGATCCTCACCTCGGCGACCGTGAAATCGGCCGAGAAGGGCGCCAACAGCGTGAAGGTGACGGTGGAGGCCGGCGGTTCGGTGCAGATGTTCGAGGTCGAGAAGGTGATCTCGGCGGTCGGTATTGTCGGCAATGTGGAAAATCTCGGCCTTGAAAAGACCAAGGTGAAGGTGGAGCGCACGCATATTGTGGTGGATGGCTATGCCCGCACCGATGAGCCGGGGGTTTATGCCATTGGCGATGTCGCCGGGCCGCCTTGGCTGGCGCACAAGGCCTCGCATGAGGGGATTGTGTGCGTGGAGGCGATTGCGGGCTTGAAGCCCCATGCCTTCGAGACCTGGAATATCCCTGGCTGCACCTATGCCCACCCGCAGGTGGCATCGGTTGGCTTGACCGAGGCCAAGGCCCGGGAAGCCGGCCATGAGGTGCGGGTTGGCAAATTCCCGCTCATCGGCAATGGCAAGGCGATTGCGCTGGGCGAGCCGGACGGGCTGGTGAAGACCGTGTTCGACGCCAAGACCGGTGCCCTGCTCGGCGCGCACATGATCGGCGCGGAGGTGACCGAGATGATCCAGGGCTATACCATCGCCCGGCAGCTCGAGACCACCGAGGCCGAGCTGATGCACACCGTGTTCCCGCACCCCACCGTCTCGGAAGCCATGCACGAATCAGTGCTTGACGCTTATGGCCGGGTCATCCACTTCTGAACCCAGCGGCGCCTCCGGTGACGGGGGCGCCACCGGAGCAGTTTGACCATGGCGACACGCATCGAAATCGACCACCGGGTGAGACATCCCGAGAAGCAGGGGCGGCCGGATAACCCGATCAGCCGCAAGCCCGCCTGGATACGGGTGAAGGCCCCGACCAGCGCCACCTATAACGAGACGCGCGAGCTGATGCGTGAGCAGAAGCTCACCACCGTGTGCGAGGAAGCCGCCTGCCCCAATATTGGTGAATGCTGGACCCACCGGCACGCCACCATGATGATCATGGGCGAGATCTGCACGCGCGGCTGCTCGTTTTGCAATGTCTCGACCGGTATGCCCGCGGCGTTGGATGCCGATGAGCCCAGGCGCGTGGCCGAGGCGGTGGCGCAACTCAAGCTGCGCCATGTGGTGATCACCTCGGTCGATCGCGATGATCTGGCCGATGGCGGCGCCGGGCATTTTGTCGCGGTGATCGAGACGATACGCGGGCTGACGCCCGATGTTACCATCGAGATTTTGACCCCCGATTTTCTGCGCAAGCCCGGCGCCATCGAGACCGTGGCCCGGGCGCGGCCGGATGTGTTCAACCATAATCTCGAGACCGTGCCCCGGCTCTACCCCGCCATCCGCCCCGGCGCGCGCTATTACCAGTCGCTCCGGCTGCTTGACCGGGTGAAGCAGGTGGAGCCTGAGAGCTTTACCAAATCGGGCCTGATGGTGGGGTTGGGCGAGACCAAGGCCGAGATTGGCCAGGTGATGGACGATCTGCGCATCGCCGATGTCGATTTCATCACCATCGGGCAGTATTTGCAGCCGACCGTGAAACATGCGGCGGTGGAGCGGTTCTGGACGCCCGAGGAATTCGAGGAGCTGGCCGCCATGGCCCGCGCCAAGGGGTTTTTGCAGGTGTCGGCCACGCCGCTCACCCGCTCCTCTTATCACGCCGATGCCGATTTCGCCGAACTCAAGGCCGCGCGGCTGAAAAAATTGGCGGCGGCGTGACACGCCACGCCGAACAGCGCGTGGTGCCCTATAAGGCCGCCGAGCTTTATGCGCTGGTCGCCGATGTGGGGGCTTACCCGAAATTTCTGCCCTGGTGCGTGGGCGCGCGGGTGCGCCGCAATGATGGGCGGGAGATGGTGGCCGATTTGATTATCGGGTTCGGCCCGTTCCGCGAGAGTTTTACCTCACGGGTGGGGTTGCAGCCGCCTGACGAGGCCGAGGGACCGTGCGCGATCACGGTGGCTTATGAGAACGGGCCGTTCAAGTTTCTCACCAACCGCTGGGGGTTTACGCCCCACCCCGAGGGCTGCGCGGTGGATTTTTTTGTCGAGTTCGAGTTCCGCTCGAAAGTGCTGCAAAAGGCCATTGGCGCGGTTTTCACCGAGGCCGTGCATTTGATGGTGGGGGCATTTTTGAAGCGCGCCGCGGTGATTTACGGCCCCTCGCGCGGTGGCGCGGCGGGGGCTCAGGGCGCCCAGACCAGCCTGTGATGGTCGAAGGTTTCGGGCATATCGGGCTTGATGATGCCGAAATAGGGTGAGAGATCGAAGTCACGCGGCACGAACAAGCCGGTTTGGTGGATATGGTAAATCTCGCGCGCGCTGCGGGCTTTGGCTTCGGTGTCGTGCGGGTGGGTGATTTCGGGCAGAATGGGATACCCAACGGACTGAAAGCTCTCGGCCACCAGGGTTGAGCAGATGGCGCGCGAGGGATCGCCAGAGCCTAGCGCGATGGCACGGCGCCGCCAGGCGCGCGGCAGCGGCAGGGGCAGCAGGTAGCGCGCCAGATCGGCCACGTGCTTGAGGTCATATTGCGCGCCCAGCCGTGCGCGGGCATGGGCGATGACGCGGGCGGCGTCCTCGGGGGTGAGGCTGATGGCGCGGCAGATGCGCACGCGGTAATGGGCCAGCTCGGCAAGCCGGAAGCTGCGCACGCCGGCCACGATATCGGCCTCGATGCACTCGCCATCGCCCGCGTAAAGCGCGGCGTGCGACCAGGTGGACTGGGTGAGATATTTGATGACCGAGGAAATGCGCAGATTACCCTCGACCAATATGACATCGGCCGGGCGCAGGCGGCTGGCGAGCGCGGCGGTATCGAGCGGCAGGGCCGGTTCGGCCAGCACGCGTTGGGTGAGGAAATCGGCGATCAGCGCGCCGAGGGCCAGCCGGGCGCTGTTCATGTGCCGGTTTTGCGCGCCTTGACCGGCGCCAGCAGCGGGGCCAGGAATTTGCCCGTGTAGGAGAGCGGGCTGGCGGCGATGGTCTCGGGCGTGCCGGTGGCGATGATGCGCCCGCCCCCTGCCCCGCCTTCGGGCCCGATATCGATGACGTGATCGGCGGTTTTGATGACTTCGAGATTATGCTCGATGACGATGATGGTGTTGCCGGCATCGACCAGCGCGTGCAGCACTTCGAGCAATTTGCGGATATCTTCGAAATGCAGACCGGTGGTTGGCTCATCGAGGATATAGAGCGTGCGCCCCGTCGCGCGGCGCGATAATTCCTTGGCCAGCTTGATGCGCTGGGCCTCACCGCCTGAAAGGGTGGTGGCCTGCTGACCGAGCTTGATATAACCAAGCCCCACGCGTGCCAGCACGCTCAGCCGGTCGTGGATTTTGGGCACGGCAGCGAAAAAGGGGATGGCTTCGTCAACCGACATATCCAGCACATCGGCGATGGATTTGCCCTTGAACTTCACCTCCAGCGTTTCGCGGTTATAGCGCTTGCCTTTGCAGGTGTCGCAGGTGACGAACACGTCGGGCAGGAAATGCATCTCGATTTTCAGCAGCCCATCGCCCTGGCAGGCCTCGCAACGGCCGCCTTTGACGTTGAAGGAAAAGCGCCCCGGCTTGTAGCCGCGCTGGCGGCTCTCGGGGAGTTCGGCGAACCAGTCGCGGATGGGGGCGAATAAATCGGTGTAGGTGGCGGGGTTGGAGCGCGGCGTGCGGCCGATGGGGGATTGGTCGATGTCGATGATCTTGTCGAGCTGCTCCAGCCCCTCGATGCGCTCATGCACCGCCGGCACCTCGCCCGAGCCCATGAGCCGGCGCGAGATGGCTTTGTAGAGCGTGTCGATCACCAAGGTGGATTTGCCGCCGCCTGAGACGCCGGTGACGCAGGTGAACAGGCCGAGCGGGAATTCGGCGGTGACATCCTTGAGATTATTGCCGCGCGCGCCGATGAGCTTGATGGTGCGGTTGGGTTGGATGGGGCGGCGGTGGGGAATTTCGATGCGGCGGCGGCCCGAGAGATAATCGCCGGTGAGGGAGGCGGGATTGGCGGCTACCTCATCAGGCGTGCCTTGCGCCACCACATGGCCGCCATTTACACCAGCGCCCGGCCCCATATCGATGAGGTGATCGGCGGCTCTGATGGCGTCTTCGTCATGCTCGACCACCAATACGGTATTGCCCAGAGATTTCAGCCGCGCGAGCGTGCCGAGCAGCCGGTCATTATCGCGCTGATGCAGGCCGATGGAGGGTTCATCGAGCACGTACAGCACGCCGGTCAGGCCTGAGCCGATTTGGGAGGCGAGACGGATGCGCTGGCTCTCGCCACCCGAAAGCGTGGCGCTGGAGCGGGCGAGGGTGAGATAATCGAGCCCGACATCGAGCAAAAACTGTAGCCGGTCGTGAATTTCACGCAAAATCCGGCGCGCGATTTCGAGGCGCTGGGGGGTGAGCGTATCGGCCACCGTATCGAACCACGATTTGGCGTCGAGGATGGACAGCTCGGCCACTTCGGCCAGATTGCGCGCCGCCACCTTGACCGCCAGCGCCTCGGGCTTGAGCCGCGCGCCGTGGCAGGCGCCGCACGGGCGCTCGGCATGGTAGCGCGACAATTCCTCGCGCACCCAGGCGGAGTCGGTTTCCTTCAATCGCCGCTCGAGATTGCGGATGACGCCTTCAAAGGGTTTGCTGGTGGTGAAGCTGCGGGTGGAATCGCGGTAGGTGATTTTCACCTCGTCGCGGGTACCGTGCAAAATGGCCGCGCGGGCTTCCTCGGGCAGTTTTTCCCATGGCGTGGTCATTTTGATGTTGAGATGTTTGGCCAGGCTGGCCAGCGTCTGGTCGTAGAAGGCGGAATGCACGCCGGTCCAGGGGGCGATGGCGCCTTGCTCGAGGCTTTTTTGCTCATCGGGCACGACCAGATTGGCCTCGAAATAAATTTCGTGACCCAGCCCGTCGCATACCGGGCAGGCGCCGTGGGGGGAGTTGAAGGAAAACAGCCGGGGTTCGATTTCCTCGATGGTGAAGCCTGAAACCGGGCAGGCGAAGCGCGCCGAGAAAACGGTGCGCTCTGTGCTGTCATGATCTTCGGTATAGACGATGCCATCCGAAAGTCCCAAGGCGGTTTCGAAGGAGTCGGCGAGGCGTTGTTCGAGGCCAGGGCGCACGACGATGCGGTCGATCACCACTTCGATATTGTGCTTGAGTTTTTTGTTGAGGTTGGGCGCCTGGTCGATCTCGTAGAGCGTGCCGTCGATTTTCGCGCGGGTGAAGCCCTTGCGCAGCAGCTCGGCGAGTTCTTTTTTATATTCGCCCTTGCGGTCGCGGATGACGGGGGCGAGGATGAGCAGGCGCGTGCCTTCTTTCATGGCCATCACGCGATCGACCATCTGGCTGATGGTTTGCGCCTCGATCGGCAGGCCGGTGGCGGGCGAATAGGGCACGCCGGCACGCGCCCACAAAAGCCTCATATAATCGTGGATTTCGGTGACCGTGCCGACCGTGGAGCGGGGATTTTTCGAGGTGGTTTTTTGCTCGATCGAGATGGCGGGCGAGAGGCCCTCGATGGCATCGACATCGGGCTTGCCCATCAGCTCCAGGAACTGGCGGGCATAGGCCGAGAGACTCTCAACATAGCGGCGCTGACCTTCGGCGTAGATGGTATCGAACGCCAGCGAGGATTTGCCCGAGCCCGAGAGGCCGGTGAGCACGGTGAGCTGTTCGCGGGGGATCTGGAGATCGAGATTCTTGAGATTATGTTCGCGCGCGCCGCGGATGGTGATGAAGCCCGCGCCCTTGTTCTCAGCCATGATCGCCCCGGATGTTCATGCAATGTTCGGGTAATGTAGGGTGCTGGCGGGGGGATTGCAAACCCCCCTGCCCCGCCCGCCACGGCCATGGTAGAGCGGGGCATGACCAGCAATGCCGAGACGCTCGCCAGCTATGAAGCCGCCGCGCGGGCTTATATCGAGGGTACGCCGGGCGAGGTTTCGGGCCCCGTGCGGGATTGGCTGGAGCGCGCGCTGGCCGGGGTGGCCACCGAGGCCAGGCTGCTTGAGCTTGGCAGCGCCTTTGGGCGCGATGCGCGCTATGTGATGGCGCGCGGCTACCGGCTGGAGTGCACCGATGCGGTGGAGGTTTTTGTCAGCCATCTACGCGCGCGGGGCATTGCGGCGCGGCGGTTCAATGCGCTGCGTGATGAGCTGACGGGACCGTATGAGCTGATCCTCGCCAATGCCGTGCTGCTGCATTTCACGCCCGTTGAATGTGCGCGGGTGTTGGCCAAAATGGCCGGGGCGCTGGCGCCCAGCGGGCGCTTCGCCTTCAGCCTCAAGCGCGGGAATGGCGAGGAGGTTTCCAGCGCGAAGCTGAACGCGCCGCGCTATTTTTGCTATTGGCAACCCGAGGCCCTGCCCGCCCTGCTGACAGAGGCGGGGTTTGCGCGCTGTGAGATTGAAACCGCCCACAGCGCGCGCACAGAGGCCGACTGGATTTATGTGATTGCCACCAAGGCGGGGTGAGGGGAAAATCCCCCCTCAGCCGCCAAAGCCGACCACGCCCTTGATTTCGAGGAATTCCTCGAGCCCCCAGATGCCCCATTCACGGCCATTGCCCGATTGCTTGTAGCCGCCAAAGGGCGCGTTGAGGTCGAGGCGCGGGTTGTTGATGTAGACATTGCCCGCACGCAGCCGGCGCGAGAGGTTTTGCGCCCGCGCATGGTTGCCGGACTGGATATAGGCCGCCAGGCCATAGACCGTGTCATTGGCCATGTGCACCGCGTCCTCCTCGGTCTCGTAGAACAGGATCGAGAGCACGGGGCCGAAAATTTCTTCCCGGGCGATACGCATTTGCGGTGTGACGTCGGCGAACACCGTGGGGCGGACATAATAGCCCTTGTTCAGCCCGGCCGGGCGGCCAGTGCCACCGGCGACCAGGGTCGCGCCTTCATCGATGCCCGATTGGATGAGGTCCTGGATCTTGTTGTATTGCAGCTCCGAAATCACCGGCCCCATGTAAACATCCGGGTCTTCGGGGTTGCCGACCTTGATGGCCTCGGCCGCGCTTTTGGCGGCGCCGAGGGCGGCATCGCGGAAGCGGGCGGGCACGAACATGCGCGTGGGAGCGTTGCAGCTCTGGCCGGTATTTTGCATCACATCGACAATGCCGGTGGCGACCGATTTGGCGATGTCGGCATCATCGAGCAAGATATTGGGCGATTTGCCGCCCAGCTCGAGATGGACTTTCTTCACCGTCTCCGACGCCGCCTTGGAGATGAGGATGC
This sequence comes from Pseudomonadota bacterium, assembly GCA_021809435.1. GTDB lineage: Bacteria > Pseudomonadota > Alphaproteobacteria > Acetobacterales > Acetobacteraceae > Acidocella. The sequence continues at coordinate 60,029 of JAKBAD010000007.1, read as the reverse complement.
CCGCCCGGGTCGAGCCGGTGAAGGAGACCATGTCGATGCCCGGATGCGCCGAGATGGCGGCCCCGACATCGTGCCCCAGACCATGGACGAGGTTGAACACCCCCGGCGGCACGCCCGCCTCATCCATGATCTCGGCGAACACGATGGCATCGAGCGGGGCGATTTCGGAGGGTTTGAGCACCATGGTGCAGCCCGCCGCCAGGGCCGGGCAGACCTTGCAGGTGATCTGGTTCATCGGCCAGTTCCAGGGGGTGATCATGCCGACCACGCCAAAGGCCTCGCGGGTGATGAGGGTGCCGTTGGGGGCCAGCTCGTCGAATTCGAAATCTTCGAGCACCTTGATGATCTGGCCGATATGCCCGGCGCCGATGGCGGCCTGGGATTTCTTGGCCAGCGTCACCGGCGCGCCCAGCTCCAGGCGGATGGCGTCGGCGACATCGTCGTAACGTTTGGCGTAAACCTCGGCGATGCGCTTGAGCAGGGCCAGACGCTCGGCCTTGGTGGTTTGCGAGAAGCTCTCGAAGGCCTTTTGGGCGGCCTTGACCGCGCGGTCGACATCGGCCTCCGTGCCGATGGCGATTTCGGTGAACGCCGCTTCAGTCGCCGGGTTGATGACCGGGAGCGTGCGCGGGCTGATGGGATCGACCCAGGCGCCATCGATATAAAATTGCAAATTATGAGACATGTGACCTCCGGATTATTTTTGGGCGCGCCAGGCGCGGGCGGCCTGGCCGAAATGGGCGAATAAAGCGCGGTTGGGGGCGCTTTGCGCGGGGCGGAATTCGGGGTGCCATTGCACGCCGATGGCGAAGGGCTGGTCTTTCGCCACCACCACTTCGGGAATGCCATCGGGCGCGGTGCCGGCCACGCTCAGCCCCTCGCCGATGCGATCGAGCGCCTGGTAATGGAGGGAATTGACCTCGAAGCGGGCGGCGCCGAACACCTCATCGAGCCCGCTGCCGGGCTTTAAAATCACCTCATGGTGGGGGGCGTAGCGAGCTTCGTAGGGGGCGTCTTCGGGGGAATGGTGAGCGCCGGGGTCGGGCAGGCCGGTATGGAGCGTGCCGCCATGGGCGACGTTGAGCTCCTGCAGCCCGCGGCAGATGAACAGGCAAGGCATTTTGCGCGCCAGCGCGGCACGAATGAGCGGCAGGGACAGCGCATCGCGCGCATCGTCGAACGGGCCCACACCCTCGCCTTCCTCGCCATAAAGATGGGGGCGGATGTTGGACGGGCTGCCGGTGAACAGAAACCCATCGAAGGTTGCGAGCAGGGTCTCGATATCGTTGCCGGTGCGCGAGGTGAGGATGGCCAGAGGCACGGCATCGGCGAACTCGGCCACGGCCTGGACGTATTTATCGCCCAGCACCTGAAACGGCATGCCGCCCAGGTCGCGCATGTCGGTGATCAGGCCGATGACGGGTTTTGGGGCGTTGGTCATGCGTTCCTCAAAGCAGCGTTTTGGGGAGAGTAGGGGTTGAAAATAATAAACGTCAACAACCAAGCCTTGACCACAGAGCGCAGCCGCTTTGCGGGGGCGGTTAAAATATTAGCCAAGATGAGCCCGCAAAACGGCGCTGAGCGTGGCGAAGGCGGGGGCGATCGCGTCTTCGCGCACACAGGCATAGCCCAGCAGCAGGCCACTCTGTGGCGGGCCGGGGCTGCGGTAATAGCCGCTGAGCGGCCGGGTGACGATGCCGGCTTGCACGGCCTCGCGGGCGATCTGGCGGTCATCGGCGCCGTTCAGCCCCAGCACCAGATGCAGCCCGGCATTATCGCCCATGACGGGCAGGGTGTCACCGAATTCACGCCTGATGGCGTCGAGCAGGGCCTCTCGGCGGGCTTTGTAGAGACCGCGCATGCGCCGGATATGGGCGGCGAAATAGCCTTCGGCGATGAAGTCGGCCAGCATGGCCTGCTGCTGGAGCTGACCTTCGCGGTAGAGCTCGGCCACCCCCTTGGCGAAGGAGTCGGCCAGTTGCGGGGGCGCGACGATGTAGCCCAGCCTAAGACCAGGGAACAGAGTTTTGCTGAACGAGCCGACATAAATCACCAGCCCGTCGCGGTCCAACCCCTGTAGCGAGGTGATGGGCCGGGTGCCATAGCGGAACTCGCTGTCATAATCATCTTCCACGATCCAGCTGCCCTGGGCCTTGGCTTGCTCAAGCAGGGCCTGGCGGCGCGGCAGGGTCATGACCATGCCGAGCGGGTATTGGTGCGAGGGCGTGGCGACGATGAAGCGCGGCGGCGGGCTGTTGAGCCCAGCCCAGTTCAGCCCTTCGGCATCCACCGGCACGGATTGTAATTTGAGCCCCAGCGAGTGGAGCGAGTGGCGCAGCCCCCAATAGCACGGGTCTTCGAGCCATACGGTGTCGCCCTGGTCGGTGAGCAGGCGGGCGGTGAGGTCGATGGATTGATGGATGCCGGTGGTGATGACGATTTGCCCCGGCTCGCAGCGCACGCCGCGCGCCGTGCGCAGATGCTCGGCCAGCGCCACGCGCAGCGCCTTCAACCCGCCCCCGGGGGCATAGGTGAGGCGCTCGGGGGCGGCGCGGCTCCAGTGGCGGTTGTGGAGACGCGCCCAGATGCGGGTGGGAAACTCGGTGACATCGGGCACGCCCGGCATGAAGGCGCCCCATTGGCGGGGGAACACCTGGGCATCCTCGATGAGCACCCGCCCGCGCGCCGAGAGCTTGGGGGCCACGGGGGCGATGGTGGCCGGTGGGGGCGGCAGGCGCTCGGACGCCAGATCGGCGACATAGGTGCCGCTGCCATGGCGGGTTTCGAGGCAGCCCTGGGCGGAAAGCGCCTCATAAACCTCGATGACCGTGTTGCGCGCCAGCCCCAGCTCACCCGCCAGCAGCCGCGAGGAGGGCAGTTTGCGCCCCGGCGGCAGCTCGCCTTCCAGCACCGCTTCCAGCAGAGATTCCTGCAGCTGCCGGTAAAGCGGCACCGCGCTCTGGCGATTCAACCTGGCCTGGAGCCAGTCGGAAAGGGCGATGCTGGTCATGTGGCTCCCTAAAATAGCCGAAACTGGCTCTAAAACCAGAACCACATTTTGCTATGATGTGAAAGTGATAAACGCGCCGCGATGACCGCCCGCGCTTTTATGTTGGAGAGTGTTCCATGCCAAATGCCGATTTTCCCCCTGTACAGCAGGCTGGCAGCAATGCCGCCCTGGAAGCCCGCCGCCAGGCCATTACGCCGCGCGGCGTGGGCGTTGGCCAGAGCTTTTATGCCGCCCGCGCCCAGAATGCCGAGCTGTGGGACATTGAGGGTAACCGCTATATCGACTTCGCCGGCGGCATTGGCGTGCTCAATGTGGGGCATGCCAACCCGCGCGTGATTGAGGCCGTGAAGGCCCAGGCCGAGAAATTTACCCACACCTGTTACCAGGTGGTGCCTTATGCCGGCTATGTCGAGCTGGCCGAGGAAATGGCCAAGCGCGCCCCCGGCGACTTCGCCAAGAAAACCATGTTTGTGACCACCGGCGCCGAAGCCGTGGAAAACGCCGTGAAAATTGCCCGCGCCGCCACCGGCCGCGGCGGCATCATCGCGTTTGACGCCGCCTTCCATGGCCGCACCGCCATGACCATGGCGCTCACCGGCAAGGTCGCGCCCTATAAGCTCAATTTCGGCGCCGCCGTGCCCGACGTGTACCACGCCCCCTTCCCCAACCCCGTGCATGGCGTTTCGGTCGAGGATGCGCTCAAGGGCATCGAGCGCCTGTTCAAGTGCGATATCGACCCCAAGCGCGTGGCCGCGTTTATTTTCGAGCCCGTGCAGGGCGAGGGCGGGTTTTATCAGGCGCCGGCCGAGTTTGTCGCGGGGCTGCGCAAGATCGCCGATGAACACGGCATTCTGCTGATCGCCGATGAGGTGCAGGCCGGTGCCGCGCGCACGGGCAAGCTGTTTGCCTCGTCGCACTACGACACCAAGTTCGATATCTGGACCTTCGCCAAATCGATCGGCGGTGGCATGCCGATTGCCGGTGTGGTCGGCCGCGCCGAGGTGATGGACGCCCCGGCGCCGGGCGGGCTGGGCGGCACCTATGCCGGTAACCCGCTCTCGGTGGCGGCGGCGCTGGAAGTGCTCAAGATCATCGATGAGGAAAATCTCTGCGCCCGCGCCAACGAGCTGGGCGACCGGCTGAAGGCCCGCGTGAACGGGTTGAGGGCCAAGGTTCCGGCCATTGCCGATGTGCGCGGCCCGGGCTCGATGGTGGCCATCGAGTTCTTCAAGGACGGCAAGCCCTCCGCCGAGGCCGCCAAGGCGGTCCAGGCTTTCGCGATCAAGCACAAGCTCATTCTGCTCACCTGCGGCGCTTATTATAATGTCATCCGCTTCCTCTATCCGCTGACCATTCAGGACGCGGTGTTCAACGAGGCGCTCGATATTCTCGAAGCCGCTCTGCTCCAGGCCTGAGTTAGGCCTGCTCCTCCAGGGCGCGGATCTCTCTCTCCCCCGCGCCCTGGAGATTACCGCGCTTCAGGGGCGCGGCTGCTGACTCCTCTCAAAACCAAATAATCAGGGATAACGACCATGCCGGATTCCGGCCAGGCTGCGCGGATGCGCGCTAATCTTTCTTATGTCTCGCCCACCATCACCAGCCCGTGGGGCACCTATCTCTCGCAGGTGGACCGGGTGGTGCCTTATCTTGGTCCGCTCGCGCGCTGGGCCGAGACGCTGCGCCGGCCTAAGCGGGCGCTGATCGTGGATGTGCCGATCGAGCTCGATAATGGCGAGATCAGGCATTTTGAGGGGTATCGCGTGCAGCACAATCTCTCGCGCGGGCCAGGCAAAGGGGGGGTGCGCTACCACCCCGCCGTCACGCTCGAGGAGGTCATGGCCCTCTCGGCCTGGATGACCGTGAAGAACGCCGCGGTGAACCTGCCCTATGGCGGCGCCAAGGGCGGTATCCGCGTTGACCCGAAGACGCTCTCGCTCAAGGAGCTTGAGCGCGTGACGCGGCGCTATACCTCCGAGATCGGGCTGATCATCGGCCCGCACCAGGATATTCCAGCCCCCGATGTGAACACCAACGGTCAGATCATGGCCTGGATGATGGACACATATTCGATGAACACCGGCGCCACGGCGACCGGCGTGGTCACGGGTAAGCCGGTTGAGCTGGGTGGCTCGCTGGGGCGCGTGAAAGCCACGGGGCGCGGTGTGTTCGTGACCGGGCGCGAGGCGCTGCGGCGCTTGAAACTGCCGCTCGAGGGGGCGCGCATCGCCATTCAGGGCTTTGGTAATGTGGGCGCCAACGCGGCGGCCATGTTTGCCTATCACGACGCCAAGGTGGTGGCTGTGCAGGACCATGGCGGCGGCGTGGTGAATAAAGGCGGGCTGGATGTGGCGGCGCTGACCGCGCATGTTGAGCAATTTGGCACCGTGGCCGGCTTTGCGGGCGGCGACGTGCTGGGGCTGGAGGAGTTTTGGGACGTTGAGAGCGACGTGCTGATACCCGCCGCGCTCGAAGGCCAGATTACCGAAGCCCGCGCCCAGCGTTTGCGCACCAAGATCGTGCTCGAAGCCGCCAACGGCCCCACCGTGCCAGCCGCCGATGACATTCTGGCCCAGCGCGGCATTGTGGTGCTGCCCGATGTCATCTGCAATGCCGGTGGCGTGATTGTGTCTTACTTCGAGTGGGTGCAGGATTTCTCGTCATTCTTCTGGAGCGAGGACGAGATTAATCTGCGGCTCGACAAGATTTTGACCGGCGCGCTCAGCCATATTTGGGGCACGGCCGAGAAGCATGACATCTCGCTGCGCACCGGCGCCTTCACGGTGGCCTGCTCGCGCATCCTCCAGGCACGCGCGGAGCGCGGACTTTATCCCTAACGCTACGGCATTTCGGGAAAAGTGGGGGGCGCTTCGTGAAGCGCCCCCTGTTTTTTTATCAGGCGGGCTTGAAGGGCTGCGGAATCCGGGCGCGGCTTTGGCGCTCGAACATCCAGCCGGGATATTCGGGCGGCAGCGCGCTCACCTCGGCCAAGCGGGCCAGCTCCTCGGCACTCAGAACCACATTCACCGCGGCCAGATTATCATCGAGCTGCTCGACCGTTTTGGCGCCGATAATGACGCTCATCACCGCTTTTTGGTGCAGCAGCCAGGCGAGCGCGATACGCGCCACAGACACACCCTTGGCGGCGCCGATTTCACGCATCGCCGCCACGCAGGCCCAGGCGCGGTCCTTATCGACCACGGGGAAGTCGAAATTGGCGCGACGGGAATCGGCGGGATTGGGGGCGCCGGGGCCGAACTTGCCCGAGAGCAGCCCGCCGGCCAGTGGCGACCATACCATCAGCCCCAGCTTCTCCTCGTCGATCAGCGGCACCAGCTCGCGCTCCAGGTCGCGCCCGGCGATGGTGTAATAGGCTTGCAGCGTCTCGAAGCGCGCGAAGCCGCGGCGCTCTGAAATACCCAGCGCCTTGGCGATGCGCCAAGCCGCCCAGTTGGACACGCCGACATAGCGCACCAGCCCTTGGCGGGTGAGGTCATCGAGCGCGCGCAGCGTTTCCTCGATGGGGGTGATCGGGTCGTGACCGTGAATCTGGTAGAGATCGATATGATCGAGGCCCATACGCTCCAGGCTGCGTTGCACGCCATCCATGATATGCCCGCGCGAGGCGCCGCGATCATTCGGGCCGGGGCCGACCTCGCCATAGACCTTGGTGGCGATGACCACATCCGAGCGCTTCACCCCCAGATTTTTCAATGACTGGCCGAGCAGCCGCTCGGCGCCGCCCATGGAATAAACATCGGCCGTGTCGATGAAATTGATCCCGGCGGCGAGAGCGCGGGCGAGAATGGCATCCACCCCGTCCTGCGCCACCTTGCCGATCACGCTCCACCAGCCGGCATCCTCGTTGCCGCCAAAGGTCATGGTGCCAAGGCACAGCTCGGACACAAACAGACCCGTGCGGCCCAGTTGATTATACTTCATGCGTATCCCCTTCGTTCAGGTTCGCCCCCTTATAAAAGAAACGCCGCCCTTTGAAAAAAGGCGGCGCTCAAAACGACTACGTCGTTTTATCAAAATTTTTCCGGGGGCATGGAGCCGACTGGCAAAAAAAGCCCCATTGCCCGGCGGTTTGGCCCTTACATCGCCATTGAGCTCATGATCGCGGGATCGGGCATGGTGCGGCCATAGAGCGAAGAGAACGCCCATACCGTGATGCCGATGGAGATGATGAACAGCGGCAAGGTGAGCACCAGGCTGACCGACTTCCAGATCTGGGCGCGCGAAATATCGAGCCCGAAATAAAGCGCGGCCTGGGCCAGCAGGGCGACGAGCAGCGTGCCCGCCAGTTCCTCGAGCAGGGTGACCAGTGGCGGCTTGCTCATGGCGACATAATAAGCCGCCACCATGGCCCCGGCTGAGATCACGGTAGCCAGCACATAGCGCAGAGCCGTGCCCTGGCGCACCTCGGGGTGCTGGGTGGGGTCGTAATGATGCGTACCCATCAGTGCGCTCCTCCAAACAGATAGACATAAACGTAAACGATCACCCACACGCTGGCCTGGAACTGCCAGAACATGCGCAGGCACAGGAGGCGGGCGGTGTTCATGGCATCCAGCCCCCAGCGGGCGATATGGATGAACATGGCCAAAATCCACAGCAGCCCGAAGCCCATATGCAGCGCATGGGTGATGAGCAGCGTGTAGAGGCAGGAGAGATAGCCGCTCTCGAGCGGGCCATTGCCGGCGGCGGCCATGGCCAGCATATCGGAGACGCCGAACCAGATGAACAGCGCGCCCAGCAGCCCGCCAACCGCCAGACCGCCCAGAACCAGGCCCTTATTGCCCGATTTGAGCCCGAGCGAGCCGATGGAGACGGCAAACACCGAGCCTAGCACGATGAAGGTCTGCTCCAGCCCGCGCGAGGCGGAGAGCAGCCCATCGGCCAGCGGGTGGCCGAACGCGGACATCGGATTATCCATGACCGCGTAGGAGGCGAACAGGCCGGCGAAGATCAGCGCGTCGGAGAGCAGGTACAGCCAGAAGCCGAACGTGCGGGTGGAGATGAAATCATGCTCCTCACCCTCATACGCCCACAGGGCGGTTTTGGCGGTGAGAATGGGTTTTTCGGAATGCATCAGTGCGCCTCCCCCACCAGGCCGTGGCCGCGCTTGGGCTGCTCGGCGAAAATGCTGGCGGTGCTGATATTGGCTTCATAGGCTTCCACCTCTTCGGCGGGGATGATGAAGCCTTCGTTACGGTCGAACGAGCGGATGAACACGATGGCGATCATGGCGATGGTGGTCAGCACGATCAGCCAGTCGATGCGCCAGGTGAGCGCGAAGCCCCAAGCGAACACATCCATGCCCAGGATGAAGGGCAGACCCGAGCCGTGCGGCAGATGGATGGGCACGTAGCGCGTGGGGCGCAGCGCGGCGCCGACCTCACGCCGCCAGGAGGTTTCGTCCAGCGCGTTCACATGCGGGGTGACCGCGAAGTTATAGAACGGCACCGGCGTGCGGGTCAGCCATTCCAAACCGCGCTCGGTGCCCCACGGGCTCTCACCCGCCGGCACGCGCTGCCAGAGCGAGACGACAAGCATGGCCACGAAGAAGAAGATGGAAGCGAGGTAAACCAGCACACCCACCTCTTCCCACAGCATGTAAGGCGCCAGGGCGGTGTTGAACACGTAGTCAAGACGGCGGGTTTCGCCGGCCAGACCGGCCATGAACATTGGCACGAACACCAGCAGCGAGCCGGCGATGAAGGTCCAGAAGAACCATTTGCCCAGCGTCTCGTTCAGCTTGAAGCCAAACACCTTGGGCCACCAGAAGATGACGGCCGCGAACGCCGAGGCACCGATGACCAGCACCATGCAGTGGAAATGCGCCACCACGAACACGCTGTCATGCACCGAGTAATCGATGACGGAGGCCGAGAGCATCATGCCCGTGAGGCCGCCAATGAGCAGCAGCACGATGGAGATCATCGCCCACAGCATCGGGGTCTCGTAGGAGATGCGGCCGCGATACATGGTAAACAGCCAGTTGAACGCCTTCACGCCCGTGGGGATGCCCACGATCATGGTGGCGGCGGAGAAGAAGCCGATCTGGTTCGGGCCCATGCCCATGGTGAAGAAATGGTGCGCCCAGACCATCCAGCCGATGCCGGCGATGGAGAAGGACGCCGCCACCATGGTGGGGTAGCCAAACAGCGCCTTGCGCGAGAAGGCGGGCACGACCTCGGACAGCACGCCAAAGGCGGGCAGCACCAGGAAGTACACCTCGGGGTGGCCCCAGATCCAGAACAGGTTGATGTAGAGCATGAAATTGCCCCCCATCCCGGCGGTGAAGAAATGCGTGCCGAGATAGCGGTCGATGCCCAGCATGGTCAGCGCCACGGTGAGGATGGGGAACGCCGTGAGGCCGATGATGGCCGTGGTGAGCTGCACCCACGAGAACACCGGCAGCTTGAACCAGGTCATGCCGGGCGCGCGCATCTTGACGATGGTGGCGATGATGTTGATGGAGTTGAAGGTGGTGCCGATCGAGGAGATCTGAATGGCCCACATCCAGTAATCCACGCCGACGCCCGGGTTCGAGGCCATTTCGGAGTAGGGCATCAGGCCTACCCAGGTGGCGCTGGAGAACTCACCCACGAACAGTGAGATCATGACCAGCGCGGCGCCCGCGAAGGTGAGCCACAGCGAGGTGGCGTTGAGGTAGGGGAACGCCATGTCGCGCGCGCCGATTTGCAGCGGCACGATGACATTGCCCAGACCGGTGAGCAGCGGCGTGGCGGCGAAGATCAGCATGATCGTGCCGTGGGCCGAGTAGATCTGGTCGAAATGGAAGGGCGGCAGATAGCCATGCTTGGCGCCCAGGAAGCCGGGGCTGTTGGGGCCGATGGCGATGGCTTGCTGGGTGCGGATCATCAGCCCGTCGGCATAGCCGCGGAACAGCATGACCAGGCCAAGGATGATGTACATCACGCCGATCTTCTTGTGATCGACCGAGCACAGCCACTCGCGCCAGATATAGCCCAGCTTTTTGTAGTAAAGCACGGCGCCTACGGCGACCAGCCCGGCCAGCGCGGCGACGATGAAGGTCGGCACGATGATTGGGTTGTTATAGGGAATGGCATCTAACGTCAGGCGGCCGAACAGCGGCGACCAGGGTCCTTCAATGGCAACTTGCACGGTTGCAATCCTTCCTTATTGGGCGCCGGCCACGGGGGCGGCATCGTCGTCGGCAACAGCCTTGTTAAGGGCTTGCGAGACTGGATAGGTCTTGCCCATCTGGGCGGCCGAAATGACCTCACCAAAGAGCTTGGGATCGGTCAGGGTGAAGTAAGACGGCGTGGCGCCGTAATTCACCTGCGGCTGGGCGATATGGGCGTCGAACGCGGCGTAATCAAGCGGCGCTGCACCCTGATGGCTTTGCACCCAGGCGGCGAAATCGGCGGTGCTCACGGCATGCACGGCAAAGCGCATCCAGGAGAAACCCGCGCCCGAGAAATCGGTCGAGAAGCCGGTGAAATCGCCGGGCTGGCTGACCAGGAACGTATCCTTGGTCTGCATGGCGGGCATGGCATCGACCATGGGGGCGACCTGGGGAATGTAGAACCCATCCATGTTCTGGGTCGCGGTGAGCTTGAGATCGATGCGCGCGCCGGCTGGGATGGTCAGCTCATCGATGGTGACGAGCTTCTCGGCCGGGTAGATGAACACCCATTGCCAGTCAGTGGCGATGACATCCACCTCCTCGACCGGAGCGTTGGGCGCGATCTTGGCCAGCAGCGGCGGGTTCCAGGGGTCGATGCCCCGAATGCCATGCACCGAGAGCCAGGCCAGCACGGCCACGATGCCGAGCGGAATGCCCCAGGCCAGCACCTCGATGGCGTAGGAGAAGGTCCAATCCGGCGTATATTTTTCCTTATGCTGCCGGCTGATATGGTATTTGATCGGGAACCATATGCTCATCAGCAAAGTCGGCACAATGATCACCATCATGATGCCGGTGATCAGATATGTGTAATGCAGCTCTGACGCCGCCATCGGCCCGGCAGGGAAGAACAGCACCATGTCGTGCACCGAACAGCCCGCCAGCATCAGCGGCGCCAAGAGCGCCACAAGTCCCAAAACTCGCAATTCAACACCCTCCGCTCAGAGTTTCTGCCCTCTGAGTCACTTCACATCAGCCGCATAACTCCGCCAGCCCATAACGCGGGCGCGTTAACGCCCCGTCATCCGGCGGTCAGGCTGCCTCGATTAAACTGATTCCACGATGCATTGCAACAAGGCATGGGGAGTTGTGTCAGGGCGGCACAGCGCCGCTGGGGCCACCCGCCCCGGTTTTCGCCCAAATCGCATGAGTTTCTTCCCCCGTCCCGGCCAAGCATGACCAAGGCCTGATATTGCCTTGAATGCGCGCACAGCCCCCCGGCCAAAAACCGCCAACGCCACCCGCTTGCCCGCCACTCAAGGTAACGGTTACGGATCGGGATCGCAACTAAAGCGGCCGTGACAGGGGCAACCGCCACAGCCAGACCAAACAGGAACGGGGCGTTCCTGTTCATTGATTTAAATCAATGACATGCACAATTGTGCATGGTCCGGGCCAATTCTCTCGATCAGGGAAACCATCCCACATGGTACCCCGCGCACAAAAAACCGGGCGGCCCTCCCTGCCGCCCGGTCGATTCGGGGTTATGAAAACGCTCGCCCGTTACGCCATCAGGATGGCCGTGCCGCGTGAGCCTGGTTTGGATAAACCATTTCGCCCGCTCAGTCGGTCATGGCGCGGTAGAGGTGCCAGGTGGAATGGCCAAGCACCGGCAGCACGATGGCCAAGCCCAGCAGCAACGGCAGCGCGCCCAGCACCAGCAGCACCGCGACCAGTCCACCCCAGCCAAACAGCACCAGCGGATTGCGGATCATACCCTGGAAGGCGGCGAGCAGCGCCTCGCCCACGCCGATGTCGCGGTCGAGCGCGGCGGGAAAGGCGATCACGCCGATGCCCAGCATCACCACCGCGAACAACGCGCCCACCAGCGTGCCGACCACCGCCATGGCCTGCCCCTGGGACGTGGTCAGCACGGTGACGAAAAAGCCCAGCCCCTTTACCGCCTGGCCACCGAAATAATTGTCATAAATCAACCCAGCGGCCACAATCCAGGCGAGATAGAGGGCCACCGCGATCATGGCGAGACCCTGAATGGTCTGGCGGCGGTCGGTGTCGAACACCTTGCCCGCGGCTTCGGCCGAGGCTGCGCCCTGCTCTTCCCGGGCTTTGGAGAGCGCCGAGAACCAAAGCGTGGCCAATGGCCCAAGAAGCGCGAAACCGGCCAGAATGGGGAACAGGAACGGCAGCAAATTGGGCGCCGCCCACATGGCGCCGGCGAGAATCCCGGCGATCGGATAGACCACGCATAATACCAGGGTTTCGCTATGGCAGCTTTTCCAGTCATCCACACCGCGGGCGAAGGCTTGGCGCAGATCCTGCGTGCTGAGCTGGTGGAATTTAAGCGGCCGTCCACCCTCGGCATGGCCGGCGATCGTCGAAGATACACTCATGATCTGTCCCCTCGTTCTTTTTTTATCCGGCGCGGATGTTAGCCCCGCGCCAAGCTTCGCGGTGTGAGCGTCATCCGGCCAAATCTTCGCGTCGCCGGTTTATGCAGGCTACGCTGGCCCGCCGGCTTTGAGCCACGCAAAAAACGCAAAGCGCGCGCACGGCCGCGCAGACCAGAACGGCCGCTCAGAGCACCGTGAAGGCGTAGATGAGCGAGAGCGCCATGGACAAAATCAGCCAGAGCGCGGCCGGAAGCATGGCTTTTGAGCGCGAAAACCCCAGCGCATAGAGCGCCTTGAGCAGGTTGTTGCTGGCGGAGGCGATCAGCACCGCCCCGGCCACGCCGCTCACGCCCACTTGGAACTTGCCGTCGAGCAATGAGAAGATGAAGGGGTCGATGTCGGAGAAGCCAACCACGAAGCTGAGCACATGCAAGCCCGAGACGCCGTAGCGCGCGGTTACCGCCTGCGTGACCCCGGCGAACACCACGAACAGCACGGCAAACAGCAGGGCCACCGGCAGGTCGAGGGGGTTGGCGCTGACCTGGCCATGGGTGGCCGCCGCCCCCCGTGGCGCGCGGCGCGCCAACAGCCCGCCCACGGCCAGCGAGGCGAAAAACAACACGCCAAACGGTAGGCCGAGCAGCCGCACGGCATCGATATGGCCGAGCAGGGCGATGACCATCAGCAGCCGGGCATACATCATGCCGGTGGCGAGCACGGCGGCGGCGGGCGCCAGCGTGCCCTGGCTGCCATCGGCACGCACCGCGCGCGCCAGCACCACCGTGGCGGCGGTTGAGGAGTAAATGCCGCCCAGCACGCCGGTGAGCAGTGTGCCCGCGCGCGGAAACGCATAGCGGTGGGCCAGATAGCCGAGATAGGAAATGCCCGAGATCACCAGCACCGCCGCCCAGATTTTGGGATAGGTGATGCCCGGCAAATAGGGCAGTTCGGTATCGGGCAGCAGCGGATAGATGACCCCGGCGAGAACCAGGAATTTGGCCAGCGTCACGCCCTCTTCGGACGGGAAGGCATCGGAGAAGCGGCGGATTTGCCCCTGCTCGCCCAAGGTGAACAGAATGATGATCACCAGCCCGGCCAGCACGGCGAGCGGGACGCTCAGCACCACCGGACCCAGCGCGAAACATAACAACCCCACCACGCTGGGCAGCAGCGAACTGTCGCCCGCCTGCACGCGCGCGCGATATTCCAGCAGCAGCGCCGCGCCGATGACCGCGAGCCCGACACAAAACGGCGCCACCCCGCCCGCCACCCACAGCACAAACCCCAGCGCCGCGATGAGCGTGGCCGTGCGCGTGGTGCCAAAGCCCTGCAGCTCGGGCGCGAGATTGGGCAGGCCGCGCCGCCGATAGGCGTGCAGCTCGAGCCCGATGATCAGCGCCAGCCCCACGGTGCCGAAAAACCCGGTCAGCAGCGGGGGCACCAGGGGGCTCATCCCAGCCGGTCCAGCGCCTGGGTGAGATCGGCGATCAGATCGTCGGTATGTTCGAGGCCGACCTGGAAACGCACCGCGTGACCCTCGAAGCTTCCCGTGCCCTCGGTGCGCTTGATGGTGCCGGTGGTCGGCAGCACGAGGCTCTCATAGCCGCCCCACGAGGCGCCGATGCCGAACAGGGTCAGGGCATCGATGAAGCCCACCACCTGCGCGGCCGAATAGCGGGGCGCGAACACGGCGCCGAACAACCCGCAGGAGCCGGTGAAGTCGCGCGCCCAGATTTCATGCCCCGGGCATGAGGGCAGCGCCGGGTGCAGCACGCGCGCGATCTCAGGGCGATCAGCCAGCCAATGGGCCAGGCGCAGCCCCGCCGCCTCCTGGGCCTTTAGCCGCACCGCCAGCGTGCGCAGGCCTCTGAGCGCCAGCCAGCAATCATCGGGGCTGGCGTAATTGCCCAGCTCCAGCGCGCCGTTGCGCAGCCAGTGCCAATCCTCGTCGGTATTCACCACCACCGCGCCGAGAATAATGTCGGAATGGCCACCGGGATATTTGGTCAGGGCGTGGATGGAGACATCGACCCCCTTCTCGAAGGGCGCGAAATGGCCGATGCCCCAGGTGTTATCGAGAAACAGCTTGGCGCCGCGCGCGTGGGCAAGCGCGGCGAGGGCGGGGATATCCTGCACCTCGAACGTATGGCTGCCAGGTGATTCGGTGAACAGCACGCGCGTTTGGGGGCGGAATTTGGGCGTCAGCGCGTCGGGTGAGATCATGGGGTCGTAATAGCTGGTCTCGACGCCATAGCGGCGGAGCATGCCATCGCAGAAGGAGCGGGTGGGGCCATAGACCGAGTCGGGCACCAGCAGATGGTCGCCCGCCTTGAGATAAGCCAGCAGCGGCACGGTGATGGCCGAGAGCCCCGAGCCCGTGACCTGCGCGCGGCTGCCGCCTTCGAGCTCGGCGAGCGCGGCTTCGAGGGCAAAATGCGTCTCATTGCCGTAGAGCCCGTAAATCTCAACGGGCTCTAGCCGCCTGGGGCCGATGGCTTGTTTGGTGGCGATGTCGGGGTAGAGCACGGTCGAGCCGCGCGTGAGGGGCGGATTGACGAACCCGTAGTCACGGGTAGGCCGGCGGCCGGCTTGCACCAGCTTGGTTTCAAATTTCTTGTCCATCACCCGGTCTCGATCGGAAGTTCAGGGTCAGCGCCCCATTCGGCCCAAGAGCCATCATAAATGGCGGCCTCGGACAAGCCCGCTTCAAACATCGCCAGCGCGATGATGCAGGCCGTGACGCCAGAGCCGCAGGAGGCGATGACGCCGGTGTCCGCATGGACGCCAAAGTCCGCGAATTTGACGCGCAAAATCTCGGGCGCCAGCAGACGCCCGCCCTTTACCAGCTCGGTGAAGGGCAGATTGAGCGCCCCTGGTATATGGCCCGCGCGCAGGCCCGGCCGAGGTTCGGCGGCCTCGCCCAAGAAGCGCGGGCGGCTGCGGGCATCGAGCACCAGGGCGGCACGGCTGGCGAGGTTGGCCAGCATCTCCTGGCGTCCGCGCACCAGCGCAGGGCGCGGGGTGGCCGTGAAGCTGCCTTGGGCCAGCGCGGGGGCGCCGGTTTCAAGCGCAAAGCCCGCGGCCTGCCAGGCGGGTAGCCCCCCATCGATGACCTGCACATGGTCATGGCCAAAGGCGCGCAGCATCCACCACAGCCGGGCGGCTGAGAACAGCCCTTGCTGGTCATATACCACCACCCGCGCGCCCTGGGTTATGCCTAATGCCGCCATGGCGGCGGAGAAGGCCTGAGGCGGCGGCAACATGTGGGGCAAGGGCGAGCTTTGGTCGCTGGTGGCGTCGAGGTCGAAGAAGCGGGCGCCGGGGATGTGTGCCATGGTGAAATTGGACCGGGCGTTCTGGCCCTCGGCGGGCATGTACCAGCTGGCATCCACCACCACCGGCCCGCTTGGCCCCAACAGCGCGTTCAACGCGGCTGGGCTGATGAGCGCGCTCATCAGCCGCGCACGGCTTTGATCAGCGCGCGCACCCGCGCCGCCGCCGCGCCGCCTTTCACGGCATCGCGCCAGGTTTGTTCGGCCACGCGCTGATGGGCGGCCACGGCATCCTCGGCGTTGGTGATCATCGCCACCCCGGACTGCGCGCTGGGCAGCGAATCGGCCGGGAAGGGGTTTATGGCCAACGTCGCGCGCTCACGCGAGCGCAGCAGGGTGAAGGGGCCGTTCGGCTCGCCCTGGGCCATGAGCCCCAGCTGCAGCCCGATCGGCTCGCTTTCCATCAGATTGGCGATCAGCTCGGCCTCGAACAGCGCGGACTCGCGGGCCTGGGCGCGGGTGCGCTCGGATAGCGGGGCGTGGGGGCAGACCCCGTCGGTCAGAAATTTTTGCAGCGTGCCCAGGGTGAGGATGGAAATGATCGACGGCTTACGCGAGGCATACATGCGCTTGCGCGAGAGCATCACGGTGAGTAACTGCTCGGCCGCGGCGCGGGCCAGCGGCTTGTCGGCCCCGGCGGCCTCTGCCGTCTCTTCAAAAATCTGCCCAAGCATCGAATCGAACTGGTCCGACGTGATGAGATAGCAGACCGGCCCGAACACCTGCAAAATCTGGTCGGCGGCTTCTTCCACCTGGCGCAGGCGCTCGGCATAGCCCACCGGCTTGGCATAATATTCCACCCCGATGCCCAGCAGCGTGAGCGGTGAGATCTTTAGCAGCTCGGCCAGGCGGTTGACCGTGTCGAGCTTGATCACCTCCCCTTTCTCGTAGCGGTACAAGGCCGCGCGCGATACGCCGAGCCGCGCCGAGATCTCCTCCGCCTTCAACCCAGACTCCATCCGGTAGGCGCGCAATTGCTGACCGATTTCATTGAACCGCATGGTATTCAGACCTCCACCCAATGCGCCTTTGCCGTTCTGTCACATATAATAGACGACATCTCAGGACATGTGGCATAATACCATCCCCATTACCGCGCAACCAAAAACCGGCACAGGCATATCCACGCGGCGCCGGCGTAATTATGCGAAAACCCGCCAAGCCGCTTGATTATTGGGTATTTTATTTTTGGCGCCGCAAATCGCGCCCTCCGTGCCGCTTGCCGGCGCGCGGCAGGTCGGGCATCACAGTCCCATGAAACCAGACCGGATCATCCTGCTGACCTTGAGCGCCGTTCTGGGAGCCGGGTGCCTGCTTATTTTGCTGCCCTTTCTGCCCGCCATGGCCTGGGCGGGTATTCTGGTTTACGTGCTCTGGCCGGTGCACCGGGGGTTTTGCCGCTATGTGCGGCCTGGGGTTTCGGCTTTTGTCATTACCGTGGTGGCGGCGGCGCTGGTGATCTTGCCGCTGGTGCATGTTGGGCTGCTCTCGGCCAAGGAACTGCGCAATAGCCGCGGCTGGGTTGAGGATGTCATTCAGAACGGCTTGCCCCCAGCGCCGGCTTTTCTGGGTAAAATTCCGCTCATTGGCGGGCTGCTGTCTGATTTCTGGAACAGCTCGGCGGATGATCTGGGCGGTATGGCCACACAGTTGCAACCCGTGCTGGGCACGGTGGCGCACTCGGCGCTGCATGCGCTGTCTCACATCGCCCACGGGCTGCTCGACGCCGTGGTGGCACTGTGCTTCGCTTATTTCTTTTTCCTGGCCGGCGAATCACTGCTGACGCGCACACGCCAAGTGTTGCTGCGCCTGATGCCCCAGGCGCGGCTGGATGCGCTGTTTACCCTGGTCGCGGGCACGGTGCGCGGTGTGGTGATTGGCATCATTGGCACCGCCGCTTTCCAGGGTGTGCTTTACGCGCTCGGCTTCGAGCTTGCCCACGCTCCCCAGGCGCCATTATTGGCCACGTTGGCTGGGCTCATCTCCATTGTGCCGGCGGGAGCCGTGGTGATTTATGTACCGCTCTGCCTGTATCTGCTGGCCGTTGGCCATCCGGTTATCGCGCTGCTGCTGGTCAGCTATTGTTTTGTCGTGGTGGGCGGCGCCGACTCCATATTGCGCCCCTGGCTCATCGCCCGCGGGGCCGAGCTGCCTTATGCCATCACCCTCATCGGCGTGGTGGGCGGCGCCCTGGCCTTTGGCGCGCTGGGTATCTTTCTGGGGCCGGTATTGCTGGTGCTGGGGTTGGCCCTGGCCGAGGAGTTCGCCGGACAGCCACGGGGCTCCTGGAACTGAGCGTAAAGCAGATGTTAACTATTTTGGCTTAACTTCGGGCTAATTTCAGGAATAGCCGGATGTTTGCGCCATACACCGCCACCCTTTCGCCGCACCGCCCCCGCGCTACCCGCCGGAAAGCCGAACAGGCCGGGCGTGAGGCCGAAACCCTGGTCGCCGAACAATTCGAGGAACGGGGCTTCACCATTCTCGCCACTCGCCTGCGGACCCCGGCCGGAGAAATCGACCTTGTGGTGGCGAGCGCGCGCACCCTTCTCTTCATCGAGGTCAAATCCCGCCCCAGCTTCCACGAGGCCGCCGAGTGCCTCACCCCCCGCCAACAGGCTCGGCTGCATGCCGCCGCCACCATCGCGCTGGCGCAAAACCCCGGCTGGGCCCGATCGGACACGCGCTTTGATGTTGCCTTGGTCGCCCATGGCGGAGTCTCCATCATCGAAGATGCCATCCGCCCCTGCTGAGCGCGGTGAAGCCCAGCGCCTCAGCTTTGACCCAGCTCGGCCAGGAGCCGCGCATGGGCCCGCGTGCCACGCGAGAAGCACACCAGGTCGAATTTCTCGTTGGGCGAGTGGATGCAATCATCATCGAGCCCGAACCCGACCAGCAGCGTATCCAGCCCCAGATGGGTGGCGAAGGCCTGGACCACCGGAATCGACGCGCCTGAGCCGATGAGCGCCGGCGCCCGCCCGAACTCGGCCGTGAGCGCGGCCTGGGCGGCCTTGAGGAATGGCGCGCTGGCCGAGAGCCCAAAGCCCGGCGCGCCGCCGCCGCGCTTGAACTCGGCGCGCGCGTCGGGCGGCAGGCGATCGCGCACGAAGCGCTCGA
The DNA here is from genome assembly GCA_021809435.1 of Pseudomonadota bacterium. Taxonomy (GTDB): domain Bacteria; phylum Pseudomonadota; class Alphaproteobacteria; order Acetobacterales; family Acetobacteraceae; genus Acidocella. Next base: position 41,042 of record JAKBAD010000007.1, on the reverse strand, counting down.
ACCCGTCCAGAATCCGCCCTGGCTCCTGGCCTTTCACCAGCCGGAAAGTGAGTTTGGCGGTGGCATGGGCGGGGATCACGGTTTTGCTGCCCTCGCCCTGATAGCCGCCATAAATGCCGTTCAGCTCAGCGGTGGGCCTGGCCCAGAGCTGGGCGAGCGCGCCGAGCCCCGCCTCGCCGGCGGGCTGTGAGAGCCCGATATCGGCCAGAAACCCCGCCTCATCGAACCCCAGCGCCGCCCATTGCGCCGCCTGTTCTGGGCTTACGGGCTCCACGCCCTCATAAAACCCGGGGATTTGCACGCGCCCTTCGGCGTCCTTGAGCTGGCCCAGCACATCCACCAGCGCCTGAATGGGGTTGCGCGCGGGTCCGCCAAACAGGCCGGAATGGAGATCACGCGAGGGGCCGTGCACACGTACCTCGGTGGCTGCCAGCCCGCGCAGCGAGGCGGTGATCGCCGGCACCTCGGGGCTCCACATATTGGTATCGGCGACATAGACGAAATCCGCCGCCAGCGTGTCTTTCTCGTTGGCCAGCAGCTCGGCCAGAGACGGGCTGCCATTTTCCTCCTCGCCTTCGAGCAGCACGGTGAGGCGCACCGGCAGGCGCCCGGCGACCTCGATATGCGCCCTCACGGCCTCGAGAAACGAGATCACCTGCCCCTTATCATCCACCGCGCCGCGCGCGACGATTCTCTTGCCCCTGGGGCCATCGGCCAGCACTGGCGCGAATGGGTCGGAGTGCCAGAGGTCCAGCGGGTCGGCGGGCTGGACGTCGTAATGGCCGTAAAACAGCACATGCGGCGCGCCTGGGCCGGCCTGGTGGTTGGTGGCGATCACGCCGGGCAGGCCTGACGTCTCGGAGAGACGGGCTTCGAACCCCATGCCGGCCAGCAAGTCCACGGCCCATTGCGCGGCCCTTCGGCAATCACCCGCATGGGTGGGCTGGGCGCTGATGGAGGGGATGCGCAAAAACGCGAACAGCCGCTCGAGCGCGGCGTTTTGGGTGGCGTCGATATGGCTCAGAATCTTTTCCATGTGCCCAATCTGGCGCCGGGCCGGCGCAATGACAACTTGATTTGCCGGCAAAACCGGCCAAAAGGGTGCCCATGACCCAGCTGACGCTCTACAACACCCGCACCCGCGCCAAGGCGCCCTTCACGCCGCTCGATGCCTCGAATGTGCGCGCCTATCTGTGCGGCCCCACGGTGTATGACCGCGCCCATCTGGGCAATGCCCGCAATGTGGTGATTTTCGACATCCTCATCCGCCTGTTGCGCCGGCTTTATCCGCGCGTCACCTATGTCCGCAACATCACCGACATTGATGACAAGATTAATAACCGCGCCAAGGAGCGGGGCGTTTCCATCGAGCAGGTCACTGAAGGGCCGATCCGCTGGTATCACGAGGATATGGGCGCGCTCTTCACATTGCCGCCCGATATCGAGCCCCGCGCGACCGACCATCTGGCCGAGATCATCGAGATCATCGAGCGGCTGATCCAGAACGGCCACGCCTATGTGGCCGAGGGCCATGTGCTGTTCTCGGTGGCCTCCGACAAGGAGTATGGCAAATTTTCCGGCCGCACGCCCGATGAGCTGATCGCGGGCGCGCGGGTCGATATCGCGCCCTATAAGCGCGATGCCGGGGATTTCGTGCTCTGGAAGCCCTCGACCCCCGACCTGCCCGGCTGGCCCAGCCCCTGGGGGCGCGGGCGGCCCGGCTGGCATATTGAATGCTCGGCCATGAGCTGGAAACATCTGGGCCAGGATTTCGACATCCATGGCGGCGGCGACGATCTCATCTTCCCGCACCACGAGAACGAGATCGCCCAGAGCTGCTGCGCCTTTCCGGGCTCGCACTTCGCCAATGTCTGGGTGCATAACCGCATGTTGCTGGTGAATGGCGAGAAGATGAGCAAATCACTCGGCAATTTTCTGGTGCTGCACGATGTGCTGGCCAAGGCGCCGGGCGAGGCCGTGCGGTTTTTGCTCATGCGCTCACATTACCGCTCGACGCTCGATTTCTCCGACGCCGCCCTCATCGAGGCCCGCAAGGAGCTTGACCGGTTCTACCGCGCGCTTGAGACGCATTCTGGCATCGAGGCGGCGGCGGAAATTCCCGCTTCGGTGCTCGAGCCCTTGTGCGATGATTTGAATACCCCGGGCGCCATTGCCGCCCTGCACGCCCTGGCCGATGCCGCGCTGGCGGGTGATGCCAGCGCGGCGGCGGGGCTGAAGGCGGCGGGGGCGGTTATGGGGCTGTTCAATCTCAGCCCCGCGCAATGGTTCGCGGGCGATGTGCCGGCCGAGGTACGGGCGCTGGCCGATGCCCGCATCGCGGCCCGCAAGGCGCGCGACTTCGCGCAATCCGACCGGCTGCGCGATGAGATCGCGGCGCTTGGCTACACGGTCGAGGATGGCCCGAACCAAACCTACAAACTTCGGAAATCCTGAGATGACCGGCCGTAATGGCGGGGCGGATCTGCGCCCCATCGATCCTTCGCCGGTGGTGATTCTGGTGCGCCCGCAAATGGCTGAGAATATCGGCGCGGTGGCGCGCGCCATGGGCAATGGCGGGTTGTTTCATCTGCGCATCGTCGCCCCGCGCGATGGCTGGCCGCAGCAGCGCGCCTATATCACCGGTTCGGGTGCGCACCGGATTCTCGACCATGCCACCGTGCACGACACGGTTGAGGAGGCCACCAAGGACCTGCACCGCGTGTTCGCCACCTGCCCGCGCCCGCGCCATATCATCAAGCCCGTGCACTCGGCCCGGGGCGGTGCCGCTGAAATTGCCGAGGCGGAGACACGCGGCCTGCGCACCGGCGTGCTGTTTGGCCCTGAGCGCACCGGGCTCGACAATGACGACATCGCCTGTGCCGACAGCCTGATCCGTTACGATCTCAACCCTGATTTCATGTCTCTCAACTTGGCGCAGGCGGTGATGGTGTTTGGCTATGAATGGTGGCTGGCGCGCACCAACCAACAGCCTCAGCGCGAGTTGCAGGTGAATGAAACCCATATCGCCACCAAGGGCGAGTTGGATAATTTCATGCATCATCTGGTGCGCGCGGCCGATGAATGCGGGTTTTTGCGCAACGAACAAAAGCGCCCCGGCATGGTGCGCAATCTCCGCCATTTCTTTACCCGCGGGGAGGTGACGAAGCAGGAATTAATGACCCTGCACGGCATCATCTCCGAACTCTCCAAGCGCCGCCATGGGGCTTAGAGCATGATGGGGACTGGGGCTAATTGGACAGTGCCGCCAGGGCCTCGGTTTCGGTATGGAAAAGCGGGATCAGCTCATCGACACCCGCGAGGCTGATCACCTCCTCGACCATCGGCTGGGGCGCCAGGAACACGAGTTTCCCTCTGCTTTCCTGCAATTTTCTGGCCAGGCGCACGAATAGCCGCAGGCCATGAGGTGCCATGAAGGCAAGGCCAGTGAGATCGGCGAGAATGCGCGTCTCTTGGGCACCGAGCCCGTCAAGCGCGGCTGCGAGCTCAGCCACGGCCATCGGCTCGAATCGCCCGCCAAGCGTCAGGCGCGTGATACCCGCCGCCATGTTTTGCACCGACACCGTCACCAGCTTCTCGCTCACAGCCTTCCCCTCACCTTCCGGGTGGCGCGAACTTGGCAGAGCCCGCCGCCCCGCGCAAGCCGCGCGAAAATGATGGATTTGCGCGGTCTTATGTGGTTTCACCACGCCAATGCTTGATGAACTTTGGGGGCGTGGCATGAAAAACATCATCTGGCTGGCGCTGCTGGCCGTGGCTGCCACGCTCGAAGCCGGGGGCGATGCCTTGGCGCGCACCGGGCTGCACAGCCAGGCCATGCTGATCAGGGTTGGCGCGTTTCTGGCCGCCGCGCTGGTGCTGTTTGCCTATGGCGTCACGGTCAATTTGCCGCCCTGGGATTTTGGCCGGCTGCTTGGCGTTTATGTCGCGCTGTTCTTTATGGTCGCGCAGCTGATAAATTATTTCGCTTTCGGTATGGCGCCCTCGCCACCCGTGCTGGCTGGCGGCGCGCTCATCATTTCCGGCGGCTTACTGATGACCTTCTGGACCGCGCGCGGCTTTTAACTCAGGCGAAATTCCGGCGAAATTGGATGAAACCCGACCGCTCCGCCACCTTGTCATAGAGCGATTGGGCGGTCTTGTTGGTTTCGTGGGTCAGCCAGTAAACGCGCGGCGCCCCGCGCCTCTGGGCCGCGCCATAGACAGCCTCGATCAGCGCCGTGCCCACACCCTTGCCGCGTGCTTGCGGTGCCGTGAACAGATCCTCGAGATAGCAGACATCGGCGATCATCCAGGTATTGCGATGGAAGATGTAATGCACAAAGCCCAGCAGCGCGCCGGCCTCGTCCTCGGCGACAAAGCCATGCACGGGCTCGGCGTCATCGAGCAGGCGCGCGAAGGTCTTGTCGGTGATCTCGGCGGCGAGGTCGGGCACCTTGTAGAACTCAAGATAACCCTGCCAGAGCGGCGCCCAGGCGGGACGGTCGGCGGCGGTGATGGGGCGGATCGTGATGGACATTTACCTCTCCTGAGCATCGCGCTCTAAAATCGTGATTTAGCGGCGGATTCAGTTCTTAGACCGAGTCAGGTATGATTCGGCTTCAAACGCAGAGAATATTTTTTTTGTTCGGATTCAAACACGCCACCCCGTCGGGCGATGAAGGCACAGCGCTGGGGGTGCATGCCGTCTTTGGGGTCGAGGGCGTAGAATATCGTCGCCTTGCCGGTGCAGGCATGAGGTTGATCCTTGAGCTGCGTGAAAATCAGCCGGTCCTCGCCATCGCCGCCCTCGAAGGGCGAGCAGGCCCAAAGATGCAGGATATGGAGCAGGGCCAGCTTATCGAGCGCCAGCCCCGATGGGCGCACAAACCCGCCAAACCGCTCGGCGAACACACCGCGCCCAACGCCAACGCTTTCCAGCTCATCCACCGCCAGCCCGCGAGCGCTGGCGCCATCGGCGTAGATGCTATAGGCGAACGCCCATTTATGGCCCGGCAGTACGGCGATGATGTCGGCACAATGGCTGGGGGCCAGCCAATCATCGTCATCGAGGTACATGACATGGCGGGCATCGGCTAAAAAACTGAGCACCGTGCGCAATGCGCCGCCATAGCCGCACGCGTGTGGGCCGCCATGGCGGCGCGAGGTGGAATAGCCCGGATCGACCCATGTCACCGTGACATTGGCGGGCGTCTCACGGGCGATGACGTCGCGCAGCGCCGGCCCCGCGCCGAACAAATCGGCATCGACCCCGATCAGCACCTGCAGCCGCAGATCAGGGGATTGGGCGAACACCGAGCGCACCGCCCGCAACAGACTGGGGCGGCAAACGGTGGCGATGGCAATGGCCAGATCGTGTCTCACGTGCCCACCCTCGCCACCTCCGGGCAAACCGGCAGGAGTGAGGGCGGGTTTGGGCGCATTCAGGCGAGCCGGCCGAGCGCGGCCGCGAGCCGCTTCGCCTCTTCGGCGAATTTCTCCGCCCGTTCGCGGTGCTCGGCCAGAATTTCCTCGGGCGCGCGCGAGGTGAAGGCCTCGTTGCCGAGTTTTTGCTCCACTTTCAGCAACTCGGCCTCGGCCTTGGCGAGCGCGCCCTGCAGGCGCTTTTTCTCGACCGCCAGATCAATCAGCCCTTCGAGCGGCAAGATCAGCGTGGCCTCGCCCAGCACCGCCTGGGCGGCGTTCTTGGGTACCTCGCCCGCCAGCGCGCCCACCTCGGAGACACGGGCCAGACGCGAAATCGCCTCGAAATGGGCTTCGGCGCGGGCCAGCGTGGCGGGGGCGGCATCTTGCAGCAGCACCGGCGATTTCTGGCTGGGCGGCACGTTCATCTCGGCCCGGATCGAGCGGATTTCCGAGATGACCCCGACCACCCAGCCAATCTCGGCGGCCGCCTCGGCCTCGCCCGTGACGGAGGCGGGCACCGGCCAGGGCGCCTTGATCAGCGAGCCTTCCGGCCCATAGCCGAAATGGCCCCACAGCGCCTCGGTGACGAAGGGCATCAGCGGGTGGAGCAGGCGCAGCAGCACACCCAGCACATAGGCGGCCGTATCGCGGATCTCGGCCGCCTCATCGGAGGCGAAGCCGGGTTTGGCGAACTCGATGAACCAGTCGCACAGCTCATCCCAGGCGAAATGATAGGCCGTGGCGGCAAACCCATCGGGGCGGAAGGTCTCCAGCGCCTCGGTCGCCGCGACGATGGCGGCATTGGCGCGCGAGAGAATCCAGCGATTAAGTGGCAACTCGGCGCTCGCGGGGTCGAAGGCCGCATTGGGCGTGACCCCGTTCATCTCTAAAAACCGGGCGGCATTCCACAGCTTGGTGACAAAGGAGCGGTTGGTTTCGACAATCTTGCGTCCGAGCTTGACATCCCTGCCCTGCCCGGCGGCGGCGGCCACCGAATAGCGCAGCGCATCGGTGCCGAATTCCTCGATCAGGGTCAGCGGGTCGAGGACATTGCCCTTCGACTTCGACATTTTCTGGCCCTTCTCGTCGCGGACCAGACCGTGGATATAGACGGTGCGGAACGGCACGTCGGGCATGAAGTGGAGCGACATCATCATCATCCGCGCCACCCAGAAGAAGATGATGTCAAACCCCGTGACCAGCACGTCGGTCGGGTAATATTTGCCAAGCTCCGGCGTTTGCTGGGGCCAACCGAGTGTTGAGAACGGCCAGAGCGCCGAGGAGAACCAGGTATCGAGCACATCCTCGTCCTGCGTCAGGCGCACGCCTTCGCCAGCCTGGGCCTGGGCCTCGGCCTCGGAGCGCGCGACATAGACCTTGCCCGTCTCGTCGTACCATGCCGGAATGCGATGCCCCCACCAGAGCTGGCGCGAGATGCACCAGGGCTGGATGTCTCGCAGCCAGGCGAAGAAGGTGTTCTCCCATTGTTTGGGCACGAACTTGACCCGCCCCTGCTCCACCGCCTCGATGGCGGGCTGGGCCAGCACATAGGCGTTGCAATACCATTGGGTGGTGAGGAACGGCTCGATCACCGAGCCTGAGCGGTCGCCATAAGGCACCATGTGCTGGTGCGGCTTGATCTCGACCAGATCGCCCGTCTCCTCGAGATATGCCACGATCTTCTTGCGCGCCGCGAACCGGTCCTCGCCGTCCAGCGTGCGGGCGAACGCGGGCAGATCGCCCAGCTCGGCCAGCGTCACGCGGCCCTGACGGTCGAGCATCGAGGGCATGGCCAGACCGTGGCGCTTGCCCACCTCGAAATCGTTGAAATCATGGGCCGGGGTGATTTTGACCGCGCCGGTGCCTTTCTCGGGATCGGCATAGTCATCGCCGATGATGGGAATGCGCCGGCCGGTGACCGGCAGCACCACATGGCGGCCGATGAGATGCTTGAATCTCTCATTCTCGGGATGCACGGCGACCGCCGTGTCGGCCAGCATGGTCTCGGGGCGGGTGGTGGCGACGGTGATCCCCTCGCCGCCCTCGACGGGGTAGCGAATATACCACATCGAGCCCTTATGCTCGCGGCTTTCCACCTCGAGGTCGGAGATCGCGGTTTGCAACACCGTGTCCCAGTTCACCAGCCGCTTGTCCTGGTAAATCAGCCCTTCATGGAACAGCCGCACGAACACTTCGCGCACCGCCTCGGACAGCCCCTCATCCATGGTGAAGCGTTCGCGGTCCCAATCGGGCGAGGCGCCCAGGCGGCGGAGCTGACGGGTGATGGTGCCGCCCGATTCGCCCTTCCACTGCCAGACGCGGGAGAGAAACGTCTCGCGCCCCAGCTCGCGGCGGCTGACGCCTTCTTTATCCAGCAGCCGCTCAACCACCATTTGCGTGGCGATGCCCGCATGGTCGGTGCCCGGCTGCCACAGCGCGTCGCGCCCCTGCATGCGGCGGAAGCGGATGAAGATATCTTGCAATGTCATGGTCAGCGCGTGGCCGACATGCAGGCTGCCCGTGACATTGGGCGGCGGGATCATGATGCAATACGGGTCGGCCGCGCTCTCGGGATGAGCGGCGAACGCCCCCTGATCTTCCCAACATTGATAGAGCCGCGCCTCAACCGAGGCCGGCTCGAAGGTTTTTTCCAGGGCTGTCACGGGTTAAACTCCGGGCCACGCGCGGCGCGCGTGCGATGCAGGCAGGGGTTCGGCCCGGACAAAGCCGGGCCGACGCAGAACAGGCGGGCTTTTACGAACCCATACGATCGACGACGCGGCCGATCTCGGCGCGTACCACGCGCTCAACCAGGCTGGGCAAATGCGAATCGAGCCAGGATTTGAGCACGGGCTTGATCTCTTCGCGCACCAGATCCTCGATGGTGAGCCCCGGGCGGCCGATGCCAACCGAGCGCTCGGCGCTGACGCTGCGCACCAGGGAACCGACCGTGTTGGCGATTTCGGTGGCCGCCTGGTCGCTGACCAAGCCTAAGGGGGACTGCACTTGATCTTGCGGCATGAACTGTTCCTCTTGGGACATCGTTGCGGAATAATCAGGCTGCGCGGGCTCGATGACCGAAGCCGGCAGATAGGGGTCGATCGCGTCCGGCGGCAGGGCGCCGAAATCGTCGATGTGCATATGCGGCTCGGCGCCGAACGCACCGGACTGGCTCAACGGCTCATATCCGCCGGGCTGAGGTGAGAGGGGCGGCGCCGACACTGGCGGCTCACCGCCGCTAACCATGCCAGAGCCGAGCACGAGCACGTCATCCTCGGGCTCGGACGAACCGCCCGCGGCTTGGCGCTCATTCTCCTCCTCGGTGAGAATACGCCGGATGGAGGCCAGGATTTCTTCCATCGACGGCTCCGCCGAACTGGCCGGCGCAGGAGTATTTCGGATACCTTGACCTTCGCTCATTCTCTCAGTCCTCTATTTGGCCGGCGCGCTGTTGGGCGTGCTGTCCATGTCTGCCGGCAGGGGCGTGTTGGCCAATGTGCCATCGGGCAGAATGCCCGCATGGTGGTCGGCCAACTCGCCGGTGCCAAACGGCGCCAGGGCGACAACATCGTAATAACGCTCGTCATCGTATGACTTGACGGGGAGGTTCAGATCACGCGCCGTCAAACGCCCGATCGCCGCCGCCACGCCATAGGAATACTCAACCAGATTAGCGATATTTTGAACTTGTTGCACCTGGGAATTCAACAATAATTGCTGGGCATTGAGCACATCGAGGGTGGTGCGCGTGCCGACCAGCTCCTCGCGCTCGGTGCCATCGAGCGCGATGGCGTTCGACTTGATCTCGGCATTGGTCGAGACGATGGCCGCGCGCGACGAGGTGAGCCCCTCCCAGGCCTGCGTTGCCTGGGCAAAGGCCTGACGCTGGGCCTCGAGCACGGCCGCGAAGCTCTGCTGGGCTTTATCGCGTGCCTGGCGGATGGCGGCATATTCAGAGCCGCCCTGATAGAGCGGCACGGTCAGCTGGCCGGTGATGGCGCTGCCTGAGATGTGCGATTTCTGCCCGAGAGTCGGGTTGGATTCGTAGTATTCCTGGGCCTGCACGGTAACGCTGGGCAGCAGCGTGGCAAAGGCGATATCCACCGCGTCCTGGTCGGCGGCGTGGCTGTATTCGGCGCTCACCACGTTGGGATTGTTGAAGGTTGCGGTCTTGCCGGCGCTGTCTTTGTTGTTGACGGGCAGCAAGAGCGGCTGGGGCGGGGCCAGATGGCTGGCCGGGTAGGCGCCGACATATTGGCGGAAATTCTCCCGCGCGATGGCCAGATTGCCGCGCGCCACCTCCACCTGCTCCTGGGCGGCGGCCAGCGACGCCTCGGCCTGGGCGACATCGGTCTGGGTGATCTCGCCCACCGAGAACTGCGCCTCGGTATCTTTGAGCTGCTGCTGAAGCACCTGCGCGTCATTTTGCTGCAGGGCGAGGAGTTGCTGGTCGGTGATCACTGACACGTACGCATTGACCACATTGGTGAACACCGTCTGTTCGGTGGCCAGCAACTGGGCGCGCGCGGCGTAAACCTGGTTCTTGGCCTGGCGGGTCTGGTCGATGGTCTTGCCGCCATTAAACACGTTGATGCTGGCGGTGGCCGAATTGATCATGGAGTTGTGGGTGAGACCTATGGTGCTGGACAGGCCATACTGTGAAAGCACCTCTTTGCCGCCATCGCGCGTGACGCTGCTTTGCAAGGTGACGGTCGGGCGCCAGCCCGAGAGCGCGGCGGGCACGTTCTCATCGGCGGCGCGCAGCGCGGCGCGCTGCCCTTGCAGGGTAGGATTATTGTAATAGGCCAGTGCCAGCGCATCGGTGAGGGTGGCGGGTGACGGCAGGCTGGCGGGCAGCGGCTCATCAGCCCGCACAGAGTGCGGCAGGGCGGCCAGCAAGGGCACCAGCGCAACGCCGGCGAGCACGGAAAGACGAAAGCTCATGGATATGTACCCCGCCTTTTTAGAACGCAAAGGCCGGAGCCGGGCGGAAGGCGGGCAGCGGTCTGGCCGTGGTGTCGAACTGCCACACGGCCGCGAACCCCTCGCCCGCGGGTGAGGCCAGCACGGCGCGGCCCAAGCCGCCCTGCGCGGCCATGTCATCGGCCAGCACGGCCACCACGCGCCCGGCTTTGGCGAGTTGCGCCACCCAGGCGGGCGGCACGGCGCCGATCGCGCCTTCGACCAGAATAACATCGAACGGACCGCCGGCGGGCCAGCCGGCTTCGAGCGGGCCGCTCACCCGCTCGACCTTGGGCGCATGGGCGGCCAGCGCACCGGTATCGAGCCGCGACTCGGCCTCGAGCGCGACCACATCAACCCCCGCATGCGACAAAATGGCGGCCAGATAGCCGCTGCCCGCCCCCACCACCAACACATGGGCCGGATTTTGCGCCAGCGCCAGCTGGGCGAGGCGGGCGGTGAGCATGGGGGCGGCCAGATAACGCCCCTGACCCAGCGCGATGTCGGCATCCGCGTAGGGCAGCGCGCCTGACGGCGCGAAGGCTTCACGCGGCAGGGCGCGCATCGCCGCGATTACACGCTCATCGTGCACATGATTGGGCCGGACCTGGCTGTCGACCATGTTCGCGCGCGCCTTGTCCGTGATGGTCTGACCGGTCATGGAAACCCTTCCGCTAACTTGCATATTCGCCATCTACTATAGCGGCGGATGGGGCCACAACTCAACCGCACCCACAAAACTCAGCCCTTGACCGGCGCGCGCCTAACATGGATATAGGCGCCCACCCCTGGTCCGGTGGCAGAGTGGTGATGCAGCGGACTGCAAATCCGTGTATGTGGGTTCGATTCCCGCCCGGACCTCCAGGGGTTACGCCAGTTTTGGCGATATGCGCTCCCTCACCAGCAATGTCCGCGTGCGGGGGAAGAGCATAATTTTAAAGCAGCAACAGCCCGGCCAGCGCCCCCGCGCCCAGTAGCAGCAGCGGATGCAGACGGCCATTATATGATCCAAAAGCGCACAATGCCGCGATCAGCTCGGTGACCAGCCCGGTGACCGCCTGACAGGTGATGAGCCAGGCCGCCGCCGTGATCAGCCCGGCGGTAACGGGCAGCAGCGCCGCCTGCAACAGCCGCCGCGCGCGGGTTTCGCGCCATGTCTCCCAGGCGCGTCCGGCCCAAATCACCAGCACGCCAGAGGGCAGCACCATCGCCACCGAGGCCACCAACGCGCCGGGCCAGCCCGCCACATGCGCGCCCAGCACGGTCGAGATCATGACGTTGGGCCCGGGCGCGGCGTTGCTGATGGCAAATAGTTGCACGAACTGCGCGCGCGTGGCCCAGCCATGGGCCAGAGTCGCGCGTAAAATCTCGGGCACCACCGAATTGGTACCCCCCACCGCCAGCAGGGAAAGACGGCCGAACAACAGCCCCAGCTCTACCAGCACGCCGCTCATGGCCGCACCACCCGCGCCGCCAGCAGCAGCGCCAACGGCACGCTCAGCGCCATCACCCAGATCATGGGCAGGCGAGCCAGGCCGGCCAGGGCGAATACCAGAACCACCATGAGCACATCGCGCCAGCCGCGCCTGAGGCTGGGCAATGCGATGCGCCCCGCAGCCCCCAGCAACAGCCCGGCCGCCGCCGCGCCCAACCCGCCCAGCGCATGGCGCACCGGGCCTAGCGTGCCGTAGCGGGCATAAAGCCCAGTGAACAAGACCACCAGCACCACCGGCACACCCAGCAGCCCCGAGACCGCCGCCGCCGCCCCCGACCAGCCACGCGCACGGGCGCCGAACAGAAACGACAGGTTGGTGATGTTGGCACCCGGCATGGCTTGGCAAAGCGCGAACAGCTCGTTGAACTCCTCCTGGGTCAGCCATTTACGGCCATCGACCAGCACGCGGCGGGCGGCGGGCAGCACGCCGCCAAACCCCGCGAGGCTGGATTCCAGAAACGCCAAAAACAGCGCCCTGTGTGACAGACATGACGGTTGGGCCTCGCTCATGGGCCGGCCAATATGGTGGTTTTTTACGGGGCGCAACGCGGGAGGCGGGAAAATGTCATGAAACTGCAACCCGAAACCCGTTGGGTTTGTCACACTCATCTTTTATGTGCGGGATCGACGCGGGGAGCACCCCGCCGTCTGACACAGGAAGCCCGTCTCCGGGACTCACAGACTAAGGAACGCGATTGCTATGAAACTCACCAAGCTCCTGCGTAACGGCGCCGCCGCCCTGGCGATCGCCACCGCCGCCGGCTTTGCCGCCCCCGCTCATGCTGCCACCGTTTCGCTGGTCGAGACCGGTTCGAGCCTGCTCTATCCGCTGTTCAACCTGTGGGTTGCCAGCTACACCACCGCCCATACCGATGTCAGCATCACCACCACCTCGACCGGCTCGGGCGCGGGCATCGCGCAGTCGATCCAGGGCCTGGTGCAGATCGGCGCCTCTGACGCCTATCTCTCGGACGCCATCGTCAAGGCTCACCCCGACATGATGAGCATCCCGCTGGGCATCTCCTCGCAGATGATCAATTACAACCTGCCCGGCATCACCAACCTCCGCCTTTCGGGCCCGGTTCTGGCTGGCATCTATACCGGCAAGATCACCAACTGGAACGATCCGGCGATCGCCGCGCTCAACCCGGGCGTGACCCTGCCGAACCATGTGATCGTGCCCATCCACCGCATCGACGGGTCGGGTGACACCTTCATCTTCAGCCAGTACCTGGCCTTCTCCGATGCCAACTGGGCCTCGACCGAGCATTTCGGCACCTCGATCTCCTGGCCCGCCGTGACCGGCGGCATTGGCGCCAACGGCAACCCCGGCATGGTCACCGCGCTGAAGAACAACCCCTACGGCATTGCCTATATCGGCATTTCCTTCGCCGACCAGGTGAAGGCCGCCAACCTCGGCGAGGCCGAGCTGCTGAACAAGGCCGGCAAGTTCGTGCTGCCCACCGCCAAAACCATCAGCGCCGCCGCCCAGAGCGTTGCCAGCACCACCCCGGCCGATGAACGCATCTCGATGGTGTTCGCCCCCGGCGCCGATGCTTACCCGATCGTCAACTATGAATATGCGATCGTGAAGGCCGACCAGCCGGATGCCGCCACCGCCAAGGCGATCCGCGAGTTCCTGAGCTGGTGCGTGCAGGGCGGCAACGTGCCGACCTATCTCGACAAGGTGCACTTCATGGCGCTGCCGGATGCCGTGAAGACGCTGTCGGTCGCGCAGATCAACAAAATCAAGTAAAGAAGACCGTAACGCCCTTCCGGTTCACGCCGGAAGGGCCCCTCTGTGCAACGGTGACCCATGACCATTCGGCCTTTCCGCCTCCTGGTGCTTTGTATCAGCCTGCTTATCCCCGCCGCGCTCTGCGCGGTTGTTTTGTTTCTGGCAGGGTATGCGGGCCAAGCCATCTCCTTCAACGGCCTGCATTTTTTGTGGGACGAGACGTGGAATCTCGGCGATCTCTACAGCGATCCGGTGACGGTCAACGGCTACACCCTGCCCATGGGCGCCGAATATGGCGTGTTGGCGTTCATTGTCGGCACACTCTCGTCCTCCGGGCTGGCCATTCTCATCGCCGTGCCGCTCTCGGTGGGTGCCGCCATCTTTCTGGCCGAGGCCGTGCCCGTGCTGGAAAGTCGGGCGCGGCAAAAACTCTCCTGGCTGCCGCCCATCCGCCCCGTGCTGGCCATGCTGGTCGAGCTGGTGGCGGTGGTGCCCTCGGTGGTGTTCGGGCTGTGGGGAATCGCCGTGCTGGTACCGTTTATTGGCCATTATATCAGCCCCACCGGCAACGGCTACGGGTTGCTTGCCACCGCCATCGTGCTGGCGCTCATGATCACCCCCATCATCGCCTCCACCCTCTATGACGCGCTGCTGCAAGTGCCCAAGGAAAACCGCGAATCGGCCTTCGCGCTCGGCTCCACCCATTTCGAGGTGGTCTCGAAAGCCATGATGCCGATGGTACGCTCGACCCTGGCCGGCGGCATTGTGCTGGCACTCGGGCGTGCCTTGGGCGAGACCATGGCCGTGCTCATGGTCTCGGGCGGCGGGCTCAATATGCTGCCCACGTCGCTGTTCTCGCCGATTTCCACCATTGCCTCCTTCATTGTCAGCCAGCTCGACAGCGCCGAATCCGACCCGACCTCGATGTCGGTGAAGGCGCTCGCCGAAATCGCCTTCGTGCTGTTCGTCATTACCCTCGCGGTCAACATCGCCGCCAAACTGCTGTCCTCGGGAGCGCTCAATGTCCGCAGTCGCAAAGCTTGAATCACGCAGCGCGCAGGAAGTCAGACGTGTCGCGCTGAGCGTGGCGGGCTGGGGCTTGTGCGCCCTGGCACTGCTCGGTGTCATCTTCCCGCTGCTCGATATCGTGGGCGTCGTGGCCGGGCATGGCATCGCCGCCCTCTCCTTCGAGCTGTTCACCCAGACCACCACCGGCCCCGCGAATGGCCTGGCCAACGCCATCGAGGGCACGTTCGTCATCACCCTGTTCGCCATGCTCATTGCCGTGCCTGTCGGCGTCGGCGCGGGCATCCACCTGTCCGAATACGGCAAGAACCGGCTGGGCAGCGCCATCCGCTTCATGTCCGACACCCTCACCGGCACGCCGTCCATCGTGCTGGGGTATTTTTCCTATATCGTGTTCATCACCGCGCTGGGCTGGGGGTTCTCGCTGCTGGCCGCCGCCATCACCATCGCCATCCTCATCATCCCTTATCTGGCGCGTATCACCGAGTTGGCGCTCCAGCAGGTGCCCAACCCCATGCGTGAAGCCGCCTACGCGCTGGGCGCCACCGATGGTGTGGTGGTGTTCAAGGTGGTGCTGCCCGCCGCGTCGGGGGCCGTCATCACCGGCGGTCTGCTGGGCTTGGCCATCTCCGTCGGCGAAACCGCGCCGCTCATCTATACCGCCGGCTGGTCGGACCAAATGTGGACCGGCCGCTTCACCCAGTCGCCGCTGGCTTATCTCACTTACGTCATCTGGACCTTCATCAACCAGCCCGACGAACATTCTCACCAGCTGGCCTACGCCGCCGCCTTCCTGGTCATGCTCGTGGTGCTCGCCATCAATGTCGGTGTCCGCCTGATGGTGAAACGGACGAAGTTCAGCTGAGCGAGATTAAGCGGGGAACACTGCTCGCCTTTCACGCAGCCTCAAAAAAAACCGCCTGTGCCCATTGAGAGGGCGCAGGCGGTTTTTTTTGGGATAGTCGCCAAGGAGGGCATGGCCGCCTTGGCGAGGGCCCGTTACTTGGCCTGGGCGCGGTCCAGGCTCTTGACAATGGCGGCCTCGGAGGCGGCGCGGTCGGCCCAGCCGGTGACCTTCACCCACTTGCCTTTCTCGAGGTCCTTATAGTGCTCGAAAAAATGCTTGATGACATCGCGGGTGATGGCGGGCAACTGCTCGATCTCGGTGATGTCGGTGTATTGGGGGTGCACCTTGTCGTGCGGCACGGCGACGATTTTCTCGTCCTGACCGGATTCGTCTTCCATTTGCAGCATGCCGATGGGGCGGCAGCGAATGACCGCGCCCGGCACCACGGCGGTGGGCAGCAGCACGAGCACGTCGGCCGGGTCGCCGTCATCGGCCAGCGTGCCGGGGATGAAACCATAGGCGGCCGGGTAGGTCATGGGGGTGAAGACCACGCGGTCGACGATCAGCGCGCCGCTGTCCTTGTCGATCTCGTATTTCACGCCCGAACCGGCGGGGATTTCGATGACGACATTGATGTCGCGGGGCACGTCCTTGCCGGGGGAAAGTTTGCTCACGTCCATTGTGGTGGATCTCCCTGTTGAAAGCTGCGCGGGGTATAGCTTTTGCCGGGCATCTTGCCAACGCGGGTGAGGTGGCTATGTTGGGGCACCCCAGGGCTGCGCCATAAT
Organism: Pseudomonadota bacterium; assembly: GCA_021809435.1. Taxonomy (GTDB): domain Bacteria; phylum Pseudomonadota; class Alphaproteobacteria; order Acetobacterales; family Acetobacteraceae; genus Acidocella. The sequence goes on along the minus strand of JAKBAD010000007.1, from coordinate 24,762 downwards.
GGCGCGCTGGCCCGCGCGCGCTGGTAGCTCAACGGTTAGAGCGGACCGCTCATAACGGTTTGGTTGCAGGTTCGAATCCTGCCCGGCGCACCACGCGCCCCCAGGCCAGCCAGCTTGCCCCTGCCCTGCCCGGCCTTTATATCCCGCTCCAGACTTTATTTTCAGGACGCGCGACATGGCCTCGTATCAGTATGTGTATGTGATGAAGGACCTCACCAAAGCCTATCCGGGCGGGCGTGAGGTGTTCAAGGGCATCACGCTCTCGTTTTTGCCGGGGGTGAAGATTGGCGTGCTGGGCGTGAACGGCGCGGGTAAGTCGACGCTGCTGAAAATCATGGCCGGGATCGAGAAGGAATATGGCGGCGAGGCCTGGGCGGCCGAGGGCGCGCGGGTGGGGTATTTGCCCCAGGAGCCGCATCTCGACCCCGAAAAGACCGTTGGCGAAAACGTCGCCCTGGCGTTTGCCGAGCTCAAGGGCGCCATCACACGGTTCAACGAGATCTCGGAAGCGTTCATGGAGCCCATGGACGATGACAAGATGAACGAGCTGCTGGCCGAGCAGGCGCAGTTGCAAGAGCAGATCGACGCCGCCGATGGCTGGGATCTCGACCGCCAGATCGAGATCGCGCTCGACGCGCTGCGCTGCCCGCCGGCCGATGCGGCCGTCGGCCCGCTCTCGGGCGGTGAGCGCCGGCGCGTGGCGCTGTGCCGGTTGCTGCTCGAAAAGCCCGATTTGCTGCTGCTCGACGAGCCGACCAACCATCTCGACGCTGAGTCGGTGGCCTGGCTGGAGCGCACGCTGCAAAAATACACCGGCACGGTCATTCTGGTCACTCACGACCGTTACTTCCTCGATAACGTGACCAACTGGATCCTCGAGATCGAGCGCGGGCGCGGCTATCCTTATGAGGGTAATTACTCCTCCTGGCTGGCCCAGAAGCAAAAGCGCCTGGCCCAGGAAGAGAAGGAAGAGACCGCCCGCCAGCGCGCCCTGGCCGAGGAGCAGGAATGGATTTCAGCCAGCCCGAAGGCCCGCCAGACCAAGTCGCGCGCGCGCATTCAGCGCTATGAGGAGATGCTGCAAAAGTCGCAGGAGATGCAGACCGGCGTGGCCGAGATCGTCATTCCGCCCGGCCCGCGCCTGGGTGGCACGGTGATCGAGGCGATCGATCTGTGCAAGGGGTTTGGCGACCGCGAGCTGATCGAGGGGCTGAATTTCAAGCTGCCGCCGGGTGGCATTGTCGGTGTCATCGGGCCCAATGGCGCGGGTAAATCGACCCTGTTCAAGATGATCACCGGCGGCGAGACGCCCGATTCGGGCAGCCTCAAGATCGGTGAGACCGTGAAGCTCGGCTATGTCGACCAGAGCCGCGACAGCCTCGATGACAGCAAGAATGTTTGGGAGGAAATCTCGGGCGGCACGGATGTGATCTATCTGGGCAAGCGGGCGGTCGCGTCGCGCGCCTATGTGGGGGCGTTCAATTTCAAGGGCGCCGATCAGCAGAAAAAGGTGGGCGTGCTCTCGGGCGGTGAGCGCAACCGCGTGCATCTGGCCAAGATGCTGAAATCCGAAGCCAATGTCATCCTGCTCGACGAGCCGACCAACGACCTCGATGTGGATACGCTGCGCGCGCTCGAAGAGGCGTTGTTCGAGTTCCCCGGCTGCGCCGTGATCATCTCGCATGATCGCTGGTTCCTCGACCGCCTGGCCACCCATATCCTGGCCTTCGAAGGTGACAGCCACGTGGAATGGTTCGAGGGCAATTTCCAGGCCTACGAGGAAGACAAGCGCCGCCGTCTGGGCCAGGACGCCACCGAGCCGCACCGTATCAAATACCGCCCCCTGACGCGCTGAGCGGAGCCCGGAATGACGCATGCGGGGGGGTGTTTCCTAAGGGGGCTCTGCCCCCTTAGAACCCCCGCCAGGGGCCGAGCCCCTGGACCTCAATATTCGGCTCTCTGCGGGTACCCCCTTGTGGGGTGCCCGCAGAGAGCCGGGCGGGTTCCAAGGGCCTCACGGCCCTTGGCTGGGGGGTCTGGGGGGACAGCGTCCCCCCAGGACACGCCCGCATGACCATCACTCCGGCCTGGATCATCGCCACGGGTCGGTTGCGCCTCACCCCGGTGGGGTATTGGGATTTACGTGATCTGGTCCGGCTCAAAAGTGATCCGCGCGCCTATGCGCTGATGCTGGGCGGTGTGCGCAGCGCGAGCCAAGTGGCCGAGGAGTTGGCCCACGAAATTCAGGACTGGGGCCGTTACGGCTTTGGCGTGTGGGCGGTGCGCGCGCACCGGGGTAAGTTTCTGGGTATTGTCGCACTTCAGCACCGGCCCGATGGGCTGGGCGTGGCGCTGCGCTTCGCCATGCTGCCCGATGTGCGGGGCGCGGGCCTGGCGGTGGAGGCGGCGGGCGCCGCGCGCCGCTTTGGCCATGAGGTGGCGGGACTGCCCCGCATTGTGGCGGTGGCGCGCGAGAGCAATTTCGCCTCCCGCGCCGTGCTCGGCGCCATTGGCATGAGCGAATGCGCCCGCTTTCCGCGCCTGGGTGAGACGATGCTGATATATCAATCTGTCTGTTACACTGATGAGGGGTGAATTCGCTGTTACAAGGCCAATTGGCCCTTGCCCCCGCCTGCCGCCACCGCCAAGAAACCGACCATGACCCGTGACGAGCATCTGGCGATTTTGGCGTTTCTCGACCGCCTGCTGGCGGCGGCCGAGCCTGAGCCTGATGTCGAGGCTGAGACCATCGTGCGCGCCTATTTCAAGCGTCACCCCGAGGCCGCTTATCTCCTCACGCGGTTCGCCATGGGCGGGCGCTTTGCCCTGCCCCCCGCGCCACCCCGCAGCTGGCTGGGCGGCCTCCTGGCGCGCTGCCCGCTCAGCCAACGTAAAACCACACTGCCCCTGTAGCCAACGATCCGGTCGGTATGCATTGCAACCACCTCGATAAAATGTTACGAGACAAGCAACCTTAAATGGCAAGACGGGCAACCTTAAACGGCAAGACAGACAGAATGGCGGATGAAACGGCGAAGCCGCGCGCGGCCCGGGCACGGGCGGAGCGACTGGAAGTGCGCTTGACCGGCGAGCAAAAAACGCTGATCGAGCACGCCGCCGCGCTCACCGGCCGCACGGTGACCGATTTTGTGCTCACCGCCGTGCAAGAGGGCGCCGCCCGTGCGATCGAGGCGCATCAGCGCCTGACCCTTTCGGTGCAGGATGGCCGGGCCCTGGTCGAGGCGCTGGTGAGCGCGCGCCGGGGCGGCTGAGTGGTGATCACCCCGCTCTCGGCCACGCATGAGCGCGGGGGCTTCCGCTCAGGCTCTCCCGCTATCGACCGGTATTTCCGCAGCCTCGGCCCGCGCGCGGCAGGCAAGGGCCTCATCGCGTTGTTCGTGCTCATCCAGCCCCATAGCGCCGCCCCGTGCGGGTTTTATGCCCTCTCGGGGCTGACCCTGCTGCTCCCTGACCTGCTGGGCGAAGTCGGCACGCGCCCCTCACGCTACCCTGAAATCGCCGCCGCGCGCCTCTCGCGCCTGTGCATGGATAAGCGCCACCGCCGCCAAGGCCTGGGGGCCCTGATGCTCGAGGACGCGCTGAACCGGCTAAGCGCCCTGCCCGCCCCGCCACTCGCCGCCATTGCCGACACGCCAACCCCCCGGGCGCGCCATTTCTACGCCCGTCACGGTTTCCGCGCTTTCTCAGACCGGGGAGGACAGATGTTCCTGGCCCTTCAGCCAGGCCGGTAGCGGGCCATGGCCAACGCCTCCTGGGTCAAGGCCTGGCGCACCGCCGCCTCGCCCGCCGGGCTGGCCAGCACCACCACACGGCGGAAAAACGGTGCCCGCCCCGTGGCGCGCGCGCGAAACAGCGTGGCCAAGGCCGCGCCCGCCGGGCTTTGGCCCACACAACAGGTGCAGCCCACCGGGTGGCTGATGGCGAAATAAGCCGCGTGCAGGCCGGGCGGCACGGCGTGGTGCGCCTCGGCCAGTACGGCATCGTGCGGGCCTGGCTGCTGCCCAAACACCACCTCTATGCGGGTATCTGCGTTCATGTGCTGGACATGGCGCATTTCGAGTGTATCTGAAAGCCCATGTCTCATCGCTCTCCCTCCCGTCCGCACCTCCTCGAGGCCCTCAACCGCTCCGTGCTGCTTTGTGATGGCGGCATGGGCTCACGGGTACAGGCTCTCACCCTCGATACCGAACGCGATTTCTGGGGGCGGGAAAATTGCACCGAGGTGCTCAACCTCTCGCGTCCCGAGCTGGTGCGTGACATCCACCGCGGCTATTTCGAGGCTGGCGCGGATATGGTTGAGACCAACTCCTTCGGCGGCTCGCCCCTCACCCTGGCCGAGTTCGAGCTCGACGACAAAGCCTTCGAGATCAACAAAATCGCCGCCGAGCTGGCGCGCGAAGCCGCGGAAAGCTTCGCCGATGACCGGCCCCGCTGGGTGGTGGGCTCCATCGGCCCCGGCACCAAGCTGCCCACCCTTGGCAATATCGCCTATGACCCGCTCGAGGCGGCGCTGTTCGTGCAATGCGCCGGGCTGATCGCGGGCGGGGCGGATGCGCTGCTGATCGAGACCTGCCAGGATACGCTGCAGATTAAAGCCGCCGTGAACGGCGCCAAGCGCGCGGTGGCCGAGGCTGGATCGGATATTCCCATTTTCGTGCAGGTGACGGTCGAGACCACGGGCACCCTGCTGGTGGGCCCCGATATCGGCGCCGCCACCACCATTGTGCAGGCGCTCGATGTGCCGCTGCTGGGGCTGAATTGCGCCACCGGCCCGCAGGAAATGGCCGAGCATGTGCGCTATCTGTCGCAAAACTGGCCGGGCCTGATCTCGGTGCAGCCCAATGCCGGGTTGCCCGAGCTGGTGGACGGCAAGACCCATTACCCGCTCTCGGGCGCCGACATGGCCACCTGGGTGGAGCGGTTCGTGGCCGAGGATGGGGTTAATCTGGTGGGCGGGTGCTGCGGCACCTCCATCCCCCATATCCAGGCGCTCGACGCCATGCTGCGCAAACGCGGCGGCTTTCGTCCCGCGCCGGTCAAGCGCCGCTTCACCTGGGTGCCCTCGGTGTCGAGCCTCTATAACAGCGTGCCGCTGCGCCAGGAGAATGCTTATTTCTCCATCGGCGAGCGCTGCAACGCCAATGGCTCGAAAAAATGGCGCGAGCTGCAGGAGCAGGGCGATTGGGATGGCTGCGTGGCCATGGGTCGCGAGCAGGTGGCCGAGGCCTCGAACGCGCTCGACATCTGCACCGCTTTTGTCGGGCGCAACGAAACCTTCGAGATGAACGAGGTGGTGAAACGCTTCACCGCCTCGGTCAACGCGCCGCTGGTCATCGATAGCACCGAAACCCCGGTGATCGAGGCCGCGCTCAAGCTGCATGGCGGTAAGGCGATCATCAATTCGATCAATTTCGAGGATGGCGAGGGTCATGCCCATGAGCGGCTGAAGCTCGCCAAGACATTCGGCGCCGCCGTCATCGCGCTGACCATCGATGAGACGGGCATGGCCAAGGAGCCCGAGCGCAAGCTCGAAATCGCCCGCCGGCTGGTGAAGTTCGCCTGCGATCAATATGGCTTGGCGCAATCCGATTTATTGATCGACCCGCTGACCTTCACCATCGCCACCGGCAATGAAGATGACCGCAAATTAGGTTTGTGGACGCTCGAAGGAATTCGCGCCATTCGCGAGGAATTTCCCGATATTCAGATTATCCTTGGGCTGTCGAATATTTCGTTCGGTTTGAACCCCGCCGCGCGCGCGGTGCTGAACTCGGTGTTTCTCGATCATGCGGTGAAGGCCGGCATGACCGGCGCCATCGTGCATGTCTCGAAAATCCGCCCGCTGCACATGATCGATCCGGCGGAGGTGAAGGTTTGCGAAGACCTGATCTATGACCGCCGCGCCGAAGGTTATGACCCGCTGCAAAAGCTGCTGGAGATGTTCGCCGGCCGCAAGGCCGCCGATCTGGGCGCCAAGAAAAAGGCCGAGACAATCGAGGAGCGGCTGAAGGAGCGGATTGTCGATGGCGACCGCAAGGGGTTGGACGCCGACCTCGATGAGGCGCTGACGCGCTACACGCCGCTTGAAATCATCAACACCATTTTGCTCGATGGCATGAAAGTGGTGGGCGAGCTGTTTGGCGCCGGCAAGATGCAGCTGCCCTTCGTGCTGCAATCGGCGGAGACGATGAAGGCGGCGGTAGCGCATTTGGAGCCGCTGATGGAGCGGGTGGCGGGCGAGGAGCGCGGCATCATGGTGCTGGCCACCGTGAAAGGCGATGTGCATGACATCGGCAAGAATCTGGTCGATATCATCCTCACTAATAATGGCTACAAGGTCGTTAATCTCGGCATCAAGGTGCCGCTGGCCGAGATGGTGGAGGCGGTGCGCGCCCATAAGGCGCAGGCGCTCGGCATGTCTGGCTTGCTGGTTAAATCGACCGTGGTGATGCGCGAAAACCTTGAGGAAATGTCGCGCCTTGGGCTCGATGTGCCGGTGCTGCTGGGCGGCGCGGCGCTCACGCGCAATTATGTCGAGGAGGATTGCGTGGCCGCCTACGCCTCGGGCCGGGTGGCCTATGCGCGCGATGCGTTCGATGGGCTGCACCTGATGGACAAGGTGGTGAGCGGCCAGTTCGACGGCTATCTCGCCGCCACCCAGGCCAAGCGGGCGGGCAAGGCCCGCAACACTCGCCGCACGCTGGGCCAGGCCCAAGAGGCCGCCTTCGCCCCCATCGACAAAGCCGCCGCCACGGCGCGGCGCGCGCGGCTGAACGAGGGCGAGCCCGCCCTCACCCCGCCTTTCTGGGGCGCCAAAATTCTGGAGGCCGCGCCCAAGGCGCTGGTGCCGTTCATTAATGAGCGCTCGCTGTTCCAGTTCCAATGGGGGTTTCGTAAGCAAGACCGCACGCTGGAGGAGTTTCTGGCATGGGCACGCACCGAGTTGCGACCGGTGATGAAGCGCATGCTCGATCTGTGCGAGGCCGAGGAGATTTTGCACCCGCAGGCGGTCTATGGCTATTGGCGGGCGGCGGGCGATGGCAATGACCTCGTGCTATTCGAGGGCGATGCCGAGGTGGCGCGCTTCAGCCTGCCCCGCCAGCCACGAGACGATGGCGAGTGCATCGCCGATTTCCTGCCCGATATTGGCCAGGGGCGGGGCGTGGTGGGGCTGCAGGCCGTGACCATGGGCCAGCAGGCCTCGGAAGTGGCGCGCCAATGGTTCGAGGGCAACCGCTACCAGGATTATCTCTATCTGCACGGGCTCTCGGTGGAGATGGCCGAGGCGCTGGCTGAATATACCCACAAGCGCATCCGCGCTGAACTCGGCTTCGCGGCCGAGGATGCCCGCGAGATCGAGGCCATGCTGGCGCAGGGCTACCGCGGGTCGCGCTATTCGTTCGGCTACCCCGCCTGCCCCAAGCTTGAAGACCAGGCCCAGATTTTGCGGCTGCTGGGCGCCGAGCGGATCGGCATCTCGCTCTCCGACGAGTTCCAGCTCCATCCCGAGCAATCCACCTCGGCGCTGGTGATTCTCAACCGCCACGCCCGGTATTTCTCGGTCTGAGCGTCAAGCCCCCTCCCCTTCGCGGGGGAGGGCCTGTCCGCCGCCCCGATACAATCAGTTAGCCAAACATTTTCTTCCCGGCCATATCAGCGACCTTCCGCCCCGCTCGTTTCGTTTGTCGAGGCGAGAAAAAACCATGAATCTGCCTTGAAAATATCGCAATTTAATTTCATCTGAGGATTAATTAGGCGCATAGCAATCGATGTGACTTAAATTGATTTATTTAATGCCCCGAGCGGGTGACGTGGAGCTTTTGATGCCCGCAGACGAATTGACTGAAGAATTATCCCACCTACCGGGGTTCCTGATTCGCCGCCTTCACCAGATCAATCAAGCCCTGTTCGCCGAGCTGGTGGCCGGCACGGGGGTCACCTCAGTGCAGCTCTCGGTGCTCACCGTTATTGGCGCCAAGAGCGGGCAGGACCAGTCGGAAGTGGCTGAAGCCGTGGGCGCCGACCGCGCCACCATGGCCAGCGTGGTGGCCAGACTCGAAGCTGCCGGGCTGCTCAAGCGCAGCGTCAGCCGCCATGATCGGCGCCAGAAGCTGCTCGCCCTCACCCCCAAGGGCCGCCGGGTGGTGGAAAAAGCCTGGCCCGCCCTGCGGGCCAGCCAGGAGACGTTGCTCGCCCCGCTTGGCGCCGATCAGCAAAGCCAGTTCCTCGAACTGCTCACCAAGCTGGTGGATGAAGGTAACAATCACGGCCGCGCCCGGCTCAAGCGCGATTAAGAGCCTTTAACTTTTCATTTAAGCGAGCAATTTCATGTGCTTAGCTTACCACTGGCGCATCAACCTAAGCACATATTGCTCTAACCCGCCTCAGCCCTTGCAGGGGCTGGGTGGGATGGTGAGCTTGTCGAGTTTGGCGGTCATCACGAAATCGCCGAAATCGAGCACCAGATTTGTCGCCACCCCATCCTCGAAATAGCGCATCGAGGTGCGGAACTGCGGTGTCTCGTCATCGGTCTTGCGGTCGAAAAAGGCGATATCGACATTAGTCGAGGCGATTTTGGCGAGCGCCGGGTCAGGGGCATCGCCCGGCCCCTGATGGCCGAGCATGGCGACAAAGGTCGCCTCGGCGCCATCGGTGTCAGTGCCATCGAACAAGGGGGGCGCAATGAATTTTTTCCTCTCCCGCCCGGCGGCCAGCAGCGCCTCGGTGTGCTGCATGGGGAATAACGTGCCAGGCGGCAGCTTGAGGCGGGTATTGGCGGGCGTGGTGTAATCCACCTCTCCCGCGCCGTCCGCCCCGGTATGGTAGGCCGTACCGGCATCATCGACCTGTAATTTGCCGTCATTATCGCGCTCGGTGAGCGAAAAGCTCATCGATTTGCCATCCTTGCGCTCCCAGGTCACATAATCGCTTACCGTCTTGGTCAGCGAGCCGTCGGCATTGCGCACGATCAGGGTCATGTGCTGGGTCGTGCCCCAGCCAGTGCAGCCATCGGCGATATTAAAGCTCATCTGCCCCGTGGCGCCGGTGATATCCTCGGTGCGCAGCTTGGAGAGGGTGAGCGTGTAGAGCGCCTGCTGGCCGGTGAGCTGGCTGGCCAGCGAGGGCAGCGCGGAGGCCGGCGCGGGTGAGCCGGCCAGACCAAACAAAGAGAGTAACGCAAACAAACGAGACATGGCCCCATTAAACCCCGCGCCCCCCGCGCCGGTCAAACCAAATGCGTGGATTCGGCACGCGGGGCCTCAACGAACGGGCGCGAATAGGTTAAGGTGGCTTCATGACACGCATCCTGGCCCGTTTCGTCCTCGCTCTCGCCCTGCTCTGCCCGGCCGCCGCGCATGCCCAAGGCTATTTCTCGGCCCCCCGGAAAGACATCGCGCTCAATGCCTTCTTCGGCCAAGCCCGGGGTGATTATGTGCAAAAAAACGTCCGCCTGAGCTGGCAGATGGAGAACGCCCTGTGCATGGACTACACCGCCCAGGGGCTGGCGCTGGCGAAATTTCCGCCGCTCGGCCAGGGCTGGCGGCTGGAAGCCGGCACTGGCGGCGGTCCCTGCCTGGCTCCCGCCGATACCGCCGGCGCCCTGGTGCTCTCACCCCATGGCTGGGTGCTGGGCGCCGCCATTTTGCAAGACGGCACCGCCGCCACACCCAAGCTGACCCTGTTTCTCTCCCGCCACGCGCCCAGCACGGCGGTGCAAAATATTTTGCTCAACTGGGCCAGCGCCCAGCGCAACTGGTACTTCAACCCCACCACCGCCCGGCTTAGCTTTGCCGGCACCGAAAGCTGGGCCGCCAAAGCTCCTGCCCAGCCGCTGATGGCCGAAACCGTGACGGTGAAATGATAAGCCTGCTCGCTGAAATACCCTCGAGGTGAGGGCTGACCTGCCGGTTGGGGACAAGCGATGAAAACGATGTGATCCGGACGGGGTGGCCGATCCTCGCTTGGTCTGTGATCCAATGCCGGGCCGCTGGCGTAGTGGGGCACATGACCAAATCTGGCGGCGCGCCCCCCGCGAAGGCCGATGGGAAAACAGAATATGCAAGCCCGCCCGTGCCCACCCGCGCGGCAGCGATGGCGTGTCTGGACGCCTTTGTGCCACGCGCGGGTCAAGCCTACGCCCAGGGCCGCAACACCGCCACCGCGCCGGGCCAACAGGGCGCGGTTTCGGGTCTATCGCCTTATATCCGCCATCGGCTCATCACCGAGGCTGAAGTCCTGGCGCCGGTGCTCGAGCGCCACGGCCCCGTGGTGGGCGAGGCCTTCATCCGGGAAGTGTTCTGGCGCAGCTATTGGAAAGGTTGGCTCGAGTTACGCCCTGCCCTCTGGGACAGCTACAAAGCCCGCCTGGCCGCCTGCCAGCAGGATCGCGCGCTCATGGCTCGGGCCCATCAGGCCATGCGGGGGCAAACCGGGATCGATTGTTTTGATGCCTGGGCGCATGAGCTGACGGCCACGGGCACGCTGCACAACCATATCCGCATGTGGTTTGCCAGCATTTGGTGCTTTACGCTCGAACTGCCCTGGGTGGTGGGGGCCGACGCCTTCTTTCATCATCTGCTCGATGCCGATGCCGCCTCAAACCTGCTCTCATGGCGCTGGGTCGCGGGCAGCCAGACGCCGGGCAAGCATTATGTCGCGCGGGCCGCGAATATCGAGACCTACACCCAGGGGCGTTTTGCCCCTCATGGCAGGCTGAATGAAACACCCGCGCCGATTATAGAACCCAACCCCGCGCCCTTGCCTGGCCTGCCCACGGCCGCGCCGCTGCCCGGCGGCCGTGTCGGCGTGCTGTTGCACGAGGATGATCTCGGCTTCGAGACCCTGGAGCTGGGCGGGATGGTTCCCGCCGCCGTGGCGGGGCTGGCGGTGCCCGATGCCCGCTCTCCCCAGGGCGCCAGTGCTCTGGCCGGCGCCTGGACACGCCATGCCGTGCAAGATGCCCTGACCCGGGTGGGGGCCTGTTTGGAGGGGAAGAGCCCCCTGCTCACCCCTGATGATGTGTGCGGCTGGGCGCGCGCGGCCGGGCTGGATGCCGTGCTCACCCCCTGGGCGCCGGTGGGGTGGGTGGCTGATGAGCTGAACCGGCTGGAGCAGCCATTGGCGGCGGCGGGTATTCATCTCATCCGCCACCGCCGGGCGTGGGACGAAACCTGCTGGCCCTTGGCGCAGCGGGGGTTTTTCGCCTTCAAGACCCATATCCCGGCACTGCTCGCCAAATTGCTGCCGGACACGCCGAGGAGTTCGCATGCCTAAGCCCGTGGTTTATTATGATGGGGCCTGCCCCGTGTGCGCGCGCGAAATACGCGCCTATCAGGGGTGCGCGGGGGCGGATCAGATCGAGTGGCAGGATGTTTCGGTGCCTGCCCCGCTTCTGGCTCCTGACCTCACGCAAAGCGCCGCGCTGGCTCGGCTGCATGTCCGCCGCCCCGATGGCACGCTCGTCAGTGGCGCGGCGGCGTTCGCCGTTATCTGGTCTAGTCTGCCGGGCTTGGCCTGGGCGGGGCGGCTCATGACGTGGCCCCCGGCGCTGTGGACGGCTGAGCGCGGTTATCGGCTGTTTCTCCGGCTGCGCCGCTCCTGGCGGCGGGGCCTGCCAGGATCACCCTAAATGCCGCCGCGCGACGGTTCCGGCTTTGGTTTAGGGGGGGCGGCCGCAGGCGTTGGCGGAGTCAGAAGCGATGCAAACCATGCGTAGGGCGCATGGGCAAATGCGAAAAACACGCATTCTCTTCCGTTGCCCCGCCGTCCCGTCTGGCATATCTGTAATTTCAGAAAATTCTGAAAGATCAGAAAATGGGGATGTCACCTTTGGCTGAAGCCTTTGTGCTTCATTTTGGCGAGATGGGCAGCCGTTGGGGTATCAACCGCACGGTTGGGCAAATCTATGCCCTGCTCTATATCAGCGCCCACCCGCTGCCCGCGGACGAGATTGCCGAAACCCTGAATTTTTCGCGCTCCAACGTGTCGATGGGGCTCAAGGAGTTGCAATCCTGGCAGTTGGTCCGCTTGCAGCACTTGCCCGGAGACCGCCGCGAGCATTTCTCCACCCCAGACGATATTTGGCAGATTGTGCGCACTCTGGCCGAGCAGCGGCGGCGCCGGGAGATCGACCCGACATTGAGCGTGCTGCGTGACCTCATTGTTGCCCAGCCCGCCGGCGCGGAGGAGCGCCACGCCCAGGAGAAGCTGCGTGAGATGCATGATCTCATCGAATTGCTGACCGGCTGGGCCGACGAAGTGCAAAAGCTCGATACAGGCGAACTGGTCTCGCTGCTTAAACTGGGCAGCCGGGTGGTGGGGCTGCTTGAACTCAAGAACCGTCTGCCCTTCATCGGGCAGAAACGTCGCGAGGCACACTCCGCCGAGGACAGCCCGCCGCCGGACTGATTTTAGCCCGAAGCAGGGTCAAACAAGCCGGAACACCGGCAGACACATCACTGGGGATTATCAATGCAAGACAGCCCGCTGGCCGTGCTTTTGTCGCGGCTCGATTTCGCCTGGATCACCTCCATGCACATCCTCTATCCGCCGCTCACCATCGGGCTGGCGATGTTGCTGTTCTTCGCCGAATGGCGCTGGCTGCGTAGCCAAGATGAGCTGTGGTACCGTCTCACGCGCTTCTTTGAGAAGCTCTTCATCGTCAATTTCGCCGCCGGCGTTGCCACCGGCATCACCATGGAAATGGCGTTCGGCATTCTCTACGGCCCGTTCTCCCAGGCCGCGGGGCCGTTTTTCGGCCAGGTGCTGGGCTATGAGACCATCACCGCCTTCATGTATGAAGCCGGCTTCATCGGGCTGATGATTTTTGGCTGGGGCAAGATCAGCCGCAAAATGCATCTGTTCGCCACTTTCAATGTCGCGCTTTCCTCCAGCCTCTCGGCCATGTGGATCATGGACGCCAATTCCTGGATGCAGACGCCCGCGGGCGTGGTGTTCAAGGACGGTATTTTCCAGGTCACCGATTGGGCGGCGGCGCTGCTCAACCCCGATGTGCTGCTTGGTTTTCCGCACATGCTGCTGGCCGCGCTCGAGCTCGCCCTTTGTTTCGTCGCCGCCATCTCGGCCTGGTTTGTGCTCAAGCAGCGCCATGCCGCGCTGTTTCAGCGCAGCCTGACCCACGCCATCGCGGCGCTGGTGGTGGTGGCGCCCCTGCAGATTTATCTGGGCGATGGTCTGGGCCGCGTGGTGGCCGATGACCAGCCCGCCGCGCTGGCCGCCATGGAAGGACATTATCACACTTATAACGCCGACGGCTCGGTCGACACCTCCTGGCAGGTTATCGGCTGGCCTAACGCCAAGGGCGATGATTTTGCCTGGTCCATCAGCATCCCCCATGCGCTCAGCCTCATCGAAACCCATAGCTGGAGTGGCAAGGTTACTGGCCTCGATGACATTCCCGCGCCAAACCGGCCGCCGGTGGTGGTGCCGTTCTATGCCTTCCGCGTCATGGTGGCGGCCGGGTTCGCGCTGGTGCCGCTGGCGTTTTGGGGGCTGATTCTCATGCTGCGCGGCCGCCTTAGCCCTGGCAATGCGCCGGCGCAGCGTTGGTTTTTGCGCGCGGTGGTGGCGGGCGGTGTGCTCCCTTATATCGGCGTATGGTGCGGCTGGTGGGTGCGCGAGGTCTGCCGCCAACCCTTCGTGGTTTATGGGCTCATGCGCACCGATCAAGGGGTCAGCCACATGAGCGTGGTGGCCGCGTTGTTCTGGCTGGTGGGCTACATGGCGTTCGAGCTCACGGTGTGGGGGAGTGTGTGGTATTTTCTGGCCAAAATCGTCCGCCAGGGGCCCGATCTCGCCAGCCCCGTGGTGGCCGAGGGAAACCAGCCGCTCGGTCACCTCGAGCCGGCGCCGCACGACCCGGCCGCCCTGCCCTCCTATGTCCGTCCCATCTGAGGTCACCGCCATGGATACTCTGACCCAAATCCAAACCCTCGTCACATTTGCCTGGTGGCTGGCGCTCGATTTATGCGTGCTGCTCTATGTGGTGCTCGACGGCGCCGATCTCGGGGCTGGCATTTTCTCGCTGTTCGTGCGCGAGCCACACGAGCGCGGGGCCATCATGTCGGCCATGGCCGGTACATGGGATGCCAATGAAACCTGGCTGATTGTGGCGGGCGGCGTGCTGTTTGGCACGTTCCCGTTCGTTTATGGCGCCACGTTCAGCTACCTCATGCTGCCGCTGGCGCTGGCGCTGTGGGGCATGATAACCCGCGCCGTGGCGCTTGAATTCCGCCATCTCGCGCATCAGCGCTGGCTGCGCTTCACCGACCTTGCTTTCGGCCTGGGCAGCCTGACCACCACCTTTTTTGGCGGCATGGCGGTGGGGGCGGTGTTGCAGGGCTACCCGCTCACCACTACGCCCGGCCAGGTTCCCACCTATGTGGGGGGCGCGCTGCGCTTTATCTCGCCTTTCAGCCTCTGGACCGGCGCCGCCGCCGTGATCGCCGTGCTGCTGGCCGGCCTGCTGTTCGTGCGCGCCCGCTTTGAAAAGGCCGAGCCCATTCGCCGGCAAGCCGCGTCCTGGACCAACGGGGTGTTCTACCTTGCCCTGGTGGCCGTGGGCGTCACGCTCATCGTCAGCGCGCGGCTGTTTCCCTGGGCGCAACTGCGCTGGTTCGGGCCGCATATGTGGCTGTGGGCGCTGGTGCCGCTGGCCGTGCTGGCGGTGGTGGTGCGCATGCGCGCCGCCATGCGCGCCGAGCGCGATCTTGCAGCCATTCTGTGGTTCAACGCGGGCGTGGCGCTCATGGCGGGGGCCATGCTGGCCACCATGTATCCCTGGCTCGTGCCCGGCACCTGGACCATTTACACGGGCGCCAGCCCGGCGGTGTCGCTGTTCACCTTCACCTTGGCCATGGGCGGGTTCATTCCCATCATGCTGATGTACAATGCCTACCAGATCTGGGTATTCCGCGCCCGCATCTCAGCCCTGGCCGCCTATCACTAATCGCCCCGCCGAACCAAGCGCCAAGCCCCATGACCACCCATGCCGCACCGCTCGACGCCGCCGAAAGCCGCCGCCTTGGGGGGTGGCTGCGCGCACGCGCCAGCGCCGCCCGGGGCCGGCTCGTGGGCGCTATGGCCGGTGCCGCGCTCTCGGGGCTGCTGCTCGGGCCGCAGGCCTGGCTGCTGGCCGAGGTGGTTGACGGCGTGCTGACCCACCACCAACCCCTGGGCGCGCAGGCGCCACGCCTCTGGGCGCTGCTGGGTGTATTCGCCGCCCGCGCCGCGCTGGGCACGGTGGCCGAGGGGCTGGCGCAAGAGGCCGCCCTGGCAGTGCGCGCCGGGCTGCGCGGGCAAATGCTGGCCAAGCTGACCCGCCTTGGCCCACATGCCATGGCCGCCTATCCGAGCGGCCGCCTGTCCACACTACTCACCGAGGGGCTTACCCGGCTTGACCCGTTCTACGCCGCCTATCTGCCCCAGGCGGTTATGGCGGCGTTTGTGCCGCTGGCTCTGCTCACCATGGTGTTTCCGGCCGACTGGGTAACCGGGCTCATCATGCTGCTCAGCGCGCCTCTGCTGCCGCTCTTCATGATCGTGGTCGGCAAGGGGGCCGAGGCGCTCAACAAACGGTCCTGGCAGCGCCTGGGGCTGCTCAGCGCGCATTTGTTCGATGTCATCGCGGGGCTGGCGACACTCAGGCGCCTTGATGCCAGCGCGCTACAGGCACGGATCGTCGCCGATGTGTCGGAGGATTACCGGCGCGGCGTGATGGCAGTGTTGCGTGTCGCCTTTCTCTCCGCGTTGGTGCTGGAATTTTTCGCCACACTCAGCATCGCCATGGTCGCGGTCTATGTCGGTTTCCGGCTCTATTATGGCGGCATGGCGTTTCTCCCGGGGTTTTTCGTGCTGTTGCTGGCGCCCGAATTCTACCGCCCGCTGCGGGCAATGGGCGCCCAGCATCACGCGCGCATGGAAGCCCTGGCCGCCGCCGAGGACATCACCGCCTTGCTCGCCACCCCTGAGCCGGCGCGTTCAACAGGGCTGCGCCTGAGCGGGCCCGTTCGCGAGGTGCGCTTAGAGGCGGTGAGCTTCTCTTATCAGCCCGCGCAGCCAGTGCTGAACAATCTCTCCCTCACCCTGCGCCCAGGCGAGCGCGTGGGGCTGCTGGGCAAGACAGGCAGCGGCAAATCCACCCTGATCAAGCTGCTGCTGGGTCTCGAAAGCCCAACCGGCGGGCGGGTTACGATCAATGGCCAGGATCTGCGCGCCATCGATCTCGCCTCCTGGGTCTCGCGCGTGGCCTGGTTACCGCAGACACCCACCTTATGCGCGGGCAGTCTGGCCGAAATTCTGCGCCTCAGCCACCCCGCCGCCCCCGACTCCGCGCTGCTGGCCGCCCTACGCCAGGCCGGCGCGGACGACATTCTCGCCCGCCTGCCCCACGGGCTGCACACCCGGCTGGGTGAGCATGGCGCCGGGCTCTCGGGGGGGCAAATCCGCCGTCTGGCCCTGGCGCGCGCCCTGCTCAAACCCGCCGCGCTTTATGTCTTCGATGAGCCCGAGGCCAGTCTCGATCGCACGCTCATTGGTCATATCAATGCCCTGAGCGCCGAGCTCGCGCGCACCCACGCGGTGCTGATGGTGGCCCACCGGCCCGAGGCCGTGGCCGGGTTCGACCGGGTGCTGCACCTATCTGGAGGCCAGATATGCTGACACGGTTGCTGGCCTTGCTGCTGCCCCAGTGGCGCCGGGCCCTGGCTGGCATGGTGCTCGGCGTCTTGGTCATCGCCGCCAATGTCGCGCTGCTGGCGCTCTCTGGCTGGTTTATTGCGGCCATGGCGTTAAGCGGCCATGGCGGCCCACGGCTGGAATATTTCACCCCTGCCGCCGCCATACGCGGTTTGGCCATTCTGCGTACCATGGGCCGCTATGGCGAGCGGGTGCAAACGCATGATACGACGCTGCGCCTGCTGGCCCGCCTGCGTGTGTGGCTCTATGAGCGCCTGGTGCCGCTTGCCCCGGCGGGCCTCGCGCGTTATCGCGACGGCGATCTGCTCAACCGCCTGCGGGCGGATGTTGACAGCCTTGAGAGCGTCTATCTGCGCTTGGTGCTGCCCATGGGGGTGGCGGCGCTGACCATCCCGCTGCTGGCTCTGGCGACGGCATGGTTCAGCGGGCGGGCCGGGGGGGTGGTATTGGCCGGGCTGATACTGGCCGGTTTTGGCGTGCCCATGGCGCTTGCCCGTCTCACACGCCGGTTTGACCGCACCCTGCCCCAGCGGCGCGGCGCCTATGCGGCCGATCTGACCGATCTCACGCGCGGCTACCCTGAATGGCTGGTGGATGGCGCGCTGCCCCGGCTGGCTGCGCGCGCCGAGGCCAATGCCATGGCCGCGCAAATGCTGGAGCGCCGTCTGGCCTGGAGCAACGCCCTTGGCAATGGCGCGGGCGCGCTCATTTTGGGCGGGATGCTGGTGGCGGTGCTGTTTGCGCTCGCGGTGCCCGTGACGCAGGGCCGGCTGGACGGGCCCGGGTTGGCCATGGCCGCGCTGCTGGTGCTGGGCAGTTTCGAGGCCGTTGCCGCGCTGCCGGCCTCTCTCAAAGCGCGCGCCGAATTGCGCGGCGCCGCCGCGCGTATTTTTGACCTCACCGACGCCCCGCCCCCGGTGGCCGAGCCAGCCCATCCCGCTCCCCCGCCCTCGCGTTTCGACATTGAGGCCCAGGCCCTTACCCTGGGTTATGAGCCCGATCAGCCGCCAATCATCACCGGGCTTACATTTAGCGTCCCGCAAGGCACATGCCTGGCCATCACCGGCCCGTCGGGTGCTGGCAAAACCAGTGTGCTCAGCGCGCTCGAGGGATTTTGGCCCCTGCGCGGCGGGCGCCTGACCATTGGCGGCACTGGCTTGGCGGCCCTGCCTTCGGCCACATTGCGGGAACTGATCACCGTGGTCCCGCAAGCGCCCTATCTGTTCAACACCACCATTCGTGAGAATCTGCTGCTGGCCGCCCCCGGCGCCGATGGTTCGGCCTTGTGGCGGGCTCTGGATGAGGCGGCGCTAGGCGATGAGGTGCGGGCCATGCCTGCCGGGCTCGAGACCCGCGTGGGTGAACAAGGCGCGGCGCTCTCGGGCGGCCAGCGCCGCCGCCTGGCGCTCGCCCGCGCCTTCTTGCGCCCCCGCCCAATTCTGCTGCTCGATGAGCCAACCGAAGGGCTCGACAGCGCCACGGAACACGCAGTTCTGGCCGCGCTGGCGCGGCTATGCCAGGGCCGCACCTGCCTGCTCACCACACACCGCCAGGCCCCGCTACGGCTGGCCACCGCCGTTCTCGAACTGCCCGCCCCATAAAACCGACGCGGACGGCGCGTGCTCAGACCGGCACGCGAGCGCCCCCAGCGCCGCCATAGACAGATTGTCAGCTGCGGTAGGAGCCGTTGATGTCGATGTAGCCATGGGTCAGATCGCAGGTCCACACCACCGCGCGCCCCTCGCCCAGCCCGATATCGACGGTAATCTCGATCTCGCGGCCCTTCATGTGCGCCACCACGGGGGTTTCATCATAGCCCGGCACCACGCCGCCGGCCTGGGCCATCCACACCCCGCCGACCGCCACGGCCAGCTTGTCACGGTCGGCTGGCTCACCGGCCTTGCCAACAGCCATCACAATGCGCCCCCAATTGGCGTCCTCGCCGGCCACAGCGGTTTTCACCAGCGGCGAATTGGCAATGGCCATGGCGATGCGTTTGGCCGAATGATTCGACACCGCGCCCTCAACGGTAATCTGCACCAGCTTTTGGGCGCCTTCACCATCGCGCGCCACCATCAGGGCGAGATCATGCATCACCTCATGCAGGGCCCGGCGGAAATCAGCGAGTTCGCCGGGATCCTCGGTGGGCGCGTTGCCCGCCTGAGCGGTGGCAAACAACAAGACGGTATCCGATGTCGAGGTATCGGAATCGATGGTCACACTATTGAAGGTCGGCTCCACGCCCTTGGCCAGCATGTCTTGCAAGGCGGGGGCGGGAATCGCGGCATCGGTGAAAATGAAGCTCAGCATGGTCGCCATATCGGGAGCGATCATGCCGCTACCCTTGGCAATACCGTTGATGCGCACGCCAACTCCGCCAATTTCGGCGGTGCGGGTGGCCCCCTTGGCAAAGGTGTCGGTGGTCATGATGGCGTGGGCGGCCTGCACGAAACGATCCGCGGCCAGCCCGGCCTTCAGCCCGTCCAGTGCCGCCACAATCCGCTCAGCGGGCAGCTTCTCGCCGATCACGCCAGTCGAGGCCAGAAAAATCCGGTTGGGGGTGGTGCCCAGCGTGGCGGCGGCAGCCTCGGCGGTTTCGGTCACCGCCTTCACGCCGGCCGCCCCGGTGAACACGTTGGCATTGCCGGCATTCACCACCAGCCCCCGCGCCAGCCCCCCCCCCAGCACCTCGCGGCACCAGGTCACCGGTGCACCGGGACACAAGTTTTTGGTGAACACACCGGCCACCGTGGTGCCTTCGGCGAAGTCCGCCAAAAGCACATCGGTACGGCCTTTATAGCGAATCCCCGCTTCGCCCGTGGCCAGCTTCACGCCCGCAATGGCGGGCAGTTCCGGCAAGGGCAGCGCCAGCGGTGAAACGGGGAGCTTGGCCATGGTCAGTTGCCCGCGGCCGGGGCGGCGCTGGGCTGCACGGGCTTGCCGTCCTTGTCATAAACCACCACCGTGGCCGCGGCGCGGGCATCGTTGATTGCCTGCTCGCCCGCCTGATTGGCCAGCTTCTGCTTGATCTGGTCAGCGACATCAGCGAGCTTGGGGGTGGGGGCGGTACGCTTGCCCTCGCAGAGAATCACATGCCAGCCGAACTGGGTTTGCACCGGGGTCTCGGTATAATGGCCGGGCTTGAGGGCAAAGGCCGCCTTGGCGAAGGCCGGCACCATCTCATCCTCGCTGAACCAGCCGAGCTCGCCGCCGTTCGAGGCGCCGGGATCGATGGAATATTTCTTGGCGAGGGTAGCGAAATCGGCGCCCTTGTCGAGCTGTTTGATGATGGTCTCAGCCTGGGCCTGGGTCTGCACCAGAATATGGCGTGCCTCAACCTGCTGAGGGCCCGGCTTGTTGGCATAATCGCGGTCATACTCGGCTTGCACGGCCGTATCGGTCACGGCGCTGGCCTCGTGCTCCTGCACATAGGCCTTTTCCAGCCGGAAATTGGCGGCATCCTGCATGGCCTGCTGCACGGCGGGGTTCTTCTCCAACCCTTCCTTGTGGGCGGCGGCCAGCAGGGCCTTGCCGTCGATCAGCTGGTTCAGCACTGCCTGAAACAATTGATCGGGCGGCAATTGCTGAGCCTCGGGCGGCAGGTTCTGCACGGCGGCCTGCATATCGGACAGGTGAATGGCCGAACCGTTCACGGTTGCCACCACCGGGTCCTTCGCCGGCGCGGCGGCGGAGGTGGACTGGGCAAAAGCGGCCGGCGCCGCCAGGGCAGCAGCCAGAGCCAGAACGGAAAGCGAGGCGAAACGGCGCATGGAACAAAACCCTTCCTGAATTTGTGCCACCCTATGAACCAGCTTCAGGCCCCCGGCAAGACTGGCCCGAGGCGTAAAACTGCGTGTATGAGACAGGGTATGATCGTTCGCTCCCGCCCCAACGGAATTGCGCTGCTGTTGGCCATGCGCGGCTCGGTTCTGCCCATCATCGCGCCCCGGCTGGCACTTGTCCTGGCCATCGCCGTGGTCGCGGTTGCCGTGCACCAGGCTTGGCCCGGCCACTTCCCGCAAATCAGCCCCGCGCCGTTCACGTTGCTGGGGCTTGGCGTGTCAATCTTTTTAGGTTTTCGTAACAATGCCTGTTACGAACGCTGGTGGGAGGGACGCAAGCAATGGGGCGCGCTGGTCAGTATCAGCCGGGCATTGCTGCGCGATATCGCCACGCTGCTGCCCGAGCCCGACTCGGCGCTCAAGCGCCGCGCCGCCGCGCGGGTCGCGGCGTTTGCCCATGCCCTGCGCGACCAACTGCGCGATGCGCCCCCGGCACCGGCCGCCGATTGGCTGCCCGCCGGCGGCCAGACCCGGCTGAACGCCCGGCGTAACCGCGCCCTGCTGGTGCAGCAAATACAGGCCGAGGAATTCACCGCCCTCTATCGCCAGGGCGCCCTCTCCGATATTCTGCTTACCCGCTTGTGCGCGCATCTCGATGCCATGACCGCCATCCAGGCCGCTTGCGAGCGGCTGCGCAACACCCCCCTGCCCTTTGCCTACTCGCTCATGCTGCATCGCTCGGTCTGGCTGTTCTGTCTGATCCTGCCGTTCGCCATGGTCGATTCCCTTAACATCGTCACGCCGGTGCTCTCGCTGGTGCTGGCCTACGCCTTTCTGGGGCTCGACGCCTTGGGTGAGGAGCTTGAAGAGCCTTTCGGCCAGACCGCCAATGCCCTGCCGCTCGACGCCATGGTGCGCGCCATAGAGATCAGCGCGGCCGAAGCCCAGGGCGAAGCGCCCCCGCCCCCGCTGGCACCGCGGGATTTCGTACTGCTATGACCCCCGGATTTGACCCCGCCCCCCCCGGCGACTATGTGAACGCAGCCTTTTCTTTATAATATTTAGCGGAACCCGCCCCCAACATGCTCGTCAGCCTCGCCCGCGCCCTTCTTGGCACCAGCAATGACCGCGTCCTCAAAGCCTACCGGCGCCGGGTGCGGGCCATTAACGAGCTGGAACCTAAACTCTCGGCGCTCGATGATGCGGCGCTGACCGCCAAAACCGCCGAATTTCGCGCCAGGCTGGGGGATGGCGCCAAACTTTCGGAGCTGCTCCCCGAAGCCTTCGCGGTGGTGCGTGAGGCCTCGAAGCGCGCGCTTGGCATGCGCCATTTCGATGTGCAGCTGATTGGCGGCATGGTGCTGCATGACGGGCGGATCGCCGAGATGAAAACCGGCGAAGGCAAGACGCTGGTGGCCACGCTGGCCGTGTACCTCAACGCGCTCGAGGGCAAGGGCGTGCATGTGGTAACCGTGAACGACTATCTCGCCCGCCGCGACGCCGCCCAGATGGGCCGGCTTTACCAGTTTCTCGGCCTGACCACCGGCGTCATCGTTCCCGGGCTCGATGAGCCGGCCCGCCGCGCGGCCTATGCGGCCGATATCACCTATGGCACCAACAACGAATTCGGCTTCGATTATCTGCGCGATAACATGAAGTACCAGCTCACCGACATGGTGCAGCGCCCCTTCAATTTCGCCATCGTCGACGAGGTGGACAGCATCCTCATCGATGAAGCCCGCACACCGCTGATCATCTCCGGCCCCTCGGATGAGCCGACCTCGCTTTACGGCCAGGTCGATGCCGTGGTCGAGGCCTTTTTGGCCCGGGGCAAAGCGGGCGAAGACGGCAAGTATGAATTTTATGAGAAAGACGAAAAAGCCCGCACCGTGACCATGACCGAGACGGGCGCCGAGACCGTGGAGGATATGCTCCACGAAGCCGGGCTGCTGGTCGGCGGGCTCTATGACCGCACCAATGTGCCGCTGGTGCACCATGTGCAGCAATCGCTGCGCGCGCGCACCTTGTTCACCCGCGATGTCGATTACATCGTGCGCGAGGGGCGCATCGTCATCATCGACGAGTTCACCGGCCGCATGCTCGAAGGCCGCCGCTACTCAGACGGGCTGCACCAGGCGCTGGAAGCCAAAGAGAAAGTGCAGGTGCAGCAAGAGAACCAGACGCTGGCCTCCATCACCTTCCAGAATTATTTCCGCCTCTACCCCAAGCTGGCCGGCATGACCGGCACGGCCATGACCGAGGCCGATGAATTCGACCAGATCTACAAGCTCACGGTCGTTGAAATCCCCACCAATGTGGCGGTGATGCGCGATGACCAGGACGACGAGGTGTACCGCACCGCGGCCGAGAAATATGAGGCGGTGGCCAAGCTGATCGCGGAATGCCGCGACCGCGGGCAGCCGGTGCTGGTGGGTACCACCAGCATCGAGAAATCCGAGTTGATCTCGGAGCTGCTCAACCGGCAGGGCATTAAGCACAGCGTGCTCAATGCGCGCTTCCATGAGCAGGAGGCGACGATCATCGCCCAGGCGGGCGCCCCGGGGGCCATTACCATCGCCACCAACATGGCTGGGCGCGGCACCGATATTAAACTCGGCGGCAATTATGAGATGCGCCTCAGCCTCGATCCCAGTCTCGACCCCGAAGCGTTGAGGGCCGAGATCGACGTGGCGCACGCCAAGGTGAAGGACGCCGGGGGGCTGTTCGTCATCGGTACCGAACGCCATGAGAGCCGTCGCATCGACAACCAGCTGCGCGGCCGCGCAGGCCGCCAGGGCGATCCGGGCGCCTCGCGCTTCTTCCTGTCGCTCGAAGACGATTTGATGCGCATTTTCGGCTCCGACCGGATGGGCGGAATGCTGCAAAAGCTGGGGCTGCAGGATGGCGAGGCGATCCGCCACCCCTGGATTAATAAGGCGTTGGCCACCGCGCAAAAGAAGGTGGAAACCCGCAATTTCGACATGCGCAAGAACGTGCTGCGCTACGACGACGTAATGAACGACCAGCGCAAGGAGGTTTATGCCCAGCGCCGTGAGTTCATGCACGCCGAGACCGTGAGCGATGTGGTGGCTGAGATGCGCGAGGATGTCATCGCCGCGCTGGTCGCCAACCGTATTCCCGAGAAGGCCTTCGCCGAGCAATGGCAGACAACCGAACTCACCGCCGATCTTCAGCGCGTGTTGGGGCTGGAGCTACCGGTTGTCGAATGGGCCGCCGAGGAGGGAATCGACGAGACCCACCTGCGCGAGCGCATCACCGAGGCAGCGGCCACGGCCATGGCCGAGAAGGCCGCGTTGATGGACGTGCAGCTCGCCCAGATCAATTACAGCTTCGCCCAAATCGAGAAATCGGCCCTGCTGCAGACGCTCGACCATGTGTGGAAGGAGCATTTGCTGGCGCTCGACTATATGCGCCAAGGCATTGGCCTGCGCGGCTATGGCCAGCGCGACCCGCTGAACGAGTATAAGCGCGAGGCGTTTGCCATGTTCGCTGCCATGCTCGACGACCTGAAGGAGCGCGTGACCTGGGGGCTGTCGCATGTGGTGGTCTCCGAGGCGCCGCCCAGCCCGCCGCCGCCGCCCGCCACCATTGAAAGCCACCCCCTGCCCGGCCACATAGCCCCCGACCAGGCACTGGCCGACCCGCTGGTGCACGACACGGATGGCCCACGCCCCTACCGTCCCGAAGATATTGACCCAGCCCGCCCTGAAACCTGGGCCACAACCCCCCGCAACGCCCCCTGCCCCTGCGGCTCGGGCAAGAAATACAAATATTGCCACGGTAAGATGTGACCGGGGCAGTTGCTTAACGCGCGCATTTGCGGATAGAAGACACTCGCAAGGACCCGTAGCTCAGCTGGATAGAGCGTTGCCCTCCGAAGGCAAAGGTCGCGCGTTCGAATCGCGCCGGGTCCGCCATTTTTATTAGTATAATCAATGACTTGTCAAGTTAATCCGTTTTGAAAAAGAAGTAAAATTTCTCCGCGGAAGCACCACGGAAGCAGGAAGACCGGAATCTGGATTCGCGCCCGACACCGTGCGGGCGTTCGACGTATGCAGGCCAGTGTGTCCAATGGGCTAAGTCTGGGCCCCACCCTGTTGATTTCCACTGAGAAGTGACCCGGGAATTCCACTGAGATTTGACCCGCCCTTTGGTTATGATTTGGGTTTCATGATGGGGTCAAGGACTGGTTTTTCTCCTTTCGTTTTTGGGATTTCTGCAC
>JAKBAD010000012.1 GCA_021809435.1 Pseudomonadota bacterium | reverse complement strand
GTGCAGAAATCCCAAAAACGAAAGGAGAAAAACCAGTCCTTGACCCCATCATGAAACCCAAATCATAACCAAAGGGCGGGTCAAATCTCAGTGGAATTCCCGGGTCACTTCTCAGTGGAAATCAACAATCAACCCTCGGAACACCGTGCGAGAGCGGGAAAAACGGCGATATGCGCCCCAATTGGCGCTCGCTCAGCAGAAACAACTCGGACATGGCAAAAACCTCCGCCATGCCCAGAATCACACCAAACCGCGCCGAAGCAAGAAATTAATGGGTCCTGAGCCTAGGGTGTTAGGCGCAGCGCGGGGTGAGCAGCCAAGCTGATTCGGTGGCCGGGCAGGCGCCTTTCATGCCCCCTGGCACTTCATAGCTGTGGGCGAGGGTGAGGGTGTGGGTGGCGCTGTAATGGGCGCGCAGCTCATCCTCGGTGACGGAAAAAGGCGGGCCGGAGAGTTTTGACTGGTCATAGGCGAAGGCGATGACGAGCTGGGGGGCGGCGCTGGTCAGGGCCAGGAGCTGGGGGGCGTAGCGCGCGCGCAGGGTTGGCGGCAGGGCGACGATGGCGCCGCGGTCATAGAGGGCATCGATGGGGCCGAGCTGGGGGGCGGTGAGGTCGAACAGATCGCCCACGAAAATGGTGACACCCGCGGCGCTGAGGCGCTGATGCGCGCCGCTGGCGGTGGTTTCGGGGGTGAGGCCGCGCTCGGCGAAGAATTGCGCGGCGGCCAGGGGGCTTAGCTCGGCGCCCAGCACCTCGAAGCCTTGGGCGCGCAGCCAGTCCATGTCGTGGGATTTGCCACATAGCGGCACGAACACGCGGCCGGGCGGGGTGAGGCCAAGCGCCGCGAAATGGCCGGTGAGCAGGGCGTTGGGCGCGCCTTCATGAAAGCCGATCTGGTTGGTTTGCCAGCGTGTGTGCCAGAATTGCGGGTCCAAGCTTGGTCTCCTGGGGGATGTGGAAACAGGCCGGACCTCGCGGCCCGGCCTGTTTTATGTAGGTGATGCGGGGGCGGAAATTAGCCCTGGTCGTTGAGCTGGTCGTAGGCTTCGAGGGCCTTGGCGGCGTACATGACGCTGGGGCCGGCGCCCATATAGACCGCCATGCCCATGACCTCGAGAATTTCGGCGCGGGTGGCGCCGAGCTTGACGGCGGCTTCGGCGTGATAGGCGATGCAGGGCTCGCAGCGCGCCGCCACGCCGAGCGCCAGGGCGATTAGCTCCTTGGTTTTCTTCTCCAGCGCGTTTTCGGCCAGGGCGGCCTGGGCCATCATGGAGAAGCCCTTCATGACATCAGGCTGGCCCTGGCGGAGGGCTTTGACCCCGCCATTCATGTTCTGGATCAATTCGGCCCAGTTTTGCATCATGGGTGTGGTTCCTTACTTGACGTGGGGGCGCCCGTCATCGCGCAGCACCACGTAGATGGCGGGAATGACGAGCAGGGTGAGCAGGGTGGAGGAGGCCAGGCCGAACAGCAGCGAGGTCGCCAGACCCTGGAAGATCGGGTCGGAGAGGATCGTTGCCGCCGAGATCATGGCGGCGAGCGCGGTGAGCAGGATGGGCTTGGCGCGGATGGCGCCGGCCTCGAGCAGCACGGTGCGCAGCGGCCGGCCATCGCGCTGGCGGCAGCGGATGAAATCGACCAGCAGGATGGAGTTGCGCACGATGATGCCGGCCAGGGCGATGAAGCCGATCATCGAGGTGGCGGTGAAATCCGCCCCCAGGATGAGATGGCCGAACATGATGCCGATGAGCGTGAGCGGGATGGGCGTGAGCACCACCAACGGCAGCTTGAAGGACCCGAACAGCCCGACCACCAGCACATAGATGCCCAGAATGGCGACCCCGAAGGCCAGCCCCATGTCACGGAAGGTGACGTAGGTGATCTGCCATTCGCCATCCCAGAGCAGGGAGGGCTTGGTTTCATCGGTGGGTTGGCTGAAGAAGCGGATTTCGGGTTTTTGCAGATTGCCCCAGTTGCCCTGCTCGATGGCCTTGTCGACGGCGAACATGCCGTAGATGGGGGCCTCGAACTTGCCGGCCAGCTCGGCGGTGACCATGTCGGCGAAATGGCCATCGCGGCGGAAGATGGTGCGCGAGCCCTGGACCTGTTGGACATGCACGAGATCGCCCAGCTCGACCACGCCGCGCGCGCCGGGCAGCACGTTGGCGGGCACGGGCGTGGAGGCGATGGTGTTGTTCCAGGTGAGCTCTGACTTGGGCAGGCCGACGGCGATTTCGAGCGGCGGATGGTCGGCGCCGCGATAGGAATAGCCGATGCCGGTGCCGTCGAACAATTCGCGGATGGTGTCGTTCACGTCGGCCTGGGAGACGCCGTAATATTCCAGCTCATCCTGATCGACGGTGATTTGCAGACGTGGCGGCGGACGGCCGTAACTGTCATCGACATCGACGATGAAGGGGATGGATTTGAACACCTGCTTCACCTTCTCGGCCTCGGCCAGACGGGCTTGGGCGGTGGGGCCGTAAATTTCGGCCAGCAGCGTGGCGATGACCGGCGGGCCGGGCGGCACCTCGACCACCTTGATGACGCCGCCGGGCGGCAGGGGGATGTCGGCATCGAGCTGCTTGCGCAGATCGACCGCGATTTCGTGGCTTTGGCGCTTGCGGTCGTCCTTGTTGACCAAGACGATGTGCAGCTCGCCCAGCTCGGGTGAGGCGCGCATGAAATATTGCCGCACCAGGCCGTTGAAGTCGAATGGCGCCGAGGTGCCGGCATAGGCCTGCATGTCCACCACTTCGGGCATTTTGCCGGCGATGCGCGCGGCGGCGAACAGGGTGCGCTCGGTATCTTCGAGGGTGGCGCCGGGGGGCAGGTTCAGCACCACGTCCAGCTCGGATTTATTGTCGAAGGGCAGGAGCTTGACCTTGACTAGATCGAAATAAAACAGCGAGCAGGAGAGGATGGTGGCGCCGCCAACCAGGAGCAGGAATTTGAGCGCGCTGCGCCGCGTGCGCAGGATGGGCGTGGCGATGTGGACGTAAAGCCGGGTGAGCTTGCTCTCCTCATGGCCGCCATGGTCGGCGTGGCCGGCGGAGAATTTCATCATCAGCCAGGGGGCGATGATCATGGCGACGAAGAAGGAGAACGCCATGGCCACCGAGGCGACCGCCGGGATGGGCGCCATGTAGGGGCCCATGAGCCCGCTGACGAACAGCATGGGCAGCAGGGCGGTGATGACGGTGAGGGTGGCGATGATGGTGGGGTTGCCGACCTCGGCCACCGCCTCGATGGCGGCTTGCAGGCGGGGACGGTTGTCTTTCATGCCCCAATGGCGGGTGATGTTCTCGACCACCACGATCGCGTCATCAACCAGGATGCCGATGGCGAAGATGAGCGCGAAGAGCGACACGCGGTTGATGGTGTAGCCCATCATCTCGGCGCCAAACAGGGTGAGCAGGATGGTCGAGGGAATGACCACCGCGGTCACCGCCGCCTCGCGCCAGCCGATGGCGAAGCCGATGAGCAGCACGATAGACACCGTGGCCAGGGCCAGATGGAACAGCAGCTCATTGGCTTTTTGCGTGGCGGTCTGGCCGTAATTGCGGGTCACCTGGACGTTGATGTCGCCGGGGATGAGCGTGCCTTGTAGGGTTTTAACCTGGGCCAGAACATCTTTGGCGACGGTGACGGCGTTGGCGCCCGAGACCTTGGCGATGGCCAGCGTGACCGCCGGGCCCTGAGCCCAGCTGCCCTGATGGCGGGTGAAGGCCCAGACGCTGCTTTCCTGCGGGGCGGGGCCGAACACTACCTTGGCGACATCGCGCACATACACGGGGCGGTTATCGCGCGTGGTGATGAGCAACATGCCGATATCGGGGATGCCATCGAGGGTGGCGCCGGCATCGACGCCGAACATCTCGCCATCCTGGCGGACCGCGCCGGCGGAGAAGGCGGCGTTGGCCTCTTGCAGGCGCGCCACCAGCTGCTGGAGCGTAACGCCATAGAGCATCAGCTTGCCCGGGTCGGGCTCGATGCGGATTTGTTCCTGGTCTTCGCCGGCGATGTAGGTGAGCCCGACATTGGGCACCTTGATCAGCTCGCCCTGGAGCTTCTGGGCCAGCTCGGTCAGGCTGCCCTGGTCCCAGCGGTTGGCGGCATCGGATTTGGGGGTGAGGGTGAGGGTGACGATGGCGACGTCATCGATGCCGCGCCCGACCACCATCGGCTCGGGGATGCCGATGGGGATGCGGTTCATGTTGGCGCGGATCTTGTCGTTGACCAGCAGCACGGCCTTGTCTTCGTTGGTGCCGACGACGAAGCGGGCGACCACGGTGACGTGGTTATCGACCGTGGTGGAGTAGATGTGCTCGACCCCCGGAATGGCGCGCAGCACCACTTCGAGCGGCTTGGTGACCAGCTCGACGGCGTCGGAGGCTTTTAGCCCGTCGGTGTTGACCATCACCTCGACCAGGGGGACGTGGATTTGCGGGTCTTCCTCACGCGGGATGGTCATGAGCGCGATGAGGCCGCAGATCACCGCCGCGATGAGGAAAAGCGGGGTGAGCTTGGAGCGGATGAAGGTGCGCGTGAGGGCGCCGGAAATGCCGAGGCTCATGGGGCGCTACCAACGGGCATCAGGACATCGCCGGGCTTGAGGCCGGAGAGGACCTCGACGCCATCGGGCAGGCCGGGCGTGGGGGCGGGCTGGCCGAGCTGGATGGGCACGGCGATGGATTTGCCGTTGGGGGCGCTGACATCGGCGTAATCGAGGCCGAAACGCTCATCGATGAAGCTCGACGGGATGACGATGCCTGGGCGCTGGCCGACAAACACCCATACGCGCACGCGCGCGCCGACAAAATAGCCGCCAATGTCGGGGGCGGTGGCGTCGGCCTCGACCTGGCCGTTCTGGATTTGGGGATAGACCAGGGTGATGCGGCCGAATTCGGCCCGCGGGCTGTCGAGGCGCACGGGGTCGCCGACATGGAGGAAGCGCGCATGGCGCTCGGGCACATCGAGGCGCAGCACATAGCCGGCCTCGGCGATGGTGGCGATGGATTCGCCGGGTTCGACCACCGTGCCCTCGGTGACCTGGGTGAGCAGCACCCGGCCATCGACCGGGGCGAGCACGGCGCCCTGCTTGATTTGGGTGCTGAGCGCGTCATGCGCGGCGATTTTGGCGTTGAGCGTGGCGGTGGCGACGTTCACTTCGGTTTTCGCCTGGTCGTAGACCGAGCGTGACACCGCGCCCTCGCCCACCAGCTTCTGGGCGCGGGCGAGGTCGGTGTTGGCTTGGGAGAGCTGGGCGCGGGCGGCGGTGATGTCGGCGCTCAGCGCCGCGAGTTGCTGGGCCATGCTGGAATCGGCCACCGTGGCGATGACCTGGCCGGCTTTGACCATGTCACCATCCTGCACCAGATAGGACATGACCGTGCCGCCAATGCGCGCGCGCGCCGCCACCACGTGCGAGGCCTCGACGGTGGCGAAGACGGGTTTCTGATCGTCGATCGGGTTGGCGGCGACGGTAAATGAAACAGGCTGGGCCAGGGCGGGCGTCGCCGCCAGCCCGAGCCCGAGAGCGAACAGCCAGGGGCGCGCGCGCATTTTATCCTCCCTTTTTGAAAATCAGCCGGCGATCACGGGCAGGCCGGCTTGCAGCCAGCCATTGAGGCCGCCCGCCAGATGGCCGGTGATCTCGCGCCCGGCCTTGGCGCATTTTTCGGCCGCCATGGCCGAGCGCTTGCCGACGCCGCAATGAAGCACCACCTCGCCGGCCGGCAGGCGGGCGGGGTCGAAGCCAGAGAGCGGCATGTTGAGCGCGCCTTTGATGCGCACCTGTTCATATTCGCCCACCTCACGCACATCGACGAGGGTGATGGTGCCCTCGGCCAGCATGTTGTGCAGCTCGGCGGCGGAGATGTTGCGGAGAGTCGAGGATTTGGAGCCGAAGAGGAACATGAGAAAGGCTTCCTTTAGAGGTTTGGGTGTTAATTAGGGGCGCAGAGGGAGGATTCTGAAGCTTTGCCGCCGGAACAATATAGCTCGAACAAGGTTTCCAGAATGCGGCGCGCGGGGGCGCTGGCCACGCCATAATAGATGGTTTGGGCATCGCGGCGCGGCACCACCAGCCCATCCCTGCGCAGCAGCGCGAGGTGCTGGGACACGGTGGAGCTGCGCAGGTCGAGAAACGCCGCCAGATCGCCCACCGAACGCTCTTGTTCGAGCAATTGGCAGAGAATCATCAGCCTGTGCGGGTTGGCCAGCGATTTTAGCAATTCGCTGGCCTGGCCCGCGGCCGAGTGCATGAGATCGGGGTCAACTTTCATGGTTGCGAAGATACGATAAAACGAATATACGGACAAGCGCAAAAACCAACAAGGATGAACAGCATGGCGGAGATCGTCGTTTTGGGTGCGGGTCTGAGCGGGGCGCTCATGGCTTATGAGATGTCGGAGCAGCTGCGGAAGGAAGACCATATCACGGTCATCGGGCAGGGGCCGACTTATCAATTCTATCCCTCCAACCCCTGGGTCGTGGTCGGCTGGCGCAAGCGCCATGAGATCGAGGTCGATCTGACCAAGGTGATGGAGAAGAAGAATATCCGCTTCATTACCGAGGGCGCGAAGCGGGTGAATCCGGATGAAAACCGCGTGGAGCTGAACTCGGGCGAGTCGGTGGCTTATGATTATATGGTCATCGCCACCGGGCCGGAGCTGGCTTTTGATGAGATTCCGGGGTTTGGGCCCCAGGCGTTCACGCAGTCTATTTGCGAGACCGGCCAGGCCGTGCAGGCCTATGAGGCGTTTGAGGAGTTTTGCAAAAATCCGCGCCCGATCGTGGTGGGCGCGGCGCAGGGCGTGTCGTGCTTCGGGCCGGCCTATGAGTTCGCCTTCGTGCTCGATACCGAGCTGCGCCGGCGCAAGATCCGCCACAAGGTGCCGATGACCTTTGTCACCTCCGAACCTTATATCGGGCATCTTGGGTTGGATGGCGTGGGGGACACCAAGGGGATTTTGGAAAGCGCGCTGCGGACCCGCCATATCAAGTGGATCACCAATGCGCGGGTGAAGGAAGCGACCGAGGGGCATATCAGCATCGAGGAGCTCAATGACGATGCCAGCCTGAAGCAGACCCATGAGATGGATTTTGGTTTTGCGATGATGATGCCGCCATTCCGTGGCGTGCCGGCGGTGTTTGGCATTGAGGGGCTGACCAACCCGCGCGGGTTTATTCTGGCTGATGCCTATCAGCGCAACCCGACTTACAAGAATGTGTTCTCGATTGGCGTGTGCGTGGCGATTCCGCCCGTGACCAAGACGCCGGTGCCGGTGGGCGTGCCCAAGACCGGGTTCATGATCGAATCGATGGTCACCGCCACGGCGCATAATATCGGCAAGCTGCTGCGCGGGGGCGAGGTGGATATCAAGCCGTCATGGAATGCCATCTGTCTGGCGGATTTTGGCGATGGCGGCATCGCCTTCGTGGCGCAGCCGCAACTGCCGCCGCGCAATGCCAACTGGGCGGCCTCGGGCAAATGGGTGCACTGGGCCAAGATCGCGTTCGAGAAATATTTCATGTACAAGATACGGATCGGCAAGAGCGAACCGTTCTATGAGAAATTCATGATGAAATTCGCCAAGATCCATAAATTTGAAGATGGGGCGCACTGAGACCATGGAGGCTGTGACCCTTGTTTGTCCGCACTGCGGGGCGCAAAACCGCGTGCCCACGGCACGGCTGGCCGATGGCCCGCGCTGCGGCGCCTGCAAGGCACAGCTCTTCACCGGTGAGCCGGTGGCGGTGGATGAGGGCAGGCTGGCACGCCATGTCGCGCATGATGGCGTGCCGGTGCTGGTGGATGTGTGGGCGACCTGGTGCGGGCCTTGCCGCGCCATGGCGCCGCAATTCGCCGCCGCCGCCCGCACGCTGGAGCCGCGCATGCGGTTGTTGAAACTCGATGCCGACCAGGCGCCGCAGACCATGAGCCGCCATGGTATTCGCGGTGTGCCGACGCTGCTGCTGTTCAACCAGGGGCGGCTGGTGGGCCAGCAGGCCGGCGCCATGAGCGCGGCGCAGATTACCCAATGGGCCGCGGCCCAGCTTTCGCAATGAAAAAGGATTTACGATGAATCTCGACCGAGCTGTTCTGTCTTTCGCCGGCTTCATGGTGCTGGTGAGCGTGGCGCTCACGCAGTACGTGTCGCACTGGTTTGTGCTGTTCACCATTTTCATCGGGCTCAACCTGCTCCAGACCGGGTTCACCCGCAAATGCCCGGCGGCGATGATTTTTAAGCGTCTGTTCGGCGTGAAATCCGGCTGCGCGTTCGAGTAACATGATCGCGCTTCTGTGCGGCGCGCTGGTCGGGCTGATTTTAGGTCTGGTTGGTGGGGGCGGCTCGATTCTAGCCGTGCCGCTGATGGTTTATGTGGTGGGGGTGAAGGACCCTCATGTCGCCATTGGCACCAGCGCGCTGGCGGTGGCGGTGAATGCCTTGACTGGGCTTTATCACCATGCGCGCGCGGGTAGTGTGGTGTGGCGCTGCGGCGTGGCGTTTGCCGCCGCCGGCGTGGCCGGCGCGGCGCTGGGCTCGACCCTGGGCAAGGAGGTGGATGGCCAGCGGCTGCTGCTGCTGTTCGCGCTGCTGATGCTGGTGGTGGGCGGGCTGATGTTTCGCCACCGGCGCATGGTGGGCGATGAGAACGTGGTGTGCGCGCGCGAGCGCCTGCCCAAGGTGCTGGGCTATGGCGGGCTGACCGGCATGTTTGCCGGGTTTTTTGGCATTGGCGGCGGGTTTTTGGTGGTGCCGGGGCTGGTGCGCTCAACCGGCATGACCATGCTCAATGCCGTTGGCACATCGCTGGTGGCGGTGGCGGCGTTCGGGTTCACCACGGCGGCCAATTATGCGCTCAACGGGCTGGTGGATTGGCGGCTCTCGGGGCTGTTTATCGTCGGTGGGGTGGCTGGCGGGCAGCTGGGCGCGGTGCTGGCCAGGCGCCTGGCCTCGCAGCGTGGCGCGCTTTCGACCTTGTTCGCGGGGGCGATTTTCGTGGTCGCGTTTTACATGATCTGGCGATCGGTCGGGGCGTTGCACCTCTGAGCCGTGGCGCGGAGGAAGGCGCTGCCGGGCGGCAAAAAAAACGGCCTGAGGGATCAGGCCGTGAAAAAGTTCGGGAGGTAAGTGAACGGCATCACGAAAGACGCGCCGTGGCGGATATTTCGTGTGGTTCTTAATAACGTACCGTTTAGAACATTGCAAGCGGATTTGCCTGGACCCCAGGCTGGGGTTTGGGGTAATATTCATGGTAATATAGAGGAAAATTGCCATGATCTCGCCTGTTTCCCGACCTAAATCCATCGCCACTGTTTCACTGTCTGGTACACTCGAAGATAAGCTGGAAGCCGCCGCCGCCGCTGGGTTTCAGGGGGTGGAGATTTTCGAGGCCGATTTGCTCGGTTTTGACGGCACGCCGCGCGAGGTGCGGCGCATGGCGGAGGATTTGGGGCTGGCGATTTATATGTTCCAGCCCTTCCGGGATTTCGAGGGGTTGGGCGAGGCGCAGTTTCAGCGCAATCTGGCGCGGGCGGAGCGGAAATTCGACGTGATGGCGGAGCTGGGCACGGATTTGCTGCTGGTGTGCTCGAACATCCAGCCTCATGTCAGCACCGATCCGGCACGGTTGACCCATGAATTTCACGCGCTGGCCGAGCGGGCGGGGGCGCGGGGCTTGCGGGTGGCGTATGAGGCGCTGGCCTGGGGGGCGGGGGTGAAATTTTGGCGCCAGGCCTGGGAGCAGGTGCAGCGCGTTTCGCATCCGGCCTTTGGGCTGTGCCTGGATAGTTTCCACACGCTCTCGCTGGGCGACACGCTGGCCGGGATCGAGCGTGTGCCGGGGGAGAAGATTTTCTTCATCCAGCTGGCCGATGCGCCCAAGCTCTCGATGGATGTGCTCTCCTGGAGCCGGCATTACCGCAATTTTCCGGGCCAGGGGGATTTCGACCTCAAGGGTTTTTTGGGCGCGGCGCTGGCGACGGGCTATCAGGGCCCGCTCAGCCTGGAGATTTTCAACGATGAGTTCCGCGCCGGCCCGACGCGCCCGACCGCGCTCGATGGGCTGCGCTCGCTGATCTGGCTGGAAGCCGAGGCGGGGGGCGCGGAGCTGCCGCCGCCGCCCGCGCTCGACGGCTTCGCGTTTGTGGAGTTTGCCGTGGATGGACCAAGCGGCGCGCGGCTGGGCCAGCATTTGCGCGGGCTGGGTTTTGCCAGGGCTGGCGCGCACCGCTCGAAGGCGGTGGAGCTTTACCGCCAGGGCGAGGTGAATATTGTGCTCAATGCCGAGCCCGACAGCGCGGCCTCGGAGCATTTTGTGCTGCATGGGGCGAGCGTGTGCGCGCTGGCGCTGAAGGTGGATGACGCCGCCGCCACGCTCAAGCGCGCCGAGGCGCTGCTTTGTCCGACCTGGGCCGAGCGGCTGGGGCCGGGCGAGCACCCGATTCCGGCGGTGCGCGAGCCTGACGGCACGCTGCTCTATCTGGTTGACCCCGGCACCGCGGAGAAGATGTGGCAGGATGATTTTGTGCTCGATACCGCGCCCGTGCCCGGTGAGGGCGTGGTGATCGACCATGTTGCCCAGGCGTTGCGGGCCGGGGCGATGGACCGGTTTGTGCTGTTCTACCGCACGCTGTTTGGGCTGGCGCCCGAGCCGACGGTGGAATTCGCCGACCGGTTTGGGCTGGTGCGCTCGCGGACCATGAAGAACGCCTTGGGTAGCGTGCGGATACCGCTCAATATCTCGGAAAGCCCGGCGACGCGGACGGCGCAGTTTGTTTCGGCGGTGTTGGGTTCGGGCGTGCACCATATCGCCTTCGCGGTGACGGATGTGGCCGAGGCGGTGGGCGCGGCGCGGGCACGCGGCGAGGCGCTGCTCTCGGTTCCGGCGAATTATTATGAGGATTTGGAAGCGCGGTTTGGATTTGACGAGGCGGCGCTGACGGCGATGGCGAAGCTGGGGCTGCTTTATGACCGCGACGTCGGCGGCGAGTTCGTGCATGCCTATCTGCCGCCCTTTGATGGCCGGTTTTTCTTCGAGTTTTTGCACCGCGCGGGCTATGGCGGCTACGGCGCGGTGAATGCGCCGATCAGGCTGGCGGCGATGGCGAAATTTGCCGCCGAGCCGGGATGATGAAACCAGGAGGCTGCGCCGCGCGCCTGTGCAGGCGGCGCGATGCTCAGTCGGCGGTCATCATCAGCTGCACCACGGCGTCGGCGATCAGCCGGCGCTGGCGCTCGCGGGTGCGCGGGTCGGCGACGTTGACGTTATAGAGGGCCCCGAACGTCCAGCGGTTGGACATGCGGTAGAAGCAGAACGAGCTGATCAGCATGTGCAGCTCGACCGCGTCGATCTGGCGTTTGAACACCCCCTCGGCGTGGCCGCGCGCCAGCAGGCGCGAGAGCACGGCGATGGCTGGGCTGTTGGTGGCGCGCAGCTCGGCTGAGTCGCGCACATGCTCGGCATGGTGGATGTTCTCGATCATCACCAGGCGGATGAATTCGGGGTGCGACTCGTGATAGTCGAAGGTGAATTCAACCAGCCGGCGGAGTGCCGTCTCGGGCGGCAGGGGGGCGAGGTCCATATGCGCCTCGACGCCGCGTATGCCGCCATAGGCGCGTTCGAGAACGGCGCTGTAGAGCCCCTCTTTGCTCTCGAAATAATAATAGATCATTCGCTTGGTGGTGTGGGTGCGGGCGGCGATGGCATCGACCCGCGCGCCCGAGAGGCCATGGGTGGCGAATTCCTCGGTGGCGATGCGCAAGATGTCTTCGCGCGTGCGCTCGGGGTCGCGCTGCTTGGGCGGCACGGGGCTGGGCGCGGGGGAAGCGGCTGGCGGGGATGGGGCGGGTGTCATTGTCATTCAGGCGCGATCATAACGGGGTTTGGCGGTTCTGCCAGCCCCGTGCCGGGCCGGGTGGCGGGGCGCGCGGCCCCGCCGGGGTGGGGTCAGGCGTGATGGCGCATGGTGATGGGCTTGAGCTCGCCGATCACGAAGATCCAGGAAATGGCGCCGATGAAGGCTACGCCGCCGACAAAGGCGAGGGCGCCGACAAATGAGCCGGTGGCCTGCACGATGTAGCCGATGACGATGGGCACCACGATGCCCGACAGGTTGGCCGCCGCCGAGAACAGGCCGCCGACCAGGCCGAGCTTGCCGACGGGCGAGATCTCGGAGAGCACCGACCAGCCCGAGGACGACATGGCCTGACAGAAGAAGGCAAAGGACAGGATGGCGACGACCAGGGCATCGGAGCGGACATAGTTGCAGGCGATGATGGTGGAGGCGCCGAGCAGGCCCATGATCACCGGCAGTTTGCGCGCCACGCCCAGGCTTACTTTCAGGTGCAGCAGCTTGTCCGACAGCCAGCCGGCGAACAGGATGCCGAAGAACCCGGCGATGTAGGGCAGGGAGGCGAAGACGCCGACCTTGATCCAGGCCATGTGGCGGGCGGTGGCCAGGTAGGTGGGAAACCAGGTGAGGAAGAACACGAAGGTGGAATAGACCGCGAACTGGCCGATGAGCAGGCCGATGATCTGGCGGTGACGAAACAGCTCGGTGAGGTCGGCGACGGCGAATTTATGGCCCGAGGCGTGCTTGCCGGTGAGGCCGCCACCGGCTTCGATCAGCGCGATCTCGCCAGCCGAGACGGTCTGGCTCTCGTGCGGGTCGCGGTATTTGGCGATCCAGACCAGGGCGAACAGCATGCCGATGACGCCGGTGACGATGAACAGCGATGGCCAGCCATAATGGCCGAGCAGCCAGAACAGGGCCGGGGTGAGGAAGCCAAGACCGACATATTCGGCCGCCGTGTAGGCGCCGATGGCGCGCGCGCGCTCTTGGCGCGGGAACCACATGGCGACGATGTTGCTGTTGGCCGGGAAGCAGGGGGCCTCGGCGATGCCAAGCCCAAGGCGCAGCCCGACAAACGAGGCCACGCCGCCCGCCGCCGCCTGGGCCAGGGTGAATAACGACCAGAAGGCCAGGGCCAGGAAATAGATCACGCGGTTGCCGAAGCGGTCGAGCAGCGCGCCGACGGGCACCTGGGCGGCGAAATAGGTCCAGGAGAAGGCGGAGAACACGAGGCCCATGGTGGCGGCGTCGATGTGGAACTGGGCGCGCACGGAGGGCGCGGCGATGCCCAGGATGGCGCGGTCGAGATAATTGATGAGCACCGCCGCGCAGACGATGGCGAGCATCCAGAAGCGGGTGCGGGTGAGGGGGCGGGTTGGGGCCGCGGCGGGGGCGTGGGGGGAGGTAAGGTCTGACATTGCGGGCTCGCTGGGATTGGGGGGATGGGAGGTGATGAGGTTCAGGGCGCGGGAGTGGCTAGCTGGATTTCGAGCATGCGGGCGGGGTCGGGCTCGCGGCCGGTGAACAGGCGAAAGGCCTGGACCGCCTGATAAAGCGCCATGCCGGTGCCGTCGAGCGTGCGGCACCCCAGCGCCTTGGCGGCCTTGAGGAGGGCGGTTTCGCGCGGGAAATAGATGATTTCGGCCACCCATAAATCGGGGCGGAGCAAGGCGGCATCAAGGGGCAGGCCGGGATGGGCGGCCATACCGATGGGCGTGGCGTTGACCAGGCCGGTGGCGGTGGCCAGCGCGGCTGTGGCGTCAATTCCGGCCTGGATGCGGCCATGGCCGAACAGCGCGCCGTAGCGCACGGCGATGGCCTCGGCGCGGGCGGGGTCGGCATCGATGAGGGTGAGGGTTTTCACGCCCATTTTGAGCAGCGCATAGGCGACCGCCGTGCCCGCGCCGCCAGCGCCGAGCTGCACGGCGTGGTGCAGATTGGCGCCCTGGAGGCCGCGGGTGAAGCTCTCGGAGAAGCCATACCAGTCGGTGTTATGGCCAAGGCGGCGGCCGTTTTCGAACAGCACGGTGTTGACGGCGCCGAGGGCCTGGGCTTCGGGGGAGAGCGTGTCGAGCAGCGGCATGACCGCCTGTTTGCACGGGTGGGTGACATTCACGCCCCGGTAGCCAGCCCCCTCGATTTCGGTGAGCAGGGCGGGCAGGTCGGCGACGCTGAGGGCGCGGGCGGTGAGGTCGAACAGGTCGTAGGTGAGGGCCAGGCCCTGGGCGCGGCCTTCGCCCATATGCATGGCGGGCGAGCGGGAGGGGCCGATATCGGCGCCGATCAGGCCGAGTTTGAAGACGGGCGCACCCAAAGCGGGCACCGTTGCGGGCGTGGTCATGCTGATACTCCAGGCGCTGCGCGGGACGGTTTCTTGGGGCGCGCAGGGGCCGATGCTTTGTTGCTGTCGGGCTAGATATAACTAACTAATTAGTACATAGCAAGTGATTTAATGCCGGATGAACGGGCTTTGGTGCAAAATAATGTGTTTTGCCGCGCTGACGCAGGGGTGGCCACGGAGGCGGGCAGGGGCGTGGGCCGCGTCTTGCTGGCGGTTGAAACTTTGGTTAGCTGCTGGGCATGAACAGCTTGTTTGGTGACGAATTGATGATGGCGGGGCGGGCGTGAAGCGCCGTGGCTTGTTGGCGGGCGCGCCGGTGGCCGGGCTGGCACCGGGGGCCCTCTCGCCCGATGCGCTGATCCCCCGGGACTACCCGGCCGGCGTGCCAGCGCCCGGGAGTTTCCGGTTTCCGCCCGGTTTCGCGTTCGGGGTGGCGAGCTCGGCTTATCAGATCGAGGGCGCGACCCGTGAGGATGGGCGGGGCTTGGGCATGTGGGATGTGTTTTGCCACACGCCCGGGCGCACGCGCGGCAATGCCGATATCGCCGCTGATCATTATCATCGCATGCCCGAGGATGTGGCGCTGATGAAGGCGGCGGGGATAAGGCATTACCGCTTCTCGGTCTCCTGGCCGAGGCTGTTTCCCGATGCCAGCTTCACGCCCAACCCCAAGGGGTTCGCGTTTTACGACCGCCTGCTCGATGAGCTGTGCGCGGCCGGTATCACGCCCTGGATGACGCTTTATCACTGGGATTTGCCGCAATGGATTTCGGCCGAGGGCGGCTGGATGAACCGCGACTCGGCGTCTTACATGGCCGAATTCGCCGCGCGCGCGGGGGCGCATTTTGGCGACCGCGTGGGCCACTGGATGGTGATGAACGAGGTCGCCGTGCAGGCTATTTTGGGCTATGGCATTGGCGTGCACGCGCCCGGGCTGGTGGGGCGCGAGAAAAGCTGCGCGGCGCTGCACCACATGAATTTGGGCCAGGGCTATGCCATCGCGGCGCTGCGCGCGGCCGGGGTGCGGGGGCGGATTGGCACGGTGGGCAGCCTGGAGCCGGTGCGGCCCAGCTCATCGGCGCCCGAGGACGTGGCCGCCGCCGCCAAATTCGACGCGCTGTGGAATGGCGCCGTGCTCGACCCGCTGTTCAAGGGCCGCTACCCGGCGCTGGTGGAGGCGGATTTCGCCCCCTTCGTGCGCGCGGGAGACATGGCGGCGATCCGCCAGAAGGTGGATTTTATCGGGGTGAATTATTATTCGCGCCTGCATATTCAGCACACCGATAAATTCGATATCGGGGCGATTTTCGGCGCCAACCCCGACCCGGTGAAATACCGCGCGCTGCGCTGGCCCATTGAGCCCGATGGGCTCTATGAGGAGGTGAAATATATTCACGACCAGTATGGCGCGCCCGAGATCGTGATTACCGAGAACGGCTTTGCGACCACCACCGACCCCAACCCGGGCAATGGGCTAGAAGAT
This sequence comes from Pseudomonadota bacterium, assembly GCA_021809435.1. Taxonomy (GTDB): domain Bacteria; phylum Pseudomonadota; class Alphaproteobacteria; order Acetobacterales; family Acetobacteraceae; genus Acidocella. The sequence continues at coordinate 39,338 of JAKBAD010000012.1, read as the reverse complement.
GACGGGCGGTTGTCTTATCTGGCGCAGAATCTGGCGTTTTTGCGCAAGGCCGCCGATGAGGGGCTGAATGTGAAAGGCTATTTCGTGTGGGCCTTGATGGACTCGTTCGAGTGGAGCGAGGGCACGAAATGGCATTTCGGGCTGGTGCGGATCGAGTATCCGCACCTCGCGCGCACGCCCCGTCAATCTTATTACTGGTATAGCGACCTGATCCGCGCGCAGGGGATAGAGGCTTAAACCAATGAACTTGCTCACTAAAACATGAGTAGAGCGCGTGGGTGTAAACCCATCTCGCTCTAACAGGCGGCATCCAGGGTGGTGAAGCGCACGCCTTGATCGGCGAGCTGAGCCAGCCCGGCGGCGATGCCGGCACCTGAGGCGCGCAGGGGCTGGTTGATATGGCCCTCGGTCACGTCGCCATCCCGGGCGGCGGAGAGGCGTTTGGCCACCAGGGAAGCTGGCAGTGAAGCGCCTTCATCGGCGTTGAGCGAATAGCCGGCGATTTTGAAGCCCAGGCTCTCGATGAAGGGAATGGCCTGGGGCGCATAAAGCCCGCCCGCCGCGCGGTACCAGACGGGGCGGCGGCCAGTGGCCTGTTGCACGGCGGTTGCGCCGTTTTCCACTTCGGCCTTCACATCAGCGAGCGTGGCGGCGGGGGTAAGGCCCCATATGCGCGCCGTGCCGAGCGAGGGGATGCGGTGGTTGGCGCCGTGATTTTCGAGGGTGAAAATCTCGGGGTGGGCCAGCATGAGCGCCAGCGCCGCGGGGTTTTGGCGCATCCAGATTTGGGTGACGAAGATGGTGGCCGGGATTTTACGCGCGATCAACACATCGGCGATGCGCGGGTCAAAATGGCCGGGGCAGCAATCGAGCGTGACCGCCACCCGCCGCCCGCCCGTGGGGGTGAGGCGGAGCACCGGCTCCTCCAGCCCGTAACGCATGTGGCCGGGCAGCAAGGGCAGGGTGAGGGCGCCGGCGCAAAAGGCGCGGCGGCCGAGGGGGCGGCAGGCAAGGCACATGGGGGCGGTGTTTCACGCGCCCCCATGGCCGTCAAGCTTAGGCGGCGGGCTTGAAGCGCGCGGCCACGGCGGCCACGCGCGCGCCATAGGCCTCGGCGGTGGCGAGGTCGCCGGTGTGCACTTCATCGACACTGGCATCAGAAGGCGAACGCGCCAGCAAACCCACCGAACCGCCGAGATTGTTGATATCGGCGGCCGTGGAGGCCTTGGCGTTGGCGGGCGGGAAGCCAAGGCTCACCCAGATGCCGCCATGCTGGCTGGCCAGCACCTGCAAATAGCCAATGGTGGCGCCCTTGTCGCCCACCGGGCTGGCGCTGTTGGTGAAGCCGCCAAAAATCTTGTCAGACCACACGCGGCCAAACCAGCGCTTGGAGGAGGCATCGGCGAATTTCTTGAACTGCCAGGGCGCGCCGCCCATGTAGGTGGGCGCACCCAGAATGATGGCATCGGCGGCATCGAGCGTGGCCCAGTCGGCCTCGGTCAGGTCGCCGTTGGTGTCTATGGCAACAAGCTGCGCGGCCGCGCCCTGGGCCACGCGCTCGGCCAGCTTGGCGGTGTGGCCATAGCCCGAATAATACACCACAACGGTTTTGGTCATAAAAAATCCTCTGTAACAGGTTTGAAAAGATTATTTGTCTCTTTCAGTAACCAAAGCTATAAAAGAGAGTATTGGGTGTAAAGAAGGCAGTTTCGCCGCCCATAGGCACAATGAGGTAACCAACAATGAGAGGCGCTGAACTGGCCGCGCTGGTGCAGCCCCCGCCGGGCTGTGGGCTTGATGGCGAAGCCTGCCCCGTGCGCGATGTGCTGGACCGGGTGGGCGATAAATGGAGCACCATCATCATCGGGTTGCTGGCGAGCGGCCCCCGCCGGTTTGGCGATTTGCGCCGCGCGATACCCGATATTTCACAGCGTATGCTGACCCAAACCCTGCGCCACCTGCAACGCGACGGGTTTTTGCACCGCACGGTGCTGCCCACCTCGCCGCCGGGCACCGAATATGAGCTAACCGCCCTGGGCTTGGCCTTCACCACGCCACTCTTCGCGCTGATCGCCTGGGCGCAAGACAACCACGCCAGCGTCCGCGCGGCGCGCGCGGCATTCGAGGCCAACGGCTCGTGAAACAAGCCGTGGCCGGCCCCGCCTGGGGCTCAGGCCTCGGCCTGACGGTTCTGAGCCTGGGTGATGGAGCTACCCGGCGGCACAGACTGGGTGAGCCAGACATTGCCGCCGATGGTTGAGTCGCGCCCCACCGTGATGCGCCCCAAAATGGTGGCGCCGGCATAGATGACGACGTTATCCTCGATGATGGGGTGGCGGGGCTCGCCTTTCACCAGCGCGCCGGTTTCATCGGCGGTGAAGCGCTTGGCCCCCAGCGTGACATGCTGATAAAGCCGCACATTATCGCCCAAAATGGCGGTTTGGCCAATCACCACGCCAATGCCGTGATCGACGAAAAAGCCCCGGCCGATCTGGGCGGCGGGGTGAATGTCGATGGCGGTTTCGGCCTGTGAGATGCTGGCCAGCAGCCGGGCCACCAACGGCGCGCCCAGCTGCCACAGCGCATGAGCCAGGCGGTGGTGGATGATGGCGCGCATGCCGGGATAGGCCAGCAGCACTTCGGCCATCGAGCGCGCGGCGGGGTCGCCCTGATAGGCGGCTTGCAGATCCTCGGCCAGCATGCCGCGCAAGCTGGGCAGTTGGGCGCCAAACTCACGCACGATGCGCGCCGAGAGGGTCTCGGCGTCGTGGGCGTCATCGGCCGGATCGCGGAACATCAGGTCGCGGCGAACCTGTTCGCGCAGCGCGATCAGCGCCTGGGAGAGCGTGTGGCCGACATAATAATCGATCGTGTCATCGGTGAGGTCGGGGCAACCATAATGGCTGGGGAACAGCGAGGCGAACAGCCCGTCGCGGATTTTCTCGAGCGCGGCGCGCGACGGCAGCAGCCGGATATGGCCGCGATGGCGCACCACATGCGTCACCTCCCGCGAGAGGCGCAGCCCCGCGACGATGGCGGTGAGATCGGCGCCGGCGCTCTGTGAGGCGGGCGCGGGAAGGGAGCACGGCTCATCAATGCCCATGAGAGATCCTTTGTGCGGCGTGTGACGCAGGCAGTGAGGCAGATTACCGGCCTCCGGCACCCCTGTAAATTGGGTCTGGGAAAATGAGGCTGCAAGAGCTGGTGCGAAGCGGGAAAGTTTTTGCGCGTCTCGACTTGGTTTTGGAGGGATTTTTTAAATGGCGAAAAGGAAAGAAAGTTTTCTCTGTCTTGATGGTTTTAAAGAGAAAAAGAAAATTTTTTGCTAAAATTTTGATGATTTTACTGGACGAGGTTGGAAAACGCGCTATCTCCAGCGGCGGATTTTTAGTTTGGGACTGTGTCGCCATGGGTTTGCATGTGATTACCGCCAACCGCCTGCGTGATGGCGTGACCGTGTGGTTTGCCGGCGCGGCGGGGTGGGATGAGCAGTTTCTTCATGCCGTTCGCTATGATGAGGCGGGCCTTGAGGCCGGTTTGGCCCTGGCGCAGCCCGCCGATGCCGCGCTCGCGCTGATGGAGGTGCGCGCCATTGAGGTGACGGCGGATGAGGCGGGTTGGCAGCCGGTTGAGTATCGCGAGCGGATCAGGGCGGCGGGGCCGAGCGTGCGCACCGACCTGCCGCTGGGGCGCTGGCGGGCTAAGCGGGGGACGCTGCCGCCGCTGCCCTCGGAAATTTATCAGGCGCCCGCCGCCGGTATCTACCAGTATGACGAATATGACCGGGCGTTTTTACGCCAGCGCGCTGGGGAGTTTGGCGACCAGGTGGCGCGGCGGCTGAAGGGCGAACTTTCGGAAGATGAGTTCAAGCCGCTGCGGCTGATGAACGGGCTTTATCACCAGTTGCACGCTTATATGCTGCGCGTGGCCATTCCCTATGGCGTGCTCTCCTCGGTGCAGCTGCGCCAGCTGGCCTATGTGGCGCGCCATTTCGACCGTGGCTATGGCCATTTCACCACCCGGCAGAATATTCAGTTTAACTGGCAGACGCTGGAAAACGCCCCCGAGGCGATTGCCGTGCTGGCCGAGGCGGGGATTCATTCCATCCAGACCTCGGGCAACTGCATCCGCAATGTGACGATTGATGAATATGCCGGCGCGGCCGCCGATGAGCGCGTTGACCCGCGCCTCTATGCCGAGATTTTGCGCCAATGGTCCACCGACCACCCCGAATTCACCTATTTGCCGCGCAAGTTCAAAATCGCCCTCACCGGCGCCAGCCATGACCGCGCGGCGGTGCGGGTGCATGATGTGGGCATCGAGGTTTATCCCGGCCCCGATGGCGCGCCGCTGTTTCGGGTGTTTGCCGGTGGCGGGCTCGGGCGCACGCCCATTGTGGCGGTGAAGCTGCGCGACGATGTAACCCAGGGCGAGTTGCTGCGCTACCTGGAGGCGGTGCTGCGGGTTTATAATACGCTCGGCCGGCGCGATAATATGTTCAAGGCGCGCATCAAGATCACGGTGCGCGAGATGAAGCCCGAGGCGTTCATCCGCATGGTCGAGGATGAATATGCCGCGCTGCCCGCCGGCTATTGCGTGCTCGAGGATGAGCTGGTCGAGGCGGTGCGGGCGCGGTTTCCCGCGCCCTCCTTCACCCGCGCCGATGGCGGGCAACTGGCCCGGGCAGTGGCGGCGGATGCGGAATTTGCCGCCTGGGTGGCCCGCAACACCCATCCGCATCGCCATGAGGGCTATGTGTCGGTGGCCATTGCGCTCAAGAAACCCGGGGGGATTCCGGGCGATGCCTCGGCCGAGGAGATGGAGCTGGTGGCGGATCTTGCCGACCGCCACGCGGGCGGTGAGATCAGGGTTTCGCATGTGCAGAATCTGGTGCTGCCGCATGTGCCCAAGGATGAGGTGCGCGCGCTTTATGACGCGCTGAAGGCGGGCGGGCTGGCGACGGCCAATATCGGGCTGGTCTCGGACCTGATTTCCTGCCCCGGCATGGATTATTGCGCACTCGCCAGCGCACGCTCAATTCCGGTGGGGCAGCGCATCGCCGAGCGGCTGGCGCCCAGGGAGGCCGAGATCGGCACGCTGCACATGAATATTTCAGGCTGCATCAATGCCTGCGGGCATCATCATGTCGGGCATATCGGGCTGTTGGGTGCCGACCGCAATGGCGAGGAGGTTTACCAGATCACGCTGGGCGGCGCGGCCGATGAACAGGCGGCGATTGGGCAGATTATTGGCCCCGCCGTGCCCACCGAGAAAGTGCCCGCCGCCGTGGAGGCGTTGATGGATGCCTATATTGCCGCGCGCCAGCCGGGCGAGCGGTTTATCGACACGTACCGCCGTATTGGCGCCAAGCCGTTCAAGGAGGCCGTTTATGCTGCTCATTGATGAAAATGCCCGCGAGATTGCCCCGCAGGAGGGTGAGACCCTGCGGCTGACCCCGGCCGACAACCCCCAGGATTTGGCCGGGGCGCTCGCTAAGGTGGCGCGGGTCGAGATCGAGTTTCCTAAATTCCGCGATGGGCGGGGCTTCAGTCAGGCGCGGGTGCTGCGTGAGCGGCTGGGCTTTGGCGGCGATATCCGCGCGGTTGGGCATTTCATCCCCGACCAGTTCCGGTTTTTGCGCGATTGCGGCTTTACCAGCTTCGTGCTGCCCGAGGGGCGCACGGCCGCGCAATTCGCCGCCGTGCTGGGCGGGCGCCAGAGCGGCCAACTGCTGCGCCGCCATTTGGAGCGCGCCCGCGAAGCCTGACCGGGCGAAGCGCTGTCTGCCGCCTTTTGGCGCGCATCCCGTGAGGGATGCGCGCTTTTTCGTGTTCGGCGCGCGACCATCACATTCGTGTTATGTCATTGATTTTGCAACCTGTGCGCGTTTCCGGCGGGGCGCTGCCCTGATAACACCGCGCTGATAACGGGATAATTGCGATTCCGTTGAGACATTTCCGGAGGGCGTACAATGACGGCAACTTACAGCTGGAACGGCCCCAGCACGGGCGGAACCTGGAGTAACGCGGCCAACTGGCTGCTCAATGGCAGCGCCACCACCACCGCCCCCGCCGTCGCCGCTTACGCTGATTATGTACAGTTCAACAGCGCGGCGGCGGTAACAATCGATGCGGCATTCACCCAAAGCATCGGAGAGCTCGACATCAACGCGGCGGTGTCGTTCATTGGCACCAGCACCATGTCGGGCATCAATGGCCTGGTCATCGGCACGGCGGCCTCGCTTACCACTGGTGCGGGCATCAGCCTGTCTGTCAGCGGCGCCCTCACGGTGGGCACCAACGCCGGCTTAACGGTCGAGAACAGCATTTCGGCCAGCGGGCTGATCTTGCTCGATGGGGGCAGCGCGGTGAGCATCGCCAGTGGCGCGGATTTGGCCACCAGCAGCGGGGTGAGCGTGGCGGGCAGCGCCACGGTTTCGGGTGCCGGCACGTTCAATACCCAAAGCAACGCGGTGACGGTGGCCTCGGGCGCGACGCTGACGGTGAGTGGCACGACGCTGGTGGCGCCGGGCATCGCCGGTGGCGGCACCCTGCTGTTGGCCAATGGCGCGGATTTTCAGGTGACCGGCAATACCACGTCCGGCGGCTCGGTGGTGGCGTTCGCCAGCGGCTCGAACAGCACCATCTCGCTGGCGATTGGCTATTCACCGAATCTGACGATCCAGAATTTTGGCGCCGGTGATGTCATTCAGTCGAGCGGCCCGCTTTATCTGTTCGATGAGGGCGGCACCTATTACCTGTCCAGCTCCAGCGGCTATGACTCGAAATATGCGGTGGTCACGCTGGCGGCGGGCGTCAGCTTCACGCCCGATAGCGGGCAGAGCTATGAAACCTTGCCCTCGTCGTCATCGGGCACGACCGGCTACACGATTTGCTATTGCGCGGGCACGATGATTGCCACCCCAGAGGGCGAAAAGGCGGTGGAGTGCCTGAAGGCGGGGGATTTGGTGCTGACCATGGAGGGGCAAGCTCTGCCGGTGCGTTGGCTGGGCGAAAGCCGGGTGGCGCGGCGCTTTGCCGATGTGCTGCGCGATCATCCGGTTCGCATTAGTGCCGGGGCGCTGGGGGCGGGGCTGCCGGCGCGTGATTTGCGCGTCTCGCCCGACCATGCGTTGTTTCTGGGCGGGGTGCTGGTGCAGGCCGGCGCCTTGGTCAACGGCACCACCATATGCCGGGAAACCCAGGTGCCGGCGTTGTTCAGCTATTATCATGTCGAGCTGGAGCGCCATGAGCTGCTGCTGGCCGAGGGCGTGCCGGCGGAAAGCTTTGTCGATAATATCAGCCGCCGGCATTTCAGCAATTTTGACGCACGCGTGACCCCCACCGAGCCGGTGGCGGAAATGGCCTATCCGCGCGTGAAATCGGCCCGCCAAGTGCCAGCCGCGCTGCGGGCTTGGCTGCTGGGCGCGGGGGCTGTGGCGGCCTGATTTTGAGCGCCGCGCGGCTTTGGGGGGTGGGTCATGGCCCACCCCTTGTTTTTTGCCCCGAGGGGGGCATTCTAGCCTTGGCAATTATGGCGGCCCGGGGCTTGAACGCGGGCGGGGTCATCGTAATTAATAAAAGCCTATAAAAGCTGTGGAGAAAAACATGCCGGTCAATTCAGTGCTCGAAACCATTGGCAAGACGCCGCATATCCGGCTGGGCCGGTTGTTTCCCGAGGCGCGGGTGTGGGTGAAATCTGAGCGCACCAATCCGGGCGGCTCGATCAAGGACCGGATCGCGCTGGCGATGGTGGAGGCCGCCGAGGCGGATGGCCGCTTGCGGCCGGGCGGGCTGATTATTGAGCCGACCTCGGGCAATACCGGCGTGGGGCTGGCCTTGGTGGCGGCGGTGAAGGGGTATCGGCTGATTCTGGTGATGCCGGAGAGCATGTCGGTTGAGCGGCGGCGGCTGATGCAGGCTTATGGCGCGAGCTTTGACCTGACCCCCCGCGAGAAGGGCATGAAGGGCGCCATTGCGCGCGCCGCCGAACTGGCCGAGCAGAATCCCGGCGCCTTTGTGCCCCAGCAATTCGAGAACCCCGCCAATATCGACATTCACGCCCGCACCACGGCGCTGGAAATCCTCGCCGATTTTCCGGACGGGCTGGATTATATCATCACCGGCGTGGGCACGGGCGGGCATATTACCGGTGTCGCCGAGACGCTGAAGAAACACTGGCCGAACCTGAAAGTGCTGGCGGTTGAACCCACCGCCTCGCCGGTGATTTCGGGCGGGGCCCCGGCGCCGCACCCGATTCAGGGCATTGGCGCGGGGTTTATTCCGGTCAACCTGCACACCGATGCCATTGACGGGGTGATTACGGTGGAGGGCGAGGAGGCCAAGGAATTCGCCCGCCGCTCGGCCGCCACCGAGGGGCTGCTGGTGGGGATTTCCTCGGGCGCGACGCTGGCCGCCATTGCCAAGAAACTGCCCGAGCTGCCGGCCGGCGCGCGGGTGCTGGGCTTTAACTACGACACCGGCGAGCGTTATTTCTCGGTGCCTGATTTTCTGCCGACTTGACGTGAATCAATGTCGGGGCGGCGCGGGGCGGTCATGGTCCGCGCCATGACCTCAGATGCCGAGTTGATCGCGCGTTATGATGCGCGCGTGCCCCGTTACACCAGCTACCCCACCGCGCCGCATTTTGGCGCGCTGGGGGCCGAGACCTATGCCGCCTGGCTGGCCGCCATTCCCGAGGGGGCGGAGCTGTCGCTTTATCTGCATGTGCCGTTTTGCGACCGGCTGTGCCTCTATTGCGGGTGCAATACCGCCGTGGTGCGCCAGGAGCGGCCAAAACGGGCTTATGCGACCAATCTGATCAAGGAGATTGGCATGGTGGCCGGGTTGATTGGCGGGGCGGCCCGGGTGACGCATGTGCATTGGGGCGGCGGCACGCCCACCGCCCTGCCGGCGGATTGTCTGGTGGCGGTGATGGCGGAGATCCGCGCCCGCTTCGCCATGCCCGCTGATGCCGAGGTGGCCATCGAGATCGACCCCACCTCGCTCGACGGGGCGGCGCTGGCGGCGCTCAAGGATATGGGCGTGACCCGCGCCAGCCTGGGGGTGCAGGATTTTGACCTGAAAGTGCAGGAGGCGATTGGCCGCCACCAGAGCTTTGAGGAAACCCGCGCGGCGGCGGCGGCGTTGCGGGGGCTGGGCGTTCACTCGCTCAATCTCGACCTGATTTACGGCCTGCCGGAGCAGACGCCGGACTCGGTGCGCACCACCGCCCTGCAGGCGCTGGAGCTGAATGCCGACCGCATCGCGGTGTTTGGCTACGCCCATGTGCCGTGGATGAAAAAGCACCAGGCCCTGATTGCCGATGAGAGCCTGCCCGATGCCGCCTCGCGCCTCGCGCAGGCCAATGTCATCCGTGAAACGCTCGAAGGGCCCGGGGGGTATGCGGCGGTTGGGCTCGACCATTTCGCCCTGCCCACCGACAGCATGGCCAAGGCCATGAGCGCGGGCGCGCTGCACCGTTCCTTCCAGGGCTACACCACCGATGCCGCGCCGATTTTGCTCGGGCTGGGGGCGTCGTCCATCGGTACGCTGCCGGATGGGTACGTGCAGAACACGCCCGCGGTGCCGGCTTATAACGCCGCCATCGAGGCGGGCAGGCTGGCGGCGGCCAAGGGCGTGGCGCTGAGCGCGGATGACCGGCTGCGGCGCGCGGTGATCGAGCGGATCATGTGCGACATGGCGGTGGATTTGCCGCGCATGGCGGCGGCCTTTGATGCCGACCCCGCGCCGCTGCTGCGAGATGGCGAGGCGCTGGCCGGTTTTGTGGCCGATGGGTTGGCGCGCTTTGATGGCGCGCGCCTGGAGGTGACCGAGCGCGGCCGGCCCTTTGTGCGCAACATTGCCGCGCTGTTCGATGTTTATTTGCGCAAGGGCGCCGCGGCGCCCCGCCACGCCCAGGCGGTGTGAGGCCGCCATGCCCGGGCTTTTGGCGTCTTCTCCCTTTGCCCGTGAAATCGCGGGGGTGCGCGCGCGGGCGGCGGCGCTGATGCGGGCCGCGCCCGTGCCGGCGCCCGCCAATGTGTGCGCGCTGCTGGAGATGCTGGTTGAGGCCGAGTTGGTGTGCGCCAGGCGCTATGCGGCGCTGGCCAGGGGGCAGCTGGCAGCCGGACATAACCAGCTGGGCGCGCTGTTTTTGGAACAGGCCGAGGAAGAGTTGCAGCACGCGCTCAAGCTGGGGGCGCGGATCGAGGCGCTGGGCGGCAAGTTGCTGGATGTGCCGGCCGGGGCGGTGGGGGATGGCTCGGACGTGGCGGTGGAGGCCGGGCGGCTGGAGATTGTGGCCGCCAACCTGCTGGGGGAGCGGGGGGTGATTAAGCTCTATCGCGCGGCGCTGCGCTATTTGGCTGGGAGAGACAGGGAGAGCCGGGCGCTGTTGACGGCCCTGCTGGCCGATGAGGAGCGCCAGATCATGGGCATGGGCGAGGTGGTGAGCCCGCCCGCGCGCCGCGCGCACTGAGGGCGTATGGCCCGGGTTGAGGCGCGGCGCCCTGGGATTTGAAGCAGGCATGATGGTTTGAGAGGCGGTTGCAACGCGCCGCGAGCTGCGCTACCCTGGTGCCCATAAAAAAAACCTGCCGTGGAAGCCACGGCAGGATTAAGTCTGGGGAGTGTATCCGCTTTGGGATGACTTGTTTATGGTCATTTTCCTGGTCGCGGTCCTTGATTCAAATCAAACCAAGCCGGTTTGCGCTGGTTTTCTGAAAAATTCATTGGTCATGCGGTTCATGCGCGCGTGACGGTTCGTTGATCCGCAAGGCGCTGACGACGCGTTTCACGCCCTGTGTGTTCTGGGCGAGCACGCGCAGGGCGCGGGCCTCGGCGGTGGAAAACACCTCGCCCTCGAGGCGCACGCAGCCTGATTGCACGATGTAGCGCACGCCGGTTTCCGGCGCCCAGGGCTGGCTGGCCAGGGCGGCGGCGATGGCGGCGGAGATTTCATCGTCGGGGGCGTCGCCATTATGGTCGGGCAGGCGGGCGCTGAGGGCGGTGAGCAGGTCGAAGCGGGTGAGCATGCCCACCAACCGCTCTTCGCGCAGCACCGGCAGGCGCTTCACGCGCCGGGAGATCATCAGCGCGGTCGCTCTGGTCAGGCTCATATCCGGGCGGATGAAGACCGGGTTGCGGGTCATCACATCGCCCACGAAGCGGCTGTTGGTGTGGGCGTAGGCGCTGGCGAGGTCGGCGGTCGTGGCCAGCCCCTTGAGCCAGCCAGCCTGACGCCCGCTGGTGCCGAGTTCGGGACGGCGGAGCAAATCCCCCTCGGTCAGGATGCCGGCCAGATGGCCTTGGTCATCGAGCACCGGCACGCCGCTGATATGGCGGCTGACCATCAGGCGCGCCGCCTCGGTCAGGCTGGTGGTGGTCGAGACGGTGATAATCTCCCGCGACATGATATCGGCGACGATCATGGTGGCTCTGCCCTGTTGCAAACGGCAAAATTTGGGCAGTTTGGGCGTGGTTGTCCTTGATGCAGGTCAAGAAACGGGAAGGCTGGTTAATGCGTGCGCATAGCCGCCAGGCGGCGGTAGAGCGTGTTGCGGCTGATGCCTAGATTTCGGGCGGCGGCGGCGATGTTGCCGCCGGCTTCGGCAACCGCGCTGGCGATCATGGCATCGGATTGCGCGCGCAGCGTGGTGGCGGGGGAGAGGGTTTCGGTTTTGGCGGCCGGCATTTTGCTGGTGGTCAGCTCTCGGTGCGCTTCCTCGCTGAAATGATGCAGGCAGAGCATATCTTCATCTTCTTCGAGCATCAGGCAGGCGGTGCGCAGCATGCCGGCGAGCTGGCGGATATTGCCCGGCCAGGCATGGGTGCTCAGCGTGGTGGCGAGCTCGGGCGAGAGGTGCGGCACGCGCCCGCCCCGCGCGCCGGCCTCGCGGGCCAGAATACGCTCGACGAGGGCGGGAATATCGGAGCGCTCGCGCAGCGCGGGCAACGACACGGCCAGGCCGTTGAGGCGGTAATAGAGATCGGCGCGGAAGCTCTTCTCGGCGATGCGGGCTGAGAAATCGGCGTGGGTGGCGCTGATGAGCAGGAAATCGACCGGCACGGGCTTGCCGCCGATGGGCGTGACCTGGCCTTCCTCGAGCACGCGCAGCAGGCGGGTTTGGGCGGAGAGCGGCATGTCGCCGATTTCATCGAGAAACAAGGTGCCGCCATTGGCCTCGCGGATCCGGCCGAGCGCGCCCTCCTTCTTGGCGCCGGTGAAGGCGCCCGGCGCGTGGCCGAACAGCTCGGATTCGATCAGGGTTTCGGGCAGCGCGGCGCAATTGACGGCGACGAACGGGCCCTTGGCGCGCGGCCCGGCGGCGTGGATGGCGCGGGCGAAATAATCCTTGCCCACCCCGGTTTCGCCTTGCAGCAAAATGGGCACCTTGCGACCCAGCACGCGGCGCAGCTGGCCGATGGCGCGGGTGACGCGCTCATCGCCGGTGTCGAGCTCGTCGAGCGCGTCACTCTTGGGCGGGGCTTCGGTGAGGGGCTGGGGGCGGCGGATGAGCTGGCCGCGGAACTGATCGACGGAGATATAGACCGTCTCGCCCCGGCGCAGATGGATGGCCATGGGCCGGCCCTGGGCGCGGCGGTCGAGATCCATCAATTCGTAGAAGGACACGTCGAAGACATTGGAGACGTCTTGGGTGCCGATGTCGTTGGGGGCGAGGCCGAGCATGGCGAAGGCGGCGCGGTTGGCACCCAGAATGCGGCCATCCTCGGAGAGCGCGATGGCGCCTTCCATCACGGTGCCCAGCGAATGGCTGGAGACGTGGAAGCGCAGCTTGGTGGCGTTGAGGAAGGCGATCTCGAACATGCGGTTCTCGATCATTTGAGCGGCGGCGCGCACCAGCCCGAACGTGTGCGGGTGATAGGCGCGGTGGTCGCAGGAAATATCGATCACGCCCAGAAGTTCGCCATTGGGCTGGGAGAGCGGCGCGGCGGCGCAGGCCAGGAAGGAGTTGTGGCGCAGATAATGCTCCGCGCCATTGACCACCACCGGCTTGTGTTCGACCAGGGCGGTGCCGATGGCGTTGGTGCCGCGATTTTCCTCGGCCCAGGAGGCGCCGGGGCTGAGCGCCACCTTGGCGGCACGGTGGCCGAAATCGGTGTCCCCCACCGAATCGAGCAGGTAGCCGTTTTCATCCGAGAGCAGAATGATGCAGCCGCTGTCTTTGATCTGGCCGTGGAAGTAATCGATGATCGGGCGTGCCTGGGAGACCAGCGTGGCCCGCCGCTCGAGCGCGGAGCGCAGCTCACCGCCGGAGGCGTGGGGGAAATCCTGTCGGTTTTGCTCGGGCGTGAGCCCCAGCATACGGCAGCGCTGCCAGGAACGGCTGATGTCTCCCGGGTCGGTGCCACGGAAGGAGGGAGAGCTCAGTTGATCGGCCCGTGAGGCTAAGCGGAAAGACTGCATCGTGCTGACGATATCCTGCCGTGGTTATTTTTTTGTAACTTTTTTGTAACTTTTTGGAGCGTCATGAAATGGCGCTTGCGACATTTTCGTATGTCACTGATGGTGTGGGCGCAAGTTAATTGTTCTTCTGTCCCGTATTGGTACAGTGTCACGTTTTGGGGCGTGTCAGGCGTGGGAAAAATCGTCTTCATGCCGGGATGGCGACGAAAATTGGGGCTTTACCAAGGGGGGGCGGCGTTGGCACGCTGTTTGCTGTGCTCAATGCCAGGCCCGCGAAACCAGAACAGGGCCAGAGTGACGATCCTGAAATTTTAACAAAACAGAGGAAACCCATATGCTCGATGCTGCCATTGCCCCCGCCGCGGGGAGTGCCATTGCCGGCTTTAGCTTCAAGCCGCGCTACGACAATTTCATCGGCGGCAAGTTCGTCGCGCCCCTGGGCGGCCAGTATTTTGACAATATCTCGCCGATCACCGGCCATCCCTTCACCCAGGCCGCCCGTTCGCAGGAAGCCGACATTAATCTGGCGCTCGATGCCGCCCATGCCGCCGCCGATGCCTGGGGCAAGACCTCGGTGACCACGCGCGCCAATATCTTGAACAAGATCGCCGACCGGATTGAGCAGAATCTCGATCTGCTCGCTTATGTCGAGACCGTTGATAACGGCAAGCCGATCCGCGAGACCACCTTCGCCGATATTCCCCTGGCGGTTGATCATTTTCGCTATTTCGCCGCCTGCGTGCGGGCCCAGGAAGGCGCGCTGTCGGAAATCGATGAGAACACGGTCGCGTATCATTATCATGAGCCGCTGGGCGTGGTGGGCCAGATCATTCCCTGGAACTTCCCGATTCTGATGGCCGTGTGGAAGCTGGCCCCCGCCCTGGCCGCGGGTAACTGCGTGGTGCTCAAGCCCGCCGAGCAGACCCCGGTCTCGATTTTGGTGCTGGCCGAGCTGATCGCCGATCTGCTGCCGCCGGGCGTGCTCAATATCGTCAACGGGTTTGGCCTGGAAGCCGGTAAGCCGCTGGCCTCTTCCAACCGGATCGCCAAGATCGCCTTCACCGGTGAGACCACCACCGGCCGGCTGATCATGCAATATGCCTCGCACAACCTCATCCCGGTGACGCTGGAGCTGGGCGGCAAGTCGCCCAACATCTTCTTCGAGGATGTGATGGCCGAGGATGATGCGTTCCTCGATAAGGCCATCGAGGGGCTGGTGCTGTTCGCGTTCAACCAGGGCGAGGTGTGCACCTGCCCGTCGCGCGCGTTCATTCATGAGAGCATTTATGAGCGGTTCATGGAGCGCGTGATCCAGCGCGTGGCCGCCATCAAGCAGGGCAGCCCGCTGGATATGAGCACCATGATCGGCGCGCAGGCTTCCTCGGAGCAGATGCACAAGATCCTCTCTTATGTCGATATCGGCAAGGAAGAAGGCGCGGAGCTGCTGATCGGCGGTGTGCGCGGGGATCTCGGCGGGGCGCTGTCGTCGGGCTATTACATCAACCCGACCATCTTCAAGGGTCACAACAAGATGCGCATCTTCCAGGAGGAAATCTTCGGGCCGGTGCTCTCGGTGACGACCTTCAAGACCGAAGAGGAAGTGCTGGCGATGGCCAATGACACGCTCTACGGCCTGGGCGCGGGCGTGTGGTCGCGCGATGGCAACCGCGCTTATCGCATGGGCCGCGGCATCAAGGCTGGGCGCGTGTGGACCAATTGCTACCATGCCTACCCCGCCCACGCGGCGTTTGGCGGCTACAAGCAGTCGGGCATTGGGCGTGAGACGCACAAGATGATGCTCGACCACTACCAGCAGACCAAGAACCTGCTGGTGAGCTACAGCCCCAATGCCCTTGGCTTCTTCTGAGGCGCATGTGCCGGCGCGGGTTCTGGCGACAGAGCCCGCGTTGGAGCTGATCGCCAGCCTGCGGGCAAAATATGGTGACGTTTTGTTTCACCAGTCCGGGGGGTGTTGCGACGGTTCGGCCCCGATGTGCTTTGGGGTGAACGACTATCTGCTCAGCCCCGATGATGTGCGGCTGGGCGAGATTGGCGGCGCGGGGTTTTATATGAGCCCCTCGCAGTTTGAGTACTGGAAACACACCCAGCTGATGATTGACGTGGTGCCCGGGATGGGCGGCATGTTCAGCCTGGAGAACGGCACCGGCAAGCGGTTTTTGACCCGCTCGCGGGTGTTTACCGACGATGAGGCGGCGGCTCTGGCGACCGCCGAGGGGCGCGCGGCCGGTTGATCAAACGCCCGCGCGCGGCCATATCGATCAAGCGCTCATGGCGCCGCCCTCTCTGCGCGAACCGCAGGCGGGGCGGCGTTTGTGCTTGATTGAAATCAATGCGTGGGGGATCTCGGTGGCTGAGGTTCGCGCACGTACTAGAAGCGAGAGGCAAGAGACAAAATGAACCGACTGGCATCTGAGATCATGACGGTGGCGCCGTTGATTGTTGTGCACCCCAATGACCGCGTGCCCAAGGTGGCGTCGATTTTGCGCGACCACCATATCAGCGCCGCGCCGGTGGTGGATGCGGAAGGGAAGTTGCTGGGGCTGGTCTCGGAGAGTGACCTGATCCGCCATCTTGGCACCGAGCATGACAAGCGCAAGGCCTGGTGGCTTGAGCTGCTCTCGGAAGGCGAGGATCTGGCCACGGAGTTTCTGGACTATTTGAAAGAGGAAAACCGCACCGCCGGTGATGTGATGAACCGCGAGGTGGTGAGCGTGAACGAAGGCACCTCGGTGGGCGAGATTGTCGATCTGTTCGCCAAGCATAATATCAAGCGTGTGCCGGTGGTGCGCGAGGGCAAGCTGGTGGGCATTGTGGCGCGGGCTGATATCATCCGCTCGTTGGCCAGCCCCGCCTGACCGCCCCCTGGCTTTGGCGCCGCCCAGCCGTTAGGGTGACGCCAGACCGGCGGGAGCAGGGGCATGGCAAAAGGACAGAATGACCGCGGCGCACAATGGGGCGGGCTGATTGCCGCCGTGTTCGCCACGCTGCTGCTGCTGGCGCTGTTTGGTCGCCAGGCCGCGCAGGATGTGAAAACCATTCCCTACAGCGAGTTTCAGACCGAGCTGGCGGCCGGGCAGCTGGCCGATCTGACAGTGACGGATAACGAGGTTACCGGCCATTATAAAAACCCGCCCAAGGATGGGCCGAGCCAGTTTGTCACCGAGCGGGTGGACCCGGCCCTGGCGTCGCAATTGGCCAAGGCCGGCGTGACCTATAGCGGCACGGCGGCGCCGGGGCTGTTTGGCAATCTGCTCAGCTGGGTGTTTCCGCTGCTGATGTTCGGTGCGCTTTGGTATTTCATGCTGGGCGGGCGCGGTGGGCCGGCGGGGGGCATGTTATCGGTCGGCAAGTCGCGCGCGCGGGTTTATGCCGAGAGCGATGTGGGGGTGAAATTCTCCGATGTCGCGGGCGTTGAGGAGGCCAAGGCCGAGCTCAAGGAGGTGGTCGATTTCCTGAAAGATCCGGCGGCCTATGGGCGGCTGGGCGCGCATATTCCCAAGGGGTTGCTGCTGGTGGGCCCGCCCGGCACCGGCAAGACATTACTGGCCCGCGCGGTGGCCGGCGAGGCGGGGGTGCCGTTTTTCTCCATTTCGGGCTCCGAATTTGTCGAGATGTTCGTGGGGGTGGGCGCCGCGCGGGTGCGCGATTTGTTTGAGCAGGCCAGACGCTCGGCGCCCGCCATCATTTTCATCGACGAGCTGGATTCGCTGGGGCGCGCGCGCAATGCCGCGATTCCGGGCGGGGGGAATGATGAGAAGGAGCAGACGCTGAACCAGCTGCTGGCGGAGATGGATGGGTTCGACCCCTCGATTGGCGTGGTGCTGCTGGCGGCCACCAACCGGCCCGAGATTTTAGACCCCGCCCTGCTGCGCGCCGGGCGCTTCGACCGCCAGATTCTGGTCGACCGCCCCGACAAGGCCGGGCGGGTGCAGATTCTGGCGCTGCATATGCGTAAAGTTAAGCTCGCCGCCGATGTGCAGGCCGAGGAGATTGCCGCGCTGACGCCTGGATTTTCGGGCGCCGATCTCGCCAATTTGGTGAACGAGGCGGCGCTGTTGGCCACGCGGCGCGGCGGGGCCTCGGTGACGCTCGATGATTTCTCGAACGCGGTTGAGCGCATTATTGCCGGGCTTGAGAAACATAACCGGCTGCTGGCGCCCAAGGAGCGCGAGATTGTCGCGCACCATGAGATGGGTCACGCCATTACCGCCATGGCGCTGCCCGATACCGACCGGGTGCAGAAGATTTCGATCATTCCGCATGGCATCGCGGCGCTGGGCTATACGATTTCGCGCCCGACGGAGGACCGGTTTTTGATGAGCCGGCAGGAGCTGCGCGACCGCCTGGTGGTGCTGCTGGGCGGACGGGCGGCGGAGTCGCTGATGTTTCCTGATATTTCCACTGGTGCCGCCGATGACCTGGCGCGCGCGACCGACATGGCGCGCGCCATGGTGGTGCGCTTTGGCATGGATGAAAAACTGGGCCAGATGGCCTATGACCCCGAGACCGCGCATTTGCTGGCGGGCGGTGAGCGCGATTGGCGGCCGAAACAATATTCGGAGGCGACGGCGGCGGCGATTGACGGCGCCATACGCGCGCTGGTTGAGGAGGCTTATCAGCGCGCGCGGGCGATTTTGGCCGCTAACGAAACGACATTGCGCGCGGCCGCGCGGGATTTGCTGCATGATGAAACGATTTCCGGCGCGGCGCTGGAGAGGCTCGCGCATCATGTGAAGCCGTGGCACGAGCATGGATGACCAGAGCGAGGTTATTGAATTTTTAAAACGCGGCGCCGAGTTTGTGCGCGAGACTCATGTCTCTTATGTGTTCTTGCACAAAGATTTTGTTTATAAGCTGAAAAAATCTGTGTCTTTGCCGTTTGTCGATCAATCCTCCAGGGCGCGGCGGCGGGAATTGTGCGAGGCTGAGCTGCGGCGCAACCGCCGCACGGCGCCGGGGCTTTATTTGGCCGTGCGGGGCGTGGGGGCGGAGGGGTTCGATCCGCCCGTGCCGCAAGATTATGTGGTTGAGATGCGGCG
Source organism: Pseudomonadota bacterium (assembly GCA_021809435.1). Classification (GTDB taxonomy): domain Bacteria; phylum Pseudomonadota; class Alphaproteobacteria; order Acetobacterales; family Acetobacteraceae; genus Acidocella. The sequence continues at coordinate 20,850 of JAKBAD010000012.1, read as the reverse complement.
CTTTGATGAGGCGGGGTTGCTCTCGGCACTGGCGCGCCGGGGGGCGCTGGCGCCCGGCCTGTTGCGTGCCTTGGCTGATGAGATCGCGATGTTTCATCAGGGGGCTGAACGGTTGGCGCGCGATGGCGCGGCGGCGTTGGGCCGGGTGATTGCGGGCAATGAGGAGCGGCTGCGCGCCTTTGTGCCGCCGCTGCCGGAGGCGGAGGTGGAAGCGCTGATTGGCGCCACGCGGGCGGCCTTGGCCCGGCAGGCCGCGCGGCTGGCGGCGCGGGGCGCTGAGCATATCAGGCGCTGCCATGGGGATTTGCATCTGGGCAATATCGTCGCCATTGGCGGCCAGCCGGTGCTGTTTGATGCGATCGAGTTCTCGGATGAATTTGCGGTCATCGACACAGCCTATGATGTGGCATTTCTGCTGATGGATTTATGCGCCGAGGCCGCGCCGGAGAGCGCGAATTTGGTGATGAACCGTTATATCGACCGCACGGGCGATGAGGCGGCGGTGGCGCTTTTGCCGCTGTTCATGGCGGTGCGGGCGGCGATCCGGGCGCATGTGCTGGCCGCGCAGGGGCGCGACGGGGTGGCTTATGTCCACCTCTCAGCCGCGGCGTTGTGCCCCGCCGTGCCGCGGCTGGTGGCGATTGGGGGGATGAGCGGCACCGGCAAATCGACCCTGGCGGCGGCTTTGGCGCCGCGCTTTGGCGGGCTTGCGGGCGCGCGGGTGCTGCGCTCGGACGTATTGCGCAAGCGGCTGTTTGGCGTGGCGCCGGAAACGCGCCTGGGGGCGCAAGCCTACACCGTGGCGGCCAGCGACAGAACCTATGGCGAGATGTTTGACCAGGCCGGGCGCGCGCTGGCGGCGGGGGTGAGTGTGGGGCTCGACGCGGCGTTTTTGCGCGGCGAGGAGCGTGAGGCGGCCGAGGCGCTGGCGGCCCGCCACGGCGTGGCGTTTTCGGGTTTTTGGCTGGAGGCGCCGGAGGTGGTGCTGGCGGCGCGGATCGAGGGGCGGGAGAATGATGCCTCGGACGCCACGGCGGCGGTGATGCGGGCCCAGCGGGCGCATGTGACCGGCCCCCAAACATGGCGGCGGTTGGATGCCGCCGCCTCGCTCCAAGATAGTCTGGATTTGTGCCTGAGGGCGTTTCAGGACTCGGCTTGAAGCCTCAAAGCCCTGAATAATGATCAAAAGTTTTTTGGGGCCTGGCCCTTTTTTACAAAAAAGGGCCAGACTTCCAGGGCGCTCATAAACCTTACGGCAGCATGGAGCCGGTGTCGATGAAGCGCTGGTGCCAGGAGAGCGCTTCGCTGGGCAGGCAAGGCGATTGCAAACCGTAGGAATGCTCGCGGGCGCGCTTGTAATAATCGCGCAGCAGGGGCTGATAGTCGGGGTGGGCGCAGTTTTCGATGATCTTTTCGGCCTTCTGCTTCGGGCTCAGGCCGCGCAGATCGGCCAGCCCCTGCTCGGTGACGATGACCTGCACATCCTGGCTGATATGGTCGACATGCGAAGCCTGCGGCACGATGGCCGAGATTTTGCCGCCCTTGGCGACCGAGGGGGTCATGAATACCGACACATAGGCGTTGCGCGCGAAATCGCCCGAGCCGCCAATGCCGTTTTGGATGCGCGAGCCCATGACATGAGTGGAGTTGACGTTGCCGTAAATATCGGCCTCGATCAGCCCGTTCATGGCGATGCAGCCCAGGCGCCGCACCAGCTCGGGGTGGTTGGAGATTTCCTGCGGGCGCAGGATCATCTTGTCGCGGTAGAAGGCCATGTTCTGGTTCATCAGCGCCGCGGCCTCGGGGCTGAGCGAGAAGGAGGTGGCGGACGCCATGCGCATCTTGCCGGAATTCAGCATGTCGACCATACCGTCTTGAATCACCTCGGTATAGGCGGTGAGGTTCTCGAAGCGCGAGCCATTGAGGCCGGTGAGCACGGCGTTGGCGATGTTGCCCACACCCGATTGCAAAGGCAGCAGATTCTCGGGCAGGCGGCCGCGCTTCACCTCGTGCTCGAAGAACTCGATGAGATGACCGGCGATGCGCAGGGCCACGTCATCGGGGGCGGCGAAGGGCAGGTTGCGGTCGGGGCTGTCGGTGAGGACGATGGCCTTCACCTTCGCGGGGTCGACCTTGAAATAGCTTTGGCCGATGCGGTCATCGGGGCGCACCAGCGGAATGGGGACGCGGTTGGGCGGCAGGGCGGTGCCGTAATAAATATCGTGAATGCCCTCGAGCGCCTCGTTCTGCCAGGCATTCACCTCGAGGATGATGTTCTTGGCGCGGTCGAGCCAGGTTTTGTTATTGCCCACCGAGGAGGAGGGGATCAGCAGCCCGTCTTCGGTGATGCCGGTGATTTCGATGAGCGCGGTGTCGAGCTCGCCTAAAAAGCCCTGCCAGGCCATGGGGGCGACCTGGCTGAGATGCATGTCGAAATATTCCATCTTGCCGCTGTTGATTTTTTCGCGGGCGATGGGGTCGGAATTATAGGGCAGGCGGAATTCGATGCCGTCGGCCTTGGCGAGCGCGCCGTCGAGCTCAGGGCCGGTGGAGGCGCCGGTCCAGATGCGCAGGCGGAACGGGTCGCCGGCCTTGTTGCGCTCTTCCATGCGCTTGGCCAGCGCCTGGGGCACCAGTTTGGGGTAGCCCGAGCCGGTGAAGCCGCTCATGCCCACGGTGCTGCCGGGGGTGATCAGCTCGACAGCGGCCTCGACGGGCATGATTTTGTGTTGCAGTGCGGTATTCTTGACGCGGCTCATCTGGCCCATTTCTCGTCTCCTGCCAAAACAATATTCCAAAGCCGCCTTCTTGGTAGCAACTTTAGGCCGGGCTGATAGACGATCTGGCAAGGTCTGAACATCGCCGTGGGTGGGCGCCAGCTTTGCGCATGTTGCACGGCACCACGGCGGGGCGGGGTGGGCAAAGATGGAGCCGGGGGCAGAAAGATTCGGGTTGCGCCGTTTTGACGCAGGGACCGCCGCGCGATTGCGCCAGGGGCTTGATTTGAATCAATGCCCTGGCCGGCGCGGGGTGGCAAACGGCCTATTTGAGCCGCCATGAGAGGCCGGAATTGCCGGGCGGCGCCATAATCTTAGGGAGAGCGGGCGTGGCGGAGAGACTCCAGACCTTCTACGACATCATGCGGGCGCAGGGCACGTCCCGGCGGTCCTTCCTGAAATTCTGCAGCCTCACCGCCGCGGCGCTGGGGCTGGAGCCGGCTTATGCGGGCGCCATCGCCCATGCCATGGAAACCAAGCCCCGCCTGCCTGTGCTGTGGATGCACGGGCTGGAATGCACCTGTTGCTCGGAAAGCTTTATCCGCTCGGGTAGCCCGCTTTCGTCGGATGTCATCTTGAAGATGATCTCGCTCGATTATGACGACACGCTGATGGCGGCCGCGGGGGCGGATGCCGAGAAGGCGCTGACCGAAATTCCGGCCAAATATCCCGGCGAGTATGTGCTGGCGGTTGAGGGCAACCCGCCGCTGAATGAAGACGGCATGTTCTGCATCACCGGCGGGCGGCCGTTTGTGGAGAAATTGCAGGAGGTGGCGGCCAACGCCAAGGCGGTGATCGCCTGGGGGGCGTGCGCCTCGTGGGGGTGTGTGCAGGCCGCACGCCCGAACCCGACCCAGGCCGTGCCCATTGACAAGGTGATCACCGACAAGCCGATCATCAAGGTGCCGGGCTGCCCGCCGATCGCCGAGGTGATGACCGGCGTGATCTCTTATATCGTCACCTTCAACCAGTTGCCCGAGCTTGATTCGCGTGGCCGCCCGGCGATGTTCTACGGCCAGCGCATTCACGATAAATGCTATCGCCGCCCGCATTTCGATGCCGGCGAGTTCGTTGAGTCATGGGATGATGACGGCGCGCGCAAGGGCTATTGCCTGTATAAAATGGGCTGCAAGGGCCCGACCACCTATAATGCCTGCTCGACCACGCGCTGGAATGGCGGCGTATCGTTCCCCATTCAGTCCGGCCATGGCTGCATTGGCTGCTCGGAAGAGAATTTCTGGGATAACGGGCCGTTCTATTCGCGCCTAGCCAATATTGGCGCGGCGTTTGGCATTGAGGCCACGGCCAACGAGATTGGCGAGACCGCGGCCGGGGCGGCGCTGGCGGGCGTTGCCGCGCATGCCGCGGCCAGCGCGGTGAAGCATTTTACCCATAAGCCCACCGAGGGGGAGAAGTAAGACATGACCGTGCAAACCCCCAACGGCTTTTCGCTCGATAATTCCGGCCGCCGCATGGTGGTTGACCCCGTGACGCGCATTGAAGGCCATATGCGCTGCGAGGTTAATCTCGATTCAAACAATGTCATTCAGAACGCCGTGTCCTCGGGCACCATGTGGCGTGGGTTGGAGATTATTCTCAAGGGCCGCGACCCGCGCGATGCCTGGGCGTTTTGTGAGCGTATTTGTGGCGTGTGCACCGGCACCCATGCGCTCACCAGCGTGCGCGCGGTGGAAAACGCCCTGGGCATCCAGATTCCCAAAAACGCCAATATCATCCGCAACATGATGCAGCTGACGTTGTATGCGCATGATCATCTGGTGCATTTCTATCATCTGCACGCGCTGGACTGGGTGGATGTGGTCTCGGCGCTGAAGGCCGACCCCAAGGCGACCAGCGCGCTGGCGCAGAGCATTTCGCCGTGGGGCAAGTCATCGCCCGGTTATTTCTCGGATGTGCAGGCGCGGCTTCAGCGTTTTGTCGATTCCGGGCAGCTGGGGCCGTTCATGAATGGTTATTGGGGCAACCCGGCCTATGTGCTGCCGCCCGAGGGCAACCTGATGGCGGTGGCGCATTATCTCGAGGCGCTGGATTTCCAGCGCGAGATCGTGAAAATCCACACCGTGTTCGGCGGCAAGAACCCGCACCCGAACTGGCTGGTGGGTGGCATGGCCTGCGCCATTAACATCGATGACCCGATGGCCGCCGGCGCGCCGGTGAACATGGCGCAGCTCAATCTGGTGTCGGGAATCATCGACCGCACGATCGAGTTCATCGATCAGGTTTATATCCCCGATCTCAAGGCCATTGCCAGTTTCTACAAGAATTGGGATTATGGCCAGGGTCTGGCCGGCAAGAATGTGCTGGCGTATGGCGAGTTTCCGCTGCACGCCAATGACTACACCAACCTGATGATGCCGCGCGGGGCGATTTTGAACGGCAATCTCAACGAGGTGTATGACGTTGACCTGACCGCGCCCGACCAGGTTCAGGAATATGTCGATCATTCCTGGTATCAGTACCCGGATGAGAGCAAGGGGCTGCACCCTTGGGATGGCATCACCGAGCCGAATTTTGAGCTCGGCGCCAATACGGTCGGCACCAAGACCAACATCCAGCAGCTCGATGAAGGCGCGAAATACTCCTTCATCAAGGCCGCGCGCTGGAAGGGCAATGCCATGGAGGTAGGACCGCTCTCGCGCTTCACGGTGGCTTATGCCAAGGGGCTCGACGAGTTCAAGCAGCCGGTGGACCAGTTGCTCACCGATCTCGGCCTGCCCTTTTCCGCGCTGTTCACCACGCTCGGCCGCACCGCCGCGCGCGGGCTCGAGGCAAGTTGGGCCGCGCATAAGCTGAAGGATCAGTTCAACGCGCTGATCGCCAACATCGCCGCGGGCGATCTGGCTACCGCCAATACCCAGAACTGGGAGCCCTCGAGCTGGGCGCCCTCGGCCAAGGGGGTGGGCTTCACCGAGGCGCCCCGCGGCGCGCTGGGCCATTGGGTGCATATCGAGAACACCAAGATCGCCTCCTATCAGGCGGTGGTGCCGACGACCTGGAACGGCTCGCCCCGCGACCCGGCCGGCAATATCGGCGCGTTCGAGGCCGCCCTGCTCGGCACCCCGCTCGCCGATCCCAACCAGCCGCTCGAAATTTTGCGCACGCTGCATAGTTTCGACCCGTGCCTCGCCTGCTCGACGCATGTGATGGCGCCCGATGGCGGCGAGCTTGTGCGCGTGAAGGTGCGCTGAAGCCATGAGCGCGCCAACCCCTCACAGCGTTCCGGCGGGGGTGGTGAAAGCCCCTGTCTATGTCTATGAACTCCCGGTGCGTATCTGGCACTGGGTGAATCTGTTCGCCTTCGCGCTGCTGGTGGTCACGGGGCTGCTCATTGCCAGCCCCATCTGGCCGCAGCTCGATGGCGAGCCTTACCATCTCTATGTCATGGGCTGGGTCCGCGAGATTCATTTCGTCTCGGCCTATATTTTCACCATCGGTTTCGCGGTGCGGATTTATTGGATGTTCGTGGGTAATGAACATGCCCGCGAAATCTTTCTACCCGCCGTGTGGTCGTGCGCGTGGTGGAAGAATATGTGGGCGACGATTCGCTGGTATTTGCTGATCGACCGTGAATCCCCGATCGAGGTTGGCCATAACCCGCTGGCCCAGGCGGCCATGTTCCTGTTCTTTGTGCTGGGCGCGCTGTTCCAGATTGTCACCGGCTTCGCCCTTTATGGCGAGGGCGCGGGCGGCTGGTCGGCCAAGCTGTTCACCTCCTGGGTGATTCCGCTGTTTGGCGGCAGCATGGAGGTGCATACATGGCACCATCTGGCCATGTGGTATATTCTGGTGTTCGTCATCATCCATGTCTACATGGTCATCCGCGAGGATATCATGTCGCGGGCATCCATTGTTTCGGCGATGATCAATGGCTGGCGGATGTTCAAGGATAACCGCCCATGAGCCGGCGGATCATTGTTCTGGGGATTGGCAATATCCTCTGGGCGGATGAAGGGTTTGGCGTGCGCGCGGTCGAGGAGCTGAACGCGCGCCACGCTTTTCCGGATCATGTGCGTTTGGTGGATGGCGGCACCCAAGGGCTGGCGTTGCTGCCGATCATCGAGGATGCGGATGTGTTGATCATCCTCGACGCGGTTGATTACGGGCTTGCGCCCGGCAGCCTGTTTTTGGCCGATGACGATGACGTGCCAAGCTGCCTTTCGGCCAAGAAGATGAGCCTGCACCAGACCAGCATGCTCGACGTGCTGGGCCTGGCCAAGCTGAAAGGCACCCAGCCGCTGCATATGCGCTTGATCGGTGTGCAGCCTCTGGATTTACAAAATTACGGGGCCTCGGTTACGCCGCCCGTGCGCGCGCAAATTGACGCGGCACTGACCGAGACGCTGGCCTATCTGGCGCGTTTTGGCGTTGTGCCGCGGCGGCGCGCGGCGGGTGAGACGCCCGAGCCGCTGGGGCCGGAATCGGTGATGATTGATTTTTATGAGCTGGTGGGGTGAGGCATGAGTGAACTTACCCCTGGCCTGCGCCGTTTGTTGCAAATGAGTGGCGTTGACGCGCTGAGCGAAACGACGCTGGATGGTTTTCTGGAAGGCGGGCTGGTGGCCTTGTTGTTCACCGGCAATGCCGCGCGCTACCCCGAGATCGAGGATCTCGCCGTGGTGATGCCGGAATTGATGAAGGAATTTCCCGGCGCGTTCCGGGTTGGCGTGATCGATCCCGATGCCGAGCGCAAGCTGGCCGTGCGGTTCAAAATTACCGTGCGCCCGACATTGGTGTTTGTAAAACAGGGTGAGGTCGTGCTGTCCTTGCCGCGCATGCGCGATTGGGCGGCGTATGTCCGCGAGATCGCGCCGCTTGTCGTTCCCACCGCCTGACTGAGGATAGACCATGCCCCTGCCCACTAACCAGGAGCCTTCGCCCGACTATATGGTGCTGCCGCAGGCGGTGAACCAATATCTGCCGCCCCGGCTGCCAGAAGACCCTGGCTTGCGCGCGGCGGGTGAGGCGTGGCTGGCGCGGATTGAGGCGGCGCTGGCCGCTTACACGCCCGAGGGCCCGGAGACTGTGCTCGATTTGCGCGCCGCCACGCCCGAGGCGGTGAAATTTCTGAACGAGACGCTGGGTTCGGGAGAGGTCTCGGCGCTGGCTTTTGGCACGCCCGATTTGCAGATTGAGGAGACGGTGTTCACCGGCCTGTGGCGCGTGCGCGGCGAGGGGGTGGATTATCTCGAAATCGGCGATGTGCCTTCCGTGCTCAAGACGCGCGCCAAGGCAGGGCTGCCGCCGATGCCTGAGCTCGAGACCATCCCTGACGATGTCATCAACGCGCCGCATTTGCTCGCCGAGATTTATGCCCGGGTGCGCGCGTTTGCCGAAACCGGCACGGCGCATAATTTCAACCTCGACCTGTTGCCGCTGACCGATGCCGATCTGGGTTGGCTGGTGAAAACGCTGGGCGAGGGGCCGGTGGTGATCGTCTCTTCTGGCTATGGGGCCTGCCGCATCCGCTCCACGCATCTGGGCAATGCCTGGTGGGTGCAATTCTCCAACGCCTCCAACGCGCTCATTCTCAACTCCATCGATATCAGCACCATTCCCTCGGTTGCCTGCGCGGCGGCCGATGATATTGCCGATTCAGCCAAGCGCGTGCACGCGGTGCGGAGCGTGTATTTATGAGCGAAACCCAGGCCGTGCGGTTTGAATGCCGGATTTGCTGGCATGTTTACGACCCGGAGGAGGGCGATAGCGTGTGGCAGATTGAGCCCGGCACGCCGTTCGAGGCCTTGCCCGAGGCGTGGTCGTGCCCGGTGTGCGAGGCGGCCAAGGACAAGTTTTTGCGCCTGGATGCGGGCGATGCATGAAATGGCGCTGTGCGAGGGGCTGATCCAGGCGCTGGAAGAGCAGGCCCGCGCGCAGGATTTTGCCCGCGTGCACAAGGTGTTTCTCGAAATCGGGGCGCTCGCCACCATCGAGCCGGACGCCATGCGGTTTAATTTTCCCATTGTCGCCAAGGGCACGCTGGCCGAGGGCGCGGCGCTCGAGATTGATTTCATGGACGCCAGCGCCTGGTGTATGGCATGTTCGCGCCGTGTGGCGGTGAAACGCCATGGCGAGGGCTGCCCCGCCTGCGGCAGCTACCAACTGCAAATTCTGGATGGCGCGCAGATGCGCATTAAACAGCTGGAGGTTTCGTAAGAGATGTGCGCGATTTGCGGCTGCGGCGGGCCTGACCATAAGCATGACCATGACCAAGGCCATGATCATCATCACGATCACGATCACGATCACGATCACGACCACCACCATGCCCACGCGCCCGGCCTGAGCGCGACGCGCATGGTGCAGGTGGAGCGCGATATTTTCGCCGAGAACCAGCGCCATGCCGATGCCAACCGGCGCTATTTCGCCGCGCAAGGGCTGTTTGTGGTCAATCTGGTCTCCTCGCCCGGCTCGGGCAAAACCACCTTGCTGGTGAAGACCGTGGAGGCGCTGAAAGCCGAGATGCCGGTGGCGGTGATCGAGGGCGACCAGCAGACCGGGCTGGATGCCGAGCGGATCAAGGCCACGGGGGTGCCGGCTTATCAGATCAACACCGGCAAGGGCTGCCATCTCGATGCCCATGGGGTAGGTCATGCGCTCGAGCATCTCACCCCCATCGAGGATGGGGTGCTGTTTATCGAGAATGTCGGCAATCTGGTCTGTCCGGCGGGGTTTGATCTGGGCGAAGCGCATAAGGTGGTGGTGCTCTCGACCACCGAGGGTGAGGACAAGCCGCTTAAGTACCCCGACATGTTTTTCGCCGCCGATCTGATGCTGCTCAACAAATCCGACCTGCTGCCTTATGTCGATTTCTCGGTCGAAAAAGCGGCCGATTATGCCGGGCGCGTGCATCCGGGCATGGAGATGCTCACCCTCTCGGCCCGCTCGGGCGAGGGCATGGCGGCATGGCTGGCGTGGCTGCGCGCGGGCGTGGCGGCGGCCAGGGCGGGCAAGGCGGAAGCCAGGCCCAAGCCCCGCGTGGCGCTCTCGGCCGGGACCTGATCAGCAGATCCGGGGCAGCGCGTCCTCTTCGAGTTCGGGCAGCAGGCGCCGGCCGCCGAGCGCGGTGCGCAGCACCACGGGGCCGGGCGCGGCCGCGATGGTGCCGATGATCGCGGCGCCTTCCCCCTGCGGGTGGGCTTTGAGTGTGGTCAGCGCGGCCTCGGCCTGGGCGGGCGCCACCACCACCACCACGCGCCCCTCGCAGGCCAGGTAGAGCGGGTCATAGCCCAGCATCTCGCACACGGCCTGGGTGCTCTCGCGTACCGGAATGGCGGCGGCCTCCAGCGTCACCCCCAGCCCCTTGGCGGCGGCGATTTCGTGCGCCACCGTGGCTAGCCCGCCGCGCGTGGGGTCGCGCATGAAGCGCAGCCCGGGCACGGCGAGCAGCGCCTGGGTGAGGGGGGTGAGGGTGGCGGCATCCGAGCGTACATCACCCCGCAGGCCAAATTCCTCGCGCGCGAACATCACCGCGATGCCATGATCGCCCACCGGGCCGCTGACGAGCAGCTTGTCGCCGGGTTGAATGGCGGTGATGCCAAGCCCCAGCCCAGCTTTGCGCACGCCCAGCCCGGTGAGCGCGAAATAAACCCCGCCGCCCTGGCCGCGGGGCAGCACCTTGGTGTCGCCCGCCACCACGCGCACGCCGGCCTCGCGCGCGGCGGCGGCGAGACTGTCGATAATGGCTTCCAGCTCGGCCAGGGCAAAGCCTTCCTCGATCAACGCGGCGAGGGTGAGATAGAGCGGCGTGGCGCCCGAAACGGCCAGATCGTTGACCGTGCCGTGCACGGCCAGCGCCCCGATATCGCCGCCCGGAAAGCGCGCGGGCTGGACGGTGAAGCCATCGGTGGTGACCACGATTTCGCCGGCCGGCAGAGCGATGGGCACGGCATCGGCCTCGGTATCGGGGCGGCCAAGCTTGACCGCGAACACGCGCTCGATGAGCGCGCGCATGCGCACCCCGCCATTGCCGTGCGCGAGGGTGATGAACTCATCCATGAGAGGCTCCGAATTCGACCAGCTGACCATAAGAGAGGCTGGCATCGTTACTGGGGATCTGGCGCCCGAGATGCGCCGATATGCCGGCCGCGCGCAAGCGGGCCAGCATAGAGTGCGTGAGGCGGCGATTCTGGAACACCCCGCCCGTGAGGCCAACATGGCGCGCGCCCAGGCGGAGGGCCAGCGCGGCGCCCAGGGCGGCGAGGCTTTCATGAAACATGGCGGCCCTGGTGGCGGGGGGCAGGGTTTGGTCGTTCAGCATGGGCAAAAGCGGGGCCCAGTCGGCTTCCCATATGCCGTTTTGCTGGGTCAGCGGCAGGGGGATGACCGTGTCCGCGCCATTGGCCAGGGCTTCGAGCTCGGCGGGGGCTTGGGCGTCGTAGCTGGCGGTGGGGCAGAGCCCGAGCAGGGCGGCCGCGCCGTCGAACAGCCGGCCCACGGCGCTGGTTTCATGGCAGTTGCGGCCCATGTCCCAGGCGCGCTTGACCAGCGGATCGGGCACCAGCCCCTCAGGAGGGGGGAGCCCCGCGCTCCAGCACAGCGCCGCCGCCGCGCGCCAGGGCTCGCGCGCCACCCTGTCGCCGCCTTGTAAGCGAAACCGCCTGAGCCGCGCCGCCACACGCCAGGCACCCGGCCGGCCGGCCAGGATTTCACCGCCCCAGAGCGCGCCATCCGGCCCCAGCCCGACGCCATCCCAGGTGAAGATCAGCGCGTCCTCAAGCCCGTATTCGCCCGCGAGCGCCCCGGCATGGGCGTGGTGATGCCAGACCCGCCGCACGGGCAAGCCTTGCTGCGCGGCCCAGCGGCTGGAGCCGTAGCCGCCATGGGCATCGATGATCAGGGCCTCGGGGGTGACCCCGTAAAGGGCGGGCAGCTCCCTGGCCATGCGCGCGAAGGCCTGGAGCGCGGGTTCATGGTCCAGCTCGCCGAGATGCGGCGAGATCACGGCCAGATTGCCAAAGCCCAGGGCGATGGTGTTTTTCATGTGCCCGCCCAGCGCCAGCACGGGGTAGGGCAGGCGCTGGGGCAATGGCACCTCGAGCGGGCATAAGCCGCGCCCGGCGCGCAGAATGCGCGGCGCGCCATCGATGATCCGCAGCACCGAATCATCCACGGGCCGGGCGATGGGGCGGTTATGGTGCAAAAACGCATCGGCGATGCCGGTCAGTTCGGCTTCGGCGGTGGCGTCATCGGCCACCATCGGCTCGCCCGAGCGGTTGGCCGAGGTGGCGACCAGCGCCGCGCCAAACCCCTCGGCCAGCACATGGTGCAGGGGGGAGTCGGGCAGCATGACGCCGATTTCGCCGAGATGAGGGGCGATGGCGGGGCTGAGCGCGGCGCCGGCGCGCTTGGGCAACAGCAAAATGGGGCGAGATGGCGCGCGCAGCACCTCCAGAGCGGCCGGACTTGTCTCGGCGTAATCGGAGATCCGCGCCTCGGGCACCAGCAGGGCGAGGGGCTTGTGCGGCCGGTGCTTGCGCGCGCGCAAGGCGCGCACCGCGCCGTCATGGGCGGCATCGCAAAGCAGATGATACCCACCCACGCCTTTCACGGCAATGATTTGCCCCGCCCGCAGCGCGGCCAGGGCGGCGCTCAGCGCCCCATCGCCGGTTTGGGCGCCCAAGCGCAGCACGGGGCCGCAGGCGGGGCAGGCGATGGGCTCGGCGTGAAAACGCCGGTCAGCGGGCGCGCCATATTCGGCCGCGCAAGCCGCGCACAGGGCAAAGCCGCGCATGGTGGTGTTGGCGCGGTCATAGGGCAGGGTTTGGATGAGGGCATAGCGCGGCCCGCATTGGGTGCAGTTGGTGAACACATAGCCAAAGCGGCGGTTGGTTGGGTCGGCCAGTTCGGCGAGGCAGGCGGCGCAGGGGGCGAGGTCGGCGGGCAGGCCCTGGGCGGCCACGCCCTTGGCCGTGCTGGGGCGGATTTCGAAGCCCAGGCCCGTGAAGGCGGCGGCGCTGACATGGCGCAGCGCCGGGCGCGCGGCGGGCGGGGCCTGGGTGAGCAACAGGGCGCGGAATTCGGCCAGCACATCGGCCGGCGCGCGGGCGATGATCTCGACCTGGCCGGTGCCGTCATTGCGCACCCAGCCCATAACCCCCAACCTGAGCGCCAGGCGGTAGACAAAGGGCCGGAACCCCACCCCCTGGACAATGCCGCCCAAAATGATGCGCTCGGCGGTCACGGGCTTCACGCCGCCGGCCGCTCGCCCGCCTGCCACCAGATATGGCAGGCCCCTTCATCGGAGACCATGCACGGCCCCACGGGCGCGCGCGGCGTGCAGGCGCGGCCATAAAGCCGGCATTGGGTGGGCAGCTTGCGCCCCAGCACCACGCTGGCGCAGTCGCAGCCGGGCGGCATTTCGCCCGCATGGCGGCGGGGCGGAGCGGCGGGCTGAAAGCGCGCGCGGGCGTCGAAGCGCGCATAGGCGCTGTTGAGCGCAAAGCCCGAGGCGGGGATGGTGCCAATGCCACGCCAAGTGGCGTCGCGCACCTCCATCACCTGCGCCAGCAGGGCCTGGGCGCGTTTATTGCCTTCGGGGGCGACCAGCTCGGGGTAGCAATTATCGAGAAAGGGCTTGCCCGCGAGCTTCTGGCGCAACACCGAATAGAGCGCGGCCAGCAGCGAATTGGCCGAGAACCCGGCCACCGCCACGGGTAAATGGTGGGTTTGGGGGATGAAGCCCCATTCGCGCGCGCCCATCACCGCCGCTACATGGCCGGGCGCGATCAGGGCATCGAGGCAAGATGAATCGGCGCGCAGCAGCATATCAACCGCCGGCCAGGTGAGCCGGGCGCTGAGCAGCACCGAGAGATTATCGGGTGCGCCCTGGGCCAGCATGGCGGCCACGGGGGCGGTGGTGGTTTCGAACCCGGCGGCGAAGAACACCACCGGGCGCGGCGCCAGGGCTGTGGCCAGGGCGGTGGCCTCGAGCGGCGAGGCGATGGGGCGGATATCGGCGCCTTGGGCGCGCGCCTCGGCCAGCGAGCGTACCTCGCCCTTGGGGGCGTTGATGGGCACGCGCAGCATGTCGCCAAAAGCGACCAGCGTGACCTCGCGGCTCATGGCGAGGGCGATGGCGTCGGCGATGTCTTCCTCGGGGCACACGCAGACGGGGCAGCCGGGGCCGGGAATGAGCTTGATGGCCGCCGGCAGCACGCCGCGCAGGCCGAGCTGGGTGAGGCTGCGCTCATGCCCGCCGCAGACATTCATGACCCGGATTTCGCCCGTCAATGGCAGGTCGTGGAGTTTCTCGAGCCAGCCCCGGGCGGTGGCGAAATCGTCAGCCATGGCCGTCGGCGGCGGCGAAAATCTCGTCGAACAATTCCCAGCTTTCGCGGGCGTCCTCGGGGGTCATTTTGCGTAAGGCATAGCCGACATGGACCATGACAAAATCGCCCACCGCCACCTCGTTCTCGCCGATCATGAACAGGCTGACCGTGCGGCGCACGCCTCTGGCCTCGCACTCGGCATTGAAGCCGTCGATGGCGATGATCTGCATGGGAATCCCAAGGCACATAAGGCGGCTTCCTACCGGCTGGTTCGGCTTTCATGCACCAGGGCGGATAAAAAACATTGATCTGGCGCAAATGCCGGTTCCCGCCCGCCAGGGGTGGCACACGAATTTGTTATAAATTTAGATTCTACTACAAATAAATATGTGTTTACTTACACAATGAAACAGAGTTAACCTGACATTAACGAGTTACAAACGCCGCCGCGTGATGTGACAATTAAATGCCGCGAGGCCGGTCTGCTTTTTGAGCGGGCCGGGCCGGTAAGTTTTGGCTTTTGGGGATGTGGAAGGACAAGCGCATGACGAATGGCTTTGGGACCGATGGTGGCCAGGAACGCCCGGCGAGCGGCGCGGCGCGCAAGCGTTTTGGCCGGGGTTGGTTTATTTCCGGCGCGGCGGTTCTCTCTGGCATCGTGCTCATTGGCGCTTGGGGGCTGTCTGGCCGCTCCAGCAATGCCGCGCTGGCGACCCCCGGCCCCGCCACCGTCTCCGCGCCCTCGCTGGTGACCAAAACCAGCAGCACCACGGCCCCGGCCGCCCCCAAAGTGACCCAGACCGCTTATGGCGACTGGGTCATGCGCTGCTCGAGCGCGGCCGGTTCGGCGCAGAAAACCTGCGAGCTGAACCAGTTTTTGCAAAATGAGAAGAAGCAGCTGGTGGCTGAGATCGCCATTGGGCGTGCGCCTGGCCAGGGCAATGATCTGCGCCTGGTGGTGGTGCTGCCCGACAATGTGGCCTTGCAGACGCCGGTGCGCGCCGCTGACGCGCATGACAATGGCTTCGACCTCAGCTTCGAGCGCTGCCTGCCTTCGGGGTGCTTTGCCTCGGCGGTGTTCTCGGGTGCGGTGGTGAACCAGTGGCGCGCGGAAAGCGGGCTTGGCCACCTGGCTTTCAAGGATGGCGTGAATAATTCGATCGCCTGGCCGTTCTCGCTGCGTGGGCTGTCCTCGGCGCTGGATGCCCTGCGTCACGAAAACGGGTCCAGTCAGTAATTAACTGAGCAATTCAGCGTGCTTGCGCGGTGATTGGCCATAAGGCCGGCGCCGCCGCAAGGCGATAAATGGGGTGGGAGTGCCGTCGTTATGGTCAAGCGGCTATTAGTCTCGGTTGTATTCCTGCTTGGCTTTCTCATGGTCGGCGCCGCCGCGCACGCCAACCCCACCTGCTACGAGAACGGTTTTGCGGTTGCCTGCACCACCTCGACATCGTCGAGCGCGACCTTCACCTTCAACAATGCCCCGGCCGCTTCCATTGCGGTAAAGGGCACCGGCGCGGCGGTGAGTTCGCTGCCCACGCCGTCATTCTTGCAATGCGCCAGCGGCAGTTCCTGCACCATTGGCACCGGCGACACCGCTTGCTCGTCGAGCGACAGCGGCTGCCAATCCAACTCGATCACCTATAATTGCGCGGTTGCCAGCTCCGGCTGCCCAATTACGGTTACGTATTATACCTGCGCGGCCAAGAAGACCTGTACGCTGAGCGCGCCACAGAACCAATGTACGGGCGGCACATGCAATGTCACCCCCGCCCCGGCGGGCCCGGCGGGCAATGCCGGGCCGACATTGATTCTGAATTCCAGCGGCGCCACCGTTACATCCTCCACCGTGAGCAGCCCGGCCGTGGTGGCACAGGCCAATGGCTCAAACGGGGCCGGGGGCTCATCGCCTTGCTGCGTCGGCGATGGTGGCGCGGGTGGCGCGGGGTCGGATGGCGGCCAGGCCACGGTCAATTTGTCCAGCATTGTCAGCTCGGCGGGTGATGGCGTGGTGGCCATTTCGCAGGGCGGCAATGGCGGCAATGGCGGCTCGGGTGGCGCGCTGGGGGGCGCTGGCGGCAATGGCGGCGCCGGTGGCTATGGCGATAGCGCATCGGTCTATTTGAACGCGGGCGCCAATGTCTCCACCTCGGGCGTCGGCTCGGCCGGTGTCGTTGCGCTGTCGCAGGGCGGCAATGGCGGCTCGGGCGGCGGTGGCGGGTTCTTTTATTCCAAAGGCGGCCAGGGCGTGCAGGCGGGGCAGGGCGGCATTGCCTCGGTGAGCGCCGGAACCGGTACCTCCATCACGACCACCGGCGCTTCATCGGCCGGCATCATGGCCATGAGCGTGGGCGGCGGCGGCGGCACGGGCGCAGGCGGGTTTGGCCTGTTTTATTCGGGCGGCGGCGGCGGCGGCACAGGCGGCAACGGGCTTGACGCCAGCGTCAACAGCGACGCCACCATCTTGACCTCGGGCAATTATTCCAACGGCATTCTGGTGCAGTCGCTGGGCGGCGGCGGCGGTAATGCGGGGTCCACCTCAGGGTTGGTGGCGCTCGGCTCCAACGGTCAGGGCGGCGGCGATGGCGGCCAGGCCAGCGCGGTCAATGGCGGTTCGGTCACCACCAGCGGTATTCAGTCCAATGCCATCGAGGTGCAATCCATCGGCGGCGGTGGCGGTAACGGCGCCAGCGCCAGCGGCTTGGGTGCCTCGGCGGGCAGCGGCGGCAATGCTTCAGTCGGCGGCACGGTGCTGGTCACCAATACCGGCTCATTATACACCAGCGGCTTCCAATCCGATGGGATTCTGGCGCAGTCGATTGGTGGCGGTGGCGGCAATGGCGGCAATGCCTCGGGCTTCATCTCCGAGGGCGGCGCGGGCGGCGACGGCGCCAACGGCGGCAGTGTCACGGTCACCAATTCCGGCGACATCACCACCACCGGCGGGTTCTCCGCCGGTATTTTCGCGCAATCGGTCGGTGGCGGCGGTGGCAATGGCGGCGGCACGCTCAGCATCAGCCCCGGCATACCGCTGAGCATTGGCGGGTCGGGGGCATCTACCAGTGGTGGCAAGGGTGGCGCGGGCGGTGATGTTAATGTTTTGAAGTCGTCCAATACGGTCGGCACCATCAACACGTCGGGTTTCCAGTCGGATGGTATTTTCGCGCAATCGGTTGGTGGCGGCGGCGGTAATGGCGGCTACTCAATCGCGGCGGGCGTGAATTTCACCACCAAGGCGCAAACCGCGATTGGCGGCTCGGGCGGCGATGGCGGTTTGGCCGGCACGGTCACCATCAACACCGACCAGAACATCACGACCACCGGCACGCAGTCCGACGGTATTTTCGCCCAATCGGTCGGCGGCGGCGGCGGCCGCGGCGGGCTGGCGATTTCGGCTAGCGCCAATTTTCTTGGTGGTGCCGACAATGCGGTGGGCGGCACGGCGGGCAATGGCGGAGCGGGCGGCACGGTCTCGGTCGCCAATGGTGGCAACATCTCGACCTCGGGTGACAATGCAGTCGGCATTTTCGCGCAGTCGGTCGGCGGCGGCGGCGGCAATGGCGGGTTCTCGGTGGCGGCCGGGCTGAATCTGGGCGCTGGTGTCGGGGCATCGAACGCCATTGGCGGTTCGGGCGGCCTGGGCGGCGCGGGCGGTGGGGTTACGGTGGCACAAACCGGCACGCTGAGCACGGCGGGCGCTGACTCGGCCGGTATTTTGGCGCAGTCGGTTGGCGGCGGCGGCGGCAATGGCGGGTTCTCGGTTGGCGTTAATGCCTCGCTCTATGCGGCGGCGGCCAACGCGGTGGGTGGCACGGGCGGCTTGGGCGGCACGGGTGGCACCGTGAGCGCAACGCTCACCGGCAACGAGACGACCACGGGCGATAATTCGATCGGCATCATCGCGCAGTCGGTTGGCGGTGGCGGCGGCAATGGCGGGTTCTCGGTGGCGGCGGGTGTGAGCCTGGGCTATGGCGCCTCTAACGCGCTGGGCGGCAGCGGTGCCTCGGGCGGCACGGGCAGCAAGGTCACGGTCACCACCACGGGCAATATCGGCACCCAGGGCGCCAATTCGGTGGGCATTTTGGCGCAATCCATTGGCGGTGGTGGCGGCAATGGCGGGTTCTCGGTGGGCGCGGCCGTGGGGCTGGCGGGTAACATGTCGCAATCGCTGGGCGGCTCGGGCGGTTCGGGCGGCACGGCGGGCGAGGTCGATGGCACGGTCAACGGCTCGGTCACCACCCAGGGCGCCAACTCCACGGGCATTATCGCGCAATCCATCGGCGGTGGCGGCGGCAATGGCGGCTTCTCGGTTGATGTCGGGGTAGGCACATCGGCATTGTCAACCATATCGAACGTGCTCGGCGCGCAGTTTCCGGCCAACAGCAGCACCGCCGTGGGCGGCGCGGGTGGCGCGGGCGGCACGGGTGGCAATGTTTTGGTGAATGTCAACAGCACCACCGCCACTGACGCCCTCACCACCTCGGGCGATTTCTCAAATGGCGTGCTCGCGCAATCCATTGGCGGCGGCGGCGGCGCGGGTGGGTTCTCGGTGGGGGCCAATGTTGGCGTTGGCGGCACGGCGGCCACCAGCACGGTGGGCGGCGCGGGCGGTATCGGTGGCGATGCCGGCGCGATCACGGTGAATAATTCCGATATTATTGCCACCTCGGGTGCCAGTTCCAACGGCATTGTCGCGCAATCCATTGGCGGTGGCGGCGGCTCGGGCGGATTCTCGGTGGGCGCGGCGCTCACTTTGGCGGGCGATGCGCAGTCGAACGTTGGCGGTGGCGGCGGTGGCGCGGGCGGGCAGGCCAGCGGCGTGTCGGTCACCAGCTCTGGTTCGGGCATCACCACCACGGGGGCGAATTCAAACGGCATCATCGCGCAATCCATTGGCGGCGGCGGCGGTAATGGCGGCTTTGCCGTGTCGTTGGCGTTGAACGTCAATACACCGCAAACCGCCAAGGCCCAGGCCGTGCTGTCGGCCGTGGGCGCGGGGCCGGCGGGGGCCAGTTCCAGCTCCACGGGCGGCAATGGTGGCCCTGGCGGTTCCGTCGGGGCGGTGAGCGTCACCACCACCCTGGGCGGCAACGGCAAAGGGGTGATCAGCACAACCGGCAATTTCTCGGCGGGTATCGAGGCGCAATCGATCGCGGGTTCGGGCGGCAATGGCGGCTTCTCGGTCGGCGCGGCGGGCGCCATTTCCAGCGATTCCGAGACCGATGTCGGTGCCGGCGCCGGTGGTTCGGGCGGCACGGGCGGCACCGTGACCGTGCAGAACGCCGATCAGATTCTAACCAAGGGCTCGAATTCAACCGGTATTCTGGCGCAGTCCATCGGCGGTTCGGGCGGTTCGGGTGGGTTCGCGGTCGGCGCCTCGTTGTCGGCTGATTCCACCAACGCCTCGGCCAATGTTGGCGCGGGTAATGGCGGTAATGGCGGCACGGGCGGACTGGTGAACGTGACCAGCACCGGGCAAGGCATATCGACGCAGGGCTTCTCCTCCGACGCGATTCTGGCTCAGTCCATCGGCGGTGTCGGTGGCAGCGGCGGTTTCTCCGTTGGCGTGTCTCTGGCCGTGGGCACCAGCAACCCGGCTTTGTCCGCCCTCACCACCGCCATTGATACAGTCGGTGGCAGTGGGACAGGCTCGGGCTCGGGCTCAAGCTCGTCTGGCGGTTCTGGCGGCACGGGTGGCAATGGCGGGGCGGTCAATGTCACGGTGAATGGTATTCCCGGCACCAATGGCGCCGCCGCGGCATCGGGTCAGATCAGCACGCAGGGCGCGTTCTCGAGCGGCATCGCGGCGCAATCGATCGCGGGTTCGGGCGGCGAGGGTGGCTTTGCCGTGGGCGTAGGCATCGGTGTGCAAGGCCAGGCCACGTCGTCGGTCGGCGCGGGTGCCGGTGGCGCTGGCGGTTCAGGCGGTGCGGTCACGATTCTCAATGCCGATAATATCGCCACCAATGGCGCGTCCTCTTACGGTATCCTGGCGCAATCGGTTGGCGGTTCGGGCGGCTCTGGTGGGTTTGCGGTCGGCGCGTCGCTGTCGTTTTCGTCGAACGCGGCTTCGGCCGCGGGGGGTAGTACCAGCGCCATCGGCGGGGCTGGCGGCGCGGGCGGGTTGGGCGGCGCGGTAAGCGTAACCAGCTCTGGCGATCTGCTTTCAACCAAGGGCGCCAATTCGAGCGGCATTCTGGCGCAATCGATTGGCGGCAATGGCGGTGCGGGCGGGTTCGCGGTCGGCGTTTCGCTGAATGCGCAAAGTGGCAATGATACCGCGGCGGCCTTGTTTGGTACCGTTGAATCCGCAATTGGCGGCGGCAGCGGCCAACCCAGCGGCGCCACCAGCACGGGCGGCGCGGGCGGCGCGGGCGGCAAGGGCGGTGATGTCAGCGTCACCACCCAGTTAGCCACTGATGGCAATGGCCAGGTGCAGACGCAGGGTGATTTTGCCAGCGGCATCGCGGCGCAATCGATCGCGGGTAATGGCGGCAATGGTGGCTTCGCCGTGGGGGCTCAGCTTTCGTTGGGTAGCAGTGCGGATTCGAGCGTTGGCGGCGGGAATGGCGGCGCGGGCGGCACGGGCGGTAAAGTGACGGTGGCCAATGCCGACGCGGTGGTGACGCAGGGCGTGAGCGCGACGGGCATTCTGGCACAATCGATCGCGGGGTCTGGCGGCGCGGGCGGGTTTGCCATTGGCGCCTCGGTGGCTGGCCTGAAGACGGATGCGGCGGCCAATGTCGGCGCGGGCAATGGCGGCGTGGGCGGTACGGGCGGTGATG
>JAKBAD010000006.1 GCA_021809435.1 Pseudomonadota bacterium | reverse complement strand
CGCGACGGTGCCAGCCGTCAGCACACCGGTTTGAATATTACCGGTATTGACCTCCTGGTTGCTGTAGGCCGCGGCCACCAGCTCATTCCCCGCCACCGAGACAGTGCTGCCCGTGGTGCTCAGGGCCACATCTCTCAGCGCCACAGGCGCCCAGTGAGTGCCAGCCGCCGTGATGGTGGCCGACGAGGTGCCGGTGGATTGCTGCGCCGCCAGCGAGCCAAACGCCGCATTCACCTGCGGAGAGGGCAGCTGCGTGGCGTTGAAGCCAACCGAGGTGGCCGCGCCGGGAGTGCCCTGCGCCGGGACCGCGGCGGTGGCGGCGTTGACCGAGAGCGTATCGGTACCCTGGTTATTATAAGCCAACGAACGCACAACATTTCCACCCGTGCCGTTGGGCGTGCCGCTGGCATTAACGCCCGTGCCAATCGTCAGCGTCGAGTTGCTGACCGGCTGAGCATTGGTGTTGTTTTGCACGTTCACAGTCAGCAGATATCCGACGACATCGGCCGCCGCGTTGCTGGTGCTCAGCTGGGCATCGGTAATGCCGGCGGTGCCGGTGAGGGTGGTGGCCGTGAGCGACACACCATTGCTGGCGACGTTATTCTCAGCCACCGCCTGCTGGGCAAACGTGCCCGCCTGACCGGCAATGGTCACCGCATTGTTAGAGAACCCGGTGGAGGAATTCAGATAAGTGTAAATAGAACTATTAGACGTCGTCGCCGTGGCATTGGACCCAACCGCATATTGCAGATTATTGACCGACACACCCGCCGCCGCACCGCTGCTTGCCACCGGCACACCGCTGTTGGCGGTGCCAGAAGTGGTCAAGGATGGCGTCGCGGTCACGTTGCTACCATTATTGAAGCTGGTCAGGTCAGCGCTGAGCAGAGCCGAGGCCGCCGTGGCGCCGTGCGCCGTGGCGCCGACCGTATCGGCCGCGACAACCACGCTGTTGGCGGCGCTGTTGGTCAGGGCGCTGGAGCCAATGCTGTTGCCAAGCAGGTTTTCAACCGTACCCGTCACTGGGGCAAGAGTGTTTACACCAACAAACGACGAGACAAAACTGTTTGCGGTAGTGGCTGAAACTGATGAGTCGGTGGCTTGCTGAGCATTGGTGATAGCCGCCGTACCGTTGATATAGGCAGTGGCAATGGCCCCGGCACCAGGCGCCAGAATCGCATTAGAAACGTTATTGCTGATGACCGACGATGTGACGACATTATTATTGGTGTTGATAACCGACCCGGCCGCACCATCAAAATAACTATTTACCCAGCTAGTTTTGGTGTCAGCATTCAGCGGCGCGGTATTATTCACCTGGAAGCTGGCGACCGAGAGATCGGCCGCCGTGTTGGTGGTGCCAATCACCGTGCCGTTAACCAGCGGAGTCGGGGTGTAGGACACCGCAGGATTGGTCTGATTGGTATAGGTCGTCGAGCTGGCCACGGTTGCGCCGCCGCCAACCGCGTTGATGCTGTTGGCTTGGGTGGTGGTGACACCCGCCAGCGACACGCCAGCGCCCAGGCTCAGCACATTGCCCGCCGCCGCGCTGCCCCCCGGCGCCGCCACCGCCGCATTACCCGTGGCGGTTGACGAAATAACGTTGTTGTTGGTGTTGACCGTAGAGCTATAAAGCCCAACGGCTTTAGAGGTCAAATTATTAGAGCCAACCGACGTATCAATTTTAGATTGTGTATATGCCGCCATGGCGGTGGCCGAAGCAACATCAGACAGGTTCTGCTGCAGATTGCTGATGGCCGCCGAGCCGTTCATCACCGGCGCGCCCGTGCCCAGCGTGACACCAACATCCGCCGCCGCGGCATTGCCGGTGAAGGTGGAGCTGATGCTGTTGGACGAGTTGTTCAGATTGACATTGGTGGCATTGTAAACAGCGGGAGCCGTGGCGTTGCTCGTTACATCCAATGCAACCTTATTGTTCGTGGCCGAGGCGGTGCTGCCCGCGCCCTGGCCCGCCGCATTATTCAGCTGGCTGGTGCTGGCCAGAATATTGCCCGTGGCATTCAGCTTATCAGCCGACTGGGTCACGTTGGTGGTGCTGGTGTTATACGGCGCCGAGGTGCCACCGGGCGGCGTGAAGTTCGCCGTGCCCGTGCTGGTGGAAACCGCCAGCCCGGTTGGGTTCAGCGTCACCCCCCCTTGCTCGCCAGCACCGGTATAGGTGCTGGGCAGCGAACCGGTGAGCGCGGTGGAGGCGTTGTTCAGCGTGGTGGTGGCGGCAATTTTATTGCCGGTCTGGCTGACCGAGCTGCCCGCCACGATATCGGCGGTAGAGCTGATCAGCGTGCTGTTGGTGACCGAAGATTTCACGGTGGTGAGCGCCGCGCCGTTGGGCACGTTGGCGGTCGAGATCAGCGAGGCGAGGCCATTGGCGCCGGTGGTGGTGTTATTGCCAATGGCGGTGAGGCTGGCGGTGCTGGTCTGGGTGTTGCCGGTGGCGCTGGCCAGAATGGAGTTCGCCGTGTTCGACGAGCTGGTGGCAACACCAGAAGTTGTTGAATAATTGGTGAGCTGATTAGCCACCGTCTCGTTGCTCAGCGCGGCATTGACCGAAATGCTGTTGGCCGAGGTGGTGCCGGTGGACACGTTGGTAAGCCCCGCCAGCAGAGCGGCATAGGCATCGACGGTGAGGTTACCAAGGCTGTCAATCACCGTCGAGGTGGTGACGGCATTGGCAACCGGGGCCGAGAGACCAAGCACCAGCGCCGACACGGCAACGCTGGACAGCAGCATTTTTTCCCGAGACTTCCTCGAGCGGTGATTAAAATATACGTCACCCATATTCAAAATTCCCTATTTTAGGTTTAAGTTTTCGTCGTTCCTACCCATTTGATCGCGGCGTTCCGAACACTCAGTTCGGTGAACTCACAACCAAAATGGCGATCTTTTGCGAACCCGCCCCGTCATTGACGATCTCCGTCGATGTCGCATCAGGCATCTGGATCCGGCGTCACCAGGTCGCCCCGGATAGCGTCCATTCAGGCCTTCATCACCATGAAGCCTCCCAAAAGGAGCTTGTGCGGCCATTTCGCGCGCAACCGACGCAGCATCCACCGACGAAACCCGACGGGCGTTCGATGCGGATGACGTCAGGGCTGAATTGATGGCGCGCCGTTTTTCTAAAATCATTTTTAAATTTTAGAAAAGTCCAGAAACAAATGTCAGTCGGGCAGCAACCCCATGACGATACATGCGATCATGTCAGATATGTAAGGCTTTCTTAATATCGCGTGCCGCACGATGATACTGGCTGCCTGTGACACCCATACACGCACTCGCGGAAACCCAGGGTGGTGGTGGTAGCAGGTTATTCACCCACACGTCATCCGCACGATATCCCGCAAAATACGATTTGATTTTTTAACAAATATGCCGTTACAGTCCTTATAAAAACCCAACTCGCGCCCCGGATAAATGTGTATTTTTTATGAAATATGCATAGCTTCACTGACTGAGGAACACGCCGGATTTTTAAGTTTTATGACAATTTGCGTAAATCCTTGTAGCAGCAAGCTGATTTTTCCCGACCGCAATTGCTGCTGTTTTGAAAACCGCATATCGACCCGCCCGGATTGAAGGGGAATCGACATGCGTAAGCTTATTGCCGGTGCCTTTGGGCTCGTTATCATTGTCGTGGCCGCGATTTTGTTGTGGCCGCGGCAAGATCGTGGATTGGTGGTGTATTCCGGGCTGGATTACGGCCCAGCGGTGGCCGCCGCGTTTACCCAGCAAACGGGCATCAAGGTCCGTGTGGTGCGTCTGTCCACGGGGAGCTTATTAGCACGCATCGTCGCACAGGGGCAGCATCCCGATTGGGATATAGGATGGTTCGATGGCGCAACGGCTGCCGCCGCTCTCGATGCCCAGGGCCTGCTCGCGCACAACCTGCCCGCGCCGCTCAATCTCACGGCGGCTGGCCAAACCATGTTGAGCCAGGACGGGTCGTTTATCCCCACTGGTTTCACGCTGGCGGGGGTGTTTATTTCCTCACCGGCGCGCCTGCCGATTCCTCCCTCGAGCTGGGCTGATCTGACACAGCCGGCTTATCAGGGGCTCGCCGGCATGAACGATCCGTCGATCTCCGGCCCGACCTATCCGATGCTCGCCGGTATGCTCGACAATGCCGGCGGTTGGCCGCAAGGCCAGGGTTATGTGCAGGCGCTCAAAGCCAACGGGCTGCATATGTTCGCTAAAAACGATGCCACGCTCTCGGCTCTGCAGGCGCAGGCCATCAGCGTTGCCATCGTACAATCCTCGGCGGCGGCGTTTTTCTCTTTGCATCATCCCGGCTACCAGATCACCGTGCCCAATCCCGCCTATGTGTTGCCCAACGTGATGGTGGAGGCCAAGGGCTTGTCAGCCCGGCGTGCGCGCGAGGCCGCTGAATTCATGAGTTTTGTCATGCGCCCCGATATTCAGGCCCTGCGCCAGACGCAGGGCGATGCCGACGGCTATTATTGGCCCGTGACCACGGATGCGCCAAAGCCGCTCGCGGGTATGCCCGACCTAAGTCATGTCGACACCAAAACGCTCGATCCTGTTCGCTGGGGGAATATGGAAAGTGCCATCAATGCATGGTTCGCCAAGGTGATCTCTGGTTCATGAGCATCTTACGCATATTGGCGCTCATGCTGCTGGCTGGCCTATTTATATATCCGTTGGGGCGGCTTCTGGTTTTACCCCTTTGGGTATATGGCGGCGCCGGGCTCGCCTTGGTGCCGTTTCGCAACTCAGTCATGTTCGCGCTGGCGGTCGGATTGATTGTGGCGCCGCTTGGCGCGCTGCTTGCCCACGCCCTGGAAAACCGCGATGGGCTGCTCGTGCGGGCGCTCGGTCTGGTTTTGTGGCTGTTATTCCTCACGCCGGGCTACGTGCTCACCACTGGCTGGTTGGCGGTGCTTACCGTGCCCCTGTTGCGCAACGGGGTGTTTGGTCACTGGTTTTTGGGGCCCGGCGGATTGTTGTTTTTATATGCTCTCAAATCGCTGCCGTTCTCGGTGTTTGTCGCCCGATCGACCTTTGCCGAGGCCGGCGCGGGTCTGATGGAGGCGGCGCGGGTTCTGGGTGTCGCCCCCTGGCGGCGTCATATGCTGAATATACGCCTCGCCCTGCCAGCCATGGCGGCGGCATTCACCATTGCTGGTATTGAAACCATGCAGGAATTCGGCATTCCCGCGACGCTCGGCGTAACCGCGCGCATTCCGGTTCTCACCTATGAGATTTACAGCCGCCTCAATACCACCCCCACCGATTTTGCCGGCGCGGCTCTGCTGTGCTGGTGGCTGATCGGCAGCGCCGCCATGCTGGCTATTTTGCAAGCCGCCGTGCAGCGGCGCCATCTGGCGGCCCTGGTGAGCGGACGGACGAGACGAATCATCCGCACGGCACCGGGCAAGGCTGGGCGCCTGGGGCTTGGGGCGGGGCTTGTTGTGCTTGGCGGACTCGGGCTGCTGGTTCCCTTTGCCTCTCTGGCACAGATCGCGCTTACCGGCGGCGACCTGACATGGGGTAATCTTGATGCTGTGCCGCGCTCGCTGGGGTATGGCATGCTGGCCGCCACGGTTGCGCTGAGCGTTGGCTTGGCTGTTCTGAAGCTGCAACGTGGCCGCTCGCTTTGGTTCAACGGCGTTTTGCAAGGCTTGCTGGCCGCCAACATGGCTGTTCCGGGATTGATTCTGGGCGCGGGCTATGTGCTAGCCTTTAATAACGATTTCTTGCCGCTCTACGGCACGGTGAGTTTGTTGATCATCGCCTATGCGGCTGGGGTTTTGCCCATCGGCATTCGCCTGCTCGGCACCGCGTTTTCTCAACTTGACGTCAAGCTCACCGAAGCTGCCCGGATTTTTGCCTTGCCGGTCTCGACCAGGCTGATCGACATCGAGGCCGCGCTGCTGGCCCGACCGGGGTTGTATGCCTGGATGTTGGTGGTGGCGGCGGTGATGTTCGAATTACCCATTTCCGAGTTGCTCTACGTTCCCGGCGCCACGCCGCTCGGCGTGGCGATTGTTTCCGCCGATATGATGGCCAATTACGGCCAGGCGGCGCAATTGGCGCTGCTGGGCATGATGGTACTGGCGGCAATGACCGGGGGATTGCTGCTGGCCTTGCAACTGACACATGCGCCGCGCGCGGTCGCGGAACAATCCCTGCCGCACGGGAGCGTGACATGAGCGCGTGTCTGCGTATGACGGGTGTGGCACGCCGCCTTGGGGGGCGGGATGTGCTACGGGGCATTGATTTGGCGCTTGATGATACCGGGTTTCTGGTGCTGGCCGGTGAGTCTGGATCGGGCAAGACAACGCTGTTGCGCCTGATAGCGGGGCTCGACCGGGTGGATCAGGGGCGCATCGAACTCAACGGCGCGGCCGTCGATGAGGCCGGGCGCACGTTCATTCCCGCTGAGCGCCGCCGGCTTGGCATGGTGTTTCAGGATTTCGCGCTGTGGCCGCACCTGACCTGCCTGGAAAATGTGGCACTGGCGCTGCCAGCCGGCACCCCCCGGCGCAACGAGGCGGCGCTCGATCTGCTTGATCACCTGAATGTCGCGGCAGTGTCCGCACGGCGCCCCTCGGAACTATCCGGCGGGCAGCAGCAACGTGTCGGCATCGCGCGGGCGCTGGCCGCGCGGCCAAAACTGCTCCTGCTCGACGAGCCATTATCCGCCCTCGACCTGGAAACCCGCGAACGCCTGCGCGAAACATTGCGGGCGGCGGTCCACGCGGCCGGGGTGGCGGCGGTGCTGGTTACCCATGACCCCGAGGATTGCTGGAAACTCGCCGACAGAGTCGCCGTGCTTGAAAGCGGGGTGATTCGCCAACAAGGCACGCCGCGCGATTTATGGACCGCGCCGTCCTCACCCTATATCGCCCGCTTCACGGGCGCTCTGGGGGGCATTTCGGTGCCCGTGGCCGCTGGCGGGCGCGGCATTGTTTTGGGGGATGAAATCGTACCCTGGCGCGGCGGGCCGCTTTCCACGCCACGGGCGCGGCTATTCTGGCGTGATGGGGCTGTTACGCAAGTCACCCAAGGGGGCATGGAGGCTGAACCCATGTCGGTGAGTTTTGCCGCTGGACGCTATTGTGTGCGCTGGCGCGTGGCGGGCCAGCTTCGCCCCGTTATTGGCTACAGCGACACGCCTCCCGCCGGCCCCGCCCGCATAGGCCTGGATCCCCAGCAGATTTTTGCATTCGAAGACACAAAAGAGGGTCATTCATGATTGGAATACTCGTTGCCACATTTTCGGCCGCCGTGGTCGAATGGGTGGAAGCCTATACCATCATTCTCGCGGTGGCGCTGTCCATTGGCTGGAGCCGGGCGCTGGGCGCGGCGGCCACGGCTTTGGGCGCGTTGGCCGTGCTCACGGGGGTTGGCAGTTTCGCGCTCACGCGCATCCATGATCTCGCCATTTTGCAGCTTGTTGTCGGCGTGTTTCTCACGCTGTTCGGCGTGCGCTGGCTGGGCAAGGCGGTGGCGCGCGGAGCCGGACTTAAGAAATTGCATGATGAGGATGAAGAATTCTCGGAACTTCGTGCACGGCGCGATATTAATGAGGCAAAGACCGCCTGGTTCATCGCCTTCAACGGCATGTTGCTCGAAGGATTGGAAGTTTGGCTGATTGTGGTGGCCTTGGGCGTGCAAACCCACCATACCTTGGCCGCGGCCGGCGCCGCCATCGCCGCGCTGATCGCGGTTGCCGCCGCCGGCACGCTGGTGCGCAAGCCGCTCTCAAAGGTTCCTGAAAACACCATCAAATTTGTTGTCGGATCGGCCATTCTCAGTTTTGGCACGTTCTGGGTTCTCGAGGCGTTGGGCTATGCCTGGCCGCTGGGTGATTTCACGCTGCTGGCGCTGTTTGGGGTTTATGGTCTGGGCGGCCTCGCGCTTGTGCGCCTCTACGCCCCCAAGACGAAGATGGAGGTGGCATAATGCAAGGCTTTATTAAAACATTATTCGGCGACAAGAACACCTTGATGGTCGCTGGCGGTTCAATTTTGCTGGCAGTGGGTCTGTTGCACACCCCGGCTCACGAACTGGCCGGCGTGGCCCTGCCGCTATGCTTGTTGGCGGGCGCCGGATATTTGGCACGCCGCTGACCTGCGCCATCATCAGGCCACCTTGGAGCGTTTCGCAAGGTTGGCCTGCGGGGCGCGCGATGGGGGGGCGGCATGGTCAGGCCGCTACGCCGGCCCAGCCCCCATCTCGCGCGCTATGGGCGAAGAATGGTGTTGGGCAAGATGGCCCGGATTTGGGTGAGCAAGGTCCGCGGAAATACCGCTTCGCCCAGGGGCGGACTGGCGGAATAGGTGGTGAAGACAGGGCGCCAATAGGGTTGGATGACCCATGCGCCAGCGCCCATCTGCGCGAGTTGCTCGGCCATGACCAGCATGGCGGAGGGCGGCAGCAAGGCTGGGTGCCATGTGGTGCGGATTTCATGGGCTATGCCCGCCGACAGCACGGCATGCACGGCCTGGGCGAAACGCCGCCCCAGCCCCACGCGGCCGGTGGCTGGGGCGGTGTCGTGTAGCGGGGCTTTCCAGTCGAGGCCGATCCAGTCCAGCAGGGGCAGCAACCGGATGAGGGCGTGCGGATAGACGCCCGCGCTGTGCAGGGCTGTGGCATAGCCCTGGGCCCGGCAAGCGGCCAGAGCGTCGCCCAGCCCGATCTGGGCGCAGGGCTCGCCGCCACTAAACACAATGCCATCGAGCAGCCCGCGCCGGGAGGCCAGAAAACCCGTGAGCGCGCGCGGGGAGAGCGCGCCGGGGCCAAAGGGCTGGAGATGCGGCGAATGGCAATAAGGGCAAGCCAGCGGGCATCCTTGCAAATGCATGATCGCGGCGAGATGGCCGGGAAAATCCAGGCTAGTGAACGGGGTGAGCGCGGCCACGCGCAGCCGCGCCCACGGTGCCTCTGGATCAGGCGTCAAAGAAGCGGCGTTCCTCATGTTCGCGCTGCTTACCAATGTTGAATGATGTCACGGGCCGATGATACCCCATCACCCTCGTCCACACCTCGCACGCCTGACTGGCGCCCGTCTCCTCGGCGCAGCGCGGACAGCTATGGTGTTCCCCGCCCAGATAGCCATGTTCCGGACAGATGGAGAAGGTTGGGGTGATGGTGACATAAGGCAGGCGGAATGAGGACAGGGTGCGCCGCACCAGCCGCCGGCAGGCTTCGGCATCGGTCAGCGGTTCGCCGAGATAGAGATGCAAAACCGTGCCACCGGTATATTGGCGCTGCAACGCCTCCTGATGGGCGAGCGCCGTGAACGGATCGGCGGTAAAACCAACGGGCAGTTGGGTGGAATTGGTGTAATAAGGCCGCTCTTGCGTGCCGGCTTGCAAAATACCGGGGTAGCGCTGCCGGTCTTCCTTGGCAAAACGATAGGTCGTGCCCTCGGCGGGGGTTGCCTCGAGATTATACATATGGCCTGTATTATCCTGGAATTTAACCAGGCGCGCCCGGATGTGATCAAGCAGATCGAGCGTCAGCTGGCGACCTGTTTCGGTGGTGATATCATCGGCATCTTGAGTGAAGTTACGAATCAGCTCATTCACGCCGTTTATGCCAATGGTGGAGAAATGATTTCGTAACGTGCCAAGATAGCGTTTTGTATAGGGATAGAGGCCCGCTTCAAGAAGCTCAGAGATTTTCTCGCGCTTTAGCTCGAGCGAGAGGCTGGCGAGATCGAGCAGATGATCGAGCCGGCTGAACAGCGCCACGCGATCGCCACGGCACAGATAGCCGAGCTGCGCGCAATTGATGGTAACCACGCCGAGCGAGCCGGTTTGCTCGGCGGAGCCAAACAGGCCGTTGCCGCGTTTTAGCAATTCACGCAAATCAAGCTGCAGCCGGCAACACATGGAACGGACCATGTTGGGGGTGAGGTCAGAGTTAAGAAAGTTCTGGAAATAAGGCAGACCGTAGCGGGCGGTCATGGCGAACAGGCGGGTGGCGTTTTCGCTCTCCCAGGGAAAATCCGGAGTGATATTGTAGGTGGGAATGGGAAAGGTGAATACCCTGCCCTTCGCGTCTCCCGCGCTCATCACCTCGATGAAGGCGCGGTTGATGAGGTCCATCTCTTCCTGGAGTTCGCCATAGGTGAAGTCCATTTCCTCGCCGCCGATGAGCGGCTTTTGTCCGCGCAGATCTTCAGGGCAAACCCAGTCGAGCGTGATGTTGGTGAACGGTGTTTGCCCGCCCCAGCGCGAAGGAACGTTGAGATTATAGACAAATTCCTGAATCGCTTGCTTGACCGCATCGTAGGCGAGCTTGTCATGGCGCACAAAGGGGGCGAGATACGTATCGAACGAACTGAAAGCCTGGGCGCCGGCCCATTCATTTTGCATGGTGCCCAGAAAATTCACCATCTGGCCGATGGCGCTCGATAAATGACGGGGCGGTCCGGCTTCCACACGGCCAGGCACTCCGTTCAGCCCTTCTTGCAGCAGCGTGCGCAGCGACCAGCCGGCGCAATAGCCCGCGAGCATGTCGAGATCGTGAATATGCAGCGCCGCGTTGCGGTGGGCGGCGGCGATCTCGGGCGTGTAAACCTCGGACAGCCAGTAATTGGCAATGAGTTTGCCCGCGCCGTTTAGAATCAGCCCGCCCAGTGAATAGCCCTGGTTGGCATTGGCGTTCACCCGCCAATCACGGCGGGTGAGATAATCGCCCACCGTCTCGGCGGGGTCGACCACGGGGCGCGTGGTCATGTCAGGGGCCGGGCGTTCTTGCCCTTTTGGGGAATAATGCATTGTTACCGCTCCGCAGTTCGACGCTCGTGACACATTGCCGCGCCTCGCTTGCTCCAGAGGCAAAGGCGGCCGCGGGAACATGAACCAGTCCGCCATATCAACCCGGACCGGCGCGACACTTTGCCTGAATGATTACCAATATGACTAGACGTCTGTGGCTGAGACCGACTCTATCCGGGCGCAAGACTGCCATATATGGTAGGCAAGTCAACGAATAAATACCAAATTTAGTATTCATTGTCTTTTCAGGCACATATCGCCGTGCAGCGAAAAAACCCGCCGTCCGGGGTTTGGGACATGATTTAGATCAATGACCGGCGATCAGGGCACGGACCATTAGGAGCCGCTTTTCCTCGCGAAGGGATGCGTAGAGTGTCGAGTCATCGCCAGACCACGCCTTATGCGGGCGTGCTGAATTTAGTGCCGGCACCCGTGCTGGCCCCTCTTGTTAAACGGTTGAACCATGTGATGCGCCGTCGTCACCCTGACCTAGTGGCGGCCTTTGCCGGGCTTGATCCGGCGGTTGTGCATGTATTTCCCACCGGGTTGCGGCATCGCTTCGCGCTGGCGTTTGGTGGCGGACGGCTTGAAATCCGCCTGCTGGCGCCAAGCGATGATGGCACGGCCCAGGCCGTTATTAAAGGTGAATTGGCCGTCCTCCTCGACCTGCTGGAGGGCCGTTATGATGGCGATGCCATGTTCTTCTCGCGCGAGCTGCAAATCACCGGCGATACGGCGGTGATCGTGGCGGTGCGCAACACGCTCGACCGCGAGGAGATCGATCTGCGCGGCGAGGTGGCGGCGCTGTTTGGCCCCTTTGCGGGGCCGGCGCGGCGCATCGGCGCGCGGGCGGGCGGCTCTATGCGCCGCGCGCAGGCGGGCATAATGTCGTTTCATAACCGTTTACATGACCGGCAGGCCGAGCCCCATCATCAGGCGGCGGAGCTGGCGGCTTTGCGTGGCGAGGTCAAGGCCTTGCGCGAGAGCGTGGCGAAATTGACGGCACGCCAGGGGCGCGCCGCGATTGGAGTGGCCCGGCATGAGTCTTGAACTGGTTTGCCCCGCGGGCACACCCGCGGCCCTGCGCGCGGCGATAGATGCCGGCGCCGACACGGTTTATTGCGGCTATCGCGATGTTACCAACGCCCGCAATTATCCGGGCCTGAATTTTGACCAGAAGGAAATCACCGACGGCATTGCCTATGCGCACAGACATGGGCGCAAGGTGTTGGTGGCGGTGAATACATTTCCCGCGGCGGGCAATCCGGCACCGTGGCGACGCGCCATCGATAATGCCACCGACGCCGGAGCGGATGCCGTTATTCTCGCCGATATCGGTCTACTTGATTATGCCATGAACCGTCATCCACGCCTGCGACGGCATTTGTCGGTGCAGGCGTCGGCGTCGAATGATCTCTCGATCAGCTTTTACCGCGACCGGTTTGGCATCAGCCGCGTGGTGCTGCCGCGCATTTTGTCGGTTGAGCAGATTGCCCTGCTGATCAAACGGCTTGGCATAGAGACTGAGGTTTTCGCGTTCGGCAGTGTCGGCCCGATGTCAGAGGGGCGGTGTTTTCTGTCATCTTACATCACCGGCCTGTCGCCAACCTCTGAAGGCGCCTGCGCGCCAGCCAGCCATGTTGTCTATCAAGATGATGGCGATGGCGTGCGCTCCTGCCTGGGGGGCGTGACGTTGAACCGCTTTTGCCGGGGCGAGCCCGCGGCCTACCCCACGCCGTGCAAGGGGCGCTATGTCACGCAGGGCCGGGCGTCTTATTTGTTTGAGGAGCCGGTGGCGCTCAATGCCATCGACATGCTTGCCGACCTCAAGGCCGCTGGCGTCACGGCGCTCAAAATCGAAGGCCGCCAGCGCAGCCGGGCTTATGTGAGCGAGGTGGTGAGCCGGTTTCGACAGGCCATCGACGCGCTGGAACGCGGCGAGGCGCCCGATTCCGGGCATAGCCTGGCGGCCGTGGCCGAAGGCGGGCGTGAAACACATGGCGCATACCGGAAAGGTTGGAGATGACCCCTGCCCCGCACCTCACCCTCGGCCCGCTGCTGTTTCACTGGCCCGCCGCGAAATGGCGTGATTTCTATTTCCGCATCGCGGATGAGGCGGACATTGACTGCGTGTATCTGGGCGAAGTGGTGTGCGCCAAGCGCGAGCCGCTTTATGCCGCGCATGTGCCAGCCGTGCTGGACCGGCTGGAGGCGGCGGGCAAGCAGGTGGTGCGCTCGACCTTGGCGGTGATCACCGATGATCGGGAAATGGAGGCCGTGCGCCATCTGGCCGCCAGCGGCGCCATGGTCGAGGTGAACGACGCCGCCAGTCTGCATGAATTATTTGGCCGCCCGCACGTGATCGGCCCTTATATCAATGTGTTCAACGAGGGCACGTATGATGTTTTGACCAAAGGCGGGGCGGCGCGCGTGGTGCTGCCGGTGGAGGTTTCGGCGCGCACGATCGGTTTATTGGCGGCGCGGGGCGGCGAAACCGAGGTGCAGATTTTCGGCCGCCAACCACTCTCGGTGGCCATGCGCTGCTATCATGCGCGCTCCCATGGGCTCACCAAGGATTCTTGCCAGTTCGTATGCGGCCTCGACCCCGATGGCCAGCCCGCCGAGACGCTCGACGGGCGTGAGCTGCTCTCGATCAATGGTACGCAAACATTATCGAGCGGGTATATGGTGCAGCTGCGCAATTTACCGGCCCTGCAGGCTTTAGGGGTGACGCATTTCCGGCTCTCCCCGCAAGATATCGACATGGTTGAGACCGCGCGGCTGCACCGGGCCACACTCACCCATACGCTGGCGGCCGATGAAGCCGAAGATGCGCTGCGCGGGCTGACCGGCGAGCGGCCCTGGCAAAACGGCTTTTTATATGGCCGGGAGGGGCTGGCCTGGGTGGAGGCGGGGATATAGCAGACACCCTGGCGGGTCATTTGCCGAGACTAAGCTCAACCTCCGCCCCGCCGCCCGGCCTTTGCGAGAGTTGCACGTGCCCCCCGTGGGCGGTGGCGATTTCCGAGACAATGGCCAGCCCCAGACCGGCGCCACCCTGTTTGGCGTGGGCACCACGCTCGAACGCCCGCAGCAAGCGTTGCGCCTCGGCGGGAGGAATGCCCGGCCCACGATCGCGCACCATGACACTGGCGGGCGGCTGCAGCGCCACCTCGACACTGGTACCCGGCGGCGCGTAGCCCAGGGCGTTTTCAATCAAGTTGGTCAGCGCCAGCACCAGGGCGGCATGATTGCCGGTAACCTTGAGCGAGGCCGCGCCGGTCAAAGCCAGATCCACCCCTTGATGCACCGCCAGGGGCGCCAGGCTGGTTATGGCCTCCTTCGCGGCATCGCGCAGCTCGATGGTCTCATTCAGCCGAAGCGGCAGACTTTCCAGCCGCGCCATACCCAGCAATTGCGAGAGCAGACGGCTCATCCGGTCCACATCCTGACGCAGCTCCTGGG
This sequence comes from Pseudomonadota bacterium, assembly GCA_021809435.1. Lineage (GTDB taxonomy): Bacteria > Pseudomonadota > Alphaproteobacteria > Acetobacterales > Acetobacteraceae > Acidocella. Next base: position 134,007 of record JAKBAD010000006.1, on the reverse strand, counting down.
TTTCGGGGGTGGGGGGCAGAGTGTCGATGCGCGCGGCAAGCACAGCCAACGGGGTGCGCAACCCATGCGCGGCCTGGGCCATGAAGCCGCGCTGCGCGGTAATGGTGAATTCAAGGCGGTTCAGGGCGTCGTTCACGGCGGTGACCAGGGGGGTGATTTCGCGCGGCAGCCCGGCGAGCGGCAGGCGGCTGCCGACGTCGCCGGGCCGAATGGCGGCGGCGGCGGCCGAGGCGAGGGTAAGGGGCCGCAAGGCGTTGCGCAGCGTGAAAATGCTAACCCCCAGCATGAGCACGCCGAGCGGCAGCAGCAGCCAGATTGCCGTGCCCAGAAATTGGGTGGTCAGACCATCGATGATGGTGGCGACCTGCGTGCGGCCTTGCACCAAAACCACGATCCGCCCATCGCTGGTGGCGGCAAAACCGAGCAAGCCGCGGGGATGACCGGGCAAAGGGGGAACCAGGAAAAATCCGGGACTGAGTGGGCGGGGTAGAAACGGCGTCACGATATCGGCTTCGGCTGGATTCGAGGTGGAGAGCCGCCGCCCGCCGCTGCCAAGAATCAGGAATAATGTGTCATCGTCGGAGAAGCGGAATCGGTCGACCACGGCGGGCGGCAGGATAAAGGGGGTGGCGGCGGGGGGAACAGGCAGGTTGTGAATGAGGAACCGCACTTGCTGCTGCATCGCGGCGTCGTCGAGGTCGCGCAACTCGGCCAATGTGCGCCAAGCCACGGCACTGGCCGCCAGCAAAATGGCGCAGAGCGTTACCAGAGCCAGCCGCCAGGCCAGCCGCCAAGTAAGAGACCATTGGCGCCCCGCTGGGGGCTGGGTATTTAGCGGCTCGGTCATGAGGGTGGAGCCATAAGGTATCCCACGCCGCGAATCGTGTGGATCAGCGGGCTGGCGCCGGCGTCTTGCAGGCGGCGGCGCAGCCGGTGGATCAACACCTCCAGGGCGTTGGGCGTGAAGTCGCGGTCCATGCCATAGAGCCGGTCTTCCAGCGAGGCCCGCAAGGCCACTTGGCCCTGATGGCGCAGCAACAGCTCCAGCACCGAGATTTCGCGTGGTGAGAGGAGCAGGATTTGCCCACCAACCCGCGCCTGGCGCAGGACCGTATCGAGCTCGAGATTACCCAAGGAGAGGGTAAGGCCCAGCGCCGCGCTGGGCCGGCGCAGCAAGGCACGGATACGCGCGATGAGCTCGGGCAGGTGAAATGGCTTGACGAGATAATCATCGGCCCCGGCATTCAGGCCGTGCACGCGGTCTTCGGGCGCGTCCCGGGCGGTGAGAATGAGAACCGGCAAGCCCGCCCCGGCACGGCGCAACTCGGCGAGTAGAGACAAACCATCGCCATCGGGCAGGGACAGGTCAAGCACGGCGGCATCATAACCGGCAACGGCGAGAAAGCCGCGCCCCTCGTGCAGGCTGGTGGCCAGATCAACGGCAAAGCCGGCCCGCTCGAATGCGCTACATAACAGCCTGCCCAGTTCCGGCTCATCCTCAACCACCAGCAGCTTCATGCCAGCCCTCCTCACCCCGGTGATAGCATTGCATCGCAGAGATACGGCACCACGACGGGAGTGTCAGGTGCGTGTAAGCATTGCATGCGATAAACCCGGCTGATCGATATATATTTCACGACGAGAGAGTGGATGAGCTTGATGACCCCCCGCCAAATCCTGGCCCGCGCCGTATTCTCGCAGACTGCGGTTTACCATGCCGACGGGCGGCGCCAGCCGCGCTCGGTTACCACGCGGGCGTTGCATGGCCTGCTGCTGCTCAGCGTCATTGGCCAGTTGGCCAGCAGCGAATTCATGAACGGCCCCGTGCCGGGGCAAGCGGCATCGGGCTTGTTGCTGGCGCATGAATATGCCGGTCTGGCGGGCGCGGTGCTGGTGACGCTGTTTTGGCTGTGGGCCTTGCTCCGTCACGGTGAAACCAAGCTGGTGCGGCTGGTGCCCTGGGGGTCGGGGCGCGCCATCCGGGCCGTTGCGCAAGACGCCCTGGGCCAGGCGCGCGGCCTTTGGCATGGCGAGCTGGTGAGCGAACCCGACGGGGCACTGGCCAGCGCGGTACACGGGCTTGGCCTGCTCACGGTGGCGGCCATGGCGGCCACCGGCACGGCCTATTTCTTTTGGCCAAACACCAGCCTGTCCGCGCTGGTGCTTGATGTTCACAGCACGATTGCCAACCTGATGTGGGCTTATTTGCTGGGCCACGCGGCCATGGCCGCGCTGCATCATCTGCTCGGCGAGGATATCGTGCTCCGCATGTTCGGAATTCGCCGAGGCACCGTGGTGAACATGACCAGACAGCCCCCACACTCACCAAAACATTAAAATTTTACCAACTTCGCGACACGAATAGGGGAAGCCATCCCCCCGATAGTCTGTTCACCGTAGCGACCAAGACGCACGGCTGAAAAAGCAATTCGGGAGGATAATAATGAGATTCGGGTTACGCCCAGGCTTAATGAATTCGGCTGCCGTGATCGCGCTGTGCCTGCCCATGGCGGCACATGCGCAATCCGCCAGCGACATGCAAGGCCAAATCAACAGCCTGTCGGCGCAACTGGCGACGATCTCCGCAAAGTTGCAGGCCGTTGAGGCCCAACAAGCCCGCGAGCACGCCGCCGAACAGGCCGAGGCCGCGCAGCGTAAAGCCGACGCTGAATCGCTGGAAATGCGCCAGACCAGGGAAGAAGCGCAAATTGCCGCCGCCAACGCCGCCGCCGCCAAACTGCCCGGGCTCGCCCCCGTGCGGGCCGAACAGCAGAGCCTCAATACCGATTATGTCAGTAAAGGCACGTTACCAGGCTCCTTCATCGTGCCGGGCACGGATACATCAATCCGCATCAGCGGGTTTGTCAATTTGCAGGGCGAGTATAATCCGACCGAAAATTTGGGGCCCAAATTCTCCATCGGCAATCTCGACCCAAGCGGCCCAGCCCGCAGTGCGACAAGCGGTGACTTCCAGTTCAACAGCAAGGTTTCACGGCTTGTAGTGCAGAGCAGCACGCCCTCACCGTATGGCCCCATCACGACCAATTTCGCCATTGATCTATGGGGATTTGTCAGTGGTGGTGACTATAATCAGGCATTGCAGAACAACTCATACTCCGCGCGTATTGTGTTCGCCTATGGCACCATTGGTCCGTTCGCGCTCGGCATGATGAACTCCAACTTCATCGACAATAACGACACGCCTGAAACCATGGATTTTGCCGGCCCCGCCGGCCTGCCGGCGGAACGCACCGAACAATTGCGCTATACCTGGACCGCGAACAAGACGAGCATGGTCAGCCTCGCGGTTGAGAATCCGCAATCTGGCTATCAGGATACGCGCGATAATATCGAGGTTGCCTCGAAGACCGAACCGATGCCCGACTTCAGCCTCCGCTATCAATACACCACCGATCTGCTGCACCTGCAGCTTTCCGGCGTGCTGCGCGATATTGCTTATGAAGATGGCTATGGCCACCGTACCAGCCACGTAACCGGCGCCACCATCATCGGCGGGCAGGTCAATCTTGGTGCCCTCGCCGCCGCCTTTGGCCAGGACAATATTGGCGGTCAGTACTGGACCGGCTCCATCGGGCGCTATATCCCCGATGATTTCGGCGGCAACGTCGCCTCGGTCCTCGCGGTCAATAACGGCACAACCGGGACCCCACAGACGATTCAGACCAAGCTTCAGGACGATCAGGGCTTTGCGCTCTACTATCAGCATTTCTGGCTGCCGACGCTGCGCTCAACCGTAACGATTGGCTATAACCACGACAATCTGGCATCCTTCCTGCCGGCGGATACATCGAACGCGGTTGCCACCAAGACCGTGGCGGCCAATCTCCTCTGGCAGGTGGTGCCGACGGCTGATGTCGGTGTCGAAGTCTGGCTGGGACAGAAGCAATATCAGAAATCAACCGGCGTGACACCTCAAAATGCGGCCAAGGTGCTGTTTGGTGGCGTATGGCATTTCTAAAAAAACCCCGGAATTTTAAGATGGAGGTCGAAAGCCTGTCGATGATCAGCAATCCAACAAGCGGCGGCGATATTGTTCTGGCCGGTGTCACGAAAAGATTCGTGACCCCCACCGGTCAGGCAATGACCGCGATCCGTGATGTCAACCTGAAGATCGGCGCGGGAAAATTCTGCGCCATCGTGGGCCCCACGGGCTGCGGTAAATCGACCACCTTGACGCTAACCTCGGGGCTAGACACCCCGAGCGCTGGCACCGTTCATGTCGGTGGACGCCAGGTCGATGGCATCACGCCTGGCGTCGGGTTTGTATTTCAGCATGATGCCTTGCTACCCTGGAAGTCGGTCATTGCCAATGTCGCGCTGGGCCCGCAATTGCGCGGCGCCACAAAGACCGAGGCGCGCGAGTTAGCCCGCGACTGGTTGACAACCGTTGGCCTTTCAGGTTTCGAAGATCACTATCCCCATCAGCTTTCAGGCGGTATGCGCAAGCGCGTACAACTGGCGGCAACCTTGATCAACAATCCCTCGCTGCTGATGATGGACGAGCCATTCTCGGCTCTGGACGTGCAGACACGCGCGATCATGACCAACGAACTCATGAGATTATGGGAACAGACCCGGCCATCTGTGATGTTTGTCACTCATGATCTCGAGGAGGCGATCGCCATTGCCGACCAGGTCGTGGTGATGACGGTTGGCCCAGCTACTGTCAAGGATGTTTTTGAAATTGATCTGCCGCGTCCACGCGGACAAATTCAAGATATCCGCTTCGAGGCAAGATTTCTGGAGTTATATAAAATGATATGGACATCGCTGCGGGAAGAGGTTGAGCGCTCTTATGCCATGGCGGCCTCGCGTAAGGCAGGTGACAAATGAGCGGCGCACAGGAAATTGACGTCGCCCAACTGGCTCGAGCGCGCGCGGCACGGTACCGTAAACTGGTTCTCGCAGGGCGCGTGGGCACGCTGGTGTTCATCGTGGGAGCTTGGCAACTGCTCACGGATTATAAAATCATCGATCCATTCTTCGCCGGCTCCCCGCTTGGGATTATCGAGCGCCTGGCCGACTGGTTCACCCACGGCACGGCCTATGGCTCATTCTGGTACCAGATATGGGTAACCATGGAGGAGTCGCTACTCGGCTTTATCGCCGGTGTAACCGCTGGCGTGTTTTTCGGAGTATTGCTCGGGGAAGTTCCGCTGCTTTCCGATATTCTCACGCCCTATATCAAGGTGGTGAACGCCCTGCCCCGTATCGTTCTTGGATCCATCTTTGTTATCTGGCTGGGGCTTGGTTTGCCTTCGAAAGTCATGCTGGCGGCTGTTCTGGTGTTTTTCGTGGTGTTCTTCAATGCCTACCAGGGTGTGAAGAGCGTGGACAGAAACCTCGTCAATCATGCCCGTATTCTTGGTGCCTCACGTCTTGAAGTTGTCTGGCATGTGGTGGTGCCCTCGGCGACATCATGGATCATCGCCAGCTTGCATGTGGCGCTAGGCTTTTCAATCATTGGCGCGATCGTCGGGGAATTTCTCGGCGCCCAACATGGACTTGGCCTTGTCATAGCCACCGCTCAGAATAATTTCGACACAGACGGCGTATTCGGGGCGATGCTGATCATTGGCATCATCGCGATCAGCGCCGAAGGGCTTATGGCCATGGCCGAGAAGCGGCTACTGGCATGGCGTCCGGCGCGGACAAATGACAACAACGCCGGTGGAATTTGAAGCAACAACACTGAGGAGACGAAATCATGAATTTCAAAGCAACACGTAAACTGCTTATGGCCGCAACGGCCCTGGCCGCATTGGCCGCACATGTGCCGGCAGCGCACGCCCAGGACGCAACCCAGTTGCCGACCGTGACCATGATGGTTGGCGGGATCGACAAACAGATCTATCTCCCCTATCAACTCGCGGAAGATCTCGGCTTCTTCAAGAAATACGGCGTCAATATGGTGCTCTCCACCGAGCAGGAAGGCGGCATTGGCGCGGAGGATGCCATGGTCTCCGGGCAGGTTGATTTCGCGGGTGTGTGGTATGTTCATACCATCGATTTTCAACTTCATGGTAAAGATGTCATCGATGTCGCCCAGCTTTCGGGCGCACCTGGAGAGCGCATCATGTGCGCCACCGGCTCGGGTGTTTCGTCACCCGCTGATTGGAAGGGGCAATCCGTTGGCGTGACTGATCTGGGATCAGGCACGGATGATCTTACGCTCTACCTTGCCGCGCGTTATCATCTCACCACCCAGGATTTCACCCGTGTTGGTGTTGGCGCTGGCCAAACATTGATCAGCGCGCTACAAAATCATCGTATTGTATGCGGCATGACAACTCAACCCACTGTAAATGCCATCGAGACGATGAAGCTCGGCTATTCTGGCATCGATCTGGCGACCACGGCCGGTGCCGAAAAATGGCTTGGTGGCGCCTGGCCCGCGGCAGGCGTGCTGGCCCGCGCGGACTGGGTGAAAACACACCCGAAGGAAACCCAGGCGGTGGTTGATGCCATGGTCGCCACCATGCACTGGATCAATACACACAGCGCCCAGGACATCGCCGATCATCTGCCCCCTGACTTCGTGACTAACCCGCTCACCACCGAGGCGCAATATGTCGCCGCGCTGACGCAGGACAAAGGTCAGTTCCTGCCCGACGGCATGATGCCGCCCGGCGGTCCCGAGAAAGTGCTCGACGTTGAGAAGCTCGCCGGAAAAATTTCCGGCCCCGTCGATCTCGGCGCCACCTGGGATCCGCAATACGTGATCGCCGCCAATAAGCTGGAGGGCTATTCACAATAACGCTCCCTTGGGGGTGACGGCCTGGAGTACCGTCACCCCGCTTTTTTGCGGTTGCCGAACAGCGCCGTGCGACACTATGTTAAAATCAAGAGACTGGAGGAACGACGCAGCCATGACGACAGCGGCTGCCGCAAAAATTGCCGCCCGGCTGGACCGGTTACCGGCAACGAGAGAGATTTGGCGCCTTGTGGTGCTGATATCCTTGGGCGGGATGTTTGAATTTTATTCAGTGTTTCAAACAGGCTATCTCGTGCCATCGATTGGCGCGAGCGGCCTGTTTTCGCCATCCAGCCAAGGCATGTTCGCCGCCCTTAGTTCCATTTCAATCGCCAACAGCGCGAGTTACGTGTTTTGTCTGTTTGCGGGCCTATGGGTTGGCGCACTTTTCCTGTCGCCCCTGGCGGACCGCTACGGACGGCGCACAATGTTTGTAGGCTCCATTCTGTGGTATCTGACCTGCTCACTGGTCATGGCCGTGCAGCGTACCGGCGAGGGGCTGATCCTCTGGCGCTTTGCTGCGGGTCTTGGCTTTGGTCTTGAGCTTGTGGTCATGGATGCGTATCTCGCCGAACTGGTACCCGCGGCGTTCCGGGGGCGAGCCTTTGCCCTGAACCAGACGATCACTTTTGCAATCGTTCCGGTTGTCGCCTGGTTATCCTGGGTACTCGTACCCTATCGCATAGGCGCGCTTGAGGGGTGGCGTATCGTCATTATGCTCGGCACAGTTGGGATTCCGATCGCCATGTGGTTGGCCCTAGCCTTGCCCGAAAGTCCGCGCTGGCTTGCATTGCATGGGCGCGAGGCGGAAGCTGATGCGATCGTCACCAAGCTTGAGAAATCCGCCGTTAAGCCCGGAAAAATCTTGTCAGAACCTGCGGTTTTGCCACCAGAACGTACCGTCACAGGCAGCTTTTTCGAGTTACTCTCCCCACGTTACGCCGAGCGGACGTTAATGATGAGTATCTTCAATATCGGCCAAGTGGTTGGGTTTTACGGTTTCGCCGCCTGGGTGCCGACACTGCTCATCGCCCGCGGAATCGCATTCACCAACAGCATGGAATACTCATTCATCATCGCGCTGGCAAATCCGCTGGGACCACTGCTCACGCTTCTGATTGCCGACCGCTTTGAGCGTTCAGTACAAATCATGGTGTCGCTATGCCTCATGGGATTGTTCATGTTGGGCTTCGCGCTCTCAGGTCACGCCGTCGAGATCATCAGTTTTGGCGTCTTGTTCACCGTGGCGGCCAATATCATGTCGAGCGCGTTTCATGCCTACCAGGCGGAGCTGTTTCCGACCCATGTGCGCGCGCGCGGCGTTGGGTTCGTTTATTCCTGGAGCCGCCTGTCAGCGGCCTTTGCCGGGTTGGCGGTTGGATATTTTCTCAATAACGGCGGCGTACCCGCGATTGCGGTGTTCATTGGCGTGACAATGGCAATCGCCGTCATCATCATCGGCGCTTTCGGCCCTCCCACCAGGGCGCGCGCGCTTGAAAATGTGAGTCATTGATGCGTATTCTGGTCATCGAGGATGATGATGAAATGAGAGGCTTTCTGGCCGGGGAACTGGAGGCCGAGGGGTACGAGGTGGCGCTGGCGGAAAATGGTCGCGACGGGCTGATGCAGGCGGCGACCGGTGATTTTGACCTATTCCTGATCGACCGTATGTTACCACATCTTGATGGGCTGGGCGTCGTCCAGGCATTGCGTTCGATGCAGATCACGACATCGGTGATCATGATTACGGCATTGGGCCGGGTGGATGAACGGGTGCGCGGTTTGCGCGCGGGAGCTGATGATTACATCGTCAAACCCTTCGCCGTGCCGGAATTACTTGCGCGCATTGAGGCCGTGCGGCGCCGTAAGACCTTCAAATCCGATCAAAGCCTGCTCAAGGTTGGCGATCTGACACTCAACCGCCTGACCCAGAGCGCCACCAGAGGCGGACAACGTATCCCCCTCAAGCCCCGCGAGTTCAGATTGCTGGAGTATCTGATGCTCAACGCCGGGGTGGTGGTGACGCGCACAATGTTATTGGAGGCGGTATGGGACTATCACTTTGACCCACAAACAAAATTGGTCGAGTCTCATATTTCCCGTATTCGCCTCAAGATAGACCGGGGCTTTTCAAGGGAGCTGATCCAAACCATTCGTGGCTCCGGCTATCGGATCTCGGCGGACACGCCAGCGTGAGCGGATCACCCGAGCGCGGCAGGCTGGTGCGCATGGCCAGCTTCAGGCTTGCCGTGCTAGGTACGTTATTTTCCACCATCGGGGCGGTCATCGTGTTCGCGCTGATTTATGTCGCCACCGGTCAGGCCGCCTACCGGGAGTTGGCGCCTATCGTCGCGGGTGACCGTGAAGACATACTTTCCGATGCCATATCCGACCAGCTTTCCGTCGCTCAGGAAATCCGGCTAACCATCACGCAGGGCGCGGATCATACGTTTTATGCGCTGGCCGGCAGAGACGGCAAAATTATCGTCTCCTCCATGCCCATGCCAGATCATCCCCAAACATGGCACAGCATCACCCGCCTGCAGGATTTATCGATGCCCGCTGGTGTTTCACGCATCGATGGTATTGGCGCGCCGCTCACCAATGGTGATATGCTGTTCATCGGCGAGGATGCCTCGGTTTTTGCCGCGCTCAATCGTCATATCGCGGTTATTTTCGCCATCGTTTTTGGCGCCATGATCGGGTTGGGCTTGCTGGCCAGCCTGACAATCGCCAGCTATAGCCTCAAGCGTGTGCGGGCGATTTCAGACGCCAGCGCGGACATCATGACCGGCGATCTGTCACGCCGGATTGAATCCTATGGTATAGACGACGAACTCGATGTGCTCACCAAGGACCTCAACAACGTGCTCGATATGCTCGAACGCCTTGTGGAAAACGCGCGGCAGGTGACCAACGACATCGCACATGATCTGCGCGCGCCGCTTGCGCGGCTGCAGGAGCGATTGCAGCGTATCGCCCGCCGGGCCAAGATACATCATGATTTAGACTTGGAGACGGCGCTGGAAGCCGCGCTGGCCCAGACGGATATTGTTATTTCCATGTTCGCGGCACTTTTACGGCTGGCCGAGGTGGAGGCCGGCGCCATGCAAGGCGGCTTCACGGTACTCGAGCTGGGCGAGCTGGTGCGCACTGTGGGAGAGGAGTTCCTGGATGTCGCGGCGGATGAGGGGCAGATCCTCTCGGTCGAAGCGCCCACCCCCTTGTGGGTCCGGGGAGATCGCGCCTTGCTGGTGCAGATGCTGGTCAATCTGATTGAAAACGCCATTCGTCATTGCCCATCGGGAACCGCGATGCGGCTGTCGCTGACGCGCACGCCAGAGGGGCTGGCACGAATCGAAATGGCGGATGCCGGGCCAGGAATTCCCGAGGCTGAGCGGGAGCGTGTGTTTCAAAGATTTGCGCGCCTCGATCGCAGCCGCCACAGCGCCGGCCATGGTCTGGGCCTGCCGCTCATTCGCGCCATCATCACCATGCATGACGGCACAGTTACCCTGCTCGATAATCATCCCGGCCTGCTTGTCAGGGCCGATTTGCCGTCCGTGGCGCGGGTGGGCTCATCCATGGTATGAAGTTTGCAGTAACTTCATGAAATACTTGGCGATGTACTCTGGAGTGACATCTTGGTTTTTCGTAAGCTTGGGTACAAGCGGGAAAGGAGTTGAACGGTGATACGTGGCGTGATTATGGGGCTGATTTTAGGCGCGTCGCTCTCGTCAGCGGCCATGGCGAAGAATATTCAGCACGGCAAAGAGCTTTTCCTGGCGCATTGCAGCGCGTGCCATCTGGCCAGCGGCGCCGGCGGTGTTCACTTTGGTAGCGCCGTATCTGCTGATTTACGCGCCCCCGGCCTTGAGACAACTTACCACAACAATGACAAGCTGCTGTTGCGCGCCATTCTCGATGCGCGCGATGAAACCGACGAGCCTCTCGATGCCCCCATGCCGGCTTGGCGCGGGAAATTGACGCAATCCGACGCACAAGACATTATCGCCTATCTCAAGACACTGCATTCTTGAAGGCAGGCTAGCGAGTAATGAAGACAGTTCAGGCTTTTGTGCGTTATGGGCGGTTTTCATGCCTCGCGGCGCTGGTTGGATGTTCGGTTTATCACCCATTGCCTTTGAGTACGGGGGCTGAGTTTATGCCCGCCCCGGGTGGCGGCCACGCCCTGGCTCTGGCCGATATAGGGGCCTTGGCCGTGCGCCATGACCCGGCACTGGTGGCGGCGCGGGCGGCGCGCGGGGTGGCGGCGGCGGAGCTGCTGGCCGCGGGGCGGCCACCTGATCCGGTAATCAGCGGCGGGTTCGCGGCCCTGCTCAGCGGCCCCGGCGCCATGCCGGCGATTTCGGCGGGGTTGACGCAAGATCTCTCGGCGCTGGTGACCTACCGGGCCGACCGCGCCGCCGCCAAGGCCGGGGTAAACCAAGTGGATGCCGGGATTTTATGGCAGGAATGGCAGGTGGCGGCGCAGGCTGAACAGCTCTGCGTGAGCCTGCGCGCCGATGAGGCGATACTGGCATCGTTGGACGCCGATGACGCGGCGCTGCGTGCCGAGAGCGCAACCGTGGCGGCGGAAGTAACGGCCGGAAATTTGACGCTGGCCGACCAGGCGGCGGCCGACGCGGCTTTGGCGGCGGTCGAGGGAGCAAGAAACAGCGCCATCGCCACGCGCGCGCAGGATTTGGACCAACTCGACAGCCTGCTCGACCTGGCGCCGGGCACGGCATTGCACATCGCCCCCGGCGCGCCGCCCGCCATTGCCCCGGCCGTGGCACAGGCGGCACTGGCCAGCCTGCCCACCCGCCGGCCCGACCTGCTGGCCCTGCGCTACGGCTACGAGCAGGCCGACGCCAAGCTGCGTGCCGCTATTCTGGCGCAGTTTCTGCCAGTCAGCCTGGGCGCGGCGGGCGGGCGCGATACCTCGAACGTGGTGAGCGCCGGGCCGCAACTCTCGCTCACCCTGCCGCTGTTTTCGCATAACCGCCCGGCCATCGAGGCCGCCATGGCCACGCGGGCCGTGCTGCGCGCGCAATATCAGGCCAGCCTAGATGACGCGACGGCCGGGGTGATGAGCCTGAACGCGGCCCTGTCCCGGCTGGAGCCGGAAGCCGCGCAGGCCGATGCGGCGGCCACCGCCGCCGAAACGGCCGCCGCCGAAGCGCGCGCCGCCTTTGCCGCCGGGGCACTGGATGCGCGCGCCGAGACCGATTTCATCACCACGGCGGGTGAGCGCCGCCGGACAGCGATTTTACTGCATGAACAGATCGACACGGCCACGCTCTCGCTGGCCACGCTGGCGGGCATTGGCCTGCCCCCGGTGACGGAGCCGCGCACATGAAAAAACTTGTTTGGACAACCGCCGCCGCCAGCGGACTGGCGCTGGCGGGCTGGTTGGCGCTGCGCCCCGCAACGCGCCCCGCCCCAGACCCCGCGCCCAGCGTGGCGGTGGCCACCATGAAGCTGACACTGGCAACCCTGCCGCGCGATGTGGAGGCCGAGGGCAGCGTGGTGGCGGGCGCGGCGGCACGCCAGATTTTGCTGCCCGCCACAGGCATTGTGGGGCAGGTTGACGTGACCGCCGGCGGGGCGGTGACCCGCGGACAGATTCTGGCCGAGATCCTGCCCGACCCGCAAGCCGCCGCCGAACTGCGCAAGGCCCAGAATGCCGTGGCCGCCGCCAAGGCCGGACTTGCCCACACCCAGGCACTGCTGGCCCAACATTTGGCGACCAACGCCGACCTTGCCGCCGCCAGCCAAACGCTGGGCGATGCGCGCGCCCAGTTGGCCGCCCTCGCCGAAACGGGCGCCGGTACCGGCTATGCGCTCAAATCCCCCGTGGCCGGGGTGATTACCACCCTCAGCGCCACGCCCGGCGCGGATATACCCGCCGGTACGGCGCTATTCACCCTGGCCGCCACGGCCACCCCCCAGGCGCTGCTTGGCGTGCCGCTGGATGAGGCGGGCGGCATAGGCCCCGGCGCACCAGTGAGCGTGACGCTGCTGGATGACAACCGCACCCTGGCCGCCACCGTGAACGCGCGCGCCGCGGCGCTGGATGCGCAGACCGGGCTGGTGGATGTGATGGTGGCGCTGCCCACCCCCGCGCCGATTGGCGAAGGGGTGCGCGCCGACATCGAGGCCGGAACGCTCACCGGCTATCCGGTTCCGCGCGATGCGGTGCAAAATGATGAGGCGGGAGATTATGTTTTTGAACAAGGAACGGACGGCCTCGCGCACCGCGTGAATGTGACCGTGCTGGGCGCCAGCGGCAATGAGCTGGTGCTCAAGCCGGGCTTTGCGGTGACGGGCCCGCTGATCACCACCGGGGCGTACCAATTGAGCGACGGCATGGCCGTGCGGGCCGGGCAATAATGCTGCAGGCCTGGCTTGAACGCCACCGGCGCTCGGCGCTCACCCTGGCGTTTCTGGTGGCGCTGGCGGGGCTGTGGGCGGCGTTTTCCCTGCCCATCGGGCTGTATCCGCAAACGGATTTTCCGCGCGTGCGGGTGATGGTGGATACCGGCAATCAGCCTGCCCAGCAGATGGTGACACAGGTCACACAGCCAATTGAGCAGGCGGTGCGCGCGGTGCCGGGGGTGGTGGATGTGAACTCCATCACCTCACGCGGTTCGGCGGAGATCTTGGTGGATTTCAACTGGGGCACGGCCATGACCGGAGCCACCCAGGCCGTGCAGGGAGCAATCGCCCAGTTGTTGCCCAGCCTGCCCGCGGGCGCCACCTATCAGGTGCTGCACATGGACCCGACGGTGTTTCCGTTCATGGCCTTTGCCCTGACCTCTGACAAAGTTCCGCCAGCGACTTTGCAAGACATTGCCAAGCTCCGGCTGGTACCGCTGCTCTCAGGGCTGGCGGGGGTGAGCCAAGTGCAGGTGCAGGGGGGCGATACCGGCGAAATCGAGGTGCAAGCCGATCCGGCGCGGTTGGCCGCTTACCATTTGACGCTGGGCGACCTGAACACCGCCATCACCAACGCCAATGTGCTGCAGGCGGTTGGGCAGGTAAGCGACCATGATCTGCTCTATTTGCTGATGGCCGACAACCCCCTGCAAAGCGCCGCCGATGTGGCGCGGGTGGTGGTGCGCGGCGGGCCCAAGGGCGTGGTGCGCGTGGGCGATGTGGCCAGCGTGAAGCTGGGTGCCATGCCGCAGCTTTACCGGGTTTCGGCCAATGGCAAGCAAGCGGTGACGGTACTGCTGTTTTTGCAGCCGGGCGGCAATATGGTGGCGGTGGCCAAGGCGGCGCGCGGCGCGCTCAAAGCCTTTGCCCCCCAGCTGCCGCCGGGTATTGCGCTCAGCACCTGGTATGACCAAAGCACGCTGGTCACCGCTTCGGCGGCCTCGGTGCGCGATGCGATCGTGATCGGGGTGGCGCTGGCCGGGCTGGTATTGTTCGCCTTTTTGCGCAACTGGCGGGTGACGTTTCTGGCCCTGCTGATTGTGCCCGCCGCGCTCTCGGCGGCGGTGCTGGTGCTCTCGGTGCTCGGGCTCAGCTTCAACATCATGACGCTGGGCGGGCTGGCGGCCTCGGTCGGGCTGGTGATCGATGACGTCATCGTGATGATCGAGCATCTGGCTAAATATTCGGCGGGTAAACTCGGCCATGGCTGGGTGATGGGCGCGGGCGCGCGGTTTTGGCGGCCGCTCACCGGCTCATCGGCGGCGACACTGCTAGTGTTCGCGCCGCTGGGGTTTCTCTCCGGCGTCACCGGCACGTTCTTCAAGGCGCTCTCACTCACCATGGCGGCCACGCTGCTGGCCTCGTGGGCGCTGACCGCCTTTGTGGTGCCGCTGCTGGCCGAACGGCTGGTGGATTTCAGGCAGTTACACGAAGGCGGCGAGGACCGGCTGAGCCGCGGCCACCGGCGCGTGCTGGAGCGGCTGTTCGCCAAGCCGCTATGGCTGGGCGGTATTGGCCTTGTGGTGGCCGCCGTCGGGGGGTTGAGCCTGGCTTATGTGCCCACCGGCTTCATGCCCGACATCGATGAAGGCGGGTTCGTGCTCGATTACCAGACCAATCCCGGTACCTCGCTCGGTGAAACCGCGCGCGAGATTGGCCAGGTGGAGGCGATTTTACGCGCCGACCCAGCGGTCGAGAGTTTTTCCACGCGCATCGGCGCGGGGTTTGGCGGTGATCTGGCCGAGCCCAACACCGGCGATATCGTGGTGCATCTGGTCCCCCAGAATCAGCGGCCCGGGGTGGATGAGGTGATGAACCGCATCGGCGACCGGATTGCCGCCAAGGTGCCCGGTGTGAATACCGATTTGCACCAGCTGATTGGCGATGAGCTGGGCGACATGACCGGCGTGCCTCAGCCCATTGATGTGCGGCTGGCGGGCACCAGCTTCGCCACCCTCGCCGCCACCGCGCAGCGCGTGGCCGATGCCATTACCCCGATCAAGGGAGTGAATTCGGTGGTCAATGGCGTGACACCGGCCGGCGATGCCATCGACATCACCATCGACCCCGTGCGCGCGGCATTGCATGGGCTGGACCCGGCGGCCATCACGGCGCAGCTCAACACCGCGCTGGCCGGCAGCTTGGCGGGGCAAACGCAGGGCACTCTGATTGCGCGAGGCATAAGGGTGCGGATGGACCCTACCTTGGCCAATACCACTGACTCCCTGGCGCGCTTGCCGATCAGCACGCCCACCGGCGCGCTGGTGCCGCTGGGCGCACTGGCGAATTTTAAGGTCGAGCAGGGCCAACCCGAGATCACGCGCGATAATCTGGCCCAGGTGGTGGACGTAACCGCACGGCTGGATGGACGCGGCCTGAACGCCGGGATCGCGGATGTGAAGGCGGCGCTGGCCAAGCCCGGGGTGCTGGGGCCGGGTGTTACCTATACGCTGGGCGGGGTTTACGCCCAGCAGCAGGCGGCATTCGCCGGGCTATTGCGGGTGTTTCTGGCCGCGCTGGCCGCCGAATTTTTACTGCTGTTATTCCTTTATGAACGGTTCAGCTGGGCGGTGGTGGTGATGGGGCTGTCGCTGCTCTCCACCGGCGCGGTATTCGCGGGGCTTTACGTCACCGGCATTCCGCTCAACATCACCGCCCTGATGGGATTGGTGATGATTATCGGCATTGCCACGGAAATGGCGATTTTCTACGTCTCGGAATTTCAGCGCCTGCTCTCCGACATGCCGCTGCGCGAGGCGTTGGTGCAGGCCGCGACCACCCGGCTGCGCCCCATTGCCATGACCACACTGGCCGCCATTCTCACGCTCATGCCGCTGGCGCTCAAGCTGGGCCAAGGGGCGGGAATGCAACAACCACTCGCCATCGCCATCATCTCCGGGCTGATCGTACAGTTTCCCATGGTGCTGGGCGCACTGCCCGTGCTGCTCGGATTGATCGAACAGTCCCGTGCAAAGCGGTGAGGTGGCGGCTTTGGGCCGTGCGCTGTGCACAGCCGCTTCTGAGAAGGCCCGATTCAGGATCGGTTTGGCGCCATGTCCATCCGCCCCATTGTGAAATTTCCCGATCCCCGCCTGCGCCAGCGGGCGGCACCAATCCTGACGTTCAATGAGGCGCTGGAAACCCTGGCCAGCGATCTTCTCGATACGATGCGCGCAGCGCCCGGCATCGGGATCACAGCCCCTCATATCGGCGCGTTGTGGCGCATCACGGTACTCGAGCTGACACCGGGCGATGCGCGTTTTTATGTTAACCCGGAGATCATCTGGCGCTCCCATGAGACACAGACACACGAGGAGGGCAGTGTTTCCATGCCAGGGGCGGTTGAACTGGTTGAGCGGCCGGCCCGGGTGCGCGTGGCGTATCAAACCCTTGACGGCACCCCCATGGTCGAGGAGGCAGAGGGGGTGCTGGCCGTTTGCCTTCAACATGAAATCGATCAGTTGGACGGTATTTTCTGGACCCAACGCCTGTCACGTTTGAAACGCGACAGGCTGGTCCGCAAATGGGAAAAGCACGGATCCGTGCTGAGCATCTCCAGAGCAACGGGGGCAACCCGGCGTTTACCCCGTTGAGCCAGGGCGTTGGTGGTATTCAGGAGACGTCACGATACGCTCCAGAAGTTTCTGCAGGCCAACGGTAAGGCCTTGCTGGATAAGGAGGGCTTGCGCGGTTTCGGCGCCGTGGGGGTCGGGAGCGCGCCGAAGCAGGGCGAGATAGGCGGCGCGAACCAGATGGCGGGGGAGCAGAGCTTGCAGGGGGAAGGCAAGGTCTGTGAAGGCGCTGGCGGCAATACTCAGCAAGTCTGGCGCTTTTGGATAGAACAACGGCATGGTCAGGCGGGCAGGGCGGCGGATGATGAGGCCCAGCAGAGCGGCCTCAGGCGGAGAGCCCGAGCGCTGGCTGAGGGAATTTATCCCGGCGGTCGGCTCAAGACTGAGGCGCAAGGCCCCTGCCCTGGCTTTTACCGCCGGGCGCACAGGCAAGACCCCGCAGACCGCGCGCGGCCCTTGTGAATGTTCGATGGTGAGCGTTACGCGGGTGGTGGTTTCGCCGTACAGGACCAGCACGCCGTCAGACCCGGCAAAATTCAGGGCGATGGCGGTAACTGCCTCATCTTCGGCCAGGGACAGATCGGCGTGGACACTGCCCGCGAGCCATAGGCTCTGGGCGGTGAGCAGCGAGGTGGCAACAGGCTTGAGGGGCAGGCCGCCGCCAGCCAGAACGGGCGCGTGGATGCAGCGATAGCGGGCGCCGGGTAGCTCGGTTTGGCCCAAGAGCCGGCAGCGGTGCCAAATATCTCGCATGGCACTGGCCAGGACCGCGCCGATGGGACGGGCGGCGTCAGGATGGAGGTGCATATCGTCTTGGAACAAATCCCATGGGTGAAGCCCTTGGGCGGCGAGGGTGCCCAAGAGGGCATAACCGTCGAGAAATGGAATGCAACACCGTTCGGCCACCTGACGGTAGAGTTGGGCGACCACCCCGCCATCGGGCAGGGCTTTGCGGATAGGCAATATGAGCAATACCGGCAGGCAACCCTGGCCCGCGATCTCGGCAATGGCGAATTCAAGCTGCGACTGGATCTCCATGAGATCGAGAGCGCCGTCATCGTGAAGAGAGGTATCGTTGCAGGCGAAATCGAGGAGGCAGAGATCAAAGCCGGAGACTTCGATTTCAGCTAACCGGTAGGCAAATAACGCGCTTGAGCTTGACCCCAGGGAAAGATCGGCAACGCGGGCAAAGGCCGGGTTGTCACGCAAGGCCTGGGCGTAGCCATGGCGATAAACGGCATTTGATGTGCCGATGAGGCAAAGCGCTGGGACGTCACGGCTGAACATGAGGATGAAACGCCAGAAATAACGATCTTGGGTTGTATTTTATGGTTGAAACTTGTCTGGTTCAGGGTATCAATGCAAGGAATTATTTACCGGTAATTAATAAAACCACCGCAGAGCAACAACCCTTGCGGGAATTTCGCTGGGATGTGGGGGTGGATTACCGGACCAACCATAAGCTTTGAGTACATACCATGGCGAAATTGTCCAACCTCAGAAAAATAGACGGCGGTCGGGCGGAATGGAGCGAAAGCAAGGTGCTCGCGGCATTTAAGCCACGGAGCGGTCAGGCCGTGGCACGGCCCGAGAACCCGCCTGTGCGACTCGCCCGTGATGAGCCGGCCAAACCGGTTTGGGAGGGGTATGTCGATGGGCTGGACCCCCGTTGGAATGTGGTGGGCTGGGTAAGAGTGCCCGCACGGCCCGAGCGGCGGCTGACCGTGGGATTGATGGCCGGCGACACGGTGATTGCCACCGATACCGCGCTGCGCTTTCGCGGTGACTTGGTGGCGGTGAATTACGGCGATGGGCATTACGGGTTTCATCTGGCAATCCCGGGGCGGTTTTTTGATGGCGGGCGCCACAAGCTGGCCGTGCGCGTGCTGGGCGAAGCCGGTGAGGCGATTTTGGGGCAGCTGGAGATCACCCTGCCCTCGCGCCCGCCACGGCGGGCCGAGCCAGGCGAAGAGGTGAAAGCGGCCAACCTGGTGGCGGCGGTGATTGGCACCAGGCGGGCGGCAACGCCAGCCGAGCTTGAGACTTTTGCCCAGGAGCTAAGTGAGGCCCTGG
The DNA here is from genome assembly GCA_021809435.1 of Pseudomonadota bacterium. Lineage (GTDB taxonomy): Bacteria > Pseudomonadota > Alphaproteobacteria > Acetobacterales > Acetobacteraceae > Acidocella. The sequence goes on along the minus strand of JAKBAD010000006.1, from coordinate 115,146 downwards.
AACTGGTCGCGCGGCAATATGACGCGGCAACGGCAATTGGCCTGCTTTATGTACACGTGCTGCGCCGGCGGGCGGACGAGGATGGCATGCAGACACGGCTGACACGGTTGAGCAGAGATCCGGACCAGTTGGACGAGGTGGTGCGCGAGGTGGTGTTCTCGGACGAAGCGGTGGCAAGCCTGCGCGGGGGGGCGGGACTGCAACTGCCCGCGCTGACCGCCATACGCGCCTGGACGCGGTTGCGGCGGTTTGGCTGAGCCGCGCCCCATGACCAGGGAGGGATTTGTGTGATTTATTACAGTCACCGCACGCGCAAAGCTCTTGCCGAAGGGCATGTTTATCTGCCGCTGGGGTTCGCGCATTATTCCTATGGCTCGGTTTGTCAGAAATTCCAGAAACTGTTCGAGGCCAGCGAACTGGCGGCGGAAGAGCTGATGATGCCTGAGATTTATGCCAGCTATGCCGATCTGGGCGCACGCGGGGCAGCACGGCCGCTGCATGTGGCGTTCAAGCCTTATGAGGAGATCAGGCTGCTCAAGGGGGCGGCCAATGTCGCGCATGTGGCATGGGAATTCGACCGCCTGCCAACCTTGGGTGAACTGGCGCAGGATCATCCACGCCGGGCCAACCCAATGAACGACTATGTGCGCATGCTGCGGCTGGCCGACGAGGTTTGGGTGGGCTGCACCTATACCAAACAGGTGTTCGAGGGGCACGGGCTTGGCCATGTGGAGGTTTTGCCAGCGCCAATCGAGACCGGGCGCGCGCCGCCGCGCCGGCGGTTGGCGGCGGGCCGCGTGGCACGGATGGCCGGGTTTGAACTGACCCGCCAAGCGGTGGCGGCATTGGTGGAGAGCACCGGCGCGCCCCGCCTGGAACAGGCCACCCTGCTGCGCGCCCATGAGACGCGGGCGGCCGGCGGGCGGGTGTTTGTTTCGGTATTCAACCCCAGCGATCCGCGCAAGAATATTGGCGCGCTGCTGCTCGGGTTTCAGAGTTTTCTACGCCGGCAGCGGCGCGCTGATTTGCTGATTATCAAGCTGGTGCTGGCGGATACGCAAGATGCCCTGCGCCTGGCGCTGCGCGAGCAGATGCCGCGGGCGTTCGAGCGGATCGGCGTACCATTTTCATTCATGGATTGCGCCAATATTCTGGTGGTGCCCGAGCATTTGACGCCAGACGCCCTGAGCAACCTTTACCGGGCGGCGGATTTTTACGTCTGCACCAGCGCCGCCGAGGGCCAGGGACTGCCAATGCAGGAGGCGATGGCCGCGGGGCTGGTGCCAATCAGCCCCGCCATAACGGCGATGGCGGACTACATCCTGCCCGGCCATGCGGTGGTGATGGCGGCAACGCGGGCGCCAATTCCGTTGCAGACGGCCGAGGCTTATGGGCTGGGCGGGCTGAGCTGGAACATGGTGGACCACCGGGAGGTGAGCGCGGCGCTGGCGGCGGCGGCCGCGATGGCGCCCGATGAGCATGAGCGCCGAGCGCGGGCGGCTTGGCAGTTCATCCGCGATCATTATGGATTTGATGTGCTACGCGAAACGCTGCTGGCGCGCAGAAAGGCGCTGCTGGCATGAATGAGGGGCTTACCAGCGCGGCGGCGCGGATACGCGGGTGCGGGGCAGCGGTGTTTGTGGATGTATCGGCGCTGATGGAGCTGGCCTGGACGGGGATTGCCAATGTCACCGCCAATCTGGCCCGCGAGATTTACCGCGCACTGCCCGAGCATAGTTATTTTTTCGCGCGCGGCGTGGTGATCGACCCAGCCGCGCTGATGACCGCGATTGAGGAAGCCAACGGAGCCTATTTGGAGGTGCTGCTGGAGAACGGCTTTGCGCAGCTGGGCAGTATTGGCGATTTTTCGGGCGTGGCGGCGGCAACCGTTGGCCTGTTTCCCAACATCAAAACCGCACACAGGTTTTTTGATGTCGAGGCGGTGGTGTTTCATGACCTCTCGGCCATGCTGATGCCCGAGCTGCACCAGGGCTGGGCGGCGCATGTGCACACCCAGGCTCTGGCGCGCGATGGCGAAAGCTCGGAGGTGGTGTGCTGTGTTTCAGAAGCAACGGCCGCTGATGCCAAGCTGTATCTGGGCTTGGACGCGGAGCGCTGTGTGGTAGCGCCGCTGGGTGTGCGCCCGCCCCCCGGCGAAGAGCCCGCCCAGCGCATGAACTATGCCGTGGTGCTGGGCACGGTTGAGCCGCGCAAAAATTTGCGGCTGGTGGCGGAGTATATGCTCAACCACGGCGACCTCGCCGACAGGATTGCCTTGGTGTTTGTGGGGCGTAAGGGCTGGGGGCAAAGCTTTGACGACGTGTTTGGCGAGCTGACCATCAATTCGCCCTGGCGGGAGAGCATTCATTTTACCGATTTTGTCAGCGAGGCGGATAAATGGGCGCTGCTGCGCCATGCGCGCTTTGCCATTTTCCCCTCGCTGTTCGAAGGGTTCGGGCTACCGGTGATCGAGGCGATGGCGGCGGGCTGCCCGGTGATTACGGCGCGCAGCTCAAGCCTGGTGGAGTTCGGGCTGCCTGACGAGATGTATTTCGACCCGTTCTCACTGAGCGATTTCGGCCGGGCTTTTCGGCATATGGAGACCATGCCCAAGAATACCATGGCCAGGCTGGGCGCGGCACTCAAGCACCAAGCCGCGCGGTATGGCTGGGCGGCATTTGCTGGCACGCTGCTAAACGCCGTGGCGGCACGGCTTGAGGCGCGCGAGAGAGCGGCGCTCACGCCATGAACGTGCTGATGAATCACATCCCCAAATGCGCGGGAAATGCGGTGGCCCGGCAATTTGAGGCGCTGCTGGGCGTGGAGAGGACTTATGAGATCCGCACACAGGGTGGAATCGAGGCTGTGCCGGACCTAGCACCTTACGCGTTCGTGTTCGGACATTTACCCTTCGACTGGGACGAAAAGCTGGGCATTGGACGCCAGCGTTTCACGCTGATGCGTAACCCGGTGACGCGAGTACTTTCGGCCTATTTCTTCTTCGACCAGTTGCAACGGAGCGGATCGGGTGTGGTGGCAAACTGCCCGCCGATGACGCTGGAGGCATTTGTGACCTCTGACGCTCCACAAATCATGGCGACGACCTGCAATGAACAAGCGCGCCATGTTTTGGGGCTGGAGGGACCGGGAACGCGAGAGCCAGCGGAGGCGGCCGCATTCGTGGCTGGGCGCATGGCCATGCTGGAGCGGTTTTTCTCGATTGGGCTTTATGAACGGCTGCAAGACAGCCTGGACGCGGTCTGCTGGCATTTGCGCCTGCCGCGCATGCGCGCCGGGCTGGTTGAGAACCGCACCCACCGGAACTGGAAGCTCGATGAAATCGCACCCGCGGTGATCGAGGCGATACGGGAGCGGAATCTGATTGATCTGGAGTTATACCGCGTGGTGAGCGCACGGTTTGAGCAGGCGCGAGCGATGATGATGGAGGACCTGCTGAGCGACCGGTATTTTGGTACAGTGCCCGTGCAACCAGCCTTGCCCTGCGTTCTGGAAATGGGCGGAACAGTGACCGGCAGCGGCTGGTATGGCGCGGAGGCGGATGAGCGGGGGCAGTTCAGATGGATGGGCGGGCCGGACGGCGCGAGCCTGTATTTCAATGCCGCCGGCGGGGGTGATATGCTGGTGACATTGAGCCTGCTGCACATGGCTCCCAATGTGGGGGTGGAGGATATTTCGCTGTATTTGGATGGGCAGATGCTGAGTTTGGCGCTGACACCGGGCGATGAGGGACGCTGCACGCTGGTGGGGCACGCGGCGGGGATATTTTTGCGCAAAGGTCACGTGCTGTCTCTCTCTACCCGCACATGGCGGGAGCCAACCGAGGATGACGGGCGCCTGCTGGCGCTCGGCGTGGAGCGCGCCGTGCTGGAGGCAAGACGCTGAGCGGCGGACCGGCCATTCTTGTCACCACGCGTGACGGGCAGCAGCACCGGGTAAGGTTTATACCCGGGCAGATGCTGATGGATGCCCTGTTTGACGGCAAGATCATGGAGTTGCGGGCGTTATGTGGGGGCTGCCTGACCTGCGCGACCTGCCATGTTTATGTCGATGACCCGGAAAACCCTGCGGCGCGGGCGCCATTTGGGGAGTTGGAGAGCGTGGTGATTGGCGGGCTGCGGGAGCCGCGGCCAAATTCTCGCCTGGCCTGCCAGCTGGTGCTGAGCGCGGCGCTTGACGGGTTGGCGGTAACGCTGGCGGCGGAAGGGTGATGATATAAAATCATTACATATTTTTGGAGGCTGCGCTTTGTTGAAAACGCCCCGGGATTTTATCGCCCCTTGACCAGCAAAAGGACAATCAAAAATTTTAGTAATATCACAGCTTTTTTTCAGGGCATCAGCACGGCGGCGCCCGTGAGGCGGCCTTGGCGGAGATCTGCGAGGGCGGCGTTGGCATCTTCGAGCCGGTAGGGCTTGGTGATGGTACGGATGGGGATGCGCGCGGCCAGGGGCAGAAACTCCTCGGCATCGCGCCGGGTAAGGTTGGCAACCGAGCAGATGGAACGCTCACCCCAGAGGATTTCATAAGGGAAGGCCGGGATGTCGCTCATGTGGATGCCGCCGCACACCACAATCCCACCAGGCGCCAGGGCGCGGAGCGCGGCGGGCACCAGGGCGCCGATCGGGGCGAAAATCAGCGCGGCGTCGAGTGGTTCGGGTGGCAGTTCATCCGACCCGCCAGTCCAGCCGCCGGTGATGGCTCGGGCAAAATCCTGGGCGACGCGATCACCCGGGCGGGTAAAGCCATAGACCTTGCGCCCCTCGAAGCGCGCCACCTGGGCGGCGATGTGGGCGGCGGCGCCGAAGCCGTAAATGCCGATCTGGCGTGCATCGCCGCCAGCGCGCAGCGTGCGGTAGCCAATGAGACCGGCGCATAGCAGCGGCGCCGCCTCGATGTCCGAGAAACGCTCGGGGATAGACCGGCGCAGCGCACGGCGGCGCCGGTGCGAATGAAAGATGATGAAAGCACCAATGACTTTTTCCCCGGCGCAAAAAATATCAGAGCGCACGCACGAATTGGCGATGGCACACGGCCTGGAGGAAGAGGACGGCACGAGGCGCGACGGCTGCAAGGAAGGTGCGCGGCCCATCGCGCGTTTTTAGGCACAGCCGCTCTCTCTTACCGGTCTCCCGTCGGAATCCGGCGAGCTTATAGCAGGAGCAGGCGCCGCTGGCATTGATTTTGATACAGGATTCAGGATGCAGGATCAGTTTTGATTCACGTCAAACCCTGGCGAGAGGCCGTGGCGTAAAATAGCAAGATTAATTGGAGGGATAGACCATGCCCACCCGAAAAAAACACCTTGTAGTGGTTGCCGATGCCGAGCATGCGCGGATTGTGCGCGCGGATGAGCATCATGTTTTGCGAACCGTGCGGCGGATTGAATCGGCGGCGGCGCACAAGCAGTCGTCGGATTTGCGAAGCGACCGACCAGGAGCGGCGTTTCACAGCGATGCCACCGTGCATCACGGATTACAGCCGCGCCACGACCCGCAAACGCTGGAGGCTGAGCGCTTTGCCAAAATGGTGACTGACGAGGTGAACGGGCTGGCGGAGACGTGCGATGCGCTGATCATCGCCGCCCCAACGCACACGCTAACGATGGTGAAAAACGCGCTGACCCCCGAGGCCCTGACCAAGCTGACGGGAGTGGTGGCCAAGGATTTGGTGAAGACGCCCGATGATGAGTTGTGGGGGCATTTGAATGAGCTGTTGCCCGCACCCACCCCGCCCCGCCGCCAATGACGCTTGACGGCGGTTGGGAGCTACCCCAGGCCGGCGGAGGGTGCTTTCGCACTGGTGCACTGGTCATGTGGGCGTTTGCCCCCGACCGGCTGATGAGGTGGGTGAGTGATGACAGGCCTGTCGCGCAGAAGACCTGAACCACCTCGCGGCCCGGGACTGGCTGGCCAACATGCCGGGGTTACTCAGGACTTGAAGAGCGCGCGGACTTTGTTCGCCAGGCGCTCGCCAAAGGTGGGGGCACGCTGACCAAGCAGAATTCGCCCGCCGCCAGAACATTCAGATTTTTTATCTATAAATTTCAAACGGTTATATAGATACTATCGCGTCAATCCGCACCGCCAGCGAAGCCCGGACGATTGCCAGCCTCCTACACCATCAGATGGACACGACCGAGATACACAAGCACACGCGCATCGATGCACGCACAAGAAATCGTGAACGTCACGGAGAAAATCAGAGCGCGGGTTTTGGCTTCTGGCCTGCCTCATACCAAGGTCGGGAGATGGTTACCAGTCGGACCACCAACAACATCACCGGCACTTCGATAAGCACACCAACAACGGTGGCCAGCGCGGCGCCAGAGTTGAAGCCAAACAGGCTGATGGCCGCAGCCACAGCTAATTCGAAGAAATTGGAAGCGCCGATAAGCGCGGAGGGACAGGCGATGTTATGCGTCTCGCCCAACAGGCGGTTGAGCCCGTAAGCAAGGCTGGCATTGAAGAACACCTGCACCAGAATGGGCAGCGCCAGCAGCACGATAACCAGCGGCTGGCGGATGATGGCGGCGCCCTGAAAGGCGAACAGCAGCACCAGCGTGAACAACAAAGCTAAGATGGACCAGGGGGCGATGGCGGCCAGGACAGCATCGAACGCAGCTTGGCCACGCGCCAGCAGAATGCGGCGCCATGTCTGGGCGATGACGACCGGGATGACAATGTAGAGCACGACCGAGGTGAGCAGGGTGGCCCAGGGCACGGTGATCGAGGAGATGCCGAGTAGCAGCCCGACGAGCGGCGCAAAGGCGAAAACCATGATGGTATCGTTCAGCGCGACCTGCGAGAGGGTGAACAGGGGATCGCCGTTCGAGAGCCGGCTCCAGACGAACACCATGGCCGTGCAGGGCGCGGCGGCGAGCAGGATCAGGCCGGCGATGTAACTATCGATCTGATCAGCAGGGAGGAACGGGCGGAACCAGTGGCCAATAAACAGTGCCGCCAGCAGCGCCATGGAAAACGGCTTGACCACCCAGTTGACGAACAGCGTAACGCCAATGCCGCGCACATGCTGACGGACTTCATGCAGGGCGCCGAAATCGACCTTGAGCAACATGGGAATGATCATGACCCAGATGAGCAGGCCAACGGGCAAATTGACCTGGGCGATTTGCAGGCGCCCGATTGCCTGGAACAGGCCGGGCGCCACCTGCCCCGCCAGAATGCCCACGATGATACAGAGCAGCACCCACAAAGAGAGGAACCGCTCAAACAGGCTCATGGGCGCGCCAGCGGCGGATTTGGCGGCGACTTCACATTGCACGGACATTGGCGGGCCTTAAAGCTTGAGGGCGTCGCGGACGGCGGGAACCAGGCGGGCGCGGATGTCGTCACGCACGCGCAGAAAGCTCTCCAGCGGTTCGCCATGGGGGTCGTGAAAGGCGATATGCAGGCGCGGCACCGGGCGCGGAAAGATCGGGCAGGTTTCACGGGCATTGTCACAGACGGTCACAACCAGATCGATCGGCTCGTGCAACACGGCATCGACATCCTTGGGGTGGAGGCCGGCAGTGGGCAGGCAGGCCTGCTCAAGAGCCAAGATGGCACCTTCCGCGACTTTTGATTGCGGGCGCGTGCCGGCCGAGATCACGCGGACAGCGCCGCCCAGATCGTGGCGGAGCAGCACTTCGGCCATTTGCGAGCGGCAGGAATTGCCGGTGCAGAGGATGAGAACCGTTTTTTGCGGGAGCATGGGCATATCCGTTGGTGGGAAGAGCTGGGATTAGCTGGGGAGTTGGGGTGCGCCGGGCAGCAGACGGCCGATGGCGGCGGTGCGGCGCTCGAGGGCCATGCGATCTAGAGAGGCGAAGGGCAGGACGGCGAAAATCCTGATACGGTTTTCGAGCATACGCAGGGCATCGCGATAGGCTTGGGCGCGCTCAATCTCGGTGCCTGGCACGGCGGCGGGGTCTGGTTGGCCCCACTGCGCGGTGATCGGCCGGCCGGGCCAGACGGGGCACACTTCACCAGCCGCCTGGTCGCAAACGGTGAAGATGAAATCCATCTCGGGCGCGGTGGGGGTGGCGAATTCATCCCAACTTTTACTGCGCAGCCCCGCCGTGGGCAGGCCAAGCGAGGTGAGCAATGACAGAGCCATGGGCTGCACCACACCCTTGGGATGGCTACCCCCGCTGAAAGCCCGAAACTTGCCCTGCCCCCAATAGGTGAGCAGGGATTCGGCGATGATGCTGCGCGCTGAATTGCCGGTGCACAGGAACAGCACATTGAAGGGACGCTGGGTCATGCGGGGCTCCGGGCGGGGAGGGGCACAAGCTGGTTGCCATCGCAAAATCCCGGGCCACAGGCGGCGAGGGCGCCCTGGCAGCAATTCTCGGTGAGGTAGGCCAGCAGGGCGTTCATATTGGCAAATTCGGCGGAATAAATGAGCGAGCGGCTCTCGCGCTGGAAACTGACCAGCCCGGCAAGGCGTAGCTCTTTGAGGTGGAAGGACAGCGTGGCCGAAGGCAGGCCCAGCCGCTCGCCCAACTGGCCGGCGGGCAGACCAGAAGGCCCGGCCTGTACGAGCAGGCGGAAAATATCGAGCCGGGTTTCCTGAGCAAGGGCAGCCAGAGCAACCAGAATATCCTTTTTTTCCATAATTCCATTGTTATGGAAATATTGGCCAAAGATCAAGCCCCCTGCCCTCACGGCCAAGCGGGGCAGACAAGCGAAGGCGGGATGGGCGGCGGCGGGGATTTTGGTTATAGCGCGGCCATGACGATTATTTTTGTTCCCAAACAGCTTGAGCTGTCGCTGCTGGGCGGCGCGCTTATCGGGGCCGCCGCGGGCGGGCTGCTGCTGGTCAATGGCCGGATCGCCGGAATCAGCGGGATCCTCAGCGCCGCCACGGCGCGTGGCACCCAAGGCTGGCAATGGGCGTTTCTGGCCGGGATGCTGGCCGCTGGCGCCAGCGCGGCGCTGGTGGGCGGACATGTGCCGGTGGGGCTGGACGGTGAGAGCCTGCCGCTGCTCGCGGGTGCCGGGCTGCTGGCGGGGTTGGGCACACGCCTTTCTGGCGGGTGCACCAGCGGCCATGGCGTGTGCGGCCTGGCGCGGCTGAGCCCGCGCTCTCTGGTGGCGGTGCTGACTTTCATGCTGGCCGCCGGAGTGACAGTGTTTATCGAAAGGCATGGGCTGTAATGCGCGCGCTCCTGACTGCTTTTGGGTTCGGGCTGCTGTTTGGCGCCGGGCTGGTGGTTTCGGGCATGACCGACCCTAACCGGGTAAAGGCGTTTTTGGATGTCAGTGGCGTGTGGAACCCGGCGCTGGCACTGGTAATGGGCGGCGCGGTGGGCGTGGCCCTGCCCGCTTTTGCTTACGCCAAGCGCCGCCAGCATGCCCTGCTGCACGATAAAATAAACTTACCGACGCGCACGAGCATCGATGCCAGACTGCTGGGCGGGGCCGCAGTGTTTGGCGTGGGCTGGGGATTGAGCGGCATTTGCCCAGGTCCCGGTATTGTGATGGCGGGCGCGGGCGCGCTGGGAGCGGCGGTGTTTGTGCTGACCTCGGCTCTGGGCGCGCGGCTTGCGGACTGGCTGTTCAAGGCCGGCTGAAGGGCACGCGCTCAGGGGAGATGGCGGGGAGCGCGCAATCAACGGCGATGGCGTTGCGGAGCCAGATATTGCCCGGGTCCTGATGATTCCGGGCGTGCCAGAACAGGTCGATGGGTAAATCCGGCAAGGGAAAAGGCGGGCGGGCGTAAGCCAGCGCCGAAGGATGCAGGCGCGATTGCACCAACGCCTCGGGCACGGTGGCGATGAGGTCTGTGCCGGGCAATAGCCGCTCGAGGCTGGCGTAATGAGGCACACGAAGCTTGATCTTGCGGCGGATGCCCTCGGCTTCGATCAACTCGTCGATGCGCGCATGGCCGGTGCCCGCGGCGGTCACCACCACATGCTCGGCCTGCTCAAAGGCCGAGCGCGTGAGCGGGCGGCCAGCCAGGGGATGAGCGGGGCGGAATACGCAGACATAGCCCTGGCGAAAAATGGTGCGACGGAAGAAGCCCGCGCCCAGATCATCGATGAGACCGATGGCGAGATCGATTTCGCCGCGCTCAAAGGTTGAGCGCAGGGCCTCGCCATTGCCCCGCACAATGGTGAGGCCAACGCCCGGCGCGGCTAGAGCGAGATGGCGCAACAGGCGCGGCAAAATGGTGAGCTCGCCGATATCGGTGAGGCGAAGGGTGAAATTGCGCTGGCTGGTGGTGGGGGTAAAGACGAAATCCTGGCTGAGGGCCTGTCCAAGCGTGGTCAACGCCATGGCCAGCGGGCCGGCGAGGTGGGCCGCGTAGGCCGTGGGCTCCATGCCCGTGGGGGTGCGGTGGAACAGCTCATCGCCCAACAAGGCGCGCAGACGGGCGAGCGAGCGGCTGATGGCGGGCTGGGTAACGCCCAGAACCTCTGCCGCGCGGGAGAGTTTGCGGGTTTTGAGGATCTGGTCGAACACCAGCAGCAGGTTGAGATCGAACTCCCGCAGATCCACACTGGCCTCCCCTACCCTGTTATCTTGTTCGGCATTTGACGAATTTACCTCCCACCGCGCAAGCCATGTTCGGCATTTGACGAAAAATCCGCCGCGAGCAGGGGCGGAAATTCGCCAAAAAAAACTGGCACGGGCCTTGCTCATCGCTTCCCAACAAAAATTGGGGAGAGACCCGTGCTAAAAATGCTGGTGACCAAACGCGAGATGGTGGCGGAGCGGATTGTCGCGCTGGAGCTGACGGCCGAAGACGGCGCACTGCTGCCGCCTTTTGAAGCCGGGGCGCATATTGATGTGGCACTGCCCAACGGCATGGTGCGCCAATATTCGCTGCTCAACGACCCGCAAGAGCGTGAGCGCTACGTGATCGCGGTTTTGCGTGACCCTGGCAGCCGGGGCGGCTCGGTTTGTGTGCATGATGATATTAGCGCAGGCATGGCGCTACGCATTGGAGCGCCGCGCAATTTGTTCGCGCTGCGCCCCACTGGCGGGGCACTGCTGTTTGCCGGCGGCATTGGTATAACGCCGCTGCTGGCCATGGCTCACACGCTGCACCGCGAGGGGCGCGCCTTTATGCTGCATTATTGCGCGCGCAACCGCGCCGCTGCGGCCTTTGCCGATACGCTGCCCTGGGGCGAGCGGGTGGCGCTGCATGTGGATGATGAGGCACCCGCGCAACGCTTGGATGCCAAGGCCGTGCTGGCCACCGCCGCGCCGGGCACGGAGGCTTATGTGTGCGGACCGGCCGGATTTATTGCCCATGTGTTCGAGAGCGCGCGGGCGGTGGGCTGGGATGAGGCGCGGCTGCACGCGGAATCTTTTGCGCCCCAGGCCATGACTGGCGGCGGGTTCACGCTGCGGCTGGCGCGGCGTGGCACGCTGGTGGAGGTGGCAGCTAACCAAAGCGCGCTGGCGGCGCTGCTGGCGGCGGGCGTTGAACTGCCGGTTTCGTGCGAACAGGGCATTTGCGGCACGTGCCGCACCACGGTGCTGGCTGGCGAGCCCGAGCACCGCGACAATTTTTTAACCCGCACCGAACAGGCGCGAGGAAATTGTTTTCTGCCATGTGTCTCACGCGCGCGAAGCGCGGAGCTGGTGCTGGATTTGTGAGACCTCGCGCCGGCTTAAGGCGCGGCCGGCGCGACATTGACCAGCGCCATGCAAAACAAACTGAGGAGTTCAAGAATGTTGCAAAAATCCCCCGGCGTGTTTCTTGAAAATGCCTGGTACGCGGCGGCGCTTTCACGCGAGCTGAACGCGACCGACATGCTGGCGCGCAAGCTGCTCAACCGTTCGGTGCTGCTCTATCGCACGCGGGATGGCGAAGCTGTGGCGATTCAGGACCGCTGCCCGCACCGGTTTGTGCCGCTGCATTTGGGCAAGCGCGAGGGCGATGAGGTGGTGTGCCCCTATCATGGGCTGAAATTCAACCATCAGGGGGCGTGCACGCATAATCCGCATGGCAACAAAGCCATTCCGAAAGCCGCCAACGTCACCGCCTATACGCTGCTGGAGCGTTACGGATTTGTATGGATCTGGTTTGGAGACCAACCGGCCGATCCAACGAAGCTGCCTGATTATTCACCGCTCGATGTCGGGCATGAAAACGCGCTGGCCTTCACCTATATGCACACCAAGGCCAATTATGAGCTGATCATAGACAATGTCATGGATTTGAGCCATGTCGATCATCTGCATTCAGAGATCATCTCGACGCGCGGACAGCTGACGCCGCTGATTCCAGAGGTGCGCGACGAGGCCGGGGTGATATCGGCGCGCTGGGAGTGGAAACAGACGCCGGGTATGCTGATCTTCAACCAGTTTCTGCCTAAACCCGATGATGAAGCGCGGATGTTTGTACAAGTAAACTGGGCGGCACCGGCTAATATTCAACTGACCATTGGCGCGACACAGGGCAATGGTCCGCTCGAACTCGACGCGACGGTGGGGCAGTATGACTTACACACCGTAACCCCCGAGACCGAAACGACGACGCATTATTGGTTTGCCACCCGGCGCAATCATTTGGTTGAGGATGGAGCCTTCAATCAGATGAAGATCGAGGCAATGCATGGGGCGTTCGCCAATGAAGACCTGCCGTTGCTCGAGGCGGTTGAGAGCGAAATGGCGGGGCGGGAATTTTTCTCGATGTCACCCGTTCTGATGAGCAACGACATTGCCCCCGTGAAAGTGCGCCGGCGGCTACGCGAGATGATCGACGCGCAAGCCAATTGATTAAAAGTTTTTAGGGGCGTGGGGAATTTTTTCAAAAATTCCCCACGTCTTTCTTTATCCCGCCCCGCCGCGGGCTTTTTTCAGACGGTATTCAAGCTGCCCACGGCGGAGCTTGAGCAGACGGGCGGCGGCGGAGATATTACCATTGCTTTGCTTGAGGGCGTAATCGAGCAATTGGGTCTCGAGATTTTCGAGGCTGCCCGATTTCTCAAGCAACTGGGCGATGCTATCATCGGGGCGCTGAGGCGGGGCTGTGTCGAGATGGCCGCTGGCCGAGAGGTGCAGCGCGCGCGGCGCCAGGGCCTCGCCACCCGAGAACAGATGAAAAACATCCAGGACGCCGCCTTCATCGGCCAGGATCACGGCCCGCTCTATGATGTTTTCCAACTCGCGGACATTACCGGGCCAATCGTAGGTCCATAATGCCTCGGAGGCGCGCTGGGTAAGGCCAGCGATGGGTTTGCCCATGCGCTCGGTGAAGCGCTTGACGAAAACATTAACCAACAGGGGAATATCCTCGCGACGCTGGCGCAGCGGGGGAATTTCCACGGGAAAAACATTAAGGCGAAAAAACAAATCCTCGCGAAAGCGCCCGGCGGCCACCTCGGCGCGCAAATCACGGTTGGCGGCGGCGACCACGCGCACATCCACGCGGCGGGTTTCAGTGCCCCCCACACGCTCGATCTCGCGCTCTTGCAGCACGCGCAACAGCTTACCTTGAGCGGAGAGCGGCAGGCTGGTGATTTCATCGAGAAAGATCGTGCCGCCCTCGGCGCGCTCGAACTTGCCGGCGCGCGCCACGGTGGCACCGGTGAAGGCACCTTTTTCGACACCGAACAACTCAGCCTCGACCAGCTCGGCGGGAATGGCCGCACAGTTGAGCGACACCAGCGGACCAGCGGCACGCGGGCTGATGGCATGCAAAGTTTTCGTAAAACGCTCCTTGCCGACGCCGCTCTCGCCCAGAAACAGCACCGTGGCGCCGGTGGCGGCGACACGCTTGATTTTATGCACCACGGCATTGAAGGGCGCCGACGCCCCGGCGAGGTCCGGGAGCATGCCGGGCGGGGGTGGGGGCGCGGGCGGAATGGAGGCGCGCACGCGCACGGGGCGCGGCGCGGCGACGAAATCCTCGATCTGGAGAAAACGCAGATCATCGGCGGCATCGTCCCACTCCTCGAGCGGGCGGCCGACCACGCGGCAGCGTGTATGGCCCATGGCAACGCATTCGGTCTCGCGCCACAAGATGGGCCGGCCCATGAGCGCGGTGGTGAAGCCGCTGGCGTAGCCCACCATCATCCAGCAGGCGGGCTCGCCGCTCAGGCCGAATTGCGCGAGGTGGGCTTCGGCCTCCCACGAGGCTTGCCAGTAATAATCCCCCCAGAATTCGCCGGTACGGGAATTGAACTGGATGCGGTCGATGGCCTGGTTGCGCACGAAGCCTTCGATTTCGCGCAGGCGTGGACCAAGGGCGAGGATGCGCGAAAGATCGTCACCCTCATGGGCGCGCAAGCGCTGGGCATCGGCCGTGCCTTGCTGGTAGCCCAGCCGGGTGAAGATTTCGCGGGCCTTGTCCTGGCCCAGACGCTCGACAAGCTCGTGGCGCAAGGCGGCGACGGAGAAACCGTGCATGAGCAGCATGCGCTGATCAAAGAGTTGAATATGACCGGTATCAGGCGAAAAATGCAGATGGCCGGCGAGCACGCGGTCGTCGGTGGCCTCGGCGATAAGGGTCATGGCCCGCTCTGGCGCGGATGGCATGGCAGATCGTTTCCCCGGCTGGTTTTTGCCCAGCCTAACGCGCCCACCGCCCGGCGCCAAGGATTTTTGGCCGCGGCCTCAGAGCGCGTCGAACCGGATGGGAATTTCGATGAGGATTTTAGCGGCCGGAGCGTAGGGGCCAACACCGATACCAACCCCCAAATTGAGGTTGGTGCGCGGAGATAGCTGGTAGCCAAGGCCGAAATTGAGGGTGCCAAAATCATAGGCCGAACCCGCCAGCGACTGGCCGTTGACGGAGGCACCGAAGACATGTTCCTCCTGGTAGCTCAGCGTCATGGAGGTTTTGTCGTTAAGGGCAAAGCCCAGGCCAAAAGTTGCCGCGATCGCCATGCCAGGCGCCAGCCGATCCTTGCTGCCAGGCCCACCGCCAGGATTGGCGATCGTGAAGGAGCGGCTGAAATTATAAATATATTGAATATTGCCAAAAATGACCCCAGGGGCTGTGGGGTAGAATACAGAAAGGCTGGGTTCAAGCGCGTAGAACCCGGTGCCGGTGGGCAGCTGCTTGGGCAAGCCATCGAGCAGGGCGTTGCTCTGGTTCTGGGCGGTATAGATGGGGACATCGTAAGGGCTGCGGCCGGTAGCGGTTTTGAACGTGAGATTACCCACCAGCACAGGCCAGCCATTGGCGCCGCTATTGAACTGGTAAGCCGCGCCAAGCTGCACATCGCCGATATAGGCGGCCGTGGGGCTGGTGGTGAGTGGCTGTGCCGAGGGCCCGGCCTGCTGGGCGGTGGTCGAGCCAAAGCCGGCCACGAAGGGCAGTTTGATGTTGAGCTCCAGCCGGTCGGTGAGGCCATAGCGGGCGGTGAGGCTGGGCATGAGATAATGCTGATCAACGCGCGATATGTAGATATTACCCAGCGTGATGCCGGGAATGATGGTGAAGCCATTGAGGTTGAGCTGATTCTGGGTCCAGTAATCATACTCAACTGCCGGATCTACAACGAGCTGCCCTTTGGGTGTGAGCACGCCGCTGGTGCCCGACAAGGCCGTGGAGGATTGCAAAATCACGGTGGTTTGGCGCTCCTGCTCCTGCTGCTGCTGCTGCTGCTGCTCGGCGCCTACGGACTGCACCTCGGGGACAGGCTTGGATTGTACGGCGCGCTTTTCATCTGTGTCGCCCGCGCCACGCAGAGTGGCCATTTCATGATCGAGCAGGGATTGCTGCTGGTCGAGTTCCAGCGATTGCTGCTCGAGTTGCAACTCCTCCTGCTGGAGCTTGGCTTGCTGCGCGGCGACCGAGGCCTTGAGACGGTCGAGGCTTGCGGAATCGGAATCGGCATAAGCAGGCGCGGCGCCGAGCCCCACCACAGCCAAGGCCAGCCATGCCACACGTGGGATAATTTGTTTGTTACCAAATAAGTTGGCCGATGAAAGATAATCGGCATTCGCGGAATCATTAAAACACCGCAATTCACGCTTCATATTAATTTTATGATTTTTATTACATGAAGAAATAAAGGGCATTTTCGACATGACGCGCTCCTTTTTTTTCGCATCATCCATATTTTGCTGATATTTGCAAATAAATTCCCTTACAGAACCGATTTATGTTGTAAACCTGTAACACTGTTACAGCATATGGTGACGCGCGTTACGAAATATACCTCACCATCAAGCTTTTCACGCTACGTGAATAGCACTTGAAAAATGCATGATATAATTTAGTAAATTTGATTTTTCCTGGTTTTGGCACGGCGTTTGCTCTGACCCCAGCGTGACTGGCTGGCCCATCAGCCGTCATTCGGGATCCAAGAATTCCAAGACTAAGACAGGTCAACATATTTATCGGAGGTATCATCATGCGTAATATCTTTCTTTCCAGCTGTGCGGCGTTCCTGTTCCTCGGCGGCGCGGCGCTCGCGGATGGCGGGCCTGGCGGGCAGGGCAACGGCGGCGGGCCATCGACCTCTTCCGTGGCCTCGCCGGTACAAAACGCCTTGAGTAACGGCGAAAGCAGCGCCGCCACCACGGGCGGCACCTCGCTCAATGCCAATGGCAACACATTGAGCTCATCGACCACGACCGACATCACGAAGACCCTGACCGACGTTGGCAACACGTCGCTCGCCTTCACCAAGACCGACACCCACCAGACCATTACGCTCGCCAATTCCGGCAATAGCGGCGCGGTTGGCAAGATGACCTTCTCGGTGGGCAGCAGCGGTGGCGACAGCCATCCCTGGGGGCCGGGCGGCGCTGGTGGTGGTTCGATCAATAGCGGCAACGCCAATATGAGCTATGCCAATAACAGCAGCACCGGCATCAGCACCGTTGAGCAGAGCACCGGCCTCGCCTCGTTGCAGCAAAACTCTGTGGCGCTTGGCTCTTATGTCAGCGGCGGCACGGGATTTGGCAGCTTCTGAGCAGCGGCACCGCCAAACCGGAAACCGCATGGCGCCACCCGCGCCATGCGGTGACCGCTTGGCAAGACACCCCTGATTCGATGCGGGAGATGCCAATGACTATAAAATTTTATAGTATTGCCGCCGTGAGCTTGGCGGCGGTTCTGGTGGCGGGGCCCGTGCGCGCCGCGGGGGCTGGAGACACAAGCAACGATCCGCTGGCCAGCCTTGGCGGCTCGGCGGTCAACGCCGCCCAACTCTCGGCCATGCGCGGTGGAACGTTCGTGGCTTCCTCTGTGAATATCGGCATCGATACCGGCAACAGCGCCAACAACTCGGTGACCGGCGGAATTTCCAACAATCAGTCGGTGAATAATAATACCGGCCTGACCACGGTGCTGCAAAATACCGGCAATAACGCGCTACTGCAAAGCAGCATGACGATCAATATCGCCGTTCAATGAAATACCAGGAGACCGGCAAATGACAACCAGGCGGCTATTCATTACGGGGCTGGCGACAAGCATGCCCATGGCCGCCACGGCTGGTCAGGTTGCGTTTACCCCACTCTCCACCGATGGTGGCGCGGCAACGATTAAAGTGCAAAGCTTCGAGGCACGAAAATTCGCCACCACCATCCAGCAGAAATATGATTTCTCGTGCGGATCGGCCGCGCTCGCCACCTTGCTTCTGTTTACCTATCATATTCCAGAAACGGAGAGTTCGGTATTCACCGATATGTTCCTGAACGGCGACCAGAGCGCCATTCAGCAAGCGGGCTTTTCGCTGCTGGATATGAAAAATTATCTCACGCGCCACGGCATCCCCTCGGGCGGGTTTCGTGCCCCGCTGACAAAAGTGGCCGAAGTCAGGGTGCCGGCGATCGTGCTGATCAATGAGCGGGGGTTCAAGCATTTCGTGGTTTTGCGGGGCATCCGCGACGGCGAGGTGCTGCTGGCCGACCCGGCGCTCGGTCTGCGCAGTGTCGAGGCCGAAGCCTTCAACCGTCAATGGACGGGGATATTTTTCATCATCCTCTCCGATCTGCCCACGGCCAGGGCGGGGTTCAATAACGGGCAGGATTGGGCGGGCCAACCTGACTCACCGCTCGATCTGGGCCGGTTCACACTCACTCTGGCCAGCCTGGAGCAGGTGAACGTGGCCAACCCCAATCTGTTTTGACCACCAACCGGAGTTTGGTGACATGACCGATTTTTTGTACCGAATGGGGCTGGCGCCCCTGTTGCTCGCCCCTCTCATGGCGGCACCCGCCAGAGCCGAACCGCCACCGAGCGTGGCCGCTCTGGGGTTGGCCAACGCCGTCATCGCCACCGGCGATCTTGGGACCATCAGAGGTGGCTTTGACATCTCCCCAGCCTTGTCGATCTCGTTTGGGTTTCAGCAGATCGACACCGTGAACGGCATTGTGGTGCAGAGCATTCTGGTGCCAACCACCTTTCTCACCGGCGCCGCCCTGCCGGTAACGGTAAGCGATGCCGGCGGCACCACCACCTATACCCCTCCGGCGGGAAGCAGCGTGACCTTCTCGAGCATCAGCAATGGCGGGCAAACCGTTATCAGCACCGTGCTGGGCGCCGGGGTCCAGAATCTGGTGACCAACCAGGCGAACAACGCGCTGATCGGCCTTGCCACGACCATGACCGTTGGCGTGACGGGAATGAGCCAGATGTTAACCCAGGCACGGTCATTATCGGTTCTGCAAACCGGCATAACCTACGGAAATGGTATTTTCTGATGATGGGACCGCATTTTTTAACGCCGCATAGACCAAAACCCGCCTGGCGGCGGCGGCTATCGGCGATCGAGGCGCCGGTGCGCGATATGGCCCATATTTTAGCGCTCCCGGGGCTGATCGGGCTGGTGTTGTGCCTGTCCCTGGCGCGGCCCGCTTGGCCGCGGCCGGCGTCTGTTGACGAGGTGGCGGCGCTGACGCTGGTGCCGTTGCCCGATGGCGACATGTCACAAATCAAGGGCGGGGCACTGCACGGGCCCGACATAGGTGGCGGACTTACGCCCGCCGGCAGCGTGATTTTGTGGGACGAGATGAAGCCTGCGCCGGCGGCCAACTCAGGCGCGATGGATGGCGCCTCCACCCTGACCGTGAACGGCGCCGTGCAGTAACCTCCACCCAAATATGCTGAATGGCAGGCGAAGACTTGTGGCGGCAAGTCTCCGCTTTGTTGTTGGCAAAGCCGTACGGGGTAAGGGGACGGCCCGCATCAGCTAAGGTTAGAGCCAGGTGCCGCCCTGGCGTTCGGTGGGGGTATCTGTGGCGGGGTCGAACTCATGGATCCAACCGAGATGGTGGAGCATGTGCTCGTGGCTGGCGAAGCGGACGTTGCGGGCGGTGGCGGCGGGGCCGTCTGGCAGGTGGAGCATATCGGCGGTGGAGATGGAGGCATATTGCACCTTGCGGGTACGCCCCCGGCGCTGGTGTTCATAATGTTCAAGCGCGGCAGCCCATTGCCCCGTGCCATGGCTGGCCAGACTCTCAGCCAGCACCACCGCGTCTTCGATGGATTGGTTGGCCCCCTGCCCATGATGAGGCACCAGGGCATGGGCGGCATCGCCCAGCAGGGTGATGCGCCCGCGCGTCCAACGGCCCAAGGGCGGGCGGTGGAACAGGCCCCAGCGCTGGCTGGTTGGTACGGCGCTGATCATTTCAACGACCGCTGGATGCCAGTTGGCGAAATGGCGGAGCTGCTCGCCCGGCGTGGCGGGCATGACCCACTCGCGCACCGGCCAGGGCGAGGGCTGGCGCTCGACGAGCAGGAAATTCTGGTCGCCATTGCCAATGGGGTAATGCAGCAAATGGCCCGACGGCCCCATCCAGAACTGGATGGCCTCGCGGTCGGGCAATAATTTGAGCGCCTCGGGCGCGACGATGCCGCGAAAGCCGGAACAGCCGGAATAGAGCGCGTCATCATAGCCCAGCAAATAGCGGCGGACGAGCGAGCGCGCCCCATCCGCGCCGATCACCAGATCGGCCTTGGCACTGTCGCCGTCTTCGAAGGTGAGCACCACCTCGCGCCCCTGATCCTGCAGGCCCGACAGGCGCTTGCTGAGGCGGATATGAGCCATGCCCACGGCCTGGGAAAGGATGGCTTGCAAATGCGCGCGGTGGATGCCCCAGTAGCAGGCACCGAACTGATGCTCATAGCTGGGTGTGCCGCTTTGACGGCCGATTTCAGCGCCCGTGCGGCCATCACGGTAGATGAGGGTGGAAATATTGGCGCAGACGGCATCGAACGCGGGGCGCAGGCCAATACGGTCGTAGAAGCGGGTGGCGTTGGCCGAGAGCGCCACGGCGGCGCCGACCTCGCGCAGCTCGGCGGTTTGCTCATAGAGCGTGACGCCTATGCCATGGCGGCGCAGGGCGAGCGCCAAGGTAAGGCCGCCAATGCCGGCGCCAATGATGGCGATGTTGAGATCGCTGGTGGTCATGAACACTCCTCTGGATTCATGCGGATTTTTGTTGGGCATGTGTGGCCAGAGTAGGGGCGGGGCGGCATGCGCGGCAATGCACGGGCGGTCAAGGACAGTATAACCGTTAGTTATGATGAGCACGCGCCAGATACTTGCCCGCGCTCACCGGTTTCGCCGCGAATTATCCAGCATGGCGCGCACGGGCGCTCATGGTCAGCAGTTCGTAGCGGGCGACAGTTTCCTCATGCTGATTGAACAGCTCGACATCCCAGCGTACCTCTCCATATTCGGGCTGGCGGGCGGGGGATTTGCGCTTGACCGTGAGCCGCACGCGGATGGAATCACCCGGCGAAACGGGCTTGAGGAAACGCAGATGATCGAGCCCGTAATTGGCCAGCAGCGGGCCGGGCGCGGGATCGACGAACAACCCCGCAGCGAAGGAGAGCAGCAAATAGCCATGCGCCACGCGCCCAGGAAAGAACGGATTGGCGGCGGCCGCCTGTTCATCCATGTGGGCGTAGAACTCATCGCCGGTGAAATGGGCAAAATGCTCAATGTCGTCGAGCGTGATGGTGCGCGGCTTGGTGAGCACCGTCTCCCCCACATGCAGATGGTCGTAATCACGGCGGAACGGGTGCTCTGGCGTGACGGGCGCGGGGGCGCCGGGCAGCCAGGTGCGCGTGAGGCTTGCGAGCCGCGCGGGCGACCCCTGCAGGGCGGCACGCTGCATGTAGTGGAACACACCGCGCAGGCCACCCATTTCCTCGCCCCCCCCCGCCCTGCCCGGCCCGCCATGAATGAGACCGGGCAGCGGCGAGCCATGGCCGGTGGAGTCTTTGGCGCAATCACGGTCAAGCAGCAGCACGCGGCCGTGATAGGCGGCAATGCCGAAAAGCAGCGTGTCGGCGTAAGCGGGATCGTAGGTGTAGACCGAGGCAACGAGACTCCCCTCGCCCTTGGCGACCAGGGCGAGGGCATCCGCCAGCGTGTCATAGACCATGAGGGTGGCGACGGGGCCAAAAGCCTCGACCTCATGCGGGGCGGTGGCGGTGAGCGGGTGGGCGCAGCGCAACAGCACGGGTGGCATGTAGGCGCCATGGGCTTTGGCGGGGTCGCCGAACACAATCTCCGCCTCGCGTGTGAGCGCGGCGAGCGCCTCCTGGACGGATTGGCGCTGGGCGACGCTCGCCAGCGGGCCCATGCGGGTATCTTCGGCGCGCGGATCGGCGGGGATGAATTTGGCGAGCTGCGCCGACAGGGCGGCGGTGATGTCAGCCTCGAGCGCGCGGGGTACGATGATGCGGCGGATGGCGGTACATTTCTGGCCAGCTTTCACGGTCATCTCGCGGGTGACCTCTTTGATGAACAAATCGAATTCCGGGGTGCCGGGCACGGCATCGGGAGCCAGCACGGCGGCGTTGAGGGAGTCCCGCTCGGCGATGAAACGGACCGCATTGCGCGACACGGTGGGATGGTCGCGCAGCGCCCGCGAGGTCGCGGCCGAGCCGGTGAAGGAGAGCACATCCTGGCCGGTGAGGTGGCTGAGCAAATCCCCCACCCCGCCACAGATGAATTGCAGCGCCCCTGGCGGCAGAATACCCGATTGAATGATGAGACGCACCACGCGCTCGGCGACATAAGAGGTGGCGGTGGCGGGCTTGGTGATGACCGGCACGCCGGCCAGAATGGCAGGCGCGAGTTTTTCCAGCATGCCCCAGCAGGGGAAATTGAAGGCGTTGATGTGCACCGCCACACCTTGGAGGGGGGTGAGCACATGCAGCCCAATGAAGTTGCCCGTTTTGGAGAGCGGCTCCGTCGCCCCCTCGACCACGAAACGCTCGGCGGGCAACTCTTTGCGCCCGCGCGAGGCATAGGCGTAGAGCGTGCCGATGCCGCCGTCGATATCGATGAAATGGTCGCGCTTGGTGGCGCCGGTATCAAAGGACAGGGCATAAAGCTCGTCCTTATGGGCGGAGAGATGGACGGCCAGGGCTTTGAGCCGCTCGGCGCGCTGATGGAAGGTGAGCGCGCGCAGATTGGCGCCGCCAATGGCGCGGGCATGGGCGACCATGGCGGCGAAATCGAGCCCCTGGGTGGAGGTTTGAGCCACCGGGCGGCCATCTATGGCGCTGGGGATGGTAGTCAAGCCTTGGCTGGGGGTAAACCAGGCATCGAGGGCATAGGAGTTGAGGATGGCGGTCATGGGGTGTCTCCGTCCTGGCGCCAGGCACTCAGGCGCTTTTTGTTGTTGGCAAGGGTGATGAGCAGCGGCGCGGGCGGCTCGTGGGCGGCCTGCAATTCCGCCAGCAGGGCTGGCAAACCGAGCGCGTCGGCTGCCCACATGGGGCCACCCTTGGCGCGGGGAAAGCCATAGCCATTGACGAACGCGACATCGAGGTCGCTGGCGCGCAGAGCAATGCCCTCGGCCAGCAGCCTGGCGCCCTCGTTGGCCATGATGGCAAGCAAGCGGCGCCAGATGGCCTGGGCTGTGAAGCCTTGGGCCGGGCCAGAGCGGGATTTGGCGATGAGATCGGCCACCTCGGGGTCCGGGTGGCGCTGGCCATCGGGGGTGTAGCGATACCAGCCAGCGCTGGTTTTGCGCCCCAGGCGGCCAAGCGCGACCAGTTGATCGGGGATGGTGACATAGCGCTCGGCGGGGTCGCGTGTGGCATCGCGCTGACGGCGCAGGGCGTGGGCGATGTCGAGGCCGGAAATGTCTGAGACGGCGAAAACACCCATGGCGAAACCATAAGATTCGAGCGCTTCATCCACCTGCGCGGGCAGGGCGCCATCGGCCAGAAGATATTCGGCATGGCGGCGATAGGCCGCATAAACGCGGTTACCGATGAAGCCTTCGGCATTACCCGCCACCACCGGCTGCTTGCCAAGCCGCTTGGCCAGCGCCAAGCCGGTGGCCAGCACATCGGGGGCGGTGATGGGCAGGCGCACCAGCTCGAGCAGCTTCATGATATGGGCGGGGGCGAAAAAATGCAGACCCAGCACATCGGCCGGGCGTGAGGTGGCGCCAGCAATGGCGGCGAGGTCGAGATAAGAGGTGTTGGTGGCCAGCACCGCGCCGGGTTTGGCTACCGTATCGAGCCGATGAAAAATATCTCGCTTCACGGCCAGATCCTCGAAAGCCGCCTCGATAATGAGGTCGGCTTGCGCGAGGCCGGACCAGTCGGCGGTGGCGGCGAGGGCGGCACCGGGTGCGCGCAGCAAGGCGGAGACGCGCGCGGCGCCCGCCTGGGCGGCGGCTTCGTCGCGCTCGATGAGCGTGACCGGCAGGCCCGCGGCAAGCAGAGCCGCGGCAATGCCCGCGCCCATGGTACCCGCGCCAATGACCGCCGCCCGCGTCACCGCCCGGGATTTGATACCCGCTAGCCCAGGCACCTTGGCGGCCTCGCGCTCGGCGAAGAAGAGATGGCGCAGCGCAGCGGCCTCGGGGCTGGCGCGCAGGCGCAGAAAGGCCTCGCGCTCCAGGGCCAGACCGTGCGCGAAGGGCCCGTGGGCGGCGCCGATGACGCGAATGGCCTCGGCGATGGCGGGCACGCCCCGCGCGCGCTTGAGCGCCGCGACAATGGCGGGGCCAGACACCGAGGGTGGCGGCGTGAGGGCGGAGACACGGCGCTTGGGCGTATTGGGCGCGCGTGCGATGGCGGCGGCGAGGAGGTCGGTGGCGATGAGATCATCGATCAGCCCGATCGCCTGGGCCTCGGCGGCGGTAAGCACCTGACCAGCACAGATCATCTCGATCGCCTTGGCCTCGCCCACCAGGCGCGTCAGGCGCTGCGTGCCGCCAGCGCCTGGGATCAGGCCGAGGCGGGTCTCGGTGAGGCCGATGAGCGCGCCGGGGGAGGCTAAGCGCAGGTCGCACGCCAGGGCGAGTTCGCAGCCGCCCCCCAGCGTCGCGCCGCCCAGCGCCGCCACCACGGGCTTGGCGCAACCCTCGAGCGCGGCGGTGAGTTCGGGAAGAAACGGCGCCTCGGGCGGACGGCTCATCTCACCGATATCGGCACCGGCGACAAAGCACCCTGCCCCGCCCCAAATAACCAGCGCGCGCACGCCGGCATCGGCTTCCAGCTCACGCACCGCCGCCAGCAGGGCCGCGCGCAACGGGGTGTTGAGGGCATTGACCGGCGGGTTGGCCAGCGTGATGACGCCAACCCCGCGCTCGCGCGTGATGGTGACGCTCATGCTCACACCCGCTCAATGAGGGCGGCGATGCCCTGCCCGACACCGATGCACATGGTGGCGATGGCGCGCTTGCCCCCGCCAGCCTCCAGCCCGCGCACGGCGGTCATGACCAGGCGGGCGCCGGACGCGCCGAGCGGATGACCTAGCGCGATGGCGCCGCCATGCGGGTTCACGTGGGCCGCGTCATCGGGCAAGCCGAGCTGGCGGAGCACGGCCAGCGCCTGGGCGGCGAAGGCCTCGTTCAGCTCGATCAGATCGATATCGGCCAGGGACAGCCCAATGCGGCCAAGCAGTTTTTGGGTAGCGGGGAGCGGCCCCATGCCCATGAGCCGCGGCTCGACGCCGGCCTGCACCACCGAGACCACCCGGGCGCGGGGCGTGAGGCGGTATTTGGCCACCGCCGTCTCGGAGGCAAGCAGCAGCGCGGCGGCACCATCATTGACACC
This sequence comes from Pseudomonadota bacterium, assembly GCA_021809435.1. Classification (GTDB taxonomy): domain Bacteria; phylum Pseudomonadota; class Alphaproteobacteria; order Acetobacterales; family Acetobacteraceae; genus Acidocella. The sequence goes on along the minus strand of JAKBAD010000006.1, from coordinate 90,171 downwards.
CGACGCATTGCCGGCGGTAACCGTGCCACCTTGCGCGCGGAACGGCGTTTTGAGAGTGGCCAGCTGGTCGAGCGTGGTTTCAGGGCGGGGGTGTTCGTCGTGGGCCATAAGGGTGACGGCGCCTTTTTTCCCGGGCACGGGGATGGGGGTGATCTCACCGGCGAAATAGCCCGCCGCCTGGGCCTGGGCGGCACGCTGCTGACTGCGCTGAGCGAACTTGTCTTGGTCGGCGCGCGAAATGCCAAACGCCTCGGCGACGTTCTCGGCGGTTTCGGGCATCGAATCGGTGCCAAATTGGGCGTGCAGCGCGGGGTTGATGAACCGCCAGCCGATGGTGGTGTCGAAAATCTCGGTCTGGCGCGAGAAAGCCTCACCCGCCTTGGGCATGACGAAGGGCGCGCGGGTCATGCTCTCGGCGCCACCCGCCAGCACCAGCTCGGCATCACCGGTGGCGATGGCGCGGGCGGCAATGCCCACAGCATCCAGCCCCGATCCACACAAGCGGTTGACCGTGGTGCCCGGCACGCTGACCGGATAGCCCGCGAGCAACGCCGCCATGCGCGCGATGTTGCGGTTATCCTCCCCCGCCTGATTGGCGCAGCCCAGCACCACATCATCGAGCGCCGCCCAATCGATATCGGGGTGGCGCGCGCGCAGTTCGCCCAGCGGATGAGCGGCCAGATCATCGGCGCGCACGGATTTGAGAGCCCCACCGTAACGGCCAAAGGGCGTGCGGGTGAAGTCGCAAATATAGGCCGCACGCAGGCGCTGATCGGTCATGACGTTTTTCCCCTTCTCACGCGGAGGGCGTAGGTCATTGTTGACATCATCCCCCGTTGGACTAAATATTAACCGAACGATCGGTCAATTCAAGAGGGGTTGTGCAGCCCCAGACCCGGAGGACGCCAGAATGAGTGACGTGCTGTTGGTAACCCGCCATGAAGGGTGGATGGAGCTGACGCTCAACCGCCCGGAGCGGCTGAACGCCTTTAACGAGGCGCTGCACGCCGCGCTGGCTTTGGCGCTGGCAGAGGCCGCGGAGGAAAGCTGGCGCGCCGTGCTGCTGAGCGGCGCCGGGCGCGGATTTTGCGCTGGCCAGGATTTAGGCGATCGCGCTGGCGCTGAAGGACCGCCCGACCTTGGCGAGACGCTGGAGCGGTTTTACAACCCGCTGGTGCGGCGGCTGCGGCGGCTGCAAAAACCGGTGATATGCGCGGTGAACGGCGTGGCGGCGGGGGCGGGGGCGAATATCGCGCTGGCGTGCGATATTGTGCTGGCGGCGCGCTCGGCGAAATTCATCCAGTCTTTCGCCAAAATCGGACTGGTGCCGGATGCGGGCGGCAGTTTTTTCCTGCCCCGGCTGGTAGGAGAGGCGCGCGCCCGCGGGCTGGCGCTGCTTGGCGAGCCGGTGGCGGCTGAACAGGCGGAACGCTGGGGGATGATTTGGAAAGCCGTGGATGACGCGGCGCTGATGAGCGAGGCCCGCGCGCTGGCCGCGCATCTGGCCACACAGCCGACCCAGGGGCTGGCGCTGACCAAGGCGGCATTTAACGCCTCGGCTGGCAATTCGCTCGATGAGCAGTTGAATGTGGAGCGCGACCTGCAACGCGCCGCCGGGCGCACGCCTGATTACCGCGAAGGCGTGACCGCCTTTGTGGCAAAACGCGCACCGCGCTTTACGGGCCGCCCGGCATGAGCGCCCCTAACGACATAGCCCGCGCCACCGCCGAGGCGATGTGGGCCAATGATGCCGCCAGCCAGGGGCTGGGCATGGAGATTTTGGCAGTGGGGCCGGGCACGGCGCAACTGGCCATGACCGTGACGCCCGCCATGACCAACGGCCACGGCACCGCCCATGGCGGGTTTATCTTCGCGCTCGCCGACAGCGCGTTCGCCTTCGCCTGCAACAGCCATAATGAGCGCGCCGTGGCGGCACATTGCTCGATTACCTATCTACGCCCGGGCAAGGCGGGCAAGCGGCTGGTGGCCACGGCGCGCGAGGTTTCACGCGCTGGGCGCTCGGGAATTTATGATATCGAGGTGGCGCAGGAGGGCGAGGTGATCGCGCTGTTTCGCGGCCATTCGCGCCTGATTGGCGGCACCGTTACATAAACAAGTAAAATCGGGGGAGAGACAAAAATGAACATGACCATGCCCGCGATGGGCGCAAGGCGAGGCGGCGGCGAGCTTGATGACGCGGAGCGGGCCTCGCGCGATCAGATCATGGCGCTGCAGCGCGAGCGGCTGGCCTGGTCGCTGCGCCATGCTTACGAAAACGTGCCGTTTTATAAGCGCCAGTTTGACGAGGCGGGGGTGCATCCGTCGGATCTGCGCGAGCTGAGTGATCTCGCCAAATTCCCGTTCACGGTAAAGACGGATTTACGCGACAATTATCCGTTCAACATGTTCGCCGTGCCGCGGGAAAAGCTGGCCCGGGTGCACGGCTCATCGGGCACCACCGGCAAACCGATTGTGGTGGGCTATACGCAGGCTGATATTGATATGTGGGCGGATGTCATGGCCCGCTCGATCCGTGCGGCGGGGGTTCGGCCAGGCATGATGGTACATGTGGCCTATGGCTACGGGCTGTTTACTGGCGGGCTGGGCGCGCATTATGGCGCCGAGCGGCTAGGCTGCACGGTGGTGCCGATGTCAGGCGGCATGACTGAACGGCAAGTGCAGCTGATCAATGATTTCAAACCCGATGCCATTATGGTGACGCCAAGCTATATGCTGGCGCTGCAAGACGGGTTTGCCAAAGCCGGGTTGGAGGCACGCGAAAGCTCGCTCAAATTCGGTATTTTTGGCGCCGAACCATGGACGAACGCCATGCGCGGCGAAATTGAGCGGGCTTTCTCACTCGACGCCACGGATATTTACGGGCTCTCAGAAGTGATCGGGCCGGGCGTGGCGCAGGAATGCGTGGAGACCAAGGATGGGCTTCATATCTGGGAGGATCATTTTTATCCCGAGATCATCGATCCGGTCACCGGCGAAGTACTGCCCGACGGCGAAAAGGGCGAGCTGGTTTTTACCTCACTCACCAAGGAGGCGTTTCCGATCATCCGCTATCGCACACGTGATTTGACCAGGCTGATGGCCGGGACCGCGCGGCATGGCATGCGGCGGATGGAGAAAATCACCGGCCGGTCAGATGATATGATCATTCTGCGCGGGGTAAATTTATTTCCCTCTCAGATCGAGGAAATCCTGCTCGCGCAAGATTTCTGCTCGGGTCATTACCAGCTGGAGCTGACCCGCGAGGGGCGCATGGATGAGCTGACCGTGCACGCCGAGGTGATGGGCGCGGCCTATGACACCATGGATCTCGCCGGTGGAGAGCGGAAGATTTTAAAACGGATCAAGGACAGCATCGGCGTGACCACGCGCGTGATGCTGCACGGGCCTGGCGAGGTGGAACGCTCGCTGACCGGTAAAGCCAAACGGATTGTCGACCGGCGGCCGAAGGCGTAGTCGCCAAAACATCCGGCGGCACTATGGTTTGAAAAAACGGCGTTTTTATCAAGATTTCAAGCAACACAAGAAAAGCCCCCCGGATTTCTCCGGGGGGCTTTTGAGTTGGCGTTCCGCGGCCGGCCGTCAGATATGGTCGTAATCTATGGTGACACGCGGGGTCGTGCATTGGGCCTGGCAGGTGAGCACGAAGCCAGCCTCGGTTTCCCAAGGCTCCAGCGCGTAATTCAGCGCCATTTCAACCGCGCCCTCAACAACCTTGGCGCGGCACGTGGAGCACATGCCGCCCTTGCAGGCGAAGGGCAGGTCGAGCCCAGCGCGCAGCGCGGCATCGAGCACGGCTTCGCCGGCCGCCACGGGTACATCGCGGGTTTTGCCATCCACGATCAGAGTGGCGATGTGAGCGGGCGGGGCGGCTTCATCAACCACCGGCGCGGCGCGCGGGCGCCCGCCAAGGGCGGAGACGAAGCGCTCGGTATGGAGGCGCTCCTCGGCCAGGCCGGCATCGCGCAGGGCAGTGCCAACCTCGTCGATCATCGCCTCGGGGCCGCAAACAAAGGCATGGTCGATTTTAGCGGCGCCCCCAACTGTGGCGAGCAGGTCGCGGATTTTTTCAGCGTTCAGATGGCCATTGAGGGCTGACAGGTCCTGCTGTTCGCGCGAGAGTACATGAAAAACCGCAAAGCGCGCGAGATAGCGGTCTTTCAACTCCTCCAGCGCGGTGCGAAATAAAATACTCTCGGTAACGCGATTGCCGTAAAACAGGGTGAAATGCGAGCCTGGCTCGCGCATCAGCACATCGCGGGCGATGGAAAGCACGGGCGTAATGCCTGAACCCGCGGCAAAAGCGACATGCTGCCGGCCATTGCCCGGCGCGTGGGCGAGGCCGAAGCGGCCGGTGGGGGTCATGACATCGAGCCAATCGCCTGGTTTGAGAGCGGCATTCACCCAACCCGAGACACGCCCGCCTGGCAGTTGCTTGACCGCGATGCGCAGATCGCCGTCTCCGGGCGCGGTGCAGATGGAGTAGGAGCGGCGCAGTTCCTCGCCATCGAGCGTCATACGCAATGTGAGATATTGGCCCGCCGCGAAGGCATAGTCGGCGGCAAGCTCAGGCGGCACCTCGAAGCTAACCGAAACGGCGTCGGGCGTTTCACGGGTGATCTCGCGCACGCGCAGCGCATGGAAGCGCGGGGCGGTGGCACGCGGCTTGTCTGTGGTGATCGACATGGCAAGGCCCTTTAATGGCATTTAAAATAATCGAAAGGTTCACGGCAGCTTTGGCAGCGCCAAAGCGATTTGCAGGAGGTGGAGCCAAACGGGGCGATTTCCTCGGTCAAATATGAGCCGCAGCGTGGGCAGGGCACGTGCTCAACGCCAAATAACCCCCGGCGGCCAGCCGCCTTGGCGGGCGGGGCAATACCATAAGCGCGCAGCTTCTCACGCGCGTCATCGGTGAGAAAATCGGTCGTCCAGGCCGGCGACAGCACGAGATTGATCCGGGGCCGGCCAAACCCCGCGGCTTCCAGAGTGGTTTCAAGTTCGAGCGCGATCATATTCATGGCCGGGCAGCCGGAATAAGTGGGGGTGATGTCGATTTCGATCACCTCCCCCACAACCCGCACATCGCGCAGCACGCCCATATCGGCGATGGTGAGCACGGGAATTTCAGGATCGCACACGGCACCCGCCACGCGCCAGATTTCCGCCCGGCGCGCTGTCTCGCTCACCACACGGCTCCCGGATAGGTACGTGGCAGATATTGCAGCTCGGCCAGAAGATGGCCCAGATGCTCCGAATGCGCGCCCGCGCGGCCGCCGCTCTGCATCCAGCCATCAGTGGGCATGGTCAGCGTGGCCTGGGCCAGCACGCGGCTCAGAGTTTCACGCCAGGCCGCGCGCAGGGTGGGAGGATTGGCGACCAGGCCGACGAGCGCTTCATCCTCGGGGGCGAACAACTCGCCCGTATAGGGCCAAAGCCGCTCGAGCGCGGCCTGGGCCCGGCGGTGGCTCTCGGCGGTGCCATCCCCCAGACGGATCACCCATTCGGACGCATGGCGGAGATGATAAGCGCTCTCCTTCTCCGATTTCGCGGCAATGGCGGCCAGCGTGGCATCGGGCGAGGTCATGAGCGCGCGCCAATAGGGATCGATGAAGGCGGAATAAAGCAGCTGGCGTACCATGGTTTGGGCGAAGTCGCCGTTGGGCTGCTCAAGCAAAAGCAAATTGCCAAAGGCACGCTCATCGCGGCGATAGGCGTAATCATCCTCGGTGCGCCCCGCGCCTTCGCGTTCGGCGGCGTAACCGTAGAGGGCGCGGGCCTGGCCGATGAGATCGAGCCCCATATTGGCGAGCGCCATTTCCTCTTCCATGAGCGGGGCGGCGCCGCACCACTCGGAGAGGCGATGGCCGAGGATCAGCGCGTCATCGGCGCGTTTGAGCAGGTAAGCCAACAGGGGCGTGGCCTGCACGGTGATGGAGGTGGTGGCCATGACTGCCTCACATATGTCCGACTTCGTCGGGAATTTCGTAAAAGGTGGGGTGGCGGTAGATTTTCGAGCCGGTCGGCTCGAACATCATGCCCTGATCGGCGGGATCGGAGGCGGTAATGGCGCTGGAAGGCACCACCCAGAGAGACAGTCCCTCGCCGCGGCGGGTGAACAGGTCGCGCGCGGCTTGCAGGGCGAGCGTGGCATCGGGGGCGTGCAGCGAGCCGGCATGGCGGTGGGCCAAGCCGTTGCGGCTGCGGATGAAAACTTCCCAGAGCGGGGTGGCGGGTTCGGCCATGGTTGAGGTCCTTGTGCTTGGGCGCGGTGGGCGCCCGATGAAATCAGGCGGCTTGGGCGCGGCGCTTGGCGGCGAACGCGCTGGCGGCTTCACGCACCCAGGCGCCATCTTCGTGGGTTTGGCGGAATTTTTCCGCGCGCTGGGCATTGCAGGGGCCGTTGCCGGCGAGCACCTGCCTGAACTCTTCCCAATCGATGGGGCCGTGGCGCCAATGGCCGGTCTCGGCATCGAAGGTCAGCGCCGGGTCTGGCGGCGTGAGGCCCAGGAAATGCGCCTGAGGCACGGTCGCGTCGATGAATTTCTGGCGCAGCTCGTCGTTCGAAAAACGCTTGATTTTCCAGCGCATCGAGGCATCCGAATGGGTGCTCACGGCGTCGGGCGGGCCAAACATCATCAGGCACGGCCACCACCAGCGGTTCAGCGCGTCCTGGGCCATTTGCTTTTGCTCCTCCGTGCCGCGGCAGAGCGTGAGCATGATCTCATAGCCCTGGCGCTGATGAAACGATTCCTCCTTGCAAACCCGGATCATCGCCCGCGCATAAGGCCCATAAGAGCAGCGGCAGAGCGGGATCTGGTTCATGATCGCCGCGCCATCCACCAGCCAGCCAATGGCACCGATATCGGCCCAGGTGAGTGTGGGATAGTTGAAGATGGAGGAATATTTCGCCCGCCCCTCCAACAGTTGCTCAACCAGCTCTTCGCGCGTGATGCCCAGCGTCTCGGCGGCGGCGTAGAGATAAAGCCCATGGCCGCATTCATCCTGTACCTTGGCCAGCAGGGCGGCCTTGCGGCGGAGTGAAGGCGCGCGGGTGATCCAGTTGCCCTCAGGCTGCATGCCGATGATCTCAGAATGAGCGTGCTGGGAAATCTGCCTAATAAGGGTTTTCCGGTAGGAGGCGGGCATCGCATCGTTGGGTTCGATACGCTCCTCGGCGTCGATACGCGCCTGAAAGGCGGCCAGAGCCGCCGCGTCTTCCAGCGGTGCCTGGGCCTCAGGCGCGGTGTTGAGTGCCTGTGTGTACATGGTGGTTCTCCCCTGCGGCGGAGAATATATTGCAAAATATCGAAGTGCAATTAAATTTTGCAACACATTCAAATTCGCTGGGGGTGGAGCGGCCGTCTTCGTCCTTAATCTTTGAAACGGCTGGTTATTTCGGGGTTAGCGGGGAGCGGGGTGCCGTTTGCGCCGATGGCGTGCTGGTCGAGCCAACGCTCGGAGGGGCTGAGCAGATGGCGATAGAGGGCCGCGCAGAGGCGGCGGGCTTCATCGCCCGACCAAGGGGCGGGCAGGATGGCCGGGGGCAGCACGGGGTCACGCAGCACAATGCGGCGATATTCATGGATCAGCAGCACGCGGGCCATGATGGATTCGAGCGAGGAAAGCTGGGCCCCCTGCGCGAGCGCGGCCTCGAGCGGGCCGAACACGGCGCAAAAGCGCGCATAGGCGACACCCAGCTCATCGAGCTTCCAGGCCCGGGCGGCCAGCTCGCGCAGAGCGTCTGGCGTGCCGCTGAGTGACAGGCGCGGCAAATTGGCCCCGGCCTGAGGGATAATGCCGCCCTGGGGCGCCACGAACACGCCAGGCAGCGGCACGCCAAAGCCGGCTTGGTCGAGCGCCTCGCGCACGGCTTCACGGGCGGCGGGTTCGACCAGAAAGGCGTCGAACGCGCCGGTCCAGGCGGGGGGGCGATGATGGTAGATGCGCTGAGCGGCCTGGGCGAACGTCTCGCGCCCGCGCTCGGCCAGATGATAGTAGCTGTTACGCCCCTGGCGGGTGCGGGTCAGCCAATCCTCGGCGGCGAGCCGGGACATAGCGCTGCGCACCACGGTTTCGGCCACGTCCAGCCCCTTGAAGAATCCCAATAGCGTCCCCAGCCACACCGCCCCGCCGCGCGGCACAATAGCATCGCCGAAAAAGCTGATAATGATGGACCATGTGCGCGAGGGCTCGGCGCGCACATGGCCGAGAATGGCTTCAAGAGGCGGCGGAGACATGCGCCGCCGCGGACACCGCGCCTGAGAGGATGAGGTCGGTCACCAGGCGGGCATATTGCGCGCGGGTGAGCCCCCGCCCCTCGCGGAACCAGAGATAATGCCAGTTGAGCATGCCAAAAGCCGACATGGTCACGGGTTTGAGCAGGGGGCCGTGGCCGATGACCGGAACGGCCTCAGCGATAGCCTCGGAGAGCAGGGCGACCAGTTGGCGCTCAAGACCGCGCAGCACCTCTTGCTGCTCAAGCGGCAGCAATTTCAGCGCCATGATCTGCACCTGATGCTCGGCGTCGGCATCGCGGTAGGTTTCGAGCAGAGAAGAGGCGATGGCATAAACCCGATCTTGGGGCGCGCGGGCCGCGGCCTCCACCGCCGCCACGAGCTGGGTCAAATGGTCGAGCAAGAGATCATAGAGGATCGCGGCCTTGTCGGGATAATAATGATAGAGCAGCGCCTTGGAGACCCCGCAAGCCTGGGCGATCATGGTGATGGAGGTCCCGGCATAGCCGTGCTGGGCGATCAGCTCCGCGGCGCGGTGCAGAATCGCCTTGCGTTTGATTTCGTAATCGAGCGCGCGCGGGCGGGCCATTTGGTCTCACTAGCTGTTCGCCGGGCTGCCCCACACAGGCGCGCCGGTCACCATTCTCTCCCCTAACCCCTGGGACAAAATTGGGAGACTGTCAAAGTGCCGGGGGCAGCCGGCCGGGCAGGCACCCGCCGGCGCGGGCGAGCCAGATTTTCCCGGCCCGGCACCGGTCAGCTCTGGCATAGTGGCGGCCAAGGCGGCGATGGCTGCAATTTCGCAGCGCTAAATTAAGCAGTTTTGCAGTTTTTCTCGGAATTCAAAAAAAATCGCAGCATTATCAATACACTCAATTTGGCACGCCGCTTGCTCTTTCCCCCATCGCCCGCGACGGTTTTGGCCGTGGCGGGGATGAGGGAAGCCCCACCAGGACCGGCGCCACATAAAATGCCGGCCAGGCGGGGAACGTACAGTCCACGGCGTGAGCCGTGAGTGATTGATGACGTTTAACGAACAAGGGAGTGTTGTATGGAACAGCATAAGCACCATCATATCGATGCGATTCATATCGCGTCGGACGATGCGCAGCTCGCCGCGCTGGGGTACACGTCGAATTTCGACCGCACCATGTCGGTGTGGCAAAATTTCGCGCTCGGCTTTACCTATCTCTCGCCCGTTGTCGGCGTGTATTCAGTGTTCGCCTTTGGCCTGCAGACGGGCGGGCCGCCGATGATCTGGTCTTACGTGCTCGCCGGGCTCGGCCAGCTGCTGGTCGCGCTGGTGTTTGGCGAGGTGGTCTCGCAATTTCCCATCTCGGGCGGGCTCTACCCGTGGGCGCGCCGGCTGGTGGGGCGGCGCTGGGCGTGGATGGCCGGATGGATTTATGGCTGGGCATTGTTCACCACCATCTCGGCGGTGGTGCTGGGCGCGGGGCCGTTTCTGGCCACTTTGTTTGGCGTGAGTGATACGCCGGTCTTCACCACCGTCGCCGCGCTGGTGCTGCTCGGACTCTCAACCGCCATTAACATGCGTGGCACCAAATTGCTGGCGCATGTGGCCATGTTCGGGTTTATCTGCGAGCTGGTGGGCGCCATCGTGGTGGGCGGCGACCTGCTCACCTTGCACCGCGCGCAGCCACTCTCCGTGGTGTTCAACAGCTTCGACATCCAGGGCGCGGGCTCTTATGTGCCGGCCTTTTTGGCGGCCGCGCTGGTGGGGCTGTTCTGCTGCTACGGCTTCGAGGCCTGCGGCGACGTGGCCGAGGAAACCCCCAATCCGGGCGTTGAAATTCCCAAGGCCATGCGCATGACCATCTATGTCGGTGTCGGCGCCTCCATTTTCGTGTGTCTGGCGCTCATGCTCTCCATCCCCAACATGGGCGATGTGATCTCGGGCAGGGTCGCCGATCCGATCGGCGAGGTGCTCTCGACCGCGTTCGGGCCACTGGGCTCGAAGGCGGTGATCATGGTGGTCATGGTTTCGTTCATCTCCTGCGTGCTCAGCCTGCAGGCCGCCGTCAGCCGCCTGTTGTTCGCCTATGCGCGTGACAAGATGATCCTGGGCAGCAAATTCCTCACCCGCATGGCCGAGAACGCCCATGTGCCCGAGGGTTCGCTGCTGGTCTCCGGGCTGGTGCCCGCGGCCATCGTCGTCGTCGGGTATTTTCTGCAAAACGCCCTGGCGACCGTGCTCAATTTCGCGGTCATCGGCATCTATCTCGCCTTCCAGATGGTGGTGATCGCCGCACTCTGGGCCCGTGCCAAGGGCTGGCAGCCGCGCGGGCATTTCCGGCTGGGGGCGTGGGCCTGGCCGGTCAATCTGGTGGCGCTGGGCTATGGTGTCTCGGCCATCGTCAACATGGCCTGGCCGCGCACACCGTCCGAGGCCTGGTATCTCAACTGGTCGATGCCGCTCACCGTGGCGATCATCGGCGGGGCCGGGCTGCTCTATATGCTGCTGGGCCGGCCCTATGAGCACGGCACCGCGCCTTATGGCGACGCGCCCAAGCTGCACAAGCCGCTGGCCTGACCGCCGCCCTTTTCTCCAACAGATAGCGAGTATCATGACCATAGACACGACGGCCGGGGGTAACACCCCGGATCCGCGCGGGGCGGCTTGTTTTCATGTCGTCCTGCCCGACATCGACGGCGGATTGCGCGAGCGGCGCGTTTCGGCCGAAAGCTTCGAGGCCAACGTGCGCACGGGCGGCAGCTTCTGCAACGTGCTGCATAAATGGGACGCCGCCGATTCAGTGTTCGGCGACGCCCCCTTCGAGAGCGAGACCGTGGCGGTTGATGAAACCTCCTACCGCCCCTACCCGTTCGAGCCCAACGCCGCCTGGGTGGTGACCGATTTCACCGGCCCCTCGGCCGAGACCAGCACCCGCAACGTGCTGATCCGCCAGCTTGAGAAGGCCCGGCGCCTGGGGTTTTCGGCGCAGGCCGCCTTTGAATTCGAGTGGCTGGTGTTCGAGGAGGACGCCGCCAGCCTGCGCGCTAAAAATTACGAGGGACTGACCCCGTTCGCGGTCGATAATCGCTGCTGGGACACGCTCTCGGGCGCGGCCAATGCCGGGGTGATCGCGGCGCTCGAGCAGACGCTGGCGGCGGCGGGCATTACCACCGCCGGGCTGGGCATGGAGCTGGGCAAAGGCTGCCTGGAGGCCACACTGCGTCACACCGAACCGCTGCGCGCGGCCGATGACGCGCTGTTCTTCAAGGCCGTGACCAAGGCGTTCTTTCGCCAAAACGGCATGAGCGCCTGTTTCATGGCGCAATCAGACGCCGCCGCGCCGGGGCTCTCGGGACATATCCAGCTCTCGATGCGCGATGGCGCGGGGCGCGATATTTTCGCCGCCGGGCCGGGCGAGCTGACCGAGACCGGACAGCATTTCATCGGCGGGGTACTCAAACTGCTGCCCGAGGCGCTGGCCCTGCCCGCACATACGGTCAATGCCTACCGGCGCATGACGCCGGGCAACTGGGCACCGCGCACCGCGACCTGGAGCCTGGGCGGCTACACCACCGCCATTCGCGCGGTGACCCCGCCGCTGGCCAACCCAAGGCTCGAATTCCGCATTCCCGCCGCCGATGTGAATCCCTGGCTGGGGCTGGGGTTTTTGCTGGGCGCGGGGCTGTGGGGAATCGAGCACCGCATCGCGCCGCCAGCGCCTGTGCGGGCGTCTGGCCAGGAATCGGCGCTGCCCGGTCTTACCCCCCTGCCGCGCGATTTGTTGGCCGCCACCACCGCGCTGGCGGCCAGCCAAACGGCCGCCGATTTGTTCGGCCAAGCCTTCATCACGCGCTTCGTGCAGTCGCGCCTGCACGAAGCCGAGGCCCTGCGCCGCGCCGTGAGCGTGGCCGAGAAAGCCCGTTATTTCGAAGCTGCATAACCAACAAGGAGTTCCGCCATGGATGCCATGACCGCCTATAAATCCGACCTCGAAGCCTTCATCGCCGACCCGCTGCGCGTTGAGCGCGTGGCCCAGGTGGCCGCCAAGATCAAGGCGCTGGGGATCGATCATGTTTATTACCAGTTCGTCTCGGCCACCGGGCGCGTGATGGGCAAGGCCGTGCCCGCCGCGCATTGGGCGGCGATCGCCAACAAGGGCGTGCAGCTTTGGTATGGCGCGGTGGCCGACGTGTGTGCCGACCGGCGCGGCAATTATATCGGCTATCCCTCCAACGCCGCCGAGCTGGTGGCCCTGCCCAACCCCGAGACCTTTGTGCAGCTGCCCTGGAACAAGCGCGTGGGGCGGGTGTTTTGCACCCTCTTCCGCCACCGCGAGGAGGAGCACGATGCCGGGGCGTTTCTGACCTCGGATTGCCGCGGCAATTTGCGACGCCTGCACCAGGCCTTCAAGGCCAAGCACGGGCTGGAGCTGCGGGTGGGCTGCGAGCCCGAGATGATGTGGCTCAAGCGCGGCGAGGACGGCAAGGCCAATGGCGGGGTCACCAAGCCTTATGCCTATCACATCGACCAGTTCGAGCAGCTCTCGCCGGTGATCATGCGCGTGCATGATTATGCCCGCGCCATGGGGCTCGATATGATCCAGGGCGACCATGAGGACGCGCCCGGCCAGCTTGAGCTCAACATCATGTTCGACGATGTGCTGCGCAATGCCGACCGGCTGGTGACATACCGCCAGATCTGCGCCCAGGTGGCGCGCGAATTCAACCTCATCGCCACGTTCATGACCAAGCCGTTCATGGGGGTCTCGGCCAATGGCTGCCACCATAATGTCTCGCTCTGGTCGGGCGGCGAGGACCGGCTGAACCGGCTGGAGCATGAGGGCGAGCTGCCGGGCATGGAGGAGATGTTCTCTTATGCCAAGGGCGGCAGCAACGAGTTCCTGCGCCCCACCGGCGAATGGATGCCGACCCAGACCGGCCTGCATTGCATCGGCGGCATGATCGAGCATCTGCCCGCTCTGACCGCGCTTGGCTCATCCACGGTCAATTCCTATCGCCGCATGTCAGATCTCGGCTATTGGGCGCCGGTTTATGCCGATTGGGGCATGCAGAACCGCACCGTGGGTATCCGCGTTTCCGCGCCGGGGCGGGTGGAGTATCGCGCGGTCGACAGCCTGGTGAACCCCTATCTCATGGGCGGCGCGCTGCTACAGGCCTTCGATGACGGCCTGACCAACCAGCGCGACCCGGGCCAGCCCGAGCAGCGCAATATTTACGAGGCCATGGAAGCGGGCAAGCAGGTCAAGCGCCTGCCCACCGATCTCGGCGCCGCGCTCGGCGCGCTCGAAGCCGACCCGGTGATCATGAGCGCCCTGCCCGGCGACATGGCGCGGGTGTTTTTCGAACTCAAACGCGATGAGTGGGAGCGCTTCATCTCCACCGTCACCGAGTGGGATTTCAACCGCTATCTCGAAGCCCTGCCCTGAGCCCGCCGCCGGGGCGGGCAACCCGCCCCGGCTTTTTCATCCGCATGCAACCAACGAGGTTTGAGATGAGTGCCACCCTTGAGGCCGATTTTCTGAATGTCGCCGATCCCAGCTTCTCCATCCGCTCAGAGGCGGTGCGCGGGGCGCGGGCGCGCAACTGGTATGCCCGCACCTCCTATGGCCTGGCGATTTTGCGCTATGCCGAGGTCAATGCCCTGATCAAGGACCCGCGGCTGCGCCAGGGCAGCTACGCCTGGCCCGCCCATAACGATGTGCATGACGGCGCCTTCAAGCTCTGGTGGGACAATATCCTCCTCAACAAGGAGGGCGCCGACCATGTGCGCCTGCGCAAGCTGATCAGCGCCGCCTTCACCCCCAAGCTGCTCAAGGGCCTGACCCCGAAATTCGACGCCCTGGCCAATGAGCTGCTCGATAGCTTCATCGCCCGTGGCCGGTGCGAATTCATGGGCGAATTCTCAGAGCCCTATGCCACGCGCGTGATCTGCATGCTGCTGGGCACACGCGAGCAGGATTGGCGCATGATCGCCGATTGGGCAACGCAAATGGGCATGGCGCTGGGCGTGAATTATAAGCGCGACCAGAAAATCGTCGATGACGCGACCACGGCGTTGTTCGACTATGCGCGGGCGATCATCCGCGAACGGCGCGTGAGGCCGGGCGATGATTTCCTCACCCAGCTCGTGCAGGCGTCGGACAATGACGGCGCGCTCTCGGATGCCGAACTGCTCGATATCATCGTGCTGGCGATTTTTGGCGGCATCGACACCACCCGCAACCAGCTCGGGCTGGGCATCCAAACCTTCATCGACCACCCCGACCAGTGGGAGAAGCTGGCCGCCCAGCCCGAGCTGGCCGGCCAGGCGGTGGAGGAGGTGATGCGCGTGCGCCCGACCGTGACCTGGGTGACGCGCGAGGCGGTGGAGGATTTCGCGTTTCAGGGGCTGGAGATCGAGAAGGGCACGACCGTGCATCTGTTCTCCGAATCCGCAGGCTCCGATCCGCGCGTGATCGAGGCACCGGGCTTTGACATCACCGCCCGCCGGCCGCTGCATTTCGGCTTTGGCCAGGGCGGGCATCACTGCCTGGGCCATGCGGTGGCCCGCTCCGACATGGCGGTGGTGCTGCGCGTGTGGCCCGCGCGCGTGACCGCGCTGGCCAATGACGGCCAGGCCGTCTGGCTGCCCGATAGCGGCAATACCGGCCCGCTCTCGCTACCCATCAGCTTCCAGCGCCGCGCGGGAGCCGCCTGATGCAAAAGCCGCGCCTTGCCTATATCGCGCAGTTCGCGCACCCGGGGTCTTACGATAAATCGAAATGGGCGCGCGTGCTGGGGGGCGATGACGAGACCATCGGCTTCGCCGCCCTGCTCGAGGCCGCCGGGCTGCGCGATGAATTCGAGTATGTCGGCGTCGCCGCCCATGAGGGCGAGGAAATCTCGCTCGATTACGACGTGGCGGTGCTGGGCGGCAGCTTCGCCTCGGTGCATGACAACCACCCCTGGCAACGTGAAATCCAGTCCTGGCTGATCGGCTGGCGGCTGACCGGCAAACCTCTGCTCGGCATTTGCGGCGGCCACCAGCAAATGGCCACCGTGCTGGGCGGCCAGGTGCTCAAGCGCCCGGAGGGGCCGGTGGTGGGCAGCCTGCCGGTAACCCGCACGCAAGCCGGACGGGCGCACTGGCTGTTTGCGGGGTTCGACGACGAGGCGCCGTTTTTCTTCGGCAATTTCGACCATGTCGCCACCGCCCCGCCGGGTGCCACCGTGCTGGCCACGCGCCCTGCCCTGCCCTGCGCGGCGCTCGATTACGGCGGCGGTTGGGTGTCGGTGCAGTTTCACCCCGAAACCACCTGCGACCGCATGGCCACCTGCTGGGCCGAACTCGATCCCGCGCAGTCGCGCCGCTACAGTTTCATCCCCAACTGCCAGCAAATGGTCGAGAATTTTCTTCGTTACAGCCTCGGCCTTCGTTCCCCGGCTTGAGGCTGTGCCCGGCGCCAGTAGCGGCACGGCGCCGGGCACCCTATACTCCGGCCCAAGGGGGTAGCGTGGCAACACCGCACGACGACAACCAGCTAAGCGCGCCCGCCCGTGAACCGGGCTGGGATGAATTCGGCGCCGATCTGTTGATCGACCTGATCGACCAGAACGGCGAGATCTGCTGGATGAACGACACCCAGGCCGAGGCGCTGGGGCTGGCCGTCACGGGCGGTGTGCCGGTTGAGGCCTGCTACACCCCAGACGCCGCGGCCCGCTTGCGCGATTTGCACGCGCGCCCGCTGCCCGAAGGATTTGTGACCACGCTCGAACTCACCCTGGTCGGGCAGGCGGGACGTGAAATCCGCACCATCGCCCGCTGCCGCAAAACCCAGTACCAAGGGCAGCCGCATTTCCGGCTGCTCAAGCTCGCCATGGGCCATGTCGGCCAGACCTATGACGCGCTGCGCGCCGATAACGACCTGCTCAGCCGCATCATCAGCGACGCCAGCGAGGCGCATTGGTGCATCGAGTTTCTCGAGCCCGTCGATACCAACCGCGAGCGCGAGGGGGTGGTTGACCAGATTTTCGAGAACCGCTCGATCTGGCGCATCGCCAACCCGGCCATGCAATGGCTTTACGGCCTGCCCGATCCGGGCGCGTTCCGCTCGTTCGATGTGCGGCTCTACTGGCCGCGCACGCCCGAGAACGAGGCCTTCGTGCGCCAGATCATCGAATCCGACTATCGCATCGATGCCGCCCTGTCCTCGGACCGGCGCCATGACGGCACCTGGGTGGTGCTGGAAAACGATGTCCGCGCCGAGATCCGCGACGGGCTGCTCTACCGCATCTGGGGCAATTGCCGGCTGGGCGGGGCCGCGTCATGACGGCACCGCGCGAAATCAGCCCGTTCCGCGTCAGCATACGCGGCCAAGAGACAGTGCCCGAGGCGAGCCTGGCCGCGCTGCTGGAGACCCCGGCATTTCAGGCCGTGGCCGCGCTGCTACCCGACCCGATGCTGGCGGTTGATGCCGACGAAAATATCGCGTTTCTCAACACCGCCATGGAGCGGCTGCTGGGAACAGCCGCCGCGCTCCGCCTGCCGCTCAGCCTGGTGCTACGCCGCGCGGGCTGGACGCTGGAGGAAGCCCCCGAAGATGCGCGGCGCAATGATGGCGCGGCGCGGCTGGTGGCCCATGCCGATGGGCGGTGCCTGCCCGTGCAGCGCCGCATTTTGGCCTCCAACGAGCTGTATCGCGGCCATGTGTTCTACATTGTGCGGGCGGGCGAACCCCAGGCGCTCGGCGCGCGCCCGGGCCGGGGCGCGGCGCGGGCGGCCGACGAGCCCGGCCTGCTGCTCCCCCCCAGCCTGAAAGAGCCGGTGGAGCGGGCGGCGCGCGCCTACCGGCGGCGGGTGCGCATTTTGCTGCTGGGTGAGAGCGGCGTTGGCAAAACCGCCATAGCCCGCCATATCCACGACCAGGCCGCCGGGCGCGAGGCGCCGTTTGTGCATGTGAATTGCGGCAGCATCCCCGAGACGTTGTTTGAATCAGAGATGTTTGGCTACGAGCGCGGCGCCTTTACCGGCGCCCTGCAGGCGGGCAAGCGGGGATTTATAGAAACCGCGCGGGGCGGCACGCTGTTTCTCGACGAGGTGGGGGAAATCCCGCCCTCGTCTCAGGCCAAGCTGCTGAAATTTCTGGAAGACAGTACCATCCAGCCGGTAGGTTCGGCCAGCGCCAAGCGCATCGAAACCACCGTGATCACCGCCACCAACCGCGATTTACGACAGATGATCGCGGTGGGAGCGTTCAGGGGCGATCTGTTCTACCGAATCGCCACTTTCCCCGTCACCATTCCGCCGCTGCGCGAGCGCCCCGACCGCGAGGCCCTGCTGGATGAATTACTGGCGCGGGTGAATGCTGGGCGCGAACCCAGGCTGCGCCTGACCCCCGCCTGCCGCGCCGCCCTGCTGGCGGCTAAATTGCCCGGTAATGTGCGCGAGCTGGCGGGAATGATCGATTATCTCGACATTGTGGCCGACGAGGTAGCCGGGCTTGAGCATTTGGCCAATATGGCGCTGACGGCATCGTCCGAGCCCGCCGCCCCCCCCATGACCGGCACGCTCAAGGACATGACCGCCACGTTCGAGGACCGGATCATCCGCCAAGCCATGGAGACATATGGCTCGAAGCGCGAGGCCGCGAAACATCTGGGCATCGATGGCGCGACGCTGATCCGCAAGCTCCGGCGGCTCGACGGGTAGAGCAACAACCGTCTGATCGGACCCGGAATTTTCAGATCAGGCGGTTGAAATTACGCGCCAAAATAAGGCTTGACGGCTTTTCCTCAAATGCCAAACCGTCAAGCCGCCGGCGTCTCTTTCCCACAACACCCGCGCTATGCGGCGGCGAGCGACTTGAGCGCGACGGCGGGGTCGGCGGCGCGCGCGAGGTCGAGCGGCGTGCCCACGGCGATAAGCGCCTTGCCGCCCACATAATCACGGGCGTTATTCACGCAATCGAGCGCCAACAGGCGGTTTTCGCGCAGGTACAGGATTGAGAAGCTGCGGCTGGCCATATCGCCGCGCACCAGCGCCATGTCGTGCCCCAAAGAGAGGCCGGCGCTTTGCAGGCGCAGATCATACTGGTTTGACCAGAACCAGGGTAACGCGGTGTAGGGCTTGGGCTGACCCGCAATGGCGTGGGCGGCCGCAATGGCCTGGTCGGTGGCGTTTTGCACCGATTCGAGCCGGATCCAGGCATTGCCCGCATAGCGGTTGCGGTGGCGCGCGCAGTCGCCAGCGGCATAAATACCCGGTAGGCTGGTGGCGCCAAACTCGTCCACATCCACCCCGTTGCCCCCCATGGCACCCGCCGCCAGCAACGGCGCCACCTGTGGCACAATGCCAATGCCGGTGACGACCAGATCGGCCACCAACCTCTCGCCATTGGCCAGGCACACGCCGGTGACCTTACCAGCGGCGCCGGTAATCTCGGCCAGCTGCGCGCCAAGGCGCACATCCACACCATGGGCGCGGTGCTCGGCCTCCATAAACCGCGAGAGCGCCTCGCCCGCCACACGGGCCAGCACGCGCTCCTGGGCTTCCAGCACGGTGACATGGTGGCCTTGCTTGCTGAGCACCGCGGCCATTTCAAGCCCAATATACCCACCGCCCACCACCGCCACGCGGCGCGGAAAGGCAAGGCGGGCGATGAGCGCATCAGCATCCTCGCGGTCATGCAGGGTAAACACCCCATCGAGCGCCGCGCCGGGGCAGGTCAGGCGGCGTGGTGTGCCGCCCGCCGTCCAGAGCAGGGTGGTGAATGACAGCACGCGGCCATCTTGCAAAATAACGGTGCGCGCCGCCGCATCCAACCCAGCGACGCGGGCATTGGTGAGCAAGGTGATCTGTTGCTGCGCCCAAAACGCGGCCGGGCGAATAAGGAAACTCTCAAACCCGCGCTGACCCTGCATATAATCTTTCGAGAGTGGCGGGCGCTCATAGGGCGGCGCGCCGGTGGCCTCGAGGATGGTGATGCCGCCCGTGAAGCCGAGCTGGCGCAAGGTGATGGCCGCGGTGGCGCCCGCCTGACCGCCGCCAACGATAAGAAGCCCGGCCTCTGGCATGTCTCACTCCTCGGGGGCGATGGTAACGCGCAGCGGCGCCATGCCCTCGGCCAGGACGATCTGGCACGCGAGGCGCGAGCCTTCCCGCCGCTCTGAAACGCCGTCGAGCAGGTCGTTCTCGTCCTCGCTCATCGGCTTCAGTGGACCGCTGGCCTCAACATAAACATGGCAGGTGGCACAGGAGCAGCTGCCACCGCACAGGGCCTTGATGTCATAAATACCCTGGGCTCGCACCGCTTCCATTAGCGAGCCCCCGCCGGGCGCTGAAAATTCGTGCGCGCTACCGGCACGATCAATAATTACCAAATCCACCATTTTTACCTCCCCAGCTCTGTGCCGCGCGTGCAAAACGTCACGGCTGGAGAGGTCAACGCAAGCCTCATGCCACAATAAAGCCATTAAAAATCAATAGCATGACAAAAAGTCCTCGGCGCGCTCGTTGCGTTTTTGCGCACACCTCGCAAATTCGCAGCGCGCGAAGATCAGTCGCGGTTACGATCGATCATGCGCCGGCGCGCCTGGGTGATGTGGAATCTCATGGCGACCTCGGCGGCATCGGGGTCTTGCACGCGGATCGCCTCGACAATCAGCGCATGTTCCTGCAGCACGGCGCTGGCGCGCTCGCGCGGGCTGGTGCGGGTGAGGGAGAGCGAGATATTCATGAACCCTTCCAGCGCCTCGTGCAGATGCTCGAGCAGCAGGGGGTAAAAATCATTATTGCTAGCCGCCGCGACCGCCATGTGAAACGCGAGATCACCCTGCGGGCTGAGCTGCCCGCGCGCGACCTCCTGGGCAAACAGATCATGGGCAATCTCGATAGCCTGCATCTCCGCCGGTGAGCGGCGCTCGGCGGCGAAGCGGGCGGCGCTGCCCTCGAGCACCAGCCGCACCTCGACGCAGCGCAGAAATTCAGCGATGCGCTGGGGCTCGGCGAAGCTCGACAGGCGCTCGGCCGGGCGGGCCATGACGTACGTGCCCGAGCCCTGGCGGGCATGCACCAGCCCATCGGCCCGCAGCCGTTGCAGCGCCTGGCGCACCACGGGGCGCGAGACGCCGAACATCTTGCACAGCTCGATCTCGGCGGGCAGCCGCGTGCCCTCGGGCAGGCGGCCCGAAGTGATCTGCTCGAGGATCTGGCCATAGAGCTGATCGCCCATGCTCTGGCGCTTGTTGAGCACAAACCCGGCGGGGCCGGACTGGCTTTTCTCCAACAGCACCTCCTGCATTGGTTTGCGTATCACAGACCCGGTCACGCGCCGCTCCTTCCAGCTGGTCATGGCGGTTTACACTATTTCATCCGGGCGGCGAAGCGCCAGGGCGCCACGCCCGCCACCGGCGCGGGGGCCGCCATCACCAGCCCCGTGCCGCCCGTGGCGGGGCTGAGCGAGGTGACGAACAAGGTGCGCAGGTCAGCCCCGCCGAAGCAGGGCATGGTGGGCGCGGGCGCGGGCAGCGGGTAACGCGCCAGGAGCGTGCCGTTGGGGGCATAGCGGTTGAGGCAGCCGGCCGAGACCCCGGCACTCCAATAGCAGCCCTCGGCGTCGATGGTGGCGCCATCGGGGCGGCCGTCTTGCTCGCCGGGGGAGGCGATGCGGGTTTGGCCCGAGAGCGCGCCGGTGGCGGGGTCAAGATCGTAGCGCTCGATCCAGCAGCCGCGCGAATCGGAATGGTAGAGCGCCCGGCCATCGGGGGCGAAGGCCAGGCCGTTGGAGGTGATCAGCCCGGCGCGCTTAACCTCGACGCGCCCTGCCCCATCCACCCGGTAAAGCGCGGCGATGGGGCGTTTTTGCGGCGTGTCATCCATGGCGCCGACCCAAAAGGCGCCATCGGAGCCGACCTTGCCATCGTTCAGCCGCTGCGGGGCGCCCGCTGGCAGCAGGCGGGCGAGCGGGGCATAGGCGGCGCTGTCGCGGTCGAGAACCCCCACCTCCTCGCGCCGGGCGACGATCAGGCGGCCATCCTCGCACAGACCGAAACTGCCAATGGGGCCAGACAGCACCCATGTACGCCGCGCCCCCGTGGCGAGGGTGAGCTCATGAATGGTGCCCACCGGAATATCGGCCCATAGCAGCGCGCCCTGGCGGTCATCCCAGACCGGGGATTCGGCGAGGGCGGCTTCGGTGCCGGGGATGGGGGTGAAGTTCATGTCACATCGGCCGGAGCAAAAGCGCCGCCCTGGTGGGACCAGACGGGCGAAGCCGGCAGCGAGGCGGCATAATCCTCGGCATTCTGGCGGGGCTGGTAGCCAAGGGCGGCGGCCTCGCCATTATCCCACCAGGCGCGGGTATTGGCCGAGACGCCCCAGATGGTGAGAAACCCGATGCCCGGCACGGTGGCCGCGCGCCAGACCAGCTCCTCGAGGTCTTCATAGCCCAGCCAGGTGGCGAGGTGGCGCGGCTCGGTCGGGCGCTCGATGGCCGAGCCGATGCGCAGGCACACCGTCTCGATGCCGAATTTATCGTGGTAAAGCCGCCCCATGGCCTCGCCCCAGACCTTGGAGAGGCCGTAATTGCCATCCGGGCGCACGGGGTCGGAGAGTTTGAGCCGCTCGCCCGCCCGGTACATGCCGATGGTGTGGTTGGAGGAGGCGAACACCACGCGCTTCACGCCATGGCGGCGCGCGCCCTCATAAACGCGCTGCAGCGCCACGAGGTTGTTCTCGATGATGGTGGCGAGCGGTTTTTCGACCGAGCTGCCCGCCATATGGATGACCACCTCGGCGCCCGCGAGCGCGGCATCGACCACCGCATCGTCGCGCAAATCGCCGCCCAGCACGCGCTCATCGGGCGAGAGGGGCGCGGGGCAGCGATGCCCCGCCGAGGTGAGCGCCGCGCCACGCGCCAGCAGGCGCGGGCGCAGCACCAGCCCGAGCGCGCCGCCCGCGCCGGTGAGGGTGATGCGAGGGCTGGGCATCAATGCGCCTCCGCTTTTTTGGCGCGGCCGACGATTTGGGTGGGATCGACGAAGCGCAGCGCGACGATGAGACAGATGAGGCTGGTGACCATGTAAATCACGGCCATGGAGTCGATGGACTGGGTGGCGCGGATGCCGGCCGCGAACACCGAATAATAAAGCGCCACCACCAGCGTTTGGTTATCGGGCCCGGCGGTGAGGAAGGTGAGCTCGAACAGCCCGATGGTGCGTACCAGCACCAGCACCAGCGCCGCCAGAATGCCGGGCATGAGCAGCGGCACCATGACCCGGCGGAAGAGATCCCACGTGCCGGCCCCAAACACCCGCGCGGCCGCTTCGACGCGCGGGTCGATCTGCTCGATGAAGGGCACCAGGATGAAGATGACGAAGGGCACGCTGGGCATCAGGTTGGCCAGAATAACACCCGTGAGCGTGCCGCCCAGGCCGAACTGGTAGAGCACCGAGGCCAGCGGTATGCCGTAGGTGAAGGGCGGAATGATGAGCGGCAGCACAAACAGCAGCATGACCAGCTTTTTGCCAGGGAACTCCCGCCGCGCCAGCGCATAGGCCGCGGGCACGCCCAGAATGGCCGAGCCCAGAATAACCGCGCCCGCCACTTCGAGCGTGACTTGCAGCACGCCGCCGAGCTGGAAGCCGGACCAGGCATCGCTGTACCAATGGGTGGTGAAGCCATCGGGCAGCCAAGTGCCGAACCAGGAGGTGCCGAGACTGTCAACCACCACGCTGGCGATGATGCCCGCCAGGTTGAGCAAAAAGAACCCCACGACCGCCCACACGCCAATGCGCCAGAGCTTGCCGCCGATATCAGAGGTCGCAAACATATTATTAGCCTTTCCCGCCGCCGGCCGGGCCGCGATAGAAGAGAGAGCTGATCCACATGACGAGCGCGACCACGATGATCTGGACAAACCCCATGATGATGGCGATGGCCGAGCCCATGGAGTAGTCATATTCCTCGTAAGCCGCATGAAACGCCGCGATGGCGATGACGCGCGTGGGGCCAGACGGCGCGCCCACCAGCACCGCCGAGGGAAACACCGAGAAGGCCTGCACGAAGGCCAGACAGAAGGTGATGGCCAGCCCCGCCGCCAGCAACGGCAGAATGATGTGGCGGAACCGCTGGGCCGCGCGCGCGCCCAGCATGGCGGCGGCGTTTTCGAGCGAGGGGTCGATGCCGGTGACGTAAGAGAGCACCAGCATGAAGCAGAACGGAAAGCCGCCAATGATTTGCGAGAGGAACACGCCGGTGAAATTATGCACGAGCCGCACCGGCATATGGATGAGATGCAGCGACATGAGCACGCGGTTGAACCAGCCGAGCGGCCCGAAATAATTGAGCATGCCCTGCGCGGTGAGCACCGTGCCCAGCGTGACCGGAATGACCAGCAGCGTGGTGAGCAGGCGCTGGTGGCGCATGTGGCGCACGCGCAGCGCGATGGGCACGCTGAGCGCGAGATTGACCAGCGTGACCGGCACCGCCAGCTCGAGGGTGGTGATGATGGTGCCATATACATACGGGTCTGAGAAAAACGCGATGTAATTGGCGAGCCAGCCGCCGCCATTCATGGGGTGCAGCGAGAGCCAGAAGCCATAGAGCGCCGGATAGACGAACAACACCACCACGAACAGCACGGCGGGCAGCAGCAGGAGGGTGATGGCATCGAACCCGGCGCGCTCTAAGCGGCGCTTCAGGCTGTCGCGGTCCGGCGTGGCCGGGGCGATGAGGGGAATGGTGTCCATGGCCGCGCTCATGCCGCCGCACCCGCATAGACCAGCACACGCTCGGCCGGGGCGCCGAGGCGGAGCTGCTCGCCCGGTTGGACCGAGAGCTCGGAGCGGAACCAGAGATCGAGCCCCTCTTGCGTGCGGGCGAGGCCGTAGAAATCGCGCCCGCGATACTCGGCCGAGACGACCGCCGCCGCGATCGGACCATCATTGGCGGGGGTGAGATCTTCGGGGCGGAGCGCCGCGATGACCTCGCGTCCATGGCCGGGCTCGACGGCGAACCCTTCGAGCTTGGCGCCGCCGAGGCGCATGGTCAGCCGGCCATTTTGCTCGGTCTCCGCCTCGGCCTTGAGGATGTTGCGATAGCCCATGAACTCGGCGACATCGGCGTGCGCCGGGCGGGCATAAAGCTCCTGGGGTGTGCCGACCTGGCGCATCTGGCCATCGCGCAGCACGACGATGCGATCGGCCAAAGAGAGAGCTTCATCCTGGTCGTGGGTAACGTAAATGGTCGAGCAGCCGATCATGTTGTGGATGCGCCGGATTTCGGCGCGCATCTCGAGGCGGAGCTTGGCGTCGAGGTTGGAGAGCGGCTCATCCATGAGCACCAGCGGCGGCTCGACGACAATGGCGCGCGCGATGGCCACGCGCTGCTGCTGGCCGCCCGAGATCTGGCCGGGCAGCTTGTCGGCCTGTTTGGAGAGCCGCACCAGGGCCAGCGCCTCCTCGACCTTGGCATCGATCTCGGCCTGCGGGCGTTTCTGCATCTTGAGCCCGAAGCCGATATTCTTGCGCAGGCTCATATGCGGAAACAGGGCGTAATTCTGAAACACCATGCCAAAGCCGCGCTCTTCGGGCTTGAGATGGTCGATGCGCGTGTCATCAAGCCAGATGCTGCCACCCGAGAGCGGCAGCAGCCCGGCCAGGCAGTTCAGCGCCGTTGACTTGCCGCAGCCCGAGGGGCCGAGCAGAGCGATGAACTCGCCGCGCTTGATGGTGAGCGTAATATCGCGCAGCGCGTTCATACCCCCGAAATCCCGGCGCATGTGGTCGAGCCGCAGCTCCCGGAAATTCTTGGCGGAAATGGTCATTGGTTGTGAACTCCCTTGGTCGTTTCTTTACGAGGCGGTGATGACGCCGATCTGCTGGTCCCAGCGGGCCAGGGCATAGACCAGATCATCGGCCGCCAGAGGCATGTAAGTGGGCGCCGTGGCGATCATGTCATCGTACCAGGGGCGGCCATAGGTGGCGATGACCTGCTGGCTCGACGCCGGCGCCATGGAGAGCGGCACGTTTTTCACCGCTGGGCCGGGGTAGAAATAGCCCTTGTCGTAGGTGACCGCCTGCTGGGCGGGCTGGAGCATGAAGTTCATCAGATCGAGCAGCACGGCCAGCTTGCCGGGCTCGACGCCCTTGGGGATGGCCATGTATTGCGCGTCGCAGACGATGATCTGATTGTCGAACTTGGTGACCTGCACCGAGGCCGGCACCACCCCGAGCGCGCGGGGGTTGATGTCCCAGCCGGTTTGGGTGGGGGTCATGGCGCGCAGTCCCGAGCCCAGCTCCTGCATCACCGCGCCGGTGCCCGAGGGGTAATATTCAATGGTCTTGCCGAGCGCGGCCAGATAGGCCCAGGTCTTGTCCCAGCCATTTTTGGGGTCACGGGGGTTTTTATCGCCCAGCAGATAGGGCAGGCCCATGAGGAAGATGCGCGCCGGGCCGGAATTGGCCGGACGGGCATAAATGAACTGCTTGGGATTGGCCTGCGCCCAGGCCAGCAGGGCGGCGGTGGTGGTGGGCGGCGTAGGCACCAGGGCGGGATTATATTCGAGCAGGGGGCCCGCCGGGCAGAATACCACCTCGAGCGCCTGATTCTGGGCGAATTGCTGCATCTCGAGCGCGTGGGGCTGATAGATGCTGGCGGGCGCGGGCAGCACGTCGGCATAGTTGGGGAAGAGCGGCTCCCAGATGCCCTGTTTGAGCCCGGCGGACAGCGCGTCGATGCCGGTGAGCACCATGTCGATATCCAGGCGCTTAGCGGCCTGCTCGGCCTTGAGCTTGCCCGGCAGTTCGGGCGCCGGGGCCTTGCTGTAATTGATGGACGAAACCAGATGCGGCTTGGCCTTGAGATAGGCATCAAACGCCGGCCGGGTCAGTTCAAGCGTGCCCGCGACATCGACGATGCTCAAGGACACCGGGGCAGACGGCAAAGCCGGCGCCGCCGCGCGGGCCGCGCGGGCCGCCAAATCGGCCATCGCCACCGCGGCCATACCCCCCAGCACGCCGCGGCGTGATACTGTGTTATTGGTCATTCGATCGTTTCCCATTCTACCCGGTCTGCGGGCTGTTGTGGTTTTACCCCCGCCCCATAGGACAGGCGAAGGCGGATTTGTATATGACAAAAATAACCAAAATCTGTCAATTCAAATTACCACTTTTCTACAACCCCTCCCCTTAAATCACAATCAGAGTACAGATTCGCAGCAAATCAGATTAAAAAATATCTAATTCAGCGCCAAAATATCGAAATTTTACCTCGATTACCAAACAGCATGCTCTTGTTTTTGTAAAATTGGTCATAATTTAAATTGACAATTATTGGTCATATTTGTACCAAATCTCAGGGCAGCCGCAGAGCCAGCCCAGAAACCGGGAGAAAATTCATGAAAGCCCAGACGAACGTGAACCAGCGGCCAGTGTGCCGCGCCTTACTGCTCGCCGGCTGCGCCGCGCTGGGGCTGGGGGCCGGCGCCCACGCGCAAAGCCTGCGGGACTGGCTGAACCAGCCGACCATGACCGGCAACTGGAATGGCGGCCGCACACGCCTGGCCGATGCCGGCATTACCTTCAAGGGCGGCTATGTCGGCGAATTCGCCGATGTGATGTCGGGCGGCAAGCGCACGGGCAACGGCATCGCCTCGCAATTTTATGAAAACGCCATGATCGACACTGACAAGCTGTTCGGCCTGCCGGGCGGCACCATCACAATCGGCTTCAACCAGCGGGCCGGGCGTTCGGCCAGCTCCGATTTCATCGGCAACAAGCTCGGCGTGCAAGAAGTTTACGGCGCCGGCGAGACCCAGCGCGTGACCGAACTTTCCTATGAGCAGAAATTTCCCGGCGATTTCCTCGACGCCAAGGGCGGCTTCTACCCGATGGGCAATGATTTCGCCGGCACCGGGCTTGGGTGCGATTTCCAGAATGTGGGCTTCTGCGCCCATCCGCAAAACCTGCCCGCCAGCACCAATGGCTGGGCCGACAACCCGCAAGCCCGCTGGGGCGGGCGCATCAAGCTGATGCCGACCAAGGACCTGTATTTCGAGACCGGGCTGTTCCAGGCCAATGCCACCTACACCAACCCCGGCAACGGGCTGAAGGTGAGCACCTCTGGCGGCACCGGGGTGATTATTCCGGTCGAGCTGGGCTATACCGCCTCGCTCGGCGGCCTGCCGGGCCATTATAAGGTCGGCGGCTACTGGGATACGTCAAACGCCACCGACGTGACCAACAGCCGCGAACTCGACCAGGGGCGTTATGGGTTTTACGCGCTGGCCGACCAGATGATCTGGAGCTTCGACGGCACCGCCGAGCGCGGACTGATCGCGCTGGCGCAGGTCTCTTATTCCGACCCCACCACCGCCGTATTCCAGGGCACGTGGCTGGCGGCGCTCATCGCCCAGGGGCCGTTCGCCACCAGGCCGAATGACTATATCAATATTGGTTATGTGCGCGCGGTGGTGAATCAGCGCAAACTCGACCGCGAGGAAGCCACCGGCCTGGCCAATCTCTCCAACGGCGAGGGCGTGCTTGAAGCGGGCTATGGGCTCCAGGCCACCCCCTGGCTGCTCATTCACCCCAACGTGCAATATGTCATGAATCCGGGCACCTTCTCCTACACACACATTCCCAATGCCTGGGTCTTTGGCTTCGAGACCAAGGTAACCTTCTGACCCACGGCTCCCAGCTTGCCGACCAACTTGCCGGGTGCCCACGCGCCCGGCTTTTTTCGTGAGGAAACCATGCTCAAACCAGAAACACGCGCGGCACTCGCCAAAGTAAGCACGGCCACCATCGCCACCGCGCTCTTCAAGCGCGGCCTGCGCAACCAGGCCATTCAAGGCGTGACGCCGCTCTGCCCGCCCCATCACAGCATGGTGGGCGAGGCTTTCACGCTGCGCTATATTCCCGCGCGCGAGGATTTGAACCCGCTCACCGCCTTTCGCGACCGTGGGCATTTGCAGCGCCAGGCCATAGAAACCTGCCCGTCAGGCGCGGTGCTGGTGATCGATAGCCGCAAGGATGCACGCGCGGCCTCGGCCGGGGCGATTTTGGTCACCCGGCTGATGAGCCGCGGCGCCGCCGGGATTGTGACCGATGGCGGCTTCAGAGACAGCGCCGAAATCGCCGCGATGGGGTTTGCCGCCTATCACGCCCGGCCCAGCGCGCCGACCAACCTGACCCTGCACCATGCGATTGCCATCAATGACCCGATCGGCTGCGGCGACGCGCCGGTGTTTCCCGGCGATGTGCTGGTGGGCGACGCCGATGGGGTGATGGTGCTTCCCGCCCATCTGGCCGATGAGATCGCCGAGGAGGCGACGGCGATGACGCTGTTTGAGGATTATGTCACCGCGCGGGTGCGCGAGGGGGCTTCGGTGCTCGGCCTCTACCCACCGACCGACCCTGAATGGGAACGGAAATTCGAGGATTATAAGAAGAATTTATAAAAGTTTTTTGGGGGAGTTTGAGGGGGGCTTTTTTCAAAAAGCCCCCTCAAGTTTCGTGGGGTGTTTTTAAAAAAACACCCCACACCCCCAAAAACTTTTGATGGTTTCAGTAAATGGCCGGTTCTGGCACCGGGGCACCGTAATCGCTGCGCAGAAAGTCGAAGTCGCAGCCTTCATCGGCCTGTTGGATATGTTTGGAGAACATATAGCCATAGCCGCGTTCATAGCGTTTCCCGGGCGCCACCCAGGCGGCGCGGCGCGCGGCCAGTTCCTCGTCCGAGACTTCCATGCGGATTTCACGCGCCTCCACGTCGATGCTCACCATATCGCCCGTGCGCAGCAAAGCCAAAGGCCCGCCCACAAAACTCTCGGGCGCCACATGCAGCACGCAGGCCCCGTAAGACGTGCCGCTCATGCGCGCATCCGAAAGTCTGAGCATGTCGCGGTGGCCTTGTTTGAGCAGTTTTTTGGGCATCGGCAGCATGCCCCATTCAGGCATGCCCGGCCCACCCTGCGGCCCGGCATTGCGCAACACCAGAACATGGTCGGCGGTGATGTCCCAGCTTTCATCCTCGACCGCCGCCTTTAGGCTGGGATAATCGTCAAATACCACGGCGGGGCCAGAATGTTTGAGGAATTTCTGATCCATGGCGGCGGGCTTGATGACCGCGCCCGACGGCGCCAGATTGCCCTTGAGCACGGCGAGCGAGCCCTCACCGTAAATGGGATTATCGAGCGGGCGGATGACATCGTCGTTATAAACCCGCGCGCCCTCTATGTTTTCGCCTAGCGTGCGGCCGGTGATGGTGAGGCAGGAGAGATGGAGATGAGCGCGCAGCCGGGTCATCAGCCCCAATATGCCACCCGCATAGAAGAAATCCTCCATGAGATAGGTGCTGCCCGTGGGGCGGACATTGCCAATAACCGGGATCAGGCGCGAATAACGCTCGAAATCATCGAGCCCGATCTCCTGCCCCGCCCGGCGCGCCATGGCGATGAGGTGGATGATGGCGTTGGTCGAGCAGCCCATGGCCATGGCAACCATGATGGCGTTCTCAAACGCCGCGCGGGTCTGGATACGGCTGGGCCGCAAATCCTCCCACACCGCCTCGACGATCCGGCGCCCCGACTCAGAGGCCAGGCGGATATGCCCGGCATCGGCCGCCAGCACCGAGGAGCCGCCCGGCAGCACCATGCCCACCGCCTCGGCGATGGCGGTCATGGTGCTGGCCGTGCCCATGGTCATGCAGGTGCCGTAAGAGCGCGCGATCCCGGCCTCGACGCCCGCCCAGTCCGTCTCGGTGATTTTGCCCGCGCGCAGCTCGTCCCAGTATTTCCAGCTATCCGAGCCCGAGCCGAGCACCTTGCCCTGCCAGTTGCCGCGCAGCATCGGCCCGGCGGGCACGAAGATGGCGGGAAGATCCATGCTGGTGGCGGCCAGCAGCAGGGCGGGCGTGGTTTTATCGCACCCGCCCATGAGCACCACGCCATCGACGGGATGGGCGCGCAGCAGCTCCTCGGCCTCCATGGCCAGCATGTTGCGATAGAGCATGGAGGTGGGCTTGAGGTAGCTCTCGGATAATGACAGCGCCGGCAGCTCGACGGGGAAGCCGCCGGCCATGAGCACGCCACGCTTCACATCCTCGACCCGGGTTTTAAAATGCGAATGGCAGGGCTGGAGGTCGGACCAGGTGTTGAGGATGGCGATCACGGGCTTGCCGGTCCATTCCTCGGGCGAATAGCCCATTTGCATGGCGCGCGAGCGGTGGCCGAAGGAGCGCAGATCGGCCGGGCCGAACCAGCGGGCCGAGCGCAGATCTTGGGGGCGTTTTCGGGTGGTCATGGCGTCCTCGTTTTATGCGGCCTTGCCGTCAATCAGGCAGGGCAGATTTTGACTAAACTCTTCGGGCAGCAGCGCGGCCGGCAGATCCTGATAGCACACGGGGCGAAGAAACCGCTCTATGGCTTTGCCGCCCACCGAGGTGGTGCGGCTCTCGGTGGTGGCGGGAAACGGGCCGCCATGCACCATGGCGTGCGCGACCTCGACCCCCGTGGGCCAGCCATTGGCCAAAATCCGCCCGGCCTTGCGCTCGAGGCTTGGCAGCAACATGCGGGCCAGCGGGTGGTCCGGCTCATCCATGTGCAGGGTGGCGGTCAGCTGGCCGTCCAGCCCCTCGATCACGGCGCAGAGTTCGGCGGCGCTGGCGCAGCGCACCAGCAGGGCGGCGGGGCCGAAAATCTCCTCGCTCAGATGCGGATCGGATGAAAAATCGGCGGCCGAGACGCCAAACAGCGCGCCACCGGCAAAATTGGCCAGCGGCGCGAGCGATTTATGCGCGCCGCGGGCGGCCACGCCGCGCTCATAGGCCGCCGCGATGCCGGGCGTGAGCATGGGTTGCGCGGCCGTGCCCGCCAGTGCCGCGCGGGCGCTGGCGATGAAGCGCTCCATCCCCTCGCCTTCAATGGCCAGCACCAAGCCGGGATTGGTGCAGAACTGCCCAGCCCCCAGCGTGAGCGAGGCGGCGAACCCCGCGCCCAGCGCCGTGCCCCGCGTGCTGAGCGCATGGGGCAGCAGCAGCACGGGATTGACCGCGCTCAGCTCGCCGTAAAAGGGGATTGGCTCAGGCCGCGTGCGGGCGAGCGCGGCCAACGCCAAGCCGCCCGCGCGCGAGCCGGTGAAGCCCACCGCCTTGATGTGCGGATTGGTGACCAGAGCCGTGCCGGGCTCGGTGCCCTCGCCCTCGACCAGGGCGAACAAACCCGCCGGCAGCCCAGTTGCCGACACGGCGCGCGCGATGGCCCCCGCCACCAGCCGCGAGGTTTGGGGGTGGGCGGGATGGGCTTTCACCACCACCGGACAGCCCGCCGCCAGGGCGGAGGCGGTGTCTCCGCCTGCCACCGAGAAGGCGAGGGGGAAATTGCTGGCGCCAAACACCGCCACGGGGCCAAGCGGAATGTTACGCAGGCGCAGATCGGGCCGGGGCGCGGGCTGGCGGCTGGGCTGGGCCGGGTCGTGGCGCAGATCGAGAAACCGGCCGGCGCGCACTATGCTGGCCAACAGGCCGAGCTGCCCGCAGGTGCGGCCGCGCTCGCCTTCCAGCCGGGCGCGCGGCAGGTGGCTTTCAGCCATGACGGTGGCGATCAGCTCCTCGCCCAGCGCCATGATCTCCGTGGCGATGCGCTCGAGCAAAACAGCCCGGGCCTCGAGCGGCTGGGCGCGATAAATGTCGAACGCGGCTTCGGCGGCGGCGCAGGTGGCGGCGATATCGGCGCTCACTTGGTCAGACCCCAGGCACGCAGGCTGGCGGCCAGCTCGGCCTGCTGGCGGGGCGTGAGCGGCCAGGCGCCCGGCGGACGCACCGCGCCACACTCATCGCCCAGCAAGGCCAGCGCCGCCTTCACCACCGAGACATTGGTGCCGTTGCCCTCCTCGGCGCGCAGTGATTCGAAGCTTTCCATGATGGCGATGCGCGCGCGGGCGGCGGCATAGTCCCCCGCTTCCAGCGCCGCGTGAATGGCCATGGACTGCTCAGGCCAGACATTGATCAACCCGGAGGTGAAGCCGCGCGCCCCAACCGCATAGAACGCCGGCGCCCAGATTTCGGCCAAGCCCCCCACCCAGACGATGGACGGGTCGGCGCGGCGCATGGCCTCGGCTAGTTTGAGCGGCGCGGGGGTCGCCCATTTCACGCCCACCACCTCGGGGATGGCGCATAGTGCCTCGATGGCATCAAAGCCGATATTGTCGTTGCGCAGATAAATGACCACCGGCAACCCCTGCCCCGCCTCGGCCACGCGCTTGACATACTCAACCACCCCGCGCGGCGACACGAACGGGTCGGGCGGCTGGTGCACCATGAGCCCCGCCGCCCCCGCCGCGCGCGAAGCCTTGGTGAGGGTCAGGGCATCGTTGATCGAGCGGCCGATGCCCGCCAGCAGCGGCGCGCGGCCATTGATCTGCTCGGCCATGAACTGCACGGCGCGCACCGCCTCATCGGTGGTGAGACCGTAGAACTCACCCGTGTTGCCATTGGCGGTGAGGATATGCACGCCCGCCGCCACGGCCCGCTCAACCACCGGCGCCAACCGCGCGGGGGCGAGCTGGCCATCGGGGCCGAAGGGCGTCACCAATATGCCGGAGATGCCGGAGAGGCTGGCGCGGAACGCCTCGGGGGAATATGTCATCGATAGCCCTTTGCTTATTTTACAACTTAACCCAGAAAGCTTCCCGGCGAACCTGGCTTCCAGACCCCGCGCCACCTAAAAAACTCGCGTATGCACCCTGTTTTTCGTGTGTTTTCGGCATTTCCTTTACCCGGCCCATCGGCACTCATTCGCCCTCTTTTAGCGCGCGATCTATGATTTATCAATAAATTTATAATTTTATTTTACATATTTTGTTCTATTTGCCATATCCAAGCTCCAGGAGAACGACCAATGGACCTGACAAACGGCCCCCTGCGGCTGCGGCTGGCCCCCGAAACGGGCGGGGCGATTCACGGCTGGTGGCACGAGGGGCGGGCTTTACTGCGCGAAACCCCGCCCGACGGCGCCGATGTGCGCGATCACGCCTCGTTTCCCCTGATCCCGTTCTCAAACCGCATCGCCCGCGGACAGTTCCGCTTTGGCGGCGAGGCCTTCACCCTGCCCCGCGACCCGCGCGACCCGCGCCACGCCCTGCACGGCAACGCGCTATATGCGCGCTGGCAGGTAGCGCGCGCCGGCCCGGCTTCCGCGCTGCTAAGCCTGACCTACCGGCCAGACTTGCCACAAACACCGTTTTTTCCATTCGCCTACACCGCCTGGCAGCGCTACACTCTTTCGCCCACGGGGCTGAGCATTGGCCTGTGCCTGCGCAACGATGACAAGCGCCCCTTCCCGGCGGGGCTGGGGCATCATCTCTATTTCCCCCGCACATTGTCAACGCGGCTGCGCTTCTGGGCCGCCGGGCACTGGGAGACCGGCACCGACGGCCTGCCCAGCCGCCGCTCAACCACTTGGCGCGATGAATTTGCCCAAGGCGCCGCGCTGGCCGGAGCACGGTTTGATAACGGCTTTTACGGCTGGGCGCGGCAGGTCGAAATCACCGAGGCGGCGGCGGGGTATGGCTTGCGGCTGAGAGCCTCGGCGGCGTTGGCTCACGCGGTGCTATACGTGCCGGAAACCCACGCATATTTTGCCTTTGAACCGGTTTCGCACGGCATAGATGCCATCAACCGCGAGGGGATGCGCGTTTTGGCGCCAGGAGCTTGCTTGCGCGGCGGGATTATTTGCACAATCTCCGCCAGCCCCGCAGGCGCATGACCGCCAAAAAACATCGCCATTTGGGCCAGATCAATGCATCAAAGCGCGAAATGTGGAATGCCACACTTGCAAGCGCATACGCGCGACAGCAAGCCGCGAAGGAGACGACAATGAACAAATTGCTCGGCACGAGCGTTGGCACGGCTCTCGCCCTCAGCCTCGCCGCCGCTAAAGCCTGGGCCGACACGCCAGCCGGCTCCCCAGCCGCCGGCTATCAGGGGCCCGGATGGAGCGGATATGGCCCTGGCCCCTGGATGATGGGCGGCTGGGCCGGCGGACCCATGATGGGATATGGCGGCTGGGGTGGATTTAACGGCGGAGGCTTACTGATGATGATTTTCGGGGCGATTGTGGTTGTGGCCCTGCTGGTATTCATATTCCGCACCATGGCATGGCCGTCGCACGCGCTGCACCACCCAACGCCCAGCAACCGCGCCGCCTCGGCGGGGCTGGACGCGCTGGATGCCCGCTACGCGCGCGGGGAAATCAACCGTGAGGAATATCTGCAAAAAAAGCGTGATATTTTGCAACAAAGCTGAGCTATCCGCTCACTCCACCGCCACGCGCAACGCCGCCCCGGCGGCAAGCGGCGCCAATGGCACGGCCAGACATAAAATGGCGCCCAGAAAGGCAAACGCGCCCAGGGGGTGCGGCGCGGTAACGGCGTTGGCACCAAAAATCAGTGCCGGGATCATCAAAGGCAGCGTGATCAGCGCCATCAGCACCCCCGCCCGCCGCGCGCCGAGCGTAAGCGCCGCCGCCAGCGTGCCGATGAGCGAGAAAATAAGCGTGCCCGGCACCAGCCCAGCCAGCAGCAACGGCAGCGCATGGCTAGGCAGGCGCAGCATAACGGCGAGCGGCGCGGCCATGAGCAGCAGCGGCAGGCCGGTGGTGAGCCAGTGCGCGCACGCCTTGGCCAGCGCCACCAGATAGGCTGGCAGCCCTGAGAGCAGCAGCAGATCGAGCGTGCCATCCTCGAAATCGGCGCCAAATAATTTTTCCAGCGGCAAGAGCGCGGCGAGCAGCGCCGCCACCCACACCACCCCCGGCGCCAGCGCGGCGAGCAGGGCGGGGTCGGGGCCCACGCCGAACGCGAACATGGTGCCGCAGATGATAAAAAACACCAGAGCGGCGGCGGTGTCGGCCCCTTGGCGCAAAGCCAGGCGCAGTTCACGGGCGATCAAACGCTTCATAGCGCCAGCACCTCGGCGCCCGGTAAATCGAGCGCCATATGCGTACTGGTAATGATCATGCCGCCCGCCGCGCGGTGCTGAGCGCAGAGCGCGGCAAAACGGGCGACAGACGTGGCATCCAACCCGGTGGTCGGCTCATCGAGCAACCAGAGCGGCCGGCCCGAGGCCGCGACCCGCGCCAAGGCAAGGCGGCGGCGCTGCCCGGCGGAGAGAAACCGAGCCGGCAGGGCCGCGAAACGTTCAAGCCCCACGGCGACGAGCGCCCCCTGGTCGGCGACATGCTCGGCCACCGAGAGAGATGGTTTGACAGCATCGAGATGCCCAAGCCAGGCGATACGCGCGGCATGACTCGGAAAATCAGCCAAGGCTGGCGCGCCATTCCAGAGAATCTGCCCGGCGGCCAGCGGCGTGAGCCCCGCCAGTGTGCGCAGCAAGGTCGATTTGCCCGTGCCGTTATCGCCGCGCAGCACCAGCGCGCCGCCCGCCGTCACGGCCAACGACACGCCACGCAGCACCAGCCGCTCACCACGAAACACCGAAAGTTCTTTGCCTGTCAGGAGGTCTGTCACCACACGCTTTCCGCACCACCGCACATACAGCGCCCGGCGGCGTATGGGCGCGATGTACCGGCAAGCCGGGAGACAGGCAACCATGCCCACGGGGGGATCTGGCAAATTTATTGTCTTTTTTTAACGCACATCTTTTCGCTGCGGCGCGAAGGAGCTAAGAGCGCAAACCATGTGCGGGATGTAATTGCGCCTCCCCCAGGGAAATTTATCCATGATCCGTCTCCTGAAAATTAAGCCGTTTTCGCGGCTCATGCTGGCATCGGCGGCGTTTGTTTTGCTGCTGGGCAGTGTTATTTTCGTGCGCGGCGCCGCCGCAAACGATGATTCGGCCGACTACCCGGCCGCCTCGCTTTCCGCGCCCACCGATCAGACAGCCCTGATCGCGCGCGGCAAATATCTGGTCGCGGCGGCCGATTGCGCCCCCTGCCATACCGGCCCCAACCACGCGCCCTTCACCGGCGGCTTGGTCATGAACACGCCGTTTGGCGGGCTGGCCTCGCCCAACATCACCGCCGATCCCACCACCGGCATCGGCAACTGGACCGACAAGCAATTCTACGACGCCATTCATTATGGCATCGCGCCCGGCCATGACTGGCTGGTCTTCCCGCGCTTCCTCTACCCGGCCATGCCGTATACGTCGTACACCAAGCTGTCTTATGCCGACGTCATGGCCATCAAGGCTTATCTCGACAGTCTGGCGCCCGTGCAGGTCGCGCCCACGCCGTCCTCGATGATGTTTCCGTTCAACCAGCGCCCCGTGCTGCTCGGCTGGCGGATGCTGTTCTTTCATGCCGGCCCCATGCACATGAACCCCGCCTGGAATGACCAGATGAAGAACGGCGCCTATCTGACCGAAGCGCTCGGCCACTGCCAGGAATGCCATACGCCGCGCAACTTCCTCTCGGCCATGATTCCCAGCAAAGCCTTCGCCGGCGCCCCGATCGACGCCTTCTACGCGCCCAATATCTCGTCCGATAAAACCCAAGGCGTGGGCGGATGGAGCAGCGCCGATCTGGTCGCCTATCTGCACGATGAGGGGAATCTGGTGAAAGGCTCGCCTTATGCCTCAATGGGGGAAATGACCCACCATTCGACCAGCCAGATCCCGGTGTCTGACGATCAAGACATCGCCCTTTATCTGCAAACCGCCACGGCCCCCCAGCAGGTAACGCCTCCCCCCGCCGCGGCTGACGCCACCGCATCGATCGCGCGGGGCGCCAAGCTTTATGCCAGCACCTGCGCCGCCTGCCACGGCGCGCAAGGCGCGGGCATGGGGCCGCAAATGGTGCCCAACCTGGCGGGCAACGACTCGGTGACCGCCGCTTATCCCGACAATATCATCGGCGCCACGCTGGCGGGCCTTGATCCATGGACCGCCATTCCGATGCCCAGCTTCGCCGCGCAGCTCTCGGATCAAGATATCGCCGATATCGCCAACTATGTGCGGACCAGCTGGGGCAATACCGGCGTGCCCAACGCCACCCCCGACATGGTGGCCGCCCTGCGCAAGCGCGCCGGCGTCGCCGAAAAGACCAACTAAACCGCCACTCTGGCGCCCCGAAATCAGCCCCCCGGCACATGCCGGGGGGCTTTTTTTTGGCCAACCACCCGCCCTACCAAACTTCTGAACGGCCTTGGTTAATCTCGAAATTTAATGAGCAGGCCTTTATTATTTCCAAATCGAAGCATTGATCCAGGTCAATGTCAGGCAGGGTGTTTTTGTTTAGGCGGAACAGACCCGAAATGCGGCCCTTGACGCTGTCACTGGCGGGTAGTTTCGACAAAGTAATAAGGAGGCTTGTCGTGAGTTCTCGTGCATCCCGCTATATGGCGGCTGCCTTACCGCTGCTGGCTGGCATCGCCGCCGCCCCAAGGGCTGAGGCCATTCCCGCGTTCGCTGCCCAGACAGGTGAGCCCTGCTCAGCCTGTCATATCGGCTTTCCGCAGCTCACCGCCTATGGGCGGCTGTTCAAACTCGAAGGCTATGTTGCCGGCGGCAACACGCCGACCCTGAAGAATTTTGCCGCCATGACACAGGCGGGCTTCACCTATCTCAACCAGAATGTGCCTGGCGGTCTCTCGGCTGACTACCCGTCGAACGACGCGCTCTCCATTCAGCAGACCAGCCTGTTTTACGGTGGCGCGCTCTATGCCCCCATCGGGCTGGGCGCGTTCATCCAAGGCACGTTCGACGGCGTCGCCCATCAGTTCCACTGGGACAATATGGATATCCGCCTCGCGCGGCCGTTTGATGTCGGCAGCATGCCGGCTTATGTCGGCCTGACCTTCAATAACAACCCCGGCGTGACCGATTTGTGGAACACACCGCCCGCTTGGGGGTATCCGTTCATTCCCGATGAATTGGCCGTTGGCAGCACCGCCAGCGTGGCGCTCAGCGGGCTTGGCCAGAGCGTGTATGGTTTGGGCGCTTACGGCTCGCTCAACATCACCCCGTCGGACATGATTTATGCTGAGGCGGATTTCTACAGCCAGCTGCCCAATCACACCGCCTATGCGCTGGGTGTTGGGCCAGAAGCCGGCATTTCTGGGGTGATTCCTTATTGGCGCGTTGCCTATCAGCATAGCTGGGGCGCCAGCTCCTTCGAGGCGGGCGCGCTTGGCCTCATCGACAATCCCTACCCGTCTGGCTTCAAGCACGGCCCGTCCGACCAAATGGTCGATGTCGGACTCGATTCACAGTTCCAGTGGATCACCATCACCCATGCCCTGTCTTTACAGGCCTTGTATGTGCATGAAAATCAGCATTGGAACGCCAGCTATCCTCTGGGCGCGACCGCGAACCCGACCGACAGGCTGAACCAGCTGACACTGACCGCCTCATATCTGTACCTGCAAAAAGTCGGCATCACCGAGACCTATAATGGCCTCTGGGGCAATGCCGATCCGGCGATCTATTCAGCGGCGCCGATCACGGGCAACGCCAATGGCAAGCCCAATACCACCAGCTTCACCACCGAGCTGGATTATTATCCATGGAACAATGGCGGTCCCGCCTTCATGCCCTGGATGAACGCCAAGGTGTTCGTCGAAGACACATTCTATCCTGTGTTCAACGGCCTGTCGCGGAACTATGATGGCGCGGGCCGCAATGCCAGCGACAATAACGTTATTTTCACCGGCATCTGGCTGGCCTTCTAACCCTCTGCAAGGAATTATCATGAAATTTCGTTTAACCCTGTTCACCGCTGTACTGGCCGGCATGGCTGGTTTTGGTGTTGCTCACGCTGCCGGATCAGCCAGCGCGGGGCAGAGCGTTTACGCCAGCCAATGCGCGCTGTGCCATTCCAACCAGCCGGGCGGCGTGGGCATCGGGCCCAGCCTGGCGGATGTGTATGGCAAACCCGCGGCGTCGCAGCCTAATTACGACTACTCCCCAGCGATGAAAAACGCCCATCTGACCTGGAACGATGCCACGCTCGACAAGTTCCTGGCGGCGCCCCAGGCCACCGTGCCCGGCACCAAGATGCCCTTCGCCGGCCTGACCGATGCCGGCCAGCGCGCGGATGTGATCGCGTATCTGGCCTCCATCGCGAACAAGTAAAAAACCGCGCCGCCGGTCCCCGCACCGGCGGCGCTCCCAAACAGCCCGCCTGTTCAGGCTGCCTGCAGGCGGGTTCTAGTGTTACCGTCATATCATGACGTGATTTTGATTTTTCCAGGCTCAAGGCTATAGCAACCTCATGCAAAGCATGCACAGCGCCGGTGAGAGAACGGCACGGGGAAATTTAAGCGGCCGCACCCAAGGGGGGTGGCTGCACTACTTCGCCAATCCCGGCCGCTTCGCGCGGTTCACCCGCCCCATCCTGCCCTGGCTAGGCGCGGTTTCGGCGCTGCTGGCGGTCACCGGCATTGTGTGGGGCTATGCCTTCGCACCCGCCGATTTTCAGCAAGGCGATGCCGCGCGCATCATGTATGTTCATGTGCCCGCCGCCTGGGTGTCGATGTCGGGCTATGCGATGCTGGCGCTCTGCTCGTTTTTCTCCCTGGTCTGGCGCCACCCGCTGGCCGATATCGCCGCCGAGGAGATCGGCCCCGTGGGCGCGGGCTTTACCTTTGTGTGCCTGGTTTCTGGCGCGCTCTGGGGTCGGCCAACCTGGGGCACATATTGGGTGTGGGATGCACGGCTGACCTCGGTGCTGATCCTGTTCTTCCTCTATCTCGGCCATATCGCCCTGGTGCGTGGGTTTGAGAGCCGCGAGCGCGGCTATCGCGCGGGGGCCATTCTGGCACTGGCGGGCGTGGTCAATCTGCCCATCATCGTGTTCTCTGTGCAATGGTGGAACACGCTGCATCAAGGCAACTCCATCTCCTTCACCGGCTCCTCGATTTACCCATCGATGCTCTACCCGCTGCTGGTCTCCACCCTGGGGTTTTATCTCTGTTTCCTCACGCTGGTGCTGGCGCGCATTCTGGCCGCCATCATGGAGCGCAAAACCTCATCCTTGCTGCTGGCCAGCGCGGAGCGCGACGCATGATCGAACATCTCAACCCATGGCCCTTCATCAACGGCGCCTATGGCATTTCGGTGCTGTTTCTGGCCGCCACCGCTTTGTTAACATGGCGGCGCCTGCGCCAAGCCACCAAGCGCCTCGCCCAAATCGAAGCCTCGTAATGATCAAGCCAAAAACTCGTCGCCTGTATATGCTCTCAGCCTTGCTGCTGGGCTTTGGGGGCGCGACCGCGCTGGCGTTGGTGGGGTTCTCCTCCTCGCTCACCTATTTCCTCTCGCCCCGGCAAGTGGCGGCCCACGCCCCTCCCGCGGGCGAAACATTCCGGCTCGGCGGCATTGTCGAGGCAGGCACCGTGCAAACCACCCAAACCGGCGAGAGCCTGACCACACGCTTCGACGTGACCGACGGCCAGGCCGCCGTGCCGGTGATTTATACCGGCATACTGCCCGATCTGTTCGGCGTCGGGCAGGGTGTGGTAACAATCGGCGCCCTTGAGCCCGACGGCGCCTTTCACGCCGAGGAGGTTCTGGCCAAACACGGCTCGACCTACATGCCCCGCGATGTCGCGCAATCGCTCAAGGATGCCGGCAAGTGGAACCCGAAATTCGGCCCCGCGCCCGGGCCTGACGCGCTGGGGAGCCCTTCATGATTCCTGAACTCGGACATTTCGCCCTGGCGCTGGCGGTAGCCATCGCGGGGGCACAGGCGGTCATCGGGCTGTTTGGCCCCTTGCTGCGCGACCCGCGCGCCCTCACCGCCGCGCCCCTGCTGGCCATCAGCCAATTCGCCGCCGCCGCCTGCGCCTTTGGCGCGCTCGTCTGGGCGGGGGTGGTGTCGGATTTCACGGTCGAGAACATCGCCAATTTCTCATCGGCCGAAGTGCCGCTCTTCTACCGCATCTCGGGAGTATGGGGGAATCACGACGGCTCCATCCTGCTGTGGTGCCTCATCCTCTCGCTGTGTGGTTTGGCGGTGGCGGTCGCGGGCGGCAACCTGCCGGCCACGTTGCGCGCGCGGGTGCTGGGCGTTCTGGGGCTGGTTTCGGCGGGGTTTTTGCTGTTCACCCTCACCGTTTCAAACCCGTTCACGCGCATCTGGCCCCCCCCGCAGGATGGCCAGGGCATGAACCCGATTTTGCAAGACCCCGGCCTCGCCTTCCATCCGCCCGTGCTCTACATCGGCTATGTCGGATTTTCGGTGGCGTTCGCCTTCGCCATCGCCGCTCTGCTCGAAGGCCGTGTGGATGCCGCGTTTGGCCGTTGGGTGCGGCCCTGGGCGCTGGTGTCCTGGTGCTTTCTCACCAGCGGCATCGCGCTGGGCTCCTGGTGGTCCTATTACACGCTGGGCTGGGGCGGGTATTGGTTCTGGGATCCCGTCGAGAACGCCTCGCTGCTGCCTTGGCTCA
Source organism: Pseudomonadota bacterium (assembly GCA_021809435.1). GTDB lineage: Bacteria > Pseudomonadota > Alphaproteobacteria > Acetobacterales > Acetobacteraceae > Acidocella. Next base: position 48,541 of record JAKBAD010000006.1, on the reverse strand, counting down.
CCGGCACGGCTCTGCTCCATTGTGCCATCGTGGTTGAAAAGCGCGAAGCCCTGAAAGCCTGGACCGTGCTGTTCGCCATCGCCACCTTCTCGCTCTCGCTCACCGGCACGTTCCTGGTCCGCTCAGGCATTCTCAATTCCGTGCACAGCTTCGCCGCCTCCCCCGACCAAGGGCTGTTCATTCTCGCGCTGCTTGGCATCACCATCGGCGGGTCGCTGCTGCTGTTCGCCATCCGCGCGCCGGCTCTCACGGCCAGTGGCATTTACGCGCCCCTCTCACGAGAAAGCGCGCTGGTGCTCAATAATGTGTTTCTGGGGGCGAGCACGGCGGTGGTGTTCACCGGCACGCTGTACCCGCCTATACTCAACCTGTTCACCGGCATTCAGCTATCCGTCGGCGCGCCCTTTTTTAACCAAACGGTCATTCCCCTCTCGGTGCCCATCATCCTCACCATGGGGGCTGGGCCGCTGCTGGCCTGGAAACGCGCCAGCCTGGCGCCGGTGGTCCAGCGCTTGGCGCTCGCTGGGGCGGTGGCGCTGGTGGTGCTGCTGGCCATGACCGCCGATACCAATCTCATCACCGCGCTCGGGCTGGCGGGCGGAGCTTGGGTTATCCTCTCAGCCTTGACCGACCTGGCCTTGCGCGCTGGGCTGGGGCGCGTGGCGCCCACCGCGGCCCTCGGCCGGCTGGTCGCGCTGCCGCGCGCCCAAATCGGCGCGGCGCTCGGGCATATCGGCTTTGGGGTCACGGTGGTGGGCATTGCCGGCATGACACTCGCCAGCCAAAGCGTGGTTGTGCTCTCGCCTGGCCAAAGCGCCCAAATCGGCGGCTATAGCTGGAAGCTCGATGCGATCACCGCGGCACCCGGCCCCAACTACAACCAGCACATCGCCACAATCAGCGTCGATGGGCTGGTGCTCCACCCCGCGCGGCGGTTCTTCTCCGCGCAAGGCGTTATCACGTCGGATGCCGCCATCCATACCAACGGATTTCTCGATCTCTACGCGGTGTTCGCGGGCGAGCCCAACGGCAATGCCGAATTGCGGCTCAGCGTGCATCCGCTGGCGCCTGAAATCTGGCTGGGCGGGCTGATCATGGCGCTCGGCGGCTTCTTTTCCCTCTCCGACCGCCGCCTGCGCCTCGGCGCCCCCTCACGGAGGATCGTCTGATGTCGCCCCTGCGCCGCCGCCTGTTGTTCGGGGTGCCGCTGGCCCTGGTCTCGGCCGGGGGCGCGGCCATGTACACGCTGCTGGAGCGCATGCGCACCGATCAGTATGACCCCCATGCCTTTCCCTCGCCCCTGCTGGGCAAGCCGGTGCCGGCTTTCTCGCTGCCGGGCGCCGGCGGCTTGCCGGGTTTTGCCAGCACCGACCTCGCCGCCCCGCCGCGCCCCGTGCTGGTCAACTGGTTCTCCTCCTGGTGCGCCGTATGCCCGCAGGAAGCCCCACAACTAGCCGCTCTGGCGCGCCAGGGCGTGCCAGTCTGGGGCATTGATTACGAAGACACCCCAGCGGCACTGGCGCAGTTTCTCTCCACCAACGGCACACCCTATGCCCGCATAGGCGATGATAAATCAGGCCTCACGGCGATCAACTGGGGCGTTTACGGCGTGCCCGAAACATTCATGATCGACAAAACCGGCATTGTCCGGTGGCATTTCGCCGGCGCCCTTACCGATGACCTGGTGACGGTGCAACTCCAACCTCTTCTGGAGCGCTACGCATGAGGCGCTGGCTGTTCGTCCTGGCGCTGCTGCCCAGCCTGGCATTAGCCCAAAGCACCGTGACGCGCGATGGCGTGACACTCACCCAGCCCCAAGAGGCGGAAGCGGAGCAGATCGGCAACCAGTTGCGTTGCCTGGTATGCCAGGGCGAGAGTCTGGAGGAGTCTGACGCCACCTTGGCCAAACAGCTGCGCGGCATTATCCGCCAACAGGTGGTGGCGGGCGTGGCACCCGCGCAAATCAAAGCCTACATGGTGCAGCGCTACGGCATCTTCATTCTGCTCAAGCCGCCGTTCAGCCCCCTCACCTGGCTGCTTTATGCCATGCCCGTGCTGGGCTTGCTGGCCGGGGCATTGGGGGTTTGGGCAACCCGCCGGCGCCCCCCGCGCCCCCAACCTTTGAGTGACTCAGAAGCCGCGCGGCTGAAGGAATTGCTGTGACCCTGCTGATGCTGCAAGCACTGTTGGCCTTGGCGCTTATTTCCCCCCTGGCCCTGGCCCTGCGCCGGGGCAGCCGGAGCACAGAGGTGCGGGCCGCGGCGCTCGCCCTATATCGCGCCCAGCTTGACGAGCTAACGCGCGATGCCGCCAGCGGCCTCATGCCAACGATGGAATATCAGGCCGCCCGGCTTGAAATCGAGCGCCGCCTGCTGGCCGCCGACCAGATGCACGAGGCCCCGCAAACCGGCAACGCCAAGCCGCTGCTGATCGCCGCGCTGATCCTCGTGCCGCTTGCCGGTTTCGCGCTATATCTACCCGGCGGTGCCCCCAACGTTCCCTCTGAACCCCATGCCAGCTGGATGGCCACGAACGCCCCGCAATACGCATTGCTGGACAAGCTGATCACCCAGCTGCGCGCGCATTTGGCCACGGTCGATCCACACTCGGCCAACGCCAGCGAAGGCGAAGCCTATCTCGGCCAGGCCCTGAGCGAGAGAGCCGACGCCATCACGCCCGAAGCACTCGCCCTGTTCCGCCAGTCACTCGCCAGCGCCCCACCCGGCGCCCCGTGGATCAGCATTGACCAGCAATTTCTTGGTGAGGCCGGTCAAACTCAATGAACCGATAGGGGAGGGATACCCCTGACCTTGTCGGCTTCACACCTCTGGAATATCATTTTTAGTTCAGAATTATTTTCTTTACGTCGTCGATATCATTAAGCACCTGCAGTCGCGCGCTACGGCGAGATGAAAAATTGCGCAATGTGTCGGCCAAAGCATGTTCGCTGGACCAGCGAACATCCGCAAACGGCGCCGCCGGGCGGCGGCCCGCCATGCCAATCAGCCAGTAGCCACCATCATGGGCGGGGCCAAATACCGCATCGGCGCCACGCAAACAGTGAAAGGCCATACGAATATCAGTGGCCTCAATGTCTGGAATATCACTGCCCACCAGCACCACGCGCCGGCGAGGAAAGCGCTTGAAAGCCCGTTGCATCCGGGCGCCAAGATCGCCTTGCCCCTGGCCCATGCGCGTAAAGCCCGGCGCCGGAAAGCGCGCATGATGATCGGGCGAGGCGGCAAGAACCAATTCAGCCCCGCGCACGCGCCGCAGACGGCGCAGCAGCCGCGCCAGTGCGAAGCGAGAAAAATTCAGCGCCGCGCGATCGCCGACCACCCGCGCCAAGCGCCGCTTACCCACGCCCAAGCGCGGAATACGGGCGAACACAATAACAACCGGGCGGCTCACCGGCGATACCCCTTGGCCAACTTCGCGGCGCTGGCGCCAAACAGAAAGCGCGCCAGCCGCCAGAAATTGACCGCCGCGCGGCGCAACCAGCCATCGCGTTCATAGGCGGCGGCGCTGGTAGTTATAACCAGGCTCATCGGCCTCAAACGGGCGCGCAGCCGCCGGGCCAGTACAACATCCTCCATCAACGGCAGGTCGGGAATGCCACCAATCTCATCGAGCAGCGCCTGGTGGATCAGCAATCCCTGGTCGCCATAGGGCAAGCGCGCGAGCGCGCAGCGCAACGCCACGCCGCCTTCGAGCAACCGGGCGCGCGGGTCGTGGCTATTGAAACGAAGCTTGCCGTACCAGGCACTGTTTGCGGGCACGGTTTCACAACAAGCCGCCACCGCCTTGGGCCAATCGGGCGGCAGGCGCGAATCGGCGTGCAGCAGCCACAACCACTCCGCCTGCGCCGCCGCCACGCCGCGCCGCAACTGCCCGCCCCGCCCCGGCGGACCGGATAGACTAACCGCTCCTGCTTGCCGGGCCAAATTGGCGGTATCATCCGCGCTGCCACCATCGGAGACAATGATCTCGGCTATGATGGCGCGCCCGGCTTCCAGATCATGCAAAAGCCCGGGCAGATGCCCCCCGGCGTTGAGTGTCGGGATGATGACCGCCAGCCTCATCCGCGCCGCCAGCGATGCAGCCGCTCCAGCCACACCAGCGCGCCGCGCGGGGCGTGGGCCTGGCGCCATTGCCCGGCCACGGCCCTCATCAGTTCCGCCCGTGTTGGGTAGGGGTAGATCACACCCAGCAATTTTTTCAGCCCCAACCCGTGCTGCATGGCGATGGTAAAGCCCGTCAGAACCTCCCCGGCATTGGTTCCGGCGATGGTGACACCAAGAATTTTATCGGACCCAGCTTTTGTCAGCAGTTTCACAAAACCATCGGTATCGGCTTCGGCGATCGCGCGGTCGAGTTCTGATAGCGCATAATGCGTCACCTCATAGTCTATGTTGCGGGCTTTCGCTTCCTGCTCGTTCAAACCAACCCGGGCGATTTCCGGGCTGGTGAAGGTGACGGCCGGAACGGCATGATAGCGTGGCCGCAGCAGCCAGAACGGCGCCAGCAGCGCGTTCAGCGCCGCAAACCCGGCCTGATACCCAGCCACGTGCGTGAACTGGTATGGCCCCGCCACATCGCCGCAAGCAAAGATATTGGGGTAGAGCGTTTGCAGCCCATCATTGGTTTCGATGGTTCCAGCCTTGCCCAGGCCGATGCCCAGCGCCTCCAGCCCGTACCCGCTCACACGCGGCTTACGGCCGATGGCCAGCAGCAGCCGGTCGAACGGAAGATCGCGCTCCCCCTCCGGCCCCTGAACGCGCAACGCGCCAGGCTGGGCAGCGATGGCGCGATGGCCGGTAAGCACGATAACGCCATGGGCCAACAATGTTGTGGCCATCAGGGCGGAAACCTCCTCATCCTCGCGCATCATCAGGCGCGGCGCGGCTTCCACCAAAGTCACCGTGCTGCCCAGCAGGGCGAAGGCCTGCGCCATCTCACAGCCAATGGGGCCACCGCCCAATATCACCAGCCGGTCGGGCAGCGCCTCGATATCCCATAACGTCTCAGAGGTGGCATAGGCGCAGGCTTCAAGTCCCGGCAGGCGCGGCACCACGGGGGCAGCACCAGCCGCGATGATAATGGCGCGGGTGGTGATCTTGTCGCACCCGGCGCGGACCTGCCAGGGACTGTCGATAAAGGCGTCGCCCTGGCGCACATCCACGCCAAGCGCGGCATAGCGCTCTTTCGAATCATGCGGAGCGATGCCGGCGATTGCCGCCTTCACTGCCGCGCGGGCGCTGACGAAATCCTGCCCGGCACGCGCCGCATGCAGCAGCGCCTTGGAGGGTACACAGCCAGAATTGAGGCAATCCCCGCCCATCTCCGCACGCTCGATCAGCGTCACCTTCGCCCGCAACGCGCTGGCCACATAAGACGCCACCAACCCCGCCGCACCAGCGCCGATCACCACCACATCGCGATCAAAGCGTTTCGGCCTGGGCCAACGGGCATAGAGGCGCCGGGCGGTCAACGCGTCGCGCAAGCGCGGCGCCGCCAAGGGCAGAATGGCCAGCAGCGCCAAACCCGTCACCAGGCGGGGTGTCAGAATGGCACCATGCCCGGCCAGGCCGCCCAGACTGGCACCGGCATTCACGTAGATAATGGTGGCGGGTAGCATGCCGATCTGGCTGGCGAGATAGAACCGCGCCAGCGACAGGCTGGTGAGCCCCGCCAGCAGATTGACCGCAAAAAACGGCACGGCGGGCACCAGCCGCAGCGAGAGCAGATATAACGCGCCATCTCTGGCAATGCCCTCATTGAGACGCTCGAAGATTCCGGGAAAACGTCTCGATGCCGCATCCCGCAATAAAAACCGCGCGGCGAGAAACGCGAGGCTGGCGCCGATGCTGGCCCCAAACGAAACGAGCACGCTCCCCCACACCACCCCAAACAGCGCGCCGCCCGCCAGCGTGAGCAGCGTGGCGGCGGGCAAGGAGAGCGCGGTGAAGAGCACATAGCCCCCCAGAAACAGCAGCCCGGCGGGTAAAGGATGCAACGCCACTGCGCCGTGGAGCGCCTCAATACGTGCCACCATCCTGGCCACACCAAAATGATGCAGCCCCCAAACCAGCGCGAGAAAGGCAAGAACAAGGCCGATGAGCACGGCAAGGCGGGCGGGTTTCATCGCACACTCATGCAGGAAGAGGCGCCGAACACGCAAAACCGGGCGCAATGAGGATGGTCGAGCGTCACGGGTCTTGCCGCTTCGGCCAGCGTATGGCCCAGCTCAAAACGCGGCTCGAACGGCAACAAGGTGCAGGCGACGATGGATACGTCCGGCGCCCCCTTGCGTCGCACCACCATGCGGGCCGTGCGGCACATGGCATCCGCCCCGCGCGGGTGCAACGCCGCCCAGGCCGCCGCGCTCACGCCCGGCGCCGCGGCGGGCACGCTCATCTCTGGAAACAACACCAGCTGCTGATCGTTAAAGGCGTCAATGTCCCAGCCCTGGTTGCCAAACAGGTTCGCGAACCCGGCGCGGGTAGTGGCCTCGTCTTCTTCAACAGGGTTGAACCGCGCGGCGATGGAGGGCGCGAAGCCTGCCGCCGATAAGGCCGAAATCCCCTCAAGTGCCGGATGCCAGGCGCGCGGGCCACGCAAGCGCGTATGTCCGACTTCCGTGTAATGGTCCAGCGACACGCGCAGATGCAAATTCCGCCCGGCAAACTTACGCAAGGCGGGTAGATGGTGGCGCAACGGGGTCATGGCGTTGGTCAGCACCAGCACGCGCAAACCGCGATCCAGTCCGGTTTCGAGCATCTCCATGATCTCTGGATTCATGAAGGGCTCGCCGCCCGTGAACGCCACGTCGCGCAGCTCCGGATGGCGCTCGGCGGCTTCATCCAGCAGGGCGTGGACGGCGTCCAGACTGAGCCAGGAAAGCGCATCATTGCGCGGGCTGCTCTCAATATAGCACGCCTTGCAGGCCAGATTGCAGAGCGTGCCGGTATTGAACCAGAGCGTCTCCAGCCGCTCCAGCGCCACCCGCGCGTCGGGCTTGGGAACGGCGGGCAAGGGCGTTGCCGTGGCGGCGCGCTCCTGATGAGGCAGGATATCGAGGTTCGGCCAGATGCCGGTCTCCAGCGCCCGCGCATAATCCTCGGGCAGGCGCGCCCGGCGCATGGCGGCGGCGGCGGCCATATGGTCATAGGCCAATGGGTGCAGAGCAAATGCCAGCTCATCACCCTTATCCTCGATGATGGTGTACCAGCCGCGCGGCGTGCCGTCATTGGCGGGCAGGCCAATCGCGCCAGCATTATGCCAGACCCGGCCATCCTTGAGGGGGCGCGTGAAAGGCAGCCCGGAATGCCCCGCAATCACGCCATCCACCCCGGCCATATCCAGCTCTGGCGCGAAGACCTCATCGGGGTCGGAGGCAAACAGAAACCGGTTGATGCGGCTGGGCGCGCCATGCACCACCGCCAAACGCCAGCGCCCCAGCCGCAAGATGATCTGGCGGGGCAGCGCCGCCATCCAGGCGCGGTCTTGGGCGCTGACCTCACGGCTGGCGTAAGCAAACCAGGCGGCGGAGAGCCGGTCGCACGCCGAGCCGGGCGTGAACCCGCAGCCGCAATCCCCTTCATTCGCGGCGAGCTGCTCCTCGCAATTCCCCATCACCGTGGGAATTGCAGCCTCGCGGATCAGGCCGATGCAGGGGCGTGGATCGGCGCCATAGGCCACGATATCGCCGGTGCAAATCATCCGCTCTGGCGGGATGCCATGGCGCCTTGCCGCCGCGAACAGGGCCTCCAGCGCCTGGATGTTGCTATAGGGCCCGCCAAAAGCGAGGATTTTGCCCCCCAGCGCCAGCTCACCCATGCTGAACCAGATTTTCCAGCGCCATCCCCCGCGCTTCCACCCCGCCGCGCAGCCGCCAGACCAGGATCGCCACCGCGCCCAGCGCCCAGAACACCGCCAGCATCAACAGCGCCGCCGCCATGCTGCGCGCGCCGACATACCCCACGGCAAAGGGGGCCAACGCCGCGCCAATACGCCCCACCGTGACGGAAACGCCAATGCCCGTGGCCCGCAAGGCGGTGGGGAACAATTCCGAGAAGGTTGGATAGGCGGCGATCCAGCTGCCGGTGGCGAGCAGATTGACCAACGCGAACCCAGCCATGATCGCGCCCGCGCCAAAGGGCGTGATCGCGGCAAACCCCACCAGCCCCAGGGCCGTGGCCAGATAGAAGCCGCCCACTGTCCAGCTTCGGCCCACGCGGTCAAGCAGAGAGGCCGCGGCCAGCCCGCCAATCGCCGCCCCAACGCTGCCCGCCAGATAGAACAGCGGCAGCGCTTCAGGTGCTAGGTGCAAGGCGGGCAGAACCACGATCGGTAAGAAGGCGAACAAGCCATAATACCCGGATGCCTCCGCGAAATCGAGCGCCGCCCCCAGAAGCAAGCGGCCGGGATATCGGCGCAGCAGACGAGAAAACTGCCCGGCCTCGCGCCGGATACGGCTGGTTGCAGGTAGAACGGCGGGCGGCGGAATATTGGTCAGCCCCGCCTCGATGCCCGCGATAATCGCGCGCGCATCCTCGGTCCTTCCAGCGTCTAAAAGCCAGCGCGGGCTTTCGGGTAAATGCCGGCGGAACCAGGCGGCGGACAGGGCGATAACCCCGCCAACCCCAAACACCACGCGCCAACCAATATCTGGCGGCAAGGTGGAGAGCCCCAGCCACGCCAGCAAGGCCGCCACGAAACTGCCCAGCGGCCAGAAATTCAGCACCATCGCCGCGGCACAGCCGCGTGAGCGGCTGGGCACAAGCTCGGTGATGGCGGCATTGATGGCGGCATATTCCGCCCCCACGCCGATGCCCGCCAAGAGCCGCAGTGCCAGCAGGCTGACCAGGTTGGGCGCGAAGCCGGTAACCAGCGTGGCCAGCCCATAGAGCACCAGACTGACCAGAAACACCCGCCGGCGCCCGAACCTGTCCGAGAGCACACCAAACCCCGAAGCGCCCAGCATTAACCCGGCGAACCATGCCGCCAGCAGCAGGGACATGCCATCCGCCCCCAAATGGAAGCGCTGCTTCAGCGCCCCCATCACATTGCCGATTAGCGTGACCTCGAAGGCATCGAGCGCCCAACCAAGCCCAAACAGCAGCACCGCCACCGTATGAAAGCGGTTCCAGCGCAGGGCTGAAAGCGTGTCGAGCAAGGCAGTCTCATGAGGCGTTTCCATACTGGCTCCCAAAACAAGGCAGGTTTCACTCTATTCGCCGGATCGAGGGCAAAGGTTACAGCCACGGCAAAAAATATCACGCAGGAGAGCAGACGGTGGCAAACCATGAATTTATCTGGACTTGAATTATATATCGACCGTTCTATTATTTAAACCCGATGCGAGAAACCCAAACCACATCCCGTCCACGCCCCTTCACGTTGAAGAGAGGTTTGCCCACGGTCAGGGTCTGCCTGGCATCAAGCCCACGTTTTTCTTTTAAACCCGCAACAATACCAGGAGCTTTATTTATGACTGCTGAAGCCCGGCTAACCCTGCCCGCTCTCACGCTTGAAACCGCGCCGCCAGAGGCCCGCGCGGTGCTGGAAACCGCCAAGGCCCAGGTGGGTTTCATACCCAACATGTATGCCAACATGGCGAACGCCCCTGGCTTGCTGCAAACCTATCTTGATGGCTATGCGCGCTTCCGGGCTGAATCCGCACTATCACCCGCCGAGCAAGAGGTGGTGTTTCTGGTGATCAGCCGGTCCAATGGCTGCAATTACTGCACCGCCGCGCACAGCATGATCGCCGACAAGATGTCCAAAGTCCCCGCCGATATCCTGGCGGCACTGCGCAGCGGCGACACAATCAACGACCCGAAGCTAGCCGCGCTCGCCAATTTCACGCAGATCATGTTCGATACGCGCGGCCTGCCCACCCAAAAAGACCTCGCTTCCTTCCACGCCGCCGGCTATGCCGACCGCCATGCGCTCGATATCATTCTGGCAATGGCGGTTAAAACACTGAGCAATTACGCCAACCATCTCTTCCATACGGAAGTTGACGCCGCGTTCGCCAACTATCGCGTCGCCTGAACCCCATGACCGGCGCGCTCTAGGCGCGCCGGTCACACGCTTCACAAGCACCCCAATTCAGCTTTGCCGGCGCCAGATGCGGGCAATCAGCGCATCGAGGGATACGCCTCCACCGCCTTGCGAAATCAGCACCAGCATCATTGCCGCCCATTGAATATGCGTGGGCCACGCCTGAGGATAGACGAAAATTTCGATCACCGCTGTCATGCCCAGCAGCGCCAAAGCGGCAAAACGCGTGCCCAGGCCGAGCAGCAGCAAGGGCGGCATGGCAATTTCCTGCGCCACCGCCAGATAAGCGGCGATGGTGGGCGGCAATAATGGCACCTGATAAGAATTGGCGAACATATAGAGCGTCGTGTCCCAGTTCGCGAGATGCGTCTGAGCGGAGCTGAAAAACACCTGCGCCAACGCCACGCGCGCGGTGAGCGCCACCAACCAGTACGGGACACGGCTGAATAAACCAATCATCATATCAACCAGCCTGAATGGTTGCGCAATTATCGAGACAGACATGATCGCTCCTCTGTTGCCGTTGGGGTAATGCCACTGAACATGCCGTATGAGAGCAGCAGCCCCAGGGCTTGGGCTGCTTCTTCATCACCGATAACGGCGAGCGCTGCGTCAAGCGGAAATCCGCTCGCCAATGTTAAAGCGAGATCAAACATTGCCGGTGAAAGCTCGATGACCTCTAATAACCCACGTGGACGCAAGATGATCAGTGGGGCGATGCTGTCGTCGGGCAGTATAGCGGCTAGGCGGTCATCATCTTCCTCCAGAACCGCCGCCCAAATCGCTTGCGCGTCGCGCCGTAGCGCCCGCAGCGAGAGCGATGGATGGCCAACGAAGCTGAAATTCTCTGGCGCGTGAGCTAAAGTTTGTGGATCTAGCGGGGGGATTTCCACCTCATGCAAGGCGTGGTGAACCCCCCAGTCCAACCAGGCTACATCGGCCAAATACGGCAACTGCCCCGCCAAAGCACTAGCGGCCAGAAAGTCGGGAAAAGCCTCGCCATAGCGATGCAAATCGGCATCGCGCGGCGGTTGGGCCAAGAGAAATTTCTCGGCATAAGCGCAGAAACAATCCTCCCCGACCAATTTGAGCGTTGCGGGAAAAACCAGCTTCAGCGCCAAAGTCAGATTACCCCGCACATTATTTCGATAAACTCCCAAACCATTTGTGGTTTCGCGTGCGGACATCGCCAACAAAGCTGCCTGAAATTTCCTCTGCCGGTCACCTAACGAGAGCATGATCAACTCTCCCTGCCTGAGCGTCGAGACGAGCCTGCGCCAGGGCTGCTTCTTCCAGCAACGCACTCAGCGGGGGCAGGCGAGTATCACGCTCGATCATCACCGGACGCGGGCCGATGATACGTAGCGCCTCATCAAACAATGCCCACACAGCCGGAGAAATCGCGCGGTCATGGGTATCGAGCAACAGCCCCTTAGCTTCACCTTTACCAGACATATGGCCAGCGAGATGATACTCCCTCACCGCTTCACGCGGGAGTGCCCGCAGATAGGTTTGCGCGTCCCAGCCGTGATTATGGGCTGATACGAAAATATTGTTGATGTCGCAGATCAGGCCGCACCCGGTGCGGCGCGAAACTTCCGCCAAAAAATCCGGCTCGGGAATTGTCGATTCTGGAAACTGCAGATAGGTCGTCGGATTTTCAACGAGAATCTGGCATTTGAACACATCCTGCGCCTGCATCACGTTGCGGCAAAAAATCTCCAGACTTTCCTCATGCAGCGGCAGCGGCAGCAAATCGGCCAGATGCGCTCCGTCCGTACCCGTCCAGGCCAGGTGCTCCGAGACCAGGAACGGGTCGATACGATTAGCCAATACCCTAAGACGTTCAAGATGCGTGTCGTCCACGCCTGCGGCACTGCCGAGCGAAAGTCCTACCCCGTGCAATGACACCGGATAATCGGCACGCACGCGCTCCAGAACCGCGAGCGCCGGGCCGCTGAGATAATTCTCGCTATGCACCTCCACCCAGCCGGTTGAACGGTGCATGGCCAGAAAATCGGCATGGTGCGGCAAGCGTAATCCGATCCCGGCGGATGCCAGCTTCGACATCTTCGCCTCCTTTATAAATTCACAAGTGGGTCAAAGCATCTTGATGCAACGCGCCGAACACCCAGCCCATCTGCGCGCCAAAGATCATGTGCAGCATGAGCGCCGCCACAGGTGCCATCAGCCCAAGATTCAGGCCGAACAGTCCGGCACCGGTGGCGGCAAAACCGGCGATCAAGCCAATCGATACTTTGTTCATGATAAGCTCCTGTATCCGGCCATTGGAGGCAATGGCGCCGCCTTTGGGGCAGACGCCGTGCCGAGGTTACGAGGCTTTGCCCGGCGTCAGCGAGCCACCGGCAAGCTTCGAGCAATCGCCCTGCGGCAGCAGCACGAAGGAAGCAGGGTCGCGCGCCATCGTCGCCTGCCCGGCGCAGGAATGGGTGCCGGCGGCACAATCATTCCGACCAACAGCATTGACTCCGTAACATTTTTCAAGCTTCGGCGACGAAATGCTCTGCGCGCTGGCCGCCATGGGGGCGGCGGAGGCGGCGATACCAACTGCGGCGGTCAGAATTTTAGCGGCAAAATTCCGGCGATCCATTAATTTTCTCCTTGTCAAAATGCAGCCCCAAAATCCAGCTGCACCTCACTATTCGCGGGGCTGGATATGAAGGTTACAGAGGACGGAAAAAATAATTTCCTTGTATGCACTCTGACATGCCGAGCAAGCTCACAGGCAGCGGCAACCTGTGCAGCCCCCCTCACAAGCCGGTGACATAAACCTGCACGATCTGACCATCTTTCTCCGCGACACCATTCCAGCCCTCCCGCACAGCTGTGCCGGTAGGGTTCGCAAGTGCCGCGGGATTGAGTTCCGGATGCGGATTTTCCAGACTTGGCTGTATCGCACTGAGCGCGATATCGGCATAGCCTTCAGACGCAAGGGTTTTTGCAAGCTGCGCCTGCGACTCTGCCGCGGCAACCGCCACGATCACGGTGGGTGTCTCCGCAAAAAACGAGGCGGCATGGGCGGCTGTGCCCCCAAGCGCCGCACTTAAAACTATAGCCGCTATATATCTATGTTTCATGATCAGTCTCCTGAATGAAGAACAGCCTTAATTCTGGCCGCATCTCATTATTCGAACGATCAAGGTAAAAGGTTACAGGCCCAATCAGCTTAATTCACAATATGTCATCGGTTGTAGATTTTTTCTCGATAAAGGGCTGAATCAATAAAGCATCCAGCCGCGAGGCACCAGGTTCGTGGAAATCCTCCAGCCCAATCACCATGCCCAGTTGCCCAAGCTTGGGTTGGGGGCGGTAAGTGCCAAATAGCCGGTCCCACCAGGGCAGGTTGAAGCCATAATTACTGTCCGTTTCCGCACGCAGCACTGAATGATGAACACGGTGCATGTCGGGCGTCACCACCAGCAGGCGCAGCCACCGGTCCACCCCTGCCGGTAGGCCCAGATTGCCATGGTTGAACAAAGCCGTGGCGTTGAGGATGATTTCAAACAGCAGCACAGCCAAAGGCGGCGCCCCCAAGGCCAGCACCACGGCCATTTTAATCAGCATCGAGAGCATGATCTCCAAGGGATGAAACCGCGCCCCGGAGGTCACATCCAGATCAAGATCGGCATGATGCATACGGTGCAGGCGCCAGAGCAGCGGCACTTTGTGGAACACCACATGCTGCGCATAAATCGCCAAATCCAACGCCAAAACGGCCAAGATGATGCTCATCCAGCCCGGCAGCGCCACCAAGTTCAACAGCCCCCAGCCACGCCGCGCCGCCCATAGCGCCACGCCCAGCGCCACTACGGGAAAGACCAGCCGTACCGCCAGCGCATCCACCACCGCGATGCCGAGATTACCGGGCCAGCGGCGCAACCTTGGCTGCGTGCGCCCCCGGCGCGGCCAAACTGCCTCCGCCCCCGCCAGCAACACCAGCAGACCCAACGAAAACTCACCGCGCAGATGGGCCGCTTCAGCAAGACCCAAATACATCGCACACCTTCATGCCCATAAATTCGGGGAGGCGGAAAAAATATTCAAGCCCCCTGTAACCTTGCCGCGCCTGCATACGAACAGCTCTACAGTGGCCCCCGGATGGTCCGGCGCCACCCCACAAAAAGGATATCCGCGATGAAACTCAAAGCCTCCATGCTCACCCTCGGTGCCGCCGTTTCGCTCGGCGGCCTGGTTGCCGCCACCACGCCACTGGCCGCGCGCGCCGCCTGCACCGGCACCACCGTCAAAAACTGCGCCAGCCTCACGGGCAATTGCGGCGGCAAGCAAAAAGTCGGCAATTGCGCCAGCCTTACCGGCAATTGCCAGGCCAAAACAGGCGCTTGTGCCGGCAAGTGCAAAGCCAACTAACGTCCCTTAGAGTTTATATTTTAGCTGGAAATCTCATGCGTTTATCTAGACGCCATCGCGTCAATCTAAACGCATATTGCTCTAAGCGCGGGGCCATGCCCCGCGATCTTGGCGCTGTCACGGAGCTGTTCTGATGGACGCGACAATCCAGGCGGCGATGGAACTGGTCTCGGCCCTGGCCGAGATGGAAAATGCAGGGCGCAACATCGTCACCACATTGCTCGATGGCGCCGCTTTCTTGGCGCTCGAGCATTATCCGCCCGAAGATATTCGCGACCCAAAAACCAACGCGCAATATTACTTCCATGCCCATCGCGGACGGATGGAAAGCGGACATATTCACTGCTTTCTGCGCGACTCTGAAAATGGCCTCACCCATGTCGTGGCCATCGGGCTAGACCAAACCGGCCGCCCAACCCGCCTGTTCACCACCAATTTATGGGTCACAACAGATATGTTCACCCCGGCTGAAACGCTGATCGCGCAACTGCCCCGCATGAATTGGCGCGCAGCCCCAGGCCCCGAACCCGTAAACCGGGCACTTGGCGCGCTATTCGTGCTCTACCGGCGCGAGATCGCGGCCCTTCTGCGCCGCCGCGATGCGCGCCTGGCGCGCCACGCCGCCGCCATCGCCCCCGCCGACCCGCTGGCCGATGAGCGGCTTGAAATTCTCAGCACCGCGCGCCTCAACCTGCCGGCCACGCTGGCCCGGCTGCGCGCCAAACTGGCCCTGACCGATGAGTAGCGCCCTGTCCCATTGGCATCTGGCCGCGCGCCCGGTAGCGTTGCCCACAGCGAGAGGGCAAATGACAGAGGAAGACCCCAATTGGCGCATCTGGCTGGCGGCGGCGCAAGCCGGAGACCAGCGCGCCTATGCCGCCCTGTTGGCGGCCGCGCTGCCCTGGCTGCGCCGCCGGGCGCGGGGGCGCTGGCCCGGCGCCAGCACCGCCGATATTGAAGACATGCTGCAGGAAACGCTTCTGGCCCTGCACCAGAATCGCCACCTCTACGATCCGGCGCGTCCCGTGCAACCTTTTCTGTTCGGCATTCTCAAACTGCGCGGCGCCGATCTCCGCCGCCGCCGCCATCGTCACGCCGGCCGCGAAACCGCGCTTGAAGACCTGCCCGCCGATACCAGCGCCTTGATGACACACGGCACACAAGAGCATGACGCCGAGCAGGCGGGGCTGCAAAAAGCGTTGGCCAGTCTGGGCGAGCGCGACCGGCAAGTTCTCGGACTGCTCAAAATCCGCCAGCTTTCGCTTAAAGAGGCCACTGCCGAAACCGGGATGAGCGTGGCGGCGCTGAAAGTGGCATCGTTTCGGGCCGTGCAACGGCTTAAGCAGGCCCTGAAAGGGGGGGCAGATGAAGACTGAGGATTTAATCGCGCGGTTGGCGCGAGACGCGGCGCCGGTTCGCCGGCTGCCTTCCCCCGGCGCGCTGATGGCGCGCTGGCTGTTGCTCACCCTGCCGGTTTTGGCGGCCGTCGTGCTGATGATGGGGCCACGCCCAGACCTTGCCGGCCTGCTGGCGCAACCGCGCTTCCTGCTGACCGAAGGGCTGGCCGCGGCCACGACGGTGATTTCCGCCTACGCCGCCTTCTGCGCCGGCCGGCCAGATCAGCCAACATGGAAACTCTTCATGCCCGTGGCGGCCTTTCTCATCTGGCTGGCCGAGCTTGGGCGGCAATGTTTCGTGCTCTCGGTGCAAACCAACGGCGCCGCGCTGGTGTTGCACGCTGACTGGCTGTGCGTGCCCGCCATCGCCATGACCGCACTCGTCCCCGCCGCGGCGATGGTGTGGCTGCTGCGCCACAGCGCCAAGTTCCGCCCCACTCACGCCTGCCTGTGCGGCACCATGGCCGCCGCCGCCGCCGCCGAATGCGCGTTGCCGCTCTTCCATGCGGCTGACACGATGATGATGGTGCTGGTCTGGCAGATGGGCAGCGTCGCCCTCTTCACCATGCTCGGCGCGATGGCGGCGAGACTGGGCCTAAACACGCTCTGATAGAACAGCATGTCGTTTGGTTAGGGCGCGATAGGCTCCCTCCCCTCGCTCCACTTATGTTTTGGCGCGCAATTTCATTGGTTTAAATCGTATCTGACGATTCGATTTAAACCAATATTGCTCTGGCGACCTTGGCAAACCCAGAAGGCAATGTTGCTCGAACCGAGCCAAGCCCTGGTTGCGCGACGCGGGGGCGTGGCCGCACACAGCATGACGCTGGGCCAATCGTCTGGCCACAATTTTACCATGGCGCCCAAAATCACCATCGCCTATGAGATGATCAGCCGGATTCCGCAAACATCTGGCCATGAGCGCCATACCAGACAGGCGCGCGCCATTAAATCGCAAAGGCAAAGATTTTCATGCCGATCCTGATCCGCTTCGCCTCTCTCACCCCCGTTCTGTGGCGCAATGGCGGCGGCCAAACCTGGGAATATGCCGTTCATCCGCCAGGCGCCGGGTTCGACGATTTTCTCTGGCGGGCCAGCCGCGCCGAAATTCGCACCGACGGGCCATTTTCGAACTTCGACGGCATAGACCGCACCCTAACCGCGCTCGATGGCGCGGCTCTCGAGCTCGAAACCCCCACCGGGCTCGTGCGGCTCGATGCCGCCAGCGCACCCTTCTCCTTTCCCGGAGAGCTCCCTGTTCATGGCCGCCCGCATCACGGAATTTCTTACGACTTCAACGCCATGACCCGACGGGGCGCATGGCGCCATGAGGTTCGGCGCCTAACCCTCGCCGCTGGCGATACAGTACCGATCACGGCCAACACCCACCTGCTATTAGCCGAAACCCCCTGCACCCTGAGCATCGCCAACCATCAAGAAACACTCGCCCTCGCCGACGCGCTGCTCACCCACGAACCTTGCACCATCGCCCTGGTCGCCCCCTCCCACGCGCGCCTGCTCTCCGTCGCTTATCACGCGTGCGGCGACGAGCGCGCCGTGTACTAGGCGTTTAGAACGTAACCGTCAGCTGATCCCCTCCTTGTAGCATTTTGCGCGGCCTGAACCGCCCCAGCTTTGTCGGAGGCTCTAACTCCCAAGTAGGATGGAGCCATGACGAGCAAAACGACGAACAAATTTTCTCCTGAGATTCGCGCCCGTGCGGTTCGGATGCTATTGGAGCATGAGAGTGAACACTCCTCCCGGTGGGCTGCGGCGACTTCGATTGCGGGCAAGATTGGCTGCTCGACCCACACGCTGATGGAGTGGGTGAAGCGGGCGGACATTGAGGCGGGCCGTGCGCCCGGGGTTCCGTCGGAAGTGGCGGAGCGGCTGAAGGCTTTGGAGCGGGAGAACCGCGAGCTTCGGCAGGCCAATGAGATATTGCGCAAGGCCAGCGCCTTGGCCCTTCGCTAGAACCAGTGGCGCGCTGGGCCAAGTTTGCGGCGGCGGAGCTCGACCGCCGGTCCAAGACATGATCGGCTTCATCGACGATCACCGCGAGGCACATGGGCTGAGCCATTGCGGCGCCAACGGTTCAAGCCCAATGGCGAAGGCCGATCTGCAAACTTCTGCCGATTGCCCCATCCACCTATCATGCGCATCTGGCCCAACGGGCTGATCCGTCCCGGCTCTCGGCGCGGGCGCAGCGGGATTTGACCTTGCGGTCAGAGATTGGCCGGGTTTTTGGTGAGAATTTCGCGGTCTACGGCGCCCGCAAAGTGTGGCGGCAGCTGCGCCGGGAGGGCCAGCCCGTTGCCCGCTGTACCGTGGAGCGGTTGATGTGGGCCATGGGATTACAAGGGGTTATTCGCGGCAAGGTGGTACGCATGACGATCAGCGACAAGGCCGCTCCCTGCCCGTTGGACAAGGTCAACCGCCAGTTCCGGGCTGAGCATCCCAACCAGCTCTGGGTCAGTGATTTTACCTATGTCTCGACCTGGTCTGGCTTCGTTTATGTCGCCTTCATCATCGACGTTTTTGCCAGATACATCGTTGGCTGGCGTGTCAGCCGCACGGCTCACACAAGCTTTGTCCTCGATGCCCTTGAGCAAGCCTTGCACCAGCGCAGGCCCAGGCATGGGAGCAAGCTCATCCATCACAGTGACCGTGGCAGCCCCCGTTACTCCATTTAGCTTTACGCCACAGCAAAATCCGCGGCGGTCAGGGCGCGGATTTCATCCAGGCTGACGCCGGGCGCCATTTCGAGCAATGTGAGGCCCGGCTTGGCATCCTTGTTCACCTCGAACACGGCGAGATCGGTGATGATCTTGCTCACCACCCCCTTGCCGGTGAGCGGCAATGTGCAGTGCTTCAAAATCTTAGGCTCGCCCTTGGCGGTGTGCTCCATCAGCACCACCACACGCGGCACGCCCGCCACCAGATCCATCGCCCCGCCCATGCCTTTAACCATCTTGCCCGGCACCATCCAGTTGGCGAGATCGCCCTCCTCGGAGACCTGCAGCGCGCCGAGGATGGAAATATTGATGTGCCCGCCACGGATCATGGCAAATGAATCGGCCGATGAGAAAAAGCTCGTGGTCGGCAGTTCCGTCACCGTCTGCTTGCCGGCATTGATGAGATCGGCATCTTCTTCGCCCTCAAACGGAAAGGGGCCCATACCGAGCATCCCGTTTTCGGACTGCAGCTGCACCGTCATACCCGCCGGAATATGGTTGGCAACCAGGGTGGGGATACCGATACCCAGATTGACATAGAAGCCATCTTCCAGCTCGACCGCGGCCTTGGCGGCCATTTCATCGCGTGTCCAGGGCATTACGCAATCTCCTTCTTGCGCACAGTGCGCTGCTCAACCCGCTTCACCGGCGCCTTGAGCTTGACGATGCGCTTCACAAAAATTCCCGGCGTATGGATGTGGTCAGGGTCAATCTCGCCGGGTTCGACCAGATGCTCAACCTGCACCACTGTGGTTTTGGCGGCCGTTGCCATCATCGGATTGAAGTTACGCGCAGTCTTGCGAAACACGAGGTTCCCCTCAGTATCAGCCTTATAGGCATGTACGACGGCGAGGTCGGCGAACAGCCCGGTCTCCATCACGTAGTGACGGCCGCTGAATTCTCGGGTTTCCTTGCCCTCGGCGATTAGGGTGCCGTAGCCGGTCGCGGTGAAAAACGCCGGTATCCCCGCCCCACCCGCGCGGATGCGCTCAGCCAAAGTGCCCTGCGGGTTGAACTCGATCTCCAACTCGCCCGAGAGATATTGCTTGGCGAAAGTCGCGTTCTCGCCAACGTAGGATGAGATCATCTTCTTGATCTGGCGGGTTTCCAGCAGCGTGCCCAGGCCAACACCATCAATCCCCGCATTGTTGGAGATCACTGTCAGGTCCTTCACGCCAGAGTGCTTGATCGCCTCGATCAGTACATCAGGGATCCCGCACAGGCCAAACCCACCAGACACAATCGTCATGCCGTCAAACAACAGGCCAGATAACGCCGCTTCCGCGTCTGGATACACCTTGGAAGCCATCGTATTTCCTCCAGTAAATAACGGGAAAAAGAGTGTTTCGCCCGCGCTTTGTGGCGGACGAAACATCGGCAGGGCTGAGCTCAGCCCTGCAAGGCAGCCCACATTTCGCGGTCGCGCTCGGCGGTCCAAATACGCGGCGTGTCGATGCCGAGCGCTTCGTCATAGGCGCGGGCGACGTTGAAAGGCAGGCAGTGCTCGTAGATCGCGTAATTGCCGAACTTGTGGTCACACGCCGCCCGGCATGCGGCCATGGCGTCTTTCAGGCTGCCTCCCTTGGCCGCGGCTTCAGCCACCGCATTATAGGTGCTGGTGACAAAATCCTTGGTGGCATCGAGCGCGGCTTTCACCTGCTCCGCCCCCACCAGCGCATCGCCACGGCCGGGCGCGATGGATTTGGGATTATAGCGCGCAATGGCATCGAGCGTGCCGGGCCAGTCGGTGAAATGCGCGTCCCCGCAATAGCAGGCTGAGTGATATTCGACGATATCGCCCGTGAACATCACGCCCGCATCAGGCACCCAGGCGACGATATCGCCGGCCGTATGGGCGCGGCCGAGCTGGAGCAGCTCCACCCGGCGCTTGCCCAAATAAACAGTCATCTTACCGTTGAAGGTTACACTCGGCCAGGTCAGCCCCGGCACCGATTCAGCCGCCTGGAACAGACGAGGGAAGCGGCCAAGCTCAGAGGCCCAGTCCTCATTGCCACGCTCCTGGATCATGCCACGGCATTTCTCCGAGGCGATGATCTCAGACGCGCCATACCCTGACGCGCCCAAAACGCGCACCGCATGATAATGCGAGAGCACGACATATTTAATCGGCTTGTCCGTGACAGTACGGATTTTCTCGATCACGCGCGCGGCCATCGCGGGCGTCGCCTGGGCATCGACAATCATCACCGAATCATCGCCGATGATCACGCCCGTATTCGGGTCGCCCTCGGCCGTGTACGCATAAAGATTGGCGCCAACCTCGGTGAACGAAACTTTTTTCTCGGCCATATCAGCGGTGGAAGCAAAGGCAGGGGTCGACATGCTCATGGTCCTTCTTCAAAATCAGGTTGGTTTTGGGGGGCAGCGGCGATAAAAGCCGGCAACGCGCGCGCGGCCGCATCCACCGCAACAAGGCGGGGATAGGGAGCGAGATCGAGCCCAAAGCGCCTCGCATTGTAAAGCTGCGGCACAATGCAGATATCGGCGAGGCTTGGGGCATCCCCCACGGCGAACATGCCCGCCGTTTGCCTCAACCGCGTCTCAATGGCCCCAAACCCCGCTGCCATCCAATGGCGATTCCAGGCAGCCCGGGCATCAGGCGTGGCGCCATAATCAGTAGAAAGTTTGTCTAGAACGCGCAGATTACCAATGGGGTGGATGTCGCAGGCGATGATATGGGCGATTTCCCTGGCATAGGCGCGATTAGCCAGCCCCGCCGGCAACAGGGCTGGCATGGGGTGCGCGTCTTCCAGATATTCAATGATGGCCAGCGACTGGGCGAGCGCCACGGTGCCATCAATGAACCAGGGAACCAGCCCCGCGGGGTTGAGGGCACGGTAGGCATCGCCCCGCTGCTCACCACGGCGCAGATGCACCGGCACAATCTCCGCGCCGACGCCCTTAAGGTTGAGCGCGATACGCACCCGGTAGGCCGCCGAGGAGCGGTAGTAGGAGTAAAGTTGCACGCTCACTCCGCCCACTCCGGCCTCAGGGCGGGGGCGGGCAAAATAGTGCCCACACACTCACCAAAGCCAATGCGATAACCCTCACCTTGGGCAAAGCCAGAAAGGGTGAGCGTGTCGCCATCCTCGATAAAGCGGCGCTCGACGCCACCATCGAGCATCAGCGGCTCCTTGCCCCCCCAGGTGAGTTCAAGCAGCGAGCCGCGACTGGCCTTCTCGGGGCCCGAGATGGTGCCAGAGCCGAGCAAATCGCCCACGCTCATTTTACAGCCGCCAATGGCATGATGCGTGAGCTGCTGGGCGGCGGAATAATAAAGCTCCCGCGTATTGGTGCGTGAGATCACTGTATCATGCCCCTGACCCGCCGCGCGCATCCGCACTTCAAGCTGAATATCGTAGAGCATCGGCCCCGGTTCGCGCAGATAGGGCAGCAGCGGGCGGGCACGCTTGGGCGCGCTCACCCGAAACGGCTCCAGCGCCGCCTTGGTAACCACCCACGGGCTGATGGAGCTAGCAAACACCTTTGCCTGAAACGGCCCCAGCGGCTGGTATTCCCAAGCTTGAATATCGCGGGCCGACCAGTCATTGAGCAGCACGTAGCCAAAAATCAGCTCATCGGCCTCGGCAACGGTGAGCGGCACGCCCATCTCGCTCCCCTGCCCCAGCACCGCGCCAAATTCCAGTTCGATATCCAACCGTTTGGTAGGTGAAAACATCGGCAACTCAGCTTCCGGCGGCTTAATCTGCCCGAGCGGACGGCGAATGGGCGTGCCACTCACCACCACCGTGGACGCGCGGCCATTATAGCCAATGGGGATGCTCAGCCAGTTCGGCGGCAGAGCGTTCTCGGCACCACGGAACATTGTGCCGACATTCTCGGCATGATGTCGCCCGGCATAGAAATCGGTGTAACCCGCAACGGCAAACGGCATGTGCATCTGCACCTCCGCGCGCGAGATGAGCACGGCGGCGCGCAGCTCAGAATCATCGCGCAGCGCCGCGTCGCCACCCTCGGCAAACAGCGCCGTGAGCCGCGCGCGCATCGCCGCCCAGGCAACGGAACCCCGCGCCATGAACGGGTTGAGCACAGGGGCCGCGAAGCCCGAGATTTCTATCAGCCCCGCGCGTTCCAGCACCGCCAGATCAGCGACAAAATCGCCAATGGCCACACCGCAGCGGGCTTCCGCTCCTGCCTGGCTGAACACGCCATAAGGCAGATTTTGGATCGGAAACTCGGTATCGGGGGAGTTTGCTCCCCCGACCCAGGATTTATTATTCATATTACTCCCCTTATCGCTGCTTACACAGCGCCACCGGCACGCTTCAGGGCCTCACGAATGACCTCGCGGTCACCGATATGGTTGGCCAACAGCAGAACCAGCTTGCAGTTCATCATCGCCGCCTGGGCGTCATCCATGCCACGCTGGCTATCAATCAGCTCTTTATAGAAGGCATCAGGATCAGCGATGTTCGAGTTCAAATTTAAGCTCATCTCGTGCTCCTTTCAGGCGGCCACGGCGCGGGCCAGCGCCCGGGCAATCTTGGTTTCGTCAAAGCCACGCCAGCGGGCGGCCACGTGCTGGTCTGGGCGAATGAGGTAGGTTGTGCCGGGTGCCGCGTCGTACCGGGCCGCCAGTATGCCCTTTTCGTCGGCAATGTCGCGCCCCACTTGTAGCACCTTCGCGCTCACCCGACCGTGCGCCACGCTCTCCACCGGCGCAGTACCAAAGCTGAGCAAGGTAAACTGTCCACCAATCTGGTTGAGGAACCAGGCATCTTTGCCCTGCACCTTCACCGGCGCATCAGCGCAGTTGGTGCCAGGGTGCATACCGCCGCCAAAAACATCCTCATCTTGCGTGTTGAGCGACGAATGCACATACGGCGTCGGCATCGAGAGGCGGCCGGAATTCACAAGCTTGCGGGCGAATTCAGCGTCTGGATCTTCGGCAAGCTGCAATGTGGCATCGCGGTAGAGCCGGCTGGACGCGCTCTTGGGCGTGATGAAGTCGGTTGCGCGGGTGGAGTTGAGCAGATTGTCATCCGCCGCAAATGCCCGCTCTTCATTATAGCTGTCTATCAGCGTGATCGGCGCATCACCCTCGATGACCAGCTTCAACTTCCATATGAGGTTGTCGATATCCTGCACGCCCGTATTGGCACCGCGCGCACCAAAAGGTGACACCTGATGCGCTGAATCGCCTGCGAATAGCACGCGGCCATAGCGAAAATCATCGATACGGCGGCAAGCGAACTGATAGACCGAGGCCCATTCCAATTCGAATTCGCGGTCATCGCCCAACATGGCTTTCACGCGCGGGATGATTTTCTCGGGCTTTTTCTCTTCATTGGCATCAGCATCCCAGCCAAGCTGAAAATCTATCCGCCAAACATCATCAGGCTGGCGATGCAGCAATACCGATTGATTGGGATGGAACGGCGGGTCAAACCAGAACCAGCGCTCAGTCGGGTATTCGGCCTTCATGATCACGTCGGCAATCAAAAAGCGGTCCTGGAAGAACTGGCCGGTGAATTGCGCGCCGACCATGGAGCGAACATCTGAATTTGCGCCATCGCAGGCCAGCACCCAATCGGCCTCCATGGTGAACACACCATCGGGCGTTTCCACGGTCAGCACGGCATGGTCGTTGCGCTGCTCGATGGCCATGAGTTTGTGCTTCCACCGCAAATCCACCTGCGGCAGGCGGCCAATCTCATCGACCATATATTCCTCCAGATAATATTGCTGGAGGTTGATCATCGCCGGCATCTTGTTGTCGTCTTCGGGCAGCAAGTCGAACTGATAAGACAGCCGATCCTTGAAGAAAACCTTACCCAGTTTCCAACCCACCCCCTTGGCCACCATGCGTTCGCCTACATTCAGGCGATCCCAGACCTCCAGCGGGCGCTTGGCGTAACACACCGCGCGCGAGCCAACTGAGACCGTGTCGTTATCATCGAGCACCACGCAGGGTATATTGTGGGCCGCGGCATCCAATGCCGCGGTAAGGCCAATGGGGCCTGCGCCAACGATCACTAATTTATGGCGCCGTACTTGGCTGGATTTCTGCTCCTCTGACTGTATATAGGGAAATTTAGGATAGCTGTAGGTTTTAAACATTTACTGTCTATCCTTTAATTTTTCATTTCATCAACATGCGCCCAAGCCATATGGCGCGGCGGCGTCTTAGTCTTGTTCCAATCCTCGATCATGAGTTGCGCACAGTCTCGCATACGCTGCCAATCGGCAGCACTCGCCGTGTTGGTAGCAAGCTCCAGCCGGTGGCCGTTCGGGTCGAAGAAATAGATGGAATGGAACAGCGCATGGTTGGTTGGGCCCACCACGGCAATACCAGCGGCCTCCAGCCGCGCCTTTGCGGCGACCAGCGTTTCCATACTGTCCACTTCCAGAGCAATGTGCTGTACCCAATCCGGGGTATTACGGTCCCGGTCCATCTCGGGTTGGGTCGGCAGCTCGAAGAATGCCAGAATATTGCCGCGCCCGGCGTCGAGGAAAATATGCATGTACGGGTCAAGCGCCTTGGTGGAGGGCACGCGGTCTTCGGCAAACGCACCGACAAGCTCCATCCCCAGATGCGTCTTGTAAAACTCAACCGTCTCGCCGGCATCCTTACAGCGATAGGCAACATGGTGGATTTTTTGAATCAACATGGCGGTAGCTCCCTTGGTTATCGGCGATTGGTAACACGAGTTACTTATTAGTATCAAGAGTTACTATATTAAAAATCGTTTTTTCTTTTTTTAAATTTATGATGTAAGATTAAACGTATCGAGAGATACAAAATGGCCAAAGACATTCTGCAAGATACCGACACCCTCCCCGAGGGGCTCACGCTCAACAGCTTTTTGCCCTACCGGCTCACCATGCTGGCCGATCAGGTGTCTCGTACAGCCGCGCAAATTTATGCCGATCGCTTCGACCTGACCCGCCCGGAATGGCGCATCATCGCCTCGCTCTCTGAACTGGGGCCGGTCTCGGCCACCGAAATCTGCGCGCATTCGACCCAGGATAAAATGACCGTCAGCCGCGCGGTTGCCAGCCTGGAGGCGCGAGGCCTGCTCCGCCGCCACGACGCCCCTCATGACAGGCGCAATAAAATCCTTGATCTGACCCAAGCTGGCCGCGCGCTCTATCGCAAAATCGTCCCCCTGATCCTGGCCCGCGAGACCTATCTGCTCGAGAGCTTCTCGCCCGAGGAGCGCGCAACGCTCAACCGCCTGTTGGAGGCGCTGCTGATGCGGGCGCGCGACCTCGAGCAACGGGGCTGACCCTTATACCAGCAGGGTCTGGATTGTGGTGAATTCCTTCAACCCATCAACCCCGAACTCCACGCCAATGCCCGACTGCTTGACGCCGCCAAACGGGGCATTAGGCTGAATGGCACCGTGCTTGTTGATCCACACCGAGCCGCACTCCAGGCGCTTGGCCACCGCCTTGGCCGCCTCGATGTCAGACGACCACACCGACCCGCCCAAACCAAACGGCGAGGCATTGGCACGGGCGATAACCTCATCCACCGACGAATATTTGATAATCGGCAGCGCCGGGCCAAACTGCTCCTCATCCACCAGCCGCACGCCATTATCAACGTTAGAGACCAACGTAATCGGATAGAAATAACCAGGCCCATTGCCCGGATTGCCCCCCAGAAGCACCTTACCCCCATTGGCCTTGGCATCTTCCACCAGCTCGCGCACCAAATTGAGCTGGTTCTCATTTTGCACCGGCCCCAGCACGCTGGTCTCCAGGCGCCCATCGCCCACCGGGATGTTTGAAGCATAAGCCACCAGCGCATCGCACACCGCGTCGTGCACGCTCTCATGCACATATAACCGCTTGAGCGCGGCGCAGGTCTGGCCGTTATTGATGAACGCGCCCCAGAATAGACCTTCCGCGATGGCGGCCGGGTCGGTGCCGGGCAGCACAATCCCCGCATCGTTGCCGCCCAGCTCCAAGGTCAGGCGCTTCAGCGTCCCCGCGGCGGCTTCCATCACCTTCTTGCCCACCGGCGTGGAGCCGGTAAACACAACCTTGCTCACTCCCGGATGCGCGGCCAGAGAGCCGCCCAGCCCACCCGCGCCGGTCACGACATTCATCACGCCGGGCGGCAGCACCTGGTTCATCAGCTCGACCATGCGAATGGTCGAGAGCGGCGTCAGGCTGGAGGGTTTGTTCACCACCGTGTTCCCCGCCCGAAGCGCTGGAATGAGGTGCCAGCAGGCGATCATCACCGGCCAGTTCCAGGGCGTGATCGAACCGACCACACCTATGGGTTTGCGGTGCAACTCAACTCGCCCCTCGGGCGTGTCTTGCAGAACCTCCACAGGCAGGCTCAGCCCCGCCGTGGCGCGCGTCCAAGCCACCGCGCCGCCCAGCTCGAACCGAGAGCCCAGCCCACCCAGCGGCTTGCCCTGCTCAAGCGTCAGAAGCTGCGCCAGCTCTTCCGAATGCGCCTCAATGATATCGGCAACCTTGTTGCACAGCGCCTGACGTTCAGCATCCGGCATCGCCGCCCAATCAGAAAACGCCGCGCTCGCCGCCGCCACGGCAGCATTCAACGCCGCTTCCGTGGCAACCGGCATCAGCCCCACCACACTGCCATCCGCAGGATTCCGCACCTCAAGATGATGCTCCGTCTCAACGCGCCGGCCATTAATAATCAAAGCGTAAGGTTTCATGGTGTTCTCCCCAGAACAGCTTGGCCCTACACTACGCCCGCGCCATGCCCAAGGTCTTGGACTTAAACACGGCAAGGCTTGGACAAACACGCAATCGCGCTATCATGTGAGGAGGATACAAACCCGCTTCCCTAATCCTCTGCACTGGTGTTTAGTTAAGCAGGCGCAGACCGGCATCCCGTCATCAGCCCGTTAAACAAGCTGCGCGCTGCCCCGCGGGGCCGACCTGACATCGCCTGGCGCGCAGCCAAAGAGCGCCCGGAAACTGCGGTTGAAATAAGAAATATCATTAAAGCCGGCTGCGTAGGCCAGGGCGGAAATGCTCTCCCCCCGCTCCCCGCTCCCCTGGCACAAACGCTCATGCACCAAGCGCAAGCGCATCTCACGAATCAACTCCGCGCAGGTCTGGCCCTGTGCGCGAAAATCCTCCTGCATGGTGCGTACCGACACACCAAGACGTGCCGCCAGCCAAGCGAGGCCAAGCTCAGGCTCGGTCAAGTGCCGGCCGATCAATAATCGGGCCTTTGCGAGCCGCAGAGACACGTGATCCGACGCGGCTGGCGTCGTCAAAAAGGCCTGCGCGGTCGCATCCCTCAACAACCCGACCAAGGGCAGGGCAGAAGTCTCGTTCGGATTGCTCAGCAACTTGGCGACCAACGCCCTCAACACCACGGCCATAGGGTCCGCTGCATTTAATCGCCTTGGCCCCCTCAACCCACCCGGGCGCGCCCTAAGCAGCGCGCCGCGCGGCATATGCACAGAAATATGATTGGATAGGGCGCCACCAAAATGGAACGACAGAGGTCGTGTGGAGTCGACCAAAGTGCAATCTCCGGGTGCAAGCACAACCTGCTCGTCCTCCTGCTCCACACCGCAATTGCCATCGATCTGCATAAGCAGAAAAAGATGCTCTTCGTCGTCTCGCCGGACATCGGCCGCCGTCCGGATGATGCGCTCAAGGTCATTGACGACATGGGCAAACGTCAATCCCGGCAAATCCAAGCGCTTGGCCATACCCCGGACCCCCATGCGCGGCTCGACCGAGACAGGTTGAAAGCGCCCGCAAACCGCGCGCAGATCCCCTGCCCATTCGTCGAACCGCTCCACCGTCCAAGGGCGGCTCTCCAACAGCTGCACATGCCTCAGATCCAACCGTCTACCTCCCGCCACGCAGCTCCAAAAAGCCACACAGCCATTCACCTTTTTCCAACTCACATTGGTTCTTAGAGGCTCAAGCTATACCATCGGCAATGCGACGGCCAGAGGAAACGTCGTCGCACTGCCGTCTGATGCTATCGGCGGATGTAAAACGAGATTGGAGGCTCTGCTGATCCGGGCGGCAACCTCGATCAACGGGGCTAACCACCAAACTCCGGCTGCGGGAAGGATGGACGGGCCATATACCCGAAATCGACGATCAACGCCGCGCCATTCATCGGTGCGCTCACCGGCGATGCCAAGAACAACACGTGGTTAGCCAACTGCGCCGGAGCGATTACCGGGAAGGGCGCCTCGGCCATCTGCACGGCGTCCATCCCAAGATCGGTACGAGACATAGGCGTGTCCACCACGCTTGGGCAAACGCAGTTCACCCGCACGCGCGGATGGTCCACGGCCAGGGCGCGGGTAAGCATAAGCACTCCCCCCTTGGCCGCGGAATAGGGCGCCATGCCCGGATATGCCACAAAGCTGGAATCGGAGGCGAGAACAACCATGCTCCCATGAGCGCTGGTCTCCAGCAGGGGCAGAGCGTGGCGGGCAGCATGAAACACACCGCCAAGATTGACCGCCATGACCTGCGCCCATTCAGCCGGCGCAATATCTGGCGCCGTCCGCCCCACCGGACCCGAGATCCCAGCACAGCAGACCAAGATGTCCAACCTGCCGCGCCATCGCGCGGCCTGGTTCACAGCCAAGGCCATCGCCGCATCGTCGGTCACGTCGGCAACCAGCGCCAGGGCATCGTGGCCCCGCGCGCGCAGCGCCACAACTTTGGCCTCGACATTGTCGGCATCGCGATCCAACAACGCCACGGCAGCCCCCTGCCTCGCGAATGCCTCGGCGCAGACCGCGCCAATACCAGAAGCGCCTCCGGTGATCAGCACGCTGGCGCCATTTAAAAGTAAATCCAGCATTTTTAGTGCCCTCGTTCAGTCAGCAAAGGCAATCGTTGGCAAATCCACAACCGCGGCGCCGCCATCCACGGGCAGCGCCACGCCCGTCACCATCGCGGCATCCTCCGACGCCAGAAAAGCAACGACCCGCGCCACGTCATCAGGCTCAGCCGCCCTGCGTAGGGGCACATGACGCGTAGCCAGGGCATAGGCAGCCTCGACACTGGGCAGGTGGTGGCGTTCGCGCAGGACCTCCATTTCCTCGTCCGCCATGGGGGTACGCACCCAGCCCGGGCATACGGCGTTGGCACGCACGCCGTGATGGCCATAATCGCGCGCCACGCTGCGGACCAAACCCAACAACGCGTGCTTGGCCGTTACGTAGCCAGCCGCCTCCGGCCCCGCGAACAGCCCTGCCAGAGACGACACAACTACAATGCTCCCCTGACGAGCGATCAACGCGGGCAGCATCTCGCGGATGCTCACCGAGGCGGTGCCCAGATTACCTCGGAGGCAGGCGGCCCAGGCTTCATCATCCATGCCGCCCGCCGAGGCAAAGCCATGCGCACCGGCATTGGCAACAAGAATATCGACACCTCCGGCCTGTGCCGTCACAAAGGCGAGGAGGGCGCGCATCTGGATGGCATCGGCCGCGTCAGCCGTAAACGCCTCAACCCCCAGCGCCGTGGCCGTGGCAGCGAGCGTCTCCGCCCGCCGCCCGGTGATTATAACGCGCGCGCCTTCCACGGCCAGTTGCCGCGCCACGGCGGCGCCAATACCTGTGGCACCGCCCGTCACCACGGCGACTTTACCTTGAAAGCGCGCCAACCTACTCACACCAACACCGGCGCTGGCGTGAAGTTTGTGACGCTGGCAAAGGCACCGACAGGGAAGTTTGAAAATGCTCCCGCCTCGAACTCAGCATGACCGAAAATTTTGCCGTCGGTTTTACGGCGCGCCAAATCCACCGTCACCACACCTAACGTCGGCACGATCTTCTCCTGCCATACAAACAGATAAAGCTCGTCGCGGAGTTTGAAGTAGTGGCAGAGATCAGTATCGGCCAACCCCGCCTCAACGCCGCTCAGGCAATGCCACGTGTAGAAAGATTGATTGAGATAGATGTGCTCGTACAACTCCGTCTGGCTGTAGCGGTAAGCTATCCGCTTACCAACCAGCTCCGACGTACGCTCAAACCCAAACGCTCCGTCAGCGGCATCCAAACGCGCCTGCCGGAAAACGGTCTTCACAGCGGTAAGTGGTTGACCGGCCTGGGCGCGGGCGACAAGGCTGGCAGGGACTTCCTCAGCCGTCGGCAACGTGCCCTCCAGATGCAGCGCAACTCCGCTGGCCTGGTCTGCGATCACGGTTTCCGATCGGCCCCGCACCACGTAGTCGATGAAATAAAGCCCCTCGCGTAGCGAGGTCACCCGTGCCGCCACGCGCGTCCCGTCGGACAATTGCACCATTTGGTTGCCACCATCCTCCTCCAGCCGGAGTTCCTCGCCTCCACCTTCAGCAAAATACAGCCGCAAGGTCTTCCCCGCGAGATCATGGCACGGCGGCAGAATATGACTCTCAGGCGCGAAGCCCTCGGCAAGATCTCCCACCGAAATCCAATTGGCAGTATCGGTCATGGCACTCCTCCTATAAAGCTGGTGTTTAGTGTGTGAATAATTATATATTGCATCAGGCCACACGAAATGGCTGAATACGACGTCGGCATGATAAATTACGCCATGCATGCAATGCGTAATGGAGGTTCATCTGACTACAGGACTACACAGCGCCGAGCCGGCAATTCGCTCACCCCTTGTCAATGTCCTGCTGGCTAGTCTGCGCTCCCCAGCGGCACAGCGGCAAGCCCGAGAGCGCCTGGGTATTTCCTCACCCATGCTTGCCTCAGCGTCTTCCGGTGTTCCCCTGGCGCGCTATACCGCCTTATTTGAGGACCTCGCCGCGCGACACGCCGATCCTCTGCTCGGCGCTCATCTTGGCACCAGCCAAACCGCCGCCGACGCGCTGGGTCTGTTGGGTTTTCTTTTGCTCGCCATGCCCACGCTCAGCATGGGGCTGGAAGCCATAACTCGCCATATCGGCACGTGGCAGACCGGCACCTCGGTGGCACTACAACGCACACCCGACCTTGCCTATTGGACGTACCGTATAGACGATGCCGCCATCTGGCCGCGTCGGCAGGATGCCGAGTATACGCTGGCAATCATGTGCGTGGCATTACGCGGGCGTCTTGGTTCATCATGGCGGCCTTTGGAGGTGCATTTTGAACATCCCGAGCCCACCTGCGCGCCAGCGTTACGCCGCCTGTTCGGCGCCCCGCTGCGGTTCAACCAGCCAGAAAACCGCCTGATTCTCGAACTCTCAACATTGGACACCGTTCTACCAACGCCCTTCTCCGTATTCGTGCCCTATGTCGAGGATTATCTGTGCGCCTTGGCACCAACGGCCGGGCCGCAGACAGATATCGTTGGGCAGGTCCGCGAGATCGTCCGCCGCTCTCTTGGCCATCAGGAAATGTCTCTGGACTGGGTGGCGCGTACACTTCAGCGCTCCCCGCGTTCCCTGCAGCGGCACCTCACGGCCGCCAACACCAACCTACGCAAAATCACCCAGGAAGTGCGCCGCCAGGAAGTTGAAGCATTACTCAAAACAGGAGGCCGACGGCGCGCGGACATTGCTCAAGCGCTGGGCTACGCCGATCATTCAGCGTTATGGCGTGCCGTACGATCCTGGTCCCCCTCAGACATCACCGAATAAAAGAGGCCAGCCCCAGAAAAACCCGAAGCTGGCCGCAGATAAAGAGGGATGGCTTGGGGGCCATACCATCATATTACGTCAGGGAGAACACGACATTCGTCTGGCCGGTGCCAGATGACGGGAAATATTCAGTCACAACTTCGCCGTATCCTTGGTACTGGTCCCAGCCAAGAGCGCCAAACAGCATTATGGTATCGTGCATATCACCCTCCCCATCGCAATAGCGCGCATAATCAGGGAGCATCTTCAAAAAAGTGGCAATGTCGCCACGCTGCCATAATTCGAGAACATGCAGGTCAACCTGACGGTTGAATTCCGATGATATGGTGAAAGTGCCGTTATTTTCCGCGTAGATGTCATTCGGCCAAATTTTATGCGAAAGCGAACCCGATGCAATCAGCGCCACCTTGGCACTCGATCTCTCCACCGCCTTACGAATAGCCGCGCCCAACGCGCGGGATTTCTCCAGGCTGTGCACGGTACACATGGCACCGACTGAGACAACCTTGAGCGCAGCGTCACTATTCATGTATCGCATCGGCACCAACGTCCCGTATTCGAGCTCCAGGCTATCCACCTGATGCGCCAGCGTGTACACCCCCTCATCGCGCGCCGTTTGGGCAATCAGCTCACCAAGTTCCGGGTTGCCGTCATAGGCATAGGGTAAATCCTTGATGAACTGCGGAAATTCACGCGAGGTGAAAAGCCCTCGGAAACGTTTGTTAGCATTAAGATGGTAGCCGGCGTTCACCAGCCAGTGGGTGTCAAGGACAATAAAGGTGTCGGCACCAGCCTCCCGGGCACGACGGCCAATCTCCGCATGGCCATCGATTGCAGCTTGACGCTTGCCTTTCAGCGGCCCGTCAAATTCAGACATCACCATTGTCGGCACATGCGTTGCCTTGGCGGCCAGAACGATTTCACCCATGTTTATCCTCCTGATTTTGACAATTATAAAGCTCGCTGTATCTTCTCTACACAGTTTCGGGCGAGCGACTGATCCACTCCCGGTATTTCGTTACTGTGCGAGCTTAACGATGGAGTGCTCTGCCAACGGCAGCGCCACATTCACCGTCTCCATATAGAATTCGAACGACCAGTCACCACCGTCACGGCCAATTCCAGAGTTCTTCACGCCGCCAAACGGTGCTGGTAAATGACGAACATTCTCCGAATTAATCCACATCATACCGGCTTCAAGACGTTCTGTCATAGTGAGGGCACGGCGAAGATCGTTGGTCCACAGATAGGCGGTAAGGCCATATTCGACATCATTCGCGATCTCGATGGCCTCGACCTCGTTAGCAAATGGAATGGCGGTGAGCACCGGGCCAAAGATTTCTTCCTGTGCCACACGCATCTTGTTGGTGGCGTTGGTGAATAGTGTGGGGCGGACATAACACCCCTCTACCCCTACCTTCACCCCGCCAGCAGCGATGGTCGCACCATCTTCCTTGGCTTTCTCAATATAGGATAACACCTTTTGCTCATGCACGGGATGGATCAGCGGCCCCACAACCGTCTCTGGATCGAGGGGATGGCCAACCTTGATACGCTCCGCCGCATCGGCGACACGCTTTGTGAAGGCCTCATAGATCGTGTCTTGCACCAGCAGGCGCGAGGACGACGTGCAGCGCTCGCCATTGAGCGAGTAAATCATGAATATCACGGCATCGACCGCCCGATCCAAATCGGCATCATCAAACACGATGACGGGATTTTTACCCCCCAGTTCGAAATGTACGCGCTTGAGGGTCGGCGCACCCTGCGCCATAATCATCGTCCCCGTGCGCCCCTCGCCAACAAAAGCAATCGCCTTGATATCGCGGTGCTCGGTGAGCGCACGCCCAGCATCTTCACCAAATCCCTGCACGAGATTCAGCACCCCCTTGGGAAGACCAGCGGATTCCGCAATCTCCACCAACAGTTTGGCGGACATTGGCGAAAACTCAGCGGGCTTATGCACCACGGTGCACCCCGCCGCCAGCGCCGGGGCAATCTTCCAGGTGGAGAGCATAAACGGCGTGTTCCATGGCGTGATAACACCAATCGGACCAATAGGACGCCGCGACGTGACATTGAGCTGTGTTTCTGATCGCAGCGCCTTACCGTCACAGGCTTCCGCTGCCTTGTCCGCGAAGAAGCGGAAATTTTCGGCGCCACGCAGCGCCGCCTTAGACATGAAGCGGACCGCCTGCCCTGTATCCATGCTCTCCACAAACGCGATCTCTTCAGCACGCGCCTCAATGGCATCTGCAACCTTGTGAAGAATACGCCGGCGCTCCACTCCCCCCATGTCGCGCCAGGCAGGAAATGCCTCCTTGGCGGCGGCCACGGCGGCATTCACGTCCTCCCGCCCACTGCGAGCCACAACGGCCAGCGGTTTGAGATCAACGGGGGAAATGGTTTCGAATGTATGACCAGACGCCGCGGGTACGGACGCGCCGTTGATATGATTGAGCACGCCAGTCTCTCCAAAGCGCGAGAGATAAGCTGCTGCCTTCGTCCGGTTTTCATCTAGCTTCGACATTTGTGGCGTTCCTCTCGCGCTAATCCGGGATGCGCGGATATACTTTATATGTTAAGTATATCCGCACGTCTATAAGTTTTGATCAAAAAAACGAGATCTTACGTCAGGGCAACCAGGGGGTGCGCTTCATTGCCAAGGCACCATCACCCAGCAGCGCCAGCACCAACAGCGAAACCGCCCAGACCAACGGGTACTCCCAGCCGCCGTTGGGGTTGTCGAAGAAAAAGCCGTTTTGCCAATGCACCAGCACAATCGCTCCCAGCAAATCGGGGATCATCACCAGCGCGGTAAGCCGGGCATAAAGGCCCAGAATAAGCATGCACCCTGCGACGGCCTCCAATGCCATGATGACCAGCCCAAACTCCCCAGGCAGACCAAGGCTCACGAAAAACTTCTCCGTACCCTGTGGTGTGAAAACAAAGTATTTGAGGGCGGCATGGGCCAGGAACAACCCGCCGAGCAAAACCCGCAGCATGAGAACGCCATAGGGCGCAGTTTTTTGAGACACCATAATTCCCCCGAATGGTTGTGAGAGCCCTGTTGCCAGGGCTCTCCGCCGAATTAGAACAGCACGCCTGCTTCCAGGGTGCCCAGGAACTGGCCACGACCGTTGCCGCTGTGGCCATAGGCTTTGGTGCGGGTCAGATACAGATAGCCAGCGTTGGCGCGGGCAAACAGATCCTTGTACTGCCAAGTCGGGGCAATGGCAGCGCCAATGGCCTCGGAATTCGGGTTCACGAACCAGTTATACGCGCCCTTCGAATTCTCATACTCAACCCAACCGCCGATCGAGTACGGGGTGTTGGCGAAAGCATAGCTACCGAACAGCGCCGCGCCAAAATTTGAGGTGGTCTTGTTAATTCCAAGGCTATGATCAACCTTGGCGTACACATACTGCACCTCTGGCACCACGTTCAGGTTTCCCGCGGTGTAAGAATAATAGCCACCCACCATGTTCTCATTGGCATAAGGCTCAATGCCTGCCGATGTGCCGCCGCCATAGGCGTAGGTGTTGGGGCCGGTCTTGCCGAGATCATAGGCACCAAACACGCTCAGTGAGTTGGTGGCGTTGAAAGCGTAGGACACGAGCCCCTGCACGGTGTTCCACACGCCTGAGTCAACCCCATCGCCGAACTGGACAGTGGCGGCGAGCGGGCCCTGCGCGTAAGCCACGCTCACACCACGCGAATTACTGTTCTCGACAGCGAACAGGTCGGTGGTGAGCTGCACGGCATTGCTGTAGTCGGTTCCGGCTTCGTAGCCCTCCAGCGAGCCCAGCTGGCCGGCTGAGACGGTGATCGGCAGGTTGGACGGGGCGATCGTCACATAGCCCAGAAAGAGCGGGCCGGTGGTGAAGACGCTGGTCGAGGTTTGCGAGGGTGTGGTGCCCAGCGTGGTGGAACCGCCGAAGGAACCAACCTCAACGGTAAACTGCAGCACACCGGTGGTCTTCTGCACCTCGATCAAGGCACTGCCGGCATACATGCCGTTATCCTTGGTGCCCGAGGTGGCGTTGCTCATATAGTAGCCATAGCCGTCAGCCCCGCCGCTGAGGGAAAGCGTACCCAGCGGGCCGCCGTCAATCGAGATCGCCTGCGGTCCGACCATAGCCCGGGCCGCCCCAGGCGCGGCAATAACGCCGGCCGCAATAACCAGGCCCAGTGCCGTCGTTGTTTTGAGTTTCAATGCCATTTTAGTCTCCCCTTGTTTGTTACTTGCTAAAAATCGATGGCGGCACGACGCCGCCATCATCGGCGGCCTTAAACAGCGGCCATATAGTGCTTCACCATGCGCGGCGTGTGCACAGTCCACAGCACTGGTGTGCCCTTCTCAATCATCCATCCCTCACCCGCCTTGTAGGTATGGGAGGCGCCCGTTGCCTCGTTGGTCAGCGTCACCTCGCCTTCAAGAACGATGGCATGTTCAGTGAAGGGATAAACCATGCGAAACTGGCTTTGTGTGACTGCAAAATAACCCCCGCTCACGGGCGTCTCAGGATTGCCATGGGTAAAAGCGCCAAAGGCCTTGGCTTCGCCCTCAAGGATGACGGAACCGAGATCAGCAACCGTGCCCCATGAATCGAGGTTGGGAACAATCGTCGGGGTAAGAGTCAGCATCATGTTTTCCTTTCACGATAAAATCAGGCGCGCCCGGTCCAGTAACCCGACGCCTGGTTCCACAACTTGCCCATGGTCAGCATGGTATGGCGGAGCTTATCTTTGCCAAATATGTTGATGTGCGGGATGCTCGCCAAAAGATCATAGCGGGCGGATCCTTCACTCATGCCTTCGGCGAGAACCTTACACACTATATGGCTTGGCGTTACGCCAAATCCTGAATATCCCTGCACGTAAAAGACATTTTTGTGCTCAGGTAACGTGCCAATCTGTGGAAACAGATTGGCGCTGCACGCCATGGGCCCACCCCAAGCAAGGTCTATCTTTACCTTATCAAGGTACGGGAACACGTCTACCATCGTAGAGCGGTTCCACGCCTTCAGGTCGGAAGGCGTGTACTCCACAAATCTTGTTGCCGAACCAAAGAGCAGGCGATTCTCACGGGTTACGCGGTAATAGTTGATGATCGGTCTGATATCGGAGAATGCACCACGGATGGGGCTGATCTGTTTGATCAGCTCATCGGATAGAGGCTCGGTCATCAACTGATATGCGTAGGTATTAATCGTTTTTTTGTAGATGTATGGCTCCATATTCGCGAGGAATGAGTCACACGCCCAGAGCAACTTTGCTGCCCGTATGGTGCCACCGGGGGTACGCACTGTCACGCGGTTGCCATAGGTCACCTGCACGGCGGGGCTATGCTCAAAGATGCGCCCACCCAACGCAACCAGAGCTTTTGCTTCGCCTAGCAGCAAGTTCAGCGAATGCACATGCCCCCCCCCCATATGCTTTAGAGCTGCTTTATAGACCGGAGAACCCACGACCTTCCGCACATCGGCCCCTGTCACCAGCTCGATGTCCTCGTGTGGAGCAACCTCTTTGAACTCCTTAAGCCAAGTCTGTAGAGTTTTTTCCTGGCGGCCATTATATGCGAGGTAGCCATAGCCATGGCAGAGATCGGCCTTGATATCATATTTGGCAATACGATCGGCGATAATGCCCGCACCAAGATTAGCGATCTTGAAGATGGTCTCTAACCCTTGCGGGCCAACATGGCGTTTTACCTTCTCAATGTCATGGCCGATTCCGGCCATGACTTGTCCACCATTACGTCCCGTCCCGCCATACCCTAGATACTTGCCCTCCAGAACCACCACATTGGTGATGCCTTTTTCCGCAAGTTCCAGCGCGGTATTGATGCCTGAGAAGCCGCCGCCGATTATGACTACATCGGCATCAATATCCTCAGCCAGCCGCGGAAAGGAGAGGTCGTACCGCTTCGTCGCGAAGTAGTAGGTGGGGGATTCGACTGGATACATGGTGCGCTTCTTCCTGATGGTTTAGAATTTTTCGTGACCAATCGTGGCGTAGCGCGCCGCGTCGCGTGCTTTCAGACGCAGAGCCAGCACGACACCGACGATCGCTCCAACCAACAGCAGTCCGGTGAGGCTATAGGAGAGCGTGTTGGAAGCGCCGGTGAGCACCGCGAAGTTCACGACCGCAAGCACCAGCACCACCGCCAAGCCAATGGCAGCAAGGAGCGGAGCGACATAGCTTGAGAGCACCCCCTCGGACATGCCTTTATTGCGCATAAAGAAGGCAGGCACGGCGATGGAGGCGATGGTCATGAGGGCGATGACACCCAGCGTGGCGACATTGGTGAGCCAGGAGAACAGCGCCAAAACGGGGTCGAGCTTGGCGACGGCGAACAGGCCCACCACAACGACGGCCAGGATGGTTTGCGCCACCGATCCGGTATGCGGGCTTTGATGCCGCTCATGCGTTTTGCCAAAATGCGCGGGCAGAAGCCCCTCGCGGCCCATGGCGTAGAAATAGCGCGCCACCGAGTTATGGAAGGCGAGCAAACCAGCATAGACGGAGGTGACGAACAACACGCCCATGATCAGCGACAGCCAGTGGCCAACATAGCGGTCAGCCATGTTGAAGAGGAAGCGCGTGGGATCGGCGAGACCACTGAGATAACCCATGAGCTTGCCCATGCCGATGGCGTTCACCATGCACCAGGAAGACAACATGTAGAAACCGCCAATGAGCAGCACCGAAATATACGTGGCACGGGGAATTGTGCGCTTGGGATCGCGCGCTTCTTCGCCATAGATGGTGGTTGCCTCAAAGCCGACGAAGGAGGCAAAGCAGAACAACAACCCAATGGAAGGCGACATGCCAAAAGTGGCGGCAGGTTCGAATGGCGCGGCGGTAAGACCGGAATCTCCCCCTTTATGCATAATGGCGACATCGAGGATCAGCACGCACAGATACTCGCAGGCCACCAGAATGCTCAGCACCTTGGCGGAGAGGTCAACCTGGCGGTAGCCAAACACGGCGATGCTGGCCATGGCGGCGTAAGCATAGGCCCACCAAGGCAGATTCACACCCACTTCTTGGAATAGCGCCTGCGCGGCATTTCCAAACATGCCGTAAAGCCCAATTTGCATGGTATTGTAGGCGACGAGGGCAATCATGGAAGCTCCGCCACCAGCCACACCGCCCAGACCGCGCGCGGCAAAAGCGTAGAATGCGCCAGCATTTGTGACATGGCGCGCGAGAGCGCAATAGCCCACAGCGAAGAGCAACAAAAGCAGCACAGTGATCAGGTAGGTGCCAGGTATCCCGGGGCCATTGCCCAGAAGCATGCCAATGGGCACGCCACCCGCCACGGCGACCAACGGCCCCGCGGCGGAGATAACAAAAAATGTGACAGCTCCCACCCCCAACGCGCCTTTGCGCAATTGGTTGGCAGCCGGCGCCAAAAGCGATGGCGCGGTGGATTCTATATCGTACGACATGACAAAACACTCCCAGAAAGCTCGGATAGCGGATGGACGGGCCGGTGACTGGTTCTTTTTTGGTGACGCGGCAGGGCTTAATTAACAAGCAAACAATCAGCGCAGATATTGCAAAACGCGCCAAAATTTGGTTAATTTGCGCCATGGCCGCTCATGTTTCCGTGCCCATGATCCGCTCCTCAGTGGTAAATCAGGTCATCACCGCTATTTTGCACTGTAATAACGGCGGCGCCTTTCTGCGGCGTGAGCATAATATCAGGACAACCTCGACAGACCTCTATGACCAGATGGCGCTTGCGCGATACCTGCAGCTGTTCGAGGACGCCGCCACCTTAGCCAATGACCCGCTGTTTGGGGCGCGGCTGGGCCACTCCCTGCCACCGGGCGAATTACTCGGCCCTATAGGATTTCTCGTGCTCAGCAGCCGAAACCTACGCCAGGGCATGGAAGCCATGGCGCAGTTTATCAAGATCTGGCAAGATATCACGGACATTACGTTGCATGATCAGGACGACGTGGCGCTGTGGTCGTATCGCATTACCGACGAAAAAATGTGGCCACGACGCCAGGATGCTGAATTCACCCTCACCGCCACCTGCATCATGGTGCGCGCCTTCTTGGGCGGCAACTGGACGCCGCTGGAGGTCCATTTCGAACATAAACGCCCGGCGGAATGGCGGGAGTTGCAGTCTATGTTCAGGGCGCCGCTGCGCTTTGACCAGCCCGCCAACACCCTGCTCATCGAGCATGCGGATTTGGATAGGCCTGTCCAGGGCGCACATGCCGGGTTTGCACCGTTCCTGCGCCGCCATATGGAGGACATGCTGATATCCACCGATCAGGACATGCAGCTGGTGGAGCAGGTGAGACGAATTGTGATGCGGGATTTAGGCCGGGCCGGGGTAAATGTGGCCAGTCTGGCGACCGAACTAGGGATACCCGCGCGCTCGCTGCAACGCTATCTGGCTGATGAGGGTAGCTCGGTGCGCGAGATCATCCGCGAAGTGCGCCAAGGGCAGGCGCGTTCTCTGCTGCACATCAAGCCCCGGCAGGTGGGGGCGGTGGCGCACGCCGTCGGCTACACCGATCCCAGCGCGTTCTGGCGGGCGTTCAAAGCCTGGGAAGGCATGTCTCCCGCCGCTTTCGCCCGCGCCCAAAAAGCAAAAAAATAAGGCGGGGGCACCTGCCCACCGCCCCTTGGCATCACACCAGCAGGGTCTGGATTGTGGTGAATTCCTTCAACCCATCAACCCCGAACTCCACGCCAATGCCCGACTGCTTGACGCCGCCAAACGGGGCATTAGGCTGAATGGCACCGTGCTTGTTGATCCACACCGAGCCGCACTCCAGGCGCTTGGCCACCGCCTTGGCCGCCTCGATGTCAGACGACCACACCGACCCGCCCAAACCAAACGGCGAGGCATTGGCACGGGCGATAACCTCATCCACCGACGAATATTTGATAATCGGCAGCGCCGGGCCAAACTGCTCCTCATCCACCAGCCGCACGCCATTATCAACGTTAGAGACCAACGTAATCGGATAGAAATAACCAGGCCCATTGCCCGGATTGCCCCCCAGAAGCACCTTACCCCCATTGGCCTTGGCATCTTCCACCAGCTCGCGCACCAAATTGAGCTGGTTCTCATTTTGCACCGGCCCCAGCACGCTGGTCTCCAGGCGCCCATCGCCCACCGGGATGTTTGAAGCATAAGCCACCAGCGCATCGCACACCGCGTCGTGCACGCTCTCATGCACATATAACCGCTTGAGCGCGGCGCAGGTCTGGCCGTTATTGATGAACGCGCCCCAGAATAGACCTTCCGCGATGGCGGCCGGGTCGGTGCCGGGCAGCACAATCCCCGCATCGTTGCCGCCCAGCTCCAAGGTCAGGCGCTTCAGCGTCCCCGCGGCGGCTTCCATCACCTTCTTGCCCACCGGCGTGGAGCCGGTAAACACAACCTTGCTCACTCCCGGATGCGCGGCCAGAGAGCCGCCCAGCCCACCCGCGCCGGTCACGACATTCATCACGCCGGGCGGCAGCACCTGGTTCATCAGCTCGACCATGCGAATGGTCGAGAGCGGCGTCAGGCTGGAGGGTTTGTTCACCACCGTGTTCCCCGCCCGAAGCGCTGGAATGAGGTGCCAGCAGGCGATCATCACCGGCCAGTTCCAGGGCGTGATCGAACCGACCACACCTATGGGTTTGCGGTGCAACTCAACTCGCCCCTCGGGCGTGTCTTGCAGAACCTCCACAGGCAGGCTCAGCCCCGCCGTGGCGCGCGTCCAAGCCACCGCGCCGCCCAGCTCGAACCGAGAGCCCAGCCCACCCAGCGGCTTGCCCTGCTCAAGCGTCAGAAGCTGCGCCAGCTCTTCCGAATGCGCCTCAATGATATCGGCAACCTTGTTGCACAGCGCCTGACGTTCAGCATCCGGCATCGCCGCCCAATCAGAAAACGCCGCGCTCGCCGCCGCCACGGCAGCATTCAACGCCGCTTCCGTGGCAACCGGCATCAGCCCCACCACACTGCCATCCGCAGGATTCCGCACCTCAAGATGATGCTCCGTCTCAACGCGCCGGCCATTAATAATCAAAGCGTAAGGTTTCATGGTGTTCCTTCGTAAAATTGTTTGAGTTGCCGCGCGCTTAGAGGCGTGCGGCTTCAATGCCTTGCAAGCATTTAGGGATGATGACACTGAACGCGACGCCCAGATTATTGGCTTTGCCATCCACCAGCAGGCCCATCATCAAGTCGGTACCGCAGATGAGCGTGATGTTAAGCTCTCCGCCTGCCAGCTCCATCAGATAATATTGGTGAAGGCCAGGCCACCCCGCCTGCGACAACGCCTGCTGCACCCCCTCATAGATGCGCTCTTCCAAAGCCACGGCCGCGGGCTGCGGATTGATCGCCGCCAGAGAGCGTAACGGATTGCGTTCCCACACCTCAGCCGCCAGCAGGCTGCCACGTAGCGGTGCCTGAATTTCAGCGATTAAGCTGTCCAGTTTCCGGATATCGACGGCCATCAGATCTTCCCCCTCTTTTGGCGACTTATAGACGCTCTGTGATGCAGGCTTCGAACGAAACCTAACGGCTAAAAATACCTATGAACATGTTAAACCGCGCCAAAACTCAAGCACTTTGCGCCAACAGCGCGCACGCGCCGGTGGTTAACAGGCCGATATCGGTACCGAGTGACACAAAGCTAAAGCCCTGGATAAAACGGGCTTTGGCGTCGTCGGGAGAGAGGGCGAAAATGCCCACCGGCTTGCCCGCCGCACGCGCGCGCATCAGGGTATTGGTGATCGCCGCCTGCACCTCGTCATGACGGGGGTTGCCCAGATGCCCAAGCGAAGCGGCGAGATCGGCCGGGCCGATGAACAGCGCGTCGACACCCGGCGTGGCGGCAATCTCATCCAGCGCCTCCAGCCCGGCGCGGCTCTCAATTTGTAAGATCACCGTCACATTTTCATGCGCGGTAGCTAGATAAGTGGGGTCGGCGCCAAAGCCCGAGGCTCGCGAGGTGGCGCTGGCAACGCCCCGAATCCCATGCGGTGGAAACCGTGTAGCGGCGACAATGCGCGCGGCTTGAGCGGCGCTCTCTACCATCGGCACCAGCAGCGTGGTAAAGCCGATATCGAGATACTGCTTGATAATTGCCGGTTCGTCATTGGGTGTTCGGGCGATGGGCATAGCCCCAAACGGCGTGACCGCTTGCAACTGCGCCAGCAATAGCGGCAGCGTATTAGGGGCGTGCTCACCGTCAAATAGCAGCCACTCAAACCCCGCGCGGGCGCAGATTTCGGCGGTGTAGGGGGTGGCCAGCGACTGCCATAGCCCGCGCAGAGGTTTACCCTCTGCCAGGCGATCTTTGAAGCGCATCATAAGAACCTCATCGCGATAGTCCCCAATGGGCCGTAATCAACATGGAAGCTATCTCCAGCGCGGGCAAAGACCGGCGCTGTGAAACTGCCCGCCAACACGATCTGCCCAGCCTCCAGCCGCTCGCCATGCGGGGCGATTTTGTTAGCCAACCACGCCACCCCGGTGGCCGGATGGTTGAGCACCGCTGCCGCCACGCCAGACTCCTCGATAACGGCGTTGCGGCACAGCAGGGCGCAAACCCAGCGCAAATCCATGGCGTCGGGCCGCACCGGGCGCCCGCCCAGCACGATGCCGCCGTTGGCGGCGTTGTCCGAGATTGTATCAAACACCTTGCGGGTGACACCGCTGGCGCGGTCCAGCCGCTCGATACGCGCGTCGATAATCTCCAGTGCCGGGGTTACGTAGTCGGTGGCATTGAGCACATCAAAGATGGTTACACCCGGGCCTTGCAGCGGCGCCTTGAGGATGAAAGCCAGCTCCACTTCCACGCGCGGCTCGATGAACCGCGTCATCGGGATGTCCTGCCCGGCGGTAAACAGCATGTCGTCCAGCAGCGTGCCGAAATCGGGCTCAGTAACGTTGGAGGCGCGTTGCATGGCGCGGCTGGTCAGACCGATCTTATGGCCGACGATCCGGCGCCCCGCCGCCAGTTTTTGCGCCACCCAGGCGCGACTGATGGCATAGCCGTCCTCCAGCGTCATTTCGGGAAACTCCAGAGAGAACTGGGTAATCTGGGTGCGCGTACGCTCGGCCTCGTCCAGGCGGGAGGCCAACGCGGCAATGGTGTCAGGCGACAGGGCCATGGCTCAAGCCTTCCTCAAACGTGTGTGGATGTTATTGTGTTTCCAGCCTTCAGCCTCGGTCACGTACATTGAGAAGGCCAGCGGGCGACGCGTGAACAAATCGCCCAGATGCGCCACGATACGTGCGCTCAAAGCGTCAAAATAGGCGCGGCGGAACGAGGGGCTGCGCCCCTCGCCCATCTTCACATCGACATTGATGAAGGCATCACGCGGCTCCGCGCCATCGGCGATGATATAATCGGTGACGCACACGCCGCGTACACGAATCCCGCCCACCGGAAACACCCCACCGGCATTATCGCGCATATCCTGGGCGATCAGTTCCAGCAGTGGGCGAATTTCAAATTCACCCTGCAGATTGGCGGTCCATTCCACAATCGCGTGGGCCATGTCAGGCTTTCCGTCCTGGCGGGGCAATGAGGTGGCTGGTGAGGGTACCTATCCCCTCGATCTGACACACCACCTCGTCTCCGGGGGCACAAAAATGTACGC
The DNA here is from genome assembly GCA_021809435.1 of Pseudomonadota bacterium. Lineage (GTDB taxonomy): Bacteria > Pseudomonadota > Alphaproteobacteria > Acetobacterales > Acetobacteraceae > Acidocella. The sequence continues at coordinate 3,746 of JAKBAD010000006.1, read as the reverse complement.
CATGGGGCGTACCCGTCAGAATCATGTCTCCGGGCATGAGGGTGACAAAGCTGGAGAGGTACTCGATCAGCCCGGCCACATCGAGGATCATATCCGCCGTGGAGCCATGCTGCACCTCGGCACCATTCACGCGCGTGCTCAGGGTGAGCGCCTGCGGGTCCAACACATCGGCGGCGTCAACAATCCATGGCCCCAGCGGCGTGGTGGCGTCACGGTTCTTCACCGCCACGTTGGGACGCAGATAATTCTCCAAATATTCGCGGAGCGCATAGTCGTTCGCGATGGTGTAGCCCGCCACGCAAGCTAGCGCATCCGCCCGTGAAACGTTGCGCGCCACCCTGCCAATTACGGCAACCAGCTCGCATTCAGGGTGCATCTGCGTCACACCCACCGGATGCGGCGTGGTCCCGCGATGCCCTACAAAGCAATTGCCGCCCTTGAGAAACACCAGCGGTGTCGCCTGTTTGGCGGCAAACCCCAACTCGCGCGAATGGTCGGCATAGTTCAGGCCCAACGCATACACGGAAGCACCGTGGGTAATGGGAGGCAGCCAATGCGCGTCGGCAGCGGCCAGGAGGCGGCCGTCGGGCAGGGTCAAACCATGGCCATCGGCAGCGACGGCAACCCAAAGGTCGCGCCCTTGATAGGCAATGCGTGCGCGCTTCATGCGGCCTCCGCGACGAGCATGGTGGAAAGGTCTGGCAGGCCGGCGGCCTGAACCCGGATGCTCTGGCCCGCGCGGGCGGTCGGGGGGTCGCCGGGCAAGCCAACCAGCAGCAGGTCACCCGGGCGCAGTGTCATGAAGCTGCTCAGATCAGCAATAAGCCGGCCCGCGTCGCGGACCAGACGCTCCAGACGCCAACGATGCACCTCGGCGCCGTCGACGAAGGTGACGATTTCGTCCGGCAGCGCCGGGTTGCCAAAAGCACCGAGTGGCAAAAAACCATCCCGGCAGCGGCGGGCGATATCAGGCCGATAGTAGTCGCCGCCGGGCAACGACACATCCAGCGCCAGCGCGGCTGCGGCGACGCCGCCGGTCCCAAACAGCAACGCCACGGTAGCGGCCACAGTCAGCTCCGGCGCCTCAACCGGCACAGGCACCGGCGCGCCGCCACTGCTCAGGCAAGGTCCGGGCTTGATATATATTACAGGCGCCTGCGGCGGAGATTGGTAGGGCTTCTCAACAAGCGCCGCCGCCAGCGCCTCGCGCTCGGCACGGTCATTGAGCACAACGCCATAGGCGGTGCCGCTGATGGTCATGGTTAGGCCTCCGCCGTGAATATACTTATCATATTAAGTATATTCACGCCATTTCATTAACAGCGCAAGCACTTGGGCTGAGGATTTGCACAAAAAAGGGGCGAGCCATCGCCCGCCCCTGGTATTTCAGGCGGTTATCCCGCCCAGGCAAACATACTTCACCTCGACAAACTCCTCGATGCCGTAGCGCGAGCCCTCTCGTCCCAGCCCTGAGAGTTTCACGCCGCCAAACGGCGCCTCGGCGGTAGAGATGAGACCAGTATTTACCCCGACCATGCCGTATTCCAGCGCCTCCGCCACCCGGAACACCCGCGCGAGGTCTTTGGCATACATATAGGAGGCAAGGCCGAATTCGGTGTCGTTAGCCTGGGCAATAACATCGGCCTCGTCAGAGAACCTGAACAGCGGTGCCACGGGGCCGAAGGTTTCCTCGCGCGCCACTGCCATGTCTTTGGTCACGCCGGCCAGCACGGTGGCTTCATAAAACGTGCCGCCCAGCGCATGCGGGCGCCCGCCGCTCACCACCCACGCGCCCTTGGCCACGGCATCGGCCACATGCTCCGCCACTTTCTCCAGCGCGGCATTGTCGATCAGCGGGCCGAGCACCACGCCCTCATCCATACCATTGCCAGTTTTCAGCCTACCCACGGCGGCGGCCAGTTTTTCAGCGAAGGCGTCATACACAGCGTCCTGCACATAAATACGGTTGGCACATACACAGGTCTGGCCGTTATTGCGGAATTTGGCGATCAGCGCGCCCTCCACCGCGGCATCCAGGTCGGCGTCGTCGAACACGATGAACGGCGCGTTGCCGCCCAACTCCAGCCCGAGCTTTTTAATGGTCGGCGCGCATTGACGATACAGCTCGGCACCGACCTCGGTGGAACCGGTGAAGGTAAGCTTGCGTACCCCCTGGTTGGCGGTCATTTCGCCGCCAATCTCGCGCGCCGAGCCGGTGAGCACGCTGAACAGCCCGGCGGGGAGGCCCGCGCGCTCGGCCAGTACGGCGAGGGCGATGGCGGAAAACGGCGTCTGCGAAGCGGGTTTGAGCACCATGGCGCAGCCGGCGGCCAGCGCCGGGCCGGCCTTGCGGGTGATCATCGCATTGGGGAAGTTCCAGGGTGTTATGGCGGCAACCACGCCGATTGGCTGCTTCATTACCAGGATCCGCTTGTCGCGCTGATGACCGGGGATGATGTCGCCATAAACGCGCCTGGCTTCCTCGGCGAACCACTCAATAAAGCTGGCGCCATAGGCGATCTCGCCCTTGGCTTCCGCCAACGGTTTGCCCTGCTCAGCGGTGAGAATGCGGCCAAGGTCGTCCTGGTTCTCCATCATCAGCTCGAACCAGCGGCGCAACACAGCGCCGCGCTCTTTGGCGGTGCGCGCCGCCCAGTCGCGTTGCGCGGCGGCTGCAGCGGCAATGGCGGCACGGGTTTCAGCCGCCCCCAGGCGCGGCACGTAACCAATAACCTCGCCGCTGGCGGGGTTAGTAACGGGAATACCCGTCACGCCATCCGCTTCCACCCATTGCCCGGCCACCAGGGCAGCTTGACGAAACAGGCTGGAATCCTTCAGGTTCATTAGCGCTTCTCCGTATCACATATAATGGGCTCTTTAACTTAACTCGTTAATTATAAATAATCCAGCTTTCAATCACCGACGTCCGATTTATTCCCCTTCGTGACGCTCGACGTTCTCCGTACTAATCGGATCCATGAGTACCGCCTCCAAGTCCCGCAGTAGCTCTTGGAGCTGGGCGAGGCGCAACTCGCCGTAGCGACGGGTGATTTCGGCATATATCACCTCCGACTGATTCCCTGCCGTCTCGATCAGTGCCCGCCCCTGCGGGCTGATGCAGATGAGGCCACGGCGGAGATCTAAGTCATGTGGGCGTCGGCGGATGAGACATCGCTCCTCCAGATCTTTTACAATACGCGACAGCGAGGGCGCCAGTAGAAACGTTGCCTTCGCCAGTTCGGTAACCTCAATTTCTGCAACAGAGGTGAGTGCACGTAGAACGCGCCATTGCTGCTCGGTAATACCTAACTTCTGAAGACCCGGGCGAAAATGGGCCATCACAGCCTCGCGCGCCCTAAGCAACGACATCGGCAATGAGCGGGAAAACTCTCGCAACCTTATCCGCGCCACCGGCGCCCCACTCGCAGTCATGTTTTTGTCCTGTTTTATCATCGGATATGCTTCAGTTTTTTTGAGCTATACATGTTAATAGTATCGAGCCGCCAGCCTCACTTTTAGCAACCTCGCGTTGGAGGACGCGGTCGGGTACCATGAGACGCTCAAAAAGACCGACCTCGCCGTGCAACAGGCCGAGGCCGTGCTGCAGGCCAAGCGTAACCGTCAGCCGGTGACCGCGTTTGCGTGATATTCTGTGGTGTTGCCCCAATTCCAGGGCAGAAGTTCTGCGAGCCTATTGGCTGGATGCCCCTTTGCCATGCGGTCGATGACGTTGGCGAGATAGGTTT
>JAKBAD010000011.1 GCA_021809435.1 Pseudomonadota bacterium | reverse complement strand
AACAAACTCAAACGCTTCCGAAGAATCGCCCTCCGATGCGAAAAAACCGTCAAAGCCTTCATGGGCTTCGTGCATCTCGCCTGCGCCATGATCTGGTTACGATGAATGCAGACAGAACCTAGAGCGACATCCAATCAAACGGACTCATTTGATTGGATAAAGTTGCTCGCTTAAACAAAGAGTTGGAGTATTTTTCATGAACCTATGTGAATGGAAAATGCTCTAGAGCCTCAAGCTTTTAGCTTGAGGCTCTAATTTTGATATTGGCGAGCAATTTCATGTGTTTATCTTGACGCTGCCGCGTCAATCTAAACACATATTGCTCTAGTATGATGGTTCTGAAATCCAACGGATTTCAGAACCGGGACACCAGGCCATGCCTCAGCTTTGATCCTCGCGCCCGCGGGCGCGCGCGGCGCCCAAAATGCGCCGGTAGGTGCCATCGAACACCGTGTGGGTCGAAGAGGTCCAGCGTGTTTCCTGCCCCAGCGTCTCGCGGCTGGCATGAATGCGCCGCGCCTGCATTTCCCGCTCGGCGGCTTCCTCGGCGGTCATCGGCTCAAGCGTCAAATCCGGCTCGGCCGGCACCACGCACAGCTGCATAAACGGCTCACCCGGGCGAAACACATGCACCTGCCCGGCGGGCGGCGCCTTGAACACCACAAAATTAATCATCGGCCACCACGAGGTCCGCAGCAAGGCGGGCACCGCCAGCGGCACATCGCCCGCCTCGCTCAGGTAAAAGCGCGGATGCGGCTCGGCGCGCACCGCCCAACCTTCGGGCACCTTCAGATCGAGCAGCAACTGATACGTGTAAAACCCCGCGCCAAACGCCCGGAAAGGCGGCCATTGCAGGCCGGGGCTGGGCGGCGCGCCAAACTCGCCGTCAAATTTGAACGCCCCGTTCTCATGGGCAACCCGCATCTCATGTTCGTGGGGGTAGAACAGCTCGATGCCATATTGCGCCCCCTCGACAAAAGGCAGGCAATGCCAGCCCTGCTCATGCTCGCCATCCTGGCGCGGCGCCTTGGTGCCGCCCCAGCCGGGCACCTCCATCCTGGTGCGGCGTGGCGCCAGTCGCGGCTGATAAAGCCGGTATTTAACCATGGGCATAAGGTGGATCCAAACCCTTCATCAACCCGGCCGGTTCCGCCGCACCACGCGCCAGACGCCGGGCCCTGCCCTCCAGCCTAGCAAATTCCGCCCGCCGTTCCAATCAGCGCCGGGCGGCGGTCAATAAGCCCGCTCGCCCATCACATTACCTGGCGGATCATAATCGCACACCAAAACATCCAGCCCGTTCTGCTCCGCGCCCCCGCAGCCCACAAGCCGCGTCGAGCGCCAGATGATCTGGCTGTAATGCCCCACATCCACCCAGTTGCCAGTGGTCGAGATATCGGGGAACGCGCCATCGACGAAATATCGTCCCTCGCCGCCCCACAAATCCACCAGCTGGGTCAGCGTCTCCGTGCCCGCCTGGGCCATGGCCAAATTCTGCCCCGGCCCGCTATGCACAAGCTGGCCAATCCCGGCCAGATGCTCGGCCCATCTCTGTGCCTGTGCCGCCAACTGGTCCGACCAGCCAAGCGGCGCCAGCCCCAGCGGCGCCCGATAGGCATTCTGCGCGGCCAGCAGCTCGGCGATATTGTCAGGCGTCATCTGCGCCCGCGCCGGCCCCGCCAGCACCAAGCCCATCAGCCCCGCCAGCAGCCAGCCGCGCACGTTCAGGCCACCGTCTCGCCGTGCCACACATGCGGCGGCGCGGCAAAGCAATGCCCCACATTCCCCCGCCATTCCTGAAACTCCGGCGACGCCCGAAACGTCACCATATGGGCCTCCACACTCTCCCACTGCACCTGGAGCACAAATTTCAGCGGGGTTTCCACGCTGCGCACCAACCCCACCCCGTGGCAGCCCGTTGAGCGCAAAAACGCCGGCTTACTCTTTTCCACGCCCTCGATGAACGCGGCCTCCATGCCGGGCTTCACTTCAATTTCGGCGAATTCAGTAACCATCTCATCCCTCCACAATGCGGGCCCGCTGCTCGCCAAGCCCCTCAACCCCCATGCGCACCACCTGGCCCGCACGCAAAAACCCCTTCACCATGCCCACCCCCGCCGGGGTGCCGGTGGCAATAATATCGCCCGGATGCAGCGTGAAGAATTGCGACACATAAGCCACCAAATGCCGCACGCCAAACACCATCTGGGCGGTGTTGCTGTCCTGGCGGCGCTCGCCATCCACATCGGTCCATAAATTCAGCGCCTGCGGGTCTGGCACCTCATCCTTGGTGACAAAATACGGCCCCACCGGCCCAAAGCTATCATAGCCCTTGCCCTTGTCCCACTGCCCGCCGCGTCTGGTCTGAAATTCGCGCTCCGACACATCGTTCACCACGCAATAGCCGGCCACGTACTCCATCGCGCGCTCTTCCGAAACCCGCTTGGCCTTGGCGCCCATCACCACGCCCAGCTCCACCTCATAATCGGTGCTCTGGCTGCCGGGCGGCATCTCAATATCATCATAAGGCCCCGAAAACGCCGAGAGCGCCTTCAAAAACAAAATCGGCTCGCGGGGTGTCTTCATCCCGGCCTCGGCCGCATGGTCGGCATAATTCGCCCCCACGCACACAAAATTACGCGGCATCGGCACACAAGCCCCGATTCGTCGCTCGGCCTTGAGCAGCGGCAGCGTCTCGGGGTCTAGCTTTTGCAGCTGCGCCAGCCACTGGTGGCCAAGCACCTCGCCGCTCACGGTCAGCAGCGCATCCTCGAGCGTGCGGATTCGCCCCTGCGCGTCGAGCATGCCCCATTTTTCCTGGTCCTTGTCCCCGTATCTCAGCAGCTTCATGGGCTCTCTCCCTTCCCCGTCATGGCTGGGTGGCGATCATGCATCGTGTCAAAGCACGGTTTTGCCGTTACGGGTAGCCGGGTCGCCGATGAGGAAAGAGGCAAACCCATGCCGCTGTTCGCCGTTCATGCGCTAGACGCCCCCAACGCCCTGCCCCGCCGCCTTGAGCTGTACGCCGACCATCGCACCCACCGCGATGAGGGCGAAGCCGCAGGCGTGCGCATCATCTTCGGCGGCCCCCTGCAATCCGACGACGGCAGCGAAATGATCGGCTCCTGCTTCATCGTCGAGGCACCCGACCGCGAAACGGTCGATTCGTTCATCGCTAACGACCCGTTCATGCGCCAAGGCGTGTGGGGCGAGGTCTGCGTCAGCCGCTTCCTGCGCCGGCTCGGCTGAAGTTTCCTGCATGTCTCCGGCGCGGGTTCCGCCGGCAAAGCCTGCATTTTCATGCACGCGGCCAAAAAAAAGGCCGGCTGTTTCAGCCGGCCCAGCACCTCTTTGGATGCCTCTTTTTATTCGCTCCCTAAACTTGGCGGCTGACTTTTTTGCCTTACAGATCGTCGCCAGAGGCGCCGTTTCCGCTCGGTTCATGCCACGTCCCTTATGTGGCGGAATTTAGGCAGCTTGGCAATAGTGAATATGCTCTTTTTTGCAGGTTAATGGCAATTTCGAGAATTTTGCTTCATCAACACCTTAAGGCATCATGGCGGTTAACGCCGCAACCGCCGCGCGAATTTCATCCGCCGCCTGGGTGGCCGGCCCGGCTTCCGTCACCCCCAGCCCATCGGCAAAAGCGTTGGCATAGCCTGCGCGGTTGGCCAGCGCCACGGGCAGCAGCGTCAGCCCGCGGGCGCCAATCTCGGCCTCCAGCCGCTTGCGCAGCTTCGAGGCCGCGGGCGCGCGGTTAAAAATCAGCGCCGCCCGGCGCTTCTCCTCGGCGGCCAGTTTCAACGTGCCTTCGGCGGCCCACAAATCGGGCGGCGAGGGATTCATCGGAATCAGCACAAGGTCGGCGGCGCGCACCGCCCGCCTGGCATCCGAATCGATCACCGGCGGCGTGTCGATGAGCACGAAATCATGAGCGGCCTTCAGCTTCTCCAGCTCCGCCCCCAGCCGCCAGCCTGAAACGCTGGTCACCTCCACGCCGTGCACCGCCTTGGCCGCGCCCTCGCGCAGCCGGCCCCACACGCTTAAACTGCCCTGGGGGTCGATATCGAGCAAAGCCACCCGCGCCGCCTCGGCCAGCGCCACGGCAAATTGGGCGGCCAGCATGGTCTTGCCCGCGCCGCCTTTTTGCTGTGCAACCGCGATAACCTTGCCCATACTCATCTCTCCCTTTGTGCCGTGCAGCAAGGTTATGACAGAGAAGTTCCAAATGCCCAACGGTTTTGTCACCGCCCTGTTAACCCCAGACGAGATGGCCCAGGCCGACCGCCTGGCCAACAACACCCCCGCCCTCATGGAAGCCGCGGGCCGCGCCGTGGCGCGCGCCATTTCGCGCCGCTTCGCGCCCTGCCGCACGCTGGCGCTCATCGGGCCGGGCAATAATGGCGGCGACGGGCGGGTGGCCGCCCGCCATCTGGCCCGCGCGGGCTGGGCGGTCAAATGCCTCACGCCCGCCCAGGCCACCCTGAATGATGTCACCCGCGCCGATCTGGTCATCGACGCCCTGTTCGGCGCCGGCCTCACCCGCCCGCTCGATGCCCATTGCACCGCCCTGCTCCAAGCCGCCCGCCGCCTCGTCGCCATCGACGTGCCCTCCGGCCTCGACGGCGCCACCGGCCAGCCCCTGGGCTTCGCCCCGCAAGCCGCCCTCACCGTAACATTTTTCCGCAAAAAACCCGGCCACCTGCTCTACCCCGGCCGCGCGCTCTGCGGCGCGCTGGTCCTGGCCGATATCGGCCTGCCCCCCGCCGTGCTCGACACCATCCAGCCCCAGACCCTCGAAAACACCCCCGCCCTGTTCACCCTGCCCACGCGCAGCCCCACCGCCCATAAATTCTCCGCCGGCGAGCTGTGCGTGCTCTCGGGCAGCCTGCCCGGCGCCGCGCGCCTGTGCGCCCAGGCCGCCCGGCGCGCGGGCGCGGGCATCGTCTCGCTGGCGGCCGAGCATCCGCTCATCATCCCCGAACCCGGCATCCTGCACCGCCAGGCCCCGCTGGCCACATTGCTGCAAGACCCGCGCCGCCACAGCTTCGTCGTCGGCCCGGGCCTGGGCGTCGAGCGTGCCGGCCAGGCGCTCGCCCTCCTCACCGCCCATCCCGCCCTCCACATCGTCGCCGACGCCGACGCCCTCACCGCCTGCGCCAACCAGCCCGGCCGTCTCAAGGGCGTCAGCGTCATCACCCCCCATGCGGGCGAGTTCGCGCGCGTCTTCGGCCCCCCTGGCCCCAACAAGCTGGCCGCCGCGCGGGCAGCCGCCCGCCTCACCGGCGCCGTGGTGGTGCTCAAGGGGCCAGACACCATCATCGCCGCCCCCGATGGGCTTGCCGCCATCAACAGCAACGCGCCCCCCAGCCTCGCCACCGGCGGCACGGGCGATGTGCTCTCCGGCCTCATCTGCGCCCTGCTCGCCCAGGGCATGGCGTCCTTCCCAGCCGCCTGCGCGGGCGTATGGCTGCATGGCGAGGCCGCCACCCAGGCCGGAGACGGGCTGCTGGCCGAAGACCTCCCCGCTCACATCCCAACCGCCCTGCGCCGCGCCCTCGCCCTCGCCCCTGGCGGATCAGCGCCATAACCCTCCGCTCGAAAACGGAATTTTCACATCAGACACTTGAAATTACGCGCCAAAACAATGCCAGCCGGTGCTGCATCACATGAAAATTGTCTGGCAACGGGCGCCTACCGCCCCATATAAATAGTCTCGCTAAACCAGAGCCCGGCCCGGCGGTCAGCCGCCTTCACGGTTCACATGGGTTGATCGCCAGCCCCATCGCGGGCACAATGGCCGCGCTTTCAAAGTTCACGGGCGGGTCGGGCTTCGCGCCCTGTCCACGCAAACCCCGTCCCGCCGCGCCCCGCAGGCCATTGTAGGTTTGCGGGGCGTTTTATATCCGCCTTGATCTGGCCATCAAACATCCCATCTCCGCCATCATCTTCCCGCAATCGCGCCGCTTTCCCTGGCCATATAGTCCGCATCGGCACAGCGCGCCACGGCGCCCCGCCGCCATCGCCAGGAAGGTCACCATGCTCAAGCGTTTCCAAAAACCCCTCATGCTCGGCGCCCTGCTCACGCTGTTCGCCGCCCCCGCCATGGCGCAAATCGTCGTCTGGGGCGGCCCGGCCTATGCCCCGCCGCCGCCCCCGCCCGGCTGGTACGAAGCCCAGCGCCAAGCCGACTGGCAGCGTCATGAATGGCGCGAGCATCAATGGCGCGAACACCAATGGGCGGCCGCCAATGGCTATGCGCCGCCCTGCGCCTACAATGAGGAAGATGACGACGACGACAACTAAGCTCCACGGGCCGTAAAACCGCCCCCGGCACCGTTTTTTCATGGCCCCCGCCGCGCGCTAATCTTTGCGCTCAGGCGCTGCTTGCCCTAGATGTGGGGCCATGAACCAAATCAGGCCGCTCCTTCACGGCACGGGGAAACTGGACACGCTGGCCGAGATCGAGCGCAAATTGCTCTGGCTCGCCTCCTGGATGATCCATCACGCCAATCACGGCCACCCCAACCCCGAGCGCCTGAAAGTCGGCGGCCACCAAGCCTCCTGCGCCTCCGTCACCTCGATCATGGCGGCGCTGTATTTCGATGCGCTCCGCCCCCAGGACCGCGTGGCCGTCAAACCCCACGCGGCCCCCGTGCTGCACGCCATCAACTACCTGCTCGGCCGCCAATCGCTCGAAGCCATTCAGAATCTCCGCCAGTTCGGCGGCGCCCAGGCCTATCCCTCCCGCGCCAAGGACGGCCCCGAGATCGACTTCTCCACCGGCTCGGTGGGGCTCGGCGTGGCGCTCACCTCCTTCGCCTCCCTCATCCAAGATTACGCCGAGTGCCACGGCCTCGCGCGTGAGGGCCTGCTCAAGGGCCGCTCCGTCGCCATCGCGGGCGATGCCGAGCTCGACGAGGGCAATATCTATGAAGCCCTGCTCGAAGGCTGGAAGCACGGCGTGCGCGATGTCTGGTGGGTGGTCGATTACAACCGCCAAAGCCTCGATTCGGTCATGCCCGACCGGCTGTTCGGCCGCTTCGAGGGGCTGTTCCGCGACATGGGCTGGAACGTGCTGGCCCTCAAATATGGCCGCCAGCTCGAAGCCGCCTTCGCCCGCCCCGGCGGTCAGAGCCTCAAAAAATGGCTCGATGACTGCCCCAACACCGAGTATTCCGCCCTCACCTTCCAGGGCGGCCCGGCCTGGCGCGAGGCGCTGACCCGCGATCTGGGCCGCAACCGCTATGTCCGCGCCATCATCGACCCGCTCTCCGATGACACCCTCCACACCCTGATGACCAACCTCGCCGGCCATGATCTCGGCACCCTCACCGAGACCTTCGCCAAGGCCGCCCAGTCCTCGCGCCCCACTTTGTTCCTGGCCTACACCATCAAGGGCAACAACATGCCCTTCGCCGGCCACAAGGATAACCATGCCGGCCTCATGACCCCTGAGCAGATGGACGCCTTCAAGGCCCGCCACCACATCCGCCCTGGCCATGAATGGGACCGTTTCGAGGGGCTCACCGACCCGCGCGCCGCCGAACGGCTGATCGCCGCCGCCCCCTACACCCAGCCCCTCACCCCCGAGGGGCGCAAGCTCTCCGCCCCCGCCGTCCCCGTGCCTGCCCAGCTCCCCCAGCCGCGCACGGTGGGGCGGCGCATGAGCACCCAATCGGGCTTTGGCGAGCTGCTCTCCGAAATCGGCCGCGCCAACGCCGAAACCGCCCAGCTCACCCGCCACATCGTCACCACCAGCCCCGATGTCGCGGTCTCCACCAATCTCGGCCCCTGGATCAACCGCCGCGGCGTGTTCGACCGCGAAGTGAAGGAAGATATTTTCCGCGACGGCAAGCTCGCCTCCGCCCAGCGCTGGGGCACCAACCCCAAGGGCCAGCATATCGAGCTCGGCATCGCCGAACAAAATTTGTTCCTGCTGCTCGGCGCGGCCGGCATGGCCCACGAGCTTTACGGCGCGCGCATCCTGCCCATCGGCACCGTCTACGACCCGTTCGTCAATCGCGGCCACGATGCGCTTTATTACGCCTGCTACCAAGATGCCCGCTTCCTGCTGGTCTCCACCCCCAGCGGCCTCACGCTGAGCCACGAGGGCGGCCAGCACCAGGCCACTAACACCCCGCTGCTCGGCATCGTGCAAGACAAGCTCGCCACCTTCGAGCCCAGCTATTGCGATGAGCTGCGCATCCTGCTGCGCCATGCCTTCGATTATATGCAGCGCCCCAACGGCTCGGCCGTGTGGCTGCGCCTCTCCAACCTGCCCCTGCCCCAGCCCGAACGCGCGCTGAACGCCCGCCACGTCATCGCCGGCGCCCATTGGGTGGTGCCGCCCGCGCCGGGCGCCAAAATCGCCATCGCCTATCAGGGCCCGCTGGCGGGCGAGGCCGAAAAAGCCTTCGCCACCTTGCGCGCACGCGAACCTTCGGCCGGGCTGCTCGCCATCACCTCGCCCAACCGGCTTTATGCCGGCTGGCGGGCCGTGCAGCGCAGCCGCCGGCAAGGCTACCGCATCCGCGCCCATATCGAGGATATTCTCTCCCCCCTCGCCCCCGACGCCGCCCTGGTTACCGTGCTCGATGGCCACCCCGCCGCCCATGCCTGGCTGGGCGCGGTCCGTGGCCAGCGCGTCATGGCCCTCGGCCCCGACCGGTTCGGGCAATCAGGCACGGTCGAGAGCCTGTACCGCGAATATGAAATGGACGCCGCCGCCATCCTCGCCGCCTGCGAGGACGCCCTGAAACCCGCCTGACATGACCACCCCCCAAACCCTCATCACCCGCCTGGGCACCGGGCTGATGCGCGGCACCCTGCTCGCGCTGGCCGCCGGGCTGGCCTACGCCCCCTCTCACTGGCTCGGACTGCGCCAGGAATTCTGGGGCTCGATCACCGCCATATTGGTGCTGCAAACCGAAATGCGGGCGATGAAATCCATGGCCCACAACCAGGCGCTGGGCGGCGTCATCGGCGGTGCCATCGGCCTCGCCCTGGTGCTGATGTTTGGCGATTCCCTGCCTGTTTATCTACTCGGCATCATCCTGGCCGGTGTGCTCTGCCACGAGCTGGCGCTCGAAGGCGCCACCCAGGTCTCGGCGGTCACCATCACCATCCTCATGCTGGTGCCCCACACCGAGTCCATGCCCGCCTTCCTCGCCACCCGCCTCGCCGAAGTGGCGCTCGGCATCGCGGTGGGGGCCGGCATCGGCTGGGCGGCGCTCATCTCCTCCGTCGCGCCCCCCGCACAGCGTGGTTAGATCAGCATTCGTTTGGATCGAATGCGTTAACCCCACCAACACCGTTTTTACCCCAAAACATCCTCAACGACTTTGCGAATTTCGGCTGGCGTAAGCTGGTACACCGGCACAATCCGGGCATGCTGCGCCTGGCTCTGGATATCGCCCGGCGCGTGAGACGCCGCCTTATGACCAACGCGCGCAATCGGCGCTTTCATCATTGAAACAGAATAGACCATGATTTTATTCCTTGGCCGGCAATCAGCCGGCAATTTACGACAAGGCCGTTCGCCAAAACACGAACGCCCCACACCGCGCATGGCGCGGTTAAATGATCAAAATGAGATGAAGGAAGGCTTAAATGCCAAAGCCCCTCCGCCGGAGGGCATCAATGGCCCGCAAGCGGATCTCCGCGCGGCCATAAACGTCATATCTCATGGAAGATGCCCGCAAGGGCATCTTCTGAAGCGGGCGGCCTTCGCCGTCCGCTAAGCAATAGCGTGCGGCTTTACGCAGCCGCCAGCTTATCGACGGCCATTTTACCGCTGCGGCGATCAATGGCGACCTCGAAGCTCAGCTTCTGCCCCTCGGTAATGGTGCTCATGCCCGCGCGCTCAACGGCCGAGATATGCACAAACACATCATCGCCGCCATTATCGGGCTTAATGAAACCAAACCCCTTCGTGGCATTAAAAAACTTTACGGTTCCAGTGGTCATGACGATTCCTTTCAATCAGTCACAAGGATTTCACCGCGGAACAACATGCGCCGCGACTTACTCAGATCGATTTTGAAGAGGAATATCATCAGCACCGCGATGAACGCGGAAAACAAAGTTCAGTACCAAGATCGACAACCCATCATCTAGGCTGTCCCACGCGATCATGCAAGCCCCCCAACGGGCCTCACCCCCCATGCGCCGCCACCGCGCGCCCTCACGCCCGCAGCACCGCCGCCTCCGCGCAGTTCGGGCAACTCACCCATCCGCGCCGCTGGTGCACCACCACCCTGGTACCGGCATCAATTTCCGCCTGGCAAAAATCGCACAGCGTGGCGACCGTCAAAACCTCCTGCCCAACGCCCTCGAACACCACCTCCCGGTCGCCAATGCGCTTCGGCCACGCCTCCGCCTTCACAATATCACCGCGAAAATGCTCCTCCAGCCGCATCCAGCGCTCCGCCTGGCTGGGGGTCAGCCCATTATCGCGCAGCGCCTTGTGCATCAGCGCCTGGCGGTGGTCCATCAGCGCCTCCGAAATCACCATCCAGTGATGCGCATTGCGCGGCCGGTCGCCAAAATACACCTTCTCCCCCAACAGGCAGCGCTTCATGAAGGTATATTGCTGCCCGGCGATATGCTCTTTCGAGACGCGCTCGAAAAACGGCGCCAGCGCCTCATCCGCATACACCGCGTCGTAAAACTCCTCCAAAATCCGGCGCACTTTGTCGCCACCCTCCTGCAACTCCGCCCACAAGCCGGGGTCGGTCTCGGGATAGGCAATCTCGGGCGCCGCCGCGCTGGCCACTGGGCTGGGCTTGGCGGCCACGGCGCTCAAATCCGCCGGGTTCTTTGGGGCCAGCACCATATCCCCCACCGGCTTGCACCGGCAGGGCATGAAATACCCCATGGCCCGCACCTCGTCCGAGAGTCCGCGTTGCGTGCGCTCGGGCAACTCCCCCTCCACGCACCTCATCAAACAGGTCTGGCAACTGCCCGCCTTGCAGGAAAACGCCACATCCAATCCGGCCCTGAGCAGGGCGTTGAGCACCGTCTCGCCCTCCCGCACCGAAATTTTGTTGCCCAAATAGCTCACCACCGGCGCGGGCGCGTCACTCATCTCACATCTCCACGTTCACCGCCCCCCGCAAACCGGCCCGGCGGGCTCGTTTCACAAGCGGGCTGTCTGCCACGGCGCCACTCTGCGCCGCGCTTTCGATAAGTCAACCAACCGCGCCCCCATCACTTTGTTACCCCCCCGCGCGTGACAGCCACCCCCCCAGCGGCTAAATTACCCCCACCCCACCAAAATCATGGATCCCGCCTTGCGCCGTCTTGCCTTGCCCATGTTCCTGCTGCCCGCCGCCCTCACCGGCTGCCATGACAGCTACTCCCCCAACACCTATGCCGCCGCGGCCGCCCAGCAGGCCGCGCCCGTGCAGCGCGGGGTCATCATCGGCGCGCGCGCCGTGCTCATCACCGCCAACGGCGCGGTGGGGGCCACGGCGGGTGGCGCGGCGGGCGGCGTGGCGGGCGCGCAAATCGTCGGCCCGCCCGAGGTCACGGCCCTGGGCGCCATTGGCGGCGCGCTGGTCGGCGGCATCGGCGGCGCGGCGGCCGAACAGGCGGTGGCCGACACCAAGGGCTGGGAATATATCGTCCAGGAAACCAACGGCAATCTGGTCTCGGTCACCCAAACCAGCAAAACACCCCTGCCCATCGGCCTGCACGTGCTGGTCATCGACGGCACCCAGCAAGCCCGCATCGTGCCCGACTACACCGTGCCCGTCGCGCCGCCCCCAGCCCCTAAACCCGCCGCCCCCAAACCCGCCGCCCCGGCATCGCCTCCAGCCAGCACCACCCCCACTGCCGCCACCAGCCCCACACAAGCTGGCGCCACCACCACACCAGCCACCACCACACCAACTCGTTCCACATCGGCTGGCGCCACCACGGCCACCGCCAGCCAAGCCGCCTCCGCACCGGCCAGCCCCGGCACGCCCGCCGCGCCCACCAAACCAGCCACCAGCCCAACCGCCGCCACACCACCCGCCACGCTCAAGCCAAACGCCGCGCCACCCCCCACTCCCGCCAGCCCCACGCCCTAACCTCAGGCTACAAACAGGCCCGCCAGCCATAGCCATCAAACGAGATCCCCCGTGGGCGCGGGTCTTGCGGGTCGGGCGCGGGGGCCTGCGGAACGGCCAACTCCAGCCTGACAAAATCGCGTATTGGCAAATGGCGGATGATCAGCCGCTCGGCATAGCCGGGCGGATAATCGGCGGTAAACGCGGCGGGCGCGCCATCAACCCGCACGGCCAGCCCCGCGCGCTGGGTTTCATGGGCATAGCCGCGCACCCACAGCAACAGCTCAACCGGCAGCCCGGCGGGCACTGGCACATAGAGCGTGGCCATCTGGCCCGCCTGGGTCCAAACCGCATGAGGCCCCGCGAAACCACCATCGCGCCCATGCAGAAAGCTGCCAAACACCGGCCCTGAAACAGTGAATTTAACCGCGCCCTGATCAAAACTCCCTTGCATCCGGCTCAGGCAACCGGGCACGTCCCCCGCCTCGAAGCGGGCTTGGTCATATTGCTCGGCCTCGGCCAAGTGGCGTTGCGCAAACAGGCGGCGGGCGGCGTCATATAAAACATCATCATTGCGGAGCAGTGTGTCGCGCGCCTCATCGGGCAAGGCGGGCGGCGCGGCTGAGGCGGCGCTGCCATTGAGGCGGGGCGCCGGAGGTTGCGGCGGCAGAGCGAGCCGGGCGCACAAGGCCTGGCGGCTCAGATCGAACGTTTCAGTCAGCCCAACGAAATCGTAATCCTCATGCAGGGCGCGCAGGGCCTCGGGCAGCAAGCGGGCGGCATCTTCGAGATGAAAAGCGGCAAGCCCCATGCGCCCGGCCGCCAGCGCGCGGGTGAGGTGATTATCGAACAAACCGCGCCCGATGGTCTTGGCATAGCGGCGCAAATACGCGGGCAGAGACAGGTGAGCGGCATCGGCAACACAGGCACGCTCGGGCGGCGTGAGCGTGGCGAGATCATGCGCCCCCAGCCTCTGCCAGTCGGTATATTGCGAGACAAGCCGGGCCGCCGGGTCACGCAACATGGTAAAGCAGAACGTCCCGGGCGGCGCGCATGAGCGGATCGGCGCGTGCGTATGCACGATATCCGCCACATAAAACACGCTGCGCCCCATGCGGGTAACCTCCCCCGGCTCCTCACCCGCAAAATACCCGCCGCCGCTATCGTTAAAATGCCAGGACGGATCATAAACCCGCGCCGCCGGACCAAGCGTGTCCAGCCAAAAATTCATGGTGGTGCCGCCGCATTTCTTGAGGTGATAAAAATACAGCTTCATTTACTAACAAAAAATCCAAAACCGGTGCGGCGTCAGATTATTTCAAAACCTCTTAACTTTCCCTAAATCCTCCCAAGCGCCGCGCCCGCCGCCCTCACCCCGCCTGGCCCAGCGCGCCGCGCCACGCCGCCAGCGCCGGCACAATCCGCGCGGCTGGCTGAAACCCGCTGGTCACCAGCGCATACTCACGCCCATCGCCCGCCCCGGCAATCAACGCCGGAAAGCCCCGCACGCCAGCCTGCTGGGTAATGGCGAAATCCCGCCAGGTTTCCTCACTCACATCTGGGGCCTCAAAGCGGGCTTCAAACAGCTCGGGCGCCATGCCCTGCTCGGCCGCCAGCGCCGCCAGCTCGCCGCGCGCGGTCACATCGCGGTTTTCGGCGTAAAAGGCGCGCTGAATGCGCGCCAGCATGGCCAGGGCATTGGCCATGCCATCCCGCCGCGCGGCCACCACGGCGCGGCTGGCGGGCTCGGTGTCATACACAAAGCGTTCGCGCTCGAAAAAGCCAAAATCAAATGGCTGCCCCGAGGCCTCGTGCACATGCGTCCAATGCTGGCGGATATCGGCCCGGTCGGCGGCGGTCATCGCCACCTCATGGCCGGGCCGCAGCCCGCCCAGCACCAGCCGCACGGGCAAATCCTCACCAAACTCCCGCTCAATGGCCTCGATCACCGGCGAGAACCCCCAGCACCATGAGCACATGGGGTCGGCGAAATAAACCAGATGCGGCCCCCTCACGGCGCCAGCCCCAGGCAGGCGGGCAACGCCGCGAGGGAAGTGATCACATGCGCCGGCTGGCCGGGCAAACGCTCAGGCCGCTGGCCATAGCGGTTGCACCACACCACGCGCATGCCAAAATCCGCCGCCGCATAGGCATCCCAGCCATTGGAAGACTGAAAACTGATCTCCCCCGCCGAGAGGCCCAGCGTATCGAGCGCATACTGGTACACGCGCCGGTCGGTCTTATAGGTCCGCAGCGGATGCACCGAGAGCACCTCGTCAAACAGCCCCTCCAGCCCAGCGCTGCCAATGGCCGAGGCCAGCATCTCAGGCGTACCGTTCGAGAGGATGGCGGTCTTGAGCCCTGCCGCGCGCAAGCGGCGCAACATGTCGGGCACCTCGGGGAACGCCCGCAGCGTGTCGAACAACGCCATCAAGGCGCCATGGCGCTCGGGCGCCGCCAAGCCCAGGCTGTCGAGCGCGAACTCAAGCGCCTCCGCCGTCACCTGGCGAAAATCATCATAGCGCCCCTGCAGGGCGCGCAGCCACGTATATTGCAGCTGCTTGTCGCGCCACAGCGCGCTCAGCGGCGCGCGCGCGGCCTCGGGCACATCCGGGCAGCGCGCGGCGGCGGAGGCCAGGTCAAACAAGGTTCCATAAGCGTCAAAAACACAGGCTTTGATGTCAGACATGGCCTCCCCCTGCTCAGGCTGCGGCGGACATGGCCTTGGCCATGCCGTCATAGGCATTCAACATGCGCTCAAACCACCCCGCCAGGGCGGGCTGGTCGCTGGTCACATCGTGCGGGCTGCATACGCGCAGCCATTGCAGCGCCGCGGCCACCACATGGTCGGCATAAGCCGGGGCCTCGCCGGCCACATAGGCCTGGTGCTCCAGCGTCGCCGCCAGCGGCCGCAGCGCCTGGCGCAGCGCGGCCAGATGCGCCTCGCGCCCCGCCGCCAGATCATCGAGGCTGCAGCCAAAAAACGCTTCGCGCGTGGTCTTGAAGTAATCCTGGTCCTTCGGGTGCAGCATGTCGTGAACCTCGGGCAGAATCAGCCGCGCGATGGTCGGAACCAGCACATTATCGGTCCATTCAGCGGCAAAGCGCGCCAGCGCATGGCCGGTCTGGCCGTTGAACAGCGAAGGCCGGTCGGGATAAGTCGCCTCGAGATATTCGGCAATCTTCCAGCTATCCGCCACGCAGCGCCCGTCATCCACGATCACCGGCACCTTGCCCTGACCCGAGAAGCCAATCGCCGCCTTCTCGGTAAACCGCCAGGGCACCGTTTCCACCGGCAACCCCTTGTGCGCCAACGCGAAACGCACGCGCCAGCAATAGGGGCTGAAGC
The DNA here is from genome assembly GCA_021809435.1 of Pseudomonadota bacterium. Taxonomy (GTDB): domain Bacteria; phylum Pseudomonadota; class Alphaproteobacteria; order Acetobacterales; family Acetobacteraceae; genus Acidocella. The sequence goes on along the minus strand of JAKBAD010000011.1, from coordinate 43,660 downwards.
GAATATCCTCGTCCCGCGCGGCGAGATCATAAAGCTTGACCGGGCTGGGCATCACGGGGCCTCCGGCAGGTTGGCCGCCGTCTGGCCAAACAAAATCGCGCGCGCCTCCTCGCTCACCACCGGCGCGGTGTTCACCTGATCGGCCAGCGCATAAGCCCGCTGCACGGCCGGGCGCTCACCCACCTGCGCGAACCAGCGTTTCAAGTTCGGAAACTCTTCGAGATCCTGCTTCTGGTTCTTATGCAGCTTGATCCACGGATGGCACGCCATATCCGCGATCGAGTACCCCCCAGCGATAAACTCCCGCCCCTCCAGGCGCTTATCGAGCACACCATAGAGCCGGTTGGTTTCTTTAATGTAGCGCTCCATCGCATAAGGAATCCGCTCGGGCGCATATTGCACAAAATGGTGGTTCTGCCCGGCCATCGGCCCAAGCCCGGCCATCTGCCAGTAAAGCCATTGCAAAACCTCAAAGCGCGGGCGCGCGCTGGTGGGCAGAAACTGGCCGGTCTTATCGGCGAGATATTCCAAAATCGCGCCCGACTCAAAAATGCTCAGCGGCGCGCCGCCATCGGAAGGAGCCTGGTCAACAATGGCGGGCATCCGGTTATTGGGTGAAATGGCCAGAAATTCCGGGCTGAACTGTTCGCCCTTGCTGATATTGACCGGCACGATCTTGTAAGGCACCCCGGCCTCTTCAAGAAAAATCGTCACCTTATGGCCGTTCGGCGTGGTCCAGTAATACAGATCGATCACAGAGTTTCATCCTCCACGTTCAAAGACAATCCAAGTGGCAAAAAAGCCGCCTCCACCAGCCGGCGCAGCCGCGCGGGGTCGGGGTCGAGCCGGGCCAGCACCCGCAGCGCCAGCACGGCGCCAAACAGCCCCTCGGCAGCCACCTCCGGCACCACCCCGGCGGGCAGCAGCCCGGCGGCCTGGGCGCGCTCTATCTGGGCGCGCAAAAACGCCTCCACCTCGGCCAGCCGCGCGCGCACCAGCGCCAGCGTGCCGGCATCCACCGCGCCATCGAGCGCGGTGTTGATCAGCAAACAGCCCGAAGGCATGTCGCGCGCGCAGGAAAGCGCGACCAGCTGCATGAAAAAGCCCATAATCGCATCGCGCGGGTCGCTCATCGCCGCGAGCGAGGGCAACAGCCCCTGGCTCAGCCCGGTATCGGCATAGCGGCGCAAAACCTCGCGAAACAGCCCGGCCTTGTCGCCAAACCGGTTATAGAGCGCGGCCGCCGACAGCCTTGTCGCATCGGTCAAATCCCGCAGCGAGGTGCCAGCATAGCCCTGGCGCCAGAACACATCGCGGGCGCGGTCGAGCAATTCATCGTCATCAAGGGTGCGGGGGCGTGCCATAAGGCTTAAATAATAGAACGATCACTAAAAAACAAGCCCCACCGGCGCTCTTAAATCGCCCCGCGGCCCCTACCCGCTCACCACCCGCCCGCCTTTGACAAAATAGCGCGACACCGAAATCCCCGCGGCGCCATAAGCCGTCACCGAGGCCAGCATCAAACAGGTCTGGGTCGGCGCCTCGGCCACCAGCCCCAGCGTCAACGCCACCAGCATGCCGCCCACCGTCTGGCCCATCAGCCGCGCCACCGAGATCATCCCGCTCGCCCCACCCGTGCGGCTCTTGGGCGCGGTAATCAACATGGCTTTGTTATTGGGCGGCTGAAAAATCCCAAACCCGGCCCCAGCCAGAAACACCCGCCACGCAATGGCGAAATTGCTGGGCTCTGCCCCCATCCTCCAGAGCAGAAAAAACCCCGTGCCGGTCATGGCGAGCCCAATGCTCGAGAGCACGGCGGCCGGCAGCCGGTCGGTCAACCGCCCCACCACTGGCGCCACCACCATAATCGCCACCGGCCAGGGGGTAATCAAAAGCCCCGTCGCCACCGGCCCCTTATGCAGCACGTTCATGAGCGCGAACGGCATCGGGATCATAAAGAAATTCGAGCCCACAAACGCCACGAACCCGGTCAAAAACGCCACCCTGAACGCCGGGCGCCGCAGCAAATCCACCGGCAGCAGCGGATCGGTCATGTCCAGCTGGCGCACCACCAGCACCCCCAAACACGCCAGCCCCACGCCAATCAGCGTCACATCCAGCGCCACCGATTCCTGATGCGCGAACCCATCGCCCCCCACAATCAGCGGCCCCACGGCCAGCGCCAGCAACAGCGTGCTCACATAATCAAACGGCGCGTTCACGCGCGGCGTCTCGGGCAGAGCCTTCAGGGCGAAATAAATCCCCAAGCCGCCCAGCGGCAAATTAATCAAAAACAGCCAAGGCCAGCTGGTTACGGCCAGCACGCAGGCGGCCACGGTCGGCCCCAGCGCCACGCCCAGCCCAATCACCAGCCCGTTCAGGGCAATGCCCCGGCCCAAAATCCGCGCCGGATAAATCTGGCGCAGCAGCGCCGCGTTCACGCCCAGAATACAAGCCGCCCCCAGCCCTTGCAGCCCGCGCGCCGCCGCCAGCTCGGGCAAATCGCGCGACAGCGCGCACAACACCGAGGCCAGCAGAAACAGCCCGATTCCAGCCAAACACAGGCGCGCATGGCCCAGCCGATCGCCCATCGCCGCCACCGGCAACAGCGCCACCAGCGTCACGAGCTGATAGGCGTTCACCACCCAAATCGCCGCCGAGTCCGAGCAGTGAATGCTCGCCGCGATGCGCGGCAGCGCCACATTCACCACCGCATAATCAAGCACCGACAACAACACCGACATGGCGACCGCAAACATCGCCTGCTGGCGCAACCCGTCGGGCAATCCGTCTGAATCAAGGCTCTGGCTCATACCCCCCGCTTACGGGCAGCGCCCCGGCCAAGGCAAACCAAACGTCAGAAACCCTGCCATGCGGCGCCGGGAAACGAAGGCACAAAAAAGTAGCCGCTTTTAGTGAACAAAAATACCCGTTAAAAAAGAGGCCGCTTTTTGTGAACAAAAAGCGGCGCAAAAAAACTTTATCCCTGTTGGGCGGTGCCTACTCCCGCCTCCCCCCGCAGCGCGTCGAGCACACGCGGCGCCAGCTGTTTCTGGCAAATCAGCAAATCCGGCAAATAAGGGTCGGCATTGTTATAAACCAGCTGGCTGCCATCCACGCGCGACACATGCAGCCCGGCCGCCAGCGCCACCGCGGCCGGCGCGCAATTATCCCACTCATATTGCCCGCCGGTGTGCACATAAACATCCGCCTCCCCGCGCAGCACCGCCATCGCCTTGGCGCCCGCCGAGCCCATCGGCACCAACGTGGCGCCCAAGGCCTCGGCCACCGCCAGCGCCTCCTTGGCCGGGCGGGTGCGGCTCACCAGCATGCGCAGCGGCGCGCCCAGGGCGGGCAGCGGGCGCGGGCGCGCGCCCAGCACCTCGCCAAGCCCCGGCAGCGCCACGGCGCCCAGGGCGGGCTGTCCATCCACGCTCAACCCCACATGCACGGCCCAATCGGCCCGCCCCTCGCCATATTCGCGGGTGCCATCCAGCGGGTCCACCACCCACACACGCCGGGCCTCCAGCCGCGCCGGATTATCCTGCTCCTCCTCCGAGAGCACGGCATCCCCAGGCCGGTGCTCGCGCAAGGCTTCCAGGATAAACGCATTAGCCACCCTGTCCCCGGCCCGGCCCAGGCTCTTGCCGGCAAACAGCCCGCAGCCCCGCAGCCCCAGCAGCAGCTCGCCCGCCTGGCGCGCAATCGCCTCCGCCAACTCCAGATCGGTCATGGAATCAACCTCTCGATAATCAGCTCCGCCGCCGCCTCCGGGCTCATCCTGGCGGTATCAATATGAATTTCCGGCGCCATCGGTGGCTCATAGGGGCTGTCGATGCCGGTGAAATTCTTCAGCTCACCCGCCCGCGCCTTCTTATACAAGCCCTTCACATCGCGCGCCTCCGCATCGCTCAGCGCGGTATCGATAAACACCTCGAAAAACTCGCCCTCGGGGATCATCTTGCGCACCATCTCGCGCTCCGAGCGGAACGGCGAGATGAACGCGGTGATCACAATCAGCCCGGCATCGGCCATCAGCCTGGTCACCTCGCCCACCCGGCGGATATTCTCAATCCGGTCCGCCTGGGTAAAGCCCAGATCCTTGTTCAACCCGTGGCGCACATTGTCCCCATCGAGCAGAAACGTATGGCGGTTCATCCGCACCAGCTTCTTCTCGACCAGATTGGCAATGGTGCTCTTGCCCGCGCCCGAGAGGCCGGTAAACCACAGCACCGCCGGGCGCTGGTTCTTCAGCCCCGCCCGCACATCGCGCGACACATCCAGCGCCTGCCAATGCACATTCTGCGAGCGGCGCAGCGCGAAGCGGATCATTCCCGCCCCCACCGTGGCATTGGTCATCTTGTCGATCAAAATGAACCCGCCCAGCGCGCGGTTGGCGTCATACGCCTCGAACGGAATCGCCCGGTCGGTCGAAATCTGCGCCACGCCAATGGCGTTGAGCTCGAGCGTCTTGGCCGCCATATGCTCAAGCGTATTCACATTCACCTGATATTTCGGCGCCTGCACGGTGGCCGAAACGGTTTGCGTGCCCATTTTCAGCCAATAAGCCCGCCCGACCGAGAGCGCCTCATCGCTCATCCACACCAGCGTGACCTCGAACTGGTCGGCCACCTGCACCGGCTCATCTTCCTTGGTGATCACATCGCCCCGTGAGCAATCAATCTCATCGGCCAAAGTCACCGTCACCGACTGCCCAGCCACCGCGCGCGCCAAATCGCCATCGAGCGTGACAATCCGGCTCACCACCGAGGTCTTGCCCGAAGGCAGCACCCGCACCGCATCTCCCGGCGCCACCGTGCCGCTGGCAATCAGCCCCGAAAAGCCCCGGAAATCGAGATCAGGCCGGTTCACCCACTGCACCGGCAGGCGGAATTTACGCTCCTGGTCGGCGGTCACGTTCAGCTCGACGGTTTCGAGCACATGCATCAGCGTCGGGCCGTCATACCAGGGCGTATGCGCCGATTTATGGGTGATATTATCGCCCACAAACCCCGAAATCGGCATCGCGGTGAACGCCCCAATGCCAATGCTCTCGGCAAACGCCCTGTACTCGCCCACAATCGCGTCATATTTCGCCTGATCATAGCCAATCAGGTCCATCTTGTTCACCGCCAGCACCACATGGCGGATGCCAATGAGATTGACGAGGTAAGAATGCCGCCGCGTCTGGGTCAGCACACCCTTGCGCGCATCGATCAAAATCACCGCCAAATCCGCCGTCGAGGCGCCGGTGACCATGTTGCGCGTATATTGCTCATGGCCGGGCGTATCGGCGACAATGAATTTGCGCTTCTCGGTGGCGAAAAACCGGTACGCCACGTCAATGGTAATGCCCTGCTCGCGCTCGGCGGCCAACCCATCCACCAGCAGCGCGAAATCGATATTCTGCCCCTGCGTGCCGATCTTTTTCGAATCCGCCTCGAGCGCGGCCAGCTGATCCTCGAAGATCATCTTCGAATCATAGAGCAACCGCCCGATCAGCGTCGATTTGCCATCATCCACCGAGCCGCAGGTGATAAACCGCAACAGCGATTTATGCTGGTGCTGCGCCAGATAGGCATCGATATCGCGCGCGATCAGCTCATCGGCCTGATAGGAGCTTTCCTGCAGATCAGCCATCAGAAATACCCCTCCTGCTTCTTCTTCTCCATGCTGGCCGAGCCGCCATCCTTGTCAATCACCCGTCCCTGGCGCTCAGAGGTGGTGGTCAGCAGCATCTCCTGAATAACCTCGGGCAGCGTCGTCGCCTCCGATTCCACCGCCCCCGTCAGCGGGTAGCAGCCCAGCGTCCTGAAGCGCACCGATTTCATCTGCGGCACCTCACCGGGCTTGAGCCGGAAGCGCTCATCATCAACCATGATCAGCAGCCCGTCGCGCTCCACCACCGGCCGCTTGGCCGCGAAATATAAAGGCACGATCGGGATAGTCTCCAGATGGATATATTGCCAGATATCAAGCTCGGTCCAGTTCGAGATCGGAAACACCCTTATGCTCTCGCCCTTGGCCTTGCGGGCGTTATAGAGGTTCCAAAGCTCGGGCCGCTGATTCTTGGGGTCCCAGCGGTGATTGGCCGAGCGGAACGAGAAAATCCGCTCCTTGGCGCGGCTCTTCTCCTCATCGCGGCGCGCCCCGCCAAAGGCGGCATCGAACCCGTATTTATCCAGCGCCTGCTTCAACCCCTCGGTTTTCCACATATCCGTGTGCAGCGCGCCATGGTCGAACGGGTTGATGCCTTTCTCCAAAGCCTCGGGGTTTTGATAAACCAGCAGCTCCATGCCACTCTCGCGCGCCATGCGGTCGCGCAGCTCATACATGGCCCGGAATTTCCAGGTGGTATCGACATGCAGCAGCGGAAATGGCGGCGGGCTCGGATAGAACGCCTTGCGCGCCAGATGCAGCATCACCGCGCTGTCCTTGCCCACCGAATAGAGCATCACCGGCTTCTCGGTCTCCGCCACCACCTCACGCATGATATGGATGGATTCCGCCTCCAAACGCTCCAGATGCGTCAGGCCCTTGCCCGCTTCAAACGCCACTCACCCCTCCATCAACCGGCCACCGGGTCAGTCTGCCACAAAAAGCTTTACCCCCGGCAGCCCCTGCGCTCGAATATATAAATTTTTTCCAAAACTCCATACTTGGCGATAATTTAAAAACATTTTTCCCCATCAAGCCAAAGAAAAAGAATTTATTAGCACCTCAACCCATCCTGACAAAACCCACGCCACCCCCGGCTTTACAGCCCCTTTACGCGCCCGCCCGGCTTTCCCCATCGCGTCTTTATATCTCAAGGCCCAAACCGCCAGACTGAAAGGAGCCCCGCTCATGGGTGATCTCATCTCTCTCGTCGTCGGTCTCGGCCTGTTCGTGCTACTACTGGCCTACGTCCCCGCTTGTGGGCACGTGTAATGATCGCGCTTTCGCTCGCTGGCACGCTCGCCACCCTGCTGTTCCTCTATCTGCTCTGGGCCCTGCTGCGCCCTGAGGATTTTTGACCATGACCCTCTCCGGCCTGGCCTATATCGGCCTGTTATTCGCTGTGGTCCTCGGGCTTGCCTTGCCGCTCGGGCGCTATATGGCGGCCATTTTCGAAGGCCGCGTCCGCTGGCTCGCCCCGCTCGAGGGCGGCCTTTATCGCCTGTGCGGCATAGACCCCGCGCGCCAGATGGGCTGGCAGGCCTATGCCGTGGCCCTGCTCCTGCTGTCACTGGTGCATTTCGTCCTGCTCTACGCCATTTTGCGGCTGCAATATTACCTGCCCCTCAATCCCGCCCACATCCCAGGCATGTCGCCGCGCCTGGCCTTCAACACCGCCGCCAGCTTCGTCACCAACACCAACTGGCAGGCCTACACGCCCGAGAGCCAAATCTCCCTCGGCGCGCAAAGCTATGGGCTGGCCGTGCATATGTTCCTCTCGGCGGCGGCGGGCATCGCGGCGGCGGCGGCGGTCATGCGCGCCTTTACCGGCTCGCATCTCACCAGCCTTGGCAATGTCTACACCGACCTCACCCGCATCACCCTTTACCTGCTGGTGCCCGTGGCGCTGGTGGCGGCAATATTGCTGGTGGCGGCGGGCGTGCCGCAAAGCTTCGCGGCCAGCGTCACGGTGCATCTCGTGCAAACCGGCGCCGCCCAGCCCATCGCGCTCGGCCCCGTGGCGCTGCAAGAGGCGATCAAGGAACTGGGCACCAATGGCGGCGGCTTCTTCAACGCCAATTCCGCCCACCCGTTTGAGAACCCCACCGCGCTGACCAACCTGCTCGAGAACGCGCTGCTGCTGGTCATCGGCTTCGCCTTGCCGCTCAGCTTCGGGCACATGGTCAAGGCTCCGGCCCAAGGCCGCGCGCTCATGCTCTCCATGGCGGTGCTTCTGGCCGCTGGCTGCGTGGCCAGCTACGCCGCCGAAGCCGCCGGCAACCCGCTCCACATCGCCGCCGGCGTCGCCCCACAGGGCAATTGGGAAGGCAAGGAGATGCGCTTTGGCATCCCCGCCTCCACCACCTTCAACGTCTCGGCCACCGGCACCTCCACGGGGGCTGTCGATGGTTTCACCGACAGCTACACCCCCCTCGGCGGCCTGGTGCCCCTGTTTCTCATGCAACTGGGCGAGGTCACGCCCGGCGGCGTGGGGTCTGGCTTCTACACCATCATCGTGTTTGCCCTGCTCGCGGTGTTCGTGGCCGGGTTGATGGTCGGGCGCACGCCCGAATATCTGGGCAAGAAGGTGCAGGCCCGCGAGATCAAGCTCGCCATGCTGGCCGTGCTCATTCTCACGCTGCTCATTCTGGGCGGGGCGGGGCTGTCGCTGCTCACGGCCTCGGGCCTCGCCTCGCTCGCCAATGCCGGCCCGCACGGGCTCTCCGAGATGCTCTATGCCTGGTCCTCGGCCACCGAGAATAACGGCTCCGCCATGGCGGGCCTCAGCGCCGACACGCCGCTCCTCGATTACGGGCTGGGCATCGCCATGCTGCTCGGTCGCTTTGCCTTCATGGTGCCGGTTCTGGCCATTGCCGGCTCGCTGGCGGCCAAGCCCCGGCTGCCGGCCTCCAGCGGCACCTTCCCCACCACCGGCCCGCTCTTCGTGGGGCTTCTGGTGGGGGTCATCATCATCCTGGGTGGCCTGCAATTCATGCCCGCCGACACGCTCGGCCCCCTCGCCGAACATTTCCTCCTGCAAGCCGGAAAGACCTTCTAACCATGTCCGCCCCCGAAACCATTTCCCTGTTCGATGGCGCCATTCTCCGCCGCGCGGCGCTTGATGCGGTGCTCAAGCTCAGCCCCGCCAGCCTGGCGCGCAACCCGGTCATTTTCGTCACCGAGACAGTCGCCGCCCTGGTCACGCTGGTCGCGGCCGGCGAAGCCTATGGCGGCGCGCGCCCGTGGTTTGGCTTCACCATCGCCGCCTGGCTGTGGCTCACCGTGCTGTTCGCCACCTTCGCCGAGGCGGTGGCCGAGGGCCGCGGCCGGGCGCGGGCCGAGAGCCTCCGCCGCGCGCGCGCCGAGGCGAACGCCAAACTGCTCATCGCCCCGCCCGACCGCTCACTCCACCGCCTCGTCCCCGCCACCGAGCTGCGGCGCGACGATGTCGTGCTCGTCGAGGCCGGCGACCTCATCCCCTCCGATGGCGAGGTGATCGAGGGCGTGGCGAGCGTCAACGAGAGCGCGGTCACCGGCGAATCCGCCCCCGTGGTGCGCGAGGCGGGCGGCGACCGCTCGGCGGTCACCGGCGGCACGCTGGTAGTCTCCGACTGGCTCATCGTGCGCATCACCGCCGATGCCGGCGCCACCTTCATCGACCGCATGATCGCCCTGGTCGAGGGGGCCTCGCGCCGCAAAACCCCCAACGAAATCGCGCTCGACATCCTGCTCGCCGGGCTCACGCTCATCTTCCTCATCGCGGTCGTCACGCTGGCGGCGTTCGGGCGTTATTCCGGCCTGCTGTTCTCCATTCCCGTGCTGGCGGCACTGCTCGTCTGCCTCATCCCCACCACCATCGGCGGGCTGTTATCGGCCATCGGCATCGCGGGCATGGACAGGCTGGTGCGCTTCAATGTCGTCGCCACCTCGGGCCGCGCGGTCGAGGCGGCGGGCGATGTCGATGCCCTGCTGCTCGACAAAACCGGCACCATCACCTTTGGCAACCGCATGGCCTCTGGCTTCTACCCCGTGCCGGGGGTGAGCGAGGCGAACCTGGCCGAAGCCTGCCTGCTCTCCTCGCTCGGCGATGACACGCCCGAGGGCCGCTCCATCCTGGCCTTCGCCCGCGACCGCCACGGCCTCACCCGCCAGCCCCCCGAGGGCGCCGAAATGATCAAATTCTCCGCCAACACCCGCACCTCGGGGCTCGATTTCAACGGCCAAAGCTACCGCAAGGGCGCGGTCGATTCGGTGCTGGCCGGGCTGGGGGCCGAGCCGCCCGACGCCTTCACCGCCGAGGTCGAGCGCATCGCCCGCGCCGGCTCCACGCCGCTCGCCGTCACCCATAATGGCCATCTGCTCGGGCTCATCGAGCTCAAGGACATCGTCAAGCCCGGCATCAAATCCCGCTTCGAGGCTCTGCGTAAACTCGGCATCCGCACCATCATGGTCACGGGCGATAACCGCATCACCGCCGCCGCCATTGCCGCCGAAGCCGGGGTCGATGATTTCATCGCCGAGGCCACGCCCCAGAACAAGCTCGATTATATCCGCAAGGTGCAGGCCGAGGGGCGCATGGTGGCCATGTGCGGCGACGGCACCAACGACGCCCCGGCGCTCGCCCAGGCCGATGTGGGGGTGGCCATGCAAACCGGCACCCAGGCCGCGCGCGAGGCCGGCAACATGGTCGATCTCGACAGCGACCCCACCAAGCTCATCGAGATCGTCGAAATCGGCAAACAGCTGCTCATCACCCGCGGCGCGCTCACCACCTTTTCCATCGCCAACGACATCTCGAAATATTTCGCCATCCTGCCGGCCATTTTCGTGCCGCTCTACCCCCAACTCGCCGCCCTCAACATCATGGGGCTGAAAACCCCCGAAAGCGCCATCCTCTCGGCCGTCATCTTCAACGCCCTCATCATCGTGGCGCTGGTGCCGCTCGCCCTCAAGGGCGTGGCGTTCCGCGCCATCGGCGCCGCCCAGCTGCTCAAGCGCAACCTGCTCATTTACGGGCTGGGCGGCATCATCGCGCCTTTTGCCGGCATCAAGCTCATCGATATGGGGCTTGGCCTGTTCCACATCTTCTCCTGACCGGTGCCACCATGATCCTCCGCGAACTCCGCCCGACCATTTCCCTGGTCATCGCCTTCACCCTCCTGCTTGGGGTCATGCTGCCCTGGGGCTTCACGCGCGCCATGCAGGCCGCCCTGCCCTGGCAGGCCAATGGCTCGCTGATCATGCAAAACGGCCAGGCCATCGGCTCGGCGCTGATCGGCCAGGCTTTCACCGGCCCGCTCTGGTTCACCCCCCGCCCCTCGGCGCTCACGCCGCCTTATAACAGCGCGACCTCGGGCGCCTCCAACCTCGCCTCCAGCTCGTCAGCGCTGCTGCAAACCATCAAAACCCGTGTTAGCGCTTATCAAACCGCCTACGGGCCCGGCCCCGTGCCCGCCGATGCGGTGACCGCCTCCGGCTCCGGGCTCGACCCCGACATCAGCCAGGATAACGCGCTGCGCCAGGCCCCGGCCATCGCCGCCGCGCGCCATCTGCCCGCGGCGCTGGTGGTGGCGCTGGTCACCGCGCATACCCGCCAGCCGGTGCTGGGCATCATCGGCACCGCGCATGTGAATGTGCTGGAGCTCAACCTTGCCCTGAGCCAGCTCCACGCCCCATAATCAGCCCATGCCGTCCGCGGACAAACGTCCCGACCCTGACGCGCTGCTGGCCAGCATCATGGCCAGCAGCCTGGCTCCGCGCGGGCATCTCAAAATCTTTCTGGGCGCCGCGCCAGGGGTCGGCAAAACCTTCGACATGCTCACCGCCGCCCACGAGGCCCGGCGCAAGGGCACCGATGTGGTGGCCGGCTTCATCGAAACCCACGGCCGCCAGGGCACGGCGGCGCAAATCGGCGAGCTGGAGATGCTGCCCCGCCTCGCCGTGCCCTACCGGGGCAAAGTGCTGGAGGAATTCGACCTCGAGGCCGCGCTGGCGCGCAAGGCCCAGCTGCTGCTGGTCGATGAGCTGGCCCACACCAACGCGCCGGGCCTGCGCCACGCCAAGCGCTGGCAGGACGTGAAAGCCCTGCTCGATGCCGGGCTGAATGTCTGGACGACGCTCAACGTCCAGCATCTCGAATCGCTGAACGACCAGATCGCGCGCATCACCGGCGTGCGCGTGACCGAAACCCTGCCCGACACCGTGCTCGACCTCGCCGATGAGATCGAGTTCATCGACATCCCCCCCACCGAGCTGCGCGCCCGCCTGGCCGAAGGCCAGATCTACCGCCCCGACATCGCCGCCCGCGCGCTCGAGGGGTTTTTCCGCGAAGGCAATCTCGGCGCGCTGCGCGAGATCGCGCTCCGCCGCGCCGCCCAGCGGATCGACCGCGACGTGACGCTCTATATGCAAAAAAGCGCCATTCCCGGCCCTTGGCCGGTGGCCGAGAAGGTGCTGGCCCTGGCGGGGGCGGATGCGGCGGCCAGCAATGTGGTGCGCCACGCCGCCCGCCTGGCCGAGGCGCTGCACGCCCCGCTCACGGTGTTGCATATCGAGCAGGGCGAAACCCCGCCCGGCTTGCAGGCCGCGCTCGACCTCGCCGCCCAACTCGGCGCCAGCGTGCTCACTCAGGATTCTCCAGACCTCATCGCCGCCGTGCTCAGCCATGCGGCGGCCAATAATGTCACCCATATCGTGCTCGGGCGCACCAGCGCCCAGCTGCGCTTTGGCCGCCGGCGGCTGCACCAGCGCCTGGCCGAACAGGCCGGGGCCTATACGCTCCACCTCATTCCCGTGCCCGCCGCCCTGCCCGCCCGCGCCAAGCCGCCCCGCCGCGCGGCCGCGTGGGAGCCTTATGCCGTCGCCAGCGCGCTGCTCGGGCTCACCACCCTGCTCGGCCTGGCCGCCACCGCCTATGTGCCGCGCGAGGCCATGGGCATGATCTTCACTGGCCTGATCGTGCTCATGGCCAGCCGCTCGGGCCCCTGGCCCGGCCTGTTCACGGCGCTGGTCGCGTTCTTGTCGTGGAATTTCTTCTTTCTGCCGCCCGTGCATACTTTCTCGGTCAACGACCCGCGCGACATCGCGGCGCTGGTGGTGTTTCTGGTCGTCGGGCTGCTCACCGGCCAGCTTTCGGGGCGGGTGCGGGCGGAAGCCGCGGCGGCGGGCACGCGGGTCGAGGCGCTGCGGCGCATCTCGGCCATCGGCCAGCGCTTCTCGCGCGCCGCCACCCTCACCGACGTGCTGCGCGGCGCCGCCGAGGAAGCCGCCGCCATGACCCAGGGCGGCGCCGTGCTGCTGCACGGCCCGCGCGGGCTGGCGCTCGAAGCCACCTCGCCGCCGGGGCTGGTGCTCTCGGAAAGTGCGCGCGCGGCGGCACAATGGTGCTTTGGCCATGACACCGAAACCGGCCTGGGCACCAGCACCCTGCCCGGCTGCCCTTGGCGGTTTTTGCCCCTGCGCGCCAGCGGCCAGGTGATTGGCGTGCTGGGCGCCAAACCCCAGGCGCCGCCGCCCGCGCCGCTGGCCCAAACCCTGGCCACCCTGGCCGGGCAGGCGGCGCTGGCCGCCGAGCGCGCCCGGCTGGCCACCAGCACCGCCCGCGCCGAAGCCCGCCAGGACAGCCAGAAACTGCGCAACGCCCTGCTCTCCTCGCTCAGCCATGATTTGCGCACGCCGCTCACCGCCATCAGGGGCGCCGCCGAGACCCTGGACCAGGCGGGCACCGCGCTCGATGCCCCCACCCGCGCCGACCTGCTCAGCTCGATCATCGAGGAGACCGCGCGCATGGGGAAATTTCTCGCCAATATCATGGACATGGCGCGCGTGCAGGCGGGCACGCTGACACCCAAGGCCGAGCGGCTGATGGTGGCCGAGCTGGTGGAAGCGGCGATTGGCCGCGTGGCCGGCACGGCCTATAGCGCGGTACGGATCGCCCCCGACGCCGCCCAGCTCATCGCCGACCCCACGCTGCTCGAGCAGGTGCTGGTCAATCTGCTCGATAACGCCGTGAAATACGCCCCCCAGGGCAGCCAGATCCAGATCACCGCGACGCGCGCGGGCGCCATGGTGCGGCTGGGCATCGCCGATGCCGGGGTGGGCATTCCGGCCGATGAGCTGAACGCGGTGTTCGACAGTTTCTTCCGTGCCTCGCGCGGGGACCGGGTGGCGCCGGGCACGGGGCTGGGCCTGGCCATCGCCAAGGCCTTCACCGAGGCCATGGGCGGGCGGATCAGCGCCCAAAGTCCGCGCCCCGACCTGCCGGCGGATGGCTTGCCGGGCACCGTCATCTCTGTTGAACTGCCCGCCGCATGAGCACCGGCCTGCCCCGTATTCTGGTCATCGACGATGAGCCCCAGATCCACCGCTTCCTCACCCCCGCCCTGCGCGCCGCCGGGTTTGAGCCGCTGCGCGCCGAGCGCGGCCAGGAGGGGTTGCGGCTGATCGCGGGCAATGCCCCCGACCTCGTGCTGCTCGATCTCGGCCTGCCCGACCTCGACGGCCAGGAGGTGCTGACCAGGCTGCGCGAATTCTCGGCGGTGCCGGTGATCGTGCTCTCGGCCCGCGACCGGGAGGGCGAGAAGATCGCCGCGCTCGATGCCGGGGCGGATGATTATGTCGAGAAGCCGTTTTCGCTGGGCGAGCTGATGGCGCGCATCCGCACCGCGCTGCGCCATGCCAGCAGCGGCCGCACCGCCGAAACCCTGCCCGACATCGCCGGGCTCACCCTCACCCCCGACCGCCCCGATGTGCGGGTACAGGGCGAGCTGGTGGCCCTGACACGCCGCGAACACGCGCTGCTGATGCTGCTGGCCCGCAACCAGGGCCGGGTGCTGACGCACCGCCAGATTCTCACCGCCCTCTGGGGCCCGGCCCATACCGAGGATGTCGCGTATCTGCGCGTCTATATCGGCCAGTTGCGCAAGAAGCTGGGCGGGGGCTTCGCCGCCCAGCTCAAAACCGAACCCGGCATAGGCTACCGGCTGGAAGGCTGAGGCCGGTGAGAGCGCCAGCCGGGCAATTCGGCGTCCATGAGCGCGATGATCTCGCTCAAGCCCGCTTGTTCAAGGGCTTGCGCGCACAGGCGCTGCACGCGCGGTAGATGGGCAAGATAGCCATGCTTGCCATCGCGCTTGGAGAGACGCTCGAAATTACCCAAAATCTTGGTGTGGCGGTGGGCGCCCAGCAGCCAGAACGCCTGGCGGAACCCGGCTTCATCCACCCCCGGGCGGTGGGCGAGGTAGCGCCGCAATAAATGCGCCTCCAGCCCTTCGGCCAGATCACGCCGGGCATCTTGGGTCAGCGACACGAGATCATAGGCGGCCGAGCCCAGCAGGGCGTCCTGGAAATCGAGCAGGCCGCAACGGGCGGGGCCCAGGCGGTTGGGAAGAACCATAAGATTATCAACATGATAATCGCGCAGCACCAGCGCCTCGCGGGTGGCGGAAACGGGCGCCAGGGCGGCGCGCCAGAGGGCGAGGAATTTTTCCTCGAAAGCCTCGATCACCACCCCCGGCGCGCAGTTGGGCACGTACCAGCGGGTGAACATGCGCAGCTCCTCGAACAGCGGCGCCTCGTCATAGGCGGGCAGCGCGATTTGGGCGCCGGCGGGGGCGTTGTGCAAGGCGATCAGGGCATCGACCGCCAGTTCGTAAAGCCCCACCTCATCGGCGCCGCTGGCCAGCAGGCGGGTGAAGGTATCAGCCCCGAAATCCTCGATCAGGGCATAACCCTGATCAGGTTCGGCGGCCAGGATGCGGGGGGCGGAGAGGCCGAGTGCGCGGAGATGGTTTGAAACCGTTATGAACGCCGTGAAGTCGGGGGCGTTGGGGGTGACCTCCATGAGCAGCTCGCCCGTGCCCTCCAGCCGGTAATAGCGGCGGGGCGAGGCATCGGCCGGCAGGGCCGCCGGAGCGGGGACACGCTGGTGGCGGGCGATGAAATCGGCGCGGGCGGGGGCGCGGTCGTCGGGCTGGGTCATGGTGGCGTGAGTGGCGCAGCGGCGCGCGGCTGTAAAGGCACGCAAAACCACAAAACGCCACTCAAAACCACGAAATCAGCCCGCCAAAACCACAGAAAACCACATTTTTGGCGGGCAAACCCACATAAAGCCAATTTCAGGTGGTAATGCCACGGAAGAAATTGATGATCGCCGAGAAATCATCGCCGCCATGACCCTGTTTCTCGAACAGCGCATAGAGGGCGGCGGCCTGGGCGCCCATGGGGCTGGCGGCCCCGGCGGCGAGCGCGGCCTCTTGCGAGAGCTTGAGGTCTTTCAGCATCAGGGCCGTTGCGAAACCGGGACGGTATTCGCGGTTGGCGGGCGAGGCTGGGACGGGGCCGGGGACGGGACAGTTGGTGGTGAGCGCCCAGCATTGGCCCGAGGAGGTGGAGGCGACATCGAACAAGGCCTGGTGGGAGAGGCCTAGTTTCTCACCAAGAACAAACGCCTCGGCGACGCCGGCCATGGAGATGCCCAGGATCATGTTATTGCAGATTTTGGCGGCCTGGCCGGCGCCGGGGCCACCGCAATGCACGGCGCGCTTGCCCATCTGGGCCAAAACAGGTTGTGCACGAAGAAAAGCGGCCTCGGCACCGCCCGCCATGAAGGTGAGGGTGGCGCCCTGCGCGCCCATGGTGCCGCCAGAGACCGGGGCATCGAGGGTGAGCAGATCGTGGCGGGCGCCCAGCTCATGGGCCTTGCGGGCGCTCTCGACATCGATGGTCGAGCTGTCAATGATCAAGGTGCCGGCTGCGAGTTCGGCGACGATCTCACCCCAGACGCTGAGCACATGCTTGCCCATGGGCAGCATGGTGATGACGATACTGGCCCCCGCGACGGCGCGCGCCGCGCTCACCGCGAATTTCAAACCCGCTGTTTCAGCCAACATCTTGGCATTGGGGGCGAGGTCGAAGCCGGTGACGTCGTGCCCGGCCTTGAGCAGGTTGGCGGCCATGGGCAGGCCCATATTGCCGAGGCCGATAAAGGCGATTTTCTCGCTCATGGTGGGTTCCTCCGGGAATGTTTAGGGGAAAAGCTTGGGCAGCTTGATGGTGAAATAGGAATTGACCAGTTCGTCGGTCACGTCTTCGGGTTTATCAGGGTTCCAGCGCGGGGACCGGTCTTTATCGACCACGGCGGCGCGCACGCCTTCGTAGAATTCATCCGAAAGCACCACGCGCTGGGTGGCGATGAATTCACGCTCCAGGCACTCCTCGAGCGTTGCCGAGCCGCGCGCGAGGCGGAGCAGTTTGAGGGTCACCTTCATGGAGGTGGGCGATTTCTGGGCCATGACGGCGAGCGTTTTTTTGGCGAAATCGCTGGGGGACGCTTGGAGATCGGCGATGATGTCTTCCAGGCGGTCATGGGCGAAGGCGCGGTCGATCTCGGGGAGATGGGGGGTGTGGGGCGGCTCGTGGGATTCGGAAAATCCTTTGACCAGATCTTGTATGTTAGCGAGCGTCGCGGTCGCGGGCAGGGTTTCGAGCGCGGCGATGAGGGCGGGGAGCTGGCTGGAATTGACAAAATAATCGGCGAAGCCGGCGAGGATGGCATCGGCGCCGCCAAAGGAATCACCGGTGAGGCCGAGATAGGTGCCGAATTCGCCAGGGCCGCGGCTGAGCAGCCAGGTGCCGCCAACATCGGGGTAGAAGCCGATGCCGGTCTCGGGCATCGCCATGCGGGTGCGTTCGGTGACGATTCGTACCGACCCGTGCGCCGAGACGCCGACGCCGCCGCCCATGGTGATGCCATCCATGATCGCCAGATAGGGCTTGGGAAATTCCTTGATGGCGGCATTCATGCGGTACTCGGCGCGGAAAAACGCCTCGGCATGGGGGCCGGCATGGGCGCGCGCATCATAGAGGGCCCGGATATCGCCACCCGCGCACAGGCCGCGCTCGCCCTCGCCGGTGATGAGCACGGCAGCGATGTCAGGATCGGCGGCGAAGTCTGGCAAGGCGCTGGCGATGGCCTCGATCATTGGCAAGGTGAGCGCGTTGATCGCCTTGGGGCGGTTGAGGCGGATGCGCCCGAGCGCGTGGGTTTTTTCGATGATAACGTCCATGATTCACTCCGCCAGCAGGCCGCGCGCGATGATGACGCGCATGATTTCGTTGGTGCCTTCGAGAATTTGGTGCACACGCAAATCACGCACCAGTTTTTCAATGCCATAATCGGCCAGATACCCATAGCCGCCGTGAAGTTGCAGGGCCTGGTTAGCGATTTCGAAACAATGGTCGGTGACGAACAGCTTGGCCATGGCGCAGAGCCGCGTGGCGTCGGGGGTTTTGGCATCCAGCGCCGAGGCCGCGCGCCAGAGGAACAGCCGCGCGGCTTCGAGATTGGTGGCCATTTCAGCGACGCGAAATTGCAGGGCCTGGAAATGATTGAGGTTTTGGCCAAAGGCCTTGCGGCTGGCCATGTAGGCGATGGCCTTATCGAGCGCGGCCTGGGCGCCGCCCACTGAGCAGGCGGCGATGTTGAGGCGCCCGCCATCGAGCCCGGCCATGGCGATGTTGAAGCCCTTAGTCTCAACCCCCAGCAGGGCGCTGGCGGGAACGCGGACTTGATCCATGAGCACGGCGCGGGTGGGTTGGGCATTCCAGCCCATTTTTTTCTCATTGGCGCCGAAGGAGAGACCCGGCGTGTCTTTTTCGATGAGGAAGGCGGAGATGCCGCGCGGGCCGGTATCGGCGGTGCGGGCCATGACGACATAGAGATCGGCGGTGCCGGCGCCGGAGATGAATTGTTTTTCACCCGTTATGACATACTCATCGCCATCGCGGACAGCCTTGGTGCGCAAGGCGCCGGCATCCGACCCCGCGCCCGGCTCGGTGAGGCAATAGGAGGCGAGATACGCCATGCTCGCCAATTTGGGGATATAGTGGGCACGCTGGGCATCGGTGCCGTAGCGATCGATCATCCAGGCGCACATGTTATGGATGGAGATATAGGCGGCGATGGTGGGGCAGGCCTTGGCGAGGGCCTCGAAGATCAGCGCGGCGTCGATGCGTTTGAGGCCGGTGCCGCCATGATCCTCGGCGGCGTAGATGGCGCCAAAGCCCAGCGAGGCGGCGTGGCGCAGGGTTTCGACGGGGAAGGTTTTGGTTTCATCCCATTCAAGCGCATGCGGGCTGATTTCGGCGGCGGCGAAATTTTCCGCCATGTCGCGGATGGCCTGCTGATCTTCGGTGAGGGAGAAATCCATGGTATAACCTTAATGTTTCAAAAGTTTTTGGGGGTGTGGCCCCTTTTTTCAAAAAGGGGCCACGAAAGACGCCGCCTTTTTTGTAAAAAAGGCGGCACCCAAAAAACTTTTAATTCATGGTGGGGATCACGAAGCTCGCGCCATCCTTGTTGGTGGAGGGCCAGCGGGCGGTGACGGTTTTGGTTTTGGTGTAGAAGCGGATCGAATCCGGGCCGTGCTGGTTGAGATCGCCAAAGCCCGAGCGCTTCCAGCCGCCAAACGTGTGATAGGCGATGGGCACGGGGATGGGCACGTTGACGCCCACCATGCCAACCTGCACGCGGGCGCAGAAATCACGCGCGGCATCGCCGCTTTGGGTGAAGATGGCGGTGCCGTTGCCATATTCATGATCGGTGGCGAGGGCCAGGGCTTCCTCGTAGGTTTTGGCGCGCACGACCGAGAGCACGGGGCCGAAGATTTCTTCCTTATAGATCGTCATGTCCTTGGTGACATGATCGAACAGCGTGCCGCCGATGTAGAAACCGTTCTCATAGCCTTGAAGTTTGAAGCCGCGGCCATCGACGAGGAGCTTGGCGCCCTCGGCGGCGCCGGTGGCGATGTAGCCCTCGACACGCTTGACGGCCTCACGCGTGACCAGGGGACCGTAATCGGCCACCATGTCGGTGGAGGGGCCGATTTTGAGCGCCTCGACACGGGGGATGAGCTTTTCGATCAGGCGCTCAGCCGTGCCCTCGCCCACCGGCACGGCGACCGAGATGGCCATGCAGCGCTCGCCCGCAGAGCCGTAACCGGCGCCGATCAGGGCGTCCACCGTCTGGTCCATGTTGGCATCGGGGAGGATGATGGCGTGGTTCTTGGCGCCGCCGAAACACTGGGCGCGCTTGCCGGTTTGGGCCGCGCGCTCATAGATATATTGCGCGATGGGGGTGGAGCCGACAAAGCCGACGGCTTTGATGTCGGGGTCATCGAGGATGGCATCGACGGAGATTTTATCGCCATTGACCACGTTGAGCACGCCGGGCGGCAGACCGGCCTCGAGGAACAATTCGGCGATGCGCATGGGCACGGAGGGGTCGCGCTCGGAGGGTTTCATGATCATGGCGTTGCCGCAGGCGAGCGCGGGGCCGGCTTTCCAAAGCGGGATCATGGCCGGGAAGTTGAAGGGCGTGATGCCCGCGACCACGCCGAGCGGCTGGCGCATGGAGAACACATCGATGCCGGTGCCGGCGGAATCGGTGAACTCGCCCTTGAGCAGGTGGGGAATGCCGAGGCAGAACTCGATGACCTCAAGGCCGCGCTGAATGTCGCCTTTGGCGTCGGGGATGGTTTTGCCGTGCTCGGAGGCCAGCAGGGCGGCCAGGGTGTCGTGCTCCCTGGCGATGAGCTCGAGGAATTTCATGAGCACGCGGGCGCGCTTTTGCGGGTTTTGGGCGGCCCAGCCGATTTGCGCGGCGCGGGCATTTTCGACCGCCGCGCGCAGCTCGGCGGCGGTGGCCAGCGCCACGCGTGCCTGAACCTCGCCGGTTGAGGGGTTGAACACATCGGCAAAGCGGCCCGAACTGCCGGGTACGTGTTTGCCGCCGATGAAGTGACCGATTTCGCGCATGATATCCTCCGGTTTTGATACAAGTTTGCATGAATTTGTGCACGGGAATAGGGGTAAGACCGCAAAGTGGCTGTGCGGGAATTGACATGGATAGGCGGTTTGACTGGGATCTGCTGAAGAGTTTTCTGGCCGTGGCGCGGGCGGGGAAGCTGACTTTGGCCGCCCGGCGGCTGGGGGTGGAGCACTCAACGCTGAGCCGGCATTTGGGCGCGCTGGAGGGGACGCTGGAGCTGAAACTGTTTGAGCGGCGGGTGTCGGGCTATGCGCTCACCCCCCATGGCGAGGCGCTGCTGCGGCGGGCGGAGGCGGTGGAGGCGCTGGTGCTCTCGATCGAGGAGGATGCCGGGCAGAGCCGGGCCAGCGTTGCGGGCACGGTGCGGGTGGGGGTGCCGGACGGGTTTGGCACGCGATTTCTGGCGCCGCGCATCGGGGCGCTCTCAGGCCTGCATCCGGGCTTGCAAATTGAGCTGGCGGCGGCGCCACGGGGGTTTTCGCTCTCGAAACGCGAGGCGGATTTGGCGATTTCGCTCTCTCGGCCGAGCGGGGGGCGGATACATGCGCGCAAGCTGACCGATTATGAGCTGGGACTTTATGGCGTGCCCGCGCTGGCCGCGCGGGTGGCGAGGCGCGAGGATGTGACCAGGATGGCGTTTATTTCTTATATCGACGACATGCTGTTCGCGCCCGAGCTGGATTATGCCGCCAGCGTGACCAAGGGGATTGAGCCCAGGCTGCGGCTCTCGAACGTGCTGGCGCAGCAGGAAGCCGCGGGGGCTGGCGCGGGGCTGTGCGTGCTGCCGTGTTTTCTGGCCGATCATGACCCCCGGCTGGTGCGGGTGCTGGGCGGGGAGATCAGGCTGGTGAGGAGTTTTTGGCTGCTGGTGCCCTCCGACATCCGGGAATTGGCGCGGGTGAAGGTGACGGGCGCGTTTATCGCCAGTGAGGTGCAAAAGGCGGCGGGGCTGTTTTTGCCCTCACCCGGGCGAGGGTGAGGACGGTCCGCTCAATGGTGCCAACGGCCGGGCGGGTAGACGCGATCATGCCAGCCCCAGCCAAAGCCGTAGGTGAAGATGACCGGCGGGTAGAGATAGCCATAGCCGGGATAATAGGCGTAGGGCGGATAGGGCAGATAGGGGTAGGTGTAGTCTGGTTGTTGGGCGGGCATGGGCGGCACCTGGTTGCCCTTGGCGCCCATGCATTGGGCGTAGGTGGTATCGTAGCGCCATTGCAGGTCGGCGCCGGAGGCTTGGGCATTGGCGGCGCCGGCGCTGGCGCCCACCGCCAGCCCCGTGCCCGCGCCAATGGCCGCGCCCGCCCCGGCATTGCCAGCCGCCGCGCCGATGAGCGCGCCCGCCGCCGCCCCCACCGCCGTGCCCGCCACCGCCGTGCCCACCGCGTTGTTGGTGGCCGCCTGGGCGCCGCCGCCAATGCTGTTGGCGGCAACCGCCCGGCACTCGTAATCATCTTGCTGGAATTGCTGGTAGCTGACGCCAGGGCCGGGGAGGACCATGACATCGGGCCCGGCGGGCGGGGCGACCGCGCAGCCGGCGAGCAAGGGCGCCAGAAACAAGGGCGCGGCAAAAGCGGTTTTACGCATGGGCCTGGGCTCCTCTGATATAGGCGGGTCGCGATGACCGGAAAGAGGGGTTTTAGCGCATGCGGGACGAGGCGGGCCTTGATGATCGTCAGGCTGAGGCGGGGCGGAGGGCTTCGAGAAAGGCGCGGGCGGCCTGGGTGAAGTAGCGTTGCGGGTGACGCACGGCGTAGAAATGGCGGGCGGGCAGGGCGAAATTGGCGCGTGCCAGGGCGCCGGCCTGCACGGCGCGGCTGCACACCAGCGGCGACAGGCAGGCGGCGCCGGCACCAGCGATGACCGCTTCGCGCACGGCCTCGTTGGAGGGCAGGGTGAGCACGATGGTGAGCGCGCCAGGCGCCACGCCCTGGGTGCTGAGCGCGGCGAGAAAGGCCTCACGCGTACCCGAGCCCTGTTCGCGAAACACCCAGGCGCCGCGGGTGAGTTCGGGGATGGTGAGGGCGTGGCCATCGGCCCAGGGGTGGGTTGGGGGCACATAGATGCCCATTTCCTCGGTCGCGACCGCCGACACGGTGAGGTCGGGCGCTTCGACCGAACCTTCGACGAAGCCCAGATCGGCGATGCCGGCGCGTACCGCCTGCTCGGCCTGGGCGGTGTTGCCGATGGCGAGTTCCAACGCGACGCCGGGGTGGCGGGCGTGGAAACCGGCGATGAGGGCGGGCAGGAAATAAGAGGCGATGGTTTGGCTGGCGTGCAGGCGCAGCTCGCCCCGGGCGAGACCGGATATGTCATCGAGCAGGGCGCGGGCGGCGTGGGCGCGGGCCAGGACTTCGCGCGCTTCGGGCAAAAACAGCCGCCCGGCGGGGGTGAGGGCGATGTTGCGGCCCACGCGGTCGAACAACATCGTGCCGGTTTGGGCTTCGAGCGCCGCGATGGAGGCCGAGACCGCCGCCTGGGTGAGGTTGAGCGCCTGGGCCGCGCGGGTTACGTGCTCGCGCTCGGCGACGGCGATGAAAATGCGTAGCTGCTCGAGGGTCATGGGCTTAGTATAATTTAAATCTATTAAACTGAAAACAATAATCAGTTTTTAATGTTGTTTTGGGAGGCTTATCTCGAGGGCAACGAAAGGCAGGTTGTTGCTATGTCTCTGACTCCGCTCTCTCATCACGCCCGCAAGAGCGACGTGATCCGGCATTTCACCCCCAACTGGTTTACCGTGACCATGGGCACCGGCGTGCTGGCGCTGCTGCTTGCCCCTTATGCGCCGTTGCACGGGCTGGCGATGGGGGTTTGGGAGGTTAATATCGGGCTGTTCAGCGTGTTTTCGCTGCTCTATCTCGCCCGCTGGGTGTTGTTTCCGCGCGAGGCCGCGCTGATTTTCGGCCACCCCGTGATGCCGATGTTTCTGGGCGCCATTCCGATGGGGCTGACCACGCTGGTCAACGGCACGGCGGTGTTTGCTCATG
The DNA here is from genome assembly GCA_021809435.1 of Pseudomonadota bacterium. Taxonomy (GTDB): domain Bacteria; phylum Pseudomonadota; class Alphaproteobacteria; order Acetobacterales; family Acetobacteraceae; genus Acidocella. The sequence continues at coordinate 20,188 of JAKBAD010000011.1, read as the reverse complement.
ATTACGCCCTGGCGGAGACGTTGTGGTATGTGAATTCTGTGCTCTCGGTGGGGATTGGGCTGGGGGTGCCTTATGCGATGTTCACGCAGCAAAGCCATGCGCTGGAAAACATGACCGCCGTGTGGCTGCTGCCGATTGTGGCGTGTGAGGTCTCAGCGGCGAGCGCGGGGCTGCTGGCGCCCAACCTGCCCAGCCACGACGCGCTGGCGCTGGTGGCGGAGGGCTATGGGTTGTGGGCGCTCTCGGTGCCGCTGGCCTTTTCGATTTTGGCGATTTTGTTCATGCGCCTGGCGCTGCATAAGCTGCCGGGGCCGGAGATGGGCGTGTCTTCGTGGCTGGCGGTGGGGCCGCTGGGCACGGGGTCGCTGGCGCTGCTGCTGCTGGGCCATGCGGCGGGGCTGGTGTTTCCGGGCGCCGGGCTGGCGGCGGCGGCCAGCGTGGCGCAGGGCGCGGGGGTGATTGGCGGGCTGATTATATGGGCTTATGGCGCCTGGTGGCTGGTGCTGGCCATGGCCATGACGCTGACCCATGTGCCGCGCGGGCTGCCCTTTAACATGGGCTGGTGGGGCTTCACCTTCCCCTTCGGCGTGTTCATTCTGGCCACCCATGCGCTGGCCGCGCAGACCGGCTTTGTGTTTTTCACCTATGCCACCAACGGGTTCACGGGGCTGTTCGTGGGGTTGTGGAGCATGGTGGCGGCGCTGACCTTGCGGGGCGGGTATAAGGGGCATTTATTCGCCTCGCCCTGCCTGATGGCGGCGCAGGCCAAGGCGCGCGCGGCGATGCAGGCCGCCGAGTGACGCCGGCGCGGCGGCGATAACGCCGCCCCCACCGCCTGGCGAGATGACGGATTTCGGCGGGGGGTTTTCAGCGGCGCTTAACCATTTTGGCCGAAACTCGGCGCGGGACCAAAATGGGAAGGCGGCTGGTGACCGACAGGCAAAAAACGGCGACAGGCCCGGTGAGAGCCACCAATATGGGGGGCGAGGGCGAGCTTTGGCTGGATGTTTCGCGGCTGTTGTTTCAGCTGTTTCGAGGCAGGCTGACCGGGATAGACCGGGTTGAGATTGCTTATGCCGAGCAGATGCTGGCATTGGCACCCGGGCGGCTGCGGTTTGTGGCGTTTGATTATTGGCGCGGGCGGTTCCGGCGGCTGCGCCAGCCGCGTGTGGCGGCGCTGATTGAGGCGTTGGGGCCGGCATGGGAGCGCGGGGATATGCGCGCACTGGGCCGGCGGGCGCTGGGCGAACTGGCGCGCAGCCAGTTTCTGGCCCCTGCCCTGCCCCGCCATGCCGGTGGCGCGCGGCCGGTTTATGTGAATGTCTCGACCCATCCGCTGCAATTCACCGCGCCGCTGGGGCGGCTGCTGGCGCGCACCGGGGCGCTGTTCGTGCCGCTGGTGCATGACCTGATTCCGCTTGAACTGCCCGAATATGTGCCCAGCGCCTGGGTGGGGGATTTGCGCCGCAAGCTGGCAACCATTGAGGCCTATGCCGATGGGGTGATCGCCAATTCGCAGGCCACCGCCACGGCGCTGCGGCCGGTTTTGCCGCATATGCCGCTCGCCGCCTTGCCGCTGGGGATAAGCCCGCGCGCGCCCGGCCCCTTGCCCGCCGAGACGCGGCCTTATTTTGTCATGCTCGGCACGATCGAGCCGCGCAAGAACCATTTGTTGATGCTGCATGTGTGGCGCCGGCTGGTGGAGATGATGGGCGCGCGGGCGCCGCGGCTTTATGTGATTGGCCGGCGGGGATGGGATAATGAGCAGGTGATCGACCTGCTGGAACGCTCGCGGGTGCTGCGCGGCCATGTCATCGAGACCGGGATGCTGCCCGATGGCGAGATGGCCGCGCGCGTGGCGGGGGCACGGGCGCTGCTTATGCCCTCGTTCGCGGAAGGCTACGGGCTGCCGGTGGCCGAGGCGCTGGCCATGGGCGTGCCGGTGCTGTGCAGCGATATCGCCGCCCACCGCGAAGTTGGGCAGGGCGTGCCGGATTATCTCGACCCCGTGGATGGCGCGGGCTGGCTGGCGATGATTGCCGCCTATGCCGCGCCCGACAGCCCCCAACGCGCCGCCCAATGCGCCCGGCTGGCCGCCTGGCGGGCGCCCAGCTGGCGCGCCCATGTGGCCGAGGCGCTGGCGTTCATTGGCCAGCTCAGCCCCAGGCGGGCCGTTCAGTCCAGCTGGTCGCGCACCATGTTGGCCACCAGCATGGCCAGTACCCAGAGCATGAACCCGGCCACGGCGGTTTCGACCATGACCAGCCAGCGCACCGGATAGACCGAGGAGGCGGGCACCAGGGGTTGCACGAAGCTCTCCAGATAGAGGGAGCGTTCATCGGCCTGGTTGCGGGCGCTTTGCAGGGCTTGCAGGTCGGCGGCGTAGAGCTGCTGGTCGAGCGTTTCGGCGGTGGTGAGCGCGGCATAGCCGCTCATCACGCTGGCCAGGCTTTGCGGCCCACCAGAGGCGGCCGCCAGCTTGGCGCTGAGGCTGTCGGCCTCGTGCTGCTCGGCGGCGATGCGGGCGGTGAGAATTTGCACCTGGGGGGACTGGTTGGTTTGGCCCTGGGCACGCAGGGCGGCGAGCTGGGCTTCATCCTGCGCGAGGGTGAGCAGCACCGAGCCGCCAACCCCGCTTTGCTGCTGGGCGGTGAGCTCGGGAAACAGCACGGCGTAGCGGTTGCGGTAATCGGCCAGGGCGGTTTCATCGGCCATTAGCTGGGCGCGGCCGGCAGTGGCGGTTTGGAGGGCATAGGAGAGCGCGTTGGCGCGCGCGGCGCGCGACATGCGGTCGACCAGATTTTGCGCGCCTTGCAGCACCAGCCCGGCGAGGCGGGCCGAATCTTGCGGCGAGAAGGCGCGCACGGTGACGGTGATGATGCCTGACGACAAATCGAGGCTGGGGCGGATCATGCGGCGCCAGTAAAGCAACTGGCGCTCGGGCGGCAGATGGGCGCCCATGCGGGCCCAGAAATCTCCGCGCGGGGCGGCGAAGAGCTGGTCGAGCGAGAGGCTGGGCGGCAGATCGGCCAGGGCCTGGCCGCTTTGGATATATTGCACCACGACCTGGGAATCCTCGATCAGCGCCAGCATCGGGTTCATGCCGGTCAGGGCGCTGCCCATGGTGGCGGGCGCGGCGCTTTGGGGCGCTTGCGCGCGCACCACGAATTTGGTGACGGTGACGTATTGGTCGGCCGCGAAGCCATATTCATAGAGGCCGCTGAGGGCCGTGGGCAGCGCCACCATGGCCAGAAACGACAATAGCCGCGCCCGGCGGCGCAGGGTTTGCCCGGCGGGGTGGCGGGGGGTGGAGCCGGTGGCGCCCTGCGGGTTTGGGAAAACGGGCATTGTATCCATGATGTTGGTCCTCACGGCGTGGGGGCGAGGGGCGCGGCGCCGAGCAGCAGGGCGCGGTGACGGGCGAAGGCATCGTCGAGATGTTCGTATAATTCGAGCTGGCCGCCATGCAGCACGGCGCCCATGTCGCACCAGGCGCGCAGGGTGGTTTCATCGTGGGAGACGATGATGACATCGGACTGGGCGGCGCGGGCCTCGAAGGCTTCGAGGCATTTGCGGCGAAAACGCGCATCGCCGACGGCGGTGACTTCGTCGATCAGATAGAGATCGAAGCGGATGGCGAGGCAGGCGCCAAAGGCGAGGCGGGCCTGCATGCCCGATGAATAGGTTTCGAGGGGGGCGCGGAAATAGCTGCCCAGCTCGGCGAAACGCTCGACATAATCGAGGGTTTCGGCTTCATTGGCGCCGTAGATGCGCGCCAGGAAGCGGATATTCTCGCGCCCCGTGAGATGGGGGTGGAAGGTGCCGCCAAAGCCCAGGGGAAAACTGACGCGGTGCGTGCGGATGAGGCGTCCGCGATCGAGCGGCTCGACCCCCGCGATGAGCCGCACCAGGGTGGATTTGCCCGCGCCATTGGCGCCGAAAATGCCGATCGACCGACCGGAAGGCAGATCGAGCGTGACATGATCGAGGATGAGCCGCCGCTCATGGCCCGCGCGGTAGGATTTGCAGGCGTCGCGCAGGCTGATCATGATACGGGGCGCAGGCGCCGGCGCAGCCCGAACTCAAGCCCCAGGCCCAAAACCAGCGCGCCGCCCACCCAGCTGAACAGATAGGGCAACGCCAGCCAGACGGGCGTGTAGGCGGGGTAGAAGCCGGAGCGGAACAGCTCGACCCCCTGGAGCACCGGGTTCCAGACCAGCACGGCGCGCACCTGGTCGGGCATGGTAAGGGGGGTGTAGTAGATGCCCGAGGCGAAATAGAGCAGGCGGATGACGGCGTTGAACAATGTCTCCCAGCCGTGGAAATAATTGACCAGCACCAGATTGACCGCGCCAACCCCCGCGCCCAGCAGCGCCAGCGCCGCGAAGGCCAGCAAGGCCGTGAGCGGGGCGGCCGGCAAGGTGCGGTAGCCCGCCAGGCCAAACGCGCCAAACACCAGCGCGGCCACGGCGATTTCGGTCATGAAGCGCAGGAATATGCGGGCGGCCATGATGTCGGTGGTGCGCAGGCCGGGCAGCAGCAGCAGCGCGCCGGCGGAATTGCGGGCGTGCATCACCTCATCGGCCACATGCGCGAACAGCAGATAGGGCAGCAGGCCGCTGCAATAAAATTCAAACAGGCTGTCGCCCAACGGCGGCGGGGCGTGATTGACGTAGGCGAACATGATGCCGAGCGTGAGGAGATGGGAAATGGGTTCGGCCACCGCCCAGAGATACCCGAGCAAGGCGCGCGAATGACGGGTGCGCATTTCGCGCAGCGCCAGCGCCCAGATGATGCGTCCGCGCTCGGCGAGGCGCGCGCCGAGCGGCGCCGGGGGGCGGGGCGGCGGCGGCTGACGGGGCGGTGACGCGGGGGGGGCCCAGCCGGGCGGGGCTTGCGCCACCACCACGCCAAGGCGCGCGGCCAGGGCGGCGCGGTGGGCTTGGTAGTCGGGCAGCGTGGGGGCCAGGGCGCAGGCCCGCTCGGCCGCGGCGAAGGCGGCGGGCAGATTGCCCAGCATCTCGTGCACGCCGCTGAGCGCGCGGGCGAGGCGCGGGTCATCTGGCGTGTGGGTGGCGGCCTGCGTGAGGACGGCCAGGGCATCGCCATGGCAGGCCCGGGCATTGAGCAGCGCCGCGTATTGGAGGGCGTGATCGAGATTTTCGGGGGCGCATTTGGCCGCCTCGCGGGCGGCGGCCAGGGCGCGCTCAAACTGGCCCCGATGCTCGTTGCAGCTGGCCAGCATGGACCAGGCGGCGGCGTTGCCGGGCATGTGGGCCAGGGCGGCGAGCAGCGGGGCCTCGGCCGCCGCCGGGCGGCCGCAGGCAAACAGCACATGGGCGTGATGGAGCTGATATTCGGCCTGTTCGGGCGCGCGGGCGGCGGCCGCGCGGGCCAGGGGCTCGGCCTCGTCCGCCCGGCCGGCGGCGGCCAGAAAGCCGCTCAGGGCGCGCAGCAGCAAGGCATTGTCGGGGGCCAGGGCCAACCCCGCGCGCAGCAGCGCGATGGCGGTTTCCCGCTCATCCGCGCGGTGGAGGGTTTCGGCGGTGGCGATCAGCGCCGCGATGTTGCCCCGGTCGCGGCAGACGGCGGCAAGGGCCTCGTCGGCGCTCAGGACCATCAGTACGGCGCCCCGAAATTGCGCGGCACGGCGGCGATGTTGCCAAGCCCGGTGATGGCGGAGAGAATTTTGGCGGCATCGGCCACCGGCGCATCGCTGACATAGAGCACATCGCCCGGATGGAGCGAGAAGCGGCTGGCGGCGAAGACGCTGGCGGGGTCGCTCAGGTCGAGCTGATAGACGGTTTGGGAGGGGCCGGGGCGATAGAGAAACACGCCGCGCGGGGCGGCCAGATCGTCGCGCAGGCCGGCGGCCTCGGCGAGGGCGGTGAGCAGGGAGAGCGCGGGCGCATCGTAAGGGAACAGGCCGGGGTGATTGACGGCGCCGAAGGCGTAAAAATACCGGCGGCGGGGCAGCAGGGTCACCTCATCGCCAGGGGCGAGGGGAATATCGTCGGCGGGATCGGCGAGCAGGGTGGAGAGCGGCATTTCGGCCTCATGGGCGCCGCGGCGCAGGCGCACCAATGTTTCATCGGCCGGGCCGCGACCGCCGCCACCCTCGGCGATGAGGGCGCTGAGCGTGAGGGCGCCGGCCAGCGGGTAGAGGCCGGGCTTGGCGGCCTCGCCCGCGAGCACCACACGGTCTGCGGTGGGGGTGGTGTCGAGCACGGCGGCCTGGATTTGATGCCCTTGGGCGGCGAAAGCCGCCGCGATGCGGCAGGATAGGGCGGGCGCGCTCTCGCCTGCCACGTGCCAAACCCCCAGATAGGGCAAGGCCACGCTGCCATCCGCGCCGACCCGCAGGCTGAGGCGCAGCGCGGGCTGGGTGAGCAGGGTTTGGCCGGTCGGGTTGGCTTCCCACAGGGTGATCTGCACCTCGTCACCCGGAGCCAGGCGGCCGGTGGGGGCCGCTGGCGGCAGCGCGGCCATGCCCCGCGCCGGGCTGGCGGCCGGCGGCGGGTTGGGGGTGGCCATATCCAGCCGGACCAGGTGATAGCCCGCCGCGTGCAGTACCGCATCGGTACGCGGGCCGCTTTCGGGCAGGCTGGCGCAGGCGCCCAGGCTGAGCAGCGCCGCCAGGGCCGCGCCAGGGGTTATTCGGCGGCGCATGCCAGAAACGCGGGGGTTGGCGCGGGGAGGAAATTGGCCTCGAGATAGGTGGCGGCGTTGGTGGCGGTGTTGTAGCGCAGCTCGGGCACGCCGGCGGAGCGGCCAGGGCTTTGGATGCGGGTGGCCAGCTCGGCGAAATTGCCAATGTCGAAAAATTCGATGAGGCCGGGATGGTAGCGGGCGAACGCCCGGAAGGCGGCTGTGCGCGAGGCGATGATGCGCGTGCCCATTTCGAGGGCGATGGAGATGGGGCCGGAGCTGGCTTGGCCGACCTCGAGATAGGGGAAGACCGCCACATCGCACAGCGCGGCGGCGGCGAAGAACTCATCGTCGGACAGGGCGCCCATGAAATGCACGCGCTCGCGCAGGCTGTTGGGGTGGTCGTTGAGCAGGGCGGTGAGCTCGGCGCCGCTGGGGGCGAGGCGCAGCCCGCTCTCGCGCAACGCCTCGAGCGGGGATTGGCCGATATGGGCGGTGGAGAGCAGCTTGCGGATATAGGGATCGAGCGGCTCCTCGCGGCGGATGCCCTGGGGGTGCAGGCCGCCGAAAATGAGCAGGTGATGGTCGGCGGGCAGGAATTCGAGCGCGCGGATGGCTGTGTCGAAGCCTTTATAGGCGGAGAGAAACCCGAACGTGCCGATGAATTTGGCCGTGGCGGGCAGGCCGGCCAGGCGCGGATGCGCCGCCCGGCTGGTGCGCGCGCGCAGGCTGCGCGCGGCCTCGGGGGAGATGAAGGAGAGCGGGTGGTGATGGACCGCGCGCAGGCCGTAGAGATCTTGCATCATGCGCTGGTCGCGCTTGGTGTGAACGATGACCGACACCGGCTTGGAGGCTTGCAGGCCGCGCAGCAGCCCCTGGATGCCGCGCCCCAGCCGGCCGCCGCGCGTGGCGTCGGACAGGACGCGCCCGGCCGAACGGACATGACCACGGGCCAGCAGGCGGCCGACAATGTCCCACGGCATGTCGTCTCCCAGCAAAATGGTGTGGAAGGTGACCGAGAGCGCCGGCGCGGCCTTGGCGAGGCGCGCGAAGCGGCGGGTGATTTGGGGAACGGTGCGCCCGAGCGTGCCGTGCTCGAGCTGGATGTTCACGCAGTCAAACCCGCGCAGTTGGGCGGCGATGTCTTTGATGTGGGCATCGGCCAGTTTTTGGATGCGGCGGTGGCGGCTGCGCAGGAGGTACTGGTCGAGGTCGAAGATGGTGAGATCGACGAAGGGGGCGAGTTGTTTCTCGAGCGCGCGGGTGTAGCCGGCGATGCCGCACAGCTCGTCATAGGTGCTGACGATGGCCATTTTGGGCCGCGGGGACGCGGCGGATGGCGATGGCAGATGATAGGTGGAGAGCGTGTCAGGCATGGGTGCGCACCGGGCCGGACGGCGAAACGATGGATGGATGAGGTTTGACGTGACTGGTCATCATATCCCTTTTGTCTCTCAAGGCGGGGGCAGAGTGACATGGTGGGATTGAGACTTGCTTAATCGCGCGGCCTGCCGGGACGTTCGGCAAGCCGGACTTGGGGGCGCATTAAAATTTTGCGGCCCGGCCGTGCCGGCCACCGGCGGCAAGGCTTGACCGGACGGGGGGGACTGCTCATGTGCCAGACGCGGCCCTGGGCCGGGACTGAAATGATGACAATAAGCCGTCTCCGGGGAGGCGCGAGGTGTGAAGGACCGTGAGCATGGACGACCATCGCGCCGCGCGGCGTAATATTTGGGTGCTGACCGCGGCGCAGGCGCTGGGCGGCGCCAGCACGCCGATCATCGTGTCGCTGGGCGGGCTGGTCGGGCAGGAGCTGGCCTCTGACCCGCGGTTGGCCACGCTGCCGGTGAGCCTGGTGAATTTGGGCCTGGCGCTCGGCACCCTGCCCGCCGCCTTCATTATGCGCCGGTTCGGCCGGCGGCTGGGTTATTTGCTCGGTGCCTGCATGGGCATGATGGCCGGGCTGGTGGCCACGCTGGGCATTATGGAGCGGAGCTTCGCGGTGTTTTGCGCCGGTACCTGCGCGGCCGGGTTTTATGCCGCTTATGTGCAAAGCTACCGCTTTGCCGCCGCCGACAGCGAAACCGGCGCGGCCAGCCAGACCGCCATTGCCCGGGTGATGATCGGCGGGCTGATCGCCGCCATCATCGGTCCGCAAATCGTTATCTGGACACGCGACGCCCTGCCCGGCGCGCGGTTCGCGGGGAGTTTTTTGGGCCAGGCCGGGCTGGCGGCGCTGGCCTTGCCGGTGCTGGCGCTGCTGCGCCACCCGCCCGCCCCCAAGGCGGGCGCGCACGGCGCCGAGGCCGACCGGCCGCTTGGACGTATTTTGACCACGCCGCGCTATGTGCTGGCCATGGCGACGGGGGTGGTTTCCTATGGGTTGATGACCTTTGTGATGACCGCCTCGCCGGTTGCGATGGTGGCTTACGGCCATTCGATCAACCAGGCCGCGCTGGGCATTCAATGGCATGTGCTGGCCATGTATGGGCCAAGCTTTATCACCGGCCGGCTGATGGCGCGGTTTGGCAAGGAGCGGGTGGCGGCCGCCGGGCTGCTGCTGATTGGCGGATCGGCGCTGGTGGCGCTGAGCGGTGTCGATCTCGCGCATTTCTGGGTGGCGCTGGTGCTGCTCGGCGTGGGATGGAATTTTGGCTTCATCGGCGCGACGGCCATGGTGGCGGCGTGCCATACCCCCTCGGAGCGCCACAAGGTGCAGGGGGCGAATGACTTCATGGTGTTCGCCACCGTGGCCTCGGCCTCGTTTTTTGCCGGGGCCGTGCTGCACAGCGCCGGCTGGGGGGAAATCAACCGCCTGGTGCTGCCCGCCGTGGCGCTGGTGCTGGTGCCGTTGGTGTGGCGCGCGGCCAAGCCCGTGGGGGTGGCGGTTTCAGCCGAGTGAGGCGGGGGCGTGGCTTTTGGCATGCGCCAGAAGATAGCTTGGCGACTTCGGCTGATTGTCCCCTGACAACCAAAGCAGGCGAGCTAGGGCAGGGTCGCCCCATTCAATCAATTGTTTTGTATTTTTCGCCCATCCGGGCCTTATTTTTTGGCCTGACCAACGGCGGCATGCACGGCTTTCACTGTGGCGATTTGCCCTGATGCTGGCGTCGCTTTTTGTCAACATTTGGAATTAGCATTTTTCGGGGCGCTTTTAGCCTCACTTTTGGGCGTGGTATTTTGCTTTTTATGGCATTCGATTGCCTTTTTTCTCCGGTTGCGCCGACGCTGTGCTGTTTGCCCGCTGCGGGTGAGGAGATGGACTGGAAAGTGGCGGTTTACCGAGCTTTCTGGTATAGCCAGACAACTGGTTTAACGGCTGAATTTTGTTCGACGCCCCCCCATTAGGCTACTATTTTGTATCCTGAAACAGGTAGATTATATAAAAAAACACCCGTTTTATAAAATTTTCATACTAACTCTTATTATGAACCGCTTTTCGATTTTGGCCCAAATTTTTACAATTACCCCGCAAGACCCAAAAATCAAAGTTAGTATGAAAATTTTACCAGCGAACCTACACTGCGGCTTGCAGGTCCGCCAGAGTGGCCATGAGCATCCTCGGGTCAAGCGGTGACGGATCGAAACCGACCCGCTCGTAGAAGGCTTTAGCTTCGTCTGACAGCGAATGGACAAGCATTCCCCGGATACCGATAGCGCTGGCGGCCTGCAGAACACGCAGGCCGGCATCCTGCACCAACGCCCGGCCGAGCCCCTTACCGTGCAACGCCTGATCGACAGCCAACCGTCCCAGCACCACAACGGGAATGGGATCTGGCATGTTTCGCTTGAAGCGGCCGGAGGCAGCCTCGCTGGCCACGGCTCCGGAGGCCAGGGCGTAATAGGCCACAACACGGGTGCCATCACAGGCGACGAAAGTCCTCGATGCGCCGCCGATCTGGTTTTTCAGAGCGCGCTGCTTCAACCACCGATCCAGCGTCTCCACGCCAGATTGAAATGAGGTGACATCATGCTGCGCGGTCAGCGGCTCCGGCGCCCGAAGGTTTACTCGACTTTCCAAGGAAGCGGGCTTTGCATGGTATGGCGCAGGCGCTCATTGGGCTGAGGTGGCGCGTCCAGCCGGGCGATAAACGCGGCATAGGCTCCCGCTTCGGCCATGATTACGGTCTGGTCGAGCAAGACATCCTCAGCGGCGGCGCGCGCTGCATCAAGCACGAAATCCGTACGATTCTTCCCCCGCAGCTTAGCGGCGCGATCGATCAGGTTCCGTTCCTCCGGCTTGATCCGGAGGTTTAGCGTGTCCCTTTTGGCGGAATGCGACGGGGCTTCCGTAAGCATGATATATCTCCTGCACCGGCTTTTTAGCACGGATGTAGTGTCATTGTCATCACCAAACCTGCCGCCGCAGGTCATGCCCCCGCTCATCGTGCAGCGAGTGTATGCCCAGGCATTGAACGCGGCTTTTATTCCGGCGCCGCTGAGGTGGCGCGCACTATAGCTCACAAAATTTCGAACCATTTTTGGTAATGCAGGAAAGGTTTAGGCGGTCAGCATTCGGGGAGGTTGACCGCGATGCCGCCGGTGGAGGTTTCCTTGTATTTCTGGTTCATGTCGTGTCCGGTTTGGAGCATGACGCGGATGCAATTATCGAGCGGCATGAAGTGGCTGCCGTCTTCGAGGAGGGCGAGTGAGGCGGCGGAGACGGCCTTGATGGCGCCGAGCGCGTTGCGCTCGATGCAGGGCACCTGAACAAGGCCGCCGGCGGGGTCGCAGGTGAGGCCGAGATGATGTTCGAGCGCGATTTCGGCGGCGTTTTCGATTTGGGCGTTGGTGCCGCCCAAAGCCGCGCACAGGCCGGCGGCGGCCATGGCGGCGGCGGAGCCGACCTCGCCCTGGCAGCCGACCTCGGCGCCCGAAATGGAGGAGTTTTGCTTGATGAGCCCGCCAATGGCCGCGGCGGTGAGCAGGAAATCGCGGCGCTTGGCGTCGGTGACGTCATCGCACTGGGTTTGCCAGTAGCGCAGCACCGCCGGAATGGTGCCCGCCGCGCCGTTGGTGGGGGCGGTGACCACGCGCCCGCCGGCGGCGTTTTCCTCGTTCACCGCCAGGGCATAGACGCTGATCCAGTCATTGACCGCGTGGGGGGGCTGGCGGTTGGTCTGGCGCTGGCGCTGGAGGGTTTCATACATGGATTTGGCGCGGCGGCGGACATGGAGGCCGCCAGGCAGGATGCCCTCGCGGGTGAGGCCGCGCGCGATGCAGGCGGTCATGGCCTCTGAAATGCGGTCGAGCCCGGCATCGAGGTCGGTGATGCCGTGGGCCTCTTCGTTGGCGCGCATCATGGCGGCGATGGAGTGGCCTGACGCCTTGCCCATGGCCAGCATCTCGGCGGCGCTGCGGAACGGGTAGGGATAGGCGGGGCCGGGCGCTTCAGGCGGCGCGCCTGACGCAGCGGCGGTGAATTCGGCCAGGGTTTGCACGAAGCCGCCGCCGACGGAGACATAGGTGAGCGCGAGGCAGAGCGTGTCATCCGCCGCCCAGGCGCGAAACACCAGGCCGTTGGGATGCTCGGGCAATGGCGGGCCGTAATCGAAGATGATGTCGGGCTCGGGGGAGAAATGGAGCACGGGCAGGCCGGGGGGCGTGAGGGTTTGGCGCGCGCGCAACAAGGTGAGCGCGCCCTCGGCCTCGTCGGGGTCGAGGGTATCGGGGGTGAAGCCCAGCAGGCCAAGGGCCACGGCGCGGTCGGTGCCGTGGCCCTTGCCGGTGAAGGCCAGCGAGCCGTGCAGCGTGACGGTGAGGCGGGTGGGCGGATTACCCCCCTGCCCCGCCGCCTCGCGCAGGCTGGCGAGGAAGCGGACGGCGGCGATCATCGGCCCCATCGTGTGGGATGACGAGGGGCCGATGCCGGGCTTGAAGATCTCGAAGCTGGAGATGAACATACCGATGCCGCCGGGCGCTTAGAGCTGGCGCTTGAGGTGGTAGGATTTGGGCCGGGTGAGCGCCAGATAGCCGAGCACCGAGAGGCCGGCGCCGCGGCCCGTGTCTTTGCAGCCGGTCCAGCACAAGGCGGGGTCGAGGTAGTCGCAGCGGTTTTGGAAGACCGTGCCGGTTTCGAGCCGGGCGCCGATGGCCTCGGCGGCTTTGGTGTCTTCGGTCCAGAGGGAGGCGGTGAGGCCGAAATCGCTGTCATTCATCAGCGCGATGGCTTCCTCGTCATCCTTGACCTTCATGATGCCGACCACGGGGCCGAAGGTTTCCTCGCGCATCACTTTCATGGCGTGGGTGACGTTGGTGAGGATTTGCGGCGTGACATAGGCGCCGCCGTCATCGGCCGGCATGGTGGGGATGTGGGCGATGGCGCCCTGGGCCACGGCCTCGGCAATATGCTCGCGCACCGTGCGGGCGAAGCGGATATTGGCCATGGGGCCGATGGTGGTGTCTTGATCGAGCGGGTTGCCGAGCTTGAGGGCCTTGACCCAGGCGACGGCTTTTTCGACGAAGGCGTCGTAGAGGCTCTCATGGACATAGATGCGCTCGATGCCGCAGCAGCACTGGCCGGCATTGAACATGGCGCCATCCATGGCGCCATCCACCGCCGCGTCGAGATTGGCATCGTGGCGGATATAGGCGGGGTCTTTGCCGCCGAGCTCGGTGGCGACGTTGATGAAGGTGCCAGCCGCCGCCTGCTCGATGGCGGCGCCGCCCTTCACCGAGCCGGTGAAATTGACGAAATTGACATGGCGCCCGGAGATGAGCGCGGCGGAGCCGGCATGGTCGAGGAAGATGTTGTCGAACACATCGGCCGGGATGCCCGCGGCGTGGAAGGCTTCGGCCATGTGCTCGCCGACCATCAGGGTTTGCTCGGAATGTTTGAGCAGCACGACATTGCCCGCGACCAGCGCCGGGGCGATGGTGTTGACGGCGGTCATGTAGGGGTAGTTCCAGGGGGCGATGACCAGCACCACGCCCAGCGGCTCACGCGCGATCTGGCGGAGCGCGGTCGGGCTGTCTTCGATGACCATGGGCTTGAGCGAGGCTTCGGCGATGTCGCACATATAGGAGACGCGCTCGTTGAAGCCGCGGAACTCGCCGCCGTAACGGATGGGCCGGCCCATTTGCAGCGCCAGCTCGCGGGCCATGCGCTCGGTCTGGCCGCCGATGATTTCGGTGGCTTTGCGCACCAGGGCGACGCGCTCGGCCAGCGGGCGGGCGGCCCAGGCTTTTTGCGCCTTGCGCATGGCGGCCACCTTGGCGATGGCGGCCTCGGGCGTGGCGGATTGGCGTTTGGCCACCACCGCGCCATCGATGGGGGAGATACAGGTCAGTTCTTTCATGTCAGCACCTTTCAAAACCACGCTTGATTTCCCAATCCGTCACGGCGGCGTCAAACTCTTCCTGCTCGACTTCGGCGGCGCGGACGTAATGATCGATCACGTCATCGCCCATGGCCTCGCGCAGCACCTCGGAGCGGCGGAGCGTTTCGGTGGCGGCGCGCAGCGTGCGGGGGATTTCGTTGATATGTTTCTGCTCGTAGAGATCGCCTTGCGCCTCGGGCGGCAGGGCGAGCTGTTTTTCGATGCCCTTGATGCCCGCCGCCAGCAGCGCGGCCTGGGCGAGGTAGGGGTTTACGTCCGAGCCGGCGATGCGGCACTCGATGCGCACGCCCTTTGACTCGGCGCCGCACAGGCGGAAGCCCGCGGTACGGTTATCGACCGACCAGGCGACCTTGGTGGGGGCGAATGTGCCTTTGCGGAAACGCTTGTAGCTGTTGACGTAGGGCGCCAGAAAACAGGTATATTCGGGGGCGTAATGGAGTAGCCCGGCCACGAAATGATCCATCAGCGCGGATTTGGCCAGGGGGCGGGCGGGATCGTGGAAGGCGTTGGCGCCGTCTTTGAACAAGGAGCAATGGATGTGGCTCGACGAGCCCACCTTGTCGGCGCGCCATTTGGGCAGGAAGGTGGCGCTCACCCCCTGCTGCCAGGCGATTTCCTTGGTGGCGTGCTTGGCGATGGTGTGCTGCTCGGCGCATAACAGTGCCGGGCCGTAGCGGAGGTTTAGCTCCTCCTGCCCCATTTCGGCTTCGCCCTTGGTGCACTCGACCTCGATGCCGGCGGCATAGAGGGCGTTGCGGAGCTTGCGCATGACCCCTTCTTCCTTGGTGGTTTGGAAGATGTGGTAATCCTGGGAAAAGCCGCCGAGGGGGGTGATGTTTTGGAAGCCGCGCTTGCGGTTTTCATCGACACTGCCTTCGAACAGGAAAAACTCCAGCTCGGTGGCCATCATCGCCTCATAGCCGCCAAGGGCGTGCAGGCGCTCGACCTGGCGCTTGAGGATTTGGCGGGGCGAATGGGGCACGGGGGCGTGGGTGTGGTGATCGACCAGATCGCAGAGCACCATGGCGGTGCCTTCGAGCCAGGGCATGAGGCGGAAGGTCGAGAGATCGGGGTGCATGGTGTAGTCGCCATAGCCGTTCTCCCATGAGCTGGAGCGGTAGCCGCCGGGGGTGGACATTTCGAGGTCTGTGGCCAGCAGGTAGTTGCAGCAATGGGTTTCGTGGACCGCGTGCTTGATGAAATTATGCGCGTGGAAGCGCTTGCCCATCAGGCGGCCTTGCATGTCGACGAGGCAGACCAGGATGGTGTCGATCTCGCCGGATTCGACTTTGGCGGTGATGGTTTTGAGCAGTTCGTCAGACATTTCCAGCCTCTTTCAGGGTCTTGATGGCTTTGGTGAGCAGCTGCGCCAGGGCGAGCGCCATGGTGTGCTGCTGGGGGGCGGTGGCGATGAGGTCGTTGCGGATCTCGAGCATGACGTTGGGCCAGCCGCGCGCCACCGCGGTGGTTTTGAGGGTGTGGGTGACGCCGTCGGAGGCGCTGTAGGGGACGTTGCGCTCCAGCTTGTGGGGGAATTCGGCCGGGGGCTGGGCGAGCAGGGCATCGGCGAGGCGGGTGTCGGTGTCGTGCAGGACGCCGATTTCGCAGCGGCGTGGCTGGCCGTGATAGATGGGGGTGAAGCTGTGCACGGTGACCATGATGCCAGTTGGGTGCTGGTCCATCAATGCGGCCAGGGCGGCGCGGAAGGGGGTGTAGATGGCGGCCGTGCGGGCGGCGCGCTGGGCGGCGGTGAGCGCCTTGTTGCCGGGGATTTCGTAGATTTCGGAGGTTTCGGGCATGGCGCCCGGGGATTCGGGGGGGCGGTTGCAGTCGTAGAGCAGGCGCGAGACGGTGCTGGCCACCAGATCGGCGTTGAGGGCGGCGCGGAGCGCGCGGGCGACACCCTGGGCGCCTGGGTCCCAGGCGATGTGGGTTTGGAGGGTTGACTGGGGCAGGCCGAGATTGGCGAACGCGGGCGGGATGTGGTTGCTGGCATGCTCGCACACCAGCAGCACGGGCGGCTTGGCCGGGTGGGTGGTGCGCTCGATGAGCGGGGCGTAGAGGTCGGGCATCGGGCTTGCTCCTTCAGGCCGGGGGAACGGGCATGAGGGCGGCGCGGCGGCGCTGGGCCTGGATGATGATGTTCAAATACCCCCCCCATTCGTCAGTTTGCCGGCCTGTAACAGCCGGCGGACCTGACCCCCCTCTGTCTTTGGACCTGAGAGATTCGAGCATTTTCATGCTCTTGACCCCGTCGGTGCGGCGTTTCAGCCGGCTTTCCAGAGTATCCTGTAACCCGTTCGCAGCCCTTTTGCCTGAGCGGTTCCGGGGGCCGGTTGCGCCTTCGGCGGCGGGGTTTCCACCCGCTCTCTCCTGCGTCTGATGAGGATAAGGGGCAGCTTAACGCGGGGGGGAAAGGTTTGGCAATGGGAAAGGTGGGGGGGGGGGCGACCGGCCCAACCTTAGGTTAATTTTAGCTTCTCGGACTTAGTCAGAGGCACTCTAAGATCCTTTTCTACGCCAGGAAGCCAAGTTTCATCTCCGCAAAACGGCACATTTATCTATTAAAAACAGAAAAACGCTAATTATACAGGTTTTCCTTGGCATTTATCGTGGCTATTAAAGATAAGCAGCGCAATTCTCAATGAATTCATCGACATCCAAGATGATATCATCCAACTGGCTTCTGGAGCCGCTTTGAACATGTCTACTAATATATGTCGCGTAGTTCAAGGCAGCGGCCGTAGCGATAACCGCAAAGGCGGGAGTGCCGTAAGTCTGAGGAAAAATTTCTACAACGTGCACATCCCGTCGTGCAAAAACAAGATTACTTAAGGCCGCACCGTGCAGGCTCACGATATTATCCGCGCGACTAAACAAAGCCACTTGTTCACCCAGGCTGCGCCCGACCAATGAGACAGATTTGAAGCCAAACCTCTCGAGCCGTTGCATCAGCTCCCCTTCGTTCAAGATTCGCCTACCGTCAGCATCCCCCCGCGAAACATAGAGTTTCTTAGGCAAATCATCAAATTTCCGTGGCGCCAGATTTGCTACGATCGACCCACGCAGATAATTCAGCGCCCAAGGGGAACCCTTATAGGCGGGATGCTGAATTTGCCCAAGGTCCGAAGGAACAATCAGCCTCTTAGCCTTAATTGCGGTGCGAGGCTTCATCTGCACGATACGGTCATGCGAAAAACCCGCCGCCATCAGACTTTCCATCTGAAATTTAGTTGTTAATGGCGATGTGGCGACATACATGTCTTTGTCAAAACCAGAACTACCCAGAAATGCCAGTCTCGGCAACCAATCGCAGATCCAATGACAAAAATTTAAGTCCCAGACATCGTCGATGATATTAAAGACGGTTCCGTTTATCGTTATGGCATCGTCGAGTATCTTTGATGCGTCGGCATCATAATAGTGCAACAGTCCACGATAACGTGAACCATAAGGCTCAATCACCTGCCTCAAGGAAGACAAGGCAATAGGGGCGTCCGGCAGCAGAAGAAGATAGCCATTCGTAACGAGTATGGTATTAAATTCCGGCGTTGGGCTGTTCCAGCGTCCACGAAACCAGGGAAAACAATCCGGCCGTCCATTCCGGTAATCAATAGGTTGGAGTATCTGGTTAGCAGGTGCAACATGCACCTGCTTTGTCACCCCAGATGCAGCGCTCCAATCCACGGATTCGATCGCCTTATTCGTAATGGGCGCGATCGAACAGGAAACTTTCTTCAGAATATTATATAAATCATGGTCATAAGGGTCGATATTCTTTAACCCAGCACGGCCAATTAATTCCAATGCCGCATCTGGCTTCGATACAAACGGCTGGATCGGAAGATCCATTGGATATTTCCCTCTAAGAAAGCGCCATTAGCAGCACAGACGAAATTTTTATCATAAAAACAATGGAGCGGCAATTGCGTTGAAGTTATTTGGCGGGGATTTGCTCATAGCCGCCTAAAATTCCCCCCTATTGATTCCGGAACGTGCAACACCTCAGGACTTGTACCTAGGGAGACTCTGAATAAGCTTTCTTTGACCGGCCTTAAGCCATGTATATCAATGAGTTAATTTTAGCTTCTAGGATTTAATCAGAGGCTCCCTAAACAAAATATATTGGCCCGTTCAAACAGATCAAACCCAGCCCCACTGATCTGTGCTCATGATAAAATTCCTTCTGCTAGAATCAATGGTTTAGCATTTCATTTTCGTCTAAGCTCCTACCGTTTCTAGCACATAGGCAGATCCCATTTTGGGGAATTTGGCGACGACACGCAAAAATATGTAGCCAGCCAGGGCTTGGTACAAAGACGGCTTGACATGGTACCAATCACCGGGGCCGTTGGTGAACTCTTCTTCGACATCAAGTGGCGGAATGATATCGAGATCTTCATCTCGCATGATTTTTTCGAATTCAATATAAAAATCTCTCGCGCGGTTGAAACGCTCCATTGTATCACGACTAGTTGCATATGGAAAACAGATGAATATGATCTTAGCTTTTGGCTGAAGTCTCCTGAACCAATGATAAATCACCTTCCAGTTAGAAGCTGATTCATGCGGGGTCAGATATTCGGTAAATTCGAATGCACTAATTATTTCATCGTGATTTGAATAAAAATGTGGATTCAGAAATAGCGGGCTACCTCCAAACTCGGCATCACTTTTTTTGACCATCAATTTGGCGGCAATATCCATGAAATTATCCAACAAAATAACATCAAGAACGCTATTTCTTAGAATATCAAATAAGGTTTCCCCTTTTCCACGCATTCCTTTTAGCGTTGCCCCAAATCCAATATGCGGCAGCATTTGATTGTCCAGATACTCCTCAGCGTCCCGAGCAATATTTTCATCGTCATTGGGAACAAGAAAATTATCAAGCCAATCCCTACTGAGCATTCTACTTGAACGCTCACAATAGTACTTCCTGAACGCATCGCTGCGGTTATGATGAACTCGGAAGCACTCCTCAAACCCGTAATTATCGACCAATGTAGCGATCGGAATGGACGACAAACACGAACCAAGGTAGCCAATCTTATGGGCATATGTCATCATGTGATCCTCACTTTTCAATACTTCAAGAGGAAACATATCGTTATTCAGAATAATAAGAATTCTTCCTCTTCACAAAGTCCCTACTTGATCGCCAAAAACAAAAAATTCATGTTGCCGAGGTATCCCAGCTCCTCCGACCAGTAGAGCAGGGCCTCGGCATCTGAGAAGCCGGCGTTTTTCAGTTGGTCCAAGAGATCCCACCCGAGTTGGTTGGCGCAGGCGCGCATGGCCGGGCCGGCGCCGAGGATGGAGGCGGCCAGATCGATGTGGAAGGGGATGGTGAAAATCAGCCGTCCACCGGGGAGCAGGCTCCGCGCGAGTTCGGCCAGGGCGCTCTGCAGGGGCTCGATGTCTTGGAACTCATCTTGCGAGATGGCGAAATGGCAGGAGGCGGTTTCCACCGCCAGGTGCGCCGCGCCGCCGGTGAAGTGAAAGCGGCGAAGCTGCGTGACGTCAGGCGCGCGGGCCTGCCAGGCAAGGGTAAAGTCTGCTGGAGCGCCAAGCAGGAGGGTTTTCATCCACCCCATGAGCCCGCAGGCTTGGGCCAGGTGCAGGACCGCGCGCTGACGGTTGTTCAGGCCGTGCGGGCAGCCGCATTTCTGCTCCTCGCGCCAGTTGGGCATGCGCCTGCCATCACTCAAGCTTTCGCCATTTACCGCCGAGTGAAAGCCGGTGGGGCAGAGGCAGGCGGCGCAGGTGCCGGGGCTCTCATAAGTTTTGTCGCGCGTGGCGAGGGCTAATTGGCGGAGGTGGCGATTATCAAGAGTTGACTGGTGGAGTTGCCAAAAATCGTCAAACTCCGCCTTTGACCGGAAACGCCACGCCGGGAAGCGGGGCGCGAGGGACAGGGCGCCGGGCCGGAAGAGCGGCGCTTGTGTGCCGATGCGGGCGTTTTGGAGGGTCATGACTTGCAAATGCCCGGGACGCTAAACACCGTTGTCTCGTGCGGTGAAGCTGATTTGGCGCACGGCCACGCCAAGGCTGCGCGTATCGCCCGGCGGGATTTTTGTTTTGGCTTGAAAGACAAGCTGGCAAAAGCCTTTGCCGGCCTCGACCGCGAGGCGCGGAATGATGAAGTTGACCACGTGGGCTTGATGATGACGGCTGAATGTGCGCTCGACCGGATGGCC
>JAKBAD010000005.1 GCA_021809435.1 Pseudomonadota bacterium | reverse complement strand
GTGATGTTGATGGGCTGGCCCGCGAACATCGCATCGCGCCGGGCCTCGAGCCCCGTTTCGCGCGCCATGGCGAGCAGGGCATCGAGCGCCTCGCGGGTGAGCGAGGTTTTCGAGAAATCCAGCAGCAGATCCTCGAACTGGGCCGAGAAGCGGGTGAAGCGCGCGGGGTCGGCAGCGAACAGATCGGCGATGCGCGGGGCGCGCGCGGCGAGGGCGGCGAGATCAGTCCAGGTCGGGGCGGTCATGCGGCATACTCCGAATTCCGCCCCGTTTATCACGAATGATTATGTCAGAAATCAGCCGCGGTCAGACATTGAACCGGAACAGCAACACATCGCCATCCTTAACCACATACTCCTTGCCTTCCACGCGCAGCTTGCCGGCCTCCTTGGCGCCGGCCTCGCCCTTGTAGGCAACATAATCATCAAACGCGACCGTCTCGGCGGCGATGAACCCGCGCTCGAAATCACCATGAATCACGCCCGCGGCGCCGGGCGCCTTGGTGCCTTGCACAATCGTCCAGGCACGCGCCTCCTTGGGGCCCACGGTGAAATAGGTGATCAGCCCGAGCAGACCAAACCCCGCGCGGATGATGCGGTCCAGCCCCGAATCCTCGAGCCCCAGATCGGCCAGAAAGCCGGCGCGGTCTTCCTCGGGCAGCTGGCTCACCTCGGCCTCGATGGCGGCCGAGATGATGACATGGCGCGCGCCCTGGGCGGCGGCCATTTCGGCCACGCGCGCCGCATGCGCGTTGCCCGTGGCGGCGGCGGCCTCTTCCACGTTGCACACATAAAGCACCGGCTTCGAGGTCATGAGGTTCAAGCGCTTCACCGCCTCCTCCTCACCCTTGGGAATCGCGGTGCGCGCCGGCTTGCCGGCTTCGAGCGCGGCAATCAGCGGCTCGATCAGCTCGAGATCGGCAGCGGCCTGCTTGTCGTTGCTCTTGGCCTTTTTCTGCAGCAGCGGCACGCGCTTGGTCAGGCTGTCCAAATCGGCCAGCATCAGCTCAGTCTCCACCGTCTCGGCGTCGCGCACCGGGTCCACCGAGCCCTCCACATGCGTCACATCGCCATCCTCGAAGCAGCGCAGCACATGCACAATGGCATCCACCTCACGGATATTGGCCAAAAACTGGTTGCCCAGCCCTTCCCCTTTCGAGGCCCCGCGCACCAGCCCGGCAATATCGACAAATTCCAGCGAGGTCGGCACAATCTTCTGCGATTTGCCGATCTCGGCGAGCTTGGTCAGCCGTTTGTCGGGCACCGCCACGCGGCCCACATTGGGCTCGATGGTGCAAAACGGATAATTCGCCGCCTGCGCCGCCACCGTTGCCGTGAGCGCGTTGAACAGGGTCGATTTGCCGACATTCGGCAGCCCCACAATGCCGCAATTAAACCCCATGATACGCTCCTTTTAACTACCCCGCGCCAGGCGGGCGCAAAATTCGGCCTGTTTGCCGGCCGCCAGCACATCGGCATTGGCAGCCAGCTCCGCGAGCAACGCGGCCAGCCACTCCTGGTCGGATTTTGAGAAATCCCCCAGCACATGGCCGGTCACGCGGACCTTGTCGCCGGGGTGGCCAATGCCCAGCCGCACGCGCCAGTAATCGGGCGTGCCCAAATGCTTATCCATCGAGCGCAGGCCATTATGCCCGGCATTGCCACCGCCTTTTTTGGCGCGCACCCGGCCCGGCTCCAAATCCAGCTCGTCGTGGAACACGGTGATCCGCTCAGGGGCGATTTTGTAGAAGGCGGCTGCCTCCTGCACCGATTCCCCCGAGAGATTCATATATGTCATCGGCTTCAGGAGCAGGATTTTCTCAAGCCCGATCCGCCCTTCGGCGCACAGCCCCCGAAAACGCGAACGCCACGGCGAAAAACCGTGGCGCGCGGCGATCTCATCGACCGCCATGAAGCCGATATTATGGCGGTTGCGCGCCATGCCAGGCTCCGGGTTACCAAGTCCAACCCATAACAGCATGGCGCGATCTTAAACCGGCTTACTTCTTCTTGCCGCCCTTGCCGCTCTTGGCGGCGGCGGCGGCAGCGGCGGCGGCGGCCTCGGCGGCCAGCTGCTCAGCCGAAACCAGCGGCGGGGCGATGGTGGCCACCACGAAATCGCGGCCCGCGATCACCGGCTTGCAATTCTCGGTGCCCTTGAGGTCATGCCAGCGGATGGTGTCGTTGATATCGCACTGGGCGAGATCGATCTCGAACTTCTCCGGCACGTGCTCGGCGTCCACGGTCACTTCCACCTTGTGGCGCACCACGTTCAGCACGCCGCCCTTCTTCAGGCCGGGGCAGGTGGCTTCGTTGAGGAAGTGCACGCCCACGCCCACGCGCACGGGCTCACCAGCCACCAGGCGCTGGAAGTCGACATGCTCGGGCTGGTCGGTGACGGGGTGGAAAGACACGTCGCGCATCAGCGCGCGCACGCTCTCATCGCCCACCTTGATCTCGTAGAGGCGCGAACGCCAACCGCCGCGCTTGAGCTCTTTCCAGATGATGCGCGGGTCGAGCGCGATCAGGCTGGGCTCCTGACGGGCACCATAAACAACGGCGGGCACTTTGCCCTCACGCCTCGTCGCCCGCGCCACCCCCTTGCCGGCACGCGAACGCGCAGAGGCCTCGATCACTTCAAAATTGGCCATGTTACGCTCCATAGAAACAACAAAAGCCGGCCTCCAGGGGTGCCGGCGGGCGGGCTTCTAGCGCGTTATGTGGCTCTTTTCAACCACCCCGAGGTGGCTCTTCTCAACCCCCGCTCCTTATGGCTAGGCTGAGTGATGCTGAAAATCGCCCTTTATCAGGGGCCGGGCCTGATCAACGACATTCCCGGCGCCTTCGCCCACATGGCCGCCCAGGCCGCCAAGGCCAAAGCCCAGGGGGCCGATCTGCTGATCCTGCCCGAGATGTATCTCTCGGGCTATAATATCGGCCCCCAAGCCGCCAAGGCCCAGGCACTCACCGCCGAAGGCCTGGCCCCCGCCCAGGACATCGCCCGCGCGCATAATATCGCGCTCGCCTTCGGCTACCCCGAGGCGGTGGGCGAGGCGGTTGCCAATTCCGCCGTGCTCATCGGGGCGGGGGGCGAGATTTTGCTCACTTACCGCAAGACCCATTTGTTCGGCGATCTCGACCGCGCCATGTTCAAGCATGTGGGCACTGAATTCCCGGTGGCCGAGTATCGCGGGCTCAAATTCGGCCTGCTCATCTGCTACGATATCGAGTTCCCCGAGCCCGCCCGGCGCCTGGCGCTCGGCGGCGCCGATGTGCTGCTCATCCCCACCGCGCAAATGCAGCCCTATGAACAAGTGGCCCGCCACGTGCTGCCCGCCCGCGCGTATGAGAACCAGGTCTATACCGCCTATGCCAACCATGCGGGCGATGATGACGGGCTCTCTTATGTCGGGCTCTCCAGCCTGTGCGGGCCCGATGGCACGGTGCTGGCGCTGGCTGGGCGCGGCGAGGAGATGCTGTTCGCCGAGATCGACCCCGACCACCAGGCCAAGGTGCGCGCCGCCGACCCATTCTTCACAGACCGCCGCCCCGCCCTCTACGGTCCGCTCTCGGCTTGAAGCCCCGCAACTTCCGCGCGCAGGTTACGTAAAAAATCATTGCGCGCGGCGGTTCGTCTCCTCATACTGGCCTTCAAAACAGATGGGAGAAGACCATGAATCTCAGCCACATCCTGCGCGGCAAGCCGGCCGGTTTCATCCACGTGGCGCCCACTACCCCCATTCGCGACGTGGTGACGGTCCTGGCCGAAAAATCCATCGGCGCGGTGCTGGTGCTGGAGGGCGAAGCCCTGGTCGGTATTCTGTCCGAGCGCGACATTGTCCGCCGTTTGGGGCAAGAGGCCGGGCATACGCTCGACCTCACCGCCGCCGACCTCATGACCCCGAACCCCATCACCGCCACGCCCGGCACCACGGTGGAGCAGGCCATGGAAACCATGACCGACCGGCATTTCCGCCATCTGCCCATCGTTGAGCAGGGCCGGCTGGTCGGGCTGGTCAGTATTGGCGACGTGGTGAAGGCCCGCATCGAGCAGCACCAGCATGAGGTTGAGAGCCTGCGCACCTATGTCGGCGGCCGGGTTTAGCGCCTGGGCGTGTTAAACCAACAAAACGGCTCTCTAAAAAACTAACGGCGCCCCAGAATTTGGGGGAGCGTCATGGGGCAGGGGCGGGCGCGCGGGCTGAAGCGGCTGCGCGCCCGCCAGGCGTTGCGGGCATCCGCATAGCCCATCAGGCTCCAGGCGAGCGCGACACACAGGACGAACAGCATGAAGGACGGCAAGATCATGGCCGGCACAGCCCCCGCGATTTGGTTCCCCAGCCCCCAACGGGCCGTTCATTTTTTGCTGTCTACACCCCTGCCGGTTAACGGCCCGTTTGCCGCCAGCGCCCCCCGCGCACGCCACGCTCCCGGCACGGTTGATGTAAATCATTGACTATTGCCCCCAACCCGCCAATTTGGCCCGAGTTTCGGACAACCAAACACGGTTAGAGATGCATAAATTCCTGCAGAAATGCGACGACGCGCTGGCTGAAATCTCCGCTCAGGGGCGTTACCGGCGCTTTGTCGCGCTTGAAAAACTGGCCGAGAGCTTCCCCTATTACCGCGTCACCATGGAAGGCCGGACCCGCGACATCCTGGTCTGGTCGACCAATGATTATCTCGCCATGGGCACGCACCCCGAGGTGGTGGAAGCCGCCGTGGAGGCCGCGCGCCGCTATGGCGCGGGGGCGGGCGGCACGCGCAACATCGCCGGCTCCAGCCCGCTGCATGTCGCGCTCGAGGAGGAGTTGGCCGACCTGCACGGCAAGGATGCCGCGCTGCTGTTCACCTCGGGCTATGTCTCCAACCAGGCCTCGCTCACCGCCATCCTCAACGCCCTGCCCGACTGGCACGTGTTCTCGGATGCCCAGAACCATAATTCCATGATCGTCGGCATCAAGGGCGGCAAGAGCGCCACGGTGCATGTGTTCAAGCATAACGACATGGCCGATCTCGAGCGCCTGCTGGCCGCCGCCCCCGCCGATGCCCCCAAGATCATCGTGTTCGAGAGCGTCTATTCCATGGATGGCGACATCGCCCCGCTCGCCGAAATCTGCGACCTGGCCGACAAATACAACGCCCTCACCTATCTCGATGAGGTGCACGCGGTTGGCATGTATGGCCCGCAGGGCGGCGGTGTCTCCGAGCGTGATGGCGTGCAAAGCCGCATCACCATCATCGAGGGCACGCTGGCCAAGGCCTATGGCTGCCATGGCGGCTATATCACCGGCGATTTCAAGGTGCTCGATTATATCCGCTCGGTGGCCGCCGGGTTTATCTTCACCACCGCCCTGCCGCCGCCCACGGTGGCCGCCGCGCTGGCCTCCATCCGCCATCTGCGCGCCCATGACGCGCGCCGCAAGGCCCTGTTCGACCGCGCCGAGACCCTCAAGCGCAAATTCCGCGAGGCCGGCCTGCCGGTGATGGACAGCACCTCCCACATCGTGCCGCTGATGATCGGCGATGCCGCCAAGGCGACCGAGGTTTCGATGCGCCTGATCCGGGAATTTGGCATGTATGCCACGCCCATCAATTACCCCACCGTGGCGCGCGGCACCGAGCGCCTGCGCTTTACCCCCGGCCCCAAACATACCGATGAGATGATGGACGAGCTGGTCAAGGCGCTGGTGCAAATCCTCGAGCCTGCCCGGCAAACCCAGGGCGCCTGAGATGGATCTCGGCCTGACCGGCAAGCTGGTATTGGTCACCGGCGGTTCAAAAGGCATTGGCCTCGCCTGCGCCAAGGCTTTTCTGCATGAGGGCGCGCGCGTCGCCATCTGCTCGCGCTCGCTGGTCAATGTCGAGGCCGCGCTCGCCGTCCTGCCCGGCGCCCACGGCTTCGCCGCCGACCTCGCCGATGCCGACCAGGCGGCCGCGCTGCTTGAACGGCTGGAAACCAGCCACGGCCCGCTCGATGTGCTAGTCAACTCCGCCGGCGCCGCGCGGCGCGTGCCGCCCGAGGAGCTGACCCCCACCGCCTGGCACGCCGCCATGGACGCCAAATTCTTCTCCTACATCCACATCACCGACCCCGCGATCAAGCGCATGGCCGCGCGCGGGGCGGGGGTGATCGTCAACATCATCGGTTCGGGCGGCAAGGTGGCCGCGCCGGTGCACATTGCCGGCGGCGCCGCCAATGCCGCGCTCATGCTGGCCACCGCCGGGCTGGCGGCGGCCTATGGGCGCGCGGGCGTGCGGGTGGTGGGGGTCAATCCCGGCCTCACCGCCACCAGCCGCGTGCAGGAAGGGCTGCAGGCCACCATGCGCGCCAAAAACCTCACCGAGGCCGAAGCCATGGCCGGCGCCGTGGCGCGCATCGGCCTTGGCCGCCTCGCCGAACCCGAGGAAGTGGCCGAGGCCGTGCTGTTCCTGGCCAGCGCCCGGGCGTCTTATATTTCCGGTGTCACACTGGGCATGGATGGCGTGACCACCCCGGTGATTTGACCGCGCCGCCAGCGGCGCTGGCGGCCACCACTGCGCGACGCGACCTGATTGAAAGATTGTTTTTCAGTCAGTTGCCTTGTGTTGGCGCCGGGCTCTGCCCGTGTACCCCGCGCCGCCCATGCGGCTTGCGCGGGGCTGCGTTGCGCAAATGTCCCAAAACGAGACATGAAAAAAACTGCATTTTACAATCAAGCTGAACCCGGCCATAACGGGATCGGTCCTGATTTATGTCAAGTCCATGAAAAATAACAGTTAACGGTTCAAGACCAACGGAGGATACTTCGCATGAAACTCGCTAATCCCGCGCCCGTCGGGCTGTTTGGCTTCGCGCTCACCACCTTGCTGCTCTCGCTCGTGAACGCTGGCCTGCTTCCCGCTGGCGCCATGTTCCCGGTTATCCTGCCGATGGCCTTCGCTTATGGCGGCACGGCGCAGCTGCTCGCCGGCCTGTTCGAACTGGTCAAGGGCAACACCTTTGGCATGGTGGCGTTCGTCTCCTACGGCGCCTTCTGGTGGACCTTCGCCCTGCTCGTGAAATTCTTCCTCGGTGACATTCCGGCGGGTGATGCCGGCCTGGCCATTGGCTGGTACCTGATCGCCTGGGGCCTGATGACCACCGTCATGTGGATCGGCTCGTTCGCCGGCAACAAGGCGCTGATCATTGTGTTCACCCTGCTCACCCCCACCTTCTTCCTGCTTGGCTTCGGCAACCTGCTGGGCGCCACCGGCATTGTCACCATTGGTGGCTATGTGGGCCTGGCCACCGCCGCCGCCGCCTTCTATCTCGGCGCCGCCGACGTCATCAACGAAGCCCACGGCAAGACCATCCTGCCGGTCGGCTAAGGCCCAGGGCCACATACCAGGGGCGGCTCACAAGGCCGCCCCTTTTTCATTTCCGGGCTTTCGCGGCCCGGCAAACCTTCTCACCTAAACAAGAGGGAACAAGAATAATGCCCGATTACACCTCGCTCTATGCCAGCTGGCAGACCGCGCCCGACGCCTATTGGGCGCACGCCGCGAAACTCATTGACTGGGACGTGGCGCCCACCCGGATTTTCGACGGCACCCAAGGCCCCTACGGTGCCTGGTTCCCCGATGCCAGGCTCAACACCTGCCACAATGCCCTCGACCGCCACGTCGCCGCCGGCCATGGCGCGCGCACCGCCATCATCTGGGATAGCCCGATGGAAGGGCGCGTGGTCGAGATTTCCTATGCCCAGGCCCTGGAGAGGGTGAAGAAAATCGCCGGCGCGCTGAAAAAACTTGGCGTGCAAAAAGGCGACCGTGTGATCGGCTACATGCCCATGATCCCCGAGGCCGCGCTGACCATGCTGGCCTGCGCGCGGCTGGGTGCCATTCATTCCATGGTGTTTGGCGGGTTCGCGCCGCCTGAGCTCGCCACCCGTATCAATGACGCCAAGCCCAAGGTCATCGTCGCCGCCTCCTGCGGGCTCGAGCCGGGCCGCGTGGTGCAATATAAGCCCCTGCTCGATGCCGCGCTCGCCCTCTCCGACCACAAGCCCGATGCCTGCGTGATCTTCCAGCGTCCAGCCTTCCAGGGCGCGCTGACGCCGGGGCTCGACCATGATTTCATCGCCGCCGAAGCCGCCGCCGAACCGGCCGATTGCGTGAGCGTCGAGGCCACCCACCCGCTTTATGTGCTCTATACCTCGGGCACCACCGGCCGCCCCAAGGGCGTGGTGCGCGACCATGGCGGCCACGCCGTGGCGCTGGCGCAAAGCATGCACACCACCTACGGCGTCACCGCCGGGCAGGTCATGTGGGCCGCCTCCGATGTCGGCTGGGTGGTCGGCCATTCCTACATCGTTTATGCCCCGCTGCTGGTCGGCGCCACCACCATCATGTATGAAGGCAAGCCCGTCGGCACTCCCGACCCCGGCGCCTTCTGGCGGGTTGTCGAGCAGCACAAGGTGAACACCATGTTCACCGCCCCCACC
This sequence comes from Pseudomonadota bacterium, assembly GCA_021809435.1. Taxonomy (GTDB): domain Bacteria; phylum Pseudomonadota; class Alphaproteobacteria; order Acetobacterales; family Acetobacteraceae; genus Acidocella. The sequence goes on along the minus strand of JAKBAD010000005.1, from coordinate 158,488 downwards.
GCCCTGCGCGCCGTGCGCCAGCAGGATTCAGAGGGCGCGCTGATCGGCAAATACGACCTCTCCAGCCTCAACGCCCTGTTCCTGGCCGGCGAGCGCTGCGACCCGCCAACCGCCATCTGGATTCAGAAACTGCTCGATAAGCCGGTCATCGATAATTGGTGGCAGACCGAAACCGGCTGGCCCATCACCTCGCGCTTTCTGGGGCTCGGCCTCACCGAATTCAAGCCCGGCTCGGGCGGGCGGCCATCGCCTGGCTATGATGTCCAGGCGCTCGATGAAGCGGGCGAGCCGCTGCCCAGGGGCAATGTCGGCAATCTCTGCATCAAACTGCCCATGCCGCCCGGCTGCGGCCCCACGCTCTGGCAGAACGATGAAGGCTATGTCAGCGCCTATCTCAAATCCTTCCCCGGCTGGTATCGCACGGGTGATGCCGGCATGGTCGATGAGGATGGCGATGTCTGGATCATGGGCCGCACCGACGACATCATCAACGTCGCCGGCCACCGCCTCTCGACGGGGGCCATGGAGGAAGTGCTCGCGGGCCATAAGGACATCGCCGAATGCGCCGTCATCGCGCGCGCCGATGAGCTGAAGGGCGAGGTGCCTTGCGGGCTCGTGGTACTCAAGGCGGGCGTGGAGCGCGAGCCCGAGCAGCTGGTGAAAGAGCTGGTCGCCCTGGTGCGCGAGAAGATCGGCCCCGTCGCCGCCTTCCGTGAAGTGCTGGTGGTGCAGAAACTGCCCAAAACCCGCTCGGGCAAAATCCTGCGCGCGGTGATGAAAAAGATCGCCAATAACGAGCCCGTGGTGGTGCCCGGCACCATCGAGGATGCCAGCGTGGTCGATGCCATCCGCGACGCCTTCGCCGCGCCGCATTAGAGTGCGATGACAGCAGATTGCCCCGCCTTGCGGGGCGATCTGCTGTCTGAATCGCCCTCTGATTTATTGATATAGAGCCGTTAAGACGTGGGGGCTTTTTGAAAAAAGCCCACACACCCCCAAAAACTTTTGGTTGTTCGCCAGGCCGCTTGGGGGGCATTGGAAACCCCCTCATTTTCGGGCCTTGCCCTATACGTCACCCTGAGCTTAACTGGCGGCATAAAATCTGGGGGAAACCACCATGTCCATGCCCGATCTGTTCAAGAACCGCCTCTCGGTGCCCGTCATCGCCGCGCCGATGTTCATCGTCTCTCAGCCCGATCTGGTCATCGCCGAATGCCGCGCGGGCGTGGTGGGCTCGTTCCCCTCGCTCAATGCCCGCGCGCCCGGCGCGCTCGAAGAGTGGTTGATCCGCCTGCGCCGGGAACTCACCAATCACGACGCGCCCTTCGCCACTAACCTCATCGTCCACAAAACCAATACGCGGCTCGAGGAAGACCTGGCGCTGTGCGTGAAATACCAGGTGCCGGTGGTCATCTCCTCGCTCGGCGCGCGGCCCGAGGTGAACGAGGCCGTACATTCCTATGGCGGCATCGTGTTCCACGACATCATCAACGATGAATTCGCCCACAAGGCCATCGAACGCGGGGCCGATGGGCTGGTGGCGGTGGCCGCTGGCGCCGGCGGCCATGCGGGGTCTTATTCCCCCTTCGCGCTGGTGCAGGAAATCCGTGAATGGTTCAGTGGTCCGCTGGCGCTCTCGGGTGCCATCGCCAATGGCAATGCCATCGCCGCCGCGCGCGCCATGGGCGCCGACCTCGCTTATATCGGCTCGGCCTTCATCGCCACCGAAGAGGCCAACGCCGCCAGCGCCTATAAGCAGATGGTCGTCGAGAGCGCGGCGAAAGACATTCTCTACACCAACGTGTTCACCGGCGTGCACGGCAATTACCTCGCCCCCTCCATCGCGCAAGCGGGCATCGACCCCGCCGCGCTCCGCGGCCGCGAGGTCGAGCATATGGATTTCGGCTCGGCCCAAAACCCCGGCGCCAAGGCGTGGAAGGACATATGGGGCTCGGGCCAGGGCATCGGGGCGGTGAAAAACATCGTCCCCGCGGCCAGGCTGGTCGAGCGTCTGGCCGCCGAATACCGCGCCGCCCTCGAACGCCTGGCCACGGAGGGCTGAGCCATAGCCAAGCCCCGGCCTGCTTGTTACACAAAGCCGTAACGCCGGAGGGATTGAAATGTTCACCGTCATAGACCACCCGCTGGTGAGCCACAAACTCACCCTGCTGCGCAAAAAGGAGACCACCACCGGCGAGTTCCGCCGCCTGGCCCGCGAGATCTCGCTGCTGCTGGGCTACGAGGTGCTGCGTGACCTGCCCCTCGAGCCCGTCACCATCGAAACCCCGCTCGAGCCGATGGAAGCCCGTCAGGTACAGGGCAAGAAGCTGTGCTTCATCTCCATCCTGCGCGCGGGCGAGGGGATTTTGGACGGCATGCTCGACCTCGTGCCCTCGGCGCGCATCGGCCATGTCGGGCTCTACCGCGACCCCGTGAGCCATGAGCCGGTGGAATATTACTTCAAAGTCCCCGATGCGCTGGGCGAGCGTCTGTGCGTGGTGGTCGACCCCATGCTGGCCACCGGCCATTCGGCCATCGCGGCGGTTACCCGGCTCAAACAGGCGGGCGCCGGGCGGATCAAATTTGTCTGCCTGCTGGCCGTGCCCGAGGGCGTGGCGGCCTTCACCGCCGCCCACCCCGACGTGCCCATCTACGCCGCCGCGCTCGACCGCCAGCTTGACGATCACGCCTATATCCACCCCGGGCTGGGCGATGCCGGCGACCGGCTGTTTGGCACAAAATGAGCCAAAAACCCATGAAAAAGGCCGATATTCCGGCCTTTCTCACAGCCATCTCCGCCGCCAACCCCGACCCCAAAACCGAACTGGCCTATGAAACCCCGTTTCAGCTGCTGGTGGCGGTGGTCATGTCGGCGCAAACCACCGATGTGGCGGTCAACAAGGTCACGCCCGCCTTGTTCCAGGCCGCGCCCGGCCCGGCCGAGATGGCGGCGCTGGGGGCCGAGGGCATCGGGCCTTACATCAAATCCATCGGGCTTTGGCAGTCAAAGGCCAAAAACGTCGCCGCCCTCTCGGCCCAGCTGCTCGCGCGCCATGAAGGCGAGGTGCCCGAGGGGCGCGAGGCGCTCGAGGCCCTGCCTGGCGTGGGCCGCAAAACCGCCAACGTGGTGCTGAATGAGATTTTCGGCCACCCGACCATGGCGGTCGATACCCATATCTTCCGCCTCGGCAACCGCACCGGCATCGCGCCTGGCGCCACGCCGCGCGCGGTCGAGGAGGCGCTGCTCAAGCGCATCCCGCGCGCCATGCTCAAGCCCGCGCATTTATGGCTGATCCTGCACGGCCGCTATCTCTGCAAGGCTCGCGGCCCCGCATGCTGGCGCTGCCCGGGTGCGCCATGGTGCACCTACCCCGACAAATCCCCGGCGCCCTGAAACCCCCAGCTCTCCCCGACATCGAGGGTAAAAAACCGCTCCTCCGCCACGCCATGCGCCGCGCGCGCCGCCGCCAAGGCGCGCACCGGCGCGTCAATCTCCTCGGCCGTGAGCTGAAACGTGCCAAAATGCATGCCAATCGCCCGTTTGGCGCCAAGGTCCAGGCAGGCGCGCACCGCGTCATCGGGGTTCATATGCACCGCCCTCATAAAATCGCGCGGCTCATAGGCACCAATCGGCAGCAGCGCCAAATCAGGCGCCCCCAGCCGCCCGCCAATTTCGGCAAACGCGCCCGTATAGGCGGTGTCTCCGGCGAAATACACGCTTTTGCCCTCTGCCTTCATCACCAGCCCGCCCCACAGCATCTTGCGCCTGTCGCGCAACGTGCGGGCCGAGAAATGCCTGGCCGGGGTGATCGTCACCTCCACCGCGCCCAGCCGCACGCTCTCCCACCAATCCAGCTCGATCGACCCGCCAATCCCCTTGCGCGCCAAATACGCCCCATTGCCCAGCGGCGTGATGATCCGCGCCCCCGGAAACCGTCCCTTCAGCGCCCGCAGCGAGCCCAGATCCATATGGTCGTAATGGTTATGCGAGAGCAGAACCAGCCCAATCTCGGGCAGCTCCGCCACCCCCAGCCCCGGCGCGCGCACACGCTGCGGCCCCACGGTTTGCGAGGGCGAGCAGCGGGCCGAGAAGATCGGGTCGGTAATCGCCCACACATCGCCCAGCCGGATGAGAAACATCGCATGGCCGAGAAACCTCACCCCGTCGCGCTCGCCCAGTGGCGGGTGGGGCTGGTTATCCACCCGCGCGGGCCATTTCGCCCACGCCGCCGGATCGCGCGAGAAGCGCCGCCGCAGCACGCGCACAAACCCGCCCCGCCGCCCAAACCCGGGCCCGGTTTCGGGGTTGAAGAAATGGCTGCCGTCATAATGGTCTGAGCGCGGATAGGTCATGGCGCTGATATAGGCGGCGATTTTGAACAATCCCGCCGAAAAACACCCGCCGCGGGCGGTTTTTTGCAAAAAAAGCGCCCCGCGCCCGGGGATGATTTTTGCCGGAACCACCCCGGCCTTACAAAAATTTTTTAATAATTTCAGATATTTGCCCGTAAAATCGTTGAGGCGCGCCGCAAAAATGCCCAACGCCGCACAAAAGATCATCAAACGCCATGCGCGCAACGCAACGCTCTCTTGTATGAGTCCGGTCTCAACAGATATGTATGCAATCCACGCAGAGCAGGTGAAGCACAGCATGTCAGAGGCGAAACGGACCAAGGTATTGATCATCGGCGCGGGGCCGGCGGGCTACACGGCCGCGATCTATGCCGCGCGCGCCAACCTCGCCCCCGTGCTCGTCGCTGGCCTGCAACCGGGCGGGCAGCTCACCATCACCACCGAGGTTGAGAATTATCCCGGCTTCGCCGAGCCCATCCAGGGGCCGTGGCTGATGGAGCAAATGGCCAAGCAGGCCGAGCATGTCGGTACCGAAATCCTCTATGACATCATCACCGAGATCGATGTCTCACAGCGCCCCTTCAAGGCCGTGACCGATGGCGGGCTGATCTTCGAGGCCGAGAGCGTCATCATCGCCACCGGCGCCCAGGCGCGCTGGCTGGGGCTGGAGTCTGAGCGCAAATATCAGGGCGCGGGCGTCTCGGCCTGCGCCACCTGCGATGGGTTTTTCTATCGCGGCAAAAACGTCGCGGTGGTCGGCGGCGGCAACACGGCGGTCGAGGAAGCCATCTACCTCACCCACCACGCCGCGCACGTCACCCTCATTCATCGCCGCGACTCTTTGCGCGCCGAGCGCATCATGCAGCAGCGTTTGTTCGAGAACCCCAAGATCACCGTGCTGTGGGACCATGTGATCGAGGAGATCGTGGGCAGTGGCACGCCGGAAGTGGTCACGGGGCTGCGCGTCAAGCACGCCAAAACCGGCGCGCCCAGCACGCTGGCGGTGGATGGCGTGTTCATCGCCATCGGCCATTCGCCCACCACCGGGCTGTTCGCGGGCCAGCTCGCGCTCGATGACGAGGGCTATATCATCACCCGCCCCGGCAGCACCCAAACCTCGGTGCCCGGCGTGTTCGCCGCCGGCGATGTGCAGGACAAAATCTTCCGCCAGGCCGTCACCGCCGCCGGTACCGGCTGCATGGCGGCTTTGGAAGCCGAAAAATATCTGGGCGGCCACGCGCTGCCCGTCAGCGAGGCAGCATAATGACCGGGCAGAAAATGGATTGGGACAAGCTCCGCGTCTTCCACGCGGTGGCCGAGGCAGGCAGCTTCACCCATGCGGGCGACACGCTCAATCTGAGCCAATCGGCCGTCTCGCGGCAGATTTCGGCGCTCGAGGAAGCGCTCTCCGTGCCGCTCTTCCACCGCCATGCGCGTGGCCTCATCCTCACCGAACAAGGCGAGGCGCTCAACCGCACGGTGCGCGAAGTGTTCGCCAAGCTCGCCATGACCGAGGCCCTGCTCGCCGAGAGCAAGGAAAAACCGGCCGGGCGGCTCAAGGTCACCACCACCCATTCCTTTGGCGTCACCTGGCTGGCCCCCCGGCTCAAGACATTCATGGGCCATCACCCCGATGTCACCGTCTCGCTGCTGCTCGATGACACCGACCTCGACCTCGCCATGCGCGAAGCCGATGTCGCCATCCGCATGCACCCGCCCCGCCAGCCCGATCTGGTGCAGCGCCATCTGGGTGAAATCCGCAACCAGATCTGGGCCGCCGCCGACTACGCCAAAACCTACGGCCTGCCCCAAACGGTCGAGGAGCTGGATAACCACAAGCTGGTGATGTTTGGCGACCGCAAGCCACCGGTCCCCGATGTGAATTGGCTGAGCGAGGTTGGCCGCAAGGATGGCTCACCCCGCCGGGGCGTGCTCGAGGTCAACTCCCTCCAGGCCATGCTGGTCGCCATCCGCTCGGGCCTGGGCATCGGCACCGTGCCCGATTACCTGGTGCACGACACCACCGGCCTGGTGCCGGTGCTGCCCGAGGTGAAAAAACCCACCATCGACATGTATTTCGTCTATCCCGAAGAGCTGCGGAACTCGAAGCGCGTCGCTGTTTTTCGTGACTTTTTGGTAAATTCTATCGCCGAATCCAAGGGTCTGCGGGGCTGAAACCCGCGGAAAACCTGGAGTCGGGGGGTAGGGCTGCAACGGATGGTCACGTCAGACAAGCTGCATTACAATTTTAACACTTAAAAAATCTCTATTGTGGCTTATATACAACATGTCCAGTGCGAGCTGGACATGTCATCCGGCCTCCGGGCCGGAGGGGACTTGGTAACCGCGGATCCTTATCCGGCTGGTGCCTGGTTCCTACGTCTCCCAGACGTGAAGCCTCCCTGTTGACTTGACCCGCTGGCCCGTGCGGTGCCGGCGGGTTTTTTTTGGGGGATAGCCGAACGCTGGCCGCGCGGCTTATGGTTTGATCAAATAACCTGTGGAGGTCCCATGTCAGACGTGTTCATTCTCGCCGGCCAGCGCACCGCGATCGGCGATTACGGCAAGGCGCTGAAAGATGTCGCGCCCAGCAAGCTGGGTGAAATCGCCATCCGCGCGGCGCTTGCCAAATCCGGGATCGAGGCCGCCGATATCGGCCATGTGGTGATGGGCAATGTCATCCACACCGAACCCAGAGACGCCTATATCTCGCGTGTGGCCTCGGTGAATGCCGGCATCCCGGTCGGCACCCCGGCCCTTACGGTCAACCGTTTATGCGGCTCGGGGCTGCAGGCGGTGGTCTCGGCGGCCCAGAGCATCATGCTGGGTGACACCGCCATCGCGGTGGCGGGCGGCGCCGAGAGCATGAGCCGGGGCGGCTATCTGCTGCCCGCCGAGCGCTGGGGCGCGCGGCTGGGCGATGGCAAGGTGATCGACATGGTGGTCGGCGCTCTGCATGACCCGTTCGGCAACGGCCATATGGGCATCACGGCCGAAAATGTCGCCGCCCAATACGGTCTGACACGCGAGGCACAAGACGCCTTCGCCGCCGAATCGCACAAACGCGCCGCCGCCGCCCAGGCCGCCGGTCATTTCAAGGACCAGATCACCCCGGTCGAAATCCCCGGCCGCAAGGGCGTGACCATCTTCGACACGGACGAGCATGTACGCGCCGACACCACCGCCGAGACGCTAGCCAGCCTCAAGCCGGTGTTCAAGAAAGACGGCACCGTCACGGCCGGCAACGCCTCGCCGCTCAACGATGCCGGCGCCGCCCTGGTGCTGGCATCGGGCGCCGAGGTGAGCAAGCGCAACCTCACCCCCATGGCGCGCATCGTCGCCTATGGCCATGCCGGCGTGGCGCCCGAGGTCATGGGGCTCGGGCCCATTCCCGCCTCGCAAAACGCGCTGCGCCGGGCTGGCCTCAGCGCCGCCGACATGGATGTCATCGAGTCGAACGAGGCCTTCGCCGCCCAGGCCTGCGCGGTCTCGCATGATATCGGGCTCGACCCAGCCAAGGTGAACCCCAATGGCGGCGCCGTGGCGCTCGGCCACCCGATCGGCGCGTCGGGCGCCATCATCGCCATCAAGGCCATGTATGAGCTTCAGCGCATCAAGGGCCGCTATGCGCTGGTCACCATGTGCATCGGCGGCGGCCAGGGCATCGCCGTGGTGCTCGAGCGGGTGTGAGTTTCCACACCCAAACCCCGGCGGGGCTGGTGCTGGCCGTCAAGGCCCAGCCCGGCGCCCGGCGGGTGCAAATCGGCCCGGTGGTGGCCGCCGCGCCCCAGCCGGGCTGGCCTTCAGCCCGGCTGAAAGTGGCGGTGAACGCCGCACCCGAAGACGGCAAGGCCAATGAGGCGATCATCGCCGCGCTCTGTCACTGGCTCGGCATCAAGCACGACGCCATCGCCCTCACCGCTGGCGCCAGCGCCAGAGACAAGAAATTCCTCATCCAGGGCGCGCCCCTTATCCCTGACCCATAAAAAAACCCCGGCATGCCGGGGTTTTTTCGGTTTCAGCCTTGACCAGACGCTCAGATTCACGCCGCCTTGATGGCGGCGGCCTTCACGTCATCATCCACATGCTCGGCGAAGCTGGCGAAATTGGCGATGAACCGCCCCACCAGCGCCTTGGCCGCATTGTCATAGGCCGCCTTGTCGGCCCAGGCCTCGCGCGGGTCGAGCACCTCGCTCGGCACGCCGGGCACCGCAACCGGGATCGACAGGCCAAAGAACGGATCGGTGCGGTACTCGACATGATCAAGCTCACCCGCCAGCGCCGCGCGCAGCAGCGCGCGCGTATGGCCAATCGACATGCGCTTGCCCACGCCATAGGCCCCGCCCGTCCAGCCGGTGTTCACCAGCCAGCAATTGGCGCCATATTCATTGATCAGCTTCTGCAGCAGCTTGCCGTAAACCTGCGGATGGCGCGGCAGGAAGGGCGAGCCATAGCAGGTGGAGAAGGTGGCCTCGGGCTCGGCGCCCAGCCCCTTCTCGGTGCCGGCGACCCGCGCGGTGTAGCCCGAGAGGTAATGATACATGGCCTGCGCGGGCGTGAGGCGCGAAATGGGCGGCAGCACGCCAAACGCGTCGGCGGTCAGCATCACCACATTCTTGGGCACCGCCCCACGGCCCGAAAGCTCGACATTGGGGATATATTCCACCGGATAGCAGGCGCGGGTATTCTCGGTCAGCGAGCGGTCGGTGAGGTCGATATTGCCGCGCTCATCGGCCACCACGTTTTCCAGCACGGTGCCGAAGCGGTGCGAAGCCGCCCAGATCTCGGGCTCGGATTTCTGGCTGAGATCGATGACCTTGGCGTAGCACCCGCCCTCGAAATTGAACACGCCTTCCGGCCCCCAGCCATGCTCGTCATCGCCGATCAGCCGGCGGGTGGGGTCGGAGGAGAGGGTGGTCTTGCCGGTGCCAGACAGGCCAAAGAACAGCGCGCTGTCGCCCTCGGGCCCGATATTGGCCGAGCAATGCATGGAGAGCAGGCCCTGGCTCGGCAAAATCCAGTTCATCACCGTGAAGATGGATTTCTTGATCTCGCCCGCATATTGCGTGCCGGCGATGATGATGGTCTTCTCGGCGAAGGAGAGCACGATGGCCGAGGAGGATTTCACCCCGTCGATCGCCGGATCGGCCTCGAAGAACGGCGCGTGCAAAATCACATAATCAGGCTCGAAATTTTCCAGCTCCGCGGGCGCCGGGCGGATGAACATGTTGCGCGCGAACAGCGCGTGCCAGGCGCTCGGGCTCACCAGCCGCACCTTGATGCGGTGCGCGGGGTCGGCACCGGCATAAAGGTCTTGGGTGAACAGCTCGCGCCCCTGCAAATAGGCCTGCACCCGGCCCTTGAGCACCTGGTATTTCTCGCGCGGCAGCTTCTGGTTGACCTTGCCCCACCATACCTCGTCGGAGGTCTCGGGCTCATCGGCCACGAATTTGTCACCCACCGAGCGGCCGGTATGCACGCCGGTGCGCACCATCAGCGCGCCATCGGCCGAGAGGCGGCCATCGCCCTGGCGCAGCGCATGGGCCACCAGCGCGGGGGCGGTGAGGTTGGCATGCAGTTCGGCCGCGACGCGCACGCCCGTGCCGGCAAGCGGGGCGGCATCGCGAAGGGGCGTGATGTCGGAAATATTGGTCACGAGGTTGGTCCTCTCTAATATTAATAAAGCCGCGAGACGATGGGGCCTTCATAAGCACCCAGCGCCCGCGCATCAACCTTGCGCCGCACCAGGGTTTGGGGAAATTTCATGTTGCAGCGCGGCAAAGTCCAGCCGCGCCGCCGCGCCAAACCCACCCACGAAGTGCACCCCGCGCACGGCCAGCCGCCACAACCCAAAATCTCCAAACCCGATATAGCGGGCGGCATAAGGATGCGCGGCCAGATAGCGGGCTTGCAGGGCCTCGCCCTCCACGGGGCTGGCCTCGCCTTGCAGGCACAGGCGCGGCGCGGTCTGGGGGTTTTCGTCCACGGCCGGGCCGGTAATGAGCAGGGCGCAGGCCGGGCTGGCGCGCAAATGGCGTGTATGGGCGGCCAGGCTTGAGAGCAGCAGCAGCGGCGCGCCCTCCTCATCGAGCGCCGGGGTCACCAGCGAGGCAAACGGCACGCCCTTATCAAGCGTGGCCAGCGTGGCCTGGCGCATGGCGCGCATCAACCCCGCCGCTTCGGTCAAATACTCTTGATTCCTTGCCATAATCCCGTCACTCCGTTGGGGCAGAACCCCGTGCGAGGCCCAACCCATGAAACACACCATTGCCCTGGTCGATGACGACCGCAATATCCTCACCTCCGTGCAAATGACACTGGAGGCCGAGGGCTTCGCGGTCCGCACCTACACCGATGGCGAATCCGCCCTCCAGGCCCTGCTCGCCAAACCCGCCGACCTGGCGGTGCTGGATGTGAAAATGCCCCGCATGGACGGCATGGAGCTGCTGCAAAAACTGCGCGCCCGTTCAAGCATGCCAGTCATCATGCTCACCTCCAAGGATGACGAGCTCGACGAGCTGATGGGCCTGCGGCTGGGCGCCGATGATTACATCACCAAGCCCTTCTCGCAGCGCCTGCTGATCGAACGCATCCGCGCGCTGCTGCGCCGCCACGACAGCACCCGCGCCGAGGCCTCGGGCGCGGCGCCGGCCAGCGTGCTCACCCGCGGCGATCTCTCGCTCGATGAAACCAAGCATCAATGCCTCTGGAAGGGCAAGGATATCCAGCTCACCGTCACCGAGTTCCTGCTCGTCAAGGCGCTGGCCCAGCGCCCCGGCATGGTCAAATCGCGCGACCAGCTGATCGATGCCGCCTATGGCGAGAACGTCTATGTCGATGACCGCACCATCGACAGCCACGTGAAACGCCTGCGCAAGAAATTCCGCACCGTCGATGGCGAGTTCGACCAGATCGAAACGCTCTACGGCATCGGCTATCGCTACAAGGACGCCTGACCCTGACCCGCAAACCCCGCCTCTCGCGCCTGCTGCGCGATATTCTGCTGGTCAATATCCTGCCGGTGGCGCTCATCTTCGCGGCGCTCCTCTATCTCGACCAGTATCAGCAAGGGCTGCTCGCCGCCGAAGTCTCGGCGCTGCGCGAACAGGCGCGGATTTATGCCGGCGCCATCGCCGAAACGGCGGTGCAGGAGAGCAACGGCGCGCCGGCGGTCAACCCCAACCTCGCCGGGCCGCTGCTCTTCTCGCTCACCGCCCCCACGCCCTATGCCCAGGCCCTCATTTACGGGCCGGATGGCACGCTGATCGCCAATTCCCGGGTGCATAACGGGCCGGGCGGCGCCATCATCTCCGAGCCTCTGGGCGCACCGCCGCCGCCCGGGCTGTTCTCGCGCGCGGTGTCGTTCATCTACGACCATCTCTCCGGCTCGGTCACCGGCAACGAGGATGAATCCGGCATTGTCGGCCAGGATGCCGGCCAAGACCCCAACACGCTGGGCTGGCAGCCCGATGCCCGCACCGTGCTCGAACTCACCGGCGGCGCCCAGGGCCAGGAGATTCCGCCCTTCGTGCGCCGCGATGATAACGGCATCCTGCTCATCACCGTCTCCGAGCCCATCACCGCCAGCCAGCAAAATGTCGGCACCGTGCTGCTCACGCGTGAAGCCAACGAGGTGGATGCCGCCGTGCTCTCGGTGCGTATTTCCATCCTCGGCCTGTTCGCCCTGGCGCTGCTGCTCACCGTCATCGTCTCGCTCTATCTCTCGCGCACCATCGCCAGCCCCATCTCGCGCCTGGCCGGCGCCGCCGAGCGTCTGCGCGAGGGCCGCACCCGCGCCCAGCCGGTGCCCGAGGCGATCACCGCCCGCAACGATGAAATCGGCACGCTGGCGCGCACGCTGGAAAGCTCGGCCAAGGCGCTGTGGGCGCGCATGGACGCCATCGAGCGCTTCGCCGCCGATGTCAGCCACGAGATCAAGAACCCGCTCTCCTCCATCCGCTCGGCCATCGAGACCCTGACCATCGTCGAGGACCCAGCGCGCGCCTCGCGGCTGCTGGCCATCATCAGCCAGGATGTGCAGCGGCTGGACCGGCTGATCACCGACATCTCCGACAGCTCCCGGCTCGATGCCGAGCTCTCGCGCTCGAAGCACGAGATCGTCGACATGGCCCGCATGCTCCAGACCCTGGCCGAAATCCACGACGCCACCCGTAAAGAGAGCGCGCCGGTGATGGAGGTGGATGTGCCACCAGGGGAGGGGCTGTTTGTCAGCGGCTCCGAAACGCGCTTGGTGCAGGTGCTGCGCAACCTCATCGGCAACGCCATCTCGTTCAGCCCTGTACAGGGCCATATCTGGCTGCGCGGCCGCGAGACGGGCGGGCTGATCGAGCTGAGCGTGGAAGATGAGGGACCCGGCATCCCCGACGCCAAGCTCGACTCGATTTTCGACCGCTTCTATTCCGAGCGCCCCAGCAACGAGACGTTCGGCAGCCATTCGGGGTTGGGCCTGTCCATCTCACGCCAGATCGTCGAGGCCCACCAGGGCCGCATCTCGGCCGAGAACCGCCGCGACGAGGCGGGCGGCATCATCGGCGCCCGTTTTGTCATCCGCCTGCCCCGGGCTGGCGGGTGATACAGCCCCACCCGCGCCGGCGCGGGTGGGACATCTCATATTACTTGAAGCTGATCAGCTCGACATCGAACATCAGCGTGGCGTTGGGCGGAATCACCGCGCCCGCGCCGCGCGCGCCATAGCCGTGCTCGGGCGGCAAAATCAGCGTGCGGCTGCCGCCCGCCGCCATTGAGGCAACGCCGATATCCCAGCCCGAAATCACCTGGCCGACACCGAGCTTGAAGGTGAAAGGCTGGCCGCGATCGCGCGAGGAGTCGAATTTGCGGCCCTTCTCGCCGTTATTGTAGAGCCAGCCGGTGTAATGCACGGTCACGAACTGACCGGCCTTGGGGCTCTCACCCGTGCCCACCACATGGTCCTGGACCTGCACGCCAGACGGCAGGGTAACGATTTCAGCCTCGGACATCTCATCCTCCACACATAAAAAAAGGGAGGCCGGATGGCCTCCCCGGGATGATCTGACCTGATAGGTCAGTTCTTGGCCTTGTGGAAGCCGGCGGCCAGGGCGTCCTTTTCACACACATAGGCGCCGTGCTTGGTCTTGCCGAAATATTTGGAGTGGCTGGTGTGGAAGCTCTTGCTCTTGGTGAGCGCCGACCACACCACCTGGTCGCCCGGGCAATGGGCGGCGGCGGCGGCTTCGGTCTTGAACTCCTGGCCCGCGGCGAGCTTGCCAATGGCGGATTTGGCGGCGGCGGCCGGGGCGCTCATGGCGTGGGTGGCCGACTGAACCGGGGCCATGGTGGCGGCGGGTGCGGCGGCGGCCGGGCTGCTCATGCCCTGCATCGGGGCCATGGTGCCGCTCGCGCTCTGCGCGAAAGCGGGGGCGGCGGCCAGCGTCGCGGCGAAAGCGAGGGCGGAGGCGAACTTCGAAACCTTCATGTTACTCTCCATCGGGGTGGCGCCGGGATTCATTTAGCTCGCGGCGCCCGCCAACATATACTGGGGGTTGTGGCGCCCGCCCGCGCACGGGGCGGCTTGCCACAGCGGCGGCCTATTCCCTTTCGCCGCGCGCCGCAAGCGGGTCGGCGTTCTGTTTTCTCGAATTGCACGCCGCTTTCTGGGGGTTTAGAAGGCGCGTGAACTCAACTTCATCGAGACGCAACGCATGAGCCTCATCGCCGACCGCCTGAACCGCATCAGCCCCAGCCCGACCATGGCGATCACCGCCAAGGCCCGCGCGCTCAAAGCCGAAGGCAAGGACATTATCGGCCTCTCCGCTGGCGAGCCCGATTTTGACACCCCCGCCCATATCAAGCAGGCCGCGATCGACGCCATCAACGCCGGCGACACCAAATATACCGACGTCTCGGGCACCATGGCGCTGCGCCAGGCCGTTGCCGCCAAGTTCAAGCGCGATTCCGGCATCGACTACACGCCCCAGGAGATCATCGTCTCCACCGGCGGCAAGCAGGTCATCTTCAACGCCATGCTGGCCACCGTGCAGGCGGGCGACGAGGTGATCATCCCCACCCCGTGCTGGGTCTCCTACCCCGACATCGTGCAGCTCGCCGAGGGCACGCCCGTGTTCGTGCCCTGCGCGCAAAATCACGGCTTCAAGCTGCGCGCCGAGGATCTGGAGGCGGCGATCACGCCCAAGACCAAATGGGTGTTCCTCAACTCCCCCAACAACCCCTCGGGCGCCGCCTATTCGGCCGAGGAACTCCGCCCGATCTGCGACGTGCTGCTGCGCCATCCCCAGGTCTGGGTGTTCTCCGACGACATTTACGAGAAGCTGACCTATGACGGCTTCAAGCCCGCCACCATCGTCGAGGTCGAGCCCGCCCTCAAGAGCCGCACCATCACCATGAATGGCTGCTCGAAGGCCTATGCCATGACCGGCTGGCGCATCGGCTTCTGCGGCGCGCCCGTCGAGCTGATCAAGGCCATGGACAAGCTCCAGGGCCAGAGCACCTCCAACACCTCCTCGATCAGCCAGGCCGCGGCGGTCGCCGCGCTCAACGGCCCCGAGGACATGCTGGGGGAGATGGTGGCGGTTTACAAAACCCGCCGCGACCTGGTGGCCAAAATGCTCAACCAGGCGCCCGGCCTCTCCTGCGCCACGCCCGAGGGGGCGTTTTACGTGTTCCCCTCGATGCAAGGCTGCATCGGCAAAACCACGCCCAAGGGCAAGACGATCGAGAATGATGAAGATTTCGTCATCGCTCTGTTGGATGAGCAGGGTGTGGCCGCCGTGCATGGCTCGGCCTTCATCTATCCCGGACATTTCCGCATTTCCTACGCCACCTCGACCGAGGCGCTGACGGAAGCCTGCACGCGCATCCAGAAATTCTGCGCGTCGCTGGTCTGATCTCCGCCAACAGGCGCAAAACCACGAAAAAGCCGGCAAAAATGCCGGCTTTTTTGGTTTTATGTGGGTTTGTGTGGGGGTCAGCCCGAGAAATTGACCAGCCCCACAAACCCGGTATCAGTGCCGAACGCCAAATGCGTGCCGGCGGCATTCCAGCTGAGCGCGGTGAAAGCCCCGCGCCCCGGCGCGCAGAGCGGCAACACTTTTTCACCCGGCACGTCGATCATCAGCCCAAGGCCCGATGAAAACCCGACCGCCACCACCTCGTGCTGCGGGTGGCAGGCGACCCGCTTGATGATGCCCTCGCCCAACCCCAGCTCGAGCGGCGGCTTGCCCATGGGCCCGCCGCCGAAAAACGGCCAGAGCACCAGCGTATCGGCCCCCCCGGTGGCCAGCCATTTGCCCGATTTGGTGAAGCCCATGGACTCGGTCTTGGCCGGGTAGCCGCTCATGCGCATGTGTTTGCCTTCGGGCAGGGTCCAGCCATGGAGGGCGTTTTCCTGCATCGAGGTGACCAGGGAGGTGCCCTCGGGGTGCAGCACCACGCCGGTGTGGCTGCCTTTCCATTCCAGCACGCGCGGCGCGGCGGTGGAGCCGGTAAACCACAGCGAAGCGCCGTTATAATGCGCGGCGGCGATGCGCTTGCCTTTGGAATCAAAGGCCAGACCGGTAACGGTGGAGGGATGGGCCAGCTCGCGGAGCTTGCGGCCCTCGGCATCGAACAGATGCACGAGCTTGCCCACGCCCGCCGCGATCAGCGCGCCCTTGCCCGTGAAGCTGGCCAGCTGCTCAACCCATTTGGAGCCGAATTTAGCCAGTTCGCGGACCTCACCGGTTTTGGTCCAGACCAGGCGTCCATCATCACCGCCCGAGACCACGCCGCCCGAGGGGTGGGCGGCCAAGGCGAGCACGGCGCCGTCATGGGCCTGGAGCGTCTGGTAGCCGTCACCGTCGCGCAGGCGGAGTGTGCCGTCTCCGCAGGCGAACACGGCCTGACCTGACAGATCGAACAGCGCGGCGGTGACGTTGGCGCCGAGTTCGGCTGTCTGGCCACGGGTTTTCAGGAGCACATCGAGATCATCTGACATGGGCCTTAACTGCCCATGAGCGCGCGCGCGCGCAAGGGGGCGGGGCGGTCAAAGGGCTGGTCAGGCCGGGGGCAAGGCGTCGATGGCGGGAATGGGGTCGGCGGGGCGCTTGACCCGCTTGCGGGTTTTGGCGGCCTCCAACATGCGGCCGAACAAGGTTCGCAGGCGGGCCTGGTCGCCCGAGCGGCGCTCGAGCGTGCGCAGGGTGAAATGCACCTCGGCCATTTTCTGGTAATAATCGGTGAAGGCGTAATTGAGCGCGGCGCCCGAGAGCGCGCCAGCCACCGGCACCGCCTGGGCCAGCAGGCGCTCGGACAGCACCACGCCAAAACGGCCCGCCACGCTTTTGATGAACAAGGTCAGCGTGAGATGGTTGACACCCAGGCGCGTGGCCCAATAGCCGGTCTCGGCATCGTCGTCGGATGTGCCGGGGGCGCCGAAGGCCAGCACCTCAAGGCAGGCGCGGCGTGTATCCTCACGCGAGAGATCCTCGCCCGCCGCGCGCGCGGTGAGCGCGATGGAGCGCAGGATGGTGGTGGTGGTGAAGGGAATGTCGAACAGCACGCCGGGCAGGCCGATAAAGCCCGACGCCGCGCCAGAAGCCGCGGTGGCGGCGCGGCGGGCGGCGTTTGACAGGCGTGAGACCGGGCGGTGCGATGCCTGGGGCTCGAGGCCCAGGCAGGCGAGGTCAAAGGACGACCAGAGCGTGTCCTCGACCAGCTGCTCGACTCGGACGGTGAGACCGGCCCAGCTCTCGCCGCCCAGCCGGGCGCCGGTTTGGGTGAGGGTTTGGCGCACCCCCTCGATACGGCGGCCGAACAGGGAGGAAAAGCGAAGCAGAACACCGCGTGAATCGGCCATGGTGAGCGCCGCTCGCCACAGGCGGTCACGCTCATGGGGCGTGAGGAAAGCGGCCTCTTGGGCCAGATGAGCGGGGAGGGGACCAGAAACAGACATGCCGGGCGAGGATGAACCCCGCCCGGCATGCGATCAAGTGATCTTTTGGCTGATTACTCGGCCGCGGCGGCCGAAACGCCCTTCACGGCCTGCACGATCTCGGCGAAGGAGGCCGGGTCGTCGAAGGCGATGGCGGCGAGCACCTTGCGGTCCAGCTCAAGGCCGGCCTGCTTGAGGCCGAAAATGAACTGGCTGTAGGTGAGGCCATGCTCACGCACGGCGGCGTTGATGCGCTGAATCCAGAGCGAGCGGAACTCACGCTTCTTGACGCGGCGGTCGCGGTAGGCATAGCGCAGGGCCTTTTCCAGGCGCTCGAGCGCGATGCGGTAATTGGTCGAGGAACGGCCGACATAGCCCTTCGACTGACCGATGATTTTTTTGTGGCGGGCGTGGGTGGTAACGCCGCGTTTCACACGTGCCATGGTTCTATTCCCTCCTTACTCGAGACCGTACGGGGCCCACTGCTTGACGGTCAGGCCGTCGGCGTGGGTGAGCACCTGGCTGCCGCGATTCTGGCGCTTGGCCTTCTGCGAACGAGCATAGAGGTTATGACGCTTCTTGCCGGGGCCGGCGAGAACCTTGCCCGTGGCGGTGATTTTGAAGCGCTTCTTGACCGCTGACTTGGTCTTCAGCTTCGGCATTTTGATCTCCTGTCTGCTGTGCCCCGCTCAACACGGGGGTCCCGAATATCGGGGCGGCGGCCAGGCATGCCAAAATGGCCCGGACACGCACGCTTTCCCTTGTGGGGAAGCGGCGCTCTTAAGGCGCTATGGGGCGGGTGACAAGAGGCAAAATCGGCGGCAAGCTATGAATATGGCCCTGAAACCACCCGACGCGGCGAAATTGCAAGAGGCCGCGATGACCCATCTGACCCGCTATGCCGCGACGGAACTCAGCCTGGCACGGGTGCTCGCGCGCAAAATCGACCGCTGGGGGCGGATTCAGGAAGAGGCGGGGGAAGATGCCGGGGAGGTGGCGCGTGCCTGCCGGGGCGCGAAAGGCGCCATTGCCGGGGTGATCGCGCGGCTGAAAGAGCTGGGCGTGCTCAATGACGGCGCCTTCGCGGCCTCGCGCGCCAAAAGGCTGCGGCGGGAGGGGAAATCGGCGCGGGCGGTGAGCGCGCATCTGGCCGCCAAGGGCGTGCGGGGAACCGCACCCGAGGACGACCCCGCGCGCGAGCTGGCCGCGGCCTGCGCCTATTTGCGCCGCAAGCGGGCGGGGCCGTTTGGGACAACGCCGGAGCTGAAGATTTTGGCCGCCATGGCGCGTGGTGGATTTTCGCAGGCCACGGCGCGGCGGGCGCTGAAATTGTCGCGCGAGGAGGCCGAGGATTTGATCAAGACATTATGGGAAGATGGGCTCAGCCCGGCAGGTTGAGCCCCACCCAGCGCGGGCTGAGCCGGGGATCGAAGGCCGCGGCGGCGGCGGGCGGCATGCGCGAAAGGCGCAGGAAATACTCATCGAGCGCCTGCTCGAAGGCTATGTCTTGCTGATAGCGGGCGGCGAGGGCGGGCTGGGAGCTCGCGAGCCCGGCTGAGGATGGCACGGCCGATGAGACAGGCGTGGCCATGGGGAGAGAGGGGGGCGGGGATGGCGGCTCATCCCGAGCCACCGGCACGGGGGCGCTGAGCAGCGGACGCGGACGGAACACCGCCTGCGGCCCAGAGGCTGGGTTTGGCGCCTGTGGCGATGGCGCATGTGCACGGACGGGGGTGGAGCGCGGCGCGAAAGAGCGGGTAATGCCCGTGGATGCGCGCTGGAGAGCGGCGGTGTGTTTGCCGGCGCGGTCCTCACGCACGGCGCGGGCCTTGGCCGCTTGCGTCTTGGCGGCGGCCAAAACCGCGCGAAACCCCGTGACGGACACGGCGGAGCCAGCGCCAGTATGAGCAGCGGATGGGTTCGCCGGGGCCGCGGAGCGCGTGGCCTGTTTGGGCGCGGCGGGTGAGGGGGCCGGGGCGTCAGGCGAGGTGAGCCGCCGGGGCGGGGTGGAGATTTTGCCCCCCGTGCCGCCGGGGGCGAAACGCCGCATCGGCGCACCCGCCAACCGGACCGCCAGATGCAAAAGCCAGGTGGCGCCCTTATCTGCCTTGTTGCTCAAGGGCGCACGGGCACGCAAGGCGGCGCTGAAGGCGGCAAGGTCAGTTTCGGCGGGCTGGGTATCGCGCATGTCGCGGCTCCGGTGGCGCCTGGTGTGATGGCCATCACACTAGCTTATTGATTTTCCTAGAGCGACATCCAATCAAATGGAATCATTTGATTGGATAAAGTTGCTCGCTCAAACAAAGAGTTAGAGCATTTTTCATGAGCCCATGTGAATGGAAAATGCTCTGGTATCCACTATGATTCTGAAATCCAGCGGATTTCAGAATCGGGACACTGGCCTTACAGGCCAAGCAGGATTTTGAGATCGGCCAGCAGGGTTTGCAGCAAATTCAGCCCGGCATTGGCGCGCGCCTGGCCGTTGGCGGGCAGGGTGGCGATGATCGGCGCGGCGGCACCGGCCAGCGTGGTGGCGGCGGCGGAGGCGGCGGTCAGCGCGCTGGCGTGCGCGGCCTCGGCGGCAACCACCGTGTTGGCAACCGCTTCACCGGCCTTGAGGGCGGTGGCCAGCTCGGCACCCAGCGGACCGCCCATGGCGGCGCCGACGGCGGCAACCGCATTCAGACCGGATTCAACTTGATTAACTGTGATCATGGTCATGCTCCTGAATAAAGGGGTTTGAGGAGAGGTCAGGTGACAATGGCTTGGCAGAGCGCGAGGACGCGGCGTGTCCAGCCGAGGCCGAAATTCGACCAGCCGGGCGCGCCCGCCTGCGCCGCCAGCCGGCGGACAAGGGCCTCGCGGGCGGTGGCCTGGGCGTCGCCCGTGGTGAGCGCGCGCAGGGTTTCGGGGCCGAGCACGCCATCGGCCAGCAGGTCGCAGGCCTGCTGCAGCCACACCACCGCGCGGCGCGGACCCGCATTCACGGCGGCATCGAACGCCACCATGGCGATGGCCGGGGGTAAGGCGTCGCCCTCAAGCGGGATGTAGAAATCCGCGCGGTAGAGAGCCTCGGCCTCGGGTTGGGTGAGGGCGGCGATGTCGAGGGCCGGATAGGCGGCGGCGCTGATACCGAATTTGGTGCCGCGCAGCTCACCGCGCCCCACGGCACCGCCGGTCCAGTTGCCGGGATCGGCGGGGTTGTTTGAATAACCCCCCTCGAAATCCAGCGTGAAGGCGATGCAGCGGGCGAAATTATCCATGCGCGAGGCTCCCCAGCAGCCCGCCACAGACAGCCGAGAGCAAGCTGATGATCATCATGCTCACGCGCCGCTCGGCGTCTCGCTCCCCGCGTATGCGCGAGACATCGGCGCGCATGTCGGACATGGCGGCCACCAGCTCGTCGATCTTGGCGAACATCTTGGCCATCGTCTGGTCTTCCTGAGTCAGGTAATGCATGCGCCAAACCTCAAGGGAGTCGGCCTTGGCCTCGAGAATCCCGATCTCCTGGCGGATGGCGCTGATATCGTTGCGCAGGCCCGCAATGTCGGTGCGCAACACGGAAACATTATCGGTATCCATCGGCCTCTCTGTCAGGATGGAGTGTCGGAAAGGGTGAGCCCGTAGGCCGTGGCCTGAAGGGGAAAATTAAGCGCGAAACAGGTGCCGAGATCGGCCCCGATCGCCCAGCCCGCAGGCGGAGCAAGGGTGGCGGTATTGTCGGTGACCGCATTGCCGCGCCCGATCTGCACGCTGCCATAGGGATAAAAAAGCCGCACATCGGCCGAGGGGTTGGTAACTGGCGCCGCCAGTGTGACCGAGAGATGCGTGGCATCCACCCGCGCGGCGGCGATGGCGGGAATGATCGTGCCGGGCGCCGCCACCGACCCGCCATCCATGACCGCAAACCCCATGCCCCTGGCGGCGCCAAGGGGAACCAGCAAATCATCACCCGCATCGTGGGCGATGGTGAGGATAAGCTCGGTATTGGATGCCCGGTAGGCATGGGTGAGGCGCGGACCACCGGCCTCGGGCAGCCCACTCACCGGCAGGCTGGCGAGGGAGATTGTGTCCCCCAGTCCTGCGGCCAGCGCCAATCGCCCAGCCGCGTGCACACCGAGCCGGCCATATCGTGCCAGATCCGCCCCGTCGCGATAGCTTGTCTGACCGGCGGCGAAACTGCCGGTGAGCGCGTTGTACGCGGCGCCGAGCGGGTTGGAATCAGCCGTCTGGGCGGCGAACAGCACAATGTTGTTGGCCGGGCTGGCGGACAGATCGGCCAGCGTCTCGCGCACCATCTGCACACCGTCATGGGTCTGGTAGGGCGTGGCACTCCAGGTCAGCAGGGGCAAGCTGACGGCGGTGCGGCCAAGCAGCCCTCTCGTGGCGCTCAGCAAGCGGAGCAGGCTGGCCTCGAACTCCGCCTTGTTGGCATACGCCATGGTGCTGTCGGCCTCGCCCCAGGGCCAGGCGAGGCAGCCGATATCGGCTTGATCCGCTGCCGGAATGCCCGCCAGAAACGCCGAGAGCGCGGCGAAATCGGGGCCGGTTGGCCAGCCGGCGGGCGCTGACCCGTCGCCGGGATTGGTAAGAAATGTGCCCACCGCGCCGGGCGGAAACAACGCCGCGCCTGAATTGGCGAGCGGATGACCCGGTACGATGGAATATCCACCAGCCGCCCCACACACACCCGACACAACCCCCCAGGAGGCCGCGCCCGTATACCAGGCGATACCCTCGGCCAACGCCGCCGCGCCGCCCGCGCCCACGAACAGCGCGGCGTTGGACCCACCCATGACCAACACATTGGCGCCCTTGCGCGGCCCCAGAGCCCAGCGCCCCTGGGCACTGATCAGCGTCTCGATATCGGCGGCCGAGAGCGCATGATCCCAGGTGGCGGCCTCATGAAACCAGCATTGCGCCGAACCTTGGGGCGAACCATCGTGCAAAAACAGCGCCTGCCCCAGCGCCGATGCCGGGAAAGGGTTGGGCACCGCGCTTGCCACCTGCACGCCGTCCAGCCACACATCCACCCCCGCGCCCGGTGTATTGCGCAAAATCACCGCATGGGTGTGGCGGCGGGTAAGCGCGTCCGAAAGCGCGGTCTGGCTGGATGTGCCGGGAAACAGCGTCAGATTGGCGCCGCCCTCGCCATCGGCCCCCAGCACCGTTGCCCCTTGGCCGGCCATGCTGCGCAACAGGGCAATGGCGGCGGCATTATTTACCCCCTGGTGCCAGTTTGGCCGCGTCCAGACGACATAACGCGTCCACGCCTCGGCCGCGCCGAACTCCAGCCCCAAATGCAGTAATCCCCACTCGGCGCTCAAAGCCGGGGCAAGGGTTTGCCCGGCCATCGGCGCCCCCACGGCGCCCAACATGCCGTTCACCCGCGCCGCCGCGACCATAGCCGGCGGGCTGGTGGCCGAAGCCTGAAACGCCACCAGCGCACTGCCGGCGCCGGATTTGTCGCTCACCACCGCCGCCGCGACGTTGGGCAGCATCAGCGCCACGCCGCCAGCGTCACATAAACCGGCGGGGGTGCCGGCATCCCACCACCCCGTCAGCCCGGCAATGGCCGCCGGGTTAGGCCCGGCAAAGGGTGCGCCGCCCGCGTTTTGCACCAGCGGTTTGAACAGCAGGCGCGCATCTGGCCCCGCCAGAAGCGGTGCACCCTGGTTTCCCCACAGCAAGCCCATGGTCAGCTCACCGTCAGGGTGAAGCTCGAAACCGCCATATCCTGGCCAGACGCCGTTTCAACCCACACATAATAAGAACCGGGCAGTGCCGGAGTTGGATAATACACCGTCCACATGGCGTTATTGTCGACATTCGACGCCGCCTGCCAGCCCGATACCGGCGCCACGCTACCCGAGACCGAGAGCGCAACCTGGGTGGGCGCCGCCTGGGCCGGGCTCACGCCGCCGCTCAGCGCAATAGTACCAACCCCATGCACATAGCTGCCGCCGGGATTATTGATGCCGTAAGATACCGAAGCCGAAGCCGCCACCACGATGGCCCCCGAAACCGCGAACAGGCCTGTCGCGGCATCCTGAGCCCAAACATAATAGCTCCCCGCCGTCCCAGGCGTAAGCGAGACCGCGAACGCCCCCCCGCTCGTGGTAGCCGCCACCCAGCCGCTGCCCGGCGCCGTGGTGTTCTGGGTGGCAAGCGCCACTGTCACGGCATCAGCCGTCGGCGACACCGTGCCGGTCACGCTCAGCACAGCCCCGGCCACACCAGTAGCTGGGGCGCTCACCGTCAGGGTGGCTGTCACCACGCTCAGCGCGGCTGAAACCGCCACCACCGCCGCGTCAGCCTCCTGCCGCGCCCAAACATAGCACATGCCCGCAGCCAGGGGCGTCAAGTTGGCTGTCCATCCCGCGCCCATCACCACCGCGTTCACCCAGTTTACCGGGGGCGTGGTGGCCGAGGCCGACAGCCCCGCCACCACCGCCGAACCCGCGGGCGAGACACTGCCCACCACGCTGAGCACATTGCCGCTGGTTACAGTAACCGGCAGCGCTCCTAGCGCAATGGCCGGAGCCGTGATGCTGAACGCGTTGGAAACCGCCAGTACCGCCGGATTGCCGTGGTCGCGTACGCGCACGGCATAAGTGCCCGCGCTCAAGCCTCCTGCCGTGAAGCTGTAAGCATTCGCCGTTATCACCGGACTCGGCGCCGCGCTCCAGGTCGCGCCGCCATCGACCGAATAATCCAACGCGGCGGGGGCGTCATTGAATATGCCACCGCCCACCACAAATCCGGCGCCAGGCGCCGGCGCGTTGATGCTATTGACCGTAATGGCCGGCGTGCTCGCGCCCAAACCGTTCCACCAAACCAGCGATCCGCCCGAATAGCTCAATCCATAAAGCATCGCCGAGGCCCCCGGCGCCAAGCTGACCGCCCCCGAGCCTGACCGGATGCCGGCCCCCATGGTCACCGCCCCAGCCGAGAGATTGATCACCGTGCAGCCAAACCCCGCCCCAAGCGAGGCAAAGCTGGCCGAGAGGGTGAGCGGCGCGCTTACCACGAGCAAGCGGTTATTATGGGCCGTGGCATCGAGCACCGTGTCGCCGGTCAGTTCCACCACCGGCGCCAAGGCCCCCGGCAGCTTATTTTCCACATAGCTCCACAAGCCGCCAAAGCTTTGCGCCGCCAGCACACCGCCCCCCTGGGCCACCAGCAACTCGTCACTGTCCAAGGCGGGGCCGGCGGCCGCCAACTCGTCAATGCTCTGCCCCCCGAGAAACTGCCGGTAGGGAATCCAGGCCAGCGCGCCGTTCTGCCATAACGCGACATAATCAGCCGCCCCCACCGCGTTCGCCGCGCCGCCCGCCGCCGGGCCCGCCAGCCCCGGCCCGGCCGGTCCTGGCATGCCCTGCGGCCCTTGCGGCCCCACCGCGCCCGCGGGGCCCGGTGGTCCAGCCGGCCCCGTCAACTCAGACACCGTCACGCCAATCGTGCCAGCGGCGTCAATGGTCACGCCATTGCCGGCCGCAAACACGCCACGCAGCGCGGTTACCGGCAAAAGTCCCGGCGCGCCCTCGGCATTCACCACCACCTCTTCGGCCAACGACAGCGCCGCCAACACGGGGAAGCCGCCATGATCCAAACCGTCAGCCGCGAGGGTGCCGGCGCCAAGGGCCAGCCCGGTACCAACGGCAATGGGCTCCGGCCCGCCCGCACCAAGGCTCACACGGCCCAGAAGCTCCCCGCTCGGTACTGTAAGCGCCGGCTGCGTGCCCGCGACCAGCTGGGCCACGGTCGCCGCGCACAACGTGCCCGCCTGCGATAAAGGTAAAAGATCCCCAGCCCCCACGCTGCTCGCGGGCGGTAATTGCACAATGGTTGTCATATAAGCTCAGATCCTTGAATGACCGCTTCAGCCTCAGGCGACCGCAACCCAGTTGGCCGATCCGGCGGCCTGCGCCACCCAAAAGCTTGCCCCCACGCCGCCATTGAGGTTGCGATAGGTCGAGCCCGCCGGCGCTGAGACGGTATTGAGCGGCGAGCCCCGCCCGATCAGTTCCTCGGCGCCAGTCGCTTCCGTCGCCGATTTGATTCGCACAGTGCCGCCCCCCATGGGTTTTAGCGAAATATCACCCGACCGGGTGGTGATGGTCACGCTGCCATCGCCATTGGGCGAGACATAATCCGCCTGCGTGAACCGCGCGGCGCGCCAGCCTCCCGCATTGCCGACCCAATCAATGCTCGCCCCCGCGGGTACGGTAATGGGTGCGCCTGTCCAGTTGGTCTGAGCGGGAGATGACCCGCCGGCGGCAAACTCCGTGGCCACCAGACAATCAATCGCCAGCTCCCGGTTCTGCCATACCGGCAGCCCCACCTGCGCCACCGCCGCCGCCCCAGCCCCATCACCAGTAATGGTCACGGTGGTGGTGGTGCCATAGCCCGAGCCGAAGCTCGTCATCTGGATACCAATGATCTTGCCGCCGCTGATCCAGGGGATCGCGGCCGCGCCAGAGCCCGCACCGCTGATCGTCACCGTCGCCGTGGTATATCCCAACCCCTGCACCGTGACTTTAATAAAGGTCACCTGCCCAACAACCTGCACGGCCGTGGCGGTCATGATGCTGGCAACCGGCGCACTGGCCTGGGTCACCGCCACGGCATCAGCGAGATCCGGCACGGTCAGCGTATAGAGCCCGTTCACCGTTGCCGGGCTGATCTTGAATCGGCTGGTATAATTGAGCAAATTCCCGCGCAGGGTCACGGTATCGGTATAGGCCGACAATGCATTGGTCAACGGCGCGCCAGGCTGCGCCTCGACGATATTGTCCTTGATCACGATATCCTGCGCGCCGTCGCGCACCATGATACCCAATGCACCGCCGCTGTAATTTATCCAGTTGCCGATAATTGACAGCCCCGTGCAGGAAAGTCCAAAATTATCCCCAAATCCGTTTGATTCGACATTCTGCACGCCAATGGCAATGCCTGTGCAATCCTGAATGAAATTACTCCGCGCCGTGCAATACTGCCCACCACCAATATTCAACCCCACGCCCGCGCCATTGATATAGTTATTATCAACTTCTGTATAAATCGATCCACCACAATCGATCCCAAACGGCGTGGCGCCAGCAACCATGTTGCCGGTAATCTTACAATATCCGGTGTCACACAAAATTCCCGCACCAAACGTGGCCGTGGTACTATTATTCGCACATAAATTACCACTGACCAGAATATTTCGACCTGAAATATAAATCCCATATTCACGGTTCGAGAAACAATTGTTCGATGCCACAACCGCGCCCAAAATATCGGGGTTCGAGTTACCATAGGTCAGCGGCGTGGCACTAAGATTATTGGCCACGAAATTACCAACCAGAATACCCACGCCATTATTCCAGCAACTATTGGCGACGATATGAACATCGCGTGCCTTGAGCACAAAGGTCGGATCAAAACTATCCACGTAAATGCCGTTACCGCCATTATCATGCGCGCGGCAATTCGTGATGCTCAGCGCATCCACCGCATATGCATAAAGCCCGTGCCCGGCATTGGCGCTAAACTCGCAATCCTCGACCTGATGCGCGGTTACGGTCGGATCGCTGGCCAGATAAGTCAATCCATGACCACGGGTCGCCCCCTGCGCGTTCTTGAACCCGCAGCGGGTAATTAATGATTTCGTGCAAGTCCCCTGCACCGCGACCGCCATGTAATCGCCCAAGACCGCGTTGTTGGCGTCAAAGACCACCCCATCAGCATAGAAATTCGCCGCCGATACACTGATCCACGCCGAAGGCGAAGACGTTCCCGCCTTTGACTGGGCCGAGCGTTGCAACACCGAGAGCCCGGGCACTCCCACAATCACGCAACTCGCGCCGGCAATGTCACACTCACCAGCAATCGCATAGGTCTTCGCGCCCAACCTCACCGGCGCCCCGCCGGCAATGGCCGCGAGAAGCGCCGCGCTGTCATCCGTCACGCCATCGCCAACGGCCCCAAAATCCTCAATCGAAACCGCATTGGCCGCCAAATTGGCCAGCGTGCGCGCGGTCACCGCCCCTGTCGCGGTCGCCACGAGGTTCCCGCCCGGCACCCCCGCAACCCCGCCAAGCCCGGCCAGAAACCGGCCATAAGAAACCCCAACATTCGCTCCGCCCTGGCCAAGCGGCACAATATCCCCAGCTCCCGGCTCCACGCCCGCGGGCAGCCCAGACACCACAAACGGCGCCGCCACCGCCGAAAGCGTTGAGCCCGAAAGCACCAGGTTGGCGCCAATGGCAATCGGCGCCGGCGCGGCGGCTCCCGGGCCAATCCCCCCCAGCACGGTGTTCTGCGGCACGGTCAGCGCCGCCTGCGTTCCGGCCAAAAGCTGCGCGCGAGTGGCCGCGAGCGTCTGACCATTTTGATAAATCGCCATCTCGGCACCATCCGAGACCGACCCCGCCAGAGGCAATTGTCCGATTGTCGGCATAGGATTAACTCCTTAAAATGTCAGCGGATTCCCAAAAGCATCCGTCAGCACCATCCCCGTCTGGGTGGTCAGGGTCTCAGCGGTCACCGGCAGGCTGGAAAGCGACACCACAGGCAGGGCGATGCTGCGTACAATCGTCCGCCCAGCACTGGTCGCCATGGTCAGGGTCACGGCATAAACGGTGCCCGCCTGGCCGCCAGTTAGCCACAGCACGGCGCGCGTGCCGTCCACGCCGCTCGAGGTCAGCGCTAAATCCCCAACATTGGCCGGCGAAATCGCCACATCCAGCGTCGATATCGCATCCCCCGGATTGGCCGTCAGCGCGGGCGCGATGTCAAAAATATAATCGAGCGTATCGCCCGGATCTTTTTGCGGCCAAATGGGAGGCTGAGCGGGCGGCACAAAAGGTCCACGCGCCAACGGCACAAACCCATCAATTTCGAGATACCGCGCATGAGACGGCCGCCAGATATGTGTTGCGGGAGTCGCCATGTATTCCCCCTCAATAGTGTACAATCACAACGCCCGGCGCGCCCGCGCCACCGGGATATCCCGTGGGGCTGGCCCCGGTGGAACAGCCACCGCCGCCACCGCCACCGCCAACCCCAACCGCGCCGATCCCAACGATCGGGCCACTCGTCCCCCGCCCATTACCCGGTCCGCCGCCATCGCCGCCGCGATATGCCACAATAATCGCATCCGTCCCGTAAGACCCGCTCACATTAAGCTGCCCCCCCGAGGCCGTACCCCCCGGACCACCGGCGTTCGAAATCAATCCCGTCTGCGTACCGCCATTGCCACCCACACCACCATTGGCCGTCATGTAGCTGCCAAAACTCGACGCACCGCCATTATTGCCGTTTCCAAAGCTGCCCAGCACCGCACCGCCCGCGCCAACAGTCACCGGAATCACGGCGCCTGGCACTAAATTGGTCACCACACCAACCGACCGGCCACCCGCGCCGCCACCGCCGCCGGGCATGGTCTGGTGATAACCACCGCCACCACCGCCTCCAACCACCTCAACCTTCACACTCGTCACGCCGTTGGGCACGACAAAGCTCCCCGATGCATTGAAAACCTGCATCGTCGAAAATCCTGGCCGCAAATTTGGCAGCTTATAGGCTAAAAACGGCGCCCCCGGTGCCACGGCAATCGAGCTGGCGGTCACCGCCGTCTGACCATAATTCAGCGTCACCACATATAGCCCAACCCAGCCCACATCCACCGCCGGCGTTGTCTGGGTTCCAGCCGCAGCGGGCGTACCTGGCTTCACCTGCAGCTGCACGCGCTGAATCCGTCTGGTATTCTGCGCGGTCCCGGCATTGTCAGGTCCCGAAAACGCCTGCGTCGGATTAGCCGCATTCACATAAGGCAACACCACCGGCACGGCGTCCTCCTCCGAAAATGCCGCCTCGATGAGATAATTGGTCGCCAAGCCCGACGTACTCGGCGCCGTCAGCGTAAAACTCGTTGATTGCAAATTGATACCGGTCTTGACAATCTGATCGGCAACATCCGCCGCCAAAGATCCATAAGCCGATGTATCCACGGCCGAGAGCTGGGTAATGCTGCCCGGCCCCACCACCACGGTCATGGATGCCGGGTTGGTCGGCGTACATACCAAACCATCAACTACCACCCCCGTCCCCAGCGTCGCCGCGGTGAGCGCGGCAATGCCGATCATGGCGCTGCGGTTCGGAAACAGTATATCCGTATCCAACGGGATGCTCCCGGGATAGACGATATTGCGATCCATGTGTTTTCCTTAATTCGAGATTGTGGTCCAGGCGATGCTGGCGGTCGGAATCGTTTCCGAAATGGTTAAATATATCTCGGCATCATCAATATAGCCGGTCGAATCGGTAATCGCCGCGTAAAATAACGGACCCGTATCATATCCACCGGGTCCGGTGCCATATCCACCGCCATTGCTCATCGGCATATCGTTCGGCCGGTAGGCGGTCACAAAAAACTGATACGGCAAGCCAAATGAGCCATATCCACCGGCGCAATTATAGCCGGCATTCACATTATAGGCGCCCGTATCGGCAATGTTACGCGGCTCAAAAACCACCGGCGCTCTACCAGTCAGGCCCGTCAGTGCCGCCGCCAGCGCGCCACGCGTCGCGCGCGGCGCCAATAAATTGGCCCGTATGCGGACGCTGAACGCGGCATCCCCCTCCGTGGTCCTCCGACGGAGCTGACCGCCAAAATAATCCTGCGCGGCAATGTCCAAAAACACCCCGCTGGCCGTCGCAATCCGCGCCTGCCGGGCAACCGTCATAAGCAGACTGTAAAGATCGCTCCAGGCCTGACCAAGCCCCGTGAGAACCGCCGTTAAAACCGGCGCATCATCGGCAAACCATCCCGCCGGCAGCACCTGACGAATACGTGCGACAAAATCGCCTATATCGCCGATCATGTCACGACACCACGATCATGCCCGCCCGCACCACCTGCGACGGCGTGGCCACAATATCGGCAGTACCGCCATTCAACTTCAACGCCGAAAGATTACTCACCACCGCCGAAGCATCATAAGCAATCTGGGCAAGCCTGGTATAGCTCATCGTCGCCCCCACCGGCAAAGCCCCAATATAATCGGCCACCGCACTCCCCACCGCGGCAATCGCCGCATTCAAAAGACTTGCTGAAGAGGGTACAATATTGATCGTGACATTCGCATCAATCACCTGCGGCGCCTGAACCGCAAAACTCGTTCCCACCGGCCGAACCGTATTAACGGCGCTTTGCACCGCCGCCAACAAAGCCGAGGGCGGCGCGCCACTACCGTCATCAACCGTAACGACAAAATTACCCATCAGCACGGCCCCGGCCTGATCAATATTTTCCTGTATCGTATAACTCAGGCCCTGCTGAATCGCGCTGATTGCCGCGCCAATCGCGCCGTTCGTCGCCTTCGAGAGACTGGCCAGATAATTTCCAAATCGTAGCTTAAAGGCGCTATCGCTTTCCGCATCAACACCGCCGGTCAAGGCGCTCTGGTTAATTACCGAATCAATCCCGGCAATCGGGCTGGAAATCAAGCTTATCGTGTTTGCCTGAACATTTCCCGCGCTACCTGTCGTTGCCGCCACCACGCTCGCGGTCACGCCCGCAACTCCCGCGGCAATCACATATCCTCCAAGCGTTGCGTCAAACGCGGCATTCTCGGTATCGGCGACTACCAGAAATGTTTGCGCATTCTGCACAGTCGTCAAACTCGTGCCCGTTGGAATAATAACACTTCCAACCGTTGAATATCTCGACAACGTCACCGCTCCGGTTGCCGCCACCGCCGGCAGTCGCGTAAACCCGAAATCGGCTCCGAAACTGTCGCAATCCGCCCCCAAACTGGTGGAGAGCCGGCTGGCCGCCAAAACCTGCACAATCAGCCACTGCATCCATAAGGCAATTGAGGCATTGGCCTCCAAAATCGCACGCAGTACAGAGCCCACCGTCAAATCAATCAGCGCCTCGGCCGCGCCCTGAACAGCCGCCGCCATCCTCTCCACGAGTGTGGAGAAGTTCAAAACCGTGAGTTGCATTGTCACTACACCGTAATGCTAAGTGTTGATAATTGCTGGCTCGTCGCGTCGGTGTAACTGACAGACATCACCACCACACCATTATCTCCGGCCGATGCCGAAATTCGTGGCGCCGGTGACACAGCCACGGCGGCTTCATATTTCATCTGCGCCTGCACAATGGCAGTCAATATGTCAGGCGCCCCAGGCGTGCCGACAAACTTTCCCAACCCGGCACCATAGGTAAGTTGCCAAATATATCCACCTTGGTTGGTCAACAGACGGCGCAAAACCCGCTCCTGTCCCAGCGCCGCTCCATCAACCACCAAAACATCGCCGTTCGAATCGATCTCCAAATCACCACCAAATGCAAGACTGAGATCCGCCATCAGACAATCTCCGAACTGGTTTGCGTGTCACCACCACCGGGTAAACCATGCACATGGCCATCATAAGCCGCCCTCAGGCTTCGCACGCTGCCATGCTGCCCTCCCTGGTCCGCAATATCGCCCGATACCAGAAGATCACCCGCAACAGTGACCGTATTTGCCTTCAACGAAATATTCCCGTCATTGGTCAGCTTCACAAAGCTCCCGGCCTGATGAACCAACCATAACTCTCCCGGTGGTGCCGCCACCGGCGTATCAACCGCCGACCAAAGCGCGCCAATAACAACCCCCTGCTCGGCGTCGCCCTCCTGGCACAATACCAAAACCTGCGTTCCCACTGGCGGCGGCGCTGCCAAGCCCCATCCGGCACCCGCCCACAACGTCGCCACCGGCAGCCACCCGCTCAACACGTTTTCGGGCTGTAACGTTACTTTTGCCGCACAAGCTGCCGGATTATAACTTGCCACGATACCATAGCGCAGCACACCCGAAAGCCCATCCAGCGCCGCGGCATGCGTCTTCATGAGATTCAGAAAATAATCCATCCCCCCCTCACGTGCTTAAACACAATGCCCGGATAGTCTGCTGAAAGCCGCACGCCTGATCGATGGTGCGGCGAACCGATATCACCAGATAAACCCGGTCAAAGCTCGATCCCGTGCCATACAAGCCAATCCTCAGCCCCGGCTGAAGTATCGCCTCTCCCGGCATCGTGCCCACCATCATTCGGCCATGCTGCAAAACCACCCCCAGCTCACTTTGCGCCATATTGAGCGCCTCATCAGACCCTAGATTAGGCCGGACACTCGTCATCCCCCGCCCCGCACCACCGGCTGATGCCTCAATCGAGCGTTTTTGCCGGCAATTCCACGATTTAACCCGCACTGATTGCGGCACCGCATTGGCAACATCAACCGCCAAATTAGAGAACGCCGTACAAGGCAGCATCATCGCCACACTCTCATCTGGCGGCTGAAAAATCAGCGTCGTACCCTGCACCGCCACCATATACCCCTCGGCCTGGGCCAGTTGGCACAAAAGTCCCCATTCATTACCAACTCTTGAGTTCAGTCCCAAAATATTCCTGGCATGGTCAACATCGTAATACTGTCCCACCATCATCTTTGTCGGATGTATCTGCGCCGCCAACCCGTGGCGGGTTGCAATCATCTGCGCAATCTGCGCCGATGTCTGATTCTGAAATGTCTCAGCCAAATCCGTGTCTATCAAAAGCGCGCTCAGATCGCGCCCAGCGAGTACCGCTATATCATTGCGAAAATCAATCGTAGTATTATCAATCACACCAGTCAGTAGCGGCATGGAACCACCGCCATCGGGTAGCAGCGCAATCGAAATCTGTTGCTGGCCAACATTGGCGTAATAGTCCGCATTGAATTCCACGTTGCAGCCGGTGGATACCATCACCCTGAACCGGCTGGCCGAGAAATACCCAACCGCATCAACCGTCACGGCAATAATACCCGGCACATAAACGCCACCAATCGCAACGCTTATATCGGTTTTGTTATACAGGTAAGCCTCCCCCGGCTGTGATGCTCGGCGGCGGGATAATCAGACTCCTCACCCCCGTCAGCACCGGGTCCGATATGCCGTTGAGCTGTGCAATGCGTATCCACTGGGTCGCGTCATTCAAATATTGCGCGGCAATCGCAAACAAATTCCCTCCGCTTACCACCACAACCAAATTATTCATACGCCACCCAATTCCATATTCTTAAGAGCCCGACTCGCATATCCACTCATGCAGGCCTGCGCGCACACGGCACCCGCGGCCTGCGCCATCCCCACCACGCCCGCCACCGCCACATCGGGCGTCGCCGCGTTGTTGACATCATCAAGCGCCCCCGCCAACGCGCCCGTGCTGGCCGCCGTCGCAACCGATAGCGCGCCAATCAGCGCCCCCAGCCCAGCAACCGAAGGGTTCGTGAAATATCCGGGCGCGATCCCGCCCCCCGCCGCAAGGTCCGCGGCGCTCGCCAAATCTCCTCCAACCAGCGACACCACCGACGTCACGCCCGCCGCGACATACGCCGCCGGATCATCGGCGACGACACAGGAAATCGTGAACGGAATCAAAGTCGGCTTGCGGTACTCGGCAATAAACTGCTCAATGATGACGATGTAGAAAAACCCTGCCCACGCCAACGGCAACGTCAACCCCTGGGCGCGGGCCAAATCAAGTGTCTGCGCTCGCTCAATCGCATCACCGCCATAAAAAATGCCGGAAAAGACGATCTTGCCATCATCGGTGCCCAGCGCCTGCACATAGCGCGTTCCACCAATCAACTGCTGAACATTTATATCCTGGCGGCCGCCGAACAACACCGCCTCGGGCACCTCCATGTCCCTGAAGGTGACCGTCCCCAAACTGATCGACATGCCTCTCCCCCCGCCAGCCCCTCACCCCCTCCAGGAGAGAGACGCCCAATCAAAGCTCCACCCCGAGAGCTCTCCAAAGATCACGGCAAATGCAATCCGTTCAGCATCATCGAGCCCCAGCGCCACGTCATAAGGCACCCCGCACCCCACCAAATACAGGCAGTCAATCAGTGCGGGGTGCCGGCTCAGTTTCCCGCATCGGCCAGAATGTCCGCGGGCTTCGCCTCGTCCGCCGCACCCCCAACAGCCTCGACTCCGTCCTCATCAAGCCGCTCGAGAATCGCCTCAAGCCCCGCCTCATTGGCCGGAAACGGCACTGGCACATCGTCAATCGCGCTAACCATGGCCGCCACCCTGGCCAGGCCAAAATAGGCCCTGTTCTCGGCAAGCTCTGGCCCCAGGCATTTAAACAGCCGCAGCTGCTCAACAACCCCCAGCCGGCGCAGCTCAATCCGGCGTCCTCGCCGGTCCTCAACCACCACCGCCATCACACCCGCACCCGGCTAGAAGCAAAAAACTCCAGCTTCTGCGTCACCGGCGCATCCCCGCGATACCCACCCGCCGAGCTCAGCTTGAACACCGCGCCACTGAACTGATACGTCGAAACGGATCCATCAGGCTCGTTGACATATTGATAAATCGTGCCCGCACCAATGGCCCTCCCCGACTGATACGCCGCCTCGATGCCGGCGATAAAATCATCCACCGCCGAAGAGCCCCGCTCAAGCGTAAAACTGCCGGTCCACCCCTTGGGCAGTTCCGCTCCCAGCTGCACGCCATCCAGCCGGTCCACCCGCACTGGCAAGGTAATCTGGCTGGCATCGAACCCGGTCACATAACTCAAATCAACCCGACCAGAAGGCCCCATCACCACCAGCTGGCAATCGCTGCCCACATTGAAACTGTTAAATGGCATCTTTATCGCTCCGCTCTCACGCCACGGGCTGGGCCTGCGTGCTCACCTGCACGGTCTGCCCCCCTTGCACATTTACAATGAACTTTTCGTTGATGGCCTGATACCGCACCTGCACATCGGCCTGCACATACCCAAGCGCCGTGCGGCTCTGCGGGTTATTACTGGCATCGCAAACCACCACAAACGGCAGGCTGCCATCCGTGCTGCCCAGCAACCCTTGCGAGAGCAGACCATTCAGAAACGCCAGTAGCGTCGCGCGCACCTGCGCAAACAGCGTCGCGTTCACCAGCCGGCCCACATAAGCGCCCATGCCGGCAGCCAGCGTATTGGCAATATAATTGGTCAGCCGGGTGTAATTATCGCCATTTACCGCGGCATTCGAAGACGCGTTATGCCCGCCGCGCACGCCCCAATAGGCGCCGCCCGGCTGCGGGTTGGCAATCACATCAATTCCCGCGCCCAACAGCACGGCCAGATCGGCACTGGCATAGGTGGTGGCCGTCGCCCCACCTGGCTGCCCCGATTTCTGCGTCCCAATGACCCCATAAAGCGGCTTGTTGAGAGACGATTGCTCCGGCGATAGATTGGCCAGCCGTCCGGCCACAAACCCCTGCGGTGAAACCAGCCTGATCATGGCATTCGCCTGATCCGACCAATAAACCCAATCGCCAAACATCAATTTGGCGGCATAGCTGTCCACCCCGGCCGCGGCCTTCACCGTCACGGCATTGGCAATGTCATCGCCCGCAGGTCCGGTCAGAATCATATAAACGCTTTCCGAGAGGCCAAACGCCACCTGCACGCTCCATTGCGTGGGGTCATCGGCATCGGCCAGCAGCGCAATGGCGCAACCCTGGCCGCGCAGCGCATACATGCCCTGGCGGGGTAGAGTATCCGCGCCCACCAGCGTTGCCGCCCCCACACCTGCCGCACCATCGCTCCCTGGCACGCCCGAAGCGAACAAAAACGTCCCCGCCACAGGCGTCGCGGCACTGCCCAGGGCGGTCGCCGCCACCAGCTGCGAGGGCCCCCGCAATACCCCATTGCCCGCATTGATGGCCGTGGCGAGCGCCCCCCAAAATGCCGCCCCGCTGCCAGCGATATTGTCAAACACCTCAGGCGTATGGCCAGGAATGGCAATGGTCACCCGCCACGTGCCGGCAGCCGATCCGGCCGAGAACGTCACCGCCAGCTCATTACCCAAACTGCCTGTATGCATCGCGGTCAGCGTCAAGGCCGCCAGCACCGTGAGCGTGGCGGCGGTGTCGCTACCGTCCGTCACCCGCACGCACCTGAAATTTCCAGCGCCTTGCTGCACGGCCGTGGCCACCTGGGTGCCCATATCATATTTACGCGCCATCACGGCGCCAAAGGCCGCGGCATAATCGCCCATGCTGCCAATAATGGTCGGCTCATTCACCGGCCCCCAGCTGGCCGTTCCCACCACGCCCACCACATCGGTCGGCACGCCGTTGAGCAACAGCGACTGCGGCGGCACAATCTGCA
Source organism: Pseudomonadota bacterium (assembly GCA_021809435.1). Lineage (GTDB taxonomy): Bacteria > Pseudomonadota > Alphaproteobacteria > Acetobacterales > Acetobacteraceae > Acidocella. The sequence goes on along the minus strand of JAKBAD010000005.1, from coordinate 122,019 downwards.
CATATAAATCGGGTACGATGAGCGCGGTGGTATTCACCGCGCCTTGCTGAATAACCGGCATGTCTCAGTTCCCCCTGGCGGCCACCCGCACAACAAATCCGGCCTGCGGGCCGGCGAGAATTTTGGCAACGGTCGCGCCATCGGTAATCAGGTCGCCGCGCTTGTAGGTTTCAAAGGCTTTCAGCACCACAAGGTGGAATGTCATGATGATCCTCAGATTGAAATGGTATCGATGGTCACGGCATCAGCCGTGACCATGGTGGTTCCAAACAGCATGGCCGGCGTCATCTGGCTCAGCACCGTCGGATACTCGGCCAGATAGACAAGGTCCCGGCGATAGAGGGTGGCATTCGCCGCGCCATCCCCGGTCTGCCCCCCGGTAAACCGCAGCCGCGCGCAGGAGCCGTCGGCGAGCGCAATAAATCCCTGCGCCATCAGGGCTATGTCGAGCACCGGCGCCAGCGCATCGCGCAGCGCGGGCGATGGGCACCACAAACTCACCCGAAACGCCTGCTCCTGGCGCCGGATCTCCTGCAGTGCCGTCGCCCCATACACCACCCGCGCCTCCACGGTGCTGGCGGCGGGAAAAGTGAGCGTGGCACCCGCATACGTGACAATCAGCCCGGCCTGGCGCAGCTCCGCGGCCATATTGCTGGCAACCGTCGCGGCCGTATCATTGGCTTGCACCGCATAAGCGTAGGGACGTCCGTCAATCCGCAGCCCCGCCAGCTGCCCGGCCGCGCCCACGCCCGCAAACGTCACACAAAGTCCAGCCGTCATCACGGTCAGGGTCTCGGGCACGGCGGCAATTTCCGTCCAGGCCCGCGGAAACCGCGTCACGTTTTTTGCCGCGCCCTCGGCCATCACCGTCACATGCGCCACCCCTTGCGCCAAATCCTTGTCCAGCGCCGGCGCATTGGGCGCTCCCCGGTAAATCCGGCACACATCACCGGTTACGCTCGGCGCGCCGGTGCCGTTGGGATAGAGCGCCGTGGCGACAATCGCCGCCAGCGCGGTTTCCACATCCGCCTGATCCGCCATCAGCTCACCGCCTGTATCAGAGACAACCGCCAAACCCCGCCCACACGCTCAACGCTGGCAATGGCGAACCGCTCATCGCGTTCATTCACCAGCAGGTCAGCCACCGCCGGCACCACGCCCGCAACGGCCGGCACCAGCCCCACGAAGCCGGGAATGCGGGAGTCATCGGGCAACCCAACCTTGGTGCGGTCACCCATGCCGCCCACCAAAAGGCTGGCCGGAAACCCCGCCATCAGCACGGTCTCGGTCTGGGGCAAAATCGCGCCATAAGGGTTGAGCCCCGTCGCCACCGGCGCGGCGGGCCGCACCAGCGTGGCGGTGGCATTGGCCATCACCACCAGCATGGGCTTGGGCGGCTCAATGGCGGCAATAAATGCCACCCCCTCTGGTCCCGCCAGATAATCCCCCACCCGCAAATAGCTCCAATCCGCCCAGGCTTGGCGGTAGGGGTTACCCAGCGGGCTTGGCGCGCCCACCGAGCCGCCGGGCAGCACAAACGCCACATGCGCCCTCAACACCAGGCGGGCGGGGTCAAGTGGCGGCTCTGGCCCGTCGGGCCGGAACACCTCATGCTCATACCCCACCCGCCGCGCCGCGCGCCCGGCCCCATGGGCCAAACGGTCCGCCAAACGCCGCCCATCCATGTCACACCACCAACGTGATGCCAGACGAGCCCAGCGCCGGACCAGGCGGCAGCCCGAGAAACCCGCACAGCCGCCGGCGCCACGAGTCAAGCAGGGCCAGCCGGTCCTTCAACTCATCCTCATTATGCGTCCATGCCGCGGCGCTCTCGGTGTCGAGATTGCCCGAGGTGGCGGGAATCGCCGCCTCAATCCCCTGCAACGTCGCGACATATTGCAGCACCACCGCCATTTCGGCCGGCGCCAGATTGTTCAGCCGGTATTCCAGCGTCCCATAAGCCTGGAAAAACCGCCACGACGAAAACCCCGCGGCCCCCGCACCATAGGCCGGATACCCGCAAAACCGGCGGATCTCCGTCTTTTGCGCATCGGTGAACAAGCTCGTGGCGCTGCCAGACATCAGTACGTGTCCCCATGTCCAAGGGTGAAATAAACCAGCCCCGTCCCATCGCTCAGCACCACGGCGGCGTGGCTCACAAACGGGCTGGCATCGAGCAGCATGCGGCTTCCCGGCGGCACGGGCGTATCCGCGATGGTTGCCGTCAGCCCGGCCGCCGCGCCCAGCCGCACAAAGGCCGGGCTGGAGGCGGCATTATAAATCAGCAGCGCGGAGCCGCCACCACTGAGCGCGGCGGTCGCCGCGGTCGTGGAGGCCGCCACCGCGACCGTCCCGGCGGGCCGGAACGGCTGGGTCGCACCTGTTGCCATGAAACCGCTCCTTCAGCCGATATGCTCGATCATCACCGCGCGCTTGTAATTGGCATTGGTCGCGGTCGGCACGGTGGTGGCGGTGGTGGTGGTGTCCGAAGGCGCGCAGAACCCGCCAATCCAATACCAGCTCTGGGCAATAATCTGCTGCAGCCGGTCAATCGGCTCTCGGGTCACCATGGCCACGCCATCAAGAATGTTCACCAAGCTGTCCTTGGGCGCCACATCATCCGCCGCCATGCCAGCAAAATCGCCTTCGATCAGCGCCCCTTGCCCGCACACAATAGGGCGGCGCACATAAAGCCCGCCCAGGCTCGGATGCGCCTGCACATAAGCCTCGGTGGTGGTAATAAACCGCAGCCCCAAAAAGTCGCTGACCATCCCCTGCTTGAACACCGGGTTGGACGACGACACGCCCTGAAAGAGCTGCTTGAAATCCGGATCAGCGAACAGCTGACGCGCCGAAACCGGATCGAGATAGCAATTATACACACCCTCGATGGTCGGCACCGCATTACGCCGCAACAGCGCCACGGCATCGAGCAAATTGCTCATGGTCAGCGTATCCGTGGCGCCCAAATTGGCGGTGGTCGTGCGGCTGGCCGGGCGGATAATGGCGCTCGCCGTCGCCGCCTGCACGGCATTGCCGGCCGTGCCATCCGCCACCGTTACATTGCCGGCGAACAAAAGCTGGCCCGAAACACCATTGGGCGCGGTCGAAATATTGTTGGCATCAACCGTGACACCAACAATCGAATAAAGATTCGACCCCACCGTCGCCGCCAGCGGATAGCTCGACGATACGTTCTGCTGCACGCCATTCACAAACACGGTCTGAAACCCGCGCACATCATCGACCGACAGAGCCGCCCCCGCCGAGGTCAGCGCGGCATTCACCCGCGTATTGCCGCCAAAATAAGGCGCAAACAGCGCATTGCGGGCCAACTCATCGAGCGAACGCGCGGCCTGTTCACCATTGGTGGCAGCATTTTGCAAAAACTGCGAGGCAATGCCCACCCGCGAGGTCACCATGTTCAGGTCCTGCGTGGCGGCGTAAAAATTGAGCGTGATGGTATATTGCTCAACCCCCCAGCTGGTCGAGGTCAGGCCATTATCCAGGTTGGTGTTGCTGGCGGCCGCCAGCGGTGTGGTCACACTCGGCTTCAGCCCGGCGCGCGTCTTGGTCAACGTCTCACCGATCCCCACCGCAAACTCCTCGCGGTCGGCAACCAGCCGGTATCCCAAACGCGATTTCAACGCCGTCTCGAATTCCCGCTCCAAAAATCCTTGCTGAATAATCGGCTGCAAAATAGCCGGAAAATTGGAAATGCCCATTCCGTAAAAACTTTCCCTCTAGACGTGTTTCACCAAGCCAAAGGGCATCCCCAATGGCGTTTCCTGCAAATCCGCAGAAAGTCAGATCAGCGTCGGCGCATCAGCGCGGCGCGTGCATGCAGCCACTCCTCGTGGCTCATCTCCGTGGCATGGCGCGGCCGGGGCGGCTCGGGCCGGGGCGGGCTGGCCGCCACCGATGACGACACCCCCCCCCCAAACAGCCAGGGCTTGGCACGCTTAAGGCGTCCAAGCAGCGCCTTGGCATCGTCAATCTCCCCGGCCTCGTTCAGCCTTATCTCCGCGCCGTCAATCAGCTTGAGCCCGTCCAGATCGATCATCCCGGCCCGCACCGCCTCGGCCTTCAGCTCCGCGCGAATCACCCGGGCCTGCGCCTCACTCTGCACCCGCTCCAGCGCCGCCTCCGCCGCCTGCGCCCGCTCCTGCCAAGTCTCCGCATCGGTCATGTCGTTGCTCATGCCTGTTCCAGCTCCAGCGCAAAGGCCGCACTTACAAATCCTGGGGCGGCGAAATAAGCGCCATCAATCCCATAGCCGCCCCCCCACGAACACACGCCAATATCAGCGGCCTCATACTCATCCGCCCACACCGCATGCCCGCCCCAGGAGCCCGCAAATCCATCCGGCCGCCACACGGCCTGCTCCTCATTAGCGGTGGAAAGCTCGACACATAAATAGCAGCCCAGCCCGGCCACCGCGTTTCTTATGCCATCCACATCCGCGGGGTTCAGCCTGATGAACCTCCCCAACCGGTAGCCGGCAATGGCGTTCACCTTCCACCAGGCCAAAAACATCTCCGGGTCGGTGCCATTATCCGTGCTCTCATCACCTGGCACATATCCGGTCAGGCTCGAATAAATCCGCACCGGCAAATCCTCCGGCAGGCTGGTAAAATTGCCCCGGCGCGCCAATGCCGTCTGCACGGCGTTGAACCCCGCCACAATCACACAATCACCCACCTTGTCGTTATGCCCAAGCACCCGCGGCGTCCTCACAATCCGCGACCATGCCGGCAGCAAGCGGCTGGGCGCGCGGGGCAGGGCGGCATGCATCGCGCGTGTTTGTGCCCCCACATTGCATCCAAGTTTCACCCCCCTCATGTGGCGGCAAACGCATCGATGGTCACAATCGCCTCCGGCCCGGTCATCGGCAGCGGCGCTCTCGCCACGCTCGAAACAAACGCCTGAATCAGCGCCACCACCGTCGAGAGCGCCGCCACCACCGCCTGCACCCGCTCTGTCACGGCGCCCGCCGGCGCCTTGCTCACCGCCGCGCCAACAAAGGCCAGAACCTGCGCGGCGTCGGCCGCCAAAGCGGTAATCGCCGCCGGCACGCTGGTGCTGGCATAGCTGAAACTCGCCTTGCCCCCACTCAGCCTATCAACCGCCTGAACCGCCGAAGCCACCGCCGCAATCGCGGTTTCCGCCAGTGCCACACCGGCCGTCCCCAGCGGTCCGGCGATATAAGAAATTGCCAAAAGCGCGCGACCCGCCGTCTCCACCGCCTGGGCGTAGCTGTTAACCGTGGCCACATCCACCGTCACCGTGGTCACGCCATTCAGCGTCGAGACCGCGCAACCAGCCACCAGCAGCGGCGCGCCCAGCGCCGCCGTCCGAAGCAGAATTCTACGATTCATGAATAATTACCCCACATGCCGCCGGCACCCGCGCCAGCGTCTCCACCCGAGATGAATGTCCAAGCCATCTGTTTTGTCAGAGTGCGATGACATGAGATGGGCTCGCAACGCTTGTCCGTCTCATGTCATCTGGCTCTAAATAAGCTTACTGCTCCAGCATTTTCGCCAAAGCCGCCGCAATGTCGGCATATCCAACCGCGTTCGGATGCACCGTCTCCCCTGCATTCATCATGGCCGGGCTGGTCGCCGCCGCCCGCGCCTGCGTTCCCCAGCGCAAATCGACCGAGAGAACCGGAATCCCATCCTGAGCCGCCAGCTGCCTCATGGCCGCCATATAAGGCGCATGAATTGCGGCGGTCGCCTGGGGATTCCCCGTCACCAGCACCACATCCCCCACCGCCTGAGCCGCCGCAATCACCTGCTGCAAGTCAGCCGTGAAGGTCGCCACCGAAACGCCCTGGCCCGGCTCATTCAGCCCAGCCTCGATCACCGTCAGCGCCGGCTTCAAATATTGCAGAGTTTGCAATGAATCCCACGGATTCGTATCGGCCACCCATTGCGTAACATTTGAACCGCCAAATCCGGCATTGATGATATTCACCGAAGCGGCGCCGCTATTATAGGCTTCCACACACAGCGCCTTCGCGCCGGGGGCCGTCACGTCGAGTGTCAGCGTATTCGCCGCGCTCAAACTCGGCGCCGTCGCAGTGGCGGTATAAAGCGCATTGACCTGCGCGCTGTTGGCCGTCACCGCGCTCCCCCCCGTCGCCGTCACGCTATACGTGCCCCCCGTGCTGGTGCCAGGATACACCACGTTGAACATATTTGCCGCGAAACCAGGCGTAAACACCAACGTACTTCCAGGGCTGGCGGTGGCCGCGCTGAACGCCTCACCCCCCAGCGTGGTCCAGGGGCTTTCCGCCCAGCCGTTATTGGCAAAGCGCGTATCATATGTATAGCGCGAACCACCCAACGACCCGTTGGAAACCCCACAAACCCCGGCATTGAGGGCATTAACGCCGCCCGCCGACAAATCATGCGCCAGCCAATACGTCACGTTCTGTTGGGTCATGGCGGCTCCGGTCCAGCCATAAACCGTGCTGTCCCCCATATAAACAACGGTGCAGCTACCCGCCCCCGCCTGCACCCCGGCCATACAGGCGTGCCAATGCACGAGCGCGGGCGTATCAACGCCTGTGCCGCCATTTTCCTGGGCAATCGGCAAAGGTGGCGGCAAGGACGGCCCAAGCGCCCCGCCCGCCGAGAGCGCCTGGGCAAACGCGGCCGAAGGCGCCAGGATCAGCGCCAGAATCATCCGCCCCCTCACCATGAAGCCCCCTGATAGCTCACCGAAACCGCGCTGCTCATCACCCAAACCTGTTGCTGGTCAATGCAGTTGAACGCCTGACCGGGCTGCAGCGTAAATGCCGCCGCTCCCGGCATAGCCGGGCCCATCGCGACATTAAGGCTCGCCCCCCCAACATCCTGAATCGTACATCCCCTGCGCGCGCTGTTTGCCGCCAGCACACTCGTCCATATGCCGGCGCTCGCGCTGCTGGTGCCGGCAATGGCCGTGCTCACCGCCGGCAAAGCTTGGTCCACCAACAAATTCTGGCTGCCATCAAGCACCAGCGGCGCCCATCCGCCGGCTCCCGCGCTCAGCGTCGGTTGCCACGCCCAGCCCAAGTTAAACGGCAAAGCCCCAGCCGACTGCGACGGCGACGCCGCCATCCCAACACCTGGCCATGCCAGCACGGCCAAAACAGTAAACAGCTTTCTCATGAATATCCCCGAAACAATAAACCCCGCGCCTCAGGGCGCGTCTTGCGCAATCATGTTCAGTTCGGCTTCCACGTCCGAAATGCCATGGGCATCGGCGATCGTCTTCAGCGCCGTCTCCCGCGAAATCTGCCCGGCATTCACCAGCGTCGCCACCGCCTGCGCCTCTTTCAGCCGGTCATCCGCCGAGAGCGGATACCATCTCGGCCAGCGCAGTTTCAGCCGTTGCCCAACATCCAGAGCCGGCACACGCTCACCCATCACGGTAAGCGGAAACACCCGCGACGCCGCAACCACCATCTTCATCAACGCCAGCACACCGCCATCGCCATAAGAAATCCGCAGATTATCGGCCAGCCAGATCAGCCCCTGGTTCATCATCTCCAGCGCCCGGCCGCTTTGCGCGGCTGTCAGCCGGTCGGCACTGGCGCGGTTGCCATGCACGCTTTCCAGCGCCAGTTCGCGCAACGTGCGTACATAAGAAATCACCGCCTCGGCGGCGGTGCCGCCAATCTCGAGCAGCTTGGCATCGCCCTTTTCCGAAACCACCAGCGCATTGCCGGCGCCTTTCACGATTTCCGAATCCGATGTCGCCGGCTCCTTGATCAGCAGCGTCGGGTCCGATGAATATTTCAGCCCCCGCCCAGCCTGGCTGAGCTGATAATCAATCTCGATATTGGTCTCGATCGCCGCCCTGAACGTGCAAGCCCCATCAACCCCATCGCCGCCCGGCAAATTCTTGATCCACACCAGCGGCACAAACCCCAACCCATGCTCCACGCTGCGCGCCGCGTCGCGCACCGGCTCGGCAAACGGGTCATTCACCGGCCAGGGGCGATACCAAGTCTCCGCCTGCGCGTCCCATACACGCTGAAACCAATAAATCCCGGCGGGATCCACATCACCATACCCCTGCGCGGCCAGGTCTGCGCCGCTCACCTTATAGCGCTCCGTCACCTGCGCCAGCGCATCGGGCTCGGCGGCACACCACACGGGGGTCAAATACTGGCTCTCCAGCACCGAGAAGAACACCCGCCCCCGCAGCACCCTGAACAACACAGCCACCGACCCCACCGCGCCCCGCAGCGCGGCGTCAATCATCACCTCATTCAGCCGCGCTTCGGCCATGATATCGTTAAGATACCGCACCAACGCCGCATCCTCCGCGTCCAGGCTCGGAAAATGCCCCGCTGAAAACAGCAGCGCCACCGAATCCTCAACCACAATCCGGCACAACCCATAACGTACCGAAGGTCGCCGGTCGCGCAGCGGCACATATTCTCCCGCACCGTTGCGTTCCTCATAAAATTGATACGGCAGATTGTCATAAAGCGTGCCATCCAGCACACGGCGCAAAATCTCCAACCGCCCCACCCGCGCCGGAAACGCCGGATCCGCGGGAATCGTCGCACAAATCGTATCGAACATGCCGCTCTTTCCCGTTTATCACGCCAAAGGCGCGTTCTTCCCTTACCGCGCCAACAGCGCGGTATTCATCCGCCGCGCCGGCACGCCACCCATGGTCGCCAACGTGTTCACCGCGCGTGAGAATGCATCCACCTGGTCATCCTTCGCGCCCCCCGGAAACGCCCGCAGCTCCGCCAACAGCGCGTCGTTCCAGGGCGCCGCCACCATGGCGATATTGCCAGCATCCATCTGCGTGGCGGCGGGCAAAGCCCGCACCAGCTTGGCCTCGCGTTCAGGGCTGGTCATAATCCGAAACCCCGCCAACCCCTTGCTCAAATGCACAATCTGCGCGGCTCCGGCCTGTCCGGGGTCTTGCGGCAACCCCACCAGAGTGGCCTGGCCATCGCGGCGCGCGGTCTCCTGCAGCCGCGCCTCCACCTCTGCGGGCCCGGCCTGAAACCGCACCACATCCAAAATCACCACCACCCCATCCAAGGTCTGCCCCAGCTTGAGCCCCACCGTGTAGTCCGGCGTTCGGCCTGGGGCGGGCAGGCTGGCGGCAAAATCCCAGGCCCTCACGCTCACCCGCGTGGCCGGCGCCTCGGGCAAAAGCTTTATCTGCTCGGTCCTGAACAAACACGCCTCAGGCGGCTTGGGCGATTGCTGATACATGGCGCTGAACGCCCTCTCCCCCACCTCCTGGCGGCGGCGCGCGATTTCGTCCTCGCCCTGCCATTCCGGCCACAGCACCTGGCCCGGGGCGCGTCCCAGCGGATCATCCGCCTCAGCCAGGGCCGGCAGCCGCAGCACCTGCCATCCGCCTTCCGCCGCCATCAGGCGCCCCGCCAGATCATCCTCATGCCACCTGGTCATGATCAGCACGATCCGCCCCTTGGGCTTCAACCGCGCCGTCAACTCAGCGCGGTACCAGTCATAGAGCGCATCGCGCGCCACCCGGCTCTCCGCCTCCGCCCACGATTTCACCGGATCATCGATGATGATCAAATCCGCCCGCCGCCCGGTAATCGGCCCGCGCACGCCGGTGGCGAAATATTCCGCGCCGCCCTCCAAACTAAACCGCGACGAAGCCTTCGCCGTCTTGGCCAGCGCGCACCCCAGCCATCCACCGTGCTCCACCAGCGCCCCGCGCACCCGTTCCCCAAAATAAGACGCCAACGAAGCCGTATGCGCCGTGGCAATCACCTGCCCGCGCGGCTGACGCGCCAAAAAATAGGCCGGGAACAACACCGACCCATAAGTCGATTTCGCCGACCCCGGCGGCATCTGCACCATCAGCCGGTCGCAGGTGCCATCCAGCACCTCCTGCAACCGGCCAATCAACAACTCATGGTGCGCCGCCGGCCAGCACCCACGGTCTGCCATCGCATGGCGGGCAAATTCCAAAAACCCCGCCTCACCGTGCAATGTCAATCAACCCTGCGTCTCTGACCAGTAGAACCAGTATGCCGCAATCTATACGCTTAACTGGGGCATGTGGGCAAGCATAAATAACATTATGTTAGATTTTATTTTACCCCCCCTCATCCATCGCAAGCCTCGCGCATAAAATCTCCAGCCCCTGCCCATGCCATCTCTGCACCGATTTATGATCAGCCCCCAACAGCATTCCAAGCTTTCGCCACGGAAACAAATGCCGCCCCGTCAGCGGATGCACGAGCGCCCGGGCGCCCAATATCCGCCGCAGCATATATTTTTGTTCCGGAATAAGCCCAAGCCAGGAAAACACCTCATCCATATCGCTGATCGCACGCGCGCCCGGCATCGGTGGGCGTAAAGCCGGCGCCTGCCAGCCATAAGCATCAAGCGCCGTATGCACCACATCGAAATGCATGGTGCGCAGCCTTGTCGAATAACCGCGCGAGGGTAGGGCGAGCAACGTCGCGCCGGCCGCCTCCAAGCGCGCCACAAGCTCATCCGCTGTCATCACCACCCGGCGTGCCACACCATCCCTCCGCGCGCCCGACCCCATATCCTGCCCCACCGGCAATACTGTTGCTGTTTTGTTCACGTAATTTCTCCTTCCGGAAACGCCTCATCAGTCAGCAACCCCCAGGTCAAAGGATGACCCGCGCGCAAAGGCGGGCGGTTAGGGTCTTTAAGCATCTCCTCCTCCTCATTCTTCAGCACCGGCCGGGGCGGCGGCGGCGCCACGGCACGCAGCCGCCGCCCGCGCTCAATCACCGTACTGCGCGAGAGCCCCAGCGCCCGCCCAATCGCCGCCCAGCTCTCCCCGCCCGCCCGCATGTCGCAAATCACCCGGTCAGCCACCGCCGACCACTGCCTCGCCTGTGGCATTGCCTCTCCTCACATCGTTACCCGACGTCAGTTTGTTAGTATTGCTAACCAAGCTTGTCAAGCAATACTAACATTGTGTTTGTTATGAGCCATGTTAGAAGATCATCATGCCACCCAGGAAACAGACCCCAGACGAAACCATCGGCGCACGCATCCGCGCGCTTCGCCTCGCCGCCAACATGACGCAGGACGAATTCGCTGCAAAACTGGGCGTCTCGCGCTCCGCCATCGCCCAATGGGAAACCGACCGCGCCGGCCAGATCCGCGAAAATATGGAACGCATCGCCAAGGTGCTCAACACCTCGCTCGGCTATCTCGTTTCCGGTGAAACCGGATCATTACAAGGCGACGAGCTGGCCCTTATCCGCCTCTACCGCGCCTGCTCCGCCGACGACCGGCGCATACTCCTGCAAACCGCCAAGCGGCTGGCGCGCACCTGAGGCATCCAGCGCTCACCTCGCCGCTCCTGGCCAAACCAACCGTTTAAAACCAGGATGTTAGAACCACCGTCCTATCGCCGCCAAAAGCCTACAACTCTCCCGGCCGCACCACGCGCAACTCACGATAAACCCCCCCCTCGCGCGAGAAATGCGGGCTATAAAACGGGTCATGCGCCAATACCGCCGGATACCGGCTCCGCATCACCTCGTTCTCTAACATAAACCGGGCGATCTTGGCGTCGTCAAAATCATCGCCCCGGCTCATGCTTTCCCGGTGCTCAGCCACACATTCCGGGGCAAACATAATTTTCCATCCCGCCTCACGCAGCTTCACGCACAAATCAATGTCGTTGAACGCAATGGTCAGCTCGGCCTCATCAAGCCCTCCCACCGCCTCAAAAGCGGCCTTACGCACCAGCATGCAAGCGCCCGTCACCGCCGAAACCTCCTGCGCCGTCCAGGCGTGCATCATATAACCCGGCGCATCGCCGGCTATGGCCCGAAACGCATGGTCAGCCACCCCGCCCACGCCCAGCACCACTCCGGCATGCTGCACAGTGCCATTGGGGTAAAGCAGCTTGGCCCCCACCGCGCCCACGCGCTCATCGGCCAGCGCCTCATCCACCAGCCGCGCCAGCCAGCCCTCATCGCCCACGAACACATCATTGTTCATAAGCAACAAAAACTCTCCCTCGGCCGCCCGCGCGCCAATATTGTTAATGCGCGAATAATTGAACGGCTCGGCAATGCGTATGACCTTGGTGTTTTCCAAATTGGCCTGCGCCGCGCAAAACCGCTCCGCCTCACCGCTGGTCGACCAGTTATCAAGTAAAATAATTTCGTAAGCCACATCCCTGGTCCAGCGTCGCACCGCCGCCACACACGCCGCCGTCATCTCAATGTGATCCCTGAACGGTATCAAAATCGACACCTTGTGCCCTTTGCGCCGCTTCGCCTCCACCCGCCACCGCACGTCGTAGCAAGTCACCCCCCGGCGCGCGGTCACCTCCGCCGCCAAGCCGCGCCGGGCCAGATGCGCCGCCACCAACGCCTCGCCCGCGCTCACCGCCCGCGGCTTTGCCGCCGCCCCCGCCGCCGCCGTCGAGACCCCGCTCTTGCGCCAATGATAGAGAATTTCAGGCACATGATGAATCTCCCCAGGCGCCACCCTCTCAACCAGCCTGAGCAGAAAATCATGGTCCTGCGCGCCGTCAAACGCCGCGTCAAACCCGCCCGCCGCGCGCGCCAGCACAGTCTCCACCATCACGAAATGGCAAATATAATTCAGCTCCAGCAACAGCCGGTAATTAAAGTCAGGCTTGAAATGCGGCTCACCCCGCGCACCGCCGCGCTCTATTTTATCCTCGTCCGAATAAAGCAGCCGGGCACCCGTTGCTCCCTGGGCACGCACCATAATCTCCAGCGCTTCAGGCGCCAGCATGTCATCATGGTCCAAAAACGCCACCAGCGCGCCCGCGGCCGCCGCCAGCCCGTCATTGCTCGCCCGCGCGATACCGCCATTTTTCCTGCGCGCCACCAGCCTTATCCGCGGCTCCGCCCGCGCCAGTTCCGCCATCACCTGGCTCAGGCGCTCATCGCGGCTGGCGTCATCCACCAGCACCAGCTCCCAGTGCGCATAGCTTTGCGCGCGCACCGAATCCACCATCGCCAAAAACGCCCCAATCTCTGGCCGGTACACCGGGCAAATGATCGAAACCAGCGGCGCGGGGCAGGGCAGGGCGCCATAGCGGGCAACGGCGCGGGGCAGGGCAAGCGGGCCCGAAACCGCCGCCCAGCGCTGATAATCGGCCAGCATATAGCGCGCGCGCGGCAGCACTGCCTGCAAATCCTTGCGCAGCTTATAAGCAAAAGCGAACAACTCGTTCGCCCGCTCCATCATCTGCTCAATTTTCTCGCGCCCCGCCTCATCGGGATAAATAATCTCGAGCGGACTGCCCTTCAGCTCCTGACGGTCGGGCAGGGTGAAAAACCTGAAGCTCGCCCGCCGGCGGCGCTGCAATTCGGGCGGGGGCGCATAATAAAATCCACACGCGGCATCGCACGCCACCTCGGCTGCCACATCGGCCCGGTACTGGTCGGCCACCAGCTCCGCCACGGGCTGGCCATCCACGGTCACCAGAATCTTGGCGCCTCCCGTGCGGGTTCCGGCCCGCTCATCCACGCGCAGCACCCAGCCCTGAATCAACCCATCGATCATGCCATCCAGCACCGCCTCCACGCGCACGGGCTTGTTCAGGCAAAAATTCAACGCCGCCATGGCCCCATTGCGCGAGGAAAGCGCCATCGCCTCGCCATCCAACGTGGCAAAAGTCAGCAAATGGCGAAGACCATCCCGGTAGCGGTCGGGAATATTATAATAAAAGCCGATCCGGTCATTGTGCAGGTTAATCAGCCTGGCATCCTCGCGGTGCAGGTCGCAGGTAATGACATCCTCAATCACCCCATCCACCAGCACCCTCAACTTCAGGCTGGCCGTCAGCGCGTCAAAATCCACGGCCCAGCCGCCCACCCCGGCCTCGTCAATGCGGTCGATGAAACAAAGCCGCCCGCGCGGGTCCGCGCCGCCCCCGGCCTTGCCTGGCTTACCGCCCCGCGCCCCGCCCTTCGCCATCGCCTTCACGCCTCCGCCTGTTCGCCCACCGCCTCCAGCGCCACGGGCAACAGCCGCGCCAGCCGCGCCGCCCATTCGGCCTGGCCATCCTCATGGGCAATCAAATCCTGCCGGATCTCGATCTCTACATAGTCAAGCCCGCGCGCCTCGGCATGCACCGGCACGCCGTAATCAGTGTCATCGCCCAATTGGTAGGGCGCGTTCTCGCCCACCACAAGCCCGCCCTCGGCGCGCAGCAATCCTGCCAGCGCCCTTGAGAGCGCGGGCCTGCGGTTATACAGCACCGCCACATGCATCGGCCGCGCCTTGGCCATGTAAACCGGGGTGAAACTATGCATGGCCACATAAACCGTGCGCGTCCTGGCCCCTATCAGCCGCGCTATGGTGTCGTGATAAGGCGCAAAAATCGCCGCCACCCTGGCCGCCTTGGCGCCCTCGTCCAGCCCTTCATTGCCTGGCACCGGCGTTGTCTCGCTCAGTGTCACAAAGGCGCTGGTCATGCCGGGCTTACGGTTGCAGTCAACCACCAGCCGCGAATAACGCTGCAGCACGGCGGTCGCATCCAGCGCCGCCGAAAGCCGCCGCGTCACCCCCGCAATGCCAATATCCCAGCCGATATGGCGCGCCTGCTCCGCCTCGCCCACGCCCAAATCCCCCAGCGCGCGTGGAATTAGCCGCCCCGCATGGTCGGCGGTGAGCAAAAACGGGCTCTCTCCCGCGGCCCGCAGCAATTCCACCGGCGCGGGCTCATCGGCCTCCAGCAGCGCGCTCATGGGCGCCACACCAAATTTTCCGGCGGCGGGCTCGCCAGATCATACTCGATAAACCTGCCATTCATCACCGAAATGCCGGTCAGCGCCAGAATAAACCCCCAATGGCTGACCAGCAGCGTGGTCTCATGGTCCACCTCCCGCATAGCGGCGCGAAAAGCCTCGGCGCGCGCCACGGTCTCGGCTTCGCTTTCCACCTCGTCATGCCACCAGCGCGGGGGCAAATGGTCAAACCGGTAGCGTGGAAACCGTGCCGCCAGCTCATCGGGGCGCGACCCCACATCGCACACAAAGGCGGTGCGTTCGCGCACGCCTGGCCACACCTCCACCGGCACCCCACGGCCCAAAAACGGCTCCACCGTCTGTAAGGCACGGGTATAGGGCGAGACAATAATGCGCGTAATCTCGCGCTCCTCCAGCGCTCGCGCGGCTTGTTGTGCCTGCTCACGCCCCAGCGCGGTCAGCTCCGGATCCTCAATCCCCGGATCGCGCCGGGTTTCGGTGAAGTGCAAATTAAAATAGCTTTGCCCATGGCGCAGCAGATACATGATCGCCCCAACATTCAAGGCGCGGCCAGGGTGGCGCGCCGTCAATTTCTCCCCTCGGCGCACACCCGCCTGGATCAACGCCGCGGTTTCATTTAAGCCTGTAGCCCGTATGCAACGCAATCGAGGTTGACCTTGCCGTCAGGTGCATTTCAATCAGTGGGCGGGTTCCCCATCGCCCTGGTCCTGTTCGCGGGCATCGCGCTGTTCCTGGTGCTGCGCCTGCGCAGCGTGCTCGGCCGGCGCGTGGGCTTCGAACGTCCGCCTTTAGCCCCGCAAGCCCGCGCGCCCGGGCCGGTCATCGAGGGTGAGGCCACCGCCCAGCCCTCAGGCCGCCCCGTGCCCGACCCGCGCTCCCCGCTCGGCGCCAAACTCATGCAAATCGTCAACCGCGACCCGCATTTCGACCCGCCGAACTTCCTCGCCCAGGCCGAAACCGCCTTCCGCGCCATCGTCACCGGCTTTGCCGCCGGTGATCGCGCGGCCCTCAAACCCCTGCTGGCCGCGCATGTCTATCAAACCTTCGAGGCCGCCATCTCCGCCCGCGAAGCCGCCCATGAGCGCCACCGCACGGAGATCAAATCCATCCTCACCGCCGCCATCGAGGATGCCCAGCTCGCCGGCGAGCTGGCCGCCGTAGTGGTGCGCTTCGTCTCCGATCAGGTGAATGTCACGCTCGACGCCACCGGCACACCGCTCCAGGGCAGCGAAGCCGTGGCCGAAATCACCGACCTCTGGACCTTCGAGCGCGATCTCAAATCGCCCGATCTCACCTGGCGCCTCGCCGCCGCACGCATGGGGTGAAGATGCGCCGTCTGCTCGCCTGCCTGCCCGTTCTCGCCGCCACCGCCTGCGTGCCCCTGGGCCCGCCCTCGCCGCTGGCCGCGCTGCCCGGCACCCCGCCCGGCGCCACCATCGCCACCGCCTCTCTGCCCGGCTGGCAGCAAGATGACACCGCCCAAGCCCTCAAGGCCTTCGTGCTGGGCTGCAAAACCATCGACCAGATGCCTCCCGACACCTCGCTCGGCGGCACCGGCCTCGCCCAGTCGGCCGCCGGCCAGGCCGGGCAGTGGCAGGCCGTGTGCGCCGCCGCCCAAGCCATCGCCCCCAACGACGAAGCCGCCGCGCGCCAGTTCTTCGAAACCGATTTCACCGCCTACGCCCTGCCCGATCCCGCCCTCATCACCGGCTATTTCGAGCCCGAATATCCTGGCGCCAAAAACATCGGTCCCGGCTACCGCGTGCCCCTTTACGCCAAACCGGCGGTTGCCTCTCTCGCCGCCCTGCCACGCGCCGCCATCGACCATGGCGCGCTCACCCGCAAGGCGCCCGTCACCGCCTATCTCACCAACCCGGTCGATGCCTTCATGCTGCAAATCCAGGGCTCGGGGCGCATCCTGCTGGCCAACGGCAAAACCCTGCGCGTCGGCTTCGATGGCGATAACGGCCAGCCCTACACCCCCATCGGCCGGCTACTGGTGCAAAATGGCGACATCACCCCCGATCAGGTCAGCTTCCAAGGCATCGCGGCCTGGCTGCACGCCAACCCCGCCCAGGCCCAGGCCCTGATGGAGCAGAACCAGAATTACGTATATCTGCGCCCCCTCGGCCCACTCCCCGATGACGAAGGCGCCCCCGGCACGCTCGGCGTGCCGCTCACCGCCGGACGCTCCCTGGCGGTCGACAAATCGGTCATCCCGCTGGGCACACCCATCTTCCTCACCACCACCGACCCGGTCACCAACGCCCCCATCGCGCGCCTCACCATCGCGCAAGACACAGGCGGCGGCATCTCCGGCGCCGCCAAGGCCGACCTGTTCTTCGGCGCCGGACCGGACGCCGAAACCACCGCCGGCATCATGCGCGAGCCAGGCCGGCTTTACATGCTTCTGCCCAACCCCCTAACCGCCCCCACCGCCGCCCCGTGAGCCGGCCCTTGCCGCCTGGGTGCCAAAAAGCTACAGCAGCGCCGTTCCAGTGACAGGAAATTCATAAATGACCAGTGCAACCGCCGTCCACGGCCAGGCCGAGAAACTCCGCCTTGGCCTGCTCATCGGCGTCCTCGGCGTGGTTTACGGCGACATCGGCACCAGCCCGCTTTACGCGCTGCAAGCCAGCCTGGCCTATCTTTCCGGCGGGCCGCTCACCGCGCCCGATATTCTGGGCATCCTCTCGCTCATCTCATGGGCGCTCATCATCACCGTTACCCTCAAATATGTCACCTTCATCATGCGCGCCGATAATAACGGCGAAGGCGGCACACTCTCGCTCATGGCGCTCGCCTCACGCGCCGCCCGCGCCGAGCGCACGCGCTACGTGCTGATGATGATCGGCGTCATCGGCGCCGGCCTGTTCTTCGGCGATGGCGTAATCACCCCGGCCATCTCCATCCTCTCGGCGGTCGAAGGCATCGAGGTCGTCTCCCCCGAAACCTCCCACCTCGTGCTGCCCATCGCGCTCATCGTCATCGTGGTGCTGTTCCTGGTGCAAAAACACGGCACCGCCACGGTCGGCAAGGCCTTTGGCCCCATCATGGTGGTGTGGTTCCTGGTGCTGGGTGTTCTCGGCCTGGGCCAGGTCATTCATCACCCCTTCGTGCTCGAGGCGATCAACCCCTATTTCGGTCTCGCCTTCATCATCCACCACGACCAAATCGCCTTCATCACCCTGGGCGCCGTGGTTCTGGCCGTCACCGGCGCCGAGGCGCTCTACGCCGACATGAGCCATTTCGGCCGCAAGCCCATCCGCATCAGCTGGCTGTTTTTCGTGTTGCCCTGCCTGCTGCTCAATTATTATGGCCAGGGCGCGCTGGTCATCGCCAACCCCTCCACGGCCGATAATCCGTTCTACAAGCTGGCCCCACACGTGCTGCAAGTGCCCATGATCATCCTGGCCACGGCCGCCACCGTCATCGCCAGCCAGGCGGTCATCACCGGCGCCTTCACCGTCTCGCGCACCTGCGTGCAGCTCGGCCTGCTGCCGCGCATGGAAGTGCGCCACACCAGCGCCCTCGAGCAGGGCCAGATCTACGTCCCCCAGATCAACATGATCCTGGCCACCGGGGTGGTGCTGCTGGTGCTCACCTTCAAATCCAGCGCCGCCCTGGCCTCGGCCTACGGCATCGCGGTCACCGGCACCTTCCTGTGCGACAACACCCTCGCGGCCTTCGTCTATCGCCGCCGTTTCGGCTGGTCGCGCCCCGCCACCATCGCGCTGTTCGGTGCCATCGGCATCGCCGATTTCGCCTTCTTCTCGGCCAACTCGCTCAAAATCTTCGCCGGCGGCTGGGTACCTCTGGCCATCGGCTTCAGCATCATCACCGTCATGACCACCTGGCAGCGCGGCCGTGGGCTCATCATGGCCCGCTGGGTGCAGGATTCTCTGCCGCTCAGCTCGTTCCTCGGGCGCCTGCCGCAATCGCGCACCGTGCGCGTGCCCGGCACCGCCGTGTTCATGACCGGCAATCTCGATTTCGTGCCCAACGCGCTGCTGCATAATCTCAAGCACAATAAGGTGCTGCACGAGCAGGTGCTGTTCGTCACCGTGCGCAACCTCGATGTCCCCTATGCCGAGCCCGATGCCCGCGTCAGCGTCGAGGAAGCCGCCCACGGTATTTATAAAATCACCCTCTTCTACGGCTTCATGGAAAGCCCGGACGTCCCCCGCGCCCTCGAGGGTCTGTCCGCCCACGGCATCGACTATAAACCCATGCAAACCAGCTATTTCCTCGGCCGTGAAACCGTGGTGCCGGCCTCCGTGCCCAAGCTCCGCTTCATCCGCCGCTGGCTGTTCCTGTTCATGGCCCGCAACGCCATCCCCGCCACCGAATTCTTCCGCATCCCCTCCGACCGCGTGGTTGAGCTTGGCGTCCGCATCGCCATTTAAACGCATAAAGGCCGTGGGCGGGGTCTTACCCCCCCGCCGCACCGCTTCGTGGCCATGGTTTTGACCAAACCATCAACCTAACATATTGAAATCTAACCAATACTGCCCAGACAACGATATTCCCCACTGGCACCGCATCACACGGTGCCTCGGCCGCCTGCACCGCCAGCGCGGCACACCCAAGGCCAGTCTCGTTGAGGGCTTCACGTGAAGCACTGAAAACCATAGCCCGCGCGCGTCAAACGCGCTAAACGCCCGCCATGGAATTTGATGTCATCGTCATTGGCGGCGGCCATGCCGGCACCGAGGCCGCCGCCGCCTCGGCCCGTTTTGGCGCCCACACGGCCCTCGTCACCCACCGCGCCGACCGTCTGGGCGAAATGTCGTGCAACCCCGCCATTGGCGGCATCGGCAAGGGCCATCTGGTCCGCGAGATTGACGCGCTCGACGGCCTGATGGCCAAAGCCGCCGATGCCGCCTGCATCCATTTCAAACTGCTCAACCGCACCAAGGGCCCGGCCGTGCGCGGCCCCCGCGCCCAGGCTGACCGCGCGCTCTACCGCGCCGCCATCCAGCGCCTGCTGCGCGACCAGCCCAACCTCACCATCCTCGAAGCCGAAGCCACAGGCCTGCTGCGCGATGGGGCAGGGGGCATATCCGGCATCACCACCGCCCTCGGCCAAACGCTGCGCGCGGGCGCGGTTGTGCTCACCACCGGCACCTTCCTCAACGGCGTGTTGCATTTCGGCCATCGCGCCATCCCTGGCGGCCGGGCCGATGACGCGCCCTCCAAAGCCCTGGCCGCGAGCCTGGCCGCGCTCACCCTGCCGCTTGGCCGGCTCAAAACCGGCACGCCCGCGCGCCTGTCCAAAGCCAGCATCGACTGGCAAAACCTCCCCGAAGACCAAGGCGAAACCCCGCCCGAGCCGTTCTCGGCGCTCACCCGCGCGGTCACCAATCCGCAAATCTCCTGCCGCATCACCGCCACCACCGAGGAAACCCACCGCCTCATCCGCGAGAATCTCCTCAAATCCGCGCTCTATGGCGGCGCCATCGCTGGCCGCGGCCCACGCTACTGCCCCTCCATCGAGGATAAAATCGTCCGCTTCGCCGACAAGGAGCGCCACCAGATCTTCCTCGAACCCGAAGGGCTGGAAGACGACACCATCTACCCCAACGGCATCTCCACCTCGCTGCCCGAGGACGTGCAGCAAGCCATGATCCGCTCCATCCCCGGCCTTGAGCGCGCGGTCATTCTCCGCCCCGGCTACGCGGTTGAATATGACTATATCGACCCCCGCGCGCTCGACCATTCCCTGGCCGTGCGCACGGTGCCTGGGCTTTATCTGGCCGGCCAAATCAACGGCACCACCGGCTACGAGGAAGCCGGCGCCCAAGGGCTGATCGCCGGGCTGAACGCCGCGCGCAGGGCAGGGGGCACCACCCCGGTGCGGCTCGCGCGCGATGATGCCTATATCGGCGTGATGATCGACGATCTGGTCACCCAGGGCGTCACCGAGCCCTACCGCATGTTCACCTCCCGCGCCGAATACCGCCTCAAGCTCCGCGCCGATAATGCCGAGCTGCGCCTCACGCCCAAGGGACTGGGCTGGGGCTGTGTCGGCGGCGAACGCGAGACGGTATTTGCCGCCCTCACCGCCGAAATCTCGGGCTTCAACGGCACACCTGAGGGCGAAAGCCGGGCCGCCAACATCCTGCGCGCCGATCTCCATTATGCTGGCTACCTCAAGCGCCAGGAGCTTGAAATCAACGCCCGCGCCAAGGATGAGGCCGTGCTGATCCCCGCGCATTTCGATTATGGCGCGGTCGGCGGCCTCTCCAACGAAATCCGCGAAAAGCTCGAACGCGCCCGCCCGCGCAACCTCGCCGAAGCCGGACGCATCGAGGCCATGACCCCCGCCGCCCTCGGCGCCGTATTCGCGGCGCTCAAAAAAAACCGCCGCGCCGCCTGAGCCATGCAAGACCCAAAACTCCGCCTGTTCGCCGATCTGGTGGCCAAATGGTCACCGCGCATCAACCTCATCAGCAAATCCGATCTGCCCCATCTCTGGGCACGCCATATCGAGGATTCTCTCCGCCTGCTGCCCTTCCTGCCGCCAAATCTCGATCGCGCCATCGATCTAGGCTCCGGCGCCGGCTTTCCCGGCCTCGTGCTGTGCATCGCCACCGGCATCAAATTCGAGCTGATCGAATCCGACGCCCGCAAAGCCGCCTTCCTTCTCGAAGCCGCCCGCCAAACCGGCGCACCGGCAAAAATTCACAATTGCCGCATCGAAGCCGCCAAGCTGGACCCCGCCCGCCTCATCACTGCCCGCGCCCTGGCCCCGCTCGATAAATTACTCGGCCTCGCCGCGCCGCTGCTCACCGAGGATGGTTTTTGTCTCTTCCCCAAAGGCCGCACCGCCCCCGATGAATTGACGGCCGCCACCCGCCTCTGGCACATGAGCTATGAGCGCCTCGCCTCATCCGATGACGAGAGCTGCATCCTGAAACTGAGCGAGATCCGCCATGCCAGCCCCCTCTAAACGCCCGCGCGTCATTGCCGTCGCCAACCAGAAAGGCGGGGTGGGCAAAACCACCACCGCCATCAACCTGGCCGCCGCGCTCGCGGTTGGCGGCGCCAAGGTGCTGCTCATCGATATCGACCCCCAAGGCAACGCCTCCACCGGCCTCGGCATCGACCCCGAAGCCCGCAATGGCGGCTCTTACGCCCTGCTGGCGGGCGATGCGACACTCGAAGACGCCTCACAAAATTCCAGCGTCGAAAACCTCACCATCATCCCCGCCGTCGCCGACCTGATCGGCGCCGATCTCGAATTTGGCCAAACCGAGCGCCGCGAATTCCTGCTCCGCGACACGCTCGACCAAGCGCTCGATGCCGACCTCGTGCTCATTGATTGCCCTCCCGGCCTTGGTCTGCTCACGCTCAACGGGCTGGTCGCGGCCGATGCCGTGCTCATTCCCCTGCAAGCCGAGTTTTTCGCCCTCGAAGGCATTTCCCAGCTCATGCGAACCATCGACATGGTCAAGCGCGCCCTCAACCCGGGGCTCGAGGTCGAAGGCATCGTCCTCACCATGACCGACAAGCGCAATAACCTGTCCGAGCAAGTCTCGTCCGATGTCCGCGCCTATTTCAAAGACAAGGTGTTCGACACCGCCATCCCCCGCAACATCCGCATCACCGAGGCCCCAAGCCACGGCATCCCGGTGCTGCTCTATGATTTCCGTTCCGCCGGCGCCCAGGCCTATCTGGCTCTGGCGGCCGAATTCCTGACCCGCGCGCGCGCGAAAAACCTCTGGGCACAAGCATGAAAGAACCGCCAAAACGCCTGGGCCGCGGCCTGGCCGCCCTGCTGGGCGAAGCCGCCGTCCCCACCACCGTCACCGCCGCCGGCGTGCAGCATTTGCCGGTCGATGTGCTCGAACCCAGCCCCTTCCAGCCCCGCCAGGAGATGGACGAAACCGCCCTCCAGGAGCTGGCCGACTCCATCGCCCAGCGCGGCATTTTGCAGCCGCTGCTGGTGCGCCCCAATCCCGGCAAGGCCGGCCATTACCAAATCATTGCCGGCGAGCGCCGCTGGCGCGCCTCGCAGCGTGTCAAATTGCACGAGGTGCCCGTGCTCATCCGGCCTCTCTCGGACACCGACGCCATGGCCGCCGGGCTGGTTGAAAATCTCCAGCGCGAAGACCTCAACGCCATTGAAGAAGCCGAGGGCTATAAGCGCCTGATCGAGGAATTCCGTCTCTCCCAGCAGGCCCTGGGCGAAGCGGTCGGCAAGTCGCGTGCCCATATTGGCAATGTCATGCGCCTGCTTGGCTTGCCCGAGGCCGTGCGCATCATGCTCCGCCAAGGCGAGCTCTCGGCCGGCCATGCCCGCGCCCTGCTCACCCACCCCGAGCCAGTTCAGGCCGCGCGCGAGGTCGTCAAGCGCGGCCTCTCCGTACGCCAGACCGAGGCCCTGGCCGCCAAAGCCACCCGCCCCGCGCGCGAGGGCCGCACACACGCTGTGCATGTCCAATCAGACAGCGACATCGACGCCCTGGCCAACAACCTCTCCGAGCGCCTCGGGCTCAAAGTCCAGATCAAGTTCAACGGCAAAGGCGGCACCGTCACCCTCAATTACGCCGATCTCGACCAGCTCGATTCCCTGCTCGCCCTGCTCAACGGCTAACCCACAGGCCGATGCTTCACGTGAAGCATCGGCGAAACTTTAACGCCGCATTATCTCGCCCCCTCTAAGCTCTCGCCGATGCCCCAACCCCGGGGCCGCAGCGAGGAGCCAAGATGTCGCGTTTCTTTCAGCGCCTTTCCATCACCTGGCAGCTCATGGGGCTGTTTTTCATGGCGCTCACCCTCATGAGCACCGGCACCATCGCCTCGCTCTGGCAATGCGACCGTCTGTCCATGGCCACCACCAAAAACGAGATCATCGCCCTCGCCACCACCGGCCAAAGCATCGCGCAATATTACGTCCGCCAGGCCGAAACCGGCGCCATGACGACCCAGCAAGCCCAGGCCGCCGCGCTCGCCGCCATCGGCGCCATGCGCTATAACGGCACCGATTATCTGTTCGTCTTCACCAAAGATGGCACCGTCCTCGCCCATATCAACAAAGCCTGGATCGGCACCAACAAGCTCACTGTCCGCGATCCGTCAGGCCATCTGGTCAACCAGCCGCTCATCTCGTCCGCCATGTCCGGTCATCCGGCGTTCAATTTCTATGAATTCCCCAAAACACCCGGCGGCAAGCCCGAGCCCAAACTCTCCTACGCGCTCGCCGTTCCCGCCTGGGGCTGGGTCATCGGCACCGGGCTGTATATCGATGATGTAGACGCTCAAATCCTGCATAGCGCGCTGTTTCTGCTGGCCATTTTCATGCCGCTCATCCTGCTTTACATGCTCGAGGTGCTGGTCGTCCGCGCTCATATCGCCCGTCTGCTGGCGGGTTTGAGCCACGCCATGCGCGCCCTGGCCGAAGGCGCGCTCGACACCCCCATCCCCGCCACCACCCGCACCGACGAACTCGGTCAAATGGCCCATAGCCTGCAAAGCTTCAAAGACGCCGCAAAAGCCAAACGCCAGCTGGAAACCGAAACCCAATCCGCCCGCGACAACGCCGAGCGCGAACGGGCCGGTCGTGCCGCCGAGCAGGCAAAACTACACGAAGACCAGCAGCGCGCCGTCTCGGCCCTCGCCCAAGGGCTGGAATCGCTGGCCAAAGGCGATCTCACCACCCGCCTCACCCAGCATCTGGCTGCGGCCTACGCCAAGCTCGCCACCGATTTCAACAGCACCGCCACCCAACTGGAGGGCACCATGCAGGCCATCGCCCGCTCAGGCCAAGGCGTGCGCGCCGGCGCCGGCGAGATGATGCAAGCCGTTGACGATCTTTCTCTGCGCACCGAACGTCAGGCGGCGTCACTCTCCCAAACCAGCGCCGCCCTCGC
The DNA here is from genome assembly GCA_021809435.1 of Pseudomonadota bacterium. Classification (GTDB taxonomy): domain Bacteria; phylum Pseudomonadota; class Alphaproteobacteria; order Acetobacterales; family Acetobacteraceae; genus Acidocella. Next base: position 97,398 of record JAKBAD010000005.1, on the reverse strand, counting down.
CGACCTCACCCACACCGTGCGCCAAACCGCCGAGGGCACCAGCAATGCCCGCCACGCCACCGCCGAAGCCCGCGCCGCGGCCGAGCGTTCCGGCACCATCATGACTGACGCCGTCTCCGCCATGGACGGCATCAAATCCTCCTCCCGCCAAATCGAAAACATTATCGGCGTAATCGATGAAATCGCCTTCCAAACCAATCTCCTGGCCCTCAATGCCGGGGTCGAGGCCGCGCGCGCGGGCGAGGCCGGGCGCGGCTTCGCGGTGGTCGCCACCGAAGTCCGCGCGCTGGCCCAGCGCTCGGCCGACGCCGCCAAGGAAATCAAAACCCTCATCTCCACCTCCAGCATCCAAGTGGGCGCGGGCGTGCGGCTGGTCGGCGAAGCGGGCGAGGCCCTGGCCCGCATTGTCGCCCAAATCACGCATCTGAACGAGCTGGTCGGCACCATCGCCGCCTCCGCCAGTTCCCAGGCGGCAGGGCTCGCCCAGGTCAGCCACACCATCGAGGAGATGGACCAGGTCACCCAACAAAACGCCGCCATGGTCGAACAAGCCACCGCCGCCAGCCACTCCCTGGCCGATGAAGCCCAGGCGCTCGAACAATTCATCGCGCGCTTCCGTCTGGGTCAAAACCGGGCCCCAACGCCATCGCCCACCCGCCGGGTCCCCGCCCTGGCACCGGCCGAAAGATGGCACGAGCCACAGCTTCATCAATAGGCTATGAACAGCCCGCTATAAGCGCCGCGCCGCCCCCCGCGCGCGCGTCGCCAAGGCCAGCAAGGTCTGGCGGCAATATTCATAATCGGGAATATGAGTGGTCTTGCAGGCCGTCTCGGCGCTCAGCGCGGCGGCAATGGCCTGGTCCAGCGCGGGCAGCGGCCAAAGCCGCAGCATTTTGCCCACCACCGCCTCGCGCTTGAAAAATACCGGCGGGCGCATCGCCTTCATGGCCTCCTGGGCGGGCACACCATCGGCCACCGCCCCCGCCGCCACGCGCAGGCGCAAAAGCTCGGTCAACAGCACCCGCACCACCCCCACGGGCGAAATCCCCTCGTCAAAACTAAGCGAAAGCGCCTTGTCCGCCACCGCCGGATCGCCTGTCAGCGCGGCATCAATGGCATCATTCATCGACCCATCGCCGCCATCGGCCAAAATCGCGGTAATATCGGCGAGCCCGATACGCTTTTCCGCACCGGCATAAAGCGCCAGAACCTCCAGCGCCTGCCCCAACGGCCCTTCCTCGCCCGAGAGATTTTGCCCCGCCCAGGCCGCCGCCTCCTGGTCAATCTGCACGCCCAGACCCCGCAGCCGCGCCGAAACCACCTGCGGCAGCCGCGCGGCATCCACCGCGTAGCAGGCAATCGCCGCCACATCGGGCGATTTTTCCGCCAAGCCCCGCAGCTTTGATTTCGTCGTCAGCTCCCCGGCTTCCAAAATCACCAAAGCCTCGGGCGGGCGCTTCACCAGCGTCTCCAGCGCCTTCACCAGCGCCTCATGGGCATCGCGTACACGCACCACCCGCCGCCCACCGGTCAGCGAAGCCGCCGTCGCCTCCGCCAGCACCTCGTCGGGGTTAGGGCGGATCATCTCGACAAACGCGAACGGGTCGTTGATCGCCCCCTCCACGCTGCGCGCCAGCCGCAACCCGCGCTCGGCCACCAAGCCGGCATCTGGCCCATGCAGCAGCACAATCGGCGCGGTGGGAGTTTTCAAAAACCCCTCAATCCGCCCGGCATCGAGTTTCATGCGTTCGGATGCGCCCGGAACCAGGCCGCCAGCTGGTCGGTAATCTGGGCTGAAAGATCATCGGCCAATTGCCGGTCAATCGTTTCTTCCCCCAGAGTCACCGCAAAATATTGTTCATTTACAATATCTTGCGCGTTCATCGCGGTGCTCGTGCCTTTCAGCAGCACATGCGCCGGGTTGCCAATGGGGGTCAGTTGCCAGTTAGCCGTGCCAATAATCCGGGTGCGCGTCGAAGCGCTATCCGCCTGAATACCGGCATTCTCCTGATTGACCGTATAGCGCACGCTCAGCTGATAAAGCTGCGCGGTCGGGCCACTACCTTGCGAGAGTCTGGTCTCCAGGCTCTCGCGCAGCACCTGGCCTGTGCGGTCGGGAATAACCGGCACATATACCTCATCCAGCCGCGCGCTGGTCTGGCCGCCGGCCGTGCCGCCATAAAGCGGCGCGAACCCGCAGCCAGACAGCGCGCCAAGCGCCAGAAATCCCAGGACTTTAAGACGGTTTGACAACAAAATTCACGATCCTGTCCGGCACATGGATTTGCTTCACAATGGTCTGCCCGTCGAGCAATGTCGAGACCACCTCCCTGGCCGCGGCAATATTGGCCTCCGCGCTTCGCCCCGCCGGCACCACCATGGTGCCGCGCAGCTTACCGTTCACCTGCACGGCCATGGTCACCTCATCCACCACTAGCAAGGCCGGATCGGGCTCGGGCCAGGGGTTGGTGGCAATCAGCCCCGCGCCCGGGCGCAGTTTGGCGAATAAATGCTCGGCCAGATGCGGCATCATCGGCGCCACCAGATGCGCGATAATCTCCGCCGCCTCAAACCGCGCGGCCGCCACATCGGCGCCCTCGCCGCTCAAGCCGCCAATGGCATTGGCCAGCTCATAAAGCTTCGCCACCGCCACGTTGAAGGTAAAACTCTCCATCGCCTCGGTCACGGCGGCAATGGTGCGATGCGCCAGCTGGCGCAGCTTCCTGGCCTCCATGCCATAGCTCTCCACCGCGCCCGGCACACCACAAGCGCCAATCTGCTCCACCAGCTTGGCCAGCCGCAGCACAAACCGATAAGACCCCTGTACGCCGGCTTCCGTCCACTCCACATCGCGCTCGGGCGGATTATCCGAAAGCACGAACCAGCGCGCCGTATCGGCCCCAAACCGCTCGATGATGATGTTAGGGTCCACCGTGTTGCGCTTGGATTTCGACATCTTCTCCACCCGTCCCACGCTCACCGGCCTGCCGGTCACGCGGTGGGTGGTCACATCCCCCTGCTTGCTCACCTCATCGGGGTAGAGCCACGCGCCATGCTCATCCTTATAGGATTCATGCGTCACCATGCCCTGGGTAAACAGCCCGGCAAAGGGCTCATCCACCGCCACATGGCCGGTCTTGTGCATGGCGCGGGTAAAGAAGCGGGCATAGAGCAGGTGCAAAATCGCATGCTCGATCCCCCCCACATACTGATCCACCGGCAGCCAATGGTTCACGGCCTCGCGCATGGTCGGCGTCGCCGCCTGGGGGGCGGTGAAGCGGGCGAAATACCACGAGCTGTCAATGAAGGTATCGAACGTGTCGGTCTCGCGCCGGGCCGCCGCGCCGCAGGCCGGGCAAGCCACATGCCGCCAGGTCGGGTGATGATCGAGCGGGTTGCCGGGTTTCTCGAAGCTCACATCGGTGGGCAGCGTCACCGGCAGCGCCTCGGCGGGCACGGGCTGGGGCCCGCAAGCCTCGCAGTGAATCACCGGAATCGGGCAGCCCCAATAGCGCTGGCGCGAAATACCCCAGTCGCGCAGGCGCCAATTGGTCACCGCCTTGCCAACCCCCAGCTCTTCCAGCCGGGCAATGGCGGCGGGCTTGGCCTTGGCCGTGGGCATCCCGGTCAAAAACCCGGAATTGACAATCACCCCCTCGCCATCAAACGCCTTGGCGCCGATCTCGGGGACGTCATCACCCGCGTGCGCCACCACCACGGGCACGTTCAGCCCATATTTACGGGCAAATTCCAAATCGCGCTGGTCGCCGCACGGGCAGCCGAAAATAGCGCCGGTGCCGTATTCCATCAGCACGAAATTGGCGATCCACACCGGATAGCGCTGGCCGGTAAAGGGGTTGATCACCTCAAGCCCGGTATCAAAGCCTTTCTTCTCCGCCGCCTCAATGGCCGCCTCCGAAGTCCCCTGGCTGGCGCATTCGGCAATAAATGCCGCCGCCCCGGCATGGCGCTCGGCCACCGCCTTGGCAATCGGGTGCTCGGGCGCAATGGCCAGAAACGACATACCAAACAGCGTATCGGGCCGGGTGGTGTAAACCGTCACATCGCCAATGCCGCCCACCGGCGCGGCCAGCTCAAAGCGCACTTCGGCGCCCTGGCTAAAGCCAATCCAGTTCTCCTGCATCAGCTTCACGCGCTCGGGCCAGCGCTCCAGGCTCTTCAGCCCGTCGAGCAAATCCGGCGCGAAATCGGTGATTTTCAGAAACCACTGCGAGAGTTTCTTCTTCTCCACCACCGCGCCCGAGCGCCAGCCCCGGCCGTCAATCACCTGCTCATTGGCGAGCACGGTCATATCCACCGGATCCCAGTTCACATAAGATTCCCGCCGCTCCACCAGCCCGGCACGCCAGAAATCCAGAAACAGCTTCTGCTGCTGGCCATAATAGCTGGCGTCGCAGGTCGCGAACTCGCGCGACCAGTCGAGCGAGAACCCCATGCGCTTGAGCTGCGCGCGCATATTGGCGATGTTGGCATAAGTCCACTCGGCCGGGCTGGCATTGTTTTCGCGGGCCGCATTCTCGGCGGGCAGGCCAAACGCGTCCCAGCCCATGGGGTGGAGAACATCAAACCCCTTGGCCCGCTTATAGCGCGCCACCACATCGCCCAGCGTGTAATTGCGCACATGCCCCATGTGAATTTTCCCCGAAGGATAGGGGAACATCTCCAGCACATAATATTTGGGCTTGGTGCCGGTGGGCACATCGGGGGCGGCGAAACAGCCGGCTTTCTCCCATTCGGCCTGCCAAAGCGGCTCGGCGGCGGAGAAATCATAGCGCGTGGGTTCAATATCCTGCATGGCGCCCCGTGTTTATCCCCGCCCGCCAGCGCCGCCAAGGGAAACACTCAATTGGGAGCAAAAGTTTTTTGGGTGCCGCCTTTTTTACAAAAAAGGCGGCGTCCTTACGTGGACCCTTTTTGAAAAAAGGGTCCACACCCCCAAAAACTTTTAATGATTTTAGTTACTTAGCGGCCCGCTTGGCGTGCCAATTCTCCATCAGCTTCAGCACCGTGGCGGCGGTTTCCTCAATCGAGCGGCGGGTCACATCAATGGTCGGCCAGCCCTTGGCGTTGCACAGCCGCCTGGCCCACAGCAATTCCTTCTCCACCGCCTCAAAATCCACATAATCGCTGGTATCGGTGCGCGCGAACCCGGCGCTGGCCCCGCCGCCAATCAGCTGCAGCCTGTGGCGGCGTATATCAATGAGCGATTTCGGGTCGATGGTCAGGCCGATCACAGGGCAGGGCGGATCCTGTTCCAGCTCCACCGGCTCAATACCCGGCACGAGGGGAATATTGAGCGCCTTGATCCCCCGGTTCGCCAAATAAAAACAGGTCGGGGTTTTCGATGAGCGCGAAACCCCCACCAACACCACATCCGCGTCCGAAATACCCCGGTTGGCCTGCCCGTCATCATGGCTGATGACATAATGCATGGCATCGATCCGGCGGAAATAATCGGCATCGAGCACATATTGCCGCCCCGGCTTATGTTTAGCCTGGGCGCCGAACTGGGCTTGGAGCATCTCCAGCACCGGGTCGAGCACATGCAGCAGCGGCACGCCCAGCCGGGCGCACACGGCATCAAGCTCATGGCGCAACGCCTCATCCACCAGCGAGCACAAAACCGGCCCAGGCTCGGCCTCCAGCCCCTCAAACACCCTATGCAGCTGCAACCGTGAGCGGATCAGCGACCAGCGGTGATAGGTCACCCTCGATTCATCGAACTGCGCCACCGCCGCGCGGATAAGCGAGGTCAAAGTATCCCCCGTGGCGTCTGATATCAGGTGTATATTGAGCTTATCGCTGTCCATAAGACTGTTAATAGCGTGGAAAACTCATCCCGGCTTCCCTCTAAATCTGAAAAGCGTGGATAAAATTAACTTCCGCCGAACTGAGGATGAATCTCCCGACTTATCCCCTAACTTGTGCATAAGGGGTGTGGAATCCGCAAAAACAGCAGTTTATCCTTGGTTTCTTCCTGTGGATAAGTTTGTGGGGAAAAATCGGCATCACGTTAAACCCCGTTATTCACAGGGTACCACCCCCTCAACCCTTCTTTCCACTTCGTGGGATTGAGTTTAGGGCGGTGGGCATGCGCCTCATCTCAACATTGAACGGTCAGGCAAGCTGGCCGCCGCCCACTTGGCTCATGCGCCAGGCCGGGCGCTATTTGCCCGAATACCGCGCCACCCGCGCCCAGGCCGGAGATTTCATTTCTCTGTGCCTCAACCCCGCCTTGGCCGAGGAGGTAACCCTCCAGCCCATCCGCAAATTCGGGTTCGATGCGGCGATCCTGTTTTCCGATATTCTCATCCTGCCCATGGCACTGGGGCAGGGGCTGCGCTTCGCCGAAGGCGAGGGCCCGCGTCTGCCCCCGCTGGAAACCCTCTCCAGCCTGTCTCTGAGCGCCGCACCGGGCATTTATGCCCCCGTGCTCGAAACCGTGAGCCGCCTGCGTGCCTCATTGCCCCGTGAAACCGCCCTCATTGGCTTTGCCGGCTCCCCCGCCACCGTGGCGTGCTACATGCTCGATGGCCAAGGTGGCGGAGACTTCCCCCGTACCAGACGCCTGGCTTACGAAGACCCGGGCTTCGTCGATGGGCTCATGGAGATCATGGTCGAGGCGACCATCGGATATTTATCTGGCCAGGTTGAAGCCGGCGCCAACTGCCTCATGCTGTTTGAAAGCTGGGCCGGCATCTTCGCGCCGCAAATTTTCCGCCGTCTGGTCATATCCCCCACCAAACGCATCGTCAGCGCGCTCAAATCCCGCCATCCGCACGTCAAACTCATTGGCTTCCCGCGCCTCGCGGGGCTCATGCTCGCTGAATATGTGCATGAAACCGGCATCGACGCCGTCGGGCTCGACACCACCACCGACCTCCAAGCCGCCCAGGCCGCCTGCCCGCCCGGCACCATCTTCCAAGGCAATCTCGACCCGCTGCTGCTCAAGCTCGGCGGGCCGGCCATGGAAGAGGCGGTGGCGCGGATCCTGGACAGCGTCAAAGGCCACCCCCATATCTTCAATCTCGGCCACGGCATCACCCCTGATGTGCCAGAAGCCAATGTCGCCCGCCTTATGGAGTTGATCCGCGCCGCATGAGCCGTCTTGCCATTGTCTTGTTCAATCTCGGCGGGCCAGACAGCCAAGCCGCGATCAAGCCCTTTCGCGTCAATCTGTTCTCCGACCCCGCGATCATCCGCGCGCCCTGGTTCGTGCGCGTCTGGCTGTCGCGGCTCATCGCCGGGCGGGGCGAGAAACAAGCCATTGAAAATTACGCGCTGATGGGCGGAAAATCGCCGCTTCTGGGCTTCACGCAAGAGCAGGGCAGGGCGCTGGAGACAGCGCTGATGGCCGAGACAGGCGATGAGGTGAAATGCTTCACCGCCATGCGCTATTGGCACCCCTTCGCCGCCCAAACGGTGCGCGAGGTCAAGGCCTGGAATCCCGACCGGGTGATTTTACTGCCGCTCTACCCGCAATTTTCCACCACCACCACCGGCTCATCGCTGGCCAACTGGCGCGAGGCGGCGGCCAAGGCGGGCCTCGCCAAACCCACCACCACGCTCTGCTGCTGGCCTGACGATCCAGCCTTCGCCCAAGCCTATGCCACCCTGGTCGATGACGCCATTGAAGCCGCGCAAGACCAGGCGCCAGGGCAAAAGCTGCGTGTGCTCTACTCCGCCCATGGCCTGCCCGAGAGCATCGTCAAATCCGGCGACCCCTACCAGGCCCATGTCGAGCGTTCAGTGGCCGCCGTGCACAAGGCCTTGAAAAACCAGGGTCATGAGGCGGTCATCTGCTATCAATCGCGCGCCACGCCGCAAAAATGGCTCGACCCCTCGACCATCCAGGCGATCGAGGATGCCGGCAAGGCCGGTGAGGGTGTGGTCATCGTCCCCATCGCCTTCGTCTCCGATCACATTGAAACCCTGGTCGAGCTCGACATCGAAAATCGCCACATCGCCGAGGCCGCCAAGGTGCCGGTTTATGTGCGCGCCAAAACCCCCAACGCCGCGCCCGGGTTCATCACCGCGCTGGCCGGTCTCGTCACGCGCGCGCCAAATTCCGGCCTGTGCGCGAGCGGCGCGCGCTGCGAAGGCCATAAACATTGCCCCTGGACCCGCCATGCCGCCTGATCTGATCATTTTCGACTGCGACGGCGTGCTGATCGATTCCGAGGGCATCGCCTCCGAAGTCGTCGCCCAAGACCTTACCGCCCTGGGCTGGCCCATGAGCGCCGCTGAAGCCATGACCCTGTTTGTCGGCATGAACCTCACCAACATGGTACCGATGATCGAAGCCCGCCTCGGCCGGCCCTTGCATCACGCCTGGGTGCAGGAGCTGGCCGCCAAGCTGGTAGCGGGCATGCAAGCGGGCGCCCGGCTCATCGAAGGCGCTGACAAGCTCCTCCACGAGGTCACGGCGCGCGGCATTCCCTGGCGTGTCGCCTCCAATTCCTCCACCAACGAGCTGGACGCCAAATTCACCCGCACCGGCCTCATGGGGCTGACCAAGGGCCGCTGCTTCTCCGCCACCGACATTCTGGCCAGAGGCGGCCGCCCCAAACCCGCGCCCGATCTCTACCTCGCCGCCGCGCAAGATGCCGGCATCCCCCCCGCCCGCTGCGTGGTGCTCGAAGACAGCCCGCTCGGCGTGCGCGGCGCCGTGGCGGCTGGCATGCTGTGCTACGGCTTCGCCCCCCATGGTGAAGCTGCCCCCCTGCTTGCCGAAGGCGCCAAAGAGGTCTTTACCGCCCTCGACCAATTCGCTGGAGTGTTGTCATGACCGTGCTTGCCCTCGTGCCCTGGTTCCACTGGTTCCTGGCCTTTCACATCATGAGCTTCACGGCCTGGATGGCCGGCATGTTCTACCTGCCCCGGCTGTTCGTCTATCACTGCCAAACCCGCCCCGGCACCGAAGAGTCCGAGCGTTTCAAGGTCATGGAGGTCAAACTCCTGCGCTTCATCATCAACCCGGCGATGATCTCGACCTGGGCATTTGGCATCCTCCTCGCCCTCACGCCGGGCACGGTCAGCTGGTCGGCCCCCTGGTGGTGGACCAAACTCGCCGCCCTGCTGGGCATGCAGCTTTTCCACGCTTATTGTGCTTTCACCCGCAAGCAATTCCTGGCCGACCGCCGCCCCCACACCGAAAAATTCTACCGCGCCTTGAACGAGGTGCCCACCGTGCTGTTCATCATCATCGTGCTGGCGGTGGTGGTATGGCGCACGGCCTGACCGCTCATTGTGCGCCGCAAAAAAATTCGAGATTGCGGCATTGAAGTTACGGATCAATTACCGTTAAATCTCGCCTGAGCCGCCGGAAGCCCTCAATCCGGTGCCGGGAGAGAGAGAAAGTGAACCATTTCAAGAAGCTGTTGGTCGCCAACAGGTCCGAGATCGCCATTCGCGTATTCCGCGCGGCCGCCGAGCTCGGCATTTCCACCGTCGCCATCTATCCAGAGCATGACAAGCTCTCATTGCACCGCTTCAAGGCCGATGAAGCCTATCTGATCGGCAAGGGCAAAGGCCCCATCGAGGCTTATCTCTCGATCGACGAGGTGATCCGCGTCGCCAAGCTCTCGGGCGCCGACGCCATCCATCCCGGCTACGGGTTCTTGTCGGAAAACCCCGAATTCGCCGAAGCCTGCGCGCGTGAAGGCATTATTTTCATCGGCCCCCAACCCGAGACCATGCGCAAGCTCGGCAACAAGGTGGCGGCGCGCAATCTGGCCATTTCGGTGGGCGTGCCGGTCATGCCCGCGACCGACCCGCTGCCCTACGACGATGAAGAGATCAAGCGTCTCGCGCGCGAGGTCGGCTATCCGGTCATGCTCAAAGCCTCCTGGGGCGGCGGCGGGCGCGGCATGCGCCCGATCGAGAGCGAGGATACCCTGCTCGACTCCGTCGCCACCGCCCGGCGCGAGGCCAAGGCGGCGTTTGGCAATGATGAGGTCTATCTCGAAAAACTGGTCCGCCGCGCCTGGCATGTCGAGGTGCAGCTGCTGGGCGACAGCCACGGCAACCTGGTGCATCTGTTCGAGCGCGATTGCTCCATCCAGCGCCGCCACCAAAAAGTCATCGAGCGCGCCCCCGCGCCCTACATGACCGATGCTTCCCGTGAAGCCCTGTGCAACGCCGCGCTGGCCATCGGCCGCGCCACCAATTACTGCAATGCCGGCACGGTCGAGTTCCTCATGGACCGCGACACCGGCAAATTCTACTTCATCGAGGTGAACCCCCGCGTGCAGGTCGAGCACACGGTCACCGAAGTGGTCACCGGCATCGACATCGTCAAAGCCCAGATCCACATCGCCGAAGGCGGCCATATCGGCGATCTGGCCGAAACCGGCGTGCCCACGCAGGCCGATATCCACCTCTCCGGCCATGCGCTGCAATGCCGCATCACCACCGAGAACCCGGAAAATAATTTCGTGCCGGATTACGGCCGCATCACCGCCTATCGCGGCGCGTTCGGCTTTGGCATCCGCACCGATGGCGGCACCGCCTATTCGGGCGCCGTGGTCACCCGTTATTACGACGCGCTGCTGGAAAAAGTCACCGCCTGGGCGCCCACGCCCGAGGAAGCCATCAAGCGCATGGACCGCGCCTTGCGCGAATACCGCATCCGCGGCGTCGCCACCAACCTCGCCTTCCTCGAGGCCCTGCTCAACCACCCGGATTTCCGCGCCGGCAACTACACCACCCGCTTCATCGACAACACGCCCGAATTGTTCAGCGTGAAAAAGCGCCAGGACCGTGCGACCAAGCTGCTGAAATACATCGCCGATGTGACCGTCAACGGCCACCCCGAGACCCGCGGCAAACCCAAGCCCAGCGCCCATGCCCGCACCCCCGAGCCGCCCTTTTTCGGCACCGCGCGCGCGCCCGGCACCAAGCAGCTGCTCGACCAGCTCGGGCCCGAAGGCTTCTCGGGCTGGATGCTGGCGCAAAAGCGCGCCTTGGTCACCGACACCACCATGCGCGACGCCCACCAGTCCCTGCTGGCCACGCGCATGCGCACATACGACATCGTCAACGCCGCCAAGGCCACCTCGGTCGGCCTGCCGCAGCTCCTCTCGCTCGAATGCTGGGGCGGCGCCACCTTCGATGTCGCCATGCGCTTCCTCCAGGAAGGCCCGTGGGAGCGCCTTGCCCAGCTGCGCGAGCGCGCCCCCAACGTGCTGCTGCAAATGCTGCTGCGCGGCGCCAATGGCGTGGGCTACAAAAACTACCCCGACAATGTGGTGAAATTCTTCGTCCGTCAGGCGGCCGAAAAGGGCATCGATCTGTTTCGCGTCTTCGACTGCCTGAACTGGGTCGAAAACATGCGCGTGGCGATCGACGCCGTGCGTGAATCCGGCAAGCTGGCCGAGGGCGCGATCTGCTACACGGGCGACATACTCGACCCCACCCGCGCCAAATATTCGCTCACCTATTACGTCAATCTGGCCAAGGAGCTGGAAGCCGCGGGCTGCAACATCCTCGCCATCAAGGATATGGCCGGACTTCTCAAACCCGCCGCCGCGACCAAGCTGGTGACGGCGCTGAAACAGGAAATCGGCATCCCCATTCACCTGCACACGCACGACACCTCAGGCATCTCGGCCGCCACCGTGCTGGCCGCCGTCAATGCCGGGGTGGATGCGTTCGATGCCGCCATGGACCCGATGTCTGGCCTGACCTCGCAGCCCTGCCTGGGCTCGCTGGTGGAAGCGCTGCGCCATACCGAGCGCGATACCGGCCTCGACCCCAGCGTCATCCGGCAGTTGAGTTTCTATTGGGAAGCCGTGCGCGCCCAATACGCGGCCTTCGAGAGTGACCTGCAATCGGGCGCGTCCGAGGTTTACCTGCACGAGATGCCCGGCGGCCAGTTCACCAATCTGCGTGAACAGGCCCGCTCTCTGGGGCTCGAAGCCCGCTGGCACGAGGTGGCCAAAGCCTACCGCGACGCCAATGATTTGTTCGGCGACATCGTCAAGGTCACCCCATCCTCCAAGGTGGTGGGCGACATGGCGCTGATGATGGTCTCGCAAAACCTCACCCCCGCCGATGTCACCGACCCCGCCAAGGAAATCGCCTTCCCGCAATCGGTGGTCGAGATGATGCACGGCGATCTCGGTCAGCCCCCCGGCGGCTGGCCCGCCTTGGTGCAGAAAAAAGTGCTCAAGGGCCGCGAGCCGATCATCGTCCGCCCCGGCTCCCTGATGCCAGACGAGGATCTGGAACAGGCCCGCGCCGAAGCCGCCAAGAAATGCGGCATCGAGATGCAAGACCATATCCTGGCCTCCTACCTCATGTACCCAGAGGTATTCACCAATTTCAACGCCAGCATGCGCACCTATGGCCCGGTTTCGGTCCTGCCGACCCCGGTCTATTTCTACGGCATGAAGCCGGGCGATGAGGTTCCCGTTACCTTGCAAGCCGGCAAGACCATGATCGTCAGCCTGCAAACCCTCTCCGAGACCGACGAAGACGGCAACGTCTCCGCCTTCTTCGAGCTCAACGGTCAGCCGCGCGTCATCACCGTACCCAACCGTGCGGCGGCCTCCTCGCGCCCCGCCCGCCGCAAGGCCGATGAGGGCGACACCAAACAGGTCGGCGCGCCCATGCCGGGCTCGATCTCGACCATTTTGGTGCGCGATGGCCAGCAAGTCGCCCAGGGCGAACCCCTGCTCGCCATCGAGGCGATGAAAATGGAAGCCCAGATCGCCGCGCCCCAGGCGGGCACGGTCAAATCCATCCTCGTCCGCCCCGGCGAACAGGTCGATGCCAAGGATCTGCTGATCGAACTGACCTGAACATCAGCCAGGTTCCACGCGGGCGGCGTTAACGCGCCCCCGCTTTAAGCCAATGAAATTACTCGACAAAACATGAGTAGAGCGCGTGGGTGTAAACCCATCTCGCTCTAACCTTTTGCGGGCACTCACGCCCACCGGCTTGGCATCAGCCTGCCGGCTTATGGTGAGTTACAGCGCCACGCCCTCGCGTAGCGCCTCGGCATTGGCGGTGATCCGCTCGATCAACCGGGTCACCCCATCGCCCGGCACGGGTCTTGAGACGAAATAGCCCTGCATATGATGACAGCCGAGCCCAGAGATGATCTGCATCTGCATCTCGGTCTCCACCCCCTCCACCACGCAGTCCAGATTGAGGTTGCGGCACAACGCCACAATGGTTTTGATAATGGCGGCCGCCTGCGCGCTGCGCTCGACATCGGTGATAAAGCTCTTATCGATCTTGATCTTGTCGAGCTTGAGCCGGTGCACATATCCCAGGCTTGAAAAGCCGGTGCCAAAATCATCCAGCGCCACCCGCACCCCCATGGCCCGCAGCTCGTCAATGGCCCTAACCGCCACCTCGAAATCCTCCAGCAGCGCGGTTTCCGTCACCTCGAATTCAATGCGCGAGGGTGCCAGACCGCTCTGGCGCACCAGCCTGTGCACCACGCTCATCGTGTCCGCGGCGCTGAGATTTTGCGCCGAGAGATTGAAGCACAACCCCACGCTTACCGGCCAATGGCGCGCAGCGGCCAGGGCCTTGGCCAGCAGCACCTCGCTCAGCTGGCCAATCATGCGGGTGCGCTCGGCCAGCGGCACAAACACATCGGGCCCCACCGGCCCAAGCTCGCGGCTGTCCCAGCGGGCCAGCGCCTCAAAGGCCAGCACGCGGCTATGGCGCACATCTACAATGGGCTGAAACGCCACCCACATTTCGGCCTCGAAATCGGCGGTACGGATCGCCTGCTCGATCTGCGCCGCCCGGCGGATGCGCACCTCATGCTCATCCGAAAACACCACCAGCTCACCTTTATGGGCCTGCTTGCCGTGATAAAGCGCGTAATCCGCCCGTTCGAACAATTCCTCGCTGGTGGCGCCGGCCTGCGGAAACACCGCCACCCCGATCGAGCAGGAGATGGTGGCCAGCCTGTCGCCCACCACACACGGCCCCGAGAGCGCCTGCTTCACCTTGGCGCTGAACTCCTGCAGCGGCGCCTGGCTGTGGCAGGTGGTGAGAATCACGCCAAACTCATCGCCGCCCAGCCGCGCCACAAACAGCCCCTCCCCCGAGAGCCGCTTCAGCCGCAGCCCCACCTGGGTCAGCAGCCGGTCACCGGCGGCGTGGCCGTGCATGTCGTTCACGCTCTTGAACCGGTCGAGATCGATCAGCGCCACGGCAAAGCGCTGGCTTTCGCGCGCGGCCAGATCGAGCGTGGCCTCCAGCTCGGCAAAAAACCGCCGCCGGTTGGGCAGGCTGGTCAGCACATCGATATTGGCGAGGCGGAAATTCTCATCCGAGAGCCGCTGGGTCTCTTGCTGACGCGCGATCAGCTCATGCTCCGAGACGATCAGCGCCGCGAAATCGCCGTAAAAGCGCAACAGCGCCAGCACCATGGCGCAGGCCACCAGCAGCATGTTAATGGCAATGGCCACCATCGCCGGGTGGGGTGAGGTCAGAAATACCACCCCAAACGGCACGAACATGATCGCCACCAACAACAAGGCCGCCGCGCGCAGCTGCATCAGGCTGAAGCAGGTGGTCACCACCGTGACGGCCATGAAAAACTCGACATGGCATTGCGCGTAGGCATCGCCATAGGGCAGCAGGGCCAGCGCCCAGGCGGTGAATCCCGCGCCCAGCACGCCCACCAGCACCACCACGGATTTCAACCGCGCGATGGCAACCTCAAGCTCCACCGCCACGCCGCGCCAGCGCATCCAGCGGTGACAGCGCGATAACCCCACCCCCAGCAGCGGCAAGGGCAAAGCCAGGTTCAGCCACCAGGGGGTCGAGCGCATATGGGTGAATGAGAGCATCACCACATTAATGCCCAGCACCAGATAGAGCGTCGGAATCTGCTGGGTCAGCGCCACATATTGCGACATCACCAGCTCGGGGCTGCGGCGATCGATGCTAAAAATCGCGCGCAGCGCCTCACGCCAGCCGCGCCCGGCCTCTGCCTCCTGGCGCCGGGCCATCATCTCGGCGGCGCATTTATACCCCGACATCGCCGCCCGCCGCCCCCAGGCTCATCTGCCCGCGTCCCGCCATTTCGCCAAATCTCCGCCCCGCCGCGCGCGTCAAGCTTGTCATCCATTTCCAGCGTCTGGCGTCACGTTAACCACATGTCCGTAAACAGCCGGTTGCCGGCGCGGCGGGTGGCGGGCGCGGCCGGGCACCATAACGCAAAATTAACCCACGTGGGCGCAAAAACCGGGCATGATTTTTCCGCGCCGCAACATGAAATTCATGTAACCGGCGTGCCGGTTGATGCACGTCATTGCCCGGTCCCCCGGTAAAGGCTGAGTTTCAGCCAACCCCATCAGTCAGGACGGCCCTCATGAGCGACCAAAAAACCGACCCGTTCGAAATCTTCCAGATCTCGCGTGAGTTTCTCACCGCCGAGCAGCGCCTGCTGCCCTCCGTCCAGCTGTTCGAGCAGCTGGCCGAGACCATCCGCACCATCACCCAGGCCAACATCACCTATTCCCAGACCCTGATGCGCGCCAACGCCTCGTTGCTGGCCGCCCTCATGGCCCGCCCCGCCGCCGAGGCCAGACCCGAGCCCGACACCGCCGCCCGATGAGTGACACCCAAACCCGCCTGTTCGACCTCACCGGCCGCAATGGTCTGGTGCTGGGCATCGCCAACGAGCACAGCATCGCCACCGGCTGCGCGCGTGCCTTCGCCGCGCAGGGCGCCACGCTCGGCGTCACCTACCTCAACGACAAGGCCAAGCCCCATGTCGCGGCGGTGGCCGAGAGCCTCCCCTGCGCCTTCCTGCTGCCGTGCGACGTGCAAAAGCCCGGCGAGCTGGAAGCGGTGTTCGATGAGGTCAAAGCCCGCTGGGGCAAGCTGGATTTCCTGCTCCATGCCATCGCCTTCGCCCCCGCCGCCGATTTGCACGGCCGCGTGATCGACAGTTCCTCCGAAGGTTTCGCCAAGGCCATGGATGTGTCCTGCCATTCCTTCCTCAGCGCCGCCCGCCTGGCCGAGCCGCTGATGACCGGGGGCGGCACGCTGCTCGCCGTCACCTATCAGGGGTCCGAGCGCGTGGTGCCGCATTACAACCTCATGGGTCCGGTCAAGGCGGCGCTGGAGAGCGCGGTGCGCTACGCGGCCGCCGAGCTCGGCCCCAAGGGCATCCGCGTGCACGCCATGTCGCCCGGCCCCATCGCCACCCGCGCGGCCAGCGGCATCGAGAAATTCGACGAGCTGCTCGACACCGCCGCCCGCCAGGCCCCCGAGCACCGCCTCGCCACCATCGAGGATTGCGGCGCCCTGGCGGCGTTCCTGGTTTCCGATGGCGCCAAAATGCTCACCGGCACCTTCATTCCCATCGATGGCGGGCAGCATCTGCTCGCCTGACCCCCGGAGTTTCCAGCCCCATGACCGCATATGACGACAAGCGCGACCTCGACCGCGCCATTCATGCCGCCGAGGCCAGGCTCACCGGCGGCATCTCGCCCGCCTCGCTCGGCCTCGCCTTCGCCGACTGGCTGATCCATCTCTCCGGCCAGCCCGGCCGCCAGCTCAGCCTGTTCCAGCAAGCCGCCCACGATGCCGCCGAGCTGACCCGCATGGTCCTCACCTTGCCGGCCGAAACCCTGCCGCCCACCCCCGGCGACCACCGTTTCGCCGCCCCCAGCTGGCAGCACGGCCCCTCGGCGTTGGCGGTGCAGGCGTTTTTGCGCGCCGAGCGGTTCTGGAACAGCGCCACCACCAACGTGCCCGGCGTCTCGCGTGAAAATGAGCGCATGGTCAATTTCGTCGCCCGCCAGCTGCTCGACATGATGGCGCCCTCCAACTACCCGGCCCTCAACCCCGAGGTGCTCACCCGCGTCCAGGAAACCTCGGGCGATAATCTGCGCGAGGGCGCGCGTCATTTCATCGAGGATCTGCGCAGCCTCGGTTCCACCACCGCCCAGCCGCTGCCCATGCAGCCCGGCCGCGATGTCGCCATCACCCCCGGCGCCGTGGTGTTCAGAAACGACCTGATCGAGCTGCTCCAATACAGCCCCACCACCGAAACCGCGCGGCCCGAGCCGATCCTCATCGTCCCGGCCTGGATCATGAAATATTATATTCTCGATCTCTCGCCGCATAATTCCATGATCAAATATCTGGTCGATCAGGGCTTCACGGTGTTCACCATCTCCTGGCGCAACCCCGATGAAACCATGCGCGACTTCACCCTCGATGATTACCGCGTGAAAGGCGTGCTGGCGGCGCTCGACGCCGTCACCGCCATTTGCGCGGCGCCCAAGGTGCATGCGGTCGGCTATTGCCTGGGCGGCACGCTGCTCACCATCGCCGCCGCCGCCATGGCCCGCGACCATGATGACCGCCTCGCCACCATCACCCTGCTCGCCGCCCAGACCGACTTCACCGAAGCCGGCGAATTGCAGCTCTTCATCAACGAATCCCAGCTCGCCTTCCTCGAGGACGCGATGTGGGCGCAAGGCTATCTCGACACCAAGCAAATGGCCGGCGCCTTCCAAATGCTACGCGCCAATGATCTGGTCTGGTCCACCCTCATCCGCCGCTATTATCTGGGCGAGGAGGCGCACCCCAACGACATGATGTCGTGGAACCAGGATGCCACCCGCATGCCCTACATGATGCACGCGCAATATCTGCGCGGCATGTTCCTCAATAACGACCTCGCCGAAGGCCGGTTTCTGGCCGGTGGGCGTAAAATCTCCATCGCCGATATCCACGTGCCGATGTTCGTCATCGGCACCGAGACCGACCATATCGCCCCCTGGCGCTCGGTCTATAAAATCCAGCAAATCAACCCGGGCGAGATCACCTTCGTGCTCACCTCCGGCGGCCATAATGCCGGCGTGGTGTCCGAGCCCGGCCATAAGGGCCGGCATTTCTGCTACAGCCACCACCGCCCCGGAGACCTGCACGTGCCGCCCGAGGAATGGCACCTCCAGGCACAATGCGAGGAGGGGTCCTGGTGGCCGCTTTGGTCGTCCTGGCTGGGTGAGCGCTCGGGCGCGCCCGCCAACCCGCCCCAGCTCGGCGCGCCCCAGGGCGGCTATCCCCCCATCGAGCCCGCGCCCGGCCAATATATTCTGCAGCGTTGAGAGACCGTCATGATGGACCTGAAGACCGAACTGCTTGAGAACCGGGTGTTCGACGATATCAGGATCGGCGACAGCGCCAGCCTGACCCGCGAGATCACCAACGAGGACATCGTGCTGTTCTCGATGATCTCGGGCGATGTGAACCCCGCCCATCTCGACCCCGAATACGCCTCCACCAGCCTGTTCCACCATGTCATCGCCCAGGGTGTGCTCACGGCGGGGCTTATTTCAGCGGTGCTGGGCACCAAGCTGCCTGGGCCTGGCACCATTTATCTGGCCCAGGAGCTGAAATTCCGCGCGCCCGTCAGCCCTGGCGATGTCATCACCGCCACCTGCACCGTCACCGCGCTGCTGCCCGAGAAGCACCGCGTGGTGCTTGAGTGCCGCTGCGCCAATGGCGAGGGCAAGGAGGTGCTCAATGGCACCGCCACCGTACAGGCGCCGACCGAGAAAATCTCCCGCCCGGCCATTTCCCTCCCCGAGGTCAGGCTGCTCCGCCACCAGCATTTTCGCGGCCTGCTGGCGCGCGCCACCTCCGGCCCGCCGCTGCCCACCGCCATCGCCTATCCGTGCGACGAGGTCTCCCTGCTCGCCGCGTGCGAAGCCGCCGAGCGCGGGCTGATCGCGCCCATCCTGGTTGGCCCGGCGGCGAAAATCCACGCGACCGCGGCCGCCCACCAGCTCGACATCGCCGCCTTCCGCCTCGTCGAGGCCGCCGACACCCACGAGGCCGCGGCCAAGGCGGTGGCGCTGGTCAAGGCCGGCGAGGCCCGGCTGTTGATGAAAGGCGCGCTCCACACCGATGACCTGCTGCATGAGGTGATGCACACCGGCACCGGCCTGCGCACGGGCCGGCGGCTGAGCCATGTGTTCGTGCTCGACGTGCCGACCTATCCGCGCCCCTTGCTGGTGACCGATGCCGCGATCAACATCGCCCCCACCCTCGAGGACAAGGTCTCGATCGTGCAAAACGCCATCGAGCTGGCGCATGTTCTGGGGGTGGAGGCGCCGCGCGTGGCCATTTTGGCGGCGGTCGAGACCATCAACCCCGACATGCCCGCCACCCTCGATGCCGCGGCGCTGTGCAAAATGGCCGATCGTGGCCAGATCACCGGCGGCGTGCTCGATGGGCCTTTGGCGTTCGATAACGCGGTGAACGCGGCGGCGGCGGCGCAGAAGGGCATTGTCTCGCCGGTGGCGGGCCAGGCCGATATTCTGGTGGTGCCCAACATCGAGGCGGGCAACATGCTGGCCAAGCAGCTCACCTTCCTGGCCAATGCCGATGCGGCGGGCATCGTGCTGGGGGCCAGCGTGCCCATCATCCTTACCTCGCGCGCCGATGACGACCGCGCCCGCCTGGCCTCCTGCGCGGTCGCCGCCATCATGGCCGCCGCCGCGCCATAAATCGGGGTATCAGAAGTTTTTGGGGGGTGTGGGGGCGTTTTTACAAAAACGTCCCCACATCTCTCCGTCTGGAGAGGCCGCCCCTAAGGGCGAGCTGTCCAGACGGAAAAAGACGTGGACCTTTTTTGAAAAAAAGGTCCACACCCCCAAAAACTTTTGATCCCTTAGGTTCCTGCCTAGAGCAATATTGGTTTAAATCGAATCGCCAGATACGATTTAAACCAATGAAATTGCTCGCCAAAACATGAGTAGAGCGCGTGGGTGTAAACCCATCTCGCTCTAGCGTTTGGGCGCCGGGTGGGTCTCGAAGCTATAGGGGCTGGCGCTGGTGCGGCCAGGGTCGAGCTTGAGCCGGTGGGCAATGGGCGGAAACGCGCGCGAGCGGCAATCCTGGCGGTCGCACATGCGGCAGGACAGCCCAATCCCCACCGAAGCCGTCGCCAGATTCAGCCCGTCCGAATACACCACCTCGGGCGCGTGCGAGACATCGCACCCCATCGCCACCACATGCACCGGCGGCGGCTCGCCCCAGCGCGCCGGGCGCCCGGTGATGGCCCGCGCGAAGCATAAAAACGTTTCTTTGTCAGAGAGTTGTGCCAGTTGCACCCGGATCTGCCCGGGCGTGGCGAAGGCCGAATGCACAATCCAGCGCGGGCAGGTGCCGCCATAGCGCATGAACGGAAACCCGGCCGCTGAAAACCGCTTGGAAACATTGCCCGCCGGGTCGGCGCGCAGAAAGAAAAACGGCACGCCGCGCGCGCCAGGACGCTGGAGCGTCGAGAGCCGGTGGCAGGCCTGCTCATAAGACACGCCAAACCGGGCGGTCAGCGCCTCGACATCATAGCGCCGCTCGCGGGCCGCCGAGAGCGTCGCCTCATAGGGCATCAAAACCGCCCCGGCGATGTAGTTGAGCAGCCCGATCCGCAGCAATTCCGCCGCATCGCGCGAGGTTGGCTCGGCCCGCTCGACAATCTCCTCCACCGCCTCGCGGGCCTCGAGCAGGGCCAGCTGAAACGCCATCTGAAAGCCCCGGCTCTCGCGGGGCAAATCCTCCGAGAGCGAGAGCATGCGGGTGGTGGCGTCATAAATCCGCAAGGCGCCGGGCAGCGCCCCAACCCGCACCACCAGCCCATGTTCGCGCCGCAGCCGCTCGGCCAGCGCGTGGCTGGTGCCCACGCCCGCCGCATCGAGCTTGGCGCTGATCTGCTCGGCTGCCACTTCCAGCGACGGAAAATGGTTCTCATGGGCGTGGAAAAAATCCCGCACCTCCTCATTGGGCAGCAAAATCTTGCGCCCCGAGGGCAGGGTGATGCCCGAGGATTCCTCGCGCGCGCCGGCCAGCGCCCGGTGCAGCGCCAGCACCGCCCGCGCCGCGTTGGGCGCCGCCGCCAGTGCCTGCAACTCAGAGTCCGGCACCGGTTCGATGCTCAAGGACGGGTCGGAGAAAGCCTCGCGCAGCAACACCTCATATTCGCGCTCCTGCACACCCGAAAGCGCGGCCAGGTCCACCTTCAAAATATCGGTCAGCTTGAACAGCAGCGAGGCAGTGACGTTGCGCTGGTCATGTTCCACAAGGTTTAGATAAGATGTTGAAATACCAAGCTTCTGGGCAAAACCCTGCTGGGTATAGCCTTGCTCCATGCGCAGCCGGCGGATGGTTTTTCCAATAGGGGCTTTTGACATGTTTTACATTTAGCAAAATTTTACAGTAAAGTCACGCACAGCTTTCGCGGAACCCCAGGGGGTTTTCGCTGTACATCGCGGCGCGGTGTAAATAAATTCACGACATGGACTTTCCAGCGGCGGGTATCTCTCTCTCCATCGCTCGCTTCCACCCGGTGCCGGGAAGTCCGCCCCAAAGACCCAATTTTCAGGAGTTTTCCCATGCGTCACCAGCTGACCCCGACCTTCTCCCCCGATGGTTTTGGTGGGCACGCCGCGGCCCAGAGCCAGCGCGAAGCTGGCAATGGCACCGTGGCCACCGCTCCCCGCCCCGAGCCCGTTCAGGATCACGACGACCGTTACGATGACGGGCTCGTCCACTCCCATGGCTGGGCGATGTCGTCCAACGTCCGCTAACCTCGATAAACCGAGCTTTAGGGAAACAGGCCCCGGGTGGTTTCACCCGGGGTTTTGTTTTTGTGGCTTTGTGTGGTTTTGGCCATGGCAAAACCACAAAACCGGTGCAGAATTGCGCCATGTCCACACGGCCGTTCCAGCTCACCCCCGACCTGCTGCTGCGCGCCTACCGGCTGGGCGTGTTCCCCATGGCCGAGACGCATGACAGCCAGGACTTACATTGGCTCGACCCCGATGAGCGCGGCATTTTACCGCTGGAGCGGTTCCACATTCCCCGCAGCCTGATGAAACCGCTCCGCGCCGGGCGCTTGCGGGTGACGGCGGACCAGGATTTCCCGGCGGTCATCCGCGCCTGCGCCGCCACCCGGCCATCGCGGCCCGAAACCTGGATCAATGAGGAAATCGAGCGCCATTTCATCGCGTTGCATGGGCTGGGGTTTGCCCATTCCATCGAGGTCTGGGCGGGATCAGAGCTGGTGGGGGGGCTTTACGGGCTCTCGCTCGGCGGGGCGTTTTTTGGCGAGAGCATGTTCTCCACCGCCACCGATGCCTCGAAAATCGCGCTGGTGCATCTGGTGGCGCGGCTGCGGCTGGGGGGGTATAGGCTGCTCGATACCCAGTTCATCACCAGCCATCTGGCCCAGTTCGGCGCCATCGAAATTACCCGCGGTCTCTACCATGCCCGTCTGGCCGAGGCGGTGGAGCGGGATGCGCGGTTTCTGATCAGCCCTGATCCTGCCTTATTGATGTGCGAGATCGAGCTCATGCGCAAAGAGGGCAAGTGATGATGAAAAGCTTTCTCGGGCTGGGGTTGGCGCTGCTGCCCATGGCGGCCTTGGCCAACCCGGTGTTTCTGCCCGAGCAGGATGTGGCGGTGAGCTATGAGCTGACCGCGCCCGGCCGCGCCCCGGCGGATTATCAGCTGAGCTATGACGCCGAGGATGAGCTGGCGCGGATCGACACCCAGGCGGGCTATTATGTGCTGGCCAATTTGCCCGCCGGCTCGGCGGAGCTGGTGGTGCCCTCGTTGCGCGCGGTGGCGGCGGCGCCGGATTTTTCGGGGCTGACCCGCATGCTGACCAGCGCCGATGGCGCCCAGTTCACCCCCTTGGGGCAGGGCTCTTATGCGGGGTTGGCCTGCCGGAAATATCTGGTGCTGAGCCACCAGGGCACGGCGAGCGTGTGCCTGACCACGGATGGCGTGATTTTGCATTTTTCTGGTCATGATGCCCAGGGCTCGGCCGAGGTGACCGCGCTCTCGGTGGCGCACACCCCCCAGCCGGCGGGCAATTTTGCTCAGCCGCAGGGCTATAACCAGCTGAATTTGCCACCCCAGGCCCTGGCGGCGCTGCTCGGGGCCAATTAATTGGGGGGAACGTGTCTTTCACAAGTTCCCAAGGGGCGCTTGTGAGAGACGGTAATGGCCCCTTTTTGTAAAAAGGGGCCATGCCCCCAAAAACTTTTGAGTATTTGAGTGTGCCATGCCCAAGCGCCGTGCGGATGTGATGTTGGTGGAGACCGGGCTGGTAGAAAGCCGCGCCAAGGCCCAGGCGTTGATTATGGCCGGGCTGGTTTACGCGGGCACCGCCAAGGTGAAGAAAGCGGGGGATTTGCTGCCCGATGACGCCCAGCTCAGCGTCAAGGGGCAGGATCACCCCTGGGTGTCGCGCGGCGGGCTGAAGCTGGCCCATGGGCTGGCGCGGTTCGGGTTCGAGCCCTTGGGGCGCATCGGCCTTGATGTCGGGGCCTCGACCGGCGGGTTCACCGATGTGCTGCTCACCCATGGTGTGGCCAAGGTTTATGCGGTCGATGTCGGGCATGGCCAGCTGGCCTGGAAGCTTCGCTCGGACCCGCGCGTGGTGGTGATGGAAAAAACCAATGCCCGGCATTTGACGCCCGAGCAGATTCCAGAGCCCATTGGCGCGCTGGTGTGCGATGCCAGCTTCATCGGGCTGCAAACGGTGCTGCCGGCGAGCTTGGAGCTGTGCGCGCCGGGGGCGTTCGCTGTGGCGCTGATCAAGCCGCAATTCGAGGCCGGGCCCGCGCAGGTGGGCAAGGGGGGCGTGGTGCGCGACCCGGCGGTGCACGAGGCGGTGTGCGCGAAAATTCACGAGTGGTGGGCGGCGCTGCCCGGCTGGGAGGTGAAGGGCATAACTCCCAGCCCGATCACCGGGCCGGAGGGGAATGTCGAGTTTCTTATCGGCGCTTTACGGGTGGCGTGAGCGGCCCGGGGGATTTGAGCGCCGCGCGATAAGCGGCGATGTTGCGCAGCTGGCTGGCGAAACTGCGCGAAAACACGTGCCCGCCATCGCCGGTGGCGACGAAATAGAGCGCGTCGATCGAGGCCGGGTGCAGCACGGCGATTATGGCGGCCTGGCCGGGCGCGCAGATTGGTCCTGGCGGCAGACCTTCATGCACGTAAGTATTGTAGGGCGAGGGGTTGGCGAGGTCGGTTCTGGAAATGCCCACACCACCTGACTGGCGGCCCTGGGTGGCGGCGAAAATCACCGTCGGGTCGGCTTGCAGCTTCATGCCGAGCTGCAGGCGGTTTTCATAAACCGCCGCCACTTTCGGCAATTCGGCAGCCACGGGGGTTTCTTCCTGCACGATGGCGGCGAGCGTGAGCGCCTGTTGGGCCGATTGCAAAGGCAGGCCGGGGGCGCGGTTTTGCCAGGCTGTTTGCAGCGTTTGGGTCATGGCGGTCTCGGCGCGGGCGAGGATGACGGCGCGCGGCGTGCCATAGAGGTAATCATAGGTCTGGGGCAGCACGGTGCCATCGGCCGGGGCGGCGATGGTGCCGGTGGCGGCGGGCAGGGCGTTGATGATGGCGGCGATCTGGGTACCGGTCAGGCCTTCGGGGATGGTGACCTGGTGCTGCACGGGCGAGCCGTGGCGCAAAATAGCGAGCACCTGGCCCAGCGAGGCATGGGCGGGGATGAGATATTCACCGGCATGCAGCACGCCCTGGCCGCGCGTGAGGCGGACCACGATGCGGAAGGTGAGGGGCGAGGTGATGATTCCAGCCCGCGCGAGGGCCTCAGCCGCCAAACCCGCGCCGCCTTCGGGGATGATGATATCGGCCTGGGACTGGCTGGGACCGGGGCCATCCAGCGTTTCACGCCACGCCATGCCACCCGCGCGCAGACAGACGAGCAGGGTAAGCAGGGCGAAGAAGATGCGGGTGCGAACCGACATGAACCCCTTGAAATAATCAAAAGTTTTTGGGGGTGTGGCCCCTTTTTACAAAAAGGGGCCATGGAAACTCTTGGAATAAGACCCTGAACAGGGTCTTATTCCAAGAACCAAGAGGCGACCCTTTTTTGAAAAAAAGGGTCGCGCCCCAAAAAACTTTAAACCCGCTTGAAGATGATCGAGGCGTTGGTGCCGCCAAAGCCGAAGCTGTTGGAGAGCGCCACGTCGATCTTGCGCTCCTGGGCGGTGAGGGCCACGCGGTCGATCACCGAGGCCTTGGAGGGCTCGTGCAAATTCAGGGTCGGCGGGGCGATGTTGTCGCGGATCGCCAGGATGGAGAAAATCGCCTCGACCGCGCCGGCAGCGCCGAGCAGATGCCCGACCGCCGATTTGGTGGAGGACATGGCGACCTTTTTGGCGTGGTCGCCGAACATGTTCTCAACCGCCTCGAGTTCCAGATCGTCGCCCATGGGGGTCGAGGTGCCGTGGGCGTTGATGTAATCCACCGCCTCCGGCCCGATGCCGCCATTCTTGAACGCGGCCTTCATGGCGCGGAACGCCCCATCATGGTGCTCGGCCGGGGCGGTGATGTGGTGGGCATCGCCCGACATGCCATAGCCGCCGATTTCGGCGTAGATTTTGGCGCCGCGGGCCTTGGCGTGCTCATAGTCCTCGAGCACCACCACGCCCGAGCCTTCGCCCATGACAAAGCCGTCGCGGTCCTTGTCCCAGGGGCGCGAGCCTTCGGTCGGGCGGTCATTGAAGGCGGTGGAGAGGGCGCGCGCGGCGGAGAAGCCCGCGATGCCCAGCGGGTTGACCGCCGCCTCGGCGCCGCCGGCGACCATGACATCGGCATCGCCGAAGGCGATGAGGCGGGCGGCGTCGCCAATGGCGTGCACGCCGGTGGCGCAGGCGGTGACCGCCGAATGGTTGGGGCCCTTGAGCCCGTATTTGATGGAGACCTGACCCGAGACCAGATTGATGAGCGCGGCCGGGATGAAGAAGGGCGAGACGCGCTTGGCGCGGCCCTCATGCACCTGCACCGAGGTTTCATAGATGGTCTGGAGACCGCCGATCCCCGAGCCGATCATGACGCCGGCGCGGTATTTCTGCTCCTCGGTTTCCGGCACATAGCCGGAATCCTCGACCGCCATGGAGGCGGCCACCATGCCGAGATGGATGAAGCGGTCCATCTTCTTGAGTTCCTTGACCGGAATCCATTCGGCGAGATCGAGCGCGCCTTCGGTCTTGGAGCCCGCGGGAACCTGACCGGCGATTTTGGCCGCGAGCTCCGTGGTGTCGAAATTGGTGATGGCGCTGATGCCGGACTGGCCAGCGATCAGTTTCTTCCAGACATGTTCATAGCCAAGCCCCAG
This sequence comes from Pseudomonadota bacterium, assembly GCA_021809435.1. Lineage (GTDB taxonomy): Bacteria > Pseudomonadota > Alphaproteobacteria > Acetobacterales > Acetobacteraceae > Acidocella. The sequence goes on along the minus strand of JAKBAD010000005.1, from coordinate 71,228 downwards.
GGGGCTGACGATACCCATACCGGTTACGACAACACGGCGCATGCGAACTCCTCGGACGTCAGGTTCAGGACGCGAAAGGCCCGATTACTCGGCCTTCTGCTTCTCGATATACTCGACGGCGTCCTTGACGGTGGTGATTTTCTCGGCGGCATCCTCGGGGATCTCGACGCCGAACGCCTCTTCGAAGGCCATCACCAGCTCAACGGTATCGAGCGAGTCAGCGCCCAGATCGTCGATGAAGGAGGCTTCCGGGGTGACCTTGGCCTCGTCGACGCCCAGGTGCTCGACAACAATCTTCTTAACCTTGTCGGCGATTTCGCTCATAAAACTGCACTTTCCTGCAAAGTGGTGGATGGATTTTCAGGGCCGTCTTAACCCGTGGCAAAGAAAACGTCACGGGTTGAGGCGGCGCTTAGCATGGTTTTTCGCGCGCCGCCAAGCGCGAGGCGGGGAAAACCGGGGTTTTGCCCCGGTTCAGCTCATGGCCATGCCGCCATTGACATGCAGCGTGGTGCCCGTGACCCAGCCGGCCTCGGGGGCGGCGAGGTAGAGCACGGCGGCGGCGATGTCTTCAGGCCGGCCCAGCCGGCCGAGCGGAATTTTGCCTGATAGATCAGCCTTTTGGGCGTCGTTCAGGGCGTCGGTCATGGGGGTTGCGATGAAGCCCGGCGCCACCAGGTTCACGGTAATGTTACGCGAGGCGACTTCCTGCGCCAGCGATTTGGTGAGGCCGATGAGCCCGGCCTTGGCCGCGCAATAATTGGCCTGGCCCGGATTGCCGGTGGTGCCGACGATGGAGCCGATATTGATGATGCGCCCCGATTTGCGCTTGAGCATGAATTTGAGCGCCGCGCGGATGAGGCGGAAGGGCGCCGAGAGATCGACGCTCAGCACTTTCTCCCAGTCGGCGTCCGACATGCGCATGGCCAGACCATCCTTGGTGAGGCCGGCATTGTTGACGAGAATATCGACCTTGCCCATGGCGGCCTCGGCCTCGGTGATCAGGCGGGCGGCCTCTTCGGGCTGCGAGAGGTCGGCGGGCAGCACGTGCACGCGCGTGGCCAGCTCGGCGGCGAGCGTGTCGAGCGCCTCACGGCGCGTGCCCGAGAGCGCGACCACCGCGCCCTGGCGGTGCAGCACGCGCGCGATCTCGGCGCCGATGCCGCCCGAGGCGCCGGTGATCAGCGCGGTTTTGCCGGTCAGGTCGAACATGATCAGAGCACTTTCAGAATGGCTTCGATGTCGGCGGGGGAGCCGATGGAATGGGTGGTGGCATCGGGGCTGATGCGCTTGACCAGACCGGCCAGCACCTTGCCCGCGCCGATTTCGATGAAACTATCGATGCCCGCGGCCGTCATGGCCAGCACGCTCTCGCGCCAGCGCACGGTGGCGGTGACTTGTTGCACCAGCAGGTCGCGGATGGTGTTGGGGTCGGTGGTGGGGGCGGCGGTGACATTGGCCACCACCGGCACCACGGGCGTGCGCGGCGGGATGTTGGCGAAGGCTTCGGCCATGGCATCGGCGGCGGGGGCCATGAGGGCGCAATGGAAGGGCGCGGACACGGGCAGCAGCATGGCGCGCTTCACGCCCTGGGCCTTGGCGATGTCGATGGCGCGCTCGACGGCGGTTTTGTGGCCCGAAATCACCACCTGGCCACCGCCATTATCGTTGGCGGCCGAGACGATCTCGCCATTGGCCTCGGCCTGGCGGCAGATCTCGCGGGCGGCCTCGAACTCGACGCCGAGCAGCGCCGCCATGGCGCCAATGCCCGGCGCCACGGCCTTTTGCATGGCCTGGCCGCGCAGCTTGAGCAGGCGGGCGGTCTCGGCGACCGAGAAGCTCTCGGCGGCGGCCAGCGCGGCATATTCGCCCAGCGAATGGCCGGCGACCAGCTTGGCCTTGCGCTCAAGCGAGATGCCGCCTTCGAGCTGGAGCACGCGCAGCACGGCGAGCGACACGGCCATGAGCGCGGGTTGGGCGTTCTCGGTCAGGGTCAGCTCATCGGACGGGCCCTCGAACATCAGCTTCGAGAGTTTTTGTTTCAGCACCTCGTCCACTTCCTCGAAGACGTGGCGCGCGGGGGCGAAGGACGCGGCGAGATCGCGGCCCATGCCGACCGCCTGGCTGCCCTGGCCCGGGAAAATGAAGGCGTGTAGCGCCATGTGTAACCTCCGTTATCTGGCGCCGCACTAGCATGGGCCGCGCCGGAGGTAAAATTTCAGCCCACCACGCGCAGCCGGGGCGCGGTGGCGGGCAGGGGGGCGGTGTTGGGCAGGGCGGCGCCATCGGCCTTGCGGCGGATATGGAGGCGGGCGGCCATGTCGGCGCCGAGCGCCAGCGGGGTGCGCCAGGCGAAGCCGTGGCGGCCATCGCCGATACCGGCCTCGGCCAGGTCGGCGCGGAACTCGCAGGCCAGCGCCTCGCCGATCACCTCGCCATCGAGCAGCACCTCGAGCAGCACGGGCAGGGCCGGGTTGGCTTCATCCTGCGCCCAGCCTTCGAGCTTGTGGGGAGGGGTCAGGCGGTCGAACCAGCCGCGCAGCGGGCCGGGCGCCGCTCGCGTTTGGGCAATGACGGGCAGCAGCGCGGTGGCCAGGGCCTCGCCCTTTTCGGGGCGTTTGGCGCAGAGCTCCAGCTCCTCGGGGGGTAAATGGTCGGGGTAGAGGGTGTGGAATTCGGCGGCATTGTCGAACTGGGCGCGCTGATCGCCGATATCGGCGTAGGTTTCGGCAAACGCCCCCTCGGCCACCACGCAATCATGGTGCTCGAGCTCGATCTGGTAATAGTCGACGAGGCCGGCGCTGGTCTCCTGGGTGATGGAGACGCCGTTCACCAGCAGGCTGGCGAGGAGCAGTTTATCGCCCACCAGCAGGGCGTGGCCGGGGGAGACATGGAGGTCGCGCGCGGGCTGGCCGGGTGCCAGGGCGTTGGGGCGGATGCGCACGGGGGCGCGCGCCTTGTCGGCGCCGACATGCTCATGGCGCTGACGGCCGATCCATTTGATGGGCTGGAGGCCGCCAAAGCGGGTTACCACCAGATCGCCGATCGCCAGATCTTCGACCTTGACCTCGCCGGTGGGGGTGAGAATGCGCGTGCCCTTGAGGTAGCAGATGGCGATTTCGGTGCCCGCCGCCACGTCGGTATAGGTGAGCGCCGAGGGGGTGAAGGCGCCCGAGATGGTGAGCACGAGGCTGGTGGCGCCGTTGGACAGGGTCAGCTCATCTTGCGCGCCGTTGACCGAGAGGGTTTCGGAGCTGGCGGTGAAGCCTTCGATGACCAGCGTGTCGCCCGTGCCAAAGCCGGCGATGCTGACGCCCGGCCCCGCCAGCTCGGCCTGGGTGCCAGATAAGACCCAGCCCGCGCCGCCCTCGAACAAGATGTTGGTGAAGCCGGTGACGGTGCCGCCCATGTTGAAGCTGGCGGCGGAGGCGGCGGAGGCCAGGTCGAGCACGGCGCTGGCGCCGGTGGCGACGATGCCGCCCGAGATATGCGCGCCGGGCTGGAGGATCAGCTCATCGTTGCCGCCGGCCAGATTGATCGCGTCGGTGCCGCCGATGATGGTGCCCGACTCAATGACCGTGCCGCCCTGGCTGAGCACCACGCCCATGGTGCCGCCCGATATATAGCCGCTATTGATGACCGTATCGCCGGCGGTGCGGCCGTAAATGCCCGCCCCCGCGCCGGTGACCGTGCCGCTGTTGGTGGCCAGCGCGCCGGCCGGGCCGCCGAGCAGGATGCCGGCTTTATAGGTGCCCTCGATCAGCCCGGCATTGCTGATGATGTTGCTGGCGTTGGTGGCGTCGAGATAAACGCCGATGCCGCCGATGAGTGTGCCGCCTTGCAGGTTGGTGGCGCCGCCGCCGCCCAGCAGGTCGATGGCGCTGCCAAAGACCAGCGTGCCGTTATGGGTGAAGCTGTTATCGGTGGATTGCACCAGCCCGCTATTGGTGACGCTGCCCGCCCCCGTGCCGTGGGCGCCAGTGGCGATGCCGGCATGGGGGCCGGTGATGGTGCCCGTGTTGATGATGCTGGCGCCCTGGTAGCTGTAAACGCCGACGCCCTTGCTGGCGCTGATGAGGCCGGCATTGTTGATAAGGTCGGTGCCGTTGGCGCCCATGCGCACGCCCGAGGCGCCCGAGACCAGCCCGCCGGTTTTGTTGAGCACCGTGCCGCCGTTTTGAATATAGATGCCGGCATAAGAGGCGGCCTTGCCGGTGGGCGCCGCCCAGCCCTCGATGGTGCCCTGATTGACCACCTCGCCATAGCCGAGCCTGACGCCCCAATCGCCCGAGATGACCCCGCCGATGGTGTTGTTGACATACCCCGCGCTGCCCGCCACCACGCCGGCCAGCGCCGCGGTGTTGACGGTGGTGGCGCTGCCGATGGTGTGCTGGGCCGAGATGAGGCTGCCCGCATTGCCCACCACCAGCGTGCCCGACCAGTCGGCGATGGCGGCATAGGCGGAGGTTTGGATGATGCCGAGATTCATGACCGTATCGGCCATGGTGCCGGGGGAACTATAGCTGCCGTTCTGGTTGAACCGGATGCCGTATTGGCCCGTAATCATGCCGCCCAGCGTGTTGCCGACATAATTGCCGAGCGCGGCGGTGTGGGCCTCGTTGAAATCGATGGCGGCGTAGGCGCCGTTGGTGCCCAGGCTGGTGGCGGTTTGGGTGATGGTGCCGGCATTGAGCACGATGCCGCCGCCGTTGGTGTCTTTAAGCTTGATGCCGCCGTCGAGCCCGGTGATCAGCCCGCTATTGCTGACCTGCCCGCCGCCCTGGAGCTGCACGCCCGCATAATGCCCGGAGGCGATGGTGGCGTTGACGCCCAAATTGGTGATGGTGCCGGCGGCGGTGGTATCGAAGATCACGCCGGTATCGGTGCCGAGGACGAGGCCGGTATTCTCGACGGTGCCGCCCGTGAACAGCACCGCCCCCACGCCGATTGTGCCCTTGATGGCGCCGCTATTTTCGATCAGCGCGCCGGAGGTGGCGGAAATGCCATCGATGGCGACACCGCTGGCGCCGATGATTTTGCCGGAATTCACCACCGTGCCGGCTTCGGCGAGGAAGATGCCGGCATCGAAGAAAGTGGAGGTCGTGGCCTGGGTCTCGATCAGTCCGCTGTTATTGACCGTGAACAGCGCGCCCTGGGGGCCGAACAAGGCGGCGGCGAAGCTGATGGAGGTGAGCGAGCCGCCATAATTGATGGCATAGGTGCCGATATGCCCATAGGCATTGATGGTGCCGGTGACCGTGTTGCTGGTGACGCTGGGGGAGAGCGTGACCCCCGTGGTGATCGTACCCGAGTAGGTTCCCGACATCCCGTGCCTCCAATTTTTTTGAATGTCACAGCCGTAAGCAAGTGGTACGACGATTTTTTGCCGAGAGGAAATGATTTAAATCAGCAACCATTGCTGAGTTGGCTTTTCAACCCTGGGTTTTCGTGCGAGGCAGGCCATGATGACCCTTTCAGCCCCCACCCGCCGCCGCCTGCTGCAAGCCGCCCCGCTGGTGGCGCTGCCAGGCGCCGCCAGGGCCGGAACGGCGGACATGTTGACGCTGCGCATTCTGGCGACCTCCGATTTGCACAGTTTTGTCGAGGCTTATGATTACTGGCGCGATCAGCCCGATGACACGGTCGGCTTCACGCGCATTGCCTCGCTGATTGGCGCGGCGCGGGCGGAGGCGGCGAATTGCCTGCTGTTTGACAATGGCGACCTCATTCAGGGCAATCCGCTGGCCGATTTTGTCGCCCAGCCCGGGGCGTTTCCGGCCGATGGGCGCCACCCGCTGGTGCGCGCGATGAATTTGCTGGGCTATGACGCCGCCACACTTGGCAACCATGAGTTCAATTACGGCACGGACTATATGCGCCGCGCCCTGGCGGGGGCGAATTACCCTTATTGCTCGGCCAATTACCTCGATGACGCGGGCGAGCCGATTTTGCCGCCGACCCTGCTGCTCACCCGCGCCTTCACCGCCGATGATGGCACCAAGGTGGCGCTGAAAATCGGGGTGATCGGGTTTTTGCCGCCCCAGATCGTGGATTGGGACCGCGACCATTTGAGCGGGCGGGCGCGGAGCGCCGATATTGTTGAGGCGGCGGAGCGGTTTTTGCCCGCCTTGCGCGCCGAGGCCGATCTGGTCATCGCGCTGTCGCATTCGGGCATTTCCACCCGGCCGCGCCAGGGGGGTGAGGAAAATGCCAGCCTGTATCTCTCGGCGGTGCCGGGGATCGATGCCATCATCACCGGCCATTCGCACCGTGTGTTTCCCGGCGATGATTATGAGAGCGGCGAAGGGGTGGACGCGGTGAACGGCACGCTGAATGGCGTGCCGGCGGTGATGCCGGGATTTTGGGGCGCGGAGCTGGGGGTGATTGACCTGACGCTGAGGCGCGCGGCGGGCAAATGGGCGGTGACCGGCTTTGCCTGCGGCACGCGCGCCATTGCCCAACGCCAGGGCACGGACGTGACCGCCCTGACCACCGATGACGCGGCGGTTGATGAGGCCACCAAGCCCGACCAGATCCGGGTGCTGAGCTGGATCCGCGAGCCCATTGGCACGCTGAGCCAGCCGGTGAATTCCTATGGCGCGCTGATCGGCACAGACCCGTCTCTGGCGCTGGTGAACGCGGCGCAGAGCTGGTACGCCGCGCCCTTGCTGCCCGAGGCCCTGCGCGGCCTGCCGCTGCTCTCGGCCGCGGCGCCGTTCAGGGAGGGGTATCAGAGCCCGGAAAATTATGTCGATCTCGATGCCGGGACCATCGCGGTCAAGGATGTCGCGGATCTCTATATGTATCCGAACACGGTGTGCGCGGTGCGGGTGACGGGGGCGCGGCTGAAGGCGTGGCTGGAAGCCTCGGCGGAGATTTTCAACCATATCGATGCCGATAACCCGGCGCCGCAATGGCTGCTCAGGCGGCGTGTGCCCTCTTATAGTTTCGATGTCATCTCGGGGGTGACATATCAGATCGATATCACCCGCCCGGCCTGGCGTGATGACCGGATGGCGGGCGGGCGGATTGTCAATTTGGCCTGGCGGGGCGAGGCGGTGACGGATGGACAGGAATTTATCGTTGTCACCAATAATTACCGGGCGGATTCGGCGTTTGCCCGCGAGCCCGGCGCCGTGGTGCTGCGCGCCCCCGACCAGGTGCGCGATGTGCTGACGCGCTATATTCTGGCCCACCGGAGCCTGCGCGTGGCCGTGCCGGAGGTGTGGTCCTTCGCCACCCCACCCGCGCCGGTGACGGTGATGTTTGAAAGCGCGCCGGCGGCGCAGGCTTACCTGACACGCCAGGCGGGCGTGAGCGCCATGGGCGCAACCGCCGATGGCTATATGCTCTATGCCCTGGCGCTCGGCTGAGCCCGGCCTGCAGCATTTTGGCAACAGCCCTGCGAAAACGTGAGGCGAAGGGCATTTTTGGCTGGCCCGCGCGGCGGCGCATTTGCTAGTCACGCGTGACGGATTTGCCAAAGCAAAAATCGGCGCCGTCTGGGAGATTTTATTGTTTCGCCGTGTTCTCGCGGCGGCGCTTTTGGGCGGCGGCATCCTGGTGGGTGCCGCCGCTGGCGCTGCCAGCGCCCCCCAGCCCGTGAGCGGGCAGTGGCTCACCGCCGATCATCAGGCCGTCATCGCGCTCGCGCCCTGCGGGGCGGCGGAATGCGGACGGATCGTCGGCATGGTGTTCGACCACCCGAACGACCCTGAGCCGCTGGATTGGCGGGGCCGGGCGCAATGCGGGGAGACGATCATTACCGTTACCCCAACATCTGATGGCAGTTGGCAGGGTGAGGTGCTCGATCCGCGCACGGGCACGCGCTATCGCGCCAAACTGTGGCGCGATGCCGGGCGGCTGGCTTTGCGCGGCTATGTGCTGACGCCGCTGCTGGGCGAGACCCAAAACTGGCGAGCTTTCGCGGGCCAGATTCTACCCGGTTGCCATTTGCCGGGGTAGGGCGGTTCAGACGCCGGTCGCGCCCCGCGGAGGCTACTCCCGCGCGGGCGGGTGGGCGAGGTCGGCGATCCAGTCGGTGAGCGCGAAGAGCAGGGCGAGGAGCCCGAACACCGCCACGATCACCACCTGCCAGAGCAGGTCGCGGTCGGTCTGGTTGGCGATGTCGAGGAAGGAACGCAGCAGATCGACGGCGGCGATGACTGTGATGGCGCCGAGCAGCTTGAGCTTGAGCCCGGCGAAATCCACCTTGCCCAGCCATCCGGGGCGGCTGTCATCGCCGAAATCACCGCGGCGGACGAAGTTTTCATAGCCGGCCAAAATGACCAGCATGACCAGATTGGCGGTGAGGGAGAGGTCGATGAGGGTGAGGGCCAGCATGATCAGGCCGTTTTCGGTCATGCCCGGAATATCGGGCAGGGAGTGCCAGAGCTCGACCAGGAAGAACCACACCAACGTGCCCAGCAGCCCGAGCATGGCGACATAAACCGGCACGATCAGCCAGCGGCCGGCATATAAAACAGCTTCGATGAGGCGGGCAGGGGTCATGGGTGCGGTCTCTCCGCCCTTGGCGTAGAGGCAAAGGCCGGGCGGGTCAAACCGCTGGGGCGGTTGCGCGCGGCGGATGAGCATTTATAGGCTGAGGCCATGGATCATTCACCCGCCGCCGTGCCCGGCCCCCTTGCCGACCCTGGTGAAATTCTGCGCCGGGTGTTTGGCCTGCAGGATTTTCGCGGCCAACAGGCGGCGGTGATTGCCCATGTCACCCAGGGCCAGGACGCGATTGTGCTGATGCCGACGGGGGGTGGCAAATCATTATGCTACCAGTTGCCGGCGCTGTGCCGGCGGGGCGTGGGGGTGGTGGTGTCGCCGCTGATCGCGCTGATGCGCGACCAGGTGGCGGGCTTGCGCCAGCTGGGCGTGGCGGCGGCGGCGCTCAATTCCAGCCTGAGCGGCGCCGAGCGCGCCGAGGTGCGGGCCGATTTGCGCGCCGGGCGGCTGAAGCTGCTCTATGCCGCGCCCGAGCGGCTGTTGATGCCCGATTTTCTCGAGATGCTGGACGGGGTGGAGATTGCGCTGTTCGCCATCGATGAGGCGCATTGCGTCAGCCAGTGGGGGCATGATTTCCGGCCGGAATATCTGGAGCTGGCCAAGCTCGCGGCGTGGTTTCCGGGCGTGCCGCGCCTGGCGCTCACCGCCACCGCCGATCCGCAGACGCGCGAGGATATTGGCCGGCGCCTCGCGCTCGAGGGCGCGCGGCTGTTTCTCTCGAGCTTCGACCGCCCCAATATACGCTACGCCGTGCTGCGCAAGGAAGCCCCGCTGCGCCAGCTGCTCACCTTCTTGCGCGCCCATGAGGGCGAGAGCGGCATTGTGTATTGCCTGAGCCGTAACACGGTGGAGCAGACGGCGGCGGCGCTGAACGCCCATGGCATCAGGGCGCTGCCCTATCATGCCCGGCTGCCGCCTGAGGTGCGCGCCGCCAACCAGGATGAGTTTTTGACCACCGAGGAAGGGCTGGTGCTGGTCGCCACGGTGGCGTTCGGCATGGGGATTGATAAGCCTGATGTGCGGTTTGTCGCGCATTTGGATTTGCCGGCCAGCCTGGAGGCGTTTTACCAGGAAACCGGCCGCGCCGGGCGCGACGGGCTGCCCGCCGAGACGCTGCTTCTCTATGGCATGCAGGATCTGGTGATGCGGCGCGGCATGATCGAGCAAAGCAACGCCCCGGCGGAGGTGAAGCAGGTGGAGCGCGCCAAGCTCGATGCGCTGCTGGGGGTGTGCGAGACCATTACCTGCCGACGCCAGGCGATTTTGGCGCATTTTGGCGAGACCTTGCCCGAGCCGTGCGGCAATTGCGATAATTGCCTGACCCCCGCCGCCACCTGGGACGGCACGGTGGCCGCGCAAAAAGCCCTCTCGGCGGTGTGGCGCACACGCCAGCGCTTTGGGGTGGGGCACCTCACCGATCTGCTGCTGGGCGTCAAGACCGAAAAGATCGAGCGGTTCGAGCATGACCAGCTGCCGACTTTTGGCGTGGGCACTGAGCTCGACCGTAAGGGCTGGGGGTCGGTGTTCCGCCAGCTCATCGTGCTGGGCGCGGTGGAGGTGGACCATGAGAATTTTGGCGCGTTGCGGCTGGCGGGACCGGGCGAGGCGATTTTGCGCGGCAAGGAAACCGTGCGGCTGCGCCAGGAACCCGCCGCCACCAGCGCCCGCGGGCTGCTGAAGAAGAAAAATACCCGCCTGGAGGTGGCCCCCCAAGACCAGCCTTTGTTCGAGGCCCTGCGCGCCGAGCGCACCCGCCTGGCCAAGGAACAAAACGTGCCGGCCTATGTGATTTTCCACGACGCCACCCTGGCCGCCCTGGCCGCCGCCCGCCCGGCAAATCTGGCGGCACTGGCGCAAATTCCGGGGCTCGGAGCCTCGAAGCTCGAGCGCTACGGCCGAGCGATATTGGAGATTATTGGGGCTGGGTGAGAGGGGTGGCGGAGAGGGTGTCCGCCTTAATTGATGTTTTTGTATTTAAAATCAATATTTTAAATAGAGGTCAAATTCTGACCCACAAATTGCCCCATAATCACCAGGTGCTAATGCTTGATAAAATTGGGCTTTAGCAAAGATTATGAGGCCCATCTCTGGTGCGGAAATAAGCTCACGGTCGAGGGGTAAACATACCGTGAATCAGTCCAATCTGCCATCGCCACAGCCAAGCGCAGCCAGGACAACCGCTACTCAGGGGAGCCCCGGTTGGCCCGATAATTCTTGCCCGTCAGGATCATCACGGAACGGGGGGCTGTAATATCGAGCCGCGCCAGATTACCTTGCCCGCGCGTGCCCACACGAACCACGACGTTTGGGGCGATCTCCACCCGGCGTCCGTCGTCAGCCAGGGGAAAGTCACAGCCATCCCGCTCCCGCCGGATGGTAAAAGAGATCGGGCTCGTGACCTCCACCACCGTGAAGCGCTCATCACCTATATAAAAGTCCTCTTCAGGGCGGAAAGCCAGGCTTAGCCCCATGTCCATCTCCTCTGTCGCCGCTACGGCTCTGCCTACCGCCTCGCCGGGCGGCTGTCGATGCCGGCACCAACAGCCCTGTGAGCCGCGATTTGTAATTAATTGCACGTAAAAGTATGAATTCGCTTTTCACCGATCTCTGGGAACCCCTGGATAGGGGCGTAGTTTGCGTAGCAGGGTTGAATTCATGGATTCAACCTAGATAATGTAACACAACTCGCCTGTGGAAAGCCTAGCGTTGCGTGCATCAGGCGGTGGCCATCGGGTAGATGCCGCATATCGGTCATGGAGATCGAGGGGGGCTGCACTTTGCGCGGGTATTCGCGCTACGGATGCTCGTATTACTCAAGTGCCTCGGCAAATGCTGCTGGCGGGTTGACCACTAGCCTTGTGGTCTGCCCGGCCGAATCCACTCCCGTCAGCCTGTTGCGCCAGCCGGGCATTGGCTCAGTTGCCCTCAATTATTATTGCATCTATCCTTGATTTAGGGTGCAGTGGCTGACTATTAGGCTTCTGTAAAACAAAGGTAATTTACACATGAATTTTGCCGGAGTTGTAGCGCTTTTCCTGCAAAGTTGGGAGGCTTCCGTCTTCCTTAAGGCTGTCATTTCGGTCCTCATCTTTCTCTTTACACTCTCTGTTTTTTTTCTTTTGCGCGGCGGATGGCGATGGCACCAGCTCAGTCGCGATGCGTCTAAGATCAAAAAAGCTGCGGTCGGAGGGATAGACGAGCTAGACCAGGCATTTAGTGGCCAAAAGGCCCTCAGTCATCTCTGGAAGGAGTATCGGGATACGCTGCATCAGGTGGTGGAGGTTGATGCCGAGACCCACACGCGGCAGCCTGCCGTTTTCCGTGCAACGATCCCGGCATCTGTTATTTTTACACCGGAAGCCATTGTAGACTCCCCTAACTCGGTAGAGTTCTTCAAACACTTCCCCGGCCTATTTACCGGGATCGGTATTATCGGGACATTTTCCGGTCTTGTTCAGGGATTGAGCCTCTTTAAGATTTCGGACGATGCCTCCACAGTGCGGATGAGCCTCCAAGATCTGATGCATGGGGTTTCGTCGGCGTTTACTGTATCTGCGATGGCCATTGTATTGGCAATGTCAGTTACATTTTTTGAGAAACTCCTGATTTCCCGCCTGTATAAACGCGTCGAAGAGATTGTCGTCATTCTCGACAAAACCTTTCAGTCAGGCGTTGGCGAGGAGTATCTTTCCCGGCTGGTCGCGGCCTCTGAAAGCTCAGCCGCACAGACCGGGACACTCAAGGACGCTCTCGTCACCGATCTGAAGCATATCCTCACCGAGCTGACAGACCGGCAAATGCAAGCCACCAGGGATCTTGGCCAGCAATTCGCGCACAGCTTGAATGAGGGAATGAAGGCGCCTCTGGAGCGGATTGCCAACTCGTTCCAGGCCACGTCACAAAGCAATTCTGATCATGTCGGAAGTATGATCAATGAAGTTCTCACGGGCTTTTCTGCTAAGATTGAGAGCTTATTCGGCGGGCAGATCTCCGGGATCAATGAGATGCAGCAGAAGACGATCCTCGCTTTGGAAGCCGCCGTCAGCAAGTTCAATGTAATGTCAGAAAATCTAGAAGCCGCCGGCTTGCGTACGTCGGAATCTATGGGAGAGAAGCTCGAATCAGCCATAGCCGCAATGGAATTGCGCCAGAATTCTATGAACGACCAGATGGCGAATTTTGTCGAACAACTCCGAGCCATGGTCAAGGATTCACAATCAGAAACCAGCCAAGAGTTTCAGAAGAGGCTCGCCGAAATTGGTGGGGCGGTTGGAGCGCAGATCGAGGCGCTCAAATCCCAGGGCGAACAAGCGTTGGCATCACACGCCGCTCGAGAGGAGCAACTTGGAAGTCTAAACGAGGCGCTCGTCTCTGAGGTCAGGGCCATCACCGCGGAGACTCGAGCAACGGTCGAGGCAATGCGCGATGTGACGGACACCACCGTCGCCAAGATGAACAGCGGCGCGGATATTATGTACCATGCCTCGACGGAGTTTAAAGATGCTGGTGGCAGGGTCACGGAAGCGCTCAACAAGTCTGCTGATGTCTCGAACAAGTTGACGACCGCTTCGGACGCGTTATCGCTTATGGTGATGACCTTTAAAGAGGTCGTAACCAATTACGCCGCGACCAGGGACTCCATCTCGATCATGATCGAGGAACTCAAGAAGATCACTGAGAATGCCAAGAGTGAAGCGAGCATTACGGCTGATGTGTTGAGCCGCATCAATGATGCTGCCAATCGATTGGCTGACGTCCAGGAGAAGAGCTCCAGCTATATAGACGGTCTGCCGCCAATCGTCACGCGAGCGCATGCAGAGTTTATTGATGGCATGAAAACCATTGTTCAGAATGGATATAGTGGAGTTGTTGAAGATCTATCGAAAGCAACAGGGCTCTTAGGGGGTGCCATCCAAGATTTAAGGGTCCTGGTAGAAGATCTTCACGATACTCTTGAGAAGCAGCCCGCCTGATGCTGACACCGATTATCATCAATAAACGAGCAACTGATGAGGCCGAGAAGCCATTCTGGATCTCCTTCGCGGATCTCATGACGGCGTTGATGGTTCTGTTTCTGGTCGTTATGTCGGTTGCATTGCTAGCCGTGACCAAGACAGTCAGCCAGCAGGAGCTTCTGAAGCAACAGCGTCAGCAGGATATCGAGAAAATCCTCGATGAGGTACAGCAGGCTGCGAAGGAGTATCCCGGCGTTACCGTTGATCGCGACAAAGACACCATAGACTTTGGAAACCAGGCGCAGTTCGATATGGGAAGCTATACGCTGACGCCGGATCAGCAAAAGCTGCTTAGGGCTTTTGTTCCCAAGATCTTGACCATCGCCAATGATCCGCTTGGAGCAAAATGGATCAAGCAGATCGTAGTAGAGGGATTCGCCAGTCCGGAAGGTGATTATCTCTATAATCTGAACCTCAGCCTGCAGCGCAGCCAGAGTGTCCTGTGCGCGCTTTTTGCAAGACCGTTGCCCGATGAGACGGCGATGAGCACGGCGAGTTTAGAACAAATCCGGGACTTGTTTCTCGTCGGCGGATACTCATTTAATTCCGCAATCTATAACGCCTCGACCAATTCATATGATCAGAGCCGGCGAGTCGAACTGCGGCTTGAATTTCTGGGGCTCGGTGAGAGCCGGGCGACAGCGCCGACCAGTATAGGTGACAATTTCGGTACTTGTGCCTTGGGTAATTGATATATGGATCATCTGGAAAATACCAGGAATAAACTGGAGGAGGTGAATAGGCTCGTCCTTAACGCATTTCAAGTTTCTGTTCTACCAACAAAAAAAATACTGGCTGAAATTTGGTCAATATTCGATGGGATGGAACGTGAAGCACCAGCTCAAACAGCGATAGAAGAGGCTATCATCGCTTATCGTGTCAGTGGGATGATTAAAAATGCACGGCAGACCAAGCTGCTTTGCGCCGGCATCACAAGTACTTTATTTCGCGATGGATCAATCTTGGAGCATCCGGATAGCTTCTGGATGCTGATTGAGGCCGTAGATGGTTTGAAGACCAAGGCGACTCAGTATCGGCGGTGTTATTTCGCCCTAATGACGGCCTACTTTAATTACAATCGAGATGATCCCGGCCTTGCTTGCTGGTCGAAGCTGAAGGACTATCTGAAGTGCAACTCAGATTTTTTAAAAGATTTGGATCGGAAACCCGAGTGGGCCGCTCTGCTTCTGAAAAATTTAGAAGTCTTTGAGGAGAATCCCGGAGTATATTACGGTCGGAAAATCCTTGAAAATGGTCGCGATCATTTTGACGTACTGGTGAATGGATTAAGCATACAGCCTAATTCATGGCTCGTAATGGATACGATCATTGGTCAGGTTAAGGTTACAGCGAGTTATTCCGACGAAAGATTCAAATCTTTAATCGGTATGATGCTAGAATTGCTCACCGAGCATCGAACTGCCTTGACCGAAGGGTTGGCGATCCTATTGACCAGGTACAGAAGTTGTAAGGACCACCCAGTTTATCCTGTTCTTAGGGATATTGTAATCCAAGAATGGGGAAATCCATTTTTGTCATCCAATATTTTCCGATGGCGGAAGGTCGACGAACAAACCAGAAGTATGGTCTCCGATTGGCTTAAGCTTGAAATCATCCAAGCATTTTTTGATCTCCTGTCTCAGGACGGAAACAACAATCGACGGCGATTTAATTTCTGGTCAAAATATGTAAAGCAAATCAGCGATATGTATTTTGTTCTTGGCCGGAACGCGCTCTCTGACCCGCGTGAGGATTTTGTAAAGCTTAGAGCGAAAATGGGAGAGCGTCTCTTTCGGCTTTCTCACGGTCAGAGTGCAGATAATGCTTTTATCATGCGGTTTGGTCGTTATGCGATTATTGAGTTGGGGCAACATGGCAACGCGACTTATATCTTCGAGTGGGACAAACTTCCCTTTGAATTGCGGCCTGATGTTTCTGTCAATAGAGCAGATTTGCGGAGCGACAAGCATCTTTTGAGATTACACCACCGTACGGTCGCTGGCGCAGATTGGGAGATACAATATAGCACTAAGCTATACACACAACTCAGTATTAGAGAGGATTCTTACGTCCCGTCCCTTACAGGTGTCTCTCCCTCATACTCAAATAGCGGGCGAAAGTCGTTATTGAGTAATAATCATCAGGATAGGGTTAACGCTTTAATCGATTATTGTAAGCAAAGATCGCTCAAGGTGGAAGATTTGAGATATCTCGGCGGTCGTCTTTGGATAAAAATCGACGATTCATCCTCAGCCGTTAATGAGAAGCTAATGGATTTTGGCTGCCGGTATGCCGAAAAAAAATTAAGTTGGTATTTGGATGATAGAAAATGATCGAGTGGCTTAAGCTGCGCAGGCAGCAATCCAAGGCCAGTATTTATTATCGTTGGTTCACGGCTGATGGGCTGCGGCTTTCAACGGTAATGCCAGTTGATAGCCATTATGCGAAACGTGCCGCCAAGATAGACAGGCCGGATCTCGATGGCTTGATCGCCCAGGTTGACGATGAAGGGCTGTTGGAACAGGACGAAGCCGGATATCTCTTTAGATGGGGGGATCTCTATTCGCTTCTTGAATCAGAAGACTATGGGCCCTGTCGGGAAATCCTGAGTATTTTTCCGGCATCTGATTTAGTCCCCGAGATTAGAAGCTATAATACGCTTATAGATCATAATTTCTCTATTTTCATATCAAATTGGCATGATGGAGCAGGTTTGCCCGTCAAATCAGTCATGCGCACCGGTGGCATCCTGTCGTACGCAGGCAAGGAGACGTTTGCTCCAAAACTCATTTGGGAACTCTGCGAGGAGGTCGAGGCATTCGCACAAAGGCCGGAGACCGAGCGCAACGAGGCAAGTCAGCGCCGCGCCTGGGGGCGTCTGCGCAAGAAGGCAAAAACTGCCGGCGCCAGGATGGATCAGTTTCTTCAGCAAAGTATTGTCCTCACGCCGGAGAAGATTGATCTGGCCTTCCGTAAGGCAGAAGGCGCAGGAGAACGAGTGATCGAGCTTATCCCCGGCTTTTCGGATGCACCCGAGGCTTGGTTGGAGACATTCGACAAGATTCGGAACGTACAACCCTATTATCAAATAAATTCTCCCAACGGCATCACCCATGTTATGGTCTCGGACAATGCGAGGGCTTTCCTCGGTGAGATCAAGAAAATGCCGGGACGGCTCATTGCGGGGGAGCGAGCGGAAGCCCTTCTTATAAATCCCGTAGCCGCATTAGGTGAGGTCGCGGCAAGTGCCATCGACATCGAGCAATTCACTAAGTCTCGCGAAGAAGCACTAATCCAGTTCTCATCATTCACAGCTCATATCAAGAAAGATGCAGCTGGAAATGTGGTAGATATCGGCTTGGATATTCTAACAGCTTCTCAGAATGGGATGAATTCTGAAACTGTTATTTTTGTAGATACTCAAGAGGCCGAGGACTTTATTCGCCTAGCCCAAAACAGTATTAAAAAAGGTCGGAAGCTGATTCCTTGGAAGGACTATGAAATCGAGGTTAGATCGGAAACAGACGCTGAGCTTCAGCGTATGTCTGGTGCTGTCATAGATAAGATGCGGCCTCGGATTTTGATTGAATACGCGGACGTTTACGATCTGAGCAGATATTCTCAGCGTATCGTAGGGATCGGCGAAGAAAAGCCAATCTTTTCAACCTATATCGCCAAGCTCGATAAGAAAATCGGTTGGTTTCCTGAAAATATTCTTCCCATCGTAACAGTGCCGTCTGAGAACAACGACGCTCCTCTTGCTTATCCGATCGACCAAGAGTTTCTGAGTAGAGTCAACCAGGGGATGGCGGAAGCACACGCTGGTGGCTTTGATGAATTTCAGATTGAGGATATCCAGCATCCAATCCCCGTCAAAGATGCAGAAAATATTACCCGAGATTTTGAAATTTTTTTTAAAAATCTTGAAAAAGGCCTCAGTGAACCGCCCGGAAACCTAGTTGGTATGGTCGAGCATAATACGCTTTCAGCCAAGACAAGAAAGCCCGAACGCCTTATCATGACCGATAATATCGGCAATGCGGATTATATTGAACCTGCCGAACTTACGCTTGGTTCAGGAGAGCCGATATTGCCATCGAGCTTGAGTGATGCAACAAAGCTAAAGGACCATCAGCGCGTTGGCGTTGCTTGGCTACAAAGCCTCTTCAAGCAGTCTCCTGCGGTGTGCCGTGGCTGTGTTTTTGCGGATGATATGGGGCTTGGGAAGACGCTCCAACTACTTACCACGATTGCGTCTGTCCTTGAGGCGGATGAAAATATAAAGCCCATTCTTGTTGTGGCACCGGTTTCACTACTAGAGAATTGGCAAGAAGAAGTAAAAAAATTCTTTAAACCAGGAACGTTTCGCGTTCTGGTAGCCTATGGCAGCGCTTTGAAGGCGCACATGGCGCCGCGGGAATCAATTGACGAACAGTTGAGAAGTTCTGGAATCGTAAAATTTCTTGAACCCGGATGGATCGGCGAAGCCAATCTAGTTTTAACGACCTATGAAACTCTGCGAGATCTGGAGTTTTCGTTTGCGGCCCAGAAGTGGTCGATGATGATCTGTGACGAAGCGCAAAAGATTAAAACGCCAAGCAGCGCTATGACGCGAGCGGCTAAAAAACAGAACGCAAGATTCAAAATTGCCTGTACGGGAACGCCAGTTGAAAATTCTCTCGTTGATCTATGGTGTCTATTTGATTTTGTACAGCCAGGATTTCTTGGGGCGCTGAATGAATTCAGCGCAACATACCGCAAGCCGATTGAGGCGCAATCAGATCAAGAAAAATCCAAGACCGAGGAACTCAGAAGCAGGATCAAGCCATATATCCTCCGACGCACAAAGCAGGAGGTCGCCAAAGATCTTCCTAAGAAAATCTCCGTGCCATCACTGATAAATCTCTCAAAATACCAGAGGAATTTTTATATCCAAGCTTTGTCTGTTCTTCCAATGAAGGATGGTGCGGAAAGCAAGGTAAACAGTCTAGCGTATCTGGAGGTCCTCCACAAGCTTCGTATGATCTGTATAGATCCCCGCCGCTTCATCGAAAATAGTTTTGTCCCGGATAATTTGCGTCGATACAGTAATGAATCGCCGAAACTTCATTGGTTGATTGACCGACTTGAAGACATAAAAACTCGGGGGGAAAAGGTAATCTTGTTCTGTGAGTTCAAGGAAGTCCAGAGGATGCTCCATCACTTCATACAGATCAAATTTGGAATATCTCCATCGATTATCAATGGCGATACATCCGCCACATCAAAAGGCAATGATAGCCGTCAGAAACGGATTACTCGTTTTCAACAGCAAGTTGGGTTTGGGGTTATCATCTTATCTCCAGTAGCCGTTGGATTTGGAGTTAATATCCAGGCGGCGAATCACGTGATCCATTATAGTAGAACATGGAACCCTGCCAAAGAGGACCAAGCGACTGATCGCGCCTACCGCATTGGTCAGACGAGAGACGTTTCTGTTTACTGCCCGACGGTCAGGGCGGATGACTTCGACACATTCGAGGTCCAGCTTGATAAGCTGCTCGGGAAGAAGCGTGAACTGGCTACCGATATGCTAAATGGCGCAGGCGATATCAACAAATGGGAGATTTTTAGCGATAGAGCGGCTCCCAAGGAAAGTAACGCGATTTTCTTTCATCGTATAACTGGCGAGGCGCTGAGCGGTATAACAGGTGATCATTTTGAGGCACTGGTTCAGGTCATATGGGAAAAATTAGGCTACGAGGTACGTCGTGTCGGAGGCCCAGGAGACGGTGGCATCGACCTTGTCGCATTCAAGAATATGGACGAGTGCCTATTCATTCAGTGCAAAGCAAGTAGCTTTAGCGATAAGAAATTGGGTTGGGAGGCGATAAAGGATGTCTCTGCTGGTGAAAACAAGGCTAAGCGCAGCTTTCCAGGGTTTAAGACCTATCGGAAGCTAGCTGCTACAAATCAGGCGTTCAATTCTACAGCCAAGGAGCAAGCACTGCTTAATTGCGTGGAACTCATCGAACGGAACTGGTTGTCAGATTCATTAGAGAAACATGAAATTACGACGAAGGATCTTCTTATTAACCATCAATTTATTCCGAGAATAAATTAGGCTCGGAAATCATTCTTTAAGGTAGAAGGGTCACTGACAGGCAGCGTCCAGCCCAGGGCTCCGCCACGGGCAGCACCGCCAATCAGGAGATGGGTGTCGTGATTAGACACTAACCGTTTATCTATAAGCAACAATATATGATGGATCGGCGGGCCCTTGAATTGTCGCGCTTAAAGCCAGCAGCCTCGTGGCTTGGTACTGTGGATCTGCGTCGAAGTCGAAGTGAAGGGGACTGCCTTTGGGAACTGACCAACAGCCAAACCCCTGATCGAAAACCAGAGTTATCGACGTTGAATCATCGAAGCGCAAAACCATCTCCCGCGCATGTCGATCTCTTTTGAGGGTCAATACCCCCTCCAAGCCGAGTTTGGCAGCGACGGCCTCGGCCACTTCAGCGCGGTCATCGTCAAAGCGCCAATCGTGGTTAATTTGCCAAGGTCGCTTGTCATCATAGCGGGGATCAGAGCGCCAGGGCTCACTCACCAGCAACATTTGCGTTTGCTCCGCACTCCCCAGGGCCTCGGAAAGTGCCGCAATGCACTCGCAGGCCAGACGGAGATTGAGTGGAGATTTCAGATAGCGATCGAAATATTCAACCCTAACGAGGCGACCTGGTCGCCAACCACCCACGCGCTGGAGAAGGGGTTTCACCAGTTCGAGCAAATGCGCGCCGAAACTCGAAAGCGAGCCGTCACAAGCCTTCGTGAAGCTCACAAACGCGGCGTCGGCGCGTGCTTCCAGGACGTCGGCAGGCAACGCATCACTCTCGACCTCGGCGTCCCAAGGCGCGCGCAGGATCGGCAACTCAGCGGCGACGCCCCACCCGGAACCTAGAATACCGGCCTTGCCGTCACGGGTCGCCCAAATCTCTCCAGCCCGACCATTCGCAATAGCGGTGACGGCGACAGCGCCATTCTGAAAGCGCGGCGCAGCCCCTTGGCGCAAGGTAATGTCATAGCGGATCGCCAGATCCCGCAACCCCAGCCGCGTCGCATCGTCCATTGCGGACAAGGCCGCCTGCGTCAGAACGAGGGTGAGCAGGCGCCCGGCACGCTGGAGAAATGCCGCCAGGCGGAGGAAGTTGCCATCGAGCAACTCGGCCAGATCGAAGGACTCGCTCCAGACTATTACGGCTCCGCTCCCCGCCGCCAACTCGTCCGCGAGATCGTCGCTAAAACTGGCGCCAGGGACGAACAGATCGGCGGAATCCGGTGCGGCCAGCAGATGCAAGCGACTATCGACAAAGGAAAGCGCGGCCTGCCGGTCGATAATCCGCTGCTGGTCGTGCAGATCGGGCGTCAGGACGCAAGCAGAACAGCCCTTGACGCAACCATCCACCTTGCAATCGAGCAAGTCGCGGACAGGATTCAACAGCTTCGCGAACAAATCCTTTGCTCTTGCGGAAAACCTGGCGCCGCCTGCCGCGCGATCGAACAGGAACAGGGTGTGGCTTCGGCCGCCGATCGCGGTCTGCCGAGGCTCAACCCAAAGCCCGACCTCGTTCAGTTCGACGCCCAGTTCGCGCGTGAGCGCCGTGCGCAGTGCCGATCCGAATGCCCATGCGGCGCCCGGCTGATCGAGTCCGTTGAGCTGCAACTCGAACACATCGGTGCGGACCTCGTGCCCGAGCAGGAGGTTCTGTTTGATCGCGAACGGCTTCGTCGCGCCGGGGCATTTCCCGTCATCGTCAGCTTTCGTGTAGCGGAGCGGCCTGTGCTCGGCGAAGGACAGGCTTCCCGGCACACCTTCCGCCTGCGCGCGTCCGCAGTGAAGGCATATCGTATAGCCGGCGCCCTGTTCGCTGCCCGCGCTGGCGTAAAACACCAAACCGTTCGCGCTCGTGCGGGATCGCCCGAGTTCAGGAACCCGCAACGGATGCCAGCTTGCCCCTCTCGCGGCGACAATGGGAGGTTCAGGCGGCACATAGGAGACGATATCCGCTTCGGCGTGTGCCGGCTCCCGTTCCGCTGCGAAGCCGGCTGGCCGTAAATATTCGTGTTGTCGAAGCGTTTCACCGGTTGCACCGCATTCCGGGCATTCCTCGACCCGACCATGAAGCGTGCCGGCAGCGCCACACGCTTGGCAATGCCAGACAAAACCCAGGCTTTGGATGTCACGGGAGTCCGAGTCCCCCGCAGGCCGCTTCCAGTTGAGCGTAACCCCCGCCGATCGGTACACCAGCCCGTCGATCACCACGTCGGCGCCGGGCGCATAGTCCCGCATCGCCTGATCCAGGTTCCGGCTGGCGAAGAAACGACGCCGGAACGGACTGCCTTCCTCGGTGTTGCCCTCATCGCTATCCGGCTCATCCTTGTGTATGAACTGGACGACGGCGGTGGGGAAACCATGCCCCGGAAGCACGCCGCGATTAGACAGGTCGGACAGCAGGAACTCGCCGCACAGCCGCTGGAGCTGAAACCCGATCGCTTTCTTCGCTGCATCGCGATCCAGCCCGGCCGCCTGCGATTGCAGGCCATCCCACTCGGCACGGAACTCGGCTTCGGCCGTTTCGACAGCGGCTGCAACGCCTTCGAACAAGCCTGTGTCATTCTCGAGCACCGAGCCGCGCACCAGCTCTCTGGTTGCTTTGGCCATCGCTTCGTGTGTGCTCGGCTTGGCGAGCCAGGCGCGGAATCCCGCCGATGGCGGATCGGGCAGACGCTCCGTCCGCAGGTCCGCCGGGAACCCGTAAAATGCGCCCGCCTTGGTCGTGGTCGTGTCGCCATTCTGCTCCCGGACGAACGCCGCCAGCAGCAAGGCGTTGACATGCCGTTGAACGAGTGGACCCGAGTCCAGCGAAACGCGCGGCGCGGCGACGGCACGGCTGAGGAAGCGAACCGGTGTGCGGAAAGCTTCCCATTCGATCGGCGTGTCCTTGCAATAGGTGAAGGCCAGCGCTGTGGCCTGACGCCGACGTCCAGCGCGACCAACGCGCTGCCGGTAGTTGGCGATTGACGGCGGCACATTGGTCATCATCACCGTCGAGACGCTGCCGATATCGACGCCCATCTCCATAGTCGTCGAGCAGTTCAGGATGTTGATCTCGCCACGACGGAACTCGGCCTCGTAATTGCGCAGCCGCCGCGAGGGCTGTTGGGCCGAATGCTCTGCCGATCGCGCATAGGGCGATCCAAGCGCAATCCGATCGTGAAGGTTGGTCCATAATCCCGCCGCCCGCAACTGTCCTACACACGCATCGTCCGCCAGCCACTTTCTTACTCGCGTCTCGTCACCTGGCTCGGTCAAGAAAGGGGTTGGATGTAGCGGCATCTCGATAGGCTCCGCGCGGGCCCCCGTTCCGCGTGTCGATCCGGTTCGCAGACCGTAAGGCGTATAGCCACAGAAAGCCGTGTCGAGCACACGTCGCGTGACTGGGCAGCGCCATGCCTTTTCCACCGGTGCGATTAGCGCGTTGCCGAGGTCCAGCCGCAGATCATCACCGCCCCCTGCGGTGATGAGCAGCGGCCTCAGATCGAACCATGCCTTTTCGAGAAGCTCGTTGATGATGTCGCGATCACCACGCTCTTCTGGGTTCAGTCCGAGCGCAATCTCCAGCAGGCGGGGAAGTGTGCCGCGCTGTGCAACGTAGTCTGGTCGCACCTGCGGCCACCGAAGTTCCGTTCTTGCGGTGATGGTGTCATTGGGGCCGATCAATCGCTTCGGTGGTATGCCCGGCTGTAACCAATGTGCATCACGTCCGTCGATCCGGATCGCGAAGTAGTCCCGCACGGCATTGGTGAGGCTCAGATATAGGAAATCGCGCCAGTCCTGGATGGTTTTTCCCTTGGCGCGCAGCGCGTCCGGTGTTCTCGCCTCGGGAAGTTTCTCAATAGCCTGAAAGCGCAGGCTCGCCAGCCCCATGGTCTCAAGCGAATTAGCGCGTCGGGTACGGCGGGCAAGTTCCCGCAGCAGCATCAATTCGGCAAAACGCTCCGGTCCCTTCACCGGATCGCCAAAACGCTCCGGATCGCGTTTCGTCCAGACCCGACGCATCCAGTAGCTGACTTCATCGCGCTCGATCAGCCGGCTCCGCACAGTCTCCCAAGGAAGTCCCTTGCTCTTCGGCCCACCTGACGAGTCGCCGACAAGCAATGCGATTGTCGCCTCGTTCACGCCTTTAGATCGCAAATCCGCAACTGCTTTCTCGATTTCCTTGGCTTTTTGCTCTTCCTCGGGGGACGCTCTCAGCGAATCCTGCGCCGCAAAATAGATCAGCGCGCGCACGTGATTTCGCTCGGAAGCGTTTTGCAGTTTCGCGGAGAAACGTGCCGTTCCCTGCCGGCTGTCGGTGAAGGACAGCAGTTGCCGCCCTTCGGCGGGGGAAGAATGCGCGGCTTCCGGATCGGGCGTCGAGGGTTCAGTGCTTTCGAGCAGCACCGGGCTCGCATTGCTCAGGATGGCGGGCGCGCCGAATCGAAAAGGCCACAAAATGCGCGGTTGCTTTTCCGTGGCGGCCGTCTGGCAGGCGGGACAGAATTCAGGCTCCTCGCGGTCATGGCACGACAGAGCAACAAAGCCATCGTGCCGCTGATCGCCGATGGCGCCGCTGTGCGGATCGACGTGTAGCGGGCGAGCATGGGGCAGGGGCCGCACAGCAATAAGGCGTTCGATGCCCGGCGCGGTCGATCGCGCAGCCTCATCGTCCGACGATGCAGCGCTTTCCTCTTCTGAATCCCGTGCATAGTCGTCTTCGCGCTCGTCTTCATCACGCGAGCGCAGAATTCGGCTCTCTTCAACGGCATCAAGGAAAGGTTCACCGCAACTTCGGCAGGACACCACTGGCAGCACCCTGCCGCCGCAAGCCGGGCATTTGCCGAGCGCTTCCGGCAATAGGCCACCAAAAGGCCAGCCATCGACCCGATCGGCACAGTCGGGATCGAGGCAGGTCCACAGTCCCGGAATCGCCCGATGAAACGCATGGACGCGCAAAGGTAGCAGCCGCTCGCCGCCCTTTTCGGCACGAGCCAGCGCCAGGGCAAGTGCCTCAGGTTCCCTACCCGTTTCGCTTAGTTCTCTGGCGACTTTGGACCATGCACGCGCGCCGCGCGTGAGTTCGGCCACCTGGTTCTGCACCACCGGATTGCACGCAAGCCGATCGAAGGCCGCGCCGGCGTCGAGTTCGGAAACGTCGATGTCGCCTAGACTCTTTTCCAGATCGGGTGGCGGCAGGTTCGGTGTGCGACGATGGCCGACCACGACATGCACGCGGTCCTCCGGCGCACCCGACACATCGCATAGAAAGCGCCGCAGTTCCTCCGTGACATCGGCGCCTTCACCGATTGTCGCCGACGTTGCGACGAACCGGACCTGATCCGGTGTTACATCGAAGGCCAACAACACCCGCCGCAGGAGCAATGCAATCTCCGCCGCATTGGAACCGGTGTAGCTGTGCGCCTCGTCGAGGATGATCCAGCGTAGATTCCCTCGCGAGGTGTTCAGAATCGGCCGATCCTTCCGGCGCACTGTTAGATATTCGAGCATCGTCACATTGGTGACGAGGATGGGCGGTGGATTGCTCCGTAGGGTGCGGCGGCACAGGACTTGCTCCGGGACGGTGCGCTCGCGCGCATCCTTGTCGTCTTCGGGCATTTCGCCGTTATAGAGGGCGTAGCGTATCTTGCCCCCGAACGGCTTGGTCCATTTGCCAAGGCGATCCTGCTGGCTGGCGATCAGCGCATTGAGCGGATAGAGCGCGATTGCGCGCACGCCACTGAGCGGTTCGCGCTGAGCCTCCGCCTCTCTCGCTAGAGCGTCAAGCAAAGGGGCCATGAAACATTCGGTCTTGCCCGAGCCGGTGCCGCTGGTGACGAGGATCGATTGAGGAGTGGGAGCGGTCAGATGCTGCCAAGCCTCAAGCTGGTGCTTATAAGGATGCCAGTCCTTTCCAATTCGAGGATCGCCCGGTTGATCGAGCGCATCGACGATCTTGGGGTGCAACAAGGTGCCAGAAAGCGAAGCCAGCGTCGGTTCGGCCTCGACGAAAGGAAATGCGGCTTCGAGGATCGGCTCCTGGAGCAAGGCTCCGGAAGCGATGTCCCGACCACCGAATTTCCGGCGAATCTCAGCGGCAAGCGCGGGATGGTTGAGGCCACTCAGGCCAAGGATCGCCTCGACCGACCGTTGACGGATTTCTTCCACCGCCTGAAAAGGTGTCAACGTGCGCAAGCCTGTTCCCCCTATTGCTCTTCGCCCAGCAACGCCGCCGTGATACCCTCCGCGAAATAGATCGGATCGGCCACCATCGCCTCCTTGCAGCGCCGAAGCTGCGCGCGCGTTAACTTAGTGTTCGTTTTCGCTGCGACAGCGGCGACGATGGGAGCGTCCAGCGCTTCCAGGTGCATTAAATCGAACGTGGTCTTGAACCAGCCGGGAAGATGCGGATCGAGTTCCGGCGTGCGGAACACGCTCGTCTGCTTTGGCAGCCCGATCGCCATGTCACCGCGATCGAACGTGCGGCGCACATAGCCTTGGGCGGCATCGCGGATGGAGGGGATCAACGAAGGTTTTGGGAGGAGGTCAGCCGCCGCGAGCGCGGCGCCAATCACGGGATCGAGATTGCCGGTGCGAGTGGCGGCGCTATCGATGACCTGCTTCCCCATCGGGGCCGCCCGAGCCAACTCCCAGCCTGCTGCCAGGAGTGGACTCATTACGCTACGTCCAAGCGCATTGGCGGCTGCGCTCCATGCCGTCAGCGGCAGTGCCGCCCATAGAAAGGGCAACTCCGCTTCGAGCCGCCAAATGCCTCCTTGGGCAGCGTCACCGGCGGACAGCAGCAGACGCGCAAGAACAACCGGCGCGTCGGAGAGCTTCGCCAGAACGTCAAATGTGGATGCTGGCAAGCCGTCCAACGAACCGATCAGCTTGTTCAACCATCCAACATCTTCCGCTGCACCATCTGTGTCAGCGGCAATCGCGTTCAGGCGCTCAACGATCGCGGCCTGTCGAGCCGATGGAGCGGCGATCACGACCGTTGCGGCCAAGCCATCGCCGACGGCTACTGTCTCACCGACGCAAGGAACAATCGACGGCCTCGATCGCACAGCGCGGTCGCTACGCAAATACACCCACCAAGCGCCAGTCATGTTCTCGGGAAGCGGTATTGAGCGCCGGTTCAACGCATCTTCAAGATCGATGGCGGCCAAACGGCGTTCTTCGCAGGGCATCGCAACCGATCGTCCCGCCAGGATCAGCGGCTCCTCTTCTAACCCAGGTTTCACGACCGACGCCGCGCCGTTATCGTAACGAACTTCGAGATCAAACAGCTTGATGCGCCAAGGCGGAGCGCCATCACCGATACTGAGCGCGACCCAGGCGTCGATCCCGGCAGAAGCAAGGTCGCTACGAACCCGATCCGACAGCGGTCGTAAACCCAGTTCGCGTTCACCAAGCGTATAGTGTGCGGGATAGCCTCTCTCGGTGTTCTTGAGTTCGCAGCACAGCGTGAGTTTGCCCTCACCGAAGGCGACAAGCTCGGCCAGTTCCGCCGGCGTTATCTCTGATCCCGGCGGCACGATCTTGCCATTCCAATGTGCAATTCCATCGCGCAAGGGGAAAGGCAGGGTGATGCGGATCGTGCACGTGCTGTTCGGTATCCGAAGCACGAAGGTGACGCGGCGTACCGGATTGCTGCGGAACGAGAGCGCGAAGACGTCGCCTGGGCGCTGCTCGACATTTAATCCAGTGGCAGGCTCCGGCGAGATCGCCAGTTCGCCGAATCCCTGAAAGCTATAGCGCCAACCTTCACCATCACGCTCGCGCACGACACGCGCGGATTGCGGCACAATGGCCGCACGCACGCGATCACGAACAAATCTCGTTCGCACGTCGCGCCACATGATGTCGATTGCCCCGACAGGGAGCCGGGAACGCGCCAGTTCTTGCCACGAATCGCCTCGCGCCCGACGCCAGAGCAGTTCGTTGTCCGCCGGTTTCGTCGAAGTCCGCCCGCGATAGCAAGTGACCGTCGGCGGGCCGGCGAACAGGAAGACATCGTCCGCGCTGTCGAAGCCTCGCGGCGACTGGCCGTCGAGCCCTATTCGATCACGCAGTTCCTCGTCGACACCTGTTTGGATGCAATAGAGCTGGTCGCCGTCCGTGCTCTCCACCAACAGAGATTTATCGGTGAGCCACAACCCGCGCCCGTCTCTCGTCGCGCCAATGCTCGTCGGCGCCCCCTCAACGGCTTCGTCTTCCCAGCGAACGGACCAATCGGCCGGCGCGGCAACAACGACTCGTTCGGCACGCAGACTAGCCGATCCCTGCGCGGCAAGCACCAAAGTTTTTGGTCCATTTGTATCTTCAGCATCGATCTCGAATGTGAGGACGTCGCTACGTTCGGAACCGCCTCCGGGCCATTGCATCGTGCGCGCAGCACCATTAGGTGATTGGATTAGCACCTCGATGCGTGCTTCCAACGGAACATCATCTAATTCGGTCCTGCGAGTAAGGGGACGCACCCGCCAACTATCGCCATCCTCGCCCGGTGGATCGAGAAAGGCTAACTCCTCACCCAGAGCTCGCGCCAAAACACCGTAAGGATGGACGCCCAGTCGCGTCCCTCGCTCAGCCACCCCCGCAAGGGCATTCGACTTGAATTCGCCTACAAGCGACAGCCTCAGCCCCGCGCTCCACTCTTTGAAACCTCGTCGCAACACACGTACGCAGCCCATGCCGCCGCTCAGACCGCGCGCAATCTTCTTGGCAGCAAGCATCCCATCCACCAGCGCGCGCGCTGCATCCGTATCAGCCGCGATCGGCAACTCATCACGCCAGCCAGGGCGGATCTGGTCGAGGACGGCCGATGGCACGAGGTTCGGTGCGGCTGCCTCGGCGATGCGCCGTAATTTCACAATCGCCAGCGCCAAATCAGCCGCCAGTGCAATGAAGGCCTCCTGGCGGTAGGTGTCGCGCAGATCCTCCTTCGCGGCATCCGCCATAGCGAAAGCGTCGTCAGGCGAAGGATCGTCAGAGATCCCAAGCAGTCGACCTACTACCCCTTTGAGATACCTTGGTAGCCATCCTGCACCTGCCTGCAACACACGGACAGGGAAACCACCCTCCACAGCGATCGTCAGCAGCCAATGCCGCCCGCTGGTACGCTTGACTACCGGCCGCTTCCACCACTTCAGACCATACTCAATCAGATGGGGCCACTCGCGTTCCTCGAGCGTTGCGCCGATGGCCGCACCGAGTTCACGATATTTACGGATACCACCGCCGTATTCACGGCGGAACCAAGCCGAAGCCCAAAGCACCAGCAAAGCCGCATCACTCTCATTCCAGCTCTGGAGCCGTGAAGCACGCTGGCGCAACAATACCGTCAGTTGATCGTAATCCTCTGTACCCAATCGGTATCTATGCAGGGGCCGACCGTCAGGTACATCAAGCTTGAACCGATCAAGTAGCGCGCGAAGTAGGGACGGGAGCGAAGGACGCACAGGCAACGCGGAATCCGTAGCCTCGCGTTTTATACGCAACATTTCCGCCACTACCTTGATATGCAAACGCCTCGCATTCGGTGTGTTTTGATGTTCAAGCTCATTCGCTATCAGCTTTAACTGTGCGTAGTTTCCTTTTGCTTTAGCGAAGCTGTTTTCAAGCTGCTCAATACGAGCGGAAAGGAAAGGAGGAGAAAGCATTATCCGCGCTGCGCCGCGTAAATGAATAGGCTGGCATAGTACCGTTTGCATCTGCCCGGAAGATTCCCGGCCACCGGCCAGCCGGAGGAGGAGAGAGGCGACTTGGTTGTGCTCACAAGAGCAGCCCTTTGCAATTCGAAATACTTAATTTCTGATAAGTAATTTATTTCCCGGTGCGGTTGAAATGTCAACCAGAATGAATGCCGCCAAGGGACGAATTCGGTTGTGAGGCCTGGTCTCTGATGATTGTGTCGGCCCCCAGGAGTCTGTTAGAGGCTTGACTACATTTGTGTAGTGGGCCGGCGATAGTTTGTGTCCACGAGGGACCGATGTGGCTCTGAAATTCGCTGCGACAATATCCCTATTTGGCG
Organism: Pseudomonadota bacterium; assembly: GCA_021809435.1. Lineage (GTDB taxonomy): Bacteria > Pseudomonadota > Alphaproteobacteria > Acetobacterales > Acetobacteraceae > Acidocella. The sequence goes on along the minus strand of JAKBAD010000005.1, from coordinate 41,587 downwards.
GCTAGTTGATCATCCGGCCAAGCCGACGCTAGCCCAAAGAAGCTAAACTCGCTCGGGAGGCTTGCAATCAATTGCAAAGCTGCGTTCCGCACTCATGGGGAAAGCGTCTGCGGGCCATTTCTCAATGCCTCCCATAGCTGCCCAGGTCCAATCAGGGTTGCCAGCATCCGGGTGCGAATATCGTCGGAATTCAGCGCCTGCTTGCTCATTTCGGAGTGCGCCGCCATGGCTTCCATGATCGCCCCGAGCAGTTCGTCATGCAGGTTCGGGGAGTTGGCGAATTGCTCCTTGGTGTTGGCCTTTGCCTGGGCTTGCAACGCCTCAGACTCCAGCATTTTCGCCTTGATAACTCCATCCACGTAGCTGATGGCGTCGCCCTCGGTAATATCTCCCTCGAACAAATCATTCAGCGCCGCGATGAGCTCGCGCAGGCGGATTTTGTGCTTGTCTTGCACCTGGCCCGAGCCAGCATCTGTCATGGGTGCCAGCGGCGCACCAGCTTCACCATCGAGGTTCAGCCGTTGCTGGCCGAGATCGCGCATCTTGTGATGGGTCAGGCGTAGGGCTGAGAGGTCGATGCCCTCCCGTTCCCGCCCATAATCCAGCAGCGGCACCAGCAGTTTGGCGAACACGTAGAGCTTCTCGTAATCCGTGTTCCCGTAATCAAACATCTGGCCGAGAAACTCATAGGCCCGGTTGAAATTACCCAGGTCGCGTTTGAACAGGATGAGCGCATCGGCCTCATCTTTCCGGTCCTGGGCGTCTGCTGAACCCGGTATAGCCTCCCGCGCGGCCTTTGCGGCGGCCTTGTAGCGTGTCAGCAGCCGGTTGCTTACCGGGCCGATGGCAGCGTCCAACTGCCCTTGCGTTGCCTTGGGGTTCACGGTCACGGCGGCCACGCGCTCAACCTCGAACCAATCATACATCCCGGCGGAATCGAGCTTGTTGCGCAAATCCAGCACGATGTTTGGGTCGCTCACATCCGCCAGCTCGGCCGTGGTGTAATATTGCTGGAACGCCTTTAATATCTCCGCCGGCTCATTCACAAAATCGACCACATAGGTCGTGTCTTTCGTGCCATCGGGCAAAGTGCGGTTAAGGCGGGAAAGCGTCTGCACCGCCTGCAGCCCGCCTAGCTTGCGGTCCACATACATGCCGCACAGCAAGGGCTGATCAAATCCCGTCTGGAATTTATTGGCCACCAGCAGGATGGAATATTCCGAAGTGGCGAAGGCATCGCGCAAATCCCGCCCGCGCAGGCCGGGGTTCATGTTGGTCTCGCTGAACGCCTCCGGCCCGGTCTCAGGGTCGTTCACCTCGCCCGAGAAGGCGACCAGCAGCCCAATCGGGTAGCCGCGCTGCTTGATGTAGCTCTCCATCGCCACTTTCCAGCGCACGGCTTCCTTGCGGCTCGCCGTCACCACCATGGCTTTCGCCCGGCCGTTCAGCAGATGGGCGACATTCTGGCGGAAATGCTCGACCACAATCTGCACCCGCGCCGCGATATTGGCCGGATGCAGCCGTACCCAGCCCATAATACCCTTGCGTGCCGCATCAGCCTCAACCTCCGCCTCGCTCACCTCGCGGCCATTATGCGTCAGCCGGAAGGCCATCTTGTACGAGGTGTAGTTTCGCAGCACATCCAGGATGAACCCTTCCTCGATCGCCTGGCGCATCGAGTAAAGGTGGAACGCGCTTGGCAAATTCTCTGGCCCCGCGGGCAGGTCCGGGTTTGGGCGGGTGCCGAACATCTCCAGCGTCTTCGCCTTGGGCGTGGCGGTGAAGGCGACATAGGTAATGCCATCCGCCGCCTGGGCGCGGGCCGCCATGCGCGCGGCCAGCAAATCCTCGATGCTATATTCCCCGCCATCCTCCAAATCCGCCGCTTCCTGCGGGGTCAGCACTTGTTTGAGGTCCGAGGCCGTGCGCCCGGTCTGCGAGGAATGCGCCTCATCGGCGATGACCACAAAGCGCCGCTTGGCCTTCGCCGCCAGCTCCTGCGCCTCCTTTATGGCGAACGGGAAAGTCTGGATCGTGCAGACCACGATCTTCTTGCCCGCCTTCAGCGCATTGCCCAGCTCCTGGCTCTTGCTCGCCCCCTCGCCGGTAATCGTCGCCACCACGCCTTTTGTGCGCTCAAACGCCTCCACGGCGGCGCGCAGCTGCTTGTCCAGCACCGTGCGGTCCGAGACCACAATCACCGTATCAAACAGTTTTTCATTGGCCGCATTGTGCAGATCAGCCAGAAAATGCGCCGTCCAGGCGATGGAGTTGGTTTTGCCTGAGCCTGCCGAATGCTCGATCAGATAGCGCCCGCCCGGGCCATCCTGCAGCACCGCCTTCACCAGCCGGCGCGTGGCATCGAGCTGATGAAAGCGCGGGAAAATCCAGCCGCCGAGCTGGTTCTTGGTATTGCGCACGGGCACAATGTAGCGGCCCAGAATTTCCAGCCAGCTCTCGCGCTGCCACACCTCTTCCCATAGGTAAGCCGTCGGCGCGCCATTGGGGTTGGGCGGATTACCCGCCCCGCCCGCATTGCCCTTGTTGAAGGGCAGAAACACCGTCTCAGCCCCGGCCAGACGCGTGGTCATCTGCACCTCGCTATTGCTCACGGCAAAATGCACCAGCGCCCCGCCGGGGAAGGCGAGCAGCGGCTCTGGCACATTGCGCCCGGCTGGCTTGGGGTTACGGTCAAACCGGTACTGGTCCACCGCGTCCTGCACAGATTGCGTGTAGTCTGACTTCAGCTCGGCCGTGGCGACGGGAATGCCGTTGAGAAACAGCACCAGGTCGATGCTCTGCTCATTCTGCGTGGAAAACCGCACTTGCCGCACCACGCGTAAGCAGTTGGCGGCGTAGCGGGCTTGCAGCGCCTCGTTCATGCCCAGTGCTGGGCGGAACTGGCACAGGCTGAGCGCCTGTTTTAGCCCGACAATATCCAGCCCTTGGCGCAGCAACAGCAGCGTGCCTTGCTTATCTAGCGCGCTGCGCAGCCGCTCGGCGATGATCGCCCCCGCCTTGTCCCCATGCATCGCCCCCAGCGCGGCCCAGGCATCGGGCTGGCTGGCCTGCACCCAGGCGCAAAAATCCTCGGTGAACAGCGCCTTCGCCCGGTCATACCGGCTGGCCGCGCCCTCTTCATACAGCCAGCCCTGGGCGGCCAGATGGTCGCAAATGCCATCCTCGAATTTTTGTTCCTTGTGCAGGCTCATGCGGCCTCCTGGGCGGCTGCGCCCGCCGCGCGGACGTCTATTTTGCCCGTAACGGCGGCGGAGATGAGCGCGGCGCGGCGTTCTCGGAGGAGGGTGATGGCCTTATTAGCCTCTTCCTTTAGCCCCTCCATTTTTTGGCATTCATGTTTAAGAAATGTCGTTATGTCTTTTTGCTCTTGAAGCGAGGGGACTGGAATTTTTATCTGGCCAAGCTGGGGTACGGTAACGGTCTTGATAGTAGTCTGCGAGGAAACAAGATCTAATTGAATTGTGAACAACTCCGCCCGCATAAGCCAAACAAGAAATTCCGCCCTTACAAGGGACGGATCTGGGGAAAGCCGCAACAAATTTGCCGTAATATTAGCACCGACAAATTTTTCGTCGACCAAACCGATTTTTCCTAAAGTGCCTCTTACGGACATCACCAAGTCATTCAACGCCAATTGCGTCATAGGAAACTTGCTGTTTGTTTTCGGAGAAATGAACCGCATGTCGTCTAGCTCTACTATTTGACCATCGAGTCCGATTGCCTCTCCACGAATCTCCGGTATTCCACTTTGTTCATATGAAATATCAAAATAGGTAGGATAACGGTACACAACGTTGAAACCGCGAAGAAATCCATAAGTGTCCCAATGCTCCGGCACCATCCCCAGCCACTCCACGCCTGAATCCTTCATCGGGACGGTTGGATCGAGGCCCTTGGTGACGGCCTGGGAGATCACTGCCTGCCGCTTTTCCTGCAGGAGGGCAATCAGGCGCTCCTGCTCAGCAATCAGTGCGTCGATCTTCGCGGTCTCGCGGTCAAGGAAGGTGGCAATGGCGTTCTGTTCGGCTATAGACGGAACCGGAATCTTCAGCTTTTGAATAGTGCTGGCATTAATCGCCGGATAGCTTACCCCTGTAGAACGCGAGATGATCTCCGCGACAAGATATTCGGCGTGAAACAGGTAGACCAAAAAGGTTGGGGAAAGGCTTCTTGAGCGGAAAACGGCAAAGCCAGTTGATGCTACAACACTATCTCTCTCTGAAGGCACCGCCGCGATTGCCCGGAGATAAGTCCTCACCGTCGAAACAAGGACATCCGAACCACGCGCAATTCGTCTGGCACGGGAGGGCGCATCTGCGAAGCTTACCGTGACACCAGTCCCAACACCTTCAACCTGACTAACGTCAGAAATCTCCACATACTCGAACTCGTAATTCGGCGGAGTGGTCTCGGGTAAAACCTCGTCATTGCATGATGAATTTGCCCAAAGAGGCTCGACGCCCCAACCAACAGGCACCTCGCCCAGCCACTCCACCCCGCTGTCTTTATAAGCCGGATACCGCCGCGTGCTCATGCCGCCAGCTCCCCGGGCATGGCCGAAACCCGCCCCATAACAGCAGAAAGCTCCGCGCCGAGCTTGGCCAGATGGCACACCCCACCCGGGTGAACTGTCAAATAATCTTTGACAGTTGCGGCTGCGGTCAGCCCACCCCTGGGCTGAACTCGTAAGTGATACTTACAAGTTGCCGTGCGGCTGTGGGGCAGAATTTTGCCGCTCATGCCATCACCTCGCCCAGCATGGTCTGGATGCGCCCGACCACCTGGGCCAAATCCGCGTCGATCTCCTCCAGGCTACGCGGCGGCGCAAACACATAAAAATGCCGGTTGAAGGGGATTTCGTAGCCAATCTTGGTCTTTGCCTCGTCAATCCAGGCATCAGCCGCGTGGGGCAGCACCTCGCGGGCGAAGTAGCTCTCCACGTCCTCGGCCAGCGGCACATTTTCGGTATCACGCAGCTCAGGGTTGGGCTGGGGCAGGCCCTTTTGCTTGCCCTTCACGCCCAGCACGGGCTTGCCTTTATCATCCAGCAAAGGCCGCTCCACCGTGATGGTGCGGTAGCCAAACGCCTCATTCGCAAAAATGCGCGAGAGCGGGGCGAGTTTTACCTTGCCGCCCTCGGGCGCGGCGGGCTCGGCCTCATCGGCACGGATGATCTCGGTACGCGAAGCGCCATCGGCCGTGGTGATGGTGGCAAGCCGCGCCTCGGCAAAATCGGCGAACAGGCGGGTGATGGTGGCGATGTCGTCATCGCCCATCTCGCGGCGCTTGGAGCCCAGGCTCTTGCGCATCTTGCGCCAAAACCCGGAGCCATCGATGAGCTGCACAAACCCCTTGCGCGCGGCCGGCTTGCGGTTGGAGACGATCCACACATAGGTGGCGATGCCGGTGTTAAAGAACATGTCGGTCGGCAGGGCGATGATGGCCTCGACCAGATCGCTCTCCAGCATATAGCGCCGGATCTCAGACTCGCCCGAGCCGGCGCCGCCTGTGAACAAGGGCGAGCCGTTGAGCACAATGCCAAACCGGCTGCCACCCTCCTGCGCCGGGCGCATTTTGGAGACGAGGTGGAGGAGAAAAAGCATCGAGCCATCAGAAATGCGCGGCAGGCCAGGACCAAAGCGCCCGGCAAAGCCCTTTTCCTCATGCTCGCGGCGGATTTCCTTCTCCACCTTCTTCCACTCCACGCCAAAGGGCGGGTTGGAGAGCATATAGTCGAACTTGCGCCCGGCATGTTCATCGCCCGAGAGCGTGTTGCCGGGCGCAATGTTGCGGATATCCTGGCCTTTGATGAGCATGTCCGCCTTACAAATGGCGTAGGATTCGTCGTTCAGCTCCTGGCCGAACATGGTGAGCTTGGCATCGGGGTTATGCTCGAGCAGATGCTCCGCCGCGACCGAGAGCATGCCACCCGTGCCGGCCGTGGGGTCGTAGATGGTGCGGACGGCAGGCGTGCCGGGGGTGAGGATGTCGTCATCCTCAACAAACAGAAGGTTCACCATGAGTTTGATGGCGTCGCGGGGGGTGAAATGCTCACCAGCCGTCTCGTTGGAGGCCTCGGCGAATTTGCGGATCAGCTCCTCGAAGGCGAGGCCCATGTCGTGGTTGGTGACAAAGGCGGGGGAGAGGTCGAAGCCGGCGAATTTCTCGGTCACCTGGTAGAGGAGACCCGCCTTGCGCAGGCGGTCGAGCTGCTCGGTGAAGCGGAAGCGCTCGAAGATATCGCGCACCGGGGCGGTGAAGCCTTGGATATAGGCGGTGAGGTTGGTGGCGATGTTGTCCTGGTCGCCGACCAGCTTGGCCATGTCGAGCGCCGAAATATTGACGAAATTGAGCTTGGCGATTTTGAGCAGGAAGGGCTCGGGGTTGAGCCCGGCCTTCTGCTTGGCCTCAACTTCGGCCAAAACGGCGGATTTTGTCGGGGCGAGCACGCAATCCAGGCGGCGCAGCACCGTGAAGGGCAGGATGACCTTGCCGTATTCGGAGGGCTTGTAATCGCCCCGCAGCAGGTCGGCCACAGACCAGATGAGAGAGGAGAGGGACGACGCGGATTGGCTCATCAGGGCTGCCTTTGGAAGTCGAGGTGGTTGATAGGACAGTTTCCCGGTCCGATTGGGATGTCAACCGTTGAAAAAATACCTGCGATTGAGGGATGGGGTATGCGCTGGAACTGGTGGGATTTTCGGTTCCAAAAAAGGGGCGATAATTGGGGCTAAAAATGCAAAGGGAGGCCCGTTTAAGAGCCTCCCCGCGTGCAATTAATTGCACGCCAATACGGTATGCAGCCCGGTTTACAAAAGCGGCTCGATATGGCGGCTATGCAGTTCGGCCATTTCACCCAGTGCCGCGACCAGGGCCTCGGCGTTCTGCGTATCCGTTCTGGTCCAGACCAAATGGGCGCCCAAAATCTCGCGGGCAGCCTCGGCTTTTGCCCGTAACAGCCGCAGGTCCCGCAGCACGTCACTGACCTGCAGGGTGAGGGTTTCGAGATCGGCCAATAGCGCCTGCTGGGCCTCGGTGCCTGCGTGCTCGGTTATCTCAGGCTTGCCGCCGGGCACGGGTTTGGGGCTGGTGGCGTATCCGATCTGATGGCAGGCAATCCCCAGCAGCCGCTCGCGCGAGCCTGGGGTTTTCAGGCCGGGAAACAGCAGATTGAGCCGGTCGAGCTCCATCAGCCCATCGACGAGGTAGGTGCCCAGCTCCCCGGCCACGAAATACAGGTCCTGATTAATTTCTATGGTCAATTCAAAGACATACTGGCGTCCGGCCGGGAAAATCATTGGCTCGCCTCCGCCCGGATACGCTGGATGAGAACCTGCGCGGGCGCGGTGATGCGCAGTGCCGGACGGTGCGTGGCGGGAGCCTGGGTAAGCCATACGGTGACGTCGCCCTGCAATGGCACCGGGTCATCGCCCAACATCACAGGGGCGGCGCTGGAACTGGTGAGGCGGGGAGGGGTGGTGTGGAAAACATAGAGCGCCTCATCCACGAGCAGGCGGTCACCATCATTAAACACAATGCATAAGGCCAAGATCAGTCTCCTTGAGAAGGTTGAATCGCGACGGTAACTCGCCAGCCGCCGGAGGCAAGGAAAATTCGGTCGGTGAACTCAAAATAAAATAATTGATTTCAATGGCTTGTTGTCTTTATCGTGGGATAAGCCGCGATAAACTCAGGGGCTTAAATCCTGCTGGCCGTGCGGCGCGTGATATGCTATCGCGCATCTACGCCGTATTTTGATATACAGAGGCATATCATGGCCTATGCAACCGAAGAGATACTGCAAACTCTCCGCACCGCCCGGGAGGCTGCCGGCATCAGCCAGCGGCAGTTGAGCGCGCAGACTGGTATTCCCCAGAGCCATATATCCAAGATCGAGGGCGGCAGTACCGATATGCGCGTGTCCAGCCTGATCGAGCTTGCCCGGGCGTTGGACCTCGAAGTCGTGCTGATCCCCCGCAAGCTGCTGCCTGTTGTTGAAGCCCTCACAGCCAAGCCCTCTGCCGGCCCGCAAGCCAACCGCCCGGCCTATTTGTTGGATGAGGACGAGAATGGCTGACATCTCCGTCCTCGACGTGCGGCTGCATGGTGAGTCTATCGGCACGCTGACCCTCATCGAGGGTAGCCGCACCCTGTTTACCTTCAGCAAGCCCTATATCGACAACCCGGATCGCCCGACGCTCAGCCTGTCATTCAAGGACTGGCTCGGCGGGCTGATAACTGATATCGCGCCCACCAATCTCCGCGTACCGCCGTTTTTCGCCAATCTGCTGCCCGAAGGACCGCTTCGCACCTATCTCGCCAAACAGGCCGGGGTGAATGAGCGGCGGGAATTCTTCCTGCTCTGGGTTCTGGGACAGGACCTGCCGGGCGCCATCACCATTCACCCCGCTGACGGTGAGCCGCTGCCCCCGCGAGGGGGTAAGTCCAGGGCAGAGCAGACGGATAGGCCCGCCGACGCGATCCTGAGATTTTCTCTGGCGGGGGTTCAGCTGAAATTTTCCGCGCTGAAAAACACCGGCAAGCATGGCGGCCTGACCATTCCGGCCGAGGGGGTTGGCGGCTCATGGATCCTCAAGCTTCCCTCTGACCGCTTTCCCGGCCTGCCCGAAAATGAATTCGCCATGATGACCTTGGCCCGCCGCCTTGGCATGGATGTGCCTGAGGTACAGCTGGTGGGGCTGGATGCCATCGAGGGATTGCCCAAAGGGTTGGATCACCTCCAAGGCCCGGCCCTGGCCGTTCGGCGGTTTGACCGGACCGAGGCTGGGCCTGTTCATATCGAGGATTTCGCGCAGATATTCGGCGTTTGGCCCGAAGAAAAATATGAGAGTGCCAGCGCGCGCAATATCGCTACGGTAATCGGTATTGAGGCTGGGCATGACGCAGCGGCCGAGTTCATCAGGCGCCTGGTCTTCAATACATTGATCGGTAATGCCGACATGCATCTGAAGAACTGGTCTTTGATTTACCCCGACCGCCGGAATGCAGCCCTCGCTCCGGCCTATGATTTTGTCTCCACCATCCCCTATATCCAGGACGAATTCGCCGCCCTCAAATATGCCCGCACCAAGCGGATGAGCGAGCTGTCATTCGACGAGCTGCGCTATCTGACCGCCAAGGCCCGGCTGCCGGAGAAGCTGATGCTGGACGCGGCAACGGAAATTATTTCCCGGTTCCACGAAGAATGGCGCATCGCCAAGGCAGATTTGCCCGTTGCTCCCACTGTGTCCCGGGCAATCGACGCCCACCTCGGAAGGCTGGCCCTTTGGCAAAATTAGCCCCAAAATGAAATTAATTGCACGGCGATCGCTCTGACTGAGGGGCTTGTTCCTGAAGATCACCAGCCCGGATAATCATCAAAGATATCTTCGTAATTCGTCCGCCCTTCGGTGATGCTCACCATATCCAGGGCCAGCCGCTCGATCTCCCGGCGAAGTTCGAGCCGGTCGAGGAAATGCGCAGGGATGGCCTCAACGCCCCACATTGTCCCCAGCAGATTGCCCGTGATGGCGCCTGTACTGTCGCTGTCTCCACCATGATTCACGGCCAGGCGTATGCCCTGGGCGAAATCGTGGGCTACTAGCGCGCAGCAAAGCGATATCGCCAAAGCTTCTTCGCCAACCCAGGCGCCGCCCAGACTTTCCAGCTCTCGAGGCGACGGCACACCGTGAGCAGCCAGCGCCCGCGCAGCATCGACAGCTTGGCGTACCTCGTCTGCCTCCGAAATATCGGCAATCCGCCGATCAGCCCGCGCCATGGCGTCATGCAGGGACTCTCCACGGCACAGCGCACCGATGACCACCGCAAAATAACCCGCCGAAATATAGCCCGAAGGGTGACCATGCGTGAGCGCCGCCGCATCGCAGGCACGCCCAAAAATCTGATCCTCCAGAACAAACAGGCCCACTGGCGCCACCCGCATGATACCGCCGCAGCCCTTGCTGTTGTTACGCGCCTTCTCTGACGAAAATCCGTTGGTGGCCGCCCGTAAAGCTCCCAGGCAGGTGTTGCCCGGAGCCCGCCGGGCGTGCAGCTCGCGGCATTTGAACAACCAGCCGTCGGTGCCAATCTTCGTTGGGGCGCGTTCGCTTTGGGTCGTCAGCCAACGCAGATAGGCATGATGGATGACGCCGTTGACGCCGCAAATGCCCTTGGCGCTCATGCGGACCCAGGCGCGGATGAGCCCTTCGGCGGTGAACATGGTCATCTGCGTGTCGTCCGTGACCGCGCCCAGGCCGTAATCTCCCGGTGCGTAGTCCTGAATACCGTCTGGGCCGTACTCAGCCTGGATTTCGGGCCAAGTGTCAAATTCCACCGGCGCACCGAGAGCGTCACCGATCGCACCGCCAAGCAGGCAGCCAAGGAAGCGAGATGTCAGGTCAGGCAAGCGAATCTCCTAGCGCAAGGAAGAAGCCGATTCTCTATGACGAGGGGCACACTTCAAAGATGAGGTTTTGTGAGTTTAGTGCTTACATCTAGTTGTGGCGGTAGTTTATGGTACGACCACTGCGCCGTGACCATGCCGTTGCACCTTGGGTAATGGCGCGGCGCTTGGCATCCAAGACCGGACTTTCCTTCGGATCAGCGGGCCAGGGGATTTGTTTGGAGGTCAACCCAGGGCCTCCTTCTTCGAGAGCAGGGCCACCAGCGTGTCCGCCAGACCGGCCCGGAAATAGGGCACAGGGTCGGGGTACGCCTCACCGGGGTGTCTCTCATTCCACCAGTTCTGAGCGTGCTCCAAACCGTCGAGAATGGCGTAGCTGCCATAACGCTGGACATCGGGGGTCACCCGGTACCCATCTTTGCACATGTAAATCTCATCATCCAAGATGGTGCAGGTGTGTCCAGGAGGCACGGGAACCCCGAAAATTTCGCTCAGGGAGGGGCCGGGAGCCGTCTCGGGGGTGGTAGGGGCGGAAGCTGCCTTAGGGGCCTGTACGAGGCTCTGGTGGGCTTCCTGCTCCTGTTGTCTTTTCCAGAACATCACGGCGGGGGTCACCAGCCGGGTGAGCGTGCCAAGGTCGGGATGCCTCGAGAGTTTGAACGCCCCATGCTCCGAGGTGGCGTAGCTCACGAAGTCCAACCAATTCTCGACCGCGCAAAGGATCACGGCGGCTGAGCGGTTCGGGGGGCAGGCGGTGAGCAGACGCTTCAAGCAGCCTTCATCCTTCTTGGTCAGGGGGGCTGCAAAGCCATTGATCTCCGACATCGCTTTGAGCCAAAGCGCCTTCAAACTTGCAAGTGATTGCACGCCGTTGAGATTGTCCTGGGAGAAGGCTTGTGCCTTCTTCTCATCTGCTTGGGCCTGAAAGGCCTGAGTAAACGAGTGCATGGTTTTGGGTGTGGTTCTGGCCATGGTGTTTGCTTTCAAATTTTCCTTCAGAACAAACTGAAAGACATTTTCTGGGAGGGCTTGCCCGTGAGTGCTTGCACGAGCGGTTTCTTCTCCCCCTGAGTTCGTAACGTCCAGTTCTTCTTCATTATATGAAAGTGGCCTCGAGGCCGTTTTCAGTAAGTGGCCTTGAGGCCCATTACAGTAAGTGGCCTTGAGGCCACTTTGCAGGCCACTTTGCAGGTCCTTTTTGGCACCACGAACGCGGCGCTCATTAAGGGGTTTCGGAGCAGGGCGCTCCCATCCGACCAGTGTATCCAGGGTTGGGCGCATAAAGCTTTTGCGCGTCCGCCCCCAGAGATGAACCTCGATGGTCAGCAGTTCGTATTCCACGAGCCGTTCTACCGCACGGCGCACCTGTTCGCGCGTCAATTCGCATTTCTCCATAATCACCTCACGGGTAATCACCACCTGAGGCAGACCGTTCTGCGTCACTTTGGATTTAGGCAGGAGATGGGATACGAACGACAACACTTTGGCCTGCGATAAGGCCAGGCCCACTTTTTGGGCCTCTATTGTTGTGATTGGCATAACGCCTCCACAGTCACCTGTGGAAATAATACCCCGCTGCGTTTCTCGGCTTCGGAAACGTCATCCCCAAAATCCTTACAAACGATGCAGATATTAAAAGCCGTTGCGGCAAAATTCCCGGCGGAACAGTCAAGTATAGGTTTAGCCACGACGATAATGTCGATCTTGTGCCCGATCGCCGGATAATTCATTTGGTCCTCAGACCCTGTGATGAATTTCCTGGGATCTGCGGCAGAACCTGCCTTAAATCTCTTATTATCCATGAATAGCCCTCCTTGGCTAACTTGAAGCTCTTTAAAAACTCTGTAACCGCAGACTGATTGCAATTAATTGCACGGGCTCGGTTTGGGTCAGGCCTAGCACGTGCTCAGAAAATTTTCCTAAAAAGCGGATGGTGAGGACGACTCCGAAAAGAGCATGTTACCCTACAGTCACGAGCAACAGACTGGTCAGATATTGACTGTCAGGTGCCCGGCATTCGTAGCCGCCCAAACCTAAAGTTGGAAGTTTCGTTTAACTGTTTGCTGGTTCTCGGCGCCTTTGCGGGCGGATTTGTGCCGTAGGTTGAGCCTCAAGCCATACCAGTCCCTTGGCGATGTTAATGAGCGTGCGTGTGCCCACTTTTACCGCTATCAGGTGGCCATGGCCGAGTGCATCGTAGGTCGCGCGCCGCCCCATTCCTGTGAGGGAACACCATTTTTCGATAGTACCGAATATCGGCAGCGTATCCACGACGGCGGCATTAGAAGGAGACTTCATGATGAGCCTCCCGACATGCCTGCAGTTCTCGGAAGGTGTCGGCGCCAACCGACATCTCACCAAAGTTGATCAAAGCAGAAACAAATTTAAAGGAAGCGTCGCCAAAAACTGGCGTTCGTATAACGCTGCCTGACATCAAATACCCTCCATGGTCGATAGTCATCAGTGAGACTAGCTATATCCCGTTCATACCGTACGATTCAACCCCTTTTGCACAGCAGTGCTCACTCTTTTTTACCAGCGCAAAACGTTGCCCAGTCCTGCATAAGCTTGCGGCGGCGGTTCAGCAGATCGCCACGCTGATACGCGGCCACCGTCTTGTTGCCGACGACATGCGCCAACGCCGCTTCGGCGATGTCGGCGGGTTGGCCCGTCTCAGCGGCCCAGTCGCGGAAGGTGGAACGGAAGCCGTGCGCGGTTAGATCGTCGCGCTTCATCCGGCGTAGCAATGTGAGCATGGCCATATTGGAAAGGGGAGCGTCCTTCTTGGCGCCGGGAAAGACGTAATCGGCCTCGTCCAGCCGCAGCCCCTCGGCGACGTCCAAGACCGCCAGCGCGGCCTCTGTCAGCGGCACGCGATGTTCGCGCCCCGCTTTCATGCGCTCACCCGGCACGGTCCAGATTTTATTGACGCGATCAATCTCCTCCCACTTGGCGCCGATTACCTCGCCGGTCCGGGCGGCGGTGAGGATGGCAAAGCGGAGCGCCAGCGCCGACGCGCCTTTTTCCATGTTCAGGCGCGTCATGAACGGGCCAATCTCCTGCCAGGGTAGGGCGGCGTGATGCTCGACTTTGGCGACTTTGGATTTCTTGGGCAGCACGTTCTCGAGATGTCCCCGCCACCGCGCAGGGTTTTCACCCGTCCGCCAGCCATGAACGGCCGCATAGTTGAGCACGACCTCGATGCGCCCTCGAACCCGCGATGCCGTTTCCGACTTCACCGTCCAGATCGGCTGCAGGATCTTGGTGATATGGCCCGTGTCGATCTCGCCCACCGAAAGCGCCCCTATAACCGGGAAGACATAAGTAGAGAGAGTGTTCTCCCATTGGGACGCATGCTTTTCGTTGGCCCAGGCCGGACGGTTGGCGGCAATATATCGCTCGGCACACGCCCGGAAGGTGATCGCCTTCGCCGCTTCCCGCCTGCGGGCCTGACGATCGGTATGTTTGGCCTCAAGCGGGTCGTCGCCTTGCAGCACCTGCTGACGGGCGCTGCGGGCTAGGTCGCGTGCCTGCGCGAGGCTGATTGTGTGCAGGGGGCCGAGACCCATTTCCCGTGCCCGACCGTCTATCATATACCGGAACACCCAGGATTTTCCGGTCTTGGTCGGCTTGCCGTCCGGCCCAATGGCGTTCGGGCCGACATGTAACCACAGCCCGCCGCCATCGCCGTACATGCCGGGCTTGTTGGCATTGCGGACCGCCACGGGAGAGAGCTTTTCCATTATCCGCGCCATGCGGGCCTCATTTTCATACCACAACCCATCCCACAAACATGAGCGCGATGTGGGTGCACGGGGGCGCAAAGTCAAGCGCGCCGAACAGGCCTAAGCCTAGAAAAACAAAGGGTTTTTTGCGGGGGTGTGCACGGGGGTGCAGGGGGTTCTGGCGGAGAGGGTGGGATTCGAACCCACGGTACGCTTGCACGCACAACAGTTTTCGAGACTGCCCCAATCGGCCACTCTGGCACCTCTCCTCAGGGGTCTGCGGGGCGGCTTATAGGGGGTGCTTTTATGATATGCAACAGCCCTCCGGGGCGGGCGTGTACGAATCGCCATTGACACGAGCCCCCGCCTCGTTATAACGCGCCACTCACGCGGCTGGGGTGACTTGGCCGCGGCTTCATTTTGTCGAGACCAGGATAGTACCCATGTTCGCAGTCATCCGCACCGGCGGCAAGCAATACCGCGTCACGCAAGACGCGGTGCTGAAAGTTGAGAAGCTCGAGGCGGAAGCCGGCAGCACGGTCACCTTCACCGATGTTCTCGCCGTTGGCGGCGAGGGCGCTCTCAAGCTCGGTGCTCCCACCGTGGCCGGCGCTTCCGTCACCGCCACCGTCATTGCCCAGGATCGCCTGGACAAGGTCATCATCTTCAAGAAGCGCCGCCGGCAGAACAGCCGCCGCAAGAACGGCCACCGCCAGCACGTCACCGTGTTGCGCATCGCTTCCATCACCGCGGCGTAAGGCAGGAGCAGGTAAATGGCACATAAGAAAGCAGGCGGTTCATCCCGCAACGGTCGCGATACCGAAGGCCGGCGCCTTGGCGTCAAGAAGTCGGGCGGCCAGGCCGTGATCGCGGGCAACATCATCATCCGCCAGCGCGGCACCAAGGTGAAGCCGGGCCTCAATGTTGGTGTAGGCCGTGACCATACCATTTTCGCGCTGACCGAAGGCGTGGTGAAGTTCGAGCGCAAGGCCGACGACCGCGTGCATGTGTCGGTGGTGCCGGTGGCTCTGGCCGCCGAATAAGTCTGCCAAGCGTCTCTTGGTAGCCAAGGCCGGCCTCACGCAGAGCCGGCCTTTTTTTGTTTGGGCAGCCCCATGAAATTCCTCGACCAGGCGAAAATCTTCATCAAATCGGGCGATGGCGGAGACGGTGTCACCGCCTTCCGGCGCGAGAAATATATCGAGTTTGGTGGCCCCGACGGCGGCGATGGCGGGCGCGGCGGCGACATTGTGTTCGAGGCGATGCAGAACCTCAACACCTTGATCGATTTCCGCTACACCCAGCATTTCAAGGCCCGCAAGGGCGGCAATGGCGAGGGCTCCAACCGCACCGGCGCCGCGGCCCAGTCGCTGGTCATCAAGGTGCCGGTGGGCACGCAGATTTTTGACGATGACCGCGAGACCATGCTGGCCGATCTCGATCAGCCGGGCCAGCGCATTGTGCTGCTCAAGGGCGGTGATGGCGGATTTGGCAATGCGCGCTTCAAAACCAGCACCAACCGCGCGCCCCGCCGCGCCGATAAAGGCTGGCCGGGTGAGGAGCGCTGGGTGTGGCTGCGCCTCAAGCTGATTGCCGATGCCGGGCTGGTGGGCCTGCCCAATGCCGGCAAATCCACCTTCCTCAAGGCCGTTTCGGGCGCCAACCCCAAAATCGCCGATTACCCCTTCACCACCCTGCACCCGCAGCTGGGCGTGGTGCGGCTCTCGATGACCGAGGAGTTCGTGCTCGCCGATATTCCGGGCCTCATCGAGGGCGCGCATGAGGGCACGGGGCTGGGCGACCGGTTTTTGGGCCATGTCGAGCGCTGCGCGGTGCTGCTGCATTTGATCGATGGCGCGGCGGGCAAGGTGGTCGATGCGTGGCGCACCATCCGCCATGAGCTGGAGGCTTATGGCGGTGGGTTGGCGGACAAGCCCGAGATCATCGTGCTCAACAAAACCGATTCCATGACCGCGCGGGAATTCTCCTCGCGCCGGGCGGCGCTGGAGAAGGCTTCGGGCGCGCCGGTGATGGGCATTTGCGCCGTGACCGGCGAGGGCGTGAAAGAGGTGCTGCGCGCGCTGCAAAAGGTGATCAACGAGGCCCGCGCCCGATGATTCCCTCGCTCAGCCAGGCCAAGCGCATCGTCATCAAAATCGGCTCGGCGCTGATTGTGGACCCGGCCTCGGCGGCGCCGCGCCAGGACTGGCTGCGCGGCGTGGTCGAGGATATTGCCGAGCTGGCCCATAAGGGCGCCGAGATCATCGTGGTCTCGTCGGGCGCCATTGCGCTGGCGCGCCGCCAGCTTGGGCTGCATGGCGCGCGGTTGCGGCTGGATGAGAAACAGGCGGCCGCGGCGGTCGGGCAGATCCGCCTGGCCCAGGCCTGGGCCGAGGCGCTGGCCGAGCGGGAATTGACCGCCGCGCAGCTGCTCATCACGCTCAGCGACACCGAGGACCGGCGCCATTACCTCAATGCCCGCGCCACCCTCTCCACGCTGCTTTCGCTTGGTTGCGTGCCGGTCATTAATGAAAATGACTCAGTGGCCACAGCCGAGATACGCTATGGCGACAATGACCGGCTGGCGGCGCGCGTGGCCGAGATGATGCAGGCCGATGTGCTGATCCTGCTCTCCGACATAGACGGGCTCTATACCGCCGACCCGCGCAAAGACCCCGATGCCGCGCATATTCCCGTGGTGCCGGCGCTGACGCCCGAGATCATGGCCATGGGCGGCGAGCCGCCGCCGGGTTATTCGTCGGGCGGTATGCGCACCAAGCTGATTGCGGCGCAAATCGCCACCCAGGCGGGCTGTGCCATGGCCATTGCCATTGGCAACAAACCCAACCCGCTTGCCGCCATTGCCAAGGGCGCCAAATGCACGTGGTTTCTGGGCGCGCCTGAGGGGCGCTCGGCGCGCAAAAGCTGGATTGCCGGGCATCTGGCCCCCGCCGGCACGCTGATCATTGATGACGGCGCGGCCAGGGCGCTGGGTAAGGGGTCATCGTTGTTGCCAGCCGGGGTGCGCCAGGTGCAGGGCGCTTTTGAGCGTGGTGATCCGGTGGATGTGCTGAATCTCGCGGGCTTGCGCATTGCGCGCGGCCTGACGACGTATACCAGCGAGGAGGCGGCGCTGATCGCCGGACATCGCTCGGAGGATTTCGAGGCGCTGCTGGGGTTTCGCGGCCGCGATGAAATCATCCACCGCGACGATCTGGTGCTGTTTTAGCCCCCCTCCAGCCTCTACCCCCGTGAAACCATATCAAACGTTTTTTTGGGCCGCCCCTTTTTTCCAAAAAAGGGGCGGAATCCTTGACCGCGCTCGATGAAATGTGCCCCCCAATTGTTCATAACAACCCCAGCGCGGCCAGTTCACGGCGCATGGCCTCGGGCATTTCGCTTTCGCCGCTGTTCTGGCCCAGGTCGCGGGGGGCGTCTTCAGGCCGTAAATAGCGCCAGCCCTGAAACGCCCGGCGGGGCACGGGTTCCACCGGCACCAGCGTGGGGTCGAGCACCAGGGCGGTGATCTTGGTGCCGTCGGTCTCGGTTTCGGCCCGCACATCCAGCACCAGCTGGCGCACCAGCACCACGCCGCCGATCACCCAATAGATCGACCCGCCCTCAACCAGCTCGGCCGCGCGCTTGGGAAATTGCCGGGTAAAATGGCGTGGCGCGTCGGGGGCAGCAGAAAAGGGCGGGTTTAACCCCGCCCTTGCCGTTTGCAGCGCGTGCAGATGCGCGATGTCGCGCACCCCCACCGCCAATTTGATCAGATGGATCAGTTCTTGCTCTTGTCGACCAGGGCGTTCTTGCCGATCCAGGGCATCATCGCGCGCAGCTTGGCGCCCACTTCCTCGATCGGGTGGGCGGCGTTGCGGCGGCGGATGGCCTTGAAGCTGGCCTGGTGCACCTTGTTCTCCAGCATCCAGTCGCGGGTGAAGCGGCCGGTCTGGATGTCTTCGAGCACGCGCTTCATCTCGGCCTTGGTCTCGGCGGTGATCAGGCGGGGGCCGGTGACATATTCGCCATACTCGGCGGTGTTCGAGATCGAGTAATTCATGTTGGCGATGCCGCCTTCATAAATCAGATCGACGATCAGCTTCACCTCGTGGAGGCACTCGAAATAGGCCATCTCGGGGGCGTAGCCGGCTTCCACCAGCGTCTCGAAACCGGCGCGGATAAGTTCGACCAGACCGCCGCACAGCACGGCCTGCTCGCCGAACAGGTCGGTCTCGCACTCTTCCTTGAAGGTGGTCTCGATGATGCCGCCCTTGCCGCCGCCATTGGCCGAGGCATAGGAGAGCGCGATGTCAAAGGCATTGCCCGAGACGTTCTGGGCCACGGCCACCAGCGTCGGCACGCCGCCGCCCTTCAGGTACTCGCCGCGCACGGTGTGGCCGGGGCCCTTGGGGGCGACCATGAACACGTCGATATCGGCGCGGGGCTCGATGAGGTTGAAATGCACGTTCAGGCCGTGCGCGAAGGCGAGCGCGGCGCCGGGGCGCAGGTTGGCGGCCAGATCCTTGTAATAAAGATCAGCCTGGCCCTCGTCGGGGGTCAGCACC
This sequence comes from Pseudomonadota bacterium, assembly GCA_021809435.1. Taxonomy (GTDB): domain Bacteria; phylum Pseudomonadota; class Alphaproteobacteria; order Acetobacterales; family Acetobacteraceae; genus Acidocella. The sequence goes on along the minus strand of JAKBAD010000005.1, from coordinate 22,871 downwards.
ATCACCACATCGGCCCATTTGGCGGCGTCGGCCGGGGTCATGACCTTGAGGCCCGCGCCCTCGGCCTTGGGGATCGCGGTGGAGCCGGCACGCAGGCCGATGGCCAGCTCCTTGACGCCGGAATCACGCAGGTTCAGCGCATGCGCGTGACCCTGGCTGCCATAGCCGATGATGGCGACTTTTTTGCCTTTGATGAGATTAACGTCGGCGTCGCGGTCGTAATAAACGCGCATGGTGGCTTGTCCCTGATGGTTTTCAACAAAATCTGGCGGCTCACCTATTATGTTTTCGCGCGTCTGTCACCCTTATTGGCCGGTTTACCATCACGAAGCCGCAATATGGCAGGGTTGCGTACATGAAATGCGCGCCGGGCGGCGCAAAACCCGCCATGAATTTCAGTCTGTTGGGTCAGCAATCCAGGGTGGCCTGGCGCTCCCATGCCGAGAGATGGGCGGCATATTCATGCCATTCGCCATATTTGAGCTTGGCATAGGCCGCCGCGAACTCGGCGCCCAGGCTTTCCTTCACCAGGCTTGAACCCTCGAAGGCGCGCAGGGCGTCAAGCAGGTTGAGCGGCAGGCGCTTGGCGTCCTTTACGGTATGGCCGTCGGTGTACATGTTGATATCGAGGCGTGGCCCGGGGTCGGTCTGTTTGCCGATGCCATCCAGCCCCGCGGCCAGCAGGGCGGCCTGGAGCAAATAAGGGTTCACCGCGCCATCGGCCAGGCGCATCTCGAACCGGCCGGGTTCGGGGATGCGGATCATGTGGGTGCGGTTATTGCCCGAATAGGTCACGGTGTTGGGTGCCCAGGTGGCGCCCGAGAGGGTGCGCGGGGCGTTGATGCGCTTGTAGGAATTCACCGTCGGGTTCAGCACCGCGGCCAGCGCGTCGGCATGGGCGATGGTGCCGCCGATGAAATGATAGCCGAGCTTCGAGACACCAAGCGGCCCCGCCTCATCGGCGAACAAATTCTCATTCCCCCGCCAGAGCGAGATATGCGCATGGCACCCCGAGCCGGTGAGGCCCAGAAACGGCTTGGGCATGAAGGTGGCGCGCAAGCCATGCGCCTCGGCGATGGATTTGGCCATGAATTTGAAAAACACATGCCGGTCGGCGGTGACCAGCGCATCGTCATAATTCCAGTTCATCTCGAACTGGCCGTTGGCGTCCTCGTGGTCGTTCTGATACGCCCCCCAGCCCAGGCTGAGCATGGCGTCGCACAGCTCGGTAATCACCTCGTAGCGGCGCATCAGGGCGTTGGAATCATAACAAGGCTTGGCGGCGTTGTCGTGAGGATCGGAAATCGCCATGCCGTCGGGGGTGGTGAGAAAGAACTCGCATTCCACGCCCGATTTCATTTGCAGCCCCAGCGCGGCGGCCCGGGCGATCAGGGTTTTCAAAATCACCCGCGGCCCGTGACCGACCGGCTTGCCCGCCATCCAAATATCGGAGGCCAGCCAGCCCACTTCGGGCTTCCAGGGCAGGGGGGTGAGGGTTGCCGGGTCGGGGATGGCGAACATGTCGGGGTCGGCGGGGGAGAGGTCGAGCCATGTGGCGAAGCCCGCGAAGCCGGCGCCGTTTTTTTGCATGCCCGCAATCGCCGCCGCCGGCACCAGCTTGGCGCGCTGCACGCCAAACAGGTCGAGATAGGTGATGAGGAAATATTTGAGCCCGAGCTCTTTCGCCGTTTCGGCCAGATCAATCGCCATTCAAGTTCCCCGTGTTCAGAAAGATTTGCCCGGAATCCAGCCCGTGCCCGCCAGCGGCACCTGCGCCATGGCCGCCGCCTCCACGCTGAGCGCCACGAGGTCCTCGGGTTCGAGATTATGCAGGTGGCTCTTGCCGCAGGCGCGGGCGAGGGTTTGGGCCTCAAGGGTGAGTACGCTCAGATAATTGGCCAGCCGGCGCCCGGCCTTCAGAGGGTCGAGCCGGGCGGCGAGCGCGTCATCCTGGGTGGTGATGCCCGCCGGGTCGCGCCCTTCGTGCCAGTCATCATAAGCGCCCGCCGTGGTGCCGAGCTTATTGTACTCGGCCTCCAGCGCGGGCGCATTGTCGCCCAGCGCGATCAGCGCGGCGGTGCCGATCGCCACGGCATCGGCCCCCAGCGCCAGGGCCTTGGCCACATCGGCCCCCGTGCGGATGCCGCCCGAGACGATGAGCTGCACCTTGCGGTGCATGCCCAAATCCCGCAGCGCCTGCACCGCCGGGCGGATGGCCGAGAGGAGGGGGATGCCGACATGCTCGATGAACACCTCCTGGGTCGCCGCCGTGCCGCCCTGCATGCCATCGAGCACCACCACATCGGCGCCCGCCTTCACGGCCAGCGCGATGTCGTAATAAGGGCGGCTGGCGCCGACCTTCACATAAATCGGCTTTTCCCAGTTGGTCAGCTCTCTAAGCTCCTGGATCTTGATCTCGAGATCATCGGGCCCCGTCCAGTCCGGGTGGCGGCAGGCCGAGCGCTGGTCGATGCCCTCGGGCAAATCGCGCATTCTGGCCACGCGGGCGGAGATTTTCTGGCCCAGTAACATGCCGCCGCCGCCCGGCTTGGCGCCCTGGCCGATCACCACCTCGATGGCGTCGGCCTTGCGCAGATCGGCCAGATTCATGCCATAGCGCGAGGGCAGATATTGATAGACCAGTGTCTGCGAATGGCCGCGCTCCTCGGGCGTCATGCCGCCATCGCCCGTGGTGGTCGAGGTGCCGGCGGCCGTGGCGCCGCGCCCCAGCGCCTCCTTGGCGTTGGCCGAGAGCGAGCCAAAGCTCATGCCCGCGATGGTGACCGGGATTTTGAGGTGAATGGGGTTTTTGGCGAAGCGCGTGCCCAGCACCACATCGGTGCCGCATCTCTCGCGGTAGCCCTCGAGCGGGTAGCGCGAGATCGAGGCGCCGAGAAACAGCAAATCATCGAAATGCGGCAGCCGCCGCTTCGAGCCGCCGCCCCTGATGTCATAAATACCGGTGGCGGCGGCGCGCTGGATCTCGGAAACCGTGTAGGGGTCGAAAGTCGCTGAATAGCGGGGTTTGGTCTGGGGGATGTGAGCCTCGGTCATGTCAGTACGCCCCGGCATTGTCGACGTGGAAATGATAAAGCCTGCGCGCCGAGCCATAGAGGGTGAAGCCCGCCGGCTCCTCCTCGCTCCCGGCCTCACGCAGCAGCGCGGTGAGGATGGCCAGCTTGTCCTTGGTCATTTCCTTCACCTCGCAATCGGCGCCGAGCGATTTCACCGCGCCCTTCACGAATAAATTGGCCTCGTAGAGCGAATCCCCCAGCGCCTCGCCGGCATCGCCGCACACCACCAGATTGCCGCTTTGCGCCATGAAGGCCGACATGTGCCCGACCGACCCCTTGACCACGATATCGCCCCCCTTCATCGAGATTCCGCAGCGCGCCGCGGCATTGCCCTCGATGACCAAAAGCCCGCCATGGGCCGTGGCGCCCGCCGATTGCGAGGCATCGCCCTGCACCCGCACCAGGCCGGCCATCATGTTCTCGGCCACGCCCGTGCCGGCATTGCCCGCGATGATGATGGTCGCGCCATCATTCATGCCAGCTGCATAATAGCCCACATGGCCGTCAAGCCTGACCGTGACCGGGGCCGTGATGCCCACGGCGAGGGCATGCGCGCCCCGGGGGTTGCGCACCACCCAGCTGGTCTGGCTGGTGCCGGCGGGCAGGGTTTGCAGCGCGGCGTTGAGGTCGCGCGGGCTGTGCGTGGCGAGGTCGTAAATCACGGCGTCTTCCATGGCGGTTTGCAATGCAAGGCTCATGCCGCGCGCTCCCAGAAATAAACCTTGGCGGGTTCGGGCTCGAAGAGATGCGCGCCCTCGATGCCGGGCAGCGCCGCCAGCGCGCGATATTCGGAGCCAAACGCCACGTAATCATCGGTTTCGGCCATCACGGCGGGCTTGCAGGCAATGGGGTCGCGCAGCACGCCAAAGCCGCTCTCGGTGCCCACCACGAAAGTGTAAAACCCATCCAGCGTGCCGAGCGCGGCTCTCAGCGCCTCATCGAGCCGGGCACCGGTTTGCAGCTGGTGGGTGAGAAACCCGGCTGCCACCTCGGTGTCGTTCTGGGTTTCGAAGCTTAGCCCCTCGCGGACCAGCTTGCGGCGGAGGTCGTTATGGTTGGAGAGCGAGCCGTTATGCACCAGGCATTGGTCGAGCCCGGTTGAGAACGGGTGGGCGCCGGCGGTGGTGACCGCGCTTTCGGTGGCCATGCGGGTATGGGCGATGGCATGGGTGCCGCTCATTGTGGCCAGGCCAAAGCGGGCGGCCACGTCATCGGGCAGGCCCACGCCCTTGAACAGCTCGATCCGCTCGCCCTTCGAGACCACCGCGATTTCAGGGTGCCCGGCCAGCGCGGCGGCGAAGGCCGCCTCATGGGCCAGCGGCACCGAGACCACCAGATGATCGTCGCGCTCAATGGCCGAGAGCCCGAGCTTGGGAAACAGCGCCAGCGTCTCGGCGCCCCCTTCGGCGCGCAGCGTGTATTTCACATGCCCCGGCATGGCCGCGCCATAGACCGCGAACCCCGCCGAATCCGGCCCGCGCGCGGTGAGTTCGGAGAGCATCACCGAGGTCAACGCCCCTAAATGCGGCTCCAACGCCCTGGTCTTCAAGAACAGCCCGGCAATGCCACACATGGCCGCGATCTCCTTTCGTATCACGAAAAAAGATTAACTGGCGAGGGTTATGAATGTCAACCAAAGAGAATAAAATTTTCTCTTAGAGAACTGTTTTTGCGGTCTGGGATCGTCGGGACGCGGCTGTGCTGTGTGATCTAAATGCCACAACCGTTGATGTTTATGGGATTTTACATAATCGTCAGTTTCAACCAGGCAGAATTGCTGTAGTACGGCGCCAGCTTATTTCCGCATTTAAGGATAGCGAAACAATGAAACTCCGTTTTGCCCTCGCCGCCGCGACCTGCATGGCCCTGCCCATCGTCGCCCATGCTCAGCCCGTCACCGGCCCCTATGTCAGCCTCGGTGCCGGCACTTCCTTCCAGCAACCCTCGAACTTCCTCGATCACGCCTTCGGCGGCTTGTCGGGCAAGCTCAACACCCGCCCCTCCTATGCCGGCGCCATGGCGGTTGGTTATGGGTTTGGCAACGGCCTGCGCGTTGAGCTGGGCGGCGTTTACGACCGCAACACGGTGCATTCCTCGCACTATAATTTCGGCGCCCGCACCCGCGCCTATGGCGCGATGAACACCTATGGCCCGATGGTCAATGTGTATTACGATTTCAATGCCGGCCTGCCGGTTTACCCCTATCTGGGCGGTGGCGTTGGCTATCAGTGGGTGCAACTCTCGCGCCATGTGAATGACGGCAACCCCGTCGGCACGGTGTTTGGCGGCACGCGCGGTTCGTTCGCCTATGACCTGATCGCCGGCCTGTCCTACCCGCTGGCCGCCGTGCCGGGCCTCTCGCTCACCGGTGAATATCGCTTCACCCAGCTGGTGCAGAGCCGCAACTATCCTGTCGTTGGCTTCCCCGGCGGGGTTGAGAAGCTGGGCCAGATCTCCAGCCACAGCTTCCTGGTTGGGGTGCGCTACCAGCTGTTCAACGCGCCGGCCGCCGTGCCCGCCCCGGCCCCCGCGCCGATGCCCGTGGCCGCGCCCGCGCCCGCCCCGGCCAAGACCTATCTGGTCTTCTTTGACTGGGACAAGGCCGTGCTGACGCCGAAGGCGACGCAGATCATCGCCGAGGCCGCCGCTGACTCGAAGACCCAGAACGTCACCACCCTGAATGTCTCGGGCTACACCGACACCTCGGGCACCGCCGTTTATAACCAGGGCCTCTCCGAGCGCCGCGCCAAGGCTGTGGCCGGCAAGCTGGTCGCCGATGGCGTGCCGGCTTCCGAGATCGAGATCCACGCTTATGGCGAGACGCACCTGCTGGTGCCGACCGGCCCGAACGTGCGCGAGCCGCAGAACCGCCGCGTCGAGATCGTGCTGAACTAATCGGCTCAGCCACCAAATGAAAACGCCGCCTTGGGCAACCAAGGCGGCGTTTTTTGTGCCGGGAAAGGCGACGGCCTGCGCGGAGACACCGCCCAACGCGGCCAAAACCGCGGGCGCTGGCGGGTCAGGCGGCTGGGGTGTCGGCGCCTTCGGCCGTGGCCAGCCGGCGCACGCGCAACCGGCGGATGCGCCTTGCATCGGCATCGAGCACCAGAAACTCTATGCCCGAGCCATGCGCGATCACCTCGCCCTTGGCGGGCACCCGGCCGGCGAGGTTGAACACCAGCCCGCCCACGGTTTCAATATCGGCGTCGCGCTCATCCTCGCTCAGCACCGGGCCCAGCTTTTCCTCGAACTCCTCGACGGTGAGGCGGGCATTGAGGTCGAGCGTGCCGTCGGGCCGCTCGGTCAGCATCGGGCCCTCGATCTCGTCATGCTCATCCGAGATGTCGCCGACAATGGTCTCGACCAGATCCTCGATGGTCACCAGCCCGTCAATGCCGCCATATTCATCCACCACCAGCGCCAGGTGGGTGTGGGTCTGGCGCATTTGCAGCAGCAAATCGAGCACCGAGATCTGCGGCGCCACCATCAGCGGCTTACGCAGGATCTTCTCGACCGAGAACTCCGCCGCCGGGCCGGTATAGGCGAACACATCCTTGAGATGCACCATGCCGACAATATCGTCGAGCGCCTCGCGGTACACGGGCAGGCGCGAATGACCCTCGCGGCGCAGCAGCGCCACCGCCTGGTCGAGCGTCACATCCATTTTCATGGCGATGATATCGGGCCGTGGCACCATCACGTCATCGGCCGTCGAGCCGCGCAGCCGCAGCACATTGGCGATCAGCGCGCGCTCCTGCGGGTTCAGCCCTGGCGCCTCGCCGGGCTCGGCATGGTCGCCGGCGGCGTTGGCCTCCTGCACCAGCTCGGCGATGGAATCGCGCATCGCGGCCTGTTCGCCGCCGGTCAGCCGCCCCCATAATCGGCCGATCCGCCGGTTCATCGGTTTTTCCAGGGGTTGGGCACGCCCAGCCGGGCCAGAATTCTGGCTTCCTCGCCCTCCATCTCGCGGGCCTGGCCGGGATGATGGTGATCGAACCCGTGCAAATGTAGCGCCCCATGCACGATCAGATGGGTGAGATGGTTGGCGATGCTGCGGCGCTCCTTGCGCGCCTCACGCGCCACCACGCCAAAAGCCAGCAGAATTTCCGGCGGACGCTCATAGGTGAGCACGTTGGTGGGCTTGTTCTTGCCGCGGTCGCGGTGGTTCAGCCGCTTGATGGTACGGTCATCGGTGAGGGCCACGCTGGCGGCGCACTCGGCGGCGGCCAGGGCACGTTCCACGCGCCGCACCGCATCGGGCACGAAGCGGCGCCACAGGCGCTCGGTGATGACGATCTCGACGCCCCCGAAGGGGCTGCTACTTCCGGGTTCCATTGGTCCTTCAGGCGAGTTTCTGCTCGCGCGCATGTTCAGTGACGGCGGCATAGCGTCGATCATAGGCGTCGACAATCCTGCCCACCAGCGGATGTCTCACCACATCCGCGTTCGAGAAGCGCATAACCCCGATGCCCTGGATGCCTTCGAGCGTTTCCAGCGCGTCGGCGAGCCCGGATCGTGTGTTGGGTGGCAGGTCGATCTGGGTGAGGTCGCCGGTGATGACCATGCGCGTGCCTTCGCCCATGCGGGTGAGGAACATTTTCATCTGCATGGGGGTGGTGTTCTGGGCCTCATCGAGGATGACGAAGGCATGCGAGAGCGTGCGCCCGCGCATGAAGGCGAGCGGGGCGATTTCGATTTCACCCGACGCCATGCGCCTGGCCAGCGTGTCGCCGGGCAGCAGGTCGTTCAGCGCGTCGTAAAGCGGGCGGAGATAGGGGTCCACTTTCTCTTTCATGTCGCCGGGCAGAAAGCCCAGCCGTTCGCCGGCCTCCACCGCCGGGCGCGAGAGCACGATGCGCTCGACCTTGCCCTCGGTGAGCATGGCCACCGCCTGCGCCACCGCCAGATAGGTTTTGCCCGTGCCGGCGGGGCCAAGGGCGAACACCATCTCATGGCGGGCCAGACAATCCATATACCCAGCCTGACCCTGGCTGCGCGGCCCCACCGCGCCCTTGCGGGTGCGGATGGCGGGCAGGTCGGAGAGCGGCAATCTCGGCTCGGCGCCGGTATCCATCAGCCGCAGCACCGCATCCACTTTTGGCCCATCGATCATCTCACCCCGCTCAAGCTGGCGGTAAAGCGCGGCGAGCGCCGCCTCGGCCACGTTCACGCTGTCATCGGCGCCGGTGATCGAGATCCGGTTGCCCTTGCAGGCCAGCCGCACCGAGAGGCGCTGCTCGATCCGGGCGAGGTGCCGGTCATGGTCGCCGACCAGAAGCGGCATGAGGGCGTTGCTGGCGAAACTCATGGTCAGCGAACGCTGAGGGGGAGCGGTGAGGGGGTGGCGGGGGGCGGTGATCTGGCTCAAGCTGCGCGTTTCTCCTTATCAACCAGGCGTCCGAGTAAAGAGTTGGGGTTGCTTTGAATAATTTCGACCTCGCAAATCTGCCCGGTCAGGTCTGTTGAATGCTCAACCACCACCGGCTGCATATAGCCCGAGCGCGCGGCCTGCTGGTTGGCGTGCCGCCCCGGGCCGGTGAACAGCACCGGCAGGGTCTGGCCGAGCTTGCTGTCATTGAAGGCATATTGCTGGCGGCGCAGCTCGGCCTGCAGCTCATAGAGCCGGGCATCCTTCACCGCTTCCTCGATCTGGGGCAGCCCGGCTGCGGGCGTGCCGGGGCGGGGGGAATATTTGAACGAATAAGCCAGCGCGAAGCCGGTCTCCTTCACCAGCTTCATGGTGGCGGCAAAATCCTCATCGGTCTCGCCCGGATGGCCGACGATGAAATCGGAAGACAGCGCGATGTCGGGCCGCGCGGCCTTGAGCCGCTCGACGATGCGGTGGAATTTCGCCGCGTCGTGCTTGCGGTTCATGGCGCGCAGAATCTTGTCCGACCCCGACTGCACGGGCAGGTGCAGGAAGGGCATGAGCTTGGGGTTGGTGCCATGGGCGGCGATCAGCGCGTCTTCCATGTCGTTGGGGTGGGAGGTGGTGTAGCGGATCCGCTCCAGCCCGGCGATGTCCGAGAGTTCCGCGACCAGCCGGGCCAGACCCCAGATTTTGCCGTCCGGCCCCTCGCCATGATAGGCATTCACATTTTGGCCAAGCAGCGCGATTTCGCGCGCGCCACCCGCCACCATGCGCCGCGCCTCGGCCACCACCGAGGCGGCCGGGCGCGAGCTTTCGGCGCCGCGCGTATAGGGCACCACGCAAAACGAGCAGAATTTATCGCAGCCTTCCTGAATGGACAGGAACGAGACCACGCCCTGGGGGGCGGCGTCATCGGGCAGGAAGTCGAATTTCTGCTCGGCGGGAAAATCCGTGTCGATCACCGTGCCGGTCTTGCGGTGGGCGGCGGCGATGAGTTCGGGCAGCCTGTGATAGGCCTGCGGCCCGACCACCAGATCGACAAACGGCGCCCGCTTGGCCAGCACCTCGCCCTCCGCCTGGGCCACGCAGCCGGTGACCGCGATCATCATCCGCCCGCCCTGCTCCTCCTTGAGCTTGCGCCAGCGGCCGAGCTGCGAAAACACCTTCTCCTCGGCGCGTTCGCGGATATGGCAGGTATTGAGAATGACCATATCGGCGCCTTCCGGGGCCTCGACGGTTTCATAGCCGATGGGGCGCAGCAGATCGGCCATGCGCGCGCTGTCATACACGTTCATCTGGCAGCCATGCGTGAGAATGTGCAGCTTGCGGGTATTTCTGGCCTGGGCGGTCATGCGTTCAAATCCATCCGGTTTAACCGGAGGGAAAAACGCAGGTGAGGGCCGCAGGTCAAGCGCAAATCGAGCGTATCTCCCAGCTTACAGGCCCATCGGGCCAGATTGGCCCGTGCCGTGTCAAGAAAATTCGGGCGCGCCGCACGGGTCATCGGGCAACCGGCTCTGGCGCAGGCTGGCGGCCGCCCCGCCGATTCTGGCTTCGAGCACCCGCCCCAGCGCCTTGCGGTCGGGCACGGTGCCGGGCGCGATCGGCGCGCCCAGCCACAGTGTCGCGCGCAGGCTGTGGCGCTTGAGCAGCGCCAGCGCGTGGGGGGCGAGCGGCATGTCGCCGTGCCAGGAGATCATCGTCCGGTCGCCCCGGCGCACGGGCAGGCCGTCGAGCTCATCATAAACCACCGCCACCGGCTGTACGGTGGGCTGGGCCTCGCCAAAAGCCAGGGTGAGGAAGGAGGCGTGGAAGGGCAGCACGCGGTTGCCGTCCGAGGTCGTGCCCTCGGGGAAGAGGATGAAATCATCGCCCGCCGCCATGCGCGCGCTCAGGCGTTTTTGTTCCTCATGCAGCGTCGCGCGCCCGCGCGAGACGAATTCGGTGCGCCCGAGCCGGGCCATGAGCCCAACCAGCGGCCAGCCATCGATCTCGCTTTTGGCGATGAAGGCGCCCGGTAGCACGGCGCCCAGCGCCACGATGTCGAGCCAGGTGGAATGGTTGGCGATGAACAGGGCCGGGCGCGCGGCGGCGACGGGCGCGCCGAGCCGGCGGATCTTGAGCCCCAAAATCACCGCCAGACCCTGCCAGTAAAATTGCGCGAACCGCACCGGCGCGCGGCGGCTCAGGCGTAGCAGCAGCGCCTGCATCGGCAGGCAGAACAGCGAGAACCCCACGATAAGCGCGAGGCGGATGACCAGACGGATCAGGGGGTGGCATCCTTCATCATGAGCTGCAAATCGCGCAAAATCGGCGCGGGATCGCCGCCCACACCGCGCACCACCTCCTGCCACTCATATAAATCCTCCACGCGGGTTGGGTTGTCGCGCAGCAGCTCGCGCTTGAGGAAGGGAAAGCCGGTGAGCAAAAGCTGGCGCCAGAGCTCGGCGGTCGGGTTCATGGGCACGCGCTGGGCCAGCCCGTCGCGGATGCGCAGCATGTGGATTTTGCGGGTCACATGGGTCGGGTCCACCCGGCCGAGATCGGTATCCTCGGCCGCGGCCAGCGTTTGCAGCTCGTCAGGCGTGATCATCTCCAGCAGCCGGTGATACGGCCACAGCGCGGCGCAGCGCAGCCCGCCCTTGAGCATGGCCTGGGTTATGCCAACCTCATATTCACGCACGATATAAGCCTTCAACGGCACAGGCCGCACCCCGTCCCAGAATTTCCGCCAGGCTCTTGAACCCAGCGCCCGCGGGCCGAAGGCCAGAAAAAACGATTGCAGATGATAAAGCGATTGCCAGCTATCCGTCAGCCCCCAGACATCGGCCTGCTCATAATCGAAGCGCTCCAAAATCCCGACCAGGGGTTTGATCGGCCCGAACACGCTGTCATTGGCCAAAATGATTTCGCGCGTATCGGCGCGCGGCAGGTCGAGCGCTTCGAGGGCGTCGCGCCAGGCGCCGAAATCATAGCCGATATTCTTGCGTACCAGCACCACCGCGCAGATTTCCCGCAGCCGCTCCAGCGCCTCGGGGGCGAGTTTCCCCGAATTGGTGACGAACACGATATCGCGCCCCGTGCCCGCGAGGTCGCGCATGTAATCAAACAGCGCCTCGCGCACCCGGCCGTGACGGTCGAAATGCATGAACAGCACCAGCTTGGGGCCAAGCGCCGTGGCGGGGGTGGGCCAGGAAAAGGTGATCTGGCGCCGGGAGCGCAAAAATCCCAGCCAGACCACCGCCAGCAGCACCGTGGCGCGCAGCGTCCGGTAGGGCCAGGAGAGGAGGCGGCGCAGACGTTTTTTCATGGGCGGCGAACCTCGCGGTGTTTACCGGCGGCAGTGTGGCGCGGCATGGTTGCGCTCAGCCGAACAGTTCGGGCGCGCGGACCTTGAGCGCGGCGGTCAGCTCATCGCGCCGGGCCCAGAGCGACCGGTACCAGGTCAGCCGCGCCTCGGTCTGGTAGGCGAGCATGCGGTTTTCGGCCACATAGGCGCGGGCATTGTCGGCCAGCTGGCGCGTCACCTCGGGGTAGGCGAGCATTTTGAGCAGGTTGGCCCGCAGCTCGGTGGCATCGCGGAACATCATGCCGGTCTTGCCGTCCCGGATCGACTGGTCATAGACGGTCGGGCTGGCCAGCGCGCACACCCGCGCCGCCCCCGCCTCGATGAATTTCAGGTCCGATTTCGCGCGGTTGAACAGATTATCCTCGAGCGGCATGAAGCTGATCTCGGCATCCTGGAGCACGCGCAGATAGGTGGCGTAATCGGTGAGCGGCAGAAATTGCTTGTGGGGCGTATCCAGCGCCTCGAAGAACGGCTGATCATGGAGCACATTGATGCGCAGCCGCCCGCCCACCGCGCGCGCCACCTCGTTGATCACCCCGATATAGGGCGCCCAGTCATCCTGGCGGTTGATGGCGGCGAACAGCAGGGTCAGGCGGTCGGGGGTGGTGAAATTGGCGGGCTGGGGCAGCTCGAAAATGGCGTTGGGGAACACCGCCACCTCGGGGTTGTGCGCGAGCAGCGCCTCGGCCAGCGGGCGGGTGCTGGTCTGGATGGCATGTACGGCCTTGAAGGTCATCAGCTCCGAGACATCGACGCCCCGCTGCTCGAGAAAGCTCGGATGGTCGTCAAATTCGCTGATCACCAGATACCCCTTGTCGATCAGCGCGCGCAGCCGCGCGAGCCCGGAATCGCCCAGCAGCAGCGGCCGGTGCAGCACCGCGATGCGCGCCGCACCGGGGAAGGTGGGGGCGATGTCGGCTTCCGGCCCGATGCCGCCAAACACCGCGCTGTCGGTGCGCAGCGCGCGCAGCGGCTCGACCACCCGCACATCCGATACGCCGCCCTGCGGGTTGAGCATGGTGGCGGCGATTTCGAGCCGCGCCGGCCCCGCCTTGCGCGCCCGCCAGATAAATTGCAGCGGCCCCGCGCGGTCGAGATAGTCGCGCGGGTCAATGCCGAGATGATGCAGCGCCGGGCTGATCGCCTCGACGAATTGTTGCGCCTTGTCGGCATTGGGCACCGGGCGCGGCGCCAGATCGGCCAGCTCCAGCCCGGCCTTGGTCAGCGCCTCGCCCATCATGCGCGGGGTGAACCAGCGCAAATGCCCGCGGTCCATCAGCCCGTCATCGCTGTAATCGAACCGCCCCGTCAGCAGCCGCGCCACCATCGACCAATGCTCGGCATTGGGCATGCACACCAGCACGGTGCCGCCCGGATTGAGATGCCTGGCGTGCGCGGCCAGCACCGCCCACGGATCGACCAGATGTTCGAGGACGTCGCCGTATATAATACAGTCAATGCCGCCCTCGGGGGCAAAGGGCATCGGGGTCTGCTCGACATCGCCGCAAAACACCTCCGAGAGCCGGGCGCGCGCGGCCTCGGCATCCTCGGGGTTCAGTTCAATGCCCAGCACCGTGGCGCGCGGATTGCGGCGCAGATAGGCCGCCCCCAGCGCGCCCCGGCGGCACCCCACATCGAGCACGGTTTTTGCCGTGAGCGGGATTTTCTCAAGCAATTCGGGGTTCGCGTAATCCGTGGGCGAAGGGCTTGGTGGCATCACGGGTGGTTGGTCCTGGTTGACGGCGCTCAAACGGGCCGGCGGCCAATGCCGCTGTAAACAAAGCCGGCCTGCTGCATCAGCCGGGGGTCGAACACGTTGCGCAGATCGACCACCACATTGCCCTTCATCAGCTCTTTCAGGCGTGGCAGGGGCAGGGCGCGGAACTCGTTCCACTCGGTCACCAGCACCAGCGCGTCGGCGCCGGTCAGGGCGGCGTTGGTGTCTTGGGCGTACACCACGCTGTCGGGCAGCAATGGCTTGGCCTGCTCGATACTGGCGGGGTCGAACGCCTGCACCCGCGCCCCGCGCGAGATCAGCCCGCGCACCAGCGGCAGGCTGGGGGCTTCGCGCATGTCATCGGTTTCGGGTTTAAAGGCGAGGCCCAGCACGGCAATGGTCTTGCCCGCCACATCGCCGCCCATGGCGGCCGCCACGCGCGCGGCCATGCTCTCCTTGCGCGCGTCATTCACCGCCACCACCGACTGGATGAGCCGCGATGGCGCGCCCGCTTCCTCGGCGATCCGCATGAGGGCGAGCGTGTCCTTGGGGAAGCACGAGCCGCCAAAGCCCGGTCCGGCATGGAGGAATTTGCGCCCAATACGGCCATCGAGCCCGATCCCGCGCGCGACATCATTCACATCCGCGCCCAGTTTCTCGCACAAATCGGCCATTTCGTTGATGAAGGTGATCTTCATGGCCAGGAAGCCGTTGGCGGCGTATTTGATCAGCTCGGCGGTTTCGAGCGTGGTGAACACCAGCGGCGCCTCGATGAGGTAGAGCGGCCGGTAGAGCCGGCGCAGCACCTCGCGCGCATGTTCGCAATCCGCGCCCACCACCACGCGGTCGGGGCGCATGAAATCATTGATCGCGCTGCCCTCGCGCAAAAACTCCGGGTTTGAGGCCACCTCGACCGCCAAATCTGGCCGCAGCGCGCGGGCCATGTCCAGAATTTTGCGCCCCGTGCCCACCGGCACGGTCGATTTGGTGACGATCACCGTCGGCCGGGTCAGGTTTTTGAGCACCTGCTCGACGGCGGCGAACACATAAGTGAGGTCGGCATGGCCATCGCCGCGCCGGGTGGGCGTGCCGACCGCGATGAACACCGCCTCCGCCCCCTCGATACCCGCTTCCAGCGTATCGGGAAATGCCAACCGTCCGGCGGCGGCATTGTCGGCCACCAGCTTGTCGAGCCCGGGTTCATAAATGGGAATGACACCCTCGCGCAGCATCTGGCGCTTGGCGGTGTCGGCTTCCACCACCGCGACAGAGGTGCCGAATTCGGCGAAACAGGCGCCAGACACCAGCCCGACATAGCCGCCGCCAATGATCGCAATCTTCAACTCAGGCTCTCCTGTAAGCTGGCTTGGTTCTGGCGTGGCGGCGGTGCGGCGGCAAGCCCCGAACGGGGGGCATCTTCAAAATTTTACCCCGATGCGCCAGGGTAACGCCATGCTCCCCTCCGCCGCCGCCCTTCACGCTTTGCCCCGCGCCCTGCTCCTGCTGCCGGGGCTGGCACTGGTCTCGGCCCTGGCGGTTCGGCTGATGATCGTCATAGGGGTGCAGGACCGGCCAGACCCTCGCAAGGCCCACCGCACCCCCATGCCCAAGGCGGGCGGGGTTGGCATTGTCGCGGCCTTTGTGCTGGGTGTGCAGCTGCATGGTGCGCCAGGGTTGCGCGCCGCGCTGCCGGCCATTCTGCTCATGGCCGCGATGGCCTTGCTCGATGATCTGCTGACCCTGGGGTTCATGCCCAAGCTGCTGGCCCAGCTGGCCGCCGGGCTGGTGGCGCTGGCGGCGGGGTTTGGGCTGCACCGGCTGAGCCTGCCGCTCATTGGTCCGCTGGCGCTGGGCGGGCTGGGCGCGCCGCTCACGATGGTGTTTTGGCTGGGCCTGACCAACGCCATGAATTTCATCGACGGGCTGAACGGTCTGGCCGCCGGGGTCACGCTCATGGCCGCTTTGGCGCTGGCGGGGGCGGGCGCGCTGGCGGGCGAGGCGGCGTTGACCGGCGGCGGGCTGCTGCTGGCGGGCGCGGTGCTGGGGTTTTTGCCGTTCAATTTTCCCCGCGCGCGCATTTTCATGGGCGATGTCGGCAGCCAGTTTTGCGGATTTATGCTCGGGCTGCTGGGCGTGGTGGCGGCGCGCGCGGCGGTGCCGCCGGTTTCGGCGCTGCTGGTGCCGTTGCTGCTCTCGGGTGTGCTGTTCGATGTCGGCTTCACCCTCATCCGCCGGCTGCTGGCGGGCGAGCACATCGCGCGCGCGCACAATGGCCATCTCTACCAGGTGGCGGCGCGCTCGGGGGTGAATGCGCGCGCCGTGGCGCTGTTGCATTGGGGGTTCGCGGGGCTGGGCGGCGCCTGCGCGCTGGCGCTCCCTTATGCCTCAGCGTCGCGGGGGGCTGGCCTGCTCGGGCTGGTGCTGCTGGTGCAGCTGATCTGGGCGGGCTTCGTGGTCCGCCGCGCCCGCCAAGCCCGGCTCGGGCGCTGGAGCGTTTAGCGCCGCGACCAGCGCGCGCGCCGTGAACTGCCAGGAAAGCGGCCGGTACTGTGCCCTGATGCGGGCCTTGAGCGCCGCCAGCTCATCGGGCTGGTCCAGCCATAATCGCGCCAGGCGGGCGGCTTCGGCCAGATGATCGGGGTCGAAATAGGCGCAGAACGCACCGCCCGCCTCGGGTATGGCGCTGGCCGAAGAGGCCAGCACCGGCACGCCATGGGCCAAGGCCTCGCTCACCGGCAGGCCCCAGCCCTCGTAGAACGAGGGAAACAGCGAAAACAGGCAGGCCTGATAAAGCGCGCGGAGTTCGGCGTCGCTCGGCTGCTCGATCACCTCGACCCGTCCGCCCAGCCCCTCGCTCGCCGCGATTTGGGCCAGCACGTCATCGGCCAGCCAGCCGCGCCTGCCCGCCAGCACCAGCTTGGGCACCGCGCCGCCCTGGCTCAGTAACAGCCGCCACAGCCGCAGCGCGCCCGCATGGTTTTTGCGCGCCTCGAAGGTGGCGACCATCAGCACGAACGGCTCCTTGGGCACGCGCCGGGCATCGGGCGGCGCGGCCAGCGGGCCGCCGCCCATGGGTAGCACGGTCATGGGCGGGGCGGCGGCGCCCAGCCGGGCGCGCGCATCGGCGGCGGTGTGGCGTGAGACCGCGAACAACATATCCGCCTCCCGCGCCGCGCCATCGAGCCAGGCGGCCAGGGCGCGGCCCTGCGCGGGCAGGCAATATTCGGGGCGCAGCAGGGGAATGAGATCGTGCACCGCAAAGCCCAGCCGCACGCCCAGCGCGCGTAGCCGGGCCCGCTCGTCCGGGCTGGGCGGACTCTCCCACGAGGCGCCAAGCCCCACCAGCCAGTCACCGGGCGCGAAGCGCGCGGGGCCCAGATGGAATGTCCGCCCGCCCAGCCCGGCTTCGTGCCAGTGCCGGGGCTGGATCAGCACGCGCCCCAGCGCCCCGGCGGCGTGGGCGGTCTCCAGCCCCGCGCGGGCCAGCCGGCCCAGCGCCAGGCGTGGCGCCCAGGGCAGCCGGCGCGCCAGGGCGATGAGCGGGGCCGGCCAGGGGCTGGCTGTATGCGCGCGCGTGGTGCGCGCGGCGGGGGTGGGCAGGGGGGCTGCGCTCAGCGCCGCGATCGCCGCGCTCAGGCCGGCGAAATCAAGCTCTCGCCACCCTTGCGGGCTGGTGGCGCAAAACCGCACCGGCCCGCCACTCGCCGCCAGCGCCCTGGCGGTTTCCAGGCTGAAGCGCTGTATGCCGGTCGGGCGCGCATGGGCGGCAAAAAACCGCGTCACGTCGCTAAGATCGAGCCAGAGGCGATTACACGTCATGAGTGTATGAGAGCCGAGCTTTTGCGACCTTGGCAAGCGCCGGGATCATTTTCTTGGCCGCGCCTGATTGCCGCGACTCGGCGCCATTGCTTAAGCACGGGTCATGCATCACCGTTCCGCGTCCGCTCTCCTGCTGTTCAGCTTTCTCGGTGCGCCCGCCTTCGCGGCGGACCTGCCTGCCCGCGCTCCGGGGCTGTGGCAGAGCATCACCTCCGCGCTCGGGCCGGATGGCCAGCCCCTGCCCAACGCCCAAAACGTCATCAGCGTGTCCTGTGTCGATGCCCAGAACGATCAGAAATTCTTCCTCACCGAAGCTGATGCCTGCACGGGTTTGGCGGTTTCGGGGGCGGGCGGCAGCTATCACATCACCGCTCAATGCATGGAAAGCAGCGGCGTGCACCAGCTCAATGAGACATTGACCTACCAGGACGCCAAGGATGTCACGCTCAAGGCCGTCTATGAGACGCGCGCGGGGCAAATGACCATCACCAGTCAGCTGCAATGGCAGGGCGCGTGCCTGCCCGGCATGCAACCCGGCGATGAAGGCAGCATCATCAACGGCAGCTTCAGCAAGGCCGACAATATCAACGACCCCGACAACCGCTAAGCCCGGCGCCTTGCCGCTGCGGCGGCTGGGCGGCATGGCGGTGCTGGGGTTTTCCTCCGGCCTGCCCTGGGCGCTCTCGGGCCCCACCTTGCGCTACTGGATGAGCGCGGGCCATTTGCCGCTCGCCCTCATCGGGCTGACCGCCAATATCGGCCTCGCCTATCTGCTCAAATTCGTCTGGGCGCCGCTGTTCGATGAGGCCCGGCCGCTGTTATTTGGCCGCCGGCGCGGCTGGCTGGTGAGCACCCAACTGGCCCTCATCGGCGCCATTTTGCTGCTCAGCCTCTCGAACCCCGCCCGTCATCCGGCCCTGGCCTTGGCCGCCGGCGCGCTGGTGGCGTTTTGCTCGGCCAGCCAGGACATCGTCATCGATGCCTGGCGCATCGAAAGCTTCGCCCCCGAAATCCAGGGCGCGGCGCTGGCCTGCGAGGTATGGGGCTGGCGGGTGGCGTATCTGGTGTCCAATGCCGGGGTCATCGCGCTCAGCATCAAAACCGGCTGGCCGCTGGCCATGGGGCTGATGGCCCCGCTCATGCTGCCCGGCCTGGTGGCCGCGCTGCTGGTGGCCGAGCCGGAGGTGGCGCGCGAAGCTCACCCCAGCACGCTCTCCGCGCGCTTCGCACAGGCGGTGGCCGAGCCGCTGACCGAGTTTTTGCGGCGGCGGGGCGCGCTGCTCATTTTGGCCTTCATCGTGCTGTTCCGGCTTGGCGGGGCCCTGGGCGCGCCCATGCTGGCGCCGTTCTACACCGGGCTTGGCTTCAACCGCGCGGCCATCGCCATCGCCAACGGGCCGCTCTCGCTGGTTCTGGGCATCGCGGGCACGGGGCTGGGGGGCTTGCTGGTTTTGCGCTTAGGGGTGGGCCGGGCCTTGCTGTTCACCGCGCTCCTCCAACTTGGCGCGCTCTGCCTTTATCCGGTGCTGGCGCTCTACCCCCATGCGCCGCACATCTTGCTCATCATCGCCGGCGTCGAGGCGTTCACCGACGCCTTCTCCGATACGGCCTTTCTCTCCTACCTCTCCGGCCTGTGCGCGCCCGAGCACACCGCCACCCAATATGCGCTGTTTTCCTCGCTGGCGCCGCTGGCGCTACACACGGTGGCCGGGGCTTCGGGCGAAATTGCCGCCCATACGGGGTTTTTTGCCTTTTATTGCCTGGCCGCGCTGGCCGCCCTGCCGGGCATTTTGCTGCTGCTGTTCATTCTGCGCCGCCATCCGCCCCGCCGACCCTTGCGCGCCTGACAGACCTGACATTTTTCTCTTGAGGGAGATCATGGCTCTGCGCATTATGGGTGTGCAGAGATTGCACCGCCTATTCCAGGGGTGCGCCTTCGCACCGTTGCCTCAGAGAGGGACGAAAGGAGCCAAATATGGATTTTGAGAAATTCACCGAACGCGCGCGGGGATTCGTTCAGGCCGCCCAGACGATCGCCATGCGCGAATATAACCAGCAGATCACGCCCGAGCATCTGCTCAAGGCGTTCCTCGATGATGAGGAAGGCGCGGCGTCTGGCCTGATCAAAATGGCCGGGGGCGACCCGCGCGCCGCCAAGGCGGCCGCCGATGAGCTGGTGCGCAAAGTGCCGAAAGTGCAGGGGTCGGGCGCCGGTCAGCCCGGTGTCACGCCCGACCTCGTGCGCGTGCTCGATGCCGCGCAGCAAGCCGCCGCCAAGGCGGGCGATGCGTTTGTGGCCCAAGACCGCATGCTGGTGGCGCTGGCCGCGAGCGGCACGGCGGCGGGCAAGGCCCTGACCCAGGCGGGCGTGAGCGCGCAGGCGCTCGAGCGCGCGGTGAACGAGGTGCGCAAGGGCCGCACGGTCGACAGTGCCACCGCCGAGCAGAATTTCGACGCGCTCAAGAAATATGCCCGCGATGTCACGCAATTGGCGCGCGACCAGAAACTCGACCCGGTGATCGGGCGCGATGAGGAAATCCGCCGCACCATCCAGGTGCTGGCGCGGCGCACCAAGAACAACCCGGTGCTGATCGGCGAGCCAGGCGTTGGCAAGACCGCGATCGTCGAGGGCTTGGCGCTGCGGATTGTGAATGGCGACGTGCCGGAATCGCTGCGCAACAAGCGCGTGCTCTCGCTCGACCTCGGGGCCCTGGTGGCGGGGGCCAAATATCGCGGCGAGTTCGAGGAGCGGCTGAAAGCGGTGCTCAAGGAGATCGAGAGCGCCGAGGGCGAGATTATTTTGTTCATCGACGAGATGCACACGCTGGTCGGCGCGGGCAAGGCCGATGGCGCGATGGACGCCTCGAACCTCTTGAAGCCGGAGCTGGCGCGCGGGGCGCTGCATTGCGTGGGCGCCACCACGCTCGATGAATATCGCAAGCATGTCGAGAAGGATGCCGCCCTGGCCCGGCGCTTCCAGCCGGTATTTGTCGATGAGCCGAGTGTCGCCGACACCATCTCGATCCTGCGCGGCATCAAGGAGAAATACGAGCTGCACCACGGCGTGCGCATCGCCGATAACGCGCTGGTCGCCGCGGCCACCCTCTCCAGCCGCTACATCACCGACCGGTTTCTGCCCGACAAGGCGATCGACCTGGTGGACGAAGCCGCCTCGCGCCTGCGCATGCAGGTTGATTCCAAGCCCGAGGCGCTGGACGAGCTTGACCGCCGGCTGATCCAGCTGAAAATCGAGCGTGAGGCCTTGCGCAAGGAATCCGACCCCGCCTCGCGCGACCGGCTGGAGAAGCTGGAGGGTGAACTCGCCGAGCTCGAGGAGCAATCCGCCGCCCAAACGGCCAAATGGCAGGCCGAGAAGGCGCAGATCGCCGATGTCAGCAAGCTGAAGGAGCAGCTTGAGCAGGCGCGCAACGATGTCGAGGCCGCGCAGCGAAAAGGCGATCTCGGCCGGGCGTCCGAGCTGCTCTATGGGCGCATCCCCGAGCTTGAGAAGCAGCTGGCCGCCGCCCAGGATGGCCACGCCGTGAATGATGCCGTGACCGAGGACCAGATCGCGGCGGTGGTTTCGCGCTGGACCGGCGTGCCGGTGGAAAAAATGCTCGAAGGCGAGCGCGCCAAGCTGTTGCACATGGAGGCAAACCTGCGCGCGCGCGTGGTCGGGCAGGAGGCGGCGCTCAAAGCCGTCTCCAACGCCGTGCGGCGTGCCCGCGCCGGGCTGCAAGACCCTGGCCGGCCCATTGGCTCGTTCCTGTTCCTTGGCCCCACGGGGGTTGGCAAAACCGAGCTGACCAAGGCGCTGGCGGAATTTTTGTTCGATGATGAGCGGGCGATGGTGCGCATCGACATGAGCGAGTTCATGGAGAAACACGCCGTCTCGCGGCTCATTGGCGCGCCGCCGGGCTATGTGGGCTACGATGAGGGCGGGGTGCTGACCGAGGCCGTGCGCCGCCGGCCTTATCAGGTCGTGCTGTTCGACGAGGTGGAAAAAGCCCACGAGGACGTGTTCAACGTGCTGCTCCAGGTGCTCGATGATGGCCGCCTGACCGACGGCCAGGGCCGCACGGTGGATTTCAAGAACACCATCATCGTGCTGACCTCCAATCTCGGCTCGGACATTCTGGCCGCCCAACCCGAGGGTGAGGATGTGCGGCTGGCCGAAGCGGGCGTGATGGCGCGGGTGCGTGAGCATTTCCGCCCTGAATTCCTGAACCGGCTCGATGAGATCGTGCTGTTCAGCCGCCTGCAGCGGGCCGATATGGCCAGCATCGTCACCATCCAGCTCAAGCGGCTCGAAGCCCTGCTCCACGACCGCGGTATCAAGCTGGCGCTTGACCAGGCAGCCAGGGATTGGCTGGCCGAGGCCGGCTATGACCCGGTTTACGGCGCGCGGCCGCTCAAGCGTGTTATCCAGCGCAATCTGCAAAACCCGCTGGCCGGGCTGATTCTGGAAGGCGTGGTGAGAGATGGTGAAACCGTGCCGGTTTCGGCCTCGGAGGCCGGATTGGTGATCGACGGTCATCTGGCTGAGGCGGCCTAAGCGCTACACTCCCCGGGCAACCAACCCGGGGAGTTTTTTATGAATACCGCGCTGCTGGTGATCGATGCGCAAAACATCTACGCCGATCCGGCTTCGCCGCTGTGCGTGCCGGCGTTCGATGCCTCGCTCGGGCGCATCAACGCGCTGATCGCCGCGTTCGAGGCCAAGGGCAACCCTGTCCTCTATATCCGCCACGTGCACAGGGCCGATGGGCGCGACGCCGGGCGGATGTTCGATTTCACCGGCCAGGCCGAGCCGGTCGGGTTTGTCGAGGGCAGCGCCGAGGCCGGGTATGTACCGGGGCTCACCCTCAGCGCCGGCGGGCTGCACATCACCAAGCACCGCTACTCGGCGTTCGAAGGCACCGAGCTCGAGACCATTCTGCGCTCGCTGGGGGTAAATCGCGTGGCGATTTGCGGCTATATGACCAATTTCTGCTGCGAAACCACGGCGCGCGCCGCGCATGACAAGGATTATTTCGTCGATTTCATCGCCGATGCCACCGGCGCCCCCGATCTCGGGCCTGATTTTACCCAAAATGCCATCATTGCCGCCACGAGCGCGACATTAAGTGCTGGATTTGCAAGGGTTTTTTCCACGGCGGCCTATAGCGTAGAGGCATGACTAATTTGCATACCTTTCATGAATTTATGCAAAAATCGCACAGCTTTCCCCAAAAACCCCAGGCAGCCCCAAGAAAAAGCGGCGGTTTGGGGGGGTGAAAAACTTTGTGAAGCTGCGTTGACAGTCTGGGCCGGTTAGACGTAAAAGCCGCTCCACGCTCTGACGCGGTGGCGCCTTACGAAAGAGGTACCGGAAACGGTGCCTCTTCTGTTTGGCCTCCGAGTTAAGGCGTCGGTCTTTGACAATTGAATTGGTTGGGAAGGGATACGCTGGTGGCGTTTCGGCTCTGGGCATTATGCTTAGGGTTTCTGGTTTACTGATGAGGTGAGCTGGGTTGGTATGATTTGGGTTAAGCTTGATGG
>JAKBAD010000004.1 GCA_021809435.1 Pseudomonadota bacterium | reverse complement strand
GAAGATCATCCGAATAAGCTCGCGCCATCATGGCTGGCCTCCAGCTCCAGCCAGAAGCTTGAATCACTCAATCTCCGATTCGAGAATCCCCCGATTCAATCAAAACCAACCACGCTCTAGCAAAACCGGCACGGTTCACCCCCCCCTTTTTGACGCCTCACCGAGATTTGCGGGAAGGATGGCATCGATGCCACGGCGTGAGCCGCCTTGGGTAAAGTATATAAGCCACTCATATCCGGTTCGGAACAACTGGTCGTGCCGGACGGACGCCTAAGTGGCCAATCCAGGAAACCCAGCTGTCACTCGCTCTTATCCGCTGCCGCCAGCCCTATCTCAATTAAACGTCGGATCGCTTCCGCGCGCGACGCGAGCCGGTTTTCGAACCGGTAATTATCAATTTTCTCAATGTCTTTGGCCTCAAAGAAGAGGTTGAGGCGAACATCTTTGCGGGTTTCCCCCATGATCGGCCGACCCATAACCTACCCTTTCATTGTCTGGCGGCAAAACGCGCCTACGATATTATATACACCTATAACGTAAATTACACAAAATACTTGACGGCTTACCCCAGCGCCAGTTATATGGGTAATATACATCTATTAGCCAATAGGAGAATCCAATGAGCAACCGCCGTCAACGCCGCAAAGCTTCAGCCCGTCTCAAAGCTGGACCTTCGCCTGTGGTAAAGCCTTCCCCCCGCCATTGGATCGAGCGCGTTGATCGCCCGCTCGAAATTCTCCTGTGCGTGGGCCATATCGTTGCTGCCATTTCTCTTGTGGTGGAGCATCTGTCCTGATCCGGAGGCTGCACCCCACCTGTCATAGACACGCTCAAAATACCGCAGATTCAGATAATAAACTGGTAAAACTCATTTTTTCCGGGCCGCCGCACCTCTGGGGAGCGGCTTTTCATCAGCCAAGCGCTCGACGCCATTTTTTTCAAAGAAATCATTCAGCGCCTGCGCGAGTATAACCTGAACCGTGGTGTCCTTTTGTGCGGCCAGGACCCGTATCGCCTGCGCCACCTTGGGCTCAAAATGCCCACCTATCGACCTTTTGCCCACCCGAGACGGTTGCTCCGGCGCCGCGGCGGCAGGATCCGTCGGTTTCTCCATCATTACGATACCTCGTTTCGCGCCTAAGCTACGGAGACCTCGCTGGTGACAATACCGCGCTCGCCCAACTCCTGTGCCAACGCTCGCATCGTCAAATCCGGCTGCTCGCCAAGCCGCCCCAAAATCCAGGCTTGATGCGGCGCCAGAGAACGAGCTTGCTGGCGTCCTTGCGGCTTGGCCGCCGCACTACCCGTCTGCCGCAACCGTTGCGACCACTTCACCGCACTCGCAATGCTCACCGAAAACAGCGCCGCCACCTCGCGGCACGAACGGCCAGACAAAACCGCCGCCGCAACACGCTCCCTCAGATCATTCGAATAATGTCGGCCCATCCCACGCTGACCTCCGATCCAGCAATAAGCTTGAATCAGATTTCCAGCCAAGCCGGAATCCAAAAACGATTCAAATCAAAAGAAAAAGATTCTAGAAAATTCGATTTTTTTAAATATGTGGCCGCGCTGTCCGCGCTGTCCGCGCTGTCCGCGCTGTCCGCATATTTAATAAATTAAGCCGCCACGGATGTCGGAGATAAAACCCGACTACCATTTTATAAACTTTTCATACTAACTCAGATCTGTAGGCATTTCCCTCAATAACCAAAAATACGGCATCGAAAGACATCGCGTGCCAAAACAGAAGTTAGTATGAAAATTTTATAAAATGACTATTTTTTTCATATCACCTACCTGTTTTAGGATACAAAATAGTAGCCTAATGGGGGGTGGTCGAACAAAATTGAATCGTTAAACCAAATATTTGGTTATACCAAAAATCTAGGCAAACCGCCATTTTTTGGCCCATCCATACGCCCGCAGCGGTCAAACGAAGCAAAACCGGCCCAACCAAAGCAAAAACAGCCAATCCGATGCCACCAAAAGCAAAACAGAAGGCTAAAAGTGAGGCCAAAAACGCGTCTCGCCCACCACAAAAATGGGCGGCCAAAAAATGTTGACAAAACGACAAATCGCACGCCAGGCCAAATTCAGCAGCAAAACCACCAAGGCCGCTATCGGCTGGGCCAAAAAAATAGGCCAAACCGAGCCAATAAATGCCAAAATAAATGATTTAATGGGCCGGCAATTAAATTAATTCGGGGGCATTTAATTAAATTGGCGGGCCATTTATTTTTAGTAAAATCGCCTTAAACACAAGTCTGTGGCTCCGGCGGGGGCGTTTGGCCGTGGGTCTCTCCTGCTCGCGGATTTAAACCGCTTCGACGCAAAAACACGCCAGCTTTGTTCACAATAGGTGAAATATTTTGACGTAGCATTCTGTCTCCCTTTGTATTGATGCAAATTTTATAAATCCTCCTAAACTCGACCACAATTAAGTGCTACATATCGCAGAAGCGGATCGTGCCCCACCGCGTGGTGTAGAAGCGGTTTCCTGAGCAGCATTAGAGCGTGGTTGGTTTTGATTGAATCGGGGGATTCTCGAATCGGAGATTGAGTGATTCAAGCTTCTGGCTGGAGCTGGAGGCCAGCCATGATGGCGCGAGCTTATTCGGATGATCTTCGGGAGCGGGTTGTTGCGGCGGTTTTGACGGGTGGCCTTTCGTGCCATCGGGCTGCGGCTCTATTTGATGTAGCTGCGAGCACGGCAGTCAAATGGGTCCGCCGTTTCAGAGAAACCGGCGCTGTCACGCCTGGCCAGATGGGCGGGCATCGTCCGCGCACGATCCGGGGTGAACACGAGGTTTGGCTTACCGCCCGGCTCGGAGAGGGTGATTTTACCCTGCGCGGCTTGGTGGCTGAGTTGGCCGAACGTGGGCTTGAGGCCGATTATTGGGCGGTTTGGACGTTCGTGCATGAGCACGGGCTGACGCATAAAAAAAGACACTGGTTGCCAACGAACAGCGCCGCCCCGATGTCATGCGCAGGCGGGAGCGGTGGCTGAAATATCAACCGCACATCGACCCAGCCCGGCTCGTTTTCATTGATGAAACCTGGATCAAAACCAACATGGCGCCATTGCGGGGCTGGAGCCCGTGCGGTGAGCGCCTGATCGGCCACGCCCCCTTCGGCCATTGGCGCACCACAACCTTTTTGGCGGCCCTGCGCAACGACCGGATCGACGCGCCCTGGATGATCGACGGTCCCATCAATGGCGAACGCTTCCGCGTCTATGTCGAGCAGGTGCTGGTACCTACACTCGCGCCGGGCGACATCGTCATCATGGATAATCTCGGTAGCCACAAGAGCAAGGCGGTACGCCAAGCAATCCGCCAGGCCGGCGCCAAATTGATCTTCCTGCCCAAGTACTCGCCCGACCTCAATCCCATCGAGCAAGTCTTCGCCAAGCTCAAACATCGGCTCAGAGCCGCGCAACAGCGCACACGAGAAGCCCTCAGCGATGCCGCCGCCAACATCATCGCCACCGTGACACCACAGGAATGCTCAAATTACCTCAGGCATGACGGATATGGATCAATTTAAACCAATCAAGCTCTATTGGACCGCATGACCCACCATGTCAGCATCCTTGAGATGAACGGCGCCTCCTATCGCCTGGCTCAGAGCCGCGCCCGCCAGACCACTCCCGCCGCCTGAGCCCCCCAAAACGACGCCGCCCGCGCAGGGGACCGCCTTGCGGGCTACGCCCTCCAGGCGATCCCCTGCGCGCGGTCCAACTGGCCTACTTTTGCACCGCCACAGTGGCCGACTTTTACGCCGCCATTGACAGGACTGCTTCCCTTACCTCGAATATAGAGTTGGTAAGCATCCGAGGCTTTGCCTATGTCATGCAAAAGCCCTGCAAGCTCGGCCCAAACGGCGAGCCCCAGAGGCTCTCCAAACCTTCGCGCCATTCCAGCGACTTCATGCAGATGGTCACCCAATGGCTCCCAGCGGGTTTCGTCAGACAGATTTGGCACCGAGTGAGCAAACCGTTTCATAAATCAACAATAACGCCGGTTTCAGAATTGTACGACACAGTAAATTAACTTTTGCCCACGGTTGGGTTCCCCCCTTATCTGCCGCACAATAACATCGGCCTTTTCAATAAAGGGTAGCTTGCATCACTCCGTACTGCCGGGGCGATAATTTACACTGCCATCGGCGCCAAACGTCACACCCAATCCCTCAAGCGCGGTTTGGATGGCATATAAATTAGCGTCGGTGGTTGACGGCTCGCTATCCGTCAGCTCTGCCCGCACAATCGTCATCCGCCCCACCCGCGCAAGCGCAGCCAACTCTGCAGCGGATAGCCGCGCAAATGCCCTGCCCGCTCGTATCTGTGCCCCGGTGATTGCCATCTCTGCCAGAAAGCCCCGCTCCGCACGGCCACGTCAATAGCAAGATACAAAAATTTCTCCCAAATGGTATATTTTGATCTTGCGTTTATGTTCATTTTATACCATATAGTATTTATAGATCATCCGCCGTGCGCACACCTGAGCCGGGAGATGCTTCTTCGTGCCAGACGGCTCTCTGGCAGAGCCAATGCGGCTGGCTGGCGTGCAGCAACACTCCAACCAGCCTGGCCCACCGCATTTATTTGGAGCAAAAATGCAACAGGTTCCCCCGATTATGCCGTCATCACGGCCACCCTACCAGCCCATTCCGGCCGGCCCATTCCGCACGCCAATCCGTGATGACGACACACCCCGCAGCCGGCCCCCAGCCGTCACGCCCAAGGCAAAACGCGCCGCCTCGGCGGCGATCCTGACCGGCGAGGCCGGCGGTAATCTGGTGTTGTCCCGGCTGCAAAGCTGGGGCATCCCGGCGCAACCAGCCATGCCCGGGGTCGCGTATGATTTGATCGCCGACGTGCCACACGTCGATATGTTGCGAATTCAAGTCAAAACCCGTACCCGCCCCAAAGGCCAGGTCTGCTCATTCGCCATGACCCGCGGTCAATATTATTCGCCCGCCGGCATGTTCCCGTACGACAAAGACGACTACGACATCGCCGCCTTTGTTTGCCTCTCCGCCCACCAAGTCTTCTTTTGTATCGGCCCGGTCGAGCGCATCAGCGTGCGCGCCATGTGGCTGCGCTCGCCCGGCATAGATCGGGATACGTTTGCCCTGGCCCTGCAAAGCCTCCAGCGCCGCCGCCGGGCGGAGCAACTTGCCTGGCTGGCGGCCATGTCGCCCGAAGAACCGCTGGCCCCGCACGCCGGGCCCGCCGCGCAAACCATGTTTGCTTATTATTAAGAGACATCGCCATGCAGAACGAATTCGCCCTCGAGACCGAGGCGGCGACACAGGACATTGTGGCTACGCTGGACAATTCCCCCCAGGATGAAACCGGCCCGCCCTTCGATCCGGTCCGCTTTATTGCCACGCATATGCTGCAGGCGGCGCTGGCCAAGCCAGGCCAACCATTTGCGGTTGGCTTCCACATCGTTGTGGTCCCCAGTGACGACTGGCTAACGGCCATCCGCGAGGTGGCGCGCAACGTCCATCTCGGCGGGGCGCCGCGCGGGCGCAAACGCCGCATGGTGGGGTCCGCTCGCCCCGAACTGCACGCCCTGGAGTTGCCCGCCAGCGCTGATGCCCAACTGGGAGAAGCCGCCGTCCGCAACGTGCAGCAATTGTTGAGCCAGGAGCAGGCCGTGCTGCTGATTGTCAGCCGCCTCGCCACCGTCCCCCACATGCTGCAGGTCGCCGCGGATCAAATCCTGCACGTGTCCGCGCCACAGCGCCCATTGATTACGGCCCTGATCCACGAGATGGCCCCCAATACCCAGCGGCTGGAGTTCGGCGACCTGGCCTGCGAACGCCTGACCCCGGCCATGCTGCGCCTGGCCTTCCGGTCGCGCCTCAGTCCTCGCGCGTTCCTCGGCCGTCTGCGCGCGCTCGCCGCCGTCCCGCCGCGACCCAGCACGCCAAAGGCCAAGCCGCTGGAACAATTGCATGGTGTGGATGAGGTCAAAGCCTGGGCATTGGCGTTAAAGGGCGACCTGGAGCGCTACCAGCGCAGCGAGATCAGCTGGGATCAGCTGTCGCGCGGCCTGCTGCTGGCCGGGGCGCCAGGCACAGCCAAAACCACCTGCGCCGCGTCCGTGGCCGAGTTCTGCGGTCTGAACTATGTGGCGACCAGCTATGCCGACTGGCAGCGCAACGGCCAGGGGCATCTTGGCCATGTGCTCCAAGGCATGGCCACCAGCTTCACCACAGCCCGGGCGCGCAAGCCCTGCATTCTCTTCATCGACGAGCTGGACAGTGTCGGCCAGCGTGGCGGAGACGGCCAGCGTGACGGTTGGTGGCGGTCAATCATCAATGCGCTGCTCGAAC
This sequence comes from Pseudomonadota bacterium, assembly GCA_021809435.1. Lineage (GTDB taxonomy): Bacteria > Pseudomonadota > Alphaproteobacteria > Acetobacterales > Acetobacteraceae > Acidocella. Next base: position 166,987 of record JAKBAD010000004.1, on the reverse strand, counting down.
AGCTCGACGGCAGCAGCCAAAGCAACGAGGGGGTAATCTTCGTCGGCGCCACCAACCATCCCGACTTGATCGACCCTGCCCTGCTGCGCTCCGGCCGCATGGAGGATTACATCACCCTCCGCGCGCCTGACGCCACGGCGCTCGCCGCCATCTTCCGTGACGAGCTGGCGGATAAGGTCAAGACCGCGCTCGATTTTGAGCAGTTCGGCCGCATCAGCGCTGGCATGACAGGCGCTGACGTGGTCAAATTCTGCAAAGCGGCCCGGCGGCGGGCGCGCACTGCCGGGCGGCCCGTCACCGCCGAGGACCTGCTCGCGGCCATCTCTGGCGGCGAAACCCAACTCAGCGCCGACCACCGGCGGCGCGCCGCCATCCACGAAGCCGGACATGCCATCGCCGCCTTGTCCTGCCCGGACCTGCGGCTTGAGCATGTCAGCATCGTCGGCTGGGGCCAGATGAGCGGCGGCGCCTCGATGGGCCTGCAAAACGGCGGGACGCTCACCCCGTCCGTGCTGCACGCCTATCTCACGGCCATCCTCGCCGGCCGCGCCGCCGAAGCCGTGCTGCTCGGCGAAATCAGCGCCGGCGCCGGCGGCCCGCGCGAGAGCGACCTCGGCCGCGCCACCCAGCTGGCGGCCGAAGCTGAGCTGACATTGTGCCTCAGGCCGCAGGGGCTAATCTGGTATGCCGCACCGTCCGGGGCAAAGCTGACCGACCTGCTGGCCAAACGCCCCGATCTGGCCCGCGCCGTGCAGGCCCGGCTCGACTATGCCTATGCCGAGGCGCTGGAACTGATCAAGGCCAAGGCCCCGCAGGTCCACCGCCTAGCGGAGCGCCTGCTGGCCGCCAAAGTGCTGACCGGCGAGGAGGTCACGACCCTGCTCCGCAACCCGGGCGACGCCAACCCGCCTTCAGCCGCCAAGAACGCCCCCGGGCATACGATCCACTGAGCCGCCGGAGGTGCGCCCCCTGCAGGGGCCGCACCTCTTTTTTATAAAGTTTATAAAGGACGGCCCGTCTCACCCGTAAGCTGACGGCCGATTGCCCCAGGCCCGTTTCCTGGAGAGTTTCAGGTCGCGCTGGTTTCAGGCTAGATGTGGCGCAATGGCCATTCGAGACATTATACAGTTCCCTGACCCACGCCTGCGCCAGTCTGCAGCGCCGGTGTTGATTTTTGATGCTGCACTGAACACCCTGGCCGCCGATCTGCTTGAGACGATGCGCGCCGCGCCTGGCATTGGCATCACCGGGCCGCATATCGGTCAGATGTGCCGCCTTACCGTGCTGGAACTGGTGCCGGGTGAGGTGCGCATCTACGTCAACCCGCAAATCACTTGGCAGTCTGATGATATGCAGATTCATGAGGAGGGCAGCGTCTCCATGCCGGGTGCTATTGAGAGCGTGGAGCGGCCCGCCCGGGTGCGCTTGAGCTACCAAGATCTTGATGGCGTGGCCTGCACAGAAGAGGCCGAGGGGTTGCTTGCCGCCTGCCTTCAGCACGAGATCGACCAGCTCGACGGCGTGTTCTGGACGCAGCGCCTCTCGCGGCTGAAGCGCGACCGACTGGTGAAGAAGTGGGAGAAGCAACGGGGACGATAGGGTCCTCAGTGGAAATCCCGGCTTTTGCCGACAATGCGCTCCTGGCGCGGATGGTGTGGGCGCCGCGGTGGCGGTGGCGCGCCATCGGGGCCGTCAAGTGCGGCGAGCCAGGTGGAGCGATCGGCGAGACGCTCGACGGTGAGGTGGGTCACACCTTCTTCGGAGCGTTGCAGTCGGCCTTCGGCAATCAGCAGAGTTGCCGCCAGGATTTTTTGCCGCAGGCTTTGCACCAATGACGGCCAGACGATGAGATTGGCAACCCCGGTCTCGTCCTCGATGGTGATGAACACCGTGCCCTTGGCGGTGCCGGGGCGCTGGCGGACGATAACCACCCCGCCTAAACGCAGTTTTGTCCCGTCCCGCGCGGCGGCGGCTTGTGTGCAGGCCACCACTCCCGCTGCGGCCAGTTTTTCGCGCAGCAGCGCGCAAGGATGCGCGCGCAGGCTTAGGCCGATGGCACGATAGTCGGCCACCACCTCTTCGCCCGCGCTCATCAGCGGCAGGTCGGGTTGCGTGGTGGCACGTGGTGCGGCCAGGGGGGCAGAGGCTTGGCGCGTGGCCACCTGCCACAAAGCCTCACGCCGGGCTGGGCCGAGTGAGGCGAGCGCATTCGCCGCCGCCAGGGCTTCGAGCGCCGCCTTGGGCAGGGCCAGGTCTTCGAGGCAGGCAAAATGCTGTCCCGCGATCTGTTCGGCCCAGGCTTTCTGGAAGCCGTCGACCAGCCTCAACCCCAGCCGCAGCGCGCCGCCCTCCAGCGTGCAGTTCCATTCGGAGGCGTTTACATCCGCCGGCAGCACGTGCACGCCATGCTCCCGCGCGTCGCGGATGATCTGCGCCGGGGCATAAAACCCCATGGGTTGCGCATTGATGAGCGCGCAGGCAAACGCCGCCGGGTGGTGGCATTTGAGCCAAGCGGAGGCATAGACCAGCAGGGCAAAGCTCGCCGCATGGCTCTCGGGGAAACCGTAGCTGCCAAACCCCTCGATCTGCCTAAAGCAGGCTTCCGCAAAGCCTGGCTCATAGCCGCGCGCCACCATGCGGCCGACCATCATGCCTCTGAATTTGTCGATGGCGCCGAGGTTGCGGAACGTCGCCATGGCCCGGCGCAGCTTATTGGCTTCGTCGCCGGTGAATTCCGCCGCGACCATGGCGATCTTCATCGCCTGCTCCTGGAACAAAGGCACACCCATGGTTTTGGATAAGATATTCTCCAGCTCATTGGGCAGGCCATTCGCACGGGCGGGGTAGCTCACCGCCTCCTTGCCCTGGCGGCGGCGCAAATACGGATGCACCATGTCGCCCTGGATCGGCCCGGGGCGCACGATGGCCACCTCAATCACCAGATCGTAGAATTTTTGCGGTCTCAGGCGCGGCAACATGTTCATCTGCGCGCGGCTCTCCACCTGGAATACGCCGATGGAATCGCCTTTTGAGAGCATGTCATAAGTGGCCTTATCCTCGCACGGGAGGTCGGCGAGGTCAGTGATGCCCAGTAGCGCAAATGCCTTGCGAATACAGGTGAGCATGCCGAGCGCCAGCACATCGACCTTCATCATTTTAAGCGCGTCAATGTCATCCTTGTCCCACTCGATAAAACTGCGCCCCTCCATGGCGGCGGGGCCGATGGGCACGCTCTCGTCCAACCGCCCGCGCGTGAGTACAAACCCGCCGACATGCTGGGAGAGATGGCGGGGCAGGCCGACGAGATCTCGGGCGATGATGAGGGCACGGCGCAGGCTCGGTTCATCCGGGTTCAGCCCCGCCTCGCGCAGCATGTCCGCGCCCCAGAGGTCGCCGCCATGGTTCCAGCTCTGCGCGGCGAGCGTGGCGGCGGTGGCTTCGGGCAGGCCAAAAACCTTGGCCACCTCGCGGATGGCGGAACGCGGGCGGTAATGGATGACCGTGGCGGCTATGGCCGCGCGATGGCGGCCATAGCGTGTGTAGAGATACTGGATGACTTCCTCGCGGCGTTCATGCTCAAAATCCACGTCGATATCCGGCGGCTCAGAGCGCTCGGCGGAGACGAAGCGTTCGAACAACAGGTCGCTCTCAGCGGGGTCCACGGCGGTAATGCCGAGCACATAGCACACGGCGGAATTGGCCGCCGAGCCCCGGCCTTGGCAGAGAATGTTTTTGTTGCGGGCGTAGCGCACGATGTCATGCACCGTGAGAAAGTATCGCGCATAGTCGAGCTGGGCGATGACCGCGCGCTCCTTTTCCAGCAGTTCGGCCACCTTGGCAGGCACGCCGTCGGGGTAGCGGCGGGCCGCGCCTTCGGCCACTAAGGCGGCGAGGTGTTCATCGGGCGTCAGCCCCGGTGGCACCGGCTCGTCAGGGTATTCGTAAGAGAGATCGTCCAGCGAGAAGGTCACACGGTCCAGGATCTCTCGTTGCCGCGCAATAGCCTCAGGGTAGGCACGGAACAGGCGTTCCATCTCGGCAGGGGGTTTCAAATGCCGCTCGCCATGTGGCTCCAGCCGGAACCCGGCCTCTTCCAGCTTGCAGCCATGGCGGATGCAGCGCATCACATCCTGCAGTTCCCGCGTGGCGGCGTTATGGTAGAGCACGTCATTGGCGGCAATGAGCCGTTGCCCGGCAAGCGCGTGCAGGCTGCGCAGGCGTTCAGCATCGTCTGGCGCGTAGCGGCGGATGGCGGCGACATAGGCATCGGTACGGCGGAGGAAGGCGGAGACGCGCTCATCCAGCACCGGCGGGGGTATGATGATGAACACTTGGCCGGTGGGGTCAACATCAGCCCAGCGCAGCAGGCATTCACCCTTGGGCGCTCGCGCCTTGCCCAGAGAGAGCAGGCGCGTGAGCCGCCCCCAGGCGGCGCGGTCGGTGGGGTAACACACCACCTCTGGCGCGTCGGCAAACACCAGCCGCGCGCCTACGAGCAACCGTAACCCCGCCTCGCGCGCCGCCACATGCGCGCGCACCACGCCCGCCACACTGTTGCGGTCGGCGATGCCAAGGGTTGTGTGGCCGAGAGCCTTGGCTTGCTCCACCAGGCTTTGCGGGTGCGAGGCCCCTTCGAGGAACGAGAACGCGCTCTGGCAGATCAGCTCCGCGTAGCTCATGCGAACAACCCGTGCAGATACCAGCGCGGCACTGCCACCCCCTCATGCAGCCCAGCACGGAACAACCAGAACCGTGCCCCCGCTAAATCCTCAACGGCGTAATAGTCGCGGATTTTTTCGACTTCAGGCCGGGTGGGGTCATAAGCATGCGCCCACCAGTCCCGGGCAATGCGCTCCGGCCCGGTGGCGCGGGCCACGCGATGCGCCACGCCATGCCAAATGAAGCGCAAAGGCGGGTCGTCCGGCACCGGGGCAAGGACGGTGATGGGCTCGGGGTGCGCCAGCAGCCGCAGCGGGCGCGGATGCAGGGGCCGCGCCCATTCCGGGCACGCCGTAACGGGCGCGGGGCGGGCAGCATATTCCGGGATATGGCTCTCCTGCGCCGCCGCGCGCCACAGCCGGTCGGCCCCCAGACGGTTAAGCAGCGTGTTGAGCGCGGCAGAATAGTCCGGGGTCTCCTCCAGGGCGCTGCGCTGGGTGAAGGCAAGTGGCTCGGTAACAGCCTCCAGCGCCAGGGCCTCAATACCAAAGCCAGGGTCGATCTGGTTCAGCTTCTCCTTCAGCAGCCGGGCAATCTGCACCTCATCCCGGCAGGGGGCGGCAAAGGCAAGCCGGGCTGCCGGCACGGCCCGGTCCACCCGGAAGAAGCGGGCGGTGAGCGCGGTGGCGCCCAGACACGCCCCCTCCAGCCGCGCGCACAAAGCCGTTGTCAGCCGGGCCAATGCCGCTTGCAACTGCGCGGGGGCCAGTAGCGGCTCGGCATGGTGCTCCACCTCGCGCCATTCAGGCGGCGGAGTGATGAAGCGGACCGGCTCCGGTGCCTCACCCAAACACTGCGCCAAACGCAGCGCCACCTGCGCCCCGTAGCCCGCCACCAACCCGGCGCGGGGCAGTTTTACCAGTTGCCCGATGCTGCGCACCCCAATGCGTCGCAGCTTGGCCACGCTCTCAGGTGCCAGACGCAACGCCGCCACGGGCAGGTCCAACAACGCGCCCTCATACCGCGCCAATGCCCAGGCGGCGGCTGGCGTGTCGGCAATCGCCGCGCGCCCAGGCAGACGGGCTTGCAACCCCTCCTCGCCACCAAACAGATGCGCGCAGCCGGTAATATCCAGCATCACCCCATCCGGCGGGTCGAGTGCTGTGAGCGGCGTGAACGCCTGCGCCCACAACGCCAGGGCCGCCAGATCACCCGGCCCGGCGCAGAGGGACAGCCAGCGGCGCATCATCGCGGTCCTCATAGATGCCGAGCGCAACACCCTTGGCGTAGAGCAACTCGGCGCGCAGTCCGCCGCCCGGGGCTGGGGTGACGAACCAGCGCGCGAGCACGGCGGTGGAATCCTGCGCCGTCACCGCCGGGGCGTGGCGGAGCACAAACCCCAGCGCATTACCGGTTTTGGCGGCCAGGGCCAGGCGCTTGGCGGCCAGACGAGAGAGCGCTCCGCACGCCGCCACCACCGCCATGCCACCGCGCAACCCTACCTCGGCACTGCCCAGAACCTCGTCATCGCTTCGCGCGCGGGCAAACAAACACCGCGCCGGGTTAAGCCCCGCCCACGCCAGACCCGGTGGGTACCAGTCGGGCGACACACTCACCCACAGCACCGGCCCCTGCGCGGGCAGCAGACGCAGCGCCAGCCCCGCATGCGCCGCCGTACCGGACGGGGCACGCAGCTCGTGCAGCGCCGGGGCGGCGCGCAAAGGGGCGGGGATAGAGAACATAACGCGAACATTGAATCCACAAATCCGCAAAAGAGTCGAGTCGAAATTGGGCGGCTATCGGCCCGCCTCTCTCCCAATCGGCCCATCTGAGGCAATCAGCCTTCTTATTCACCGCACATATTGCGGTGAATAACATTGCGAACCTCCGCTTCCTGTGCCAGCATCTCGCCCACGAGACCCCGCATGGCGACCTATATCCACAACCTCACCGACTGGCCCCGTTTCTACTGGGATCACGACGCGGTGCTAGCCCCCCTGGCTGCTGTACGACACCGCCAGGGACGGCTCATCGGGCGTATGGAAGCGCTCGGCTTTCCGCTGCGAATTGAGGCCGTTCTGCAATCCGTGACCGAGGAGGTCATCAAATCCAGCGAAATCGAGGGCGAGATCCTCGACCGTGAGCAGGTGCGTTCCTCGGTGGCACGGCGCCTTGGCATGGACATCGGCGCCCTGGCGCCGGTGGACCGCCATGTCGATGGCGTGGTGGAGATGATGCTCGACGGCACGCAGGATTATGCCTCGCCCCTCACCGCCGAGCGCCTGTTTGGCTGGCACGCCGCCCTGTTCCCCACCGGGCGCAGCGGAATGACGCGGATCACGGTTGGCGCTTGGCGGACGGATCAAAGCGGCCCTATGCAGGTGGTCTCGGGGCCGGTCGGGCGTGAGCGTGTCCATTATCAGGCACCGGAAGCGGCCAAGCTGCCGACCGAGATGAACGCCTTCCTGACCTGGTTCAATGCCCCCGGCGAGACCGACCCCGTGCTGGTCGCGGCCTTGGCGCATCTGTGGTTCGTCACCATCCACCCGTTCGACGATGGCAATGGGCGCATTGCCCGCACCATCGCCGATATGGCGTTGGCCCGTTCAGAGCAGACCGCCCAGCGATTCTACAGCATGTCCGCGCAGATCCGGGCGGAGCGCAATGCCTATTATGAGAGGCTGGAGGCGGCGCAGAAAGGCGATCTCGATATCACGCCGTGGATCATCTGGTTTCTGGGCTGCCTGGACCGCGCCTTCACAACGGCGGAGACGATCCTGGGCGCCGTGCTGCAAAAAGCCCGGTTCTGGGAGGTGCATGCGGGGGCGGCGCTGAATGAACGCCAGCGGATGATGGTGAACCGGCTGCTGGACGGGTTCATGGGCAAGCTCACCTCGTCCAAATACGCCAAACTGACCAAATGCTCGCAGGATACCGCCACAAGGGATATTCAGGATCTCATCGACCGGGGCATCCTGATCAAGGATGAAGCCGGGGGGCGAAGCACCAGCTACAGCCTGTGCTTGCCGTCGGCATAGGGAAAGCTTTCCTACCGAATGGCTGCCGAGACAGGGGGGGAATGGGAAACATGCGCCCATTATCGCCGCTCCAGGGGACCGGGCACTTTTCCGAAAGCAGCCGCTAAAGTGGTGTTCCTGATATACTCAGTCATTGAGGCAGGGGGGGATCAGTTCAGTCTTGATCCAAGTGTCCAAGGTGTCGATTCGAACAAACTGTGTTGGGACAGGGTAAGGCGGATGAACCATCCAATAGTACACGTCACGACTCACGTAGAGCTCGAAATTTCTGAACGAGACGGTCTCCGATTGCGGCCACGTCAGCAGTTTGAGCAACTTTGAACGGTTCTGTTCAAGAAACTGCCTGCGGCGTAGGATACGGCTGAACTGACCAGCCCTATCGTTCTCAGCCTTGCCAAATATCCTATCACGGAGCCGGCGGCCATCTTTCACCGTAAACGGTGGTTGGTTGTATTTGCACTCAACTGTCACGAGCAGGTTGGTATCTGGCCAGTACGCGAAGACGTCAAAATCACCCACGTCTTCAAATCCCTCGCTTCGGAACCGTTTGAAGAAGTCGATGCCTCGCAGGACAAATTTAGTATGCCGACGAAATATCTCCTCAGTGCGAACCTCCAACCTCTTTTCGATACTCTCCTTAACCTCACGAATGACCGGCTCAACATTAGGCCATCCAAAGTCCGCCGGGAGATAGCCGTCTTGTACAGCTGACATCCAGTTGTACATTGCTCGACTGGCCATCTCGGCTCCCCACCGTAAATCCGTTCCATCGAGCACCAGCGGCCTGATGGCATATCGATGGATTCGCTTGTTGTGCTCCCAGTAAGGAACATCAGCCTCGTCCACATCCCGTCCCGACAGTCTACGAACGCCTGCTTCCGTAATTGTAAGAAATGCCGTGATTTTTGTAGCCTCGGCGAGGTCAAGTCCTTCAATGCTATCAGCTAGTCCCTGTGCGATACGACCTGGAGGTGCAGCATAAGACAGCGCAAGTTCATCGCCAAAACCGTGGCGCTGAGCTTGTGACAAAACTACAAGAGCGGTAAGCATGTTCTGTAGGTCAAAACCCAAATCAATCATGAAAGCGCTCTTGAGTCTCTCTGAGGACAGCAAGTCTTTCGATTCACCCTTTACAGCATCCTCATCGTTTGCACCGAGCCCCAGCCTCGACTTTGCATACTCCCGTAAAAATGCCTCCTCCCGATTGTCGTAACCTTCCGAATAGAAAATCTCTGGAATATACGATTCGTCTATCTTAACGCCTCCCACATCGACGCCGTTATGAAGAGTGTCGCTGGCTCCGGTCAGTACCATGTACCAATCAACCAAACCCACCAGCTCACGCACGATGCCCTCCGTGACTTCGCCATTACTAGTCGCTGATGAGCTGATAGTTTTCTCCAGAAGGTATCTATAGTGGCGAGCCATAGTACCAAACTCTTTGCGCGCACTTTCAACAGCATTTAAGCGGTCGTATTCCACTGCGTGTGCAAGGCTCTGATGGACTCGCTGGATTTTCATTCTCTCGGCAACCAGCAGTGCATCATGTTGCTCTATGAATGTCTGCAGAAGCTGGTGCCTGTTCAGAGATGCAAGTCTCTTCTCTATATGAAGGCGTAGGCTGGCGCTGGCTGGATCGATTCTGGCCTTAGCATCTGATAGATCATATTCCCCTGGAGTTAAGCCAAGCGCCATGATTTCCGCGGCCAGTTGTTTGCGTGCAAGCTTATAATCGGTAGGAGAGGGAATAATCGGATCCACATATAAAGGAACATCTACGTTCTGGGGGGTAATTCTTAAGTGATAACGAGCAGGTTCTACTGCGAAGTGGGACAGCCGCTGTCCAAAATCTTCAGGCAACTCTAAGCCACACACGGCTTGACATTTTTTAATTGTTTCTATTAAACATCTAACTTCGAAAGCTCCATCTTTGGCTGCGTTAAGCCCGGCGAATACAGCGCGTACATCCACATGCAAGCAAAACTGTCCCGGGCGTTTTGTATCCACTTCCACTGAAGTTACTACATGGATAAAGTCGTCTACGGACTGAGGCGAGTCCATCGACTCAGCAAGACTAGAAGAATCTGCAATGCAAGAAAACAGAATATGCGGTTGCCAAAATAATGGGACATCCGGCATTAATTTGCCACAGCGATAGCTACAGTCTGCAATAATCTGAGCGAAAAGATCGATCAGTCGAGCGTCATCACCATGCAGGTTTTTGGATATTTCTAATAATGTTTGAACCGTACAAGAGCCAACCGATGTAGAATATGCAATTGCTTTGTGATGACGCGATTGGAGTTCAACAACACCTGCGGTTCCAGACGACAGCCGCCAACCAAGGGAGCCATCTGGAAATACCTTCGGAGCACGAGACCAGAAGTCAGTCAGTTCTTTGAATCGCCAGGACGTACCCCAATGTGGATCCAGGCCGATAAAGGTGGGAGATATCGCCCCCTCGACAAGTACGCCATGCGTATCTCTGAAAGATGCAAACAGGTCTGCAGCCCCACGAGAGAATGGACTGAGAGAGGATTCTTGAGCGTCAACGAACTGCCAATAACGCTCCAATTCATCGGGATCATTCAGACTATCGAAAATGGTGACGAAGTCTGCCAGCGGAAGCAAACGAGTGGGTTTCTCGGGCGCGTTGACAGCGCCAAATGCTGTCCCTGCCTGGGTAACAACAATGATGATGTGAAGTTCATCGGCATTTAGTCCAACTTTATTTCTTGATAGTGACAGGAGACGCCCATCGGGACGGCCGAAGACGATCGGTGCGCCACGCCTCACCATGGCGTACACTTTCTTTGCCGTGTCTGATAGACGCTCAATCGATGCATGGTCACAGGAGCAAATAAGATAAAGACCTGTATCGGCCGAGATCATGCAACTAATAGGTAGGTCTTTGCAGACTGTATTACCGACAAAAAGCGTCAAGGGCCCCGTGATTGAATTTTGGAATCGCTCGCCAACGAATTGCGCAAGTCTCCGCTGGGTATGGAGGCTCACCCCGGCTAGGTTTTTGTTAGCCCAATGGTCAATAATGAGCCCCGGAGCGCTACGTACGGACATCGGCACCCAAGTGCCGTCGCTTTCGGCCGCCAGAAAAGGCAGGGCTGTCCCATTCATCACTGCATTTCCGAATGCATCCCATGTCAGCGGCGCTTCAAAGGTACCAAAATGAAAATCAAGCGCAAACCCTGCCATTTTTCGTAAATCTGAGACATCGTCGCCTATTTTCTGAAGAATCGACCTGCAAGTTAGCCAAAAATCTTCCGGAGCCACCTCAACAAAAGCTTGTTGCGCCTCGGTCACGGTGGCGCCCCCTAGGCTAGGCATCGATTCGATGATGCGCGCTTGCAGAGCAACGGCAAGATCCATTTGGGCTTGAGCTTCTGGGATTTGCGCGTAAGTGATTCGAAACGCTTCTACGAAATCGGGAGTTCGTTCAATGCAACTGCCATAGAACATCGGGACAAAATTTTGGCCAAAACGCACCTTGGTTTGACCCCAGTCGGCTTCAGGGGAAAAATCCTCAAGAAACGGGAATTCGGGCCACACCGTGTAAAGTGCTTGTGAAAACACTTTGAAATCCGCGTAGCTGGTAATTGGTATCGATTCAGGAATATCGTGCGTGATCTCTAACAGAACGTGCCATGCGAAAATGTGCTTGACAGGACTGCCTGCATTGGCCGGCCATAGCTCAGAGACACTCAATGCAATAGCGGCGTCAACGCGCTTATACTGGCAAAGTAATGCACGCGTCGCCTCGCGATGATCGTGGTACAGTTTGTCCTGATCACTTTTAGCCATAGGTCCATGCAATCCAAGTATCTCACGTAACATGAGGCTAGGATCGGGCTTTCATTCGTGCAAGTCTTTGTTCCCGCTTTTCGGAGTTTCTTCCCCATGTGATCTTTTCTCGGTACTCGGACTTTTCGTCGGCTGACGTAGCCAACCAAGTCACCTTTTCCGCCCCGATGTTCGGCGGCCAATGGCAGTTTATCTTGTTTCCCGTCCCAGACCGGGCTGTCCGCTTTCGGCCCATCTCGCCCGTAAGCTGCCCCGGTAATGTCGGCCACCCCGTCTATATTATTAGAGCGTGGTTGGTTTTGATTGAATCGGGGGATTCCCGAATCGGAGATTGAGTGATTCAAGCTTCTGGCTGGAGCTGGAGGCCAGCCATGATGGCGCGAGCTTATTCGGATGATCTTCGGGAGCGGGTTGTTGCTGCGGTTTTGACGGGTGGCGTTTCGTGCCATCGGGCTGCGGCTCTATTTGATGTAGCTGCGAGCACGGCAGTCAAATGGGTCCGCCGTTTCAGAGAAACCGGCGCTGTCACGCCTGGCCAGATGGGCGGGCATCGTCCGCGCACGATCCGGGGTGAACACGAGGTTTGGCTTACCGCCCGGCTCGGAGAGGGTGATTTTACCCTGCGCGGCTTGGTGGCTGAGTTGGCCGAACGTGGGCTTGAGGCCGATTATTGGGCGGTTTGGACGTTCGTGCATGAGCACGGGCTGACGCATAAAAAAAGACACTGGTTGCCAACGAACAGCGCCGCCCCGATGTCATGCGCAGGCGGGAGCGGTGGCTGAAATATCAACCGCACATCGACCCAGCCCGGCTCGTTTTCATTGATGAAACCTGGATCAAAACCAACATGGCGCCATTGCGGGGCTGGAGCCCGTGCGGTGAGCGCCTGATCGGCCACGCCCCCTTCGGCCATTGGCGCACCACAACCTTTTTGGCGGCCCTGCGCAACGACCGGATCGACGCGCCCTGGATGATCGACGGTCCCATCAATGGCGAACGCTTCCGCGTCTATGTCGAGCAGGTGCTGGTACCTACACTCGCGCCGGGCGACATCGTCATCATGGACAATCTCGGCAGCCACAAGAGCAAGGCGGTACGCCAAGCGATCCGCCAGGCCGGCGCCAAATTGATCTTCCTGCCCAAGTACTCGCCAGACCTCAATCCCATCGAGCAAGTCTTCGCCAAGCTCAAACATCGGCTCAGAGCCGCGCAACAGCGCACACGAGAAGCCCTCAGCGATGCCGTCGCCAACATCATCGCCACCGTGACACCACAGGAATGCTCAAATTACCTCAGGCATGACGGATATGGATCAATTTAAACCAATCAAGCTCTAGCCGCAACAGCCGATCGATCTCTGGATGAAACCGGAACACTGTCTTATCAAACTACCAACCTCGACACATCCTTTAACGCCATACAACACAGCCTCCTGAAACCCGCCGCGCCAACAATTTTACGAATCGACCGGTGCCCCCCCAATCTGCCATGTGTTTCTACCCAACCCACACGTGCCGCAGATCGATCGGCGACCGCACCACGTCAACGAACGCCTTGGCCTCCAAGGCTGACAACTGCCTGCCATATCCAGCGCCAACAGTGCCAGTCTCATGGCCAAAGACCTTATTGGCCAGCTCTTCATGAATGCCCGCCGCCCGCAACATTTGCCGAAAACCATGCCGCAGCGAATACAGCACCAGATCGGGCGCATCACCGACATGCTTGTTAATGTACCGGTTCAAATATTTCGACCACGCCGCCGCGGTCTTCGCCTGGCCGGGCTGGACCAGACTGCGCCCCAGCGCCGCCTGCCGCGCGGCCCAGTCCAGCAGCCCCAGCCGAATCAACTCGGGCAACAACGGCACAAGCCGCGGCGCGGCCCGGGTCTTAGTCCCCGCCTGCCGCAAATCCAGGCACCAGACTTCCCCCACCCGAACCAGCTCGGCCGGCGCCGTGGCAATCTCCTCCGTCCTGGCGCCGGTCAGCGCCGCGATCAACAAGAACCATGCCGCCGCCCGCTCATCGTCGCCTGCCGCCGGCTGGGTAAACAGCGGGCTGCTGAACAACTGCGTCAACTCGGCGGCGCTGAACGCCCGGCGGCTGTCGCTTGCCATGCGTTCCTCGCGGGTTTTGTCGCGGCCCTTCACATCGCCGAAACGGTCATCCGCCACATGCCCGGCCTCAACCGCCCAGGCCATGAAGATTTTGAGATGACCGAGGCTGCGCTCAATGCTTTGATAATTCAAATGACCGCCGCGGGCGTTGGGACGGTCACGCAAATGGTCGGCGAACATCTTCACATCGGCCCGCCTGATTTCGGCAATGGCCTTGTCGCCGATCAGCTTCTTCCAAATCTCGAATGCCTGGTTGTAGCTCCACAGCGTCTTGGCCGTCAGGCCGGGCTTGTCCGCCAAAAACGCCGCGCGCAGCGTATGCCAAGCCGGCGAGCACGAGACCACCGAAGGCGGCGTCATGGTGACCGGCGGCGCGGGCGCCATGTCTGACTGGGCTTCGGCCTGGAACGCTGCGGGCCGTTCCAGCAGGAGGACTTCGGGCATCGGCGCTCCCCCCTGCCATTCCCGCTGCATATTTTTGATCATGGCCTGCAACTCGGCCTCACAATGCCGCCGCAGTTGCTCCCGCTCGGCGTCATGGCGCTGGCGGAGCCTCTCCTGCTCCGCCTCGTACCGGCACCCCAGCTCAAACGCCTTCTGCGCGAGGGCCGCGGCCCTCGCGTCCAGCATCTCCGAGCTGTGCGCATTGTCTCTCATCCTGAGACTGAGCATGCTCAGGAACCCTGCAAGCACAAAATAAAATCGTGATGCCCGGAATTTTGCGATCCGGGAATCACCGGTGAGCAGAGAGCCTACGACATGCGTGCGTCCGAGCATGCCCGCCATTTCCCCCGGCAACCGGGCGCGGAAATAATATCTTTGCCGTCGCTTTTCGACGTACGAACACATCGCCATGAGCGTCTTCCCGTGTGGCACAAGCGTGTGTCACATTCGCGGGACGACACCGAAAATATTCAGCGATTTCAATGTATTGAAAGCTTTGGCGTCCCCAGGGGGATTCGAACCCCCGTTACCGCCGTGAGAGGGCGATGTCCTGGGCCTCTAGACGATGGGGACTAAAGGTGGGCGCGTGCTACAGGCTAATGACGCCGCCGTCAAGCGGGCGCGACATCGGTGATGAAAAAACCCGCGCTCACCCGTCCCTGCCAGCTTTCGGCGCGCAAATACCCGGCCAGATGCAGCGGCGCCCCGCCAACGCGGCAAAGCGCCTCGGCCAGCGGTCCTTCCTTGGCGCGGAACAACAGCGCCTTCAGCCGCCCGCCGCCTTCGCCTTCCACCATGGCGCGTATCGTGGCGCCATCCTTGCCAATACGGTCGGCTCTCACCACCCGCGCGCGCGGCAGCACAAACAGCGGCTCGGCATTGCCGGTGCCAAAGGGGCCAAGTCGCGCCACCATCTGGGCGAGCGCGGCATCGGCGCCATGCACCCCCAGCACGCCATCCACCACCAGCTCGGGCGTGTCTGGCATATCGGCGGCGCTGGCCAGGCGCTCGTTCAAAAACGCATGAAACGCCGCCAGCTGCTCCTTGGGCGCCGAGAATCCGGCCGCCATGGCGTGGCCGCCGCCGGTCGCCAGCAGCCCGCTCTGGCGCGCGGCAATCACGGCGGCGCCCAAATCAATGCCCGGCACCGACCGCCCCGACCCCTTGGCCAGCCCGTCCAGAATACCCGCCACCAGGGCGGGGCGGTTGAATTTCTCCTTCACCCGCCCGGCCACAATGCCCACCACGCCGGGGTGCCAATCCTCATGGGCCAGCAAAATCACATTATGCCCGGCCTCCAGCTGCAGGCGCGCCTGCTCCATGGCATCGGTGGTAATGCCCGCCTCCACGGCCTGGCGCTGGCGGTTAATCACATCTAGCGTCTGGGCCAGCTCACCGGCCATGGCCTCGTCCTCGGCCAGTAACAGGCGCAGCCCCATATCCGCCTGGGCAATCCGCCCCGAGGCATTAATCCGCGGCCCGAGCGAGAACCCGCAATGCATGGCGCTGGGCGCCTCGGTAATCTTGGCCACCTCCATCAGCGCCTTCACGCCGGGCCGGGCGCGCGCGGCCATCACGCGCAGCCCCTGGGTCACAAAGGCCCGGTTCAGCCCGGTCAGCGGCATCACGTCGCACACGGTGGCCAGCGCCACCAGGTCCAAATGCGCGCGCAAATCCGGCTCCTTGCGGGTGGCGAAAAAGCCTTTCTGGCGCAGGCTGCGCACCAGCGCCACACAGGTGATAAAGGTCACGGCGGCGGCGCAAATCTGGGTCAGGCCCGAGCCGCAATCCAGCCGGTTGGGGTTGATGGTGGCAAAAATCTCCGGCGGCGGTCCGTCGGCCTTGTGGTGGTCGAGCACAATGAAATCGGCGGCATTATGCAGCGGCGCGAAGGCGGCATGGGCGGCGGTGCCGCAATCCACGCACACAATCACCCGCGCGCCTTTCTCGGCCATGGCGCGCAAGGCCGGGGTGTTGGGGCCATAGCCCTCGGTCATCCGGTCGGGCACATGGGTCAGCGTCTCCACGCCCAGCTCGCGCAGCACGCTCACCATTAGCGCGGCCGAGCAGGCGCCGTCCACATCATAATCGCCAAACACGCCCACGGTTTCGCCGTCCATCACCGCGCGGGCCAGGCGCGCGGCGCCCCGGTCCATATCCGCCATCACCGAGGGGTCAGGCAGCATGGCGCGCAGCGTGGGGTCCAGAAATATCCCCACCTGCTCAGCCCCCACGCCACGCGCGGCGAGCAGCCTGCCCATCAGTTCGGGCAGCCCCAGCTGCTGCGCCAAGGCCTGGCCCAGCCGTTCGGCGGCGGCCTCGCGCCACACCCAGGCCTTGCCGGTCAGGCTGTGCGTAATCCCCAAAGCGTTCATATCCATCGGCCCGATAGACCCTCACAACGCGAGTCGAGGCAAGCCAAACTCCACAAGCCTTACCGGCCTGTTCATGATTTGCCCAAACCTTAAACCGCTCATTAACCGCCCGCCCCTAAATCCCAGGCCATGCGCCGCTCATTCGCCCTGCTCGCCGCCCTGCTGCTCGCCGCCGCCCACACGGCCCGGGCCCAATCCGCCATCTCCGTGCCCGACCCCAGTTTCGGCGGCAATTTCACCCTGCTCACCAGCGCCAACATGCCGGTCACGCTGCAAAATTTTCATGGCACCAATCTGGTGCTCACTTTTGGCGCCAGCCCGCCGGCCCTGGCGCGTCTGGCCCAGGCGCTCTCCCTCGCCGACCCGTCAGGCGAAAAAATCCGCGCCGCCCTCATCACCACCGCCCCCGTCACGCCGCCGCCGCGCGTCACCTTGCTCTCCGGCCCCGCCCCGGCGGTGCGCCAGGCGGCGGCCGAATACAACGCCACCAACCCCGTCCTGGCCACAAAGCTGTTTTATTTTTTGGGGCCCACTGGCAAATTCATCGCCCTCATCCCCACCAGCCTCACGCCCGGGCAAATGGCTGGCCAACTCAAGCGCCTGAGCCGGTAGAGGGGTAAAACGCCGCCGGCCCGACACGAAATTTGGGGGGCTTTTTGAAAAAAGCCCCCCAAACCCCGCAAAAACTTTTAACAGCTTGAGTGTGTTGCCGAATGACGGCGGCAAGCTCTCACAGCCCGGTCACATAAACCTGCACGGTCTGGCCATCCTTCTGGGCCACGCCGTTCCAGCCGTCACGCACCGGCGTCGTGCCGGGGCTCGCCGTCTCGCTGGCATTCAACTCCGGGTGCGGGTTGGCCAGGCTGGGCGTCACCGCGCTCAGCACCACATGGTCATAGCCCTGCGCGCCGAGCGTCTGCGCCAGCTGCGCCTGGCTCTCCATGCCGCTCACCGGCACCGTCACGCAGGGTGTCTGGCTCACCAGCGGCACCGCCCCGGCGCTGCCCGCCAGCATCACACCCACCACGGCCAGCGCCGCCCCCAAAACGCGTTTCATCGTCAAAACTCCAATTTCATGGGCTGGCCCCTTGGTCAGCCTCCATGCCCCTCAACATAGTGCTGCGCGGGGCATTGATAATCATTCAAACCAGACCGATATTCCGCACGATAAGTTCACAATGAGAGCGCATGAATGGACCGCATCGGCAAAATGGTCGCCTTCGCCAAAGTGGTTGAAAGTGGCAGCTTCGTGCAGGCCGCCCGGCATTTGCGGCTGTCGCCCAGCATCGTCAGCCGCCATGTGCGCGAGCTGGAAGACTGGCTGGGTGCGCGCCTGCTCACCCGCACCACCCGCCATGTCAGCCTCACCGAGGTGGGCGCCGTGTTTTACGAGCGCTGCGCCAGCCTGCTCCATGAGCTCGACGCCCTCGAAGCCACCGCCGGACGCCTGCAAACCACGCCCAGCGGCACGCTGCGCGTCTCGGCGCCGCTCGCCCTTGGCGCCACCCGCGTCGCCGCCCTGCTGCCCGGCTTCTCGCGTGACTACCCCGACATCACCATCGAGCTGATCCTCACCGACCGCGCGGTCGATATCGTCGAAGAAGGCTTCGACCTCGCCCTGACCATGGATGAGCTGACCAGCACCACCGCCATCACCCGCCTGCTCTGTCACACGCGCTCGGTGCTGTGCGCCGCCCCCAGCTACCTGGCCGCCCGCGGCGTGCCCGCCACCCTGGCCGACCTCAAATCCCACAACATCCTGGCCTACACCACCACGCTCTTCGCCAAGGGCGCCCTTTTCACCGGCCCCGATGGCCGCACCGAAACCATCCGCGCCGAAGGATCCTTGCGCACCAACTCCGCCATCGCCCTCCATAACGCCGCGCTGGGCGGCCTCGGCCTTGCCATGCTGCCCGATTTCCTGGTCCACGACGCCCTGGCCGATGCCCGGCTCACCGCCCTGCTGCCCGCCTGGCGCCCGCCCGACCTGCCAATCCGCCTGGTCTATCCGCCCGGGCGCAACCTGCCCGCCAAAACCCGCGCCTTCGCCGATTACCTGATCAAAACCCTGGGGGCCCGGGCAGTTTAAAGCCGGGGAATTTCAGGGTGATGCAGACTTCAGGGGCGGCGCGAAAGCGCGCGGCTGGCGTCATCGCGCTCTAATGCTCACCGTCGCGGTCAGCCCGGCCACCAGCTTCACGCCGGGGGGCACGTGGTCAATGGCAATCCTCACCGGCACGCGCGCGGCCAGCCGCACCCAGGTAAAAGTGGGGTTCACATCGGCCACCAGGGTCGGCGCGGGCACGCGCTCATGATCGGCAATCGCCGCGGCAATGCCCACCACATGCCCCTCAATGGCCGGCCCACCGCCCATCAGCCGCACCACCGCCTTATCTCCCACGTTAATGCGCGCGAGCTTGGTCTCCTCGAAATACCCGTCCACATACAGGCTGTCCGTATCCACCAGCGCCGCCACGCCCTGCCCGGCGGTCACATAATTACCCGGCTCGAGCGAAAAATTGGTCAATTGCCCATCCACGCTGGCCCGCACCTTGGTGCGCGCCAAATTCAGCTCGGCCAAATCCAAATCCGCCTGCGCCGCCGCCACCTCGGCCTCGGCCGCCGCCGCCTTGGCGCCCGCCAGCTGGCGGTCCTGCGCCGAAACCGCATTGGCCGCCGCCCGCCGATACCGTCCGGCATCGCTCACCGCCTGGGCGGCCAGGGCCTGGGTCTCGGCCAGCTTGGCCTGCGCCAGTTCAACGGCAATCCGGTAGCGCGCGGGGTCGATCTCGAAAATCACCTGCCCCGTCTTCACCGGCGCGTTATCGGCGCCCTCCACCTTCACCACCAGCCCCGAAACATCGGGCGCCACCGCCACCACATCGGCGCGCACGCGGCCATCGCGGGTCCAGGGCGCGTCCATGTAATAGGTCCACAAGCCCCAGCCCACCACGGCCGCCACCACGCAGGTGGCCAGCGTCACCGAAAAACGAACAAGCACAGGCGGCAAAGCGGTCATGATGATCCCAAACGGTTGAGCAGGGCGGTAAAGGCACCCACCAGAATAAGCAGCAGCGCGGCGTCGAACAGCGCCTGGTGCCACACGAAGCGATAGAGGTTGAAGCGCATCATCCCCCGCCTGAGCAAGGCCGCCGCCACCAGCGCCAACCCCAGCGCGGCCAGCACCGGCGGCACATACACGCCGTAAAGATCAATCTCGCCATTGGTCATGCGCGCGGCTCCACCAGCGCCAGGGGCGGCGCGGCCTCGGGGTAGAAGGCAAAGCGCAGCCCCACCAGCGCCATCATCACCTCACGGGTCACCTGGTCGTGAGGCACCTGGGTCAGCGCGGCCAGCGCCGCATCCAGCGCCACGCGCAATCCCGGCTCGGGCGGGCGCTCGGGGGCCTCGCGATAATGGCGGGCCACGCGCTCTTGCACCTTGCTCACCAGCAGCCGCACCGGCAAAGGCAGCCCGCCTTGCTCGCGCGCCAGCACCAGCGCGTTCAGCCCGTTGCGCACATCGCGCAGCAAATTCACCCCCAGCGCCCCGGTATTGGGCGCGGCCACCTTCAGGCGCGGCAGCAATAACCCCAGCCGGTCCAGCAGCCGCCCGGCAAATTGCGCGCGGTCCTGCGGGCGGCTGGTGGCGGCGGCGATGTCTTTCCAGGTCTGGCGCAGCAGCCGGCGCACAATCCAGTCCACCCCCGCCTGGCGAATAATGCGCGTGATCAAAATCGCCGCCCCAATCCCCCCGACCATACCGAGCGCCGCATTGGCGAAAGCCGCGAAATCCCCGGCATAATGGTTTTGCAGCGCCATCAGCGTGCAGCCATTGGCGCCCAGCGTCATGCCCGCGCTCATGGTGGCTGGGCGCGCGGCCAGGCTGGCGGCGAGCAGTAAATAGGGCAGCAGCACCAGCGCCAGCTGGCCAAAATCCTCCACCCGGGGCAGCAGCACAAAGCCATAAAGGGCCACCGCCACGGCGGAGAGCGCCGAATAATGCAGCATGCCGCGCATCCCCACGGTGGGGTCGTCGAGGGCGGCGAAAAAACAACAGGCGATGGTCGCCATCAGCGCCGCCCCCGCGCCGCCGGGCCAGCCGCTCAAAATCCAGAACCCGCACAGCACCAGCAGCGTAAAGGCCGCGCCCAGGCTGGAGAACAGCGCCAGCCCATGGTCGCTGGCCTTCACCGGGTGGGCGAGCGCGCCCAAATGAATGGCATGGCGCGGCAACATCGGCTCGCCTTTAAAAATATGCCGGCGCAGCGCGCGCTCATACTCCACCAACCCAATCAAATCGCGCAGCCTGGCCAGCAGCGAGGCCCGCAGCACCCCCGCCCAGTCACGCGCCGGCTCGGCCTCCTCCAGCGCGCTCACCCGTGCCATCAGCCGCCCGGCCTGGGCGCGCGTGGCGCTTTGCCCGGCCCGCATCCAGCCCGCCGCATCCTCGAGCCCCGCCGCCAGCTCCGGCGTCATCCCCCCCAAACGCTTGAGCTGCCAGGCCCGGTCGCCCAGCGCCGAGAGGATCGGCACCATCGAGAGCACCGCCTGGCGCAGCTCATCCACCTCGCCGGCAAAGCGCGCCCAGGCGGCGGTCTCGTAGGAGAGATGCGGAATCATCATGCCAATCTCCACCGCCTCGCCGGTCAGCCGGTCGCGCAGCGCATAGAGCGCGGCGCTGCTGGGCTCGGTGCCGGCCAGCGCGTGCAGCGCCCAGTCCAGCGCGGGCTTGGTCCATTCCTCCAGCCGCGCCTGCACCACCGGCCCATAGGGGCGCGGCAGCACAATCCCGCCAATCAGCGTGGTGCAGCCAATGCCCAGGGCAATCTCCTCCACCCGCGCCAGCGCGATATCGAACACCGCCTGCGGCTCACCAATGGCCTGAAACCCGATAATGCCGACCGTATATCCCCCCAGCATGAACATATAAGAACGCGGCGAGCGCTCCAGCAGCGCCAGATACAGGCACAGCCCAATCCACACCGCCAGCGCCAGCGAGAGCAGCACCGGCGAATCCACCAAATTGGGCACCAGCACCACCGCCATCACCCCGCCCACCCCCGTGCCCACCAGCCGGTACATGGATTTCGAGCGCATGGCGGCGGCGAACGGGTTGGCGACAATGAACGAGGTCGGCAACACCCAATAAGGTGACTCCAGCCCCAGCCGGAACGCGATATAGAGCGCCAGCAACCCACCCGCCGCGGTTTTGAGCGCAAACACCAGCTCATGCGTGCCCACGGACCACCCGGCGGGGTTGGCAAGGCGGGCCCACGGGCTGGGCAGGGCGGTGGTGGCGGCGGTCGAGGGCATGACGCTCCAGAGCTAATGGCCGGCGAAAATAAGTCAACAACATTGCCACGTCAGCGGCGCATGGGCGCCCCGCGCGGGGGCCCAAAACAACACCGGCCGGGCCCCGGTCTCCCAGGGTCCGGCCTGGTTTCACAGGCTTGGCGGTTTAGCGGGTGGCGGCGTAAACCTGCACAATCTGGCCATCCTTCTGGGCGGTGCCATTCCAGCCATTCTGCACCGGCGTGCTGGCCTGGTTGGTAACGCCGGAAAGCTCGGGGTGCGGGTTGGCCAGGCTCGGCACGGTGCCCGAGAGGCTGACATTGCTATACCCCCGGGCGCTCAGCTGCGCGGCCAGCTGGGCCTGCGATTCAACGCCCTGCACCGTCACGGTCACGCGCGGGGCGGCGGTAACAAACCCGCCTTGGGCGGCCATGGCCGGCGCGGCGCCCACCAGAACACTGGCCAGACTAAGAGCGGAAAGGGCGGAAAGCGAAAGAAGTTTCACGGATTTTCTCCAGTTTCAGGTTTGAAGTTCAAGCCCGGCGGCCAAACTTCGCTCCGGTCTTGACCCCTGAGATACTCCTTCGCCAAAAAATGATAATATCACAAATTCAGCCAAAACCGCGAACCAAAAGTTCACAATACCCCATCCCCCAACGAAAAACGGCGCCTCGCGGCGCCGTTTCCCAAACCAAATCCGCAAACCGGATCAGGCGGAGTAATACATCTCGAACTCAACCGGGTGCGGGGTGTGCTCGAACTTGTACACATCCTTCCACTTGATCTCCATGTAGCTCTCGATCTGTTCCTTCGAGAACACATCGCCCGCCAGCAGGAACTCATGGTCGGCTTCGAGGGCCTGGAGGGCCTCACGCAGCGAGCCGCACACGGTCGGGATGTTCTTCAGCTCCTCGGGCGGCAGCTCGTAGAGATCCTTGTCGTGCGGGTCGCCGGGGTGGATCTTGTTCTTGATGCCGTCGATGGCGGCCATGAGAATGGCCGAGAAGGACAGATAAGGGTTGCAGGTCGGATCGGGGAAGCGAACCTCGACGCGCTTGGCCTTCGGGCTGGTCGTATAGGGAATACGGCAGGAGGCCGAGCGGTTGCGGGCCGAATAGGCCAGCAGCACGGGCGCCTCGAAGCCCGGAATCAGGCGCTTATACGAGTTGGTCGAGGGGTTCGAGAACGCGTTGATCGCCTTGGCATGCTTGATGATGCCGCCAATGGCGTACAGGCAGGTCTCGGAGAGGTCGGCATAGCCATTGCCGGCGAACAGCGGCTTGCCGTTCTTCCAGATCGAGATATGCGTGTGCATGCCCGAGCCGTTATCGCCATAAATCGGCTTCGGCATGAAGGTCGCGGTCTTGCCGTAAGAATGGGCGACGTTCTGGACGCAGTATTTATAAATCTGCATCTGGTCGGCCATGGTGGTCAGGGCGTTGAAGCGGGTGCCCAGCTCATGCTGGCTCTGCGCCACCTCGTGGTGATGCTTCTCGATGGGCAGGCCCATCTCGCCCATGGCCGAGAGCATTTCGGCGCGCAGGTCGGATTCGGTGTCCACGGGGGGAACCGGGAAATAGCCGCCCTTGACGCCGGGGCGGTGACCCATATTGCCTTCCGGATAATCCTTCAGGTTCGAGCCGGGGCCCTCGATGGAGTCGAGCTGATAAATGCCGAAATTCGGGCCGGTGCCGAACTTGACGCTGTCGAACACGAAGAACTCAGCCTCGGCGCCGATGAAGGCGGTGTCGCCGATGCCGGTTTCCTTCAGATAGGCCTCGGCCTTCTTGGCGGTCGAACGGGGGTCGCGCAGATAGCCCTGGCCGGTGGCGGGCTCGAGAATGTCGCAGAACAGGATCAGCGAAGGCTTGGCCGCGAACGGGTCGATGACCGCGGTCGAAAGGTCCGGCTTCAGGATCATGTCGGATTCGTTAATGGCTTTCCAGCCGGCGATCGACGAGCCATCGAACATGAAGCCATCGATCAGCGTGGTCTCGTCGACGGTCGAGACATGCTGCGCCGTGTGCTGCCACTTGCCCTTCGGATCGGTGAAGCGCAGATCGACATATTCGACCCCGTTCTCCTTGATCAGATTGAGAACCTTCGAGACGGCGTCCTCGCCGTCACCTTTCTTCGCCATGTTTTTTCCCCGTTATGTCAATATAGTACCCGGTCAAGCTCGCTCGGCGCGGGTCAGCGCGTCCGTACCTGATCACGTGCAGCGCGCGCATGATACCCATGCTGCGCGCCGATCACAATGCCAGGTCAGATGGCGGCGTCGCCTTTCTCGCCGGTGCGGATGCGGATGGCATCTTCGATGGTCGAGATGAAAATCTTACCATCGCCGATGCGCCCGGTGCGGGCGGCATTGGTAATGGCCTCGACCGCGCGCTCCACCACGCCGTCCTCGCAAATCACCTCGATCTTCACCTTGGGAAGAAAATCGACCACATATTCGGCGCCGCGATAGAGCTCGGTATGCCCCTTCTGGCGGCCAAACCCCTTGGCTTCGGTAACGGTGATGCCCTGCAACCCAACCTCTTGCAGCGCCTCCTTCACCTCATCGAGCTTGAACGGCTTGATGATCGCTTCGATCTTTTTCATCTGGTCCACGCCGGGCCTTTTGGGTCCAGGCGTCCTCCTCTGTGTTCGTGCGGACAGCGCGGTGAGCGCGCCAGCCAACTGGGCTGGCCCGGCTTTCTTAGCATGGTTCGTGCCAAAGGGGAGAGTAAGCGGCAAACAAGGGGCCGCCAGGGGCGCGCGCCGGGCTGGCCGCTGGAGGTGGCGCCAAATCACGCTAAAATTGCCTGTGTTTTAGGCAAACTTGCCCCCCGCCCCGGCCCTGGCTAGGAAAGGCCGCCAGAGCCCCCCGGAGTCCCCGCCCATGAAGCCCGCCAATCTTTTGCTTGAGCAGACCGGCACCACCATCTTCACCCTCATGTCGGCGCTCGCCGTCCAGCATGGCGCGCTCAATCTCGGCCAGGGCTTCCCCGACACCGAAGGCCCGGCCGATATCGTCGAACAAGCCGCCCTGGCGCTGGGCGACCACCGCAACCAATATCCCCCGCTCACCGGCACGCCCGAGCTCAAATCCGCCGTGGCCGCCGCCAATAAGCGGTTTTACGGGCTCGACATCGACCCGGTAAGCGGCGTGTGCGTCACCTCCGGCGCCACCGAGGCGCTGACCGCCTGCCTCATCGCGCTGCTCAACCCCGGCGATGAGGCCATCCTCATCGAGCCGCTCTACGACACCTATTTGCCGGTGGTGAAGCTGCTGGGCGCGATCCCGAAGCTCGTGCGCCTCGAGCCGCCCAGCTGGGAGCTGCCGCGCGCCGAACTGGCCGCCGCCTTCTCGCCCCGCACCAAGCTCCTGCTGCTCAATTCGCCCATGAACCCGACCGGCAAGGTGTTCACGCCAGATGAGCTGAGCTTCATCGCCGGACTGCTCGAAACCCATGATTCTTATGCCATCTGCGACGAGGTCTATGAGCATCTGGTGTTCGCGGGCGCGCGCCACATCCCGCTCATGGCCCTGCCTGGCATGTTTGATCGCTGCTTGCGCATCGGCTCGGCGGGCAAAACCTTCTCGCTCACCGGCTGGAAGGTCGGCTATGTCTCGGGCCCCGCGCGGCTGATCGGGCTGGTGGCCAAGGCGCACCAGAACCTCACCTTCACCACCGCCCCCAACCTGCAACGGGCGGTTGCCTATGGTTTGGGCAAAGAGGATGCCTATTTTTCCACCCTCGCGGCCGAACTCCAGGCCCGGCGCGACCTGCTGCGCCAGGGCCTCGAGGCCATCGGCTTCAAAACCCTGGCCACCGACGGCTCTTATTTCATCACCGCCGATTTCTCCGGCCTCGGCTTCGATGGCGATGATGTGGCATTCTGCCGGGTGATCACCGAACAAGCGGGCGTCACCGCCATTCCGGTCTCGGCCTTCTATGCCGGCCCGGCGCCGCGCCAGTTCGTCCGCTTCGCCTTCTGCAAGCAGCCCGCCTTGCTTGAACAGGCAATCGCGCGCCTGAAAGGCTGGATCGCATCACCCCCATTGACGCGGGGGGCGTGAGCGCGTTACAGCCCCCCCACACCCTGATGGCGGACGTAGCTCAGTTGGTAGAGCGCCGGTTTGTGGTACCGGTTGTCGCGGGTTCGATCCCCGTCGTTCGCCCCAGGGTGTCTTCCTTAAAATCTCACGCTTTCGTGAATTTCCCCTGAAAATTTGGCGATGTGTGGGGTTGTGTGGTTTTGCCCACCCCAAATATGGTTTTGCGTGGGTTTCGGCCTGGTTTTTGTGGGTTTATGTGGCTTTGCCCCCGCCGGCCGCCGGCGCGCGCATGTCGGCATTGTGCCTTGTGAAACCCCTGTAAATCACTTCTGTCAAAAATTTTCATTTTGTAAAATTGATTATGTAAATTCGTTTACATCTTTACCTGCCCCTGTCACGAAACTGTCGATTTTTCGCTGTCTTTTGCCAATCCAGCTTTGTATGTGTGCGCTGCAGCGCGTGCAGCGCACCATAGTCCCTTTCGAGCTCACCGCATTGGAGAAGTCCATGTCCTACCAAGACGAGATCCTCAGCGCCGGCAAATTGATCCAGGCCCAGAACGGCACCTGGGACGGCATTTCCGCCGAGGCCGTGGCGCGCGTGCGCCTGCAGAACCGGTTCAAGACCGGCCTCGACATCGCCAAATACACCGCCAAGATCATGCGCGAGGACATGGCCGCCTATGACGCCGACCCCGCCAACTACACCCAGTCGCTGGGCTGCTGGCACGGCTTCATCGCTCAGCAGAAGCTGATCTCGATCAAGAAGCATTTCGGCTCGACCAAGCGCCGCTATATCTATCTCTCGGGCTGGATGGTCGCCGCGCTGCGCTCCGAATTCGGCCCGCTGCCCGACCAGTCGATGCACGAGAAAACCTCGGTGCCCGCGCTGATCGAGGAAATCTACACCTTCCTCCGCCAGGCCGACCAGCGTGAGCTGGGCATGCTGTTCCGCGACCTCGACGCCGCCCGCGAAGCCGGCGACGCCGCCAAGGCCAAGGAGCTCCAGCACAAGATCGACACTTACGAAACCCATGTCGTGCCCATCATCGCCGACATCGATGCCGGGTTCGGCAATGCCGAGGCCACCTATCTGCTGGCCAAGAAGATGATCGCCGCCGGCGCCTGCGCGCTGCAGATCGAGAATCAGGTCTCCGATGAGAAGCAGTGCGGCCACCAGGACGGCAAGGTGACCGTGCCGCACGAGGATTTCGTGCAGAAGATCCGCGCGCTGCGCTACGCCTTCCTCGAAATGGGCGTGGAAGACGGCATCATCGTCGCCCGCACCGACAGCCTGGGCGCTGGCCTGACCAAGCAGATCGCGGTTTCGCATGAGCCGGGCGACATTGGCGACCAGTACAACTCGTTCCTGGATTGCGATGAGGTCGATGCCAGCCAGATCGGCAATGGCGATGTCATCATCACCCGCAATGGCAAGCTGCTGCGCCCCAAGCGCCTGCCTTCCAACCTGTTCCAGTTCCGCCCCGGCACCGGTGCCGAGCGCTGCGTGCTCGACTGCATCAACGCCCTGAACAACGGCGCCGACCTGCTGTGGATCGAGACCGAGAAACCCCATGTCGAGCAGATCGCCGGCATGATGGACAAGATCCGCGAAGTGTGGCCGAACGCCAAGCTGGCCTATAACAACTCGCCGTCCTTCAACTGGACGCTGAATTTCCGCCAGCAGGTGTATGACGCGTGGAAGGCCGAGGGCAAGGACGTGTCGGCTTATGACCGCGCCAAGCTGATGAGCGTGGATTACGACACCACCGCGCTGGGCCTCGAGGCTGATGACAAGATCCGCACCTTCCAGCGCGATGCCGCCAAGCGCGCGGGCATCTTCCATCACCTCATCACCCTGCCGACCTACCACACCGCCGCGCTCTCGACCGATAATCTGGCCAAGGAGTATTTCGGTGAGATGGGCATGCTGGGCTATGTGGCCGGCGTGCAGCGCCAGGAAATCCGCCAGGGGATTGCCTGCGTGAAGCACCAGAACATGTCGGGCTCGGACATTGGCGACGACCACAAGGAGTATTTCGCCGGTGAAGCCGCGCTCAAGGCTGGCGGCGTGCACAACACCATGAACCAGTTCGCGGCCTAAAGGCTGGCGGAACCGGGGCGGGGGCCAACCCGCCCGACTGGCCAACTCGAACCCCCGGGGCCACGCCCTGGGGGTTTTTTATGTGCCCCGCGCGGCAAGCCCCGGGTGACACGGCCCGCCGCGCGGGGGTAGAAACAGATAAAACCGCCAAGGGATGACGCCATGACCCTCCGCCTGACGCGGCTCACCGCCGCCCTGCTGCTCGCCCCCACCCTGGCCCTGGCCGCCCCGCCGCCCGTGAGCGTGAGCGGCGCGGTGGCCGATTACACGCTGCCCAGCCTGCCGGCGGTGATTTACCTGACCCTGACCAATGAGGGCGAGACGGCGCTGTCGCTGACCGGGGCCAGCTCGCCCGCCTGCGCCACGCTGGATGTGCATAAAAGCATGAACATGAACGGCATGGCCATGATGGTGCCGGCCGGGCCGCTCACCATTGCGCCGGGGGCGGCGCTGGCGTTGGCGCCGGGGGGGTATCATTTGATGTGCGACGGGCCGCGGATGAGCCCGGGCCAGCCCATGGCGCTGGTGCTGCATTTCGCGGGCGGGGCGGATTTGGCGCTCAACGTGCCTGTGCGGAGCGCCGGCGCGCAATAGCCCATGCCGCCCGGGCATGGAGACGATGCCTTGGAGCGCGCCCGGCGCCTGACTAGATGAAGGGCTGGAGGTGTTCCATGATTCGTTCTCTCTTGGCCTTGATGCTGGGCGCCGCGCTGGGGGGCCGCGCTTATGCCACGCCCCTGCCCGCCCCGGCATTTGACCCGCCCGATAACGCCGCCACCGCAACCGCCTTGCTCTCGGGCGGGTGTTTTTGGGGGATGCAGGGGGTGTTTGAGCATGTGAAGGGCGTGCGGCGCGTTTATGCCGGCTATACTGGCGGCGCGGCGGATACGGCGACGTATGAGCAGGTTTCGACCGGCACCACGGGCCATGCCGAGAGCGTGGAAATATTGTTCGACCCGCGCGTGATCTCTTACGGCACGATTTTGCGGGTGTATTTCTCAGACGCGACCGACCCGACGGAGCTGGATTTTCAGGGGCCGGATCAGGGGCCGCAATATCGGGGCGAGATTTGGGTGGAAAACCCGGCCCAGCGCCAGGTGGCGGCGGCTTATGTGGCCCAACTGACCCAGGCGCATGTGTTTAACGCGCCGATTGTCACGCGCATCGACCCCGCCGGGCCGTTTTACCAGGCCGAGGGCTACCACCAGGATTTCATGGTACGCCACCCGGATTACCCCTACATCGTGATCAACGACGCGCCCAAGCTGGCGGCGCTGAGGGTGGATTTTCCGGCGCTCTACCGCGCCGACCCGGTGCGGGTGACACCATGACCGCCCGGCGGAGCCTGTTGCTGGCGCTGCTGGGCGGCCCGGCCTGGGCGGCGGCGCCGGTGGATTGGCAAGGGCTGACCGAGGCGCAATGGCGCGCCCGGCTGACGCCCGCGCAATTTCAGATTTTGCGTGAGCAGGGCACGGAATATCCGTTCACCTCGCCGCTGCTGGGGGAGCATCGCCAGGGCGTGTTTGGCTGCGCGGGGTGCGGGCTGGGGTTGTTTTCATCGGCCACCAAATATGACAGCGGCACGGGCTGGCCGAGCTTTTATGCGCCGCTGCCCGATGCGGTGGCGACCCGGCCCGATGACAGTTTGGGGATGACGCGGACAGAGGTGCATTGCCGGCGCTGCCTGGGGCATTTGGGGCATGTCTTCCCCGATGGCCCGCCGCCGACGGGGCTGCGCTATTGCATCAACGGCCTGGCGCTGGTGTTCACGCCCAGCAAATAAAAAAAAGTTTTTTGGGGGTTTGGGGAGCTTTTTTCAAAAAGCTCCCCAAGACTCCGCCCCTTTTTTGAAAAAAGCGGCCCCAAAAAACTTTTGCGCCTGGGGTATGTGCGTTTAGGCGGGTTCGAGCACCTGAAGCGCGGCGGCGGTGTTGGAGATGGGGATGTGGTAGTTGCGCACCACCTCGCGCGCGGCGCCGCCCAGAATGCCGCGCCCGACGATCCAGTTGAGGATCTCGGCGCCCTGGCTGCCGGCCAGCTCGACGATCTCATGCGCGGAATAGCGGGTGAGCAGCTCGGGCTTGTTGATGAGGGCGTTGAGGCAGAGATCATCGAATTCGGGGTTCAGGAACCCCGCGCGCTCGCCCTCGAGCTGGTGCGACAGGCCGCCGGTGGAGATCACCACCACGTTCAGGGTTTGCGCGAAGGCGCGGATGGCCCGGCCGATGGACTGGCCAAACGCCAAACAACGCTTGGCCGAGGGCAGCGGGTGCTGCACCGTGTTGATGGCGATGGGCACGATGCGGATGCCCTCCCACCCTTCGGGCCACATGAGCTGGAGGGGCACGGTGCAGGCATGATCGACGAGCATTTCCTGGCAGGTGGTGACATCGAACTCATCGGCCACGGCCTGCTCGATGATGGCCCAGGACAGCTCGGGCGCGCCCCGCACGGGCGGCACGGTGGGAATGCCCCAGCCTTCATCCTCGGAGGTGTAGACCGGCGCCGCGCCGACGGCGAAGGTGGGCATTTTGTCGAGGAAGAAATTCAGCCCGTGGTCGTTATAGACCACCACCGCCACATCGGGCTTGGCGGCGTGCAGCCACGCGCGCGCGGGGGGGAAGCCGTCGAAGAAGGGCTGCCAATATTCATCCTTCTGCAGGCCCTTATGGATGGCGTTGCCGATGGCGGGGATGTGCGAGGTGGCAACCGAGCCGATGATGTTAGACATTGGCGAGCCTCCCGGCTTTGACGGCGTCGTTGTGGATGGCGTGGGCTTTCAGCTTGGCCTTGAACTCGTCGACGGAGACGCCGGTCTGCTGGGCGCCGAGATCTTGGACGTTGAGGCCGAAAATGCCGGCGAACTTGGCCAGGTAATAGACATTGCCGCCGGCCTCGATGAGCTGGGCGACATTGCGCGCGGCGATGGCGGCGCGCTGGGGCGGGGTGAGGCCGTATTGGGCGCAATAACCGTCCTCATCGGCCAGGAAGGCGGCGCGGTTGGCGGCGGCGTTGAGGGAATAGCACATTTTGTTGAGGGCATAGCCCCGCATGGCATAGGCGCCGGTGAAGACCGGGGTGCCGGGAATGGGTTTGGCTGACATATCCGCTCCTGGGGTGAAGCCGGGATGCTTGGCGCCCGGCTGATGGGGGGATGCTAAGAAACTTCCGGGCCGCGATGGTAACGCAAAGCCGGTGCGCGGGTGAAAGTTTTTGCTATAGATGGGGTATGGAGCCACCCCTGAAGCCCCGCTGGCTGCGCGTCGCGCTGGCGATTTTCGAGCATGGCAGCGCGCTGCGCGCGGCCGAGACCGTGCATCTATCGGCGCCCGCCGTGCTGGGCGCGCTGGGCGGGCTGGAGGCCGCGCTGGGCGAGACATTGTTCGAGCGCCACGCCGGCGGCATGCGCCCGACCGAGGCCGGAACGCTGTTTTGCCGGCGCATCAAAACCGCCTTGGCCGAGTTGCGCGAGGCCGAGACCGCGCTGCACACCAGGAAACGTTTCGCGGGGATGGTGGATCTGGCGCAGCTGCGCGCGCTGTTGGCGTTGCAGGAGGCGCCGAGCGTGAGCGCGGCCGCGCGGACGCTGGGGCTGGCGCAACCAACGCTTTATCGGGCCGCGCGGGAGCTGGAGGCACTGGCCGGGGTGACGCTGTGGGAGCGCGCCGGGCGCGGCTTGCGCCCAACCTGGGCGGCGCGGCGGCTGGGCGAGCATGCCGGGCGCATGCAGGCCGAGCTGCGCTTAGGGGTGGATGAGCTGCGGGAAGCGCGCGGGCTGAAGGCCGGACGGCTTTATGTGGGGGCGCTGCCGCTGGCGCGCTCGACCTGGCTGCCCGAGGCGCTGGCGCGCACGCTGGGCGCCTATCCGCGGGCGGAAATCGACATCATGGACGGACCTTATGACGAGCAGCGAACGGCGCTGAGGGCGGGGCGGATTGATTTGATTTTGGGGCCGCTGCGCGCGGAGACCCCCGAGATCGCGCAGGAATGGCTGTTTGCGGACCCGCTGACCATCGTCATCGGGCCGCACCACGCGCTGGCCGGCACGCGCGAGGTGAGCCGCGCCACGCTCGACGCGCTGGACTGGATTTTGCCGCCACGGGGCACGCCCTCACGCGGGGCGTTTGAGGCGTATTTGGAAAGCCAGGGGGCGCGCGTGCCGGTTGATGCCATTGCCTGTAATTCGCTCATCACCATCCGCGCCCTGCTGCGCGCCACCCCGCGCGCGGCCGTGCTCTCCAAACGCCAGATCGCGGCGGAGCTGGCGCGCGGCGAGCTGGTGGCGGTGGGCGCGCCCATTGCCGGGTCGGCGCAGCCGGTGGGCATTGCCACCCGGCCCGGTTTGCGCCCCTCAGGGCTGGTGGGGGCGTTTCTCCAGCATGCCCGGGCTGTCGCCGGCGAGATCGGCGGCGGCGAGCCTTAGCGCCGCCAGGCAGGCCTGCTGCGCGCGGGTGGGGGTGAAGTCTCGCCGGAGGCTGAGGCCGATGGGGCGCGCCGAACCCGGCAGGGGCGCGGCCAGGGCGGCAAGCTGGCCGGTGGCCAGCTCGAAACGCACCTGGGAGCGGGAGAAGATGGCCGCGCGGTCGCTGGCCAGCAGCAACCCGCGCGCCGCCACCAGGGAGCTGCACTCGATGACCTGGGTGGGCGGGGCGACCTGGGCGGCGGTGAAAAAGGCCGTGAAAATGGCCCGCGCCGGGGTGCCCTGACGGGGCAACACCCAGCCCAGCCGCGCCAGGGACTGGGCGGTGGGCGGGGCGGTGAGCGCCGGATGGCCAGGGCGCACGATGATCGAGAGTGGCTCGGTGAAAAACTCTTCCTGGGCGATGTCGGGGCCGGGGGCGGGGGTGCGGAGCGCGCCGATGATGAAATCTATGTGCCCGTGGCGCAGGCCGTGCAGCAGCTCGGCATAGGGGCCATCGATGATCTGGAGGCGGAGTTCGGGGTAGCGGGCGAGCAGGGCGGTGGCGGCCTGGGGAATGAGGGCGGAGCGCGCCAGCGGCAGGGCGCCGATGGTGATCGTGCCATCCATGAGGCCGCGCAGCTCGCGCAACCCCCAGGCGCCTTGGCGCAGCTCGGCAAAGGCCAGCCCCGCCGCGCGGGCGAGAAGGCGGGCCTCGGGCAAGGGCTCGAGCCCTTGGCGGGTGCGGGTGAACAAGGGCGTGGCGCTTAAGCCCTCAAGCCCCATGAGCGCGCGGTGCAGGCTTTGCTGGCTCATGCCCAGGGCGCGCGCGGCCTGGGCGGTGGAGCGGGCCTCGACCATGGCGGCCAGCGCCCGCCACTGGGTGGCGCTGGCGTGGCGGTGCAAGGCGGGGGCGCCGGGCAGGGCGCGCTCGGCGGCGCGCAGCCCCTCGAACGCGCGGGCGATGCGGGGGAGGAACAGCTCACCCTCGGGCGTGAGGCCGGTGCCTTGGCCCGAGCGCACGAACAGCCGGGCGCCGAGCGTGGCTTCGAGCCGCGCCAGCCCCTGGGTGAGCGCCGGCTGGCTAAGATGCATGGCCTGGGCCGCGCGCGAGATGCCGCCCCCCCGCGCCACCGCGAGGGCGGCGGCGAGATGGCGGAAATTGAACGGCGCGGAGGCGGGCATGGGGGCAGGCTACAGCAAAAACTTATGGGGCGCGACCCTCTTCGTATTGGCGCGGCGGCCAGGGGAAGGGGTAACGTGGCGGCACTTAACCAAAATGGCGCGGGGGATTTGGGGCTGCCAGCCGCCCCCGGCTTGGAGTGAACACATGGCCATTGTCGTTGTTACCGAGATCGACCGCGCGGAGGCGGGGGTTGCCGAGGCGCTGGGGAAATTTGGCGTCGCCACGGTGCATGAGGCGCTGGGGCGCACGGGGCTGATGGCCTCTTATATGCGCCCCATTTACCGCCCGGCCGCGATTTCGGGCACCGCCGTGACCTGCGAGGTGGCGCCGGGGGATAATTGGATGATCCATGTGGCGGTGGAACAGTGTCGGCCGGGCGATATTCTGGTCGTGACCCCGACCAGCCCGTGCGAGGATGGGTATTTTGGCGATCTGCTCGCCACCTCGCTGAAAGCGCGCGGGGTGCGGGGCTTGATTATCAATGCCGGCGTGCGCGATGTGGCGACGCTGACGGACATGGAATTTCCCGTGTGGTCGAAGGCGATTTATGCCCAGGGCACGGTGAAGGAGACCATTGCCAATGTGAACGTGCCGGTGGTGTGCGCGGGCGCGCATGTGACGCCGGGCGATGTGATTGTGGCCGATGATGACGGGGTGGTGGTGGTGCCCTCGGCCCGCGCCGCCGCCGTGCTGGCCAAGGCGCAGGCGCGCGAGGCCAATGAGGGCGCCAAGCGCGAGCAGCTGGCCGCCGGGGTGCTGGGGCTGGATTTGTACAAGATGCGCGAGCGGCTGGCCGAGAAGGGGCTGAAATATGTGAAACGGCTGGGAGAGGCGTGATATGCTGCGCGCCATTCCCGCCACCCTGGTGCGGGGCGGCTCCTCGAAGGGCCTGTATGTTCACCAGCGCGATTTACCCGCCGAGCGGGGCTTGCGCGATGCCGTGCTGCTGGCCGCCATGGGCTCGCCCGATATGCGCCAGATTGACGGGCTGGGCGGCGCGCACCCGCTGACCTCGAAAGTGGCGGTGATTTCGCCCTCGACCCGCCCCGACGCCGATGTGGATTATTTGTTTTTGCAGGTGGCGGTCGACAAGGCCGAGGTTTCGGACGCGCAGAATTGCGGGAATATTCTGGCCGGGGTCGGGCCGTTCGCCATCGAGGCCGGGCTGGTGGATGCGCGCGAGGGGGTGACCAGCGTGCGGATTCATATGGTCAACACCGCCAGCGTGGCGGTGGCCCATGTGCCAACGCCGGGCGGCGTGGTGGCCTATGAGGGCGATGCGCGTATCGATGGCGTGCCCGGCACGGGGGCCGCCATCGCCATTGATTTTCTCGACATTGCCGGCTCGGCCTGCGGGGCGCTGCTGCCCACCGGCCATGTGGTGGACGAGGTGAACGGCGTGCGCGTGACCTGTGTGGATAACGGCATGCCGGTGGTGCTGATGAGGGCGGCGGATTTTGGCCTGAGCGGGCGCGAAACCCCCGCCGAGCTGGAGGCCAATGCCGCGCTCAAGCGCCGGGTGGAGGAGATCAGGCTGGCGGTGGGGCCTTTGATGAATCTGGGCAATGTGGCCAGGAAGACGGTGCCCAAGATGACCTTGCTCTCACAACCCTTCGAGGGCGGCGCGGTTTCGACCCGCACGTTCATTCCCCACCGCGTGCATGAGGCGATTGGCGTGCTGGGTGCGGTTTCGGTGGCCACGGGCTGTGTGATCGCGGGCAGTGTGGGGGCGGAACTGGCCGAGATTGGCCAAACCAGCGGCACGCTGGAGCTGGCGGTGGAGCACCCGAGCGGGTTTTTTGCCGTGAGCATGGAGATTGCGGGCGCGGGCGCCGACATCGAGGTGAAGCGCGCGGCGCTGATTCGCACCGCGCGCAAGCTGATGAAGGGCGAGATTTATATCAAGGGCGATGTGTGGCCATGATCTGCCTGTTGGGGTTTGGCGAGGTCGGGCAGAGTTTCGCCACTGATTGGGGCACCGGCTTCACCGCCTGGGACGTGAAATTTTCAGACCCTGGCGCGGGGCCCTCGAAAGCGCTGGCGGGGTTTGGGCTGACCGCCCCGGCCAGCGCGCAGGAGGCGGTGGCGGGCGCTGAGATTGTGGTGTGCGCGGTGACCGCCGCGCAGGATGAGGCGGCGGCGCGCGCGGTGGCCGGTGGGCTGAGCGCGGGGGCTTATTTTCTCGATGTGAATTCGGCCTCGCCGGGGCAGAAGCGCCGTGCGGCCAAGGTGATTGAGGATGCTAAGGGGCGCTATGTGGAGGGGGTGATCATGTCGCCCATCGGCCATAAGCGTTTGGCCTCGCCGATGTTGCTGGGCGGGCCGCATGCCGCTGGTTTTGAGGCCGTGGCCCGGAAGGTGGGGTTTAGCGGGGCCAGGTTTTATGCCCCCCAGATCGGGCTGGCTTCGGCCACCAAGCTCTGCCGCTCGGTGATGATCAAGGGGATTGAGGCGCTGCTGACGGAAGCCATGCTGACCGCGCGCCATTATGGCGTGGAGGGTGAGGTTCTGGCCTCGCTCAGCGATTTTTTTCCCGGCCAGGATTGGGAAAAACTGGCGTACTACATGATCGGGCGGGGGGTGCAACACGGCGCGCGCCGCGCCGAGGAAATGAGAGAGGCCGCGGAGACCGTGGCCGAGGCCGGGCTGGCGCCCTTGATGAGCGTGGCGATCGCCGCCCGCCAGGACCTCTCGGCCGGGTTGAAACAGGCGCTCGACGAACCTGATCTGGGCGCCATGCTCGACGCCATGACGGCAAAGACACAAGGAAAAACCTGATGATTATTGATTGCCACGGCCATTATACCACCGCCCCCGACCCGCACCAGACCTACCGCGCCAAGCTGCTGGACTGGGCCGCCCAGGGCCATGGCGCGCCGCCCGCGCCGCTGGCGATTTCGGATGACCAGATCAGGGATAGTATTGAGGCGAACCAGTTGAAGCTGCTGCGTGAGCGCGGCGCGGATATGACGATTTTCTCACCCCGCGCCTCGGCCATGGCGCCGCATGAGGGCAATGAGCGTGTGTCGATCGAGTGGTCGCGGGCCAATAACGACCTGATCAGCCGGGTGGTGGATATGTATCCGCGCAATTTTGTCGGCGTGTGCCAGCTGCCGCAATTCCCGGGCGCGCCGCTGGACGCCTCGATCGCGGAACTTAAGCGCTGTGTCAATGAACTTGGCTTTATCGGCTGCAACCTCAACCCTGACCCCTCGGGCGGGAACTTCTCGGCGCCGCCGATCCATGACCGCTATTGGTATCCGTTTTTCGAGGCGATGGTGGAGCTCGACGTGCCGGCGATGATTCATGTCTCGGGCTCGTGCAATGCCTGCTTCCACGCCACGGGGGCTTATTACATCGCCGCCGACACGACGGTGTTCATGCAGCTGATTCAAGGTGATTTGTTCAGGGATTTTCCTGAGCTGCGGCTGATCATTCCCCATGGCGGCGGCGCGGTGCCGTATCATTGGGGGCGCTATAGGGGGCTGGCCGATATGCTCAAGCGCCCGAACCTGCGCGCGCATGTGATGAAGAATGTTTATTTCGATACCTGCGTCTATCATCAGCCGGGCATTGATTTGCTCTCGCGGGTGATTGATGCCGATAATATTTTATTTGGTTCTGAAATGGTTGGCGCGGTGCGCGGGATTGATCCCGAGACGGGATTTTATTTCGATGATACCAAGCGCTATATCGATGCGCTGGCGATTTCGGATGATGACAAGGCGAAGATTTTCGAGGGCAATGCGCGCCGGGTGTTTCCGCGCCTCGACGCGATTTTGACCGCCCAGGGCCGCTGAGACCAGCCGGGCTATAGCAAAAACCTATAGCCCGCGCCCGGCTTTGAGCCGCCGGGCACGCGCCAGCCCTGGTATGACCGGCCAGACTGCACAACAAGCCGCACCATGAGGCGGCACAGGAGAGTGAGAAACCGCCCGCCATGACCAGCTTCACCATGGATCCCACCTGGATTCCGTTTCACCCCACCCCCTCCAAGCCGCGCCTGGTGCTGCCGCCCGGCGCGGTGGATGCGCATTGCCATGTGTTTGGGCCGGGCGATGTGTTTCCTTATGCGCCCGAGCGCAAATATACGCCCTGCGACGCGCCCAAGGAAAAACTCTGGGCGCTGCGCGATCATCTCGGGTTTTCGCGCAATGTGATTGTGCAGGCGACCTGCCATGGCGCCGATAACCGGGCGCTGGTGGATGCGCTGATGCACGCGAACGGCTTGGCGCGCGGGGTGGCGACCGTGACGCGGCGCGTGACCGACGACGAGCTGCGCGCCCTGCATGAAGCGGGGGTGCGTGGTGTGCGCTTCAATTTTGTCAAGCGGCTGGTGAACGCGCTGCCGCGCGACGAGTTGGCCGAGATTGCCGCGCGCATCGCCCCGCTGGGCTGGCATATCGTGATTTATTTCGAGGCCGCTGAGCTGCCCGAGCTTTATGACTTCTTTATCGGGCTGCCGGGGATTGTGGTGGTGGACCATATGGGCCGCCCGGATGTGAGCAAGACCGTGGACGGGCCTGAGTTTCAGCTCTTTGTGAAGCTGATGCGCGAGCATGGGAATTTTTGGAGCAAGGTGACCTGCCCGGAGCGGCTCTCGGTGCAGGGGCCGCCTGACTATGACGATGTGGTGCCGTTCGCGCGCCATATTGTCGAGGCGTTTCCCGACCGGGTGCTGACCGGCACCGACTGGCCGCACCCGAACATGACCACCCACGCCCCCGATGACGGCAAGCTGGTTGATTTCATCGGCAGGATCGCGGTGACCGACGAGCTGCGCCGCAAGCTTTTGATTGATAATCCGATGCGGCTTTACTGGCCTGAGGAGGTTTTGTGATGAGCGGCAAATCTTATGACAATATTCCCGGCACCGTTATTTTTGACGCCGAGCAGGCGCGCAAGGGGTATCATCTCAACCAGTTTTGCATGTCGCTGATGAAGGCGCCGAACCGCGCGCGGTTTTTGGCCAATGAGCGGACTTATCTGGATGAATGGCCGATGAGCGAGGACCAGAAACAGGCCGTGCTGGCGCGCGATTATAACCGCATGATCTCGCTCGGCGGCAATGTGTATTTTCTGGCCAAGATTTTCGCCACCGACGGCAAGAGTTTTCAATATGCCGCCGCGCTGATGACGGGCATGAGCCAGGAGGCTTATGCGAACATGATGCTCACGGGCGGGCGCAAGGTGAGCGACCCGATTGGCGATGTGAACCAGGGGAGGGCCGGGTAATGGCACATATTTCAGCGGGTATCGCCTGCTCGCACGTGCCCGCCATTGGCGCGGCGTGGGATTTGGGCAAGGCTGGTGATGACTATTGGAAGCCGCTGTTCGAGGGCTTCGAGTTCACCAAGCAATGGGAAAAGGCCAACAAGCCCGATGTGGTGTTTTTGGTTTATAATGACCACGCCACGGCATTTTCGCTCGAATTGATTCCGACCTTCGCCATCGGATGTGGCGAGAGCTTCCAGCCCGCCGATGAGGGCTGGGGTGCGCGGCCGGTGCCGGTGGTGGAGGGCGCCCCGGAACTGGCCGCGCATATCGCGCAATCGGTGATCGAGGATGAGTTTGATCTCACCATTGTCAACAAGATGGATGTCGATCATGGGCTGACCGTGCCGCTGTCGCTGATGTTTGGCAAGGTGGATCAATGGCCGTGCAAGATCATTCCGTTCGCGGTGAATGTGGTGCAGTACCCGCCGCCTTCGGGCAAGCGCTGCTATCATCTGGGCAAGGCGATCGCGCGGGCGATCAAGTCGTTTCCGGAGGATTTGAACGTGCAGATCTGGGGCACCGGCGGCATGAGCCACCAGTTGCAGGGGCCGCGGGCGGGGCTGATC
Source organism: Pseudomonadota bacterium (assembly GCA_021809435.1). Classification (GTDB taxonomy): domain Bacteria; phylum Pseudomonadota; class Alphaproteobacteria; order Acetobacterales; family Acetobacteraceae; genus Acidocella. The sequence continues at coordinate 127,668 of JAKBAD010000004.1, read as the reverse complement.
AACCGGGAATGGGACAATGAGTTTCTCGACCGGTTGATTGAAAACCCTGAAGATCTCTCGAAGATGCCGCATATTGAGTATGTGCGCGAGGCGGGCTCGGAGGGGGTTGAGCTGGTGATGTGGCTGATCATGCGCGGCGCGCTCTCGGCGCAGGTTGAGCTGGTGCATCGTTTTTATCACGTTCCGGCCTCGAACACGGCGGTCGGGCATCTTATTCTCAAGAACAGGGACTGAAACATGAAGGTTATTCTCGCGGGCGCGGGGGCATTTGGGCAAAAGCATCTCGATGCCATCAGGGAGATTGGCGGCATTGAGGTGGTGGGCGTGGTCGGGCGCGAGCTGGAGGGCACGCGGGCGGTGGCGCAGAAATACGGCATTGCCAACGCCACCACCGAGCTTTCAGAGGCGCTGAAAATTCCCGGCGTGCAGGCGGCGATTTTGGCGACGCCGACACAGATGCACGCCGCCCAGTCGGTTGAGTGTTTGCGGGCCGGGGTGCATGTGCAAGTGGAAATTCCGCTCGCTGATTCCTGGGCCGATGCGCAGGCGGTGATGCGCGCGCAGCAAGAGACCGGGCTGGTGGCGATGGTTGGCCACACCCGCCGCTTCAACCCCTCGCACCACTATGTGCACAAGAAAATTGTCGCCGGCGAGCTGAAGATTCAGCAGATGAACGTGCAGACCTATTTCTTCCGCCGCACCAACATCAACGCGCTGGGCCAAGCGCGCTCGTGGACTGACCATCTGCTCTGGCACCATGCCGCGCATACGGTGGATTTGTTCCAGTACCAGACGGGCGAGAAAGTGGTGGCGGCACATGCGCTGCAAGGGCCGATTCACCCCCAGCTGGGCATTGCCATGGATATGTCGATCCAGATGAAATCGGCCTCTGGCGCCATTTGCACGCTCTCGCTCTCGTTCAACAATGAGGGGCCGCTGGGCACGTTCTTTCGCTATATTTGCGACAATGGCACCTATATCGCGCGCTATGATGATTTGGTGAATGGCAAGGAAGAGCCGATCGATGTCACGAAGGTCGATGTGTCGATGAATGGCATTGAATTGCAGGACCGGGAATTCTTCACGGCCATTGCCGAGGGGCGCGAGCCTAATGCCTCGGTCGGCAAGGTGCTGCCTTGTTATGAGGTGCTGGGGCGGCTTGAGGAACAGTTGAAAGGTTATTAAAAGTTTTTTGGTGGTTTGGCGCCTTTTTTATTCAAAAAGGAGCCCAGTTTTTGTGGGGGGATTTTTGTAAAACTCCCCCCACACCCCTTAAAAACTTTTGTTTTTTGGAGCGTGGCGATGGAACGGCGGATTTTGGCGGGCAGGGCAGTGGGGCGGATTGGGCTGGGGTGCATGAATCTCAGCCATGCCTATGGCGTGCCGCCCGCGCGCGAGGTGGCCGAGGCCGTGCTGCGCGCCGCGCTCGATCTGGGGGTTGAGCATTTCGACACCGCCGCGCTCTACGGGTTTGGCAAGAACGAAGCCCTGCTCGGCGAGGTGCTGGCGCCCCACCGGCGGGCGTTTTTTCTGGCCAGCAAATGCGGCATGACCGGGGTGAACGGCAAGCGCGTGATTGATGGCCGGCCCGCAACGCTGAAGGCCACGTGCGAGGAGTCGCTCAAAAATCTGCGGACTGATCATATCGATCTGTATTATCTGCACCGCTTGGACCGCACCGTGGCGATTGAGGAGAGCGTGGGCGCGCTGGGTGAGCTGGTGCGCCAGGGCAAGATCGGCGCCATCGGGCTCTCGGAGGTTTCGGCCGCGACCTTGCGCACGGCGCATGCGGTTCACCCCATTGCCGCCGTGCAGAATGAATATTCGCTCTGGAGCCGCAACCCCGAATATGGGCTGCTGGCGGCTTGCGACGAGCTGGGCGTGGCGCTGGTGGCCTTCTCGCCGGTGGCGCGCGGGTTTTTGGCCGGCGGGGTGCGCGATACGCGGTTCGCGCCCGGCGATATACGCGCCGGCATGCCGCGCTTTCAAGGCGAGAATTTCGCCCAAAATCTCACGATTCTGGCCGAGTTCGAGGCTTATGCGGCTGAGATCGGGGTGAGTCCGGCGCAGGCCGCGCTGGCCTGGGTGCTGGCCAGGGGGCCGGGCGTGCATGCCATTCCCGGCACCACCAGCGTGGCGCATTTGCGCGAGGATATGGCGGAGGTGGCGCTCTCGCCCGCGCAGCTGGCGCGGCTGGAAGAGATTGTGGCGCCGCGCAAGGTGGCGGGGCCGCGCTACCCGGCGGCGACACAAGCCGAAATTGACACCGAGGAAGCGCCCGCCGCCTGATGGCGTGCGATGACCTCAGAGTGCCACGCCCGGCACGCGGAATCGGCGCCGGGCGTTAGCGAAATTGAAACCGGCGCGGGCCAGAATGAGACAGGCGATGACCGTCTGAGGAGTTAGGCTTGTATCAGGGATTGGCTGAGCTCACCCGCGCCCGAGCCGGCGCGCCCGGCACTGAGACGGCCGGCGCGGGGGGCACCATGGCGCGCGTGAAATCCATGGTCACGGGGCTGGAGCGGCGCTTTCAGGAGATCGCCGAGATTGCCGAGATGATCAACGGCGTGGCGCGCCACACCAAGCTGCTGTCGTTCAACGCCACCATCGAGGCCGCGCGCGCGGGCGATGCGGGGCGGGGATTTTCGGTGGTGGCCTCGGAGGTGCGCAATCTGGCGGAACGGACATCGGCCGCCACCTCGACCATCAATGACATGCTGCCCCAGATCAAGGCCGAGATTAAGCGCGCCGTGCAAGGGGTGGAAAGCGAGGAAAGCGACGGCGTGATGCAGCGCGCCGTGCGGCTGACCGGGCTGGAGGCCGCGCGCGTGCTGGCCTGGTTCAACCAGATCGGCACCACGCTGAACGGGCTGGAATTTACCCTCCAGGCGCTCAAGGCCCAGCCCGATGCGCTGACGCGCGCGCGGTTCAACGCCATCATGGCGCGCTATCTGGAGGGTAATCCGGGGCTGCTGGCGCTCTCCTGCGGCATGGAGCCGGGCGCGTTTGACGGGCGCGACGCCGAGTATGCCCACCAGGAGGGCAGCGATGCCACGGGGCGGTTTCTGTCATACTGGCATCGCGGCTCGGGGCGGCTCTCGCTTGAGCCACTGGTGGGCTACGATGTGCCGGGGCAGAATGAGTATTATGAGCTGCCGCGCCGGGCCGGAAGCGCGGTGATGATCGAACCCTATGATTACGAGGTGGGCGGGGTGATGATGAAAATCACCTCGTTCATGCTGCCGGTGCTGTTCAAGGGCCGGTTCGCGGGCGTGCTGGGGGCTGATTTCGGGCTGGCGCAGTTACAGGCCCAGCTGGCGGCGGCCAAGCCCATGGGCACGGGGAGCTTATGCCTGCTCTCGCATGGCGGGCGCTATGCCACCCATGAGGAGCCCGCGCGCATCGGCCAGCCGGCCAGCGACCTGCCCCCCGCCCTGCTGCGCGCGCTGGGCGCGGGCGAGGCGTTTCAGGCCCTCGCCGCCGATGGCGAGGTGGCGGTGCTGCACCCGCTGGCGCTGGGCGCGCCCAGCCAGCCCTGGGGGCTGCTGCTGCGCTTTAATCTGACCACGGCGCTGGAGCATTCAGCGTTTAGCTGAATGCGCCATTATGTGTTTTAGATCTGATGTCATCGCACGCCATCAGGCGCCGCCATGAGCTTTCAGCTCGCCACCTTGGGCGCGTGGCGCTGGGTGGGGAAGAGGTTGGAGCCGGTGAGTGTCTTCAGCACCCCCGCGATGCCCTGGGGGATGAACAGCATGAAGATGATGGCCACCAGACCGAGCGCGATGAGATACCACGAGCCATAATCGGCCAGCAGGGCGCGCAGCGCGAAGAACACCGCCGTGCCGATCAGCGGCCCTTCGACGGTGCCGATGCCGCCAATGACCGTGACGAAGAAGGTGGTGGTCATCCAGTCGATGGAGAAGGCGGCATCGGGCGCGACACGCAGCTTGGTGATGAAGATGAGCGCGCCGGTCATGCCCGCCCACAGCGCCGCCACCAGATACACCGCCCATTTCATGCGCGAGACCGACACGCCCAGCGAGGCGGCGGCGGGTTCTGAGTCGCGCACCGCCGTGAGCGCCAGGCCCAGGCGCGTGCGCAGCAACCCATAGACCATGGCCATGCCGCCAACGCCCAGCGCCAGCGCGATCCACAGCGTTTCGGACATGCGCCACCAGATCGGCATGCCGATGAGGGTGGGGGTGATGGAAATGCCCGAGCCGCCATTCACCGCGTCGATGTTGGAGACGAGCAGGCGCAGCACCTCGGCCGCGACCCAGGTGCCGACGGCGAAATTGGCGCCCTTGAGCCGGAACAGCAGCGCCGCCATGGGAATGGCCAGCACCACGCACACCAGCCCCGCCACCGGAATGGTGAGGAACGGATTCCAGCCCGCCAGCAACCCCAGCGCCACCACCATATAGGCGCCGACGCCAATGAAGGCCTGCTGCCCCACCGAGAGCAACCCGCCATAGCCGGCCAGCAAATTCCAGGCCTGGGCGAGCGCCAATGTGTAAAGGAATTCGGTCGTCCATTGCTCGGTATAGCGGCGCGCCCACCAGGGCTGGCTGGCCGCCACCACCATGAGGACCACGAGAAGGGCCAGGCCATAAATTTGGAAGGCCTTGGGGGAGAGAAGCTTTGCGCGCATGGGTTAGCGGTCCTTGGTCTTGGGGAACAGGCCGTTGGGCTTGACGGCGAGCACGAACAGGAAGGTGAGATGGCCGACCAGCGTGCCGATGCCGGGGTCGAATTTATCGCCCAGCGCCTGGGCGACACCCAGGATGACACCGCCCAGCAGCGTGCCCCACAGCGAGCCCAGACCGCCGATGATGACCGATTCGAAGGCGTAGAGCAGATGCACCGGGCCATCGGTGGGGGCGACGGTGGTTTGCATGACCAGAAACACGCCCGCCACCGCCACCATGGCCAGCGCCAGACCCATGGCGATGCCATAGACATGGCGGTTATCCACGCCCATCAGCCGCACGATCTCGGGGTCATCGGAAGCGGCGCGGAAGGCGCGGCCCAGCATGGTGCGCGAGAAAATCTGCTGAAGCCCGGCCAAAATCACCACCGCCGAGAGCATCATGGTCAGCGGCAAATAGCCCGCCGCGATCTGGCCGCCGAACTGGAAGCTGGCGGTGGAGAAACTGCCGGCGTAGAGCGAGCGGGAATCGGCCGAGAAGCCTTGGAGCAGCAGGTTCTGGATGATGATCGAGAAGCCGAACGTGATCATCAGCGGGCGCATGACATCGTTGCCGAGCGCGCGGTTGAGCACGAAGCGCTGCAGCACATAGCCCAAAGCCGCCATCAGCGGCATGGCGACGAGGAGGGATTCGACCGGGGTGAGGCCCAGCCATTGGTTGAGCGCGATGGCGATGAAGCCGGCCAGCACCGCGAAGTCGCCATGGGCGATGTTGATGACGCGCATGACGCCAAAAGCGAGCGAGAGGCCAGCCGCCAGCAGGGCATACAGCCCGCCGGTGAGAATCCCCTGCAGGATTGTGTTGATCCAGTCGGCCATGATTACACTCCGAAATAGGCCTGCGCGATCTGCGCGCGCGTGAGGTCGGCCGGGCGGCCGGTGAGCGAGACCCGCCCTTCCTGAAAGCAATAGACGCGGTCGGAGACTTTGAGCGCCTGGGAGGTGTCTTGCTCGACCACCATGACCGACGTGCCCTCTTGTTTAATGGCGGGCAGGGCGGCGTAGATGTCGCGGATGATGATGGGGGCGAGGCCGAGGGAAAGCTCATCGCACAGCAGCAGCCGGGGGTTGGACATCAGCGCGCGGCCGATGGCCACCATCTGCTGCTGGCCGCCCGAGAGCGCGGTGCCGGGCCGCTTGGCGTGAGGCTCGAGGGCGGGAAACAGCGCATAGACGCGCTTGACCGTCCATGGTCCCGGGCGTTTGGCATAGCCGCCCATGAGCAGGTTTTCCTCGACGCTGAGCGAAGGAAACAGCCGCCTTCCCTCGGGCACCAGGGCGATGCCGCGGGCCAGAATCTGGTGGGCCTGCAGGCGGCCGATGCTCTCGCCGGCAAAATGCACCGCCCCGCCGCCATGCTTGACCAGGCCGGTGAGGGCCTTGAGGAAGGTGGATTTGCCCGCGCCATTGGCGCCGATCAGCGCCACGGTCTCGCCTTCCTCGACGGTGAGGGTGATGCCGTAAAGCGCCTGGAAATCGCCGTAAAAGGCTTGCAGATGATCGGTATGCAACAGGCTCATGCGGCCTCAACCCCCAGATAAACGGCCTGCACCTCGGGCGCGGCCATCACCGCGGCCGGCTCGCCCTCGGCCAGCAGCACGCCGAAATTGATCACCGCCAGCCGGTCAACCACGGCCATGAGCGCATGCACCACATGCTCGATCCAGATGATCGCCGTGCCCTGGGCGCGGATGGTTTTGATGATGCCGATCAGCTCGTGCACCTCATGCTCGGTCAGGCCGCCGCCGATCTCGTCGAGCAGCAACAGCTTGGGCTCGGTGGCCAGCGCGCGGGCGAGTTCCAGGCGTTTGCGGTCGAGCAGCGGCAGGCCGCCGGCCAGCTTGTCGGCCTTGGGCGCCAGGCCGGTGAGGTCGAGCAGGTTCATGGCCAGGCGGCCGGCCGCGCGCTCGGCATGGTGGGCGCCATAAATCGCCCCCACAAGCAGGTTTTCATAAACGGTCATGCCGCCGAAAGGATGGGGGATCTGGTAGGTCCGCCCGATCCCGGCGCGGCAGCGTTGTGCCGGCGACCAATGGGAGATGTTCTGCCCCTTGAAGTGCACGGTGCCCTGCCCCGGCGTGACATTGCCCGAGATCAGGTTGAACATGGTCGTCTTGCCCGCGCCATTGGGGCCAATGATGCCCAACGCCTCTCCCGGTTGCAAAGAGAGGGTCAGGTCATTGATGACACGCAGCGCCCCGAAGGATTTGGAGACGCCATCAATCGCCAGCAGCGCCGTCATGTCAGGCGATCGGCGCCAGCTTGCCGCCGACCGGGATGGAGGGCTCGAGCGAATTCTCGATCACCACCAGTTCGACACCACCAGCGCCCTGCTTCCACTGACCGCCGGCCAGGGGGGTCTTGGAGACGTTGGGCACCGGCCCCTTGTTGAAATTGATGGTGCCGACGACCGAGTTGAGGTTGGTCGCGCGGATGGCGGCGACCACGTCGTTGGGGTCGGTGGAGGCCGCGCGGCTGAACACGTCCTTGATCATCTCGATCAGCGAGTAGCGATAGCCGAGCGGCATGGTCCAGGTTTTGCCCGAGAACGCGTGATAGGCCTGGGCGATCTCGGCGCAGCTCTGGCCGGTGAGGCTGGAGTGGAACGGGAAGGTCGGGTGCCACCAGGTATCGACCGAAAGCCCCGCCGCGCGCCCGCCAAAGCCGGCGATCGCCTCGGGGAATTCGGTCGCCTTGGCGACGGTGACGATTTTCGGCTTGTAGCCCTGCTGGCCGGACTGGTTCCAGAAATTGGCGAAGTCGGGCGGCGGGATGACGCCGGTGACGATCTCGGCGCCCTTGTTCTTGAAGTCGGTGATGAAGCTGGTGAAATTATCGGCCGGCAGCGGGAAGCGGCCGAGATCGTCGAGCCCGTAGCCCTTCTGGGCCAGCGCCGGGGGAAAGCCGTGCTGGGCATCGGACCAGGCATTGCCGTCTGGATCGTTGGGCCACAGCGCGCCGACCAGCTTGTTGGTCGCGATCTGCGACCACATCGAGGTATAGACCGCGATGATGTCCTCAAGACCCCAGAAATAATGATACGTCCACTGGAAGCCCTTGGTCGGATCGCCCTTGCGCGAGAAGAACCAGGGCTGCCAGGGCGTGTCGTTGGTCACACAGGGCACGCCGTTCAGCTCGGCCTGGTCGGCCAGCGGCACGGTGGTGGCGGGCGTGGAGGCGCCGACCAGCATGTCGACATTGTCGTTCAGAATCAGCTCAGACGCCACATCGGAGGCGCGGTTGGAATCGGACTGCGTGTCTTTGTAGATGATCTCGACCGCGTAAGTGGTGCCGCCGACCTTGATGCCGTTGGCGAACAGTTTTTTCGCCTGGGCCAGCACAAACGGGTCGGATTCCGAAAACAGCGCCAGCGGGCCCGAGGCCGGGGCGACATAGCCGATTTTGATGGTGTTGGCGCTGGAGGCGCGCACCGCCGGGGCGGCGAGCACCGAAGCGGCGGCGGCGGCGCCACCGGCCTGCAAAACGCGGCGGCGCGAGGGCGAGGTGGTCTGGCTGGACATGTCTTGGGTGTCTCCTGGTTGTTATTGATTAAGGCGGTTAGGCTGGTGGCGCGGATAGCCGCGCGCCCCCCACGGGGCGGCTGACCGGGCGTGCCGCTCACACGGCGCGGCGCTGGTCGGCTTGGGTCCTGGTTATTCCCTGGTCGTCTTTGGTTCAGAAGTGTTGGCACCGAAACTAAGCAGGCGCACAGGCCGCGTCAATAATATTTTCGATATTATAGGAAACATCGAAATCAATTTGGCGTGGTAGGATGGTCAGGTGGCGCATCGCCGGCGTGCGGGGCGCGCGCTGGTTTTGTGTTGCACCGCAGCATATAATAACCGCTTCAGCAAAGGAGCCAGATGATGGGGCTGGGAACCAGACAGGGGCTGAGGCGTTCGGCCCGGCGGGGCGTGAAAACCCTGCCCTACCGGCTGGCGCGGGCGCTCGAATCTCACGCTTTCGGGCTTACGCCCGAGCAATGGGGCTTCTCGGAAGGGTTGCGCGCCGCCGTGGCGGTGAGTGTGATGGTCGCGCTGGCCTACATTACCCACGACAACACCCTGGCCTGGGCGGCCTTTGCCGCCTTCTGGGCCTGCCTGGCCGACCCCGGCGGCGCGCCCCCCGTGCGCCAGCGCGCCATTGGCGGGTTTGTACTGGGCGGCGTGGCGGTGTTGCCCATTGTCACGCTGGCGGGCGCGCACGGGCCGGTTTATGGCGCTGGCGCCATCGCCGCCTGCTTGTTTTTGGCCAATCTCACGCGCGCGCTGGGCGCCAGCGCCACCTTGCCGGGCATATTGGTGAGCGTGGTGGCGGTGGTGGGGGTGGAATATCCGTGCACGCCCCATCAGGCCCTGCTGCTCGCTGCCGCCTTTGCCATGGGCGGGGCCTGGGCCATGCTGTTTTGCCTGTTTCTCTGGCCGGTGCCGGCTTATGTGCCCGCGCGCCGGGCCACCGCCTCGCTGTTTCAGCGCCTGGCCGACATGACAGGCGAATTTCACGCCTTGCTGACCCGCGAAGGCGCCAGCCCCGCGCCCTGGATGCAGGCCAACGCCACCCACCGCCGCGCGCTGCGCCTGGCCATGGCCCGCGCCCAGGCGCTGGTTGACCAGCTGGAAACCAACCGCCCGCTTTATGCCGCCAAGCTCGACGCCGCCGAGCGCGTGTTCGCCGCCCTCATCGCCGCCGGGCATGAGCTGGCCACCCACCCCGAGCGCGCGCCCCAAGCCAAGCGCCCGCTCTGGCATCTGCACCGCGCGCTCATTCAGGCCGCGCACGCCACCCGCCACCCCGAACACGCCACCCCCGGCCAGACCGCCGAGGCCCTGGCGCGCGATGCCAGCCAGCTGAGCCCGCCGCTCGGCCCCGCCCTGCGCCTGGCCGCCCAAAGCCTGGCCGGCCTTGGCGCGCCGCCGCCGCCCCAGCTCAGCCCCGCGCCCCGCGCCACCCGCCCGCGCCTGCACCGCCCCGGCCCCGTGCTGCGCCATGCCGCGCGCCTGAGCGCCGGGGTGCTGCTCACCTATGGGGTTTCGGTCTGGCTCGGGCTGTCATTTTCCTACTGGGCGACCATGGCCACCGTCATGGTCATGCAGCCCGCCACCGAAGCCACCTGGCCGCGCACGCTCGAACGGATTCTGGGCTCGGTCGGCGGCGGGTTGCTGGCCGCGCTGCTGCTTGGGCTCATCCCCGGCAAGCTGGCGCTGTTCGCCCTCATCATCCCGCTCGCCACCCTCACCATCGGGCTGAAATCGGTCAATTACACGCTATTTGTGCTGTTTCTCACGCCGCTCTTCGTGCTCGTCATCAGCCTGTTCCAGCCGCAAGAGGGCATTCCCATCGCCCGTGCGCTCAATAATGTGCTGGGCGCGCTCATCGGGCTGGGCGCCACCGCCCTGCTCTGGCCCGAACCCCAAACCAGCCAGTTCGAGCAGCTGCTCGCCGAGGCCGTGCACGCCAATCTCAGCTTCGCCAGCCTGGTGCTCGGCGCCAACAGCCCCGACGAAACCACCGAGGCCGCCCGCCGCGCGGCCGGGCTGAAAAGCTCGCTCGCCGAAACCGCCCTGCGCCGCAAACGCCTGGAAGGCCAAAGCAAACGCGCCCGCCTCGAGAGCGCCGAAACCCTGCTCAGCCAGCTCCGCCTGATCGCCGGCGCCGCGACCGTCGAACGCGTCAGCCCCCACCCCGCCAGCCCCCAACGCGCCCAGCACTACACCAACCTCGCCAACCTCTACGCCGCCCACCTGGCCGCCAGACGCCGCTACCCCCTGCCCACCCCCGCAACAGAACCCGATGACGACCTCGGCCACGCCATCGCCGCCCTCACCGCACAGCTGCACACGCGCGAGGGGTGAAACCGGGGGCCAGTACCCAAGGGGGGCTTTGCCCCCCTTGACCCCCCACCAGGAGCCGGGCTCCTGGACCCCAATCATTCGCTATGAAAAAGGGGACCCCTTGTGGGTCCCCTTTTTCATGGCGGGTGGGTTCCAAGGGCCTCTCGGCCCTTGGCAGGGGGTTGAGGGGGACAGCGTCCCCCTCAGGCACCATCCCCGGGTTTCAGCTCTTACGTGTGACGGTGAACACGGCGAGGGCTTTGAGCAGGTCGGCGCGGTCGCCGAAGCTCTCCAGGTGGGCGCAGGCTTGTTCGGCGAGCCGTTCGGCCTGGGCCTTGGCGCGCTCGAGCCCCAGAATGGCGACCATGGTGGCCTTGCCTTGGGCGGCGTCCTTGCCTTTGGTTTTGCCTAAATCGGCTTCATCGGCGGTTTCGTCGAGCACGTCGTCATAGATTTGGAAGGCGGCGCCGAGGTCGCGGCCATAGGCCATGATGGCGTGGCGCATGGCGACCGGGGCGCGGCCGAGTATGGCGCCGGCTTCGGCGGAATATTGGATCAGCCGGCCGGTTTTGAGGGCCTGGAGGCGGGTGATTTCGGCGCCCGAGAGGGTTTTGCCCTCGGATTCCATGTCGATCATCTGGCCGCCGACCATGCCGCGCATGCCGCTCGCGGCGGTGAGCGCCAGCACGAGCTCGATGCGCGCTTCGGGGTCGGCATGGGTGTCTTCCTCGGCCAGCACCTCGAAGGCGCGGGTTTGCAGGGCGTCGCCGGCCAGGATGGCGGTCGCCTCGTCGAATTTCTTGTGGGTCGAGGGCTGGCCGCGGCGCAGATCATCGTCATCCATGGCGGGCAGATCGTCATGAACGAGCGAATAAGCGTGCAGCATCTCGACGCTGGCGGCGGCGCGGGCCGCGCAGGTGCGGTTGACGCCAAACAGCTTGGCCACTTCCATGACCAGAAACGCCCGCAGGCGCTTGCCGCCATTGAGCACGGCGTAGCGCATGGCCTCGATCAGCTTGGCTTCCGAGGTTTCGGGCACGGGGAGCAGCGCGTCGAGCTGGGCTTCGACCAGACGCGCGACCTCGTTCATGGCGTCGAACAGCGCCTTGTTGTCGGTGGTGGCATCGAGCGCCATGGGGTTATTCCTCGGTTTTGAGAGAGAGTGTGCCATCGGCGCGGGCCACGATGGCGGCCACGCGGGCCTCGGCCTGGGCGAGCTTGGCCTCGCAATGGGCTTTGAGCGCCGCGCCGCGCTCATAGGCGCTAATGGCGTCTTCAAGCTTTTGCTGGCCGGATTCGAGGCCACGCACGATGGTTTCCAGGGCACTCAGGGCCTCTTCGAACGAGAGGCCGGCGATATCGGGCTGTTCGGTCATGGCGTCACCCGTACCGCCGCCGCGCGAAAATCACAACCGCATCAGCGCGCGCACATGGGCCGCCACCGAGGCCGCGAGGGCGTTGAGATCGTAGCCACCTTCGAGCAGCGAGACCACGCGCCTGGGGCACACCTCGTCGGCCACGGCGATGAGCTGCTGGGTGATCCAGGCGAAATCCCCCTCGCGCAGGCGGAGCTGGGCCATGGGGTCGGCGGCGTGGGCATCGAACCCGGCCGAGATGATCAGCAATTCGGGCGCGAAGGCGGTGAGGGCGGGGAGGATTTTGGTCTCCCACACGGCGCGGAACACCTCGCCATTGGTGCCCGGCACCAGCGGCACGTTGATGATGTTGTTGGCCACGCCCTTTTCAGCCGCCAGGCCGGTGCCGGGAAAGCTCGGCGATTGGTGGGTGGAGGCGTAGAAGAGGCCGGGGTCGTTGGCGAAAATATGCTGCGTGCCGTTGCCATGATGGACGTCGAAATCCACCACCGCCACGCGCGAGATGCCCCAGCGCGCGCGGGCATGATAAGCGGCCACGGCGGCGTTGTTGAAAAAGCAAAATCCCATGGCGCGGTCGCGCTCGGCATGGTGGCCGGGCGGACGGGTGGCGACGAAAGCGGCTTCGGTCCAGCCTTCGAACACCGCATCCACCGCCGCGCAGGCGCCGCCCGCCGAGCGCAGCGCGGCCTCGAACGTGCCGGGGCTGAACACCGTGTCGCCGTCGATCACGGTGTCGCGGTCGCGCGGCATGGCGATGATGGCATCGACATAATCGCCATCATGGGCGGCCTTGAGCTGGGCGGTGCTGGCCTTGGGCGCCATTTCGCGCAGCAGGGGGGCGAAATCGGGGCCGTCGAGCACGCGCATGATATAGCGCAGCCGGTCGGCGCATTCGGGGTGGTCCTCGCCGGTTTCATGGCCAAGTGAGGCGGGATGCGTGAATAGGGCCACGGTCATGGCGTTTCCTCCTTGCGCTTGAGCGAGAGGCTGAACACCCCCTTGGTCTCGCTGCTGGCGATCAGCGCATGGCCGGCCTGGGCGCACAGCTCCCTGAAATCAGCGACAGAGACGGGGTCGGTCGTCAGCACCCGCAATTTCTCGCCCGGCGCCATGAAGCGGAGCGCCCGCGCGGCGCGCAGCACGGGCAAAGGCGATTTTTGGTATTGTGCATCGATGAGACGTTCACCCATGGTGGCGAGCATGCCCCTTGCGCGATGTTTGGGCAAGGCGGCAAACAGCAAAGTGCAATAATTGAGCAGGCATGGATGAGCTACCGAATTGGCATTGATCTGGGTGGTACAAAGACCGAAATCTTACTGCTCGCCCCCGATGGCGCCGAGCTTTACCGCCACCGCACCCCCACGCCACGGGTTTATCCGGAATCGGTGCGCAACATCGCCGGTCTGGTGGCGCGCGCCGAGGCCGAGATGGGCGTGAGCGCCAGTGTCGGCGTGGGCATTCCGGGCAGCATTTCGCCCGCCACGGGGCTGGTGCGCAACGCCAATTCCAACGCCCTGAACGGCCATCCGTTCGACCGCGATTTGGCCGAGGCCCTCGGCCGGCCGGTACGGGTGGCCAATGACGCCAATTGCTTCGCGCTCTCGGAGGCCGTGGATGGCGCGGGCGCGGGCGCGCGGGTGGTGCTGGGGCTGATCATCGGCACTGGCTGCGGGGCGGGCATTGTGGTGGATGGCCAGCTGGTGGAAGGCCGGCACATGATTGGCGGCGAGTTTGGCCATACCCCCCTGCCCTGGCCCGCGCCCGATGAGTTACCGCTCAACAAATGCTGGTGCGGGCTGAGCGGCTGCCTGGAGACCTATATCTCAGGCACGGCTTTGGCCCGCGACTGCGATGGGCCCGAGGCGCGCGATGCCTCGTCGATTCCCGCGCGCGCCGAGGCGGGCGAGCCCAAGGCCGCCCGCGCCATGGCGCGCCACGCCCAGCGTTTGGCCCGCGCGCTGGCCCTGGCGACCAATTTCCTCGACCCCGACGCGATCGTGCTGGGCGGCGGGCTTTCCAACCTGCCCCATCTTTATGAGGATCTGCCCGGGTTGATGCGGCCGTTCGTGTTCTCGGATTTTTTCCAGCCCAACATCGTGCGGGCGAAATATGGCGATTCCAGCGGCGTGCGCGGCGCGGCCTGGCTGTGGCCCACATAAAATCCATTAAAAAACCCCCGGAAAACCGGGGGTTTTGGCAAATTCCGTACGCGGGGCGCGCGCGCGAGATTACTTCTTGCGCGTGCCGATGCTGGCGAATTTCTTGTTGAACTTGGCGACCTGGCCGCCCGTGTCAACGATACGCTGCTGGCCGGTCCAGGCGGGGTGCGATTTGGGGTCGATGTCGAGACGCAGGGTCTCGCCTGCCTTGCCCATGCACGAGCGGGTCTTGAACTCAGTGCCATCGGTCATGATGATGTTCACTTCGTGGTAGTCCGGGTGAATATTCGCCTTCACGGTCTCAGCTCCAAAATCTGGCACCCCCGATCCCGACCGGAGGCAATGAAGGCCCGGCTTTACTGGCTGATCGTGCAAGACGCAAGCTAGATTCGCAGAAATCCGCCTTTCACGCCGGGCCTTCCCGCGCTAACCGGGGGGCCACCCAACAGGAAGGCAAGACCATGATCCGCGCTTTGGCCATATTGCTGCTCTGCCAGCTTGCCGGCACCATTTTGCAAACCGCCACCGGCCTGCCGCTGCCGGGCCCCGTCATCGGGCTGGTGCTGCTGCTGGGCATGTTGTTCTGGCGCGGCGGGCCGGGTGAGGAGCTGCGCGACACCTCGACCGGCCTGCTCAAATATCTGGGCGTGCTGTTCGTGCCGGCGGGCGTGGGGGTGGTGGGCGAGCTGCCCACCTTGAAGGCCAACTGGCTGCCGCTGGTGGTGGCCATTCCGGTCTCCACCGTGCTCGGGCTCATCGTCACCGGGCTCGCCATGCAGTTTTTCCTGCGCCGCCAGGAGGCCAAATCCCATGCATGATATCCTGCCACTGCCGATTTTCCATATCTGGGTCTATCTGCAAACCCAGCCGCTGCTGTGGCTCACCGTCACGCTGTGCATTTACGAGCTGGCCCGCGAGCTTGACCGCTTCGCCGGCCACAAGGCGCTCACCAACCCCACCGTGCTGGCCATTATGGCCACGGGCGCGGTGCTGCTGCTCACCCACACCAGCTACCAAACTTATTTCGCCGGCGCGGTCTATATTCATTTTCTGCTCGGCCCCGCCACGGTGGCGCTGGCCGTGCCCATGTATGCCAACCGCCGGGTCATCCGCCTGCATGCCGGGGCGATTCTGGCCTCGCTGACGCTGGGCTCGCTCACCGCCATGGGCTCGGCCCTGTTTTTTGGCCATGTATTGAGCGCCACCCATCCGGTGCTCATGTCGCTCGGGCCCAAATCGGTCACCTCGCCCATCGCCATGGGCATTGCCCAGGCGCTGGGCGGCATTCCCTCGCTCGCCGCCGTGTTTGTCATGATCACGGCCATGTTCGGGCTGCTGGTGTTTCCATTTATTTTCCGCCTGGTCGGCATTACCGACTGGCGGGCCAAGGGGCTGGCCATGGGTACGGCGCTGCATGGGCTCGGCACCGCGCGCATGATCGCGCAAAACGAGACGGCGGGCGCCTTCGCCGGGCTCGCCATGGGGCTGAACGGGCTGTTCACCGCCATCGTGCTGCCGCTGGTGGTCACGATTTTTGGGCTATAATGTGGTGGTTCAGCGGGCGATTCAGACATCAGATCGCCCCGCGAGGCGGGGCAATCTGATGTCATCGCACTCTGAACTACGCGACCAAGTCAAAAAAACGGCCCCTTTCCTGGCGAAAAGGGGCCGTTTCAGCAAAGCCTTCACGCCTGCTCAGTACATATGCTGGCCGCCATTGATCGAGAGCGTCGAGCCGGTGATGAAATCGGCGTCGTCGGCGGTGAGGAAGGCCACGCCGCGCGCGATGTCGTGAGCCGTGCCCAGGCGCCCGCGGGGAATCTTGGCGATGATCTTCTCCAGCACATCGGGCGGCACGGCGCGCACCATGTCGGTGTCCACATAGCCCGGCGCCACGGCGTTCACGGTCACGTTATAGCGCGCGCCTTCCTGGGCCAGGGCCTTGGTGAAGCCATGAATGCCCGACTTGGCGGCGGCGTAATTCACCTGGCCATACTGCCCGGCCTGGCCATTGATGGAGCCGATATTGACGATGCGGCCGAACTTGTTGCCCTTCATGCCGTCAAACGTGGCTTTGCACAGATTGAAGCAGGAGCCGAGATTGGTGTCGATCACGGCATCCCACATATCGCGTGACATTTTGCCAAACACCGAATCGCGGGTGATGCCGGCATTGTTCACCAGCACCTCGATATGGCCGCCATGGCGGGTCTCGATATCCTTCACGGCCGCCAGCGACTCTTCGTAATTTCCGGCGTCGAACTTGATGGCCTCGATGCCGGTGGCGGCGGTGAAGGCGGCGGCGGCCTCGGCATTGCCGGCATAAGAGGCAACCACAACACGCCCCGCCTGCTTCAGGGCGATGCTGATCTGGGCGCCGATACCGCGCGTGCCGCCGGTGACGAGTGCAATGCGAGCCATGTTTTTCTCCTCCTGGTTTTAGCTCACGCTAGACCGGTCCGCGCCACCTGAAAAGCCGCCAAATGAGGCTGGCGGAATATTTTCAGATCACGCCCGGTCGGCGCCTGTTTGGCCGCAAAGCCCGCGCCGCACAAACGGGCCGCGCGCCGCGCCAAACCAGATCAATGCCCGCCCGGCGCGCCCGGCCCGCTGACCCGGCGCAAGAATAATGTGGCGATGAGCGCCACCACCATGCCCGCGCCGAGCAGCGCGAAGGCATCGCCATACGCGAAATAATAGGCTTGCAGCCTGATGGTTTCGCCAATCAGCTGCACCGCCTGGCCGCGCGCGGCCTGCGCCCCCATGGCGCCATGGGCGGTGAAATAAGCCTCGAGCCCGGCCAGCCGCGCGCGCGTGGCGGGCGCCAGCGGGCTGACCGCGGCGTTGATGATGTTCGAGTGAAATTTCTCGCGGTTGGTGACAAAGGTTTGTGTCACCGCGATGCCAATCGCCCCGCCCAGATTGCGCAGCATGTTGAACAGCGCCGAGGCCGAGCCGGTCTCGGCGACCGCCAGCCCGGCGGTGGCGATCATGGTGATGGGCGGAAACACCATGGCCTGGCCGAGCGCGCGCACGAGGTTGGGAATGAGCATTTGCGGGCCTGACTGGTCGGGCCCCAGATTCATGTTCATGAACGAGCTGATCGCGAACAGCAAAAACCCCAGCGCCAGCAAATAGCGCGGGTCGAAGCGGCGCATGAGATAGGGCATGCAGGGAATGATGAAGAGCTGGGGCAGGCCGATCCAGGCCATGACCGCGCCGGCCTGGCGGGCGGAATAGCCATGCGCCACCGCCAGATAAAGCGGCACCAGATACACCGCCGAATAGAGCACGAAGCCCAGCATGAAATTGGCCACCGAGACGAAGCCGAAATTCCAGCGCGTGAACAGCCGCAAATTCACCAGCGGCGCCTTGTTGCCCGGGCGCAGCTCCTGAATCAGAAACGCCGTCAGCGCCAGGGCCGAGAGGATGGACAGGCGCAGGATGAACGGCGAGCCGAACCAATCATCCTTGTTGCCCTCTTCCAGCACCACCTGCAGCGTGCCCAGCCCCACCGCGATGGTGAACACCCCCAGCCAGTCGCCGTTATAGAGCAGCTCCAGCTTCATGGGCGAGGGTTTGAGCCCCCACACCAGCGCCGCCACCATCAGCGCGCCGGGTGCCAGATTGAGGAAGAAAATATAGCGCCAGCCGTACAGATCGGTGATGGCGCCGCCCACCGTGGGGCCGATGGCGGGGGCGAAGGTGGCGGTGAGGGCAAAGGCGGCAAACCCCACCGGGCGCGCGCGCTCGGGCAGCAGCAGCATCACGCACACCAGGGCCAGCGGAATTAAAACCCCGCCCGAGAAGCCCTGCAGCGCGCGCAGCGCCACCATCTCGGGGAAGTTGGAGGCCAGACCGCACGCCACCGAAAAGGCCAGAAACAGCAGCGTCGAGACGATGAGATAACGCTTGAGCGAGAACACCTGCGAGAGCCAGCCCGAGAGCGGGATGACGATGATCTCGCCGATCAGATAGGCGGTCGAGATCCAGCCGCCATCATCGAGCCCGGTGCCGATGCCGCCCTGAATATCGGGCAGCGAGGTGTTGACCACCTGGATGTTGAGCACCGCCATGAACGCGCCGATCAGCGCGCCCGCCACCGCCACGAGGTTACGGGTCGGCAGCCGGTCGGTCGGGGTGACGCTCACGGCGCCGCGCGCGTGTCGATCTCAGGCTCGACCGACATGCCCGGGCGCAGCTTGCCGATCAGGTTCTTGTTGAGATCGAGCAGAATTTTCACCGGCACGCGCTGCACGATCTTGGTGAAATTGCCGGTGGCGTTATCGGGCGGCAGCAGGGCGAATTCCTGGCCAGAGGCGGGGAAGATGCTGTCCACATGGCCCTGCACGGTGAGGTTCGGGAAACCATCCACATGCACGCTGACCGGCTGACCGGGGCGGATATCCTGGATCTGGGTCTCTTTGTAATTGGCGACCACATAAACCTGGGCCAGCGGCACAATGGCCATGATCTCGGCGCCGGGCTGGAGGTAATCGCCCAGCGCCACGGTCTTGTCGCCGACCACGCCATCAAACGGCGCGCGGATGCGGGTATTCCGCAGATCCAGCGCCGCCTGGGCGGCATGGGCCTGGGCGCCGGCGAGCTGGGCGTTGAGCACCGCGATTTCGGCCTGGGCGGCATCGAGATTGGCCTCATCGGCGGTGAGCTGGGCGGTGGCGGTGGCTTGCGCGGTGGCGGCCGCCTGGGCCTGCTGGCGGGCGCTGGCGCCCTTGGCCGAGAGCGCGGCATAGCGGGCGGCATCGGCGCGGGCAAAGCTCAACCGCGCCTGATCGGCGGCGATATCGGCCTTGGCGGCCTCGATGCGCGCGGCCTGCAAGGTCAGCGCGGCCTGGGCGTTGGCGACCTCGGCCCGGGCCGCGGTCAGGGCGTTTTCATAATCGCGCGGGTCGATCTCGGCCAGCACCTGCCCCTGCGTCACGGGCTGATCCTGAAGCACATCGACCGCCGTGACATAGCCGGGGATTTTCGCCGCGATCAGGCTCGAATCGGCGGCCAGATAGGCATCATCGGTGCTGACATAATATTGCCCGACCAGCCAATACTCGGCCGCCCAGGCCAGCAGCCCAATGAACAGCAGCACGGCCGCGCCGGGCAGCAAAAAACGCATGAAAGACGGGGAGGATGGAGTGTCAGACACGTTGACCCTATGGAGTGACCGCCCCCGACATTGTCGTTTGGCGCGGAAAAAGCAAGCCCGGGCGCCCCAACAAAAAACGCCGCCGGGCGGGGCCGGGCGGCGTTTTGGCGCGCGAGACGGCGCGGGTTAGATTTTTTCGACCTGGCTGTATTCGAGATCGACCGCGGTGGGGCGGCCGAAAATCGACACCATCACCTTCACGCGGCTCTTTTCCTCGTCCACATCCTCGACCACGCCATTGAACGAGGTGAACGGCCCATCGGAGACACGCACCTGCTCGCCCACCTCGAAGGTGACGGCGGGGCGGCGAGTCTCGGCGCCCTCGGCGCTCTGCTTCATGATCCGCTCGGCCTCGGCGTCGGTGATCGGGGTAGGCTTGTGGCGGTTGCCCAAAAACCCGGTGACCTTGGGAATATCCTTGACCAGATGCCAGGTGTCATCGGTCATCACCATGTTGATGAGCACATAGCCGGGGAAGAATTTCCGCTCGGTGTTCACCTTCTGGGCGCGGCGCACCTCGGTCACTTCCTCGGCGGGCACCACGATCTCGCCGATATGATCGGCGAAGCCCTTCTGCTCGGCCTGTTCCTTGATCTGCTGCGAGATCTTCTTCTCGAAGCCTGAATAGACGTGCAGCACATACCAGCGCATCTTGGCCATGGGTAATTCCTTATGCCCCGACGCCGAACAGCCAGCGCATGAGCGCGCCGATGATCTCATCCACCGCCAGGAAGAAGAGCGCGGCAATGACGACGAGGGAAAGCACGAGCGCCGTGGTTTGCACGGTTTCCTTGCGCGAGGGCCAAGTGGTCTTCGCCGCCTCGGCGCGCACGTCGCGCATATATTTCACCAGGTCGAACGCCAAAGCCGAACTCCGAAAAACGGACTGAAACACAAATTTGCTGGAAAAGGATGGCAGGGGCGGAGGGTCTCGAACTCTCAACCTCCGGTTTTGGAGACCGGCGCTCTAACCAATTGAGCTACGCCCCTATCCGTACCAGCTAGGAGAACGCCTTCCACACTCTGGCGCGCCTGCTGTCAAGTGTCACCGGCAACCGGCGACCTCTTTTCGTGCCTCTAGCTTTATTGCCTGGCCCGCACAAGGGGGCGGATGGCGTGAATTTTGGGGCATTTGGAGCGGGTGACGGGAATCGAACCCGCACAGCCAGCTTGGAAGGCTGGGACTCTACCATTGAGCTACACCCGCGTGAGCCCACCGTTACGTCAAGAGCCGGGGGGTAGTAAACCCCACCCCGCCAGCCAAGCCTTTCATGCGCGCGCCCAAATTCGCTCTGGGGGGCCAGCTCGCGCGCCGAGACCAGCATCGGCGCGCGGGAAGACCGCGCCAGAGGCTGGGAATGATCGTATTTGAAGATGATTTTGGTGGAAGGGGTTGGATTCGAACCAACGTAGGCGCACGCCAACGGATTTACAGTCCGTCCCCTTTAGCCACTCGGGCACCCTTCCGATGGGGCGACCCTTTGGCCGATCCCGCGTTGGTTGTCAACGCATCTTCACGAGGATAGTGACAGCCCATGACCCAAAAGCGCCCCCATGCCGGCAAGCCCCGCCACGCCGATGACCGCCCCCGCCACGCGCACCCCGGCCAGCCGGGTGCCCAGCCCGCGCGCGGGCACCGCGAGCCCGCGCGCGGGCCTAAGCCAATGGCCGATGAGCCGCGCGCGCGGCCCGAGCGGGGTGAGCGCGGTGAGCGGCCCGAGCGCCCCGAGCGGGGCGAGCGCCGGGGCGGCGGGCACGGCCCGGCGCCGGCCCCCCATGGCGCGGTGTGGCTTTACGGCACGCATGCGGTGGGCGCGGCGCTGCAAAACCCGCATCGGCGCTTTCGCCGGCTGGTGATCACCGAAGAGGCCCAGGCCGCGCTGGCCGCCGAATGCCCCGCCCCCTGGCCGGTCCCGCCCGAAATCGCCCCGCGTGAGAAAATCGACCAGATACTGGGCGCCAAGCCGGGCTCTGGCATCGTGCATCAGGGCATCGCCCTGCTCACCGACCAGCTCACCGCCCCCGCCCTGCAAGAGGCCCTGAAGCGCCCCGGCCCGGTGCTGGTGCTCGACCAGATTTTCGACCCCCGCAATGTTGGCGCGCTCATGCGCACGGCCCAGGCCTTTGGCGCCTGCTGCGTCATCGCCCAAGACCGCAACGCCCCCGAGGAAACCGGCGCGCTCGCCAAAGCCGCCTCGGGCGCGCTGGAAGCCATTCCTTTGCTGCGCATCGTCAACATCTCGCGCGCGCTCATGGCGCTCAAGGCCGCCGAGTTCTGGGTGGTCGGGCTGGCGGGCGAGGCGCCCACCCGCCTGCGCGCCGAATCCTTCGCCGGCCGGCGCGTGGCGCTGGTGCTGGGCTCGGAAGGCGAGGGCATGCGCCGCCTGACCCGCGAAACCTGCGACGAGCTATGCTCGCTCGCCATGCCCGGCGGCATGGAGAGCCTCAACGTCTCGGCCGCCGGCGCCGTCTCGCTTTATGAGCTCACCCGCACGCCCTGACCCCCCGCTCCCGGCGCGCATGCCAGCCGTCTCTATCCTGCAAACCGCTTGCATGCGCGCCCAAAACCCCTTATCTCGGTGCCATGGCCACCGCCCCCATCCTTGCCGGGCTGCTCCTTCGACTTATCCGCCCCTGAGCGATAAGTCTCTTCCGCGCGTGCCCTAGCCGCCGCGCCCGCCGCTCAGGGGAATGCCCCAAAAACCCAACCCAACGGCATAGCAGGATAGAATCATGTCCATCATCCACCCGAATTTCGGCACCATCGACGATCAGCGCGTCATCATCTTCGACACCACCTTGCGCGACGGCGAGCAATCCCCCGGCTTCTCGATGAATCTGGACGAGAAATTGCGCATGGCAGAAGCCCTGTCGGCTTTGGGCGTCGATGTCATCGAGGCTGGCTTCCCCGCCGCCTCGCCGGGCGATTTCGAGGCCGTGCAGCAAATCGCGGCCATCGCCAAGGGGCCGGTGGTGGCGGGGCTGGCCCGCGCCGCGGTGGGCGATATCACCAAGGCCGGCGAGGCCATCAAGGGCGCCGAGCGCAAGCGCATCCACACCTTCATCTCCACCAGCCCGCTGCACATGAAATATAAGCTGCGCATGGAGCCCGACGCGGTGCTGGAGGCCGTGACCAGCTCGGTCACATTGGCGCGCAATTTCACCGACGACGTTGAATGGTCGGCCGAGGACGGCACCCGCACGGATATCGACTTCCTGTGCCGCTGCGTCGAGGCCGCCATCAAGGCCGGCGCCACCACCATCAATATCCCCGACACGGTGGGCTACGCCGTGCCCGAGGACATGGTGCGCATCTTCTCCACCGTGCGCGCGCGCGTGCCCGGCGCCGAGCGTGTTATTTTCTCCGCCCATTGCCACAACGATCTGGGCCTGGGCGTGGCCAACACGCTGGCCGCCGCGCAGGGCGGCGCGCGGCAAATCGAGTGCACCATCAACGGCATCGGCGAGCGCGCGGGCAATGCCGCGCTCGAGGAAATCGTCATGGCCATCCGCACCCGGCCGGACGCCAACCCCTATCACCACAATATCGAGACTACGCGCATCCTGCGCACCTCGAAATTGCTGGCCACCATCACCGGCTTCGATGTCCAGCCCAACAAGGCCATCGTCGGGCGCAATGCCTTCGCCCACGAATCCGGCATCCATCAGGATGGCATGCTGAAAAACGCCGCCACCTACGAGATCATGACGCCCGAGAGCGTGGGCTGGCAGAAAACCTCGCTGGTCATGGGCAAGCATTCGGGGCGCGCGGCCTTCCGCGACAAGCTGACCTCGCTGGGCTACGCCGAAATCGGCGACAATGCCTTGAACGACGCCTTCAAGCGCTTCAAGGATTTGGCCGACCGCAAGAAGATCGTCTATGATGAGGACATCGTGGCCTTGGTCGATGACGAGGTGATGCGCTCGAACGAGACCATCAAATTCGTCTCCCTCGAAGTCTGGGCCGGCTCGAAGGACAAGCCCCGCGCCCTGCTGGAGCTGAGCGTGAACGGCGAGACCAAAACCGCCGATGAACGCGGCGATGGCCCCGTGGACGCGGCATTCAACGCCATCCACGCCATCTTCCCCCACACCGCCAGCCTGCTGCTGTTCTCCGTCGGCGCCGTGACCGAGGGCACCGACGCCCAGGCCAAATGCACCGTGCGGCTGGAAGAGGACGGCAAGACCGTCAATGGTCAGGGGGCGGATACCGACACCATCGTCGCCGCCGTGCGCGCCTATATCCACGCGCTCAACAAACTCATCACCAAGCGCACGCGCTCCGTGCCCGAGGCGCTGTCGGCGTAAGGTTTCCGTGGGGCCTTGCCCCACACCCCACCAAGGGCCGAGAGGCCCTTGGAACCCACCCGGCATAAAAATCCCGCCCCTGGGGGGCGGGATTTTTTATGCCGCCCGCAAGGCCGCGACCGGGGCCGCGGCCAAGTGTCAGCGCCCCTGCCCCGCCCATGACAAATTCCCCTTGTATCGGCGGTGGGGTTTGGCTAAATTCTAGGCATCTCAAAAAGGGACCGCCCCGGTGCTTCGGGCTGGGCTGGTCCGCTGCAAAGGAGCGTATAAATGAGCAAAGTCATTGGTATCGATCTTGGTACCACCAATTCCTGCGTCGCCGTTCTGGAAGGCAAGGACGTCAAAGTCATTGAAAATGCCGAGGGCGCGCGTACCACCCCCTCGATGGTCGCCTTCTCCGATTCCGGTGAGCGTCTGGTCGGTCAGTCCGCCAAGCGTCAGGCCGTCACCAACCCCACCAACACGCTGTTCGCGGTCAAGCGCCTCATCGGCCGCCGCTTCGATGACCCGACCGTGACCAAGGATAAGGGCCTGGTGCCCTACACCATCGCCAAGGGCGATAATGGCGATGCCTGGGTCGAGGCCAAGGGCACCAAATATTCGCCGTCGCAAATCTCCTCCTACATCCTCACCAAAATGAAGGAGACCGCCGAGGCTTATCTGGGCGAGAGCGTCACCCAGGCGGTCATCACCGTTCCCGCTTACTTCAACGACGCCCAGCGTCAGGCCACCAAGGATGCCGGCAAGATCGCCGGGCTGGATGTGCTGCGCATCATCAACGAGCCCACCGCCGCCGCCCTGGCCTATGGCATGGATAAGAAGAACGCCGGCACCATCGCGGTCTATGACCTCGGCGGCGGCACGTTCGACATTTCCATCCTCGAGTTGGGCGATGGCGTGTTCGAGGTCAAATCCACCAACGGCGACACCTTCCTCGGCGGCGAGGATTTCGACGCCCGCGTGATCGATTATCTGGCCGATGAGTTCAAGCGCGACCAGGGCATCGACCTCCGCAAGGACAAGCTGGCCCTCCAGCGCCTTAAAGAGGCCGCCGAGAAGGCCAAGATCGAGCTGTCCTCCTCCAAGGAGACCGAGATCAACCTGCCCTTCATCACCGCCGATGCCTCGGGGCCCAAGCATCTGGTGCTCAAGCTCACCCGCGCCAAGCTCGAAAGCCTGGTCGATGATCTGGTCGAGCGCACCCTCGCCCCCTGCCGCGCCGCGCTCAAGGATGCCGGCGTGACCGCGGGTGAGATCAACGAGGTGATCCTGGTCGGCGGCATGACCCGCATGCCCAAGGTCATCGAGGCGGTGAAAACCTTCTTCGGCAAGGAACCCGCCCGCAACGTCAACCCCGATGAGGTGGTGGCCATCGGCGCGGCCATCCAGGGCGGCGTGCTCAAGGGCGACGTCAAGGACGTGCTGCTCCTCGATGTCACCCCGCTCTCCTTGGGCATCGAGACGCTGGGCGGCGTGTTCACCCGCCTGATCGACCGCAACACCACCATCCCGACCAAGAAGTCCCAGGTCTTCTCGACCGCCGAGGACGGCCAGACCGCCGTCACCATCAAGGTCTTCCAGGGTGAGCGCGAAATGGCGGCGGATAACAAGCTGCTCGGCAATTTCGACCTCACCGGCATCCCCGCCGCCCCGCGCGGCGTGCCGCAGATCGAGGTCGCGTTCGACATCGACGCCAACGGCATCGTCTCGGTCTCGGCCAAGGACAAAGCCACCGGCAAGGAGCAGCAGATCCGCATCCAGGCCTCTGGCGGCCTGTCTGACGCCGACATCGAGCGCGCCATCCGCGAGGCCGAGGAAAACGCCGCCGCCGACAAGGCAAGGCGCGAGGCGGTGGAAGCCCGCAACCACACCGAGGGGCTGATCAACCAGCTTGAGAAGACCCTGAAGGAGTCGGGCGACAAGCTCTCGGCCGCCGAGAAGTCCGAAGCCGAAGCCGCCATCGCCGCCGCCAAGTCGGCGCTCGAGGGTGGCGACGCCGAAGCCGTCAAGGCCGCGTCCGACCAGCTGACCCAGGCGGCCATGAAGGTTGGCGAGGCGGTCTATAAGGCCGGCGGCGCCGAGGCTCCGGCGGGCGAGGCCGGCGCGCAGCAGGGCGATGACAAGGTGGTCGACGCCGATTTCGAGGATGTCGACGACAAGAACAAGTAAGCCCCGCGCTTGACTTGTAACGTGTAATTGAGTGTTGAGGATCCCGGAGGTTTCGCCTCCGGGATTTTCGTCTGAACCTTAAGGGACGACATGGCCAAACAGGATTATTACGCGATTTTGGGCGTTGAGCGCACGGCGAGCGCCGATGAGCTGAAAAAAGCCTATCGCAAGCTCGCCATGGTCTATCACCCCGACCGTAACCCGGGCGATGTCTCGGCTGAGCAGAAATTCAAGGAAATCAACGAAGCCTACGACGTGCTGAAGGACGAGCAGAAGCGCTCGGCCTATGACCGTTACGGCCATGCGGCGTTTGAAAATGGCGGCATGGGCGCGGGCGGCGGCATGGGCGGCGGCTTTGGGTTCGAGGGCGGGCTCGGCGATATTTTCGAGCAGATGTTCGGCCAGGCCCGGCGCGGCGGCGGCGCGGCGCAAAGCGGCAACGACATCAAAGCCGCCGTCGAGATCGACCTCGCCCAGGCCTTTTCCGGCACCAAGGTCAATGTCCGCGTCGCCACCCGCATCGTCTGCGATGCCTGCGCCGGCTCGGGCTCGTCTGACAAGGCCAATGGCTCCGAGGCCTGCGGCACCTGCGCCGGTTCGGGCCGCGTGCGCTCGCAACAGGGGTTCTTCCTCGTCGAGCGCACCTGCCCCACCTGCGGCGGCTCGGGCCGGGTGGTGCGCAACCCCTGCCGTATCTGCGCGGGCGCGGGCACGGTGGCGCGCGAGAAAACCCTCTCGGTGCAAATCCCGGCGGGCGTCGAGGACGGCACGCGCATCCGCCTGTCGGGCGAAGGCGAGGCCGGCCCGCGCGGTGCCCCGCCCGGCGATCTTTATGTGCATGTCGCCATCCGCCCGCACCCCATCTTCCAGCGCGACGGCGCCAATATTTATTGCCGCGTGCCCCTGCGCATGACCCAGGCGGCCCTGGGCGGCGAGGTCGAGGTGCCGACCATCGACGGCACCATCTCGAAGGTCAAAATCACCCCCGGCACCCAGTCGGGCGACCAGTTCCGCCTGCGCGCCAAGGGCTTCTCGGTCCTGCGCTCCACCCAGCGCGGCGATATGTACATCCAGGTGGCGGTGGAAACCCCGCAAAACCTCACCCGCCGCCAGCGCGAGCTGCTCGAGGAATTCGAGAAAGAGGCCGCCGTCCATAAATCGGGCAGCCCCGAGCATGAGGGATTCTTCGCCAAGGTGAAGGATTTCCTCAAGGGCGTGGCCGAGGGTTAAGCCCCGGCCACCACCCTGATTTCGCCGCAATTCTCCATCACATTACGGCCATCAGAGGACCATGCGGGCGGGCGCCGGGGGCTACGAATCGTAACCAGTCCGGCCCGCCCGTTGCCCCGCGCCGTGCCGGGGCCTAAATTGCCCGCACGGACCATAACCAAGCGCCCCCGGCGCAGGAGATGATCGATGATACGCAAGACCCTGAGCCTCGCCCTGCTGCCCCTGCTGGCGCTGGGCGCCTGCACGGCCGCCACCCCCACCCGGCCGCAAATCACCGCCTATCCCGGCCCCGGTAAAAGCTGGAACCAGTTCCAGCAAGACCAGAGTTATTGCCAATATTACGCCCAGCGCCAAATCCCCGAAGCCGGGCAAACCGCCCAGCAATCGCAGCAAAACTCGCTTGGCACGGCGGCGGCCGGCACGGCCATTGGCGCCATTGCCGGTGCGGCGCTGGGGTCGCTCTCGGGCAATATGGGGGCGGGCATGGCGGTTGGCGCGGGCATGGGCCTGGCCGGCGGCGCGGCGGTGGCGGGCGGCAATACCCAAAACCAGGCCGACTCGCTCCAGCGCCAATATGACCAGGCCTACGCGCAATGCATGGTCGGCCATGGCGAATCGATACAGGACCCAATGTCGGGCCAGATCATCAACCAGCAGCCCCAGGGTGAGTATCAGCCGGCGCCGCAACCCGGCTATTGAGGCCCTGCGCGGCTTTGCCCTGCCCGCTGGCCTGGTGCCGGCGGCGGGCGAACGCCCGGCCCCGACGAGCCCCGCACCACGCCGCCGCCCCTGGCCCTGGGCGGCGACGCTGCTTCTGCACGGCCTTATTCTGGCGGCCATTTTATTCGTGCGCGCGCGCCCCGAACTGACCGAGGACCAGGCCCCCTCCAGCGTCGATGTGGTGCTCGATAATGGCGGCCACTCCCAAACCACCGCCCCACCTTCGCCCGTGCATGGCCCGCCGCTCCCGGCGCAATCGGCCCCGCCACCACCGCCGCCCAAGGCCCAGCCCGCGCCCAGCCCCAAACCAGCGCCGCCTTTGCCCCACGCCCACAGCGCGCCGCCCGTGCGCAGCGCCCCGCCCGCGCCGCATTACGCGGTCATGCAGGGCATGTCGTTCGGCCAGGCCTCGCCGCTCATGCCCCAGCCGCCGCAGCCCAATTTCCCCCATGCGATGAATTTCAACCCGCCCCAGTCAGATGCCCAGGCCGTGGCCGGGCCTGAGCTGACCATCAAGGGCCATATCGGCGCCGACTGGCAGGCCGCGCTGAATAAATGGGTGAATGAGCATAAATATTATCCCCAGGCGGCGGCCGAGCAAAACCAGCAAGGCGATGTCGAAATCGAATTCACCGTCGACCGCCAGGGCAACATCACCGGCCTGCACCTGCTCAGCGGCTCGGGCTCGGTGTTTCTCGACCAAGCCTGGCTCGGCCTGTTCCGGGGCGTGCAGCTGCCGCCCTTCCCGCCCGGCACCAAGGACGACCACATCACCGTGGACGCCACCATGCATTACATCATCGAAAAATAATCACCCCGCGCGGGCAAAACGCGCCGCCTCGGCCACCATCTCGGGCGCCGGACGCTGGCCGGTATAGAGCACAAACTGCTCCAACGCCTGGATGATGGCGACCTCGGCGCCTGAAATACACGCTTTGCCGGCCTGTTGGGCGGCGCGCAGCAGCGGCGTTTCCACCGGCAAGGCCACCACGTCAAACACCGTCTCCGCCCGCGCGATGGCCGCCTCGGGAAAGGCCAGCACCGCCTCATCCGCCCCTTTCATGCCCAGCGGCGTGGCGTTGATGAGCAGCGCCGCGCCCAGCCCCTGGGGCGTCGGCGCCCAGCCAAACCCGTAAGCCTCGGCCAGCGCCCGGCCCTTGGTTTCATCACGCGCGATGATCCGCCCGCTCACCAGCCCCCGGTCGCGCAGGGCCGCGGCCACCGCCTTGGCCATGCCCCCGGCGCCGCGCAGCAAAAACGGCGTGGCGGGGTCAATGCCCGCCCGCTCAAGCAGCTGGGCAATGGCGATATAATCAGTGTTATAACCGGTCAGCCGGCCATCATCATTGACGATGGTGTTCACGCTTTCAATCGCGGCGGCCGAGCCATCCACCCTGTCGAGCAGCGCGATCACCGCCTCCTTGAACGGCATCGAGATCGCGCAGCCCCGCACGCCCAGCGCCCGCACCCCGCCAATGGCGGCGGGCAGGTCGGTGGTGGTGAAGGCCTTATAGACAAAATCCAGCCCCAAAAGCTCATAAAGCCGGTTATGAAACCGCGAGCCAAACACGCCCGGCCGCGCGGCGAGCGACATGCAAAGCCTGGTGGCCGGGCCAATGGCGGGTTTAACGGGCATTGGTCATAAACTCCTAAAAATTTTTGCGGGGTTTGGGGGGCTTTTTATAAAAAGCCCCCCAAGACTCTGGCCCTTTCTGGTAACCGCGAGGGGAGCGCCGCCGCCGCCGCCCCAAAAAACTTTTATTCATTTAGCCCGCGCCCGCGCCAGCGCCGTCCAGCTTCAAAACCTCACCCGCCAGATAGAGCGAGCCGCAAATCAGCACCCGCGTCGGCGCGGTAATTTGCTTGAGCGCCCCGGCGATGTCGGGTCCCGGCTTGGCCTTGCCGTTGGACGCCTCAATGATCGCCTCAACCGGCAAGGCCAGATGCTGGCCCGGCTCGGCCACGGCGTAAATCTCAGCGGCATGGGGGGCGAGAATGCGCAGCACCTCGCCCACATCCTTGCTCTGCTTCATGCCCACAATCAGGGTGGTGGGGCCGCTGAAGGCCTGCAATTGCTCGGCCAGCGCCAGGGCGCCGCCGGGGTTGTGGGCGCCATCGAGCCAAAGCTGCGCGCCCTCGGGCAGCGCCTTGGCCAGCGCGCCATGCAGGCGCTGCATACGCGCGGGCCACTGGGCGCTGGTCAGCCCCTTGGCCAAAATCCGGTCATTGAACTTATAGCCCGCCGCGCGCAGCAGCGAGATGGCGATGCCGGCATTCTCCACCTGGTGCGGGCCCAGCAGCGCGGGCCGGGGCAGGGCCATTTTGTCATAGACAATGCCATAGCCATAACCCTGCACCGTCCAGTCCTGGCCCCGGCGCCACAGCGGCGCGTGGTGGGCGGCGGCCTCGGCCTCGATCACCGCCATCACCTCGGGCGGCTGAAACCCGGTCACCACCGGCACGTTATCCTTGATGATCCCGGCCTTCTCGGCGGCAATGGCGGCCAGCGTGGCGCCCAGAAAATCCTGATGATCGAGCGAGACCGAGGTAATGGCGCAGGCTTTCGGGCTCACCACATTGGTGGCATCCAGCCGCCCGCCCAACCCCACCTCGATGATCGCGAGATCGGCCGGATATTTGGCGAACATATAAAACGCCGCCGCCGTAATCGCCTCGAACACGGTAATCTGCGCCGGGCCATTGGCGGCCTCCACGGCATCCAGCGCCTCGGCGATCTGGTCATCGGTCGCCAATTCACCATGCAGCCGGAACCGCTCATTGAACCGCACCAGATGCGGCGAGCTATACACATGCACCTTCAGCCCCGCGGCCTCGGCGATGGCGGCGGCAAACGCGCACACCGAGCCCTTGCCGTTGGTGCCCGCCACATGCAGCACGGGCGGCAGCTTGCGCTCCGGGTGGCCAAGCTCCCCCAGCAGGCGCTCGAGCCGCTCCAGCCGCAAATCAATGAGCTTCGGATAGAGCGTATGAAGGCGCGTCAGCGCCGCGTCGAACCGGCTCACCCGCGCCTCAGGCCGCGCGCCGGTTGGCCGTGCAATATTCGATCAGCCGGGCCAGCGTGGCGGTCAACTCGCCGCGCTTCACCACCATGTCGATGATGCCATGCTGATGCAGATACTCGGCCCGCTGGAACCCGGGCGGCAGCTTCTCGCGCACCGTCTGTTCAATCACGCGCGCGCCCGCGAACCCGATCAGCGTGTTCGGCTCGGCGATCTGAATATCGCCCAGCATCGCGAACGAGGCGGTGACGCCGCCGGTGGTCGGGTCGGTGAGCACCACGATGTAAGGCAGCCCGGCTTCCTTCACCATCTGCGCGGCAATGGTCGAGCGCGGCATCTGCATCAGGCTGATCGCGCCTTCCTGCATGCGCGCCCCGCCCGAGGCGGTATACACAATCAGCGGGGCCTGTTGCAGCACGGCCAGCTTGGCGGCGGCCACCAGCCCCTCGCCCACGCCCGAGCCCATCGAGCCGCCCATGAACTCGAACGACATGGCCGCCACCACCGCGCGCTTGCCGCCCACCAGCCCATGGGCCACCAGCAGCGCGTCATCCTGCTTGGTCTTGTCACGGGCCTCGCGCAGGCGATCGGCATATTTCTTCTGGTCGCGGAATTTCAGCGGGTCATGCACCGCCTTGGGCAAATCGATGCGGGTGAAATGCCCGTCATCGAACGTCCAGGCCAGGCGCTCCTGGGCGGTGGCGCGCATATGGTGCCCGCAATGGGGGCAAACCTTCTTGGCGGCCTCCAGCTCGCGCTGAAAAATCATCTGCTGGCACGAGGGGCATTGGTGCCAGAGATTATCGGGCGCCTCCTTGCGGCCAAGCAAAGTGCGGATTTTCGGGCGGACGAATTCGGTTAACCAGCTCATGGGGGGCGTTATTAATCCTTTTGTGGGGGAAAGAAAAGAAACGCCGTCACGCCCCCAGCCTGGCCACCGCCCAGGCCCCGGCCTCGGCCACCACCGCGTCATCATCCCCCGCCAGCCGCGCGGCCACCGGCAGCAGCCCGGCATCGCCCGCATTGCCCAGCGCGATGGCGACATTGCGCGCCAACCGGTTGCGCCCAATGCGCTTGACCGGCGAGCCGGCAAATTTCGCCCGGAACCCGGCATCGTCGAGCAAGGCCAGCTCGGCCAATAGCGGCGCGGTCAAATCCTCGCGCGCGGCCAGCTTGGCCTCGCGCCCGGCCTGGGCGAATTTGTTCCACGGGCACACGGCCAGGCAATCATCGCAGCCATAAATCCGGTTGCCCATCGCCCCCCGGAATTCCTCCGGTATCGGCCCCTCATGCTCGATGGTGAGATAAGACACGCAGCGCCTGGCATCGAGCCGATAAGGCGCGGGAAACGCCGCCGTCGGGCACACTTCCTGGCAGGCCATGCACGAGCCGCACCTGTCCCCCCCCGGCGCATCGGGCGCCAGCGTCAGGGTCGTCATCACCTCGCCCAAAAACAGCCACGAGCCATGGGCGCGCGAGACGAGGTTGGTGTGCTTGCCCTGCCAGCCCAGCCCGGCCTGTTGGGCCAGGGGCTTTTCCATCACCGGCGCGGTGTCCACAAACACCTTCACCCCGGCGCCCAAACTGGCCACAAACTGCGCCAGATGCTTGAGCTTGCCCTTCACCACATCGTGGTAATCGCGGTTGCGGGCATAGACCGAGATATTGCCAACCTCGCCCCGGCTTAAATTTTCCAGCGCATCGCCCGCGGGCGCGTAGCTCAGCCCCAGCGAAATCACGCTCACCACCTCGGGCCACAGCGCCGTGGGGTCGCCGCGCTCATCGGCGCGCGCGGCCATCCAGCCCATGGTGCCATGGTGATTGGCGGCCAAAAACGCCGCCAGCCGGGCGCGGTGCTCATCATCCAGCCGCGCGCGGGCAAACCCCACCGCGTCAAACCCCAGCGCGGCGGCCTTGGCCTTTATCCGCCCCTCAACCCCGGCCACGATAGGGCGCCACACCCTGGTCCGGAATCCAAGCCCCCTCGGGCGGCGCGCCGGTCTGCCAGAACACATCAATCGGTATCCCCCCGCGCGGATACCAATAAGCCCCAATGCGCAGCCATTTAGGGTTCAAAAGCTCCACCAGCCGCTCCGCGATCATCAGCGTGCACGCCTCATGAAACCCGCCATGATTGCGGAAGGCGTGGAGAAACAGCTTGAGAGACTTGCTCTCCACCAGCCATTCATCGGGGATGTAATCAATCACGATATGCGCGAAATCCGGCTGCCCGGTGATCGGGCAGAGCGAGGTGAATTCCGGGCAGGTAAAGCGCACCACGGCGTTTTTGCCGCCTGTCCGCGCCTCCACGCGCTCCAGCACCGCCTCATCGGGGCTGGTGGGCGCGGGCGCGGCCTGGCCCAGCTGGCTCAACGCCCCATAGCGGTCATCACTCATGCCACATCTCCCCGTGCCCAACCCTCGCGCACACCGGCCACATAATCCTCATACCCCCCCCCGATAATCTCGCGCCGCGCGCCCTGCATCAGCGATTGGTAATAGGTAAGATTATGCGCCGTCAGCAACATCGGCCCCAGCATTTCCTCGCACCTGAACAAATGGTGCAAATAAGCCCGCGAATGGCGCGTGCAAGCCAGGCAGGCGCAGCCCTCATCCAGCGGCCGCGTATCGTCGGCGAAGCGCGCATTGCGCAAATTAAAAATCCCGCGTGAGGTAAAAGCCCGCGCCGTGCGCCCGGCGCGCGTGGGCATCACGCAGTCAAACATATCCACGCCGCGCAGCACGCTCCCCAGCAGATCATCGGGCGTGCCCACGCCCATCAGATAGCGGGGTTTGTCCGTGGGCAGCATCTGGGGCGCGTAATCGAGCACCGAGAACATCGCCGCCTGCCCCTCGCCCACCGCCAAGCCGCCAATGGCATAGCCCTCAAACTCCAGCCCCCCCAGCGCCTCGGCCGATTCCGCGCGCAAATCCTCAAAGGTCGAGCCCTGGATAATCCCAAACTGCCCATAGCCCGGGCGCTTGACAAACGCATCGCGCGAGCGCCGCGCCCAGCGCGCCGACATGCGCATCGAGTCCGCCGCCTCCGCATGGGTCGCCGGAAATTTCGTGCATTCATCGAGCTGCATGGTAATGGTGGCATCCAGCAAATGCTGAATCTCCGTCGAGCGCTCCGGCGTCAGATGAAACGCCGCGCCATCGATGTGCGAACGAAACGTCACCCCGCTCTCATCGAGCTTGCGCAATTTAGCGAGCGACATCACCTGAAACCCGCCTGAATCGGTGAGGATCGGCCCGGGCCAATCCATCATCTTGTGCAAGCCGCCCAGCCGCGCCACCCGCTCCGCGCCCGGGCGCAGCATCAAATGGTAGGTATTGCCCAGCACAATCCTGGCCCCCGTGGCGCGCACCTGGTCCATGGTCATGGCCTTCACCGTGCCCGCCGTGCCCACCGCCATGAAAGTCGGCGTCGGCACCTCGCCATGGGCGGTCATCAGCGTGCCCGCGCGCGCCCGGCCATCGGTGGCATGCAGAGAAAACCCAAACGTCGTCATTCCGCCCGCTCCAGCAAACAAGCATCCCCGTATGAATAAAACCGGTAGCCCTTGGCAATGGCATGCCGGTAAGCCGCCCTCATCCGCTCAACCCCCGCAAAGGCCGAAACCAGCATCAGCAACGTCGATTTCGGCAGATGAAAATTGGTCATCAGCGCATCCGCCACCTTGAAGCGATAGCCAGGCGTGATGAAAATATCCGTCTCGGCGTTGAATTCGCGCACATATCCCGCCTCATCGGCGGCGCTCTCAATCACCCGCAGCGCCGTGGTGCCCACCGGCACAATCCGCCGCCCGGCCGCCCGCGCGGCATTTATCCGCGCCGCCGCCAAAGCGCTCACCACGCCCCGTTCGGCATGCATTTTATGCTGAGAAATCTCCTCCACCCGCACCGGCAAAAACGTCCCCGCCCCCACATGCAGCGTGACATGCACCATCTCCACGCCGCGCGCCGCCAGCGCGGCCTGCAGGGCGGGGGTAAAATGCAGCCCCGCCGTCGGCGCCGCCACCGCGCCCGGGTTGGCGGCGAACATGGTCTGATAATCCGCCTTGTCCTCGGCCGTCAGCCCCTCGGGGCGGGCAATATAAGGCGGCAGCGCCAGCGCGCCACTGCGCTCCAGCGCCTGGCCAAAATCATCGGCCTCAAAGCGCAGCCTGGCCGCGCCGCCCTCATAAACCTCCACCACATGGGCCGAGAACGCCGGATCAATCACCAGCTCATCGCCCACCCGCACCCGCTTGGCGTTGCGCAGCAAAACCCGCCACGTGCCGTCATCCTGGCGGCAATCAAGCGTAATCCCCACCCGCGCCTGGCCCCGCAACGCACTCAACTGCGCCGGAATCACCCGCGTGTCATTCACCACCAGCACATCACCGGCCTTCAACAGCCCCGGCAAATCCCGCACCCGCCAGTCGCCCAACGCATCCGCCACATGCAGCAACCGCGCCGCATCGCGCGGGCGCGCCGGCTGGGTGGCAATGCACCCCTCGGGCAACTCGTAATCGAACTCGGATAATTTCATGGCATGGTGCCGAAGGGGGGACGCTGTCCCCCCTTCACCCCCCAGCCAGGGGCCGAGCCCCTGGACCTCAATAATCGGCTTATCGCGGGTACCCCCCTTGTGGGGGTACCCGCGATAAGCCGGATGGGATCCAAGGGCCTCTCGGCCCTTGGCAGGGGGTGCAGGGGGACAGCGTCCCCCTGCGGCACCACAACCATGAGCTTAATCCCCGAGATAGGAGGCGAGTTCGATGAGGTTGCCGTCGGGATCGCGGCAATAGACCGAGACCATATCGCCCAGCGCGCCAATCCGCCCGATCGGCCCGCCTTCCACCGGCACGCCGCAGGCATGGAGCTGGTTGATCACATCCTGCGGGCCGACAGCGACCACGAGGCAGAAATCCAGCGTGCCCGGCTGGGCGGTCTGGGCGTGCAGCCGGCCTTCCGAGCCCACTTCGTGCAAATTGATCTTGGTGCCGCCAAAGCGCAGCGCGGTGCGGTTTTTGCCGCCATATTCCTCGCGCTCCATGCCCAGCACGCGCTGATACCAGCTGGCCGTGGTTTCCAGGTCGCGGCACACGAGCACGAGATGGTCAACGCGATCGACGGTGAATTTCATGGCGCCTCGGGGAGCTTGGCCCCGTGCCGGCGGCACGGGGGGTTAGGGGGGTCAGGCCGTTATCACGCCAGATCGGCGAAGAAGTCGTTACCCTTGTCATCGACCACGATGAAGGCCGGGAAATCCTTGACCTCGATCTTCCACACCGCCTCCATGCCAAGCTCAGGATATTCCAGCACCTCGACCTTGGTGATGTTGTTTTGCGCGAGCACCGCGGCCGGACCGCCGATCGAGCCGAGATAGAACCCGCCATAGGTCTTGCAGGCCTCCGTCACCGCCTTCGAGCGGTTGCCCTTGGCCAGCATCACCAGCGAGCCACCCGCCTTCTGGAACTCGGCGACATAAGAATCCATGCGCCCGGCGGTGGTGGGGCCAAAGCTGCCGGTCGGCATGCCTGCGGGCGTCTTGGCCGGGCCGGCATAATAAACCGGGTGGTCCTTCAGATATTGCGGCAAGCCCTGCCCGGCATCGAGCCGTTCTTTGAGCTTGGCATGGGCAATATCGCGCGCCACCACAATGGTGCCGGTCAGCGCCACGCGGGTTTTAATGGGATAGGAAGACAATTTGGCGCGGATGGCGTCCATCGGCTGGTTGAGGTCGATATGCACCACCTCCCCGCCCAGATGCTCATCGGTCACCTCGGGCAGATATTTGGCCGGATCGGTCTCCAGCTGCTCCAGAAACACGCCCTCAGGGGTGATCTTGGCCTTGATCTGCCGGTCGGCCGAGCACGACACGCCAATGCCAATCGGCAGGCTCGCGCCATGGCGCGGCAGGCGGATGACCCGCACATCATGGCAGAAATATTTGCCGCCAAACTGCGCGCCAATGCCGATCTTGCGGCTGATTTCCAGCACTTTCCGCTCCATCTCGAGGTCGCGGAAGGCATGGCCGGAGATGTCGCCGCCCGTGGGCAGCCCGTCGAGATAACGGGTGGAAGCGAGCTTCACGGTCTTGAGATTCTGCTCAGCCGAGGTGCCGCCAATGACGATCGAGAGATGATAAGGCGGGCAGGCCGAGGTACCCAGCGTCTTCATCTTGGTTTCCAGGAAATTGTAAATCTTCTCCGGCGTCAGCGTCGCGCGGGTTTCCTGATACAAGAAGGTCTTGTTGGCCGAGCCGCCGCCCTTGGCCATGAACTGCAAATGGAACTCGTCATCATCATGCCCGCCAGGGGCGGCATAAATATCGAACTGCACGGGCAGATTATTGCCGGTGTTCTTCTCGGTGAACATATCGAGCGGCGCCATCTGCGAATAGCGCAAATTGGTCTCGGTATAGGTGCGTGAGACGCCAAACGAGAGCGCCTCCTCCTCATCGCCCTGCACCCACACGCGCTGGCCCTTTTTGCCAAACACGATGGCCGTGCCGGTATCTTGGCACATTGGCAGCACCCCGCCGGCGGCGATCACGGCGTTTTTCAAAAACTCCATGGCCACATAGCGGTCATTTTCCGAGGCTTCGGGGTCTTTGAGGATATTGGCGAGCTGTTGCAAATGCCCGGGGCGGAGCAGATGCGAGACATCATGAAACGCCGCCACGGCCAGATCCTCGAGCGCCTTGGGCTCGATTTTCAGCACCCGCTTACCCTCGACCTCAATGGTCGAGACCCCGCCAATATCGAGCTTACGATAAGGCGTGGTGTCCGCCCCCAGGGGGAACATGGTCGAGAAGGTGAACCCGGGGCGGGTCGGCTGGTCAGCGCTCATGGTCTTGGCTCCTGCACTCTTGGCGGTCTTTGGTCAGTCTTTCTGGCGGCGGCGGAAGGCATCGAGGCTCACCACATCGGCCGGGCCGTCGGTGGGGCGGGCGGGCACATCATCGCCTTCGGGGGCGGGAATATCGGCCACCTTGATCGGCTCGGGCACGGTCACCTCGAAATGCAGCCCAAAGCGCACTTCCGGGTCGGCAAAGGCCGAAATGGCCGCCAGCGGGATAACCAGGGTCGAGGGAATGCCCGAGAAAGACAGCCCGACCGACATCACCTTGCCCGCGTCATCGACGGTGAGGCTATGAAACTGGTGCTGGAGGACGATGGTCATGTCCTCGGGATATTGGGCGCGCAGCCGGTCGGGGATCTGTACGCCCGGATAATCGGTGCGGAAGGTGATGTAGAAATGATGCCCGCCGGGCAACCCTTCCGCCGCCGCATGGCGCAGCGCGCTCACCACCACCTGGCGCAGGGCCTCCTGGGTCCATTCGTCATAAGGCAGCAGCGACTCGGGCTGGTTCAGGTCGTCATCATCGTCAGACATTGCATCATCCTTCAAGCGTGGCCTGGGGTTTGCCCCTTGGCCGGCATCCCACTCATGTTGTTTATGTTTGGCGTGGCGGTCCCGTGCGGGCTGGGCGGCGGCGCGCTCATGCCTTGGGCCGCCGGCCGAACAGCTCGATTTTGATGGTATCGACCTCAAACCCCTGGGCGCGGCCGATCTCACGCAGCTTCATCTCGGCCTCGGGGGCCGAGAATTCAACCACCGAGCCGGTTTCCTTATCGATCAGGTGGAAATGATTGCCATCGCCATTGGGCTCATAGCGCGCACGGCGCGAGCCCAGCTCCCGCCGGGCCAGGATGCCCTTGGATTCCAGCAGCCGCACGGTGCGATACACCGTGGCCAGCGAAATGCGCGGATCGAGCCGGTTGGCGCGCCGGTGCAGTTCGTCCACATCGGGGTGGTCGGTGGCTTCCGAGAGCACGCGCGCGATGACCCGGCGCGGACCGGTCATTTTCAGGCCATTCTCTATGCACAGGCGCTCGATGCTTATATCCATCGGCGTGCCTTCTGGCGCATGTTGTCGCTCCGGTCCAGCCCAAGAGGAGAAGTCTGGTGAGTTTAACCGCTTTGCCCGCCCATGATAAGGCCATCGATATTACCGCCGAAACCTGCCCGATGACCTATGTCCGCACCCGCCTGGCGCTGGATGTGATGACCCAGGGCCAGGTGCTGCTGGTGAAGCTGAAGGGGGAAGACCCGCTGCGCAACGTCCCCCGCGCGGCGGCCGATCAGGGGCATGATCTGCTCGATCTTGTCCCACTCGAGGATGGCACCCACCTGCTGGTCATCCAAAAAGGCTGAACTCCACGCAAATCCACAAAATACCCTCGCAAAACCATATTTTGCGGGGGCAAAACCACACAAAGCCACGAAAACGCCAAAAGCCGCGGAACAGGGCGTTCCACGGCTCAAATCCGGCGCTCAGAGGGTTTTTAGAAGCCTTCGCGCTCCACGCGCTTGCGCTCCATCTTGCGGGCGCGGCGCACGGCCTCGGCGGCCTCGCGGGCGCGGCGCTCGGAGGGCTTCTCATAATGGCGGCGGAGCTTCATCTCGCGGAACACGCCTTCGCGCTGCAGCTTCTTCTTGAGCGCCTTCAGCGCTTGGTCGACGTTATTATCACGGACGAGAACTTGCACCGGGTTGCCAGCTCCAAACAGGGTTTAAAACAAAACGTCACGCGGCCTGTTTAAAGGCCGGTGCCGCAAAACTGTGGGCGCCTATAGCACAGATTTTCGGCTCGCCAAATGATTTCTGCGGAGGCAAACATGCAAATATGACGATTCTGAAGATTGCCCGCATGGGCCATCCGGTGCTGCGCGCCCCGGCCCAGCCGGTGGCCGACCCTACCACCCCCGATTTGCGCCGGCTGGTGCGCGACATGGCCGCCACCCTCGAAGAGGCCGGGGGCGTGGGCCTGGCTGCGCCACAAGTACATGAAGCCGTTAGGCTTTTTATATTCTTCGTGCCCGCCGCGCGCGACCCTGGCGGGCTGGCGCGGCCGCTGATGGCGGTGTTCAACCCGGTGCTCACCCCGTTGGGGCCAGAGCGGGAGACTGGCTGGGAGGGGTGTCTTTCGGTGCCTGGCCTGCGTGGCGCGGTGCCGCGTTACAAAAAGGTGCGGCTGAGCGGGCAAGATAACGAGGGGCGGCTGGTGGATGAGGTGCTGAGCGGATTCGCCGCCCGGGTGGCGCAACATGAGGCGGATCATCTGGACGGGGTGCTCTACCCGGCGCGGGTGGAGGATTTTGCCGCCTTTGGCTATAGTGAAGAGTTGGAACGCCATCCTTATATATCGAATCACGGGTGAGAGGCAGGAATTCGCCATGGCTGAGGATCACATGACCCAGGACGAGACGACCGCGCAATTGCTGGATATGGTGGCCGCCGAGGCGGCGTTTGAGGGCTGGACCATGAAGGCGCTGGCGGCGGCGCTCACCCAGATGGGCCATAGCCCCATTGAGGCGACGGTGTTTTTTCAGGAGCCGGGGGAGATGATCGAGGGCTGGTTCCGGCTGGCCGATGACCGGCTGGTGGAGCGGTTGCGGGGCTCTTGGATGGAGACCGGGCTGAGCCGGCGGGTGAAGGCGGCGCTGCTGGCGCGGTTTGAGCTGTGGGCCGGCGAGAAGGAGGCGACGCGCCGCGCGCTGGCGCATTTGCTGTTGCCGAGCCAGGCGGCGCGGCTGGCGCGGGTGGTGGCGCATATGGCCGACTCGGTTTGGTATGCGGCCGAGGATCATTCGGCGGATTTTTCCTGGTACACCAAGCGCGCGATGCTGGGCGGGATCATTCTGGCGGCGCTGCTCTATTGGCTCGCTGACCAATCAAACGATGATGAGAAATTCTCGGCCTTTCTCGACCGGCGGCTGGCGGGCGTGGGGCGGGTGACCAAACTGCGCAAGGGGCTGAGCGCCAAACTGGCGCGGTTCGCGCCGCGCGCCGCGTGACGTTCAAAAGTTTTTTGGGGCCGCCCCTTTTTTTCAAAAAAGGGGCGGAAAGACTGTGGGGGCTTTTTGTAAAAAGCCCCCACACCCGCAAAAACTTTTAATTATTCATAGCGCGCTTCCCTGTACGGGGACGAGGTTTTCGAGGAAGCGCTCGGCGCAGGCGCGCCAGGAATAGGTTTCGGCAAAGGGCCGGCAGGCGGAACGGTCGAGTTCCAAGGCTTGCAGGCAGGCCTTGCGTAAATCCTCATCGAGCGCGCCGACGGGCATGGTGGCTTCGGCCAATATGTCCTTTGGCCCGGTGACCGGATAGGCGGCAACCGGCAGGCCCGATGCCAGGGCTTCGAGCACCACGAGGCCGAACGTGTCGGTTTTGGAGGGGAACACGAACACATCGGCCCCCGCATAGGCCGCCGCCAGGGCCGCGCCGTGACGGGCGCCGGCGAAATGCACGGTGGGAAATTCGGTTTCCAGCTCGTGTTTTTGCGGGCCATCGCCAACCACCAGCTTCGAGCCTGGCAGGTCGAGTTTGAGGAAGGCGCGGAGGTTTTTCTCGACCGCCACGCGCCCGACATAGAGAAAGATCGGGCGCGGCAGGTCCCAGGGTTCTTTTACCGCCGGGCTGAAGGCGGTGAGATCGACGCCGCGCGACCAGGGCCGCACATGCGAAAAGCCGCGCGCCACCAGCTCATCGCGCAAGGATTGGGTGGCGACCATGACCGCCGCGCCCCCGGCATGGAACCAGCGCAGCCAGGCGTAAGAGACGAATTCAGGCAAGCCCGTGCGCGCCTTGAGATATTCGGCGAAGCGGGTGTGGAAGGCGGTGGTGAAGGCGATGCGGCGCTTGACCGCGAAGGCCCGCGCGGCCAGACCGAGCGGCCCTTCGGTGGCGATGTGGAGGGCGTCGGGTTGGAAATCATCGACGATCCGGCCGAGTTTTTTACGCGCGAACAGGGCCAGGCGGATCTCGGGGTAGCTCGGCATGGGAATGGTTTTGAAGCGCTCGGGGCCGATGATTTCGACCACATGACCCATGGCGCGCAGCTCATCGGCGACCGTGCGCAAGGTTCTCACCACCCCGTTCACCTGGGGGGTCCAGGCGTCGGAGACGATGAGGATGCGTTTGGTGGCGGCGAGCTGGGGCTTAGAGCTCGGCGGGGACAGGGCTGGCCTCGTCGAGTTCGCGCGTGACGGCGCTGAGCTGGGCGGCGACTTCACGCACGGCGGCGGATTTGGCGGCGTTGAGGCGGGCGCCGGGTTTGGCCAGCATGGAGAGCTTGTTGCGCGCCACCCAGTCGATCAGCTCCATGCGGCCATCGAGATGCTCGACCAGCGCGGTGCAGCTTTCCACCCAGTCGCCATCGTTCATATACATCACGCCATTCACCATGCGCATTTCGGCATGGTGGATATGGCCGCAGACCACGCCATCGAACCCGCGGGCCTTGGCATCATCGGCGAGGGCGGTTTCGAACCGGTCGATCGCCTTGACCGCCTCTTTCACTTGCAGCTTCAGCCACGCCGAAAGCGACCAGTAGGGATAGCCGAGCTTGAGGCGGACCATGTTGAAATAGCGGTTGACCACCAGCGCCATTTCGTAGGCCCAGTCGCCCAGCAACGCGAGCAGGCGGGCATGGCGCACCACGCTGTCGAACTGATCGCCATGGGTGATGAGCAGGCGCTTGCCATCGGCGGTGAGGTGCTCGGCTTCGAGCTGGATTTTGACGCCGCACACCTCGATGCCGAGGGCGAGATATTTGCGCAGCATTTCATCATGATTGCCGGGCACATAAATGACATTGGTGCCGTGGCGGGCGAGCTTGAGCACGCGGCGCAGCACCTTGTCGTGGTAATGGTCCCAGAACCAGGAGCGCTTGAGGCGCCAGCCATCCAGGATGTCACCGACCAGAAACAAATTCTCGCAGGTGACGGTTTTGAGGAAATCCGCCAGAAACTCGGCGCGGCAGCCGCGCGTGCCGAGATGCGTGTCGGAGATGAACACGGTGCGGTAAACGTGCGGGCCGCGAGGCGGCTGGGATGAACTGCCGGTCATGGTCTCGCCATAGTCCGCCCGGGCGCCTGCATGACAGTGAAGTTTCCATGACGGGGCCTGCAAGATTGCGGATTTTACGGTTTCATCGCGGCGTCATGTTTCTGTCATCGCGCTGTCATGGCGTTTGGCCATTGAAAGGGTTTTGGGGATAACGCCCAGGGGCTGACATGCTGGTGATTTTCAATCCGACCGCCGGGCGGCGCCGGACGGCGCATTTGTGGCGCGTGCTCGACCTGCTGCTGGAAAATGGCGTGGCGGTGGAGGTGGCCGAGACCACCCATGCCGGCCATGCCGTGGCGCTGGCGCGCGCGGCAGCCATGGCCGGGGAGCCGATGGTGGTGGCGGCTGGCGGGGATGGCACCATTGCCGAGGTGGCCAACGGGCTGATCGGGGGGCGCACGCAGCTGGGGGTGATTCCGCTGGGCACCGCCAACGTGCTGGCGCGCGAATACCGGCTGCCCTTTGGCCCGCGCGGCATTGCCCATGCGCTGGCCTATCAGCGCACCCGCCCGCTCTGGCCCGGTGTGGCCGCGCTCGATGACGGCCGGGAGCATGTGTTTGTGCAGATGCTGGGGCTGGGCTTTGACGGGGCGGTGGTGCGGGGGCTCAAGCGCGGGCTGAAACGGGTGATTGGCCGGGGGGCTTATGTTTGGCAATCGCTCTGGGAGAGCGTGGCTTATGGGTTCGCGCCCATGACGGTGGAGATTGACGGCCAGACCCATGAGGCGGCGAGCGTGGTGGTGAGCAAGGGCCGGCTTTATGGCGGGCCGTTTTTGCTGGCCCCCCAGGCCAGACCCGGCGAGCCGGGCTTTTGGGTGGCGCTGTTTGAGCGCCCAGGCACCTTGCCCGCCCTGGCGGCCGGGGCCGCCCTGCCGCTGGGGCTGCTGCCCAGCCTGCCCGGGGTGCGGCTGCTGCCCGCCCGCGAGGTGCGGTTTGGTGCCGGATTTATCCCCCCCGCCCAGGCCGATGGCGACGCGCTGCGCCCAGGTGTGCGCGCCGTGCGCAACGCCGCGCGGCCGATTTCGCTGATTGTAAGCGAGGCTGGGCCACCCTGACACAGGGGCTTGACCTGACCTCACAAGGGTCTAAGGGGAAGCGGCCCTCAAGAAGGAGACATAAGAGACATGAAACCCCCCGTGCGCGTTGCCGTCACCGGCGCGGCTGGCCAGATCGGCTATGCCATTCTCTTCCGTATCGCCAATGGCGATTT
This sequence comes from Pseudomonadota bacterium, assembly GCA_021809435.1. GTDB lineage: Bacteria > Pseudomonadota > Alphaproteobacteria > Acetobacterales > Acetobacteraceae > Acidocella. The sequence continues at coordinate 83,869 of JAKBAD010000004.1, read as the reverse complement.
GCTCGGCAAGGACCAGCCGGTTATTCTGCAGCTGCTCGACCTGCCGGTGGCCCAGAAGGCCCTGAACGGCGTGATCATGGAACTCAATGACTGCGCCTTCCCGCTGCTGGCCGGCGTGGTGCCCTCGGACGACCCGAACGTGGCGTTCAAGGATGTCGATATCGCCATCCTCATCGGCTCGCGCCCGCGCGGCCCCGGCATGGAGCGCCGCGACCTGCTGGCCGCCAATGCCGAGATCTTCAAGATCCAGGGCAAGGCGCTCAACGATGTCGCCAAGCGCGACGTGAAGGTGCTGGTGGTGGGCAACCCGGCCAACACCAATGCCTATATCGCCATGAAGTCGGCCCCCGATCTGCCGAAGGAAAACTTCACGGCCATGCTGCGGCTCGACCATAACCGCGCGGTTTCGATGCTGGCGGAGAAGTCGGGCACGGCGGTGAAGGATATTGAGAAAGTGGCCGTGTGGGGCAACCACTCGCCCACCATGTATGCCGATTACCGCAACGCCACCGCCGCCGGTAAGCCGATGCCCGCCGTGATCAATGACGAGGCGTGGTACAAGGACACCTATCTCTCGGCCGTGGGCAAGCGCGGCGCCGCCATCATCGAGGCGCGCGGCCTGTCTTCCGCCGCCTCGGCCGCCAATGCCGCCATCGACCATGTGCGCGACTGGGTGCTGGGCTCGAACGGCCGCTGGGTCTCGATGGGTATCCCCTCGGACGGTGATTATGGCGTGCCCGAGGATGTGATGTTTGGCGTGCCCTGCATCTGCGAAGGCGGCAAATATGTGCGCGTCAAGGGCATTGAGATCGACGAATTCTCGAAGGGCCGCATTCAGCATACGCTCAATGAGCTGCTCGAGGAGCAGGCTGCCGTGGCCGAGCTGCTGAAGTAAGCCAGAGCACAGATCTGAACGTAAAGGCCGGGGCGCACGCTCCGGCCTTTTTGTTGTGCAGTGCGGTAAAATGAGGGGCGTTTTGCCGGTCTATTGTGCAGGTGCGAAGGCACCGTGACCCGGATGCATAAAAAATCTTGAAACGGGTGTGCACCCATGCCAAGCTGCTGCCATGCGTTTGGTTGAAACCACATATACGCCCAATTTCAAGGCAGAGCTGTTGCTGCTCTGCGCGCGGATCGGCTTTAGCCCCCACCGGGCCTGACCGGCCGGCGCGCGCGGGCGCGCGCGCTTTGGCCTGACAATAAAATCAGACCATATCAGCAAATCCGTTAGGAAATCCAAACATGTTGGACAATATCGACTCTGCCATGAACTGGCAGGCGCTTGACGCCGCGCATCATCTGCATCCCTTCACCGACCATAAGGACCTGCATGAGCGGGGGGTGAAGGTGATCGAGCGCGCCGAGGGCGTGTTCCTTTATGACGCCAAGGGCAACAAGATCATGGATGGCATGGCCGGGCTTTGGTGCGTGTCGCTCGGCTATAGCCGCCCCGAGCTGGTGGAAGCCGCCGCCAAGCAAATGGCCACCCTGCCTTATTACAACACCTTCTTCAAAACCACGAACAAGCCCGCCGTGGCGCTGGCCACCAAGCTGGCCAGCATCGCCCCCGAGGGCTTGAAGCATGTGTTTTACGGCTGCTCGGGCTCGGAAGCGGTGGATACCGCGCTGCGCACCGCGCGGGTTTATTGGCAGACGCTGGGCAAGCCCGAGAAGAAGATCATCATCGGGCGTGAATATGGGTATCATGGCTCGACCACGCTTGGCGCCTCGGCCGGTGGCATGGTGGATATGCACCGCCAGTCGGGCGATATGCCCAATTTCGTGCATGTGATTCCGCCTTATTGGTATGGCAAGGGCGGGCAGATGAGCCCGGAGGAATTCGGCCTCTATGCCGCGCGCCAGGTGGAAGCCAAGATCAAGGAGATCGGCGCCGACAAGATCGCCGCCTTCATCGGCGAGCCGATTCAGGGCGCGGGCGGCGTGCTCATTCCGCCCTCGACCTATTGGCCCGAGATCAACCGCATTTGCAAGGAAAACGATATTCTGCTGATCGCCGATGAGGTGATTTGCGGCTATGGCCGTTTGGGCACCTGGTTTGGCTCTGATTATTTCGGCATCAAGCCGGATTTGATGACCACCGCCAAGGCGCTCACCTCGGGCTATCTGCCGCTCTCGGCGGTGTTTGTGCATGACCGCGTGGCCGAGGTTTTGGTCAACGAGACGGGTGAATATTATCACGGCTTCACCTATTCTGGGCATCCGGTTTCTTGCGCGCTGGCGCTCAAGAATATCGAACTCATCGAATCGGAGGGGCTGGTGCAGGCGGCGACCCAGAAGGGCGAGGTGCTGCGCGCCAAGCTGACCGCCGCGCTCGGCGACCACCCGATGGTGGGCGAGATCAGGGGCATTGGGCTGATCGGCGCGATCGAGCTGACGGCTGATAAGCGCACGCGCAAATTCTTTGAGAAGAATGGCCGTGTGGGTACGATTTGCCGCGATTTCTGCATCGAGAACGGGCTGATCATGCGCGCGGTGCGCGACACCATGGTGTTCTCGCCGCCGCTGATCATTTCGGATGCCGAGATCGACGAGTTTGTCGTTCTGGCCAAGAAATCCATCGACCAGACCTATGAGAAGGTCAAGGACGAGGTGACGGTGTGAACACGCAACCCGAGGACATCGCGGCCAAGGTCGCGTTGATGGCGCAAAGCGATTTCGTCGAGGCGTTCCTTGTCGATGTGAACGGCGTGCTGCGCGGCAAGTGGCTGCAGCCGGGCAAGTCGAAATCGCTGTTCGGGCCGGGGCTGGCCATTCCGCGTTCGGTGTTTTTGCTCGATATCTGGGGCAATGACATCATCGAGGATGGTATCGCGCAGGATACCGGCGACCCGGACGGGCTGTGCACCGCCGTGCCGCATTCGATCACGCGCATGAACTGGTCGGACGGGAATGTGACCCAGGCCCTGCTGACCATGAAAGAGGCCGATGGGAGCTATTACTTCCTCGATCCGCGTGGTGTGCTCTCGCGGGTGCTCGACCGCTACAAGGCGGCCGGGCTCACCCCGGCGCTGGGCGTGGAGCTGGAGTTCTATCTGGTTGATTCGGACAAGCACGGGGGGCTGAAAATCGCCCCTCGCGGCGCCGATGAATCAGGCTGGCGCGGCTGGCGCGTGGATGCCGTGGGGCTTGGCGAAATTCGGGAATATGAGCCGATTTTGCGCGAGATGATGGCCACCGCCCGCGCCCAGGGTATTGTGCTCGAGACGCTGATTTCGGAAAACGGCCCCGGCCAGTTCGAGGTAACGCTGAAATACTCGACCGATGCGCTGCTCATCGCCGACCATGCCGTGCTGTTCAAGCGCACCATCAAGGAGGTGGCGCGCAAGCACGGGCTCACCGCCACCTTCATGGCCAAGCCTTATGGCGATTGCGCGGGCTCGGGCATGCATGTGCATATGTCGGTGCTCGATGAGGCGGGGAATAATATCTTCGCGAACAATCCCGAACGCGGCTCGGCGCGGCTTTATCAGGCGGTGGGCGGTATTATTCATGCCATGCCCGACACCATGATCACCCTCGCCCCCCATGCCAACTCCTACCGCCGGTTCGCGCCGGGCGTGCATGCGCCCACCTATGGCGACTGGGGGCATGATAACCGCATGGCGGCGCTGCGCGTGATCACCGCCGATGTTTCGGCCTCGCGGCTCGAGCACCGCGTGGCCGGCGCCGACTGCAACCCGTATCTGGCCTTTGCCTCACTGCTGGGCTCGGCGCTGATTGGGCTGGAGACGCAGGCAAGCCCGGGGCCGGAAAGCATTGGCACGGCACGCAGCGCCTCGGCGCCGCCGCTGCCCATTGCCTGGTCGAGCGCGGTCGACCGGTTCGCCAACTCGGCCGTGATCGCCGATATATTCGGCCATGAGTTCCAGCGTTTGTTTACCGCCTGTAAGCGCCAGGAGATTTCCGAGATGCGCAAGCGTATCTCGGATGTTGAATATGACGCTTACCTGAAAAACGCCTGAACAATGAGGAGCAGGCCCTATGCGTAATGTTACCGTCGCGGCCACGCAAATGGCCTGCTCCGACCAGCCGGGTGAGAATATCGCCCAGGTTGAGCGGCTGATTCGCGAGGCGGCCCGGCAGGGCGCGCAGATCATCCTGATTCAGGAACTCTTCGAGACGCCTTATTTCTGCCAGGACCAGATTTATGAGTTTTTAAAGCTCGCCGTGCCGCTTGAGGAAAATCCGGCGGTGAAACGCTGCGTGGAGCTGGCGCGCGAGCTGAACGTGGTGCTGCCCGTTTCGGTTTATGAGCGCGCCGGGCAGAGCTTGTTCAATACAGTCGTGATTGTGGATGCCGGCGGCGAAGTGCTGGGGCATTACCGCAAATCGCATATCCCCGACGGGCCGGGCTACTCGGAGAAATTCTATTTCTCGCCCGGCGATACCGGTTTTAAGGTGTGGGATACGAAATTCGCCCGCATTGGCGTCGGTATTTGCTGGGATCAGTGGTTTCCCGAATGCGCGCGCGCCATGGCCCTGATGGGCGCGGAGCTGCTCTTCTACCCCACCGCCATCGGCTCGGAGCCGCAAGATGACGGGCTCGACAGCGCGGGACATTGGCAGCGCACCATGCAAGGCCACGCCGCCGCCAACCTCACCCCGCTGGTCGCCTCCAACCGCATCGGCCGCGAGGCCGGGCGGAAAGGCACACATATCACCTTCTATGGCTCATCCTTCATCGCCGACCAGACCGGCGCCAAAGTGCTTGAAGCCAACCGCGCGGAGGAGGCCATCCTCACCGCCACCTTCGACCTCGACGCCATCCGCCAGCAGCGCAATTCCTGGGGCGTGTTCCGCGACCGGCGGCCCGAACTCTACACGCCCCTGCTCACCCTCGATGGCAGCACACGCCACCAGGCGGCGCGGTGATGGAGGGCGCTCCAATGGGGGCTTCGCCCCCATACCCCCACCAGGAGGCGCTGCCTCCTGGACCTCTGCCAGGGGCCGAGCCCCTGGACCTCACTAAATCGGTGTCTCGGTGGTCCCCCCCTTGTGGGGGGACCACCGAGAAACCGGATGGGATCCAAGGGCCTCTCGGCCCTTGGCGGGGGGTTAAGGGGGGCAGCGCCCCCCTGGCAGGTGTAAGGGGCGAAGCCCCCATCAAGGGAGACCGACATGACCACACCGCGTGAGGCTGGGTTTGTGATGCCGCCCGAGTGGGCGGCGCATGAGGGGTGTTGGATGATCTGGCCGGAGCGGCCGGATAATTGGCGGCTGGGGGCGAAGCCGGCGCAGCGTGCTTTTGCGGCGGTGGCGGCGGCGATTGCGCGGTTTGAGCCGGTGACGATGCTGGTGAGCGCCCGCCAGTTTGAGAATGCGCGCGCGATGCTGCCCGCCGGTGTGCGGGTGGTGGAGATGAGCACGAATGATTCGTGGGCGCGCGATGTGGGCTGTTCGTTTCTGGTTGGGCCGGGCGGTGTGTTGGGCGGGGTGGATTGGCCGTTCAACGCCTGGGGTGGGCTGGAGGGCGGCTTGTATTTTCCCTGGGATTTGGATGACCAGGTGGCCGCCAAGATGCTGGAGCTGACGCGCGGGCGGCGCTTTCGCGCGCCGCTGGTGATGGAGGGCGGCGCCATTCATGTGGATGGCGAGGGCACGGTTTTGATGTGCGAGGAATGCGGGCTGAATGAGAACCGCAACCGGGGCGTGACCCGCGCGGATATGGAGCGGATGCTGGGCGAGTATCTGGGCGTTAACAAGGTGATTTGGGTTGAGAGAGGCGTGCCCGGCGACGAGACCAACGGCCATATTGATAATCTCGCCTGTTTCGCGCGCCCGGGCGTGGTGCTGCTTTCGTGGTGCGATGACCCGGCCGACCCGCATTATGAGGTTTCGCGCGCGGCCGAGGCGCGGCTGGCGGGGGCGGTGGATGCCAGGGGCCGGGCGCTGGAGGTGGTGCGCATGCCCATGCCCGCGCCGATGGCTTACAGCGCCGAGGAGGCCGGGGGCATCGATGCCACGGCTTCAGGCATGAGCCGGGCGGCGGGCGAGCGGCTCGCGGCCTCTTATGTGAATTTCTACATGGCCAATGGCGCGATTATTGCACCGGCTTTTGGGACCGAGACTGATGCGCCCGCGCGCGACGTGCTGGCGCGTTTATTCCCGGATCGTGAGGTGGTGCAGGTGATGGCGCGTGAGATTTTGTTGGGTGGCGGCAATATTCATTGCATCACGCAACAGCAACCTGCAACAACAGCGTAAACAAAAGGGAGACGGGTGTGAGTACGAAACTTAAAGCGAATTCGCTGTCATTTTTTGAATCGATCATCATGGGTGTGGCGGGCTCGGCGCCTGCTTACTCGATCGCGGTGGCGATTGCCGGGCTGCTCTCGACGGCGGGCATGGTGTCGCTCAACGCGCTGCTGATTTTCGCCGTGCCGATGCTGGGCATCGCGGTGGCCTATAAGGGGCTGACCGCCAAGATGGCCAATGCCGGTGCCGCCTATGAGTGGACCAAGTCTGTTTTTGGTGGTTTTTTTGGCTATTTTTCAGGCTGGGCGCTGCTGGTTGCGGCAATGGTGTTCATGGTCACCGGCTCGGTGCCGCTGGGCACGGCCACCATCGACCTGTTCGACCCCAATCTCGCCAGCAATGTGTGGCTGACCACCGGCATTGGCGCGGTGTGGTTTCTGGTCATCGGGCTGGTGCTGATCGCGGGCATTGAGCTGACCAGCCGCATTCAGGTGGTGATGAGCACCATCGAGCTGGGGATTTTGTTCATCATCGCCATTGCCGCGTTCGTGCATTCGGCCGGGCATACGGCGAACCCCTTCTCGTGGTCGTGGTTTGGCTTCAACTATCCCGCCGGGCAGTTCGCCCCCGCCGCGCTGGCCACCGTGTTTCTCTATTGGGGCTGGGACGTGACCGCCAACCTGGCTGAAGAAACCAAGGGCCACGAATATAATGCCGCAGGGCAGGGCGGGTTTCTCTCGATCTTCGCCACCATTGCCTCGTTCATCGCCTTCACGCTGGCGGCGCTGCTGATCTTCTCGCTCTCCGATGCCTCGGGCTTCTCGGATAACCTGATCTATCATGTCGCGGTGGCTTCGGGGCTGGGGCCGGTGGGCGGGTATGCCGCGTCGCTGGCGCTGATTCTCTCCTCGGTCGCCACGCTCGAGACCACCATGCTGCAATTCTCGCGCACCCTGTTCGCCATGGGCCGCGACCGCGCGCTGCCGACCTATTTCGGCCAGGTGCATGAGCGGACCGTGACGCCGGTGCGCACCATGTATCTGCTGCTGGTGGTGGGCGTGGTGGTGATTTTCATCTCCAGCTTCATGCCCAGCATCTCGACCATTTTGAACGACTCGGTCAGCGCCATCGCGGTGCAGGTGTGCTATTATTACGGCCTCGCCGGGCTGGTGTGCGCCTGGGTGTATCGCGACAGCCTCAAGAGCTCGGCGTGGGATTTCGTGCATTATGTGCTCTATCCCGGCCTCTCGGCGCTCAGCTTGTTCGGGCTGGGGCTTTATGCGCTCACCACCTTCAACCTCACGGTCAAGATCGTGGGTATTGGCGGGCTGGTGATTGGCGTGATCTTCTTCCGTCCCTCGGGCTATGGCACGCGGGTCGCGGATATCGTGGCCGAGGAATAAGAGCGGGGGGGCGCTGGCGGCTATGGCCGCTGGCGCCAGGCCGCGAAGGTCAGTTCCCAGATCTCCTGTTCATGGAGCGTGGGATCGACGAAACGGGCGGGCTCCACGTAACGCAGCGTGGCGCCCGCTTTTTCTTTGACCCGCCGCGAGCGGACATTGCCGCGCGCATTGTCGAGGCGCAGGCGCTCGAAGCCCAGCACCATGAAGGCATGGGCGGTCACGGCGCGCTCGGCCTCGCTCATGATGCCATGGCCCCAAAAGGCGCGGCCAAGCCAGAAGCCGCGATTGCAGCCCTCGCCGGCGCGCAGCTCGATGATGCCGATGGCTTCATGGGGGCTGGATTTGAGGCGGATGGTCCAGACCCAGCGTTCACGCCCCTGGGCCGGCAGGATGGAGTTGATGAACCGCGCCACGCCGTTGCGCGGATAGGGCCAGGGTACGTGGTGGCTGAGCCAGCGTATCACCTCGTAATCGTTGAAATGACGTTGCAGGCTGGGGGCGTCGGTGGGGTGCACGCCACGCAGGAGCAGGCGCTTGGTTTCGAGGGAGGCGATCACAGCGCGCGGCGGAAGGTGAGGTTGTAGCGCAGGCCGAGCTTATGGGGGCCGGGCTTGAGCGGCGCGATGCCGTGGAAAGTGAGCCGCGCCGGGCCGCCCCAGACCACCACATCGCCACTGAAGAGCGGCAGTTTTTGCGCCTTGGCGGCTCGTGTTGGGCCGCCCCAGAGGAAGGTGGCGGCCAGGCCCAGCGAGACCGAGACGATGGGGGCGGTGAAATCGGCCTCGTCGCGGTCCTGGTGGAGGGCCATTTTGGCGCCCGGCTCATAGCGGTTGATGAGGCAGACATCGGGGGTGAAGCCGGGGAAACCGGCCTGGTGAGCGGCGTTTTGGGCGAGGGTTTGGAACAGGCCGGGCATGGCGGGCCAGGGCTGGCGGCTGAGCGGGTCGGTGCGCTCATAGCGATAGCCGCGCCGGTCGCTGACCCAGCCGGCCTGGCCGCAATTGGTCATGGCCGCCGAGAGCCGGCCACCGCCTGGGGTGAGCATGGTGCGAAACGGAGCCTGCGCGGCGATCGCGCCGATCAGGGCGATCACTGCGTTCTCATGCGCGCGGGCGAAGCCGGGCAGCTGGCAAAGGCCCGGGGTTTCGACGCCGAACAGCGTGGCGCTCATGCTCACCCGTTGAGCAGCAGCAGCACAACCAGCCCGACCGCCACCGCTTGCAGCGTGACGCGCAAACGCATGAGCCGGTTGGAGGTGCGCGGGTCGCGGTCGGGTTTGGCCATGCCAAAGGCGCCCGCGAACATCACCCCCAGCACGGCCAGCATGTCGAGCGCCAGCAGGATGAGCAGAACCGTTTTCATGACGCGAATATAATCACGGAATCACGGATTCCGATAGGCACGCCCGGTTGACAGCGGCCACGGGTCGTTTCAGGTGCGGCGCTATGCGCCTGCCCGCCCTTCTCGTTCTTCTGGCCCTGCTGCTGCCCAATGCGGCCAGCGCCGCCGCACCGGCCGCCACGGCCACCCCCGCCAGCGCGCCAGCCAGCGCGCCGGCATCTGGCGTGCCGATCATTCCCGGCTCGCCGCTCGCCGTGCTGACCGCCAAGGCCGGCGCCGCGCCGGCGCCCGACATAGACGCCCCCTTCGGCACCAGCGCGCTCGGCTTTGCGCCCGGGGCGGCGCTGGCGGGCGCGGCGGTGCGCGGGCTTGGGGCGTTTCTGGACAATTTGCACAACGCCCTCCGGCTGAAACCGGTTTTCACCTGGGCCGTCAGCTTGCCCAGCCAGCCCGCGCACCGGGCGGCGGTGCTCTCGCTGGGGCGGGCGCTGGGCAGCACCTTACTGCCCGCCTTGGTCTGCTGGGCCGTGATTGCCCGCCTGCTGCGCCGGCCCCTGAGCTGGTGCGCGCGCAAGGCCCGGCCCGGCCCGCGTGAATTTCTGCCCGATGCCGATAATCAGGGGCTGGCCGATGCCGAGGCCGGCGCCAGCGAGGCGCAGGGCACGCCGCCCGTGTCGGTGCCGGCATGGGCGCGGCGGGTTGGATTCGCGCTGCTGGCCATGGGGCTCAGGCTGCTGCCGCTGCTGGGCTTTGGGCTCGGGCTGGGCGGGCTGCTGGCGCTGGGCGAGCCCGGCTCGCGCGCGGCCACGCTGTTTGTGGTGGGGCTGGGCAATGGGTTTTTACTCTGGCGCGGGGCGCTGGTGGGGCTTGAGGTACTGGTGGCGCCGGCCGCGCCGAGCCTGCGGCTGGTGCAGCTGACCACGCCCCGCGCGCAATGGGCGCGTAGCTGGGGCGGCGTGCTGTTTGGCACCGTGTTTGCTGGCTATTGCCTGGTTTCGGCCACCGAGATTTTGGGCCTCGCCCACGCCGATGCCGCGCCGCTGGTCAAGCTGGTGGTGCTGATGGTGCATGTGGAGCTGGTGCTGGCGGTATGGCAGGCGCGCCGGCCGGTGGCACGCTGGCTGTGCGGCCAACCCGGCCGCACCGGCGTGGCCGCCGATTTGCGCCGCCGGCTGGGCGCGGTGTGGCACTGGCCGGTGATGATTTATGTGCTGGCGCTGTGGCTGGCCTGGGCGGGCGGCGTGGCCAATGCCCAGGGCGAGATGTTGCGCTTTGTGCTGGTGCCGATGCTGGGGCTGGTGCTGGGGCGGCTGGCCTGGACCGGGCTGGTGCTGGCGCTGGAACGGCTTTTGCCGCCCCACCACCATGAGGCCGATGCGCCGCCACCCCGCCACCCGCTGCTGCATGCGCGCGCCCGGGCCTATGTGCCCTTCATGCGCCTGGTGCTGGGGGCGGCGATTTTGGCGGGCACGGTTTTGCTGGTGTTGCAGGGCTGGGGGTTTGGCGCGCTGGGCTGGCTGCTCGCCGACCCGTTGAGCCACGCGCTGATCTCGGCGCTGATGTCGATTGCCGTGACGCTGGCGGCTGCGCTGACGCTGTGGGAGGCGTTCAATATCGCCTTGCAGGCGCGGATTGAGCGGCTGACCGAGGCCGGGCGCGCCCGGCACTCGGCGCGGCTGCGCACGCTGCGCCCGATGCTGCGCACGCTGGTGGCGATTATTGTCGGCACGGTGGCGGGGCTGACGGGGCTGGCTGAAATTGGGGTGAATGCCACCGGGCTGGTGGCGGGCGCCTCGGTGATTGGCATCGCGGTCGGGTTTGGCAGCCAGAAGCTGGTGCAGGATGTGATCACGGGGCTGTTTCTGCTGCTCGAGGATGCCTTGCAGGTGGGGGATTATGTGTCGGTCGGCGGGCTGAACGGGGTGGTGGAGCAATTATCCATCCGAACCATCAGGCTGCGCGGCAATGACGGCTCGCTCAACATCATTCCGTTCTCTTCGGTCGGCACCGTGACCAACATGACGCGCGATTTCTCCTATGCCGCCTTTTCTGTGCAGCTGGAGTATCATGCCGATCCGCGCCAGGTGTTTGGCATTATCCGCGAGGTGGCGGCGGAGTTGCGCGGCGATGAGGTGTTTGGCCCGATGATCCGCGATGATTTGCAGCTTTACGGGCTTGATGAACTCTCGATGAACGGCATGGTGTTTACCGGGCGCATTCGCACGGGGCCGGGCCAGCATTGGGCGGTGCGGCGCGAATTTTATGCCCGGCTCAAGCCCCGGCTGGATGCGGCGGGGGTGGCGTTTCCCTACAGCTATTACTTCACCCCGCCGGCGCCCCAGATCAAACCAGAGTGACGTGATCAGGCTTTGGGGGCGGGGGGAGATGGTGAAGACGCTCCCGCGTCTGGCGGTGCAGTGAGCCGGTGAGGTCGGCGAAGACCCGGCGCCCCGCGCGCCGGGCGCCGGCGGGGATGAGACCATGCATGGCCTTGCTCGCCTCGGCGATGGTGATGCCGGCGAAATGGGGGGCGAGGCGCGCGCCCAGGCTCTCGGTGGCGCCGAACAGGCTGAGCACGGGCGGCCAGGAGACCGGCGGGGCGTAGAGCGCGGCGCGCTGGGCCTCGACCTGAAAGAAGGCGCTGGTGAGCAGCCGGGCGATCTGGCGCTCGGAATAAGGCTCGCCATGGCCAAAGGGCGTGCGCTCGGCATAGGCCCAGAGGCCGCGCCGGCTGGGGGTGACCACGATCAGCCGCCCATCATCGCGCAACAGGCGCCAGGCCTCGCGCAGGTAACGCCTGGCGCTGTCGGCATGTTCGAGCCCATGGACGATGAGGATGCGATCGAAGGAGAGATCGGGAAAGGGGAGGCTGTCTTCATCGCCGGTGCAGGCGAGGCCGGGACGGCCGGCGGGCCAGGGGGCTGGACCCATGGCGGCGGGGGAAAAAGCGATGACACGCCGCGCGCCACCCGCCCAGAGCGGCAGATAAGGCCCGGTGAAGCCGAGGCCCAGCAGGTCGAGACCCTTGGCCTGGGGCCACAGCCCCGACAGCGCCGCGCCCAGCCGGGCCGCCACCTTGCGGCCCAGGGGCGAGGCATAAAAACCGGCCACGTCTCGTGCATCGATCGCCATTGCGCTTATATAACCTCAATTAGCGGAAGGAGCGACAGAGATGACCGTGAGCCTGCGGGCCGTGCCGATGTTTTCGGATAATTATGCCTGGATTCTGCGTGAGCCGGTCTCGGGGCTGGTGGCGGTGGTGGACCCGGGCGAGGCCGGGCCGGTGGCGGACGCGCTGCGCGCCGAGGAGGGGCGGCTGGATTTCATTTTCCTCACCCACCACCATGCCGACCATATTGGCGGGGCCGATGAGCTGCGCGCCGCGTTTGGCGCGAAGATCGTGGGGTTCAGGGGCGATGAGGCGCGGCTGCCAAAGCTGGATGTGGCGGTGAGCGAGGGCGATAACGTGCCGTTCGGCGCGGCCACGCTCAGGGTGATCGAGGTGCCGGGGCACACGCTTGGGCATATCGCTTATTATATCGAGGACGGGCATATTCTGCTGCCTGGCGATACGCTGTTCTCACTCGGCTGCGGGCGGCTGTTCGAGGGCAGTGCCGCGCAGATGTTTGACTCGTTCGCCAAATTCGGGCCGCTGCCCGATGACACGCTGGTGGCCTGCGCGCATGAATATAGCGCCTCGAACGCCAAATTCGCCTTGCATGCCGACCCGGATAACCAGGCGCTGATCTCGCGGGCGGCCGAGATCGCGGCGCTGCGCGAGGCGGGGCGGGCGACGATTCCGGTGACGCTGGGGGTGGAGCGCGCGACCAATCCGTTTTTGCGCGCGCAATCGGCCGAAGCGTTTGGGCTGCTGCGCGCGGCCAAGGACCAGTTCTGACCGCCGGGGCGGTTATGGGTGGGGGATTTCGCGGCCCGGCTTGCCGGGAATGAGGGCGCAGACCCGGTAGGGCTGCACCACCCGGCCGCCGGCCTGGCGGGTGAGGCTGGCCAGCTGATGGCAGGGAAATGTGAGGCTGTGGGTGACCAGCAGCCCCGCCACCCCGGCCACCGGCGCCGGGGCGTAGCCCGTGAAATAAGACCAGCGCGGCGTGAACCCGACCACGCGCAGCGCAGGCGGGCCGTAAAATACCAGCTCGGCGCTCAGGGCGTAATTATCGGCGGTGACATAGGGGGCGTTGAGCGCCGTGGCCTCGGCGGCGATTTGGGCCGTGAGCGCGCGCCAGCCGGCCAGCTGGAGGGCGATGGGGTCGAGCCGGGGCGGCAGGGGCAGCGCCAGGGTGAGCGCCTGAACATAGACCAGACCCGAGAGCGCGAAGCCCAGCGCCAGGGCGGGCGTGACCCAGCGGCGCAGCGCGGGCGCGGGCGGCAGGGCGGCGGCGATGAGCAGCGAGGGGTAGAGAATGGCCATCCAGTTGGCCTGCACCCGGCCGGTGAGCACATGCTCGAACATCACCGCCGCCGGGGTGAGGGTGAGCCAGAGCAGCAAGCTGGCGGCGGGGTGGGCGGCGTGGCGCAGCCGCCAGGTGCCGGCCAAGGCGAGCACGAAAATGCCCGGCGTGAGCAGGCCGAGTTGGCCACCCACCAGCTCGCCCAGGAATTGCAGGCTGCGGGCGGGCTTGAAGCCATCGACCCGGCCGCCTTGTTTGGCGTAGCTGACCCAGTGATGGGCGGCGTTCCAGGCGATATCGGGGGCGAAGACCAGCAGGGCCAGGGCCGCGGCCAGCCAGGGCCAGGGCGTGCGCAGCCGCGCGCGGCCCCAGGGGCAGGAAAGCAGCCAGAAAAACGCCGCGATGAGAAACAGCAGCGCGGTGTATTTGGAAAGCAGCGCCAGCCCCATGGCCAGCCCCGCCGCCAGCCACCAGCGGGGCTGGCCGGTCTCGATCACCCGCGCGAGCGCGTTGAGGGCGGCAGACCAGAACAGCAGGAGCGGCGTGTCGGGGGTGATGATGATGGCGCCGGTGCCAATCAGCAGGGTGGCGTTGAGCAGCAGCGCGGCAAGCGCCCCGGGCTTATGGGCGGGGAACAGGCGGTCGGCGGCATCCCACAGCAGCAGCGCGCCGAGCAGCGCCGAGAACGGCGCCAGCAGCCGCACGCCCAGCGCGGTTTTGCCAAACACCGCCTCACCCGCGCGGATGAACAGCGCCACCATGGGCGGGTGGTCGTAATAGCCGGGCTGGAGATGCGCGGCCCAGAGGGCGTAATAGGCTTCGTCGGGCGCCAGTTCCAGCCGGGCGGCAACAAGGAGGCGGAGCAGGGTGAGCGCGGCCAATGCCCCGCCAATGAGCCAGCGCGCGCGCATGGCCGCCCTAACGCACCCGCCAGACGAGCGTTGAGGAGACGGCATAGTTCCACACCACGCCGACCACCGCGCCCGCCGCGCCCGCCGCCAGCCCATGGCCGTTTTCGGCGTAGAGCGTGTTGGCGATGCCGATATTGGCGATGGCGCCCAGCCCGCAGACCAGCATGAACAGCACCAGCCCGCGCCAGGCGCGCGCGCCCTTGAGCCGGTTGGCGCGGTAGGTGAGCTGATTGTTGAGCTGGAAATTGGCCGCCATGGCGGCGATGGTGCCGATGGTTTGCGCCGCCGAGAAGCCCAGCCCGGCGCCGCGCGCCAGCTCGAGCACCACCAGATTGACCAGCACGCCCAGCGCGCCCACCAGCGCGAAGGCGATGAAGCGCAGCGGCACCACGCCGCCCAGCAGCCGGTCGAGCAGCATGCCGGCGAATTGCAGCATGACCAGAATATCGAGCTTGCTCTCGCCAGCCTGGCGGGGGCGGAATTTATAAGGGATCTCGGCCACCTTGAGCGGTGTGGGCGAGGCCATGACCAGATCGAGCAGGATTTTGAAGCCCTGGCCGTTGAGCCGCCTGGCCAGCTGCTCGAACAGCTCGCGGCGGGTGAGGAAGAAGCCCGACATGGGGTCGGTGATGCGGGTGTGGGTGAATTTTTGCGCCCAGCTTATGCCGGTTTCGGAGAGTTTGACGCGCAGGGGCGAGGACAGGCCGGCGGAATCGCCGCCCGCGACGTGGCGCGAGCCGATCGCCATGTCGGCGCCCTCGCGCACGGCCTGGAGCATCGGCGGCAGGCGGGTTTCATCGTGCTGGAGATCGCCATCGATGACGGCGACATACGCGGCGGAGGAGGACAGCGCGCCCTCGATGACCGCCGAGGACAGGCCGCGCCGGCCGATGCGGCGCAGGCAGCGCACGCGGGGATCGGTTTGGGCGAGGCGGCGGGCTTCGGCGGCGGTGCCGTCGGGGCTGTCATCATCGACAAACACCACCTCCCAGGCGATGCCGGTGAGCGCGGCATCGAGGGCGGTGACCATGGGGGCGATGTTGGCGCGCTCGTTATAGCACGGCACCACCACGGTGAGGGCGAGAGACATGGCGCGCGGCCTTAGAGCGCTTCGAGCACGGCCTCGGCGCGGCTGACCTCGAAACCGCCCGGCTCCTCGACGAACAGGCGGGTGACCACGCCCTCTTCGGCGATGAGCGCGAAACGCTGGCTGCGCACGCCCATGCCGCGCGCCGTGAGGTCGAGCTCGAGCCCCAGCGCCTTGGTGAAGGCGGCCGAGCCATCGGCCAGCATGATGACGGCATCGCCGGATTTCTGGTCCTTGGCCCAGGCGCCGAGCACGAAGGCGTCGTTGACCGCCAGGCACACGATGCGCTCAACGCCCTTGGCCTTGAATTCGGGGGCCAGCTTAACGAAGCCCGGCACATGCTTGGCCGAGCAGGTGGGGGTGAAGGCGCCGGGCACGGCGAACAGCACCACTTTGCCCTGGCCCAGAAGCTCGGCCGTGTCGGCCTCGCGCGGGCCTTCGCCCGTCGCGATCATGAGCTTCATGGCAGGTAGTTTGTCGCCCAGTTTGATCATGCGGTCCCCGCTTGGCAATGATTGGGAAGCGCGCTGGCGAACGAGACCCCACCAGGCGGTGGCGCCCGCGCGCGCTCCAGATTACGGCTTCGTAGCCGAACTGGCCGGTTTGGTGAAGAGCGCCGGCTTGGACAGGCGGTGAGGACTGGCAACCGCCCGTGGCTGTGCCTTATATTGGGGGCATGAGTGCCCGAGACGATAAACCCGCCCCTTGCTGGCTGACTGGCCAGATTTTAATTGCCATGCCCGCGATGGGCGATGCGCGCTTCGCGCAGAGCGTGATTTTCATGTGCGCTCACAGCGCCGAGGGCGCCATGGGGGTGGTGCTGAACAAACCGCTCAAAAACCAGAAATTTCCCGAGCTTTTGCGCCAGCTGGGCGTGCAGCCCGCGCCGCCCTTGCGCGAAATCGCGCTGGGGGCGGGCGGGCCGGTGGATGATACGCGCGGCTTTGTGCTGCACACCGCCGACTGGGCCTCGACGGCCAGCCTGGACGTGGACGGCACGCATTTGCTCACCGCCAGCCTGGATGTTTTGCAGGCGATCGCCGAAGGCGGCGGGCCGGCCAAGGCGCGGCTGGTGCTGGGCTATGCGGGCTGGGGCGCGGGGCAGCTGGAGGAGGAAATTTTGCAAAATTCATGGCTGACCGTGCCGGCGGATGACGCCATTATGTTCGATGCCAAAAACGAGGCGAAATGGGCGCGGGCGCTGGGTAAGCTGAAAATCGACCCGGCGATGCTCTCGGGCGCGGCGGGGCACGCATGAAGACGCTGGTGATCGCCACGCATAACGCGGGCAAGCTGAAGGAATTCTCGCCACTGCTGGCGCCGCTGGGCTTCGCGCTGAAAAGCGCGGGCGAGCTGGGGCTGCCCGAACCCGAGGAGAGCGCGCCCGATTTCGCGGGCAATGCGCGCCTTAAGGCGCTGACGGCGGCGCGGGCCGCGGGGTTACCCGCCTTGGCCGATGATTCGGGCCTGAGCGTGGCGGCGCTGGGCGGGGGACCGGGCGTGCAGTCGGCGCGCTATGCGGGGGGCGATTATCCGGCGGCGTTCGCGCGCATTTTGCAGGCCGTGGCGGAGCGCGGCGAGGCGCGGGCCTATTTTACCGCCGCCCTGTGCCTGGCGCTGCCCGATGGCACCACCCATACCTATGTGGGCGAGGCGCATGGGCATATTGCCCCCGAGCCGCGCGGTTTGGGCGGATTCGGCTATGATCCGCTCTTTATTCCCGATGGCTATGAGCAGAGTTTTGCCGAGCTGGGGGCGGAGAAGGAGCGCATAAGCCACCGCGCCAAGGCCTTTGCGCAGCTGGCGGCGGCCTTGCGCGCGGGTGCGATAAACTTCTGAAAGAATTAAAAGTTTTTTGGGGGCTTGGCCCCTTTTTTACAAAAAAGGGGCCAAAAGACCGTGGGGGCTTTTTGCAAAAAGCCCCCACACCCCCAAAAACTTTTGATGTTTTAGAGCGCTCAGGCGGCGCGGCGCTTCACTTCCTCGGGGGACATCATCACCAGCGCCTCATAGTCGGATTTCAGCATTTCGGTGATCTGGGTCGGCTCGAAATGCAGATCGCCGATCTGGCGGACAGGGGTGATCTCGGCGGCCGTGCCGGTGACGAAGGCTTCCTTCGAGAGGGCCATCTCCTCGGGCTTCATGTGACGCTCGATCACCTCGATGCCACGGGCCTTGGCCAGGCCGATGACGGTTTTGCGGGTGATGCCATCAAGGAAGCAATCCGGGATGGGGGTGTGGAGCTTGCCATCGATCACGAAGAAGATGTTGGCGCCCGTTACCTCACCCACGAACCCGTCCCAGGTGTACATCAGGGCGTCGTTGAAGCCCTGCTCCTCGGCCTTGTGCTTGCTCATGGTGCCGATCATGTAGAGCCCCGCCGCCTTGGCCGCCGTGGGGGCGGTTTTGGGGTGCGGGCGGCGCCAATCGGCAATGCCCAGGCGCACGCCCTTCATGCGGTCGGCGCCAAACAGGTTCGGCCACTCCCAGCACGCCACCATCAGGTGGATTTTGGTGAGTTGCGCCGACACGGCCAGCTGCTCGGAGCCGCGCCACGCCAGCGGGCGGAGATAGGCGTCGGTCAGGTTGTTGGCCTTCAACACATCGATGCAGGCCTGATTGATCTGCTCGTGGGTGAAGGGAATCTCGAAGCCGAGGATGCGGCCCGATTCGATGAGACGGTCGGTGTGCTCATCGAGCTTGAAGATATTGCCACCATAGGAGCGCTCGCCCTCAAACACGGCAGAAGCATAGTGCAACCCATGGCTCAATACGTGAAGCTTGGCGTCACGCCAGGGGATCATCATGCCATCCCACCAGATGAAGCCGTCACGATCGTCAAAAGGAACAAGCGCCATGGTCAAATCACTCCGTTTGCGCTAGGGTCATAAACCAGAAAAACCTTGCACATAAGTCAGTCATACTGCCATACGTGGTATGGCGTACCACCAAAGAATGCGATTCTGCCATGCAAGACCCCACGACTCAATCCTATAGTAGCGTGAAACGTGAACTTCAGCCCGCCGCGGCGCCAGGCGCCGGGCATTTATTTCTGCGCGAGGACGAGATCAGGCTGGCGCAGGACATGTTGTTTTTCGCCATGCGCGACATGACCGCCGCCCCCGATGCGATTTTGGCCGAGCTGGGCTTTGGCCGCGCCCACCACCGCACCCTGCACTGGATTGCCCGACGGCCGGGGCTGAAGGTGGGCGAGCTGCTGGCCATTCTGGGCATTACCAAGCAGAGCCTGACGCGCGTGCTGGGGCCGCTGATCAAGGAAGGCTATGTGGCCCAGGTGCCCGGCAGCGTGGACCGGCGCCAGCGGCTGCTGACCCTGACCGAGGCCGGGGGCGCGCTGGAACGGCGGCTGTTCGAGGCCCAGCGCGAGCGGCTGGTGGTGGCTTACCGCGAGGCGGGCGGCGCGGCGGTGGATGGGTTCAAGCGCGTGCTCAAGGGGCTGATGCGCGACCAGGGGCGCGAGTATTTCGACGCGCTGGAGCAGAACCGCCAGCCCAAGCCGCCGCGCTGATGAGCGCGGACGCGCCGCATATTCTGCTGGTTGACGACGATGCGCGCCTGGCGCAGCTGGCGGGGCGCTTTCTGGCCGAACAGGGATTTCGGGTGACACGCGCGGCCTCGGCCGGAGAAGCGCGCGAGAAGCTGGGCTTCATGGATTTCGACCTGATGGTGCTCGACGTGATGATGCCCGGCGAGACGGGGCTGGAGCTGACCGCCGACCTGCGCGGCGAGCGCGCCGCCGCCATGCCGATTTTGCTGCTCACTGCCCGGGACACGCCTGAGGATATTGTCGCCGGATTCGAGGCCGGGGCGGATGATTATCTGGGCAAGCCGTTTGACCCGCGCGTGCTGGTGGCGCGCATCCGGGCCATGCTCAGGCGCGCCGCGCCGCCCGCCTTGCCCGCCGGGCCCGTGCAGATGGGCCAGGCACTGTTTGACCCCGAACGCGGCGAGCTGGTGAGCCAGAGCGCGCGCGTGCGGCTGACCGGCTCGGAGCTGGCGCTGCTGACCGCCTTTGCCGCCCGCCCGCACGAGGTGCTCTCCCGCGAGGCGCTGGCTGGGGTGCTGGGGCTGGACGATGTGAATGAGCGCGCCATCGACGTGCAGGTGACCAGGCTGCGCCGCAAAATCGAGCCCGACCCCAGAGAGCCGCGCTTTTTGCTCACCGTGCGCGGCAAGGGCTATTCGCTCAAGCCCGGCGCATGAGACTGAGGGGCTTTGGTCTGGAAAAACTGGTCCGGCGGCTGCTGCCGCGCGGGCTGTTTGGGCGGTCATTGCTGATTGTGCTGCTGCCGCTGGTGCTCTCGCAGGCGGTGGCGCTGCAGATTTTTTACGGCAACCATTTGAACGAGCTCTCGCGCCGGCTGGCTGGGGGGGTGGCGGGCGATGTCGCGTTCATGGTTGATGATCTGAGCCGCGACCCCTCGCGCCAGGGGCTGATCATTCAGGAGGCGACCCGGAATTTTGGCTTCCAGACCAGCTTTTTGCCCAATGAGGTGCTGCGCCATTTGCCCCCACCCGATGCGCCGGGGCCGGTGGACCAGGATCTGGCACACGCGCTGAGCCACGAGCTCGACCGGCCGTTCAATGTGGACTGGAATAATCTGCCCGGGGTGATTGTGGTGAATGTGCAGATGCCGGGCGGGGTGCTGAGCATAGAGGTCTCGCGCAAGCGGCTGTTCATTGGCACGTTCTATCTGTTTCTCATCTGGCTCACCGGCACGGCGCTGCTGGTGTTTGGCATCGCGGCGCTGTTTTTGCGCACGCAGGTGCGCGGCATCACGCGGCTGGCCCTGGCCGCCGAGGCCTTTGGCATGGGGCGCGATGAGGGGCCGATACGGCCGGAAGGGGCGATTGAGGTGCGGCGGGCCGCCACCGCCTTCAACCGCATGCGCGAACGGCTGCGGCGGTTTCTGGCCCAGCGCACCACCATGCTGGCCGGAATCTCGCATGATTTGCGCACGCCCCTCACGCGGCTGCGCCTGGCCCTGGCCATGCAGCCCGGCATGGAGCCGCAAGACCATGCCGATATGATCAGCGATATTGAGGAAATGGAGCGGCTGATCGCGGTTTATTTGAGCTTTGCGCGCGGCGAGGGCAGCGAGCAGGCCAGCGCCACCGATATGGCCGGCCTGCTCGAGGATGTGTGCACGGCCAGTCGGCGGGGCGGCGCGCAGGTGGCGCTGAGCGCGCCCCAGGGGCTGGTGGTGCGGCTGCGCCCCGAGGCCATGCGGCGCGCGCTGACCAACCTGATTGACAATGCCGCCCGCCATGGCAGCCATATTTGGGTGACCTTGCCGCGCCCGGCCGATGCGGGGGCGCGGAGTTTTCGCATTTTCATCGATGATGACGGGCCGGGGATTCCGGCGGAGAAGCGCGAGACGCTGCTAAAACCCTTTGAAAGCGAGCAGCCGGGCGGCACGGGGCTGGGACTGGCCATCGCGCGCGATATCATTGGCGCGCATGGCGGGGATTTGCGGCTGCGCGACCGGCCGGGGGGCGGGTTGCGCGCGGAGATCGAGCTGCCGCTATAGAGCCATAACCGTCTGATCGGAACCAGAAGGCTCAGACCAGATGATTATGGCGCTATCGCGAGATGACGTGAGGAGCACGCGCAGGGCGATTTTATGTTTTGGGGCTGATTACGTCGAGGGTGTGGCGGGCGATCATCGCTTCCTCGTTGGTGGGGATGATGAACAGTTTGACCCGCGAGCGGGGTGAGGAAATGACCGGCGCGTTGGCGCGGTTGGCCTCGCGGTCGAGCTCGATGCCGATCCACTCCATGCCCTCGAGGACACGCTCGCGCACATGCCAGGCATTTTCACCGATGCCGCCGCAGAACACGAAGGCATCGAGCCCCTTGAGCACCGCCGCCAGGCCGCCGGCCTCGCGCCGGATGCGGAAGACGAAATACTCGATCGCCTGGCGGGCCTCGGGCGTGCCGGCCTCCTCGAGGGTGCGCATGTCGGCCGAGAGGCCGGACAGGCCCTTGAGGCCGGACTCTTTATAAAGCACGTCGGTGATCTGGGCGGGCGTCATGCCCTTGGTTTGCAGCATATAGAGCACCACGCCGGGGTCGAGCTGGCCGCAGCGCGTGCCCATGGGCAGGCCGTCGAGGGCGGTGAAGCCCATGGAGCTGGCGACCGAAACGCCATCGCGGATGGCGCACATGGAGGCGCCATTGCCCAGATGCGCGACGATGACGCGGCCTTGCGCGTGATGGGGGGCGAGTTCGCGCAATTTGCCGGTGACATATTCATAAGACAGGCCGTGAAACCCGTAGCGGCGCACGCCTTCATCGAAATATCCCCGGGGCAGGGCGAAGGTGTCGTTCACCCAGGGGTGGGCGCGGTGGAAGCTGGTGTCGAAACACGCCACTTGCTGGACATGCGGCCAGGCGGCCTGGGCGGCGCGGATGCCGGCGAGGTTGTGGGGCTCGTGCAACGGCGCCAGCGGGGTGAGGGTCTCGAGATAGGCCAGCACTTCCGGGGTGATCAGGGTGGGGGTCTCGTAGCGCAGGCCGCCATGCACCACGCGGTGGCCCGCCGCCACCACCTGGGCGGCGGGGAAGGCGGTTTTGCGCCAGGCCAGCACGTGGTCGAGCGCGTCTTTGTGGAAATCCTCGCCGCGGGCGGTCCATCGCTGCTCGAAGAGCACCACGCCGGCGCCGTCTTTCACCCGGATATGGCGCTCGGCGCCCAGATGCTCGGCCAGACCCAGGGCCAAGGCCTCGGGCTCGTGGCCATTGAGCTTGAAGAGGGCGAATTTGATCGACGAGGATCCGGCGTTCAGCGTCACCACATGCGGCATGATCGGGCTCCTTTTGGCTGGCACGAAGCGGTTTTATCGCATGTGCGAAGGAAAGGAATTGATCTACTCATGTCCACGAGCGCGGGGCGGGCCAATAAAAACGCCCGGACCTCGCGGTCCGGGCGGGATGTTTTGCCACTGGCGCGGCGGCTTACTTGCTGGCGTCGGCCGCGGCCTGGAGGTTGGCGGCCTCGGCCAGGATGCGGTTCTCCAGCCCGCTGGCGGTGCTGGGGTCGGCGGGGGCATCGGCCCATGAGCCGTCGGGCTGCTGGACCTGGTGGAACACGCTCACCTTGATGGCGTTGGCGGTGAGCTGCTTGCCCAGAATATAGGCCGTGACCTTGAAGCGCTCGCCAGGGGTGGCGGGCGGGCTGTACCAGTCGGTGATGATGACGCCGCCGAACGGGTCGGCGGAAGCGAGCGGCATGAAGGCCAGGGTTTCGAGGCTGGCGCGCCAGAGATAGGCGTTCACCTGGATTTGCGTGGCCTGGGCGGTGCCGGCGCTGCCTTTGCCAATGGTGAAGAGCGAGGGGGAACCGGCGCTGCTCTGCCCGGCATCGGCGGGGGTGTTAAGCTCGGCCTGCGAGGTATGCAGGCCGCTGCAGGCGGTGAGGGCGAGCGCGGCGGCAAGCGGGGCCGAGATCGTCAGGGTTTTTAATGTCCGCAAAACTGCTCTCCAAGGGCAAATCTGCCTGCTTTCTAGCGGTCAAGCCGGGTTCCGCCAAGAGGCGCCGCCCCGACAAACAACAACAGCCCGCGCACGGGCGCATAAACCAGCGCACAGCCCATAAAAAAGGGGGCGGTTGCCCGCCCCCTTGCCGGCCCCGAAGGACCTGATGATTACCACTTGATGGTGGTGCCGAGGGAGATCAGCTCGCCCTGGGCATTGCCCTTGGTGGTCGTGGTGGGCTGGTGCTTGTGGTAGTACATGCCCTGCACGAACAGCGCGATCGGCTTGGCCAGCTGATAATTGGCGCCAGCGGCGATGCCGTACTGGGTCAGCGTGCGGGCATAGGTGCTGCCCGGGGTCCAGGCGCCGGAGCTCTGCTCATCGAAGAACGAGGTGCCGAGGGAGATCGGGCCCAGCTCATAGGCCACGCCCAGCGAGTAGCCGAGCGCCGCGCGGCCGCCCTTGGGCGCGAAGGCGTAGCCGTCCTCGACATGGCCGGCCTTGACGTTGGCGCCGACGGTCACGCCCATATAGGTGGTCTGCAGACCAGCCTGGAACACGCCGAGCGGGGTGTAGGCCTGGGGACCGGTGAGGTTGCCGAGCGGCGAGCCATAGAGGTAACCGGCCGAGGCCTTGGTGGCGAAGCCGTTCAGCTTCACGTCGTAATCGACCATGGCGTCGACGGTGTTGCGGCGGCGGACGTTGCTGCCACCGGCGATGCTGGCATCGTTGGCGCCGAGCGTGCCAGCGGTGGTGGCATAGCCTTCCTTGAGGCCGTTCGAGTTCGGCTCATACCCAACAATGGCCGACACCTTGCCGCCCAGCACCGGCTCTTCGACGGCGGGGGAGATCAGCACGATCTTGTTGGTGGTGTAGAGCGCACCCTGGTCGGCGTAGATGAAGGTGGCGGGGCCGCCGCCCACGAACACGTTGGCGGTGCCGCCATCGGCCGCCCACTGGGCGCCGTCGCCGAAGGACTCGATCACGCCGCGCTGCAGCAGGTCGAAGGCGGAGTCGGTCTGGCCGAAGCGGACGAAGCCGTAATCGGGGGTGCCGATATAGCCATAAGCGCGGCGGACATAGATGTTGCCAGCGCCAGCCCCGTTGGCGGCGTTGCCGTTCACGCCCTTGCCGGCGTTCGAGGTGGTGGTGCGCAGCTCAACCTGGGCGCCGTACCAGATGCCGTTTTCGGTCTGGGCGTCGAAGCCGGGATAGAGGCGGACATCGCCGATTTCACCGACCGGGCTCAGCTTATAAGAGCCGGTCGACATGTTGTAGTTGGTGCCATCGTTGAAGCCGGAATTGCCATAGGCGTTGACCGAGAACTGCAGATAGCCGTTCAGATGCACGACGATGGTGCCGGGGGCAGCCACTTGCTTGGCGGGCTGGGCATTGGCGGCGCCGGCCAGCGCGACCAGCGAGGCGGCGGTGGCCATAAGAATCTTGCGCATGTGTATCTCCTCGTGTGCCGGGGATCCGGCGGTTTACGTTGGCGGCCCCGTCGGGACCGGGCCTTCGCTCTGCGCCCGGGCCTGTGAGGGCCGCGAGCGTCCGGCGCCCTTAAAACGCTTGTCGCGCGGCGGCGCAATCATCCGCGGAGGGGGATGGGGTGTTTCGTGTAACACTGTGGCACAGGCGCCACATCTATATGACAGTAAGGTTAAATATGACTTTTAAAACATGTAATGTTCTCAATGTTTATGACGGTTTTGTGACAGGTTGGAGGCTTATTTCTATATCTTTTTAGAGGAGTTATATTGTTGCGTTGTCGTATGATGTTGTGTCCGCTGGAGCGGGCTGAAAACCCCTGGCCGATCAAGGCTTGAGGAACAAATCGATACCGCCCAGCCCGGCGCAGCGCGGCCCCAGAACAGCCAGGCGGCGGGGGGAAATCCCGCCCAGGGCGAATGGTTTCACCGGGCCCGCGCGGCGCGCCAGGGCGGCGAAACCGCGCGCGCCCAGCGTGCGCGCGCCGGGATGGCTGTGCGTGGAAAAAACCGGCGAGAGAAATGCGAGGTCGGCGCCCGCGCGGCGTGCGGCCACCAGCTGGGCCACCCCGTGCGCCGAGGCGCTGGCCAGACCGCGCCTTGGCCGCGCCCCCGCGCGCCGGCCGCCGCGCCAATGCACGCCCACCCCCAGCCGGGCGGCCAGCCGGGCATCGGCCGCCACCAGCGCGAGCCCGCGCGCGCGGCACAGGCGCGCCGCCGCCATGGCCAAAGCCAGGGGCGCGGGATAGCCTTCGAGGCGCAGGACCACGCCACTCAACCGGCGCGGCAGGCGGGCCATGACGGCCAGCGGCGCGGGGGCGCGGGTGTGGTCAGTGAAAAACCACAAGGGCGGCAGGCAATGGCGGCGCTTTACCGCGCGCGCCCAGGCGATTAACGCTGGATCCATGACCGACCCTAACGCGATCCGCACGAATCTCGAAACCATCCATGCCCGTATGGAAACGGCCGCGCGCGCCTGCGGGCGGGACCCGGCGGAGATTACCCTGATCGCGGTGAGCAAGACCCACCCGCAAGACGCGGTAAAGGCCGCGCTGCTGGCCGGGCAGAGCGTGTTTGGCGAAAACCGCGTGCAGGAGGCGGCGGAGAAATTTCCGCTGCCCGGCGCGCGGCTGCACATTATAGGCGGGTTGCAGACCAACAAGGCAAAAGAGGCCGTGCGGATCGCGGACGCCATCGATAGCCTCGACCGGGTGGCTTTGGCTGATGCCATCGCACGCGCGGCCGATGCGCTGGGGCGCTGCCCGGAGCTGCTGGTGCAGGTCAATATCGGCGATGAGCCGCAGAAATCCGGTGTCGCCACCGCCGAGGCGGATGGGTTCATTCGTGCCATGCGCGCGCGCTTTGGCGCCCAGCTGACGGGGCTGATGTGCATTCCCCCCGAAGGCGCCGACCCCGCGCCTTATTTCGAGCGCCTGCGCCAGATGGCCGACGCCCACGGGCTGGCCGTGCGCTCGATGGGCATGTCGGGGGATTTCGAGACCGCCATACGATATGGCGCCACCCATGTGCGCGTGGGCACGGCGATTTTTGGCGCCCGCGAGGGGCGCGCCTGAGCGGAGCGGACGAATCTCACAAAATCGTATAGTAAAAATCAACCTTCGCGGGCTGGATTCGGGTGTTTTGCCCTGGGCGCGGGGGACGTTTGGGGCTATTGGCTGGTCGCATCTTCAGCCCGTCAGATAGAGAAGCACGGTGATCCGCCTTTCGATCCCGCTCCGCCAGGCCCTTTCGAAACTCACCTTTCCGGTGATGCTCACCCTCTCGCTGGGGGTGGTGCTGGTCGGGCGGGCCGACCAGGCGTTCGACGCGCATTTGCGCGCTGGATTTGATGATTTGACGGCGCCGGTTTACGCGCTGGCCGCCCCGCCCGTGCTGGCGCTGGTCAACTCAACCGGCGCGGTGGGGCATTTGGTCGCGCTGGCCTCGGAAAATGCCCAGTTGCGGGCCGAAAATGCCCGGCTGGCCCAATGGCAGGCCGTGGCGCTGGCGCTGGAGGCGCAGAACAACGCCCTGAAGGCGGCGCTGAACTATATGCCCGCCAACGCCCCCGCCGCCGTGACCGGCGAGGTGGTGGCCGATACGGGCGGAATTTATTCGCGCTCGGTGCTGGTGCTGGTGCCCACCCCCGGTAATAATGCCCCCAGCCTGATCGGCGCGGTGGCCATGGATGGGCGCGGCGTGGCGGGGCGGGTGATTGAGCAGGGAACGCGCGCGGCGCGCGTGCTGCTGATTACCGATATCAACAGCCGAATCCCCGTGGCGCTGGGGCCGGGCGGCGCGCCCGCCTTGATGGCCGGCACCAATGGCGATGACCCGACGCTGCTCTACTGGTCGCCCGGCAACCCGCCCAATGAGGGCGATGTGGTGCTGACCAGCGCCCAGGGCGGGGCGTTTCCGCCCGGGCTGCCGGTGGGGGTGGTGCATTATAACGCCCAGAACAACCCGGTGGTGCTGCCCTTTGCCGACCTGCCCGCCCTGCGGCTGTTGCGGCTGTTCACCTATCCCCAGACGCTGCCCGAGCTCACCCCCATTCCGCATGTGGCGCCCACCGCCCGGCATGTGCCCACCGCCCCCCAGGCTCACCACCGGAGACATTGAGTTTGGCGCGGCTGTCCGCTTCCGCCCGCCGGCCGCTCTCGCTGTGGCGCCGGCTTGATCTCGCCGCCCGCTGGCTGTTTCCCTCGGTGACGCTGCTGGCCGGGCTGCTGGCGCTGGGGCTGCCCTTTGGGTTGCCCGGACAGGCCAGCCTGCGCCCGGCGCTGGCTGTGGGGTGCGTGTTTTTCTGGTCGATTTACCGCCCGGCCTCGCTGCCCGCCGCGCTGACCGGGGTGATCGGGCTGGTGCTCGACCTGCTCGACTATACCCCGCCTGGCTTGTGGGCGGTGCTGCTGCTGTGCCTGCAATGGCTGACCATCGCGCTGCGCCACCAGCTGGTGGGGATGAAATTCCGCCTGATCTGGGCGGTGTTCGCGGGGTTTGCGCTGGGCGCGATGACCTTGGCCTGGGCGGGGCAGTCGCTGTTGTGCGCCACGCTGCTGCCCATTTGGCCAAGCGCGCTGGCGGCGGGGGCGGCCATCGCGCTCTATCCGGCGCTGGCGGCCGGGCTGATCCGCGCTCACCGCGGGGCGGCGGCGGTGGAGCTGGCCTGATGCGCAAGATTGCCCGTGAACGCGCGGCCTTTACCCGCCGCGCGCTGCTGATTGGCGGCGGCCAGGCGGCGGTTTTTGGCGGCATCGCCGCCAGGCTGTATAACTTACAGATCACCCAGCACTCGAAATATGCCCTGCTGGCGGAGCATAACTCGATCTCGGAGCGGCTTGTGGCGCCCGAGCGCGGGCTGATCACCGACCGGTTCGGCGCCATTGTGGCGGGCAACCAGCAGCATTGGCGGGCGCTGTTTTTGCAGGCCATGGCGCCCGAGCCGCAGCTGGTGCTGGAGAATTTCTTCAAGCTGGTCAGCATCCCCCCCGAGGAGCAAACCCGCATTGCCCAGGATGTGCAAAGCCGGCCGCGCTATATTCCGGTGCTGCTCAAGGATTATCTGGACTGGCCGGACATGGCCGCGATCGAGATCAACACCCCCAATTTGCCGGGCGTGATGGTGGAGGTTGGCGCCTCGCGGGTTTATCCGCTGGGGCCGGGTTTGGCGCATGCGGTGGGCTATGTGGCCCGCCCCAGCCAAAGCGAGGCGCGCGCGGACACGGTGCTGGCCCTGCCCGGCATGCGTGTGGGGCGCACGGGGGTCGAGGATTACCAGGATGAGAGCCTGCGCGGCGTGCCGGGTTTTGTGCAGACCGAGACCAATGTGCATGGCGAGGTGGTGCGCGAGGTGGCGCACGACCCCGGCACGCCGGGCCAGACGGTGACGCTGGCCATTGATGCCGGGTTGCAGCAGCTGGCCGTGCAGGGGCTGGGCGATAATGCCGGGGCGGTGGTGATGCTCGACGCCACCAATGGCGAGGTGCTGGCCATGGCCAGCGCGCCATCCTTCGACCCCTCGCTGTTCGACAAGGGCGTGCCGGCCGATGTGTGGGATGGCTGGATGAAAGACCCCAAACACCCGCTGCAGAACAAGGCGACCTCGGGGCTGTTCGCGCCCGGCTCGACCTTTAAGCCCACCGTGGCGCTGGCCGCCATGAAGGCCGGAGTGCTCGATGAGCACACGATTCTCACCTGCCCGGGGTTTTTCAAGCTCGGCGACCATGTGTTCTGGTGCGATAACCACACGGCGCATGGCTCGATTACCGTGACCACCGCGCTGCAGGTGAGCTGCGACGTGTTTTTCTATCAGGTGGCGCTCCGGGTGGGTATCGACAAGATCGCCGACATGGCCACCACCATGGGGCTGGGGGTGGATTTGCAGGCCGATATGCCCAATGTCGCCACCGGGCTGGTGCCGACGCTGGACTGGGCGAAGTCGCGCGGCATTCACTGGGTGCAGGGCAGCACGGTGGTGCAGGGCATTGGCCAGGGCTACACCCAGCTCACGCCGCTGGCGCTGGCCACCATGATCGCACGGATTGCCACCGGCACCGCCGTGGGGCCGCATATCGCGCGGCGGGTAGGTGGTGTGCTGCAAGATGGCTCGGACCCCAATGACTGGCCCGATCTGGGCGTCGATGACCGCCACCTCGCCATCATCCGCCAAGGGCTGTTCGAGGTGGTCAATACCCCCAACGGCACGGGCTATGGCGCGCGGCTGACGCTGCCCAACGTGCAGATGGCGGGCAAGACCGGCACCGCCCAGACCCATGACAACACCGCCGCCGAGAAACAGCAGGGGTTCAACGACATGACCATGGCCTGGGAACAACGCCCCAACGCGCTGTTTGTGGCTTATGCGCCGTTCGACAACCCGCGCTACGCCGTGGCGGTGGTGATTGAGCACGGCAATTACGGCGCCCAGTCGGCCGCGCCCATTGCCCATGATCTGATGACCTACGCCCTGACCAACGACCCCGCCGGGCGCGATGCGCCGCTCACCGGCCCCGCCCAGTCGGGCACCCAGGCCCTGCCCGTGAGTTCGGGGGCATGAGCCTGGACCCCGCCCGCCCGCGCCGGCGCCTGCGCGACCATTCCTTTGGCCTGGCGCACAAGCTGCTGCGGGTGAACTGGCTGTTCGTGGCCTGTGTGTGCGCGCTGGCCGGGGTGGGCTATGCCGCGCTCTATTCCGCCGCCGGGGGCAGCCCGCAGCCTTATGCCGAGGGCCAGATCATCCGCTTCATTGCCATGCTCATCGTGGCGCTGGGCATTGCCATGGTCGATATCCGTGTCATCGCCAAAGCCTCCTGGCCGGCTTATGCGGTGGGCGTGCTGTTGCTGCTGGTGGTGATGAAATTCGGCCATACCGGGCTCGGCGCCAAACGCTGGATCACGCTGGGCGGCATGGAAATTCAGCCCTCCGAGCTGATGAAGCTGTTTCTGGCCATGGCGCTGGCGGCCTATTTCAAACGCGCGACGCCTGAGCAAACCGGCAATCTGGTGTTCGTGCTGCCCGCCCTGGCGGCGATTTTGGTGCCCGTGGCGCTGATTTTGAAAGAGCCGAATCTGGGCACGGCGGTGATCACCGGCACCATCGGCGCCACGGTGCTGCTGGGCGCGGGCGTGCGCTGGTGGTGGTTCGCGCTGGTCATCGCGGTCATCGCCCTCTCGGCGCCCGTGCTCTACCATCATCTGCACGATTACCAGAAAGCGCGCATCATCACCTTCCTCAATCCGGGCTCAGACCCGCTGGGGGCGGGGTATAACATCATCCAGAGCCAGATCGCCCTGGGCTCGGGCGGGCTCACGGGGCAGGGCTATCTGCACGGCACGCAGAACCAGCTCAACTTCCTGCCCGAGAAACAGACCGATTTCGTGTTCACCATCATCGCCGAGGAGTTTGGCTATCTCGGCAGCCTGAGCGTGCTCGGGCTGTTATTCGCCATTATCGGGCTGGCGCTCTATACGGCGGTGAGCTGCACGCATGTTTACGGGCGGCTGGTGGCGCTGGGCATCTCGACCAATTTCTTTCTCTATTGCTTCGTCAACCTCTCCATGGTCATGGGGCTGATCCCGGTCGGCGGGGTGCCGATTCCGCTGATCTCCTATGGCGGCTCGGCACTGACGGCGGTGATGCTGGGGTTTGGGGTGCTGATGTCGATTCATGTGCACCGTTATGCCGAGTTCGCGGGGCCCGACGAGGCATGACATTGCTGGTGTTCGATTCGGGTATCGGCGGGTTGGGCGTGGTGCGCGCCGTGCGCGAGCTGGCGCCCGAGGAACCGCTGATCTATCTGGGAGATACCGGGTTTTTTCCCTATGGGCAGAAGCCCGATGAAATTTTGCTGCCCCATATCGTCGCGCTGATGGGCCGCGCGGTGGCGGCGCTGGCGCCGCGCGCGGTGGTGGTGGCGTGCAACACCGCCAGCACCATCGCCCTGCCCGCGCTGCGCGCCAGCCTGGGCGTGCCGGTGGTGGGGTGCGTGCCGCCCATCAAGCCGGCCGCGCGGGCCTCGCATAGCCGCACCATCGGCGTGCTGGCCACGGCCGCCACCGTGCGCCGGCCTTATCTCTCGGGGCTGATCGCCGAATTCGCGCAGGGCTGCCGGGTGCTCTCGTTGGGCACGCCGGCGCTGGCCGAGCTGGCGGAGCGCAAATTCAGGGGGGAACGCGTGGCGGTGGGCGAGATCATCGCCCCGCTTTTCGCCCAGCCCGGCGGCGGGGAGATCGACGCCATCGCGCTTGGCTGCACGCATTACACGTTTTTGCTGCCCGAATTCATGGCCGAGCGGCCCGATATTTCCTGGCACGACCCGGCGATGCCGGTGGCGCGCCAAACCTTGCGCGTGGCCGCGCATGTGCCCGCCACCCGCTCAGCCCATTCCGGCACGGCGTTTTTCACCGGCGCGCCGGTGAACCCGGCCCTGCTCGCGCCCTTTGGCTTCAGGCGCGCAGAAACATGCCAATGGTGAGCAGCGTGCCGATGGCCGCGACGATGACGCGCAGCCAGGTCATGGGCGCGCGGCGCAGGATGATCACCCCCAGCTGACCGCCAATGACGGCGGTGACCGCCAGCACCCCGACCATGCCCCAGGGCACGCGGCTCTCGGCCAGAAACAGCAGCACGGCGGAAAAATTCATCACCGCGCCCAGCACGTTTTTGGTGGCGCCCGCCGCGCGCACGGCCATGCCGGCGGCGGTGAGGGCGGCGAGCATGAGAATGCCGATGCCGCCGCCAAAATAGCCGCCGTAAATGGCGATGAGGAATTGCAGGAACACGGCGGTTTTACGCCCCACCGGGGGCGGCGCGCCATCGGGGCGTTTTTGGGCGAAGAAATTGCCCCAGATGAACACCAGCGTGGCGAACATGATGAGCCACGGCACCAGATGGGTGAAGATGCTGACCGGCGTGGCCAGCAGCAGCACCCCGCCTAATGCGCCACCAATCAGGCTGACGACCACCAGCGTCTTGAACGACAGCCCGGCCGCGCCCTCGGCCATTGAGCGCCCGGCGACGCCGGTGGTGACCTGGCCGGGAAACAGCGCGATGGTGGAGGTGATGTTGGCGGCGCGCGGGTCGAGACCGGCGAACAGCAGCGAGGGGAAGGTGACGAACGAGCCGCCGCCCGCGATGGCGTTTTGCGCCCCCGCCCACAGCCCCGCCAGCCCGACGACCGTGTAGCTGAGAACGCTCATGCCAGGGCTTGCAGGGCGGCGCGCGGCGGGCGGGCGCCGATGCGCGAAATGGCCAGCGCGGCGGCCTTGGCGCCGAGCGTGCCGGCCTCGGCCAGGGACGCGCCCTTGGTGAAGCCGGTGAGGAAGCCGGCCGCATAGGCATCGCCGGCGCCGGTGGTGTCTTGCACCTCGGCGGGGGCGGCGGCGATTTCGGTCATCTCACCACCATGGATGATGACGCTGCCGTGCTCGCTTTGGGTCAGCACGGCATAATCGACATCGCGCGCCGCCAGGGCGGCCGCGTCGGCGAAGTCGTTGGTCTGGTAGAGCGCGCACACTTCGGCCTCGTTGGCGAACAAAATATCGATGCCCGCGGCAATGAGGCGGCGGAAGCCATCGCGGTGGCGATCGACGCAGAACGCATCCGAGAGGGAGAGCGCGGTTTTGCGCCCCGAAGCCCGGGCCATGCGCGCGGCCTCGAGGAACGCGCCTTGGGCGGCCGGCGGGTCGAACAGATAGCCTTCGAGATAGGTCACGGCTGAGGCCCCGATCACGGTTTCATCCACATCATGCAGGGCGAACTCGGCCCCCGCTCCCAGATAGGTATTCATGGTGCGTTGTCCATCGGGGGTGACGAGAATAAGGCAGCGCGCGGTGGGAATGGGCGCCTGGAGCGGCGGCGTGGCGTAATGCACGCCATGGCCGCGGATTTCGCGGGCGAACACCTCGCCCAGCTCATCGTGCCCGACCTTGCCCAGAAACGCCACGCGCGCGCCCAGCGCCGCCGCCACCGCGCAGCTATTGGCCACCGAACCGCCCGACGCCGAAACCCCGCCCGCCATGGCCTGGGTGAGGCGGGTGGCGGTGTCGGCGTCGATCAGCGACATGGCGCCCTTGGGCATATCGTGGCGGGAGAGGAACGCGTCGTCGGTTTGCAACAGGTAATCGACGATGGCGCTGCCGATGCCGGTGATGTCAAAACGTGTCGCGCTCATGGGGGCTCCGATCTTGCAAGGTGGCGCACGGGTAGCAAAGCCGCCGGGGCTCTGCAAACGCGGGGTTTCATGGGGGCGCGGCGCGTGCTAGAGCCGCCCGGCAAGACGGCCCGCAACCGCCCGGAGTGTGACCATGTTTTCCAAACGCAAACCCGCGCCCTCCGACTCCGCGCCGGCCGCGCCGCCGCAACCCGAGATACAAGCCGCCACGGCCAGCACACCGGCCACGCCGCCCATGCCGGTGCCCGGCGTCGCCTCTTCCGCCAGCTTCAAGGAGTCTCCCATGGCCCGTTCACCTTTCGCGCCGCCCTCTTCCCTGCCCGTCGCCCCCGCCGCGGCGCCCGGCCGCCAGCCGCTGCCCGGCGCCCAGCGCGAGGCCGATGAGCGCCGCACCCTGACCATTGGCAAGGGCATCACCATCAATGGCACCATCGACAATGCCGAGCGGCTGGTGGTGGAAGGGATCATCGAGGCCGGGCAGATTACCGGCCTGGGCGAGCTGGTGGTGGCCGCGGGCGGGCTGTTCAAGGGCGATGTCGAGGTGGATGAGGCCGATATTTCAGGCGTCATCGACGGCACGCTGACCGTGCGCCGGCTGCTGACCGTGCGCAGCGCCGGACAGGTGCTGGGCACCGCGCGCTGCAAGCGCCTGGCGGTGGAGGATGGCGGCCAGATTCAGGGCCGCATTGAGATGATCACCGAATAACAACCCGACGCGCGCCGACGCGAGGATAAAAAAGGCGCTCCGGGTGACCGGGGCGCCTGTTTTGGTTCAGCGGGTCGGCGTGGGCGGGGTGGTGGAATAATCGTAGAACCCCTTGCCCGATTTGCGGCCATACCAGCCGGCCTCGACATATTTGGCCAGCAGGGGCGCGGGGCGGTATTTGTCTTCGCCCAGCTCCTTGTGCAGCACCTGCATGATCGAGAGCAGGGTATCGAGCCCGACGAAATCGGCCAGTTCGAGCGGGCCCATGGGGTGGGCGGCGCCGAGTTTCATGGCGGCGTCGATCTCGGTGACAGAGGCCACGCCTTCGGCCAGGGTGAACACGGCCTCGTTGAGCATGGGGCAGAGGATGCGGTTGACCGCGAAGCCCGGCGCATCATGGATGGTGACCGCGGTTTTGCCGAGCTTGCCGGCCAGGGCCTTCACGGCCTCATAGGTTTCATCCGAGGTGGCGAGGCCGCGAATGACCTCGACCAGCTTCATCATCGGCACGGGGTTGAAGAAATGCATGCCAATGAAGCGCGCCGGCTGCCCCGACATCGAGGCCAGCCTGGTGATGGAGATGGACGAGGTGTTGGAGGCCAGAATGGTGGTCTCGCTCACCACCTCCTTCAGCTCCTTATAGATCGCCTCCTTGATCTCCATGCGCTCGGGCACGGCTTCGATGATGATGTCGGCGCCCTTGAGGGCGTGATAATCGGTCGAGGTGGCCAAACGGGCCAACGCCGCGCTCTTGGCATCCTCGGTCAGCTGGCCCTTGGCCACCTGGCGCTCCATGTTCTTGGTCATGGTGGCGACCGCCTTGGGCAGCGCGGCCGCGAAGGCATCGACCAGCGTCACCTCGAAGCCTGAAAGCAGCGATACATGGGCAATGCCATTGCCCATCAGCCCCGCGCCGATAACCCCGATTTTCTGGATGCTCATGATGATGGTCCCGCTCTGTTTATGATGGCGCGAGTGTGGCCAAGGCCGCCCGCGCGGTCCTTGATCATGGTCAAGCGCCGTGTTGGCGTTTTGTGACATATGAAACAGGCCGGACCTTGCGGCCCGGCCTGGCTGTGGGCGGCTTAGAGCGCCTTTTCAAGCTCGGGCAGGATGGTGAACAGATCACCCACCAGCCCGTAATCGGCCACCTGGAAGATCGGCGCCTCTTCGTCCTTGTTGATGGCGACGATGACCTTGCTGTCCTTCATGCCGGCCAGATGCTGGATGGCGCCTGAAATGCCGACCGCGACATAAAGCTCGGGCGCCACGATCTTGCCGGTCTGGCCGACCTGGAAATCATTGGGCGCGAAGCCGGAATCGACCGCCGCGCGCGAGGCGCCCACGGCCGCGCCCAGCTTGTCGGCCACCGGCTCGAGCACCTTGGCGAAATTCTCGGCCGATTGCATGCCGCGCCCGCCCGAGATGATGACCCGCGCCGAGGTCAGCTCGGGCCGCTCGGATTTGGACAGCTCGGAGCCGACATATTTGGCGCCCACCGGGTGGGGCGCGATGGCGAGCTTTTCGATCACCGCCGAACCGCCCTCAGCCGGCACGGCGTCGAACGCCGTCGTGCGCACCGAGATCACCTTTTTGGTGTCCGAGGATTTGACGGTGGCCAGGGCGTTGCCGGCATAGATCGGGCGCACGAAGGTCTCGGCGTCGATGATGCCCGAAATATCCGAGATCACCTGCACATCGAGCAGCGCGGCCAGCCGGGGCATGACGTTTTTGCCCATGGTGGTGGCGGCCTGGAAGATGTGGGTGTAATTGCCGGCCAATTCCGCCAGCAGCGCGGCGGTGGGCTCGGCCAGCTCATGGTCATAGCCCGGATCATCGGCCACCAGCACCTTGGCGAGGCCGGGAATTTTGGCGGCGGCCTCGGCGGCGACATTCTCGCCATTGCCGACCACCAGCCCGTGCAGCTCGACGCCCAGCTTGGCGGCGGCGGCCACGGCCGAGCGCGCGGCCTGCTTGATGCCGGTTACATCACTATCGAGAACGATGAGAGCGGTCATGGCTCAGATCACCTTTGCTTCATTGCGGAGTTTATCGACGAGCGCGGCGACATCGGCCACCTTGATGCCGGCCTTGCGGGTGGCGGGCTCATCGACGCGGATGGTGGTGAGGCGGGGCGCCAGATCGACGCCGAGATCGGTCTCCTTGACCATATCGATCGGTTTCTTGCGCGCCTTCATGATGTTGGGCAGCGAGGCATAGCGCGGCTCATTGAGGCGCAGATCGGCGGTGACCACGGCGGGAAGCTGGAGGGTCACGGTCTCGAGGCCGCCATCGACCTCGCGCACCACGGTGGCGACGCCACCCTCGATGTCGATCTTGGAGGCATAGGTGCCCTGGGGCCGGCCCAGCAGGGCGGCCAACATCTGGCCGGTGGCGTTCATGTCGTCATCAATCGCCTGCTTGCCCAGAATGACCAGCTCGGCGCCCTCTTTCTCGACCAGGGCTTTCAGCGCCTTGGCCACGCCCAGCGGTTCAACCGCATGATCGGTCTCGACCAGAATGCCGCGATCAGCCCCCATGGCCAGCGCGGTGCGAATGGTTTCCTGCGCCTGGGTCGGCCCAACCGACACCACCACGATCTCCGACGCGACGCCCTTTTCCTTCAGGCGCACGGCTTCCTCGACGGCGATTTCATCGAACGGATTCATCGACATTTTCACGCCAGCCGTCTCCACGGCCGTTTTGTCAGATTTCACCCGAACTTTGACGTTGTAATCCACAACGCGCTTCACAGCGACCAGCAGTTTCATTTTTCGTTTACCTCGTCATTGCCCCGGAATGGGACATTGGCCCGAAGTGATAGGCGACCTTTCACCCCAGGGGAAGCCCCGGCGGCCTTGCCCCGCCGGGCTTTCCCCCAAATGCCCCATGGGCGGTTAATTCGCCCGCGCTCAGGTGCTTGGCGTCAGCCGGGCCATCGCCTCGGCGATGGTTTCGGGGGGCAGACAATAGGAAAACCGCACGAAACGCTGGCCGCGCTGCTCATCGAAATCGAGCCCTGGCGTGGCGGCGAGGTTTTTTTCGGCCAGCAGGCGGGCGCAATAGGCCATGGCGTCGGGGGCGGTCTCGGGCAGCTCGGCGTAGCAGTAAAATGCCCCATCGGGGGGCGAAATGCGGGAAAACCCGGCCTCATGCAGCCCATCCAGCATCACGGCGCGGGCGGCTTGGTAGGTCTGGCGGCGGGCTTCGAGCTCATCATGGCAGCCAAGGGCGGCCTCGGCGGCGACCTGCGAGATATAGGGGGCTGAGATGAAGAAATTCTGCGCCAGCCGCTCGGCCGGGCGCACCAGCTCGTCGGGCAGCACCATCCAGCCGATGCGCCAGCCAGTCATGGAGAAATATTTGGAGAAGGAATTGATGACGATGGCGCTGGGGCTGAACGCGCTGGCCGTGCAGATGGGCTTGCCATAGGTGAGGCCGTGATAAATCTCATCCGAGATCAGCCGCACGCCGCTCTCGTGGCACCAGCGCGCCAGACGCTCGAGCGCGGCGGGGGTGAGCATGGAGCCCGTGGGGTTGGCGGGGCTGGCGATGATCAGCCCGGCGGGACGGCGGGGCAGGGCTTCGAGCATCTCGACGGTTGGCTGAAAGCCGGTCTCGAGCCCGCAAGGCATGATGATGGGCTTGAAGCCGAGCGCCACCAGGATGTTGAGGTAAGGCGGGTAATAAGGCGAGGCGAGGGCGACTTCATCGCCCGGCTCGAAGGCCGCGAGGAAGGCGAGCGGAAACGCCCCCGAGCCGCCAACCGTGACCATGAGGCGCGAGAGCGCGATATCGAGCCCATACCACGCGCCGATATGGCGCTGGAGGGCGGCGCGCAAGCTCAGGCGACCCAGCGTTTCGGTGTAGCCGAGCGGGTCGGCGCCGTGCAGCGCGGCTTCCACCGCCGCCTTGGCGCCTTCGGGCAGGCCGACATTGGGCTGCCCGGCTTCCAGCCGGATGACGCGCGGCGCGCCCGGCGCCAGGCTGGCGGCGCGCTGCCCGGCGGCGGTGATGACATCCATCACCCGAAACGGCGGGACGCGCCCGCCGATGCCGGCCTTGAGCATCAGCGCCCGCCGATGGCCAGACCTTGGCCGCGCGGGTCGGCGCTGGCGGTGCAGCTGGCCTCGCCGCCCGGCACGCCCTTGGGGCAGGAGACGAGGTTGGTGCGGCCGGGTTCAGGCGCCTCCGCGGGCTGGCCGGTGAGCGCGGCCTGCATGCCGTCGGCGGCGGCGGCGTAGGCTTCTTGCTGGCCGGTGCCGGTGGTGGCGGCGCGGAAGCGGCCATCCGCGTAGGCGATTTCGGCGGCGAGGTCGGGGGTGGGGAAATGCGCGGGCGAGGCGGCCAGCAAAATACCCGTGCCCGGCGCGATGCGCCCGGTGCCGAACAGGTTGTTGAGCGAGGTGGCGCAGGCCACCGTGCCGCCGGTCTTATCGACCGCGATGAAGCCGGTGGAGGCGGGCAGCGCCTCGACGCCCGAGGCGGTTTGCGGCAGGGCGGCGACCATGTAGCCGCCCTGGGCGGCGGTTTGCGCGGGCTGGATGTGGGGCAGGGCGTGGGCCAGATCGGCGGTGGTGAACCCGCCGCCGGCCTGGGTGGCGGCCTGGGCCAGCCTGGCCGCGAACGGCCCGCTGTAAAACCCGGCAACGCCCTGGGTACGCAGCACCTCGAGCGTGGCGGCGAGGTCGGGCTGGGTGAAATCCTGCCCGGGCTGGAGCGGCGCGCCATGGGGGGCGAACACGGCGGCGGTGGCGGGGTCGGCGGCCAGGGCAGGGCCCACCACCGCGAGATCGGCGGCCAGGGCGGGCGAGACTTGCGCGCCGCCGCCGGCCAGCCGCTCGGCCGGCACGATGACGGAGGCCGCGGGCAACCGGCCATAAACCGCCTGCAGCGCCAACAGCCCGCGCGCCATGGCGGGCACGGCGGCCGGGCGGTCACCCGCGCTCACCGCCGGGGCGGGGGCGGTGAAATTGAGCTCGACCGGCGCGGCCAGCTTGCCATCGGCGCCGGGCATCATCACCAAACAGGCGCCGCCACCGCCCAGCGCGGCGCGCGAGGGCAGGGTGACGCTGAGCGCGAAGCCTTCGGCGGCGGCGGCATCGGCGGCGTTGCCGCCCTGGTTTAGAATTTGGCGGGCAATGAGCGCGGCCTGGGGTTCATCGGCCACGGCATAGCCAAATTGCGCGGGGGCGGTGGCGGCGGCCGTATCGGTGCCCAGCAATTCATGGCTGACCGTGCGGCCGACCCCGCACCCCGAGAGCAGCAACAAAGAGGCGGCGGCAAGCCAGTGAGCGCGGTGTGACAAGGCAAAAACCCCTGAAATGTTAGTCTGGCCGGAGGCGGCCCTGGCCTTGTGCTTAACCGGAGAACCGCCCGCCCGCAACGGCGGGCGGCGTGACCAGGATTCAGCCCTCGCGCACGCGCAGCGCCGCCTCGATGCCGAATTCGCCGGGCAGCGCGCCCTTGGGGAACAGGCGGTTGACATGGCCCATCTTGCGGCCCTCCCTGGCTTCCCATTTGCCGTAATGGTGGGGGATGAGCCCGGGGGTGGCGAGGATTTGCGGCCAGGTGGCCATGTCAGCGGGGCCGATGAGGTTTTTCATCACCGCGTCGGCGTGGCGGGTGGCGGGGGGCAGCGGCAGGCCGGCCACCGCGCGGATATGCATCTCGAACTGGCCGCAGGGGCAGGCATCCATGGTCCAGTGGCCGGAATTATGCGGGCGGGGGGCGATTTCATTGACCACCACGTGGCCATCGGCACGCAGGAACATCTCGACGCCCAACAGCCCCACCAGCTCCAGCCGCTCGGCGATGCGGCGGGCCAGCGCGGTGGCTTCGGCCAGAATCTCCGGCTGATAGGGGGCGGGGGCGAGGGTGAGGTCGAGGATATGGTGCTTGTGGCGGTTCTCGACCGGGTCGAATGAGACCACCTCGCCATTTACACCGCGCGCCACCATCACCGACAACTCGGCGCCGAAATCGACGAAGCCTTCGAGGATCAGCGGCTTGGGGTGCAGGCGTTCAAAGGCGGGGGCGAGGTCTTCGGGGCCGCGCAGCAAAGCCTGACCCTTGCCGTCATAGCCCAGGCGGGTGGTTTTGAGCACGGCGGGCAGACCGAATTTGGCCACGGCCGCTTCCAGCTCGGCCAGGGTTTCCACCCGCGCCCAGGGGGCGGTGGCGACGCCCGCCTCGTTGAGGAAGGTTTTCTCCAGCACCCGGTCCTGGCTGATGGCCAGGATTTTGGCCCCCGGCCGCACGGGCTTCAAACGCGCGAGCAGTTCGAGCGAGGGGGCGGGCAGGTTTTCGAACTCGAACGTCACCACATCGACATCCTCGGCGAAACGGTGCAGGGCGGCGAGGTCATCGTAAGCCGCGACGGTGGCGCGCGCCGAGACCTGGGCGGCGGGGCCGCTGGCCTCGGGCGAGAATACATGCACGAGATAGCCCAACCGCGCCGCCGCCTGGGCCGACATGCGCCCCAGCTGCCCGCCGCCAATGATGCCAATGACCGAACCAGGCGCCAGGCTCATTCCACGCTCTCCGGCACTGACTCAGTCTGGGCCTGGCGGAACTCGGCCAGGCGCGCGCGCAGGGCGGAATCGGAAAGCGCCAGGATGGAGGCGGCCAAAATGCCGGCATTGATGGCGCCCGGCTTGCCGATGGCCAGCGTGCCGACCGGAATGCCGCCCGGCATTTGCACGATGGAATAAAGCGCGTCCTGCCCCTGCAGGGCGGTGACGGCCACGGGCACGCCGAGCACGGGCAGGTTGGTCATGCTGGCCGCCATGCCGGGCAGATGCGCCGCGCCGCCAGCGCCGGCGATGATGATTTTGAGCCCCCGCGCCTCGGCGCTGGTGGCGTAATCGTAGAGCCGGCGGGGCGTGCGGTGGGCCGAGACCACCTTGGCCTCGTAGGGCACGCCCAGTTGATCGAGCACCTCGGCCGCGTGCGAGAGGGTGGGCCAGTCGGAGCGGCTGCCCATGATGATGCCGATTTGTGGTGAGGTCATGCCGTGCGGTCCGGGATCAGGAGGCTTTCGAGCCGGGAGATTTCATCTTTCAGGCCGAGCTTGCGCTTCTTGAGGCGCTGAAGCTGGAGCTGGTCGACCGGCCCCTGCTCGGGCAACCGGGTGATGACGGTATCGAGGTCCCGGTGTTCGCTGCGAAGCTGGTGCAGCCGGCGCAGCAGATTATCT
This sequence comes from Pseudomonadota bacterium, assembly GCA_021809435.1. Classification (GTDB taxonomy): domain Bacteria; phylum Pseudomonadota; class Alphaproteobacteria; order Acetobacterales; family Acetobacteraceae; genus Acidocella. Next base: position 42,941 of record JAKBAD010000004.1, on the reverse strand, counting down.
TTGTCGGTCAGCATGGCAGAGCTTTAGAGCGAAATCCTCCATCCTGAAACCGGAATTTTGGCCCCTGATGTGATGGTTCTGAAATTCGTGATATTCCATATCGCGAATTTCAGAAGCTGAATCACACTAGCTTATTGATTTTGCTAGCGTCCACTATGATCCTGAAATCCAACGGATTTCAGAATCGGGACACGCGCGGCACATGGCGCGCGGGCCCGGCGGGCATATTTTTTCATGTGACAATTCCGTGGCGCCGGATTAGCCTGACCTTCCGGGCCCAAGCCCGCCAAGGGGCAGCCCGGACGGCGCGTGTGCGCCGTGAACTCATACCCTTAAGGAGATACCATGAGCCTGCAATCGCATCTCGAGGTTTTGAAGGGACGCCATGCCAGCCTGGAAAGCCGGATCGCGGATGAGGACCGCCGGCCGAGCCCGGACGTGGAAGCGCTGACCCGCCTGAAACGCGAAAAATTGCGGCTGAAAGAGGAAATGGAGCGGCTGGGCAGTGCCTGAGCGCCCGCCACGCTGAAACCAGATATGAGGAGATGAAAAAAGGGGGCCCGATGGCCCCCTTTGGTTGGGTGGCTTATGCCTCGTCGGTGGGTTCTGCCTCGGGCGCGGGGGGCACGGCGCCGCCCTCGCGGGTGACGCGCTCATTGGCGGCGGCCACCGCGTCGTTGAGGTCGGATTGTTTGCACAGGCCGAGGATCACCGGGTCGCGCGGCTTGATGTTGGCGGCGTTCCAGTGTGAGCGGTCACGGATTTTCTGGATCGTGTCCTTGGTGGTGCCGAGCAGCTTGATGATCTGGGCATCGGAGAGCTGGGGATAGCTGCGCAGCAGGAAGGCAATGGCGTCGGGACGGTCATTGCGCTTGGCCACGGGGGTATAGCGCCCGCCCTTGGGCTTCTTGCCCTGCATTTCGGGCTGGGGCAGCAGCTTCAGGCGCAGGGCGGGGTTGGCCTCGCAGCGGACGATATCCTCGGCCGAGACCTGCTTGTTGGCCACGGGGTCATAGCCGTTGATGCCCTGGGCGACCTCGCCATCGGCAATGGCCTGGACTTCGAGGGGGTGCATGCCGCAAAACGCGGCGATCTGGTCGAAGGTCAGGCCGGTCTTGTCAATCAGCCAGACTGCGGTAGCTTTGGGCATCAGAGGCAGGGACATGGAATATAAACCTTTTAGCGTCTCGGGCCGGGCGGCCCGCGGCGGACACGACTATCCGCTTGCCGGGTGCAAGTTCAACTTGGGCGGGGTATGGGGCCCGCGCCACCCTTTGGTCAAGATCGTTCAATGATATTTTCTGATGAAGAGCTGCCACGCAAGCCCGCCCCCCTGTTCACGCCCGCCAAACTCGACGGGCTGGGCGCGGCGGAACTGAGCGCCTATATCGCCGCGCTGGAGGCCGAAATCGGCCGCGCGCGCGAGGCGATGTCGCGCCTCGATGCCCACAAGGCCGCCGCCGCGCTGTTTTTTAAAACGCCGGATCAGGCTTGAGCCGGCGTAAACGCGAGCTGAGCGCGGAAGATCAGGCGCTGTGGGCGGCCTATGGGCGCACGCTCACGCGCCTGATGCCCGGCCGCGCCCGCCTGCTGCCGCCCCCGCCCGAGCCGCCACCCGTGCCCCCCGCGCCCACCCGCGCCCACCCACCCGAGCCGCGGGTGAAGCTGGCCCGCGCGCCGCTGCCGCTGGCGCCAGACGCCGCGCCGGCGGGGCTGGATAAATCGACCTGGGCGAAATTCCGGGCCCAGAAAATCCGCGCCGAGGCCAGGCTCGATCTGCACGGCCACACCGCCACCCGCGCCCACACGGAGGTGCGGCAGTTTCTCGAAACCGCTCACGGCCTGCATATGCGCTGTGTCGAGATCATCACCGGTCAGGGCGAGGTGATTGCCCGCGAGCTGCCGCACTGGCTGAACGCGCCCGGCTTGCGGCCGCTGATATTGGCCATCTCCCACCCCCATGCGCGCAACCGGGGCGCCGTGCGCGTGCTGCTGCGGCGAATCCGCGCATGACCCCCTTTGGCGAGAAATTGCGCCAGCTGCGCGCCGCAAAAGGCGTGACGCAGCGCGACATGGCGGCTGTTCTGGAGGTTTCGGCGGCCTATCTCTCGGCGCTCGAGCATGGCCGGCGGGGCGCGCCGACGGCCGGGCTCATCCACCAGATCTGCCAGTATTTCGGGCTGATCTGGGATGATGCCGATGAGCTGACGGCGCTCGCCAAACTCTCGCGCCCCCGGCTCAAGCTCCATGCCGGCGGGCTGACCCCGGCGCAGACCGCGCTGGCCAACCGCATCACCCGCGAGCTGCGCCACCTCGCTCCCGAGACGGTGGCGGCGATCAACGCCCTGCTCGATGGCGCGAGCCCTACGCCGCCAGCGCGCCCGCCGCGCGCAAAGCCGCGAGCACGGGTAAAAGCGGCAGGCCGAGAATGGTGAAATGGTCGCCCTCGAGGCGCGAGAAGAGCTGCGCGCCCAGCCCCTCGAGCCGGTAGGCGCCGACGGAGGCCAGCACCGCCTCGCCCTCGGCGGCCAGATAGCGGGCGATGAAGGACTCAGAGAGCGGGCGGACATGCAAAGTCGCCACCTCGGTGCCCGACCAGACCAGCTCATCCCCCCGATAGAGGCAAGCGGCGGTGACGAGCTGGTGAGAACAACCCGAGAAGACCCGCAAGTGACGCGCGGCTTCGTCCAGGGAGGTGGGCTTGTCGAACACGCGCCCGTCTTGCACCAGCAGCTGGTCGGCGCCGAGCGTGAGCGCGCCGGGATGAGCGCCCGCCACGGCCAGCGCCTTGGCGCGGGCCAGCGCCTGGGCAAGCTGCGCGGGCGGGCCGGAAAAGCCGGCCTTGAGGGCTGCTTCGTCAACGCAAGAGGGCAGGGCTGTGAAGCTGAGCCCGGCGGCGCGCAGCATATCCTGACGGGTGCGCGAGGTACTGGCCAGAATCAGCATGAGCGCCCCACCCATGGAAACAAAAATTTATCGTCCGGCACTGCCATCCCCCTGATCGTCGGCCTGGGTCTCGAGCGCCGGATGACACGGGGTGGAACCGCACGGCGATCGACACCCGGCGAAAATTTTCCCTGCTGTATGGGGCGTCGGCGGGCACTCCGCAATAAGGCGGCGCGCGAACAGGGGTGGCGGGGCGGTTTTCATTGGATTGACTTATCCGCCGCTTCGGGGTAACCGGCTGGCCTCACACCTTGGCGGCGTAGCTCAGTGGTAGAGCAGGGGAATCATAATCCCTTGGTCGGTGGTTCAAATCCGCCCGCCGCTACCAGGTGTCTTCCTGAAAATTCCGTGATTTGCCCATGACATGGCGGCGTAATGGCCGGACAGGGGCGCGATTGTCGCGGATTTAATCGGCACTTAACTGGATGGACCAATAATGGGCGCGTACCCCGCCCCCTTTTCGAGGTCTCATGCCCGACATCAAAGCCCTGACGGAACGCCTGGAGTTTCTGGGCCTCTCGAGCCCGGTTCTCGCCCGCCTGCGCGGCATTAAATTCATCGTCATGGAGGCGCTGCCCGCCGGGCTCGAGGCGTTTTATCAAAAAATCCGCGCCGTGCCGGAGGTCGCCAGATTCTTTCATAATGAGGAGACGGTGAAATTCGCCAAGGGCCGACAGCACGGCCACTGGGACCATATCACCAATGGCCGTCTCGATGAGGCCTATGCCAAATCGGCCGATCATGTGGGCACGGTGCATGCCCGGATCGGGCTGGAGCCGCGCTGGTATATCGGCGGTTACGCCTTCATCCTCGACCATCTGATCACCGCCCTGGTGACGACGCGCTGGCCGAAATCGCGGTTTTTTCGCCAGGCGGCGACGGCGGAACAGGTCGCCGCCGAACTCGCCGCGCTGGTCAAGGTCACGTTTCTGGATATGGACCTCGCCATCTCCACCTATATCGCCGCCTCGGAAGAGGCCAAGCGCGCGGCCGAGGACCATATGCACCGCTCGGCGGATGCCGTGGTGAGCGCCATGAGCGCGGCCATGAGCGCGCTGGCCGCCGGCGACCTTACCCACCGCATCGGTGACAGCCTGCCGCCGGACTACGCCCAGCTGCGGCTGGATTTCAACACCGCGCTGGAAAAGCTCTCAGGCACGCTGGCCAGCATCCAGGCCTCGGCGCGGGTGATCGATAACAGCATCGACGAGCTGTCCCAGGCCTCGGACGATCTCTCCCGCCGCACCGAAATTCAGGCGGCCAGCCTGCTGCAAACCACCACCGCGCTGGGTGAACTCTCGGATGCCGTGCGCCAGACCGCCGATGGCGCCCACCAGGTGAACGATGTGGTGGCCGCCGCCAACCAGGGCGCGGTGCAGTCGCGCAACGTGGTGGGCGATGCCGGGGCCGCCATGGGCAAGATCGAAGCCTCGTCACGCGAGATCGGTCAGATCATCGGGTTGATCGACGATATCGCCTTTCAGACCAACCTGCTCGCGCTCAATGCCGGGGTGGAGGCCGCGCGCGCGGGCGATGCCGGGCGGGGCTTCGCGGTGGTGGCCAGTGAGGTGCGGGCCCTGGCCCAGCGCTCGGCGGATGCCGCCAAGGCCATCAAGGCGCTGATTTCCACCTCGGGGGCGCAGGTGGAGCAAGGCGTGGAGCTGGTGAAACGCTCGCGCCAGTCGCTCGATACCATCGGGGGCAATGTCGGGCGGATCGAGGGGCTGGTGTCGAACATCGCCCTGGCCGCGCGCACCCAATCATCGGGGCTGGAGCAGGTGAACGAGGCGGTGGGGCAAATGAACCAGTCGGTGCAGCAAAACGCCGCCATGGTGGAAGAAACCAACGCCGCGGTTCATTCGCTGAAAACCGAGATCAACAATCTCTCGGGGGCGGTGGGGGCGTTCAAGATCACCGGCACGCGGGTGCCCAGCTTCAATAAACTGCCAATACCGGCCAAACGCCGGGCGCTGGTGTAGCCGGACGGCATGCCCGCCCGGCAAACCCCTTTTTAGGGGGCCCTGGCCTCAGGCGCCGGCCAGGGTCATGCCTTCGATACGCAGGGTCGGCGCGTCGGTGCCGCGTTTGAATTCGAGATCGTTGGCTGGGGTGAGGTGGGCGAACATCTCGCGCAGATTGCCGGCGATGGTGAATTCGGCCACCGGCTCGGCGAGCTGACCATCACGGATCATGAACCCCGCCGCGCCACGGGAATAATCGCCCGTGAGGCCGTTGACGCCTGAACCGATCATCTCGGTGATATAAACCCCCTCCTTGATATCGGCCATCAGCGCGGCTGGCGTGAGCGCGCCGGGGTGGAGGTAGAAATTGCCCAAGCCACCAGCATTGCCTGTGGTTTTCAGCCCCAGCTGATTGGCCGCGCGGGTGTCGAGGATCCAGCTCGTCAGCACGCCATCCGCGATGAAATCACGGCGGCTGACAGGCTGACCTTCGCGGTCGAACGGGCGCGAGCGCAGGCCGCGCGGGCGGGTTGGGTCATCGGTGATGGTGATACCGGGGGCGAACAGACGCGTGCCCAGCGAATCCTTGAGGAACGAGGTGCCGCGCGCGATGGAGGCGCCGGCAATGGCGCCGGCCAGATGGCCCAGAAAACTGCCCGCCACGCGCGGGTCGAACACCAGCGGCAGGCGCCCGGTTTGGGGGCGCGCTGGGTTCAGCCGGGCCAGCGCGCGCCGGGCGGCCTCAAACCCCAACGCGGCGGGATCGGCCAGGTCCTGGCCGTGCACGGTGGAGCTGTAATCATAATCGCGCTGCATGTTCACGCCCTCACCCGCCAGCACGGTGACCGAGAGCCCGTGATGCGAGCGGGCATAGCAGCCCAGAAACCCGTGGCTGGTGGCCAGCAGTGAGCGGGCGCGCGACCAGGAGGCGTTGGCGCCTTCGGAATTGGTGATGCCGGGAACGCCCCGCGCGGCCGCCTCGGCCTCGGCGGCGCGGGCGGAGAGCATTTCCACCGAGGGTTCGGCGGGGTCGTCGAGGTCGAGGAGCGCCGCGTCTGGCGGCGGCGGGGCGAGGGGAATTTCGGCGTAAGGGTCCTCGGGCACCACGCGGGCCATGGACACCGCCTGTTCGGCCAGACGGGCAAAAGCGTTGGGCTCGATGTTGGTGGCCGAGACGCTGGCATTGGCGTGGCCCAGAAACACCCGCAGGCTGACATCGCGGCTCTCGGCGCGCTCGATCTCCTCGATCGCACCGAGGCGGCGCTGCACCGAGAGGGACGCGCCCTCGCTCACCACCACTTCGGCCGTATCGGCGCCCGCCGCCTTGGCCGCCGCCAGCAGCGCGCGCGCCGCCTGTTCAAGATATGTCATGCCGCCAGCCGATCGATGATGGTGGAGATTTTGGGGACGCTGCGCACGGGGCCAAGGCTGGCGAGCGTTGGTTTCTGGCGGAAAATCACCCTCGCCGCGCGCTCAATGTCGGCGATGGCGACGGCGTCGATTTTGGCCACCGTCTCGGCGGCGGGAATGATGCGGCCAAAGACCTGCCATTGCCGGGCGATCTGCTCGCAGCGGCTGCCTGTGGATTCGAGGCTCATGAGCAGCCCGGCCTTGAGCTGGGCGCGGGCGCGGGCAAGCTCGGCCTCGGTCACGTTGGTTTGCACCTTGGCCAGCTCATCGAGCGTCACGGGCATCAGCTCGGCGGCTTCTGATTCGCCGGTGCCGGCGTAAATGCCGAACAAACCGCCATCTTGCCCCGGGCTGGTGAAGGAATAGATGGAATAGACCAGCCCGCGCTTCTCGCGGATCTCCTGGAACAGGCGCGACGACATGCCGCCGCCCAGCAGCGTGGAGAGCAGCATGGCGGGGTAATAATCGGGCTCGCCATAGCCGGGCGAGGGAAAGCCCAGCACGATATGGGCCTGGTCGAGGTCGCGCAGCTCTCTGAACTCGCCGCCCATATAGTCGGCGGGCATGGGGGGTACGGCCTCGGCACGCGGCAAATCGGCGAAATGCTGTTCGGCCAGGGCGACCACATCCTCGTGGCGCAGATTGCCCGAAGCGGCGATGACCATGTTCTGGGGCGTGTAATGCTGGGCCATGAAGCCGTGCAGCGCCTCGCGCTTGAGGCCACGGATGATGCCCTCGGTGCCCAGAACGGGGCGGCCCATGGGCTGGGCGGGGTAGGCGGCGGACTGGAAATGGTCGAAGATCACGTCATCGGGGGTGTCGTTCGCCTGGCCGATCTCTTGCAGGATCACCCCGCGCTCGCGCTCCATCTCATCGGGGTCGAAGGTGGAGTGGCAGAGAATATCGCCGATGATGCCAGCCCCCAGGGCGAGGTCTTCCTTGAGCAGCTTGACGTAATAAGCCGTCTGTTCGCGGGAGGTATAGGCGTTGATATGGCCGCCGACATTCTCGATGGCCTCGGCGATATCGGCCGCCGTGCGGGTGGTGGTGCCCTTGAAGGCCATATGCTCGAGAAAATGCGCGACGCCGTTTTCGGCCGCGGTTTCGTGGCGGGTGCCGGCGCCCACATAGGCGCCGAACGAGACGGTCTCCACCCGCTCCATCCGCTCAGACAGCACGGTCAAGCCCGAGGGCAGAGTGGTGATGGAAACCTGTTCAGTCATCAATTACTTGTTCCTGTTGGCGAAATTGCGCACCAGCGTCTCGATGGCGGTGAGATCGTTGGGGGCGCGGGTGAAGCGCTCCTGGCGCTCATATAGGTCGGAAAGATGGTGCGGTAAGGGCGGGCGGATGCCAACTGCTTGCTCGATGGCATCGGGGAACTTGGCCGGGTGGGCGGTGCCCGCCACGATCACCGGCATGCCGATGGGCCCCAGATCACGCCCCGCCGCCAGGGCGATGACGCTGTGCGGGTCGGCCAGATATTCGCTCTCGGCCCAGAAGCGCTTGATTTCCTTGAGCGTATCGTCGTCGGAGAGACGATAGCCCTTGAAGTCGCGGGTGATGGCGCGCCACGCCTCATCGGCCACCGCCATTTTGCCGCTTTGGCGAAAGCCGGTCATGGTCTGGGCGGTGAGGGCGGCATCGCGACCCAGGAATTCGAACAGCAGGCGCTCGAAATTCGAGCTGACCTGAATGTCCATCGAGGGGGAGAGGCTGGGCGCGACGCCCTGCACGCTCATGTCGTTGGCGGCCAGGAAGCGGGCCAGAATGTCGTTGCGGTTGGAGCCGACGATGAAGCGCGCGATCGGCAGGCCCATCTGCTTGGCGGCCCAGGCGGCCAGGATGTTGCCGAAATTGCCGGTGGGGACGGATACCGCCACCTCGCGCTCGGGCGCGCCCAGATTGAGCGCGGCATAGACGTAATAGGGAATTTGCCCGGCGATGCGCGCGAAATTGATGGAATTGACCGCCGAGAGGTTCATCTCGGCGCGGAATTCGCCATCGGCGAACATGGCTTTCACCAGGTCCTGGCAGTCATCGAACGTGCCATCCACCGCCACATTGAGCACGTTCCCGGCCGCCACGCTGGTCATCTGCCGGCGCTGCACCTCGGAGGTTTTGCCAAAGGGGTGGAGGATGGTGATGTCGATATTCTCACGATTGGCCACCGCCTCGATGGCGGCCGAGCCGGTATCGCCCGAGGTGGCGCCGACGATGCGCACCTTCTCACCGCGCTTGGCCAGCACCAGCTCGAACAAATGGCCGACGAGCTGGAGCGCCAGATCCTTGAAGGCGAGCGTGGGGCCGTGGAAGAGTTCGAGAGCGTAGAGATTGGTATCGACCTGCACCAGCGGCGTGACGGCCTTGCTGGCGAACCCGGCATAGGCCTTATGGCAGGCGGCTTGCAGCTCGGCGAAGCTTACGGAGTCGCCGACAAACGGCGCGATCACGCGGGCGGCCAGCTCGGGGTAAGGCAAGCCGCGCAGGGCGCGCAGATCGGCGGGCGAGAAGCGCGGCCATTCACGGGGCATGTAGAGCCCGCCATCAACGGCGAGGCCCGCCAGCAGCACGCCGGCGAAATCCAGCTCGGGCGCCTGGCCACGGGTCGAGATATAGCGCATCGAAAATCCTCTTTATCCGCGCCCGCCTATACTATCGGACCAGAGCGGGCAGCAATGCGTCGAGCCTGTGGCGCCCCTGTTTTGTGGCGCTCAGGCGGCCTTTTTCACGGCGCAGCAGCCCTTCGGCCAGGGCCGTGGCCAGCATCGCGGGCTCCAGCGCGTCATCGAGGTTGACCGAGGTGCGGGCCTGGAAGCGGGTTTCATCAATCCCTTCGGCGAGCCGCAACCCCATGATCAGCGCCTCGCGGGCGCGGTCTTGCGGGCCGATCGGCTCTTCGAGCGTGGTGCCGTGGCCTTGTTTTTCGACCAGATCCATCCAGGCCTCGGGCGCGCGGTGGCGGGTTGTGGCGACAAAACCGTGAGGCAGCGTGAGGCGCCCATGGGCGCCGGGGCCGATGCCCGCGTAATCGAGATAGCGCCAATAGGCCAGATTATGCCGGGATTCGGAGCCCGGCCGGGCATAATTCGAAACCTCGTACGGCGCGAGGCCGAATTTGGCCGCCTCTTCGTGGGTGGCGTCGTAAAGCTGGGCGGCCAGCTCCTCATCGGGCAGGGTGAACGCGCCGCGCGCATGGAGGGTGAAGAATTTCGTGCCTTCCTCGATGGTGAGCTGATAGAGCGAGAGATGGTCGGCGGCCAAACCCAGCGCCTCGCGCAGCTCGGCGCGCCAGGCGGTCTGGGTTTGGTGGGGGCGGGCATAGATGAGGTCGAACGCGTGGCGCGGGAAGAGTTTGGCGCCCAGCTCGATGGCCTTGATGGCCTGTTCGGCGCTGTGCTGGCGGCCGAGAAAGCGCAAATCATCCTCGCGCAGGCTTTGCACCCCGATCGACACCCGGTTAACCCCCGCCTGGGCATAGGCGGCGAAGCGCCCGGCCTCGATGCTGGTGGGGTTGGCTTCCAGCGTGATCTCAACATCGGGCGCCAGGGTGAACAGGCGGGCGGCATCGCCAATCAGCGCGGCCACGGTCTCGGGCGCCATCAGGCTGGGCGTGCCGCCGCCGAAAAAAACCGAGGTGACACGCCGCGGCCCCAGCCGCGCGGCCTCGAATTCCAGCTCGGCCCGCAGGGCGGCGCGCATACGCCCCTGGGGCAACACCGCCGCCACATGCGAGTTGAAATCGCAATAAGGGCATTTGGCCAGGCAATAGGGCCAGTGGATATAGAGGGCGAGGGCGAGGTCGCGGATCATGGTTCCAGGACATAGCGTTATCGTCGCTCAAAGCCAGCCCTAAAATTAGGCAGCCCCTCTCAACTCGCAATCAACTTGTCTATATCGCTGAATTCGTTCAAAAGCCTGATAATCAAGTTCATTATGTGTGCTCAGTGTCAGGTAGTAATTGGCACCATTGATTTGATCAAAAATAATCCATTCACCAGTTAGGGCGCCTCGTTGGGAACGCTTTTCAAAGTTTCCAACAACCAGTTCACGACAAAGAGACTTAGCTATCGCTTCGTCAAAAACTTTTCCCACATGCGGCGCCAATAAATTGCCCACAGTATTTTGCCTTTTCATTTCATTTAAAAGATTTACGCCCATAAAAGCTGGCGTGAAAAAATGTTTATGATACAGACCCCTGAGCGGCGGATGCTTGAAAGGGATTGGGGCTTTTGTCCCGATATGTGGTATCCCTGATTCTAGGCCCGAGATTTCGTCTAAAACTTGAAACAGGTACTGTTGAGAAATAACAAAGTCATACGTTAACTCCAGGGCGAAGCCGAACGAGTAACTGCCTGTGGTCAGCTTTGACGACAACAACTCCTGAACGCGGGCAAAGGAAGCCGGAAACCTCTCAGTTTGCTCGGTATCTAGTGGTCCAATAGGAATGTTTATCTGCATCGGCTGAAATTACAGGTGTTTTTGTAGAGTCGCCAAGAACTCAATATCTCATGTTACAACGCTCTGGCTTAAACTTGGCATTACCAAGCCAACCGATTATCCCACCCTCATGCACGCTATTCAGGTCACCAATCTCACCAAACGCTACGGGCCGACGCTGGCGGTGGATGATATTTCGTTCACCTTGCCCCCCGGGCGGGTTTTGGGGCTTTTGGGCGGCAATGGCGCGGGCAAGACCACCACCATCGCCCTGCTGCTGGGGCTTTTGGTGCCCTCGGGCGGGCAGATCACCGTGCTCGGGCACGACATGGCGCGCGACCGGTTTCCGGCGCTGGAGCGGATGAATTTTTCCTCACCCTATATCGCCCTGCCCGGGCGGCTGACGGTTGAGGAAAACCTGATCACCTACGGCCATCTCTACTCAGTGCCCAATTTGGGGGCCCGCGTGGCCGAGCTGGCGGTGCAGTTCAACCTCTCCGCCCTCATGCGCCGGCCGGCCGGCGAGCTTTCGGCGGGGCAGAAAACCCGCGTGGCGCTGGCCAAATCGCTCATCAACCGCCCCGATTTGCTGCTGCTCGACGAACCCACCGCCAGCCTCGACCCCGATACGGGCGATTATGTGCGCACCCAGCTCGAGAGCTATCAGCGCGAGACGGGCGCGGCCATTTTGCTCGCCTCGCATAATATGGCCGAGGTGGAGCGGCTGTGCGATGATGTGCTGATGATGAAAACCGGGCGGATTGTGGACCGCGGCGCGCCTGAGGCGCTGATTGCGCGCTATGGGCGCGAGACCATGGAAGAGGTGTTTTTGCACATCGCGCGGAGTGAGGCGCTGTGAGCGCGGCGCGGCGCATGGGGGCGCTGGTGTACCGGCACGCCTGCATGTACCGGCGCTCCTGGCCGCGGCTGGCCGAGATCGCCTATTGGCCGACGCTCAACATGCTCATCTGGGGGTTTACCTCGTCTTATCTCATGCATTTGCACGCCACGCCGGGCGTGGCGCTGGCGGCGGGCGCCATGATCGGCGGCGTGCTGCTGTGGGAGATCACGCTGCGCGCCCAGCTGGGCGTGACCATTGGGTTCTTGGAGGAAATCTGGTCGCGCAATCTGGGGCATTTATTCGTGAGCCCCTTGCGGCCGGCCGAATTGATTGGGGCGCTGGTGGTGGTCTCGGGCATTCGCGCGGCGCTTGGCCTGTTTCCTGCCACAATCATCGCCTACCTGCTGTATCACTATGATTTGTTCGCGCCCGGCCCCGTGATGCTGCTGTTTTTCCTCAACCTGCTGGTCATGGGGTGGTGGATGGCGCTGGGCATCGTGGCGCTGCTGTTTCGCTATGGCGCGGGGGCCGAGGCGCTGGCCTGGACCATCGCCTTTGGGCTGACGCCGCTGGCCTGCGTGTATTACCCGCTCAGCGCCCTGCCCGGCTGGCTGCAGCCTCTGGCCCAGGCGCTGCCGGCGGCGCATATTTTCGCGGGGCTGCGCGCGGCGCTGCGCACGGGCATGGCCGATTGGGGGCAGCTGGGCGCGGCCTGCCTGCTCAATATTTTTTGGTTCATCGCGGCGCTGGCGGTGTTTGGCGCGGAATTTCGCCGCGCGCGGGTGCGCGGCGCGCTGCTGGCCATCGGAGAGTGACGACAATGACCCACCGTTTCTGGCTGATCCGCCATGCCCTGGTGCACCCCAGTTCGCTGCCCTTTCTCTATGGCACCGACGATGTGCCGGTATGCGGCGAGACCATGACCGCCCAGGCCCCGCGCTACGAGGCGCTGGCCGCCCGCCTGCCCCACCCCGCGCGGCTGGTGTGCTCGCCGCTCTCGCGCACCCAGATCACCGCCCGGGCGATCATCGATGCCGGCTATCCCGGTCAGCAGCCGCTCATCGACCCGGCTTTCGTCGAGCAGGATTTTGGCGACTGGCAGGGTCAGCCGATCGCCGAATTCGAGAACCGCACCCACGACCAGCGCCACCCCTTCTGGCCCATTCATGCCGCCGAGGTGCCGCCCAACGGCGAGAGCTTCGCCACGCTTATCTCCCGCGTCGGCGCCGGGCTGGAGGGGCTGCTGGGCACCGCCCAAGGCCGCGATACCGTGATTGTCAGCCATGGCGGGGCCATCCGCGCTGCCATTGCCTTCGCGCTGGGCCTTACCCCCCACCAGGCGCTGTGCCTGCAGATCGACAACATCTCGCTCAGCGTGCTTGAGCATAGCGAGGCCCGGCATTGGCGGGTGCTGTCGGTGAATGAGCATATCTCTCCCTTCGCCAGCCCCACAAAAGGAGCCGCATGATGAAACATTATCTGCTCGCCGCCGCGCTCGCCCTGGCGCCCGTCGCCGCCCAGGCCGACACGCCCCAGCATCTGGTGGACAGCGCCACCCTCGCGCTCGAGGACATGATGGGCGGCACCGAGGGCACCCAGGCCCAGACTTTTCTGCGCCAGGCCAAGGCCGTGGTGGTGTGCCCCAGCATTTTCCGCGGCGGGTTCATTTTGGGCGGCGAGGGCGGCGGCTGCGTGATGAGCGCGCGCAATGACCAGGGCGGCTGGACCTACCCGGCCTTCTACACGCTGGGCTCGGGCTCGTTCGGGCTGCAAATCGGCGTGCAGACCGCGGAGGTGATGATCATCATCATGACCGATGGCGGGCTGAACGCGCTGCTCAACTCGCAGTTCAAGCTTGGGCTCGATGCCGGGCTTTCCGTGGCGACACTGGGGGCGGGCGTGAACGGCGCCATGTCGACCGCGCTCAACGCCGATATCATCACCTTCTCGAAGAGCCAGGGGCTTTATGGCGGCATCTCGCTCTCGGGTTCGGTGCTCTCAACCGACCCGGGCTCGGACCAGAGCTATTACGGCCAGCCGCTGGCGGCGCGCGATATTGTGGTGAACGGCGAGGGCGCCAACCCCGGCGCCGGGCCGCTGCGCACCATGCTCACGCGCTACGGGCAGTAACCAAGGCGGGGTGGGGCAAGAAAATTGCCTCGTCCGCACCGCCCGTAACATTGACAGTTTCTTAGCTTTCTGCGCCAATTCTACCGCAATCGAAATATGGCTTGCCCCAGGCTGCGTTGAGAGACGGACGCCCGCAAGACTTTCCAGACCGCGGTTGTCTCTCCGCCGCCATAGGGGCGCGGGAGAAATGACTTTTGAGGAGCGACCATCTATGCCGACCGGGACCGTGAAATGGTTCAACACCACCAAGGGCTTTGGCTTTATCGTGCCGGACGACGGCGGCAAGGATGTGTTTGTGCACATCACGGCCGTGCAGTCGGCGGGGCTGCGCGGGCTGAATGAAGGCCAGAAAGTGTCGTTCGACGTTGCCATGGAGCGCGGCAAGGCCGCCGCCATCAACCTCAAGGCCGTCTGATCTCCCGCCCTGGCGGACCGATGAGGCCGGGCGGCATGTGCCGCACCGGCCTTTTTGTTTGCCAAACACCGCCTCCCCCATTAGGTTGACGTTTACGGAAGGCCAAAGATAAATTACGTCATCAGGGTGTTGCCGCGTTCAAGCACAGACGGCACATCAGGGTGATAAGGGGGAAACCATGCTCGAGACCATTGCGCCGGGGTTTAGCCCCGTGCCGGTTGCCACGCTGCTCGACGAGGCGGTGAGCCGTTTCGCGCAGCATACGGCCATCGATTTTCTCGGCCGGCGCTATAGTTATCGCGAGGTCGGGCAATTGACCGAGCGCGCCGCCGCCGGGTTGCAGGCGCTGGGCGTGGGCAAGGGCACCAAGGTGGGGCTGTGCCTGCCCAACACGCCCTACTCGGTGATCATGTATTTCGCCGTGCTCAAGACCGGCGCCACGGTGCTGAATTTCAATCCGCTCTACACCGCGCACGAGATGGAACTGATGCTGCGCGACACGGGTTGCCAGATGATCGTGACCATCGACGCCGCGCCGGTGTTCGAGACGGTGCGGATCCTGGCCGGCAAGGGCAGGCTTGCGCGGGTTATTGTTTGTTCGCTGGCGGCGGCGCTGCCGGCGCTGAAGGGGGTGGCGCTCAAGCTGTTCAAGCCTGGCGCGCTGGCGAAAATTCCGGCGGCGGCACCCTATATGCGCTTCGAGGCCCTGCTCACCCACGCCACCGCGCCGTTTCGGCCGGTCGAGATCGACCCGCTGCGCGATGTGGCCGTGCTGCAATTCACCGGCGGCACCACCGGCGTGCCCAAGGCGGCCATGCTTTCGCACGCCAATGTCACGGTGAATGTGCACCAGGTGCAGGCGATCTTGCCGCCGCTCGTGCCGGGGGCCGAGCGGTTTTTGGGCATTTTGCCGTTCTTTCATGTCTTCGCGATGACCGCGGTGATGAATCTCGGCCTCGCGATCGGTGCCGAACTGATCTTGCTGCCCAAGCCCGAGATCGGCGAGATCATGAAGACGCTCTATGCCCGCAAACCCACCATCGTGCCCGGCGTGCCCACGCTGTTCACCGCCATCAGCACGGCGGCCGAGGCCTCGGGGCGCGGTGATCTCAGCTTCATCAAATTCTGCGTCTCGGGCGGCGCGCCGCTTTCGGTCGAGGTGATGGAGCGCTTCGAGCGCATCTCGAAGAGCCGCATCCTCGAAGGCTATGGGCTCTCCGAGACCGCGCCCGCGCTCACCTTCTCGCGCCCCGATATGATCAAGCATGGCAGCGTCGGGCCGGCGATTCCGGGCACCGAAATCCAGATCCGCGACCCCGCCAACCCCGAAATCGTGCTGCCCCAGGGCGCGCGCGGGGAGATTTGCGCGCGCGGCCCGCAAGTGATGCTGGGCTATTACAACCAGCCCGAGGAAACCGCCTATGCGTTCACCGACGGGTTTTTCCGCACCGGCGATATCGGCTATCTCGATGAGGATGGTTGCCTGTTCATCGTCGACCGGATCAAGGATCTGATCATCTGCTCGGGCTTCAATGTCTATCCGCGCGTGATCGAGGAGGCGGCCTATCAGCATCCGGCGGTGGCCGAGGCGATCGCGGTTGGCATTCCCGATCCTTACCGCGGCCAGGCGCCCAAGCTTTATGTCACGCTGCGCGCCGGATTCGAGGCGACCACCGGCGACGACATCCTCGAGTTCCTCAAAGACAAGCTCAACAAGATCGAGATGCCCAAAAAGGTCGAAATCCGCGCCGCGCTGCCCAAGACCATGGTTGGCAAGCTCTCGAAGAAGGAGCTGCTCGCGGAGGAGCAGCAGGCTCACAAACCCTGACGGAGGGGGGTCAGAACGAGGCCGGGGTGGCGGCGCTGACCATCACGCAGGGCTCGGCGCCGGGATTGCGGAAGCGGTGGGGAATATCGGAGCGGAAATAATAGGCATCGCCCGGGCCGAGCTGGCGCTCCTGCATGCCAACCGTGACGATGATCGTGCCGGAGATGACGATGCCGCATTCCTCGCCCTCGTGGCGGAGCATGGCATCGCCCGTATCGGCGCCGGGCTCGTAGGTTTCCTTGAGCATCAGCAGGGCGCGGTCCTTCATTTTGGCGCCGATCATGCGCCAGCTCATCGCATGGTCGGAGGCGATGTCGGGCAGGCTCTCGGCGGTGAAGAACACCTCCTCGCTGGGGGAAAAATTGAGGGTGAAGAAATCGGCCATCGAGAGGGGGATGCCGTCGAGGATCTTCTTGAGCGAGGAGATGGAGGGGCTGACCCGGTTCTGCTCGATGAGCGAAATGGCGCCGTTGGTGACGCCCGCGCGGCGCGCCAGTTCACGTTGGGTCAGGCCGAAAATTTGCCGTACCAGCTTCAGGCGGGTGCCGATATCGTCTGAAATCTCCCCGGTCGCAAAATCGTCCGCCATGGTCTCCGCTGTTTTTCTACGTTTAGTATTCTGGACGATGTTACGCGCCCAAGGCCCTCAACCGCAATGGCCATTCCCCGCGCATGGTAAAACTTTGGCCAATTATTCTTGACGCCGCCCCATAGGTTAAGCCAGACTTCAAGGGTAACAAAAACGGGGATTTGCGTGCTGTGGAACATAACGCCGCCCGATACTGACCGCTTTGCTCCCCTGTACCGGGAGGCGTGGTGATGTCTGCCTCCCAGACCATTTCCGCCACACAGCGCGGCGCCATATCGCTCAAGGGTGTGACCCGTATTTTCGCCGGCGCGGTCGCCGCGGTCGATCACATCGATCTCGATATTCAAGCCGGTGAATTCTTCACGCTCCTCGGCCCCTCGGGATGCGGCAAGACCACGCTGTTGCGCATGATCGCGGGGTTTGAAACCCCCGATGATGGGCGCATCGTCATCTCGGGGCGTGAGATGCAGGACGTGCCAGCCCATAAGCGCGCCGTGAACACGGTGTTCCAGTCTTACGCGCTGTTTCCGCACCTCAATGTCGAGCAGAATATCGGCTTTGGGCTGAAAATGCGCGGCGTGAAGACCGATGAGCGCAAACGGCGCGTGGATGCCATCATGGAGCTCACGCAAATCGGGCAATTCGCCAAGCGTTCGGCGGCGCAGCTCTCGGGCGGGCAGCGCCAGCGCGTGGCATTGGCGCGCGCCTTGGTGAACGAGCCCGAGGTTGTGCTGCTCGATGAGCCGCTCTCGGCGTTGGACGCCAAGCTGCGCGCCGAGCTGCAGATTGAATTGCTGCGTATGCAAAAGCGCCTGGGGATGACCTTCATCTTCGTCACCCACGACCAGCATGAGGCGCTGGTGATGTCTGACCGCATCGCGGTGATGAGCAAGGGCAAATTGCAGCAGATCGGGCCGGTGCTCGATGTGTATGAGAAGCCGCAAAACGTGTTCGTGGCTGAGTTTCTGGGGCTTTCCAACATCTGGCCGATCGCCGGGTGCCAGGGCCACAACGCCGACACGCCGCTAGGCCCGCTGGTGATCAACGAACCCTACCGCCCGGGCGCGCTGGCCATGATCCGGCCGGAGAAAATCTGGGTCTATACCGATACCGCAGCGCCGCGCGAGCGGGTGAACCTGTTTTTTGGCACCATCCGCGAGGCGATTTACATGGGCGCCGCGACGCAATACCGCGTCGAGCTGGCCAATGGCCAGATCGTGCTGGCTTTTGACACCAACAACCAGGCGGCCGAGCGCTCTTGGCGGCCGGGCGAGAAGGTGGCCGTGGAGCTGAAGCCCGAAAACATCATGCTGGTGCAGCCCTGACGGGGCGCGCACCAGCCCCCTGAACCGAGATGGCGTCATGATACGCGAAAAAACCGAAATCGAGCTTGAGGCCGGCCGCCAGCGCCGGCGGCTGATGATCACCTCGGGGCCGGGGCTGATCTGGATCATGCTGTTCCTGATCCTGCCCTCGGCGCTGCTGCTGGGCATCGCCTTTTTCTCGAGCGATGATTACGGCAACCCGGTCATGCCACTCTCCACCCAATCCTTCGCGCAGGTGGCGGGGTATTCGCTGCTGGGGTGGGATTCAGGCAATATCCTGGTGTTTTTGCGCTCTCTGCAGCAGGCGGGCATCGCCACGCTGGTCTCGGCGCTGCTCTCCTACCCGCTGGTGTTCTTCATTCTCTCGCAGCGCCCCAGCCTGCGCCCGCTGCTGCTGCTGTTCATTGTGCTGCCCAGCTGGACCAACCAGGTGGTGCGCACCTATGCCTGGATGGAGCTGCTCGGCCCCAACGCCCCGCTCTCGATGCTGGGGCACGCGCTCGGGCTGCTGCCGCCCGATCTCGGCATGGCGCCGGGCAGTTTCGCGGTCACCACGGGCCTGGCCTATAATTATTTGCCTTACATGGTGGTGCCGCTTTATGCCTCGGCCGAAAAAATGGACTGGACGCTGGTCGAGGCCGGGCGCGATCTCTATGCCTCGGGGTTGCGGCTGTTCTGGCACGCGGTGTTTCCGCAAACCGTGCCGGGGCTGCTCTCGGGCATCATCTTCGTCGCCATTCCGGCGTTTGGCGATTATATCGTGCCCCAGCTTCTGGGCGGCGACAAAGCCATGATGATCGGCTCGCTGATCGCCAACCAGTTCACCGAAACGCCCGACTGGCCCTATGGCGCGGCGCTCACGCTCATCATGCTGGTGTTCACCGCCGCCGGGCTCATCGCGTTCCGGGTGCTCTCGAAAAAGGTCGGCGGGGCCGAGGAGGCCGCGATATGAACATGCCCGCCTCGGTGCGCTACACACTCTCGGGCATTTCATGGCCGGTTTATGTGCTGCTCTACACGCCGCTGGCGCTGGTGGCCTATTACTCTCTCACCCCCCACGCGGCCAGCGAGTGGCACGGCTATCAAGTCCTGTTCGCCGACACCAATGTCTTCGCCGCGGTGCGGCGCTCGCTGGTGCTGGCGCTGGGGTCGGCGTTCACCTCCACGGTGCTTGGCACATTGCTGGGCTACGGGCTGCACCGGTTCCGCAACCGCCACGCCACTGGCTGGCTCAGCCACGGGCCCAGCCTCATCATCTATACCCCCATCATCATGCCCTCGATCGTGTTTGGCATCGCGGAGCTGATTTTCTTCAATCTGGTGCATAATGCCACGGGCCTGCTCGCGGCCGGGCTGCAAACCATGATCATCGCCCACATCACATTCCAGGTGCCTTATGTGGCGCTCACGGTGGTCGCGCGCCTGGCCGGGCTCGACCCCAATTTATTCGACGCCGCCAACGACCTCTACGCCGATGCCGTGAAAAGCTTTCTGCACCTGACCCTGCCGGTGGTGCGCCCGGCCATCATTGGCGGGTTTTTGCTGGGCATCACCCTCTCGATCGACGATTTCACCATCAGCTTCTTCACCGCCGGGCCGGGCAGTGTTACGCTGCCGATCTACATTTATTCGGCCATCGCCCGCAAAGGCGTGACACCTGAGATCAACGCCATCGGCACCTTGGTGATTGTGACCGTCATCGTGCTGGCTTTGGCGCATTTCTTTATCACCCGGCACCGTGACCGCGCGGGCCAATTCTCGACAAGGAGGGAAGCGACATGAAATTCGTAACGCGTATGGCCACCGGCGCGGTGGCCCTGGCGCTGGGGGTGGGGGCTTGCCTCAGCCTGCCCCAGCCGGCCAAGGCCGATCAGCCGGTGCTCAATCTGTTCATCTGGTCCGACTATATCGACCCGGCGCTGATCACCAAGTTTGAAAAGCAGTGCAACTGCAAGGTGGTCGAGACCGATTACGAGAGCAACGCCGAGATGGAGGCCAAGCTGCGCGCCGGCGGCGACTCGCAATATGACGTGGTCGTGCCATCGAGCTATTATGTGCCCGAGCTGCAGGATGAGGGGCTGATCCAGAAGCTGGATCACGCCAAGCTGAGCAATTTCGACAACCTCGCCAAGCGGTTCCAGAACCCCACCTACGACCCCAACGACACCTACTCGATCCCCTATCAGTGGGGCACCACCGGCGTCGTTTACGACCCCGCGAAGATCAAGGGCACCCCGACCGGCTGGGGCCTGGTGTTCGACCCCAAGCAAAACCCCAACTACCCGTTCGTGTTTCCCAAGGGCGAGGGGCGTGACCAGATCGGCGCCGCCTGCGCTTATCTTGGCTATGGCTTCAACTGCGCCAAGGAAAGCCAGTGGATCGCCGCGGCCAAGCTGATTGAGCAGATGAAGAAACGTCCGAATTTCGCCGGCTTTGTCGATGAAACGCCCGGTCTTGGCCAGGTGAAGAAGGGGCTGGCCGCCGTGTCGATGGCTTATAACGGTGATGTCGGCCAGTGCGTGGCGGATGGCTCCTGCGCCAAGCTCAAATACTACCTGCCCAAGGAAGGGTCGGAGATCTGGGTGGACACCATGGCCATTCCCGCCCATGCGCCCCACCCCGCGCTCGGGCTGGAGTTCATCAACTTCATCCTCAATGCCGATAACGGCGCCGATCTCTCCAACTACAACCAATATGCCAGCCCCAACGCCGCCTCGCAGAAGCAGCTCACGGGCATCATGGCCTCCGACCTCATCAATCCTTCCGAGGCGGAGTTGAAAAACCTGCAGTTCCTGGCGCCTCTGCGCGGCGCCAAATACAAGCTGTTCAACCAGATCTGGACCAGCGTGCTCCAGTAACCCGGCGTGTGGCGGCGGGGCAGGGTGCCCCGCCGTTTCGCCCAATTTGAGGATGACATGAGTGATAAGATCGATCTGAACGAGTGGTTCGACGAACATCGAATCACGGAAGTCGAATGTCTGGTCCCCGACCTCACCGGCATTCCGCGCGGCAAGATCATGCCGGCGCAAAAATTCCTCCAAGGCGGCGCGCCGCGTTTGCCCGAGGCCATTTTCATCCAGTCCGTCACCGGCGAATATCCCGATGACCCCGAGGACACGCTGACCGACCCGGCGATCATCGACATCAAGCTGGTGCCCGATGCCTCGACCGTGCGCCTCGTGCCCTGGGCGCATGAGCCCACCGCGCAGATCATCCATGACTGCCAATACGCCAACGGCACGCCGGTGCCGATGGCGCCTCGGCAGGTGTTGCAGCGCGTGCTCAAGCTTTATGAGGAAAAAGGCTGGAAGCCGGTGCTTGCGCCCGAGCTGGAATTCTACCTGGTCGCGCGCAATACCGACCCCGACTACCCGCTGGTGCCGCCCGTCGGGCGTTCGGGGCGCCAGGAATCGGGGCGCCAGAGCTACTCGATCGACGCGGTCAACGAGTTCGACCCGCTGTTCGAGGAAATGTATGATTTCTGCGATTTGCAGGAAATGGACCTCGATACGCTGATTCACGAGGAGGGCGCGGCGCAGGTGGAGATCAATTTCCTCCATGGCGACCCGCTCAGCCTCGCCGATCAGGTGTTCTTGTTCAAGCGCACGGTGCGCGAGGTGGCGTTGCGCCATAATATTTATGCCACCTTCATGGCCAAGCCCATGGGGGGCGAGCCGGGCAGCGCCATGCATGTGCATCAGAGCATCGTGGACCCTAAAACCGGCGCCAATTTGTTCGCCGGACCCGACGGCAAGGCCAGCCCGCTGTTCAAGAGCTATCTGGCGGGTCTGCAAAAATACATCCCCGCCGTGATGCCGATTTTCGGGCCGAACGTGAATTCCTACCGACGGCTGGCGCGCTTCTCCAACGCGCCCATCAATTTGCAATGGGGCTATGACAACCGCACCTGCGGGCTGCGCGTGCCGTTTGGCGAGCCTTCGGCCATGCGCGTGGAAAACCGCGTGCCCGGCGCGGATGCCAACCCCTATCTGGCCTTCGCCGCCACGCTGGCCTGCGGGTATCTCGGCATGGTCGAGGGGCTGACGCCGACGCCCGAGCAGAAAGGCTCGGCTTATTCGGGCGCCTACACCCTGCCCCGCGAACTCAGCAAGGCGCTGGATTTGATGGACCAGAGCAAGCCCATGCGTGAAATTCTGGGCGAGAAGCTGGTTGATGTGCTGGTGGCGGTGAAGCGCATTGAATATGAGACGTATCTGCGCGTCATCTCCAGCTGGGAGCGCGAGCACCTGTTGCTGAATGTTTGAGGCGGATTCTGGCCCTTTATTGAAAACAGGGCCAGACTCCAAAAAATTTCCGCAATATTTCCCGCCTGCTTCAAAAGGGCGTTCAAACGCGGTCTCTGACCGGGGGGCTCATGCTCAATAATTATTACCACGCCACCGCCAAGGTGGCGTTCGAGGCCGATGTGCTTGGCGGCGATCAGAGCGTCGATGTCGCCATCATCGGCGGCGGCATCACGGGTGTTTCGGCGGCGCTGCATCTGGCCGAGCAGGGGTTCTCGGTGGCGCTGCTCGAGGCGCATGAGATCGGCTGGGGGGCATCTGGGCGCAATGGCGGCCAGGCTTTGCCGGGGTTTGGCGCCTCCATGCACAAAATCCACCAGCTGGTGGGCGCCGAGGCCGCCCGGCGGCTGTGGGATATGTCGGTGGAGGCGGTGGATCTGCTCCACGCCCAGATCGCACGGTTCAACATCCCCGCCGACCCGGTGCGCGGCTATCTGCACGCCGCCATCAAGCCGCGCCATGTGCGCGATTTAAAGCTCGAGCAGGAGGAGCTGGCCTCTTACGGCGCCCCGGTCGGGCGGCTGCTCGAAGGGGCGGAGCTGCGCGCCCGGCTTAATTCGCCGCGCTATCTGGCGGCGCTCGAGGATAACATCTCGGGCCATATCCACCCCTATAATTACACGCTGGGCCTCGCCAAAGCCGCGCAGACGGCAGGGGCCAGGCTCTATGCGCGCGCCAAGGTCTCCCATGTCGAGCCGGGCGCGACGCTCACCCTCCAGGCTGGCGGGCATGAAATCCGGGCGAAATATCTGCTGGTGGCGGGCGGCGCTTATCTGGGCGGGCTGCTGTCGGGCATCGCGGGCTATATCATGCCGGTTGGCACCTATATCATGGCCACCGAGCCGCGCGACGATGTGGCGGCGCTGATTCCGGGCAATGAGGCCGTGGCCGACCTCAATTTCGTGCTCGATTATTTCCGCCGCTCGCCCGATCACCGCATGCTCTTTGGCGGTCGCGTGTCTTATTCCACCCTGCCGCCGCCCAGCCTGGGCGCCGCCATGCGCGCGCGCGCGGTCAAGGTGTTTCCCCAATTGGCCGATGCGCGGGTTGAGTATGTGTGGGGCGGCAATGTCGACATCAC
Organism: Pseudomonadota bacterium; assembly: GCA_021809435.1. Lineage (GTDB taxonomy): Bacteria > Pseudomonadota > Alphaproteobacteria > Acetobacterales > Acetobacteraceae > Acidocella. Next base: position 19,671 of record JAKBAD010000004.1, on the reverse strand, counting down.
CGTCAACCGCGCGCCGCATTTTGGGCGGCTGGCCTCCAACATCCTGTTCGCCCACGGGTTTTCGGGCCACGGGCTGGCGCTCACCGGGTTTGCCGGCAAACTCGCCGCCGAGGCGATCAAAGGTCAGGCGGAACGGTTTGATGTGTTCACCCGCATTCCCCATGCCCGCTTTCCCGGCGGGCGCATGTTCCGGGTGCCGGCGCTGCTGCTGGCGACCAGCTGGTTCCGCCTGCGCGACATGCTGTGAGCTTGGCAAACCGCCGCGCGGGTGCGCTATAGTCGGGTTGCCGAAATCCAGCTTACAGGAGGCGCCCTGATGTCGGTTCGCAAATTCCTTCTGCCGGTGAGCAGCTCGGCCTCCTCGGAAGCCGCGCTGCAGACCGGGCTGATGCTGGCGCGCATGTGGAACGCCCATCTCGAGGTGCTCCATATACGCTCGGATGCCCGCGAGATCGCGCCGTTCGCGGGCGAGGGGCTCTCGGGCGCCATGCTCGAGGACATGATGAACGCCTCGGACGCCGAGGGCGGCGCGCGCGCCAGAAGCCTCGATGAGCAGTTTCAGGCCGCCACCAAGGCCGCCTTCGTGCCGGTGCGCGAGGCAAAGCCCGGCGCCAACGAGCCCAGCGCCAGCTTCACCGACCTCACGGGCCGCGAGGAACAGCTCGTCGCCTTCAAGGCCCGGCTGGCCGACCTCACCATCGTGCCCCACCCGCTGGCGGGCGACGATGCCGCGACCGCCGATGCCCTGCACGCCGTGCTGTTCGATTCCGGCCGCCCGGTGATGCTCGCCCCGCTGCAAACACCTCAAACCATTGGCAAACGCGTGACGGTGGCCTGGAACGGCACGGCGCGCGCGGCCTCGGCGCTCAGCTCCGCCATGCCCTTCATCCGCCAGGCCGAGGCCGTGCGCGTGCTGATCTCCGACGATTATTCCCGCCCCGGCCCCAGCGGCCAGGAGGCGGCCGATTATATCGCCCATCACGGCATCAAGGCCGATGTGGCGCGCTTTGCCCCGCGCAACCGCGAGGTGGGCGCCGGGCTGCTCGCGGCCGCGGCCGAGTTCGGCGCCGATCTGATGACCATGGGCGCTTATTCCACCGCCTCGCGCCTGCGCCAGCTGATCTTGGGCGGCACCACCCGCCACGTGCTGGAGAACGCCCATCTGCCCGTACTGATGAATCGCTGACCCCTTAAACCGGAGAGGCCGCGCGCCTAAATCCTGCCCATGATCGAGCTCCGCCCCTTCTCGTCCCTCGGGACCTTCCGCAATGACTGGCTGAACGCGCATTATCATTTCTCGTTCGCCCGCTACCGCCACCCCGACCGCCACGGCTTTGGCCGGCTGCTGGTGTGGAATGACGACGAGATCGCCCCCCATACGGGCTTCGATCCCCACCCGCACCAGAATATGGAAATCATCACCTTCATCCGCGCGGGCGCCATCACTCACCGCGACTCTCTCGGCCATGAGGGCGTGACCCGCGCGGGCGATGTGCAGGTGATGCATGCGGGCAGCGGCATCGTGCATGCCGAATATAACCGCGAAGACGAGCCGACCACGCTGTTCCAGATCTGGATTCTGCCCGACCGCGCCAATGTCGAGCCCGGCTGGGGCACGCGCGCCTTTCCGCGCGCCACGGGCCAGGGGCTTGAAGTGCTGGCCTCGGGCCGCGCCCAGGACCAGAACAGCGGCGCCCTGCCGCTTTATGCCGATGCCGCGGTGCTTGCCGCGCGCATGGCGCCGGGCGAACAGGCCACCCACCAGCTTGCCGAAGGGCGGATCGCCTATCTCGTGGCGCCGACGGGGCGGGTGCGGGTGAACGGCGTGGAGGCCCAGGCGCGCGACGGGCTGGCCATCACCGCCGAGCCCTCGCTCACCATCGAGGCGCTGGAAGATGCTGAAATCGTTCTGGTTGAGGCCGCCGGCTGAGCACCTTACGGGTACGTGAATAAATGTAATCTATTCGCCCCGCGCATTGAGGGGCGGCAGTGACTGTGGCAATTAAGACACAGACGCGGTCATAATGCACGCGTACACGGCTACGACGTATAATTCATCCGCAGGAGTAGAACAGCCTATGCGCACTCGCTTCACCACCAGCACGGCGCTTTCTCTCGCGCTCATCGGCGCCACCCTCATCAACGCGCCGGCATGGGCCGACCAATCCGGGCTCGACGCGACCCAGGCGGTGCAGCAAAGCTTCACGCCCGTGCCGGATTTTTCCAAGCTGGTGAAGCTCACCTCGCCGACCGTGGTGTCGGTCGATGTGCATCTCAAGCTCAACCAGACCTCGGATGACCAGAACGCCCCCGCCAACGGCCTGCCGCCGGGTTTTCCGCAAATTCCCGGCTTTCCCTTTGGTTTTGGTTTCGGCCAGCCCCAGCAGCCCCAGGCCGTTGAGGCCAAGGGCTCGGGCTTCATCATCGACCCGAACGGCACCATCGTCACCAACAACCATGTGGTGAAGGACGCCCGCACCATCACGGTCACGCTCTCGGATGGCCGCACCTACCCCGCCAAGGTGCTGGGCACCGACCCCAAAACCGACTTGGCCGTGCTCAAGATCAATGCCGGCAAGCCGCTGCCCTATGTCGAGCTTGGCGCCTCGGCCGATGTGGTGCCGGGCCAGTGGGTGGTGGCCATGGGCAACCCGTTCGGGCTGGAAAACACCGTCACGGCGGGCATCGTCTCGGCACTGGGGCGCGATATCGGCGACGGGCCGTATGACCGGTTCATCCAGATCGACGCGCCGATCAACGAAGGCAATTCCGGCGGCCCGCTGTTCAACCAGCAGGGTCAGGTGATCGGCATCAACACCGCCATCCTCTCGCCCACGGGCGGGAGCGTGGGCATCGGCTTCGCCATCCCCTCCGACATGATCAAGCGCGTGGTCACGCAGCTGATCAGCCACGGCAAGGTGGTGCGCGGCTATCTGGGCGTGGCGGCGCAGGAGATCACGCCGCAAATGGCCGCGGCGCTCGGCCTCTCCACCACCGAACCCGACAAGGACGGCGCGCTGGTGGCCGCCATCTCGGCCGGCAGCCCGGCCGACAAAGCGGGGCTCAAGCCTGGTGACGTGATCACCGCCGTGAACGGCCAGACGGTCACCAACCCCGGCGATCTGGCCACCGACATCGCCAATGTCGATCCCAACGCGGATGCCAAGATCACCTATCTGCGCAACGGCAAGAGCCAGACCCTCTCGATTGCCGTGACCACCATGCCCGCCAACCCCGATGCCGGCTTCCAGCAGGGCGGCCAGGGCGGCGACGGCGCCGCCACCGCCACGGCGCCGCTTGGCCTCACCCTGGCGCCGCTCGATGACAATGCCCGCAGCCAGCTTGGTCTGGGCAGCGATGCCTCGGGCGCCGTGGTCACGGCGGTCAAGCCCAACTCTCCCGCCGACATGGCCGGGCTGCAGCCGGGCGATCTGATCGTGGGGGTCGGCAATGCCGACATCCACACCCCCGACGAGGCGGTGAAGGCAATCAAGGATGCCCAGCACCGCAATCATGGCGCGGTGGCGCTGCGCATCATCCGCCAGGGTCAGGCACTGTTCGTGGGCATTGACGTGAACGGCGGCGACAACGGCAATAATTGAACGCCTTGCTGGGGCCGGCACGCACCGGCCCCAGCTTGGGTGGGGCAAAATTTTCCGGGCCTTTATGGGGCTAAAAATCAGGGCGGCGCTTGTGCCGCCCTTTTTTATTTACCCTTGTCCGCGCCCCCGGCATGCACCCAGAATTCGTGCCCGGCATAGCACAGCCCGCCCAACGTGGCGGGAATGAGAAAATACATCACCCGGAACAGCAAAATAGCGCCCAGCGCATCGGCCGGGGAGAGATAATCGGACAAGCCGAGCAGCAACACCGAATCAAACACGCCCACCCCGCCCGGAATGCCCGAGAACAGGCCCGAGACAAAGGCCGCCAGATAGAGCCCCAGAAGATGCGGGTAGGAGAGATCGCACGGCGGCAACACCGAATAGAGAATGGCCCCCGAAGTGGCGATATCGGACACGGCCAGCAAAATCTGGCTGGACGCCGTGCGCGTACCGGGCAGCGCAAGGCGCTTGCCGAACAAATTGACGCTCTCCCAGCGCGTGGCGCCAAATACATAAAAGGCCGAAAGCCCCAGCAGCGCCACGCCCAAGCCGCGCAGCAGCAGGGGCGCCGTATCTCCACCGAGCGGCGCGGCGGCGGGGTCGAGCGCCAGCATAACGCCAAACAGCGTGATCAGCCCAGCAGTGAAGCTGGTGCCGGAAATCGTGACAATCCGCCCGATGCCCGAAGCCGGCACCCCCCATTGGGCATAAAGCCGGAACCGGATGGCCGCCGCCGAGAGCGCCGGCGCGCCCAGGACATGGCTCAGCGAATAAGCGCAAAACGAGGCCAGCCCCACCCGCAGCAGGCCCAGACGGGGAAAATCCTCCACCCGCCGCGCGAAGCTGATGCCGGGCAAATCATAGGCGCTCATGAGCGCCATGGAGAGGCCAAGCAGCAACACGGCATGAATGATATGGGCGCGCGGCGTGTTGCCGAGCGCGGCGATGACATCGCCGACGCCGATTTTCTTGAGCGCCCCATGCAGCCCGACGACCACCCCCCCCAGCACCAGCACGCCGAGCGTTGGCGGCAGAATCTTGAGGAGTTTCTGGCGCGTCATGACCGCTTCAGGCCGCCGCCTCCCAGCGCTTGAGCGTGTCCTCGACCAGCGCGATGGTGCGCTCGACGCCGTAAAGCGCGATGAAGCCGCCAAAGCGCGGCCCCTCATGGGTGCCGAGCAGCACCTGATAGAGACAATCGAACCAGGCCTTGAGCGGCGCGAACGGGTGGCGCTTGCCAATGGCATAAACCAGGTTTTGCAGCGTCTCGGCCGGGGTCTCGCCCGGATATTGCGCCTGCTCACCGGCTTTCAGGCTCTCGGCCAGATCAAGCAGCGCGCCCTTCTCCACCTCGCTGGGGGCGCGATGCTGTTTGGTGGGGGCCACGAAATCGCGGTTATAGGCCACCGCATGGTGCACCAGCTGGGCCAGGAAGGGGTAGCTCTCGGCATTTGCCCCGGGCGCATAGGCGCGGATGAAGCCCCACAGCATGTCTGGGGAGTCGGCATTGATGACGGAAGCCAGGTTGAGCAGCATGGTGAAGCCGATGGGCGAGCCGGCATGTTCGGGCGACACACCGCCATGAATATGCCAGGCCGGGTTTTCATGGGGCTTCTCGGCCGTGGGCAGGGCCTGCACGTTGTTGATGTAATCATCCGTCGCGCGCGGTATGACATCAAAAAACAACCGCTTGGCGCGCTGGGGGGCGTGATACATGAACTGCGCCAGCGATTCCTTGGGCGCATAGGTCAGCCATTGCTCGATCGAGAGCCCATTGCCCTTCGATTTCGAGATCTTCTGGCCCTTGTCATCCAGGAACAGCTCGTAGGTGAGGGTGACCGGCGGCTCTTTGCCCAGCGCGCGCACGATGGAGGAGCTGAGCTTGACCGAATCGATCAGGTCCTTGCCCGACATTTCATAATCGACATCGAGCGCGTACCAGCGCATGGCCCAGTCGGCCTTCCATTGCAGCTTGGCCGAGCCGCCGGTGATGGAGGTCTCGAATTTGGTGCCGGTCTCGGGATCGGTCCAGAACACGGTGCCGTGATCGACATCGACCCGGTCGATGGGCACCTGCATCACCACGCCGGTGCGCGGGTGGATGGGCAAAATGGGCGAATAGGTGGCTTTGCGCTCGGCGCCCAGGGTCGGCAGGATGATCCGCACGATCTCATCATGGTGGCGCGCCACGTGCAAAAGCGCGGCATCGAACCGGCCCGAGGCATAGTAATCGGTGGCCGAGGCGAATTCGAACTCGAACCCGAAGGCGCGCAGGAATTCCTGCAGCATGTTGTTATTGTGGGCGCCAAAACTCTCGAACTTGCCGAACGGGTCGGGGATGCGGGTCAGCGGTTTGCCCAGATGCTGGCGCAGCATCTCCTTGTTGGGCACGTTGTCGGGCACTTTGCGCAGGCCGTCCATGTCGTCGGAGAAGGCGAGCAGCCGCGAGGGCAGGCCGGTGAGGTCGGTGAACGCCTTGCGCACCCAGCTGGTACGCGCCACCTCGCCAAACGTGCCGATATGGGGCAGACCCGACGGGCCATAGCCGGTTTCAAACAAAGCCTCGGTCTTGCCTTTGGCTTTCAGCCGCGCGGCAATGCGTTCAGCTTCACGGAAGGGCCAGGACTGGGATTGGACAATGTTTTCGCTCATGATGGCCATGCCCTAGCGCCGCTTTTGCCCCTTCGCAACTGGGCCGGGCAATAACTCTGGCGTTGTGGCCGATGCGCCAGAGACAAACCGTGAACACCCCCCTATAAGGGCAGCCAGAATGACGATGAGCGCGCCGCAAATTTCATTGGTGGCCGGCCACGGCCGCGCCGTGCTGCTGGGGGCGGATGGCGTGGTGGCGCCGGCGCGCGCGGGCGCGGTGGCGCGCCAGCTGGGCGAGGCGCGGGCCCTGGCCGTGCATGCCCCGGCCACGCTGCGGCGGCTGGGCAACCCGGCCATCGAGCTGCTCGATCTGCTCGAGCTGTTCGCCTTCGTCTATCCGGCCCAAAGCCTCGCCCCCACACCCGCCGGGCTGGCGCGGTATCTTGAGCTGCCCACGCCCGAGAGCCTGGAATCAGCCGCGCTCGCTCTGCCCGAAATGGCCGCGCTGCTGCTGGCCCGGCTCAGCGCCGCCAAGGACACACCCCAGAATCGCGACGCCGCCGGCCTGGCCGCGCGCATGGGCGCGCAGGGCTGGGGCTGGGCGCCCTTTGTGCTGCACGCGCTCGGCCAACCCGCCGCGCGGGCGGATGGCATGGCACTGCGGCTGTGGAAGCGCCTGCCCAAATGGGAGGACGAAGCCCCGCGCCCACCGCCTTCCGCCTATCCCGTCACCTCGGCCGAGGCCCGCACCCGGCTGGCCGAGCTGCTGGGCGAGGGCGCCGAGCAGCGCCCGGCGCAAGGTGATTTCTGCTCCGCCGTGACCGAGGCCTTCGCGCCCCGCGCCACGGAGGGCCAACCCAACGTGGTGCTGGCCGAAGCTGGCACCGGCACCGGCAAGACCATGGGCTATCTGGCGCCCGCCTCGCTCTGGGCCTCGCGCAACAAGGGTACGGTGTGGATTTCGACCTATACCCGCCATCTCCAGCGCCAGATCGAGCAGGAGGCCACCCGCCTGCCATCGGGCACCCGCGTGGCGCTGCGCAAGGGGCGGGAGAATTATCTCTGCCTGCTCAACTATGAAGACGCGCTGGCCAATGAGCGCAACATTGTGCCGCTCGGGCTGATTGCCCGCTGGGCGCCGGCCAGCGCTGATGGCGATTTGTTCGGCGGCGACCTGCCCGGCTGGTTCGCCGAATTGTTTGGCGGCGCGCTGCTGGCCCAAATCGCCGACCGGCGGGGCGAGTGCATCCATGCCGCCTGTCCGCATTTTTCCACCTGCGTGATCGAGCATGTGGTGCGCAATGCCCGCGCCGCCGACCTCGTCATCGCCAACCACGCGCTGGTCATGGCGCAGGCGGTGTGGGGCGGGCTCGATGATGATTACGTGCCCACGCGCTATGTGTTCGACGAAGGGCATCATATTTTCGACGCCGCCGATTCCGCCTTCTCGGTCGAGCTCTCAGGCACCGCCATGGCCGAACTCCGCCGCTGGCTGCTGGGCGCCGAGGGCACAAGGTCGCGCGCCAAGGGGCTGCAACGGCGAATTGAGGACATAGCGGCGGGCGACGACGTGGTGGCCCGCCAACTCGCCCAGATCATCCAGGCGGCCAAATCCCTGCCCGCGCCGATGTTTGGCATGCGCCTGGACCCCGAGCTGGAGCCCGACAAAAACCCCGCCGAGGCCTGGCTGCGGAGCTTGCGCGCCCAGGCCCGCGCGCGCGCCAAGGAAGCCGATCTGACCGGCGGCGCCGGGTTCGAAACCGACCTGCACCCGCTCGCCCCCGAAACCCTGCCGCTGGCGCGCAAGCTCTCGCTGGCGCTCGAAGATTTGCGCGTGCCGCTGGGCGCCCTGCGCGAACATCTGGCCGAGCGGCTGGAGCTGGAGGCCGAGCTTGAGGAGAGTATCCGCAACCGCATGGAGGCGCTGATCCGCAGCCTCAAGCGCCGGGCCATCGATCCGTTGGGCGCCTGGCGGCGGATTCTCGACGGCTTGGAAAGCGAGGCCGCCCCCGGCGAGCGGCCCGCGCGCATAGAGTTTCTGCGCCTTGAGCGCGAAGCGGGAACCGACAAGGACATCGCCCTGCTCTCGCACATGCTCGATCCCACCGAGGCCTTTACCCAATCCATCGCCCTGCCCGCGCACGGGCTGCTCATCACCTCGGCCACGCTGCGCGACGGCACGGATATGGAAGATGCCTGGGAAACCGCCGAAGCCCGCACGGGCGCCAGCCATTTGGCCGCGCCCGCCATCCGCGCGGCGTTCGAAAGCCCGTTCGCGTATGCCGAACGCACCCGCATCGTGCTGATCTCGGACGTGAACACCCAGGAGACCGGCCAGCTTGCCGGGGCCTATGAGGCGCTGTTCCGCGCCTCGGGCGGGGGCGGGCTGGGGCTGTTCACCGCCATTTCGCGCCTGCGCGCCGTGCAGGCGCGCATCGCGCCCCGGCTCGAGGAAAGCGGCATCCCGCTCTATGCCCAGCATGTGGATGCCATGGATAACGCCACCCTGATCGATATTTTCCGCGCCGAGGAACATTCCTGCCTGCTCGGCACGGACGCCATGCGGGACGGGGTGGATATTCCCGGCAACGCGCTGCGGCTGGTGGTGTTTGAGCGCACGCCCTGGCCGCGCCCCGATATTTTGCACCGCACCCGGCGCGTTCACCTCTCCCACGGCACCCCGCGCGATTATGACGACGCCATCGTGCGCCTGCGCCTGCGCCAGGCCTTCGGGCGGCTCATCCGCCGGGCGTCCGACCGCGGGGTGTTCGTGCTGCTCGACCCGCGGGTGCCCAGCCGGCTGTTCTCCGCCTTCCCCGAGGATTGCCGGATCATCCGCTCCAGCCTGGCCGAAGCTGTCAGCGGGATTAAAAATTTTTTGGGCCGCTGACCCGAACCGCGCCCACCCGCCGGGTTTGGACAACAGCGACGTGACAAATGCCCCCGCCCGCTATGCGCGGCGAGCGGGCGGCGATAAGGTCTGGCAACAATCCCCGGTCGCAGGAGGGCCAAAATGTGGAAAAAACTCGGCATTGGCGTTGTCGTGCTGCTGCTGCTCATCGCGGGCGGCGCTTATTATCTGTTCTCCAACCTTGACGGGTTGATCAAACAGGCAATCGAGACCTACGGCTCGGCCGCCACGCAGGCGCATGTCGGGGTGGGCGGGGTCAAGCTCTCGCTGCAAAACGGCGCGGGCGCCATTAACGGGCTCACGATCGGCAATCCGGCCGGCTTCTCGACCCCCCAGGCCGTGTCGGTCGGGCAGATCGCGGTCACGGTCGATACCGCCTCGATCGCCGGGTCCGGGCCGATCATCATCGACCAGGTCAGCGTTGCCAGCCCGCATGTAACCTATGAGGTGGCGGGGCTGGGCAAAACCTCGAATTTGCAGACGATCGAACAGAACGTCAACGCCTATGCCGCCTCGGTGAGCGGCGGCCAGGCCAGCCAGAGCAGCGCCAAACCGGCACGCAAGGAAATCATCCGCAGCCTCGACATCACGGGCGGCCAAGTCTCGCTGGCCTCCTCGCTGCTGGGCGGCAAGAGCGTGACCGTGCCGCTGCCGCCCATCCACCTCACCAATGTCGGCGGCTCTGGCGGCGCCAGCCCGGCGGTCATCATCCAGCAGACGCTGGGCGCGGTGGTCGCCAAGGCCAGCACGGTCGGCGCCTCGGCGCTCAGCGCCTCGCTCGGCACGCTCTCGGGCGCGGCGGGCGCGGCCCAGGGCGCGGTGGGCGGCGCGGCCGGTACTGTCGGCAACATGCTCAAGGGCTTCTGAGCTTACCGGCCCTCTGGCCTCATGGCTGGGGGGCTGTTCGTCAGCCGGGCACCAGCACCCGCCGGGCGGTTTCGACAAACACGCCGCCGCCCACCGCGAGCGGACGGCCGCGGGCTGAATAGACCAGCCCAATATCACGCTGATGGTCGAAATCGCGCATCCGCGCCAAGGCGATGCCGGGCCCCTTGAAGCTCTCCGGCATCACGGTCACGCCCAGCCCGGCGCGCACCAGGGCCAGGGCCTTGTCGTCATTGGTGGTTTTGAGCGCGAAGCCCGGCCGCACCCCGCGCTGGGTGAAATATTGGCTGGTGGCGGCCAGCACCTCGCAATGGCGGCGGATGATCATGGCCTCCTCGGCCAGCTCCTCGCCCAGCACCAGTTCGCGCCCGGCCAGGCGGTGGCTGGCCGCCATCACCAGCACATAGGCCTCGCTATAGAGCCCCTCTTGCGCCAGATGCGGCGTGCCGGGGCGCAGCTGGGTAACCGCCAGCTCGATCCGCTCATCCTCGAGCCAGGTTTTCAGCTCCCGCTCGCTGCCATCCAAAAACTCCAGCGTCTCGGCGCCGGGCCGCGCCCTGTGGGCGCGCGCCAGCGCCTCCAGCCTGGCCGAGGGAAAGGTGGAGAGCACACCCACACGCAGTTTCGGCGCCGGGGGTGTGGCCGAGATCTCGCGCAGCGCCAGCTCATATTCGGCCACAATGCGCTGGGCGTGCTTCAAGAACCGGCTGCCCGCCTGGGTCAGCGCCACGCGCTTGCGGTCACGCTCAAACAGCCGCTGGCCGAGCTGGGCCTCGAGCTTGGCGATGCCCGCCGAGAGGGTAGGCTGGGTGACATTCACCTGCCCCGCCGCGCGCGAGAAATTGCCTGCCTCGGCCACGGCCAGAAAATAACGCAGCAAATACCCATCCATGATAGATATCATCTATCAGACCGGCAAAAACTTTCAATTTTCTCTGTCAGGCTTTTGGCGTTAGGCTTTTAGCCAACGCATAAATAACGGAGGAACCTCGTGTCCCAGCTCGATTTCGGCCTGAGTGAAACCGCCCAGGCCATCCGCGAGAGCACGGCGAAATTTGCCCAGGCGCGCATCGCGCCCCTGGCCCGGCAAATCGACGCCGATAATCATTTCGACCGCTCGCTTTGGACCGAGATGGGCGATCTCGGCCTGCATGGCATCACGGTCGAGGAAGAGTGGGGCGGGCTGGGGCTTGGCTATTTCGAGCATGTTCTGGCGGTCGAGGAAATTTCGCGCGCCTCGGCCTCGGTTGGGCTGTCTTATGGCGCGCACTCCAATCTCTGCATCAACCAGCTGCGCCGCTGGGGCAGCCCTGAGCAAAAGCGCCGCTATCTGCCCAAGCTCATTTCGGGCGAGCATGTCGGCTCGCTGGCCATGAGCGAGGTGGGCGCGGGGTCGGATGTGGTGTCGATGAAGCTGCGCGCCGAGAAGCGGGGCGATCGCTATATTCTGAACGGCAATAAATTCTGGATCACCAACGCCCCCATCGCCGACACGCTGGTGGTGTATGCCAAAACCTCGCCCGAGGCCGGGCCGAAGGGCATTTCGGTGTTCATCGTCGAGCGCGGGTTCAAGGGCTTCTCGACCGGCCAGAAGCTCGACAAAATGGGCATGCGCGGCTCGGACACGGGCGAGCTGATCTTCGATGATTGCGAAATCCCTGAGGAAAACCTCATGGGCCCGCTCAATGGTGGGGTGAAGGTGCTGATGAGCGGGCTCGATTATGAGCGCGCCGTGCTGGCCGCCGGGCCGCTGGGCATCATGCAGGCGGCCATGGACGCCGTGCTGCCCTACGTGAAGGACCGCACCCAGTTCGGCCAGCGCATCGGCGATTTCCAGCTCATGCAGGGCAAGCTGGCCGACATGTATGTCGCGCTCTCCTCAACCCGCGCCTATGTCTATGCGGTGGCGCGCGCGGCCGATGCCGGGCTGACCACCCGCTTCGATGCCGCCGGGGCCATTTTGCTGGCCTCCGAGAACGCGGTGAAGGTGGCGCTCGAGGCCATTCAGGCCTTTGGCGGCGCCGGATATCTGCGCGACACGGGCATCGAGCGGCTGGTGAGGGACGCCAAGCTCTATGATATCGGCGCCGGCACCAATGAGATCCGCCGCTACCTCATCGGCCGTGAGCTGATGAACTCATGACCCATCTCTCCAGCGCCATCGACACGGGCTCGGAAGGCTTTGCCCGCAACGACGCCCATAACCGCGCCCTGGCCGCGGAACTCCACGCCCGCGTGGCCGGGGCCGGGCTTGGCGGGCCAGAGCCCATCCGCGCGCGCCACACCGCGCGCGGCAAGCTGCTGCCCCGCGCGCGGGTCGAGCGCCTGCTCGACCCCGGCAGCGCCTTTCTCGAACTCGGCCAGCTCGCCGCGTTTGGGCTTTATAACGACGACGCGCCCGGCGCCGGGCTGATTTGCGGCATCGGCACCGTCTCGGGCCGCGAGGTGATGATCATCGCCAACGATGCCACCGTGAAAGGCGGGGTGTATTTTCCGCTCACCGTGAAAAAACACCTGCGCGCGCAGGAAATCGCGCTCGAAAACCGCCTGCCCTGCATCTATCTGGTCGATTCAGGCGGTGCCAATCTGCCCCACCAGGCCGAAGTGTTTCCCGACAAGGAGCATTTCGGGCGGATCTTCTACAACCAGGCGAATATGAGCGCCCAGGGCATCAGCCAGATCGCCTGCGTGATGGGGCTCTCGACCGCGGGCGGCGCCTATGTGCCGGCCATGTCGGATGAAACCATCATCGTGCGCGGGCGCGGCGAGGAAAGCCAGGGCGCCATTTTTCTGGCCGGGCCGCCGCTGGTCAAGGCCGCGACAGGCGAGGTGATCTCGGCCACCGAGCTGGGCGGCGCCGATACGCATGGCCGCAAATCGGGCGTTGCCGACCATATCGCCATCGATGACGACCACGCCCTCTCGCTGGTGCGCGACATTGTGGCCCGCCTCAACACCCGCAAATCCGTCGATCTCGACCTCGCCGCACCCAAAGCCCCCCGCTTCGCGCCCGAGGAGCTTTATGGCATCATCCCCCAAGATGTCCGCGCGCCTTATGACGCGCGCGAGGTGATCGCGCGCATTGTCGATGACAGCGCGCTGCACGAGTTCAAGCCGCAATATGGCACCTCCATCGTCACCGGCTTTGCCCGCATCTGGGGCTATCCGGTGGCGGTGCTGGCCAATAACGGCGTGCTGTTTTCCGAGAGCGCGCAAAAGGCCGCGCATTTCATCGAGCTGGCCTGCCAGCGCCGCACGCCGCTGGTGTTTTTGCAAAACATCTCGGGCTTCATGGTCGGCGGCAAATATGAGGCCGGCGGCATCGCCAAGGATGGCGCCAAGATGGTGACCGCCGTGGCCACCGCCAGCGTGCCCAAATTCACCGTGCTCACGGGTGGCAGCTTTGGCGCCGGCAATTACGGCATGTGCGGCCGGGCTTATGGCCCGCGCTTTTTGTTCAGCTGGCCCAATTCGCGCATCAGCGTCATGGGGGGCGAGCAGGCGGCGAGCGTGCTGGCGACGGTCAAGCGCGACGGCATAGAAGCCAAGGGCGGCAGCTGGAGCGCCGAGGAGGAAGCCGCCTTCAAAGCCCCCATCCGCGCGCGCTACGAGGAAGAGGGCAGCCCCTATTACGCCACCGCGCGCCTGTGGGATGACGGCATCATCGACCCCGCCCAAACCCGCGACGTGCTGGGCCTGGCCATTTCCGCCGCGCTCAACGCCCCCATACCGCCCGCGCCCCGCTTTGGCCTGTTCCGGATGTGACGCCATGATCCCCTCTCTGCTCATCGCCAATCGCGGCGAAATCGCCCGGCGCATCATCCGCACGGCCAAACGCCTGGGTGTGCGCACCATCGCCGTCTATTCCGAGGCCGACGCCAACGCGCCCTTCGTGCGCGAGGCCGATGAAGCCCATCTCATCGGCCCCGCGCCCGCGCGTGAGAGCTATCTGGTGGCCGATAAACTCCTCGAGGCCGCGCGCCGGTCAGGCGCCGCCGCCATTCATCCGGGCTATGGGTTTCTCTCCGAGAACGCCGAGTTCGCTGCACAAGTCATCGCGGCCGGGCTGGTCTGGGTGGGGCCAAAACCCGCCGCCATCCGCGCCATGGGGCTCAAGCACGCGGCCAAATCGCTCATGGCGCAGGCGGGCGTGCCGGTCACGCCCGGCTATCTGGGCGATGACCAATCCCCCGCCACCTTGGCCCGCGAGGCCGAGCGCATCGGGTTTCCGCTGCTCATCAAGGCCGTGGCGGGCGGCGGCGGCAAGGGCATGCGCAAGGTCGAGCATCTGGCCGAGTTCGCCGCCGCGCTCGAGTCCTGCAAGCGCGAGGCCGCCAGCTCGTTTGGCGATGAGCGCGTGCTGCTCGAGCGCTATGCCAGCGCGCCGCGCCATATCGAGGTGCAGGTGTTTGGCGATTCCCACGGCAACATCGTGCATCTCTACGAGCGCGACTGCTCGCTCCAGCGCCGCCACCAAAAGGTGATCGAGGAAGCGCCCGCGCCCGGCATGCCCGATGATGTGCGCGCCGCCGTGTGCGAGGCCGCGCTCAAGGCCGCCCGCGCGGTGGCCTATGAGGGGGCGGGCACCATCGAGTTCATCGCCGATACCTCGGACGGGCTGCGCGCCGACCGCATCTGGTTCATGGAAATGAACACCCGCCTGCAGGTCGAGCATCCGGTGACCGAGGCGGTGACCGGGCTTGACCTCGTCGAGTGGCAGCTCCGCGTTGCCTCGGGCGAGGCTTTGCCCCGCCGCCAGGAGGACATCACCCTCACCGGCCACGCGATCGAGGCGCGACTTTACGCCGAAAACCCCGATACCGGCTTTCTGCCCTCCACCGGCCCGCTCGAGATTTTCCATTTGCCCGCCAGCGTGCGGGCCGACAGCGCGGTGGAGCAGGGCGGCGAGGTCAGCGCCTATTACGACCCGATGATCGCCAAGCTCATCGCCCACGGCGCCACGCGCCAGGTCGCCCTGCTGCGCCTGGCCGAGGCCTGCGGGCAGGTGCGGGTATGGCCCGTGAAAACCAACGCCGCCTTTCTCGCCTACACGCTGCGCCATGAGGCGTTCGCGGCCGCCCAGCTCGATACCGGCTTCATCGCCGCGCATTTGCCCGCCCTGCTGGGCGACCCCGCGCCCGATGAGCGCGTGCTGCAGGCCGCCGCCCTGGCCCGCCTGGCCGCGCACGCCACACCCGCCGCCTTGCAAGGTTTCCGGCTCAACGCGCCACCGCGTATCGAGGTGCGGCTGGCCTGCGAGGGCCTGGCCCACACCATCCCCCTTACACCGCCGCTACCCGCCACCCCGGCCCTGCCCGTGCAGGCGGAGGGCGATGAAACGCTGGTTTTTTCGGACGGGCGGGCGTTCGCCTTCACCGAAATCTCGGCCGATGACACCGGCCATGGCTCCGGCGGCTCGGATGGCGCCATCACCGCCCCCATGCCCGGCCATGTCCTGAGCGTGGCCGTGCAACCGGGCGCGCGGGTGGCCAAGGGCGCGCCGCTGCTGGTGATGGAGGCGATGAAAATGGAAATGACCCTGGCCGCGCCCTTCGCGGGCGTGGTGGCCGAGCTGAACACCGCTCCCGGCGCGCGCGTGGCCGAGGGCGCGCTGCTTTTGCGGCTGGAAACAGGAGATTGACCCATGGCCGGACGCTATTTCGATGAGTTCACCATCGGCGATGAGATCCGCCATGATCTCCACCGCACGGTGACCGAGACCGATAATCTGCTCATCACCACCCTCACCCACAACCCCCAGCCCTTGCACCTGGATGCCGATTACGCGGCCCAGACCGAGTTCGGGCGCATTGTGGTCAACGGGCTGTTCACCTTCTCGCTCATGGTCGGGCTCTCGGTGGGAGACACCACGCTCGGCACGCTGATCGCCAATCTGGGCTATGACGAGGTGGTGATGCCCAAGCCCGTGTTCGTGGGCGACACGCTGCGCGCCGAAACAAGGGTGACCGACAAGCGCGAGAGCAAATCGCGCCCCAATGCCGGGCTGGTGGTGTTCACCCACCGCATGTTCAACCAGCGCGGCGAGCTGGTGTGCCAATGCAAGCGCACCGCCCTGCTCGCCCGGAGGCCCGCATGACCCCGCGCTCCTGGCTGTTCGTGCCCGCTGAGTCTCAGCCCAAAATCGCCAAGGCGGGCGCGGCGGGCGCGGATGCGCTGATTCTCGACCTGGAAGATTCAGTCGCGCTCACCGCCAAGCCCGCCGCGCGGGCCTTGGCCGCGCAAACCCTGGCCGCGCCGCGCACCGGCCCGGCTTTGTGGGTGCGCATCAACCCGCTCGCCTCGGGCCTGGCGCTGGCCGACCTCGCCGCCATCATGCCCCACGCGCCCGACGGCATCGTGCTGCCCAAGCCTGATTCGGTGGCCGATGTGCAAACGCTCGGCGCCTATCTCGCGGCGCTCGAAGCCGCCTTTGGGCTTGAGCCCGGGCGCACGCGCATTCTGGCCATCGCCACCGAAACCCCGGCCTCGGTGTTTTCGCTCGGCGGCTATGCCGCCGCCGGGCCGCGCCTGATCGGCCTCACCTGGGGCGCCGAGGATTTGCCCGCCGCCGTGGGCGCCACCCATGCCCGCCAGCCCGATGGCGCGCTCACCGATCTCTGCCGCCTGGTGCGCTCGCTCTGCCTGGCGGGCGCGGCGGCGGCCAATATCGCCGCCATCGATACCGTCTACCCCGATTTCCGCGACCTCGACGGGCTGCGCGCCTGGGCCATCCAGGCCAAGCGCGAGGGATTCGTGAGCATGATGGCCATTCACCCCGCGCAAGTGCCGGTGATTAACGAGGTCATGACCCCCTCGGCGCCCGAAATCGCCGCGGCGCGCGAGATCGAGGCGCTGTTCGCCGCCAGCCCCGGCGCCGGGGTGGTCGCGCATCAGGGGCGGATGCTCGATCTGCCGCACCTCAAACAGGCGCAACGTTTATTGGCGAGGGTCAAAGCCACCTGACCCTCGCGCCGATCCTTCCTCCATGAACAGAAAAAATACCCGGGAGAGAGACGATGAAGGAAAGTTACGTAAAGGGTGGCGCCACGCCGCCCTTGCTGGAAAAAACCATCGGCCAGGCGCTCGACGATGCCGCCCGCCAATGGCCCGCGCGCGAGGCGCTGGTGTGCCCGGCGCAAGGCGCGCGCCTGAGCTGGCAGGAGCTCAAGCACCGCGCCGAGGAGCTGGCCGCCGGCCTGCTGGCACGCGGGCTCAAACCCGGCGACCGGGTGGGCATCTGGTCGCTCAACCGGGTGGAATGGGTGCTCACCCAATTCGCCTGCGCCAAGGCGGGGCTGATTTTAACCACCGTCAATCCGGCCTACCGGCTCTCTGAGCTTGAATATGCGCTGAACAAGGTGGGTATGAGCGCGCTGATCATCGCGCCCCCGTTCAAAACCAGCGATTACCCGGGCATGATCACGGCGCTGGCGCCTGAGCTGGCCGCCTGCCCGCCCGGCGAGCTGCAAGCCGCCCGCCTGCCCGCGCTGCGGCTGGTGGTGCAAATGGGCGAGGCGCTGCTGCCAGGCGCGCTCTCCTTCGCGGCGCTTGAGCAAGAGGGCAGGGCGGCTGGGCGGGGCGCGCTCGCGGCCATCGAACCCACGCTCAAACCTGGGGATGCCATCAACATCCAGTTCACCTCCGGCACCACCGGCGCGCCCAAGGGAGTAACGCTCAGCCACCGCAATATTCTCAATAACGGCTATCTGGTCGGGCGCGGCATGGCGCTCACCGAGGCCGACCGCATCTGCATTCCCGTGCCGCTCTATCATTGTTTCGGCATGGTCATGGGCAATCTGGCGGCCGTCACCTCGGGCGCCGCCATGGTGCTGCCGGGCGAGGGATTCGACCCGCTGACCACCCTGCAAACCGCGGCCGATGAGCGCTGTACCGCGCTTTATGGCGTGCCCACCATGTTCATCGCCGAGCTCGACCATCCGCGTTTTCCGAGCTTCGACCTCAGCGCCATGCGCACCGGCATCATGGCCGGCAGCCCGTGCCCGATCGAGGTGATGCGCAAGGTCATTGCCCTTATGCACGCGCGCGACATGACCATTTGCTACGGCATGACCGAAACCTCTCCCGTGAGCTTCCAGACCGGGCTTGATGATTCGCTCGAGCGCCGGGTTTCCACGGTGGGGCGCGTGCAGGCGCATCTCGAGGTCAAGATCATCGGGGCGGATGGCGCCATTGTCCCGCTCAACACGCCAGGCGAGCTGTGCACGCGCGGCTATTCGGTGATGCTGGGCTACTGGGGCGACGAAGAGCAGACCGCCAAATCGGTGCAGGATGGCTGGATGCACACCGGCGACCTCGCCACGCTCGACGAGGAGGGGTTTTGCCAGATCGTCGGGCGGATCAAGGACATGGTGATCAGGGGCGGCGAGAATCTCTACCCGCGCGAGATCGAGGAATATCTCTACCAACATCCCAAAATCCTGGATGTTCAGGTGTTTGGCGTACCCGACCCACTCTATGGCGAGGAGCTTTGCGCCTGGGTGATTTTGCGCGACGGCGAAACCATGGTCACCGAGGAGCTGCGCGCCTTCTGCCAAGGCCAGATCGCGCACCATAAAATCCCGCGCTATGTGAAATTCGTGGACGAAATGCCCAAGACGGTGACGGGCAAAATCCAGAAATTCAAGATGCGCGAACAGATGATCGCCGAACTGGCGGCGCTGATCGAGGCGAGCCGCTAATTCCGGGACAGAAACGCCACCAGCCCGCCGGTCGAGCCATCGAGCGGGCCGGCGGCTTCGCCCTTGAGCGCCGGCAGGAGCTTGGTGGCGAGTTCCTTGCCGAGTTCGACGCCCCATTGGTCGTAGGCGTTGATGTTCCAGAGCGCGGCTTCGGTGAAGATGCGGTGCTCGTAGAGCGCGATGAGGCGGCCCAGCGCGTGGGGGGTGAGGCGCTGATAGGCGAGCGTGATGCTGGGGCGGTTGCCGGGGAACACGCGGTGCGGGTTGCCCTGCGCCTCCTCGAGCGTGCGGCCGATGAGCAAAGCCTGTGACTGGGCCAGGCAGTTGGCGATCAGAAGCTGGTGGTGATGGGCGAGTTCGGGCTCATGGCCCTTCGCGGCGATAAGGAATTCGCAAGGGATGATATCGCTGCCCTGGTGGATGAGCTGATAAAATGCGTGCTGACCATTTGTGCCGGGCTCACCAAATACCAGCGGGCCGGTGGCGGTTTGCACGGGTGTGCCATCGAGCGCCACGCGCTTGCCGTTGCTCTCCATGTCGAGCTGCTGCAAATAAGCGGGGAAACGCGCGAGGCGCTGGTCGTAGGGCAGCACGGCGCGGGCGGGGTAGCCGCAGGCGTTGCGGTGCCACACGCCCACCAGCGCCAGCAGCACGGGCAGGTTTTGTTCCAGCGGCGCCCTGCGGAAATGCTCATCCATGGCGTGGGCGCCGGCCAGGAAGGCGCGGAAATTCTCGGCGCCCACCGCGATCATCACCGGCAGGCCAATGGCGCCCCAGACCGAGTAGCGCCCGCCCACCCAGTCCCAAAACCCAAAGGCGCGCTCTGGGTCAATGCCGAATTCACGGATTTTGGGCAGCGCCGTGGAGACGGCGGCGAAATGCGCGCCGACCGCGCCTTCGCCAAGCCTGGCCACCAGCCGGGCGCGGGCGGTGTGGGCGTTGGTCATGGTCTCGATGGTGGTGAAGGTCTTGCTCGCGA
>JAKBAD010000002.1 GCA_021809435.1 Pseudomonadota bacterium | reverse complement strand
TCGACCCGCGCTGCCTGAGCTTCGAGAAAAACACCCGCTACGCCCGCACCGCATCCTACGCCCAGGTCACCGAAAAACTCTACGACCGTTCAAAATACCGCTACAAACCCTATCTCAAAAATCTCAAACCCGTGCTCGACCTGCTAAGCCCCCTGTGCGCGCGCCTGGGGTACGACATCGAAGCCTGAAACCGGAACCCCCATGCTCAAAACCCCCTTCGCCCTCGCCATCCTGCTCACCGCCCTGGGCGCGTTGCCCTTTCTGGCCTTCACCGCCGTGGTGCTGCTCCAGCCGGTCGGCTCCCCCACCGCCATCGAAGGGCTGATCGCCTATGGCGCGGTCATCCTGTCCTTCCTGGGTGCCGTGCATTGGGGCTTCGCGCTGCGTGAAACCGCCCATCCAGTGGCCGAAAAACTGCCCCCCGCCACGCTCGGCGCCGAGACCCAGCTGCTCGGCTTTGGCGTGGTGCCCGCGCTCATCGCCTGGGCGGCACTGGCCATCATGCTGCATTTCCACGCCCCCGTGCTGGCGCTGTTCGTGCTGCTGGTGGGCTTCTTCCTCACCGTGGTGGTCGAGACCATCGGCCGTGGCCGTGGCGTGGTGGCGCTCAATTATCTCATTTTGCGCTGGTCGGCCTCGGTGGTGGTGTTGCTGTGCCTGCTGGTCACGCTGGGCGCGGTGCTCTCGGGCATGCGGGTGGGGTAGGCTTCCCTCGTGGACCCTTTTTATAAAAAGGGTCCACACCCCCAAAAATTTTCAATTATATCAGTTTGTTATCGGTTTGCTGTGCCCAGCTCGACATCGGGCATGCGCGCCAGCACCAGCAGCGCCAGCCCCAGCGCGCCGGCCGCCCCCAGCAGCCCGGCCTGAAACCCCGCCAGCGTGCCCGGCGCGCTGAGCGAGAGCGCCACCCCCGCCAGCGTGGCCCCAAACGCCCCGCCCGTTGAGCGCACCAGCAGCAAAAGCCCGGTCATGGTGCCCACATCGCGCCCGCCCGCCAGGCTCTGCACGCTCACCAGCGAGGTGGGCATCAGCGCCCCCAGCCCAATCCCCGCCAGCATCGACCAGCCCACCGCCCACCCCAGCCCCGCGCCCAGCGGCCACAGCCCCAGCGGCACCAGCGCGCCAATCGCCACCGCCAGCCCAAAGGCCAGCGCCGTGCGCGCGCGCCCGGTGGCGCGCAAAAACTGCCCGGCGCCATAAGCCCCCATGGTGGTGCCAAACAGCATGGGCATCAGCCCCGCCCCCGCGCCCGAAGGGCTGGTGTGATAAGCCCCCTGCAACAGCAGCGGCAGCTGAAAAATCAGCTCGAACAGCGCGCCCGAGAATAAAAACGAAATCACGCTCACATGCGCCTGGCGCGCCAGCAGGTGGCCGGGCAGCAGCGGCGCGGGCGCTAAGCCCTGCTGGCGCCACAGCATCACAAACAGCAACGCCGCCCCGCCAAACAGTCCCAGCTCGCGCGCCGAGCCCCAGGCCAGATCCACACCCCCCATCGAGAGCGCCAGCAGCAACAGCCCTACCGCCGCCAGCAACAGCCCCGCGCCCGGATAATCGATCGGCGCCCGCCCGCCCTTGGGCGCCAGCCCCTTGAGCGCCCGGTGGCTCATCGCCAGCGCGACCAGCACAATCGGCACATTGCCCCAGAAAATCCACCGCCACGAGACATGCTGGGCCACAAACCCGCCCACCACCGGCCCCACCAGCGTCGAGACCGCCCACGTGCCCGCGAACCAGCCCTGATACCGCCCGCGCTCACGCGGCGGCACCACATCGGCCACCGCCGATTGCGCCACCGCCATCAGCGCCCCGCCGCCCACGCCCTGCAGTGCCCGGCCCAAAATCAGCCACCCCGCCGAGCCCGCCAGCGCGCACAGCCCGCTCGCGGCCAGAAACACCAGCAGAGCAGGGGAGAGCACGGCCCGCCGGCCCAGCTGGTCCGAGAGCTTGCCATAAATTGGCGTGGTGGCGGTGGTGGTGAGCAGATAAGCCGACACCACCCACGAAATATGCGCGCTGTCATGCAGCGAGGCCGCCATCTGCGGAATCGCCGGCAGCACCACCGTCTGGTCGATCGAGGCCAGCAGAATACAGGTGAGAATGCCAAAAATCACCCGCATGCGCGCCTCGTGGCTATAGGGCGCGGCGGGCAAATGGCGGGGCGTCTCGGGGGCGTCCATGCGGTCCTCTATTTGGGGGATATGACAGTCACGCGGTCATATATGGTTGCTTATGTCTGGCGCCAGGCCAATATACCATCAGCCCGCCCGGCGCATATTTGTTAAGGAGAGTGTCCATGCCCTTGCCCCGTCCCCAGCGCCGCAAATTGCTGCACACCCGCCATGTCGAGCTGCGCGGCTATGAGCGCGAGGACGGGCTGCTCGACATCGAGGCCCGCCTGACCGACGAGAAAACCTATGCGTTTGGCAATGAGGATCGCGGCGGCATCAATCCCGGCGATTATGTCCACGACATGCGCGTGCGCCTCACCATCACCCCCGATCAGGAAATCATCGAGGCGACAGCCAGCATGGATGCCACGCCCTACGCCATCTGCCCGGCCGTGGCGCCCAATTACGCCCGCCTCGTCGGGCTGCGCCTGGGCAAGGGCTTCCTGAAATCCGCCATGATGCGCATGGCCGGGGTCGAGGGCTGCACCCATCTGCGCGAGCTGCTCCAGCCGCTCGCCACCGCCGCCTTCCAGACCACGGTCGGCCTGAAATCCGGCTTCGCCAACAAAACCGCCATCGAGGAGCCGGCCCTCAGCCACAGCCTGCTCAATTCCTGCCACGCCTATGACGAGCACGGCCCGGTCATCGCCCGCCGCCGCGCCCACGCCGCCGAATGAGCCGGCGGCCGGGCGCATCTGCCCCAATCTGACACATCCCCTGATATTATTTACGGTAAGTTACACTTCTGGGCCGATCGGCCTTGCTGCCAGGAAACGCCTATGATACGTCGCGCCCAGCCTCGGAACCGGGGCTGGCAGGCCACGGCAAGCATACGGGACAAGAATATTGGTCGAGATAACTGGCACGGGCGAAACAGGGCTCAGCGCGCGTTACGCGGCGGCTCTTTATGCGCTGGCGTTCGAGAAGAACGCCCTTAACGAGGTTGTCGAGCAGATGGAGGCTCTGGGCCGGCTCATCGGCGAGTCTCCGGCGCTGAAGGCGCTGCTGGCCAACCCGCTTACCAATTCCAAAACGGCCGCCCCGGTCCTGAACGAGGCGCTGACCGCCCAGGGCTTTGGCGAGCTGGTGCGCCATTTCGTGCAAGTGGTGGTGGCCAACCGCCGCCTGCGTGACCTGCCGGCCCTGGTCGCCGGCTTTGCCGCCTATGTCGCGCGCAAGCGCGGCGAGATGGTGGCCGATGTCACCACCGCCCACCCGCTGACCGATGTCCAGCGCGCCCAGCTGCATGCCCGCCTGGCCGAAGCCGGCTACGGCACCGTGCGCCTGACCGAGCGCACCGACCCCGCCATTCTGGGCGGTCTGGTGCTCAAAATCGGGTCCAAGCTTTTCGATACCAGCCTGAAGTCACGCCTTAACCGGCTTAATTTTTCTCTAAAGGGAGCTGCCTGACATGGAGATCCGCCCCGCCGAAATCTCCGAGATCCTGAAGCGTCAGATCGCGGATTTCGACACCGAAGCCAACGTGGCCGAGACCGGCCAGGTCCTCTCTGTCGGTGACGGCATCGCCCGCGTGTTCGGCCTCGCCAACGTGCAGGCCGGCGAGCTGGTTGACTTCCCCGGCGCCGGCCTCAAGGGCATGGCGCTCAACCTCGAGGCCGACAATGTCGGCGTCGTCATTTTTGGCGACGACAAATCCATCCGCGAAGGCGACACCGTCACCCGCACCGGCCAGATCGTCGATGTGCCCACCGGCAAGGGGCTTCTGGGCCGCGTCGTCGATGCGCTCGGCAACCCGATCGACGGCAAGGGCCCGGTGATGTTCAGCGAGCGCCGCCTGGTCGAGACCAAGGCGCCCGGCATCATCCCCCGCAAGTCGGTGCATGAACCCATGCAGACCGGCATCAAGGCGATCGACGTGCTGGTCCCCATCGGCCGCGGCCAGCGCGAGCTGATCATCGGCGACCGCCAGACCGGCAAGACCGCCCTGATCATCGACACCATCATTAACCAGAAGGCCGTCAACGCCCAGGGCGATGAGAGCAAGAAGCTCTATTGCATCTATGTCGCGGTCGGCCAGAAGCGCTCGACCGTTGCGCAGCTCGTGCGCACGCTGGAAGAGTACGGCGTGATGGAATACTCCATCGTCGTCGCCGCCACCGCGTCAGATCCCGCTCCCATGCAGTATCTGGCCCCCTATACCGGCGCCGCCATGGGCGAGTTCTTCCGCGATAACGGCATGCACGCCCTCATCGCCTTCGATGACCTCTCCAAGCAGGCCGTCGCCTACCGCCAGATGTCGCTGCTGCTGCGCCGTCCGCCGGGCCGCGAAGCCTATCCGGGCGACGTGTTCTACCTGCATTCGCGCCTGCTCGAGCGCGCCGCCAAGATGTCGGACGAAAAGGGCGCCGGTTCGCTCACCGCCCTGCCGGTCATCGAGACCCAGGCCGGCGACGTCTCGGCCTATATCCCGACCAACGTGATCTCGATCACCGACGGCCAGATCTTCCTCGAGACCGAGCTGTTCTTCAAAGGCATCCGCCCGGCCATCAATGTCGGCCTGTCGGTGTCGCGCGTCGGCTCCGCCGCCCAGATCAAGGCGATGAAGCAGGTCGCCGGCAAGATCAAGCTCGAGCTGGCCCAGTACCGCGAAATGGCGGCCTTCGCGCAGTTCGCCTCCGACCTCGACCCCGCCACCCAGAAGCTTCTGGCCCGCGGCGCGCGCCTGACCGAGCTGCTCAAGCAGCCGCAATATGCGCCGCTCTCGGTCGCCGAGCAGGTGATTTCGGTGTTCGCCGGCACCAAGGGCTATCTCGATAACCTGCCCGTCGCCGACGTGCAGAAATTCGAAAGCGCCCTGATCGCGGCCCTCAAGGCCAATGATCCCTCGATCGTCGCGGCGATCGAGGCGGACCAGCAGATTAAGCCCGAGACCGAAACCAAGCTGGTGGCGTTCATCGAGAACCTTCTGCGCACGTTCGGGTAAAACACCATGCCCTCGCTGAAAACCCTGCGCAACCGGATCAACTCGGTCAAATCGACCCAGAAGATCACGAGCGCCATGAAGATGGTGGCGGCCGCCAAGCTGCGCCGTGCGCAGGCACAGGCCGAGGCCGCCCGCCCCTATGCCTGCCGCATGGGCGAGATGCTGGCGGCGTTGGCCGCGAGCGAGTTCGGCAACCCCAACGCCTCGCCGCTGCTGGTGGGCCGCCCGAACGCCAAAACCCACCTGCTGGTGGCGGTCACCGCCGATCGCGGCCTGGCTGGCGCCTTCAACGCCAACATCGCCAAGGCCGTGCGTACCCAGGCCGCCGCCCTCGAGGCGCAGGGCAAGATCGTCAAGATCTTCGCGCTGGGCCGCAAGGGCAACGACGCCCTCAAGCGCGATCTGGCCGATAAAATCTCCGGCACAAGGAATTTCGTCGGCAAGAAGGTGATCTCCTTCCAGGATGCCGAGGATGTGGCCAAGGAGCTGATTCGCGGCTTCAAGGCCGGCGAATATGACGCCGTCTCGCTGGTGTTCAACCGCTTCCAGAACGTCATGACCCAGAAGCCGACCGAGCAGGCGCTCATTCCCGCCGCCGCGCCCACGGCGAACGACAACGCGACCGAGCATAATTACGAGGTCGAGCCCGATGACGGCACGTTGCTCGAGCGTCTGTTGCCGCGCAATCTGGCGGTGCAGCTCTACTCGGCGCTGCTCGACAACGCGGCCGGTTTCTACGCCTCGCAAATGACCGCGATGGACAGCGCGACCCGCAACGCGGGCGAGATGATCAAGAAACTTACGCTCAATTACAACCGGGCTCGCCAGGCGAACATCACCAAAGAGCTCATCGAAATCATTTCCGGCGCCGAGGCCGTGTGAGGATAAGGGATATGGCAAGCAACAACACTGGCATTATCACGCAGGTGATGGGCGCCGTCGTCGACGTGCAGTTCGAGGGCACCCTGCCTTTCATCCAGAACGCGCTGGTCACCCATGTGGGCGATCGCCGTCTGGTGCTCGAGGTGGCGCAGGAAATTGGTGAGCGCACCGTGCGCACCATCGCCATGGACAGCACCGACGGCCTGGTCCGCGGCGCGGAAGTGACCGACACCGGCGCGCCGATCTCGGTGCCCGTCGGGCCCGGCGTGCTGGGGCGCATCCTCAACGTCATCGGCGAGCCGATCGACGAGCGCGGCGAGATCGCCGCCACCGCCCATTCGCCCATCCACCGCGAAGCCCCCTCCTTCGAGGAACAGGCCGGCGCGGCCGAGATTCTGGTCACCGGCATCAAGGTCGTCGATCTGCTGGCCCCCTACCTCAAGGGCGGCAAGGTCGGCCTGTTTGGCGGCGCGGGCGTGGGCAAGACCGTGCTCATCCAGGAGCTGATCAACAACATCGCCAAGGGCCATGGCGGCGTGTCCGTGTTCGCGGGCGTGGGCGAGCGTACCCGTGAGGGCAACGACCTCTACCACGAAATGATCGACGCCGGCGTCATCAAGCTCAACGAAGGCAACACCGAAGGCTCGAAGGTCGCGCTGGTTTATGGCCAGATGAACGAGCCGCCGGGCGCGCGCGCCCGCGTCGCGCTCTCGGGCGTCACCATGGCCGAGTATTTCCGCGACGTCGAAGGCCAGGACGTGCTGTTCTTCGTCGACAACATCTTCCGCTTCACCCAGGCGGGCGCTGAAATGTCGGCGCTGCTCGGGCGCATCCCCTCGGCGGTCGGCTATCAGCCGACGCTGGCCACCGATATGGGCGCCCTGCAGGAGCGCATCACCTCGACCAAGAAGGGCTCGATCACCTCGGTGCAGGCCGTTTACGTCCCCGCCGACGATCTGACCGACCCGGCCCCCGCCGGCACCTTCGCGCATCTCGATGCCACCACCGTGCTCAACCGCGCGATCGCCGAAAAAGGCATCTACCCGGCGGTCGACCCGCTGGATTCGACCTCGCGTTCGCTCGACCCCCGCATCGTTGGCGAGGAGCACTACCAGGTCGCCCGCGACGTGCAGCGCATTCTGCAGACCTACAAGTCCCTGCAAGACATCATCGCCATCCTGGGCATGGACGAGCTGTCTGAGAACGACAAGCTGATCGTGGCGCGCGCGCGCAAGATCGAGCGTTTCCTCTCGCAGCCCTTCCACGTGGCCGAAGTGTTCACCGGTTCGCCGGGCGTGTTCGTCAAGGTCGAAGACACGGTGCGCTCCTTCAAGGGCATCGTGGCCGGCGAATATGATCACCTGCCCGAAGCCGCCTTCTACATGGTCGGCTCCATCGAAGAGGCGATCGCCAAGGCCGAAGCCCTGGCCGCGAAGGCCTGAGCCATGGCCATCGCGCTCGAAATCCTCAGCCCCGAGAAGCTCTTGCTGGCGCGGGATGTCGACATGGTCGTCATCCCCGGCACCGAGGGTGATATCGGCGTGCTGCCGGGTCACGCGAAGCTGGTGACCTCTCTGCGCGGCGGTCTCGTCGATATTTACGAGAACGGCAAGGTTGCCGAGCGTTTCTATGTCTCGGGCGGCTTTGCCGAGGTCACCGAGTCGCGTGTCGCCGTGCTGGCCGATGAGATCATCCGCCAGGCCGAGATCGACAGCGCCAAGGCCGCCGCGGCCCTCACCGCCGCGAAGGACGCCTTCGCCGCCGTGAGCCTCGACGACGCCGAGGCCTACCGCGATGCCTCCGACGCCCTCATCGCCGCCCAGGCGCTGGTGGATTCGGTCGCCCCCCACGCGGTCGATAAAATCTGAGGGGCCCACCCTCCACGAAAAAGGCGCCTCCGGGCGCCTTTTTTGTGCCTGTAAAACAGGATCGCCGCTCCGTTGCCAGAGCGGCGATCCCCGCCCCGCGTGGCCTTACCCCAAGGCCGCGTGGGCACGGCTCAAAAATTCACCACCAGCCCGCCCGCCAGGCTTTCGGCGTGCCAGTTGCCGGCAAGCTCCGCCGTGGCCCGCGCGCTCAGCGCCCAGGCGCCACGGCCAATCCGCACGCCCAGCGCCGCCTCGCCCGCCACCGGGCTCATCTCCGGTGCCGCCGCGCCAAACATCGTGCCGTCCTGCGCGCTCACCCGCAGCCCGTGGCCAACATCTCCCGTCACGCCCCGCACGCCCAGCAGGGCGCTCGGCACCACCGCCAGCCCATTGCCCAGCACAAACCGGCGCGTGAGCGCGACCTGCCCATAAGGCATCACCGCCACGCCATTGCTGCCCCGCACCACCACCGCGAAGGCCTGCTGGGCCGCCATCTCATCCAGCCGCCCCATGGTCACATCCACCACATCAAGCCCCAGCGCGGGCGTAATGCCCCAGCCGCCCATTTCCAGCGGCACGCGCGCCCGCAGCCCCAGGCTGGTCACGTTGCCATGCGCCCGCCCGCTGGCAGGTCCGGCGCCGGTATCGCGGCTGGTCTGGAGGGTGGTGAAGCTCTCCATCACGTCGCCGCTCAGGCGCACCGCCCCCACCGGCAGGCTAGCATAAGTGCCCAGGCGCAGCCCGCCCAGCGTCGCGCTGCCCGCCCCCGTGGCCCATAAAGCCCGTGCCTCATAGCCAACCGCCAGCCCCAGCCGCAGCCCGGCGGCACCCACGGGGCGGTCCACCCCGGCCATGAACCCGCCGCCCGCCGCGCTGAACGCGCCATCGACGGTCATCGCCCCGCCCTCGGCCTGCACCCATCCCCCCGCCAGACACATGCCGCGCGCCAGTGCCGCCGCCACCCCCGCCGCCGTGCCTGTACCGGGCGCGGGTGCCACGGGGCAGGGTGTGGCCTCGGGCGTCTCGGCCTGGGTGAGCAGTATATCATCCGCCGCACCCGCGCCGAGCGCCTGGGCCATGGCAATGTCAGAGATCAGCCCGGTGCCCGTGGGCGCCACGGTCAGCGCCCCGCCCAACCGCAGGCTGGCCCCGCCCGGCCCTGGCAGGCTCGCCCCGCTAATCTGCGCGCCCGCCGTCGGGTCATTCAGGGCGTTCACGCTTGTAAATGCCCCGCTCACCCCGCCCTGTGCGGTCAAAAATGTCTCGCTGCCCGGCTCATAGGTCCCCGGCGCGAGCATATAATCGAGCGTGCCGGTGAGCGTGGCGCTGCCGCTAATGTTAAAAGCGGCGATGCCATTGGGCGCCACATACACTTTCAGCACCCCCGCCGCGCCTTGCACAAAATTGCCGTTCAGCGTCAGCGGCGCGCTCACCAGCCCTGGCGTGAAGGTGCCGTTATTCACCAGCGCGCCAATGGTCCAGGCTCCCGCGCCGGTCCAGGCCGCGCCGGGCATCACGGTCAGCGCGCTGCCGGCGCCGAACTGGCTGAGCGGCGTGTTCAGCAGGCCGGTGCCGCTCAGCACGATCTGGCTGGCCGTGCCGCCGCCATCCACCCCTCCCTCGATCAGCGCGCCCGTGCCCAGCGCCAGCGTGCTGGCGCCGTTCAAAAACCCCACCGCCACGCCGCCGCTCTGGCCGGCGATCAGCCCGGTATCAACAATGCTCACCGGCCCGCCGGCCAAAATACCGTCGAGCCCGGCAATGGTGCCGCTATTGGTGATCACATCGCCGCTCACCGCCTCCACGCCATAGCGTCCGCCGGTAATCACCCCGCCATTGGCCAGCCCATCGCCGCGCCCCAGCCGCGCGCCAATCTGCCCGCCCGCTATGTGCCCGCCATTCGCAATCATGCTGCCCGTGCCCGCCACCCGCGCGCCAATCCCCCCGCCGCTCACCAGCCCGGAGACATTATCGAGCGTGGCGCCATTGGCCAGCGCCATGGCGCCCACCAGCCCGCCGCTCAGCGTGCCGCTATTGCTCAGGCTCACCGCCCCGCCATTCAACAGCGCGCCATATTGCGTGCCGCTGATCAGCCCGGCATTGCTCAGGCTCATCGCGGCCCCGCCATAAAGCCCGGCATACCCTCCCTCGATCACGCCGCCGGCCAGATTCTCCACCACCCCGCCCTTGAGCAGCGACACGCCATCCCCCGTGCCGCCGCCAATGGTGCCGGCATTGCTCAGGCTCACCGCCGCTCCGGCGCCATAAACCCCCAGCGCCCCGCCGCTGATCGCGCCGCCATTGGCCACACTCCCCCCGGCTTCGAGCGCCACGCCAATAAACCCGGCCGCCAGCGTGCCGCCATTGTTCACCAGCCCGGCCCCGCCGCGTACCCGCACGCCATAAAGCGCGGCTGCCACGCTGCCGCTATTTTCAAACGTGCCGCCCGCGCCCAGCAGCACGGCGCTGTTACCGGTGATGGTGCCGGCATTGCTCACCACGCCCCCGCCCGCCAGCGAAACCCCCACCCCTAGCGGCGCTTCAATCACCCCCTGGTTGCTCACCTGCGCGGCCGCAAGATCCCATAAATCCACGGCCCCCGGGGCGCTCAGCGTCACGCCGGGGGCAATGCTCACCCCCGCCGCGCCAAACAGGCTGAGGTCGATCGGCGTGGTCTGGTTGGTTGAAATCACGGTCTGTGCCTGGGTGGGCGCCGGGGCGGCAAGCCCAAGCGCGGCGGGCAACACCAGCAGCGAGGCGCCGGCGGCGCCAAGCGCGGTCCGTTGGCCATCATGAAGGCTGGACATGGCTGTAAAGTCCTTGGGGCCGAACCGCTTTTGCGGCCCGAAAACGACTACAGAATGGCTTACAGCTACGCCCCAAAGGTGAATTGGCCATTAATCTCCCCGGCCAATTCCACCCCAATTGTGGTTTTCCCGTTAACCATCTCGCCGCCCCACCGCGCCGCCGCGCCCCGCAAAACCGCGCTCAGGCTTGCGCCGTGCCCAAAGGCGGCGTAATTCCCCGCCACGATCATTCAGTCCTCAATCCGCAGAGAATCCCATGAAGCAGCAGGCTAACCTCATCCGCGCCGGCCAGGTCATCGAACATGAAGGCCAGCGCTGGACCGTGCTCAAGCAGCAAATCATCACCCCGGGCAAAGGCGGCGCCTTCATCCAGGTCGAGATGCGCAACCTCAAAACCGGCAACAAAACCAATGAGCGCTGGCGCACCGCCGATACCGTCGAACGCCTGACCACCGAGGACCGCGACTACACCTATTCCTACACCGACGGCGAAAACCTCGTGCTCATGGATCCCGAAACCTTCGAGCAGTTCATGGTCCCCGTCGCCATCCTCGGCGATAGCGCCCCCTTCCTGCAAGATAACATGGAAGTCTCCGTCGCCCTCGTCGAAGGCGACCCGGTCGGCATCACCCTGCCGCCCAACGTCACCCTCGAAGTGGTCGAGGCCGACCCCGTCGTCAAAGGCCAAACCGCCTCGTCCTCCTATAAACCCGCCAAACTCTCCAACGGCGTCAAAACCCTCGTGCCGCCCTTCATCGAAGCCGGCGAACGTATCGTCGTGCGCACCGAAGACGCCAGCTACGTGGAACGCGCCAAGGGCTGAACGATGCCGCAGGTGGGCTTTGCCCCCCTGCACCCCCCACCAGGGGCCGAGCCCCTGGACCTCAATCATCGGCCTGTTTGGGGTACCCCCTTGTGGGGTACCCCAAACAGGCCGCCTGGGTTCCAAGGGCCTCACGGCCCTTGGCAGGGGGTTCCAGGGGGACAGCGTCCCCCTGGGGCACCGGCCCAGCCTTAGGAGCACTTGCCCATGATGCCGCGTCTTTCTCCGCACATGACCGTGATGCACGCCGCCGCCAACCGCGCGGCCAAGCGTTTGCTGCGGGATTTTCTCGAGGTTGAGAATCTTCAGGTCTCCATGAAGGGCCCGGGTGACTTCGTCAGCCAGGCCGACATGCGGGCCGAGCAGTCTTTGCGTGAAGATTTGGAAAAGGCCCGTCCCGGCTATGCCTTGCTGATGGAGGAATCGGGCGCCTCGGGGTCCGATAAATGGGCCTGGCGCTGGGTGGTTGACCCGCTTGATGGCACCACCAACTTCCTGCATGGCATTCCGCACTGGGCCATTTCCATCGCGCTCGAGAAGCGCCTGCCCGATGGCGGCTCCGAGATTCAGGCGGCGGTGGTCTATTCGCCGGTGAATGGCGAGCTGTTCTGGGCCGAGAAGGGCATGGGCGCCTATCTCAACGACAAGCGCCTGCGCGTCTCCGCCCGGCGTGATCTCAAGGACGCGCTGTTCGCCACCGGCATTCCCTTCGCCGTGTCGGCCGCGCCCGCGCGCCTGTCCTTCGCGCGCACGCTTGGCCAGCTCATGCCCCAGGTCGCGGGCATCCGCCGCTTCGGCTCCGCCGCGCTCGACCTCGCCTGGGTCGCGGCCGGGCGCTATGATGGCTACTGGGAAACCGGCATCCACCCGTGGGACATCGCGGCCGGCATGCTCATCGTGCGCGAGGCTGGCGGCTACGCCACCGACGCCACCGGCAAGGACAACATCGCCAACACCGTCATCGCGGCCAACCCGCACCTGCACCCCAAACTGCTCGAAGTGGTGCAAGACGGTCTGGCGGCCTCCAAGGGTTAAGGTTAAGGTCTCATTGTGAGACCTTTTCCCCTCTTTTTCCTGCTTGCCAGCCTGCTGCCGGGCGCGGCGCGCGCCCAGGCCGCGTTGAACACGGCGGTGCTGAACACGGTGGCGCTGAATCCGGCGGCGCTGGCCCAGCTCGCCGGCCAGCCGCCCGCCCCGCCGCCCCGCCCCGCCGCCGCGCCGCCCCACATCATGGCCCCCCGGCCCGCGGCCCGGCCCAAAACCGCCCGGCCCGCCGCCATGGGGGTTAAAGCCGCCCCGGCGGCTCAGCCTCCGGCGGCTCGCCCCCTGGCGGCACCCGCCCCGGCGCCCACCTCCTTCCTGCCGCCCCAGCCTCTGCGGCTCAGCTTCGCGCCCCAAAGCGCCGCCCTGCCGGACAGTGCCGCTCAGGCCCTCGCGCCTTATTGCCAGGCCAAGGTCCGCCTCACCATCAGCGCCCATGCGCCGCTCACGGGCAGCGCCCCTTCCGCCGCCATGCGCCTCTCGCTCGCGCGTGCCCAGGCCGTGCAGGCCGCGCTCGAGGCCTGCGGCGTTCCGGCGGCCAACATCATCCCGCGTGCCCTGGGCCCCGCGCCCACGCCCGCTGACGACGACACCGTTTCGGTCGGAGGCTGAAGCACATCAATGACCAAGCCCACCAATTATCTGCTCCGCATGGTGCTGTTCTGTGTCGCGGTTTACGGCATCGCCGCCCTGGTCTCGCCGCAGCTGGCGCGGTTTTACATGGCCAACCCGGTGGTCAACAGCGTCATCGTGGCGGTCGAGCTGTTCGGCGTGTTCTGGAACATCCGGCAAGTCCAGCGCCTCTACCCCGAGGTGCTGTGGGTCGATGAATTCCGCCGCCACCGCCAGGAGCGGCTGGAGCAATCGGTCGCCCCCGTGCTGCTCGCGCCCATGGCGCGCATGCTCCAGGGCCGGGCGGATGGCGAGCGCCGCATCACCCTCTCGGGCACCGCCATGCGCACCCTGCTCGATGGCATTTCCTCGCGCCTCGATGAAAGCCGCGAGCTGTCGCGCTACACCACCGGGGTAATGATCTTTCTGGGCCTGCTCGGCACGTTCTGGGGCCTGCTGCGCACCGTCTCCTCGGTGGCCGAGGTCATCAACGGCATGACGCTCGCGGGCGGCGACGTGAACGGCATGTTCGCCCAGCTCA
Source organism: Pseudomonadota bacterium (assembly GCA_021809435.1). Lineage (GTDB taxonomy): Bacteria > Pseudomonadota > Alphaproteobacteria > Acetobacterales > Acetobacteraceae > Acidocella. The sequence continues at coordinate 593,146 of JAKBAD010000002.1, read as the reverse complement.
AGGCGGGCCTGGCCGGGCCGCTGGCGGGCATGGGCACGGCGTTTTCCTCATCCATGTTCGGTCTCTCGGGCGCGCTCATCCTGGGCTTCCTCGACCTCACGGCCGGTCAGGCCATGAACCGCTTCTTCAACGAGCTGGAGGAATGGCTGGCCGGGCTCACGCGGCTTGCCACCGGCGCCCTCACCGGCGATGGCGAAGGCAGCGTGCCGGTCTATGTCCAGGCCCTGCTCGAGCAAACCGCCGAGAACATGGAAGCCCTGCAACGCCTGATCTCGCGCGGCGAGGATGGGCGCGCGCAAAGCAACGCCGCGCTCATCAACATGGCCGAGCGGCTCAGCCTTCTGGCCGACACGCTGCATGTCAACCAGCAGCTCATGGAGCGCCTGGCCGCCAACCAGGTGGCGCTGGCGCCGGTGCTGCAAAAACTCTCAGATGGGCGCGGCGATGATGTCAGCCGTGCCCATCTGCGCAATCTCGAGCTGCTGCTCCAGCGTCTGGTGGCCGAGAGCGAGCAGGGCCGGTCGCAAGGCCTGTCCGAGCTGCGCTCAGACATCAAGCTCCTCACCCGCACCCTGGCCTCGCTGGCCGATAATTCCCGCCCATGAGAAGCAAGCGCGCGGCAGGCAACGGGTTGGAGGCCTGGCCCGGCTATGTGGATGCGCTCTCCACCCTGCTCATGGTCACCATCTTCGTGCTGCTGGTGTTCGTGCTGGCCGAGGCGTTTCTCTCCGCCGCCCTCACCGGCTCGAACAACACCATTACCACGCTGAAAGAACAAATCGCCGAGCTGACCTCCTCCCTCTCGATGGAAACCAGCAAGGACGCGACACTCAGCCAGGAGCTGGCCGCCCTCAACGCCCAGCTGGCCTCCGCCCAATCGGCCAATGCCAGCCTCACCGCCCAGCTCGCCACCTCCAGCGGCCAGCTCACCACCTTGCAGGACCAGCAAAAAACCCTGCAATCCCAACTCTCCGACGCTCAAACCCAATCCGCCGCCGCCGCCGCCCGGCTGGCCGCCCTGCAAGCGCAAATGGTCGCGGTCGCCGGCACGCCCGATGTGCAAACCGCCCTGGCCACCGCCAAAACCCAGCTCGCCGCCCAGCAAAAACTCAACGCCCAGGATGAGGCGCAGATCACCCTGCTCAACCAGCAGCTCGCCGCGCTGCGCGCCCAGCTCGCCGCCCTGCAAACCGCCCTCGACGCCGCCCAAACCGCCGACGCCGCCGATAAGGTCCAGATCACCGATCTCGGCAAACAGCTCAACGAGGCGCTGGCCCGCAAGGTCGAGGAGCTGCAGCAATATCAGAGCGATTTCTTCCGCGCCTTGTCCGAGAGCCTGAAAGGCGAGCCCAATATCAAAGTGGTGGGCGACCGCTTCGTGTTCGAATCCGACGTGCTGTTTCCCGTCGATGAGGCCACCATCACCCCTGCCGGTCAGGCCGAGATCGCCGATGTCGCCACCGCCATCAAGCAAATCGCCACCAAAATCCCCCCCAACGTCAATTGGGTCCTCTCGGTCGATGGCTATGCCGACGCCCAGCCGATCAATGGCGGGCCGTATAAATCGAATTTCGACCTCTCCACCGCCCGCGCGCTGGCCGTGCTCGATCAGCTGATCGCCGATGGCGTGCCGGAGCAATATCTGGCGGCCTCCGGCCTGGGCTCGAACAACCCCATCGCCCAGGGCACCACCCAGGCCGATTACGCCCAGAACCGCCGCATCGAATTCCGCCTCACCACGCCCTGAGTCATGAAAAAACAATATAAAAGTTTTTGGGGGTGTGGGGCGTTTTTTCAAAAACGCCCCACCTCACGCGCCTTTTTTATAAAAAAGGCGCCCCAAAAAATTTTTAATCCTTGGGGCGCTGCCCACTCTTGCCCAGCAAGCCAGAGGCGGGCGTGACCGAGAGCAAGCAAAGCCTCCGCGCCCGCATGAAAGCGCTGCGCCAAACGCTCGACCCCACGCTCGGCCACGCGCTGGCCACACATTTGCTGGCCGCCAACATCCTCCCCGAGCGCGCCATCATCGCCGGCTATATCCCGCTGCCCGGCGAAATCGACATCCTGCCCCTGCTGCACGCCCTGCACGGGCGCGGCCATCAGCTTTGCCTGCCCGAAACCCCGCCCAAGGGCCACCCGCTCATCTTTCGCGCCTGGGCCCCGCATGTGCCGCTCACCACCGGGCGCTTTGGCACCCAGCACCCGCTCACCGCGCCGCTCACCCCCACCATCATCCTCACCCCCCTCGTCGCCTTCGACGATCAAGGCAACCGCCTGGGCTTCGGCGCCGGCTATTACGACCGCACCTTCGCCCAGCATCCCCACGCGCTCCGCATCGGCATCGCCTACGCCGCCCAACAGGTGCCACACATCCCCCCCGATGAGCACGACCTGCCGCTGCACGTCATCGCCACTGAACAAAAAACCCGGAGCTTTTGAGCTCCGGGTTGTCAGTCTCACGCCGCCTTGCGTTTCTCGCCATATTGCGCCCGCCGGGGCTTGGCGCTCTTGGCGGCGGGTTTGGCCGCGCCGGGCTTGTTCTCCTTCACCTTGCGCACCACCATGGCCGGGTGTTTTGGCGGCTTTTTCACTGGCAGCGCCTGGGCCGGGCGCACGCCGCCGGCCACCTTCATCTTCACGCCGGTCAGCTTCTCAATCTGGGTCAGATAGGTGAGTTCCGTGGCATCGCAAAACGCCACCGCCACGCCTTCCGCGCCATTGCGCGCCGTGCGGCCAATGCGGTGCACATAAGACTCCGCCTCATTGGGCAGCTCGAAATTGAACACATGCGAAACGCCGTTCACATCGATGCCGCGCGCCGCGATATCGGTGGCCACCAGCACGCGCGAATCGCCGCAGCGAAACGCCTCCATAGACTTCACCCGCGCGCCCTGGCCCATATCGCCATGCAGCGCCACGGCCTCAATGCCCTGCGCGCGCAAATGCACGGCCACCCGGTCGGCGCCGCGCTTGGTGCGCGTGAACACAATCGCCCGCTCCACTGAAGGCGCCCGAATCAGCTCCACCAGCAAGGTCCGCTTGGCGGCGCCTTCCACAAAATGCACGCTCTGCTCAATGCGCTTAGGGGTGGAAGCCACGGCGGCCACCGCCACCTTCACCGGCTCATGCAGCAGCCCCTCGGCCAGCTTGGCGATTTCGCCGGGCATGGTGGCCGAGAACAAGGCCGATTGCCGGCGGCTGGGCAGCTTGTGCACAATCTTCCTGATGTCGGGCATAAAGCCCAGATCGAGCATCCGGTCCGCCTCATCGAGCACAAAGAACTGGCAATGATCGATCAGCAGCTCGCGCGTGTTCATCAAATCCAGCACACGGCCGGGGCAGCCCACCACAATATCGGCCCCGCGCGACATGCGCTGCACCTGCGGGCTGCGCCCCACACCGCCCACAATCAGCACCACGCGCAAACCCAGCCCGGCGGCGAATTTACGCGCCTCCTGCTCAATCTGCTGCGCCAGCTCGCGGGTGGGGGCCAAAATCAGCGCCCGGGTGGAAAATTTATGGCCATGCAGCTTCTGGCCGGCCATGTGGTGCAGCATGGGCAGCAAAAACGCCGCGGTCTTGCCGGTGCCGGTCTGGGCCAGACCCAGCACATCCTTGCCCACCAGCCCGTGCGGAATGGCGCCCGCCTGAATGGGGGTGGGTTTTTCAAACCCGGCGGCCTTCAGCGCGCCCAAAATCGGTGAAGCCAGCCCCAGGCTGGTAAAGGTTACGTCCGTCATAAAACAAAAGCCTCCGGCGCCGCCGGAGCCTCCGGGGCGCTGTTCGCCATCCATGCGCGAAACTGGAAAAGCAAAATCAAAACGGGGTCTCAAAACCCCCACACCACCCCAGCCGGCTCAAACCGGTCGCGCCAGGGCGGCAAGCACGGTCTGCCTAGCCTAAGCGGGCCGGGCTGCGCAAGCAAAACCCGCGCACGCCCCAAAGAAAGAATGCCGCCTTTTTTGAAAAAAAGGCGGCACCCAAAAAACTTTTGAAACTCTTTTATGAGCGCCGGATGAACATCCGGCGCTCAGGGGGCGTCAGTCGCCCGCCGCCGGGTGCATGGCGCCCATCTGCGCGGGCGAAGCCACCGGCTGCGCCACCACCACCGTCTTGGGCGCGGGGGCGGGCAGTGAAGCCAGAATGGAAACCCCAACCGAGGCCAGATACGGCATGGATTGCACAAACATCACCGCCACCCACAGCTTGGTTTCCAGCGTCGCCCAATGGTGGCCAAACCCAACCGCCAGCGCCAGGCCCCAGGTGGCGGCCAAAATCACCAGCTCCTCGCGGGCCATCACCAGCCCCTGCACCAAGGCGGGCGCGTCTTTCATCTTCGGGGTACGCAGGAAGGGGAGTTTATCAGAGAACAGCCCCTTCCACACCGCCTTGCCAATGGCATGCGAGAGCGCCAGGCCCGCCGCCGCCGCGCCCAGCCGGTCGGCGAACCCGCACGGCACGCGGTTCTTATAGAGCGCCAAAATCTGCACGATCTTGAAGAAGAACAGGCCAATGGAGGGCAGCATGAACAGCGCGATGGGGAACTGGAACCGCACCGGGTCGATGACCAGCCCAACCGACCAGGCGAGGCCCATGGTCAGGAACACAATGCCCAGTGCATCGCCAAACCAGGGCAGCCAGCCCGTGATAAAGTGCCAGCGCTGGCCCAGCGTCAGCTCCTTGTTAAAGGGGTTGAACAGGGCATCGGCATTGGCGCGCACAATGCGCATGGCGCCATAGGCCCAGCGGAAACGCTGCTTGCGGAAGGCCGTGTAATCATCGGGCATCACGCCCTTGCCAAAGCTCTTCTTGGAATAGACCGCCTCATAACCGGCGCGGAACAGCCGCAGGCCCAGCTGCGAATCCTCGGTGATGCACCATTCCGCCCAGCCATTTTCATTCACCAGCGCCTGCTTGCGCACCAGCGTCATGGTGCCGTGCTGAATAATGGCGTTGCGCTCATTGCGGGTGACCATGCCGGCATGGAAGAACCCGGCATATTCCCAAAACATCATGCGCTTGAACAGCCCGCCATCATTGTCGCGGTAATCCTGCGGCGACTGGGTAAAGCCCACGGCCGGGTTGTCAAAAGCCGGCACCATCGAGCGCAGCCAGTCCGGCTCCACCAGATAGTCACTGTCGATCACGCCAATGATCTCGGCATCGGCCGCCGTCTCGCGCAGGCCAAAATTCAGCGCGCCCGCCTTGTAGCCCTTATATTTGCCGAGCGTGAAGAAGCGGAATTTGGGCCCCAGCCGGGCGCAATGCTCGGCCACCGGCTCCCACACGGCCGGGTCCATGGTGTTGTTGTCAATCACCAGCACCTCGAACCGGTCATAATCCTGGGCGGCCAGCGCATCGAGCGTGAGCTTCACCATCTCGGGCGGCTCATTGCAGATCGGCAGATGGATCGAGACCTTGGGCAGCTTGGCGCCGGCGGGTGCGGGCATCGGCTCATAATGGCGCTTCGAGACGCGGCCGTAAATCGTCTCCACCAGGTCGAAGCTGTCGGCGATCAGCAGGAACAGCAGCAGCGCCTGGCCGGCCGCCAGCGCGCCCCACACCGTGGCGGCGCCAAGGCTGAGATAGGTCTCGCTCATATTCATGAACAGCAGACCCAGAATGGTGGTGAACCCCTCGACCAGCCCGGCGAAGATCAGCTTGCCCGCGAACCGCACATCGGGGCGGCGCGAGAGCAGCGCCATGGTGGCCAGCAGCGAGAAGATCACCGAACCCAGCGCATAGAAAATCCAGCCGGGATTATTCTCAACCGGCCCGGTCAGCGACCATTTCTGCTGCCGGTCGAGGTTGAACATGCCCCAATACCCGGCCGCGCGCCCCTCGAAGCTGGTCTTCCAAGGCTGGTCGAACGCCTCCATGACGAAATATTGCAGATGACGCTGCTGCGCGAGATTGAAGAAATCGCGCATGAAGCGGGCCTGGTTCACCGTGCTGGCGCGCGCCGCGCCAATGTCGATGCCATCCGAAGGCCAGCCGATCTCACCAATCACGATGCGCTTGTCGGGGTAGGCCTGATGCACCTCCTGCAGGCGGTTCATGGCATCCTGCACCGCGATGTTTTCGGGCACGCCCTCCCAGTAAGGCAGCAGATGCACGGTGATGAAATCGACATGCGCGGCCAGTTGCGGATATTTCAGCCAGACATGCCAGGGCTCGGCGGTGGAAACCGGCACATGCGTCTCGGCCTTCACAGTGTCAATGTCCGAGATCAGCTCATTCACCGGCAGGTCGCCGCGCAAAATGGTCTCGTTCCCGACCATGATCTGCTTGACGTCGGGGTTGGCATTGGCCACGGCCACCAGCTTCTTCAGCTCGGCGGCGTTGGCGTCGGGGTGGCGGTCGAGCCAGCCGCCCAGCGTCACGTTCAGGTGCATGCCCTCGGCCAAAGCCGGGATCTGCCCAAGATCCCCCTCGACCGTATAGGTGCGGATATTGTGCGTGTAGCGGGCAGCCAGGGTCAGGTCGGATTTGATTTCAGCGGTGGAGGGGTAGTCGCCGGTCTGGGGGCTCTCGCCACGATGAAACGGCGAGAAGGCGAAACCGCCAATCTCGCCGCGATAGGCGGGAATATCGGTCACCGGCCGGTTGGTGTAGCCCCAGATGCCCAACGCCATGGCGCCAACCCCCAAAGCCGCGGCCCAGGACTTGGCGTTGAGCCAGCCCTTGCGGGGCTTGGTGGTTGAAATCTGCGCGGCCTGCGGCCGGATGGGCGACTGGTACGTCATGCTGGTAAGATCCACACTGACCCGGGACGATCCCCGTTGTGACCAAGAGTGTCATTCCAGTGCGGCAGACGCTGGGCGCGATTGTGTCCCAACTATGGCAAAATCTTCATCATCGTGGCGTCGCGGGCTGCGTTTTGGCGCGTAAACCGCTATGGTGGGGCCATGTCCCTGCCGCTGCAACTGCTCATCCTGGCGCTCCTCATCCTGCTCAACGGCGCGTTCGCGCTGTCCGAGCTGGCGCTCGTCTCCACCCGCCGCGCCCTGCTCGCCCTGCTCGAGCGCCAGGGCGTGAAAGGCGCCGCCAAGGCCCGTGACCTCGCCGATCATCCGCAAAACTTCCTGCCCGCCTCGCAATTCGGCATCACGCTCATCGGCATTCTCACCGGCGCCTTTGGCGGCGACCAGCTGGCCCAGCAGCTCGAGCCCCCCTTGCGCGCCCTCCCCGCGCTCAGCCCCTATGCCGGGCCCATCTCGGTGGTGGTGACGGTGATTTTCATCACGTTTTTCACCCTGGTGTTTGGCGAGCTGGTGCCCAAGCAGCTGGCGCTGCGCCACCCCGAGCAGGTGGCCAGCGTCATCGCCGCGCCGCTCAGCTTTCTCGCCCGCCTGTTCGCCCCCGCCGTCTGGACGCTCGATCTCGCCACCCGCCTGGTGCTGAAACTCTTCGGCCCCGCGCCCGAGGACCGCCGCGCCATGTCGGAAGAGGAGCTGAAGGCCATGCTGGTGGAAGGCGCCGAAACCGGCGTGCTCGAGACCGAGGAGCGCGATATCATCGAGCGTGTGCTGCGCCTGGCCGACAAGCCCGTGCGCGCCATCATGACGCCGCGCACCGAAATCATCTGGATCGACCGCACCGCGCCGCGCGCCGACATCATCGCCCGCCTGCGCACCGCCCCCCATTCGCGCTTCGTGGTCTGCGACCGCACGGTTGACAACGTCACCGGTATCATCCTGACCAAGGACGTGCTCGACCGCGTGCTCGATGGCCGTGATTTCAGCCTGGCCAGCGCCATCCGCCAGCCCATCGCCCTGCCCGACTCAGTGACCGCCCTCGAGGCCCTGGAGCGGCTGAAAGCCGACCCGCTCGGCCTTGCTTTGGTGCTCGATGAATATGGCAGCTTCGAGGGCATCATCACCGCCGCCGATGTGCTCGAAGCCATTGTCGGCGATGCCGAGGATCAAGGCCCCCCGGCCCACGCGCCCGAGCCCGACAATGCCTCGAGCTATGAGCTCGACGGGCTCACCCCCATCGATGAAATCAAGGCTCGTCTGCACCTGCCGGCTCTGCCGTCCGAGGGCACTTATCACACGCTGGGCGGGCTGCTGCTGACCCTGTTGTTGCGCCCCCCCCGCAAGGGCGACGCGCTGATCTTCGGCGGCTGGAAATTCGAGGTGCTCTCGATGGATGGCCGGCGGGTGGAGCGGGTGAAAGTGGCGCGCGACACGGGCGAATAGCCAAGGCGCGGCCCAAACCCACAGGCCGCCACGCAAACCCACACAAAGCCACAAAAAATGTGGGTTTGTGTGGGAATTTCGTGGTTTTGCGCGGGCCTCGGCCGCACGCGCCAGGTTGGGTTTACCCGAGCGCTCGCATGTTAATTTTAGCCGAGCATCCGCTCGAGGGCGCGGGCGATTTTGAGCGCCACCTCGTCGCGGTAGAGCGGCGCGGCCACCTGTACGGCGAGCGGCAGATTGTTTGTGTTCACACCAATAGGCAGCGTCACCGCCGGCTGGCGGGTGAGGTTGAACAAAAAGCTCCAGGGCGCCCAATCATGCACCAGCGCATGTACCGGGTCGGGGAGTGGGGCTTTAGCCAAGGGTGCGGCGTGGGGCACGGCGGGGCAGAGCAGCCCATCCACCCCGAGCGCGGCCATGGCGTGGGCGGCGCGTAGCCGTTTGGCTTCCGCATCAATCAGCTCGAGGCCAGAAATGCCCTGGAATTTTCTGGCGGTTTCGACAAAGAGCGGGTCGAGATCGGCGTGGCGCTCGGGCGCGATGAGGGCGAGTTGGCGGGCCTGGGCGATGCCCCAGAGCGTGACCAGAAGCTCTGAGATATCGGGCAGATCGATCGTGACCTCGCTGATCACGGCGCCTTGTGCCTCGAGCAGATGGCGGGCCTGATCGAGCGCCTGCCATTGTTCGTCATCGGCCGTGGCGGCGAAGCCGGGATGGCGCAAAATGCCGATCTTGAGCCCGGCCACGCCGTCTTCGAGGGTGGCGGTGTAGTCACGCTTGGGCAGGTCGAGCGAGAACGGATCGGCCTTGTGATAGCCTGCCAAGGTTTCCAGCAGCAAAGCGGCATCTTTGACAGTGCGCGCGATCGGCCCGGCGGCGCCGACATGGCCAAACGCGCCCAGGGGCCATTGCGGCGTGAGACCGAAACTGGGCTTCATGCCCACCACCCCACACCAGGCGGCGGGAAGTCTGATGCTGCCATAGGCATCGGTGGCGACATGGAGCGGCCCGAAAAACGCCGCCGCCGCCGCAGCAGCCCCCGCGGATGAGCCGCCCGTGTCGCGGGTTTTGTCCCACGGGTTGCGGGTGACGCCGGTGAGGGGGGAATCTCCGGCGATTTTCCAGCCAAATTCCGGCGCCGTGGTTTTGCCCACGATGACCGCGCCGGCGGCGCGCAGAAACTCGACCACCGGGGCATCGTTTGTTGCGGGGGCGGCGCTGGTGGCCTTGCTGCCGCGCCGCGTGGGCAGGGCTTTGACGTCGAGAAAATCCTTGACGGTGACAGGCACGCCATCGAGCGCGCCGGTTGGCGCGTTGGCTGCCCAGCGCGCGGTGCTGGCGCGGGCGGCGTCCAGCGCCTCGGGGTTCATGACCGAGAAGGCGTTGATGTCGGGGTTGCGGCGGGCGATTCGTTCCGTTACCGCTTGCAAGGCGGCGAGTGGCGTGAGCGCGCGGGCGCGGTAGGCGCTGAGCAGCTCGGTGGCGTCGAGCAGGGCGGGGTCGCTTACATCCATGACGGCACCGGCAGGTTTTTCGATTTCAGGAACTCGGGGTTGAAGAGTTTGCTCTGATAGCGTGCGCCTGAATCGCACAGCATGGTGACCACGGTGTGGCCCGGGCCCAGATCGCGCGCGACCCGGATGGCGGCGGCGACATTGATGCCCGCCGACCCGCCGATGCTCAAACCTTCATGGATCATCAGGTCAAAAATCTGTTCGAGGGCTTCGGGATCGGGGATTTTCACGGCGTCGTCGATCATCGCGCCATCGAGATTGCCGGGCACGCGCGACTGGCCGATGCCTTCGGTGATGGAGGAGCCGGTGACGGTGAGATCATTGCTCCTGACCCACCCGTAGAGGCCGGACCCTTCAGGATCGGCCAGCACGATTTTGATTTTGGGGTTACGCTCCTTGAGCGCGAAGGAGACGCCCGCCAGCGTGCCGCCCGTGCCGCAGGCGCAGGTGAAGGCATCGATCTTGCCGGCGGTCTGGTCCCAGATTTCGGGGCCGGTGGTGCGCTGGTGGCCTTCGCGGTTGGCCAGATTATCGAACTGGTTGGCCCAGAGCGCGCCCAGCTCCTCGGCCAGGCGGCGGGAAACATGCACGTAATTGCCGGGGTCTTTGAACGGTTTGGCGGGCACGAGGCGGAGATCGGCGCCGATCATGCGCAGGAAGTCGATCTTCTCGCGGCTTTGGGTCTCGGGCATGACAATGACGCTTTTATAGCCCCGCGCATTGGCGACCAAGGTGAGGCCGATGCCGGTATTGCCGGCCGTGCCCTCGACGATGGTGCCGCCGGGCGAGAGCAGGCCGCGGGCTTCGGCATCCTGGATGATGGCGAGGGCCGCGCGGTCTTTCACCGAGCCGCCGGGGGAGCAGAATTCGGCCTTGGCCAGAATCTCGCACCCCGTGGCCGCCGAGGCCCGTTTGAGGCGGATGAGCGGGGTGTTGCCGATCGCGCCCACCAAACCGTCTGCCACTGCTGTTCCCATGAGCGTTCATCCTCGCTATGTTTGTGCCAAACTCTATACGACGGAGGGGCCCATGATTGAAGATGTCGCGCCGCGGGATGTTTGGGAGGCGCTGATGAGCGACCCCGACGCCGTGCTGGTGGATGTGCGCACCCATGCGGAGTGGAATTTTGTGGGGGTGCCGGAGCTGGGCGAGGCCGGCAAGCAGCCGGTGCTGATTTCTTGGACCGGGCCGGTGAGTGTGGCCGAGCATCCGGAATTTCTGGAAGGCTTGCGCGCGGCGCATATTGGGGTGGAGGCGAAGATTTATTTTCTCTGCCGCTCGGGCGTGCGCTCGAAAGCCGCCGCGCTGGTGGCGCGTGGCGCTGGGTATCGGCATGTGTTCAACATTAAGGACGGATTTGAGGGACCGCTGGACGCAAGGGGGCACCGGGGCACGGTGGCGGGCTGGAAAATGGAGGGGCTGCCCTGGAAGCAGGGGTAGGGAGAGCCTGTGACAATGACTTATATGCCGATTTCCGCAAATGTTCAGGGGAGACTGTTCAAGTATATGCAAGTCTCCCACCTTAAAGAGACTATAGAAACCCAGACACTCTCATTGAGACCTCCGGCTAAGTGGGACGATCATAATGATAGCTTTGGGATCGAGCATTATAAAACTATTACGAACATGAAATCAGTCTACGTTTCGTGTATGACGATGAGTAGTGAGACGCATCATCACTGGAATATGTTCGCAAAGAATGATGGTGTTTGTATTTGTATAAATCGTCAGAAATTAGAAGAACATCTTAAAAATAAAGAAGGGCTTTCTTTTGGTGAGGTGAACTATCTGAGAATTAAAGAGATTCCGAAGCATCTAGAGAATCGAGCGGATCGTTTGCCTTTCATAAAACGGATAAATTTTGCAGATGAGCGGGAATATCGAGTTGTTTTTGCTACTGATAAATACGTTCCGGTTGACAAAAGCTGTGGCTATCCAATTGAATTTAGATCCGAGTTAATTTCTGGAATAAAATTTTCTCCAGATGCATGTGAAGCTAAAATAACTGAGTTTAAGGGATGGCTTTCAAGATATGACAGTTGCACACATATAACCGCATCAAAATCAAGGCTCACTGACTCTATTCGATGGCAGAACCAAATAAAGGCGGCGTTTGGATAGGTTTGTAGGTGGGGACTACCGCTCGAATACCGCCACGCTTTCCAGATTATCGGAATATAAAAACTGGTCGATGGGGGTGGCGGTGAGGAGCGCGAAGCCGGCATGGTTGAGTTGGGCGGCGTCGGCGCTTAGGGCTTCGGGGTTGCAGCTGATATAGATGACGCGCTTGATTTCTGATTTGACAATAAAACGAAGTTGCGGGCCGGCGCCGGTGAAGGGCGGGTCGAGGATGAGGGCGGCGGCGCCGTTGAGTTCGGAAGTTTGCAGGGGGCGGCGGGCGAGATCGCGTTTGGCGATTTTGAGCCGGCCGGTGAGGGCGCGGGCGTTGGCGGCGCTTTGGGCGGCGTAGACGGCGGGCTCGGAACCTTCGAACGCTTCGACGCGGGCGTGGTGGCTGAGCGGGAAGGTGAGCGTGCCGCTGCCGCTATAGAGCTCGATGAGCCGGGATTTTTGGGTGAGTTTGGGCAGGGCCGCCAACACCGAAGCGACGATGGCGGCTTCGCCCTCGGCGCTGGCTTGCAGGAAGCCGCCGGGCGGCGGGGTGACTGGCACGCCCCCAAAGTGAATGACCGGCGGGCGCAGCACGGCCAAGGGCTCGGGCAGGTCTTGCCCGGAGGCGATGGAGATGCGCGGTAAATCGTGGGTTTTGGCGAAGGCGATGAGGCGGGTGCGGTCGGGGAGCTGGAAGGGCGCGTCGGTGCGGATGAGCAGGTCGGCGCCGGTATCGAGCCAGTTGATGTGTATGGCGCCCGTGCGCTTGAGGGCTTGGAGGCTGCGCAGGACGGTGCGGAGCGGGGCCAGCAGGGCGAGGAGCTCGGGGCGGAGCAGGGCGCATTCGGCCATGTCCACCACCTCGCGGCCGCGATGTTTGTGCAGGCCGAGATGGAGCGCGGGGCCGAGGCGTTCGGCGCCCAGATCGACGCGGCGGCGCGAGGCCGGGGGCACGGCGATGAGCGGCGCGAGGGTGGGCGCGCTGTAGCCGGCACGGGTTAGCGCCGCGTGCAGGCGGGCGGATTTATCGGGCGTTTGGCCGGTGGTGTGGGCGCAGCCGCCGCAGGTGCCGAAATGGATGCAATGGGACATGGCGGGCCGGAAATTTCTGAAGTTTTTTGGGTGCCGCCTTTTTTTTAAAAAAGGCGGCGAAGAGGCGGCCCCCATGGGGCCGCATCACTGGGGGGCCGCATGCCCCGAACGCCGTGAGGCTTAGTCCTCGTCGTGGGAGAGGATGTCGGGGGCTTCGTCGTCGTTGGTTTCGATGAGGGGGGCGTTTTGGTCGCGGCGGCGGAGCAGCATGAAGGCCGGAACGGCGCCGCCGAAGCCACGGACAGAGGGGCCGAGGTCGCGGTCGTAGCGGTCGCGGCGGCGGTCGTCGCGGGCGGGTTCGTCGCGGCGCTGATCGTCGCGACGCTGGTCATCCCGGCGCTCGGGGCGGCGGTCATCGCGGCGGGGCTGGGCTTCGGCGCGCTCGGGGCGCGGGGCGCGCTCGCCGCGCTCGGGGCGTTCGCCGCGCTCACCACGCTCCGGACGTTCGCCGCGCTCGGGGCGCTCGCCGCGCTCGGGCCGCTCGCCGCGCTCGGGGCGGGCGGATTTGCGGTCTTTCTCGCGGGGGGCGCGCTTGTCGCGGCCGCCACGGCCACGGCGGGCGCGGCCGCCATCCTCGGACCACTCGACCGCGTCCAGCCCCTCGATTTCGAGGCGGGGAATGGGGGCGCCGATAAGTTTTTCCACGGCCTCGACGGCCAGACGGTCATCGGGGGTGGCGATGGTGTAGGCGTGGCCCTCGCGCCCGGCGCGGCCGGTGCGGCCGATGCGGTGGACGTAATCCTCGGAATGGTGGGGCACGTCGAAATTGAACACGTGCGAGAGGCCGCCAATGTCGATGCCGCGGGCGGCGACATCGGAGCAGACGAGGAGCTGAAGCTCGCCGGCCTTGAATTTCTCGAGGGTCGCGAAGCGCACGGATTGCGCCAGGTCGCCATGCAGGGCGCCGGCGGAAAACCCGTGCTTGGTCAGGGATTTGAGCAGAATATCGACATCGCGCTTGCGGTTGCAGAAGATCAGGGCGTTCTGCACGTCTTCCTTGCGGATGAGGTGGCGCAGGGCCTCGCGCTTGTCGTGCTCGTTCACCAGCACCAGGCCGGTGGTGATGGTGGTGGCGACCGTGGCCGGGCGCGAGACGGTGATTTCCTTGGGGGAATTCAGGAAGGCATCGGCCAGGCGGCGGATTTCGGGCGCCATGGTGGCGGAGAAGAACAGGGTCTGGCGTTTGCGGGGCAGCAGCGAGACGATGCGCTCAATGTCGGGGATGAAGCCCATGTCGAGCATGCGGTCGGCCTCGTCGATGACCAGCACCCGCACATCGGTGAGCAGCAGGCCGCCGCGCTCGAACAGGTCGATCAGGCGGCCGGGGGTGGCGATGAGCACATCGACGCCCTTGGTCAGCACGTCTTTCTGGTCGGACATGCTCTCGCCGCCAATGAGCAGCGCGTGGTTGAGCTTGAGGTGCTTGCCGTAGAGGACGAAATTCTCGGCCACCTGGAGGGCCAGTTCGCGCGTGGGCTCGAGGATGAGGGAGCGCGGCATGCGGGCGCGCGAGCGCGAGCCTTGCAGGATGTCGAGCATCGGCAGGGTGAAGCTGGCGGTTTTGCCGGTGCCGGTCTGGGCGGTGCCCAGAACGTCTTGCCCCATGAGCACGGCCGGGATGGCCTGGGCCTGGATGGGGGTGGGGCGCAGATAGCCTTTTTCGTGCAGCGCTTTCAGGATGGGCTCGGACAGGCCGAGCGCGGCGAAGCCGGATTCCTCGGCGGGGAGTTCGTCAGCTTCGGGCTGGGGATTGGCCGGCTCATCGGCCGCGGCGGCGCTGGGGGCGGCGTCGGCGGTGGGCGCGGCTTGGGCCGTGTCGCCTTCATGCGGAGCGGGAGAACCGTCTGCGGGGAGCGTTTCGGCGTGGTGATGATCTGACAAAAAATCGGCCTGTTCGTGTGAGGGTGGCTCGCGCAGGAACAGGCCGCGCAGCAGCCTGACGAGTTTGCGCGTGCCCGGTATCGGCAAACCTGGCGGGGAAGTCAAGAATTACACCATAATTTGCCCTGCTGGGACGGGGCGAGCGCGTCCAGGATCGGGCAGTTGGGGGAGGAATTGCCGGGGCAGACGGTGGTCAGGCGCTTGAGGGCCTCGCTCATGGTGGCGAGCTGGGCGGCTTTGGCTTCCAATTCGGCGACGTGGCGGAGCGCGATCTGTTTGACCTCGGCGGAGGAGCGGCGCTTGTCGCGCAGGAGGGCGAGAAGCTGGCGGATGTCTTCAAAGGGGAAGCCGAGATCGCGGGCGCGGCGGATGAAGCAGAGGCTGTTGATATCGTCGGGGCCGTAATAACGATAGCCGTTCTCGGTGCGCGTGGGCGCCGCGATCAGCCCGATACTTTCGTAGTGGCGGATCATTTTGGGGCTGACGCCCGTGGCCTCGGAGGCCTGCTTGATCGTTACCAATGTCATGCCGGACTTCAATGGCGCAGACGCAGCGCGTTGCCAAGTACCGAAAGCGAGGAGGCAGCCATGGCCGCGGCGGCGAGGCCGGGCGAGAGCAGCCCGGCCATGGCGGCGGGGATGGCGATGACATTGTAGAGCAGCGCCCAGGCCAGCCCCTGCCAGAGCACAAGCCAGGCGGCGCGCGCGAGGCTGAGCGCCTCGGCGGCCAGGGCGGGGTCGGGGCGGAGCAGCAGCAGGGCGGCACTGTCTTGGGCGGCATCGGTGGCGGTGGCGAGGCTGAGCGCGAGGTCGGCGCCGGCCAGGGCGGCGAGGTCGTTGATGCCATCGCCCAGCATGGCGACGGCGTGCCCCTGGGCTTGCAGGGCGCGGATGGCCGCGAGTTTTTGCTCTGGGGTGGCGGAGGCGATGAGGGCGGTGTCCAGCCCCAGCGCGCGGGTGGCGGCTTCAGTGTCGCCGGTGAGGATGAGCGGGGTGATGCCCATGGTTTTGAGCCGCGCCAGGGTGGCGGGCACGTGGGGGCGCAGCTCGTCGGTGAAGGTGAAGGCGGCGAGGGTGGGGCCGTGTTCGCGGGCCAGGAAGGTGGCGCCCGGCCGGGGCGGGGCTTGGGGGATGAGGTGGGCCGAGCCCAGCAGATAGGAGACGCCGCCGATGGTGCCGCGCACGCCCTGGCCGGGGATGAGGGTGAAGTCGGGGGGGGCGGCGATGCCGGGGCGGCGGAGCGCGGCGCTGAGCGGGTGGGGGTTGGCGGCGGCCAGCGCGGCGGCGAGGCTGAGGGCCTCGGGCTCGGGAATGGCGAAACACTCGGTTTTGGCGAGGCTGAGGGCGCCGGTGGTGAGGGTGCCGGTTTTGTCGAACACCATATGGTCGATTTTGGCGGCGCGCTCGAGGGCGGCGGGCTCGCGCAGCACGATGCCGCGCTTGGCGGCGGCCAGGGTGGCGGCCAGGATGGCGGCGGGGGTGGCGAGGCCGAGCGCGCAGGGGCAGGCGATGACCAGCACCGAGACGGCGACGATGAGCGCGCGGGCGGGCGGGGCGCCGTGCAGCCACCAGCCGGTGAAGGTGAGCGCGGCGAGCGCCAGCACCAGGGGCACGAACCAGGTGGCGATGCGGTCCGCCAGCCGCTGGAAGGGCGGTTTGGCGGCTTGGGCGTCGGCGACTAGACGGGCCAGATGGTCGATGAAATGCTCGCCCGGGCGCGCGGTGACGCGCAGGCACAGCAGGCCATCGAGATTGAGGGCGCCGGCGAGCAGGGCATCGCCCGGGGATTTGGCGAGCGGGCGGGATTCGCCGGTGAGCAGGCTTTCATCGATGAGCGCGCGGCCCTGGGTGATGAGGCCATCGGCCGGGATGCGCTCGGCGGGACGGATTTCGATGATCTGGCCGGGTTGCAGGGTGGCGGCGGGGATGTCGCCGCCACCCTGCAGGTGGGCGTTGGCGGGTGCCAGGGATTTGAGGCCGGTGAGGGCCGAGGCGGTTTGGCGCTTGATGCGCGATTCGAGGAATTTGCCCAGCCGGATGAAGGCGATGATGGAGACCGCGCTGTCGAAATAAAGCGGGCCGGTGGTGAGAAAATTATGCAGGGAGAGGCCGTAGGCGGCGGTGGTGCCGAGGGCGATCAGCACGTCCATGTTGGCGGCGCCGGCGCGCAAAGAGGCCCAGGCGCCGCGATAGAAGCGCGCGGCCAGCCAGCTTTGCGAGAGGCTGGCCAGGCAGAGCGCCAGCCAGGCTGGCAGTGGCCAGACCATGCCCGCCCAGAGCGGCAATGCCAGGGCGAAGGCGGCGGCGAGCTCGAGGGCTTCGCGGCCATGATCGTCTGGCGCGGGCTGGGTGACGGGGGTGGCGGTGAAGCCGGTTTTGGCCACCACCCCGGCCAGGATTTGCGGCGTGACCTGGGGCGCGGCGGTGAGGGTGGCGCGCTCGGTGGCGAAATTGACCCGGGCATTTTGCACACCGGGGGTTTTGTTGAGCTGCTTTTCCAGCCGGGCGGCGCAGGCCGCGCAGCTCATGCCGCCAATGGCGAGTTCGATGCGGGTTGGGGGGGCTGGCTGGTCCATGGGGTATTATATGAGGTTGACATGATGGGAGGGTCAAGCGGCGCCCTTGACCTTGCCATGATGGAAGGGTTGATGAAAAGCTGGATGTAAGGAGATCGGACGATGACCGGAGCTGAATGGCAGGGGTTCGCGGTGCCGGAGATGCATTGCGGGGGCTGTGTGAAGGCGATTGAGGCGGCGGTGAAGGCGCGCGAGCCGGGCGCGCTGGTGGAGGCTGAGCTGGAGACGCGGCGGGTGCGGGTGAAGGGTTTGCTGACGCCCGAGGCTTATAAGGATGCCATCGAGGGCGCGGGGTTCGACGCGACGGTGATTTGACTACATGAAGGAGACCGGGTCGATGTCGATATCGAGCCGGGCGCCGCGCGGCAGGGGGGTTTGCGCGACCCAGGCGCGCAGCAGCTTCTGAACCGCGATTTCGCGCGTGGTTTTGAGCAGCAGGCGGCGGCGGAAGCGCCCGCGCAGCAGCGCGATGGGCGCGGGCGCGGGGCCGAGCACGGTGATGCCGGGGCCTTGGGGCGCGGTGCGGGCGAGGGCGCGGGCGATGTCGTCGGCTTCGCGCTCTTTTTCGGAGGAGATGATGAGCGCGGCCAGACGCCCGAAGGGCGGCCAGTGGCCGGGCCGGCGCTGGGCTGATTCTTGCGCCAGGAAGCGCGGCAGATCGCCCGAGATGAGGGCTTTGATGACCGGGTGGTCGGGGTCGAAGCTTTGCAGCAGCACGCGGCCTGGGGCCTCGGCGCGCCCCGCGCGGCCCGCCACCTGGTGGAGCATTTGCACCGTGTGCTCGCCCGCGCGCAGATCGCCGCCGCTTAAGCCCAGATCGGCATCGACCACGCCGACCAGGGTGAGGTGGGGGAAATGCCAGCCCTTGGCGACCATTTGCGTGCCGATGATGATGTTCACCTCGCGGTTGGCGATGCGCTGGGCGGCGGCCTCGGCCTGGTGAGGGGTGGTGATGAGGTCGGAGGCCATGATCAGGGGCGGGGTGTCGGGGAAATCCTGGGCGATTTC
This sequence comes from Pseudomonadota bacterium, assembly GCA_021809435.1. Classification (GTDB taxonomy): domain Bacteria; phylum Pseudomonadota; class Alphaproteobacteria; order Acetobacterales; family Acetobacteraceae; genus Acidocella. The sequence goes on along the minus strand of JAKBAD010000002.1, from coordinate 574,763 downwards.
CTCGGCGATGCGCTCGACGCCCGGACCGATGGGCACGAAGCTGTTTTCGGCGTCGCAGGAGGGGCACTGTGTGGGGCGGCGGACCGTGTGGCCGCAATGATGGCATGACAGCCGGGGCGAGGCTTTGTGCTCGACCAGCCAGGCCGAGCAATGCGGGCAGGAGAGCCGGTGGCCGCAGGCGCGGCAGAGGGTGAGCGGCGCGTAGCCCCGGCGGTTGAGGAACAGCATGGCCTGCTCGCCGCGCGCCAAGGTTTCGGCGATGGAAGAGACCAGGAGCGGCGAGAGAAAACGGCCGCGCTCGGGCGGGTGGGCGCGCAGATCCAGGGCTTCGACCTGGGGCATGAGCGCGCCGCCATGGCGGGTGGGCAGGTCGAGCCGGTGATAGCGGCCTGAGGCGGCGTTCTCGACGGTTTCCAGGCTTGGGGTGGCGCTGACCAGGATGAGGGGGGCCGCGCACAGCTTGGCGCGCACCACCGCCATGTCGCGCGCGTGGTAGATGACGCCATCTTCCTGTTTGAAGGCGGATTCGTGCTCTTCATCGACCACGATGAGGCCGAGATCGGCGAAGGGCAGAAACAGGCCCGAGCGGGCGGCGATGACGATGTCGGCGCGGCCCTCGGCGACCGCGCGCAGGGTCTCGCGGCGCTGGGCGGGCGTGAGGTCGGAGTGCCAGACGGCGGGCTGGGCGCCAAAGCGCGCGCCGATGCGCGCCACCGCCTGCACGGAAAGGGCGATCTCGGGGAGCAGCACCAGGATTTGCTTGTTGAGCCGCAGCGCCTCGGCCACGGCTTCGAGATAGACCTCGGTTTTGCCTGAACCGGTGACGCCATCGAGCAGGGTGACGGAGAAGCTTTGCGCGGTGACGCGGGCACGGAGCGCGGTGGCGGCGAGGGTTTGGGCAGGCGAGAGGGTGGGGCCGGGATGGGCGGCATTGGCGGGGGTGAAGGCGATGGTTTTGCCCGCGCGCTTGAGGGGCTCGAGCAAAGGCGGCTTGAGGGCGAGGGCCAGCACGTCGCCCTTGGGGGCGAGGGTGTAGGCGCTCACCCAGTCGATGAACTGGCGCAGATCGGCGGGGTAGGGCGGGAAATCGAGAACAGAGGTGACGGGTTTGGTGGTGATGGCGGGGTCGGGCGGTTCATCCCATACCACGCCGGCCACCGTGCGGCGCGCCAGCGGCACGCGCACCACCGCGCCCGGCATGAGGGGGCTGGATGTGCTGTACGTGAACGCGGCCCCGAATTTGAAGGGGAGCAATACGCTGACGCGGGTTGTTGGGGGGGGCGGCTCCATGCTGTATGCTTATCGCAATTCATCTCCTGACCCGAAAGAGTGCCATGAAATTCTTTGTCGATACCGCCGAGATCAACGAAATCCGTGAGCTGGCCGAGACCGGCCTGCTGGATGGCGTGACCACCAACCCGTCGCTGATCGCCAAGTCGGGGCGCAGGATTTTGGACGTGATCGCCGAGATTTGCGAGGTGGTGAGCGGGCCGGTGAGCGCCGAGGTGGCCGCCACCGAGCATGGGCAGATGATGAAAGAGGCCGCGGTGCTGCGCAAGATCGCGCCCAATGTGGCGATTAAGGTGCCGCTGACGGTGGATGGGCTGAAAACCTGCCATGCGCTCTCGCAGGATGGCGTGATGGTGAATGTGACGCTGTGCTTCAGCGCCGCCCAGGCGCTGCTGGCCGCCAAGGCGGGTGCGGCGTTTATTTCACCCTTCATTGGCCGGCTCGACGATATCGGCCATGACGGCATGGGGCTGATTGCCGATATCGTGCAGATTTACGCCAATTACCCCAATATCAAGACCGAGGTGCTGGCGGCCTCCATCCGCCATCCGATCCATCTGATCGAGGCGGCCAAGATGGGCGCCGATGTGGCGACGATTCCGCCCAATGTGATCAAGCAGCTCTATAACCACCCGCTGACCGACAAGGGGCTGGCCGCGTTTTTGAAGGACTGGGCGGCCACCGGCCAGAGCATTGTCTGACACGCTGGTTGGAGAATTTTGCGCCTGGCTCGGGCTTGAGCGCCGCGCCAGGGGCCTGACGGTTGAGACCTATGCCCGCGATGTGCGGGCGTTTTTGGCGCATATGAGCGAAAGCATGGGCGCCGAGGCCGGGCTGGGCGCGCTGGGCGCCGTGAGCGCCGCCGATGTGCGCGCCTTTTTGGCCCGCGCGGCAGCCAGGGGGGATATCAACGCCACGCGGGCGCGCAAGCTCTCGGCGTTGAAGACGTTTTACCGGTTTCTGAAGGCCCGCCACGGGGTGAGCACCGTGGCGCTGGAGTTGATCGCGCGCCCCAGACCCAAACGCCCGCTGCCCAAGGCGCTCTCGGAGGCGCAGGCGCGCGCGGTGGTGGAAGAGATTGGCGAGGTGAGCGACGTGGCCGCGACGCAGGCCCGCGACGAGGCGCTGATGCTGCTGCTTTATGGCGCGGGGTTGCGGATTTCGGAGGCTCTGGCGCTGGATGTGGGCGATTTGCCAGCCAGCGACGACGCGCTGCGGGTGACGGGCAAGGGCGGCAAGATGCGGCTGGTGCCGCTGTTGCCGATTGTGCGCCAGGGGCTGGCCGCGTGGCTGAAACACCACCCCCAGGCGCGCGCCGATGCGCCGCTCTTTACCGGCGTGCGCGGCGGGCGGCTGAACGCGGGCGTGGCGCAAAAGCAGCTGCGCGATTACCGGCGGCTGCAGGGCTTGCCCGAATATGCCACGCCCCATGCGCTCAGGCATTCATTTGCCACGCATTTGCTGGCGCATGGCGCGGATTTGAGGGCCATTCAGGAGTTGCTGGGACATAATTCGCTCTCGACCACCCAGCGTTATACGGATGTGGAGACGAGCCAGCTGATGGCGGTGTGGCGGCGGGCGCATCCACGGGCATAAACTTTGTTTGCCGATAGGGAATTGAGTGTTGCCATGAGGCCGGGTAAGGTCACTCGACAGACACTATAGGGATTATAATGATTTCACCGGCTTATGTGGGTTCGGGGCTTCTGGTGGGGCTGCTGGTGGGCATGACCGGGGTGGGCGGAGGCTCGTTGATGACGCCGCTGCTGGTGTTGGGGTTTGGCCTGCACCCGGCCAGCGCCGTGGGCACCGATCTGTTGTTCGCGGCCGCCACCAAAAGCGTGGGCACCACGGTTCATTCGGCCGGCAAGACCGTGGAGTGGCGGATTGTGCGCCGGCTGGCGGTGGGCTCGGTGCCGATGACGGGGCTGTCTTTGCTGGTGATGGCGCATTTGGGTGCCGAGAGCCATGCGGTGGGCCAGATGATGAGCACCACGCTGGGGGTGGCGCTGCTGCTTTCGGCGGTATCGCTGCTGTTCAAGGGCTGGATCATTGGCAAGATTTCGGCGCGGTTTCCGCGGCTGGAGCGTGAGAGCCCGGCCTGGATGACGATGCTGGTGGGGGGCATGCTGGGCGTGCTGGTGACGCTCTCGAGCGTGGGCGCGGGGGCGTTGGGCACGGTGGCGCTGGTTAGTCTCTATCCGCGTTTGCCGATGGTGCGGATTGTGGGTTCGGACATTGCCCATGCCGTGCCGCTGACGCTGCTGGCGGGGGTTGGCCATTGGTGGCTGGGAACGATTCACTTCGGGCTGCTGGGGGCGTTGCTGATGGGCTCGGTGCCGGGGATTATCGCCGGTTCGCTGCTGGCGCGCTGGGCGCCCGATGCGCTGCTGAAATTCGGCATGGGGGCGATTTTGGCGCTGGTGGGCGTGAAAATGCTCTTTTGAAGCCTGCCCGGGGCCGGCCTTTTTGGCCAGCGCCGGGGGGCGATCAGAGCGGGATTTTGCCGAGGCCGCCGGGGCGGTCGAGGATATAGGTGGGGAAGGCCGTGCCTGAGATGTGGCCGCGCAGAGCGGCCAGCAAGGCGCGCCCGCGCTCTGGCGGCACATGGAAGCGCGCGGTGCCGGGGGCGGGGTCGAGCTGGTGCAGGTAATAGGGTTTGATGCGCGCGCGCAGCATGGTGCGGAACAGCTCGGCCAGGGCGGCTTCGGTGTCGTTCACGCCCTTGAGCAGCACGGATTGGCCAAGCAGCACGATGCCCTGGCGGGTGAGCGCGCGGGTGGCGGCGAAGCTGGCGGGGGAGAATTCGGCCGCATGGTTGGCATGCACCGCGATATAGAGGGGTTTTTCGGTCTCGAGCGCGGCCAGCAGGGCGGGGGTGATGGTTTCGGGCGTGGCCACGGGCACGCGGGTATGGATGCGCAAAAGCTCGATATGGGGGATGGCGTCGAGCCGTTTGAGGAGGGCCGAGAGCCGGCGGGGCGAGAGGATGAGCGGATCGCCGCCGGTGAGGATCACCTCACGCAGGCCGGTGTGGGTTTCGAGATAATCAAACGCGGCCTCGAGCTGGGCGGCGCTGAGCAGGCCGCCGTCGGGCCCGACCTGCTCGCGGCGGAAGCAGAAGCGGCAATAGACCGGGCAGGCCAGCAGGGGCTTGAGGAGCGCGCGGTCGGGGTAGCGGTGGACGATGCCGGGCAGCGGCGAGAGCGCGTCATCGGCGATGGGGTCGGCGCTCTCATGGGGCGCCAGGGTCAGCTCGGCGGGGTCGGGGAGGAATTGCAGGCCGAGCGGGTCGGTGGGGGCGGTGATGCGCGCGGCCAGCGCGGGCGGCACGGCGATGGCGTAGCGCGCGGCCACATCCTCGGCGCCGGCGCGGGCGGCCGCGGGCAGCAGCCCGGCCGCGATCAGCTCGGCCGGGGTTTTGAGGGTGCGGGGTGGGGTCGCGTCTGGCATCGGGGCGATGTAGAGGCTTCGTCATGAGCGGACAATCCTGGAAGACCATTGAAGACCGCATGCCAATGCTGCGCCGGCGCGCCGAGATGGCGCGCGCGGTGAGGGCATTTTTTGGCGCCCGAGGCTATATGGAGGCCGAGACGCCCTGCGCGGTGGCCGCGCCCGGCGAGGAGGTGCATTTGCGCGCCCGGCCCGCGGGGCACGGCGAATGGCTGCATACCTCGCCGGAATTCGCCATGAAAAAGCTGCTGGCGGGGGGCGCGGGGCCGCTGTTTCAGATGGCGCGGGTGTGGCGCGATGAGCCGTGGTCGGACACGCATGCGCCGGAATTCACCATGCTGGAATGGTATGCGCTGCATGATGACATGGGCGCGCTGATGGCCGAGAGCTTCGCGCTGCTCAAGGCCGTGCTGGCGCCCGAGGTGACGTGCCGGGGCGTGACCACGCGCCTCGATGAGCCGGAATTTTTGACCGTGGCCGAGGCGTTTGAGCGCTATGTGGGAGCCGATGTGCTGGGCACGGCGGGCGATGCCGGAGCGTTGGCGGCAGAGGCCGGGGTGCGGCTGCGGGCGGGCGAGGACTGGGAGGATTTGTTCTTCCGGTTGATGCTCGAGAAGGTGGAACCGCATTTGGGCCGCGCGCGGGCGACGTTTTTGACCCATTGGCCGGTGGCCCAGGCGGCGCTGGCCCGCGTGTGCCCGCGAGACCCGCGCGTGGCGGAGCGGTTTGAGCTTTATGTGTGCGGCATGGAGCTGGCCAATGCCTTTGTGGAACTGACCGACGCGCCCCAGCAGCGCGCGCGCTTTATGGCCGACCGGGCCCGGCGCCATGCGCTTTATGGCCCCGATTGGGAGCTGGATGAGGGATTTTTGGAGGCGGTTGGCCGGCTGCCAGCCTGCGCGGGCATTGCGCTGGGGTTTGACCGGCTGGTGATGCTGGCCACCAATGCCCGGCGTATTGCCGATATTTTATGGCTGCCTATGTAATGTCATCAACATGTTACGTTGAGGGGTGTATAGAAGCGCCATGAAGAAGATTTTACCGCTATTGATGCTGTTGAGTGTGGCGGGGTGTGCGCGAGGGCCGGGATACCGCGCGCAGATGACCGCCTTTGTGGGCGCGCCCGAGACCAGGCTGGTGCAGGATTTGGGCGTGCCGGATAAGCAGATCAGCCTGAATGGCTATGAGTATCTGGCTTATGTGCGGGCCCGGGGCCAGCTGGTGCCGGGCGGCGGGATGGCGTTTTACCAACCCTGGGGCGGGCCCTATTGGGGCGGCTATGGCGGGCCGGTGCTGGTGGAGCCGATGCCCCAGGATATGATGGTGTGGCGCTGCGAGGCGACCTTTGCCGTGCAGAACGGCAAGGTGCTGGGCGTGACATTCCGGGGGGATGACTGCCAGTAGGCTGGGGGCGCGTGTGGCTAAAAGCGGCCTTGGAAGACAAGGCCGCTTTTAGCGTTCAGGCGGACTGGATGGCGGTGAGCAGCGCGCGCACCCCGGCCGCCGGGCCGTTTTCGTGATTCCAGACCGCGCCGACGACCGCCAGGAACTCGGCGCCCGCGCGCACCAGCGGCGCGCAATTTTGCGCCGTGATGCCGCCGATGGCGACGCAGGGAATTTCCATGGTCTGGGCCCAGATCTCGAGGGTTTCGAGCTCGGCCATTTCGGGGGGCTCTTTGGTCTGGGTGGCGAAGAAGGCGCCGAACGCCACGTAATCGGCGCCCGCTTCGCTGGCTTCCATGGCCAGGTGGCGGGAGTTGTGACAGGTGACGCCGAGGGTGAGGTCGCCCAGGATTTTGCGCGCCTCGCGGGGTTTCATGTCGGTCTGGCCGACATGGGCGCCGTCGCAGCCGGATTTGACCGCCAGATCGGGGCGGTCGTTGAGGAGGAAGGCCACGCCGCGCGACTGGGCGATGGGGCGTAGCCGGTCGATGGTGCGGAGCAGCTCATCGTCGGGCGTTTGCTTCAGCCGCAGCTGGAGGGCGGCGATGTCGCCGGCATCGAGCGCGGTGGCGAGCTGGCGCTCGAAATCTTCCGGCAGGGTGGGCGGGGTGATGAGGTAGAGGCGGCAATCATGGGACATTGGCGGGTTGTGGCGCGAGCGCGGCTATTTGTCCACCGATGAGCAGGACGTGCAGATGCGCCGGGCCGTGGGCGCCGCGGACCAGGGTGCCCTCGATATCGGTGGTGCCCGAGGCGCCGGTGACGAAATTGAGGTTGCGGGGCGCGGGGCGGGTGGCTTCGAGGGCCGCCGCGTCTTCGAGCCAGGGCAGGATTTTGGCGGCTTCGAGCACCACGATGTGGTGCAGGGGCAGAAAGGCGAACAAAGTGGGCATGTGGGGGCCGGAGCGGAACACCAGCGAGGCGGTTTCGGCCACCGCGTAATCGGCTTCGCAGACGGAGACCGGCTCATCGACCGCGATGGTGGGCAGCGCGGCGATGCCCGACCAGTCGAGGGTTTGGAGGGCTGCGCTGGGCTGGAGGGCGAGCCGGGGCGCCAGCTGGTTGGCGGCCAGATAGGACCGCACGGCGGCGGGGATTTCGGCGCGGGTGGCGAGGCGTTCGGCGGTGGCGGCGATGACCGGGCCGGTCAGGCGCGCGAGAAAGCTGGCCACGGGGTCGGGGCCGACGCGCGCGGGGCGGAGCGCGGGCACGCGGGCGAGCAGGGCGGCGGCATCGGCGTGGGGATTGGCGCTGGCGGCGCGGGGGAGGGCGGCGAAAATCTCGTCACGCGCGGTCATTTACGGCGCTCCTTCAGCTGGTCGAGGAAGGTTTTACGGGCGGGGGCGGGGAAGTCGCGCGCGGCGGTCCAGCCGCCGGCCAGCGGCAGGGTGCGCGCCCAGCCCGTGCGCGCGAACCGGCGCAGCAGGGGCAGGGCCAGGCGCGTGCCCAGCCGGTAGAGTGGCGGGTGCTGGGCGGCCAAGCGCCAGAGGCGGAGCGCCAGGGTGGCCGCGCGGGGCTCGAGCCCCAGGCGCCAGGATTTGTCCCGCCAGCCCTTGATGAGCGTGGGCAGCGGGATTTTGACCGGGCAGACCTCGGCGCATAATCCGTTGAGGGTGCAGGCGCGGGGCAGGTCCTGGGCGGTTTTCAGCCCATCGAGCACGGGGGTGAGCACGGCGCCCATGGGGCCGGGATAGGTGCCGCCATAAGCGTGGCCGCCGATTTGGCGATAGACCACGCAATGATTGAGGCAGGCGCCGCAGCGCAGGCAGCGCAGCATGTCTTCGAGCCCCTGGGTGAGCATGCGGGTGCGGCCATTATCGACCAGCACGATGTGGAATTCTGACGGGCCGTCGGGGTCGTTGGCGCGTTTGGGGCCGCAATGGAAGGTGGTGTATTGGGTGAGCTCGGCACCCGTGGCCGAGCGGACCAGCAGGCGCAGCAGGCTCATGGCGTGGGCGGTGGAGGGCACCAGTTTCTCGATACCCGCCGTGACGATGTGCAGGCGCGGGGGCGTGGTGGTGAGCTCGGCATTGCCCTCGTTGGTGACGGTGCAGACCGCGCCCGTATCGGCGATGAGGAAATTGGCGCCGGAGATGCCGACATCGGCCTGCATGAATTTCTGGCGCAGCTCGCGCCTTGCCGAGGCGACCATGGCTTCGACCGTGTCCAGCCCGCCGGGCTCGTGGTGCAGGCGGGCGAACATCTCGCGCACCTGCTCGCGGGTTTTGTGCAGGGCGGGCCACACGATGTGGGACGGACGATCGCCCGCCAGCTGCACGATATGCTCGGCCAGGTCGGTCTCGACGCGGGTGATGCCGGCGGCCTCGAGCGCGTGGGGCAGGCCGATTTCCTCGCCCAGCATGGATTTGGCGCGGGTGACCGAGTGGGCGCCGGCCTCGCGGCAGAGGCGCACCACGATTTCGCAGGCTTCATCGGCCGTGCGGGCCCAGTGGACATGGGCGCCCGAGGCGATCGCGTTGCGCTCGAACGTGGCCAGGTAGAAAGCCAGGTTTTGGGTGACATGGTCTTTGATGTCGCGGCCCAGATCGCGCGCGGCCTCGAACCCGGGCCAGGCGGCCACGGCCGCGGCGCGCTTGGCGCGGGCATTGCCGGTGGTGCGCTCGATGGCGGTTTTGAGTGTGGGGTCGGTGAGCGCGGCGCTGGCGCGGGCGGTGAAGGCGGCGGTCATTCGGGCTCTCCGATGGCGGGGGCGGCGCCGCGCCCGGCCAGCAGCTCGGCGGCGTGATAGGCGCGCACGCGATGGCCCTGGCGGTGCAGGCGCCCGGCCATGTTCATGAGGCAGCCGAGATCACCGCCCAGCAGCAGATCGGCCCCGGTGGCGGCGATGTTGGCGGTTTTCTCGGAGACGATGGCGGTGGAGAGGGCAGGGTATTTGACGCAGAACGTGCCGCCAAAGCCGCAGCAGGTTTCGGCTTCGGCCATTTCGGTGAGGGTGAGGCCCGCGATGCCGGCGAGCAGCGCGCGGGGCTGGGTTTTGACGCCCAGCTCGCGCAGGCCGGAGCAGCTGTCGTGATAGGTGTAGCTGGCGGGGAGCGCCAGATTTTCCGGGCGCCAGTGGCGGATGTCGTGGAGGTAGGAGAGCAGCTCGTAGGTTTTGGCCGCCAGCGCCTGGGCGCGGGCATGCCAGGGCGAGGTGGGGGGGAACAGCTCGGGGTAATGGGCGCGCAGAGTGCCCGCGCAGGAGCCAGACGGGATGATGATGGCATCGAACCCTTCGAGCAGCTCGATATTGCGCTCAGCCAGGGCGCGCGCGCCGGCCTGGTCGCCCGAATTGAGGGCGGGCTGGCCGCAGCAGGTTTGGGTGGGCGGCACCTCGACCACGCAGCCCGCCTGTTCGAGCAGCTCGAGCGCCGAGAAGCCGATGGCGGGGCGCAGGGCATCGACCAGGCAGGTGGCGAAGAGTGCCACGCGCGGCGGGGGAGGGATGGGGGTGGACATGGCTCCGGCCCTTTTGCGATGGGTGTTGGGCTGGCCTATACCGGGCGGGCCTGGTTTGGCAAGAAAATTTTACCAAGCCTGAGGCGGGCGGGCATTTCCCAGGCTGGGGAAAATATGGTCAAATCATCTCCAGGAGTTGAGGACCAGAGACGTGCCAGAACCGATCCGCCCCGTGAAACTTGCCGAGGCCATTGCCGAGCGCATCCAGACCATGATTCTGGAGGGGGTGTTGAAGCCTGGCGAAAAGCTGATCGCGGAGCGCGAATTGGCCGAGGCGCTGGGGGTTTCGCGCCCCTCGCTGCGCGACGGGCTGGCATTGCTGGAGGAAAAGGGGCTGCTGGTGACCAGCAAGGGCGGCACCGTGGTGGCGCGGTTTCTCGACCGGCTGGCCGACCCGCTGGCCGAACTGCTGGGCAGCGATGAGCGCGCCGTGGCGGATTATTTTGAGTTCAGGCTGATGCTGGAGCCCCAGGCCACCGCCCTGGCGGCGGCGCGCGCCACCGAGATTGACCGCGGCGAGGTGGCGCGCTGTGTGGCGGCGATGCGCGAGGCCCACGGCGCCGATGACCCGACCACCGAGGCCAATGCCGATGTGGCGCTGCACACGGCGATTTATGAGGCCACGCATAATGTGTTTCTGCTCCACATCATGACCCTGTTGGCCGATTTGCTGCGCAAGAACATATTTTATAACCGCGATCAGCTCTACCGCCGGGCGGGGGTGCGCGATTTGCTGCTGGAGCAGCATCTGGCCATTGGCGAGGCGGTGCTGGCGGGCGACGCGGCGGCGGCCGAGGCGGCGGCAGGCGCGCATATACGCTTCACGCAATCGACCACCGCGCAGATACGTGAGGAGGAGGCGCGGCTGGCGACCTCGCTCAGGCGCATTGAGCGCGCCGATGTGGTGCAGAGCGGAAAGTAACGCCCGCCTGATTAGCGCAGCACCGCGCCGTTGGGGCCGCGCACGCTGATTTGCACGGGGATGCCTTGCTGAACGCTTTGGGTGACGGTGCAGAAATCCTCGAAGCTGGCGAGCGCGCGCTCGAGATGGGGGAGCAGGTCGGGGGTGGCGCCCATGTCGATTTGCACATCCATGCCGGTGATGCGGATGCGGTTGCGCTCGTTGCGGCCGGTATGGCAGGTGACCCGCGCGCTCAGCGGGCCGGGATCCTCGTGATATTTGGCGCAGGCGAAGGTGAGGCTGGCGCACAGGCAGTTGGCCACCGCGCCGGCGAGCAGATGCTCGGGTGAGGGGCCGCTATCGGCGCCGAGGGGGGCGGGCTCATCGACCATCAGGGAGGCGTATTGGGCCCCGAAATCAACGAGGAAGCGGTAGCCGGACTGGCGGGTGATGGTGATGGTGACATCGCTCATGGCGGGTTCCTTGGCGCGCGAGGGCGGGATTTTGGGTGACTATAGAAGGGGACGGGCGGCTGTGCCATGGGGCGGCGCGGGGATTTGAGGGGGCAATATGCGTATGGATTGACGCCTGAAAATGCTGGCTAGTGTGATGGTTCTGAGATTCGTGATATTTCATATCGCGAATTTCAGAAGCTGAATCACACTAGCTTATTGATTTTCCCGCTTAAACAAAGAGTTAGAGTATTTTTCATGAACCCATGTGAATGGAAAATGCTCTAAAACATCTGGCGTACCTGATCGCCGCCGGCTGATTTGGCGGCGGCGAGGGCTTGTTCGGCGGCGCTGAGCAGGTCGTCGGCGCTGGTGAGGCCGGTGGCGGGGGTGAAGGCCGCCACGCCAAGGCTGAGCGTGAGGGGGGCTTGGGCGAGGCGTAGCTGCTCATGCGCGGCGGTGGCGAGAGCCTGGGCGGTTTCCAGCGGCGTGTTGGGGAGAAGGAGCACAAATTCATCGCCGCCATAGCGGGCGACGAGGTCGCCGGGGCGGGCGGTGGCGGTGAGGAGGCTGGCCAGGAGGCGCAGGCCGTGATCGCCCGCCGCCCGGCCCTGGCTGTGGTTGAGTGCGGCCAGGTGATCGGCGTTGGCGAGAATGAGGGCGAGCGGCTGGCTGGCGGCCTGGGCCTGGGCGAAGCGCTTGGGGAGGGTGATATCGAAATACCAGCGTGTGGTGAGGCCGGTGAGCGGGTCGGTGCGGGCGTTCTGGTGCTGCTGACGCAGGGTTTTGTCCTTCACCAGGCTGACCATGCTCGAGGACAGGATGAGCATGATGACCAAGATGTCGATGATCAGGATATTGGCACCGGGCGTGCGGCCGAGCGGGGCATAGGCGATTTGGGGCCAGAGCAGAGAGCGCACGGCGCGGTGGAGCATGAGCAGCATTTGCAGCCCCATCAGCCCCAGCAAGGGCCAGCGTATGACGCGCGAGGTGGCGCGCATGGTCCAGAGCTCGTGGGTGGTCAGGCTGATGGGGATGAGGGCGAGCAGCAGGCCGAGCCCGATTCGCAGGTCCATCTGACCGCGGAATTTGTCAGAGAAACATAAACCCAGCCAGACGAGAATCGGTAAGATGACGGCGGCGGCTTCGGGCGGTTCGTTATTGAGGGTGCGCAGCGCCACCCAGATGAGGCCGAAACTGACCAGAAACAGCGGTGTGGCGATGATGATGGCGGGTTCGAGGGGTAAATGGACGCGCAGGGTGATGGCCAGGCAGGCGGTGAGGGAGGACAGGCCCATCCAGAGCAATGAGGGCTCGCGGCGATGTTGCAGCCATGCCAGCAGGCAGTTGCCCGCGGCCAGCAGGGTCACCACGACCATGGCCAGAAACAGGGACTGCAAACTCACGGTCATGGTCGAGAGGTCCGATCACGGGCGACGGGTTGGTTTGGTCACAATAGCGTGATGGGTGGTACTCATGGGGGCTGTGGGGGGCTTTGACAAGCGGTTTTATGGAGAGGGACTGTCCTTTCCGGGGGCGGCGCGGTTGGCCGTGCGCGCGTGCGGGGACATAAAAAACAGCAATGTTTTCAAGGGGATTAATCGCGGCTGGCGGAGGAGATGGGATTCGAACCCACGATACGCCTTGACAGCGTATAACGGTTTAGCAAACCGCCGCCTTCAGCCTCTCGGCCACCCCTCCACGCCGCGCCGGGCGGCAAGCCGCCTGGTGCTGACCGCTCATAAGCGGCGTTGGGCTGGCCGTAAAGCCTCTTTTCTGGGGGGAAGCACGGAAAATGGGCCGAGAAGGGGAAAATAACTAACGCATTGGTGAAATGCGCCTGGCGCATGTTGCAATGCAAAATTTATCTTGCACCGCAGCATAAGTCTGAGCTACATATCGGGTCACAGGGTGAGTTTTCTCCCCTGTTTCTTGGACGTTTCCTCCCTAAACTTGGCGGCGCATTTTTGCGCCGCCTTTTTTTTCGCCCTGTTGGGGGGTTATTCGGCCGCCGCGCGCAGGGTGGGGCCGGGGGCGCCGAATAAGCGCACGGCTTCGGTCATGGTTTCAAGGAAGCGGGTGAGGCGGGCGCGCAGATCCTCGAACCCGGCATGTTTGAGAAACTGGCGCTCGTGCATGTAGAGGCCGCGGGCCAGTTCGAGCTGCATGACCTGCACGCCCTCGGCCGGGCGGCCGTAATGGCGGGTGATGTAGCCGCCGGCATAGGGGTCGTTGCGGCGCACTTTCAGCCCGAGGGCGGTGAATTCGGCGGTCACGAAGCGGCTCCAGGCCGGGGCGCAGCAGGTGCCGTGGCCATCGCCCAGCACCAGCTCGGCGCGCGGTGGGCGGCCGGGGGCCGAGGGCATGGAGTGGCAGTCGAGCACCAGGCAATGGCCGAACTGGTCGAGGGTTTCGGCGATCAGCCCGCGCAGCGCGGCGTGGAAGGGCTGCCAGCATTGCGCGATGCGGGTTTGCGCCTCGGCGAAGGTGAGGGGGCGGGCATAGATGGGCTCGGACGTGCCGACGATGCGCGCGATGGTGCCAAGCCCGGCGGCCACGCGTGGCGAACTGGTGTTGGCGTAAGGGGGCAGGGGGTCTGAGAACATCGTGGGGTCGAGTTCCCAGGCCTCGCGGTTGGCGTCGCAATAAGCGCGGGGGAAGGTGGCGGCGAGCAGCGGCACGCCGAGCGCGGGGGCGGCGGCGAACAGCTCATCGACGAAGCAATCCTCGGAGCGGCGGATGGCTTGGGAATCGAGCCGCGAGCCGGCCAGGAAGGCGGGGCTGTAGAGGCGCCCGGAATGGGGCGAGGTGAGCACCAGGGCCGCGCGCTGGCGGGCGGGGCGGTGCAGAATGAGGGGGGGCGCCGCGCTCATGCCGGGGCCATGCCCGGCGCATAGGCGCCCCGGACCAGAATGAAGCCCAGCACCAGCAGCGGCAGGGCGGCGCAGGAGAGGCACAGCCCGTTCCAGCCCCACAGCGCCAGGACCGGCCCCGAAAGCGCCGTGCCGGCCGCGCCGGCGGCGAAGAAGCTGGCGATGAACAGGCCGGTGAGGCGGGCGCGCAGCTCGGGCGCCTCGGTGTAAATGGCGCGCTGGCCGACGGGGAGATTGAACTGCACCCCGCCATCGACCGCGATGGCGGCGGCCACCAGCAGCGCCAGGCTGTGACGCTCGCCACCCAGCCAGCCCAGCACGAAGCCGCCCGCCACCAGCACCAGCCCGGCCCAGGTGGCTTGGCGGCTATAGCCGAAATCGGCCAGGCGGCCCGCCAGCGGCGCCACCAGTGCGCCCGCCGCGCCGGCCAGGGCGAAGCCCGAAATGCCGAAGGAGGAAAAGCCGAAATTGGTGTGGAGATAGACGGGCGCCTGGGTCCAGAACACCGAGATGCCGAAGAAGCTGACCGCCTGGATGAGCATGCGCACCCGCAGCATGGGCAGGCGGAGCGGCAGGGTGAGCATGGAGGCCAGCAGCGCGCCGTAGCTGAGCCGGGACTCTGGCGGGCAAAGCGGCAGCGCCAGGCGCAGCCCCGCCGCCATGGCCGCCGTGACCACGCAAGAGACCAGAAATACCGCCCGCCAGCCAAACCACCCCGCGATGAGCGCCGCCGCCGGGCGGGAGAGCAAAATGCCCAGCAGCAGGCCGCTCATGACCGTGCCGACCACCTGGCCGCGCTTGTTTGGGGGGGTGAGGCGGGCGGCGACGGGCACCAGCATTTGCACCGAGACCGAGGTGAGGCCGATGAGCACGCTGGCGATGAGCATGGCGAGCCCAGAGCGCGCGGCGGCGGCCAGCAGCAGGGCGGGCAGCGAGACCATGACAGTTGTGAGAACAAGACGGCGGGTCTCGAACAAATCGGCCAGCGGGACGAGCGCCACCAGCCCCAGCGCGTAGCCGGCCTGGGTGAGGCTGACGATCAGGCTCATGCCGCGCGGACTCAAGGCGATATCTGGCCCGATGAGGGCGATGAGGGGCTGGGCGTAGTAAATATTGGCCACCAGAACGCCGCAGGCGGTGGCCAGCAGCAGCACGGGCGCGGAAACGGGCGGATCTGCATTGCGCATGGGTATGGCTTAACGCAGCGCGAAAATTCTGCAATCACCGTTTTCATCGCGGCGCGCGCCGCCCATTAGCCTTGGGAGTTTACATGGATTTCCTGCACGCCATGCTGTTTGCCATTTTGCAGGGGGCGACCGAGTTGTTTCCCGTCAGCAGCCTGGGCCACGCGGTGGTGGTGCCCGCCTTGCTGCACTGGGGTATTGACCAGAAAAGCGCCGGGTTTTTGCCGTTTCTGGTGATGCTGCATGTGGGCACCGCCGCCGGGCTGCTGGCTTATTTCGCCGGGGAATGGACGGCGCTGGCGCGCGGCGTGCTGGGGGTTGGTTATGAGGCCGAGATTCAGAGCGCGCGGGCGCTGCTGTGGAAGCTGATCGCCGCGACGGTGCCGCTGGTGGTGGTGGGCGTGCTGATTGAAAAGCCGGTGCGCCATTTGATGGGTACGCCGCTGATCGCTTCGCTGTTTTTGGTGGCCAATGCCGGGCTGTTGCTGGGCGGCGAGCGGCTGCGCGGGCGCACGTTGCGGGGCTCGCGCATTACCATTGGCGATGCGCTGGTGATTGGAACGTTTCAGTGCCTGGCGTTTTTGCCCGGCATTTCGCGCTCGGGCGCGGCGATGGTGGGCGGGCTTTACCGGGGCATCAACCATGAGGAATCGGCGCGGTTTTCGTTTCTGATCGGCACGCCGGCGATTTTGGCCGCCGCCGTGAAGGAGCTGCCCAAGCTCGCCCATGCCCACCAGCTGCATGCGCTGTTTGGTGTCTCGCTGCTGGCGGCGGCAGCGGCGGGGGTGGTGTCTTTTGCCAGCACGGCGTTTTTGATGCGCTATTTCGCCCAGCATGACAGCTGGGCGCTCAAGCCGTTCGCGCTCTATTGCGCGCTGTTTGGGGCGGGCAGCTTTGTGCTGCTGCTGGTGGGGCTGTGATGAAACGCTGGCTGTTGGCGTGCGCCCTGCTGGCGGCGCCGGTGGCGGCGTGGGCCAAGGTGAATCTTGCCACGGCGCCGATTGGCCGCATGGATTTGCCATGGTGGCATAAGCAGTTTGAGCAATCTCTCGCCGAGGGGCGGGCGCAGCCGGATGCCAGGATTGTCTGGCTGGGCGACTCGATCACTTATTACTGGCAGCGCCATGGCGGGCATGGGTATGACGATGTGCGGCCGGTGTGGGAGCAATATTATGCCCCCTATGGCGCGCTGGATTTCGGGTTCATTGGCGATACCACCGCGAGTTTGATCTGGCGGCTCGATCATGGGCAGGTGGCGGGGTTGCATCCGCAACTCGCCATTATTCTGATCGGGGCCAATAATTTTGGCCGGGTGCATTGGGATGCCGCGATGACCGTGCCGGGCATCGAGGCGGTGGTGAGCGGGGTGCATCACCGTTTGCCGGGCGCGCATATTTTGCTGCTGGGCGTGCTGCCCTCGATCAGGAGCGCGTGGGTGGATGAGCAGACGGTGGCGACCAATGCCGCGCTGGCGCGCCATTATGGCGGCTCGGCGGTGGTGACATTTATGGATGTGGGCGATGTGCTGGAGCGGAACGGCAAGGCCGATGCCAGCCTGTATGTGGACCCGCGCCTGACCCCGCCAGAGCCCGCGCTGCACCCCGATGCCCAGGGCATGCGCCTGATTGCCGAGGCCATTGCGCCGGTGGTGGCGCGGTATGTGAAATAAACGTTTTTGGGGGGCGGCCCTTTTTTCAAAAAGGGTTGCGCCTTGCTTTTACCGCTATAAAAAAAAGCCCCCGGTTTCCGGGGGCTTTTTTTGTGGCGTATGTGGGGCCTTTTTGAAAAAAGGCCCCACACCCCGACAAACTTTGGCTCAGGCCTTGTTCAGATAGATATCGATGATGGTCTGGAGCATGGCGAGGGCTTCCTCGCGCGGGCGCTGGAAGGTGTTGCGGCCGATGATGGAGCCGTTGGCGCCGCCATCGCGCAGGCCGCGGATTTCCTCGTAGAGTCCTTCGAGGCTCTTGGATTCGCCACCCGAGAACACCACGATGCGCTTGCCGTTAAAGCAGGACTGCACGACATGCGCGACGCGCTTGGCCATGGTCGAGCCATCGAACCCGGCATAGGATTTCTTGGCGGCATCGAGGGAGATGACATCCGTGGGGGGCTTGACCTTGATAATGTGGGCGCCGAGCAGCGCGGCCATGTGGGCGGCGTAGGCGCAGATGTCGAGCGCGGTTTCGGCGGCCTTGTCGAGGTTGGGGCCGCGCGGATAGGACCACACCACCACGGCCAGGCCGGCGGCCTTGGCTTCTTCCGACATTTCGCGGATTTCTTCCATCAGGTCGAAGGCGAATTCGGAGCCGGGATAGATGGTGAAGCCGATGGCCGCGCAGCCCAGGCGCAGGGCATCGGACACCGAGGCGGTGATGGCCTGGTTCTTGTCGGTCGCCAGCGAGTTGGAGGAATTGACCTTGAGGATGGTCGGGATCTGGCCGGCGAATTCGGCGGCGCCCACTTCGAGCATGCCGAGCGGGGCGGCATAGGCGGAGAGCCCGGCATCGATGGCCAGCTGGTAGTGGTAATAGGGGTCGTAGGCGGCGGGGTTGGGGGCGAAGGAGCGGGCGGGGCCGTGCTCGAAGCCTTGATCGACCGGCAGAATGACCAGCTTGCCGGTACCGCCCAGCTTGCCCTGCATGAGGATGCGGGCCAGGTTGGTTTTGGTGCCGGGATTGTCGGACTCATAGTGCGACAGAATGTTCTTGACCGTCTGCGTGATCGCCATTGGTGTGCCACCCTCCGTAGAATAAATACCGTGCGCCGTGTAACCGAGCCTTGGGCAAATGTCATCCGCCGGGCCAGCGCGCGGGCGGGTTTTGCGCAGAAATTTGCGGCATAATCATGGTGGCGGGGCGGGGATGGGCGAAATTTCGCCCCGCAGCCAGGGGGTGAGACGCCACGCCGCGCCGGGAGCGCCGAGGTTGAGCGCGGGTGGCGGGGCGGTGAGCAGCACCGCGCCCTGGGCCTGGGCCAGGGCGGCGAGCTGGCCCCAGCCCGGGCAGGGGCGCAAAATGAGGCCGGGCAGGTGGAGGGTCAGGGCTTCCAGGGCGCGGCCGGGGGAGCTGGCGCAGTCGAGCAGGCTGGGGCCGGTGTGGCCACCCGCGCGCAGCAGCGCCGCCCACCAGGCCGGGCCGGCATAGTCGGCCGCGCCAGGGGCGGAGAGCAGCGTGACCGGCAGGCCGGGCGCCAGCGCGGCGCGCAGATGAGGCAGGCTGTGGATGATGAGCGCGGGGGGAGAGGACATGGAGAGGGATTCAGGGAAACTTGCCTTGACCTCGCACGGCGGCGTCGGGTTGAATAGTCTTTATGTCCGAGTCGGAATCCGAAGACGAAATTCTTGCCCGCATTGAAACCGCCCTGCGGCGCATTGCTCAGGCTGGTGTGAGTGTGCCGGTTGGTGCTGAGCCGCGCGTGAGTGCCGGCGATGATGCGCTCGACCGCGAATTGCTGCGCGAGGCGCTTGACGAAGTGATTGGCAAATTGCGCGCCGGGCTTGAGATCGGCCCCCCCCCGAAGGCGGAGTGAGAGATGGCGCAGGTTACGTTCCGCATCAATGGCTTCACATATATGGTAAGCTGCGATGACGGGCAGGAAGAGCACCTGACCCGCATGGCCGGGGAAGTGGAGAAGCGGATCAGCTCGATCAAGGCGATCGGCGGGCAGTCGGGCGAGGCCAGGCTGCTGATGCTGGCCGCGCTGCTGCTGGCCGATGAGGTGCACGACCTGACCAAGGCGCGCGACCAGGCCGCCGCCGTGCCTCCCCCCGAACCCGCCAGCCCCGAACGCCGCGCCCGTCTGCGCCGGCTGGCGGCCCGCGCGGAAGAGATTGCAGCCGACATCACAGGCGCCTAAATAGGGGCAGGAGCTGCCCGGTGCGTCAGGCCTATCATCCCCGGGGCCGTTAAGCATCTCCCAAGGGAGCTGGCACTGCTCAGACCGTGGTCTGGGTATCTGGCGCCCACCTGCACTAGCAGGCCTTGGGTGGATGGACACGCCAACGGCCAGGGCGGCTCCACTTTTTTTGGGCTATATGCCGGGGAATTTTGTGGCCCGGCAAAGTGTTATTGACCCGGAGGCGCCATGCTGGCATCGTGGGGTGGGGGATTTCCATGACACGTTCTGAGTTGATTGCCAGTTTGGCCGAGGAAAATCCGCATTTGACCATCGCGGATGTCGAACGCATCGTCGGCGCTTTGTTCGATGAGATGACCGCTGCCCTCTCGCGTGGCGAGCGCGTGGAGCTACGCGGTTTTGGGGCGTTCACCGTGAAGCAGCGCCAAGCGCGCGCGGGGCGTAACCCGCGCACCGGCGAGGCGGTGGATGTGGCGCAGAAATGCGTGCCCTTCTTCAAGGCCGGCAAGGAGCTGCGCGAGCGGATTAACAAGCCCGGCACGCCGGTGCCCGCGAAGAAAGCCGCCGCGGGAGCGAAGAGCTGAAACTTATTGTGTTTGCCGTTGACCTCGCCGCCATTGCGGCGCTGGTGTTGTTTGTGCTCTCGAACCGGGTGCTGGTGCCGCTGAGCCTGTGGCCGCTGGGCAGTGTGAGCCTGTGGCTGGGGCCGTTGCTGGTGGGCACGCTGGCGTTTGGGTTTGTGGCCGGGCTGCTCTCGGGGTTGCCGAAACATTTTCATTATCGCCGCCGGGCCAGGTCGGCTGAGAAGCGCGTGGCGCAGCTGAGCGCCGAGAAGGACGGCCCCGCCAAGGAGCAGGTATGAACAGGAAACTGATTGCGGCGATTGATACGCCGGATTTGGCGCGCGCGCGCGATTTGATTGCCCAGGTGGCGCCCCATTGCGGGCTGGTGAAGCTGGGGCTGGAGTTTTTTCTCCATCATGGGCCGATGGGTTACCGGCGCGCGGCCGAGGGTGTGCCGGTGTTTCTGGACCTCAAGCTGCATGATATTCCCAACACCGTGGCGGGGGGCGTGCGCGCGCTGCTGGATCTGGCGCCCAAGCTGCTGACCATTCACGCCCAGGGCGGCGCCCGCATGGTGGCCGCCGCCGCCGAAGCCGCCGCGCAACTGGGGCCGGAGCGGCCCAAAATTCTGGCGGTGACGGTGCTGACCTCGCTGGGCGCGCCGGATTTGGCGGAGATGGGCGTGACGGGCGAGGTGAGCGCGCAGGTGCTGCGGCTGGCGCGTGTGGCGCTGGAGAATGGCGCCGACGGGCTGGTGTGCTCGGCCCATGAAATTGCCGCGCTGCGCGCTGAATTTGGCGCCCGGCCGCTGCTGGTGGTGCCGGGAATCCGCCCCACAGGCACGGCGCTGGGCGACCAGACGCGGGTGATGACGCCCGAAGAGGCGGTGGCGGCGGGGGCGGATTATATCGTGGTCGGGCGGCCGATTACCGGCGCGCCAGACCCGGGGCGGGCGGCGGCGGAGATTGCCGCCAGCGTGGCGTGAAGATCGTCAAGATTTGCGGGATTAATTCGGCCGCCGCCATGGATGCGGCGGTGGCGGCGCGGGCGGATATGATCGGGCTGGTGTTCTACCCGCCCTCGCCGCGCTTTGTGACGCCGGTGGAGGCGCTGCTGCTCTCACGGCGCACGGCGGAGAAGATGCCGCTGCGGGTGGGGCTGTTTGTTAATCCCGGGTTTGATGAGATTGACGATGTGCTGCGGGTGATCTCGCTTGATGTGTTGCAGGTGCATGGCAACCCGGCCCTGGTGGCGGCGCTGCGCGACCGGTTTGGCCGCCCCGTGTGGCGCCAGGCGGGGGTGGCCAGCGCGGCGGAGTTTCCCGCCCCCGATGAGGTGGCGGATGGGTTTATTCTGGAAGCCAAGCCGCCCCAGGGCGCGACCCGGCCGGGCGGTAACGCGGTGGTGGCCGATTGGGGATTGCTGGCGCAATTCCACCACCCCAAGCCCTGGCTGCTGGCCGGGGGGCTGCGGCCCGATAATGTGGCGCAAGGTTTGCGGGTGACGGGCGCGGATGGGGCGGATGTGTCTTCGGGGGTGGAGACCGCCCCGGGGGTGAAATCGCCTGCCTTGATTGAGGCGTTTGTGCGCGCGGCGCGCGGGGTTGATTGAAATATTTCCAGAAGTTTTTTGGGGCCTGGCCCTTTTTTACAGGGCTTGTTGGTTTTCCCCCGCCGCTCACACGCTCGGACCAGTGGCGCTTGTTCGCGGCCGTCGATGAAGACCATACGCCGGACAATCTCGGGCGTTACCCGCCGCTGGATGGCGAACCACCGGGCGCGATCGACCCGGTCCTCCGCCACGCCTGCGTTCTCCGCCTCAATGCCGCATCAGCACCGGCAAGTCGGCGTGGGCGAGCATGTAGCGGGTCACGCCGCCAAACAGCAGGTTGCGCCAGGCATTGTGCACAAACGCGCCCATCACCAGCAGGTCGGCATTCACCTCATGGGCCTTGGCCAGTAGCTGAGCGCCAAACGGGGCGGGTTCCACGGCCAGCTCGTGGCGGGTTACGGGCACGCCATGCTCGCGCAGCACATCGGGAATCTGCGGGCGCGGGACGCCATCCCGCTGTCCCATCAGCACGTGAATATCGGCTGATTTGGGGGCAATACGCAGCGCCGCCATCACCGCGTGCAGGGTGAATTTATCATCCCGCCACGCCACGGCGATGGTCTTGCCAAACGTGGCGCTGGCGTGCGGCGGCATCAGCAGCACCGGGCGCGCGCAGTCAAACAGCGCCGCGTGCAGCGTGTCATATTCGGGCCTTGTGGCATGGGCGGGCGGGGGGCTGGCCACGATATAATCCGCCCGCTCCCCCCAGTGCTTTACCAGCGCGGCGGCGGCGCCTTCCTCGTTCAGCCAGCGTGGCGGGGGCGGGCCGGGCTGGCGGGCGGCCCAGTCCGCGAAGATCTCATGCAGCGCCGCCGCCCGGGCGTTTTCCTGCGCGCGTATCTCCCGTTCCTGTTCGCTGGTCAGCACATCCTCGGTCACCAGAATGGTCGCGAGCGGCGGCGTGCGGCATACCAGCGCCTCAATGCGCGCGCCCCCGGCCAATTCCGCCAGGTGCGCGGCCGCGGCCAGCACGGCGGGCGCGGCTTCGGGGCGGGTCAGCAGTGCCAGCACCACCTCAGACATCACAACCTCCCCTCGGGTTCAAAAACCGTTTCCTCACCCTGCCACCGGCGCGCGCCCGGCGCAAACGGCCTCCGGTCAGAGCATATTGAGCGGGATTTTCAGATAGCTCACCCCGTTTGCTTCAGGTGGCGGAAAATGGCCGGCGCGCATATTCACCTGCACGGCGGGCAAAATCAGCACCGGCATGTCGAGCGTCTTATCGCGCGCGGTGCGCATGGCCACAAACGCCGCCTCGCTAATTCCCTCATGCACATGAATATTGCCGGCCCGCTCCGCCGCCACGGTGGTTTCCCACATGGGCGCCCGTCCGCCGGGCTGGTAGTCATGGCACATGAACAGCCGCGTCTCACCCGGCAGCCCCAGCAGCGTGCGGATCGAGCGATACAGCACGCCCGCATCCCCGCCCGGAAAATCGCAGCGCGCGGTACCGTAATCGGGCATGAATAATGTATCCCCGACAAAGGCGGCATCATTAATCAGGTAGGTCACGCAGGCGGGCGTATGGCCGGGCGTATGCAGCACCCGCGCGCTCAGTCCGCCAATGGCAAAGCACGCGCCATCGGTGAATAAATGGTCGAATTGCCGCCCGTCAGTGGCGAAGTCGGCCCCGGTATTGAATACCTTCCCAAAGGTCGCCTGCACGGTGGTGATATGCTCGCCAATGGCAATCCTCCCGCCCAGGGCCTGTTTCAAATAAGGCGCCGCCGAGAGATGATCGGCATGGGCATGGGTCTCCAGATGCCAGGCCACGCTCAGTTGGTGCTCGCGCACATAGGCCACAATCTTATCGGCCGAGTCCGTGCGCGTGCGACCTGCCTTGGGGTCATAATCAAGCACCGAATCGATAACCGCCGCCTGACCGCTGGCAGGGTCGGAAACGACATAGGAAACGGTGAAAGTCTGGGGGTCGAAGAAGGCTTTGATCTCAGGCGCGGCAGATGTCATGTCACGACCCTTTTCATGTTGTGGCGGAAAATTCGCCGCATACTTAGCTGCCCGCAGCTATGAACAGCCTTGACGCAGGTCAATCCCCCCGTTGGGGGGGCGGGTCACAGGCCGCAATGCTGTTCCACCAGCAGCACCGGCACATGCAGTGCCATCGCCAGTGCCCAGGCATCCTCCGGCGTCTCGGGCGGGGGCATCACCACCAGCCGCTCGCGCAGCCCGGCCAGGGCGCGCCGCAGCTCGGCTTGGCCGGTGCCGGCCACCAACCGCCGGGTAATGCGGGCCGGCGCAATCCCCAAGGCGGCGGCCTGTTGGGCGGCGGCGTGCAGGCTGGCCTCGCCGGTGCCCAGCACAATCACCCCCTCATGTGCCGCCACCGCCAGGCGGCACGCCATCTCAAGCGCCGGTCCGCCATCGGCCAGCACGGCAAATGGTCCGCTGGCGCGTTGGGGTGCCTGGGGCGGCACCAGCAGGGTAAAGCCGGTCTCGCACCTCTCGGGCGCCGCTACGGTCATGTGCCGCACCGCCGCTCGCGGCCCGGCCGAAATCACAATATCCCCGGCCTGGTAGGGCGGCAGCCCATCGGGGGCGGCCAGGGTCTCGAAGCTGCTGGGCACGCCGGCGCGGCGCGCGGCCTCATCGAGCCGCCGGCGCATCAGCGCCGCCGCCTGGCGCAGGTCGCGGGCCATTTGCTCGGCCGAGATCGGGTGCCATTCAAAGGTCGGCAGCCTGATCTCCCGCGCGAACGGCAGGCTCGCAAAGGTCAGTAATCCGCGATCCTCGATAAACAGCCCATGCACCCCGACATCGAGCAGCCGGGCGAGGTCGGTCGCCAGACGCAGCCAGGCCTGATCGCCGGTTTCAGGGTGCAAGGTCAGCACAATGCGGGTCGGTTCGGCCATTACGCAGCTCCTTTCGGCGCTCCGCCATCCTGCGCCTTGTCGCCTCCCGCCGCCTTGCGGATCTCGGCGAAATGCCCCAGCCGCGCCTCCACCAGCTGGTTCACCGAGCCCTCGGGATATTTACCGTCCCCGCCCCGCGCGCCCGCGTCCCGGCCGGTCAGCAGCGCGATGCCCTCATCAATGGTCTGGATCGGGTAAACGGCAAACACCCCGCGCGCGCAGGCCTCCACCACATCCTGGCGCAGCATCAGATGCATGACATTAGACGCCGGAATCATCACCCCCTGCGTGCCCGTGAGCCCGCGCGCCCGGCAGACATCGAAAAACCCCTCGATCTTCTCATTCACCCCGCCGATCGCCTGCACCTCGCCATGCTGGTTCACCGAGCCGGTTACCGCCAGATCCTGGCGCAGCGCCAACCCCGAGAGCGCCGAGAGCAGCGCATAAGCCTCGGTCGAGGACGCGCTATCCCCCTCCACCCCGCCATAGGATTGCTCAAACACCAAACTGGCCGAGAGCGACATGGGGGCACCGAGCGCATAGCGCCCGGCCAGATAGCCCGAGAGAATCAGCACCCCCTTGGAATGGATCGGCCCGCCCAGCGCCACCTCACGCTCGATATCGACAATCTTGCCCGCCCCCGCGCGCACCGTGCAGGTAATGCGCGCCGGCGCGCCAAAGGCATAATCGCCCAGGCTCATCACGCTCAGGCCGTTCACCTGGCCCACCCGCGCGCCCTGCGTGTCAATCAGCGATATGCCGCGCAAAATCGCCTCATGGCTCAGCTCCCGCACGCGTGATTGGCGCCTGATCCGCTGGCCGATCGCCTGCTCCACATCGGCCCGTGAAATCGCCGCCCGCCCGTGGGTGCGCGCCACATGGTCGGCTTCCGTAATCAGGTCGTGCAGCGGCTCGGTCAGCAGCGAGACCTTGTCGGCATCCCCCGCCCAGCGCGCCGCCTGCTCAATAACCCGCTCCACCCCGCCGCGCTCGAGCGCCAACAGCCCGTTCTGCGCCGCCATCGCTCCCGTCAGCCTGGCCAGCATCGCCTCGTTCTCGGGCGTGCGCGCGGCGTCATTGTCAAAATCGGCGAGTACCTTGAAATAATGGGCCAACTCGGGGTCGAGCGCGGCCAGCATGTAATAAAGCCGCCGGTCGCCCACCAGCACCACCTTCACCTCCAGCGGAATCGGGTCGGGCTCGATCGAGACGGTGGCGGTGAGCCCCATGAAATGCGAGATATCCTCAATCACAATCTCCTGGCGGCGCAGCGCGCGCTTGAGCGCGGACCAGCTGAACGGTTCGCTCAGCACGGCGAGCGCGTCGAGCAAAATGGTGCCGCCATTGGCGCGGTGCAGCGCGCCGGCCTTGATCAGGCGGAAATTGGTCACCAGCGCGCCTTCCACCTGCATATGCTCCACCCGCCCGAACAAATTGCCAAGCGTCGGATTCAGCTCCTCGATCACCGGCGCCCCTTCGGTATGATCGAGCGGCGTGACCAGCACATTCACCTCATAGCGGTCGAACGCCCCACCCAGCGCCATGGCCGCGCGGCCCGGCGCCTGAGGGCCTTCCTGGGGCATGAACAGGCCGAGATTCTCGATCAGATCCGCCCGCAGCGCGCCGATATGGCGCAGCACCTCGGGCAGATCGGCAAAAGCGGCGCTCAGCTGCTCAAACGGCGGCGCCACGGCCCGCTCGGCGGTGTCGCGCGCCAGCTGGCGCAGCGCGTCGCGCTGTTCCTTCTCAATGCGCGGAATCCCCCGCAGCGTCTCCTCCAGATCTTTTTCCAGCTCATGAATATGGTCCCGCGCCTGCTTCTGCTGGTCCTCCGGCCAGGCATTGAACTCGGCCGGCGGCACCACCTTGCCGTCGCGCATTGGGGCCAGCCCAAAGCCCATGGGCGTGCGCAGCAGAGCGATCTCATGCGCCGCGGCTTTTTCGCTGAGCCCGGCAAAGGCCTGCTCGGTCTTGGCCTGAATCGACTGCTCCACCGCCGCCCGGCGCTTCTGGTAATCCTCGCTCTCGAACAAAGCCGGCAGCGCCGCGCGCAAATCCTCGATGAGATTGTGAATGGCCTTTTGCAGCACCGGCGCGCGCCCCGAGGGCAGGGCCAGCGCGGTGGGGCGGTGCGGCTCGGCGAAATTATTCACATAAACCCAGTCGCGCGCCGGTGGCAGGGCGCGGGCCGTGTCCTCGGCCAGGTGCCGGATCGAGCGCTGAATCCGCAATCCCCCAGGCCCGATGGCGAAAATATTGAAACCGCCATGCACGATGCCCGTGCCCAGGCTGATCGCCTCGCGCGCGCGCGGCTGTTCGGCGAGGCCGGGCAGGGGGGTTAGCTCAGCGGTGGTGGCAAAGGCCAGTTGCGAAAGATCCGCCGGGCGATAGAGGCGCCCGGGTGGCAGCTTGGCCGGGTTTGGCAGGTCGTTGGTCATAAGGCGCACCCCCGACGCGTGAGCGTCTTTATGTTTGCGGTTCCTGGCGTTGGCGCAACTGCATCACGGCTGGCCATGGCCCTGCATTGACGTGCATCAACTTCACCGCCACGCCCGCGCGCGCCACCATACCAGCCTTGCCCCATTCTCCCGCCCAAGGGCATCGCGCGGGTGGCGCGCTCTATCCCGGCATACCTGGAAATTGCGGCATATCGGGTGGAATGGTGGCCCAGGGCTGGGCGCTGGCGGTGAAAATATGCATCTGCGGCGTTACCCGCGCCGGCTCGTCGAGATTACCCACCGCAATGAACGTCACCCCCGGCATGGCGCCCGCATGGTCGCTGAACAGCCGTGCCCCGCAGGTGGCGCAAAAATGCCGGTCAATCCCCTTGCCGCTGCTGCCCGCATAATGAAACGACGTGGTTTCGCCCTGCACCAGCCGCATGGCGGCGCTCGGCACGCCGCTCACCGTGCTCATTTGCCCGCCGCCCGCTTTTTGGCAGTCGCGGCAATGGCAATGGGCGGTGAACAAGGGCTCGGCGCTGCATTCATAGCGCACCTGCCCGCAGGCGCAGCCACCGGTAAGGGGTAGATTCATCTCGGGGTCCTCCGTTTGGTTTTCGTTGTGGTTTTCGTTGTGATTCAGCCCGGCGCGCGGCGCCCACGCCCCGGCCCGCCCATGCTAGCGCATTTGGCGCTCGCGTCGATTGGTTTTATGCACTCCCGGCGCTAGCCTGGCGCTCGCGAACCTGAACAGGAGCCCCCAATGTCGGGCACATCCCCGGGCCCCGACGGCCTGCCCCGCTGCGCCTGGTGCACCGCCACCGCGCAATATCTGCGCTACCACGACACCGAATGGGGCTTCCCCGTCGCCGATGACCGGCATCTGTTCGAAAAACTCTGCCTCGAGAGTTTCCAGTCCGGCCTGAGCTGGCGCACCATCCTTGAAAAACGCGAGAATTTCCGCGCCGCCTTCGCCGGGTTCGATTTTTACCAGATGGCCGAATTCACCGAGGCCGACATCACCCGTCTGCTCGCCGATAAAGGCATCATCCGCCACCGCGGCAAAATCGAGGCCGTGATCAACAACGCCAAACGCGCGTGCGCGCTGGTCGCCGAAGCCGGCTCCCTGGCCCGTTTCCTCTGGGGTTTCGCGCCATCCGGCGCCGGCGCCGGCCAGCAAGCCGCGAAAGATCTGGCCAACGCGCTCAAAAAACGCGGCTGGGCCTTCATCGGCCCCACCACCTCTTATGCCTTCATGCAATCCATGGGGCTGGTCAACGATCACGCACCCAGCTGCGCCATCCGCCCGGCGGTCGAACAGGCGCGCGCGGCCTTCACCAAACCGGCCTGATCACTTTTTCGGGGCCAGATGCCCGATCGGCACATAACCGAGTGAAATATCCAGCGATCGGGTCTCGCCGGCCTCGCGCAGCACCAGCTTCAGCCCCAGACGCTCCAGCTGCGCGCTCACATCGAGCGCCTTGTCAAACTGAAACACATTATCCTTATGCGGCTGCTGCCAGCCTTGCACGCGCGCCATCGCCTTGGCCACGGCCGCCTTGGCAGTGGCGGCGACAATGAGCAGGTTCTCATGCGCCTCGCCAAAAAAACCTGAGATATACCCACCAAGATTGACAAAATAGAGCCGCGGATCGCTCAGCGCCGCCGCGCCCGGTTCCAGGCGTATATCAAACCCATCCGCCTGGGTCAGTTCCGCATAGCCGTCCAGATGCAGACTTTCCGGCTCGCCCCACCATTGCCGGTGCAGCTCGCCGTAACAATCCTCAATCCGCCCGGCCACGCAAAAGCGCACATCATGCAGCTCAACGTTCGAAGTCTTGCAGTCGCCGCCAACCACCACCATGAACAGCTTCATCGCGGCCTCAGTTGGCCAGGCCGCGGGCGGTCTTCAACCCATAGGCCGCGATGATCAGATAACAAACCACCGGCACCACCAGCGCATGGGCCAGCCCCATCATATCGGCCGCCTTGCCGTAAATCACCGGCACAATCGCCCCGCCAACAATAGCCATGCACAGCAGCGCCGAGCCATTGGGCGTCTCATCGCCCAGCCCCTCGAGCGCCAGGGTGAAGATGGTCGGAAACATGATCGAGTTAGCCAGCCCCACGGCCAGCACCGCCACGGCGGCCACCACGCCCAGGCTTAAGCCCGAGGTCAGCGCCAGCGCCCCCGCCATCAGGGCGTTAAAGGCCAGCATTTTGCCCGGTGTCACGCGCGCCAGGGCAAATGAGCCCAAAAACCGCCCGACCATCGCCAGCCCCCAATAAACGCTCACCAACATGCCCGCCATCTGCGCGGCGTTAAAGGCGTTGGCCCGCCCAAACCACGCCGCCACGCGCACCCCCAACTGGGCCGCCTGCGTGCCCAGCACCGAGGGCTGCATGAGATAATTGGTCAGGCCCGAGCCGATCGACACCTCGGCCCCGACATAGACAAAAATACAAACCACCCCAAACATCAGGCGCGGCTTGCCCAGCAGGTCGCGGCGGAAGGGGTTGGGGCTGTGGGCATGGGCGCGCGGCCCCGGCGCGTTGCGCAGCGCCCAGAACAGCGCCGCGAACAGCACCAAAATGGCGGCCAGCACCAGAAACGGCCGCTGCACGATCTCGGCCTCCTGCACGCGCGCGGCGGCCAGAGCCACGGGGTCGGAAAAATTCGGCGAGGCCACGCCATTTTGCAAAATGAACAGCGAGCCGATGAACGGCCCCACGAAGGTGCCGAATGAATTAAACGCCTGCGCCAGCGTCAGGCGAGAATGCGAGGTCGCGGCCGAGCCCAGCACGGCGATGTAAGGATTGGCCGCCACCTGCAAAATGGTGATGCCGCCGGCGACAAAGAACAGCGCCACCAGAAAGCCGGGGAACGAGGCCGCGCGCGCGGCCGGCGCGAAGCCCAGATACCCCGCCGCCATGATCGCCAGCCCCAGCGCGATGGAGCGCACATACCCAAACCGCCCGATAATCGCTCCCGCCGGCGCCGAGACCACGAAATAGCCCAGAAAGAACGCGAACTGGGTCAGCATCGCCTCGGTGTAATTCAGCGCGAACAACCCCTTGAGCTTGGCGATCAGCGGGTCGTTGAGCACGGTCACGAACCCCCAGGCGAAGAACAAGGTCACCACCAGCCCCACCATACCGCGCCCGGCCTGTGCGGTGGCGCCGGCGGCGGGCGCCTGTGTCTGCATGTTCATGGCCATTTGGTCTCGCTCCCTCGTGTGATGGTTCAGAAATAGCGATATTCCATATCGCTATTTCTGCAGCTGAATCACACTAGCTTATTGATTTTTCAAGTGTCCACTGTGATTCTGAAATCCTATGGGTCTCGGAATCGGGACCCCAGTTTCACGGTGCCACATGCTGCGCGGGCAGGCGCGCCGTCAAGCTCTCTGTCAGGTCCGCCGCCGAGTCGCCCAGCCCGAAACGATAAACCCCGCCCGGCATCACCCAGTCATCTCCCGCCACATTAAAATCGGCCAGCAGCCGGGGGTCGATCGTCAGCACCACATGCCGCGTTTCGCCGGGCGCCAGCGCCACGCGCGCAAACCCCACCAGCCGCTCCATCGCCACGCCGTTGCGGGCGCTAAGGTAGAGCTGCGCCACGGTCGCCCCGGCCACCTTGCCGTCATTGCCCACATCGAACGACACCGTCAGCCCCGGCCCGTGGCTGAGATGCGTGAAGCTGAAGCGGGTATAAGACAGCCCGAACCCAAACGGGAACAGCACCGGCAAATGGCGGGCGCTGAACCATTTATAGCCCACCTCCGCCCCCTCGATATTATAATCAACCGGCGTGATCTGCCCTGGCGCGGCATCCTGTCCCGGCACCACCGGCCTGGGCAACTCCGCGGTGTTCGCTGGAAAACTCATGGGCAGATGCCCCGAGGGATCAATCGTCCCAAACAAGGCCCCGGCAATCGCCTTGCCCCCTTCCGCGCCCGGATACCACGCCTCCACCACCGCGCGCACGTTTGGCAGCCAAGGCATCAGCACCGGGTTGCCGGTTTCCAGCACCACCACCGTGCGCGGGTTGGCCGCCGCCACCGCCGCGATCAGCGCATCCTCGCCGCCGGGCAGCGAGAGGTCGGGCACATCCTGGCTCTCGGTTTCCCATTTGGGCGCGAACACCACCACCACATCCGCCCATTTGGCCAGCCGCGCGGCCGCGCCGGGGTAGAGCCCGGGGTCATACCGCACCACCGCGCCGGGCGCCTGGCGCTCAATCTCGCTCAGCGGCGGGTCGGGGTCGAGAATGGCCCTGGTGTAACGCCCGGCCAGCCCCTCGCCCATCTGTACCACGGGCAAAAGCTGGGGCAGGGTCTTGGGCACCACATCCGAAGATCCCCCCCCCGACATCACCCCCGTATTGGCATCGCCGCCAATCACCGCAATCCGCCGGATGGCGGGTGAGAGCGGCAGCAGCCGGTGATTTTTCAGCAGCACCAGCCCTTGCGCTTCCTCCTGCGCCGCCACCGCGCCATCGGCGGCGAAATCAATTGGCTGTCGCACGGGCGGGTGGTCCATCAGCCCAACCGTGAGCTCGGCCCGCAAAATCCGCCGCACCGCCTCATCCACCCGCGCCCGTGTCACCAACCCCTGGCTGAGCGCCACGCTGAGAGGGGTCGAAAAATAGGTCACCGGGTCGAACTCCTGCCCCGATTCCTGGTCGAGCCCGGCATTGATATCGAGCGCCGAATGCACCGCCCCCCAATCCGACATCACAAACCCGTCAAACCCCCAATCCCGCCTCAGCACATCATCGAGCAAATGGTGGTTGGCGCAGGCATACTGCCCGTTCACCTGGTTATAGGCGCACATCACCGCCATTGGGTGGCCGGTCTCCAGCGCGATCTCAAAAGCCAACCCGTCCGATTCCCGAAACGCCGCCTCCCCGATCAGCGCATTGTCGAATTGCCGGTTGGTCTCCTGGTCATTCATGGCGAAATGCTTGAGCGTCGCCAGCACATGCTGGTCCTGCACACCGTGGATCAGCGCGCCATCCAGCGTGCCCGCCAAGAGCGGGTCCTCGCCCAGATATTCATAATTGCGCCCGCCCCTGGGGTCGCGGGTCAGGTTCACGCCCCCCGCCAGCAGCACATTAAAGCCGCGATCGAACGCCTCGCGCCCCATCATGGCGCCCGCCTCATAGGCCATGCGGGGGTCAAAGCCGGCGGCCAGCGCCAAGCTCGAGGGCAGGGCGGTACTGCCCTTGCCATCCTCCGCATCGGGCGGCACCGAAACGCCAAGCCCGCCATCCACCTCCTGCAAGGCCGGAATGCCCAGCGCTGGAATCCCCGCCACATAGCCCGCCGAGCCCAACGCGCCCGGCACGGGTGGCGCGGGCGGCAGGCCATAAGCGGCATCATAGGCGCGCAGGGCGAAATTGCCGTGCAGCAGCGTCAGCTCCTGGTCCAGTGTCAGCTTGGCCACCAGCGCGCTGGCACGCTGGTCAGGCGTCTCCGCCCGGGCCGCGCCCAGCCCGCACAGCGCCGCCACCACCCAAACCAGCCCCCGCCTCATGCCCAACGCCCCCGAACAGCCCCAAGGTCTAATGGCGCTGGCGGTAGCGATAGGCAAGCTGCGCGCGGGTCAGTCCCAGCATCTTGGCGGCCAGCGTCAAATTGCCGCCGGCCCGGTCCACCGCCTGGGCAATCAGCTGCTCCTCGAACTGCTCCAGGTTCAGCGGCCCGGCGAGCAGGTCGTTCACAATCTGGCTGGCCGGGCCGGTGGCCGGCTTCATCCCGCCCAGCGCCAGCTGCCCATCCTCCATAATCCCGTAAAACGGGCTCTCGATCTGGTCAGCCAGCGAGAATAAATGCCCAACATCGATAGGCGCCTGCTCGGGCGCCAAAATCACCGCCCGCTCGATCATGTTCTCCAGCTCGCGGATATTACCCGGAAACCGGTAAGTCATCAGCCGGTCCACCGCGCGTTCGGTAAAGCCGGTCAGGTGGCGTCCGTGGCGGTCGCAGAAGCGGCGCAGAAAATGGTTCATCAGCAGCGGAATGTCATCGCGCCGTTCCCTGAGCGGCGGCAGCTCGATGGGAAACACATTGAGCCGGAAATAGAGATCATCGCGGAACCGTCCGGCGCGCACTTCCTCGCGCAGCGGCACGTTGGTGGCGGCAATCACCCGCACATCCACCTTGCGCGTCGTGGTGTCGCCCACGCGCTCAATCTCGCCCTCCTGCAGCGCGCGCAGCAGTTTGCCCTGGGCGGTCAGGCTCAGCGTGCCCACCTCATCCAAAAACAGCGTGCCGCCATTGGCGCGCTCAAACCGTCCGGGGCGCGAGGTCAGGGCGCCGGTAAACGCGCCCTTCTCCACGCCAAACAGCTCCGCCTCGATCAGCGTTTCAGGGATCGCCGCGCAGTTCACCGCCACAAACGGCTTGCCCGCGCGTGGCGAGGCCGTGTGCAGCATCCGCGCGAACACTTCCTTGCCCACGCCCGTTTCGCCCAAAAACAGCACGGTCGCCATGGTCGGCGCCACGCGCTCCACCAAATGGCAGGCCGAAACATAGCCTGAAGACGCCCCCACCGTGCCGCTTTTCAAATCCGGCGCGGCGGCGAGGTCGGCGGTGCGCGGCGGCGGCGTCAGCGGCCCCACATAAGCGGCATCCCTGGCATCTGGCCCCCACGCCTCCACCGGCTTGCCGATGATCCGGCACCGCGAATGGCCGGCCCCGCGGCATTCCACCTCCCTGAACAAAATCGGCCGGCCCATGAACGCGCTGGTATAGCCCGAGGCATAGCCAATCTGCGACCAGCACACCGGCTCGGCGGCCAGACCATAAGCCTGGAGATGACACTCAACCTCGGCCGAATTGCGCCAGATGAACTCGCCAAAAAAATGCCCGGTCTCGACATTCCACTCAAACGTCACCGGCTCGACCGAAACCTGCCCCTCCAGCCCATGCAATTGCGGCCCGACCAGAAACGCCTCGTCGAAACTCATTTTCGCGCGCACGCGCCGGGCCAGCTGGGCATCGCGCACGCCCGAATTATAGCCCATGCGGGTCAGCAGCCCGCGCGCCTGGTCCATGCCCAGGCTGTCCATCAGCTCCTTGCGTAGCGCGGTCATCGAGGAGAGATGGATGAGCAGCATGCGCTGATCATCGAGCCAGATCTGCCCATCATTGGGCGAGAACCGCAGCCGCGCCGAGAGATCAGCGACCAGCGACACATAATCCGCGCCATCACCCCGCGACAGGCGCCCCAGCGCCTCGTCGGTGGATTTTCGATCCATCCATTTCCTCCTGCCTGCACGGATTTGCGGTTAATCCTCCCTCCTTGTCCAGCGTTTTTCCAAACCGCCCCCGGCAGGGCGTCTTTGCTGCGCCGCAGCTTGATGAAAACCGCAAGCGCGCACCCGCCGCCTTGATCAAAACATCACCCGCGCCCACCCCGGTGCCGCGCAACCCCAGACATTCGGCCATATCTGGTATGGCATGGCTCTTGCTTTACCAAATCCCAGGCACAGGCCCGCACTATAAATTGGCTATGCGCGAGGGAAATGGAAACAGGATCGTCGATCTGCCGCAAACCAATATGCACGCTGCGCAACGGCACGCCAGCACCGCGCGCCCGTGCTGCCGCGTGGTGACGAATGCCGCTGATCGACTACGTAACTAACGGGGAAAAAATGTTTCGGTAAAAACACAAAAACAAGATTGGCATCGGACTTCTCGGAACGTCGTCGTTACATCGTGATGCCGCACGGGGAAATTTAAAAAATTATGGTAAAACAAGAATATTTTTCGTTTTTATAAAAAATAACTTGAAACATATGTTTGCCGTCAAATCAATAACATTATTATATCGTAATTCAATTTACCCCACATCCACGAGACGTTTTTGACGCCAAAAAAATCTCGAAATTGTGATTGACGAAAGGAGGGAAGTTTCCTAGGCTCTGAGAGGTAATAGAGGCCGCTTAAAATTTCAGGCCCGCACTGCAGGAGGATCAATCAAGATGGCAAGCCGGCATCCCCCGGCTGAGGGTGGCGCATCTGGTGCGCCCGATTCCCCTCAGGCCTATGTCCGTATTCTCGGCACCAGGCTGGGGCGTTACGTTGAATTCGAATATTCGCTGGGTGATGGCACCCTGGCCGTGGAACTGATTTTGTCTCCCAAGGCGTTGAAGGAATTCTGCGACGCCCGGGGCGCAATCATTCTCCCGGCCGATGACGCTCTCGCCGCCGACGTTGACCGTGTGGCCTGGCGCGCCGGCCACCCCGGATTGCTGCGCCGCATCGAAGACTGAGGCCGCGCGGGCCTGGCTGAACTGATAACAAACCGGGCGCCGGTGCGCCACGGCAAGGAGGAAGCATGAGCGTACAAATCAAGACGATCAATCTGGAACCAAAACGGCAAACCTTCAGCCACATCGCGCGGCGCTTTGGCGAAGACAAGCCCGCCTCGCGCTATCTCGAAGGCACGCTCGACATCCAGGCCACCGAAAATTTCCACTACAAGCCGCTGTGGGAGCCGGAATACTGGCATTATGATCTGGGCAAGTCAGCGGTGAAGATGGCCGACTGGTACAAGCCGCTCGATCCGCGCCAATATTACTACGCCACCTACAATATCTCGCGGTCAAACATGAACACCGCGGTCGAGCGCAATTTCACCTTCGTCGAGGAGCGCGGCATGCTCGCCAAGGCCTCCAGTGGGGCGATCGGGGCGATCAAGCGCGGGCTGCTGCCGCTGCGCCACCTGCACTGGGGTTCCAACATGAACATGTCGGAAATCTGCCAGCGCGGCTACGGCACCGCGGTCACCGCGCCCTGCATCTTCTCCGCGATGGACCATCTCGGCATGGCGCAGATCAATTCGCGCGTCGGCCTGATGATCGACGGCCAGACCGGCACCTCCCTCGATGAAGCCAAGCAGACCTGGCTGTCCGATCCGATGTGGCAGGAAACCCGCAAGCTCATCGAAGACAGCTTCGTCGAGCGCGACTGGTTCCACCTCTACACCGCCCAGGTGCTGGGCGTGAACGCCGTGTTCTACAACCTCTTCTACAAGAACGCCGACGCCGCCTGGACCGACGCCGCCACCGCCGTGGCACTGCTGACCGAGTTCCAGAGCGACTGGCTGGCCGATGAAACCCGCTGGTCGGATTCGGTCATCAAGACCGTGGCCGCCGAATCGGAAGAGAACAAGGCGCTGATTTCGGGCTGGGCTAAAAACTGGATCGTCCGTGCGGTCGTGGCGGCCAAGCCGCTCTCCAGCGCCCTGCTCGGCGACAATGGCGCGGCCGCCGAAACGGCTGGTGCCGCGGCGCTCAAAAAAGCCGCCAGCCTCGGCCTCGCGGTTTAAGAAGGAACAGACATATGGCGCAACTCGCCTCCATCACCCTGATGCACAACGATGATGCCCGTCCGGTTATCGAAAGCATCATCGCGGACAATCCCGGCGTGAAAATTCTCAACATGCCAGGCGCCGTCAAGCTTGACTGCGACGGCAGGATCACCGTCAACCGCGCCTCCGTCGAGGAGCGCCTCGGCCGGCCCTGGAACCTGCAGGAGATCCACCTCGTGCTGATCTCCATGGCGGGCAATCTCGATGAGGATGACGATACGTTCACCCTCAGCTGGCGCCACTAAAAATTCAAGGGAGCATGAAATGAGCGGAACCAAGAAGCTTGGCTTGCGGCAGCGTTACGAACACCTGACCCGCGGGCTCGACTGGGAAACC
The DNA here is from genome assembly GCA_021809435.1 of Pseudomonadota bacterium. GTDB lineage: Bacteria > Pseudomonadota > Alphaproteobacteria > Acetobacterales > Acetobacteraceae > Acidocella. The sequence continues at coordinate 538,648 of JAKBAD010000002.1, read as the reverse complement.
ACCTATCAGCCGATGGACAAGGTGTTCCCCTACGACGAATTCGAAGGCATCAAGATCAAAGACTGGTCGGCCTGGGAGGATCCCTTCCGCCTGACCATGGACAGCTACTGGAAATTCCAGGCCGAGAAGGAGCGCAAGCTCTACGCCGTGCTTGACAGCTTCGCCCAGAATAACGGCCAGACCGGCATCTCCGATGGCCGCTACGCTAACGTTCTGAAGCTGTTCCTCACCGGCATCTCGCCCGAGGAATATCAGGCCCATCGCGGCTTCGCCTTCACCGGCCGCCATCTGCGCGGCGCGGGTGCGCGCGTCGCTTGCCAGATGCAATCGATCGACGAGCTGCGCCACATTCAGACCCAGATCCACACGATCAGCCACTTCAACAAATATTTCAACGGCATCCATGATTTCTCCAAGATGCACGACCGCGTGTGGTACCTCTCGGTGCCCAAGTCGTTCTTCGACGATGCGCGTACCTCCGGGCCGTTCGAGTTCATGATCGCGATCGGCTTTGCGTTCGAATACGTGCTGACCAACCTTCTGTTCGTGCCCTTCATGTCTGGCGCCGCCTATAACGGCGACATGTCCACCGTCACCTTCGGCTTCTCGGCCCAGTCCGATGAAAGCCGCCACATGACGTTGGGCATCGAGGTCATCAAGTTCCTGCTTGAGCAGCACCCCGACAATCTGCCCATCGTGCAGAAATGGGTTGATAAATGGTTCTGGCGCGGCCATCGCCTGTTGGGCATCGTGGCCATGATGATGGACTACATGCTGCCCAAGAAGGTGATGAGCTGGAAAGAGGCGTGGGACATCTACTTCGTCGAAGCCGGCGGGGCGCTGTTCCAGGATCTCGCCCGCTATGGCCTGAAGATGCCCAAGTATCATGAAATCGCCACGGCCGAAGCCGAGCATGTTTCGCATCAGAACTGGTGCACCTTCTACCAGTACACTCACGCCGCCAACTTCCACACCTGGCTGCCTGACAACGAGCATCTCGACTGGCTGTCCGAGAAATACCCCAACACCTTCGATAAATACTACCGTCCGCGCTTCGAGATGTGGGGCCAGATGGCGAAGGAAGGCAAGCGCTTCTATAACAACGCCCTCGTTCAGCTTTGCCAGGTCTGCCAAATCCCGATGGTCTATACCGAGCCCGGAGACCCGAACACGATCTGCTTCCGCGAGACGCAGTTCAACGGCCAGCGCTACCATTTCTGCTCTGACGGCTGCAGCGACATCTTCAAAAACGAGCCCGAAAAATATGTTCAGGCCTGGTTGCCGGTGCAGCAGATCTTCCAGGGCAATTGCGGCGGCGCCACCATCCCCGAGGTGCTCGATTGGTACGGCTACAAGTTCGGCGAGGATAATTTCGACTATGTCGGCTCGCCCGATGAGAAGCTGTGGAACGAGTGGCACGCGGACAAGATCAAGGCCGCGAGCTGAACAACCAAAAAAGCCCGGCGCCTCGCGCGCCGGGCCCACCCAACCGGAGGACTCACATGGCCGTTATCGCCATCGACAAGGACTATGCCGCCAAGACCGGCCCGCGCGACACGCGTGAGAGCTATCACGGCAACATCATGGTTTATGTTCACTGGGAAGAGCATCTCTTCTTCTGTGCAACGCTCGCCTTTCCGCTGCCGCCCGCCATGCCGTTTGGCGCGCTGGTGAGCGAGGTCATCGCCCCCCATTACGCCGCCCACCCCGATGCCGCCCACATCAACTGGTCGAATGTCGAGTGGATGATCAATGGTGAGAAGACCAAGCCCGACTTCAACGCCTCGCTTGAAGCCAACGGCATCGATCACAAATCGTTAATCCGCTTCTGGACACCAGGCCTCCACGGCGAAACGGGACACTAAGACCATGACCTACCAGCTCGTCGTCGAACCTTTGGGCGAGCGCATCGAGGTGGCCGAGGATCAAACGATCCTCGACGCCTGCCTGCGCCAGGGCATCTATCTTCCCTATGCGTGCGGTCACGGCCTGTGCGGCACCTGCAAGGTCACCGTGCTCGACGGCGAGATCGACCACGCCGACGCCTCGCCCTTCGCCCTCATGGATTTCGAGCGCGCCGAGGGCCGGGCCCTCGCCTGCACCGCGCGGATGAAGAGCGATTGCGAAATCGAGGCCGACATCGAGGAAGACCCCGACCAGCGGCGCATCCCAATCCGTGACTTCACCGTAACGGTCGAGCAGGTCGAAGACCTGACCGGCGATGTCAAAGGCCTGCGCCTCGCGCTGCAAAACGGCCCGATCGATTTCCAGGCCGGGCAATATGTCAACATCACCCTGCCCGGCGTCGAAGGCACACGTGCCTTCTCCATCGCCAACCCGCCGTCCGATAACGGCGCGGTCGAGCTGCAGATCCGCCGTGTGCCCAACGGTAAAGGCACGGGCTATATTTTCGAGCAGCTCAAACAGGGCGACCAGCTCAAACTCTCAGGCCCCTATGGCCGGTTCTTCGTGCGCAAATCGCGCGGCGGCCCGCTTTTGTTCCTGGGCGGCGGCACCGGCGTCTCCAGCCCGCATTCCATGGTCCTCGATCTGCTGGCCGAAGGCTACACTCAGCCCATCACGCTCATTCACGGTGTGCGTACCCAGGCCGATCTGTACGGTGTCGAGGAGTTCACGGCTCTTGCCGATAAGCACGCCAATTTCCGCTACGTCCCGGCGCTCTCCTCCGAGCCGGCCGAGAGCAACTGGCAAGGCGCGCGCGGCTTCGTCCACGAAGTCGCCGAATCCCTCTATGGCGGCAATTTCGAAGGCCTCACCGCCTATCTCTGCGGCCCTCCGGTCATGATCGAGGCCTGCGTCAACAGCCTCATGCGCGGGCGCCTGTTCGAGAAGCACATCATCACCGAGCGCTTCCTCACCGCGGCTGACGCCGAGAAAAAATCCCGCAGCCCGCTCTTCAAGAGCCTCTGATCCAAAAACGGCCCTCCCGCGGGAGGGCCGTTTTTTACCCCAGCCAGTCGCGCAGAACCTGCGCGCCCCCTTCGCCCGGCGCTGGGCACGGCCCTGGCGCCTCTGGTTGGCTGCGCGAAAAATGCGGCGCGACACCAGGCTGCACCACTCCTTCGCGCGTCACATAAGCCTGGCGCGCCACATTATGCGGGTGGTCCGGTGCCTCGGCCAGCGAGAGCACCGGCGCCACACAGCCATCACTGCCCTCGAACAGCGCGCACCATTCATCGCGCGGCCGGGTTTTGAACCGCGCGGTCAGTTCGGCGCGCAGCGCGAGCTGGCTGGCGGCCGCCAGGTGGTCTGGCCACAGCGCCGCATCAATGCCCAAAACCCTGGCGAAATTCTCAAAAAACTTCCGTTCCAGCGGTCCAACGGCAACATGTCGGCCATCCGCGCATTCATAGGTGCCATAAACCGCCAGCCCGCCATCGAGCATATTGGTGGCGCGCGCATCGCGCCATTGGCCCTCGGCCTTCATGGCATAAATCATCGCCATCATTACGGCCGCACCATCGGTAATCGCGCCATCCACCACCTGGCCGCGCCCCGAGCGTTGGCGCTCGAACAGCGCGGCCAGAATGCCGGTGAGCAAAAACATCGAGCCGCCGCCAAAATCCCCCACCAAATTCAGCGGTGGCAATGGCTGGTCGTGGGGGCCAATGGCATGCAGCGCGCCGGTCAGCGCCAGATAAGTAATATCATGCCCCGCCGTCTGGCTGAGCGGCCCATCCTGCCCCCAGCCGGTCATGCGCGCATAAACCAATCCGGGATTATCAGCGCACAAAATATCGGGCCCAAGCCCCAGCCGCTCCATCACGCCGGGGCGAAACCCCTCCACCAGCACATCGGCCTTGGCGGCCAGCCGGCGCGCGGTCTGCTGTCCCTCGGGGGTTTTTAAATCCACAATCAGCGAGCGCCGCCCGCGCTGCATGAAATCCCTCTCCAGCCCCAGCACATTGGGCCCGTCGCCGCGTTCAAGCTTCACCACATCGGCGCCCAAATCGGCCAGTACCATGCAGGCGAACGGCGCGGGGCCAAGCCCCGCGAACTCCAAAACCTTCAAGCCGCGCAGCGGTCCCATGTTAACCTCCCTCAGGCCACAGCGCGCGCGATCACCAGGCGCTGAATATCGCTCGTGCCCTCATAAATCTGGCACACCCGCGCATCCCGATAAATCCTCTCCACCGGATAATCGGCGATATAGCCATTGCCGCCAAAAATCTGCAACGCATCCGAAATTACCCGTTCCGCCATTTCCGAGGCAAACAGCTTGGCCATGCAAGCCTCCGTCAGGCAGGGCAGCCCAGCCTCGCGCAGGCTCGCGGCATGCAGCACCAGCTGCCGCGCGGCCTCAATTTGGGTGGCCATTTGGGCCAGCCTGAACCCCACCGCCTGATGCTCGATAATCGCCTTGCCAAACGCCTTGCGCTCAGCGGCATAATCGCGCGCCGCCTCAAACGCCGCGCGCGCCATGCCCACCGCCTGCGCGGCAATGCCAATGCGCCCGCCTTCAAGGTTCGCAAGCGCGATCTTATATCCCTCGCCCTCCGCGCCCAGCCTCAGGCTGGCCGGAATCACCATATCGTCGAACGCCAGTTGGCACGTGTCCGATGAATGCTGGCCAAGCTTGGTCTCCACCCGCACCACCCGGTAGCCGGGCGTATTGGTTGGCACAATAAAAGCCGAAATGCCCTTCTTGCCGGCGTCCGGGTTGGTCACCGCGAACAAAATAATCACATCGCCATTCTTGCCCGAGGTGATGAATTGTTTCGATCCATTGATGATATAATGGTCGCCCTCGCGCCGCGCCCGGGTCTTGATCTCCGAAGCGTCCGAGCCCGCCTGCGGCTCGGTCAGCGCAAACCCGCCAATCCATTCGCCAGAGGCCAGCTTGGGCAGAAACTCCCGTTTCTGTGCCTCGGTGCCAAATTTCACAATCGGTCCGCAGCCCACCGAATTATGCACCGCCACAATGGTCGAGCACGCGCCATCCCCGGCGGCGATTTCCTCAATCACCAAGGCCTGGCCAATCGCCCCAACATCCGAGCCGCCATATTCCTCGGGCACATTCATGCCCAAAAACCCCAAACCTCCCATCTCGGTCAGCTCGGCGCGCGGAAACGCATGCTCGGCATCGCGCTTATGCGCGCTGGGCGCCAGTGTCTCAGCCGCGAAATCGCGCGCCATGTCGCGCAGCGCCACGTGAATTTCATTCAGCATCATCAAATCAGCTCCACCGCCATGGCCGTCGCTTCGCCGCCGCCAATGCACAGCGCCGCCACGCCCCGTTTCAAGCCCCGGTCCTTCAGCGCGGCCAGCAGCGTCACCAGAATACGCGCGCCAGAAGCCCCAATCGGGTGCCCCAGCGCGCACGCCCCGCCATTCACGTTCACCTTGTCATGGGGCAAATCCAGGTCGCGCATCGCCGCCATCGCCACCACCGCGAAGGCCTCGTTGATCTCGTAAAGATCCGCTCCCCCCCAGCCGGTTTTCTCATAGAGTTTCCTGATCGCGCCAATCGGCGCGGTGGCGAATTTACGGGGCTCCTGGGCATGTGTGGCATGGCCCACAATGCGCGCCAGCGGCGTAACCCCGCGCTTGGCGGCCTCTGTTTCGGTCATCAAAACCAGCGCCGCCGCCCCGTCCGAAATCGACGATGAATTGGCCGCCGTCACCGTGCCGCCCTCGCGGAAGGCGGGCTTGAGCATGGGGATTTTATCAAGCCGCGCCTTGCCCGGCTGCTCATCAATGCTCACCACCCCGCCCTTGGGCAGGGTCACGGGCACAATCTCCCCGGCAAATCGCCCCGTTTCAATGGCCGCCTGCGCGCGGGTGAGCGAGGCAATGGCGTATTCATCCTGCGCCGCGCGCGTAAACTGGTAATCCTGCGCGCAATCCTCGGCGAACGTGCCCATCAGCCGCCCCTTGTCATAGGCATCTTCCAGCCCATCGAGGAACATATGGTCGAGCACCTTGCCATGCCCCAGCCGGTAGCCACCGCGGGCTTTCTCGAGCAAATAAGGCGCGTTGGTCATGCTCTCCATGCCCCCCGCCACCACAATCCCGGCGCTTCCGGCCTTGATCAGGTCATGGCCAAACATCGCCGCCTTCATCCCCGAGCCGCACATCTTGTTGACAGTCGTGGCCCCGGCGCCAAGCGGCAGCCCGGCTTTCAGCGCCGCCTGGCGCGCGGGCGCCTGGCCCTGGCCGGCGGGCAACACATTGCCAAACACCACCTCCTCCACGGCCGCCGCGCTCAGCCCCGCGCGCTCAAGCGCCGCCTTTATGGCCATGGCCCCCAGCTCCGAGGCGGCCAGCGGCGTAAAATCTCCCTGAAACCCGCCCATCGGCGTGCGGGCGGCGGCGGCAATCACAATCGGGTCAGACATGGGGTTTCTCCTTATTTCGGCGCCATGCGCAGCGCGCCATCGAGGCGGATCACCTCGCCATTGAGCATGATATTTTGAACAATATGGGCCACCAGGGCGGCGAATTCATCCGGCTTACCCAGCCGGGGCGGAAACGGCACCGTGGCGCCCAGGCTGTCCTTCACGGCCTGGGGCATGGCCGCCATCATCGGCGTCTCGAAAATCCCGGGCGCGATGGTCACGCAGCGTATGCCAAGCCGGGCCAGCTCGCGCGCCACGGGCAGCGTCAGCCCCGCCACCCCGGCTTTCGAGGCCGCATAAGCCGCCTGGCCAATCTGCCCGTCATAAGCCGCGATCGAGGCGGTGTTGATGATCACCCCCCGCTCGCCCTCGGCGCTGGGTTCTTGCCTGGCCATCTGGTCAGCCGCCAGCCGCAGCATGTTAAACGTACCGACCAGATTAATGCTCACCGCCCGCGCGAAGCTCTCCAGCCGGTGCGGCCCCTCGCGCCCCACCACCTTCTCGCCGGGCGCGATGCCAGCGCAATTCACCAGCCCATCCACGCGCCCAAACTTCGCCACGGCCGCCGCCACGGCGGCCTCGCCCTCCGCGCCCGAGGTCACATCCGTCCGCACAAACAGCGCGCCCGCCCCCAGCTCGGCGGCCAGCGCCTCGCCGGCCGCCTCGTTCACATCGGCCAGCACCACCCGCGCCCCAAGCCCGGCCAAATGGCGGGCGGTCGCCGCCCCCAAGCCCGAGCCGCCGCCCGTGATGATGAAAACCCGCTGGTCAATCTGCATTTGTCTCTCCGTCTCTCAGCCCTGGTGCTGCTTTTCCTGGGCGCGCAGCACAAAACGCTGCAATTTGCCGCTTGGCGTCTTGGGCAGCTGCTCCACAAACTCAATCTCACGCGGATAGGCATGGGCCGAGAGCCGCTTGCGCACATGCAGGCGCAGCTCCTCGGACAACTCCTCGCTCGCCTCATAGCCGGGCTTGAGCACGATAAACGCCTTCACAATCTCGGTGCGCTCGGGGTCTGGCTTGCCAATCACCCCGGCCTCCACCACCGCCTTGTGCTCGATCAGCGCGCTCTCCACGTCAAACGGCCCAATCCGGTAGCCCGAGGAGGTGATGACATCATCACTGCGCCCCACAAACGAGATCAGCCCGTCCGCGCCCAGCTCCGCCATGTCGCCCGTGCGGTAATAGCGCTCGCCCAGCGAGGGCGTTTCCTTCTTGTAATACCCCTTGAACCAGAAGAGCGGCGAGGCCTTGAGGTCAACGGCCAGCTCGCCCGGCGTCTCGGGCGGCAGCTCCTCATCATTCACCCCAATCACCACCACCCTGAAGCCCGGCATCGAGAGCCCGGCCGAGCCCGCGCGCTGCTCATGGGCCAGCGCGTGGTGGTTATTCACCACCATGCCCATCTCGGTCTGGCCGTAATGGTCGCAAATCGGCGCATCCAGCGCGGCGCGGAACCAGCGTATCACCTCCGGGTTCAGCGGCTCCCCGGCCGAAGACACCACGCGGATCTGCCCCTTCACCACGCTGGCCGCCTCCGCCCCCGCCGCCATCAGCAGCCGGAAGGCGGTCGGCGCGCCGGCGAAATTGGTAATGCCGTGGGTTTTTATAATCCGGTACGTGCTGTCCGCCGTAAACGGCCCCTCATAAAACGTGGTCGTCATTCCCATCACCAGCGGCCCCAGCACGGCGTAATAAAGCCCATAAGCCCAGCCCGGATCGGCAATGTTCCAGAATTTATCATCGGCGCGCAAATCCACGGCCTGCTCCATATAAACCCGGAACGGCATCAGCGCGTTCAGCGGCACCGGCACGCCCTTGGGCAACCCGGTGGTGCCCGAGGTCGACATCATCAAAAACACATCATCGCCCGTGCGCATCACCGGCGCGAAGGTGTCATCAGCCTTGGCCAGCGCCGCCACAAAATCAACATCCCCCGCCGCCACGCTCTGCCCGCGCTCGGGCCGCGCCACCACCGCCACCGGCGGGTGGCCCGGAATCTCATCCAGCTTGGGCCGGTTGGCCGGATCGGTCACCACCAGCTTCGCCCCCGAGGTCTGCAGCCGGTGCTCGATGGCCTTTGGCCCAAAGGCGGTAAACAGTGGTTGATACACCGCGCCCGCGCGCAGCGTGCCCATAATGGTCACCAGCAATTCGGGCGTGCGGGGCAGCATGCCGGCCACCGCGTCACCGGGCTTTACGCCCAGGCTGGTCAGCATATTGGCAAAGCGCGCCGTCTGGTCCTTGAGTTCGGCAAAGCTCAGCGTGCGCCGCTCGCCATTCACCCCCTCCCACGCCAGCGCCACGCGCCCCGTATCGGCATAGCGGTCCACGCACTCGAAACACGCATTAATGCCGGTCTTGAAATCGCCGGCGAACCGCGCGGCGACATCCTCGGGCTTAAAGGCGGCGTAATGCGCGGCATAATCGGGGCGGGTCATGGTGTTCCTCCTGGTTGGCGTTGGGTCTTTTTATTCTGGGCGCGGTCTTGGATCGGTCACGGCTTGTGGCGCGGTTATGCGTCTGGCCCGCAATTTTGTCTGCCGTGATGCGTATCATGCGCTGGCCAAACATGGCCGTAAATGTCCGCACTGGCGAAAATTTCCTGGCGGTTTTACCATGTCACCGGAGGCCCGATGTCAGAGTCCAACGCCGAACGCCGGATGATCCGCCCCTCCTTCGTCGAGGAGGCGCTCGATTGCCTGCGCCGCAAGGGCCTGCCCGTGGCGCCGGTTCTGGCGGCCGCCGGGCTGCCCAACCCAGTCACTGCCCCGGTTTCGGCCGAGAGTTACGGGCGCATGTGGCTGGCGCTGGCCGGCGCCATGGATGACGAGTTCTTCGGCCTCGGCGCCGCGCCCCTGCGTCCGGGCGGGTTTGTCATGCTGTGCCGCGCCGTGCTCCATTCGGCATCACTCGAACAAGCACTCCGCCGGGCGCTGCGTTGTCTCGCCGTGCTCATCGAAGCCCCGCGTGGCACGCTGCATGTGGCCGAGGGCACCGCCACCGTGCGGCTAGACGACCAAGGCCCCCCCCGTTCCGCCTTCGCCTACCGCACCTTCTGGATCATCTTTCACGGCCTCGCCTGTTGGCTGGCCGGCCGGCGCATTCCGCTGCGTGGGGTTGATTTCCGTTGCCCCGAACCCAAAGGCGTGGCCGATTACCGCCAATTTTTCGGCGCCCCCGTGCGGTTTGGCCGCCCCGCCTCGGCCATCACCTTCGATGCCCGCTACCTCGCCCTCAAAGTCACCCGCGACGAGGCCGCCCTCAAAATCTTCCTGCGCGCCGCGCCCGCCAATTTGCTGGTGCGCTATCGCTATGATGCCGGGCAGATCGCGCGCATCCGCGCCCTGTTGCGCGCCCAGCCACCCAGCCTTTGGCCCGATTTCACCGAGCTTGCCCGCCAGCTTCGCCTCTCGCCCTCCACACTCCGCGCCCATCTGCGCCAGGAAGGGCAAAGCTGGAAATCCCTGTCCGATGAAATCAAGCGCGATCTCGCCATCGCCGCGCTCACCGGCTCGGCGCGCGGCGTCGCCGAAATCGCCGCCGATCTGGGCTTTGCCGAGCCCAGCGCCTTTCACCGCGCGTTTCGCAAATGGGTCTCCAAATCCCCCGCCGCCTTCCGCCGCGAGATGGAAGGATCATCATCCTGACACCAGCCGCCCATACCGGCGCCCACTAAAACCCGCTATCATCAGCACCAGCCAAGGGGGTGCCGATGTCAGGGTTTCACAACGCGGTTCTGGTCTTGCCCAACGAGCTGCGCCCTGGCGGCCTGTGCCTCGCCAACGGCCTCATCGCCGCGCTGGAGCCGCACCCCAATGGCTTTGACTGCGAAGGCGGCTACCTGCTCCCCGGCCTGATCGATCTGCATACCGATAATCTCGAGCGCCAGGCCAGCCCGCGCGTCAATGCCCTCTGGCCCTCCGCCCAGGCACTGCTCGCCCACGACAAGCAATGCGTGGCCGCGGGCATCACCACGGTGTTCGATGCGCTGTGCATCGGCGAGATCGGCTTCGAGAAATCCCGCCACCAAACCTTCCTGAACGGCGTCGCCGACCTCACCCGCCTCAGCGCGCTGGGCGCTTTGCAGGCCGAGCATGTCCTGCATCTGCGCTGCGAGCTGCCTTCGCCCGGCATGCCCGCGCACCTCGCGGCCATCATCGCCAGCCCCCTGCTGCGGCTGATCTCGGTGATGGACCACACACCCGGCATCGGCGGCCAATATGCCAACCTCGCCCGCTACCGCGCCATGCGCCAGGCCGAAGGTTTCGCCCCGCCCGAGATCGACGCCATGATCGAAGCCTTGCAAGCCGCCCACCACGCCCATCACCGCCCCAACCGGGCCGATGTTCTGGCCCTGGCCCGCGCGCACGGCCTGCCCGTGGCCTCGCACGATGACCGCACCAGCGCCGACATCGCCACCAACGCGCGAGACGGCATCGCCCTCGCCGAATTTCCCGTCTCGCATGAAGCCGCCATGGCCGCGCGGGCGGCGGGGCAGGGGGTTATTGGCGGCGCCCCCAACATCGTGCGCGGCGGCTCGCATGCGGGTAATGTCGCGGTGCACGAGCTGGTGCGGGCCGGGCTGATCGATGCCCTGGCCTCCGATTACGTCCCCGCCTCGCTGCTCGACGCCGCCTTCACGGTCGCCCATGCCGCGACCCTCTCGCTACCCCAGGCCGTGGCGCTCATCACCGCCGGCCCCGCCCGCCTGGCCAACCTGCCCGATCGCGGCGCCCTCGCCCCTGGCTTGCGGGCCGACCTCATCCTGGTCCGGCTCTATGATGGCCTGCCCGTGGTGCGCGGCGTGTGGCGCGCGGGGGTGCGCATTGGCTAACCCTTACCGCGCCGCCATCTACTACGCCCCCGAGACCGATGACCCGCTCTGGCGCCAAGGCAGCGCCTGGCTCGGACGCGATGCCGCCACGGGCCTCAACCTGCCCCAGCCCGCCCTGCCCAACCTGCCCGCCAACACCGAAGCCCCCCGGCGCTACGGGTTTCATGCCACCCTCAAAGCGCCCCTCTCGCTCCGCTTCGGCCTCAAGCCCTTCCTTGCCGATGCCGAGGCCCTGGCCGCCGCGCTGCCGCCCTTTGCCTTGCCCCCGCTCATCGTCACCTCCCTCAATGGCTTCCTGGCCCTCTGCCTCGCCACCCCCAGCCCCGCGCTGCACACCCTCGAAACCGTCCTGGTCCGTGGCCTCGACCGCCATCGCCTGCCCGAGGACGCCCAAACCCAAGCCCAGCGTGCCCAAGGCCGCACGCCTCGCCAGCGCGCTTACATCGCCCGCTATGGTTACCCCCTGGTGATCGAGGAGTTCCTCTTTCACATGACCCTCACCGCCGCCCTCTCACCCAACCCTTACCACGCCCCGGCCGAGGCCCATTTTGGTCCCGCGCTCAGCCTGCCCCGGCGTGTCGAGAGCCTGTGCCTGTTCACCCAACACCAGCCCGGCGCGCCCTTCAGGCTGATCCGGCGCCTCAAGCTCGGCGGCTGACCACGGGGCATAAAAAAACCGGGCCGCGAGGGCCCGGTTTCCTTGCGCGGGGGCCAAGGCCCCCACACGATTTTCTTAGAACAGCACGCCGGCTTCCAGGGTGCCCATGAACTGGCCCTTCGAGGAGCCGCCGGTGCCGTAGCCATAAGACGCGCCAGCGCCGCTGCGATGATGCAGCAGATAGATGTAGCCGGCGTTGGCGCGGGCAAACAAATCCTTGTACTGCCAGGTCGGCGACAGCGCCAAGCCAATGGCCTGGGCATTCGGGCCGATGGCCCAGCTATAGTTGTCAGCCGAGCCCGAGTGGCTGTCGAAATACTCAACCCAGCCGCCCAGCGAGTACGGGGTGTTGGCGAGCGAATAGGTGCCAAACAGCGCCGCGCCGAACGCGCCAGTGCCCTTGACCCAGCCGCCGCCGGGGTAACGGGCGTCGGGCTTGGCATACACATACTGCACTTCCGGCACCAGGTTCAGGTTGCCGTTGGTGTAGCTGTAATAAGCGCCCACCATCTGCGAGTTCACAGCCGGCGCACCATAAGCGGCCGTATTGATGCCACCATAAGCAAAAGTATAGGGGCCGGTGCGGCCGAGATTGCCGGCGTAGTAAAGGCTCAGCGTGTTGTTGGCGTTGAAGCTGTAGCTGCCCAGGGCCTGCAGGAAGTTGGCAACGCCCGAGTCAAAACCGTCGCCGAACTGCACGGTGGCCGAGATCGGGCCCTGGCTGTAGGCAACATTCACGCCACGGCTCTGCGCGTTCTCAACATAGAAGAGCAGGGTGGTGAACTGCGAGGGGTTCGACCAGTCGAACGAGCCTTCATAGCCTTCCAGCGAGCCGAGCTGACCAGCCGAAATGGTGATCGGCAGGTTCGAGGGGGCCAGGGTGACATAGCCGGCATAAAGCGGGCCGGTCACGTAATTGTTGGTCGCGGCCTCGGCAACATGGCCCTGAGCGTTATAGCTCAGCGCGCCCAGGGTCTCATTGCCATTGGCGCCCACTTCAACGGTGAACTGCACCAGACCCGAGCTCTTCTGCAGCTCGATCATGGCATTGCCGAGCGCGGCACCCGAGTTCTGCTCTTTGCTGCCCTGGCCGGCATTGCCGAGATAGTAGCCATAGCCGTCAGCGCCACCCGAGAGGGAGAGCGAGCCGAGCGGGCCGCCGTCGATCGAAATAGCCTGCGGGCCGGTCATGGCGTTCGCCGCCTGCATGGCCAGGAGAGAGGACGCGGCCACGAAGCCGAGACCCAGAAGTTGCCGACGCATGTTAATCATTATGCCTCCTCAATGTGCATGATTCTGCACGTGATGCCTAAAACGTAACCCGGCACTTTTGGCCCGATGATAACACCAGACAATGCCGTTGTGCGGTAACGAGGTGGCAATCTACATGGCAAGCGTTCAAAGAAGCCAGCCCCAAAGCTTTCCTCCGGGCGCTTTGCGTCATTCCTGTGACTTAAATGACACAAATTCCCAGGCAACCGGGGGTTATCTCAACTTTTTTTCATTAAACCCTGATTTTTCGGCAAATTTAACGCATATCGACGGGGGAGTGAGAGGCGTTTTTCCCGCCTCCGTCACCCTTCGCGCACGCCGTTGACAGCATTGGCTGCCAGATAGCCAAGCGCGCACGCACAGAGGCATAAAATGATCGAAGCTGCGGCATAAATAACCGCTCGCCCGGTCGCGCCATGCTTGATCAGGTCAACCGTCTGGAGGCTGAATGATGAGAATGTTGTGAATCCACCGCACACGCCCACCGTCACAAAGGCCCGCGCCTCGAAGCTGAGCGGCCAGCGCGCATCCATGGCGGTCAACGCGCCGAAGAAGCTGATGACAAACGACCCCACCACATTGATGAGCAGCGTGCCGTAGGGAAAGCCCGGCCCGGTCAGCAGCACCATGGCATTGCCAAGCGCGAAGCGCGCCACGCTGCCCAGCGCGCCGCCGATGGCAACCCACAAATAAGCGAGCAGATCATCCATGGCGGCGTTCCGGGGTTTAGCGCAATTCGGCGAGCAGGCTGAGCTGGCTCTCGCGCGGCTCCGACTGGTCGGTCAGCTCGATCGGGTAATCGCCGGTGAAACAGGCATCGCAGAAGGCCGGGGCATTGGCATCGCGCCCCGGCTTGCCCAGCGCCCGATACAGCCCGTCGAGCGAGATGAAGGCCAGCGAGTCGGCCCCGATCAGCTTGGCCATCTCCGCCACGCTGTTGCGCGCGGCCAGCAGCTTGCCGCGCTCGGGTGTATCGATACCATAGAAGCACGAATGGGTGGTCGGTGGCCCGGCAATGCGCAAATGCACTTCCTTCGCCCCGGCGGCGCGCACCATCGCCACAATTTTTTGCGAGGTCGTGCCGCGCACGATCGAATCATCCACCAGCACCACCCGCTTGCCCTCGATCATGGCGCGGTTGGCCGAATGTTTCAGCCGCACGCCGAGATGGCGGATCTGATCCGTCGGCTCAATAAAGGTGCGCCCGACATAATGGTTGCGGATAATGCCCAGCTCGAACGGCAGGCCCGACGCCTCCGAGAAGCCCATCGCCGCCGGCACGCCCGAATCAGGCACCGGCACCACGATATCGGCCGCCGCCGGCGCCTCATTGGCCAGCACCCGGCCAATATTCTTGCGCGCGTTATAAACCGAGACGCCCTCCATCACCGAATCCGGGCGGGCGAAATAAATATACTCGAACACGCAAAAGCGCGGCGGGGCAGGGGTGAACGGCTTCACCGACTGCACGCCCCGGTCATCGATGATGACAATCTCACCCGGCTCCACATCGCGCACGAAATCCGCGCCCACAATATCGAGCGCGCAGGTTTCCGAGGCCAGCACCCAGCCAATTTTACCGTCCGCGCCCTTGGTCTTGCCCAGAATCAGCGGCCGCACGCCCAGCGGGTCGCGCACGCCAATCAGCATGTCCTGCGTCAGCGCGACCAGCGAATAAGCCCCGATCACCTGCTTCACCGCGTCGGTCAGCCGGTCGATGACGGTGGAATAGAGCGAAATGGCGATGAGGTGCACAAACACCTCGCTGTCCATGGTCGATTGAAACAAGCACCCCCGGCGCGTCAGCGCCCGGCGCACCGTGTGGGCATTGGTCAGGTTGCCATTATGCCCCACCGCCAGCCCGCCAAACTCGAACTCGGCGAATAAAGGCTGCACATTGCGCAACACGGTTTCGCCGGTGGTGGCGTAGCGGTTATGGCCAATGGCGCGCGAGCCGGGCAGGGCGGCCATCACCTTGGCGTCGCCATAATTATCGCCCACCAGCCCCATGCCCTTGTGCGAGTGAAACCGCACCCCGTCATGAGTGACAATGCCGGTGGCTTCCTGGCCGCGGTGCTGCAGGGCGTGCAAGCCAAGGGCGGTAATCGCCGCCGCATCGGGCACATTCCAGGCGCCGAAAACCCCACATTCCTCGTGGAACTTGTCGTCGTCGATCATTGGGTCTCTGCTCCTCGCGGCGGTGATGAGAGAACAACCTCCCCACCGCCCATCCAATATGGTGTTTGGGGGGTCGCACTCAAAGCTGCCCCGAGTTACCCGTCCCCTGTGACAATGTCGAGGCATTTGCGCGCATAGCCGCTAGTGTGATGGTTCAGAAATTCGCGATATTCCCTATCGCGCATTTCTGAGGCTGAATCACACTAGCTTATTGATTTTCCTGGCGTCCACTATGATCCTGAAATCCAACGGATTTCAGGATCGGGACACTAAGTGTTCGATCCCGGATTTTAATGGTACGGCGTGGCGGTTACGGGGCTTGTGTCTGGCTGGGTGTTTGCACGGCGGGGGTGGCGGCCAGCGCCGAGCCGGCCACGGGTTGCACCATCAGCTGTGTGGCCGGTGGCGCCTTGGCGCCGGGCAGCGGGTCCACCTTGGGCTGATATTGCGCGGGCAGCAGCCCCACCAGCTCGCTCGCCCCCATATAAGCCAGCGGCAAAAACCGCGCCTTCACCACCGGCTGCGGCCATTGGTCGGGCGCCACCCCAATCGAGAGCGCGACATAGGCGCAGGCCACGATCACCGCGCCACGCACCGCGCCGAACACCAGCCCCAGCGAGTGATCGAGGCTCGAGAGCGCCGAGTCGCGCACCAGCCCGCCAATCAGTGCCGAGACCAGGCTGAGCACCACCAGCACCACAATAAACACCACGCCCATGGCGCCATACACGGCGAAATGCTGCAACCCCTTGGGCAGCAGCGAGGCCACTTCCGGCTGCACCAGCGGAAACAGCCGCAGCGCCGCAATCCCCGCCCCCACCCAGGCGGCCACGCCCAGCACCTCGCGCACAAAGCCCCGCACCATGGAAAACACGGCGGAGAGCCCGATGATCACGAGTACGGTGGCGTCAATCCAATTCATTCAGCGTCTCTGTTCCTGTTCTGGCCGGGCTTTTGCCCGGTTGCAACCAGCGCGACAAGATCGGTCAGGTGCCCGACCTCGCAAAGCCCCAGCCCCTTGGGCGGCGCCACCTTGCCCGCGCCGCCGGCCACACGCTTAGGTGTGGCGGCGCGGGCAAAGCCCAGCTTGGCGGCTTCCTTCAGCCGCAAATCCGCCTGCGCCACCTGGCGCAATTCGCCCGAGAGCCCGATCTCGCCAAAAAATACCATCTCCGGGTCGGTCGGTACATCAGAAGCCGCCGAAATCAGCGCCGCCGCCACGGCCAAATCGGCGGCCGGCTCGTTCACCCGCAACCCACCCGCCACATTCAAATAAACATCATTCATGGCCAATTTCAGCCCGCAGCGTGTCTCGAGCACCGCCAGCAGCATCGAAAGCCGCCCCGAATCCCAGCCGATCACCGAGCGCCTGGGCGCGCCGCCCGGATTGGCCGAGAGCAGCGCCTGAATCTCCACCAGCACCGGGCGCGAGCCTTCCAGCCCGGCGAACACCGCATTGCCCGAGATATTGCCCCGCCGCTCGGCCAGAAACAGCGCCGAGGGGTTGGTCACTTCCGAAAGCCCGCGCTCGCTCATCTCGAACACGCCAATCTCGTCGGTGGCGCCAAAGCGGTTTTTTATGCCGCGCAAAATCCTGAACTGGTGCCCCCGGTCGCCCTCGAAATGCAGCACCACATCCACCATGTGCTCCAGCACCCGCGGCCCGGCAATGGCGCCTTCCTTGGTCACATGCCCCACCAGCATGAGCGCGAAGCCCCCGCTCTTGGCCGCGCGGATCAGCTCGAACGCGGCCGCGCGCACCTGCGTCACGCTGCCGGGGCTGCTCTCTATCCCCTCCACCCACATGGTCTGGATGGAATCGATCACCACCAGCGCAGGCATCGGCTCGGCCCCCAGGCTGGCCAGAATATCGCCAATCTGCGTGCTGGCGGCCAGCGCCACCGGCGCCTCGCTCAAGCCCAGCCGGCGCGCGCGCAGGCGGATCTGGTCAACCGATTCCTCGCCCGAGATATAAACCACCCGCTCGCCCGCCCGCGCCAGCGCCGCGCTCGCTTGCAACAGCAGTGTCGATTTACCAATGCCCGGATCGCCGCCCACCAGCACCACCGAGGCCGGCACCAGCCCGCCGCCCAGCACCCGGTCGAACTCGGCAATGGTGGTGGCCACGCGCGGGGGGGGCGGGCTGGTCCCGGCCAGCCCGACAAAATCCAGCTTCTGCCCGCTCACCCGCGCGCTGGGCTTCATCCCGCCGGGCAAGGGTTTGGGGGCCTGCTGCTCTTCGAGCGTGTTCCACTCTCCGCACGCCTCGCAGCGCCCGGCCCATTTCAGGCTCAGCGCCCCGCAGGCGGCGCAGACATAGGTTTTACCCGGCTTGGCCAAGCTCAGCCCGGCTGCCAGCCGTAAGATTTAGCCAAGAACGCCTGCAGGCTGGCGGCATCGGCCGCCGAGAGCGAGAGCGCGGCGAGCGCGGCGGCCAGCACCGCCGCCGGCGCCAGATTTACCGCGCTGGCCGAGGCGGCGTCGGCCAGAATCTGGCTTTGTGTGGCGGTTTGGGCGGCCTCCGTCCATTGCGCCACGGCGTCGGGTGAGGTCAAATGCGGCAGCACGAGCAGAAAATCGAGCCGCGCGGCGGCGGCCGCCGCCTGATAGGCGCGGTCGAGAAACGGCGATACCGCCGGGCCAAATCCGGTCACATCCGGCAGATCGGGAAATAGCGGGTCGCTGACCAGGCGGCCATGGGCATCAAACTGCCCCAGCGAAACCACCGCCACCGCCCCGGCGGCGTTCAGCGCCGAAACATCGGCCGGCACGCCCTCGCCGCTCAAAAACACCGCGTCCACGCTGCCATCCAAAAACGCGCGGGTCTTGGCCTCGGCGCCGCGCAGGCCAAATACCGGGCTGGTCGTCACATTCAGCCGGGCCAGCGCCAGCAAGGCCGCCAAATCCGCGCTCTCCGCCTGGTCGGCGGCAAGTTTCAGCGGATTAAAGGCCAGCAGCGCGGCCAAATCGGGTACGGTGCCGTTGGCGGCGCGCACCATCAGCACGCCTGGCGTGGTGCCCGCCAGCACGGGGGTCCAGCGCGTGGGGTCAAAATGCACGCGCGTATCGCCGGTGAGATACGCCGTCAGCGCCGCGCCCGGCATCATCGCCGCGCCGCGCCCGTCGGGCATCATCTGGGCGTCGAACTGGTTGGCGCCCGAGACACCGTCAAGCCCACCCACCGCCTGCGCGATCACCGCCGCATTGCCGGGAAAACTGCCGTCGAACGCTTGCGCGCAGGCATTGCCCCAGCGGCTCACCAGCCCGCCATCGGGGCCGGCGCACAGCAGCGTCAGCGGTCCGGGCGGGTTGGCCAGGGCGGCCTCGGCGTCTTGCGCGCGCGCCAGGCGCGGCATCAAGCCCGCCATTCCCAGACCGCAAATCATAAGCCGGCGGTTGATCACTCCTGGTCCTCTGCGTTTCCAGGTGGCGGACATTAAGCGCCCCGTCGGTTTCGTCAATCGTCGTACGAAATCAGCGCTTCAAAAGGCACATTCAGCTTCTCGCGCCCCTTGAGAAAGGTCAGCTCAATCAGCGCCGCTGCGGCCACCACTTCGGCCCCCATATTTTCCAGCAGCTTGATTCCGGCCGCCATGGTGCCGCCCGTGGCCAGCAGATCATCGACCACCACCACCCGGTCGCCCGCCTGCACGGCGTCGTCCTGAATCTCGATCCGGTCCTTGCCGTATTCCAGCCCGTAATCCAGCCCAATGGTCTTGCCCGGCAGCTTGCCCGGCTTGCGCAGCATGATGAACCCGCAGCCCAGCTTCAGCGCCAGCGGCGCGGCCAGCAAAAAGCCGCGGCTTTCCACACCGGCCAGCTTGGTGGGGTGATAGGCGCGCACCGCGTTGGCCAACCGGCCCATGGCCACCTGCCAGGCATCGGCATGGGCGAGCAGCGTCGAGATGTCGTAAAACAAAATGCCAGGCTTGGGAAAATCCGGAATGGCGCGGATGTGGTTCTTAAGGTCCATAGTCAACTCCTGTTGCCGCTCACCCTTGAGCGGGGCGTGTTTCAGAGCGAGAGGGGCTTGCCCCCCGCGCTCCACTCATATTTTTGCGAGCAATTTCATCTGATTAAATCGTATCTGGCGCCTGATTTACCCCGATGTTGCTCTCAGCCAATGCCGCGCGGCGGCTTCGTCGTCGGCCGTGGGTACCAGCCAGTCCTTGCGGCCATCCTGGTGCTCCTCGGCCTTCCAAAGCGGAATGGCCGTCTTGAGCTGGTCGGCCAAAAAGCGCACGGCCTCGAGCGCGGGGCCCCGGTGGGCGGCGGCGGCGGCGGCCAGCACAATCGGGGTGCCCGGCGTCAGCCGCCCCACGCGGTGAATGATCGTCACCCCCAGCAGCCCAAACCGCGCCCAGGCCTCATCGGCCAAATGGTTCATGGCGGCTTCGGTCACGTGCGGATAATGCTCCAGATGCAGCGCCGCCAGCGGCGCGCCCTGGGCGCCGGTCTCGCGCACCGTGCCAATGAAACTGCCCGTGCCCCCGGCGCCCGGCACGGCCAGCCGGGCCAGTTCGGCGCCGCTGTCAAACGGCGCGGATGTCACCAGAACCCTGCGCATCACCCCCCCGTGAAGGGGGGAAAAAAAGCCACCTCGCGCGCCTCCCCAAGGGGCGCGTCGAGCGGGCATAATTGCTCATCCACCGCGCAGCGCAGGCGTGTGAGGTCGGCGAACGCCTGGGCATGGCCAGGGCTGCGGGCGCGCAAAACCTCAACCAGCGCGCGTGGCGTGGCGGGGGCGGGCAGTGGCGCGAGCGTCTCCTCGGCCAGGCCCACTGTTTCGCGCAGCCAGGCGAAATAGAGCACACGCATGGCGGACCTCAGGGGGTGGCGGCCGGCTTGGCCTTGGCGGCCGGGCTGGTCTGGGCGGCGGTGGGCGTCATTGGGCTGGTGTCCGCGCCACCGCCCGGAGCTTCTCCGGGCGGGTAAGGCGAGGGCAGCGAAGGCGTATAGCCCTGGCCCAGCGGCATATTGGAATATTTCTGCACCTCGCTCAGCGTCGGCATGGGCGCCACCGGCCCCGGCCACACATTGCCCGGCTGGGCCTGCAGCGGCGCCACGTCCGGATGATGGCCAAGCACCCGGTTGGCGGTTTCGCTCACCGGTACGGGGTCGTTGGGGTTGCCGAACACGAACAGCGAATCCCAGGCATAATGCCGCTCGGCGGTGCAGCCTGCCAGCATCATCACCGCCCCCAAAGTCAGAGCCTTGCGCAAACCCATTTCTCCTCACAGAGTCCAGCCCCGTTTAGCCCAACAGGCGCGGGGCGCAATAGCTCACATGCTCTTTGCCGGCCCGCCGACATGTTTGAGCCCGGCGAGCAGATAATCCCAGCCCGTAATCAGCGTCAGCGCCGCGGCCACCCACAGCATCACCGCGCCGATGGCATCGATCGGCAAATGTCCCAGGCCAATCACCCGCGCGCCTTTCGAGCTGAGCAACAGCAGCCCGAGCGCGGTCATCTGCACGCCGGTCTTCCATTTGGCGAGCTTGGTCACCGGCAGCCCCACCCTGATCTGGGCCAGATATTCGCGCAGCCCCGAAACCAGAATCTCGCGCAGCATGATGACAATGGCCGGATAAAGCCCCAGCCCCGGCAAATGTCCCAGCCCCACCAGCGCCATCAGCGTCGCGCCCACCAGCAGCTTATCGGCGATCGGGTCGAGCATCCGGCCAAAATCCGAGAGCTGGGCATATTCACGGGCCAGATAGCCGTCCAGATAATCCGTGATCCCCGCGACCGTGAACACCAGCGCGGCGATGAAATCGGTTACCGGTGTCTGGAACGCCACAAACAGCACCAGCAGCGGAATGGCCGCGATGCGCGAAAGGGTCAGCAAATTGGGCAGGTCGGTCAACATATTCACCAACACTAGCCGTCTTTGCGCCGCTAAGGAACCACCCCGGCGCGGCGAAAATGGCGCTCAGGCCGCCCCGGTCAGGCGCTTGATAAACGCCGAGAGATGGTGCCGGCGCATCTCGGCCTTGGCCTTGGCGCTGGTGGTCATGTAATTCATCTGCAGCACATAGCGCGGGCCGATATGGGTTTTGTGCCCATGCCAGGTGGTCGGACCATTGGGAAACACCAGCAGCGTGCCGTCCACCGGCGGCACTTCCCTGGCGTAATCCTCCAAATCGTCCGGCCCGCGCAGCAGCCGCAGGCAGCCATCCTGGCGCGCCCAGGCGGCGCCGTCGGCCTTGTTCAAATACAGCAAAATGGTCACCCGCTTGGCACTCGAATCGGTATGGATCCGCCCATCCTGCGCGCCCGAATTCCCCCGCAGCGTGATCATATGCGGCGCGTTTTGCAGATCGAGCCCGAATTTCTCCGCCACGATGTTGCGAAATTCATCGCCCTCCAGCCCGGCCATGGCGGCCCGCGCCTTCGGCCCCAGCCTCAGCGCCTCGATCGGAAAACTCCCCCGCCCCTTCATGGGCGGCAAATCGCCAATCACCCCCGCGAGCGCCGCGGGGCGGATGAAGCGCTCCAGCAGAATATGAGGAAACGGGTCGGTCGAAACGGGCGCGGCGCGCAGGGCGTCGAAATCGAGGCAATCCATGGGGCGGCATCCAAAATGGGTCAGGGGCTTGGGCGGGTTAAAGCGCGCGCCGTTTTGGCGCAAGCCTCACGGCGCATTGCGCCGCACAAGCGCGTGCAGTATCCGCCTCACATGTCCACAACAACAACCGATATCAAGGGTGTGTCGCCGGGCGTCATCCCGGCCTACCGCGCGCGCATCAAGGCGGGCCTGCTGGCCTCAGACCCGGCCCAGGCGCTGGCGGTCGAGCATTTGCAGGATCTGTGGGCCAAGCTGCGCGGCTACAACCCCGAGCCGCGCGCGCCCGAGCCCTCGGGCGGCTGGCTGGGCCGTTTCCTGCGCCGCAAGCCGGTCGAGGAAACCGCCGACTACCCCAACGGCCTCTATATCGTGGGCGAGGTCGGGCGCGGCAAATCCATGCTCATGGACCTGTTCTTCGAAGCCGCCGAGGTGCCGCGCAAGCGCCGCATCCATTTCCACGACTTCATGCAGCAGACCCACCGGCGCTTCCATGAGTTCAAGCGCGCCAACCCCGACATCGACGACCCCATCCCCCCCCTGGCCGACGCCATCGCCGAAGAGGCCGCGCTGCTCTGCTTCGATGAGTTCCAGGTCCACGACATCGTCGATGCCATGATCCTGGGCCGCCTGTTCGAGGCCCTGTTCGCCCGCCAGGTGGTGGTGGTCGCCACCTCCAACACCCTCCCCGATGACCTCTATAAAGGCAAGCCGGGCCGCGACGCCTTCCTGCCCTTCATCGCGCTGATCAAAAAGCAGCTCGATGTTCTGGTGCTTGAATCCCTGCGCGATTATCGCCGCGAGCGCGTCTCCGAGCTGCAATGCTGGCACGTGCCCGCCTCCGCCTCGGCCGATGCCGCGCTCGACCTCGTCTTCTCCCGGCTGGTGGGCGATGAAACCCCGCGCGAGGACAAGCTGCTCATTCAGGGCCGCACGCTCCCCGTGCCGCTCACCGCCGGCGGTGCCGCGCGGTTCGATTTCCATGCCCTTTGTGGCGTGCCGCTCGGGCCGGGCGATTATCTGGCCCTCGCCACCCATTATCACACGTTGGTGATCGACGGCATCCCCCGCCTCTCGCCCGATAATTTCGACGAGGCCCGCCGTTTCGTCACCCTCATCGACGCGCTCTATGAGCACCGCGTGAAGCTCTACGCCTCGGCGGCCGCCACCCCCGATGAGCTTTACCGCTCCGGCGAAGGCTCGAAAATCTTCGAACGCACGGCCTCGCGGCTGGAGGAAATGCAAAGTGAGACATACCGGGCCCTGGCCCACCTCACCTGAAATCACCGGAGATGCAGAATTTTGCCGAATCTCGCTGTTGCGTTGCGGCGCGAACCTTGCCCGCCTCAGGGTTTCGGAGTAGCACCCCCGGCGACGCCCCCTTTGAAACCCTAGAAACAGGTAGGCTGAACGTACATGAACATACATGAATATCAGGGCAAGGAACTGCTGAAGGCCTATGGCGTCGCGGTTCTCGATGGCTATGTGGCCTGGACCCCGGAAGAAGCCGTCGAGGCCGCCAAGAAGCTCCCTGGCCCCGTCTATGTCGTGAAGTCGCAGATCCACGCCGGTGGCCGCGGCGCCGGCAAGTTCAAGGAAGAGCCCGAAGGCAAAGGCGGCGTGCGCCTGGCCAAGAGCCTCGATGAAGTGCGCGATGCCGCCAGCGCCATGATCGGCCACACGCTGATCACCAAGCAGACCGGCGCCGCCGGCCGCCTGGTCCGCCGCGTCTATGTCGAGGCCGGCTGCGACATCAAGCGCGAGCTCTATCTCTCCCTGCTGATCGACCGCTCGGTCTCCGAGATCGTCATCGTCGCCTCGACCGAAGGTGGCATGGAGATTGAAGAGGTCGCCGAACACCACCCCGAGAAGATCCTGCGCGCGCCGGTCGATCCCGCTTCGGGCATCTCGGGCTTCCACGCCCGCAAGCTCGCCTTCGGCCTCGGCCTCGAGGGCAAGCAGGTCGGCGTGTTCGCCAAATTCGTGACCGCGATGTACAACGCCTATGTCGCGCTCGATGCCGCGATCATCGAAATCAACCCGCTGGTGGTCACCGGTTCGGGCGAGATCTACGCGCTCGACGCCAAGGTGTCGTTCGACGACAACGCCCTCTACCGTCACCCCGAGATCGAGAAGCTCCGTGACGAGGGCGAGGAAGACCCCAAAGAGCTGGAAGCCAACAAGCACTCGCTCTCTTATGTGGCGCTCGATGGCAATATCGGCTGCATGGTCAACGGCGCCGGCCTCGCCATGGCGACCATGGACATCATCAAGCTCTACGGCGCCGAGCCCGCGAACTTCCTCGATGTCGGCGGCGGCGCGACCAAGGAGCGCGTGACCGCGGCTTTCAAGATCATCCTGTCCGACAAGAACGTCGAAGGCATCCTGGTCAACATCTTCGGCGGCATCATGCGCTGCGACGTCATCGCCGAGGGCGTCATCGCCGCGGCGCGCGAGGTCTCGCTCTCCGTGCCGCTGGTGGTGCGCCTGGAAGGCACCAACGTGCAGCTCGGCAAGGACATCATGGCCAAGTCCGGCCTGCCCATCATCCCGGCCGACAATCTGGCCGATGCCGCTGAGAAAATCGTCAAAGCCGTGAAGGAAGCCGCGTAATGGCCATTCTCGTCAACAAGGAAACCAAGGTCATCACCCAGGGCTTCACCGGCGCCCAGGGCACCTTCCACTCCGAGCAGGCGCTCGCCTACGGCACTAAGGTCGTCGGCGGCGTCACGCCCGGCAAGGGCGGCACCAAGCATCTCGACCTGCCGGTGTTCAACACCGTGCATGAGGCGGTCGCCAAAACCGGCGCCAACGCGTCGGCCATCTACGTGCCGCCGCCGTTCGCCGCCGACTCGATCCTCGAAGCCATCGATGCCGGCGTCGAGCTGATCGTCGCCATCACCGAGGGCATTCCGGTGCTCGACATGGTCAAGGTCAAGCGCGCCCTCTCGGGCTCCAAGTCGCGCCTCGTCGGCCCCAACTGCCCCGGCGTCATCACCCCCGATGAATGCAAGATCGGCATCATGCCCGGCCACATCCACAAGCGCGGCTCCATCGGCATCGTGTCCCGCTCGGGCACCCTGACCTACGAAGCCGTCCTCCAGACCTCGACCGCCGGCCTCGGCCAGTCCTCTTGCGTCGGCATCGGCGGCGACCCGGTCAAGGGCACCGATTTCATCGAAGTGCTCGACCTGTTCCTTCACGATGACGAAACCCAGGCGATCATCATGATCGGCGAAATCGGCGGCCCGTCGGAAATCGACGCCGCCGAGTTCCTGGCCAAGCACAAGATCAAAAAGCCGGTGGTCGGTTTCATCGCCGGCGCCACCGCGCCTCCGGGCCGCCGCATGGGCCATGCCGGCGCGGTCATCTCGGGCGGCAAGGACACCGCCCAGGCCAAGATCGCGGCCATGAAGGAAGCCGGGATCCATGTGGCTGACAGCCCCTCCGCGCTGGGCAGCACCATGGTCAAGGCCCTTTCGGTCTAAGCATCCAGAACACGCCGTACCCCAGGGTACGGCGTGTTTCATTTCGGGGCACCGTTGCGCCCCACCGTGGCACGGTGCAGGGGCAGGGGGGCACAACATGCAAAACCATGCATGTTCGGCAACCCTGCCCCTTCATCTTGGGTAACGGCATGATAAACCATCTGTCCTATATGGCCCGCCAGGAAGTGGGCACCGAATTCAAGCAATCCGGGTGCTCGCGTTTGGCTGCCGCCCGGGCGGCGAACAGAGAGAGTTAAGGGGAGAGATCCTATGGCTGGTGTAGACGTCATCGCAACCGCCATGAACGGCGCCAACGCGCAGTTCATCGCTCAGCTTTACGCCAAATGGCTCGAAGCGCCGCATTCGGTCGACCCCGATTTTGCCGCCCTTTTCGCCGCCCTCGATGATGAGGAGCGCGCCATCCTCACCGACGCCTCGGGCGCCACCTGGGCGCCGCGCCCCTCGGTGTTCGAGACCGTCTCGGCAGAGGCCGCGCCCAAGGACGTGAAAGCCGCGCCCACCACGGCCGAAACCCGCGCCGCCACGCTCGACTCCATCCGCGCCCTGATGTTCATCCGCGCCTACCGCGTGCGCGGCCATCTCGAGGCTCAGCTCGACCCGCTGAATCTCAAGCAGCCCGGCAAGCACCCCGAGCTCGACCCCGCCACCTACGGCTTCACCGAACCCGCCGACCTCGACCGCCCGATCTTTCTCGATGGCGTGCTCGGTTTCGAAACCGCGACCCTGCGCGACGTCATCAAAGTATTGCGCAAATCCTATTGCGGTGAAATCGGCGTCGAGTTCATGCATATCCAGGACCCAGCCCAGAAAAGCTGGATCCAGCGCCGCATCGAAGGCGCGCCCTGGCTTGAGGCCTTCTCGCCCAAGGCCAAGGCCAAGCTGCTCCGCGAGCTGACCGAGGCCGATTCCTTCGAGAATTTCTGCCAGCGCCGCTTCGTCGGCACCAAGCGCTTCGGGCTTGAGGGCGGCGAAAGCACCATCCCCGCCCTGCACGCCATCATCGAGGCGGCGGCTGGCAACGGCGTGCGTGAAATCGCCATCGGCATGCCCCATCGCGGCCGCCTCAACACGCTGGTCAACGTCGTCAAAAAGCCTCTCGTCGCGCTGTTCTCCGAGTTCGGCGGCGCGTCCGCCAAGCCCGAGGATGTGCAAGGCTCGGGCGACGTGAAATACCATCTCGGCACCTCGACCGATGTGGTCATCAACGGCAACAAGGTGCATCTCTCGCTCCAGCCCAACCCCTCGCATCTCGAGGCGGTGGATCCCGTGGTGGTCGGCAAGATCCGTGCCCGCCTCGACATGATGGGCGACCGCACCCGCCGCTCCGCCATGGCCATCCAGCTGCACGGCGACGCCGCCTTCGCCGGCCAGGGCCTGGTCTATGAAACCCTGGCCATGAGCCAGCTCATCGGCTACCGCACCGGCGGCTCCATCCATGTGGTGGTCAATAACCAAATCGGCTTCACCACCGTCCCCGCCCACGCCTTCTCGGGCCTCTATTGCACCGACGTGGCCAAGGCCATCCAGGTGCCCATCCTGCACGTCAATGGCGACAATCCCGAGGCCGTGGTGTTCGCCGCCCGCCTCGCGGCTGAATTCCGCTGCGAGTTCGGCACCGATGTCGTCATCGATCTGGTCTGCTATCGCCGCCACGGCCATAACGAGAATGACGAGCCAGCCTTCACCCAGCCGGTCATGTACAAGGCCATCCGCGCCCTAAAAACCACCCGCGCCCTCTATGCCGAGCGCCTGGCCAAGGAAGGCTCGGTCTCCGAGGCCGAAGCCAAGCAGATCGCGGATGACTATAACCAAGAACTCGAAGCCGCCTTTGAAGGCGCCAAGGATTACAAGGTCAACAAGGCCGACTGGCTGGAAGGCCACTGGACCGGCCTGAGCGCCGCCGCCGAGCAGCCCGAAGCGGTCGACGACACCGCCGCCCCGCTCGCCCAGCTCAAGGAGGTCGGCGCCGCCATCTCCTCCGCCCCGGCAGATTTCAACGCCAACCCCAAGATTCTCCGCCAGTTGGAGGCCAAGAAACAGGCCATCGAGACCGGCGAAGGCATCGACTGGGCAACCGGCGAGGCGCTGGCCTTCGGCACATTGCTGCTCGATGGCAATCGCGTCCGCCTCTCGGGCGAAGACGTGCAGCGCGGCACCTTCTCGCAGCGCCACGCCGTGCTCATCGATCAGCAGAACCAGAACGAATACACCCCGCTCAACAACATCCACGAGGGTCAGGCGCCCATCGAAATCTTCAACTCCCTGCTCTCCGAAGTCGGCGTGCTGGGTTTTGAATATGGCTACGCCCTGGCCAACCCCAACGTGCTGGTGTTGTGGGAGGCCCAGTTCGGCGATTTCGCCAACGGCGCCCAGGTCATCATCGACCAGTTCCTGGCCTCGGGTGAAACCAAGTGGCTGCGCATGTGCGGCCTGGTGATGCTGCTGCCCCACGGCCATGAAGGCCAGGGCCCCGAGCACAGCTCGGCCCGTCTGGAGCGTTACCTCCAGCTCTGCGCCGAGAACAACATGATCGTCGGCAACATCTCCACCCCGGCCAATTACTTCCACGCGCTCCGTCGCCAGCTCAAGCGCAATTACCGCAAGCCGCTGGTGCTGATGACGCCCAAATCCCTGCTGCGCCACAAGCTCTGCGTCTCCAAACTGGCCGATTTCGCCGAGGGCTCCAGCTTCCAGTACGTCATCCCCGAGACCGACGAGCTGGTGCCCGCCCCGCAGGTCAAGCGCGTCGTGCTGTGCTCGGGTAAGGTCTATTACGACCTGCTCGAGGAGCGCCGCAAACGCGGCATTCAGGATGTCGCCCTGGTCCGCCTCGAGCAGTTCTACCCGCTGCCCGTGCAAAGCCTGAAAAAAGTGCTCGAGCCCTACGTCGCGGCCGAAGTGGTGTGGTGCCAGGAAGAGCCCGAGAACATGGGCGCCTGGAGCTTCCTCGACCGCAAGCTCGAGCAGGTTCTCACCACCATCGGCAATGTCGCCAAGCGTCCGGTCTATGTCGGCCGTCCGGCGGCGGCGTCGCCCGCCACGGGCCTGGCCAAAGTCCACGCCGCCGAGCAGGCGGCGCTGGTCGACCAGGCATTGAGCGTCTGAACAATCTGAATTAACCGCACATACGAAAACCGTCATCTGCAGGAGAGAGCATGGCAGCCGACATCATAGTCCCCACCCTGGGCGAAAGCGTGACCAGCGCCACCATCGCGCGCTGGATCAAGAAAGCCGGCGAGGCCGTGGCCGCCGACGAGCCCGTGGTCGAGCTCGAAACCGACAAGGTGACGGTGGAAGTCAACGCCCCCGCCGCCGGCGTGCTGTCCGAGATCATCGCCGCCGAAGGCGCGGAAGTTGAGGTCGGCGCTCTGTTGGGCCGCGTGGATGCCGCCGGTGTCGCCGCTCCCATCAAGGAAGCCGCGCCCGCCCCGGTGGCGGGCGTGCACGCCCCGCAGGCCGCGCCCGGTCCGGTTGGCCGCCCCGGCGTCGCGCCGCTGCCCGCCGCCGCAAAACTGATCGAGGAAAACAACCTGAGCGGCGCCGCCATTCAGGGCACCGCCAAAGATGGCCGCGTCTCCAAGGGTGACGTGCTCGAGTTCCTCGCCAAGCCCGCCGCCCCGGCGGCGGCCGCTGCCGCGCCCAAAGCCCCGCGCGCGCTGGAATCTCGCGAAGAGCGCGTCAAAATGACCCGCCTGCGCAAGACCATCGCCAACCGCCTGAAGGAAGCCCAGAACACGGCGGCCATGCTCACCACCTTCAACGAGGTGGATATGAGCGCGATCATGGGCCTGCGCGCCGAGTACAAAGACAGCTTCGAGAAGAAGCACAAGGGCGTCCGCCTCGGCTTCAATGGCTTCTTCGTCAAGGCCGTGTGCGCCGCGCTGCAGGAATTCCCCGCTGTCAACGCCGAAATCGACGGTGATGACATCATCTACAAGAAGTTCGTCCATATGGGCATCGCCGTCGGCGGCGCCTCCGGTCTGGTCGTCCCCGTCATCCGCGACGCCGACCAGAAGTCGATCGCCGAAATCGAAGCCGAAATCGCCGGCTTCGCCAAGGCCGCGAAGGACGGCTCGCTCAAGCTCGAACAGCTCTCGGGCGGCACCTTCTCCATCACCAATGGCGGCGTCTACGGCTCGCTGATGTCCACGCCCATCCTCAACCCGCCCCAGTCGGCGATTCTGGGCATGCACAAAATCCAGGACCGCCCCGTCGTCGTGAACGGCCAGATCGTCATCCGCCCGATGATGTACCTCGCCGTCTCCTACGATCACCGCATCATCGATGGCCGCGAAGCCGTCTCCTTCCTGGTGCGCGTGAAGGAAAGCCTCGAAGACCCCCGCCGTCTGCTGCTGCAGATCTGATCGTTGGGGATGGCGCCCCAGGGGGCTCTGCCCCCTGGACCCCTGCCAAGGGCCGAGAGGCCCTTGGATCCCACCCGCCATAAAAAAGGGGCCCCTTAATGGGGCCCCTTTTTTATGGCGAATTGTTGAGGTCCAGGGGCTCGGCCCCTGGCAGGGGGTCAAGGGGGACAGCG
This sequence comes from Pseudomonadota bacterium, assembly GCA_021809435.1. Classification (GTDB taxonomy): domain Bacteria; phylum Pseudomonadota; class Alphaproteobacteria; order Acetobacterales; family Acetobacteraceae; genus Acidocella. The sequence continues at coordinate 508,735 of JAKBAD010000002.1, read as the reverse complement.
TCCCCCTTGCGCACCATCCTCGATGATCAGGCCGCGTCGTCGGCGCGGCGTTCGGCTTTCTTGCGCTCGTTGGGGTCGAGGTAGCGCTTGCGGATACGGATGGCCGAGGGGGTGACTTCCACCAGCTCGTCATCCTCGATGTAAGCGATAGCCTGTTCGAGCGACATGCGGCGCGGCGGTGTGAGCAGCAGGGCCTCATCCTTACCGGCGGCGCGGATATTAGTGAGCTTCTTTTCCTTGATCGGGTTCACATCGAGGTCATTCTCGCGCGAATGCTCGCCGAGGATCATGCCCACATAAACCTTTTCGCCGGGGTTCACGAACAGCACGCCGCGATCCTGCAGATAGAACAGCGCATACTGCACCGCCTCGCCATCCTCCGACGAGATGAGCGCGCCATTGCGGCGCCCCTCGATCTTGCCTTTCCAAGGCCCGTAGCCCGCGAACAGGCGGTTCATCACGCCGGTGCCGCGCGTATCGGTGAGGAATTCGCCGTGATAGCCGATCAGGCCGCGCGAGGGGATACGGAAGGTCAGACGCTGCTTATCACCGCCCGAGGGGCGGATATCGATCAGCTCGCCCTTGCGGCGGCTCATCTTTTCCACCACCGCGCCGGCATAAGGCTCATCCACGTCGATCAGCGCTTCCTCATAGGGCTCCTCGCGCTCGCCGGTCTCCTCGTTCGTGCGGGTCAGCACGCGCGGGCGGCCGATGGTCAGCTCAAACCCCTCGCGGCGCATGGTCTCGATGAGCACGCCAAGCTGCAATTCGCCACGGCCAAACACCTCAAACGCGTCGGTTTCGGTCGAGACCTTCACCTGAATGGCGACATTGCCCTCGATTTCGCTCATCAACCGGTCGCGGATCTGGCGCGAGGTGACCTTCTTGCCCTCGCGGCCGCCCAGCGGACCGTCATTGATGCGGAAGGTCATCGAGAGAGTCGGCGGGTCGATCGGGGTGGCTTTGAGCGGCTCGGCCACTTCGGGGGCGCAAATCGTGTGCGGGATGGTGGCATCCGAGAGCCCGGCCACGGCCACGATATCGCCGGCCTGCACCTCATCCACCGGCACGCGCTCCAGGCCACGGAAGGAGAGCAGCTTGGTCAGGCGCCCGGTCTCAATCACCTTGCCATCCAACCCCAGCACCTTCACGGGCATGTTCATGGTGGCGCGGCCCTGCTCCACGCGCCCGGTCAGCACGCGGCCCAGAAAATTGTCGCTCTCCAAAATGGTGGCGACCATGGCGAACGGACCCTCGGTGTCGAGCTTGGGGGCGGGCACATGGTTGAGGATCAGCTCAAACAGCGGCCCCAGCCCTTCGCGCGGGTCGTTCAGGTCGGCCACGGCCCAGCCCTGGCGGCCGGAGGCGAACAGGGTGGGGAAGTCGAGCTGCTCCTCATTGGCGCCGAGCGCCGCGAACAGGTCGAAAATCTCGTTATGCACATCGTCCGGGCGGGCATCGCCACGGTCGATCTTGTTCACCACCACCATCGGCTTCAGCCCGCGCGCGAGCGCCTTGCCCAGCACGAACTTGGTCTGCGGCAACACGCCCTCGGCGGCATCCACCAGCAGCACGGCGCCATCCACCATGCTCAGAATACGCTCCACCTCGCCGCCGAAATCGGCGTGGCCAGGGGTGTCGACGATGTTGATGCGCGTATCGTTCCACACCACCGAGGCTACCTTGGCGAGAATGGTGATGCCGCGCTCCTTTTCCAGGTCATTGCGGTCGAGCGCGCGCTCGGCCACGGCCTGGTGGGCGGCAAAGGCGCCGGACTGCTTAAGGAGCTGGTCGGTCAGCGTGGTCTTGCCATGGTCGACGTGAGCGATAATGGCAATGTTGCGGATTTTCGGCGCGGACATGAAATTACCCAAGGTTTGGAACAGCAAAACCGACCCGCGATACCTGAAGTATCCGGCCCGGCCCGGTGGTCCGTTGATGAATTGCCGCCTCCCATAGCCATATTGCGCCGCAAAAGCGAGCTATAATTTGACCGCGCGGGCCTGCCGTGCGCCGCATGAGAGCAATATTGGTTTAAATCGAATCGCCAGATACGATTTAAACCAATGAAATTGCTCGTCAAAACATGAGTAGAGCGAGTGGGTGTAAACCCATCTCGCTCTAACCCCTCGCGCTCGCGCATGAATTGGGTGTAATACCGGCTTTGAACCAATTGAGGGGTGAAATTGCGGCTTATTCTGGCGGCCCTGCTGGGCGTGATGAGCGGGGCGGCGGTGCAGGCCGCCAGCCTGCCGCGCGTTTACGCGCTCACCGCCGCTGGGCCGGAGCTGATTTTTGGCCCCCAGGGGCCGGTCGCGCTGCCCGCGTTTCTGCGCCATGCGGGCTTGCCACCGGCGGGCAACATCGCCCCCGTCTCCGGCCCCGATGAAGCCTTGTGCGCCGCCGCTGGCCAGCAGGCTGAAAAAGCCCATAACCTGCCCGCCAACCTGCTCATCTCCATCGGCGATGTCGAATCCGGCCGCGCCGATGCCCTCACCGGCCGCGTCTCCCCCTGGCCCTGGACCATCAATGTCGATGGGCAAGGGCAATATTTCGCCTCCAAACAGGCGGCCATCGAATATACCCGCCTGGCGCTGTCCTCGGGCGCGCATGATGTCGATGTCGGCTGTTTCCAGGTCAGCTTGCAGGCCCACCCCGGCGCCTTCGCCAGCCTCGACGATGCCTTCGACCCCGCCCAGAACGCCGATTACGCCGCCCGCTTCGTCGCCCAGCTCCAAGGCCAAACCGGCAGCTGGGCCACCGCCATCGCCGATTACCACTCCGCCTCGCCCGATCTGGGCCTGCCCTACCAGCGCCTAGTGCTGGCGGCGTGGCGGCGCATGGGTAACATGCCGCTCGACCTCGCCACGCTCACCGGTCCAGGCCCCAGCGGGCTCACCACCGGCGGCGCGGTGGCGCATGCCCTGCCCGATGGCAATGCCGTGCTGCAAACCGCCGCCGCCCGCGCCGTGCATGTCTATGCCCTCAACGAGGCACCCGGCGCCACAGCACCCGGCCTGCCTCATGTCTATGCGGGCCTGCCCCGCATCATCGAAGGCGGCCCATAACCCTCCGCCCAACCATCAGGCATAACCGCCAGCAACGCGCCTTACGGCAGATTTGCCAGTAACGCCCCTTACGGCACGTTTGCTACTAACGCGCCTTACGGCACGATTGCCCCCGCCACCTTCGCCTTCTCTGGCGGCTCGACATGGATGGTAATAATCACCCCCGGCATTTCCTGCCTCAGCGCCGCCTCTATGCGGTCGCAAATATTGTGGGATTGGTTCACGCTCATTTCGCCCGGCACCACGAGGTGAAATTCCAAAAACCCCGCCGCGCCCACCTCGCGGATCCGCAAATCATGCGCCTCGATCGCGCCCTTGGCATGCTCGCGCACGGCCCGCTGTATGCGCTCTTGCATATCCGGTGGCGGCGCGCGGTCCATCAACCCCGAGAGGTTATCCATCACCGTATGCCCGCCGATCCAGGCGATCTGCACGGCAATTGCCAGCGCCACCAGCGGGTCGAGCACCGGCATGTGCAAAAACGCGGCCAGCAGCAGCGCCACCAGAATACCAATGGTGGTAATCAGGTCCGAGAGCAGATGCTTGCCGTCGGCTACCAGCGCGGCGGATTTCTGCGCCCGTCCCACGCGCATCAGCAGCATTGCCCAAAGCCCATTGAGCACCCCGGCGGCGCCGTTAAGCGCCAGCCCCAACCCCAGCCCGCCCGTCAGCGGCTCAAGCGCCGGGGGGTGCACCACCGTGGCCAGGGCGCGCTGAAAAATCAGCATGGCGGCGATCAGAATCATCGCCCCCGTGGCCACCGCCGAGAGCAGCTCAGCCTTGGCATGGCCGTAATTATGCACCTCATCGGCCGGCTTGGCGCCCAAAATCAGCGCATACAGCGCCAGCAGCGACGAGGCGACATTCACCATCGCCTCCAGCGCGTCCGAAAACAGCGCGGTCGAGTGGCTGACATGCGCGGCCGCCAGCTTGGCGCCAAACACGACGCCGCCCACCAAAATACTGCCAAGCGCGATCTTCACAGACACTCTCATGGCTCCGTTGCTACCAAAGCCCGGTCGGTCATCCTATGACCAAGCTGCAACGCTTCCATGAAAACGTACCCGCCCCGGATACGCGCCGGGGCGGGTGCCGCGGGTTACTCCATGCGCGCGGTTATCCCCACCATCACCGAAGGCCCATTGATCTGGTAGCCATTCACCGGCTCAAAGCGCGAATCAAACAGGTTGTGCGCGGTCACGAACCCGGTGAAGCGCGGATCAATCTCATAGCGCGCCGCCAGATTGACGACCGTGCCGGGGTTCGAGCTGCGCACCCCCAGCGGGTAGCCGTTATTGTCATAAACATAATCCAAGAACCGCCCCGTATAGGTCACGTTGGTGGTCAGGCTCAGGCGGGGCAGGGGGGTCAGGGTCACGCTGGCGCTGGCCTGGCTGGTGGGCCGGCGCAGCCGGGCGCTTTCATCGGCTGAGTCGATGTGGGTGTAAGTATATCCCAGCGCCGCCGAGAGCCAGCCGCAGGGGCGCAGCGTCAGGCTGTTCTCCACGCCCGAGATATGGGCCCGGTACACATTGGCTTCCGTATAAAAACTCCCCACCGGCACGCTCACAATCAAATCGCGCATGTCGCTGGCGAAATAGGTCACCGAGAGGTCGGCGCCATCCGCGCGCCCAAACAGCGGCAAGGTGAATTCCGGGCCCATCTGCCAGCCCAGCGAATATTCCGGGCGCAAATTCGGGTTGCCGAAATCCACCAGCGCCCCGCCCGAATAGGCCGTATAGTGCAAATCAAACAGCGAAGGCGCCTCGAACCCGGTGCCCGCCGAGGCTTTCAGCCGCGTGTCGAGTTCCGGCAGTTCGAGCACGCCGCCCAGTTGCCAGGTGGCGGCGTTGCCATAGCCCGAAACCGCATCATCGCGCAGCGCGGCGTTCAGGGTCAGGCGGTTGGCCAGGGTGGTCTGCACCCCCGCATGTCCGGCCCATTCATGCTGGCTGGCATGGACGAAGGTATTAAAAGGATAGCCATAATAAGCGCTGAAGGATTTCTCCCGTGCCGTGCTGTTGGCATATTCGGCGCCAAAGCTCAGGGTGGTGAACCGCGCCGCGCCCCAATCGGGCAGGCGGTAGAGGTTATTCCATTGCGCATCGGTCCGCCCGCCGGAATCAATCTCATTAATCGCCATGCCGTTCGGGTCGGTGGCGTCATAGAGGTTCCGGTAATGTGTCTGCGACGCCAGCTGCGCCACGAACAAATCGCTCCGCCAGCGCCCGTCCGCCAACGCCGACGACACCCCAAGCTTGCCGAAATATTGAGCAATATCATCGGTCTGGTTGGGGTCGTCAAACACCGGATAGCCCAGATCGGGAAACGCCGAATGCGTGCTCTGGGCGCGCAAAATACCATAAAGCCGGGTTTCGGGCGTCACGTGGTAGCCCAGCTGCAGCGATGCCATCTTCGACCGGTAGGCATCGCGGTGGTTGGCATAAACGCTGGTCATGCGCTGGGGGGTGTTGTCAAACCCCGCCTCGCCCGCCAGCGCGCCGGTCAGCGCGTAATCGAGCCTGCCCCTCACCCCCGAGGTCTGGGCGCTCACCCGCCCCTGCATGGGCAACCCGCCCGCCACGGTCACGCTGGTGCTGCCGGGGCGCACGCCGCGCTTGGTGATGATGTTGATCACCCCGCCCAGCGCGCTCGAGCCATATTGCGCCGCCAGCGGCCCGCGGATGATCTCGATCTCCTCGATGTCATCGAGCGTGAGCGTGCCGAAATTATATTCGCCGTTGGCGGTCACGGGGTCGTTCACCGGCACGCCATCTTGCAGCACCAGCACGTCCGATGACCCAGTGCCGCGCATGAACAGGCTGGTCTGCCCGCCATCCCCGCCCGACTGCACCACATTCACGCCCGGCACGCCATCGAGCGCCTGCGCCAGGGTGGTCGCGCCCTTGGCGGCAAAATCCTTGCGGGTCAGAATGGTCACGCTGGCCGGCACCTTGTCGGCCGGGCTCGCCACGCGCGTGGCGGTCACGGTAATGGGTGTCTCATCGGCATGCGCCGCCCGCACGGCCAGCGCCGAGAGGGAAACCATCAACAATAAACGTACTCTGAGCATCACTGCCCTCATCGCCTGGGGCGGCACGCGCCGCCCGTTTCCTCACAGCGACATCGGCTCGGGGGCTTTACCCCTTCATCACTGGTGCACCCCGCCCAGTTCAGCGCAAAAGTCTCGATACAGGCCGGTCTCCTGGCTCACGGGTCACCGCTCCACCCCGCCTTCTCGCATGATTGCAATGGCCTCAAGGGGGTTGCTCGCCGTTCACAGTTGCGGGGGCAGCCGGGGCTTGGCCCCGTTCCCGTTTCAGCCCTGCTTCCAGGGCCACCTGCATCTACGCCGCCCCTAACGCCCGCCGGCCAGCTTGGCAAGCGCCCTCACAGCAGCCGGCCAAACCCGGCCCGGTGGTGGCGCGTCGCGCCCAGCCGGATAATCGCCGCCCTGTGCGCGGGCGCGGGGTAGCCGGCATTACCGGCCCAGCCATAGCCGGGGTGGCGGGCATCGAGCTTACGCATCAGCCGGTCGCGCACCTCCTTGGCCACAATCGAGGCCGCGGCGATCGAGAGCGATTTCGCATCCCCCTTCACCACGCAACTGGCCGCAATGGCCGTGCGCGGGGCGCGGTTGCCATCAATCAGCAAATGCGTTGGGCGCACGCTCAGCCGCGCCACCGCCCGTTCCATGGCGAGCATCGAGGCCCACAATATATTCAGCCGCGCAATCTCGGTCACACTGGCCGCGCCCACGGCCATCACCGCCCCGGCCTCCCTCAACGCCGCCAAGGCCCGCGCCCGCCGTGCCGCCGAGAGTTTCTTCGAATCATCGAGCAGCCCCTCGAGACCGCTCAAATCATCCGGCAAAATCACCGCCGCCGCCACCACCGGCCCGGCCAGCGGCCCGCGCCCCACCTCATCCACCCCGGCCACAATCCCGCCGATCCCGGCCTCGAGCGAAAAATCAGGCACGCCGCTTGTCTCCAAAAAACTCCCGCAGCAAGGCCGCGCACTCCGCCTCGCGCACGCCGCCAATCACTTCCGGCCGGTGGTGAATGGTTGGCTGCTCAAACAAACGCGGCCCGTGCTCAACGGCGCCGCCCTTGGGGTCATAGGCGCCAAACACCACCCGCCCCACCCGCAGCGCGGCCATGGCGGCGGCGCACAGCGCGCAAGGCTCCAGCGTCACGGTCAGCGTGCAGGCCAGCAAATATTTCTCACCCCCCCTGGCCCGCGCGGCGCTCAGCGCCAGCATCTCGGCATGGGCCAGCGGATCGGCCCGGCGCTCCACCTCGTTCGCCGCCACGGCCAGCACCGTACCATCGGGCCCGGTCACCACCGCGCCCACCGGCACCTCGCCCGCCTGCCCGGCCGCCTTGGCCGCCGCAATCGCCCGCTCCATCATGTCTCTCCGTTTGCATTCCCCCCGCCCGCCGGTCTAGGGGGAGATCATGAAAAAACGCCCGCTCATAGGCCTCACGCTCGACGCCGAACCGGCCGGGGGCTGGTCCAAATATCCCTGGTATGCCCTGCGCCAGAATTATTTTGACGCCGTGAACCGCCATGGCGGCCTGGCCATCGCCCTCCCGCACGACGCCGCCCTGGCCGAGGCGTATCTCGACCAGCTCGACGGTCTCATCGTCACCGGCGGCGCCTTCGACGTTGACCCCAGCCTCTACGGTGAGCATGACCGCCACGAGACGGTGTCGCTCAAGGAAGACCGCACCACCGCTGAGCTGGCCTTCCTCAAGGGCGCCATGGCGCGCAATATGCCCGTGCTGGGCATTTGCGGCGGCCAGCAGCTCCTGGCGGTCGCGCTGGGCGGCACGCTCCACCAGCACATCCCCGAGGCCTTCCCCGCCGGTCTTGAGCATGAGCAGAAAACCATGCATTACGCCCCCGCCCACGAGGTCGAAATCCTGCAAGGCACCCGCCTGTCCGACATTGTCGGCGCGAACATGCAGGTCAATTCCTCCCACCACCAGGCGGTGCGCCGCCACGGCCACGCCAAAATCAACGCCATCGCCCCCGACGGCGTGATCGAGGGCATCGAGGACCCCACGCGGAAATTCTGCATCGGCGTGCAGTGGCACCCGGAATATTTCGTCGATCCGGGCGACCACGCCCTTTACGCCGCGTTCATCCAGGCCTGCCATGAGTGACACCGAAGCCCGTGGCGAGCGCATCGCCAAATTCCTCTCCCGCGCCGGCATCTCCTCGCGGCGTGACGCCGAGGCCATGATCCTGGCCGGGCGCGTCAAGCTCAACAATGAGCCCGTCACCCACCCCGCAATGTTCGTCAAACCCGGCGATATGGTGCTGGTCGATGGCAAACCCGTCAACGAGCCCGAGCGCTCGCGCTTGTGGCGCTACCACAAACCCGACGGCCTGGTGACCACCCACAAAGACCCCGAAGGCCGCCCGACCGTCTTCGAAAAACTGCCCGAGGACATGCCCCGCGTCATCTCCGTTGGCCGGCTCGACCTCACCTCCGAAGGTCTGCTGCTCCTCACCAACGATGGTGCCCTCGCCCGCGAACTTGAACTCCCCACCACCGGCTGGCTGCGCCGCTACCGCGTGCGCGTCCATGGCGGCGTCAACCCCGAGGTGCTCAAGCGCCTGGAAAACGGTATTACCGTCGAGGGCGTTAAATACGGCCCCATCACTGCCGGCATCGATTCCGTCCAGCGCTCCAACACCTGGCTGCATATGAGCCTCAAGGAAGGCAAAAACCGCGAAATCCGCCGCGTCATGCAGGCCCTCAACCTGCCCGTCACCCGCCTCATCCGCGTGGCTTACGGTCCCTTCCAGCTCGGCAACCTCCCGCGCGGCGCCGTCGAGGAAGTCAACGGCAAAATCCTGCGCGAACAAATCCCGTTCCTGCGCGGCAAATGACCATGTATGTGCGTGGTTCCCAAGGGGGGCTTTGCCCCCCCTTGCCCCTCCCATTTTGCCCCCCCTTGACCCCCCCACCAGGGGCCGAGCCCCTGGATCTCAATCATCGGTTTGTCTCGGGCACCCCCCTTGTGGGGGGACCCGAGACAAACCGGGTGGGTGCCAAGGGCCTCTCGGCCCTTGGCAGGGGGGCAGCGCCCCCTTGGGGAGCGCACAAACCATGACCACCGCCCATGGACCGCGGATTATCGCGGGGGCCTGGCGCGGCCGCCGCCTGCTGGCGCCCGAGGGGAGCGAGACCCGGCCAACGAATGTGCGCGCCCGTCAGGCGGTGTTCGATATTCTGGCCCATGCGCCCTGGTGCGAGCTGCGCGGCGCCAAGCTGCTCGATCTATTCGCGGGCACCGGCGCTTATGGGCTCGAGGCCCTGTCGCGCGGCGCGGCCCAGGCGGTGTTTTTCGAGCAATCAGCCCCGGCCCTGCGCGCCTTGCGCGCCAACATCGCGGCCTGCGGGGCCGGGGCGCTCACCCGCGTCGTCGCGGGTGATCTCCGCCAGCCCCCGCCCGGCACACCGCATGATCTGGTGTTTCTTGATCCGCCTTATGGCCAAAATCTGGTGCCCCAGGCGCTTTCAGCCCTGGCCGCGCATGGCTGGCTGGCCGAGGGCGCGGTCATCGTGGCCGAGTTCGGCCCGGGCGACACCATACCCACGCCCATGCTTCTGGCTGAGCGCGCCCACGGCAAGGCGCGGGTGAAAATCTGGCGCTTTACTGCGTCGGGTCCTTAAACGCCGCCACCCAGTCAGGTTTTGCCGGCGTGCTGGCGGGCTTGCCCGCCGCGCTTGCCGGGGCCGGCGCGGCCCCGTCCTCATTGCCCGGGTCATAGGTTTCCACCTCCCGCCCCGCGCTCAGCAAAATCCGGTGATAGACCCCCACCGTATCGTTTTGCGGGTAGCCGGTCTGCACATAAATCTCGCGCCCATCGGGCGAGAATTGCCACCCCCACACCATGCCCACCTGCGGCCGGAACCGGTATATCACCTTGCCGCCCCGCCACAGGCTCAGCTCCATCGCACACGGGCTGGGTTGGGCGCAGTCGTCAAAACTTTCCAAATACCCAAGCGTGGTCTTATCCGGGCTTAATTGCACATCGAGAAACCCCACCTGGTCGCCATAAACGGCATCGGTTGCCAGCCCAAAGGCGGCGCTGGTGCCGTCGCTGAACGAAATCTCCATCGGCCCCGTGCCTGCCGCCGGGTCCTGGGCCGTGGGGCTGTCTCCCGGCCCCACGGCGCTAAAACCGCTAATGGTCACGGCCGCCGGCGGCGGAGCCTGGGCAAACACGGGGCCGGGCAGGCTGATCAAAAGGGCAAAGGCGAGTATCTTGCGTGTCATTGCAACCTTATGTTGCCACGCTTCCCCTGGTCTCCGCAATCGTCAAGAAGTTTCCAAAAAGTTGCGTCGCATGGGCGTAAAGCGGCGCGAAATGGGCCGTCACTTCCGCCTGCACCTCGGCCAGCGAGCCGCGCACCCGCTCCAACCCCGCGCGATATTCGGGCATTTCCGCCCAAGCCTCGGCGGTATGGTGCATCAGCTCCATGTGAAACTGAATGCCATAGGCATTCTGTCCCAGCTTCATCGCCTGCACCGGGCAATGCGCGCCGCGCGCCAGCAGTTTCGCGCCCTCGGGTAGGCGCTTCACTTCGGCATTATGCCACTCAAAGCTGGTGCATACCGGGGCGATCCCCGCGAACAGCGGATCGTCCTCGACCGCCACGCGCAATATCCCCACTTCCGGGCCTTGTTCCATGGTCGCCACATGGCCACCAAAGGCGCTGGCCAGCAGCTGGTGGCCCAGACACACACCCAGATAAGGCCGCCCCGCCGCCACCCAGCGCCTGATCGCCGCCATTTCCTCCACCAGCCAGGGGTGGGCGTCGGTTTCCCACACATCCATCGGCCCGCCCATCACCAGCAGCGCATCGTACCCGGCCAAATCGGGAATCCGCTCGCCCTCATCAAGCTCCACGGCGTCCCATGCCACCCCGCGCGCGCGCATCACCTCACCAAAACTGCCCGGATGTTCACTGGCGGCATGCTGAAACACAAGAATTTTCACCCAATCCCCCTGCGGCTTCGCCGGCGTCCGGCTGGTTCGTCGTGGCAAACAGTATTTTCCCAAACGCCATTGAGCAAGGTTTAAGCATTTCCCGTCATTCTTACTAAGCCATTTACCCTTCGGCGCGGAGGCGCGGTACCATGTCGGCACAAGGCATCATCGGGTTCGGGCTGCTGGCGGCACTCGCGCTGCTGGGCGGGGCACTGGTGTTTTTATGGGGCCAGGGCGCCTTCATCCGCCGTGAGTTCGAGCGTCAATTAGCCAGCCAGCGCCTGTGGGCCCGCGCCCTGGGCGATGCCAGCCTGGATGGCCTGCTCATCCATCGCCAGGGCGTGATCCTGTTCATGAACAGCGCGCTCACCCGCCTGCTCGGGGTCCGTGAGCGCGAGTGGCTGGGGCAGAATTTCGCCACCCTCGCCCGTGGCGATGAAGTTGCCACCTTCCGCGCCATGCTTGAGGCACCGGGCCCCGAAATGGCCAGCTTCCACCTCCTGCGCGCCAACAAAACCGAGCTCCTGGTCGAGATCGCCTCGCGTCCCCTGGAATTTGACGGTCAGCCCGCCACCGCCACGGCGCTGCGCGATATTTCCCGCCACGCGGAAGACGCCGCCAAAATCGCCAGCCTCGCCCACTATGATCCGCTGACCAACCTGCCCAACCGCGCGTATTTCACCCAACTCCTGCGCCAGGCCGTCGCCGCCAACGACCAGGGGCACGGCACCGTCACCCTGTTTCTGGCCGATATCGACCAGTTCAAGCGCGTGAACGAACAGCACGGCCGCGATGCCGGCGACCTGCTGCTGCGGCAATTTGCCGAGCGCCTGCGGGCCATGCTCGCCAAGGATGATATTTTCGCCCGCCTGGGCAGCGATAAATTCGCCCTGCTTCTGCCCGCCGCCAGCGCCCCCAATCGCGGCCTCTCGCTCGGCGGTCAGATCATGGCCGCCTGCGGCGAACCCTTCATCATCCAAGGTCAGCTGGTCACGTTGCAACTTTCCATCGGTCTGGCGCTTTGCCCCGACCATGCGGCCGATGCCGCGCAGCTCATGGCGGCGGCCGAGCAGGCCCTGGCCCAGGCGGCGCGCGCGGGCGGCGGGCGTCTGCACATGTTCCGCCATGAAGATGTGGCCCGCCTGCGCGCCGCCCCCGTGGTGCGTGAAACCCCGCCGCCCCCCGACCCCGCCCATCTGCGCGATGAGGTACGCAGCGCCATCGGCCACGGTGAAATCCGCCTGCTATATCAGCCTATTTATAATCTGCGCGACATGAGCCTCGCCGGGTTCGAGGCTCTGCCCCGCTGGCAGCATCCCCTCCAGGGCTTGCTGGTGCCCGAGCAATTCATGAAAGCCGCCGAGGAGGCCGGCCTCGCGCTCGAGCTGGGCGCCCAGCTCATCGAGCGCGCCTGCACCGAGGCGCACGCCTCCGGCGCCCCGCGCGTCGAGCTAGGCATCGGCGCCCCCCAGCTCCAAGACCCTCACTGGTTCGCGCGCCTCCAGGCCGTCTTGCGCAAAACCGCCCTCAAACCCGAACAATTCGAGATCGAGCTGAGCGAACCCCTGCTCGCCGCCCGCCGCGAGCAGGCCCTGAGCCTGATCACCGCCTTGCGCGCGCAAAATATCGGGGTGGTACTGGGAGATTTCGGCTCTGGCGCCTCCTCGCTGGGGGCGCTGGTCAACCTCCCCGTCACCCGCGTCAAGCTCGACCGGCGTTTCACCCAAAAGCTCGGCCAAGACCCAACGGCCGATGCCATCGTCGCCGCCAGCCTCTCCCTGGCGGCGAATTTGCACCTCACCGTCACCGCGCCCGGCATCGAGCAAGAGGCCCAGCTCACCCAGCTCCGCGCCCAGGGCTGCCACACGGGCCAGGGGCCGTTACTCGGCGAGCCCGCCTCGCGCGCGGTTGCCCGCGCCACCATGGGCGCGGCCGTCTCCTGATCTTTCCCCAGACTCGGGCGGCCGTGTTAAACGCCGCTTATGTCCGCCATTCGCCGCCTGCCAGAACTCATCGTTAACCGCATCGCCGCCGGCGAGGTCATCGAGCGCCCGGCGGCGGCGGTCAAGGAACTGGTTGAGAACGCGCTGGATGCCCGCGCCACCCGTATCGAGGTCATTCTGGCCGGCGGCGGCATCGCGCGCATCGAGATCATCGATAACGGCATCGGCATCCCTTCCGATGAGCTGCCGCTCGCCATCGAGCGCCACGCCACCTCAAAGCTGCGCGATGAAACGCTGGTCGAAATCCCCACGCTGGGCTTTCGCGGCGAGGCGCTGCCCTCCATCGGCGCGGCGGCCAAGCTCACCCTCATCTCGCGCCCCCCCCATCAGCCCGAGGCCGCGCGCATCCGCGTGGCGGGCGGCGCCGTCAGCGATATCGCGCCCAGCCCCGGCCTGCCCGGTACCACCGCCATCGTCGAGGATCTGTTCTACGCCACGCCCGCGCGCCGCAAATTTCTGCGCTCGCCCCGCGCCGAGGGCGAAGCCGCCGAGCGCGCCGTCTGGCGCCTGGCACTCTCCGCCCCACACGTGGCGTTTCGCCTGGTGGCCGATGAGCGCGTGCTCTTCGATGTCCCCGTTCAAGACGAACGCGCCCGCATCAGCGCCCTGTTCGGGCGCGAGGCCGCCGCTTCCCTCATCCCCCTCACCGCCGAGCGCGAAGGTGTCATGCTCCAGGGCTTCATCGGCCCGGCCGCGCTCAACCGCGCCACGGGCGCCCTGCAAAGCTTCGTGGTCAATGGCCGCCCGGTGCAAGACCCGGTGCTCAAGCTGGCGCTCCGCCTGGCCTACCGCGAGGTCATCCCCGCCGGGCGCTACCCCGTGGCGGCACTCACCCTCACCATCCCCCCTGACGCGGTGGATGTGAACGTCCACCCCGCCAAAACCGAGCTGCGCTTCGCCGATCAGAACGGCATACGCGCCCTGGTCATCGGCGCCATCGGGCGCGCTTTGGCCACGCCGGTCTCGCTCGACCTCGCTCCCATCGCCACCCTGCCCAGCATGCCTCAGCGCCAGCCCCATTTCAGCTTCCGCGCCCCGCCGCCGCCCAGCGCCCCCGCGCGCGGCTTCGCCGAGGCCGAGCTCGGCTTCCACGCCCCGCCCCAGGCGCGCCTGCCCCAAGCCCCGCCCGAAACCTCCTACCGCGATCACCCGCTGGGCGCGCCCCTGGGCCAGATCCTCGACACCTACATTCTCGCCCAGGCATCCGATGGCGCGCTCGTCATCGTCGATCAGCACGCCGCCCATGAGCGCCTGACCGAGGAAAAACTCCGCGCCGCCTTCCGCGAGGGCGCCGTGCCCAGCCAGCCACTGCTGGTGCCGGTGGTGGTCGATTTCACCCCCCTCGATGCCGAGCGCCTGCTGGCCGAAGCCCCCCTGCTCGCCCGGCTGGGTCTCGAAATCGAAGCCTTCGGCCCCGGCGCCATCATGGTCCGCTCCGCCCCCGCCGCGCTCAAAAACCCCGACGCCGCCGGCCTGCTCCGCGATCTGGCCGAGGACTTCGCCGAAAGCGGCGCCGCGCTCAGCCTGGAAGCCAGGCTCGACGCCGCCCTGGCCAGACTCGCCTGCCACCGCTCCATCCGCGCCGGGCGCAAACTCGCCTATGAGGAAATGGACAGCCTGCTGCGCGACATGGAAGCCACCCCCCGTGCCGCCACCTGCGCCCATGGCCGCCCAACCTTTCTGCGCCTGTCAGAATCCGACCTCGAAAAACTCTTCGGCCGCCGCGCCTGAAAGCAAACCATGCCCCACGCCGCCACCCTCGCCCTCATCACCGCCTATTACAACGCCTTCAACGCCGGCGACGCCCAAGCCATGCTCGCCCTGCTCGCCGATGATGTCCGCCACGACATCAACCAAGGCGCGCCCGAACACGGCAAACCCGCTTTCGCGGCCTTCATGGCCGACATGCAGCGCGCCTATGCCGAGCGCCTCACCGATATCGTCATCATAGCCACGCCTGACGGCACCCGCGCGGCGGCCGAATATGTCGTGCACGGCCAATATCTCACCACCCAGCCCGGCCTCCCCGAGGCCTCAGGCCAGCGTTACCTCTTGCCCGGCGGCGCGTTCTTCACCATCGCCCAGGGCAAAATCACCCGCGTCACCAATTACTACAACCTCGAAGACTGGCTGACCCAAGTGCGGTCGTAAAACTCCGCCCCCGGGGGCGCGGCTCATCAACGAACCGTCGACGTCGCCAGCCTGATCCCAAACGCCACGAAAATGCCGCCGGTCAGGCGGTCCAGAATTTTCACGGCCTTGGGGCGCAGGAGAAATTTGCCCACAGGCGCCGTGGCGGCAATCAGCACCGCGAACCAGGCGAGTGTCAAAGCCACATGCAGGCAGGCCAGACCAAACGAATATCCCGCGACGCCCCTATGCGGCGGCACGAATTGCGGCAGGAACGTCACGTAGAACAACCCCACTTTCGGATTCAGGAGGTTGGTGAAAACCCCTCTCCAGAACGCCCCGCCTGGCCGTCCCTTCGGGCGCCCCGCTTCCGTCAAAGCCGTGCGTGGCTTCGCCAACAGCCTGACCCCCAGCGCCACAAGATACGCCGCGCCCGCGAATTTAACGACCGCGTAGCCCACCTCAGATGCCCGAAGCAGCGCGCCCAGCCCCAGCGCGGCAATCGCCCCCCAGCAAAGACAGCCCAAGGCAACACCAAACGCCGCCAAGGCCGCCGACCGCCGCCCCTCCACCGCCGCGGCGCGCAGCACCATCGCCGTATCCACCCCCGGCGTGATCGTCAGCACCGAGGCGGCAGCCAGAAACGCCAGCAGCAGAGGAAGATCAATCATGTCATCACCTTAACCCGCCTTGACCCATCCGCTCTCTTCCTGCTTCCAATAAGCCAGCTCATACCCGGCCTCCTTGGCGGCTTTCCAGCGCCCGCGCGCGGCGGCCACCGCGTCCGGGTCATTGCCGTCAAACAAATCAAACACCCGCGCAAAGCCAGAAGCCGCATCAGCCCCCGCGCCATTCACGCAAAATAAAAACCGCGCCTTTGCCGGGTTCTCCTCGGCTATAAGCGTCAAAAACACCGGTTGCCATTCGGGGTGGGGCGTGGCGGCGGTGCCATGGGGCAGCCAGTCGGGGCTGGCGCAGGTCCATAGCCGTTCATCCATAACCCGCAGCGTCGCCTCATCGGGGCACACCACCAGCGCGGTCTCCTTCGCCGCCAGCGTGCGCCCCAGCAGGGCGGGCAGGGCGGCAAACAAATCCGAGCGCGTCAGATGGTAAAACCCGATCTGGCTCATGCCCCGAGCGCACCCCGCACGCGCGCGCCCAGCGCCGTGAACGCCAGCGCCGCCGCGCTTTGGGGGGCGGCCAAAATCACCGGCCGCCCGGCATCCCCGCTTTCCCGCACCGCCAGCTCAAGCGGAATTTCCCCCAAAAACGGCACGCCGATCTTCTCAGCCTCCGCCCGCGCCCCGCCATGGCCAAAAATCTCCGCCCTGTGCCCGCAATTGGGGCAGCAGAAATAGCTCATATTCTCCACAATTCCGAGCACCGGCACATTCACCTGGGCAAACATCTGCGTGCCGCGCCGCGCGTCTATCAGCGCCACATCCTGAGGCGTCGAGACAATCACCGCCCCATCCGGCTTGGCCTTTTGCGCCAGGGTCAGCTGGGCATCGCCGGTGCCGGGGGGCAAATCCACCACCAACACATCCAGCCGCCCCCAATTCACCTGCCCCAGCATCTGGTTCAGCGCCCCCATCACCATCGGCCCGCGCCACACCAGCGCCTTTTCGGGCGGCACCAGCAGCCCGATCGACATCATCTTCACCCCAAACCGCTCCAGCGGCTCAATCAGCCCGTCCCGCACTTCGGGCTTGGCATGGCTGCCCAGCATGGTCGGCAGCGAGGGGCCATAAATATCGGCATCCAACAGCCCCACCCGCAGCCCACCGGCGGCCAGCGCCAGGGCCAGGTTGGTCGCCACGGTCGATTTGCCAACCCCCCCCTTGCCCGAGGCCACCGCCACCACATGCGCCACCTCCTTCAGCAGGGCAGGGGGCGCTTCGGGCTCGGGGGCCTTGGCGGCGGTGAACATCACGGTGGCGTTCTTCACGCCCGGCATATCGCCCAGCGCCGCCGCCATGTCGCGGCGCATGGGCTCCAGCCTGGCCGCCTCCTCGCGCGTGGCGGTCAGGCTCACCTGCACCAGCCCGTCTTTCACGAACACGCCGTCAATCCGGCCATTCATCCCAAAAGGCGCCAGCGCGGCGCGGACATCATTTTCATTCATGCCCCTCACATAGAGCCTTGCTTCCCTCTTGATAAGATCGCGCCCCCACCGCACACTCTTTCCATGCGTTCCTTCCGTCATGCCCTGGCGCTTGGCTTCACCGCGTTCGCGGCCTGTGCCCATGCCGACCCGCTCACCCCCTCCCTGGCCCAAATCGCCGCGCGGGTCATGCCCGCCGTGGTCAGCATCGCCGCCATGGCCCCCGCCAGCGATAGCCCCGCCGCCACGGATGACAGCGGCTCGAATGGCGATGACAATGGCGGCCCCGGCGCTCAAGACGATCAGGGTGACCAGGGTAGCGACCAGGGAGGCGATCAGGGCGATAACGGCACCGACAACAGCGCCTTCCAAAAAACCGCCGCCACCGCCTCCAACGCCGCCGCCACCGAAATCATCCCGCCGCCCAAAATCATCGAATCCTTCGGCTCGGGCTTCGTCTTCGACCCGCGCGGCTTCATCGTCACCAACGAGCATGTCATCGACAACGCCAACGCCGTCACCGTCACCTTCCCCGACGGTTCGGTCTACACCGCCAAAATCGTCGGTCAGGACAAACACGCCGACCTCGCCGTGCTCAAAATCGATGCCGGCCACCCGCTGCCCAGCCTGAAATTCGGAGACTCCGCCAAGGTCGCCATCGGCGACCCGGTGCTGGCCGTGGGCAACCCGCTCGGCCTCAACGGCACCGCCACGGCGGGCATTGTCAGCGCCCTGCACCGCCAGATCGGCGACACCGATTTCGATGATTTCATCCAGACCGACGCCGCCATCAACAAAGGCAATTCCGGCGGCCCGCTGTTCAACGCCGCGGGCGAGGTCATCGGCATCGATTCCGCCATCGAAAGCCCCACCGGCACGTCAGACGGCATCGGCTTCGCCATCCCCTCCGCCATGGTCGCCCCCGTGGCCCGCGCCCTCGCCGACCACGGCGCCATGAATCGCGGCTGGCTGGGCTTAAGCATCGAAGACCTCACCCCCCCGGTGCAGCAATTGCTCGGGCTTCACAGCCTCTCGGGCGCGCTGGTCGGCTCGGTCACGCCCAGCGGCCCCGCCCAGGGCGTGCTGCAGGCGGGTGACGTGGTGCTCACCCTGGGCGGCGTGGCCATCGCCAACACCCACGACCTCACCATCCGCACCGCCGAAATCGAGGCCGGCACCACCGTCCCGGTCACGTTCTGGCGCGCGGGCGCGGTGCACAGCGCCAGCCTCACCGTCGCCACGCCGCCGGCCTCGCTGGGCGAAGCCATCGCCACGCCGCCGCCCAAAACCGCGCCGCCGCTCAAGCTGGCCAGGTTCGGCCTGGCCCTGTCCCCCGCCGCCGATGGCGCGGGCGCCAATGTCGTCTCCGCCACCGGCCCGGCGGGGCGCGCGGGCATCGTGGCGGGCGATGAAATCACCCAGGTCAGCGGCACGCTGGTCGCATCGCCCGCCGATGTTCTCGCCGCCATCAAGCAATTGGGCGACGTGCCGCCCACCTTCCTGGTCAATGGCGACGATGCCTCCGGCGCCGACCCCGGCCCCCGCTGGGTGCCGGTTTCACCATGAATACGATGCGCCCTTTGTTCGTCTAGATGAACCAATCCCCCCTCAGTCATGACCAGAAGGTCGAAGCGATCAGGCATATTATGGCAACGCTGTTTAGCGCCCAAAATGCGCTAAGGTGTTTAGCCCCGGAATTCAGGTGGGCGGGGATGGGTAATTTACTCGGTGACTATGGTGAGTTTGTCGCGATCAATCACTATGGCTTCACGAAATCTGAAGCCGTTACTGCGGGTTTCGACGCAATCACCGAAGATGGAAAAACAGTGCAGATCAAAACCAGCCATGCCGCTGAGCAGATTGGCTTTCGGGGGGAGGCAGACCTGATGCTAGTTTTGAAAGTTGGCTTGGACGGCACTTGGGAGGAGGTCTATTTCGGTAACTTCTCCGCGGTGAAAGCAATCGCCCGGCACTCCACCCGGGATAACAAATACATGGTCCCAGTTTCCAAATTACGGGCCTTAGCCCGGACGGGTGAAGGGGCATCCGCCGTTTTGGTGCCAAAATGTTAGAAGGATTTCGCCATGCTCCTCATCACCCGTGAAATCCTGCCCGAAGTGCTGGCCCGCGCTCAAGCCGAGCACGAAGTTCGTGCCCTCAACATGGTCGGCCCGTTCGATGCCGCCAAACTCCTCGCCGCCTGCGACGGCGTGGACGCCATCCTCTGCAACACCGCCGACAAATTCACCGCGGGCATCATCAACGCCCTGCCGCCCAGCGTGAAAGTGATCGCCACCTATTCCGTCGGTACCGAGCATCTCGACCTGGCGGCCGCCGCCGCGCGCGGCATCAAAATCGCCAACACCCCCGGCGTGCTCGACCGCGCCACCGCCGAAATGTCGCTGCTCCTGCTGCTCATGGCCGCGCGCCGGGCGGGCGAGGGCGAGCGCCTGTTGCGCGCGGGCAAATGGCGCGGCATCGCCCCCACCTTCCTGCTCGGCCACGATGTCGCCGGCAAAACCCTGGGCATTTACGGCATGGGCCGCATCGGCCAGGTGCTCGCCCGCTTCGCCCGCGGGCTGGATATGACCATCCACTACCACAACCGCACCCGCCTGCCGCCCGGTCTCGAACAAGGCGCCATCTATCACGAGCGCGCCGAAACCTTCCTCCCCGCCCTCGATTTTCTCTCCATCAACGCGCCGGGCAACCCCAGCACCACCGGCTGGCTCAACGCCGCGCGCCTCGCCCAGCTCAAGCCCGGCGCCATCGTCATCAATACCGGCCGCGGCCCCATCGTCGATGACGAAGCCCTCATCGCCGCGCTCAAATCCGGCCATGTCCGCGCCGCGGGGCTCGATGTCTATAATAACGAGCCCGACATCCATCCCGGCTATTACGCCCTCGAAAACGCCGTGCTCATCCCTCATCTCGGCTCCGCCACCATAGAGACCCGCACCGCCATGGGCCATCTCGCGCTCGATGGCATCAAGGCCGCTCTCAGCCCGCCATGATCAGAATTTGATAAGAATCAATGAGCCTCCCCCGCACCGGGCGCATCCTTCGTTCATTGATAAACAGAACAAGGAGGCCCGATCAGATGGCCATTCATCTCCGCACCCTCTTCGCCCTGGCCGATGGCGAGCATGCCCGCTTCGTCCGCCCCGCGCTTGAGGACAACACCCTCCAGTCCTCCAGCCGCGTCGTGCCCGAGGATGGCCATAAGGGCGAAGCCGCCCAGCCCCATCTGCGCGACCGCGATAAATTCGCCGCCTGGGTGGCCGAGCAGCTCAGCACCCATGCCAATACCTATGATGAGCTGGTCCTGGTCGCCCCCGCCCACACGCTGGGCGTGATCAAGAGCCATCTCGCCAAACAGGCGGCGGCCAAGCTGGTTGGCACGCTCGACAAAGACCTCACCAAAACCGCCGATGGCGCGCTCCAGCCCCATCTGCGCCAGTGGGTCCGCCCGGTGCACCGCCAGAAAGTGATGCACGAGCAAGAGCAGTAATCCGGGGGCCAGCCGCCCCCAACAGCCCAAGGCCGGCGCGCGAGCGCCGGCCTTTTTCATGTCTGCGGCGCAGCCTGATTTACCAAATTTGAATTTGGTAAAATTTATTTGCCATAAAATCCCCGGCTATGTTATCTGCTCAGCCGTTCCAAGCCAAAATAGAACGGGAGGTTCCCATGCATATCCGCCAGCCCCAGCGGGCCAAGGTCTCGGCCTGATGTTCGCGCAGCTCATCACCCCCATCGGCGGCGCGCTGCTGCCGTCTTTCCTGGTTGCCGCCTTGCCGGTGGCCCTGGTTCTCGTGCTGCTCGGCGTGCTGCGCCGCCCGGCCTGGCAGGCCGCGCTCAGCGGTCTGGCGCTGTGCCTGGTCATCGCCACCACGCTCTGGGCCATGCCCCTGCACCTGGCGTTCGCGGCCATCACCGACGGCGCCGCCTTCGCCCTCTGGCCCGTGATGTGGATCGTCCTCAACGCCCTGCTGCTCTACAACATCGCCGTGCGCGCCGGGTTTTTCGATGCCTTCCGCTCCTGGGTGGTCACCCACCTGCCCAATGACCGGCGCGTCGTTCTGGTGGTCATCGGCTTTTGCTTCGGCGCGCTGCTCGAAGGCGTCGCCGGGTTTGGCACGCCGGTCGCCATCACCTCCTCGCTGCTCATGCTGGTCGGTTTCCCAGCGCTCGAGGCGCTGGTCTTCGTGCTGATCTTCAACACCGCCCCCGTGGCCTTCGGCGCGCTCGGCGTGCCGGTCACGGTGCTGGGCGCGGTCACCGGCCTGCCCGCCACCGCGCTGGGCGCCATGGTCGGGCGCGAGCTGCCGGTCGTCGCCTTCTTCCTGCCCTTCTATGTCATGACCCTCTATGGCGGGTTCCGCTCGCTGCGCGCGCTCTGGCCCCTGCTGCTGGCGGCGGGCGGCTCGTTCGCGGCCATGCAGTTCGTGGCCTCCAACCTGCTCGACTATTCCCTCACCGACGTGCTCTCCTCCCTCGGCTCGCTCATTTTCACCCTGCTCTTCCTGCAGGTCTGGAAACCCGCCCCCGACGCCACTTTTGCCGTGCGCGATGAGCTGCTCCACGGCGCCCCAGCCAAATCCGCCCGTCATCCCTGGTCCGGCTGGCTGCCCTGGGTCATCGTCTCGGTGGTCGTCATCGCCTGGACGAACCTTAAAATCGCCAATATCGGCGCCCACGCCATCCCCTGGCCGGGCCTGAACAAGGCCATTTCCATCACGCTCTACAACGCCAAACCCTACCCGGCGGTGTTCGCCTTCCAGCCGCTCACCACCGGCACGGCCATTTTGCTCTCGGCCCTGCTCACCGGGCTGCTGGGCAAGCTCTCGCCCCTATCCATGCTCGCCGCTCTGGGGCAAACGCTGCGCCAAATCTTCCTGCCCACCGTCACCGTGGTCAGCATCGTGGCGCTCGCCTTCCTCATGAATTATTCCGGCCTCGCCTACACGCTGGGCGCGGGCGTTGCGGCCACGGGCGGGTTCTTCGTCATCCTCTCGCCCTTCCTGGGCTGGATCGCGGTCATGCTCTCGGGCTCCGATACCTCGGGCAATGCGCTGTTCGGCAATCTCCAGGTGGTCGCGGCCAAGCAGCTCTCGCTGAGCCCGGTGCTGTTCGCCGCCACCAACTCGGCCGGCGGCGTCATGGGTAAAATCATCTCGCCCCAAAACATCTCCACCGGCTGCTCGGTCACGGGCATGAACGGCCATGAGGGCAAGGTCTTCGCCCGCGTGTTCATTCACTCGGTGGTGCTCACCCTGGCGCTGGCCGGGCTGGTCGCCGCCATTCAGTTTCTCATCCCCTGGGTCATCCCGCACCAGGGCTGAGAAACCGCGCGAGGTGGGACAGGCCCCACCTCGCGCAATTTATAGTAAGGTTGCCCCATGACCGACAGCACCGCCCTCCTCCAGTCCCTCACCGCCATCGTTGGCCGCCGCCACGTGCTCACCGGCCCCCGCGCCACGGCGCGGTTTCGCACGGGCTTTCGCTTCGGGTCCGGCCAGGTTCTGGCGGTCGTGCGCCCCGGCTCATTGGTCGAGCAATGGCGCGCCCTCCAGGCCTGTCACGCGGCCGGGGTCATCATCATCATGCAGGCCGCCAATACCGGCCTCACCGGCGGCTCCACCCCCGACGGCAACAGCTATGACCGCCCCATCGTCATCATCAACACGCTGCGCCTGGCCAAACTCCACCTCCTGCCTGGTGCCGCGCAGGTGGTCGCCCTGCCTGGCGCCACGCTCTTCCAACTCGAAAAAGCCTTGCGCCCGTTCAAGCGCGAGCCTCATTCGGTCATTGGCTCGTCCTGCCTCGGCGCCTCGGTCAATGGCGGCATCGCCAATAATTCCGGCGGCGCGCTCATCCGTCGCGGCCCGGCCTATACCGAGCTGGCCCTGTTCGCGCGCGTCACCGCGTCCGGCACCCTTGAGCTGGTCAATCACCTGGGTATCAGCCTGGGCAACGAGCCCGAAACCATCCTCGCCCGCCTGGAAGCCGGCGATTTTACCCCCCCCGACATCGACCACCCCGCCGACCGCGCCGCCTCCGACCCTGACTACGCCACCCATGTCCGCGACATCGCGGCCCCCACGCCCGCCCGCTTCAACGCCGACCCCCGGCGCCTGTTCGAGGCCTCGGGCTCCGCCGGCAAACTCGCCATCTTCGCCACCCGCCTCGATACCTTCCCCCAGGATGAGCGCACCGCCACCTTCTATATCGGCACCAACGACCCCACCGAGCTCACCCGCCTGCGCCGCCACATATTGGCGAATTTCCAGTCCCTGCCGGTGGCCGGCGAATATATCCACCGCACCGCGTTCGACATCGCGGTCAAATACGGCAAGGACATGTTCCTCGCCATCGAGCGCCTGGGCACCGACCGCCTGCCCGCCCTGTTTGCCCTCAAATCCCGCTTCGACCAGGCCGCCGCCCGCATCCCCCTCCTGCCGCGCTTCCTCTCCGACCGGCTGATGCAGGCCGCCAGCCATCTCTTCCCCCAGCATTTGCCGCCGCGCATGCTCACCTGGCGCGACCGCTTCGCCCATCACCTGCTGCTCAAAATGTCGGGCGATGGCATCGCTGAAGCCCGCGCCCACCTGGCCACGCTGTTCCCCTCCGCCACGGGCGACATGTTCGAATGCACGCCCGCCGAGGCCTCAAAAGCCTTCCTGCACCGTTTCGCGGTGGCCGGCGCGGCGGTGCGCTACCGCGCCATCCACCAAAACAGCGTCGAGGACATCGTCGCCCTCGACATCGCGCTCCGCCGCAATGATGAACAATGGCAGGAACATCTCCCCGATGGCCTGAACCAGCGCCTCATCCACAAGCTCTATTACGGGCATTTCTTCTGCCACGTCTTCCACCAGGACTATATCGTGAAGAAAGGCGAGGACCCGCTGGCGGTTGAGCACGAGATGTGGGCGCTGCTCGATGAGCGCGGTGCCGAGTACCCGGCCGAGCATAATGTCGGCCATCTCTACAAGGCCAAGCCCGCCCTGGCCGCGCACTACAAGTCGCTCGACCCCTGCAACTGCTTCAACCCCGGCATCGGCCAAACCTCCAAATTCGCCTGCTGGGGCGAGGGCTGATCTCAGCCTTTGAGCCGGTAAGGCACCATACCGCGCTCGATCGTGCCCATATCCAGCCCCAGCCCCATCGGCGGCACCGAGCGGTGGCGGCAAGTGGTGCGCTCGCAGGCCCGGCAGCCCGGCCCAATCGGGTCGGGCGCCGCGCGGTTATTCAGGTCCAGCCCCGCCGCATAAACCGTCTCGGGCGCATAAGAGATCTCACACCCCAGCACCACCGCCACCGCGCGCGGCCGCGAGAGATAAGCCCCGCCGCCTCGCCCGACCGTGCGGGCGATATTCAAATAGGTCACATCATCAGGCGTTTGCGCCAACTGCACCAAAATCTCGCCCGGATGCGCGAACGCCCGGTACACATTCCAAAGCGGACAAGGCCCGCCAAACTGCGCGAAGGAAAACCGCGTGGCCGAGGAGCGTTTGAGGATATTCCCGGCAATATCGGTCTTCACAAAGTAAAACGGAATCCCCGGCAGCCCCGGCCTTTGCAATGTCGAGAGCCGATGGCAAATCTGCTCAAAGCTCGCGCCAAATTGCCGTTGCAGGCGCTGAATATCATAGCGCGCCAGCTTGGCGGCCTCATGAAAGCGCCGATAAGGCAAAATCAGCGCCCCCGCGAAATAATTAGCCAGCGCGATGCGCGCCAGCCCCCGCGCCTCGTCGGATGAAAAACTCACCCGCCGCACTTCCTTCTCAATCAACGCGCCATGCTCAAGCTGGCCAATCACATGGGCCATCCAAAACATCTGGCTCTCGGGCGCCGCGTCCTCGGCCAGATAAAGCCGCCGCGCCTGGCGGCTCAACCGCCAGAACAGCCCCGCGCCCAGCAATCCGGGGTCGGAAGCCGTGACAATGCCATGCGCGTCGCGCAAATAGCGGCGCAAATCCTCGCGCAAATTCTGCGGCTCAAAATGCCGGTCCTCAAACACCGCCTCGGCCGCGCGGTCCAGGCTGTCAAAATGGTTCACCCGCCCCTGCACCCAATCGCGCACCTCGTCATAAGGAAAACGCGGCAGCCCGGCGGGGTTGGCGGTGGCCAGCAGCTCGGTGCGGGCGGTATAGGCCTCATAGAGCGTCATGAAGGCTTCCGCGAAATGCGGCGCCGCGCGCACCACGGCGGCAATCTCGCCCAGCGCCTTGGGCGTGGCCCGAAACATCGGGTCGGCCAGCGATTCGCGCAGTTGCACCTCGCGCTTGGCGTCCTGCGTGTCGGCGAAATAGGTCTTTGGCACTTTCAGCATCACCGAGAGCCGCTCGAGCAGCGGCGCCGTCAGCGGCCGCTGGTCGCGCTCCAGCTGGTTCAGATAAGAGGGCGAAATGGTCAGCCGCGCGGCCAGCTGCGCCTGGTTCAGCCCCAGCCGCTCACGCGCCCGGCGCAGCCGCTCACCAGCAAATATTTTCTTCTCAGCCATGGGCAATATTCGCAAGCTTTGCAACAAGTCGCAAGCGCTTCGCTCTAATCCACACCAAACCGCCTGGACGTTGCCGTCCTTTGGCGCGAAAGGAGGCGCGGTCCAACACGGTGCAACCGAGCGGAGGAGGCAGGCCATGAAACTTCATGACGTCAGACCAAGCCTCGCCCAGGCCTTGCCCGCCCGTGAAGACCAGCTGGCCTGGAAACTCGCCGCCGTCGCCGCCGAGCGCGTCCCGGCCGCCAAGGGTGCCGCCGGCCTCATCATCGACCAGTTGCTCGCCAACGCCACCTCGGCGCTCTCGGCCATCAACAGCCGCCCGGCCATCTCGGCGCGCGGGGCGGCGCTGGCGCATGCCAAAAAAATCGGCGGCGCGCAGCTGTTCGGCGTGCCCTCGCGCATCGGGGTCAGCGCCGAGTGGGCGGCCTGGGCCAACGGCGCGGCGGTGCGCGCCCTCGCCACATCCGCCATCCCCTCCCTGACCGACCTCATCCCCCCCGTGCTGGCGGTTGCCCAGGCCCGCGAAAAATCCGGCCGGGACTTCATCCGCGCCGTGGTGGCGGCGGCTGAAATTCACGCCGCCCTGAACGAGGGGCTCGACCTCGCGGCCCGCCAGCTTTCGCCCATCGCCCATCTCGCCCCCGCCCAGGCGGCCGGCATCGGCGCGCTGCTCGGGCTGAAGCAGGAAACCATCTACCAGGCGCTGCAACAGGCGGTTCATGTTGCTTGCGTACCGGCTTTGGGGGCTTCGCCCGCGCCATCCTCCTGGCCGGTATTCGCCCCGGCCCATGCCGGCAAGCTCGCCATCGAAGCCGTGGACCGCGCCATGCGTGGCGAGGGCGCGCCGACACCGGCCTATGAGAGCGAGATTTTCGCGCGTGCCGCCAGCCCCGCGCCCGACCAGGTGCGCCTGCCCGAGCCCGGCGAGACCCGAACCGCCATCCTCGCCACCCCCACCGCCGGGCGCGAGGCGCAAATTGCCACGTTCTTGGCGCTGACCGAGGGGCTGATCACCCCCCGCGAGCGCAACCGTTTTGTCGAATCTGTTCAGAATCTGCACCGCTTGACGGCAGGCGAGCTGAGTAGTCTCAATGTCGCCGTTCCGGCCGGGGCCTTGGATGAATCGAAACCCGGAATTTTTTGAATGTTTCGCGGGCGTGGCGGTCGCGCCAAGCCGCTTCCGCAACGCCCCCCCAACCGGGCGGCCCCGCTAGACCGCCGATCACAGGAGACAGTCATGAACGAAGCTTCCACCCTGCCCAAGCCGAAGAAATCCGTTGCCCTCTCGGGCGTCGCCGCCGGTAACACCGCGCTCTGCACCGTCGGCCGCTCCGGCAACGACCTGCATTATCGCGGCTACGACATTCTCGATTTCGCCGATAGCTGTGAGTTCGAGGAAATCGCCCATCTGCTCGTTCACGGCGCCCTGCCCAACATCGCCGAGCTGACCGCCTACAAGGCCAAGCTGAAAGCCCTGCGCGGCCTGCCCGCCGCCGCCAAGGCGGTGCTCGAGCAAATCCCCGCCGCCGCCCACCCGATGGACGTGATGCGCACCTATGTCTCCGTGCTCGGCACCATCCTGCCCGAGGCGCATGACCATAACGTTCCCGGCGCGCGCGACATCGCCGACAAGCTGATGGCCTCGCTGGGCTCTGCCCTGCTCTACTGGTATCATTTCGCCACCAATGGCCGCCGCATCGAGGTCGAGACCAACGATGACAGCATCGGCGGTCATTTCCTGCATCTGCTCCACGGCGAAGAGCCCAAGGAGAGCTGGGTGCGCGCCATGCACACCTCGCTCATCCTCTATGCCGAGCATGAGTTCAACGCCTCCACCTTCACCTGCCGCGTGGTCGCGGGCACGGGGGCTGATTTCTACTCCGCCATCGCGGGCGGCATCGGCGCGCTGCGTGGGCCTAAGCATGGCGGCGCCAACGAGGTCGCGTTCGAAATCCAGAAGCGTTATGCCACCCCCGATGAGGCGGAAGCCGACATCCGCGCCCGCGTCGAGCGCAAAGAGGTGGTCATCGGCTTCGGCCACCCGGTCTACACCATCTCCGATCCGCGCAACGTCGTCATCAAGCGCGTCGCCAAGCATTTGTCGGATGAAGCCCGCAGCACCAAGATGTTCGACATCGCCGAGCGTCTCGAGAGCGTGATGATGGAGATCAAGAAGATGTTCCCCAACCTCGACTGGTTCTCCGCCGTCTCCTATCACATGATGGGCGTGCCCACGGCCATGTTCACGCCGCTCTTCGTCATCGCCCGCACCTCGGGCTGGAGCGCGCATGTCATCGAGCAGCGGATCGACGGCAAGATCATCCGCCCGAGCGCCAACTATACCGGCCCCGAGAACCTGACCTTCGTCCCGCTCGCCGATCGTTGAGCTGAACCGCCGGCGTGCGTCCCGCGCGCACGCCGGAACCAAGATTTTTGGTTCTTTGTCAAAAAGACCAAACAGGAGCATCCCATGACCTATCTGAGCGCCTCTCATTACGATCCCACCCCCGCGGGCGAGCGTTTCCGCGCCCTGGTCAACCGTCCCGGCATCCTCGGTATCCCCGGCGCCCATAACGGCCTGGCCTCGCAGCAGGCCAAGGCGGCGGGCTTCGAGGCGGTGTATCTCTCCGGCGCGGCCATGACCGCCTCGATGGGTCTGCCCGATCTCGGCATCATCACCGTCGATGAAGTCGCCTTCTTCATCCGCCAGATTTCCCGCGCCTCCGGCCTGCCCATCCTGGCCGATGGCGACACCGGCTATGGCGAGGCGCTGAACGTCATGCACACGGTCCGCACCTTCGAAGATGCCGGTGCCGGCGCCATCCAGCTCGAAGACCAGGTGCTGCCCAAGAAATGCGGCCACCTGAACGACAAAAAGCTGGCCAGCCCCGAGGACATGGCCGCCAAGGTCGCCGCCGCCCGCCATGCCCGCCGCCATCTCTACATCATCGCCCGCACCGACGCCGCGGCCTCCGAAGGCATCGAGGGCGCCGTCGCCCGCGCCAAGCTCTACATGGAAGCCGGCGCCGACGCGATCTTCCCCGAGGCGCTGAACACCGAGGACATGTTCCGCGAATTCGCCAAGCGCATGCCCGGCGTGCCCCTGCTCGCCAACATGACCGAATTCGGCCGCACGCCCTTCTACACCAAGGCCCAGTTCGAGGACATGGGCTATAAAATGGTGATCTGGCCGGTCACCTCGCTCCGCGTGGCGGCGCTTGCCCAGCAGAAGCTCTACGCCGCCATTGCCCGCGACGGCGGCGCCCAGAATTGCGTGGACCAGATGCTGACCCGCAAGGATCTCTATTCCACCATCGATTATGACGGCTTCGAGGCGCTGGATTCCACCATCGTCAAAACCATCGTCCCCGAACCCATCGCCTGACCTCAGAATAACAACTCCCAGCCGGTCGCCGCCTCCCCCCCTGAACATGGGCGGCCGGCACCTTGAACCGTCCCGGACCTCGTAAGCCGGGGCGGTTTTTTTTTGTCGCAAATCCGTCATGGAAATCCACCGGCGACGCTGCTACCCAAACGCCGTTCTGCCCGGAGCGCCGCCATGATCCTCACTCGCCGTCACTTCATCTCCTCCGCCGCCCTCTCCGGCGCCACCGCCGCCCTCAGCCAGCGCGCCGCCGCCCAGCAGGCCGGGCTGAATTTCGTGCTCATAGGCGATTGGGGCCGCCGCGGCGCCGACCACCAGGCGGCGGTCGCCGCCCAAATGGGCAAGAGCGCCGCCGAGCTTGGCAGCGCCTTCACCATCTCGGTCGGCGATAATTTCTACGAAAACGGCGTCACCAGCCTAGATGACCCGCAATGGCGGCAGAGCTTCGAGCAGGTCTACACCGCCCCCGCCTTGCAATCCCCCTGGAAGGTGCTGCTCGGCAACCATGATTACCGTGGCAATGTCGAGGCTCAGCTGGCCTATGCTCACCACTCCCCCCGCTGGCAAATGCCCGCGCGTTACTGGTCCGAGACCCACGCCCTGCCCGGCGGCGCCACCGCCGCCTTTTACTTCCTCGACACCTCGCCCTTCATTGCCAAATATTACGGCTCGAACGTGCGGGTCGAGGGCCAAAACCCCACCGCCCAACTCGCCTGGCTCGATACCGCGCTGGCCGCCAGCCAGGCCGAGTGGAACATCGTCATCGGTCATCACCCCATCTACACCGCCATCATTCCCGCCGCCGACCCCGACCATGACCACGACCAGCCCGACCTGATCGCCCATCTCCTGCCCATCCTCCAGCGCCATAAGGTGCCGGTTTATATTTGCGGCCACGACCACACGCTGCAATCGGTCCACATGGCCGGCCTCACCCACATCGTCACCGGCGCGGGCTCGCAAACCTATCAGCCTCCGTCTCAGCTCCGCCCCCAAGGTTTCGCCTCCGGCGCGCATGGCTTCATGGCCGTCTCCCTTTCGGCGGGCATGTTTCACTACAGCCTCATCGACGAGCACGGCGCCTCCCTGTTCGCCCAAACCATCACCCGCGTCTAAACCCTTCAAAATCCGGGCATACAGGGCTATGGTGGCGGCGTGACAGAGCCAGCCCCCGCGCCCGTTGATCCCGCGCCCCAGCCCCAGGCGCTTTTGCGCCTCGTGGTGCCCCGCGCCGCGCAAAAATCCTGGGCCGCCCGCCTGGCCGCCCGTGGCCAAAACCGCCTCGAAACCTGGTTCGACACGCCAGAGCGGGCCTTAAGCCGGGCCGGCCTGACCCTCTCCACCCTCCGGCGCGGGCGGTCCTGGCGTCTGCGCCTGCAAACCCCCACAGCCCTGCTCGAGGTTCCATCCCCAGCCGCCGTGCCCGTCCTGGCGGCGCTTGGCCCCGAATGGGCCGAGAGCCTCACCGCCCTGATGGGCGATGCCCGTCTCGAGCCGCAATTCACCGCCACGCTCAAGCGCGTCACCACCAGCCAGGGCGGCGTCTCCCTCACGCTCGAAACCGGCACCCTCACCACCCAAACCGCCAAGCTGCCGGTCTCCGCCCTGGTCATCGAGGGGCCAGAAGCCCAGGCCGCCAAAACCGCCCTGGCCCTGGCCGCCGAGCATGGCCTCCCCCTCGACCCCGAACCCCTGCCCCAGCGCGGCGCCCGCCTGGTCACCGATGCGCCGCCCCCCGTGATGCGTGCCGGCCCCGGCCTGTCCGGTCATCCCTCGCTCGATGATGCCATCATTCTCCTCATCCGCTCCTGCCTCACCCAGTTCACCGCCAACTGGCAGGCGTTTTTCACCGGCGATACCGTCAACGCCATTCACCAAATGCGCGTCGCCATGCGCCGCCTGCGCTCCGTGCTCGGCCTGTTCGCCCGCGCCCTGCCGGCGCCCGAATTCGCCGGCTTCCGCGCCGAGGCCAAACATATCGCCGCCACCATGGGCGAAGCCCGTAACTGGGATGTGTTCACCAGCCTGATCAAAGCCGGCCCAGGGCGGATATATGGTGCCGAGCCAGGCTTCGCCGAGCTTTACGACCAGTGCGCCGCCCAGCGCGCTCAGGGCTATCAGGCGGTGAGCGACCTGCTCGCCTCGCCCGGCCCAACCCTGTTCGTGCTGGCGCTCGAGGAATTTCTCGCCCGCCGCGGCTGGCGCGGCACACTAACCCCCGAAGCCCTGCCCAGCCTCGCCGCCCCGGCCACGGGCTTCGCCACGCTTCAGCTCGCCCGTCTGCACCGCAAAGTGCGTAAAAGCGGCAGGCATCTGCGCCATTTACCAGCTCCCGCGCGCCATCTTCTGCGCATCGAGCTGAAAAAACTCCGCTATGCCGCCGACCTGTTCGGCGGGCTCTACGAGCCGAAATCCCGCGTGCGCGCTTATGCCGAGGCCGCCGCGAGCCTGCAGGAGGAGCTTGGCACCCTCAACGATCTGGCCACCGCCCAAACCCTTCTGGCCCGGCTCGACCAGTCATCGCCGCAAACCGCCCATGCCGCCGGCATTGTCACAGGCTGGTGCGCCCACGCGGCGCTGGCCGCCGACCGCCCGCTGCTCAAACGCTGGAAAGAATTTCTGGCCACCAAGCCATTCGCGGGCTGACATGTCACTCAAACGCCAGGGCCAGATCCTCACCGAACTCCGTCATCTCGGCTCCTGCGCCATCACCGAGCTGGCCAGCCGGCTCGGTGTCACCACTGAAACCATCCGCCGTACCGTCAAGCCGCTGCTCGAGCGCGGTGATCTGCTGCATTTCCATGGCGGCCTCATGCTGCCCCCTAACGAGGACGAGCCGCCCTTCCAGCGCCGTCTGGCCCGCAACGCCCTGCCCAAGCGCGATGTCGCCGCCCTGGTGCTGGGGCTGGTGAAAAATGGCGATGCCCTGATTCTCGATAACGGCACCACCACCACCTATGTGGCCGATGCCCTGCGCGCGCGCTCAAAACTGGTGGTGGTCACCAATTCCGCCCAAATCGCCAGCCGTCTGGCGGGCCATGCCAATAACCGCGTGTTCATGGCGGGCGGTGAGCTGGCCGGAGACGACGCCGCGTCCTTCGGGCCCCAGGTGGTCAAGTTCTTGCGCCAGTTCGATGTCAAGGCCGCCATCCTGTCCACCGCCGGCATCAATTGGCGGGGCGATTTTGTCGATTTTCACATGCACGAAGCCGAATTCGCCCGCGCCGCCATGGCCCGCGCCGAGGAAGCCTGGTTCGTCGCCGATGCCTCAAAATTTGGCCGCGAGGCCCCGGTGCGCGTCTGCCCCCTGCACGAGGCCGACCTGCTCATCACCAACGCCCCACCAGTGCGCGAATTCGTCACCCTCTGCGCCGAGGCCAATACCCAGCTGCTGTTCGGTGGCGGGGGTGGGGGCGTTGGGAAGCCGTAAGAAAACCATAAGATAAAGAGGCCGCTTTTTGAAAAAGCGGCACCAAAAACTTTTGTTCCCAAGGGCGCGACCCCACTTGCCCTATGAGCAAGGGGACTGGGGCAAAAGGTGAGGTCAGGCTTTGATGCGCGCCATTTGCGGGTCATAGAGCGGCGCCAAGGTCACGTTTGCCGGCACGCGCGCGCCCGCCACTTCCAGCTCATAAACGCCGCGCTCCACATAATCGGCCGTCACCCCGTCAGGGTTGCGCACATAACCAAGCCCAATGGGTTTTTGCACCGTATGCCCAAACCCGCCCGATGCCAGCCACCCAACCCGCTCACCATTGCGGTAAATGGTCTCCCGGCCCAGCAAAATGACCGCCGGGTCCTCAACCGTGAAGGTGGCGAGCAGTTTTTTCACCCCGGCCTGTCGTTGTGCCAGCAGCGCCTCGCGGCCCAGAAAGGGAATGGACTTGCGCAGCTTCACAGCCCAACCCAGCCCAGCCTCGAGCGGTGTATAATCAGGGCCGATATCCGCCCCCCAGGCCCGGTAGGCCTTTTCCAGGCGCAATGTCTCAATGGCCCGGTACCCGGCATTCACAATACCAAACTCCGCCCCCGCCCCCATCAGCTTTTCGTAAACCGTGAGCGCGAACTCGACCGGAATATGCAGCTCCCACCCCAGTTCCCCCACATAAGTCACACGCAAGGCCAGCACCGGCGCGCCCGCCACGCTCAGCACACGCGCCGAACCAAATGGCAGCGCGGCATGGGAAACATCGTCACCGGTGAGCTTCGCCAGCACATCGCGCGCGCGCGGGCCCATCAGGCTCAGCACGGCATTTTGCGAGGTGACATCAAGAAGTTTGGCGTCAAAGCCAGCCGGAATATTGCGCGCGATCCAGTCGAAATCATGGGTCGCGAAGCCGGTGCCGGTGACGATATAGAACTCATCCTCGGCCAGCCGCGCGACCGTCAAATCAGCCTCAATTCCGCCGCGCTTGTTCAGCATCTGGGTGTAAGTCAGGCTGCCCGGCGCTTTCGTCACGTCATTGGCGCAAATCCAGTCGAGCGCCCGCGCGGCATCATACCCCACGAGCCGGAATTTGGCGAACGAGGTCTGGTCAAACACCCCCACCGCCTCACGCACCGCCCTGTGCTCGCGCGCCACGGCACCGAACCAGTTGGGCCGTTTATAAGTGTACAGATCTTGTGGCGCTTCGCCTGGCGCGGCAAACCAGTTTGGCCGCTCCCAGCCCAGTTTTTCGCCAAATACCGCCCCCTGGCTTTGCAAGTGGCGATAAAGTGGCGAGCGCCGCAGTGGCCGCCCGGAAATCAGTTCCTCATTGGGATAGGCGATCGAATAATGATGCGCATAGGCTTCGAGCGTGCGCGCCCGCACCCAGGAAACATCTTGATGGTTGCGCCCAAAACGGCGAATATCAACCGGCCACAGATCATAAGGCGCTTCGCCGCCCGCCACCCATTCGGCCAGCACCTTGCCCGCCCCGCCGCCCGAGGCAATGCCGAACGCGTTAAACCCGGCGCCGACAAAAAATCCGGCCACTTCCGGGGCTTCGCCCAAAATAAAATTGCCGTCGGGGGTGAAGGATTCCGGGCCGTTGATGAGTTGCTTCACCCCCGCGGTTTCCAGCGCCGGCACGCGCCCAAGGGCTTGTTCCATCAGCGGTTGAAAATGATCGAAATTTGAATCGAGCAACTGAAATTCAAAATGTTTCGGAAACCCCCGCTCCGCCCAGGGGATCGGGTTATGCTCATAACCGCCCATCACCAGCCCGCCGACCTCTTCCTTGTAATAGGTCAGCCGGTCAGGGTCGCGCAGGGTCGGCAAATCGGGCGTCACGCCGGCGATTCGCTCAGTGATGAGATATTGATGCTGAACCGACACGAGTGGTACGTTCACCCCGGCCATTGCGCCCAGTTCGCGCGCCCATTGGCCGGCGCAATTAATCGCCACCTCGCAGGCGATCCGCCCCCTGGCGGTCAGCACCGCCTCGACCCGGCGATTTTTAATCTCAAATCCCGTAACCTCGGTATTTTCAAAAATCCTCGTCCCCGTCATGCGCGCGCCTTTGGCCAGGGACTGGGTGATATCGGACGGCGAGGCCTGGCCATCGGTAGGTAGGAAGGCCGCGCCGATGACATCGGAAACATCCATCAAGGGCCATAGTTTTTGCGCCTCTGAAGGGGTGAGCAGGTGCATGTCCAGCCCAAATGAGCGCGCCGTGGTTGCCTGGCGCTTGACCTCGATCCAGCGTTCCTCGTTACAGGCCAGCCGCAATCCGCCATTCATTTTCCAGCCGGTGGCCAAGCCGGTTTCAGCTTCAAGGGTTTTATAGAGCTTGACCGATTCCCCCAGTAATTGAGTGATATTGGCCGATGTGCGCAATTGCCCAACCAACCCGGCGGCGTGCCATGTGGAGCCGGAGGTCAACTGACCTTTTTCGATCAGCACCACCTCCCAGCCGAGCCGGGAGAGGTGGTAGGCGGTCGAGCAGCCGATGATGCCGCCACCAATGATCACCGCGCGCGCCTGGGTTGGAAAATCGCTCATGCCCGTCCCCTGTGGATGTTGGCTCAGACATGCCTTTGGGCCCATGAAAAATCAACTCAAAAACCACACAAAGCCAAGCAAAGCCACATAAAGCCACAAAAAATGTGGTTTTGTGTGGTTTTGGCGGTGTGGGGCATAACCCTCGCGGCGCCATGCGGAGATTGCATAACAAGTTCCGGGCGGAATGCCTTATGAGAAGATGTGTGCGACGAACATGGAGCGCACCAGACGCGTTGACCGGCAGGTGCCCAAAAGGGGGAGTCGGTTGCAAAACGTGTCCCGGTCTCTCGGCCTCCCGGTTTGGCAACGGGGTCGATCAGTTGGGAGCCGTTAAATTGCTGGAACGCAATATCACCATGCGAAGTACGACCATTCTCATCTCAGCCTGAGTTTGAGGGACGCGCCTTGCGCGCGCCGTCAGTGATCTTGTTGTTAATCCCTTCACGCTTATCTCAGCGTTTGAAGGGCGTTTGAGGATGTGTCCGATATGAGCCTGATTCAGTCACGCGCGGTCGTGGAGCCGCTTGTCCATCGTTTGAGCTTGCGGCCCGATGAGCCAAAATTACCCAGTGTCGATGAAATGGTCGCGGCGCTCCGCCCCGCCGAGCCGATGCATTGCATCCGCCCTGGCGTGATCGCGGCGAGTGCCTTCGCGTTCCGCCACGGGTTCAAGGGCGAGGTGCTGTATGCCGTGAAATGTAACCCCGAACCCACCGTGCTGCGGGCTTTGTGGGAGGGCGGGATTCGGCATTTCGATTGCGCCTCGATTTCGGAGGTTCAGCTGGTGCGCCGGCTGTTTCCGGGGGCGGAAATCCATTTCATGCACCCGGTCAAGTCCCGTCTGGCCATCCGTGAGGCGTGGGATCTGCACCATGTGCGGGATTTCGTGCTGGATTCGGAAGAGGAGCTTGAGAAGATACTGGCCGTGCTGGAGCCCGATGCCCGCCCCGGCCTGTTTGTGCGGATTGGTCTGCCCGAAACGGGGGCGTCGATTAATTTGTCGAAGAAATTTGGCGCCACGCCAGACCTGGCGGCCCGGCTTCTGGCCATGGCGCGTGGGCGGGCCGGGCGGCTGGGGGTGGCGTTTCACGTTGGCTCGCAATGTCTGGAGCCCGAGGCCTGGCGCACGGCGATCAGGCTGAGTGGTGAGGTCATCCGGGCTTCGGGCGTGCGGGTCGAGGTGCTCGATGTCGGGGGCGGTTTTCCGGTTGCCTACCCCGATATGGACCCGCCGGCGCTGGGCGCTTTTTTGCAGGTGATCGATGAGGCCTATGCGGAATTGGACATGCCGGGCGTGAAGCTGTGGGCAGAGCCGGGCCGGGCGCTGGTTGCCGGGGGCGGTTCGGTGGTGGTGCAGGTGCAACTGCGCAAGGAGGCGATGCTCTATATTAATGATGGGGTTTATGGGGCGCTGGCCGATGCCGGGGCGTTGAATTTCCGCTTTCCCACCCGTCTCATCCGCCCAGGGCATAATGATGTTGGCGCGCCCGATGCCGCGTTCGGGTTTTTCGGCCCGACCTGCGATGCGCTCGATGTCATGGAGGGACCGTTCATGCTGCCCGCCGACGCCAAGGAGGGCGACTGGATCGAGATTGGTCAGGTAGGGGCTTATGGCACGAGCCTGCGTACGGCTTTTAACGGCTTCGACCGGGCGCTGCTGGTGGAGGTGGCGGACCCCGCCATGCTGGAAACCGGCGGTAAACCGGTATAAGCAAAACGCCGAGGCGTTTGGGCAATCCTGTGCCGGGGAAGCTTTTTTAAGCTGAACTTAACGGATTGCCCGTCACAATGAGGGACTGATGCCCGGCTCTATGCCGGGCGTTGGGGCTTGTTGAGCTGGCCTTTTGTGTCTTGTGGTGTGCGGAGGTTGGGATTTGTCGTCCGCTAGCTATTCATTCGCGACGGTTCTGAGCGATCTTCAGACATTGGAAGGGCAGATCGGCTCTACCGGCTTGAGCTCAACCCAGGCCTCTAGCCTGCAAAACTTGTTGCAGGAGGTGGGCAGCGCTGATGGCACGGGGTCTTATGTTTATTCGATTTTGGATGAAGTGGCCGTCAATGATGGCAGCGTGGGGGACACCAAGGCGCAGCTGACCGGGGCGGTGAGCCAATGGTTTGGCGGCACCAACGACCCGACGCCGCTATCAGGCGCGGCGATGGTGAGCCAGGCCGGCTCATCGCTGTTTCCGGCCGACATTGCCACCGCTTATATGACCGCCGACCAGGGGTATAATAACGGCGATTGCTGGCTGGTGGCCGCGGCCATGGAGACCGATGCCGTCAATCCCTCGGCCTTGTCATCCATGATGTGGGAAAACAGCAACGGCACGTATGGGGTGCGGTTCTGCTCACCCACCGGGTATGTTTATGTCACGGTCAATTCCGACCTGATGTATGTGGCCGCCGGCGGGTTTTATGAGAGCGCCTATACCACCGATGGCTCGATCTGGATTGGGGTGCTGGAGAAGGCGTTTGTGGAGGCCGAGGCGGCGGGCCTGACATTTCCGATGACCGAAGGCCAGACCGTGGCCAATGATTATAACATGGTCGCGAATGGCGGGTGGGATGAGATGATGCTGGCCATGACCGGCCGGGCGACCACGCAATATCAACTCGACAGCCTCCCGGCACTCTCGACTGGCGGGGCGGTTTATAACCAGATCCTCTATGACACCCAGAACGGGCTGGATGTCATGTTCGCCTCGAACACCAATACCTCTTATGGGCTGATGTCGGCCCATATGTTCGCGGTTTTGGGCGTTGACCAGAGCACGGGCAATTATATTCTGTTCAACCCCTGGGGGTATCAGGAGGTTGGCGGCACT
Organism: Pseudomonadota bacterium; assembly: GCA_021809435.1. Taxonomy (GTDB): domain Bacteria; phylum Pseudomonadota; class Alphaproteobacteria; order Acetobacterales; family Acetobacteraceae; genus Acidocella. Next base: position 470,718 of record JAKBAD010000002.1, on the reverse strand, counting down.
TACACCACGGCCCAGGTCAAGTTCGAGGTGACGCCCGCCCAGCTTTATAATTTATATACCACCGTCACCGGCGACGAGTTTCTGGCCGCCGATGGTGCTTATTATTTCAGTCAGGCGGTATGCCATCTGGCCGGGACGCGGATCGAGACGCCGACAGGTGAGCGGCCGATTGAGAGCTTACGCGCCGGAGACGAGGTGGTGACACGCTTTGGCGGCGTGCAGCGGATAAAATGGATCGGCGAGCAGCATTATGACGGCCGGTTCATTGCCCGCAACCGGCAGAAGCTGCCGATCAGGCTGCGGGCGGGGGCGTTGGGCGGCGGGCTGCCGCGCCGCGATCTCTGGCTCTCGCCCGGCCATTCGCTGCTATTGGGCGGTATTCTCGTGCTGGCGCGGGATATGGTGAATGGCGTGACCATTACCCAGGAGGCCCCGGGCGGGATTGTCAGCTATTACAATATCGAGCTGGAGACGCATGATTGCGTGCGGGCCGAGGGAAGCTGGTCGGAGACTTATGCCGATTGCGGCGGGCTGCGGCAGTGCTTCCATAATGCCGCCAGCTTCCGGGCGCGTTTTGGCGATGTGCCGGCCCCCGAGGCGCCGCTGTTATGCGCGCCGCGCCCGCGTGAGGGCGAGGTGCTTGCCACGGTGCTGACCCAGCTGGTGGGACTGGCGGAGGCGCGGATCACGCCTGGGCCGATGCTTGGCTGTGTCGAGCGGATTGGCGAGGTGGTGAGCGGCTGGGCGTTTGACCCTGACCATCCTGAGTTGCCCGTGCGGCTGGATTTGTATGAAGGCGCGCGATTGATGGGCTCGGGCCTGGCCATGAGCGACCGTCAGGATGTGCGCCTGGCTGGGGGGGGCGGCGGCCGGGTGGGGTTCAGGTTTGTGATTCCAGCACCTGCCTACCCGGCCAGCCTTCATGTGCGGCGCGCGGCCACGGGGGCGGTGCTGCCGGTGGCCGAGGGGGTTATTCTTCGCGGCCGGGCGGCGTGAGCTTACCGTGGGCTGATGGCCGAGATCGCCTTGGCGAGGGCGTAATCCTTGGAGGTAAGCCCGCCGGCCGAATGGGTGCTGAGGGAAATTTCCACCCGGTTATAGGAGTTCGACCAATCGGGGTGATGGTCGGCCACTTCGGCGAGCAGAGCCACGCGGGTCATGAAGGCAAAGGCTTCGGTGAAATCGCTGAAGCGATAAACCCGCTTGATGGCCTTGCCGTCCTCGCCGAGATGCCAGCCTTCGGGCATTTGGGCCTGTTCGGCCGAATCTAGAAGTCGTGCCATGTCATCCTCCATTCCGCCCTGGCGTTTTTGGGTTTGCCTTGGGGGTGAAGGGTAAGATTACGCCACCGGGGACCGGGCGCAAGGGGCGGGATGGCATGTGAAAAACGAGCTGCTGGGTCGCGCTGTGGCACTTTCAACATGGCAGGCGGCATGGCCATTTAGGGTGGGAGATGCGCAGGAGCCGCCAGACCATGACCAGCCAGGCTGACGATATCGGGCGCGCGCGGCGCATCAGCCTGGCGTTTTTTCTGGCCGGGTTCGCGACGTTTTCGCTGCTTTATTGTGTGCAGCCGCTGCTGCCGCTGTTTTCATCCGAGTTTGGCGTGACGCCCTCGGCCTCATCCTTCGCGCTCTCGTTCACCACCTTTGCCTTGGCGTTTGCCATTATTGGGGCGGCGCCCGTGGCTGAGCGGTTTGGGCGCCGGCCGGTGATTGGGGCTTCGCTGTGTCTGGCGGTGCTGTGCACGCTGCTGGTGCCGCTGTGCCGGTCTTGGGGCTTGCTGGTGGGGCTGCGTTTGGCCGAAGGTGTGGCGCTGGGTGGTGTGCCGGCGGTGGCGATGGCGTATTTGGCCGAGGAAACCCCGCCCGCGCGGCTGGCGGCGGCCATGGGGCTCTATATCGCCGGCAATGCCTTTGGCGGCATGATGGGGCGGGTGCTGACGGGGTTTCTCACGGGGCTGTTCGGCTGGCGGCTGGCGCTGGCGGGGCTGGGGGGGCTTGATATGGTGGCGACCGTTGGGTTTTGGTTGTTGCTGCCCCCTCCGCGCCATGGCGCGGGGATGGCGCGGCCACGCTTCAGCGCCGCCGAGAATTTGCGCGCCTGGGGACAACATTTACGCCACCCCGCCCTGGCGCTGCTGTTTTTTGAAGGCTTCGCGGTGATGGGGGTGTTTGTCACCAGCTATAATTACATTGGGTATCGGTTGGGGGCGGCGCCTTACAGCCTGAGCCAGAGCGTGCTGGGGGCGCTGTTTTTGGTGTATGCGTTTGGCATGGTGGCCTCGGGCATGGCGGGGCGGGCGGTGCGCTGGCTGGGTTATGGCGGTGGGCTGTTTGCCGGGCTGGTGCTGCAATTTGGCGGCATTGTGCTTACGCTGGGCGGCGCGTTGTGGGTGATTATGCTGGGGATCACGCTGCTGACCATTGGGTTTTTTCTGGCTCATGCGGTGGCGAGCGGCTGGGTGGGGCATTTGGCGAGCGTGGCCAAGGGGCATGCCTCGTCGTTGTATTTGCTGGCTTATTATATCGGCTCGAGCGTGGTGGGGTCGTCAGGCGGGCTGTTTTACCACCAGTTTGGCTGGCGCGGGCTGGTGGGGTTTGTGCTGGTGATTTCGGGCGCGGGGCTGGCGGCGGCGTTGGGCTTGGCCAGGCTTACCCGCGCGCCAGCCACCTGAGCGCGCCTTGGCCGGCGGCTTTGCCCGTGGCGAGGCAGGCTTGCAGCAGATAGCCGCCCGTGGGGGCTTCCCAGTCCAGCATCTCGCCGGCCAGGAACACGCCAGGGCGGGCGCGCAGCATCAGCTCGGGAGTGAGCTCGGTACGCTTGACACCGCCCGCCGAGGAAATGGCGCGCTCGAGCCCGGCCAGGCCGGTGATGGTGAGCGGCAGGGCTTTGACCAGATCGGCGATGGGCGCGTTGCTGCCACGGTGGCGCAATTCCTGTACCAGGGCCGCCGCTGGGGGTGACAGCCCGGCCTTGCGCAGTTTGGTGGCGAGCGACTCCGAACCGCTGAGTTTGGCGGCCAGGGTCTCGCGCGGCAGGTCGGGGCGGAGGTCGAGCTGGAGCAGGGCGTGGCCGGTGGTTTCGAGTTGCGCGCGCAGGGGCGCGGAGAGCGCGTAAATGGCGCCGCCTTCGAGGCCGGTGCGGGTGATGGTGATTTCGCCGGGCGCGGTGTGGCTGGCGGTTGAGGCGATGAGGCGCTTGAGCGGCTGGCCCGCGAAACGGTTGATGAATTGGGGCGACCAATGGTGCAAAACCCCGCAATTGGCCGGCTTGAAGGGGGTGGTGGCAATGCCGGTCAGGGCGGCCAGCCAGCGGCCATCCGAGCCCAGGCGCGGCCAGGAGGCGCCGCCCAGCGCCAGGATGGTGACGGCGGGCGTGATGGACGGGGCGCCCGCAAACCGCAGGGCGCCGGTTTCGTCCCAGCCGGTCCAGGTGGCGCGGGGAACCAGCTTGACGCCGAGTTCGCCGAGGCGCTTGAGCCAGGCGCGCAGCAGGGGGCTGGCTTTCATATCGCGTGGGAAGACGCGGCCCGAGCTGCCGACGAAGGTTTCGATGCCCAGCCCCTTACACCAGGCGCCGACCGCTTCGGGGGGGAAGGCCTCGATGAAGGGGGTCAGCCAGGCTTGGGCGGCGCCGTAGCGGGAGAGAAACTGGGGCAGGGGCTCGGAATGGGTGAGGTTGAGCCCGCCGCGCCCGGCCATGAGGAATTTGCGCGCGGGAGCGGCCTGACGCTCATAGAGTGTCACGGCAATGCCTGCGCGGGCCAGTGTCTCGGCCGCCATCAGCCCGGCGGGGCCGGCCCCGATGATGGCGGCGTCGCGCATGTTCAGCCCAGACAAAGGGCCAAAATGGCCTTTTGCGCGTGCAGGCGGTTTTCGGCCTCGTCGAACACCACCGAGGCCGGGCCGTCGATGACCGCGGCTTCCACCTCCTCGCCACGGTGGGCGGGCAGGCAGTGCAGGAAGATGGCGCCCTCGGCGGCCTGGGCCATGAGGGCGGCGGTGACCTGGTAGGGAGCAAAGGCCTGGGCGCGGGCGGCGGCCTGGTCTTCGCTGTCAGACATTGAGAGCCAAGTGTCGGTGATGAGGGCGGCGGCGCCTTCGACCGCCCAGTCGGGGTCGATGCCGACCTCGACATCGGCGCCTTCGGCCTTGGCCCATTCCAGCACCTCGGGGCGCGGCCAGTAGCCGGCGGGGCAGGCGAGGCGGAGCGCGAACCCGAAGCGGGCGGCGGCCTCGATGAAGGAGGCGGCGACATTGTTGCCATCACCTACCCAGGCCAGCTTCTGGCCTTTGATCTGGCCTTTATGCTCCTCGAAGGTGAGGATGTCGGCCATGATCTGGCAGGGGTGGGAGAGGTCGGTCAGGCCGTTGATGACCGGCACGGTGGCATGGCAAGCCAGCTCGTGGAGTTTGCGGGCGTCGTCGGTGCGCAGCATGATGCCATCGACGAAGCGTGACAGCACATGGGCGGTGTCGTGCACCGTTTCACCGCGGCCGAGCTGCATGTCGCGCGCAGAGAGCACAACGGCGTCGCCGCCCAGCTCCTTGATCGCCACCTCGAAGGAGACGCGGGTGCGGGTGGAGGGTTTCTCGAACACCATGGCCAGAGTTTTGCCGGCCAGCGGCTTTTTGGGCGCGCCGATGCGGCGCTGGCGTTTCAGGAGCGCCGCGTGGTCGATGAGCGCGCGGAGCTGCTCGGGGGGGAAGTCCTTGATGTCGAGAAAATGCACCGGGCGCTTGGGCCCAAGGTCGATTGCCGCGCTCATGCCGCGTTAGCCTCACTGTTGGTCTTGGCCGCCTCGAGGGAGGTGGCGGTTTCATCGAGGCGTTTGATCGCCTCATCGACCTCGACCTGCCCGATGATGAGCGGGGGGGCGAGGCGCAATACATTGTCGCCGGCGGCGACGGTGAGCAGCCCGGCGGCCAGCGCCGCGGCCTGGGCCTGGCCGTTGGGGATGGCGCATTTCAGGCCCTGCAACAGGCCGAGGCCGCGCACGCCGGTGAATACGCCGGGGTGGCGGGTGACCAGGGCTTCGAGCTCGGCGCGCAAATAAGCGGCGATCATGGTGACCTGAGGGAGAAAGCCTTCACCCAGCACGATATCGAGCACGGCGTTGCCGGCCGCGCAGGCGAGCGGGCCACCGCCATAGGTGGTGCCGTGGGTGCCGGGCTTGAGCGATTTGGCGACGCGCTCGCTGGCCAGCACGGCGGCGAGCGGAAAGCCGCCGCCGATTCCCTTGGCGGAGGAGATGATGTCGGGCTTGATGCCGGCCCATTCATGGGCGAACAGCTTGCCGGTACGGCCCATGCCGGTTTGCACCTCATCGATGCCGAGCAGGATGTTGTGCTCATTGCATATTTGGCGGAGCGCGGCGAGGAAGCCGGGCGCGGCGGGGCGCACGCCGCCCTCGCCCTGCACGGGTTCGACCAAGATGCCGGCCGTGCGCGGCGTGAGGGCGGCGGCCACGGCATCGAGGTCGTTATAGGGCACGTGCACGAAGCCGGGCACGGGCGTGCCGAAGCCTTCGAGATATTTGGCGTTGCCGGTGGCGGAGATCATGGCCAGGGTGCGGCCGTGAAAGGCGCCTTCGAAACAGATCACCTCGGTGCGTTCGGGCTGGCCTTCCTCGTAGTGAGTGCGGCGCATGGCCTTCACCAGCCCTTCATTGGCCTCGGCGCCGGAATTGCAGAAAAACACCGAATCGGCGAACGAGGCGGCGACCAGGCGGGCGGCGAGCGCCTCGGCCTGGGGGACGCGGTAGAGGTTGGAGACGTGGATGACGCGCGCGGCTTGCTCGGCGATGGCCCGCACCAGATGTTTATGGCCGTGCCCGAGCGAGGAGGTGGCAATGCCGGCGCCGAAATCGAGGTAACGGCGGCCCTGCTCATCGAAAATCCAGGCGCCCTGGCCGTGCGAGAAGGCGACATCGGCCCGGTTGTAGTTCGGCATTAGCGCGGCGATCATGAATATGCTTTCAAGGCAGCGAGAAAGCCGGGATGAAAACGCGAATGGCCGAGAAAAGTCAAATTTCCGCGCGCCGAATGATCGGTCTGATCGTGGCGCTGAGCGTGCTGCCGTCGCTGGCCGAAGGCTATGCGATTTTATGGGGATATCGCCAGGGCATGGTGGGCAAGGCCCTGCGCGATGGCATGGATTTTTGGGCCGGCGGGTTTTTGCTGCGTAACGGTCAGACCGCCATGCTGTTCGATCATACCGCCTATGAAGCGTTTTTGACCGGGCTGTTCGGGCCGCAGGGATTTCATATGTGGAGCTACCCGCCCACTTATGGGCTGATTGCCGCGCTGTTCGCGGGGGTGGGGCCCTGGCCGGCGGCGCTGGCGTTTGATGCCGTGTCGCTGGCGGTGCTGGCGGGGTTGCTGCGGCTGGCGGGTAAAAGCTGGGTGTTTGTGCTGTGCCTGCTGCTGGCCCCGGCGACGCTGGAAAATGCCATGGAACACCAGAACGCCGCGCTGATGACGGCGCTGATCGGCGGCGGGCTGCTGATGCTTGAGGCCCGCCCGCGATGGGCGGGGGTGCTGATTGGTCTGGCCACCTTCAAGCCGCAGCTGGGGGTGGTGTTGCCGCTTTATTTGCTCAGGCGCCGGCCGGTGGCGGCGCTGGTGGCGGCGGTGGTGGCGGTGCTGTTTGCCGGGCTGGCGGGCTGGGTGTTTGGCTGGCCGGCATGGGCGGGGTTTTTACACTATACCAGCCCGGTCATGACCAATGTGCTGACCACCGGCCAGCCGCGGGATTTCGCGGCTGGGCTGGTGTGCGTGTTCGCCGCCCTGAAGCCATTTGTGGGTGTGGGGGCGGCGCTCATCATCCAGGGGCTGGTGACGGGGCTTTGTGTGCTGGCCGGCTGGTTCACGCGCTCCACCCCGGCCCTGTTGATTCTCTCGGCGCTGGCCAGCCCGTATTTGCATGATTACGACTTGCTGGGCGCCGGGCTGGCGACCGCGCTGATGGTTGAGGAGCGGCTGAAGACCGGCTTTCGGCCCGGTGAGCCGCTGGTGTTTTTTCTCGCCTGGTTCGGGCCGGGGCTGCTGCCTTGGCTGCCGCGGTTCGCGCATCTCACGCCGGTGTTGCTGATTCTGCTCTTGGCAAGCGCGCGCGCGCGTGGTGGGAAAGAGGCATGAAACTCATCTCAGGTTCCGCCCATGTCGCGGGGGTTATTGGCTGGCCCGTGGCCCATTCCCGCTCGCCGCGCATTCATGGCACGTGGCTTGAGCGCCATGGCGTCGATGGTGCTTATGTGCCGCTGGCCATTCAGCCCCAGGATTTCATTCCCGCCGTACAGGGCCTGGCCAAGGCCGGGTTCAGGGGGGTCAATGTCACCATTCCGCACAAGGAGGCGGCGTTCGCGCTGTGCGACGAGGTGGAGGCATTCGCCCGCCGGGTGGGCGCGGTGAACATGCTCACGTTCGAGAACGGGCGGATTATTGGGCGTAATTATGACGGCTATGGCTATATCGCCAATTTGCGCGCCCATGGCGTGCGGCCCGGCGCGGGGGCGGCGCTGATTTTGGGCGCGGGCGGCGCGGCGCGCGCCATTGCCGCGGCGTTGCAGGATGAGGGCGCCGAGGTGACGCTGACCAACCGCACGCGCGAGCGCGCCGAGGAGCTGGCCAGGCTGGTGCCGGGCGCGCGTGTGCTGGATTGGGAGCACCGCGCCGAGGCGCTGGGCGATTATGCGCTGCTGGTTAACACCACCGCCCTGGGCATGACCGGCGAGGGGCCGCTGGAGATGGATCTGGACGGCGCCGCGCCCGGGCTGGCGGTTTCGGACATTGTGTATGCGCCGCTGGAGACCGCGCTGCTGGCCGATGCCCGGGCGCGCGGGCTGAAGCCGGTGGAGGGGTTGGGCATGCTGCTGCACCAGGCGGTGCCAGCGTTTGAGCGGTGGTTTGGCGTGCGGCCCGCGGTGGATGACGAGCTTTACCGGATTGTGGCGGCGTGAAGATCATCGGCCTCACCGGCGGGATTGGCATGGGCAAATCGACGGTGGCGGCCATGTTCGCCGACCATCATATTCCTGTGTTCAATGCCGACGAGGCGGTGCACAAGGCGCAGGCGCCGGGCGGTGAGGCGCTGCCCGCGATCGAGGCGGCGTTTCCGGGCACGGTGCGCGACGGCGTGCTCGACCGCGCCCGGCTGCGCGGGCTGGTGCTGGGCGATGGCGCGGCGATGAAGCGGCTGGAAGCCATGATGCACCCGCTGGTGCGCGCCCGCCAGGAGGCGTTTTTGGCCGAGGCGCGGGCGATGAACGCCAAGGCGGCGCTGCTCGATATTCCGCTATTGTTTGAAACCGGCAACCAGGCGGGGTTTGATGCGATTATCACCGTCTCGTGCCCGCGGGCGGTGCAGATTGAGCGCGTGAAGGCGCGCGGGCTGCCGCTGGCGCAGATTGAGGCGATGATCGCCAAGCAGATGGATGACGCGGAGAAACGCCGGCGTGCCACGCATGTGATTGAGACCGCCGGCAGCCTGGAAGAGACGCGCCGGCAGGTGGAGGGGGTGATGATGGCCTTGCAAGTGGCATGAGCACGCGCTCGGTTCTGTTCGATACCGAGACCACCGGGTTTGAGCCGCTGACGGGCGACCGGGTGATCGAGATCGCGGCGATTGAGCTGGTGAATGACCTTGCCACGGGCAAGGAGTTTTATGCGCTGCTCGACCCCGAGCGCGATATCCCCTCGGACAGTACGCGCGTGCATGGCATTACCAATGCCCATGTCGAGGGCAAGCCGAAATTCGCCGCGGTGGCCGACGAGATGCTGGCGTTTTTTGGCGACAGCAAGCTCGTCGCGCATAATGCGCCGTTCGACTTCGCGTTCATCAGCGCCGAGCTTGAGCGCGTGGGCCGCAAGCCACTGGACCGGGCACGCATGATCGACACGCTGCCGATGGCCAAGGCGCGGTTTCCTGGCATGCCCAATTCGCTCGATGCGCTGTGCCGGCGGTTTGACATCGACCTCTCGGCGCGCACCACCCATAATGCGCTGCTCGATTGCAAGCTGCTGGCCGAGGTTTATGTGGAGCTGACCGGCGGACGCCAGCGCGGGCTGACCCTGGACGCCAGCCCGGCACTGGCCTTCGCGCACTATGACAAGCCCGCCACCCGCACGCCCCGCCTGATTGTGCCGACCAGCGAGCAGACGGCGGCGCATGACGCGTTTGTGGCCAAGATTAAGGATAATCTCTGGACCCGGGGGTAAAGTTTGGGCCGGGATTATCCGGGTTAGGCTTAAAAAATCGATTTGTTCGATTTAAATTTCTCATGGTAATCTATTCATTCTATTAATGCGGATGAGCCTCCTGTTTTGCTAAGCTGGTTGCGCCAGGGATGTAGCTTTGGCGAGGTTTAGGAGGGATGGAATGAACGACAAGTCACACGCGGGTGGTAAATGCCCGGTCGTGCATGGGGGCAACACCGCCATGGCCACGGCGCATATGGAGTGGTGGCCCAAGGCGCTCAATCTCGACATCTTGCATCAGCACGATACCAAGACCAGCCCGTTTGGGGCGGACTTTAAGTACCGCGACGCCGTGAAGACACTCGATTTCGAGGCGGTGAAGCGGGATGTGAAGGCCCTGATGACCGACAGCCAGGACTGGTGGCCGGCTGACTGGGGGCATTATGGCGGGTTGATGATCCGCATGGCTTGGCACTCGGCCGGGTCTTACCGCATTGCCGATGGCCGGGGTGGCGGCGGACATGGCAACCAGCGCTTCGCGCCGCTCAATTCCTGGCCCGATAATGTCAATCTCGACAAGGCGCGGCGGTTGTTATGGCCGGTGAAGCGTAAATATGGCAACCGGCTGAGCTGGGCGGACCTGATTTTACTGGCCGGGACCATGGCCTATGAAACAATGGGGCTGAAAACCTTTGGGTTTGGCTTTGGCCGTGAGGATATCTGGCACCCCGAGAAGGACACGTATTGGGGCTCGGAGACGCAATGGCTGGCGCCAACGGGGAGTGAGGGCAGCCGCTATTCGGGGGAGCGCGACCTGGAAAACCCGCTGGCGGCGGTGATGATGGGGCTGATTTATGTGAACCCCGAAGGAGTGGACGGCAAGCCAGACCCGCGCAAAACCGCCCATGATGTGCGTGTGACCTTCGCGCGGATGGCCATGAATGATGAGGAGACCGTGGCGCTGACAGCCGGTGGCCACACCGTGGGCAAGGCGCATGGCAATGGCAGCGCGGGCAATCTTGGCCCCGCGCCCGAGGCGGCGGAGCTTGAGGAGCAGGGCTTGGGCTGGATGAACCATACCAGCCGGGGCGTGGGGCGTGACGCGGTGACCAGCGGTATAGAGGGCGCGTGGACGACCCACCCGACCAAATGGGATAATGGTTACTTCCACTTGCTGCTGAATTATGACTGGGAGCTGAAGAAGAGCCCGGCCGGGGCGTGGCAGTGGGAGCCGGTTAATATTCGCGAGGAGGATAAGCCGGTGGATGTGGAGGACCCCACAATCCGCCGCAACCCAATCATGACCGATGCCGACATGGCCATGAAGATGGACCCGGTCTATCGTCAGATTTCCGAGCGGTTTTACAAGGACCCCGCGCTGTTTGCCGAGACCTTTGCCCGCGCCTGGTTCAAGCTGACACACCGCGATATGGGGCCCAAGGCGCGCTATGTGGGGCCGGATGTGCCCAGGGAAGACCTGATTTGGCAAGACCCCGTGCCGGTTGGACGCACGGGCTATGACGTGGTGGCGCTGAAGGCGCGCATTGCGGCCAGTGGGCTGAGTGTTGGCGAACTGGTGGCCACGGCCTGGGACAGTGCCCGGACCTTTCGTGGCTCGGATAAGCGCGGCGGTGCCAATGGCGGGCGCATCAGGCTGGCGCCTCAAAACGCCTGGGAGGGCAATGAGCCCGCGCGGCTGGCCCGGGTGCTGAAGGTGCTGGAACCGATGGCGGCCGAGGCTGGGGCTAGTGTGGCCGATGTGATTGTGCTGGCCGGTAATGTCGGCGTTGAGCTGGCGGCCAAGGCGGCTGGGTTTGACATCGCCGTGCCGTTTGCCCCTGGCCGGGGTGATGCCACCGATGCGATGACGGACGCGGAGTCGTTTGAGGTGCTTGAGCCGGTGCATGATGGGTATCGCAACTGGCTCAAGACGGAGTACGACGCGCGGCCGGAGGAGCTGATGCTTGATCGTACCCAGCTCATGGGCCTGACGGCCTGCGAGATGACCGTGCTGGTGGGCGGCATGCGGGTGCTGGGCACCAACCATGGCGGCGCCAGCCATGGTGTGTTCACCGACCGGGTAGGCGCGTTGAGCACGGATTTCTTCGTCAATCTGACCGATATGGCGTATAGCTGGCAGCCGGCGGGGCGGAACCTCTATGAGGTTCGGGATCGCAGGAGCGGGGCGCTGAAATGGACGGCGACGCGTGTGGATCTGGTGTTTGGCTCCAACGCCATTTTGCGCGCCTATGCCGAGGTTTATGCCCAGGACGATAACCGCGAGAAATTTGTGCGTGATTTCGTGGCGGCCTGGGTGAAACTGATGAACGCCGACAGGTTTGATTTGGCGTGATATGAAAAACGCCGCCCTGGTGGATGCCGGGGCGGCGTTTTTGGTTTTGGGGTCAGAGCGATAGCTTGCCCATGGCGAGGAATTTGTCGCGCCGTTTGGCCTTGAGGGCCTCGGGCGTTGCGCCCAGCAGGGGTTTTAGGGCTTTTTCGACCGCATCGCCCAGATTATTGAGCGCGGCCTCGGGGTCGCGGTGGGCGCCGCCCAAGGGTTCGGGCACGATTTCATCGATCAGGCCAAGCTTTTTGAGGTCTTGGGCGGTGATGCGCATGGCTTCGGCGGCTACCGGCGCCTGGGCGGAGTCACGCCACAGGATGGAGGCGCAGCCCTCGGGAGAGATGACCGAATAGATGGCGTGCTCATACATGAGGACGCTGTTGCCGGCGGCGAGCGCGATGGCGCCGCCTGAGCCGCCCTCGCCGATGATGGTGGCCACCAGCGGCACGGGCGCGGAGAGGCAGGCCTCGATGCCGCGCGCGATGGCCTCGGCTTGGCCGCGGGCCTCGGCCTCGATGCCGGGGAAGGCGCCGGAGGTATCGACGAAGGTGAGGATGGGCAGGTTGAAGCGGCCCGCCAGCTCCATCAGGCGCTTGGCCTTGCGGTAGCCCTCGGGCTTGGCCATGCCGAAATTATGCTTGATGCGGGTTTCGGTATCGGTGCCTTTTTCGGTGCCGATGACCAGCACGGGCTGCCCGCGGAACTTGCCCATGCCCCCGACGATGGCCGCGTCATCGGCAAAGGCGCGGTCGCCGGCCAGGGGGATGAAATCCTCGATCAGCGCCTTGATGACCGAGAGCGCCTTGGGGCGCTCGGCATGGCGGGCAACCTGGGTTTTTTGCCAGGGAGACAGCTTGGCGTAGATGCTCCGCAACTGGCTGTCGGCTTTGGAGGATAATCTCGCCACCTCGTCGGCGATGTTGAGCTCGCCGGGAGAGGCCATTTGCCGCAGCTCCTCGATTTTGGCTTCGAGCTCGGCGACGGGTTTTTCAAAGTCGAGATACTGGCGCATGGGCCAGGGCCTTTAGCACATATGCGTGCCGAGGGAAGGGGCGGACGTCACTGCCCGCCCTTGTCCCATGGCGCGTTGCCGAGATTGACCTGTTTGGGGGTGGTGTTGGCCCCCGCCATGGCGCCGACGCCAGCCCCGATGCCCGCCCCCACAACCACGCCGATAGGCCCGCCAATGAGCCCAAACGCCGCGCCCGTGGCCGCGCCGCCAGCCGCCGTGCCGGTGGTGCGCCCGGTGCCCGAGCCGCACCCAACCAGTGAAAGCGCCGCCAGCAGCGCGAGAATTCCGTTTCGCATCATACCCCCTCAAATCGGCGTGGGCATTAGTGGCAAAGCCCGCCGCGCCGTGGCAAGCTTTGTCGCGGCCACCTGGCGCATTGTGGGCGGGCGTTAAGGACTTGGCAAGTTGCACGCCTGGCGGGTAGGTTCGGCTTGTCCGCAACAAAAGGGAGCGCTCTCATGTCCGACTTGTTGAAAAAGCCGCTGAATTTGAGGCCGCCCGGATGGGTGGATGACTTCAAGGCCTTTATCATGCGGGGCAATGTTGTTGATTTGGCCGTGGGCGTGGTGATTGGCGCGGCGTTTACCGGAATTGTCACCAGCCTGGTCAAGGACATCATCACGCCGCTGCTTGGGCTGATTACGGGCGGGGTGGATTTCTCGAACCATTTCATCATCCTCAAGGGCGTGCCGGCGGAGACGCTGGCGGCAGCCCAGAAGGCCGGGGATGTGACCATTAATTATGGCGTGTTTCTGAATGCGGTGTTCAATTTTTTGATTGTGGCCGCGGCGATTTTCTGGATGGTGCGGCTGATTGAGAAGATTCACAAGGCGCCGGCGGTGGCGGCTGGGCCTACCCCGACCGAGACGCTGCTGACCGAGATACGGGACCTTTTGAAGGACAAGTAACACACGCCCTGGCGCGGCCCGCGGGCTTGCGTCAGAACATGGCGGTCTCCCTTCTTGGAATGGAACCGCCATGGATTGTTCGGATATCACGTCTTACCACGCACATATTTATTTCCGCGATGAGGCGGAACGGGGCCGGGCGCGCGACCTGCGGGAGCAGATCGCCGCCCGGTTTTGCGTGCAGATGGGCCGATGGCACGATAAGCCGGTCGGCCCGCACGCGGCGGGCATGTATCAGGTGGCGTTCGAGGTGGCGCTGTTTGCCCGGTTCGTGCCCTGGCTGATGCTTAACCGGCAGGATCTGGTGGTGTTTTTGCACCCCAATACATTGATGCCCAGGCGGGATCACGAAACCCATGCGGTGTGGATGGGAGATAGGCTGCCGCTGTGCAACCTTGAGCAGTTGGATGAGAAAATCGAGCCAAATCAAAGGGAAGTTGTTGTTCCGAATGTCGGGCCGGGGGTGAAGTGGCCGTGAGGGCGACTCGATTGAGAGAGAAAAACTTGCCAAAGTCTTAAAATTGACACGCTTAACGGGAAGGTTAAAGAAAATTATTGACGGATACTTCTTGTGGTTGTAGCTTTGCCTTAATCCAACGGGGGCAGCCATGAAAATCTTATCTTTTGAGACAAATGCAAGTAAAAAAGATTTATTGACGGCGTTCTTGCGGTCGCGTCTGGCCATAGTTGACGAGACGGGCGACCCTGATGAGGCGCTCGATCTGGTCAAATTTTATGATTATGACGTGGTTATCCTTCGTTTGGCGGAAGAGCGGATGGGGGATCTCGAGATTGTGCGGAAGCTGCGCATGGCCCGGGTGCGCGCGCCGATTGTGGCGGTGGCGCGCACCCTGAACGAGGCGGCGCGGTTGCGTGTGCTGCAGGCTGGGGCCGATGATTTGATTGTCGATGCCCTCTCCCACGAAGAAGTGTTCATGAAGGTGCAGAATTTGATCCGGCGTTCCCGGGGGTTCCAGGACAATGCCCTGCGGATCGGGCAGGTCGAGATCAATATGAATGCCAAGAAGATCTACGCCAAAGGCAAGCCGGTGACGCTGACCAAGAAAGAGTATCAGATTGCCGAGATTCTGGCGCTGCGCAAAGGCGTGGTGCTGAGCAAGGAGGCAATTCTGGATCACCTTTATGGCGGGCTGGATGAGCCGAATCCCAAGATCATTGACGTGTTTATCTGCAAGATCCGTAAAAAGCTGCAGGTGCTGGGGGTTGATGATTTTATCGAGACCAACTGGGGCCGGGGGTATATGGTCATCGACCACCGGGGGGATGTCGGAGCTCAGGCGGATGCTGGTCTGCGGGGAGGGCATGTGGAGGTTCAGGCGCGCGTGGTTGCCTGAGACCGGGATAAGGTGCCGTGCGCCGCAAAAGGCGGCGTGGGGCAGGATGGGGGGTTTGTTAAATTGTTGATTTAAGAATAGTTTGTGCGGTTGATGCGGTGAGATTATCGACGTGAAAAGAGTGATTTAAAACAGAAAGGCTGATTTGAAAAAGGGGGAGTTTAGCCCCAGCCTGGGCGACGAGCCAGAAGGCTGCCCCAGGCCGCGATGCCCAAGGCGGCGCCGATGATGCCGGCTGTACCGTTATAGTTAACCACCGCGGCGATGCCTGCGCCCAGGGCCAGACCGGCAAATGGCCGTTTGCCCGAGATGAAGGCCAGAATGCCCAGCGCCAGGGCCACCCAGCCGAATAGGCCGAAGATTTGTGCCTTGAGCACCCAGAGACGTGGGACGCAGTAGAGGGGCGGGGTTTGGGCCGCGCAGATGCCCACCGTGGCGCGCGGCACGATTAAAAAATAGCGGAAAAGGAAAAAACCTCCTCCGACCATGGCCGCCAATAGTGCCGTCGCCGCATCACCGGCGCGCAAACGCGCTTCTTTTGTCATCATCCTGCCTCTCGCGGTTGCTCTTCGCGGCCCGGCGCCTTATTGCTGCGCCGCGAAGGCTTCACAATTCTACTCCAGGGTCCATGACAGTCCACAGCGCGCGGCCAAAATCTTTTCAGGATATCATCCTGACCCTTCACCAGTTCTGGGCGCAACAGGGCTGCGTGATCTTGCAGCCCTATGACGTGGAGATGGGGGCGGGCACGTTCCACCCCGCCACCACGCTGCGCGCGCTGGGGCCAAAGCCCTGGAAGGCGGCTTATGTGCAGCCTTCCCGACGGCCCTCGGACGGGCGCTATGGTGAGAACCCGAACCGGTTGCAGCATTATTATCAATATCAGGCGCTGTTGAAACCGTCTCCGGACAATATCCAGGAGCTGCTGCTGGCGTCTTATGACGCGATCGGCATTGACCGGCGCAAGCATGATATCCGCTTTGTCGAGGATGACTGGGAGAGCCCGACGCTGGGCGCCTGGGGGCTTGGCTGGGAGGTCTGGTGCGATGGCATGGAGGTGACGCAGTTCACCTATTTCCAGCAGGTGGGCGGGATTGCCTGCGTGGCGCCCTCGGCGGAGTTGACCTATGGGCTGGAGCGGCTCGCCATGTATGTGCAGGGGGTTGAGAATGTTTATGATCTCGACTTCAACGGCCAGGGCGTGAGCTATGGCGACGTGTTTTTGCGCGCTGAGCGGGATTATTCGAAGCATAATTTCGAACTGGCCAATACGGAACGGCTGGCGCGGCATTTTGAGGATGCCGAGGCTGAGTGCATGGCGCTGGTGGCGGCCGGGGTTGCCCAGCCGGCTTATGACCAATGCATCAAGGCCAGCCATTTATTCAATCTGCTCGATGCCCGGGGCGTGATCTCGGTGGCGGAGCGCGCGGCTTATATCGCCCGGGTGCGCAATCTGGCGAAGGCCTGTGCCGAAGCCTGGCTGGCGGGGGAGTGAGCAATGGCTGAATTCTTTTTGGAGCTGTTCTCAGAGGAAATTCCCGCGCGCATGCAGCGCCAGGCGGGTGAGCAGCTTGAAGGGCTGCTGACCCAGGCTTTGGCGGCGCTGAATCCGCGCGTTGGCAAGGTTTATTATGGCGCGCGCCGCGTGGCGGTGAGCTTGGAGGTTGGCGCGGAGATTCCGGCCAAGACGATCTCGGAGCGCGGACCGCGCGTGAATGCGCCGGAGGCCGCGCTGAACGGGTTTTTGCGCAAGCATAACGCCGCGCGCGACGAGGTGACGCAGGAAGGCGAGTTCTGGGTGCTCAATAAGAGCGTGCCGGGGCAGGGCGCGGCGGCGTTTCTGGCGGCGGCGTTGCCGGTGGCGCTGGCGCGGCTGGCTTGGCCGAAATCCATGCGCTGGGGGGCGTCGGGGGAGTTTACCTGGGTGCGGCCGCTGCGACGGATTGTCGCGCTGCTCGATGGCGAGGTGATTCCCTTCACGCTCGGGCCGGTGGTCTCGGGCAATGAGACCGAGGGGCACCGCGTGCATGGGCCAGGGCCGTTTGTGGTCACTTCGGCGGCGGTGTGGGAGGAAAAACTCCGCGAGCACCATGTGATTGCCGATGCCGCTGAGCGGCGGGCAGGGATTTGGGCCGGTTTGACCGCGGCCGCCGCCGAGCAGGGCTTGAGCATTGCCCCCGATGAGGCGCTGCTGGACGAGGTGACCGGGCTGGTGGAATGGCCGGTGGCGCTGGTGGGGCGGATTGATGAGCGGTTCATGGACCTGCCCTACGAGGTCCGTGAACTCTCGATGAAGATTAACCAGAAATATTTCGCGCTGCGCCACGCCGATGGCACGCCGGCGCCGTTTTTTGGCTTTGCCGCGAATCTGGCGGCGGTGGATGGCGGGGCGGCGATTGTGGCGGGCAATGAGCGCGTGCTGCGCGCGCGCCTGTCGGATGCCCGGCATTTCTGGGATCTGGACGTGAAGACCAGGCTCGACAGCCTGCTGCCCAAGCTGGAGAAAATCACGTTTCATGCCAAGATTGGCACCCAGGCGGCGCGCAGCCTGCGCATTGCCGCGCTGGCCGGCGAAATTGCCGGGCAGTTGGGAGGCAGTCTGGAGGAGCGCGAGGCCGCCAGCCGGGCCGGGCTGTTGGCCAAGGCCGATCTGGTGACCGGTATGGTCGGGGAGTTCCCCGAATTGCAGGGCATCATGGGCGGGTATTATGCCGCCAAGTCTGACGGGGCCTTGGTGGGGGCGGCGATCCGTAGCCATTATCAGCCCAAGGGGCCGGGCGATGAGGTGCCCACCGGGCTTGTGCCGGTTGCCGTGGCGCTCGCGGATAAGCTGGACACGCTGCGCGAATTCTTCCGGGTGGGTGAGAAGCCGACCGGCTCGGGCGACCCGTTCGCGCTGCGGCGCGCGGCGCTGGGGGTGATCAGGATCATTCTCGAGAACGAGTTGCGCTTGCCGCTGGGCGGCCTGATTGGCGGCGTGCCGGAGCTTTTCGGGTTTATCATTGAACGGTTGCGCGTGAAGCTGCGCGGCGAGGGGCAGAGGTTTGATGTGCTCGATGCCGTGCTGGCGGCGGGGGCGGATGATGACCTGACCCGGATTAATGCCAAGGTGAAGGCGCTGGAGGCCATGCTGGCGACGGAGAACGGCAAGAATTTGCTGGCGGCGTATAAGCGCGCGGCGAATATTCTGCGTATCGAAGAAGAAAAAGATGGCGTGAAATATGATCACGCTTTCGAGGCCTCTTTGCTTAGCGAGGCTGCTGAAGTCGCGTTGGCAAATGATTGCAGTTCGGTCGAAGTCGCCTTGCTGTCGGACGACGGCATTATGGCTCAGGAGCGTTTTGCGGATGCGATGATGGTTCTCTCGGCCTTGAGGGCTGCCATCGACGCCTTCTTTGAAAAAGTGACGGTGAACGCCGCCGAGCCGGAATTGCGCCACAATCGTTTGCGACTGCTCGCGCGCTTCCGGGACACGGTTAATCAAATCGCAGATTTTGCCAGGATTGAGGGTTAAGGAGCTGGGTATGACGAAATGGGTTTATAATTTCGGCGCGGGCCAGAATGATGGCAATGCCGGCCTGCGCAACCTGCTGGGTGGCAAGGGGGCCAATCTTGCCGAGATGGCCAGCATCGGTCTGCCCGTTCCGCCCGGCTTCACCATTACCACCGAAGTCTGCACGGCTTATTATGATAATGACCGCAACTACCCGGCCGAGCTGAAGGCCCAGGTGGATGCCGCGCTCGCGCGCATCGAGGGCGCGGTGGGGCGCAAGTTTGGCGATGCCGCGGCGCCGCTGCTGGTGTCGGTGCGCTCGGGCGCCCGCGTTTCCATGCCCGGTATGATGGACACCGTGCTGAACCTTGGCCTGAACGATGTGACCGTGCTGGGCCTGGCCACGGCTTCGGGCGATGAGCGGTTCGCTTGGGATTCTTACCGCCGCTTTATCCAGATGTATGGCTCGGTGGTGCTGGGCGTTGACCATCACCGGTTCGAGGAAATCATCGAGCATGTGAAGCTGGAAGCTGATGTGATCGAGGATACGGCGCTCACCCCCGCCCATTGGCGCGAGGTGGTGGAGGGCTACAAGAAGATGGTGGCCGAGGAGATTGGCCGGCCCTTCCCGCAGGAGCCCCAGGACCAGCTGTGGGGCGCGATTGGCGCGGTGTTTGGCTCGTGGATGAACCCGCGCGCCAATGTCTATCGCCGTTTGCATGACATTCCGGCCAATTGGGGCACGGCGGTGAACGTGCAGGCCATGGTGTTTGGCAATATGGGAGATGATTGCGCGACTGGCGTGTGCTTCACGCGCGATCCCTCGACCGGGTTGAATGAATTTTATGGCGAGTATCTGGTGAATGCCCAGGGTGAGGACGTGGTGGCGGGCATCCGCACGCCGCGCCCGCTCTCGAAGGCTTATGCCAAGCCGGGTGAGGTCTCGATGGAGGAGGCGCTGCCCGCCGCCTATGCCGACCTCGTGAAGGTGCGTGAAATCCTTGAGAAACACTACAAGGACATGCAGGATATTGAGTTCACCGTGCAGCAGAACAAGCTGTATATGCTGCAAACCCGCTCGGGTAAGCGCTCGGCGGCGGCGAGCTTGCGCATTGCCGTCGAGATGGCGAATGAGGGGCTGATTGACCGCAACACCGCGATTATGCGCGTGAATCCTCAGGCGCTCGACCAGCTGCTGCACCCGATGCTCGACCCCAAGGCGCCGAAGTCGTTGTTCTCGAAGGGGCTGCCGGCTTCGCCCGGCGCCGCCTGTGGCACGGTGGTGTTCTCGGCCGATGAGGCGGAGCTGCGCGCGCAGAAGGGCGAGTCGGTCATTCTGGTGCGGATTGAAACCAGCCCTGAGGATATTCACGGCATGCACGCGGCGCGCGGCATTCTCACCACCCGTGGCGGCATGACCAGCCACGCGGCGGTGGTGGCGCGCGGCATGGGCCGGCCCTGCGTGGCGGGTGCTGGCGGTATTTCGGTGGATTATGGCGCGCAGACGCTCTCGGCCCAGGGCGTGACGCTCCGCGCCGGCGATGTGCTGACCATCGATGGCTCGACCGGTGAGATTTATGCCGGGGCGGTCAAGATGATCGAGCCGCAGCTCTCGGGGGATTTCGGCACGCTGATGAGCTGGGCCGATGAAACCCGCCGCCTGAAGGTGCGCACCAACGCGGAAACCCCGCTGGACGCCGAGACCGCGCGCCGGTTTGGTGCCGAGGGTATTGGGCTGTGCCGCACCGAGCATATGTTCTTCGACCCCGCGCGTATTGGCGCGGTGCGCCAGATGATCATGGCCAAAGACGAGGCCGGGCGCCGCGATGCGCTGGCCAAGTTGCTGCCGTTCCAGCGCGAGGATTTCATCTCGCTGTTCAAGATCATGGAAGGGCTGCCGGTGACCATTCGCTTGCTCGACCCGCCGCTGCATGAATTTCTGCCCCATGGCGAGGCGGAGATGAAGGAAGTGGCCGACGCGCTGGGTATGGATGTGGCCAGCCTGGCGGCGCGCGCCGAGGAGCTTTCGGAAGCCAACCCGATGCTTGGTCATCGCGGCTGCCGCCTGGGCGTGACGTATCCCGAGATTTACGAGATGCAGGCGCGGGCGATTTTCGAGGCGGCGATCGAGGTGGCCAAGACCGCCAAGGCGCCGGTGCCCGAGATCATGATTCCGCTGGTGGGCACCAAGCGCGAGCTCGACATTACCCGCGCGCAGGTGGAGCGCACGGCCAAGGCGGTGTTCGAGGAGACCGGCAAGAGCGTGGAGTATTCGGTGGGCACCATGATCGAGCTGCCGCGCGCGGCGCTGACCGCCGACCAGATCGCTGAAGCCGCTGATTTCTTCTCGTTTGGCACCAATGACCTGACGCAGACGGTGTTTGGCCTCTCGCGCGATGACGCCGGCAAGTTCCTGCCGGCTTATGTCGAGCAGGGGATTTTGCCGAAAGATCCGTTCGTGTCGATCGACGTGGATGGCGTTGGCGGGCTGGTGAAGATTGCCGCCGAGAAGGGCCGGGCCAAGAAGCCCAACCTCAAGCTGGGCATTTGTGGTGAGCATGGCGGTGACCCGGCCTCGATCGCGTTCTGCGACCAGGTGGGGTTGGATTATGTCTCCTGCTCGCCTTACCGCGTGCCGGTGGCCCGCTTGGCGGCGGCGCAGGCGGCCATTGAGGCGAAAGAGACGCATTTTCGCGACAAGTAAGCACAATAAAGGGGCAGGTGTTGGCACCTACCCCAGATTTTAAAAGTTTTTGGGGGCGGCCTTTTTTCAAAAAGGCCGCTTCTTTCTTTATTGGGGTGACACTACACCAGCTTGATGATGACAAAGCCGGCGATGATGCCGAGCGCGATGACGGCGGTGACGATGCCCAGCCGGTTTTCGATGAAGGCCCGCGCGGGTTCGCCGAAATAGCGCAGCAGCAGGGCTTCGAGACAGAAGCGGCCACCGCGCGTGACCAGGCTGGCGGCCATGAAGAGGGGGAAGGAAAATGCCGCCGCGCCGGCCGCGATGGTGACGATTTTATAGGGAATCGGGGTCAGGCCCTTGAGCAGGATGATCGCCACGCCATACTTGGCGAACTCCTGCTGGAACGTGGCGAAGGCCTGTTCGTAATGGTAGATATGAATGATCGGCTGGGCGAGCTTGGCAAACAGTTCAAAGCCGATGAGGTAGCCCAGAGCCCCGCCCAGCACGCTGCCCAGAGTGGCGGTTAGCGCGAACAGCCAGGCGCGGCGCGGCGCGGCCAGGGCCATGGGGATGAGCAGCACATCGGGGGGGATGGGGAAGAAGCTGGCTTCGGCGAAGGCGATGCAGAACAGCCACGCCAACGCGTGCGGCTTGGCCGCATGCGCGATCACGTGATCGTAGGTTTTGCGCAGCATTTCAGTTGCGGGTGATCAGCGCGTGGTTACGCAGCTGGTCGAGCAATTGCTGGCTTTCCATCTCGACACGCTGGTTGATGATGAGATCGCCGATTTGCTGATCGGAGGGCAGGGCGACGGCCTGTTGGCTGGTGCCGCAGAGCATGACCACGGACACGCCATCGGGCGCCACCAGGGGCTGGGTGATCTGACCGACCGAGAGCTTGGACAGAATGGCCTGGAAGGCGGGTGGGGCGACGGTGGCGAGATTGACCGGGCCGGGATCGGAGGGGCGAACATCGCCATAGGAATCGTTGAGGGCGGCGATGTCGGCGCAGCTCTTGGCGGCTTTTGCCTTGGTCATGAGCGCCTGGACGGTGGCGATCTGGCTGGGGCCGAGCTGGCCGCCGGTGATCGGCGTGCTGTAGGGCGCGAAGGCTTGGCGGATGTTGAGCACGGTTTGCGGGCCGGCGCTGATTTGCTGCTTGGCGATCAGTTCGACGATTTCATAGCCGCCCGGCACGCGGATGGGGTTGGAGATGGCGCCGACCGGCATTTCGGCCACGGTGTCGGCCACCGGCCGGTCGAGCTGGTCGAGGTGGCGGGCGCCGATATCGCCGCCCTGGAGAGCGCTGGGCGCCTGGCTGAACTGGGCGGCGATGATGGGGAACGGCGCGCCGGCCCGCAGCTGGGCGATGATGCTTTGGGTGAAGTCGTAGGCGGTGTGCTCATCGGCCGGGTCGCTCACGGGGACGAAAATCTCGGCCAGATGATATTGGGTGCTGCCGATTTCGGCCTTGAGGGCGGCCTTTTCGGAGGCCATGTCGCCCGGGGTGGGTTGCAGGCCAGGGCCCAGAACCTTGTGCAGCACGCTTTGCCAGCCGAGCTGGATGCGCATTTGCGACAGCATGCTCTCGAACGGCACGCCGGCCGCCTGGAGGTGCGCGCGCAGGGCGCCGGGCGCCATGTTGTTGTTCTGTTCGATATGGGCGATCGCGGCCGCGAGGTCGGAATCGGAGACGGTGATGCCGTCTTTCTCGATTTCCTGCTGTTGCAGCGCCTGATCGATGAGCTGGTTGGTGACTTGGCCGCGCAGGTTGGAGATAACCTCGGGGGTGGGTTGCAGCCCGATGGAGAGGGCAAAAAGCCGCGCCCGGGCGTTAACGTCGCCGGTGGTGATGACCTGGTTATTCACCACCGCCGCGACGGCGCTGCTATCGGGCGCGGTGGCCGCCGCGGTTTGCGCGAATGCCGGGGCGCCGAGGAAGGTGCCCACAAGCAGGGCCACGCGCGATAAGGTTTTCATAGGGCGTTGAATCCAAGGTTGCCGAGAGTTTTGAAGCTGAGCTGGAAGAGCACGAGGGTGCTGCCCTTGTCCAGGTTGAACGAGGTGAAGCGCTGGGAATAGATCAGGTTGGCGCCAAAACAATCATTGGCCCAGCCGAGCGAGGCGCCCGCGGTATCGAATTTGCCGGTGGTGAGGTTGCGGGTCATGTTGGCGGAGAGCGACCACTGGCCGTAATTGGCCTGGAAGCCCGCCGTGACCTCGCGCAGCGTGGTGAAATAGGCCGCGGGCGGGTTTAGGGTGATGCCGCCAAGGCCTGGCGCGAGATTATAAAGCGGGTACTGGTCGGTTGAGCTGAAATAATAGCCGCCATTGACGCTCAGGCTCTTGGTGCCGACGGTGAGAACCGTATCGATCATGCGCGGGCCGAGGGTGTGGTGATCGAGGCGGGTGCGGAAGCTGGCGTTGAGCCAGCTGGCGGGCGCGACTTCGATATGGCCGACATAGTCAGACATGTTGCCGTTCAGGCCGGAGGCGGGCAGGTAGACATGATCTTTGTGCAGCCGGTAGGACTGGCCAACCAGCCCATCGACACTGGCGCCCGACGGCAGATACCAGGCGCCGTGGAGCGCGTAATCAACCCGCGCGCCACCTTCCAGGCGGTCGATGCCGGGGTAGCGGTTCAGGTCGAACAGGTTGGCGTCGGAGAATTCGAGGCTCAGGCTGTCTTCGTTGGGGATTCTGTTGTTCTGGCTGGTGCCGATATTGGGCGCGGTGACGAACTGCACCTCGGGCTCGATCAGCACGCTGCCCATGTTGTTTGAGGGCCGGATGAGCGGCCAGCGCAGCATGACGGCGCCGTAAGGTTCGGCGCGGCCGGTGCTGGCGGCGTTGGTGACGCTGTAATTGGGCTGCTGGTTCAGCTTATCGGCGTCGTAGCCGGCGGCGATGAGCTGGAAGCGGGCTTGGCCGATGATGCCGCCCGGCAGCGCGAACGGCAGCTGGTAGCCCGGCAGGAACGCGATGCGCCGGGTGTTGGTGCCCTGGTTACGCATGACGTTGAACAGTGAGAGATTGGCGCTGATCTGGCCGCCCCAGGCATCGGGCGAGGACAGGAAATCATATTGACCGTAAGGCAAGACGATGGGCACGCGGCCTTGGGTCACGCTGGCCACCAGGCCCTGGTAGGTTTCAGCTTCCAGCTTGGTATAGGCGCCGGGGGCGAAGCCTTCGAGGTAGAGGTTGCTCGACAGATAAGACTGGCTGGGCAGGGTCGAGAAATCATCGAGGAAGGTGGCGTTTGAGGCGCGGTTGAAGGTGAAGCCCGCGCGCCAGGAATCGCTGAGGTCGAACGTGCCGTTGCCAAACATGGCATTGCCGAAGGTGCCGTGGTCACGCCCGCCCGTGACTTGCAGATTCAGGGTGCCCTGGTTGAAAGCCTCACGATATTCGCCGTGCAGGGCGGGGCCCTGGTGGGTGGCGATGATGGGGGTGAGGGTGAGGTCGGACGAGGGGCTGATGACCCAGTAATAGGGTTGGGCATAAAACAGCCCGAGATGCGAGGTGGAGCCCACGGACGGGATGAGCAGGCCGCTTTGGCGCCCGGCCGAGGGGTCGGGGGCGGTGAGGTAGGGGATGTAGGCGACCGGGACACCCTTGATCTCGATTACCGCGTTGCGGAACTCGATCATTTTGTGTTGGAGGTCACGGGTGGCGGTGCGGGCGCGGATTTGCCAGAAGGGCGCGGCACGCGGATTGGCCGCGCAGGGAAGGCAGGGCGAATAAACCAGCTTGGCGAATTCGTCGATCAAGCCGCCATAGCGTTCGCCGCCATTGGCGATGAGGCGGACATTATCGGCGAGGCGGGCCGAGACGCCTTGCATGACGGCGTTCTTGAGCGCGTTGTTGAGCACGGCATGATCGGCGTAGACTGTTTGGCCGTCGGGGGAGATGAGGGCGATGTGGCCATCGGCCGTGACGACGTTGGTGGTGCGGTCGAACGTGACCTTGTCGGCGATCAGGGTTCGGCCATCCTGGATGGCATGCACATGGCCCTCGGCAATGATGATGTTGCCGGTTTTGTCGTAGCTGAGCCGGTCGGCCTGGAAACTGAAGGGTTGTTTCTGGGCGCTGGCGGGAAGGGTGGCACCGGGCAGGGCTGGAGGCTTGGCCGCGAAGCCGGCGGGGGCCGGGGTTTGGACGGTGCCGGGCAATTGCTGGGCCACGGCCCAGGACAGCGGCGCCATGCCGGAAAGAGCGGTGGCGGCGGCAAGAAGGGACAGGAGTCGGCCTGGGCGGATCATGGTTCAGCCATCTTCCAGATGCAGCAACAAAGCAAGCGCGAAGAACAGCCCGGACAGCGTGGGCGCCCAGGCGGCGAGCACCACCGGCACGGCCCCTGAATTGCCCAGCTGGTTGGCGATTTCGGAAATCATGAACAGCGAAAATCCGGCGGCAACGCCGAGCGTGACCATTTTGCCAGTGCCACCGCGCCGGCTTTGCCGCATGGAGAACCCGGCCGCGACCAGGGCCATGGTGGCGCACAGCAGCGGCAGGGCAAACAGGGTTTGGAAGGCCAGCTCATGCTGGGTGGCGGAAAAGCCGGAGCGTTTGAGCAGGCGGATGAAGCTGGGAAGTTCCCAGAAGGACAGGCTGTCGGGGGAGGCGAAGCTTTGCTGGACGCGGTTGACGGTGAGGTCGGTGGGGAAGGTCAGCGTGTCTTCATGGGCGGGGGGATTGCCGGGGGTCAGCAGGCTGACATCGCTGAGCTGCCACGAGCCTGTGACCAAGGTGGCATGGGCCGCCTCGATGCGCTCGAGCAGCGATGAGCCGCCATCGAGGCGCAGGATCGAGATCTGGTCGGTATCGAGTTCGGTGCCCTTCAGATGCACATTATCGGCATGCACCATGGCGATTCCCTGAGGGCTGAGGCCCTTGTCGGTCTGGCGCACCCAGAGATCGCCGCCATTGAGCGAGAGCGGGCCGCCGCCGGGCTTGAGGTAGGCGTTATCGAGCAGTTCGGCGCGGGCGAACATGGCCGCCGAAATGGGGCTGAGCGCGCCGGTGCCAAACGCGCCCAGCCAGGCGGCCAGCAGCACGGGGCCACCCAGGAACTGCCAGGCGGAAATGCCGGAGGCGCGCGCCACCACCAGCTCCGAGGCGCGGCCCAGTTTCCAGAAGGCGAACAGCCCGCCGAGCAGCACGGCAAAGGGCAGGAGCTGCAGGATGCTCCAGGGCAGGCGCAGAATTTCGATTTGCAGCACGATGCCAAAGGAGGCCTGCGGGCGGGAGCCTGATTCGCGCAGCAATTCGAGGAAGTCGAACAGCGAGACGATGGCGGTGAGGCCGGCGAGCATGGCGGCCACGGCAAGGGTGAAGACCCGTCCGAAATAGAGCGAGAGGGTGAGCGGCAGCTTCATGCGTGCATCAGCCTCTGGCGCGCGAGCAGATACAAGGCGCCGGCGAGGGGCAGCAGGGCCATGACCCAGATGAGGGGCAGCAACGCGGTGTTGCGCGCGGCCAGATTATCGACGCCAAGGGTGAGCGCCACCAGCGCGGTGACGGCGCCGACCGCGCCGATGGGCCGCACCAGCCCGCCATGGCGCCGGAAGCCGCCGCGCAGGACGCCGATGAGCGCGATGAGCGTGTAGGTGATGGTGCCGAGCGGGGCGGACAGGCGGCGTTCGGCCTCGACCGCCCATTTGCCGCGGTTTTGCGGTAGTACCCTGCCATCGGGATGGAGCAGGTCGGAGAGTGGTACCTCGGAGGCGTCGAGATAGAGATTGGCGCCGGCATGGGCGGCGACCGCGAGCGAGATTTCGTTGCGGGTGAAGCTCAGCACATCGAGCCGGCCGGTATGAGGGTCGATCACCTGCCGCGAGCCGTTGGTCAGCACCACCATGGGGCCGGCGGAATCGTAAACGATCTGGCCGCTATTGGCCAAAATGGTCGCGGGCGCGGTGGGGTCGCGGGTGTCTTCGATCAGGATGCCGGTCAGCGTGCCGTTGGCGCTGCGGTTTTGCACATAGACCGTGATGTCGTTCGAGACATGGGTGAACACGCCGGGCTGGAGCAGAAAAGCCGCCACCTGGCTGCGGATTTCGAATTCGTAATCATGGAAGGCTTTGAGCGTGCCTGGCACCACGGCCAGGGTGAGGAGATAGCCGAGAATTGTCGAGCCGAGCGCCACGGCCAGGGCGGGGCGGGCGAGGCGCAGGTCGGACAGGCCGGTGCCGCGCATGATGGTCAGCTCGCGGTCGCCGTTCAGGCGGGAATAGGTGAACAACACCACGATGAAGCAGGTGATGGGGAGAATGACCGACAGGAAGCTCGGCACCAGCAGGCCGGTGAGCTTGATGAACACGAACGGGGAGAGGCCGTGATCGACGACGATTTGGATGAAGCGGAGTGACTGGGTGAGCCAGATGAGCGCCAGCAGGCCGACCGTGACCAGCACCAGCGCCACGCAAAGCTGGCTGATGATGTAGCGGTCGAGCAAAGAGGGGAAGCGGCGGGGCGGCATGTCGTGAGCGTTGTGGCCATTCGTGGCGCGTTAGGCAAGAGCGTGGGGCCCCGCGCCGGGCAAGGCCTTGGCAATGCGGCAAAAATTATGCCGCTTTTCCAAGGCTCTGGTGATCCGGCGGGGCGGGTGACGATGTGTGACGATGGCCCGCCGGCGAGGCCGGGGCGGGTTAGCGCCGCTCGCGCAGCCGTTGGAAGGTGACGTAGAGCAGGGGGATGATGAAAATGCCGATCGCGGAGGCGGCCATCATGCCAAAAAACACCGGCGTGCCGAGTGAGCGGCGGGTGATTTCGGCGGCGCCCGAGGCCACCACCAGCGGGGTCAGCCCGGCGATGAAGGCAAACGAGGTCATGGTGACGGCGCGAAACCGCATGCGCGCGCCCTGGGCGGCGGCTTCGACGATGTCCATGCCCTCTTCACGCCGTTCCTTGGCGAAGGCGACGATCAGGATGCCGTTTTTGGCCGCCAGGGCGATGAGGGTGACGAGGCCGATTTGGGCGTAGAGATTGACGGTGAGGCCACACAGCTTGGTGCCGAGCAGCGCCCCAAACGCGCCGATGGTGACCGAGAGCAGAACGGGCAGCGGGATTACCCAGCTTTCATAAAGCGCGACCAGGAACAGATAGGCGAACAGCACCGAAAGCCCGAGCAGGGGGCCGGTTTGGCCTTGGGCGGTGACTTCCTGGTAGGCCGTGCCGGTCCAGTCGAAGGTGAAGCCGCTGGGCAGGACACGGGCGGAGAGTTTGGCCATTTCGGCGATGGCCGCGCCGGATGAAACCCCCGCTGCCGGGCTGCCATTGACCTGCACGGCTTCGATATTGTTGTAGCGGGAGATGATTTGGGGCTCGAGACTGGTGGACAGCGTGACCAGCGACCGCAGGGGCACCATGGCGCCCGAACTTGAGCGCACATAGAGCTTGTTGATGGCGTCGGGCGTGTCGCGGTCGGCGGGCTGGCCCTGGATATTGACCTGCCAGACCCGCCCGAACAGGTTGAACTGGTTGACATATTGGCTGCCCAGCGTGGCTTGCAGGACATTGAACACCGCCGCGGGCGTGACGCCCAGGGCGGCGGCCTTGTCGCGGTCGAGGGTCAGTTCGAGGGCCGGATTATCGGCGTTGTAGGTTGAGAACACATGCGCGAGCTTGGGGTCGGCGTTGGCGGCCATGAGCAGGCCGTTGAGCACTTGCTGTTGGCGCTGCTCGGACGCGGCATCGAGGTTTTCGAGCTCATATTGGAAGCCGCCATTGGTGGAGAGCCCCAAAATCGGCGGCAGGTTGAAGGCGATCACCTTGGCCGCGTGCTGGCGGGCGCCGATGGCGAAGATTTCGCGGATGACCGCGTCGGCGCCGTTTTTGGCGCCGGGGCGAGCCGAGAAGGGTTTGAGGTGAATGACGAAGAAGGCCGCGTTGGGTTCGGTGGCGAAGTCGATGATCGAGAGGCCGGAGACCGAGAGCACCTCATCGACCTGGGGCAGTTTTTCGAACTGTTTGGTCAGCTCGGCGGCCACCGCGTTGGTGCGCGCCAGGGCGGCGCCGGGGGGCAGCGTGGCCTGGACGAAAAACGCCCCCTGATCTTCGCTCGGCAGAAAGCCGCCCGGTGTGATGAGCTTGAGCCCGCCCGCGCCCAGGGCAAACAAGGCCACGGCGAGGATGCCGATCCAGGCGCGGCGCAGCAGGCGGCGAACCACGCGGGCATAGGCTTCGCGGGTGGCCTCGATGCCGGTGAGCACGCGGCCGAGCACGCCATGGGCGATGTGGCCAGGGCGCAGCAGGATGGCGCACAAGGCCGGGGAGAGGGTGAGCGCGTTGACCGCCGAAATGAGCATGGCCACGCTGACCGTGAGGGCGAATTGCTGGAACAGCAGCCCCGAGAGGCCGGGAATGAAGGCGATGGGCACGAACACCGAGAGCAGCACCAGCGAGATGGCGATGATCGGGCCGGTGATCTGGCTCATGGCGAGCTTGACGGCCTCGCGCTTGGAGAGGTCGCGGCGTTCGGCCATCACGCGTTCGCAATTCTCGACCACCACGATGGCGTCATCGACCACGATGCCGGTGGCCACCACCAGCGCCAGCAGCGAGACCGTGTTGGCTGAACCGCCAAAGGCCAGCAAAAAGGTGAAGGCGCCAATGAGCGCGATGGGCACCACCACCATGGGCACCAGGGCGGCGCGCCAGTCGCCCAGGAACAGGAACACCACGACGACCACGAGCAGGAAGGCCTCGGCCAGGGTGTGCTCGACCTCGTGGATCGTGTCCTGGACGAAATCGGTGGTGTTGAACACCACGCTGGCCTTGAGCCCCTGGGGGAAACGGGTTTGGAGCTGGGCCATTTCGGCGTTCACCGCCTTGGCGGTGGAGATGGCGTTGGCGCCGGGCGCCAGAAAGATGGCGATGGCCTGGCCGGGGTTATTATCGAGCTTGTTGAAGCGGGTGATGCTTTGCGCGCCCAGCGTGATGGTGGCGACATCCTTGAGGCGCAGCAGGGATCCGTCGGGGTTGGCGCGCAACACGATGTCGCCGAACTGGGCCGGGGTGGTCAGGCGGCCTTTGGCCTCGACGGTGAGCTGGAGTTGCTGGTTGTCGGCGCCGGGCTCCTCGCCGATGGCGCCGAGCGGGGCCTCGACGTTTTGGGAATTGATGGCGCTGACGATGTCGGCCGGGGTGAGGCCGAGCTGGGTCAGGCGGGCGACCGAGTAATTGACCCGCATGGAATAGCTCTGGGGACCAAACAGAATCGCCTGGCCGACGCCCGGCACGCGGGCCAGGGCATCGAGCATGTTGATGGTGACGTAGTTGGAGACTTGCAGCTGGCTGAGCGCATTGCCGGGACTGTAGACAAACATGAATTCCAGCACCGCGCTGGAACGCTTGCGGACGGTGATGCCTTCCTGCTGAACCAGGGCGGGCAGCTGGCTGGTGGCTTGCTGCACCGCGTTGGTGACGTTGACTGTGTCGATGTCGGGGTTGGAGCCGACGCGGAAACTGACATTGAGGGTGTAGGAACCGTCATTGCCAGAGGTTGACGACATATAGAGCTCGTCATTCAGCCCGTTGACCGCCGCCTCGATCGGCTCGGCGACCGTTTGTTCGACCACTTTCGCCGAGGCGCCGGGATAATTGACCGTGACCATGACCTGGGGAGGCACGATATCGGGGAATTGCGCGATGGGAATGCGGGTGAGCGAAATGGCGCCGGCCAGCAGTGTGACAATGGCGATGACGCCGGCAAAGCGCGGCCGGTCGATGAAGAAGCTGGAGATCATGGGGCGGCCTTGTAGGGCTTGGCCACCACGCCGGGATGCAGGCTTTGCAGCCCTTCGACCACCAGCCTGTCGCCCGGGTGAAGGCCGGAAAGGATTTGCACGCTGGTGTTGGATTGTGGGCCGAGCGTGACGTTGCGGCGGATGATTTTGTCGCCGGGGCCGATGACCAGCACGAAAGTACCGATCTGGTCGGTGCCCAGGGCGGCGAGCGGTACGAGGATGGCCGGTTTGGGTGTGCGGTCACGTAGGGTGACCTGAACATATTCGCCGTCTTGGAGGCGGTGACCGGGGTTGGCGATGGTGGCCCGCCAGGCCAGCGTGTCGGTGCTTTCATCGACCTGATTGCCGGTGAAATCAACCCGGCCGGTGGGGCCGTAGGTGCTGCCGTCGGGCAGGGTGAGCACCACGTCGAGTTGGGAGATGTGGGACTGGAATTTGAGGGCGTCGGCGTCGGGGAGGGCGAAGTCGACATACATGGGGTCTTGCGTGACCAAGGTGGCCAGCGTGCCGGTGGAGGGGCCAACGACATTGCCCGGCGTGACGGTGGTGGCGCCGATGAGCCCGCTGATGGGCGCGGTGATGGTGGTGTAGCCAAGATTGATCTGGGCCGTTTGCACTTGGGCCTGGGCGGCCAGCACGGCGGCTTGGTCGCTTTGGTCAGTGGCCAGGGCTTGGTCGAGCGCGGCCTGGGTGCCGGCGGCGGTATGGAGCAGCGCCTTGGCGCGGGCCAGGGTCACCTGGGCGAGCTTTTCTTGCGCCTGGGCTTGGGCCAGGGCGGCTTGGGCCTGGGCCAGGGCGGCTTGATAGGGCGGGCGCTCGATTTCGTAGAGCGTCTGGCCCTTGGTGACGTAGGCGCCGTCGGTGAAGTCCTGGGCTTCGAGATAGCCAGTCACGCGCGCTTGGATCTGCACCACGCCAGGGGACGCGATGTGGCCTGTGTAGCTGGTTTGGTCGCGCACAGGCTGGAGAGCCACGACGATGTAGCCGGCCTGGGGGGCGGGGGGTGTCTGGGCCAGGGCGGGAGCGGCCAGCAAGGCCAGGATGGCGACGGGCGGAAGGCGTTTCATGCAATGGTCCTGACGTTTTCTGCCAGTTAGGCGCGCTGGACGCGGGCCGCAATGGGCGCTGGCCGATTATAATGAGGCAAAATAAATCGCGCCGGTCAGGCGAGGAGTAGGCACAGGCGGGTCTGGTGGGGCGGATGAGGTGGATAGGGCAGGCTCGTTCGAGTTTGCGCCAATCAGCTTTTGTGCTCGCCAGGTGGTGACGGACGGTTCGGGGGCAACCGTTCAGATTAAAGCCGGCGGGTACCAAAGTTAACTGAATTTTAGCTGCCTTGTTATAAACCAGCCAACGATACACGCGTAACATGCAGCTTGGAAGGGCGACAGAATTTGTTCGGCTTTGGTCTATTTTCAGGTTCTTGCAACCTCCACGCCTGATTCGAGATTTAATCAATCATGACAAACATATCGCAGATGTCTGTGGGGGCCATTGCGCCCTTGGGTCAGGTCTTGCCGACCGCCTCCTCAGGCGGGGGGACGAGTTTTGTTACGCTGCTCAATCAGGCGCTTACGACGGTAAGCGACAGCCAAAAAGCCGCGACCACCGCCGAGGCCGGATACACAACCGGGTTGCCTGGCTATACGCTGGGAAAGGCATTGGTTTCCAGTGACCGGGCGCAGGTTATGTGGAATGCGACACTTGGTGTGCGCAATGAGTTAGTTGGCGCGTATCAGGCAATTTTTAACATGCAAATCTAACAATGCCATCACTTGCTGACTCCTATAAGAAAGTCGCTGGGTATCTCGCCAATGTTCCGCTGTGGGGGTGGATGCTGGTGGGGATTGCCGTGCTGGCCGCGGCGATTGGCGGAGGGGTTGAATTAGCTGGTCCGCCCTATGCGGTTTTGAGCGACGGGCTGACACCGGCAAACGGCGGAAAGATTATTGCGGAGTTACAAAAGCTTGGGATTCCGTATAGGCTGGAGCAGGCCGGCAATGTGATTGCCGTGCCGGATGACATGCTGGGACAGGCACGGCTGGAGCTTGGAGACGCGCAAATTCCGCAATCTGGCGCACAGGATGCTGTGAACGCACTGGTGAATGCGCCGCTTACAGCGTCAGATTTGGCGCAACAGACATTGGCGACGCGGGCGCTCGAGCAGTCTATATCTGACTCAATCATGCAAATGAACGGCGTGCAGAGTGCTCAGGTTTTTGTGGCAACGCCGGATGATACGCCGTTTTTACAAGATAGCCCAAAACCTTCTGCATCTGTAATAATTGGTGCTACCGATGAGACTGCCCGGGCGGACGCGCAGGCTATTGCCAATTTGATTTCAGGAGCTGTGCCAGGAATTTCGTCCGACGATATATCGATCCAGACTTTGTCTGGTACTACGGTATTTCCGGCATCAAAGGCTCTGATTCCAGAGAGCCAAATACAAGTCACCAGGGAAATAGAAGCTGACGCACAGCAACGTATTACGTCATTGCTGACCCCGATCTTGGGGGCGGATAATTTTCGTGTCTCGGTTCTGGCGAATGTTGATTTCTCGCAGGTTGATATTCATCAGATTAGTTACGGTCCAGGGCATGATTTTTCACATCTAACGACGAATAGCTCGGTGAAATCAAATATGGATGCCGCTTATGGCATACCTGGGGCCTTGTCGAACGAGCCCCCTGGGCAGACATCCACGACGCCGCCGCCGCCTAACGGGCAAGGAGCGCAGAATACAGCTTCGGCTGGCGCCGCGGCCAAACCGGCGAATACAGACGAGAGTTATGACCAGCTTTATCTTAATGATGAGCGGGAAACGAAAATCACCAACGCGCCTTGGGCCCTGAAATCACTTTCTGTATCGATTGTTATCAACACAACGGCCTTGGGTAATGGAATTAAAGACTCAGGAATCAAGAGCATAATTTCGAGTTCGTTTTCAAATCAGCCAACAACCATATCTGTTTATGACGAGCGGTATCAACTGCCGAAGGGGACGCAAATTTCGTCAGAGATTTCGGCCATTGCTCCATCCATCTCACAGCCTGTTTTTGAGCTTCTGGCGGTCATCACGATTTTGTTTGGTATTGTCAGGCCGGCTGGGAAAAAGCTCTATTTGATGGCCGAAAGACGCGCGCTACCTGAAAAAAAACAGGCTCCGCAGGAGCTTCAGATTGCATCTCCGGCATACCCAGATGTCAAATCTTATGTTTCGGATAATATACCTGGAGTGGCAAGGATTTTGCAAAGCTGGGTAGATGAGAATGACTGATGAGCAAAAAGCACAATCAGCTGAACAGCTTTCCGGCCCGACAAGGGCGGCGCTTGTTTTGCGTGAGCTTGGAGAGGATGTCGCTTCACAAATATTGAAAGAGATGGACGGTGCTGTTGTTGGCAAAATATCACAGTCATTTTCATCTCTTAGAGATATTCCTGTATCAACCTTAAATGACGTGATGATATCATTTGCGGCTGACCTCCAGGGGGCGGGGGTGGGGGTTGATGGTATTAAGTTTTTGACAAGGGTTTTAACAAACGCCCTAGGAGATGCGCAGGCGAAAGAGATACTTTCAAAAATCAGCAAAGTAAAACGTCGGGACGTATTTCAGCTGCCTGCGAATACGGACCCAAGAGCGTTAGCGGTTCAAATTTCAAGAGAGCGGCCCCAAACCATTGCGCTGCTTTTGGCTCATGTTCCGCATGAATTGGCGGCGAATATATTATCTAACCTGCCCGAAGAGTTGGCGGCAGAGGCACTGTTCAGGTTTACCACGCTCGACGTGGTTTCGCCGATAGCTGTTCTGGAGTTGAAAGAGATGTTGGAAAAGTCAGTGGATCTTGAGGTTTCTGGAAATCGGCGGGTAACGAATTTGGGAGGACCGAAGCAGGCGGCGGATATATTAAATCACTTTTCGAGTTCGCTCTCTGATTCAATTTTGAACACTATTAAGGAACGTGACGAAGTTGTTTCTGAGAAGATAAAGGAGAATTTGTTTACCTTTATTGATCTGGGAAATCTTCCTGATCGTGGTATGCAAATCCTGTTGCGAGAAGTTAATGGAGATAAGCTTGCCGCGGCACTTAGGTTGGTTGATGACACGCTAAGAAATAGATTTTTTCAGAATATGTCATCAAGACAGGTTGAAATACTGAAAGAAGAGTTGAGGTCTGGTCCGCCGATT
Source organism: Pseudomonadota bacterium (assembly GCA_021809435.1). Taxonomy (GTDB): domain Bacteria; phylum Pseudomonadota; class Alphaproteobacteria; order Acetobacterales; family Acetobacteraceae; genus Acidocella. The sequence goes on along the minus strand of JAKBAD010000002.1, from coordinate 435,778 downwards.
AGACGCTCGGATGCGATTGCAGCCCAGGCAGAAGTGGTTGAGATCGCACTCAGACTTTCTTCAGAGGGTAAGATTACCCTTGGGCAAACGGACGAAATGATATGATTAATATATCGGATATTCAGAAACACACACCAGTTCACAGGCAGATCGCGGCAAAGCATAAGGATTCTCTGTTTTCGGGAAGCCAGGTGAGGTATGGAAGTGTGACTGGAGAGCCTCTGGTTGGGCACACTCATAGTGTTGAGGAAACTCCGCTCTTGAGTAGTGTTTCCTTACAAAAAGCAAGCTTTGGTAAGGAGCTCGAGGACCAAAAAAAGCTGGTGCACCAGGGGGGGCGAGATAAGACAATTCAGCCGCAGGATAATATGTCTAGCAATATTAAGTCGGTAAGAGATGAGCGTCCCATATTGCAAAGTTCTATCGATATTCCAGATAAAATTACGAGTGGATCTGTCGAGCAGATAGATTTGGCTGGAGTTTCTGAAAGCCAAAATAGCCAGAGGCTTCCTAATTCGAGGTCCAAGGATAAAATTGATATAAAAAAAACTTTTAATTTATTTGAAGGAATGTCGTCTAAATCTACGTCACCCCGCAGGATAGAAGAAAAAAATAATATCAGAAATCAAAATGTCTTGATTGAAAACTCAGGCTCTGTGGGACATGAGATAAAAAAAATCGATTATACAAAAGATAAGCTCTCGACTTGTGATGTGTCTTTGATTCCTCAACAAGGAACTAGTGACACCTACATGTTTAATATGAAAGAGGTAAATGGGACGGCTAATAATTTAGCTTCGGTATCGAGATCTAGCGCGAAAATTACAGCTGTGGATAATATTGAAAGTTTGAAAATAAACAGTCACATTAGGGGTGATAATGTCAGTGAGGTTACACTCAATGTTATGGCTCATGGGATAGGGATCTCGAAAGTTAAAGTATCGATATCAAATAATATGATTATGATAAATGTACACTCTGATACGTCTCGTACGTCAGATTTAAGGCAGTCAATATCTGGTGTAGATCAGCAATCATCGTTGAATTTACAATATAGCGGCGAACAGCAGGGGGCATCACAAAATTCCTCTGATAGATGGCGGCCAAGAAGCAGGCAGAGTTTTGGAAAATCATCTGAATATGGAATAGAATCTTTGAGTTTTGAAAATAAAGATGTAATCAAATATGCCTGACAAATACGACGAATATGAGGCACTTGATCTGCTCGATACGGGTAGAAATCCACAGCTTCGCTCGGTTTTGATAGAGAGTCTATCCGACAGAATACTTAGACAGATATCTGTAAATATTTTTCAAAAGACAAGATATCCCGTGCAAGTCCTGTCTTGTATTACAAATGTTATTACCCATGAATCAGCATTAGGGTCTTTGCCGGATGTAATGCTCGCCGGAATGATCGATATTTCTCCATTGAGGGGAAGAATTCTCGTCGTTGTCGATGGAGATTTGATCGGCGCTATCGTGGATGCGCTATGTGGCTCGACTGCTTCGATACCATTTGAAAGGTATGAGCTTTCAAGCTTGGAGGCAAGAATTGGAAAGCAGCTTATTATATTGACGACGAAAACTTTTGAAGATTCACTTGCTCCTTTAATTGAGATACATCCAGAACCATTATCATTTGAAACCTCTAGTGCCCTTTTGGCAATAGGAGACGCCAAGGACTGGGTTGTTGTTCTTACGGGAATTTTTGAGACGACATTAGGAGCCGGAACAATAAAATTAATCATCCCGTATTCGACATTAGATCCGCTGGAGGCAAAGATAAGCAATCAGTCTGGCTTACTGACGGGGCAAGCCGACGATTGGTTATGGGCGCATACGATAGAAAAATTACTCGATGATATTTCGTTAAATATCAGAGCCGAGTTGATCAGATTTTCTTTACCGATTAGCCATATTAATGGCTGGGAGGTGGGGGCGATACTCCCAATTTCGCTTGGTGAAATTTGTCGAATATTATCTGACGAAATTTTATTGTTTGAAGCTAAATACGGACAGATTAACGGCGTAATATGTTGTTCAACCCTGCTGAATGGAGAAAATAATATGTCAAATGCGGATGCCGATTCCACGTTAAAAAGCGTAGATGAAGAAAAAAAAGTTCAAGACCTTGAGCTTGAGCAAATGCAGGCAATTAAGAAGGTAACCAGTAGGCCGATCATCAGGGCTGCTTTGGATCGAATTGAAGTAGAGGTTACAGTTGAGTTGGGGAGGACTAAGTTAACTCTAAAGGAGGCGCGGGCCGTCCGGCACGGACAGGTGTTGGCGTTGGATCAGCAAGTTGGCGATCCTCTTTCAATTTATGTTAATGGGCAAAAATTTGGATACGGAGAAGTCGTAGCCGTTGGTAATGATCGATACGGGATAAGAGTGACGTCGTTGGCTGAGGATATTGATCAGATAAATAATGAAAGCGGGAGTAAGTAGGTTGACTGCTAATTTTATCATATCATTGTCAATTTTTTCGTTTTCATTTCTTCTGCCGCTTTTAGTGGTAGGGATTTTAGGTGGAATTTTTCAGGCTGCAACACAAATAAGAGAAGCGTCGCTTGTGGTTGTAGGCAAGTTGGGGGTGATTTTTTTTATCGTGATTTTGATGGGGTCTAAAATATTCGATTTATTAACGGTTTATGCAAAGGATACATATCGTCTAATTCCTTCGATTGTTCATCCCTAGTTAAGTTTTGTTATGAAAAAAAATATATCAATATCGCAGCTGTCTGGGCCTGCAATTGTATTAGTGATTTTGGCAATGCTAGTTGTACCGTTGCCAGGTGCTGCAATATCTTTTTTATTTGCTCTAAATATCGCCATAGGGTTGGTTGTTTTATCTGCATCGTTATATGTCCAATCGCCAGCGGAGTTTTCTTCATTTCCATCAGTCTTGCTGTCGACAACCTTGATGCGTTTAGCGCTAAATGTTGCGACATCACGTACCATCCTTCTGGATGGTTATAGCGGACCTGGTGCTGCGGGAAAGGTAATTGAAGCATTTGGTTATTTTATGGTCGGAGGAAATTATGTTGTTGGTGGAATCGTATTCATAATTCTTATCATAATTAATTTTGTTGTTATAACAAAAGGAGCGAGTCGTGTTGCCGAAGTTGCGGCGCGATTTATGCTGGATTCTCTTCCTGGGCGACAGATGGCGATTGATGCAGAGGTCAATGCCGGGGTTTTAAATAGTGATGCGGCGGAGCGGCGTAGAACTGAATTACGTAAAGAAGCTGATTTTTTTGGAGCTATGGATGGCGCTTCTAAATTTGTGCGGGGGGATGTAGTTGCGGCTATTTCGATTCTGGCAATAAATATGGTTGGCGGCCTTCTTGTCGGCGTTTTTCAGTATGGGCTAGATCTAGGCGCAGCTGCGCGAACATTTACATTACTTACGGTTGGTGATGGACTGGCCGCTCAAATTCCCTCTTTGGCAATTTCGATTTCAGCGGGCTTGATTGTTACGAGAGTCTCAACAGGAGAGGATATTCATTCCCAAATTTCGAGTCAAATATCAAAATATCCTCAGGCTTTAGGTGTGTCTGCTTTAATTACAGGCATTCTGGGTGTCGTACCCCATATGGCGCATGTGCCGTTCTTTCTCTTCTCCGGTCTTTTGGCTGGATCAGCATGGAAAATTAATGAAAGTCAGGATGAAATTTCTACTATTTCACGGGAAGTTTCAGAAAAAAATGATTCAAAGAATGAAGTAAAGATAGATGCGATTCCAGATGTCACTGGAGTTGACCCGTTAGGTATGAGCATTGGATTTGGTTTGTCTTCTCTTGTTAGTGGGGAGGATGCCAAACTTCTGAAGAGATTGACTGCGGTCAGGCAGAGATATGGACGATCTATGGGATTTCTGGTTCCTGCGGTTCATATTCGAGATTCTTCTGATATTCCAATACATGGATATCGGTTTTCAATCAGGGGGGCGTATATATCTGAAGGTGAGGCGTGGCCGAACCAGTGGCTGGCGCTCGGTGGTCAAAACGTAATAAATAAACTCAACAAAGGTCATCACGTAAAAGACCCTGCATTTGGCGAACCGGCGGTGTGGATATCGCAAGGGGATATATCCCTGGCTGAAGAAATGGGATATACTGTTGTTGACGCATCTTCCGCGATAGCGACGCATTTCTCAGAAATTCTTAAAAAATACGGAGCTGAGCTCTTGGGGCGTCCTCAAGTGGAAGCGCTTATTTTGCGGTTAGCTGAAGGGACGCCTAGATTAGCTGAAGATCTCCGAACGGCTCTTAGCGTTAGCATAATCAGGCAGGTTCTTCAGGCGTTATTAATGGAGGGAATAGCTATCCGAGATTTTGAAAGAATATCGGAGGCCTTGGTTGAGTGTGCTGAATCTGGAGGTAAAGATATCGATATCTTGTTAAGTGCGGTTAGGGCAAGGCTTGGAAGGTATATCGTCAATAAATTTGTGACCAAGGAGGGGGTTCTACGGGTTATTGTGCTTGGAGATAAGCTTGAAGATTTGGTTTATCGGTCTATCAAGGCGGCCAAGGATGTTGGCGAGAATATGGATATTCCTCCAGATGTTGTTGGGCATTTACGGGAGAGTGCATTTGAGGTTTTGAAAAATATACGGGAAATTGGAGGGGGAGTTCCGCTTGTCGTGCCTTCTTTGATAAGACGAAAAATATTCAAGGTTGTGGGCGATATTTTAACTGTGCTGGGGATAGATGAGATTCCAGATAGTATTAGAATGAAGGTAGTTTACACTCTTGGTCTTAGCGATGAAAGAGCTTGAGGGGCATTGTTTAGATCGTGCGATAATTGATATCTACGCGAATGATATTAAGAAGGCGGCTCTTCTCGTTAAGTCTCGAATGCCATGGGCGGATTTGGATGAGCTTTTGCAGCTCGGGGCGATTGGAATGATGGAGGCTGTGGCCCGTTTCGATGCTCAAAAAGGTGTAGAGTTTCGGATTTTTGCGGCACGACGTATCAGGGGGGCAATGATAGATGGGCTGCGCCGGGAGGGGCGGCAGAGGCGGGGGCGAGTTGAGGTCGAAGAGCTTGAAAATATAAGTGCTGTTGAGGGCAATGCGCGAGGTGAGGTGCCGTTATCGGGTTTGGTTAACGAGGATAATGCCGCACTGATTGAAGAGGCTCTTAAAAGCTTATCTGAGATTGAATATCGCATCGTAACGCTCCATTTTTATGAAGACTTAAACAATCGGGAAATCGCCAAAATATTAGAGATCAGCGAAGGCTACGCATCCAAAATTAAGAAAAATGCGATAAGTAAAATCGCATCGCGTGTGAATGGTTGGATGGCAAAGCGGAGTCAAATGAGTGACTAGTTTATTGGGACTCGTTTTAGGGTTTTTGGTTGTAATTGGAGGAGCGCTCTCTGATCACGACCCATTATCATCCCTTTGCTCCCTGACGGCTGTAATCATTGTTATATGTGGTTCGCTATCGGCGACGATGGTTCATTTTGGTATTAAATCGGTACTGGGCGCTTTCAAGGCCATTCTCTGGTTGGCAAAGCCGCCGAGGGTTGATTTGACGGCGTTTGTTTCAAAGCTCTCGGAATGGTCGTCATTAGCAAGAAGCCAAGGTACGTTGGCGCTCGAAAAAATTATTAATGATGTTGATGAGCCCATTCAGAGGCGGGGGCTTCAACTGATTATTGATAATAGCTCATTGGATGATTTGGAGACGATTCTTTTTGAGTGCTCTGAAATCAGTGGCAAGACGCAGGCGGAAGCTGGTGAAGTTTGGGAAGCGATTGGAGGGTATTCACCAACAATTGGTGTGATGGGCGCTGTGCTGGGTCTTATTCATGTCATGATGAGGCTTAATCATCCCGAGGAGCTTGGCGAGGGTATTGCCACGGCTTTTGTGGCAACGATTTATGGTGTCGGGTTTGCCAATTTAATTGCCTTACCATTAGGAGCGCGGTTGAAACATTTGGCAAAGGAGCTTGGGCACGAGAGATCGATATTGGTTAAGGGGCTCATTTTGCTGGCGGAGGGTAAGCCTGGCGTGGTGATCAGGCAGAGCCTCGATGCGTTCATATCAAAGAATAAGGACGTGAAGACTTTGGAGGGGGCGGGAGAAAGTGCACCAGAGGCGGGAGAATGAGTGGTTCTGGACGTAAATCGAAAGGGCGCCGCCAGGAGCCGGAGAAACATGCAAATCATGAACGGTGGGTTATTTCCTACGCCGATCTTCTGACGCTTCTTTTGGCGACATTCGTTGTTTTATATGCATCGTCAACGAGAAGTAAGCATAAGGAGGATGAGTTTGCGCAAGCCTTTATTAAGGCGTTTCATGGTACGCCGCCGAGTGTTATTATAACCAAGCCGGGAGCCTCTAACGGAATTTTGGAAAAGATTAATATACCGGCGCCGACGGATGTCAGAGATAAGAAAAAATCTAATCTCTCAAATAACATGAGGCAGCAGATAGAAAAGGAAGTGCAGAATCTCGAGGCGCTACAACTAAAGCTAATGTCTATCTTTCAGCCTTTGATTGCACAAAAATCGGTTGCCATTACCAGCGCGCCTTTGTCTCTGACAATACAGCTGGATGCCTCGGTTTTATTCCAATCTGGTCAGGCGGCGTTAAAGCCGGATGCGGTGGCGCTGCTGAGGCAGGTGGGCGATGGGCTTGCGCAATTACCAGGACAGTTCAAGATTGTTGTTCAAGGATATACCGATAATCAGCCGATCTCCACGGCACAATTTTCCTCGAACTGGTCACTATCGGCGGAACGGGCGGTGACGGTGGTGGAGCTGTTTGAATCAGTTGGTGTGAATGGAGATGCCTTGTCGGCACAGGGGTTTGGTCAGTTTTCTCCGGTCGCTGATAATTCAAACGCTCAAGGTAGGGCAAAGAACAGGCGTGTTGTGGTGGTTGTGAGGGCGGCTGAGTCATCTGAATGATTGTTAGGAGGAGTCTTGAAAGGCAAGGATGTTACAATCAAACCCATTGCGATAGGGCTTGCTTTTGGGGCGGCCTGGGCTGCCGGGCATCAGCCATCATGCTTTGATTTTGATAACAGCCTGGTATTTGGGATTAGATTTATACTCATGTTTGTCGCGGCGACATCCTGTGCCATGATTATTATTCCGGCACTGTCGATCTTTGCCAAATCACTGAAAAAAATGAGTGGTCAGGGATAGGTTTATGGCTTTTGTCAGAAAGTCGGAGAGGAATGATTTGCTGAAGGTGGTTGTGGAGGCAAAAGATGCCTTTTCGGCTGATAATGCAGCGGAAATCGACCGGCGGGTTAAGGCTGAGGTGGAGAAGCTGAGAAACGCTGGATATGCCGATGGTTATGCGGCTGGTCAGGAGACGGCAACGCGGGAGATCGAGGCTTATAAAAAACGCCTGGAGACTGTGGAGGCGGCGCTGGTTAGCGCTGTTGATGAGCTGACAGTGCCGATTAAGAGTTTTGAGGACGTGATTGAAGATATTATTTTAAAGTGCGCCTTTCGGATTGTGGAACTATGTTCGCTGTCTGGTGACTCGTTTCAGGAGAACGGCGCGCGCGTTTTGGAGTATATTTGGCATGAGGTCTCAGGATTCAGTTTTGCTAAGAGGGTTGAGATAAGGCTTAACCCAGAGGATTTAGCGATTTTGGCGGCCGAGGCTCGTGATGCCAATGCTCACTATATTGGTGATAAGACGGTACTGCGGGGCGGTGTGGTGGTTGAGGTGTTTGGCCAGTCTAATGATCCGTTTCAAAATATTGGTTGGGATGCCAGCATTCAGGCGAAGCTTGCGCTTATTCGAGATGGGTTGGGAGATTTAGCCAAATCCGATGGATAGACACAAAATTTTGGACCGTGTGCTGGCGCGTATTGATCGGGTGTTATCGGTCGAGCAGGTGAGAACCTTTGGCAGGGTCGTGAAATGTGACGGTGAGGTTTTGCACTCCAGCTTGGTGAAGGCGCCGGTGGGGGCGAAGTGTGTTATTGAAAATGTTGATGGCGCCGAGCTGAGTGGGGAAGTTGTTGGGTTCGATAATAGCGGCTTGGTGATTATGGCTGAGCGCGGCACGAGGGGCGTTATAAAGGGAAGCCGCGTTTTTGTCAGGCCGCGTCCACCGGAATTGATGGTGGGCGAGGGAATGTTGGGGCGGGTGTTCAATGGTCGCGGTGAGGCGATTGATGGTCTCAGACCGCCGATTTTACGCCAGGGGTGGCCAATGATCGCGGCCAGCAAGAACCCGCTTAGCCGGCAGCGGCTGGAAGCGCCGTTTGATGTGGGGGTGAGGTCGATTAATGGGTTGCTTACCATTGGCACCGGTATGAGGGTTGGGTTGTTTGCGGGCTCGGGCGTTGGCAAGACCACTCTTTTGGGGATGATTGCCCGGTTCGCGCGCGCGGATGTGGTGGTGGTGGGGATGATTGGTGAGCGCGGGCGGGAGGTTCGCGAGTTTATTGAGTGCCATATTGGTGAGGCGCGAGAGAAGGCGGTGGTGATTGCGTCTCCGGCAGATGAGACGGCGATCAGCCGGGTGCATGGCGCTTATCGGGCCATTGCGGTGGCTGAGTATTTTCGCGCCGCGGGTAAGACTGTTTTGCTCATGGTTGATTCGCTGACCAGGTTGGCCATGGCGCTTAGAGAGGTGGCGCTGGCCGCGGGTGAGCCGCCGGTTGCGCGCGGATATCCGGCTTCGGTATTTGGAGCCTTGGCGGCTTATATTGAGCGGGCGGGAACCGGGGGAGACCATGAGGGGTCGATCACGGGGATTTACACCGTTCTGGTCGAGGGGGATGATCATATCGCCGACCCGATCGCGGATACCGCGCGGTCGGTGATGGATGGACATATTGTTTTGTCGCGTACGTTGGCGGAGGCGGCGATCTATCCGCCGATTGATATTGCGGCCTCACTGTCGCGGGTCATGGGGGCGGTGGTGTCGGATGAGCATTTGCAGCTGGCGACAAAATTCAGGGCTTTATGGACTTATAAACAGCAAAAGCAGGATGCGGTGGATTTTGGCGGCTACACGCCAGGCCGTGATGCCGTGCTGGATGAAGCGCTGCGCAAGGCGCCAGCGATGGAAGCGTTTTTACGCCAAGCGGTGAGTGAGGAGGTGAGTTTGGCGGCCAGCATTGATGCATTGAAGATTGCGATTTGATGATGGCGATGAGAAGCAAGACGCGCGAAAGATTGATTCTCATGAGTGAGCAGAAGGAGCGCCGGTTAAGAGATATATCGCAGGATATGGAGCGGAAAACTTCTGAGTTATCCAGACAGGAGCAATTGCTTGCGGATTATGCCCGTAGAATGAGGAGCTACTGGGCGGAAGATGATTTGGTGAATGGCAGTATGATCATGACGGCCATGAAGTTGGCGGCGGCGACGCGCCGCCACGGCGAGATGTTGGCGAGCCAGGCCGAGATTTTGAAAGAACGCTTGGAGGTTAACAGGGGCATAATAGCGGGCTTGGAGAAGAAAATAATTCGTCTGAATGAAGGTAAAGCCACGGACATAAAGAAAGAAGAAAGTAATTTGGCGCGAAAAGAGATGGACGAACAGATTGGGTTGCTCGTGTCGCGCTCGAGATCAAAAGGTGGCTAGGTATGAATTTGGCGTTTTATTCAAATTTCTCCGCGGCGCTGACGCAGGGCGAGGCGCAGCTTGGCCGTGTGCAGCAGCAAATTGCCAGCGGCCTGACGGTGCAGACGCCCGACCAGGGCGCGGCGGCCTATCAGACGGCAACGGCCGCTAATGACCGGATCTCGGCGCTCAGTACGGACACTACGAATCAGGCGACCGTCAGCGCACAACTCGGGGCGGCTGACAATGCATACAGCGCCGTGAGCAGCCTGTTTGACAATGTGCAGGCGGTTGTGGAACAGGCGCTGAACGGCACGACCAACAGCCAGAATATGAATACCCTTGCCAATCAAATAACTTCGGCGGGGCAGCAGCTGCTGGGGTTGGCGAACAGCAAGGGGACATCCGGCGCGTATTTATTTGGCGGAACGACCGGTGGTCTGACGCCGTTTCAGAAAAATGCTAGTGGCACGATCGCTTATTATGGCGATGGCGGGTCCTCTTATGCGCAGGTTGGTGAGGGGCAAGTGGTGCCGACGGTGGGGAATGGCGAAGTCTTCATGGCCGGGATGATGGGGGATGGGTTTTCAAGTGTGACCGCCAATACGGCCAATACCGGCACCGGGCAGATTTTGCAGCAGGGCGTTGTTAATCTTGCGCAAGCTTCGGCGTTTCAGAGTGGCAATGCAAGTGTGGCGGTAACATTTGGCGCCAATGGCAGTTATGTCGAGACGCAAGGGGGGGCAACGCTTGCCAGCAGTACGGTGACGCAAAATGCCGCCGGGGCGGGGACCATTCAGATCAGCGGCATGAGCTTTCAAGTGACGGGGAGCCCGGCGGCGGGGGACAGTTTTACCATCAGCCCATCCAGACCGCAGACGGCATTTTCACTCTTGCAGCAAATTGCGGGGGCTTTGCAGGGGGCGGCGAGTACGCCGGCTCAGGTGGCGCAGACCAAGCAGGTGCTTAATCAAAGCCTGGCCACTTTGTCGCAATATCAGCAGGCGGTGACGACGGCGCAGGCGCAAAACGGTATCGCGCTCAATGCCATCAATAATATTTCGGCGGGTAATACCAACCAATCAACAGCTTTGCAAACCGCCGTGACCAACGCCACGGCGGTGAATACGCCGGTGGCGATTTCTCAACTCGACCAGACGCTGACCTCACTTCAGGCGGCCATGAAGGCCTTTGGTACCGTGCAGAATTTGAGTCTGTTTAATTATCTTTAAAGTGGTGAAAAATGTCGGACGCGATATTTGTTGTCGGATATTATCGGAGCGGTACATCGGCGCTGTCTGGAGCTTTATCGGCGCTGGGGGTCAAGATCTATAATGATGCCGACCCGAATGAGCATAATCCTTTGGGGTTTTATGAAATTCCGGAGTTGATTGATTTTGATGTCAATTTATTCGCCAAGCTGGGTGTGGAATGGACCGATGTGCGCGGCTTGCAGAGTGGCTGGGTTGAGCGTGCCGATTTGGCCCCGTTCATGGGGCAGCTTGATGATATTGTTAGACGTCGATTTGGCCAGAGTGATGGGGTATGGGGACTGAAGCATCCGCATTTATGCAGGACATTGCCGATTTATGAGCGTGTCGTGCGACAGGCGGGGCATGAGCCGCATGTTATTCATGTGTTCAGAGACCCGTGGACCGCGGCGGCCAGCCAACAGTTGAAAAACGGCTTGAGCCGGGCGCATGCGCTGTTGCTGTGGATGAGCTATGCGACGTCGGCCGAGGCGGTGGCGCGCAAACTGCCCAGGAGTTGGGTGACGTATCATGAATTGCTTGCCGATCCGGTGGGGCAGATCGAGCGGATTGACCGGGATTTGGGGCTTGGGCTGGTGGGCTTGAAGCCGGCGGGGGTGCAGGCGGCGGCGGCTTATTTTACCCAGCGCCTGAACCGTTCGGTGCCGTTGGATGCGACGAAGGTGTTTCCGCCGCTGCGCGATCTTGTTGAGCGGACATGGGGGATGATTTGCGCGCGCGATTTGGCGCCGGCGCGGTGGGATGCGCTGGCCGCGGAGACGGCGGAGATCGTGTCGTTCCTGACCGAGGTGGGGGCGAGCAAGGGGCGGGTGATTCCGGCGCTGGGGGGAATGGCGGCGCTGACCATGGCACCGCAGCCCATGGTTGGAGCCGGATATTTGCGCCCGCCCGAACGGCTTGATGAAGGCGGGCGGGCCGCGTTGGCGCGGCAGGTGGCGCAATGTGCCAAGATACCCACGGTTTCGGTGGTGGTGGTGGCGCCCAAGGGGCGGGTTTCGGCTGTTTCCGAAACACTTGAGGCGCTCAGGGGACAAATTTTTGTTAACCCCAAGGTGACGGTGCTGGCCGCTGACCGGGTGGTGCTGGGCAGTGAGCGGGTGGTGGCGGTTGGAGATGAGCCGGAAGCGGCAACGGCGGCGGTTTGCCGGCTGCTCAATGAGGAAGCGCGCGAGAGTGATTATGTGGCGGTGATCAATGCAGGTGACACGGTGGCTGTTGATGCCTGCGCCCGCTTTGCCCTTACGGCGGCTGCAAGCTCGGCCGCGATGATTTATTGCGACGAGGTGGTGCCCCGGGAGGAGGGCGACTGGGTCAGGTATAAGCCGGCCTGGGATGTGACGAGGCTGCGCCAGGCGGCCTATATTGGCGATTGGGTGTGGTACGCGGGGGCGGCTGTGTCGGCCTTGGGCGGGTTCGACGCGACGCGGGCGGGCGCCGAGGAGTATGATTTCCAACTCAGGCTGGCCGCCGCGGGGGCGCGGGTGGAGCGGCTGCCCGAGACGCTGTTTGTGCGCCATGCCAGCAGCCGGCGAGATGATATCAAGACGGATGTGTTCTGTGCGCGGGCCGCTGAGGCGGTGAAGGCGCATATGGCGGCCGTGGGCCTGGCAAGCGAGGTGCAGGGGCGCCAATTTGTTGGGTTGTTCCACCATATTCGCGCCGCCCGGGGGGGAGCCACGAGCCTTCTGGTGAGCTGCGACAGGGTGGATGTGAAGACACTGGATGGGTTTTTGAGCGAATTGCTGACCAGACATGTCATGTCCGGGCCGGTGATTTTATACGGCACGATTCTGCTGCCCGAAGTGCGCGCTTATTTAACCGCCGTGCGGGCGCAGGAGGCCGAGTTGCACGGGCAGGTGCGGGCGGTGGTGGCGGCGCCTGATGTGCCGGGCGCTGAAACGCTACGCGCGGCTCTGGATTTGGCGGTGACGGCGTTTGTCGTGGTGATTGATGCCCGGGCGGCGGCTGCCCAGCCGCAATGGGGGGAGATGCTGCGCATGAGGCTCGATGATGAGAGCGTGGGCATTGTTGGGGGGCGGACGCTCACGGTGTCTGTTCGCGAGGGGGGACAGAACGCGTTTGTGCAGGGGCCGATTGTGGTGGGCGCCGATACGCGCCTGGGGGCGGGCCGTGCGGTGGATGATCCCGGCCCGGGCGGTTGGTTGCTGGTGGACCAGGAGGTGAGCGCCGTGGCTCCGCCAGGGCTGATGGCGCGCCGGGAGGTTTTGGCGGCCTGCAGCTTTGCGGAGTTAACCGGCGATGCGCTGTGGATTGATTTATGCGCGCAAATTCGTGCCCAGGGCAGAAAAATCGTGTGGACGCCGGATGTGTCGTTTGTGGTCCCGCCGGAGGCGATCGAGGTTGACGCGGCCTGTGCATTCCGGCGCGGATCGGAGGTTGCGCGCGGGCTGGCGTGGATGGATCCGTTTCATCACCCGGCGCTCTCGTTGCATGGGGATTTGTTGGCCGCCGAGACGCGTACCGGGCTGGTGCGCGCCATGCCCGCCGAGGCGCGCAATGTTGTGATTAGCGGTGACCCGCAGCGCGGTGCCGCGGTGTTGAATGCGGCGCGGGCGGCAAGGCGGACGGGCGAGGTGGAGGCGGACTGGGTGCCGGACCTGCCGAGCGCCGGGGATATTGGCCGCCGGGCGCCCGCGGTTTGGGTGAGGGTTAATCCGGTGCGCGATGCACAGCCCGAGAGCCCGGACTATGTCGCGGTCTTCACGGTGCCGCCGAGCGATGAGATGACCGCCCCGCTGGCGCATATGGCGCGGGCGGTGGCCACCTCGCCGGGGTTGGTGAAGAGGGTGCAGAAATTATGCCCGCCTTCATGCCGTGTTGAGCTGTGGCGGCCGGCATTGTCGAGGCAGGTTTGGGTCGATCTGGAGTTCGGGCGAGGAATGAATTCCCGGCCGCGCATTTTGTGGGTGGATGAAGGAGTGGCGCCGCCCTGGGTGGCGGACCTCATTCAGGCAACGATGGATGTGGCGTCCTGGATCGTTGTGCAGCGCCCCGGTGGGGATTATGATGGCGCGGTGGGGCGCATTGATCCGCCTGAGTCGGAATATGCCTGGGCCAAGACGTTGGCCGAGCTTGGGCCCCATATCATGGTCAGGCCTGTTGGGACGGAGCATGCGCTTGATCATTATCCGGCGCTGATGGCCGCCGCGGCCGGGTGCCAGCTATTTGTGGATGAGCGTTTGGATATGCCGGGCGCGCTGATGCCGGTGCTTCTGCCCAACCGGTTGGCGGCCTGGATAGAGGCAGTGAAGCAGGCCATGGCCGCGCTGCCTGAAACGCTGGCGGCCGGCAAGCGCACGCGTGAAGCCGCTTTGGCCTTGCCGCCGGTTGAGGCGGCGTGGCCTGACTGGTTGAGCGGTGCGGCGATGCGTGAGGCGGCGCTGCCATCCGCCGCGGAATGACGCGGCGGATGGTGGGGCGCCATGCCCGGCTGTGGGGGCTATGTGTTGTGGCCGCTATTTGCGGATGGTGGGTCTCTGCCGCCGCCACCCCGGTGACGGGGCAAGAAAGCCCCGAGGCGGTGGCGGCGGCGGTGAAGAGCGCCGTTATGCCCGTTACGCCGCCTGGTGCGACGCTGCATCTGGGAACCTTGGACGGGGTGAAATACATGTCGGCCTGTTCGGTGCCTTTGGCGGTCAGCGTGAGCGGCGTCATTCCTTATGAGCAGGCCGCGGTGAAATGCGGCGCGCCATCATGGGTGTTTTACGTGCAGGTCGAGGTTGCGCAGTCTGAGCAGGTGGTGGTGGCGGCGAGGCCGATTGCCGCGGGAAGCGTGATTGGGGAAGGCGATCTTATGATGATGTCGAAACCAGTCGAGATATTTGCCGGCCGGCAGGTTTTTTACAACACGGCGCCTGTTGTCGGGGCGGAGGCGATGATGTCGATCTCGTCTGGCATGGTGGTCACGCAGCAAGATATTCAGCAGCCGGTTTTGATAAAGGCCGGACAGCAGGTGATGGTGAAGGTTGATGGCAATGGCATTGCGGTAAGCCTGCTCGCGGTTGCCGATCAGGACGGCAGGGCGGGAGATTTGATTTTGTTTACCAACCCTACATCTGGCCGGCGCTTTACAGCGTTGGTCACTCCGGATGGTCCGGTTATAAACCTGAAGTAGATTTTTTTTAAAAAAACAATTTTAGGTGGTAAAAGTCGGAAAACTTTGGAGGGGAGAGGCGAATTAAGGGGTACGACAATCTCAACCCAAGGAGTTTCACATGTCGGCCGTAGGTTCCATTTTGACGAATACTGGTGCGCTGCAGGCACTTAACTCGATTTCAACGACATCGTCGCAGAACACATCGTTGCAGGGGCAGTTGGCCAGCGGTATGTCGATCAATTCGCCGGCTGATAATCCGGCGGGCTATATTACGGCGCAAGGCTTTACCTCTCAGCTGAATGGTTTGACCCAGGCGCTGTCGAATGCCAATCAGGGGGTTTCCTTGCTGCAGACCGCGCAGGGCGCCATTACTCAGCAGATCAGTGTTGTGCAGCAATTGAACTCGATTGCCGTGCAGGCCGCCAACGGTACCCAGACCGCCTCCGAGGCGCAGTCTTTGCAGACGCTGGTGGGGCAGCTGACCGGGCAGGTTTCGACCATCGCCAATCAGACGCAGTTTAATAACATCAATCTGATGAATGGCTCTTTCTCGGGGGTGCAGTTCCAGGTTGGCGCGAATGAGGGGCAGACGATGACCCTCTCGATCAACAATCTGACCGCCTCGGCCATTGGTATGAACTATGCCTCGGCCACGGGTGGGAAGACCGGCCAAATTGGGTCGGCCTATGCCAAGGGAGGCGCGACCTTCCCGACCACGGGTGAGTTCTCAACGACCTCATCGGCCAAGATTTCTGGCCCTAACGGTGGCTCGGCGACGTTGGCTAAGTCAAAAGCCACTGAATCGGCGGCGACTTTGGCGAGCTCGATTAACGCGGTGTCGTCGAAGACGGGCGTACAGGCGCAGGCCTATACCCAGGCCACGCTCAGCTTTACCGCCGGTGCCAGCAATAATCCGGTTTCCTTCACTGTCCAGGCGGCGAGTAGCGGTGCGTCCTCATCGACCAACACGATCGGCAAGGCGGTGACCGTTACAGCCTCTTCGGCGGCGGGCATGGTGTCGCAGATCAATGGCCAATCCTCGACCAGCGGCATTGTCGCCTCGCTCAACAGCTCCGGCGCGCTGGTGTTGACGCAATCGGCCGGCCAGAACATCAATATTACCAATTTCAGCGGCTCGGGCAGCTTGAAGCAGGGCGCCACCGCGCTGGTGAGCGGCACGAACAAGGATGCGCTGATTCAGGGGCGCGTGCAGCTGCAATCCTCGGGGGCGTTTTCGGTGTCCAATGCCTCGGCGCTGGGATGGACTGGCACGAACGTCACCACCAAATCGAACCTGGCATCGTTGTCGAGTGTTAATGTTTCCACCACGTCGAGTGCCAACGCGGCGATCAATATCGTTAAATATTCGCTGGGCGCGCTGAATAATCAGGGTGGCCAGCTGGGGGCCGTGCAGCAGGCCTTGACCGCCAATATCAACAATATGAACACCACCAGCCAAAATCTGACCACCGCGCTTGGTGTGGTGCAGGATGCCAATATTCCTGCCGTCAGCAACAAGCTCACGGAAGCGCAGATTCAGGCGCAGGCCGGTGTGGCGGCGCTCAAATCATCGACCACGCTGCAGCAGAGCTATCTCTCGCTGCTGCCGTAAGCGGTTGATTGACCGCCAAGCCGGAAGACCAGCCGGCTTGGCGGTATTTTTTGCTCATAAAGGTGTCCCATGACCTCGGTAAGTTCGCTCAGCTCCTCCGCCATTAATTCCCAAATCGCGACGGCTGAATCGAAGATGCTGGCGCCGATCACCACTCTCAAATCTCAGGTGACCACCGAGAAGGCGGACATCTCGGCATGGGGGCAGATTAATGGCGCGATGTCGTCTTTGTCGCAGGCGCTCTCGAACATCAAAAATGTCGATACGATCAGCAGCCGGACGGCGACGAGCACGAATAGCAGCGCGGCAAAGGCAACGGCCAGCAACAGCGCGGCAGCGGGCGCTTATCATCTGACCAATATATCCCTGGCGAAATCGCAGGAAATTTACTCGGGCCTGTTGGGCTCTGCCGGCGCCACACTTGCGGGAGGGGCAGGCAATTTGGTGTTGACCACCAGCGGCGGCAGCAAGGCGACGATTTCCATTGGCTCGGGCAGCTTGACGCTGAACGGTGTGGCGGCGGCCGTGAACAAGGCCGCCGATGGCGTGACGGCCAGTGTGGTGGGCACGTCGGCTGGAGCCAGGTTGGTGCTGGCCAGCAGTGCCACCGGCTCGGCGGCGGCTTTTACCGTGTCGGGCACGGGGGCTATGGCGCAGTTCAGCTATAACCCCACCGGCGCGGCCGGCAGTGAAATTTTGGCGCAGTCAGCGTCTGATGCTTCCGTGACGTTGAACGGGATTCCGATTACCAGCACCAGCAATGTGCTGAGCAGTGCGGTGGGAGGGCTGACGATTTCTCTGGCTGGAACGGGAAGTTCGGTGATTTCCGTCAGCTCCTCGCCAACGGGCCTTTCAAGTTCAGTCGCGGCGATTGCCACCAGTCTGAATACGGCGATTTCAACGATTGCCAAACAAACCAAATATGTTCCGGCCTCGTCGGCATCGAGCGCCGCTTCGAGCGGGGGGAGTGCGAAGTCAGGCGCTTTGCTGGGTAATTTCTCAGCGACATCGTTGAAGAACGATCTGATGTCATCGGTCAGCGGCCTGGTTGCCAGCGGCGTTAGCGCGGCGGCCGTGGGGCTGTCGATCAATAGCGCGGGGAGTGTGTCTTTCAATGCCACCAGCTTTGCCAGCGAGTATGCCCAGAATCCGGGGGCGGTGCAGAAGCTGGTTGGTGATCTTTATGCGAAGCTCAATAATATTACCGTGGGCGCCATTGGCGCGAGTTCAGCGGCAACGGCCACGGGAACGGCGGAGACTGGCTTTATAGCCGCGCAAACCACGGCGCTGAATGGTGTGGTCACGTCGCTGAACAGTCAGATCTCGTCGATTCAGCAGCAAAATGCCGCGGCGATTAAAACCTTGCTCAGCCAATATACGGCGGCCGAGACCAAGAGTTCCAGCGCCTCGATCACGGAGGCGTATCTGTCAATTTTCAACACCACAACCTCAAGCTCGAGCTAAACCATGAATGATATTTCAGCGAATCTTATTATGAGCTACCGCGCCTCCATGTTTGATGGACCGGCGGATATTTTGTGGTTGCGGCAGGGGTGGCGGGGATTACGACAATATGGACGCAGGGCCAAAGCCGCCATAGCGGCGGGGGATGTGGGACGGAAGGCGGAGATGATTGCCAAGGCCGATGAGTTGCTGACCTTCATGGTTGGTATTATCGATACCTCGGAAGGCGTTACGCTAGGTAATGCATTGATGACGATATATTCCGCGTTGCGCTTCACGCTGCTGCGTGCGAACCTCGATAATGATTCTGCCGCACTCGATGATTTTGAAGCGGCTTTGATGATTCTTGATCAAGATATGAAAATGGGTGTGGAAGGCGCGCCTGTGGCATGAGCAATATCGTTTCGTCAGTCTCCTCAAGGCCGGTGCGGGATGTGGCAGAGGCCGCGGCGCCGCCGGCGAGCGCGCCGGCAAGCCAGGGCGTGGCGGAAGCTGGCGGGGAGATCGAAACGGTAAACATCAGCCAGAATGCGCAAAATATTGCAAGCTTGTTCGAGGCTGCCCAACAGGCTGAAGGGGTCGATGAGGTCGCGATCAAGAAGATCAAGGATAAGCTGGCGGCGGGTTCCTATAATGTTTCCACGCATGATCTTGCCAGGGCAATCATATCTGTTTTGAAAGAAATGAATTCATGAGATCTGCCGGGGCGTTTCGGCATGTTGGCGGTGAGGGGCATGAGCTGTCAGTTACGGAGGTGCTGCGATGTGGGGTTGAGCTGATCAATGGTATCAGTGCCCAGTTGCAACAGCTTGACTGCCTGATGCTGGCGGGCAAGCCGATTGAGATTTCGGAAGCGGCCGCCAGCCTTGAACTGGCATTGAAAGATGCCGCGCCGGCCATAAGCCGGATCACCGATGTGATGAGGGATTTGGGGGCGGATAATTTGTTCGCGGCTGCCGCGCAGCTAAGGCGGATTGAGCAGCAAGATGCCGCGGGTTTAGCCGAGGCCCTGCGGCTTTCATTGACCAGGGTGGCCACGCGAACGGTCAGCGCCAATCGGCGGGCACAGCAAATGAACCGGGGCCTGAACTCGGCATTGAGAGCCTTGGCCTCGGTTGGGCTGAACGAAGGCGGCCGGCTGATCGCCGAGGCGTGATGATGCCGCAATATTGGCTTAAATCGAATCGTCAGACACGATTTAAGCCAATGAAATTGCGCGCTCAAATGAAAAGTTAGCCTGTTGATTTTCCTATTGCGGCTCGCCCCATTGCAGGGTGCCGAGTTTTTGGCAGATCGGGCAGATTGGTTCCCACTCATCTGATGTCGCGCGGCAGGCGGTGCACTGCCAGCGCCCAGCGGGTGGCAGCGGAGTGTTGTTTTGCATCGCCGTGAGCATGGCCTTGGCCCGCCGGCTTTCGGGGGCGAGGCTCAGCGCGTGGGTGGCGTGACGGTTGGCCTCAGCCTTCAGTCCGGCGGCGAGAGCTGTTTGGGCCAAATAGAGTTCGGATTCGAGCGTTTTGGGAACCGCTTCGGCCAGATACACCGCATCCTGCGCGATGCTCAGGGCGGTGGCCTCAGGCGAGGTCCAGGCTTGCGCCAGCAGCGCGTGGGGGTGGGCGCGCCAGGCTTTCAACAGCAATTTGCGCGCGGCCTTGGCGTGGTCGGTGGCGCGCAGGAGCGCGGCCATGGTGGTCAGGGCGGGAATGAAATCCGGGACCGCTTTCAGGGCCTGGCGGCAGAAGCTCAGGCCCGTTTCAGGCGAGGCGGCGGCGCGGGCGGCGGCGGTGGCCAGGGCGGCGCGTTCGCTGGGCTGTGTGGCGAGCGGCAGGGCCGCGGCGTAGTCATGGGCCTGCAGGGCCTGGGAAAGCTGTTGGGCGCGAACCCAGGGCGCATCGGGGTAGGCGGCTTCGGCGTTTTGGAGGTGGCGCTTGGAGGCGGGGCCTTCAGGGGCTGCCATCTCGAGCTTGTGCAGACCTTGGTGGCCCAGAAAATGCAACTCGCTGGTTTTGGTCAGGGCTTCAAACAGGGCGGCGGCTTCAGCCCGGTGCCCGGCCAGGCGTTCGGCCTCGGCGCGGGCCAGCAGAACCAGGGGCTGATCACCGAGATGTTTGGCGGCTCTGGTGGCTTCGGCCAGCGCCTTGCGGGCATCCTCGGCGGCGATGGCCGTTAGGCTGCGCTGGAGGGCGATGTCGCCGGCGGTGGTTTTGCGCTGATCACGCCAGATTTTGAAATGCACAGGGGTACGCCAGATACCCCCGATCACGCGCACCAGCATGGTGAGCAGGGCCATGGCCGCCACCAGCAATATCAGTGCCGCCGGCAGGGAGGCGTTTATGGTATAGGGGCCAGCCTGGGCTGTTACGGTGCCCGGCAGGATGCACACCCACCAGGCAAGGGCCAGGAACAGGGCGGTGAGCAAAATGAGCTTGGTTGCGCGCCACATGGCTCAGTCCGCCTGCGCCATGGCAATGAGGGCCGCCTGCGCCGCGAGCACGGCCTGGGCCTGGGCAGGCCATGTGCCCATGGCGTTGAGCACGCCGGCGGGCAGGGTTTCGATGGCGCTGACGGTGCCTTGCAGGTCGCCCGCCCGCAGGGCGATTTGCGCTTGTTGCAAGGCCGCGGCGGCCGGAGGGCCGAACAGCACATGGGAGCCGTTGCGGATGGTGATCAGGCTTTCCAGCCGCAATTTCACCCGTGCCCAGACGCTGGCCTGCCCGGTCTCGGAAACGCTGGCGGCCAGGGCGGCCTCGGCGGCGGCGGGAAATGTTTCTTGCAGCTGGGCCATGCTGGGCAACGGCGTGGTGGCATAGCGCGTGAGCGCCGGCGGGGCGTTGGGGATGGTGCCTAACGGGCGGCCGCTCTCAAGGGCCAGCCGCGCGGTCTCGAGCGCGTTCAGCAGCGCGAGGCGCTGGGTGAGCTGCCCGAGATTGGCGCTGTTGGCCTGCATTTGGGTCAGTTGCCCATGGTCGGCGGCCTGCTGGGTCTGGAGCGCGGTGAACTGGGCGCCCAATGCCATGAGTTTCTGGGCCAGATTTGCCTGCACTTGCAGGCTGTCGGGCGGGGGGGCGCTATGGGCGAAGGCGGTACGTAAATCCTCCACTTGGGTTTGTAGCACGGCGAGTTGCGTGCTGTCGGCCTGATGGGCGCGCTGGTTGAACCAGAGATAGCCCTCGCCGGCGGCAAGCAGCACAATGCCAGTGCCCAGCAGCGCGCTGAACAGGGCGCGGCCGGTGCCTGATTTGGCGGCGGTGGGCGCCGCGGGTGGCGTGGCGGGCATGCTGGGAGTGATGTCGTTCATGTCAATAGGGCCATCATGTCAGCTTCGGTGGGGGCTAGTGCGACACGAATATCGCGCCAGGGCAAGAGCTGGAGTGATTTGGCGATCGCCGGGCTCAGCGCATAGGCCGACAAGGCGGCGGTGCCGGGCGGGTGCAGGGCGGCAAAAGCGCGCGCGGTTTCGGCGGAATAGAAGAGCGCGCCCTCGAACCCGCCCTGCTCGAGGGTGGTTTTGATCGCGGGCGGCAGGAGGCGGATCGGGCGGGGGCGGTACACCACGCGCCGGGTGGCCGTAAGGCCGGCATTTCGTAAATCGGCCAGCAGCTGCAGCCCGAGCCGTGAGCCGGTTGCCAGCACGTGCAGTCCGCGCAGGCGCCGGGCGCTGACCAGGCGGCGCAGGTCATCGGCGGTGCCGCTGGCGCTTTCCACGCTCAAAAACCCTGCCTCGCGCAGTTTGGCGGCGGTGGCGTCACCGACACAGAAGGTGGGTACGGTGTGCAGGCGTGGGGGCAGGGCGGGAATGGCCTGGCCGCTGGTGACCAGCAAGGCGCCGATTTGCTCGGGAAAGCGCGGGCTGAGATGTGAGATGGTGAGGCATGACAAGATAACCGGCGAATGGCCCGCCAGTGTGAGCCGCTGGGCGGTGGCGGTGGCGCCAGGTTCCGGCCGGGTGACCAGCAGCTTCACGGCAGGAAGATGTCGCCCGGACTGTCGGCTTTGAGAGACAGGCCCAGTTCGCGGCCCATGAGCGCGGCATCGGCCGCGCTGCCGGTGATGTCGCGGCGGAGGAGGAACGAGCCGTCATGGCGCGCGACCAGGCCGGTGAGATGGAGCGAGCCGTCGTCGTTCAAGGTGGCATAGCCGGCGATCGGGGTCCGGCAGGAGCCATCGAGCGTGGAGAGCAGGGCGCGCTCGGCGGTGGCCACCGCTTTCGAGGCTGGGTTTTCGATGGCGGCGAGCAGGGCCAGCAGGTCGCTGTCGGTTTCGCGGGCGGTGATGCCGACAATGCCCTGGCAGGCGGCGGGTAGCATGTGTTCGGTCTCCAGCACGAGGCTGGCTTTGTCGGCCAGGCCGAGCCGGCGGAGGCCAGCATAGGCGAGCAGCGTGGCGTCGAGCTCGCCAGCCTCTATTTTGCCAAGGCGTGTGCCAACATTGCCGCGCAGCAGCGTGAAGCGCAGATCGGGGCGGGCATGTTTGAGCTGAGCCTGACGGCGCACCGAGGCAGAGCCGACCACCGCGCCCTGTGGCAGTGCGCTCAGCGGATCGTTGGCGCTGGCGGGGGTGCGGCCGGGCGGCAGGATCAATACATCGCGCGGATCTTCGCGCGTGAGGGTGCATGCCAGCACAATGCCCGGCGGCAGGCCGGTTTCCAGATCTTTCAGGCTGTGGACCGCGAAGTCGATCCGGCCGGCGGCCAGCGATTCGTGGATTTCCTTGGCGAACAGCCCCTTGCCACCGATTTCGGCGAGGGGTTTGTTGAGCACCGCATCGCCGGTGGTGACGATGATGTGCTCCTCGAACATTGTCTTCCCATCCGGCGCCGGGCAGGCTTGGCGGAGCAGCTCGAGCACGGTGGCGGTTTGCTGGCGGGCGAGCGGTGACCCGCGCGTACCGGCCTTGAACGGTTGGTTGCGGGATTGGAGCTGGGTGGGGGGTGTTACGGTTTTCACGCGACTGGTCTAGAGCGTGTGACATGGAAAGAAAAGAGAGCGGCCCGGTTCTGGGGCTGGAGAGTTCGTGCGATGAGACGGCCGCCGCCTTGCTGGCGCCCGATGGCACCGTGCTCGCCGAGCGGGTGCTGAGCCAGATTGCCGATCACGCGGCCTTTGGCGGCGTGGTGCCTGAAATTGCCGCGCGCGCGCATCTGGCGGCGCTGGATGGGCTGGCCAAGGACTGCCTGCGCGAGGCGGGGCTGGGCTTTGCCGATCTCGCCGCCGTGGCGGCCACGGCGGGGCCCGGGCTGATTGGCGGGTTGCTGGTGGGCACGGGTTATGCCAAGGGCGTTGCCGCCGCCACTGGCGCCACCTATCTGGCGATTAATCATCTCGAGGCCCATGCACTGACCGCGCGCTTGCCCGGGCTGGCGCCGCGGGCGCCGCAATTTCCCTATTTATTGCTGCTGCTCTCGGGCGGCCACAGCCAGTGCGTGGCGGTCGAGGGGGTGGGGCGTTACCGCCTGCTCGGCACCACGCTCGATGACGCGGTGGGCGAGGCCTTCGACAAAACCGCCAAGCTGCTGGGGCTGCCCTATCCTGGCGGGCCGGCGCTGGAGGCTTTGGCGCGGCAGGGGAATCCCGCCGCGATCACGCTGCCGCGACCGCTGCTGCACCGCGAGGGATGTGATTTCTCGTTCTCGGGGTTGAAGACCGCCGTGGCGCAGCTGGTGGCGGCGCAAGCTGCCGGGGCCTTGCCGAGCGCCTTGGCCGCCGACATTGCCGCGAGCTTTCAGGCGGCGGTGGCGGATAGTCTCGAAGACCGTGTGCGCCATGCGCTGGCTTTGTGCCCGGGGGCGACGGCTTTGGTCATTGCCGGGGGGGTGGCGTCCAACAGGCTCATCCGGGAGCGGCTGGAGGCCGTGGCGAGGACGGCGGGTACAAGCCTGATCGCCCCGCCCGTGCGGCTATGCACTGACAATGCGGTGATGGTGGCGTGGGCGGCGATCGAGCGGTTGCGGGCGGGGTTCGCCAGCCCGCTCGCGGCGCCCTGCAAACCCCGCTGGCCCCTGGGCGCCGCATGAATTACCGCCATATTTTCCATGCCGGTAATTTTGCCGATGTGATGAAACATGCGCTCTATATCGAGCTGATGCGCGCCTTGCAGCGCAAGGATAAGCCGTTTTTGATCCTCGATACCCATGCCGGGATTGGGCGCTATGATGTGAGCGCGGCCGAGGCGGAGAAAACCGGCGAGTGGCGCTCGGGTATCGGATTGCTGTTGGATGACCCACCGCCCGCGCTCGCGGCTTATGTGGAGCTGGTGAAAATGCTGGGACTTTACCCCGGCTCGCCCTGCTTGGTGGCCGGGCTGATGCGCCCCAAGGAGCGTTTGGTGGCGTGCGAGCTGCATGCCGAGGATGCCCAGACCCTGCGCCGGGCCATGCGCCACACGCCCAACGTGGCGGTGCATTTTCGGGATGGCTATGAGGCGGTGAGCGCGTTTTTGCCGCCCCCCGAGAAGCGCGGCCTGATTTTGATCGACCCGCCTTTCGAGCGGACCGACGAATTCGCGGTGGTGGCCCGCGCGCTGGAGGCTGGCTGGCGCAAATTCCCCTCGGGGGTGTTTTGCGTCTGGTACCCGATCAAGCACCGCGCCCCGGTGCGGGCGTTTTTCGAGACGCTCAAGCAAGGGCCGGTTCGGGACATGGTGGCGTTTGAGCTGCTCAAGCGCCCCGATACCGATCCGAACCGCCTGAATGGTTGCGGGCTGCTCATCATAAACCCGCCCTTTGGCTTCGAGCTGGCCGCTCAGCCGATTCTCGCCGCTTGTGCCCAGAGGCTGGGTGAGGCGGGGGCTTCCTTCGCCATTGAAAGGCTGGCCGATGAATAACCAGATCAATGTGATTGGGGCGGGCGCCTGGGGAACGGCGCTGGCCGTGCTGTTCGCCCGCGCGGGCAAGGCGGTGGTGCTGTGGGCGCGCAACCCCGCGATGGCGGCCGAGATGGCGGCACGGCGCGTGGCGCCGCGCTTGCCGGGCGTGGTGTTGCCCGAGACTTTGGCGGTGACCGCCGACATGCCCCAGGCCGGCACCAGCCTGGTGGTGGTGCCGACGCAGCATTTGCGCGCGCTGATGCCGCGTCTGCCCCAGGGCGGGCCGTTGGTTCTATGTTGCAAGGGGCTGGAAATTGGCTCGCTGCTGCTACCGCCGGAATTTGCCGTGGGTGAGCGCCTGGCGGTGCTGACGGGGCCAAATTTCGCCCATGAGGTGGCTGCCGGCCTGCCAGCGGCGGCCGTGCTCGCCACACCCGATGACATGTTGCGCGCCGAGCTGATGGGCTTGTTACGCACCGACAGTCTGCGCCTTTATGGCAGCCCGGACATGCTGGGCGCGGCGCTGGGTGGGGCGGCCAAGAATGTCATCGCCATTGCCGCTGGCGTGGTGATGGGCGCGGGGTTGGGCGAGAATGCCCGCGCCGCGCTGATCACCCGGGGCTTGGCCGAGATTGCGCGCCTGGCTTTGGCCATTGGCGGGCGGGCGGAGACGGTCTCGGGCCTATCGGGGCTGGGGGATTTGCTGCTGACCTGCACGGGCCCGTCATCGCGCAATTATTCGCTGGGCTTCGCATTGGGCCAGGGCAACAGCCTGGGGGCGGTTTTGGGCCAGAGGACCACCGTGACCGAGGGTGTGACCACCGCTCCCGCCTTGCTCACCCGGGCGCAAAAAGCCGGGGTGGACATGCCGATTACCGAGGCCGTGACCCGGCTGCTCGCGGGCGAGCGAAATGTTACACAGACGATGGCCGGGCTGATGGGCCGGGCTTTGAAGGACGAGTGAGCCTCAGCCCGCGCGCGGCGGGCGGCTGGTTTCGAGCCCGGCGCGGGCGAGCAGCAGCAGCGTTACAAAGAACGCCGCGCCGTTCACGCTGGTGGACACCAGATGCCAGAACGAGAAGCCCGCACTGTCATGGGCGGCGCGCAGCCGGTCCATGACCGGGATGAGCCAGATAAGGCCCCAGACGTTTGAGGCCGCGACCAGCGCCAGCGCGATGGCGCGCAGGCGTTGGCCTTGCAGAAGCGCACCCGCCAGGGCCAGCGTGCCCGTGGCCAGGCTATAGACGAAATAAAGCGGAAAAGCCTGACGGATGAACCCGCCCGCCACGGGCAGCGGCAGGCGGGCGAACACCAATGGCGCCATGACGGCGCCAAAGAACAGCATCCCGCCCGCCAGCAGGCCAAGCCCGACCACGTTGAGGATGCCGCCCCAGTGTTTCATCAGTAGCGGTACAGATCGTGCTTGAAGGGCCCGGCGACTTCGAGGCCCAGATACTCGGCCTGTTTCGAGGTCAGTTGGGTCAGTTTGGCGCCGACCTTGGCCAGGTGCAGCGCGGCGACCTTCTCATCGAGGTGGCGCGGCAGCACATAAACCTTATTCTCGTACTTGCCCTTGGGCGCGGTCCAGAGCTCGATTTGTGCCAGCACCTGGTTGGTGAAGCTGGCGCTCATCACGAAGCTCGGGTGGCCGGTGGCGTTGCCAAGGTTAACCAAGCGGCCCTCGGAGAGCAGGATCAGGCGCTTGCCATCGGGGAAGACGATTTCATCGACCTGCGGCTTGATATTGTCCCACTGGTAGTTGCGCAGGGCCTCGACTTGTATCTCGGAGTCGAAATGGCCGATATTGCAGACAATGGCGCGGTGCTTCATGGCGCGCATGTGCTCGATGGTGATGACATCGACATTGCCGGTGGCGGTGACGAAGATGTCGCCTTCCGGGGCGGCATCTTCCATGGTGACCACCTCATAGCCTTCCATGGCGGCCTGGAGCGCGCAGATCGGGTCGATCTCACACACTTTCACGCGGCAGCCGGCATTGCGCAGCGAGGCGGCCGAGCCTTTGCCGACATCGCCAAACCCGTTCACCACCGCCACCTTGCCCGACATCATCACATCGGTGCCACGGCGGATGCCATCGACGAGGCTTTCGCGGCAGCCATAGAGATTGTCGAATTTCGATTTGGTGACCGAGTCGTTGACGTTGAAGGCCGGGACTTTGAGCGTACCCTCGCGGGCCATTTCCCACAGGCGGTGCACGCCGGTGGTGGTTTCCTCGGAGACGCCGCGCACGTGCTCGAGCATTTCGGGGTATTTGTCGTGCATGATCTGGGTGGCGTCGCCGCCATCATCGAGGATCATGTTGGGGGTCCAGCCATCGGGGCCGCGCAGGGTCTGCTCGATGCACCACCAGAATTCCTCCTCGCTCATGCCCTTCCAGGCAAATACCGGGATGCCGGCGGCCGCGATGGCGGCGGCGGCGTGGTCCTGGGTCGAGAAGATGTTGCACGACGACCAGCGCACGCTGGCGCCCAGCGCGGTCAGGGTCTCGATCAGCACGGCGGTCTGGATGGTCATGTGCAGGCAGCCGACGATGCGCGCGCCCTTGAGCGGCTGGCTCTTGCCATATTCCTCGCGCAGCGCCATCAGGCCGGGCATTTCATCCTGGGCCATTTCAATTTCCTTGCGCCCCCAGGCGGCGAGGGAAATATCCTTGACCTTATAATCGTGGGCTTGGTCTGCCATCGTCTTTGTCCTTTGGTTCAACTGGTCTGGCGGGTTGTGCCAGTAGAGTGGTGATATTGCCACGCCGTAAAGAGTGGCGAGATGCCCGCGGGAAGCCTTATGGCTGGGGCGGTTTTTTCTCCTTGTTGACCTGGCGGCCACGGGCAATGGCCACGCTGCCGCCCGGCACGTTTTCGGTCACCACCGACCCGGCGGCGACCAGCGCCTCGTCGCCGATGGTGACGGGGGCAACCAACGCGGAATTGGAGCCGATGAAGGCGCGGGCGCCGATTTTGGTCTGGTGCTTGGTGCGGCCATCGTAATTACAAAAGATCGTGCCCGCGCCGATATTGGTTTGCGCGCCGACATGCCCGTCGCCGATATAGGCGAGGTGGTTGGCTTTCACGCCGGCTTCGAGCGTTGCCGCCTTCACCTCGACGAAATTGCCGATATGGGCGTTCTCGCCGATATCGGCGCCGGGGCGCAGGCGGGCGAACGGCCCGATGATGGCGCCCGCGCGCACCACGCAGCCCTCAAGATGCGAGAAGGATTTGATCTCGGCATCCGCCTCGACGCGGACATGGGGGCCGAACACCACATGAGGGGCGATGGTGACGTTCTCGCCAAGCTCTGTGTCGGCCGCGAGGAAGACCGTCTCGGGCGCCTGCATGGTCACGCCGTTGGCCATGGCCGCATCGCGCGCCCGGCGTTGGAACAGCGCCTCGGCCTGGGCCAGCTCGGCGCGCGAGTTGACGCCGATACATTCCTCGAACGCGATATCGAGCGCGGCCACGTTCGCGCCCAGGCGGTTGGCGATCTCGACGATATCGGTGAGGTAATATTCGCCCTTGGCGTTATTGTTGCCGACCAGCGAGAGCCAGGCGGCAATGTCGCGCCCCGCCGCGATCAGGCCGCCGGCGTTGCAGAACCCGATTTGCAACTCATCGGCCGTGGCGTCGTTGAATTCGACGATTTTGCGCACATAGCCATCCTCGATGATCAGCCGGCCATATTTGCCGGCATCGGGCGGGGTGGTGCCCATCAGCACCAGCTGGGCATCCCCCGATTGCAGCCGGGCCAGCAGGGTGGTCATGGTCTGGGCGGAGACGAGCGGGTTGTCGGCGTAGAAAATCGCGGTTGGGCCGGCACCGAAGAACGGCGCGGCCTGCTGGGCGGCGTGGGCGGTGCCCAGCCGTTCATGCTGAATGACCACATGGTGCGGGCGGCTGAGTGTTGCCAGCTGGTCCATCTCGGGCCCGATGACCACCACGATGCGCTCGAACACCTGCTCGGCGGCCAGGATGAGATGGCGCAGCATTTCGCGCCCGGCGATTTTATGGGCGGCCTTGGGCAACCGCGATTTCATGCGGGTGCCGAGACCGGCGGCGATGATGACGGCGGTGGAATTCATATGCGGTGTCTCACGCCTGTTTGATGTCGATCAGGCTCTTGCGGATCTTGCGGCTGCGATTGATGCGGTCTTCGATGTAATCGACATCGCCCCAGCGCACGGCGCGCGCCATGGCCTGCGCGTCCTCGGAGAAGCGCGCGAACATTTCGAGCAGGGCGTCTTTGTTGTTGATGAAAATATCGCGCCACATCACCGGATCGGAGGCGGCGATACGGGTGAAATCGCGGAAGCCCGAGGCTGCGAATTGCAGCACTTCCTCGCGGATCTCATCGGCCAGGTCATCGGCGGTGCCGCAGATGGTGAAGGCGATGAGATGGGGCAGGTGACTGACGATGGCGGTGACGCGGTCATGATGAGCGGGGCTCATGCGGGCTGTGCGGGCGCCCAGGCTGGCCCACAGCGCCTCGATCTTGCCAGTGGCCTCATCGGTCGCCGCTTCGGTGGGGGTGAGCAGGCACCAGCGGCCCTGGAACAGATGGGCGAGGCCCGAGGTCGGGCCCGAGAATTCGGTGCCGGCCAGCGGGTGGGCGGGCACGAAGCGTGTGTCGGGGCGCAGATGGGGGCTGACATCGGCGATCACGGATTGTTTGGTCGAGCCGACATCGGAGAGTACGGTCTCGGGCGCCAGATGCGGGCCGATTTCGGCGGCCAGCGCCGCGAAGGTGCCGACGGGCGTGCACAGAATCACGCCATCGGCGCCGCTCACCGCCTCGCGGGCCGTGCGGTGATATTCATCGGCAAGACCGAGTTCGCGGGCCTTGTTCAGGTGATCGGCATTGGCATCGTAGATGCGCAGGCAGCCCACCGTGCCCGGCGCGGCCTGCAGGCCACGGGCGATGGAACTGCCGATATGGCCGATGCCGATGAGGGTGAGGGTGTTAAAGACCGGCTCAGCCATGAACGAACTCCGCCAGCGCCGCGGCGACACGGTTGCACTCGTCATCGGTGCCGATGGTGATGCGCAGGCAGGTCGGCAGTTTGTAGGAGGCGACACGCCGGACGATGATGCCTTGCGCGCGCAAGAACTCGTCGGCCCGCACGGCGCGGGCTTCGGTCTCGAAATCGACCAGGATGAAATTGGCTTCGGAGGGATAGACGGTCAGGCCCGTCTGGCTCAGGCGCTCGGAGAGCCGCTGGCGGGCTTTTTGGTTGTGCGCCTGGCTCATTTCCAGCCAGCCAGGTTCGGCAAGCGCCGCGATGCCGGCGGCCGAGGCGGCGCTATTGACCGGAAAAGGCGGGCGCACGCGGTTGAGAATATCGACGATGGCGGTGGGCGCGTAGGCCCAGCCCAACCGCGCGCCGCCCATGCCGAAAATCTTCGAGAAGGTGCGGGTCATCACGGTATTCTCGCCTTCATCGACCAGCGCGCTGCCGGCATCGTAATCGGCGCGGGTGACATATTCGGCATAGGCAGCGTCGATCACCAGCAGCACATGCGCGGGCAGGCCGGCGCGCAGGCGGCGCATGTCGGCGTTGGTTACCATGGTGCCGGTGGGGTTGTTGGGGTTGGCGATGAACACCATGGTGGTGTGGGGCGTGACCGCGGCCAGGATGCCGTCAATGTCGGTGGTGAGGGATGTTTCGGGCACCTTGACCACCGTGCAGCCGCACAGCTTGCCGGCGATCTCGTAAATCGAGAAACCGTGCTCGCTCATGATCAGTTCGGTGCCCGGCCCGCCATAAGACTGGATGAGCAGGGTCAGCAGCTCATCCGAGCCGTTGCCGCAGACGATTTGCGCTGGGTTGAGCCCGAATTTGGCGCCGATGGCCTGGCGCAGCTGGGCCGAGCTGGGGTCGGGGTAGCGGTGCATACCGGCGGCGGCCTCGGCGGCGGCCTGGCGCGCGCCGGGCGGTGGGCCGAACGCCCCTTCGTTCGAGGACAGCTTCAAGGGCCGCGCGATGCCGGGCAGCTTGGATTCGCCACCGACATAGGGGGCGATGGAGAAAATCTCCGGGCGTGGACGGGGGGCGCTCATCAGGCTTCTCCAACGGGGACGGCAAAGCCCCCCAGGACGGACAGGGTGACATCGAGCGGCTGGCCATCTGGCCCGGTGACGGGCGCGGTGGTGATGAAGCCGGGGATTTCAGCGACCGCGCACAGGCCGGGCGGGCTCGTGGGCGGTGCCACCCAGATCTGGGTCGGTTGGAAGCCCGCGCGCAGCATGGCCATTTGCACCTCCGCCGGGCCAAGGGGCTTGGCCGCCGACACACCGATCAGGCTATGATCATGGCGGCTGGCATCGGGGGGGACGGTGGCGACCAGATAGGCTTGCCCGGTTGGCAGCCCTTCGGCGCGCGGCGCCCAGAAGGGGATTTTACCGATGACATAAAGACGCCGCGTGCCTTGCGTGAGCTGTGCCGGCCACCACGCCTCCTGACGCTCGGAGAGGTCGGGCAGAACGGCGACTTGCGCGCGCTCGTTCAGAAGGTCGTCCAACGTGTCTTGCAGCTGGGCATGGTGGCGCACGGGAGTTAGGGGGCCGAAATGCTCGCGCGCCAGGGCCAGCCGGTTTTCGCCACCTGGGCCCGCCAGCACCGAGAGTTTCTGGCCGCCCTCGATGATCAGGGCGGCGGCGAATACCTCGCGCCAGATCCGCACCACAGCCTGGCGGGGAAAATTGCCGGTGAGCTGCCCAAGGAGCCGACGCAAAATGTCAGCCTCGCGGCCAGGGCGGATTTTGACACCCACCTTGCCGCCCTCGGATGCCACCAGACTGACAATGCCCGCCCTTTGAGCGAAAAGCTCGAGGATTTGGTCATCTATGCTGTCTAACTTGGCGCGCAGCTCAGCCAGGCGGTTTGAGGAGGAAGGTGGTTTCATTGCGCGCCCCTGTTAGCCCAATTACGCCGCCGCCGCAAAGCCAGGGCGAACGAAGGCGGCATTTAACCGGCTTTAACGGTGTCTCAATACATCTGGGCGACCATAGGGGGGTCTTGAAGTAAAATTAGCCCGACGGAGCATACCTTAAAATGCCGACGATCCTTGTTCTTGATGACTCTGCTACCATGGTCATGAGTCTGGCGCATATCCTGAAAGGCGCGGGATACGAGGTGGAAACCGGCATGAACGGCCGGGAAGGCATCGAGAAGCTCACTGGCGGCATTAAGCCCAACGTCATTCTGACCGACCTGAACATGCCGGAACTCGATGGGATTGGCTTTATTAAAGAGGCGCGGAAAATCGCCGCGGCGAAATTCACGCCGATCATTGTCCTGACCACCGAATCGGGCGGGCGCAAGCGCGACGAGGCGCGGGCCGCTGGGGCTTCGGGCTGGTTGACCAAGCCGGCCGAGCCGAACCAGCTGCTGGCGGTTGTCAAGCAGCTTTGCCCGCCGAGATGAGCGCCAATGGCCGATCAAGCGGGCAGTGCTGTCAGGCGGGCTGAAGCGGTTCTGCTTTGTCACCTCGAGACCTCGACCGCCGGCTTCGATGGCGCGGCGGCGTTCGATATTTTATGGCGAACGTCCAGCCTGGTCGCCAAGCTGGCGGCCATTGTGGCGGATATGGCCGAGACGCCGGTGGAAGTGCCGCGCCCGGGGAATGCGCCGCCAGGCGCCCAGCTGGCTGAGATCGAGGCGCTGCGCCGGGATGTCGATCAGATTTGCATGCTGCACGCGCAGCGCCACGATTATTTTTTGCAAATCAAAAGCGGGCTGGAAAAAATGCTGCGCCTGCTGATCATGACCGATGGCGACAGGGCGGCATCGATGAAGGTTGACGACCTTATGGACCTCTATGTCAGCGAGGAGCAGCGCGTGGCCCATGCCCGGGCGCTGGCGCATGCGCTGCCCTCCTGATTTTCGCGGGGCCGCGTGCCGGGCCGGCCTCAGGGCGAGTGAGGAGCGGGCTCGGCGTTGAGATAGCCGCCGACCGAACCGGCGATCTGGAAGGTGAAGGAGCAGGGAATGACGCTGCCGAACGGCACCGGATAGCTGAGTGTTTGCAGATGCAGGTGCAGGGCGGTGGGGCTGAGTGTCACCGTTTTCCCTGCGGGAATGGGCAGGCTGGTCACGGGCTCGCCTTTGCTGGTGAGCAGCGTGGTGGATTGGGCGAGCGGGCAATCCCAACCGGTGAGGACATCATCGGTGCTGCCCTGATTGTGAATCTCGATGAAGCCGTCGGTCGAGAGCTGGGCGTTACCTGTTTCCCAGACCGTGCCGTGATTGAGAACGATGATCACATCGGCAAGGGCAGGGCTGGAGAGGGCGAAAAAGCCGATTATGGCGGCGGATAGGTGAAATTTCATGACATCGTCTCGAATTTGTCTAAGAGCCAGGAGGCGGGTTCTTGTGCCGATGCGTCATACCATTCGGCCACCAGCGGGTGGGCGCGCACGGAGGTGCAATAGGCCTGGGCTTCAGGCCGCAGGGGAGGATGATAGGTGAGGAACCGCGCGACCACGGGGGCGAACATGGCGTCGGCGTTGGTAAAAGCGGCGCCGAATAAATACGGCCCCGTGCCGCCGAATCTTTGCCTTGTATCGGCCCACAGCGTTTCGATCCGCGCGATATCGGTCAGGCTCTCAGGGGTTTGCCCCAAACCGGCATAGTCGCGCCCTAAATTCATGGGCATGGCGAGACGCAGGGCGCGGAACCCGGCATGCATTTCAGCGGCAATGGCCCGTGCATGGGCGCGGGCGATGCGCTCGGCTGGCCACAGGGCGGGGTTAAGTTCAGCGCAATATTCGGCAATGGCGAGGCTCTCCCAGATCCGTGCCCCCTCATGTTCGAGATAGGGCACTGTGCCGCCGGGTGAAACCGCCTTGATGGCGGCGGTGTTGCCGCCCGCCAGCGGGATATAAATTTCCTCGGCCGCCAGCCCGGCCAGCCGGACCATCAGCCATCCGCGCATCGACCAGGACGAGTAGCGCCGCGTTCCCAGATAAAGCCGTGCTGTCATATGCCTCTCAAACCGTCAAAGCGGTTTCACCTATGTCATATCCTGGGGGCAAGACAAGGAGTTGGTGGGGGGAGGGCGGCATGCTAGCCTGTATTCATGAGACCGCAGACGCAGTTCTGGGCCGGCTTGCCGCTGACCCGCCCCCTGGTGATGGGGATTTTGAACGTCACCCCCGATTCCTTCTCCGATGGCGGCCAGCATTTCGATGCTCAGGCCGCGATTGCCGCCGGGCAGCGCCTGCGCGAGGCTGGGGCGGATATTCTCGATATTGGCGGGGAAAGCACGCGCCCCGGTTCGGCGGCCGTGACGGTGGCCGAGGAGATTGCGCGGGTCGTGCCGGTCATCGCCGCCTTGGCGGAGGAAGGCGCGGTGATTTCGGTTGATACCCGCAATGCCGCCACCATGGCGAGCGCGCTCGATGCCGGGGCGCGGATCATCAACGATATTTCCGGCCTGGCCTTCGACCCCGCGGCGCGCGCGCTGGCGGCGGCGCGCGGCTGCCCGGTGGTGCTGATGCATATGCGCGGCACGCCCCAGACTATGGATGAGTTCTGCGCCTATGACGATGTGGTGGCCGATGTCGCCCGTGAGCTGGCGCTGCGGCGTGACGAGGCGTTGGCGGCGGGGATCGCGCCGGAACATATCTGCCTCGACCCCGGATATGGCTTTGCCAAGACCGCGCGCCAGAATATCGAGCTGATGCGCGGGATTCCGGCGCTGCTGGCGCTGGGGCAGCCGCTGTTGGTGGGGGTATCGCGCAAACGCTTCATCGGCCAGATGGTGGGGGGGGTGTCTCCCGCTGAGCGGGATGCGGGGTCGCACGCGGCCGGGCTTTATGCGTGTGCCCAAGGGGCGCATATAATACGGGTTCATGACGTGGCCGGCGCCAGCCAGGGGCTGCGTGTGTGGCAGGAGTTGAGCAAGAGAGAGAATGGGTAATACGCCTCAGAGACGGTTTTTTGGCACGGATGGCATCCGTGGCAAGGCCAACACCTACCCCATGACCGTGGAAACCGCGCTCAAGCTGGGGCAGGCCGCGGGCATTTTGTTCACGCGCGGCCATCACCGTCACCGGGTGATCATCGGCAAGGATACGCGCCTCTCGGGCTATATGCTCGAGCCCGCGCTCACGGCGGGGTTTATTTCGGCGGGCATGAATGTCACGCTGGCGGGGCCGTTGCCCACGCCGGCCATTGCCATGCTCACCCGCTCGTTGCGGCTCGATCTGGGGGTGGTCATCTCGGCCTCGCATAACCCGTTCGAGGATAACGGCATCAAGCTGTTCGGCCCTGATGGCACCAAGCTCTCCGATGAGACGGAGCTTGAGATCGAGGCCTTGATGGCGCAGGATCTGACCGCGCGTTTGGCGGGGCCGGAGCATTTGGGCCGGGCCTCGCGGCTGGTGGATGCGGCGGGGCGCTATATCGAGGCGGCGAAATCCTCGCTGCCGCGGGGGCTGCGGCTGGATGGGCTGAAAATCGTGCTCGATTGCGCCCATGGCGCGGCCTATAAGGTTGCTCCGGCGGCGCTTTATGAGCTGGGCGCTGAGGTGATTGCCCTGGGCGTTCATCCTGACGGCTTCAACATCAACCGCGATGCCGGCTCAACCGCGCCGCGCCAGCTGTGCGAGGCCGTGCTTGAGCATGGCGCTGATATCGGCATCGCGCTCGATGGCGACGCCGACCGGGTTATTCTGGCCGATGAGACCGGCGAGATCATCGATGGTGACCAGATTTTGGGGCTGATTGCCCGCGACATGCATGCCCAGGGGCGCCTGACCGGCCCGGGGATCGTCGCCACGGTCATGAGCAATCTCGGGCTGGAGCGGTTTTGCGCGGGGCTTGGGCTGGCGCTGCACCGCACCAAGGTGGGTGACCGCTATGTGGCCGAGACCATGCGCGATCTCGGGCTCAATCTTGGCGGCGAGCAGTCGGGGCACGTGATTTTATCAGATTTCGCCACCACTGGCGATGGGCTGGTTGCCGCGCTGCAGGTGCTGGCGGTGCTGGTGCGCAGCGGCCAGCCGGCCTCCAAGGCGTGCCGGGTGTTCGCGCCGCTGCCCCAGCTTATGCGCAATGTCCGCTATAGCGGCGCATCGCCGCTGGGGGCGCCGCACATTAAGACAGCGATTGCCGAGGCCTCGGCGCGTTTGGGCCAGCGGGGGCGGGTGCTGATCCGCCCCTCGGGCACGGAACCGCTGATCCGGGTGATGGCCGAGGGGGAGGATGCTGGGTTGATCCAGCAGATCGTGAGCGAGCTGTGCGCCGAGATTGCTCAGGCGACGGCAAACGCCGCTGAATAACAGGCGGGCCACGGGGAGAACTGCCATGAAACGCGTTTTAACGATTGCCGGCTCCGATTCCGGCGGCGGCGCCGGAATCGAGGCCGATATCAAGACCATCTCGGCACTGGGCGCTTATGCCTGCACCTCGATCACGGCGGTGACCGCGCAGAATACGCTGGGGGTGGCGGCGGTGCATGTTTTGCCGCCCGAGTTTGTTCGCCTCTCGGTTGAGACGGTGCTGAGCGATATCGGGGTTGATGCGGTCAAGCTGGGTATGCTCGCCAATGCCGGTATTATCCACGCTGTGGCCGAGGCGCTGCCCGCCGATGTGCCGGTTGTGCTCGACCCGGTGATGGTGGCGACCTCGGGCGCGGTATTATTGCCCGATGATGCCATCTCCGCGCTCAAAAACCGGCTGTTGCCGCGTGCCGCGCTGGTCACCCCCAACCTGCCCGAGCTTGCCAAGCTGGCGGGGCAGGGGGTGGAGACGGTACCCGATCGTCTGGCGGCGGCGCGCCTGCTGCTGGCGCAGGGCGCGGCCGCCGTGCTGGTGAAAGGCGGGCATGACCATAATCCGTTTTTGGTTGATTATCTGGTCACGCCGGACGCGGTGGAGGAAATCGGGTTCGCGCGGATCGATACCAGAAACACCCACGGCACGGGCTGCACCATGGCCTCGGCCATTGCCACGGGCCTTGCCCAGGGGCTGAGCCTGTGCACGGCGACCAGGCGCGCGCGCCATTATTTGCAATCCGCCATTGCCCAGGCGCCCGGATTTGGCCGGGGGCACGGGCCGCTTAACCATTTGGTACGAGAGTTCGAGCCATGATGCAGGGGGGTGAGATGGATGATATGGCCGAGCGCCATGTGATCCATGGCGGCGCACTTGCCGTATTGGGTTTTGCCTCCATATCAGTTGGGCTGTGAGGGGCGGTTATTTTGTGCGTCCGAGCGACGGAGTTAAAGACGTGAATGTCGAGATCAAAAAAGCCGATATAAGCACCCGCGTGTTGAGCGCCGAAGGGCGTCCCTCCCGCGCCGAGGCCGAAGCCGCCATCCGCACCTTATTGATGTGGGCGGGCGAAGACCCGAGCCGGGAAGGGCTGCTAGATACGCCCGCCCGGGTGGCCAAGGCTTATGAAGAGTTTTTCAGCGGCTACCGCGAAGACCCCGAGGCCCTGCTGGCCCGCACCTTTGAGGAGGTGGAGGGCTATGACGAAATGGTCGTGCTGCGCGATATCCGCATCGAGAGCCATTGCGAGCATCATATGGTGCCGATCATTGGCAAGGCTCATGTTGCTTATCTGCCCCAATCGCGCGTGGTTGGCATTTCCAAGCTCGCCCGGGTGGTGGATGCCTATGCCAAACGCTTTCAGATTCAGGAAAAACTGACCGCGCAAATCGCCAACACCATCAACACGGTGTTGCAGCCGCGCGGGGTGGCCGTGGTGATCGAGGCCGGGCATCAATGCATGTCCACGCGCGGCGTGCACAAGCCGGGGGCCAGCATGGTCACCAGCCGCATGCTGGGCGCGTTCCGCGATGATTCCTCAACGCGGCGTGAGTTTTTGGCCATGATCTCGCCGCGTAACTGCTCGAGCCTGGAGGCTTGAGCCTCCGGGCCAGTCTCTGCGTTCAACCGGTGTTTTATGGGCTCCCCCCTTGCGAATGGCGGGTGGGAGCGGTTTAAGCCCTGTGCCGGTATTTGGTTTCAGGGAAGGATGTTGAGTATGTCGCAGGCTGCCACCAGCCGGGAAAGCCGCCGTCTGGTCTCTACTTGGCTTTACGTGCTGGCGTTCATGATCTGGGTTATGGTGGGCATTGGAGGTTATACCCGCGATAGCGGTTCTGGCCTCTCCATCATGGTCTGGGATCCGATCATCGGTGTTCTGCCGCCTTTGAGCGCGGCCCAATGGAACAAGATGTTCGCGCTCTACCAGTCCATTTCGCAGTACCAGCTGCTGCACCAGGGCATGGATCTGGCTGGGTTCAAGCATTTATTCTGGCCTGAATATTTTCATCGCCTGTGGGGCCGGTTGATGGGGGTGGTGCTGCTGGTGCCGCTCATTGGCTTCGCGGTGACGGGACGGCTGGAGAAGCGCCTGATTCCCTGGCTTGGGTTGCTGTTCGTGCTGGGCGGGCTGCAGGGGGCCATTGGCTGGTTCATGGTCGCGTCGGGGTTTTTCCCTGATTCGGTGGCGGTTGAGCCCTGGCGCCTGTCGCTGCATTTTTTTGGCGCCATGTTCCTGCTCGGCGCCGTGCTCTGGACCGCGATGACCGTCGAAACCCCGGCGCCCACGCCCCAGCCCGGCCTGCTTGGCTTCAAGCGCTTGGCCCAGCTCAGCTTCGTGCTGTTGCTGCTCGCCATGTTCGGGGGCACGTTTGTGTCCGGCATTCACGGCATTGATGCGTTTAATGTCGCCCAGAATATCGGCACTGGCATGCCGCCCGCCGGCTGGCCTTTCAGTGGCATTTTCACCGATACGGCGACCATCATCTTCGACCATCAGTTGCTCGCCGTCATTGCCGCGCTCGTCATTCTCACGCTTGGCGTACAGACATTTCGCCACGAATACCCCCGGCCCGTGCAGGATGGCGCCGCCCTGGCCGCCGGTTTGGTGATTTTGCAGTTCGTGCTGGGTGTGTCCGCGCTGGTGTCTAAAATGATCGATATCGGCGTCATCCATCAGATGAACGCCGTGTTGCTGCTGGGCGCGTTGCTGCGCCTGCTACACCGCCTGCGCGGGGCCACCGCATGAAGCCCGATCGGGCTCTGGGCAATTGGTGCCTGCTGCTCGCCTTCATGGTATTTGGCATGGCGGTGGGTGGCGGCCATGCGCGCACGATTGGCGCGGGTTTCACCATTCAGGTCTGGCGGCCCATCACCGGCTTCATCCCGCCCACCTCTTCGGCGGACTGGGCGTACCTCTTCGGCTTGTATCAGAAGACGGCGGTTTTTCAGGCTCATCCCATCTCGCTCGATCAGTACAAGGCCTTGTTCTGGCCGATGTTTATCGACCGGTGCTGGGGGCGCCTGATGGCCTTGGTGTTTTTGCTGCCGTTCGCTTATTTTTTCGCCACCGGCCAACTGCGCGGCAAGCGCGCGCTGTGGATGCTGTTTATCTTCGGCCTTGGCGTATTCCAGGCCACCTGGGGCTGGTACATGGTGCAAACCGGCATGCGCCCCGGTGTGCTTTCGCCCCCGCCCGCCTGGGCTGGGCCGCATCTGGGCTCGGCCATGTTCATTTTCTTCCTCGAAATCTGGACCGGCCTGACCTTTCGCCGGCCTGAGGCCGTGGCGGTTGACGGCGCATTGGGGCTTAAAACCGCCATGACGGTGTGCGTGGCGCTGATCTGGTGCACGATTCTGTTTGGCGCCCTGGTTGCCACCAGCAACGCCATCACTGTCTATAACAGTTTCCCGACCATGGATGGAAACTGGCTGCCGCCCGCGATGTTCAGCCTGCACCCCTGGATACTGAATTTTGTTGAGAATAAGGGCACGATTCAATTTTTCCACCGGTTGCTCGCCACCATCACCGTGTTCACCGTGCTGGGCACGGCCTTTACTGGATTGCGCCTGCGCCCCCCGCCAGCGCTGCGCGATGTGTTGTTGCTGCTCATCGGGTTTGTCAGCCTGCAATATCTGCTGGGCATGATCACCATTGTGCTGGGCAACGTGAATATCGGTTACGTCCACGAGCTTAATGCCATTGCTTTGTTTGCAACGGCGATCACCGCGCGCCATATGCTGCGGGGCGCGCGCGGCGCGGCGCGGCCGGTGGCGCGCACCGCCGCCGCTTGAAGGATTGGAACAGCATGTCAGCTTCATTGCAAACGGCGCAGGCTATTTTTCATGACCACCAGGGGTTGGACCCGGAACAGGCCCGGCGGATCGTCGCGGCGGGACTGGCTGGCATGGATGATGGCGAGCTCTATCTCGAATATCGCGAAGCCGAGTCGGTCTCGCTCGATGATGGCCGCATCCGCGCCGCCGGTTTCGACACACGCCGCGGCTTTGGTCTGCGCGGGGTGCAGGGCGAGGCTGTGTATTTCGCCCATTCCGATGACATGACCACCGACGCGCTCACCCGCGCGGCGGCGACCATCGAGGCCGCGCGGACATCGGAGGCATCCTTGTCCTTCGCGGGCCCGGCCGTGGGGGCGAAACCGCTCTATGAAGGGCTGAACCCGCTGCGCGAGACGGATTTCGCGGCCCGCGCCGCGGTTTTGCGCGAAATTGATGATTTTACCCGCGCGGCGGATTCGCGGGTCGTGCAGGTTATGGCCAGTTTGGCCGGCGAGTGGCAGGTGATCGAGATCATCCGTCCCGAAGGGGCGGTGGTGGCCGATGTGCGCCCGCTGGTGCGGTTCAACGTCTCGGTGGTGCTGGAGCAGAACGGCCGGCGCGAGTCGGGCAGCCATGGCATGGGCGGTCGCACCGGGTATGGGCCTTATCTCGCGACGCAGGCCTGGCAGGCGGCGGTGCGTGAGGCGATCCGGCAGGCGGAGGTCAATTTGGCCTCGGTTCCCGCGCCGGCAGGCGAGATGCCGGTGGTGCTGGGCCCAGGCTGGCCCGGAATTCTGCTGCACGAGGCCATTGGCCATGGGTTGGAGGGAGATTTCAACCGCAAGACCACATCCGCCTTCGCGGGGCTCATGGGCAGCCGCATCGCCGCGCCCGGTGTCACGGTGGTCGATGACGGCACCCTCCCCGGACGGCGCGGCTCGTTGACCATCGATGACGAGGGCACGCCCACCTCGCGCACCACGCTGATTGAGGACGGCGTGCTGATCGGGTTTTTACAAGACCGGCAAAACGCCAGGCTGATGAACATGCGCGCCACCGGCAATGGCCGGCGCCAATCCTATGCCCACGCCCCCATGCCGCGCATGACCAACACCATCATGCTAGGCGGCCAGGCTTCACGCGAGGACATGATCAAATCCATCCAGCGCGGGCTCTATGCGGTTAATTTTGGCGGCGGGCAGGTCGATATCACTTCGGGCAAGTTCGTATTCAGCGCCTCCGAGGCATATTTGATCGAAAACGGCAAAGTCACCGCGCCGGTGAAGGGCGCGACATTGATCGGTAATGGGCCGGATGCGCTCACCAAGGTGGAGATGATTGGCGCTGACATGGCGCTCGACCCCGGCATTGGCACCTGCGGCAAAAACGGCCAGGGCGTGCCCGTTGGCGTTGGCCAGCCGACCATCAAGCTCTCGGGTCTCACGGTGGGCGGCACCGCCGCATGATGGCGGCTTGGTTGGGGGGGTAACCCCCCCAACCCGTAAAAAACGTTCGATAATTTTTGGCTGTTACTCTGACTTCAAGTGCCCGAGCAGCTTCTCGATGGCGGCGGGTTTGTCGATCTGCTCAAGCGCGGCATATTCGGCGGCCAAGCGGTCGAGGGCTGATTCATAAATCTGGCGCTCTGAAAAGCTCTGGTCTGGCTGGCCGGCATTGCGGTGCAAATCGCGCACCACTTCGGCAATGGCCGAGGGGTCGCCCGAGTTGATCTTCGCTTCATATTCCTGCGCGCGGCGCGACCACATGGTGCGTTTGATGCGCGCCCGGCCCTTGAGCACGTTCAGCACATCGTCGAACTGCTTGCGTGAGGTTAGTTTGCGCAGCCCGGCTGTGCGGGCCTTGGCGGTGGGCACGCGCAGGGTCATGCGGTTTTCATCGAAGGTGATGTGGATCAGCTCCAGCGTATGGCCGGCGATCTCCTCAACCGCGATCCGTTCAACCTTGCCCACGCCGTGGGTCGGATAGACCACGTAATCGCCCTGCTGAAAATTCTCGGCCTTGGCCGGGGCGCGCGGCGGCGAGAGCGGGCGCAGCGGCCCGGCGGGAATGCCGCCATGCATCACCGGCGCCGGTTCGGCGGCCTCCTTGGCGCGGGGGGCGGGGGGCTCGGCATTTATCTCGGGCTTCTGCCGGGGCCCGGTCTTCTCGGCCTCGGTGCCATCGGGCACCGTCTTCGCCGTCTTCTTCGCCGTGGCAGATTTCTGTTTCTCGCTCATTACCGCTCCAACCACCAAAAACCGGGGCGCGGCTTTCCCGCCCCCCGGCATGAATGAAACGTCCATATCACATTTTTGCGCCCCCGTCACGCCGGGGGCGGCGCTCACGGCTGGCCGGGCTCGCGCGAGAGCAGGGCTTCCTTGCCGGGCTTATTCTTCCATTCGTCTGAATCAGCCGGCGGCGTGCCCTTGCGGGTGATGTTGGGCCAAATCTTGGCCAGGTCGCGGTTGCGCTCGGCCCAGGCGGTGGCGCGGTCGTCGCTGTCGGGGAAGATGGCCTCGGCCGGGCACTCGGGCTCGCACACGCCGCAATCGATGCACTCGTCGGGATTGATGACGAGGAAGTTCTCACCGACATAGAAGCAGTCCACCGGGCATACTTCCACGCAGTCCATGTATTTGCACTTGATGCAGTTTTCGGTGACCACGTAGGTCATCAGGCACTCCTAGAGAAGCAAAGACGGTTTGGTGCCCCCGTATGCGCGCGGGCGCGGATTTTCGCAAGTAACGGCGTTGCGGGCCGGGTCACGAGATGTCCTGGTAGCAGCTGTGCGCCTGGGGTGCTGGGCCGCGCCGCGCGGGCAGGCCCAGCACCTCGATCACCTTGACGCCGTGGGGCAGGGCCAGGGTGAGCACATCGCCCGGGCGCACCTTGGCATGCGGCTTTTCGGTCACCTGGCGGTTAATGCGCACCGCGCCTTTCTCCACCAGCAGGGCGGCGGCTTCGCGGGTTTTACAGAACCGCGCGAAAACCAGGAACTTGTCGAGACGAAGCTCCTCCGCCGCCATTTACCGCCGTTTGGCTTGGCGCAGCGCCGCCAGCGCCGCGAAGGGGTTGTCGGCATCCACCTCCACCGGCGCGGGAGCGGGGGCTGCCTTGGCCGTGGGCTGATGGACGCGGGGCGCATGGTCTTGCTTGCGCCGGGCCAGTATGGCTGGGTTTGGCGGGCCGTAATGCTTGGGGCCGAGCGTGCCGGCGGCAATGATGCGAAACCCCAGCACATGCAGCACGGGCGCCAGCTGGTCGGGTTTGAGGCCCATGCGGCTGCCGATGTTGGGGGGAAGCAGAATTGGATGTTTGCGCAGCAGATAATGCAGCTCGCGGGTCAGTTTCTCAGCGATATCGAGCCGCACCATGACCGGCCCGGCCGGTAGCCAGCCCATATCGAGGGCAAAATCATGCCCCCAATTATCGGGCATCGGGGCGCTCACCAGTCCGGGGGCGGGCAGGGGGGGCGGGTTGCGGTCATGCCACACGCCCCAGAACAGCGCGCGCAGCTTGGCGGCGCCGGGCTTGAGGGCGGCAGGCAGATAAATAGCGAACCGCCCCAGATCGATGCCAAATTTCTTGGCTTCCTGGCGCAGCTCGACCGGCACGGCCTCGGGCCCGAGCACGCCCCCCGACTCGCTCAGGCGGTGCACGATGCCGCGCAGCGGCGGCGGCGGATTTTCCATGGCCTTGAGCAGCGCGCCAAGGTGTTTTTCAGTCTCGGTGGCGAGATACTGCGCCAATCTGGCA
Source organism: Pseudomonadota bacterium (assembly GCA_021809435.1). Classification (GTDB taxonomy): domain Bacteria; phylum Pseudomonadota; class Alphaproteobacteria; order Acetobacterales; family Acetobacteraceae; genus Acidocella. The sequence goes on along the minus strand of JAKBAD010000002.1, from coordinate 392,129 downwards.
CGCAGCCGTTCGCGGGCCAGCCCGTCGAGAAATTCGGAGTGAATGACCTCGATGCCGGGTTTGAGAAACGTCTCGCTCCGCTTGAGGCGGGCGATTTTGGCACCTTCCCAGATGATCTGGCGTTCATCGGTCAGGGTGAAGGCCTCATCCGCGGCGGTTTCGGCGCGTAAGATGCGCTGGGGCATCTCCACGGCCAGGGCGCGGCGCGCGGCGCGCAGCACCAGCTTTTTCTCGGCCCCCTGCGTTGAGGGGTCGGGGTGGAACTGAAAACCCTCCACCCGTCCAACCTCGTGGCCCTCGACCAGCACGGTGCCGTTATTGGTCACCACAGCCTGCAGTTCCGCCGCCTCGGCGTCTTCCAAACGTCTCGTCAAATGTGCCGCCCTCTTATCCACAAACCGAGCCATTAGCCTAACATGCAGCGTGTCTGAAAGCCGATCCTCGACCGCCCGGGCACGCATGGCCCAGCTGTCGGCATCCTTCATCCACTCCGTACGGGCTGTTATATACGCCCAAACGCGAACATTCGTCAGCCTCTGCATCAGCGTGTCAATGTCGCCGTCCATCCGGTCGAGATTTTCAATCTCCTGGCGGATCCAGTCCTCGGGCAATGTTTCGCCCGCGCGCAAATGCCGGAACACCCGGCCGCACAGTTTTACATGCGCGTCGGTGGCTAATTTCCTGAAATCGGGGATCTGGCAGGTTTCCCACAGCAGCCGCACGGCGCCGCGCCCCTGGGCCAGCTTGCGTATTTCGGCATCGTGGCCCAGCGCCGTGAGCGTCAGCAGATCGGCGGCATCCTGGCCGCGCACCAGCCCTGGCAGTTTGGGCGGCGCGCTCAGGCTGCCGAGCAGATCATCGACCGAGGTGAAATCCAGCGCCGCATTGCGCCAACATAATTGTTCCAGCGGCTCGAATTCATGGGCCTCCACCGCCTCCACCACCGCCTCGCTCAGGGGGGGGCAGTCGGCGGTGGTGCCGAAGGTGCCATCGCGCATGCCCCGCCCCGCGCGCCCCGCGATCTGGGCAATTTCGGTGGCATGCAGGGCACGGGGCTGGCGGCCGTCGAATTTCTGGATGCCGGCGAAGCGCACATGATCGACATCCATGTTCAACCCCATGCCGATGGCATCCGTGGCGATCAGGAAATCGACTTCCTTTTCCTGGTACAGCGCCACCTGGGCGTTGCGTGTGCGCGGCGAGAGCCGGCCCATGACCACCGCGCACCCGCCCCGGCGGCGGCGCACGGCTTCGGCGATGGCATACACATCGGCCGCCGAGAAGGCGACGATGGCCGCGCGCGGCGGCAGGCGCGAGAGCTTGACGCCACCCGCGAATGAGAGCTGCGAGAGGCGCGGGCGGGTTTCGATGTCCACCCCCGGCACCAGTCGCCGGATCAGTGGTTTGATGGTCTCGGCGCCCAAAAACATCGTCTCGACCATGCCGCGCGCGTTGAGTAGCCGGTCGGTGAAAATATGCCCCCGGTCCGGATCGGCGCAAAGCTGGATCTCATCGACGGCCAGAAACTCGACCTTACGGTCGAGCGGCATGGCCTCGACCGTGCAGGAGAACCATTTGGCCCCCGGCGGCACGATTTTTTCCTCGCCCGTGATCAGCGCCACCGCGCGGATGCCCTTGCGCGCCACCATGCGGTCGTAATTCTCGCGTGCCAGCAGACGCAGCGGAAAGCCGATAATGCCTGAGCCGTGCGCCAGCAGCCGCTCCAGCGCCAGGTGCGTCTTGCCCGTGTTGGTGGGGCCCAGAACGGCCTTTACCCGTGGCTCAAAGCCAGACATCAGCGGTTTCCCGTTCGGTGCGGGTCATGGCCGGCTCAGCCGGCCAGAACCTTGAGCGCGGCGTGATGAAGCGCCGGATTGGCGGTGGCCAGCGCCGAGCCGTCGGCGCCCAGGCGCAAGGGGTTCCCGGCCCAGTCGGTTACCACGCCGCCCGCGCCTTCCACCACCGGGCCAAGCGCCGCCCAGTCCCAGGGCTTGAGGCTGCATTCGGCCACAAGATCAATCTGCCCCAGCGCCAGCAGCCCGTAGGCATAGGCATCGCCGCCCCAATAAACCCGCTTGGCGGCGGCCTGCAGTTTGGCGAAGCGCGCGGCGTCGGCGGGGGTGAACATTTCCGGCGCGGTCGAGGAGAGTTCGGCCTCGGGCAGGGTAACATGCGCGCGCGTGCCCACCTGGCCGCCAAACTGGCCGGTAAAGCGCGTCGGCACGCCGCGCCCGCCAATCCAGCGTTCGCGGGTGACGGGTTGGTCGATGAAGCCCAGCACCGGCACGCCGTCTTCGAGCAGCCCGAGCAGCGAGCAGAAGGTCGTGCGCCCGGTAATGAAGGCGCGCGTGCCGTCGATCGGGTCGATCACCCAGACATATTTGGCGTCCGGGTTGTGGGGGGGGAATTCCTCGCCAATGATGCCATGCTCGGGGAAGGCGGCGAGGATGGCCGCGCGCAATGTTTCCTCGGCCTTGCGGTCGGCAACTGTCACCGGGCTTTCATCCGATTTGTCGTCGGCTTCGAGCCCGACCCGGAAATAAGGGCGGATGGCGGCACCGGCGGCATCGAGCGCGGCTTCGCCCGCGGCAATCCAGCCGTCAGGGGAGTTTGGCAGGGGCGTCGGAATTCTTGTTGAGATAGGCAATGACATCAGCTCGCGTCTGGTCGTTCTTGATACCGGCGAACGACATCGCCGTACCCGGCGCAAAGCTGTTAGGCGCTTTCAGCCAGTCACTCAAGCTGTCCGGCGTCCAGGGCTGCCCTGCTTTGGCGCTCACCGCGCTTGAATAGCCAAAGCCGGGCGCCGAGAAGGCCTTGTGCTGGAGCACGCCGTAAAGGTTTGGCCCCACGCCGTTGGCGCCGCCCTTGGTGAGCGTGTGGCAGGCCGAACATTGCTGCGCGACCAGCGCCTGCCCTTTGGCGATGTCGGCATTCGCCAGGGCGGTGTTCAAATCCACCCCGGCGGGGGCGGCGGTGGCCACCACCACGGGGGTGGCCGTGGCCAGGCTGGTCATGGCAATGGCGGGGGTTTTGGGCGTGTCATCGGGTATGACGACATGGGCGATCCGGTTGGCGCCCCAAAACACCAGGCCCGCTGTCAGCAGGCCCGCCGCGATCTTGTTGCCTAGAAGGCCGTCCTTCCCCGATCCGCTCATCGAGTGCCGTTCTCCCCGTTCTTTTTCGCTGGTGCGATTGCCATGGACGCTACAGCGTTTTAGTCAGGCCCGACAAGCCATTATTGCGAGTTCCGCCCGTGCGACCGATCATTCTCATTCCCGCCCGCCTTGGCTCGACACGCCTGCCAGGCAAGGTGCTGGCCGATATCGCGGGAGTACCGATGATCGTGCATGTGCTGCGCCGCGCCCAGGAGGCTGGGTTGGGGCCGGTTGCCGTTGCCTGCGGCGAGGCGGAGATCGCCGAGGCGGTCCGCGCCGCGGGCGGACAGGCGATCCTGACCGACCCTGATCTGCCCTCGGGCTCAGACCGGATTTTTGCCGCCTTGCGGGAGCTCGACCCGTCCGGCGCGTTCGAGGCCGTGATCAATTTGCAGGGCGATCTGCCCGCCATCGGGCCCGAATGCTTGGCCGATGTGCTGCGGCCCCTTCGGGCTGGCTACGAGATCGGCACGCTGGTCGCGCCCATTACTTCGGCCGAGGAGGCGGCGGCGCCGTCGGTGGTCAAATGCGTGTGCGCCTTCCCCGCCGGCGCCGAAACCGCTCCGGCCCTGTATTTTTCACGCAATCGCGTGCCTGGCGGTGAAGGGCCGCTATGGCATCATATTGGCATATACGCCTATACCCGGGCCGCGCTGGCTAAATTCGTGTCGCTGCCGCCCTCGCCGCTGGAGTTGCGCGAGAAGCTTGAACAATTGCGCGCGCTTGAAGCCGGTCTTCGCATCGGCGTCGCGCGGATTTCCGAGGCGCCGTTTGGCGTCGATACGCCGGCCGACCTTGAGCGTGCCCGGCAGATTCTGGGGAATTGACATGACGGTGATCGCTTTTCAGGGTCAGGCCGGCGCTTATTCCGATCTGGCCTGCCGCAACGCTTTTCCGGGCGCGGGAACGCTGCCCTGCGAGACCTTTGCCGCCGCCATGGAGGCCGTGCATGACGGCCGCGCCGATTTGGCCATGCTGCCGCCCGAAAATTCGATCGCGGGGCGTGTCTCCGACATGCATGCCCTGCTGCCTGAGAGCGGGTTGTCCATCATCGGCGAGAAGTTTCAGCGCATCGAGCATTGCCTGCTCGCCCCCAAGGGGGCGACGCTGGCTTCCATCCGCCGCATCCACTCTCATCCCGTGGCGCTGGGGCAGGTGCGCAAGCTGCTTGCCGAGCTGGGCGCCTCGCCGGTGGTGGAATATGACACGGCGGGCGCCGCCGAGATCGTGGCGCGGCTGAATAATATCGAGGACGCCGCCATTGCTTCCTCGCTGGCCGGCGATCTGCACGGGCTGGAAATCCTGCGCCGCAATGTCGAGGATCAACCTCACAACACCACGCGCTTCTACGTCATGGCCCGCGCGCCGCTCGCGCTCGCGCCCGAGACCCCCAACCTCATGACCACCTTCGTGTTCAACGTGCGCAACGTGCCGGCCGCATTGTACAAGGCGCTGGGGGGGTTTGCGACCAACGGTGTGAACATGACCAAGCTTGAGAGCTACATGGTCAATGGCAGCTTCACGGCCACCCAGTTCCTGGCCGAGGTGGAAGGCCACCCGGATCTGCCGTCCTTGCGCCATGCCTTCGAGGAGCTGGCCTTCTTCTCGACCGAGATCAAAATCCTGGGCACCTACCCCGCCGATCCGTTCCGCCTGGCCCTGCAGGCGTAATCACCAGCTCAACAAGCCCAAACCACAGGGCTAAAAACAAACCCCGTCAAAATTTGACGGGGTTTGTCCGCCATGCGGGGCGCTGCCGCCCTGTTGCCTGTTCAGGCTTCAGGTCAAGCCCGTTGGCCGCTCAAGGCAGCTGCAACGCCTTTACCCGCCCCCCTTTGGCGATATGCTCATCGAGCACCCGGTCCACGGCCTCGAAACTATCGAGCTTGTACCACACGCCCTCGGGGTAGAGCACGGCGCAGGGGCCAAGCTCACACCGGTCCAGGCAGCCGGCCTGGTTCACCCGCACGCCCGTGAGCCCCAGCTCCTTCACCCGCGCCTTCATATAATCGCGGATTTTCTCCGACCCCTTGCTCGCGCAGCAGCCGCGCTGGTGGCCTTCTGGCCGGCGGTTGCCGCACACGAACACATGGGTCTCGAAATAAAGCGGCGGATCGTCGTCATGTCGTGTGCCCAATCTGGTTCTCCTCGTCTCGTGCACCTATCTGAGCACCAAGATGAGCGAGGAGAGTTCGATGCGCAACCGACTGGCCGAGACAACCTCGCCCTATCTGCTCCAGCACAAGGATAATCCCGTGCATTGGCAGCCATGGGGCGATGAGGCATTTGCCGAGGCGCAAAGGCTCGACCGCCCGGTGCTGCTCTCCATTGGCTACGCCGCCTGCCATTGGTGCCATGTCATGGCCCATGAAAGTTTCGAATCCCCAGACATCGCGGCGCTGATGAACAGCCATTTCGTCAGCATCAAGCTCGACCGCGAAGAGCGCCCCGATATTGACCATGTGTACATGACCGCCCTGCATGCCATGGGCGAGCAGGGGGGCTGGCCGTTGACCATGGCGCTCACCCCCGCGGGCCAACCTTTTTGGGGCGGCACTTATTTTCCGCCCACGCCCCGCTTCGGGCGGCCCAGCTTCGCGCAAGTGTTGCGCGCCCTGGCCAACGCCTGGGCCGAGGATCGTTCGCGCCTGCTGCATGCCGCCACCTCGGTCAGCCGTGTGCTCGCCGCCCAAGGCGCCGCCGACCCTGGCCCAGGCCCCACGCCCGCTTTGCTGGCGCGCGCTCGCGGGCTTTATTTGCGCGGTCAGGATTGGGACCAAGGCGGGCTTGGCCGCGCGCCCAAATTCCCCAATGCCCCGGTCTATCGTTTTTTGTGGCAGGAAGGCTTCCGCTCGGGCGATTCTGAAGCCCTGCGCGCCACGCATCTGCTGCTCGAGCGCATGAGCCAGGGCGGCATCTTCGATCATCTGGGCGGCGGCTATGCCCGCTACGCCACCGATGCCGCCTGGCTCATCCCGCATTTCGAGAAAATGCTCTACGACAATGCCCAAATCCTCGACTTGCTGGCCCTGGCTTTCGCCCATGACCCAAAGCCTCTCTACGCCGCCCGGGCGCGTGAGACGGTCGTCTGGCTGCAACGCGAGATGGCCCATGAAGGCGCTTTCGCCGCCGCCCTCGACGCGGATTCAGACGGTGAGGAAGGCAAGTTTTATGTCTGGACGCGGCAGGAAATCGCTGGCCTGCTGGGTGCGGCAACCGAGCGCTTCGCCGCCCATTACCCCCTGCCGCCAGAGGGGAACTGGGAGCACAAAATCATCCTCGAACGCATCACCCCCCTTGGTGCCGAGGATGAGCTGTCCCCCCTGCGCGCCAAGCTGTTCGCCCATCGCGCGCGGCGGGTTCGGCCGGGGCGCGATGACAAACTCCTCACCGACTGGAACGCGCTCACCATCGCGGCGCTGGTCCGCGCCGGGCTGGTATTTGCCGAACCTGCCTGGCTGATGCTCGCGACAACGTTGTTCGACGCCCTGCGCGCCCGTCTCACCGCGCCCGATGGCACGCTCAGCCATGCCTGGGCCGGCGGGCGGCTTTCCGCCCCTGGTCTGCTCGAAGATTACGCCGCCCTGCTGCGCGCCGCGCTGGCGCTGCACGAGGCCACCGGCGCGCCCCGCCACCTGGCCGAGGCGCGCGAGCTGTTCACCCAGCTCGAGGCGCGCTTCGCCGATGGCACGGGCGCTTATTTCATGTCTCCGCCCGGCGAGTCCCTCACCCCCCGCCTGCGCAACCCGGCCGATGGGCCAACGCCGTCCGGCCTGGGCCTTACCGCTGAATGTCTGGCCAGGCTGTACCACCTCACCGGCGACGACACGTACCGGCAAAAAGCCGAAGCCCTGCTCGGCGCTTTTGGGGGCACGCCCGACACGCTGATCAACGCCCCCACCTTGCTGGCGGCGGCCGATCTGCTGGCCAACGCCGCTTGCGTGGTCATTACCGGTGGCGCCGAGGATTTGGCCCAAGTGGCGCTCACCGCCCCCGATCCGGCGATGATCGTGCTCCGCGCCAAGGAGGGCGCTTTGCCCCCCAGCCATCCGGCCCACGGCAAACCGGCCAACGCGCCGGCCGCCTATGTCTGCCGGGCGGGCACTTGCAGCCTGCCGGTGACCGAGCCCGGCGCGTTGCGCGCCCTGCTGGTTCGCCCGGCGGCTTAGAGCGAGATGGGTTCACACCCAGCCGCTCTACTCATGTTTTGGCGAGCCAATTTCATTGGTTTAATCAGCGCCCCTGCTGATATGCGAACGAGGCGTTGATTTTCTCGAGCAGATGCGCCCCCGCCGTGGTCGGCGGGTATTTCGGCGCCTCGCCCGGGGGCAGGCAGGTCGGCAGGCAGGCCACGGGGGCGTAGAAATCGGGGTCGAAGAAAAAGGGCAGCGAATAACGTTCAGCGCCCGAGAGATTGATCACCCGGTGGAAGTTCGACTGGAACACCCCGTTCGTCCAGCGCTCCATCATATCCCCGATATTGACCACAAAAGCGCCCCGCACCGGCGGCGCATCCACCCACACACCATCGCGCCGTTGCACCTGCAGCCCGCCCGCGTCGTCTTGGTGCAACAGCGTCAGGCAACCATAATCGGTGTGCGCGCCGGCGCCGATCTGGGCTTCGGTAATCCGCCCGCTTTGTGGCGGGTAATGCAGGGGGCCAAGCGTGGTCATGGTAATGCCCAGCCAAGGCTCGAAAACCCCCTCTTCGAGCCCAAGCGCAAGCGCGAACGCCCCGATCATCCGCCGCCCCAGCGCCACCATCTCGTCATAATAAGCCTGCATCACCTCCCGCCAGCCGGGCAGAGACGCGGGCCAGAGATTGGGCCCATGCAAAGGCAGACCGGCCAGCACGCGCTCATGGGTGGGCGGCAGGTCGCGGCCAATCTTGTAGCCTTCCTTCAAATCCCCCGCGCGCTGCTTCAACGGGTCGAGATTCTCGCCCCCCATCCTGAACCAGCCGCGGTGGCAGCTCGAGCGTTCAATCGCCACGTGGGTCTTCTCAGCCTCGGGCAGGGCAAAAAACCGCTTCGCCTGCTCATAAACCTGGGCGATCAACGCCTCATCCACACCATGGTTGACGGCATAGAAAAACCCGATCTCGCGGCAGGCCGCGCCAATTCGCGCCACCATCTCAGCCTTGCCCGCCCCGCCGTTCAACGCCGAAACATCAATCACCGGGATCTGCGCCACCGGCATCTGTGTGGCGCGCAAAGCGGGGGCAAGCTCTATGGAATTGGGCATGAGCCCGATGCTAGTCTCAACCGAATCAGCTTTCCAGGGTAGAACAGTGACGCAGTATCTTCTGGGCATAGATCTGGGCGCGGGCAGTCTCAAAGCCACGCTGATCGACACGCATGGCCGTATCAAAGGCGAGGGCGCGCACGCCGTTACAACCGCGGTGCCGCATTTTGGCTGGTCCGAGCAGGACCCGGAGGAATGGTTCAAGGCCTTGTGCGCCGCCGTGCCACGCGCCATTGCGGCGGCGGGCATAGCCCCAGGCGCCATCGCCGCCATCGGCATTTCGGCGGGCGCCCATATCCCCGTGCTGACCGATGAGCACGACAACGTGCTCCGCCCCGCGATCATGTGGAACGACCAGCGCGCGGCGGCCGAAGCGGCCGAACTGCACGCAAGGGCGGGGGAGCAAATCATCAAAACCGCGCTCAACCGCGTCAACCCGACCTGGACGCTGGCCATGCTCGCCTGGCTGCAAAAGCACGAACCAGGGGTGATGGCGCGGGCCACCAAACTGCATCTGGCCAAGGATTATCTGCGCTACCGCCTGACCGGCAGCTGGGCGACCGATGTTTCCGACGCCATCGGCGCCCTCATGGCCGATAACGCCACCGGCACCTGGTCGCCCGCGCTCACCAGCCTCATCGGGCTCGATCCCGCTCTCTTGCCGCCCATCCTGCCCGCCACCGCCCTCGGCGGCCACATCACGCCCGCGGCCAGCGCCCTCACCGGCCTCAAGGCTGGCACGCCAGTGGTGGTTGGCGCCAACGACACCACGGTGGAGTTTTTCGGCGTCGGGGCCACCCGGCCGGGCATTGGCGGGGTCAAGCTGGCCACGGCCGGTGTGCTCTATCTGGCCACCCAGGGGCCGGCGGTTCACCCGCCCATCTCCTGCTACCCCCACATCATGCCGGGGCTCTATTACACCGCCACCGGCACCAATTCCTGCGCCTCCGCGCATCGCTGGCTGCGCGACCTGATGTTCGCCGAGGGTGGTTTCGCGCGCATGGATGAGCTGGCCGCTCAAACCCCGCGCGGCGCCCGCGGGCTGCTGTTCCACCCCTATCTGCAAGGCGAGCGCGCCCCTTATTGGGACCCGCTGCTGCGCGCCGATTTCGTGGGGCTCACCATCTCCCACGGCCCCGCCGAATTCGCCCGCGCGCTCTATGAGGGGCTGGCCTTTTCCATCCGCGACCTGCTCATGGCCGCGCGCGGGCTGGGGCTGTCCTTTGGCGCCATCCGGCTCATGGGCGGTGGCGCGCGCTCGGCTGCCTGGCGCCAGATCATCGCCGATATCACCGGCCTGACCATTGAGCGCACCGAGGCATCCGACGCCTCGTTCGGCGCGGCCCTGGTCGCGGGCATCGGCGCCGGGCAGTTTACCAGCCCCGAAGAGGCGGTGGCAAACTGCGTGCGCCTGCTCGATGTCACCACGCCCGATCCCGAGGCGCAGGCCTTCTATGACCAGCTATTCGGGCTTTATAAAGAAACCCAGGCCGCGCTGGCGGACATCAATCACCGGCTGCACGCGCTCACCAACGGTGCGTGAACCCCCCTTGCCCGCCCCTTGTTTGCCGGGCAAACACTGCCAACCTAATTGACTATCAGTACCACGTAGGTCCGCTTAAGCGCGGCAGGAGTTTCCATGTTCATCGAAACCGAGTCGACCCCCAACCCCCTGACGCTGAAATTCCTTCCAGGCCGCGAGATTCTCGGCGACAAGACCGCCGATTTCGCCGATGCCGACGCCGCCCTGATCTCCCCTCTGGCCGAGGCGCTGTTTGGGCTGAGTGGCGTCGAACGGGTGTTTCTGGGGGGAGATTTCATCACCATCACCAAGAGCGCCGACACTGAATGGCCCGCCCTCAAGCCCCAGGTGCTCGCCCTGCTCATGGACCATCTGGTCTCCAACCGTCCGATTCTGCGTGAGGATGTCGTTCTGGCGGCCGAGGATGTCGACCCGGCCGATGCCGAGATCGTCGCCCAGATCAAGGAGTTGCTTGACACCCGCATCCGCCCCGCGGTCGCTGGCGATGGCGGAGACATCATCTTCCGCGGCTATCGCGATGGCGTGGTCAGCCTGAAGATGCAAGGCGCCTGCGCCGGCTGCCCCTCTTCCACCGCCACGCTCAAGCACGGCATCGAGAATATGCTCAAGCACTATATTCCCGAGGTCGTCTCGGTTACACAGGCGGCCTGACGGCCTTCGAGGGGGTAGACATGGTGTTAGACGACGCGGCGCTCGATCAGCTTTTCCGCCAAGCCCGGACCCATGAGCGGTTCTCGGCCGAGCCGGTGACCGACGATCAGCTCAAATCCCTCTATGATCTGGTCAAGTTCGGCCCCACCTCCGCCAACTCCTCACCCGCGCGGTTTTTGTTCGTGCGCAGCCCAGAAGGCAAGGAAAAGCTGCGTACCACCCTCAGCCTGGGCAATGTTGAGAAGGTGATGGCCGCGCCGCTCACCGTGGTGGTGGCTTATGACCCGCAATTCTATCATAAATTCACCACCCTCTACCCCGCCGCCGACATCAAGACCTGGTTCTCCGGCAATCCCGACCTCGCCGAGGATACCGCCGCGCGCAATTCCACCCTCCAGGGGGCTTATTTCATGCTGGCCGCGCGCGCGCTGGGGTTCGATATTGGCGCCATGTCAGGCTTCGACCGCGTCAAGCTCGACCGCGCCTTCTTCACCCAGAGCGGCTGGAAATCCAACTTCCTCATCAATCTCGGCCATGCCGACGGGTCTGAATTGCCGCCCCGCCTGCCGCGTTTGGCGTTTGACGAGGTCTCGGCCTTCGCATGAGCTGGCTGGCGCTCGATGCCTCGGGCTCACGTGCCGGGCTTGCTGTGCTCGATGATGGCGGCGCCATCCTGCGCGAGGCGTTCGCGCCGCTCAAGCCAGGCCTGATCGAAACCCTGCCCGTGCTGCTGGCCGAGGCGCTAGAGGGCCAAACCATCACCAATGTGGCGGTGGGCATTGGCCCGGGCAGTTTCACGGGGTTGCGCACCGTCATCGCGCTGGCGCAGGGCTATGCGGCGGCGGCGGCGTTGCCGCTCTGGGGGGTTCCGGTGGTGGCGGCGTTCCAGCAGGCTTTGCCGGGGCTGCATCACCCGCTCTGGGGCGTGGTGCGCGCGCGCAAGGGCCGGGTGTTTCTCCTTCAGGGCGAAACCGCCGAGGCCTTCGTCGATGAGGACGTGCCCAGCCCCGGTAGCCTCACCGCTCTGGCGGGCGAGGCGGCGGCTGAAATCGCCGCGCGTCTGGCGGCGAGGGGCGCGGATATCATGCTCACCAACGTCAAAACGGTTCACCCCGCCTGGGTTGGGCGCGCGGCCCAGGCCTGGTCGGCAGCCGGTTTGCCACCTCATCCAGCCTTGCCGCTTTATGTCGATCCACCGGAAGCCAAGCTCCCCTCGGCTGGCTTGCGTCCGGCGCCCGTCTGAATGGCGCTGGCTGGCCCCGCTTTCGCGCCGGTTTTCGCGGCGTTGCACCCGCGCGCTTTCCCCCATGAGCCATGGGACGAGCCAAGCTTCGCCACTCTGTTCGCCCAGCCCGGCGTGCGGGGCTTCATTGATGAGCGGGGCGGCTTTCTGCTCACCCGCCAGGTGCTCGATGAAGCCGAGATTCTCACCATCGGCGTCACGGCGCCGCGCCAGGGAATCGCCACGGCGCTGTTGCGCGAAGGGCTGGCGGAACTCCGCGCCCACGGCGTGGCGACCGTGTTTCTCGAGGTCGCCGCCGACAACGCCCCGGCCCGCGCGCTTTATGCGCGGTTTGGCTTCACTCAGGCCGGGCTGCGCCGGCGCTATTACGCCAATGGCGACGACGCTCTCACACTCCGCCTGGAAATCGGGTAGAGTTTAACGGAAATTTATCTTTGGCTGGCCCCCAATCCAGCCGAGAAGCAGATATGGACCAGATGATCAGCCAGTCCCAAACCGACCTTCCCCCCGTCACCCGCCGCGCCGTGGTTGATCTTGGCTCCAACTCCGTCCGCCTCGTCATTTACGAGGGCGAGACGCGCAACCCCGTGCAGATTTTTAACGAGAAGGCGGTGCTGCGCCTGGCCAAGGGCATGACCCGCACGGGCAATCTCGAAGAAGCCGCCATGGCCCAGACCGAAACCGTGCTCCACCGCTATGCCGCCATCGCGCGGGCCATGGGGGCGGTGCCGGTCGATGTGCTGGCCACCTCGGCGGTGCGCGATGCCCTGAACGGCCCGGATTTCATCCGCAGCATTACCGCCCGCCTGCCCGATCTTTGCGTGCGCGTCCTCTCTGGCGAAGAAGAAGCCGTGCTCTCGGGCGAGGGCGTGCTGTGCGGCATCCCCGGCGCTGACGGCATTTTGGCCGATCTGGGCGGCGGCTCGCTTGAACTCGTGCGCCTGGCCGCGGGCAGGGTAGGGCAGGCGGCCACGCTGCCCGTTGGTGTCATCCGCCTGGCCGACCGCGCGGGCGATGACCCGGTGAAAGCCCGCGCCCTGGTCAGCGCCGAACTCGAGACCGTGCCCTTCGCCGCCGAGGCGGCGGGCAAGGATCTCTACGTCTCCGGCGGCGCCTTCCGGGCACTGGCGCGCATCCACATCGCGCAAACCGGCTATCCGTTGAACATGATCCACCATTACACGATCGGGCGTGAGGAAGCGCGCGATCTGGCGGGCGTGGTCTCCGAGGCGGGGCGCAAGCTCATCGAGCGCATGCCCGGCGTGCCGCGCCGGCGGATCGAGGATCTGCCCTTCGCCGCCATCATTCTGCGCCGGCTGCTGCGCGCCACGGGCGCGGAGCGGGTGGTGTTTTCGGCCAACGGCCTGCGTGAAGGCTGGTTCACCCGCCAGCTCTCTCCCGAAATTCGCGCCCAGGACCCGCTGCTCGCCGCCTCGCGCGATCTCACGCGCGGCGTCATCCGTGCCGCCAACTTGCCGCCGGCCCTCATCGAATGGACCGCGCCGTTATTCGCGGGCGAAACCCAGGCTCAGGCCCGGCTGCGCGCCGCCGCCTGCTGGCTGTCCGACATTGGCAGCCTCGAACATCCCGAATACCGTGCCGAGCAAGCTTTTCAGCGTGTGCTGCGCCAATCCGGCATGGCGCTCGATCATCATGCCCGCGCCTTCCTGGCCCTGACCATCGCGCTGCGCTACGAAGCCCCGGCCGATGCGCCGTTTCTGGCCCCGGCCCGCACATTGCTCGACATGTACGCCGCCCATCGCGCCGAAACCCTGGGCACGTCGCTCCGCCTTGCCTACACGCTTTCGGCGGGCACGCCCAACCTGCTGGGCGGCACCAACCTCACCCTCGCGGCGGGCAAGCTGACCCTCTGGCTCGCCGAGGCCAATGGCGTGTTCGCGGGCGATGCGGTGCTGCGCCGCCTCGAGCGCTTAGCGCAGATGCTGGGGCTGGAAGCCGAAATCCAGCTGCGCTGATCACCCAGCCGCTGGCGCCAGCCGGTGATAGGCGCGGCCGTGATACACCAGCCCGGAGCTTTGCGCGTGCAGGTGAATGGCCTGCACTTGGCCAAAAAACACCGTGTGGGTGCCCACATCCAGGGTTTGCGTCACCTTGCAGTCCAGCGCCGCGGTGGCGCTTTCCAGCGCCGGGGCGCCGGTGGCCAGCCGCAGCCAGCGCGCCTGCGCGAACCGCGCGCTCATGGGCAGATTATCCCGCCCCGCGAACACGGGCGAGAGCGCCTCATCATTGTGCGAGAGCACATTGACGCAAAACACCCCAGACTGGCGGAATGCCTCATATTGGCGGCTGGCGCGGTTGATGCACACCAGCAAAGTGGGCGGCTCATCGGTCACCGAGGTCACGGCCGAAACGGTCATGCCCACATCCCCCTCGGGTGTCGAGGTGGTGACAATGGTCACGGCCGCGCCCAGGCGCGCCATGGATTCACGAAAACGGGCCCGTTCGGCCGCCAAGGGATCACTCATGCAACAGCTATTAGGTGTTGTTACCGGGCTTGCGCAAGCCGCGCCCAAGCCCGATCGCGCGCTCCCCAAACTTCGCGCGCAACTGGTCGATCGCCCCTTGGCGGGCCGCGCGCCGGGGGGCGCTGTCATCGGCCAAATCCCCCTTGTCGGCCGCCCCGGCCTCAGCCAGCGGCGCCGCGCCAATGCCGATCAACCGAAACGCCGTGCCATCGGCCTCGCGGGTCAGCAGCGCGCGCCCGGCCTCGAACAGCGTTTCGGGCAGTTGCGTCGGGTTGGGCAGGCGCTGGGCGCGGGTGCGGGTGGCAAAGCCCGTGGTCTTGAGCTTCAGCGTCACGCCACCGGCCGCCAGCGCCTCGCGCTTCAGCCGCCGGCCCAGCTTCTCGCACAAGCGCCATAATTCAGCCTCCAGCCGGTCCATGGCGTGCAGGTCGGTGGTGAAGGTGGTCTCCGCGCTAATCGACTTGGTGTCGCGCTCTGGCCGCACGGGGCGCGGGTCGATAAACCGCGCCCGCGCCACCAGCGCCATTCCCTCATCGCCCAATTTCCGCAAGGCGGTTGCTTCATCGAGCGCCGCCAATTGCCCCACGCGGGTAATGCCCATCTGGCCCAGGCGTTTCACCGTCACCGGCCCCACGCCCGGCAACAGCGCGACCAGTTCACCCGCGAGCAGCGTGGGCGCCTCGCTGCCCAGCACGCAAAAGCCGCGTGGCTTGCCACGCTCGGCGGCCAGCTTGGCCAGCAGCCTGTTGGGTGCCAGCCCGATTGAGACGGTAATGCCCAGCTCGGTCTCCACGGCGCGGGCAAAGCGGTTGAGCACAATGGCGGGCGGGGCATGGTGCAGGCTTTCCGTTCCGGCCAAATCCACTACCGCCTCGTCGATCGAGAGCATTTTCACCAGCGGCGTCAGCGCCTCCAGCCGCGTTCGTACCGCCGCCGAGGTGGCGGCGTATTTGCGCATGTCGGGGGGTAGCACCACGGCATGGGGGCAAAGCTTGCGCGCCGTGGCCATCGGCATGGCCGAGCGTACCCCGTAAAGCCTGGCGATATAGCAGGCCGTGCTGACCACCCCGCGCGCCCCAGTGCCGCCGACAATCACCGGCTTATCGCGCAAGGTGGGATCATCGCGCTTCTCGATGGTCGCGTAGAACGCATCGCAATCAATATGGCCGATGGTCAGCGCGAACAACGCCTCATGGCGCACCACCCGCGCCGAGCCGCAGGCCGGGCAGGTCGGCCCTGGCGCCTCGGCGTCACAGTCGCGGCAAAGGCCCGCCATGATGGCTATGCCTATCCTACCGTATCATCGATGACATAGGCGCTGGTCAGCCCGCCATCGATGGTGATCGCGCTGCCATTGATGTAGCTGGCTTCATCAGAGGCCAGAAACGCCACCAGATTGGCGATTTCCTCAGGCTGGCCCAGCCGCCCCATGGGCAAATAGCGCCGGCGCAGCCGCCAGGCCTCCTCATCGGCCAAAAACGCGGTGACCAAAGGTGTCGCCACCGGCCCCGGGCAAATGGCGACGGTGCGCAGCCCCTTGCGCGCGTAAGTAATGGCGATTTCGCGCGTCATCGCCAGCACGCCGCCCTTGGCCGCCGTGTAGGCGATTTGCGGAAAGGCCGAGCCGACCAGTGCCACGATCGAGGCGTTATTGATGATCACGCCACTGCCCGATTTCAGCAAATAAGGAATCGCCGCCTTGCAGCACAAAAACACCGAGGTCAGGTTGGTGGCGATGGTGGCGTCCCAGGTCGCAAGCGGCGTCTCCACCGGCCCCAGATCATCGCCCAAACACACGCCGGCATTGTTAAACACCGCATCCAGCCCGCCAAACGCCTCCGCGCCCTCGGCGAACATCGCCAGGCAGGCTTCCTCGTGCGTCAGATTGCCGATTACCGGAACCGCCTCGCCACCGGCCTCGCGGATCAGCGCCACTGTTTCCCCGGCGGCTTGGGCATGTAAATCCGCGCAGACCACCTGCGCCCCCTCGCGCGCGCATTTCAGGGCGGTTGCCCGCCCAATGCCGCTGCCCGCCCCGGTGATGACAATCCGCTTGCCCGTCAAACGCATGAGAGAATTTCCTTGAGTTGTGCGGCCAGCCCCCGCGCGGGGGCGAACCGTCCGGCAAAAGCCGCCGAGCCAACGGTGAAGCCATCCGCCCCGGCCGCGCGCAGTGCCTTGATACGGGCCTTGCTGTCCACATCGCCCGCACAGATCAACCGCCCGGCCGTGCCGCAGCCGCGCCGGGCGGCGCGAACCAGCGCCGGCGGCTTGGCGTGCGTGGCGCGATAGGCCAGCAAATCCACCCCCGCGCACCCTTGGGCGATGAAGGCGCGCGTCTGCGCCTCAATCAGCGCCGCATCGCCGCCCAGCCTGGTCGGGTGGCCCACGGGCACACCGGGAAACGGGTAATACCCAATGGCGGTGCCGCGCAGAATGTCGAGCGTCTCGGCCACCATCGTACCACCCAGCAGATGATCAACCCCGATCTCCACCGCCATCCGCGCCGAGTGCAGCATCGCCTCCGCCGAGGTCGCCACCACTTCAAGGTAACTCTTGGCCCCCAGCGCCCTGATCCGCTCATTGAGTTGCCGCACGATCGCGGGCGCAACCCCGACATCCTTGAACCCCACGGCGCTCAACCCCAGAGGCGCGATTTCATCGAGCACCTCCAGGCAGTTCGCCACCGTGCGGTCGGCCTGGGTGAGCATGAAAATGAACTCCATGCCGCTTTTGTCTCACCGCCGCTGCGCGCGTGCAACCGCCAGATATGTTACCGCGCGCCCCAGCCCGCGCCGGGGCGCGCGGCGGCACTTACACCAGCGCCAGCGCCTGGGTCAGGTCGTCGATCAGGTCCCGCACATCCTCCAACCCCACCGAGAGGCGGATGGTGCCATCGGTAATGCCTAGCCTTGCCCGCTCCTCGGGGCCGATGCGCATATGGGTGGTTGTCGCCGGGTGAGTGGCCAGCGAGCGCGCATCGCCCAGATTATTCGAGATGGTGATGATGCGCAGCGCATTCATCAGTCTGAACGCGCCGTCCTTGCCGCCCTTCACCTCAAACGTCACCATCGTGCCGCCGCCGCTCATCTGGCTCATGGCCAGCGCGCGCTGCGGGTGCGAGGCAAGGGTGGGGTAGAGGGCGCGGGCGATCTTGGGCGAGGCTTCGAGATACCGCGCGATCGTCTCCGCCGAGTCGCTTTGCGCCGTCACGCGCAGATGCAGCGTTTCCAGCCCTTTCAAAATCACCCAGGCATTGAACGGCGACATGGTCGGGCCGGTATTGCGGAAGAAGGGTTGGAACACCTGCTCCATCCACGCCTTGCCGCCCAGCACGGCGCCGCCGAGCACGCGGCCCTGGCCATCCATGTGTTTGGTGGCCGAATACACCACCACATCGGCCCCCAGATCGAGCGGCTTTTGCAGCAGCGGCGTGGCGAACACATTATCCACCACCACCACGGCTCCGGCCTCATGCGCCAGCTTGGAAACCGCGCGCAGATCGATGATGTCGAGCATCGGGTTGGAGGGGCTCTCCAGCAGCACCAGCGCGGTGGGCAGGCTCAGCGCGGCGCGCCACGCCTCCATGTCGGCGCCGTCCACAAACACGGTCTCAACGCCATATTGGGGCAGCAAGGTCGAGATGATCCAGTGGCACGAGCCAAACAGCGCGCGCGAGGCGACCACGCGCTGCCCGGCCCGCACGCCGCACAGCACCGCGGCCGAAACCGCCGCCATGCCCGTGGCGGTGGCGCGGCACACATCCGCCCCCTCGATTTTGGCCAGCTTGGCTTCCAGCATGGCGACCGTCGGGTTCGAGAAGCGCGAATACTGATAATGCTGGATCTGGTTGTTGAACACGGCTTCCGCCTGCTCGGCATCGTCATAAACAAAGCCCGAGGTCAGGAACAAAGCCTCTGAATTCTCATAGAGATTGGTGCGGATACGCCCGCCATGCACAAGGTCGGTGGCAAGTCGGGTTTTTGGTGTGTCAGTCATGCGGCCCCCAAGAACAATCAGCCGGCCACCGGAGACAAGCCGCGGGCACCCCGAGGCTTGGCCTCTTTAGCGCGTTTCTTTTGCTCCCGGCGCCGCAAAACCCCCTGGCTTCCACGGCCCCGGCCTCGCCGCAATCCGGCCAGACAAATCACGAGGTGAATTTCGCCTACGCCCCCCCGCTTGCGCGGTCAAGAACATCAGACTAAGAAGGCCCCCACGGCGCGGGTATGATGTAATGGTAGCCTGCTAGCTTCCCAAGCTCGATGCGCGGGTTCGATTCCCGCTACCCGCTCCAGTTTCCCTGCAAATCATCACAGCCACGGCTCTTCGGGCCAGTCATGCTTGGGGTAACGCCCGCGCATGTCGCGGCGCGCATCTCGCCAGCCGCCGCGCCAAAAGCTGGCGAGGTCGGCGGTAATCGCGATTGGTCGCCCAGCGGGGGAGAGCAGGGCAAGCTGCAGTGGCACCCGTCCGCCAGCCAGTTTGGGCGTGGCGTCGGTGCCGTAAAACACGTGCGCGCGCGCCGAAGCCACCGGCACCGGCCCCGCATAATCCACCCGGATGACCCCGTTTTTCAGCCTGATCTCGGGCGGCAAGTCCCGATCCAGCCGCGTTGCCTGTTCATGGCTCAGTTGCCCGCGCAGCGCCTGATACACATCCACGCCGCGCGCCTCGCGCAAATTGGTCATGCCGGCCAGATAAGGCGCCAGCCAGTCCTGCACATTGGCTTTCAGGGTCTCGCGGGAAAAATCAGGATAGCTGTCATCCATCCCGCGCATCACCGCCACGCGGGCGCATAAAGTCTCGGCCGCCGCTGTCCAGTCCAGCTGTTCCAGCCGGGTTGCCAGCGCACGGGCCAGGGCTGCCTGAATCTCATCGGGCAGGGCAGGGGCGTTGCGGTCGGCCAGCACCAGCGCGCCCAGCCGCACGCGCTCACGCACCGAAACGGCGCCCGAGCCGGGGTCAAACGCCACGTCGCGTGTGGTCTTGCAGCGCGCGCGCAGCACGGGGGGCAGTTCATCGAGCGAGAGCGCCGCGCCCAGCCTGATCTTACTGCCCTTGGCATCCATCTCGGCGGCCACCAGCAGCCGCGCGCGCGCCAGCGGGTCGGCGGGCGAGAGATTGCCCGAGCCCCCGCCCGAGAGCCGGTAAGATCCGGCCTCGCCGCGCGCCTGCCCAATTCGGTCGGGAAAACCGCAGGCCAGCAGCGCGCCGGCATGTCCCTCGGCGGGCGTGCCCCCAAGGCCCAGCCGGTGGCGATAAATTTTCGCCCCCTGCCGCACACGCGCGAGTATGGCCCGGTCGCCCTCGCCACGCCCGGCCAAGGCCTCAAGGCGCAGCGTGATGTCGGCCGAGGCGGTGGCCGAGAGGAAATCCCGCTCCTCCAGAATGGCCGCGATATCGGCGGCCAGCGCCCGCTCAGCCTTGGTGGCGCCCGCCAGCATCATCGCCCCCAGCCGGGGCTCGGCGCGCAGCCGTGCCATCTCGCGCCCCAACGGCGTCATCCGCCCGTCCTCATCCACCGCCCCCAGCTCCGCCAGCAGCGCCTGGGCGGCTTTCAGCGCGCCATCGGGCGGCGGGTCGATGAAGGGCAGGGCATTTGGCGCCTCGCCCCAGGCCGCGCAGGCGAGCGCCACGCCAGACAGCTCGGCGGCAAAAATCTCCGGCCGGTCGAACAGCGCCAGCCCGCGGTGCAGCGCCTCGCTCCACAATCTTATCGCCACGCCCGGCGCCAGCCGCCCGGCGCGCCCGGCCCGCTGGGTGGCCGCCGCGCGCGATATGCGGGTCGTCATCAGCCGGGTCAGCCCCGAGCCGGCATCGAGCACCGGCGCGCGGCGATACCCGCCATCGATGACGATCCTCACCCCCGGCACCGTCAGCGATGTCTCGGCGATCGAGGTGGAGAGCACCACGCGCCGTCCCTCATGCTCGCGCAGCGCGAGATCCTGCGCCTCGCGCGAGAGATCGCCATGCAGCGGCAGCACCAGCGCCGGGCATTTTTCCAGCGCCGCCTGGGTGCGCCTAATTTCCGCCATGCCGGGCAGAAATACCAGAATATCTCCCTCATGCTGGCCAAGGGCCTCGCGCACCGCCTTGGCCGCGGCCTCGGGCAAATCGCGCGGGCCGGTCAGGTCGCGCTTGGCATGCACCACCTCGACCGGGAACATCTTGCCCGCGCTCTCAATCACCGGCGCCTCGAGCGCGGTGCAGAATTTCTCGGCGTCGGCGGTCGCCGACATCGCCAATATCCGCAGTTCGGGTCGCAGCGTGCGCTGCAAATCGCGCACCAGCGCCAGCGCCAAATCGGCTTCCAGGCTGCGCTCATGCACCTCGTCGAATATCACCAGCCCCACGCCCTCCAGCCCCGGGTCGGTGAGCAGCTTGGCGGTCAGCAGCCCTTCGGTAATCACCTCGATCTCGGTGCGCGCGCTCACCGCGCTTTCCAGGCGCGTGCGGAACCCCACGCGCTCACCCACCGATTCGCCCAGCAGCGCGGCCATGCGCATGGCCGCCGCCCGCGCCGCTAACCGGCGGGGTTCGAGCAGCAATATCCTCCCCAGCCCCGCCTCGCGCGCGGCGAGCGGCACCAGCGTGGTTTTGCCCGCGCCCGGCGGGGCAACGAGCACGGCATTGCGCCCCTCATCCTTGAGGGTACGCAGCAATTCGGGCAGCACATGGGCAACAGGCAGATCAATCACGCCGCCCCGATACCAGAGACCGCCGCGCCGTGCGATAAGGGGCGCATGCGCCACATCATTCTTTGCCTTGCCCTGCTGCTTTCACCTGGTTTCGCATGGGCGCAGGGCGCCGCCCGCTTCACCTCGCCGCGCGATCAGGTCGAGCTCGTGGCAACCGGCCCCGAGGTCAACGGCACCCGCCCCCTGGCGCTGTCCTTCACGCTGGCGCCAGGCTGGCATATTTACTGGCAAAACCCGGGCGATGCCGGCTACCCGCCGCGCCTTGGCGCGCCCGCCCCGGTCACGCTCTCAGCGCTGCGCTTTCCGGCCCCGGGTTATCTCAACCAGGGCGGCGTGGGCATTTATGTGCTCTCGGGCCATGTGCTGCTGCCTTTTACGGCTGCCAGCCTCCCGCCGTCTCCCGCCACCGTCGCGCTCACGGCCAGTTGGCTGGTATGCGCCGATGTTTGCGTGCCCGAGCATGCCACGCTCGCCGTGCCGCCGCTCGCGGCGCCTTGGCAAATGCTGCCGCCGCCCGTCATCGCCTCGCCCTTCGCCGCCAGTTTTACGCCGGGCGGCACGCTCACCCTCGCTGGCCTCGGCGCCGCTCAGGTGGCCTCGGCGCGATTTTTCCCCCTGCAGCCCGGCCTGCTCAACAACGCCGCGCCCCAGCCGCTCTCCTTCGGTGCCAACGGCATCTCTCTCGCATTGCCGCTCACCGGCCCCGCGCCAGCTCGCCTCACTGGGGTGCTCGAACTCACCGATCCCTCCGGCGCCACCCAGGCCCTGATGCTCGATGCGCCGCGCGGCGCCGCCCCCGCCCACCTGCCTTACTGGGCGCTGGCCCTGCTGGGGGGGCTGGTGCTCAATCTCATGCCTTGCGTCTTTCCCATTCTAGCCATGAAGGCGCTGGCCTTCGCCCGCCTCGGCGGCGCGGCACCCGCCCATGTGCGGCGCGAGGCGCTGGGCTATGGCGCGGGCGTGCTGGCCTCCATGCTCGTGCTGGCCGGGCTGTTGCTTGGCTTGCGCCTGCTTGGCCACCAGATCTTCTGGGGTTTTCAGTTCCAAAGTCCGGTCTTTGTCGCGCTGGCCGGTTGGGTCATGCTGGCCGCGGGGCTCAACATGGCCGGCTGGTTCGCGTTTGACCCCCCGGGTTTCATCCGCCACCTGCCTGCTCAGCATAGTTTTCTCACCGGCTTGCTGGCCGTCGCGGTTGCCACGCCCTGTACCGCGCCCTTCATGGGCACGGCGGTGGCTGCGGCCCTCAACATGCCCGTGCTGCCGGCACTTGGGCTGTTCGCCGCGCTGGGGTTAGGCTTGGCCCTGCCTATTTTGGTGCTGGCTTTTGCCCCCGGCCTCGCCCATCTCCTGCCCCATCCCGGCCGCTGGATGCTCGTGCTCCAGCGCCTGCTCAGCCTGCCGCTATTGGGTGGTTTTGGGTGGTTGGCCTGGGTTTTGTTCCACCAAAGCGGCCGGCTGGGGCTTGTCATCATCATCGCGGGGGGCGTGTTTCTGGCCGCGGCGCTGCGCCGGCGCCCGGCAGTGGTTCTGGCGCTGGTGGTGGCGTTGCCGTTCCTGCGCGCGGCGCCCGCCCCCGCCGGGCAACTCACCCTGCCTAGCGCGGTGCCCTACTCGGCGGCGCGCTTGGCCAGCCTGCGGGCCACCGGTCAACCTGTGTTCATAGATCTCACCGCCGCCTGGTGCGTCACCTGCCTGGTCAATGAGACCACAACCCTGGCCTCTCCCCGCGTTCAAGCCTTGTTCGCCGCCCATCATGTCGCCCTGCTGGTCGGGGACTGGACAGACCGCGACCCCGCCATAACCGCCCTGCTGGTGGCCAATCACCGCGCGGGCGTCCCGCTTTATCTCTATTACCCCGCGGGCAGCGCGCCGCCCCGCATTCTCCCCCAGCTGCTCTCCCCCGCCGAGGTGGCTGCTGTGCTGGCACGTTAAAAACAACGTTCACCCCATTGCATCACGTGGCATTTCTGCGCATGTTCCGTGACGGCTCGATGACAGGACGAGGGATCGCGTATGGCTGATGGGTTGGGTACGGCGTTACGCGGGCGCCATTCGCCGATGGATGCGGACGATGTCCGCACCGCCTACCGGCGTCAGGCCCGTACCTATGACAGTTTTTTTGGCCTAGTTTCACGCGGCGCGCGCTACCGCGCGATCGATGCCGTCAACGCGCTCGAGGCATCCAGCGTGCTCGAGGTGGGCGTCGGCACCGGGCTGGCCCTGCCGCATTATGCGCCATCCAAGCGTATCACCGGCATTGATTTGTCCCGCCATATGCTGGCGCAGGCCCGCGAGCGCGTGGCCGAGTTCGGTCTGCGTAACATCGAGGCCCTGCTGGAAATGGACGCCCAGGCGACCAGTTTCGCCACAGGCTCGTTCGACGCGGCCGTGGCCATGTTCGTCGCGTCCGTGGTGCCAGACCCCCATGCCCTGGTGGCCGAGCTGCGGCGCGTGGTGAAGCCCGGCGGTACCATCGTGTTCATTAACCATTTCGCGCGTGATTCCGGCCCCCTCTGGTGGCTCGAGCGCGCCCTGGCGCCGGCCTCCTCTCTGCTCGGTTGGCACCCAGATTTTCGCTTAGGCCACATCTTCACCTCGGCCGATCTTGAGCGCGCCGCTATCGCCTCCTGCGGCCCGCTCGGTCTGTTCCGGCTCGTCACCCTCCCCAACTGAGCGACTTGACCCGCCCATCCCCGCGGCTACCCTGGCCGCAAGGAGATTGGTCATGCGCTTTGAGGGCACCAGGAATTTCGTCGCCACCGAGGATTTGAAAGTCGCGGTCAACGCCGCCGTGGCGCTCGAGCGCCCGCTGCTTATCAAGGGCGAGCCCGGCACCGGCAAAACCGTGCTGGCCCAGGAAATCGCCGAGGCGCTGGGCCGTAAGCTCATCGCCTGGCACATCAAATCCACCACCAAGGCCCAGCAGGGGCTCTATGAATACGACGCCGTCGCCCGCCTGCGCGATTCGCAGCTTGGCGATGCCCGCGTGCACGACATCTCCAACTACATCATCAAGGGCAAATTATGGGAGGCCTTCGAGGCCGACACCGCCCCCGTGCTGCTGATCGATGAAATCGATAAAGCCGACATCGAATTCCCCAATGATCTGCTGCTCGAACTCGACCGCATGGAATTCCATGTCTACGAAACCAGACAGACCATCCGCGCCAAACAGCGCCCGATCATCCTCATCACCTCGAACAATGAAAAGGAGCTGCCTGACGCGTTCCTCCGCCGCTGCTTCTTCCACTACATCAAATTCCCAGACCGCGAGACCATGCAGCGCATCGTCGACGTGCATTATCCCGGCATTTCGCACCTGCTGGTGCACGAGGCCCTGACCAGCTTCTTCACGCTCCGCGATTTGCCCGGCCTCAAAAAACGCCCGAGCACGTCGGAATTCCTCGACTGGCTGAAATTACTGCTGGCCGAGGAAATCGGCCCTGAAATACTGCGCGAAACCAACGCCGCCAAGCTCATCCCCCCGCTCCATGGCGCGCTGCTCAAAACCGAGCAGGACGTACATCTCTTCGAGCGTGTCGCCTTCCTGGCCCGGCGCGGCTGATGTTTCTCGGCTTCTTCCTGGCGCTGCGCCAAGCCGGGGTGAAGGCATCCCTGCGCGAATTTCTTACCCTCCAGCAAGCCATGCAGGCCGGGCTGGCGGGGTTTGATGTCGAGCAATTCTACTTCCTGGCCCGCGCCACGCTGATCAAGGATGAACGCCAGCTCGACCGTTTCGATCAGGTCTTCGCGGCGCATTTCAAGGGCCTGCACCCGCCCGCCACGCCCACGCCCGAGGGCGTATCCCCCCAGTATTTGCCCGAGGAGTGGCTGCGGCTCCTGGCCGAAAAACTCCTCACCGACGAGGAAAAAGCCGAAATCGAAGCCCTGGGCGGCTTCGAGAAACTCATGGAAACGCTCCGCCAGCGCCTGGCCGAACAGCAAGAGCGCCACCAGGGCGGCTCGAAATGGATCGGCACGGCCGGCACCTCGCCTTTCGGCGCCAACGGCTACAACCCCGAGGGCGTGCGCATCGGGCAGGAGAAAAGCCGCCACCGCCGGGCGGTGAAACTCTGGGATCAGCGGGAATTCAAAAACCTCGCGGGGGATGCCGAACTGGGCACCCGCAACCTGCAAATCGCGCTCCGCCGGCTGCGCCGTTTCGCCCGCGAAGGCGCCGCCGCGCAGCTCGACCTGCCCGGTACCATCGGCGCCACCGCGCGCAATGCCGGCTATCTCGACCTGCACCTCGTGCCAGAGCGCCACAACGCGGTGAAGCTGCTGCTCCTGCTCGATATCGGCGGCTCGATGGACGACCACATCACCCTCTGCGAGCAGCTCTTCACCGCCGTGCGCTCAGAGTTCAAGCACCTCAAACATCTCTATTTTCACAATTGCCCCTATGAGCGCCTGTTCACCGATGCCCGCATGCGCCCGCAAGACGCCATCCCCACCCATGATGTGCTCCACACCTATGACCGTAATTGGCGGCTGGTCATCGTGGGTGATGCCGCCATGAGCCCTTACGAGCTCATCTCACCGGGTGGCGCGGTGTCATACTGGAACGAGGAAAGCGGTCAGACATGGCTCTCCCGCATCCTGACCGCCTTCCCCAAAGCCGTCTGGCTCAACCCCGTGCCCGAGCGCCATTGGGGCTACAGCCAAACCACCCGCCTGATCGGTGAGCACATGAGCGGGCGCATGTTTCCCCTCACCCTCGAAGGGTTGGACAACGCCACCCGCGCCCTGGCCCGCTGATCACATCGGCTTCTCATTTATTGATAGCTTACTGATTTTCCAAATATCCACTATGATTCTGAAATCCAACGGATTTCAGAATCCGACACTAGGCTTCACCTCGATCTTCCTGGTCCCGGCCGGGGGCTTGGCCAGTTTCGGCAAGATCACAGTCAACACGCCTTTATCCACATTGGCGCTGATCGCGCCGGCATCCACCCCCTCGGGCAGATAAAAATTTCGCTCAAACGCGCCATAACTGCGTTCGGTCAGGTGGTAATTCTTGTCCCTGGTCGTCTTGTCCTGGTGTTTTTCACCTTTGATAACCAGCGTGCGCCCGTCCAGCGTCACCTCCACATCCTTGGCTTCCAGCCCCGGCAATTCGGCGCTCAGCGTGAAGGCCTTCTCATCCTCAACCATATCGACGGTCGGCAGTTTCACGCCCTCGGCCGGCAAGGCCAGCCCAAAGCCTGGCCATAAAAGCGGCTGGTTGAACTGCTCGAACAGCCTGTCCAACTCAGTACGAAAGGATTGCCATGGCGCCGCCACCGCCCCGGCGGCATGAGGCGCGCTTATTTGGGTTTTGGCCTCGGTCTTTATCCCGGCCATTTTTTTGGTCTCGGTCTTTTTCATGTTGGCCATCATCTGCTCCACCCGGTTTGAAGGCTGGCGGGCAGGCGCATCCCCAACGCGATCGGGGCTGTCGCCCGCATCCAGTCGGAGGAGATTTTAGCAACCCGAAATCCCGCCACGCCTTGATATCTGTCAAGCTCAAGCCCAATCGGGCCAAGATCAGGCAGCGGCTCTCGGACAATATCTCCTTCAGCCCCAGCCAGGCTCAGGCTGCGCCGATATCCAAAATCTCTGAATGCCGGGAGGCATTTGGCCGGGGGATAACCGTCTCGCACAGCACCATGACGGCGCCCGAAGCCGCCCCGCGCGCGATTACCATGATTCGCCCATCTGACCTGCCAAAATAAGCCCCTCTCGTAAACGCGAGGGGGCAATCAGCGGGCGGGAAGTTTATTGCAGGTTGCGGTTGGGGGCCTGGGTCGCCACGGGGGCAACGGTCGGGGCTTCGGCCACTTCGCCGCCCTGCCCGTTGGCGGCAATCACCGTGCCGGTATCGGGGCGGTCATAGATAAAGCCGTAGGTCGGATAAGCCGCCCCCCAGCTGCTGGAATCACCCAGCTCAACCTCGACCTGCGACCAGTCATTATTGGGCGAAACGTCTTGCACCGTGACATCATTGGTAATGGTGCCACGCACCCAGTTGGCCTGGGTCACCAGAATGGTGCGGCTGTTGATAATGCCGGTCACCACCGCCACATGGCCAAGCGGCATACGGCCGATGGGACGGAAATTCAGCACCGCGCCTTCCGCGGGCGTGCTGCCGCGCGCATAGCGGCCAGCGGCCTCGGCCCACCACAAATAAGCATCGCCCGTCAGCGCGATGTGTGAAACCTCACGCGCATAAGGCACGCATTGCAGGCCGGAATGGCGATAATGCGCGGTACGCACATAATGGTGAACGTAATGGCGCTCCGCCTCACGTGCCGTTGAATGCGCCGAGACATGGGCCACTTCCTCACGGCGCTCGCGCAGAGGATGGCTCACGTGATGCACATACCGGACATCATGAGTATGGCGGACTTCGTGAGTGTAGGCTTTGTGGATATAGGGTTTGTGGCTGCTGGTGCGCACAGCCAGAGCGTGGTGGTGAATGGTCGGGGCGTAGTGATGAACGATATGGGCTTCCGCCGGCTGCGCCATGACCAGCGAGGCGCCCGCAAGCAGCATCAAGCCCAGGGCCTTGCACCAGTTTTTCGGCGTATCAGCGTCCATTTCTAGCCCTGCAAAGATTACCAAAAAGCCACAACGACATGTCACATCGCTAAGGGTGTATTGCGGTTTGCGCAATACATAGGTGCGACAAAAATGCCACAGCCGCAGGTTTTCTGTGAAATTTCCCAGCTCGAGGCGAGGCGGTTAAGACAAATTTCCTATTGTCTTTACCTGTAACATCGCCGTCCCAATCTGCAAGCTGGTCTTCAGAATCGCCACGGCCCGGAGTCGCCTCCGGGCCGTGGCTTGTTAATTTTTCAATTGAAAATCAATTACATCCGCTATTCAGCGGCAGGCGGTGATCATGATCTCAACCAGATAGCGCGGGTCGGCAAGCACGGCCTGCACACAGGCGCGGGCGGGCGCGGCGCCTTCGGGCAGCCAGGCGGTCCATACTTCATTCATGGCCGCGCGGTCTGCAATATCTTTCAGCCAGATATGCGCCTGCAGCAAGCGCGTATTGTCCGTGCCATGCAATTCCAGCAGGGCGTCAATCTGCGCCAGCACATCCTTGGTCTGCGCGGTGATGTCGGCATCGGGGTTCGTGGCGACCACGCCCATGGTGTAAACAAAGCCGTGATACTCAACGGCCTTTGAGAGAATGGCCGAAGCCTCGGTGCGAATGATGCGGCTCATGAAAAAGCTCCGTGGTTTGAAAGAAGGGTGGTCAGTTGCCAACAATATGCGGGGTCACCACCGGCACGCCGTTCACTTCGGGCTGGCCGTTATTGTTGCCGGTCTGCTCGCAATTCGCAATCTGGTTGTCGCGCGCGTTCATGGCGCCCATCTGCTCGCCGGCAAATAGCTGGGTGGGCGCGCCGTAGCGCAACCCATTCTGGGCGGTGCGCGCCTCCAGGTTCAGCGTGTGCTGCTGATAAGCCGCATCGGCCTGGCTGGTACAGGCCGCGGCCTCGGCCTGGTCGGCCTGGCTTTGCGGCGCCGAGGCGCACCCGCTCAGGCACAAGGCGGCCACAGCGCCCAGAACAAGAATCCGCGTCATCTCAAAGCTCCCGGTCATCGGTGCGCGTGCCATAGGCGGTTTGGCAAAAAACTCAACCGCCCACATGCAGCAAAATCTTGCCGATATGGGTGCTGGCCTCCATCAGCGCGTGGGCGGCCGCCACGTCCTCAAGCTCAAACACCTTGTCAATCACCGGCTCAACCTTGCGCGCCCCCAGCAACGGCCAAACCTTGTGCTTCAGCGCCTGGGCCAGCGCGCCCTTCTCGGCCGTGCTGCGCGGGCGCATGGTCGAGCCGGTGACGGTCAGGTTCTTCACCATCACCAGCCGCAAATCAAAGCCATCGGCCTTGGCGCCTTCCATCACCCCCACCATCACCAGCCGCCCGCCCTTGGCCAGGGTTTTCAGGTTGCGCGCGGCATAAGGTCCGCCCACCATGTCCAAAATCACATTCACCCCGCGCCCCTCGGTCTGCTCGGCGATAATGGCGGCGAAGTCCTGCGTCTTATAATTAATGGCGGTGACGCCATATTGCTCCAGAAACCGGCATTTCTCGTCCGAGCCGGCGGTCGCGAATACCCGGCAGTCAAAGGCGCGGGCGAGCTGTATGGCGGTCAGCCCGATGCCCGATGTACCGCCATGCACCAGCAGGCTCTCGCCGGGCTTGAGTTGTCCAAGCTCGAACACATTGGCCCAGACGGTGAAAAAATTCTCCGGAAGCGCCGCCGCCTGCCGCGCGTCATATCCTTCTGGCCAGTGCAGGCACTGGGCGGCTGGCACCGCCACATAGTCAGCGTACCCGCCGCCATTGCACAGCGCCGTCACCTTATGGCCGGGAAAGAACCCCGAGGCCTGGGCGCCCAGCGCCACCACCTCACCGGCCACCTCCAGCCCCATCACCGGGCTGGCGCCGGGCGGCGGCGGATACAGCCCCTTGCGCTGTTGCACATCGGGCCGGTTCACCCCGGCATACTGCACCTTGATCAAAATCTCATCATCGCGAAGTGTCGGCAGCGGGCCGGTCGCGATCTGCATGACGTCGGGGCCGCCGGCGGTGGGGGCGCTCACATAGCGCATGGTGTCGGGCAATATCATGCGCCTATAGCGCGCCGCCCGGGCGCGCGCGTCAACCCTTGCTCTGGAAGGGCGGGAATGCGAGTGAGGCACATGCGCTTGACCCGCCGCACCCTGCTCAGTTCCGCCGCCCTGCTGGCCGTGCCCGCGCGCGCCCTGGCCGACGGTGCGCCGCCCCCCCAGCCGGCGTCAATCACCTGTGGCGTGGTTCTGCCGCTCTCGGGCATGTCGGCCCTGCAAGGCAACGAGGTTCAGCGCGGCATCGAGCTGGCGGCGGCGGCGGTCAATCAGGCGGGCGGCATTGGCGGGCAGCCACTATCCCTGGCCCTGGCCGATGCCCCCGGCGCCGCCCAGGCCGGGGCGGCCGTCAACGGGCTGGTTGCCAATGCCCACGCCGCGCTGGTGCTGGGCAGCGCCAGCTCGGCGTGGTCCTTTCCCGCCTCCGCCGCGGCCGAGATCGCGGGGGTGCCGTTCATCGAGCTGACCGCCATGGCCGATGGCATCTGCGCCCGTGGGTTTCACGACCTGCTCCGCACCGGCCCGGCCAGCGCCATGGCGGCCGATCTGGTGGCGCGCACCCTGGCCGCCAAATATACCGGGCGCACCATCGGCCTGCTCTACAACACCGGCGCCGATGGTCTGGCCTTCGCCCAGGCCCTGCAGGCCTCGCTCGCGGCGGCCAAGCTTTCCGTGCAACTGGCCGTCAGCTACCCCGAAGACCAGGCGGATCTGTTCGATGAAGCCGGCCGCCTGATGCGCGCCAATGTCGATGTGCTGGTTCATGCCGCCAGGCCCGATGGCGTGCTCGGCCTGCACATCGCCGCCGGATTGCAGGGCTGGCGGCCTGGCACGCTCATCGGCTTCGGCTCCGGCTACGGGCTGCGCGACACCGCCAAGGCCCTGGGCGCGGGGTTCGATGGCACATTCTATGTCGGCGCCCCCTTCTATGCCGCATCCGGTCCCTCGGCCGCGGTGCATGATGCCTATCTCGCCCGCTACGGCGTGCCGCCACGTTCCGCCGATAGCCTGACCGCCTATGTCGGCGCCCGGCTGGTGCTGGAAACTCTGGCCAGGCAAGGCGGCGACGCCACCAAATTGCTGTCCGCCTTGCGCGCTTTGTCTCTGCCCACGGGCGCGCTCGCCAACGGCTTTGGTGTCAGTTTTGATTTGCATGGCCAGAATAACGGCGCCTTTGTTGCCTTGCAGCAATGGCGTGGCGGCGCGCTCATCCCGGTTTAACGCCCCGCCCGCCAGACAGCGCTTGAATTTCCCCCACTCGGTCTCTATCACTTGAACCATAAAAGGGCTGACCATACGGCCCGGTGAGCTTGGGGACGCAAGAACCATGAAGCGGGGAATCGTATCGGTTTTTTTTGGCCTGTCGCTGCTCTTGCTGTTCGCGCACGCGGCGGCCGCGCAAAGCGCCGACCCGACCGCGGCGGCAAACGCCTATGTCAATGCGCCGCATGCGTGGCAAATGTGGCTGCCTGTTCCCGGCTCTCCCATGGAGGCGCAGATCGACTGGCTGATGCGCTATGTGCTCTGGATCATGACCGGCGTGGTCGCCTTTGTCGGCGCGCTCATGGTTTACGTGTTCATCCGTTTCAATGCCCGCGCCAACCCGGTGCCCGGCACGGTCACCCACAACACCCTCATCGAAATTCTCTGGATCACCATTCCCAGCTTGCTGCTGGTGGTCATCATCGTGCCATCGGTGAAAATGATCCTCTACCAGGCCGATACCTCCAACCCCTACATGACCGTCACCGTCACCGGCCATCAATGGTACTGGGAATACAGCTATAATTCCGTGCCGGGGCTTGATTATACCAGCTACATGATCCCCGACGACCAGATCAAACCCGGCGAGATCCGCCGCCTCTCGGTCGATCACCCGATGGTTCTGCCGGTGGGCGAGAAAATTAAGTTCGTCATCACCTCGGGCGATGTGCTGCATGGCTTTTATCTGCCCTCGCTGGGGGTGCAAAAATACGCCATCCCCGGCACCACCCTCACCAGCTGGACCATCATCACCAAGCCCGGCACCTATTTCGGCCAATGCAACCAAATCTGCGGCCTCGGCCACGATGCCATGCCCATCGAAATCAAGGCCGTGCCGCTCGCCGATTACCTGGCCTGGACCAAGCAGGCGCTGGCCACCTACACCGACAACAACGCCGCCCCCAACCCCGCCACCACGTCCCAGCCAGTCCTTAAACTGGCCGATGCCGCGAACTGAGCGCTGAAGGAGCCCCTCATGTCCACCACCACGCAGGACGATTTCCACGCTCACAGCGGCCATGAACATCACCAGCAGAGCTTCGCCTCGCGCTGGCTGATGAGCACCAACCATAAGGATATCGGCACGCTCTACATCGTGGCGGCTTTTGTCGGCGCCATGGTCGGCGGCGTGCTGTCCATGATCATGCGCCTCCAGCTCATGTATCCGCACAACCACATCGTCACCTCGGGCGCCGAGTGGAACGCCATCATCACCGCCCACGGGCTGATCATGATCTTCTGGTTCGTCATGCCCGCCCTCATCGGCGGCATGGGCAACTGGTTCGTGCCGCTGATGATCGGCGCCCCCGACATGGCGTTTCCGCGCCTCAACAATATGAGCTTCTGGTTCCTGGTGGCCGGGTTCATTTTCGTCATGCTGGGCCTGTTGCTGGGCACTGGCACCGGCGCCGGCTGGACCCTCTATCCCCCCCTCGATAACGCCCAATATTCCCCCGGCGTGGCGACCGATTTTTCCCTCTTCTCCATCCATCTGGTCGGCATCTCCTCGCTCCTGGGCGCCATCAATTTCATCGCCACCATCCTCAACATGCGCGCGCCCGGCATGACCATGCATAAAATGCCGCTCTTTTGCTGGGCCATCCTGGTCACGGCGTTCCTGTTGGTACTGGCCATTCCGGTGCTGGCGGGGGCGGTCACCATGCTCATCATGGACCGTAATTTCGGCACCAGTTTCTTCGAGCCCTCGGGGGGCGGCGACCCGGTGCTGTTCCAGCACCTGTTCTGGTTCTTCGGCCACCCCGAGGTATACATCATGATCCTCCCGGCCTTTGGCATCATCAGCCATGTGGTCTCCACCTTCTCCAAGAAACCGGTATTTGGCTATCTGGGCATGGCCTACGCCATGGTCATCATCGGGTTCGTGGGCTTCGTGGTGTGGGCGCATCACATGTTCGTCTCGGCCATCAGCACCGACTCACGCGTTTACTTCGAGGTCGCGACCCTGGTCATCGCGGTGCCCACCGGCATCAAGGTGTTCTCCTGGATCGCCACCATGTGGGGCGGCTCCATCGAGTTCAAAACCCCCATGCTCTGGGCGGTCGGCTTCATTTTCCTGTTCGTCATCGGCGGCGCCACGGGCGTGGTGCTGGCCAACGCCCCGCTCGACCAGGAATTGCATAATGATTATTTCCTCATCGCCCATTTCCACTACGTGCTGTCCATGGGCGCGGCCTTCGCCATCTTCGCCGGGTTTTATTACTGGATCGGCAAGATGACCGGCCACCAATATCCCGAATTCTGGGGCAAGGTGCATTTCTGGAGCTTCTTCATCGGCGTCAATCTCACCTTTTTCCCCATGCATTTCCTGGGGCTCGCCGGCATGCCCCGCCGCTACCCCGACTATGCCGATGCCTTCGCCGGCTGGAACTATGTCTCCTCCGTGGGCGCGCTCATCTCAGGCGCCTCGACGCTGGTGTTCTTCTACGTGCTCTACCGCATTTTCACCTCCAAGGAGGTGCTGGCCGATAATTACTGGGGCGAAGGTGCCACCACCCTCGAATGGGCGGTGCCCAGCCCCGCGCCCCAGCACACATTCCTTGACGTCCCGGTGATAAGATAACATCTAGCCTCCGTCATGCAGACCGAAAACCTCACCACCGCCCAAGAGGCGCCCGCCCCCGAGATCGAAGCCGTGAAGCCCGCGCGCGCCGACCCGCGCGACTGGCTGCTGCTGCTCAAGCCGCGGGTCATCAGCCTGGTGGTGTTCACCGGCGCCATCGGTCTGTTCATCGCGCCTGGCCATATTGGCGTGTTCCCGGCCGCAATCGCCATTTTCTGCATCGCGCTGGGCGCTGGGGCGGCGGGCGCCATCAACATGTGGTATGACCGCGACATCGACGCGCTGATGAAGCGCACCCTCTCGCGCCCCATCCCCGCCGGCCGCGTCAACCCCGAGGCCGCGCTCGATTACGGCGTGGTGCTTTCCATCGTCTCGGTGGTGCTGCTGGGCATGGCCACCAATCTGTGCGCGGCCATCACGCTGGCGGTGTCCATTTTCTATTACGCCGTCATCTACACCATGTGGCTCAAGCGCCGCACGCCGCAAAACATCGTCATTGGCGGTGGCGCGGGGGCGTTTCCCGCCATCATCGGCTGGGCCTCGGTCACGGGCCATATCGGGCTGCTGCCGGTGCTGCTGTTCGCCATCGTGTTCTTCTGGACCCCGCCGCATTTCTGGTCGCTCTCGCTTTATGCCGCCAAGGATTACGCCAAGGCCGGCATTCCCATGCTGCCCGTGGTCAAGGGCGCCAAACACACGCGGCTCAACGTGCTGGTCTATGCGGTCGTTTTGCTGCTCGTCGCGGTCTCGCCCTGGCCGCTGCACCTGCTCGGGCCGGTCTATGGCCTCTCCGCCCTGGTCATGAGCGCGGCTTTTCTTTATTTCTGCTGGGGCGTCTACACCGATGCCCAAGATGCCCAGGGCCAGAGCCTGACCGGCGACAAGCCCGCCCGCGCCGCCTTCAAATTCTCCCTGCTTTATCTGTTCATCATCTTCGCGGCCGTCGCCGTCGACCGGCTGGTCTGACATGGCCAGCGCGGGGCCCGAAGATGATGCCATGCCCCGCGTCGAGCTCACCGAAAGCGGCTGGAGCGACGATGAACGCGCGGCCTTTTTGCGCCGCCGCCGCCGGCGCAACCTCTACACCGTGGCCGCGCTCGCCCTGTTCGCGCTCGCCATCTATATCTTCGCGATGATAAAGCTCCACGAGCTGGGGCAGATGTGGTAACAACCAGATAACAATAAGCTTTAGGGGAACGTGCTGTCATGAGTGGCTATCTCCACACCGCCAAGGACCAGGTCAAAGGCTCCGTCCCGCATCCCTACCATCTGGTTGACCCCAGCCTC
Organism: Pseudomonadota bacterium; assembly: GCA_021809435.1. Taxonomy (GTDB): domain Bacteria; phylum Pseudomonadota; class Alphaproteobacteria; order Acetobacterales; family Acetobacteraceae; genus Acidocella. Next base: position 357,342 of record JAKBAD010000002.1, on the reverse strand, counting down.
TGGCCTATTTTCGGCGCGATGTCCGCCATGACCACCTTCGCCGGCATCATCATGGCGGCGCATTTTCATAATTTCATCCTGCTCATCATCGGCCTGCTCTCGGTCGCCACCATCATGTTCGTCTGGTGGCGTGATGTGGTGCACGAATCCCGCACGCCGGGGCTGCATAAACTCATCACCCAGGTCGGGCTGCGCTACGGCATGGCGCTGTTCATCTCCTCCGAGGTGATGTTCTTCGTTTCCTTCTTCTGGAATTATTTCAACTATTTCTTCTTCCCCGAGAAAATGGGCACGGCCTTCGCGCCGGTCTGGCCGCCCCAGGGCATCACCAGCATCGACCCGTTCGCCATCCCGCTCTTCAACACCATGGTGCTGCTGCTCTCGGGCACCACCATCACCTGGGCGCATCATGCCCTGCTCGAAGGTGACCAGAAAAACCTCGTGCGGGGGCTTGGCGTCACCATCCTGCTCGGCCTGTCCTTCCTGTGCGGTCAGGCGTGGGAATATACCCATTCGCCCTTCCCCTTTTATCATGGCGGCATTTACGCCTCGTCCTTCTTCATCGCCACCGGCTTTCACGGGCTGCATGTCATCATCGGCACCATCTTCCTCATCGTGTGCTTCTTTCGCGCCCGTGCCGGGCAGTTCACGCCGTCCCGCCATTTCGGCTTCGAAGCCGCCGCCTGGTACTGGCATTTCGTCGATGTGGTCTGGCTGTTCCTGTTCGTCTGCATCTATTATCTGGGCCGCAGCGCGGTCGTCGCGGGCTGATCCCCAAACATAAATGGCGGCGCATTCTGGCGCCGGGCTTGTCCAGTTTGGCCGCCATGGCGGCCATGGTGGCGCTTGGCGTGTGGCAGCTGCACCGGCTGACATGGAAAGAAGCGATCATCGCCGAAATCCGTGCCGCCCAGGCCGCGCCGCCCATTGCGCTGCCCGCCACCCCCTCGCCCTTCGAGAAGGTGCAGATCATCTGCACCTGGCTGCCCGGCCAAGCCGCCCTCTATGGTGACGAGATCAAAGACAGCCCCACCGGCCCCATCCTCGGCGCTGAGCTGATCCAGCCCTGCCAGCAGCCCAACGGCACCATCATCCTGGCCGATCTCGGCTGGGTGCCCCAGCTTACGCCCCACGCCCTCGCGCTGCCGCCCAACCCCGTGGGCTATATCCGCGCGCCCGAGCATCCCGGCTGGTTCTCCGCCCCCGATGATCCAGCCCACCGGCTGTTCTACACGCTCGACGCCGCTCCCATCGCCCAGGCGCTCGGGCTTCAGGCCGCCCCCTACATGCTCATCGCCCTCGGTCCGCCGCCACCGCCCGGCTCGCAACTGCCCATCCCCGCGCGAGACTTGCCCACCCCCCCCAACAACCATTACCAGTACGCGCTCACCTGGTTCGGCCTCGCGGCCACGCTGGGCTTCCAGTTCATCTTCTTCGCCCGCAAAAGGTTGCTCGCCCCATGACCATCACCGCCTATGAGCGCCTGACCCAGAGTTTCTCCCGCATCGCCTGCCTCAACGAAGCCGCCGCCATGCTCTCCTGGGATGCCTCGGCCATGATGCCGCCCGGCGGCGCCGAGGCGCGCGGCGAGCAGCTCGCCACCCTGGCCGGCCTCGCCCATGAGTTTCTCGCCAGCCCCGAGCTGGGCGAAGACCTCGCCGCCGCCCAGCCCCAAGGCGATTGGGAAGACACCAACCTGGCCTTGATGCGCGACGCTCATATCCGCGCCACCGCCCTCCCGCGTGATCTGATCGAGGCCAGCGTACGCGCCGGACGCACCTGCGAGAGCCTCTGGCGCGAGGCCCGCAAGACCAGCGATTTCAAGGCCGTCGAAGCCGCCTTGGCCGAGGTGGTGGCGCTCACCCGCGAAACCGCCACCATTTTGGGCACGGCACTTGGCCAACGCCCCTATGACGCGCTGATGAGCCAGTATCAGCGCGGCATCACCTCTGAACAAGCCGCCGGTATTTTCGCCCGCTACGAAGCCTTCCTCAAAACCGCCCTGCCCAGGGCCGAGGCGCTGCAAGCCACCCGCCCGGCCGAGCACCTGCCCGAAGGCCCATACCCCGAGGCCCAGCAGGCCGCGCTCGCCCGCGCGCTTGCCCAATCCGCCGGGCTCGATTTCACCGCCGCCCGGCTCGATATCTCGGCCCACCCGTTTTGCGGCGGCACCCAAACCGACATCCGCATCACCACCCGCTACGATGAGCAAGACCCCTGCGCCGCCCTCATGGGCGTGCTGCACGAAACCGGCCACGCGCTTTATGAGCAAAACCTGCCCGCCCGCTTCCGCCGCCAGCCGGTGGGCGAGGCCGCGGGCATGGCCATGCATGAAAGCCAGTCGCTCATCATCGAAATGCAGGCCGCCCGTTCGGATGCCTATTTGAGCCATCTCGCGCCATTATTTGGCCAGGCCTTCGCCAAGCCGGTCACCTCAGCCGCGCTCAAATCCCGCCTGCGCCGGGTTGCGCGCTCCTTCATCCGCGTGGAAGCCGATGAGCTGACCTACCCCGCCCATGTGCTGCTGAGATTCCGCCTCGAACAAGCCCTGCTCAGCGGTGATCTCACCGTACCCGACCTCCCCGGCGCCTGGAATGAGGGCTTCCAAGCCCTGCTCGGCATCACCCCGCCCACTCATGCCCAAGGCTGCCTGCAAGATATCCATTGGTTCGATGGCGCCATCGGCTATTTCCCCTCCTACACGCTGGGCGCCATGGCCGCCGCCCAGCTCATGGCCGCCGCCCGCCGCGCCCTGCCCACGCTCGATGCCCATCTCGCCCAAGGTGACATCTCGCCCCTGTCCGGCTGGCTCAGGGCGCATGTCCACAGCCTCGGCTCATCGCTCGGCTTTAACGAGATCCTCGCCAACGCCACCGGCGAGCCCCTCAACCCAGCCTATTTCGAGGCCCACCTCACCGCCCGTTACCTCACATGACCATCTTCGCCCCTCTCACCGGCCGGGGCGGGGCGGTCACGCTGGTCCGGCTCTCCGGGCCCCAGGCGCTGGCCATCGCGGTAGCCTTGGCGGGGGCTCTGCCCAAACCCCGCCACGCCGCGCTCCGCCGCCTCACCCATGAGGGGCGCGTGCTCGATGAAGCGCTCCTCACCATCTTCCCCGCGCCCCATTCCTTCACCGGCGAGGATTGCGCCGAGCTGTCCCTCCATGGCGGCCGGGCCGTATGGGCGGCGATCGCCGGCGCCCTCACGGCGCTTGGCGCCCGCCCGGCCGAAGCGGGCGAATTCTCCCGCCGGGCGCTCTATAACGGCAAGCTCGATTTGCTCGGCGCCGAAGCCATGGCCGACCTCATCGCCGCCGAGACCGACGCCCAGCGCGCCCAGGCGGTTGAGAACATGCACGGCCTCATGGCCGCCATCACCGGCTGGCGCGAACAGCTCCGCCAGCTCATCGCCCGCCAGGAAGCCCTGATCGACTTCCCCGATGAAGACCTCCCCCCCGAAATCGACGCCGCGCTGGTCGCCGGAATCGCCCGCCTGCGCGATGACATGCAAGCCGCGCTCGGCGCCGCCCCCGCCGCCGAACGCCTGCGCGAAGGGCTGGAATTCGTCATTCTGGGCGCGCCCAATGCCGGCAAATCCACCCTGCTCAACGCCCTCGCCGGAGACGATATCGCCATCGTCTCCGATCAGCCCGGCACCACCCGCGATGCACTGGGCGTGCGCGTCGATCTTGGCGGTGTCCCCGTCCACCTCACCGATACGGCCGGCTTGCGTGAAACCACCGACCAGATCGAGGCCGAAGGCGTGCGCCGCGCCAAGGCCCGCGCCGCGCGGGCCGATTTTCTGCTGCTCACCGCCGCCCCCGGCGAAGCCTTCCCGCAACCCCCGCTTGGCACGCCGCATCTGCGCCTGCGCACCAAATCAGACCTCGCCTCAAGCCCGGGCGGCGATCTCGCCCTCTCGGCCAAAACCGGCCAAGGTCTGGCCGCGTTGCGCGCCCGGCTCATCCAAGCCGCCCACGACCTCACCGACACCAAAGGCGCCGCCGCGCTCGCCCGCCCGCGCCAAGTGGCCTGCGTGCGCGATGCCGCTCAGGCCCTCACCGCCGCCCTCGCGCTCGACGACCCCGAACTGCGCGGCGAGGAACTGCGCATGGCCGCGCACGCCTTGGCCCGCCTGGCGGGGGCGATTGGGGTCGAGGAAGTGCTGGACGCGGTGTTCTCCAGCTTTTGCATCGGCAAATAGGGCAGGGGGCTCACCCGGCCAGCGGGTTAACCCCCAACATCGCCAGCCCGGCCCAGCAGGTCGCGCTGAGCGACGGGCGGCGGTAATAATTGAATGGCTGCACGGCGGCGCCCGGCCTCACCGATGGCCCCACGCTCAAGCCCGTCGAGAGCATCGGCGCCACGCAGGCATACACATACCCCTCGGGGGAGATATTGGCATGGACCGTGGCCAAAAACCGCGCCGCCAATGCCCGCTCGCCCATTTTGCTCAGCGCCAGCGCGGCAAAGCCAGTGCCTTCCAGCCACACGCCATGGCTCGCCTGGGCAAACCCGATTCCGTCATCATGGCGCAGCGCGGCAATGGCTGCGCGGGCGCTCGCCGCATCGCCCAACCCGGCGAGATAGGGCCAAATCCCGGCATCCGCCGACACCGCCCGGTTCACCGCGCCGTCTGGCCCGGTGCCGGTCGCAAACCCCAAAGCGTCCCTCATGGCCGCTACAAACGCCGCCGCATGGGCGCGATCCTCGGTTCGCCCCAACAGCCCAAAGGCCACGGCGAGGTCGGTATTCTGCTCGGTGCTCTGCCATGTCAGTAGCGTCTGGGCGTCATCAAACCCGTACAGCCCGCCCTCGTAGCCCAGCCGCGCGCGCAACCGCGACTCCAAAAACCGCGCGGCGGCCAGGGCGGGCGCGGTCATACCCAGCCGCGCCCATAAAATCATCGCCCAGGCGAGCGGCCCGGAATCGGTGCCCAGCTGATAGGGGTCTTCATCCCATTGCCCGGCTTTGGCATCCCAAAACCCCGCCAGCTTCACCGGCGCGCTCACCGGCCCGGCGGCATAGGCATTGCGCAGCCGGCCATCGGTGAAATGCCGGTCATGGCCCTGGGCAAAGGCCAGCGCCTGGCCAATCCGCTCGGCCGCCTGGCGCTCACCAGCGGCCAGCAGCACCAGCCCGGCCAGGGCGTTGTCATACACATAAGCCGCATTGGCCTGGGTCAGGTCAAATGCCGTGGCGCCGGGTCCGGTTTTCACCAGATACGAATTCAGCAGCACCGGTCCATCGCCCAGCGCGTTCATTTGCCGTAACAGCGCGGCCACCAAATCGGGCGCGGCCGCCCGGCACGGGGCGGCGGCCAGCGCCGCCCCCCCGCCCAAAACCTGCCGCCTGCTCAGCCGCACGGCCAGCTCAGTCGAGAATCTCGGCCAGCAATTCAGTGGTGCGGCCATTGGCGATCACCGCCGCGCGGGCGTTGAAATGCACGCCATTGGGCCGCGCGAAGGCGTGCTGCGCATCGGGGTAAATGAACACATCCACCCACTCATTACCCTCCAGCGCATCAAGCAGCTGCTCCTGCCCGGCGGCGGGGAAATATTCATCATTCTCGGCCAGATGCAGCATCAGCGGCGCCGAGATATTGTCAAACTCATCGGCCAAATTCTGCAGCGCCACCCCGTAATACGAGACGTTCACATCCGCGTCCGAGCGCGTGGCCATCATCACCGCCAGCCGCCCGCCCAGGCAAAACCCCATCGTGCCCACGCGGCCATTGCAGCCTGGCAGCTTGCGCGCGGCCTCCAGCGCCACCTTCAAATCCTCCACGCCCTTGTCCTGGTCGAAGCCGTTCATCAGCTCGAAGGCCTTCTTCCATTCGGCCTCGCTCTTGTCGGTCAGCTTCACGCCTTTTTCCTGGCGCCAGAACAAATCCGGCGCGACCGCGATAAAGCCCTGCCGCGCCAGCGTCTCGGCGGTCTCGATCAGCGCGTCATTAACGCCGAAAATCTCCTGAATCAGCACCACCGCGCCAGCGCTCTCCTCCGCCGGCTTCCACACAAACGCGGAAAACTCGCCGCTACCATCGGCGGCCTTGAGCGTGATCTCATCCATGGTGGTGTTCCCCTTGTCCTGGTTTAAGTGTGACATCCATGCCCGAAATTAGGAGGTTTTGGCGCCGCCGCAAGCGGCACCCTCATGACATCAGATGTAATGCTCGGCCAGCGGCGCGAAGCCGTTGAAATTCTGGCTGGCATAGCTGGTCACATAAGCCCCGGTATCGTGAATCAGCACACGATCCCCCGATTTGATGCCCCGTGGCAGCAGGCAGGGGGTTTTTTCATACAGCACATCCACGCCATCGCAGGTCGGGCCGGCCAGCACGGTCGGCTCAAGCGGGCCGGGCGCCGCCGCGCTCACCCGGTAGCGAATCGCCTCGCCCTCGGTCTCGGCCAGGCCGCCAAACCGCCCGATATCGAGATACACCCAAGCCCGCTCATCCTCGGGGATCCGCCTGCACACCAGCACCGCTTCCGATACCACCACCCCCGCGTCGCCCACCATGGCGCGCCCGGGCTCGATCAGCATCTCGGGCAGGTCATTGCCAAAATTCGCCACCATCGCCTCCATGATGCGCGTGCCATATACCCCGGTTTCAGGCACATCGCGCTCATAGCGCACCGGAAATCCGCCGCCGAGATTGAGCATTTTCAATTCCAGCCCGGCCGCCTTCAGGTCGGTGAACAGCGCCGCCACCTGATTGATGGCGGTCTCATAGGCGCTGGCGCAGGTCTGCTGGCTGCCAACATGAAATGACAGCCCATGAGCCACCAGCCCCAGCGCGCCGGCTTGCAGCATCAGGTCGCGGGCGCGGGCCAGAGTGGTGCCGAATTTGTTCGAAAGCGGCCAGTCGGCGCCCTCATTGGTCACCGCCACGCGGCAATAAACCTTGGCGCCGGGCGCGTGCTGGGCGATTTTTTCAAGCTCTTCGCGTGAATCGAAGGCAAACAGCGGCACGCCCAGCGCATGCGCGGCGGCAATCGCCGAGGGTTTTTTCACCGTGTTGCCGTAGGAAATATCCGCGGCCCTCGCCCCCACCGCCAGGCAAGCCTCGATCTCAGGCAGCGAGGCGGCGTCAAAACAAGAGCCCCGCTCAACCAGCAGGCGCAAAATCGGCTCGGCCGGATTGGCTTTCACGGCATAAAAAATCTTCGCCACCGGCAGGGCGGCATGCAGCCGGTCATAATTCTCGCCCACCCGCTCCAGATCGAGCACCAGGCAAGGCGTGGCGGGGTTGGATTCAAGATACGACGCGACACGAGGGGTCATCGCCCTGCTCCTTATCCTCTATGAGCCGCGATGCGCGCGGCATGGGTTACAAAACGGTCGAACGAACCAGCCAACTTCCGGGTTTCCCCAGCTGTGCTGCCAGAACGCTTGACGCCGTTGCGTAACCGGAGGACCGGCAGAGGCACGTACGTTGCTGCGTGGGGCGCGCATGTAAGGCCTTGCGCGGCGCGATGCAAGTGAATTCACGCACCGCTCCGCGCCCCGGCCGCCGCGGGCTATTTGCCGTAAGCCGTGTACGTGACCGTGAAAGTGTCGAACGTGTTGCCGTTGGCGGTCTTGGTGCCCAGCGCGATCTCCATCGCCGCGCACAGATCGATGCTATAGAGAACCGCCTGGCCATTGCCGCCCTGTAGCCGCAATTTTATGTCGTAATTACAGTCATCGCCCGTGGTGCTGGCCTTGCCGTCATCAAAGCCGATATCGTTGCTGGTCCCCGCCTTGGTGGCGCTGTTGGGCAGCGCGGCCCCCCAGCTAGAGGCGGCGTGCTGCGACAGATAGACCGCCGTGATGTCCTGGTTGGTGTTGTTATCCAACGTGAAGCTGAGATCGGAGCAAAAAGCCGGTCCCGCCGGCAGCAGGGTGCCGGTAAGGCCAAACGGCACGTACAGCGCGAGTTGACGAAGCGTTTTCATGGAGCCCTCCAGAAGCTCGGCAATCCAGCAGCATCCAAACTGGTTGCATGCGAAGTTTATGGTCAGGGGCGCAACAAAATCAAGCCATGACTGTCCGGCCCGGCCTGACGGTCCGCGGGGCGGGGGCAAAATTGTCACGTAGTGCAACCGGCCCTGCCAAAGCCTGGGGGCTGGCGCTATTGTAACAGCCATGGACCACCTGCCCCATATCCTCATCGTCGATGATGACCGCGAAATCCGCGATCTGCTCGCCAAATTCCTCGAGCGCCAGCGTCTGCGCGTCACCACCGCGCGCGACGGCAAGGAGGCGCGGCGCGCCATCGCCAACGGCCATTTCCAGCTCGTCGTGCTCGACCTGATGCTGCCTGGCGAAGGCGGCCTCGAGATCGCCCGCTGGCTGCGCGCCGAATCAAACGTTCCCATCATCATGCTCACCGCCATGGCCGAGGATACCGACCGCATCATCGGCCTTGAGCTGGGCGCGGATGATTACGTCACCAAACCCTTCAACCCGCGTGAGCTGCTGGCCCGCATCCGCGCCGTGCTCCGCCGCACCACCGAGTCCGATCAACGCCCAGCCGAGCACACCAAAACCTACCAGTTCGCCGGCTGGGTGCTCGAAACCGCCCGCCGCCGCCTGCTCGACCCTCAGGGCGTCGAGGTCGCCATCACCGGCGGCGAATACGATCTGCTGCTGGCCCTGCTCGACCGCCCGAACCGGGTTCTCACGCGCGACATGCTGCTCGATCTGCTGCGCGGCCGCCAGGCCGGACCGTTCGACCGCGCGATCGACGTGGCGGTCTCGCGCCTGCGCCGCAAACTCGAAGATGACGGGCGCAACGCCCAGATCATCAAAACCGTGCGCGGCGGCGGTTATGTGCTGTCCACGCCGGTCGAACGGGCCTGAGGTGCGCTCCCTCCTCAAGCCTCACTCTCTCGCCCGGCGCATGATCCTGATCCTGCTGGTGGGGTTCGCGCTCACCCAGCTTCTGGGTCTGCTCATCCACACCTTCAACCAGATCAAGCTGCTCCAGACCGAGGAGGAGCAGGAATTCGCCACCCGCGCGGTCACGCTCTACCGCCATATCGCGCTCACCGCGCCGGCCGGGCGCAACGTGCTGCTGGCCAAGGAAACCCTGCCCAACGGTGAAACCGCCACCCTCAGCGCCCAACCCCCGCTGGCGGGCACGCTGGCCATGCCCGCCCGTGAAGCCGAGGCCATCCGCACAGCGATCTTCTCCGAAGGCATCCCGCCGCTGCTCCACCCGGCCGGGCTGATCTTGCGCGTCTCGGGCTTTCCGCCGCGCTTGTTCATCAGCTTCGGCCTGCGTGACTTCATTCTGTTCCGCTTCGAAAATGCCGGACAACCCGGCCACGACCAAGGCACCTTCCTCGCGCCGTTCGATGCCAATGGCTGGCTTGGTCCCGCGCCAAGCGGTGCCGCGCCGCCCGGTGCCGGCGGCCCGCCTTTTCCGCCCTTTGGCCTGCCGCCCGGCATCTGGCCGGGCGGGGCGGTCACCTGGCTCACCGTCAGCGCCGTGCTGCCGCCGCCCGCGCCCTGGCGCTCACCGGGCTTCGCCACCGCCTTCATCGTCATGACCCTGCTCGGCGCCTTGATGATCGTCTGGGCCGTGCGCACGCTGCTGCGCCCCGTGCAAACGCTGGCCGCCGCCGCCGAGGCGCTGGGCCGCGACGTGGTCACCGCCCCCCCGCTGCCCGAGCAGGGGGCCGCCGAAATCGTCACCGCCGCCAAGGCCTTCAACACCATGGCCGCCCGCATCCGCCGCTTTGTCGATGACCGCACCTTCCTGCTCACCGCCATCGGTCATGATTTGCGCACCCCCATCACGCGCCTGAAACTGCGCGCCGAATTCATGGAAGATGACGAGCAGCGCGAGAAAATGCTCGCCGACCTCGATGAAATGGAGGCCATGGTCGCCGCCACCCTGGCCTTTGGCCGCGATATCGGCAGCACCGAATCCCCGGCGCCCGTCGATCTGGCCAGCCTGCTGCGCGCCATCCTCGATGACCAGGCCGACCTCACCCCCGCCCGCCAGGAGGCCATCACCTATAGCGGGCCTGAACATCTGGCCGTGCGGCTGCGCCCGCTCGCCTGCAAGCGGGCATTTGCCAACCTCATCGGCAACGCGGTCAAATATGGTGACGCCGCGCGCGTCACCCTCACTGCCCCGCAAAAGGGCCTGGTCCGCATCGACATTGAAGATGACGGCCCCGGCATCCCCGAACTCGAACGCGAGCGCGTGTTCGAGCCCTTCCGGCGCCTCGAGACCAGCCGCAACCGCGAAACCGGCGGCTCGGGCCTGGGGCTGGCCATTGCGCGCAACATCATCCGCGCCCATGGCGGTGACATCGTGATGCTCGACGCCGCCCCCGGAGGGCTGCGCGTGCGCGTGACTTTACCGGCCTGAGCGAAGTGCGCTAAGCACACGCGCAATCTGGGCCTTGGGTCAGTTCTTGTGACATGGAGACGGGGTCACATGGCAGTTGCGGATGATCTGGTGAAAGAGGGCGCTCTCTCGCGCGCGCTCGAGAAACCTCTCATCGCGATCGATGGTCTGCCCTGCGCGGGCAAGACCACCCTGGCCCTGCGCCTGGCCGAAATTTACGGCTTCCCCATCCTCCACGTCGATGAATTCATCAGCGCCGAAGCCGACTGGACCTCGCGCCAACCGGCATTCCCCTTTCCCTATATACGCTACGAGCAATTCCTCCAGGCGGTCATCGACCTCGCCAAAACCGGAGCCTGCACCTATTACCCGTTCGATTGGCAGCGCTTCGCGGTCGCCAAAACGCCCAAGCATCTCACCACCGCCCGGCCGGTCATCGTCGAGGGTATTTCGGCCCTGGTGCCGCTATTGCTGCCCTATTACGGCCTGAAAATTTTCGTCGACAGCGACCGCAAATCCATCTTCGAGGTGGCCCATGACCGCGCCCTTGGCGTGTGGGCGGATGAATGGCGGCGCATCTTTCTGCCCAGCGTCGATATGTACATGCTCACCCACCCCGAGCGTCAGGCCGATATCATCTTCCCCGGCCGCGCCAGCCGCCTGCCGTTGAAGATATAAATCCTGCCCTGCGGGTGATCATTCGGCGCCAAACGCGGGCGGTGTGTCTTCAGCACTCCCCATAAACAAACCCCCGGCGTGAGCCAGGGGTTGGTCAGTCGTCTGAAAACGGTGCCTCACGGCACCGTTTTCTTCATGGGCGCGATAATGCCGCTCAGTATTCTTCGTCGGCGACGTAGGAGCCGATGCGCTGAACGAGGTCGGGGTTACGCTTGGCCAGAATGGCGCCATAAATCAGCGAGAGTACGAACAGGCCGAGCGCGGCATACGGATAAATGTTGAACGGCGCCGGCTGGCCGGGCTGCACCAGCCCCCAGAGCGGGAACAGCATGAACGCCGTGCCGAGCAAGGGAATGATGAGGTGCTTGACCGCCGAGAACTCGTTGCGATGATAGCGCAGCATATAAACCGGCAGCGCGATGTTGGTGAGCAGGTAGGTCACCACCACCGGAATGGTGCCCATGGTGCCGGTATCACCGAACAAGGTCACGGGGTCGATGTTGTCAAGCGTGCCGAAGCCAAGAACGATGAGCAGGGCAACGACGATGAACGCCCACATGGCCGAGTGCGGGGTGCGGTGCTGAGGGTGCACCTTACCAAAGAACTCGGGCAGCAGACCTTCACGCGAGGAGTTGAACAGAATGCGCGCCTGGGCGTTGGTCAGACCGATGAGCGATGAGAAAATCGAGGTGACACCAGCCAGATAGGCGACAATCAGCAGCCCGGCGGCGGAGGCCTTGAAGGCATCGACGAACGGGATGGTGGAGTTGGAGATGGCGGCCAGATTATTCTTGAACGCCGTTTCGGTGGCGAAGGCCAGGAACATATAAAGAATGCCGATCGAGAGCGTGCCGGTGATCAGCGCGCGGGGCACGTTGCGGCGGGGATCGGTGGTCTCTTCGGCCAGCATCGCCGAGTTTTCCCAGCCAATGAACAGATAAATCGCCAGCGGGAAGCCAAGGCCAATGCCCTTCCAGCCACCGGTCACCGACGCAATCGTCAGCGGCGCGAGCGAGATGGAGGCATGGTTGACGACCAGCATGATCACCGCGCCGATCAGCAGCAGCGCCAGCTCGAAATAAAAGAAGATAGCGGCCCAGGTGGTGGAGAGGCCAATGCCACGCGCCACCAGCACGCCGACGATCGCGGTGGCGATAATGCTCAACACCTGCCAGGGGATATTGATGTGCAGGAAGGTTTGCAGCGTGGTCGCGGCCCAGCCGCCCGAAATAACCACCACCGACGCCGCCGCGATGCAATAGCCCGTGACCACGAACAGCGACGCCGCGGCACCCGCGGCGGGCCCGAACGCCATGCCGATGAAGGTGACGAACGACCCGGTGCTCGGGCGGTATTTGGAGAATTGCGCCAGCGTGTTGGTAAGGAAGAGAATCACCACCATCGCCACCAAAATGGTGAGCGGCGCGCCAACACCGGCACCCGAGACGATGAGACCAAACCCGAAGAAAAAGCTCATCGCGGGCGCGATGTTCGCCAATGTCGAGGCGATGATTTGCGAAAGACCGAGGCTGTCGCGCTTGAGGCGCACCCCCCCGCTAGAAACCGTGCTCATTATTGTGTTCCCCCTGTTAGGCATTACGTTTCATGACTGAAAAACGGCCTGCTAGGCATGATTGATTATGAAAAGCACGTCAATAGAATTATCAGAGGGCGATTTAAATAATAGACAGCCCGCTATATTTTGGCGCGTTTCAGAAAAAAACACCGCGCTTTTCCGGCAGTGCGCGGCCCGCCGGACGGGCAATTCACGCTTGGCGAGCAAGATTCATCCAGGCCGGCACGCGCGGCGCGAGCGTCACTGGCCCCGCATGGAGCGAAGCGCCCAACGCCTCGACCCGCAGCATGGCGAGTCCGCTATGCTCAACGCGCGAGCCCATGCGTCCGGCCTCGGCATCTCCGGCGTAAATCACGGCGCCGGGCGCCAACGGGGCCGAGAGGGTAACGGGCACCAGCCGGCGCTTGACCAGCCCGCGATATTTGGTGCGCGCGGTCAGCTCCTGGCCCATATAGCAGCCTTTGGTCCAGTCAATGCCGTGCAGTTCATCGAACCCGGCTTCCAGCAGCAGCGTTTGTTCGGGCTCCAGGTCTGGCGCGCCATCGGGCAGGCCAAGCGCGATGCGGTGCGCGCCATAGTGCGCCGGAGATGCCGTGGTCTGAAGGGGCGCGTGGACAAGCATACGAAACCCCGCCTCGGGCAGGCGCGGGTCGGGGGCCACCAGCGGTGCCTCGGGCGCGGCGCCGCCCCAGGCGGCTTGAACATGCCAATCTTCCGCGGGCTCTGAAATTTCCACCGCCATGCGCAACCGGAAGCGGCGCAGTTTTTGGATGATGAGCGCGCCGTCGGCCCGCCTGATATCGAGGAGCAGGGCATCATTGGTCGCGAAAATGAAAAAATCCGTGAGATAGCGCCCTTGCGGCGTGAGCAGGGCCGCCCACACGGCCTGGCCCGGGCCGGCTTTGGCCACGTCATTGCTAACCAGCCCGTTGAGAAAGGCGACACGGTCTGGCCCGTGGATGGCAATCACGGCGCGATCGGGCAGAAGGGCGATATTGGTCATGCCAACAAGATGGGAAAATCCTGGCCTGCGGGCAAGCCCGGTTTGCGCGCGGCCTTAAACAGGCTAATCGGTCCTCAGCATGAGAATTCTCTTCATCAGCTCTTCGCGTATTGGCGATGCCGTCATTTCCTGCGGGATATTGGAGCAGTTGCGCCGGCAGCACCCGGCGGCGCGCTTCACCATCGCCTGCGGCTCGCCCAGCGAAGGCGTGTTTTCGCGCTTTCCCCAGCTTGAAAAGCTGATCGTGTTCGACAAGCAGCGTTTCGACCTGCACTGGCTCACGCTGTGGCGCCAGATTGTGCCGCATATCTGGGATCTGGTGGTGGATGTGCGCGGATCGGGCATTTCGCTGCTGCTGGCGGCCAAGCGCCGCAAAATCATGAAAGGCGGGCGGCGGCCGGGGCGGCGCTATGCTCAGCTGGGCGCCGCCATGGGCTACGAGCCCGCCCCCCTGCCAGTGGCCTGGACCTCGGCCGCCGATGAAGCCAAGGCCGCGCGGCTGCTGGGTGATGGCCCTGTGATCGCGCTCGGCCCCACGGCCAACTGGGATGGTAAAATCTGGCCACCTGAGCGGTTTGTTGCGCTTTTTCATGCGCTGGCCGCCCGGTTGCCCGGCGCCAGGGCGGCGATTTTCGGCGGCCCCGGCGCCGATGAAGCCCGCCGCGCGGCCCCGGTGCTGGCGGCCTTGCCGGATGCCATTAATCTGGTCGGGCGGCTCACCCTGCCAGAAGCCGCTGCATGTCTGCGCCGCGGCACCATATATATAGGAAATGACTCGGGGCTAATGCATTTGGCCGCCGCCGCGGGGGCGCCGACGCTTGGGCTGTTTGGCCGCTCAAAGGCCAGTGAATATGCGCCTGCCGGGGCGCGGGTTGGCATTGCCGTGGCGCCGGGGCCGGAAGGCGAGGCGGCCATGGAGGATTTGACGCTGGAGCGCGTGGTATCAGCCGCGTATCAGCTGTTGGGAGTGGACGCATGAGTTTTGATCTGATCATCGAAAACGGCACGGTGGTGCTGCCCTGGGGCGAAGTGAGCGCCGATGTCGGCGTGACGGCCGGGCATATTACCGCGATTGGCAAAAATCTCGGCGACGCGCCCGAGCGCTTCAACGCCGCCAACCTGCATGTGCTGCCCGGCATCATCGACCCCCATGTGCATTTCCGCGATGGCGGCTATGGCGGCATTCCCGGTGTCGAGGATATGCGCTCAGGCTCGCTGGCCGCCGTGCTGGGCGGCGTGACCACGGTGTTTGACATGCCCAACACCAAGCCCCCCACCACCGACCCGACAACGGTGCAGGCCAAATATGAATATATTCCCGGCCACACCTATTGCGATCTCGGCTTTTATGTCGGTGCCACCAAGGAAAACGCCGACCATGTCGGTGAGATGGAGGATATGCCGGGCGTTTGCGCCGTGAAGGTGTTCGCCGGATCTTCGACGGGCGATCTGCTGGTCGAGGATGATGAGAATATTGAGCGCGTGCTGCGCGGCTCGCGCCATCTGGTCGCGTTCCACGCCGAGGATGAATACCGGCTGCGCGAGCGCAAATCCCGCTTCTCGGTCGGCGACCCATATGCCGCCCATGGCGAGTGGCGCGACCCCGAATGCGCCCGGCTGGGCACGGCGCGCGTGACCGCGCTGGCCGAGAAAACCGGCAAGCGCGCGCATATTCTCCATGTTTCCACCGCCGAGGAATTCGCCTTCATCCGCGACCATAAGCGGCTGCTGAGCGCCGAGGTGCTGGTGAACCATCTGTTGCAGGCCGGGCCCGAGGCCTATGAGCGGCTGGGGGGGTATGCGGTGATGAACCCCCCGATCAGGGACAAGCACCACCAGGACGCCGCCTGGGCCGCGCTACTCGATGGCACGGCCGACACCATCGCCTCCGATCACGCGCCCCACACCGCGGAAGCCAAGGAGCGGCCCTGGCCGACCTGCCATTCCGGCCTGACCGGCGTGCAGACCTTGCTGCCTTTGATGCTAAGCCAGGTGAATGCCGGGCGCCTGCCGCTGATGCGGCTGGTTGACCTGATGTCAGCCGGGCCGGCGCGGATTTATGGCGCCATGGGCAAGGGCCGCATCGCCGTGGGCTATGACGCGGATTTCTCGATCGTGGACATGAAGGCCAGGCGCAAGATCGAGAATTCCTGGATCGCCAGCCAGTGTGGCTGGACACCATTTGCCGGCACCGAAGTCACCGCCTGGCCGGTGGCGACCATCGTGCGCGGCCATGTGGTGATGTTTGAGGGTGTGGTCACCGGCGAGCCCATCGGCCAGCCGGTGCTGTTTCGGCACTGAGCGCTCAGGCGCCGGTATTGGGCCGGTAGGCGGTGGCGAACTGGCTGAGCGCGGCGGCGATCTCGGCCTCGCTCAGCAGCACCGGCCCGCCCGCCGCCAGCGATAGCAGATAATGCTCCGCCAGCGCCTCAAGCTCGGTGGCGGCCGCCAGGGCTGCCCATATATCGGGCCCCACGGCCAGTCCGCCATGGTTGGCCATGAGGCAGGCGGTGCGGCCCTCGAGCGCCTTGACCACTTCGGCCGAAAGCGCGGCCGTGCCAAACAGCGCATAGCCCGCGCAGCGCACATCGGCCCCGCCAAACCGCGTGACCATATAATGGCAGGGCGGAATATCACGCCGGGCCATGGCCAGCGCCGTGGTGTGGGGCGCATGGTGGTGCACCACACCGCCAACCTCGGGGCGCGAGAGATAGATATCGAGATGAAACCGCCACTCGGATGACGGCCGGTACGGGCCTTCATGCGAGCCATCCTCGCGCAGAAGCGGCATCATCTCGGGCGTCAGGGCGTCATAGGGCACCGCGGACGGGGTGATCAAAATCCCCTCTGGCGTACGCAGCGATACATTGCCCGATGTGCCCGCCGCCAAGCCGCGCGCCGCCATGGCCCGCGCGGCCCCGATCAGCTGTTCGCGGGGGCTTGCCATCATGGCGCCTCCGGGGGCGCGAAATCGAGAGTGGGCGAGATGGTGAAGCCATCACCAGCGGGCACCAGGGTCAAGGTCGCGGTCTGGGTGGGCGCCGCGGCAAAATCATGGGCGGCGCAGGCCTTGGCGGCGGTGCCCGCCGGCACATAGCTCGCCTGCACGCTCACCCCCGAAGCGGTGCGCCGCAGCCCTGTCAGCCCCAGCAGCACGGCTTGCGTCGGCGCGGTGAGCTGCCCGCAATTGCCGTCCGGGGTCAAGGTGGCGCGCAAATCAGCCGCCGCCAGCACCGTTTTGGCGGCGGAGGCAACCTGCATCACCATCAGGCTGGTATCGGTCTCGCCCTGGCCGGTATAGCCCTCAAGGCACAAAAACCGCGCGCGCCCCTGGGGTGAGAGGCTCAAACACCCATCAAGGTTGGCGCCGGGAAACCATTTATCCAGCGTCCAGGCTCCCTGGCCATTGGCGCTGAACAAAATGCCGCCGCCAAAATTGGTCACATGCGGCTCGAAACTGCCCAGATAAGAGACATAAGCCTCCAGCCGGCCCGTGCCGGTGAGCTGGCCTTCGGTGATGCTGGTGAGGGTGATGCCAAGCCCCAGCCCGGCGCCGCCATAATCATCCGACGGATAGCCCGGCAGGCTGGCGCAATTATGGGCATAGCCATCGCTGCCCGCGCTGGCCCCCGCGCAAACCAGGGGCAGAAACCGCGCCTGCTCGGCGCTGGTCAGCGGGCGTACATCCTGGTTGGCCACGGAGTCGGGCGGCGGAAACAGCCAGGCCCTGGCCGCCAGATAGCCGCCGCCGCCCACAAGCACGGCCAATATCAGCAAGATGATACGACGCATCGGCAATTTTCCCTCACTCAACGGCGCGGCACAGCAAATCGCGGTAGCGGGCGAGTTCGTCCGCGCCGCGGAAGGCGGCCAGGGCATCGGCGTCCTCGGTCTGCACGGGCCGGGCGCCGGCCAGCACTTCGTCAATCAGCCCCAGTACGGTCTCGGCATCGGCGGGGAACGGAAATACCGCGCCAACTCCCGCGCGGCGCACACGCTCGGCCGGCGCGCCAATATCTGGCACCAGCGGCACCATCCCGGCCAGCAACACCTCGGAGAGGGTGTAGGAGTAGGTTTCGGGCCAGGTGGAGAGAAACAGCACCAGCCGGCCCCGCGCCGCGCCGAGCAGTCGCGCCCCCTCGCCGGGCGGAAAGGAGCCGGTGATGGTGACATTGCCCACCGCCCGCAATTTGTTGTCGATGTCGGTATAGCCAATCACGCGGAATTTCAGCTCGGGCCGCGTCAGCCAGGCCCGCTCGGCGATTTCGAGCAGTTTGGCGGAGCCTTTATGCGGGCCAATGGCGCCGATCATGATGATTTCGGGCTCATTGTCGGCGCGCGGCGCAACGGCCTGATCGGGCAGCGCCTCGGGGTGGGGCAGAATCTCGAAGGGCACATCCTCGAAAACCCGGCCGAGATAGGCCGCGGCGCTGGGTGAGGGGGCAATGACATGGGTCACGCCGCGCAGCAGGGCCCCAAACAGCGCCCGATGCTCCGCGGGCGCGGGCATGCCGGCGGCGGCGAATTCATGCCCGCCCTTCATGCCCAGGCAGCGCCCGCACGTGGCCTCATCGGCGACATCGCAAAACCGGCCAATGGCATCAATCATCGTGACGCGCGGGCACACGGCATAGAAATCATGCGCCCAAAAGAAGCTCTCGCGCCCCGTGAGCCAGGCCGGCAGGGCTGCAATGAAGGCGGCGGGAAACCCCAGCAGCTGGTGCAGCATGACCATTTCGGGGGCCGCGGCCGATAGCAGGGTGAACAGCTCATCAATCTCATCGGCGCCAAAGCTCGCGCTCAGCAGCGGGGTCTCGCAGGAAAGTTCCAGCAGATGATCCCTGGTGACGCTCAGGCGCAGCGCCGTTGCCTGGCCGTAACCGACATTGCGCTCGATATCGAGGATGGTTTTGGCCGTGCCGCCCTCAAGCTGGTTCGTGACCACCAGCACGAACGAGCCGCCCGCCTGGCGCGCCTTGGTCAGCCGCGCCGCATCGAGCGCCCAGCGCAGCGAGCGCGTGCCATCCTGGCGCTCGAACGCCTGGATCAGCGCCATATAGTCCGGATAGAGCATGTGCAGGCGCCGCATATTCTCGGCCATCAGCGTCTCGCGCTCATCCACGAAGGAGACGCGCTCCTTATGCTCGACCAGCACCGCCCCCGCCGCGACATTGCGATAGCCCCAGACCGCGGCCCGGGCGCAAAAATCATTCTCCTCGCCATAGCCACGGCCAAATGCCTCATCGAGCCGCCCAACCCGCGCGATGACATCGGCGCGGATCAGCAGGCAGAATCCATGCCCCGTCGGCACATCGATGAACCGGCCGCGATTATCCCGCAGGGCAATGGCGGCCAGTTCAGGCCATGATATGTCACTCAGCGCGGCCGCGCGCAGCGCGGTGTTGGGGTAGGAGAAGATGGTCGCATTATTCGAGATCGCGGTGACCGTGCCGATTTCGGGGTTCTGCGCGAGAATGGCGGTCAGCTCATCGAGACCGCCAGCATGGATGACCGTATCGGAGTTGAGCAGCAAGACATCCAGCCCGTCCACCAGCGAGAGGCCACGATTGACCGTGCGGATAAACCCCTGGTTTTCGGCATTGGTCAGCACCACCACATTCGGCTGCAAGCCGAAATAGGCCAGCATCACCGCCATCCCAGGTTCGGGGGATGCATCGTTGAGCAGGATCACCAGATCGGTATCGGGATTACGGTGGCGCAGCACCGCCTCGATGCAGGCGCGCGTGATCTCGACGCCCCGATAAACCGGAATGACAATGCCCAGCCGCATCCCCGCGCGGCGTGTGTCTGGCGCCGGGGGCTGCTTAGGCAAAACCAGCAGGGACTCACCGCGCGCCTTGGCCACATACTCGGCAAGCGCCTGCGCCAGCAGCGCGCGCTCGGCCTTACCCAGCCCGGTTCCCGGCAGATGGGCCAGTTGCGCGGCACGCTGGAGCGCCTCGACGGCGGCGGGGCGCTCGGCGAGCAGATAGGGGCCTTCGAATATCTCGTGCGCGCAGCCGGGCAGACGAAAGCTCAGCCGGCAGGAAGTGGTCGGCTGCGGGGCTTCGCCGGGAAACGTCACGTCAAACCCAGGCGTGTCGGCGCCCGGATAGATGGCGCTCACATCGGGGCGCGGGCTATCGCACGTCACATCGGCCATGAGGGTCTGATCCCGGTGGACCGTGAAGGAAATCCGGCGCTGGGGAGCCTGCTCGCACAGCAGCCAGCCAGCGCACCGGGTTGGGCTCACCTGATCGAGATTACCCTTGAGGGTGAGATGACAATTGACCCGCCCAAGCAAGCTATCATTCGCGTAAACAGTCAGCGGCATCTCGCCCGCGCCAAGGCACCGGTCATCGAGCCGCAGCGAGAAACGGGCCGGCGCGAATAGCGGATCGATATCGCCGTCATCGAAATGGCTCTCACCGCGCGCGACCTCCTCCCCGAACTGGTTTTTGGCCGATATCACCGGGGCGGCGAAGCGCGCCACCCGCTCGGTCACCCAGCCGGTGAGATGGTCGGCCTCGACCCGGCAGGCGCCGTCAAACACACCGGCGCCCATACGCAGCGGCGAACCTTGCAGCTCCTGGTCATTGGCGAAAACATGCACGTTGCGCTGCTGATGCGCGCGGGGAACCGCGACGCGAAAGCCAAAATTCGTGCGCCCCAGCCCAAGAGACGCCAAATCAACGCGCTCGCGCGATGCCAGCCCCTTGCCCAGCAGCCGCCCCTCGTCATCCTTGACAGTAATAACGCAGCTTGCGCCATCGGAAATCGCAACCGCCCAGCCGAGGATGTAACCGCCCTGCATCTCATCGACAAAACCTCTGACCGCCATGCGTACTCCCGTTTCATCACAAGCCAGGCCCGGCTCCGCCTCGTTCGCCGCCACTACCCGCCACCGGGCAAAATCTACCCCACAATGCCACCGTCCGTAAGAGCCCGCCCGGCGCTATCAGGCGTCCCCCGAAACAAAAACGCGCCCGGCCAGTGGCGGGGCGCGTTCTTGTGGAGCCGGCTTAGCTCACGCGACGGTGAAATCCGCGGCGGTCAGGGCGCGGATTTCATCCAGGCTGACGCCGGGGGCCATTTCGAGCAATGTGAGGCCAGGCTTGGTATCCTTGTTCACCTCAAACACGGCGAGATCGGTGATGATCTTGCTCACCACCCCCTTGCCGGTGAGCGGCAGGGTGCAGTGTTTCAAAATCTTCGGCTCGCCCTTGGCGGTGTGCTCCATCAGCACCACCACACGCGGCACGCCGGCAACCAGATCCATCGCCCCGCCCATGCCTTTAACCATCTTACCCGGCACCATCCAATTGGCGAGATCGCCCTCCTCGGAGACCTGCAGCGCGCCGAGGATGGAAATATTGATGTGCCCGCCACGGATCATGGCAAATGAATCAGCCGATGAGAAAAAGCTCGTGGTCGGCAGTTCCGTCACCGTCTGCTTGCCGGCGTTGATGAGATCGGCATCCTCCTCACCCTCGAACGGAAACGGGCCCATGCCCAACATACCGTTCTCCGATTGCAACTGAATGGTCATGCCTGCCGGAATATGGTTGGCCACCAGCGTGGGAATGCCGATGCCTAAATTCACATAGAAGCCATCTTCCAGCTCAGCCGCGGCCTTGGCGGCCATTTCATCGCGCGTCCAGGGCATTACACGGTCTCCTTCTTGCGGACAGTGCGCTGCTCGATGCGCTTGACCGGCTGATCCAATTTCACGATGCGCTTCACAAAAATCCCCGGCGTGTGGATATGGTCGGGATCGATCTCACCAGGCTCGACCAGATGCTCCACCTGCACCACCGTGGTTTTGGCAGCGGTCGCCATCATCGGGTTGAAGTTGCGCGCGGTCTTGCGAAACACGAGGTTCCCCTCGGTGTCGGCCTTATAGGCATGCACCAGCGCCAGATCGGCGAACAGCCCGGTTTCCATCACATACCAGCGGCCATTGAACTCGCGCACCTCCTTGCCCTCGGCAATTTGGGTGCCATAGCCGGTGGCGGTGAAAAACGCCGGCACCCCCGCCCCACCCGCGCGGATGCGCTCGGCTAAAGTGCCCTGCGGGTTGAACTCGATCTCCAACTCGCCCGAGAGATATTGCTTGGCAAAGGTCGCGTTCTCGCCAACATAAGATGAAATCATCTTCTTGATCTGGCGGGTCTCCAGCAGCGTGCCCAGCCCGACCCCATCAATCCCGGCATTATTCGAGATCACGGTCAGGTTCTTCACGCCCGAGAGCTTCACGGCATCGATCAAAACATCGGGAATGCCGCACAGCCCAAACCCGCCCGACATGATCACCATGCCGTCAAACAACAGACCAGATAACGCCGTGACCGCATCAGGATAAAGCTTCTTCACCACCCATCTCCCCAAACCTCAACACGGTTCCTGCCCGCAACCGTGGCCAGCCCAAAATAAGGCCCGGAAAGCGTGATGCCTCCGGGCCTTGTCTCAAAGTCTCAGCGCTCGAGGCACATGGCAACGCCCATGCCGCCGCCAATGCACAGCGTGGCGAGGCCTTTCTTGGCGTCGCGGCGCTTCATCTCGTGCAGCAGGGTAATGAGAATCCGCGCGCCCGACGCGCCAATCGGGTGACCAATGGCGATGGCGCCGCCATTGACGTTCACCTTGGCGGGGTCGAGCCCGAGATCCTTGTTGACCGCACAGGCCTGGGCGGCGAAGGCCTCGTTGGCCTCGATCAGGTCGAGGTCATCAACCGCCCATCCCGCGCGCGCCAGCGCCTTGCGCGACGACGGAATCGGCCCCGACCCCATGAGGGCGGGATCGACGCCGGCGGTGGCGAAGCTGGCGATGCGGGCCAGCGGGGTGAGGCCGCGGGCGGCGGCGGTCTTGGCGCTCATCACCACCAGGGCGGCGGCACCATCGTTAATGCCCGAGGCATTGCCCGCCGTGACCGTGCCCTCTTTGGTGAAGGCCGGGCGCAGCTTGGCCAGCACATCGGCGGTGGTGGTGGGCTTGATGTACTCATCGGCATCGACCACCACATCGCCCTTGCGGCTGGCAATGGTCACGGGCACGATCTCATCCTTGAACTTGCCGGCGGCCTGGGCGGCGGTGGCCTTTTGCTGCGAGGCCAGGGCCAGCGCGTCCTGGTCGTCACGGCTGATCTGCCAGTGCTTGGCGACATTTTCAGCCGTGATACCCATATGGTAGCCATTAAAGGCATCCCACAGCCCGTCCTTGATCATGGTATCGACGAAATCGGTGTTGCCCATCTTCACGCCCGCGCGCAGATAGGCGGCATGGGGCGAGAGGCTCATGCTCTCCTGACCGCCGGCGATGACGATCTCGGACTCGCCCGAGATGATCTGCTGGGCGGCGAGCGCCACGGCGCGCAGGCCCGAGCCGCAAACCTGGTTGATGCCAAAGGCGGTCTTGCTATCGGGGATGCCGGCGATGCGGGCGGCCTGGCGGGCCGGATTTTGCCCCTGACCGGCGGTAAGCACCTGACCGAGGATCACTTCATCAATATCTTCCGCGCTCAAGCCCGCCCGCTCGATGGCGGCTTTCAGCGCGGTGGCCCCCAATACATGGGCAGGCGTAGAGCCAAAGGCGCCATTAAAGCTGCCAACGGGGGTACGGGCTGCCGCGACGATGACGATATCTTCCATGGTTTCCCTCTTTCCTGTGGTGCTTGTTGCACAGCATCATCATAGGCGGTGCACCCAGTCAGCGAAAGGCCGCCACAATAAAGTTTCTGCATTAGTTCCCGCCACCATGCCAATATGCCCGGCCTCCGGCTCGATGACGGTGCCGCGGCCGAGCTGGGCGGCCAACGCTTTGGCCGAAGCGGCGGGCACCAGCTGGTCGCGCGCCGGTATGGCGCAGAAGCAGGGCATTTGCAGGCGCGCCGGCTCGACCGGCAGCCCCGCCACCCGCCATTGGTTGCGCGCGGTGAGGTTGGCGCCATACCACCCCGCGAGCGCCTCGCGCGCCACGGGGGCGGCGAGCGGCACGCCATCGGCCAGCCAGTCCTCCATGGCAACAAACCGCCGCGCGCGCGGTGTGGCTTTGTTTTGCCCGGCGAAATTGCGGTATTTCTTGGCGACACCAAACGGGTCGATCATGGCGAACAGGGTGTTCAGCGCGTCGATCGGCAGGGTTTGAGAGATTTGCATGGTCAGCTCAAGGGCGGGCAGCGCCTCGGCCACGCGCTGGGCGACCTTGGGGTCGGGGCTATGGAAGTCCCATGGTGTGGCCAGCACGGCGAGTGCTGAAATTTTACCCGGCTGGAGCGTCTGCGCGCGGGCGGCCGCCCCCATCGCCATCACCCCGCCCATGCAATAGCCGGCCAGCACCACCGTCCCTGGCACGGCGGCGAGCGCGCGCTCAAGCCGGCCGGCGATATAGTCGGTAAGCGAAAAATTCCGCTCGATCGGCCCCGGCCAGCCCCAATCGAGCAAATAAGGATGTAGCCCCTCCGCCGCCAGAAAGCGCAGCATCGAGGCATCTTCCATGAGGTCGAGGATATAAGCGCGGTTGATCAGGCTCGGCACAAACACCACCGCCGTGCCGCTGCCGCCATAATCGAGCAGCCGGCTCTCGCCTTCTTCCCAAATAACCGGCGGATCTGGCAAATTCCGCACATAAGGGTCGCGGCGATAGGCGGCGATGCCCCTGATCAGCGCCCGGTCGGCGGCCAGCACCTCATCGAGCGTGGTTTGCAGCCGGCCCAGATCAGGCTCGCCGCTCCCGCTCCAAAAATTCAGCCAGTCGTTGCTCCAGCTCTGCAACGCGCCGTTCAAGCCGTTCCATTTCAGCCACGCCAGCCCCAGATGCAGCAGCAGAGGCCGCGGCCCCCGCCGGCTGAGCGGCGCCGGCGCTTCGGGGCGCAGGCTCATGCGGCAACTGAGCAACCGCCACTTTGGCCGCCTGAGCCCAAAGTGACACGGTCGCCGCCCAGGTTTCGCGCAACTCCCGGTCCGCCCCCATGGCAGTCAGTTCGCTCTGCCACAAGGCCACGAAATCCATGGCCAGATTGTCGTCCATCGCGCATTCGGTTCCTGCCTGCCCGCCGTCTCTTTCCTAACGTCATAATAAAAATTGCGCCATACAGCTTACCTGAGGCAAACTCTGTGCAACGCACAAAATTCGTGTTTTTATGGTGATATTACGCCCAGGGGCGGTAATTGTGGGATGGAAAAATAGTCATGAACGAGACATCGGAAACCGCACGGCAACCCGTGGTTGTTAAAAAATATGCCAACCGGCGCCTGTATAACACCGAAAGCTCAAGCTACATCACGCTCGACAATCTGGCGGAAATGGTCCGCAAGGACCGGGATTTTGTGGTTTACGACGCCAAGACCGGCGAAGACATCACGCGCGGCGTGCTGACGCAGATCATCGTCGAGGAAGAAGGCAAGGGCAACGCCCTGTTGCCGACCAATTTTCTGCGCCAGCTGATTGGCATTTACGGCAGCAACGTGCCCAGCCTGGTGCCCCGCTATTTTGAAGAGGCGATGGCGAATTTCGCCCGCCAGCAGGAAAGCGTGCGCGAAACGGTCAGCAAGACGCTGGGCTCCTTCATGCCGCCGGGCATGGAAGAGGTCGGGCGCAAGAACATGGCGATGATGGAGCGCGCGCTGACCCTGTTCTCGCCGTTCTACCGCGAAGAGGCCGCCAAGGCCGGGGTCGAGGCGCCGCAGGATTACCAGGAGGAAATCACCGCGCTCCGCGCCGAGGTCGAGCGCCTGCAAAAAGAGCTGGCCGCGCTGAACGCCAAAACCAAGTGATCCCCCACCCCCACATGGACGGACAAACAGGGTTGGGCTAGAGACAGGCCTTATGAAACATCTTCGCTTGCCTGCTCTCGGTTTGGCCCTGGCTTTTTGCGGGGGCGCGGCGTTCGCCCAAATGATGCCCATGAATGGTGGCAACGCCCCGCAGCCCCGCCCGCAACCGGCCGACAAGGCGCCGCCCGCCCTGCCCGGGATCGGGGCGCCCGCGCCCTCGGTGCAGGCGCCGCACCAGGCCGTCTCCGGCAACCCGACCCAGGCGCTGTTCGCGGCCGTCAACAGCGGCGATTATGCGGGCGCCCAGGACGCGCTGAGCCGCGGAGCGGATTTGACGGCGCAGAATCAGTTTGGTGAAACCGCGCTCGATCTCGCCATCGCGCTCAACCGCACCAACATCGCCTTCCTGATCCTCGAGACCCGCAATGAGCTCTCGGCGCAGGGCGGCGCTGGCGGTCCGGTCGGCGCGCCCTGGACCTTGTCCAAGACCACCGCGCAACCTGCCCATCCGGGTAAGCCCGTGGTCCCGCATGTCAAGCCGGCCGTCAAAGCCCCGGTGCTGCCCGCGGGCAATGCGGGTCAGGCAAACCAGCAGGCCGGGTTTTTGGGGTTTGACCCGCACAACTAAGCCTGGCTGATTTCAGATCATTGGCTACGGAAACGGGCCGAACCTGATGGTTCGGCCCGTTTTGCTTCTGTCTCACGCCATATGTTGGCCGCCCGAAGGGGGCATTTTCAGTGTGGCGCGGTTAAACAGATGAAATTGCTCGCTAGAGCGACATCCACGCAAATGGAATCATTTGATTGGATAAAGTTGCTCGCTTAAACAAAGAGTTGGAGCATTTTTCATGAACCCATGTGAATGGAAAATGCTCTAAAACAACGCTGGAATATCTTGCGTGAGATACAAAACACGCCAGCCGTCCTCAGCCGCCATACCCGACGATCCCCTTGATCTCGAGGAAATCATGCAGCGCGAAATCGGCATATTCGCGCCCATTGCCCGACTGCTTATAGCCCCCGAACGGCGCGGAGAAATCAAGGTCGGGATAATTGATGTAAACGCTGCCCGCGCGCATCTCGGCGGCCACCTCGCGGGCTTTCCCAATATCGCGGCTCTGCACATAGGCCGCCAGCCCATAGACCGTGTCATTGGCGATCTCGATCGCCTGATCGAGCGTGTCATAGGGGATGATCGAGAGCACCGGCCCAAAAATCTCCTCCTTCTCGATGGTCATGCCCGGCGTGACATTCCCAAACACCGTCGGCTTGGCATAATAGCCCTTGTTCAGCCCCTCGGGCCGTCCCAGCCCGCCGCAAGCCAGCGTGGCGCCTTCATCGATACCCGCCTTAATCAGCCGCTGCACCTTGTTCCATTGCAGCTCGCTCACCAGCGGCCCGAGCACGGTGCTGGCTTCCCACGGGTTGCCGGTGGTCTGCTTGGCGGCTTCATCGGCGGCAATGGCCAGCGCCTGGTCGTGCAGCGCGCGTGGCACCAGCATGCGGGTGGCGGCATCGCAGCTTTGGCCGGAATTGATAAAGCAAGCGCCGATACCCTTGCGCACCGCATCGTCCAAATCCACGTCGGGCAGCAAGATATTGGCCGATTTTCCACCCAGCTCCTGGCACACGCGCTTGACCGAATTGGCCGCCTCGCGCGCCACGATAATGCCGGCGCGCGTCGAGCCGGTAAAGCTCATCATGTCCACGTCCGGGTGTTCGGCCAGCTTCTGGCCCACCTCCGGCCCGGTGCCGTTCACCAGGTTGAACACGCCCGCCGGCACCCCCGCCTCATGCATCACCTCGGCGAAAATCAGCGCGTTGATGGGCGCGATCTCCGAGGGTTTGAGCACCATGGTGCAGCCCGCCGCCAGGGCCGGGGCCACTTTGCACACAATCTGGTTCAGCGGCCAGTTCCAGGGCGTAATCAGCCCGCACACGCCAATCGGCTCCAGCGCCACGCGCGTGGTGCCCCGCGTCTCAAAAAACTCAAAATTTTCCAGCTTGTCGATCAGCGCCTGAAAATGCCCTTGCCCCACCCACACTTGCGCCTCTTTCGAGAAGCTGAGCGGCGCGCCCATTTCGCGCGTGCAGGCCTGGGCGATGTCGTCATAGCGCTTGTTATAAACCTCCAGGCAGGTTTTCAGCAGCTCCACCCGGTATGCCTGGCTGGTCTTCGAGAAGCTCTTGAACGCCCGCCGGGCCGCCGCCACCGCCAGATCCACATCCGCCTTCGACCCGCCGGAAATTTCGGTAAACGCCTCTTCGGTCGCGGGGTCGATCACGGGAATAGGGTTGGCCACCACCGGGTCCACCCATTGGCCGTCAATGTAGAATTTCAGATTTTGGGTCATACAGGCTCCTCCTCGGGTTCCATTGCACGCAGTATCACCCAACCAGGCGCCCGGCATATTGACCCCCGAATACAACGGCCCCCCCAGGGTTGCGCGCGTGCAACGCCCGTTCTACGCTCGCCGAAATCAGGGAAAACGCACAGCCGCGGCTAAAGGCGGAGTGAGTGAAATGAGCCAATTTGCAAGGCAGGGGGGGAGCCCGGAGCTGGCGCTGGTCGCCACCGCGGGGCTGGTGCCCTTCCTGCGGGATCTGGGAGCGGATGCCGACGCGGTGATGGGCCCGTCGGGGGTTGATGTGGCGCGGCTGGATGAAAACAGCCAGGGCAGCCTCAAATTATCAGCCTATGTCGAGATGATGGAGCGCGCCGCGCGCGTCTCGGGGTGCGATGATTTCGGCCTGCGCTATGGCCGCCAGTTCCCCGCCTCCTCGCACGGGCTGGTGGGCGATATCGCGCTCGCCGCGCCCAGCGTCGGCATGGCGCTCCGCCAATTCTCCGATTTGTTCCCCCTCCACCAGCAGGCCAGCGAGTTCCGCGTGCGTACCGAAAACGGCCTGCTCCGGCTTGAATACCGCATCCTCGACTGGCGGATTCTCGAGCGCCGCCAGGACGCCGAGCTGAGCCTGGCGATGTTTCAAAACCTCCTGCGCCAGGCCTATGGCCCCGGCTTCACGCCCGAGGAGGTGCATTTCGAGCATCCCGCGCCCGAAGATGTCTCCGCCCACGAGGCCACTTTCAACGCGCCGGTGTTTTTCGGCCAGCGCACCAACGCGCTCATTTTCCGCCCCGGCGATCTCGGCGCCCGCATGCCGGGCTTCAACGCCGCGCTTTATGCGCGCCTCACCGCCCAGGCTTACGGCCAGCGCCTGCCGCGCGGCGGCGTGCCGCTGCCCCACCGCGTGCGCGCCGAAATCCGCTCCCGCCTGCCCGATGGCGCTCCCCCGATCGAAGACGTCGCCGAGGCGCTGGGCATCGCCCGCTGGACCCTCCAGCGCCGCTTGAGCGCCGAGGGCGTCACCTATGCCTTATCCGTGCAGGATGTGCGCAAGACGCTGGCCAAATCCTACCTGCCCCAGGCGCATCTGAGCATCTCCACCATCGCCCAGTTGCTGGGCTATGCCGAGCTCAGCCCCTTCTCGCGCGCCTGCAAACGCTGGTTCGGCGCCTCGCCCGAGCAGCTCCGCGCCAAAGCCACATAAAAAATGCCGCCCCTGGTCAAAGGGCGGCACTCCAAACTCACAAAAATTTTTTGGTATGGACCTTTTTTTCAAAAAAGGTCCATTTTTGGCTTACGCCACAATCTCAATCTCGGCGAAGAAGAACGAGATCTCCTGCGCGGCCGCCTCGGGGCTGTCCGAGCCATGCACCGAGTTGGCTTCGATCGATTCCGCGAACTCGGCGCGGATGGTGCCGGCCTCGGCGTTCGCCGGGTTGGTGGCGCCCATGATCTCGCGGTTCTTGGCAATGGCGTTCTCGCCCACCAGCACCTGCGCCACCACCGGGCCCGAGATCATGAAGCTGACCAGGTCGCCAAAGAAGGGGCGGTGCGCATGCACGGCATAAAACGCCTCGGCCTGGGCCTTGGTCAGGTGCAGGCGCTTGGTGGCGGCGATCATCAGCCCGGCTTCCTCGAACTTGGCATTGATCTTGCCGGTCAGGTTGCGGCGGGTGGCGTCGGGCTTAATAATGGAGAGGGTGCGTTCAAGGGCCATTGGTTTGACTTTCCGTGTGGATGTGGCGCGGCTTTAGCCGGGCTTATCCGGCTGGGCAAGCCCCGAAGCACAGGCTAGAGCAGGCTTCATGAGCGTTTTAAGCATTGAAGACCTGTCCTACTCCATCGGCGGCCGCCCGCTGCTCGCGCACGCTACTCTTCTGGTCGATGAAGGCAAGCGCATCGGCCTCATCGGCCGCAACGGCGCGGGCAAATCCACGCTCCTCAAGCTCATCGCCGGGCTCATCAAGCCCGATGGCGGCGCCATCCGCCTGGGCACGCGCGCCCGGCTTGGCTATGTGGCGCAAGAAGCCCCAGGCGGCACCATCACCCCGCTCGAGGTCGTGCTCGCCGCCGATCTCGAGCGCACCGAACTGCTCGACGCCGCCCACCACGCCGACACCCCGCCCGAGAAGCTGGCTGAAATCCACGAGCGCCTGATCACCATTGGCGCCGAGAGCGCACCCGCCCGCGCCGCCACCATCCTCTCGGGGCTGGGCTTCGATGCCGCCGCCCAAGCCCGGCCCATGTCGTCTTATTCCGGCGGCTGGCGCATGCGGGTCGCCCTCGCCGCCGTGCTGTTCTGCCAGCCCGATCTGCTGCTGCTCGACGAGCCGACCAACCATCTCGACCTCGAAGCCACCCTCTGGCTCGAGGGCTATCTGCAAAAATTCCCCGGCGCCATTCTGCTGGTCTCCCACGACCGCCAATTGCTCGACAAGGCGGTCGAAGCCATCGTCCATCTCGATGGCGGCAAGCTCGCCATGACCCCCGGCGGCTTCTCCGAATTCGTGCGCATCAAAACCGAACGCGCCTTGCAGCAATCCCGTGCCGCCGAGCGCGCCGCCGCCCAGCGCGCCCACATGCAGGCCTTCGTCGATCGCTTCCGCGCCAAGGCCACCAAGGCCCGCCAGGCCCAAAGCCGCCTGAAAGCCCTCGAGCGCCTGCCCCAAATCGAGGCGGTGGTCGAAGACAAAGCCACCGAATTCTCCTTCCCCTCGCCCGATGCCCTGCCGCCCCCCATGCTGCAGCTCGAGGGCGTCGATATCGGCTATGGCGAAAAAACCATCCTGCGCGGCGTCAGCCTGCGTATCGATCAGGAAGACCGCATCGCCCTGCTGGGCCAGAACGGCAACGGTAAATCAACGCTCGCCAAATTGCTGGCCGGGCGGCTGGCGGCCCAGAAAGGGCGGGAATTTCGCGTCAAGGGGCTGCGCATCGGCTATTTCGCCCAGCATCAGGAAGATGATCTGGTCCTCACAGAAACCCCCTACGACCATCTCGCCCGCGCGCTGCCCAAGGCGCTGCCGGCGCAAATCCGCGCCCAGGCCGCGCGCTTCGGGCTGGGTGCCGAGCGGGTCGAAACCCCGGTCGCCGCGCTCTCGGGCGGCGAGAAAGCCCGCCTGCTGCTGGCGCTCGCCACCCGCGACGCCCCCCATCTGCTGCTGCTCGACGAGCCCACCAACCATCTCGACATCGACGCCAGAGACGCCCTCATCAAGGCCCTGACCGATTTCGAGGGCGCGGTGGTGCTCATCTCCCATGACCCCTACCTCGTCGATCTGGCCGCCGACCGGCTGCTGCTGGTCCATGAGGGCAAGGTCACGCCCTATGACGGCGATCTGACCTCTTATGCCGCCACCATGCGCGAGCGCGCGGCGGGGCCGGGGTCTGAAAAACCCACCGAGCCCAAGCGCAACGACCGCGCGGCCCGCGCCGAGCTGCGCGCCCGCCTGGCGCCGCTGCGCAACCAGGCCAAGGCCGCCGAAACCCGCCTCACCAAACTCACCCATGAGCGCGACACGCTGGAAGCCAAACTTGCGGGCGAGGAGATCTACGCCCCCGCCAAAGCCGCCGAGCTGGCCAAGGTCACGCAAAAGCTCGGGCTGGTGAAAAAGGAGATCGAGGACGCCGAATTGGCATGGCTCGAAGCCCACGAAGCCCTGGAGCAGGCCGAGGCGGAGGGGTGAAATCCCATGGAGTCTTGGGGAGCTTTTTATAAAAAGCTCCCCAAACCCCGCAAAAATTTTTGATTTTTTTAAGGTTTTTTGAGCTTATTTCTGGGTTTGCGTGGCGATCAGCGCCCGCGCCCTGAGCGCCGCGCGGTAGAGGTCGAGCCGCGAATAAATCCCGAACTCAGAGCCATTATCCAAAAACCCGCCCCCCGGTGCCTCGGTCTGGGTCAAAATATCATCCGCCTGCACCAAGGAGAGCTGCGGATAGGCGGTGGTGAGCAAATACCCCGCCTCCGGCGCGCGCGTCAGCACATCCTCTTCATGTCCGGCCTGGGCGGGATAGACCACCGGCAGGCCGTAATTCATGGTGTATTCATAGAATTTGAGCATCGCGGCGGGGTGGCTGAAGCGGCTGTCATCCTTGGCCGCCGCCGCGCCCACGCTCATGCCGGTCTGTTGTTCCAGCGCGGCGCGGGCATCGGTTTGCGCGCTGGCGAGCGCCGCCTGAAAATCGCTCACCGGCTGTTCCGGCGCCGGGATCGAATCATGGCCCTTGAGCGTCAGCCCCAGATATTGCGGGTCATTGGCCAGTAAATGCGCCAGATCATAAAGCGAGAGCGTGCGCCCGGCGATGATGTCCATGGCATAATGCGCGCCGAGCACGATGCGGTCATTGCCATATTCACCCGCGCGCACCACCATCTGGGGAAAACGCTCCGGCACCATATAGCCCAGCAGCAGCGCCTCCGTATAAGCGTAAGTGGAGTGGCCGGAGGGAAAAGACGGGCTGCGTTGCTCATTATCCGTCGGGCCGCACAAATAATTGAGGCTCGTTTGCTTGACCCCGAAATAATCGGCCGCCTCGAACAAGGTCAGGGTTTTCAAGGTCAGCAGGGGGCGCGAATCGCCGCGGTCGCTGCGGATCGTCGTGCAGGCCGCGCCGCCGGGGTTGGGGTGGGGGTAGGTGTCATAAACCGAAACCGACCCGCCCAGCAGCAGCGGATAGGCGGCATCCGAAGCCGGGGTCGAGCCATTGATCGTGCCGCTGGCGAAAAAATACTTGCCCGCTCCGGCATCGGCCTCGGTCAACGAGGTGGTATAAGAGATCAGCGCGGCCAGGCTCGGGGTCAGGCTGGTGGCGCGGTAGGTCTGGCCGTCATCGGTGGAGGTGAAGTTCGCCCGTGCCTGATAAGCCGCCCCCAGCGTGCTGCCCAACCCATCGGCCAGATTGGAGGCATCCGACCCGGTGATAAAGGCGTCTCGCAGGGCCTGGGCCTGCTGAGCGGGGAAGCTGAGCAGCAAAGGCTGGTGCGCCCGCCCGGACTGGATATCCCCCGTCACGCGGTAATTGGCCGCCAGCGCCGCCCGGCCCGGCGCGGTGGCCAGCAGCTGATCAAACGGGGCCAGCCCGCGCAGCACAGCCAGGTTGGGGGCGGTTTGCGCGTGGGCGAGGCTGGGCAGAACACAAGTGGCAATACCCGCCAACAGGCTGAAACGATTGAACAAACGCATAACCAGACCCTTTGTTAAAGGGGCGTCTGGTAGCGTCTTATCGGGCCGTGAAGCGTGACATTTCGGTTAAGCCTGCGCGGCCGAAATGCCCGCCGCCTGGCCGCTTGCCCAGGCCCAGTGGAAATTATACCCCCCCAGCCAGCCGGTGACATCCACCGCCTCGCCGATAAAATAAAGCCCAGGCACGGCCCTCGCCTGGCAATCCTGCGAGGCCAGATCCGCCGTGCTCACCCCTCCGCCCGTCACCTCGGCCTTGGCGAATCCCTCGGTGCCGGTGGCGATGAAGCCGTAACGATTCAGCCGCCCGCCCAGGGCGGTGAGGTCCTTGTCTGGAATGTCGGCGAGGTTGCGCTCATCGGGGCCGGCGAAATGGGCGGCGAGCCGGGCGGGCAGGTGTGCCGAGAGCGCGGATTTGAGCCCGATGCGCGCCCGCGCCCGCTTGAGCGCGGGCAGGTGCTCGGAAAACCGCACATCCGGGCAGAAATCCACGCAAAACCACAATTTTTCGGGGGTTTGTGTGGCATTTTGTGGTTTTGTCTGGTTTTGGCCGGTCAAATAAGACGAAATCTGCAACACCGCCGGACCTGAAAGCCCGCGATGGGTGAACAGCACCCCTTCATCGAAACTCACCTTGCCCGCGCTCACCCTGGTGGGCACCGAGAGCCCGGCCAGCGGGCTCATCCAGGCGAGGTCGGCGGCCCCAAAGGTCAGCGGCACCAAGGCTGGCACGGGGGGCTCCACGCCCAGCCCGAACTGTTTGGCCAGCTGATAGGCAAACCCCGTGGCGCCCAGCTTTGGAATCGAGAGCCCGCCAGTGGCGATGACCAGCCGGGGGGCGCGGAACACATCGTGCGATGTATTGATGACGAACCCACCATCATGAGATATGTTTTGAATTTCACATGAGAGTTTCAAATCGGCGTTCGTCATGCGGGCAAGCAGCAGGCGCAGAATCTGCTCTGAGCCGCCATCGCAAAAGAGCTGGCCCAGCGTTTTCTCATGGTAAGAAATGCCGTATTCCTCGACCAGTTTTATGAAATCAGCCGGCTTGAAGCGCGCCAGGGCGGATTTGGCGAAATGCGGGTTGGCCGAGAGAAAATTCTTCGCCGTGACATCGAGATTGGTGAAATTGCAGCGCCCGCCACCGGAAATTAAAATCTTCCGGCCGGGCGCCGCGCCATGTTCGAGCACGCAGACGCGTTTGCCCCGTTGCGCGGCGGTTCCCGCGCAAAACAGCCCGGCCGCGCCCGCGCCGATTACCACCACATCATAAGATTCAGCCATGGCCGCTCTTAGGCCGCTCCTGGGCCATTTGCAAAAACCGCCGTACCAGGGGAGACGAATCGGCCCGCCGGGCGCCAAGCACCAGGCCGGAATTGAGCGCCACATCGGCCACCCGCCGCAGCACCACCCCTTGGAGATGCAGGGCACCGGCACTTTCAGGCACCAGCCCCACGCCCAGCCCGGCCGAGACCGAGGTGAGCACGGTGAGAAAGTCGCGCACCGGGGGCTGGATTTCGGGGGGGAAACCGCCGGCTTGGCCGAGCGCCTGGATGCGCGCGAGGAACCCGGCCTCCTCGCCGAAATGGGGCAGGATGAAGCGGGCGTCGGCCAGATCGGCGGCGTGGAGGACGGGCTGGGCGGCACGCGGGTCGGAGTCGGGCAGGGCGATTTGCAGCGTGTCTTGCAGCAGGGGCTGGACTTTCAGCTCGGTGGGGTAGGCGGGCCGGGTGCGGAAAATGCCGAGATCGAGCCGCCCCGCGGCCAGCTCTTCGATCTGGCGGGGGGTTTCGAGTTCCTGCAAATGCACCTCGACCTTGGGCGCGCGGGTGAGAAAGCGCCGCACCAGCGCGGCCGCCACGCCGCCCCAGGCGGCGGAGGCGACATAGCCGATTTCGAGCCGCCCGACCTCGCCGCGGGCGGCGCGTCTGGCCAGGGCTTCGCCCCGCTCGGCCTGGCGTAAAATGGCCCGGGCCTCGGGCAGGAACAGCGCGCCGGTGGCGGTGAGGGTGACCTGGGAGCGCTTGGCGCGGTCGAATAATTTACCGCCGAGGCTGGCTTCGAGCGCCGCGATCTGGCGCGAGACGGCGGGCTGGGTGAGGCCCAGCCGGTCGGCCGCGCGGGCGAAATGCAGCTCATCGGCCAGGGTTTCGAACACTCTTAAATGCGCAAGCTCCATGGGCGGAGTTTAATACGAAATATGCATTAAAATCGAGTTTTAATTCTCTTGAATGAAAGATGTCGCTAGTGCGATGGTTCGGAAATTCGCGATATTCCATATCGCGAATTTCCGAAGCTGAGTCACACTAGGTTATTGATTTTCCTAGTGTCCACTATGGTCCTGAAATCCAAGGGATTTCAGGATCGGGACACTAGTGTGATGGTTCGGAGATTCGCGATATTCCATATCGCGAATTTCCGAAGCTGAGTTACACTAGGGTATTGATTTTCCTAGTGTCCACTATGGTCCTGAAATCCAAGGGATTTCAGGATCGGGACACTAGTGTGATGGTTCGGAGATTCGCGATATTCCATATCGCGAATTTCCGAAGCTGAATCACACTAGGGTATTGATTTTCCTAGTGTCCACTATGATCCTGAAATCCAAGGGATTTCAGGATCGGGACACTAGGCGAGAACGAACGCGGTTGCAGATATGAGAGGGGACACGCCATGGGCGCCAAGGGTAAACTCGCTAATTTCGACTGGATGGACGCGCTGAATCTGGAGACCGCGCTGACCGAGGAGGAGCGCGCGATCAGGGATGCCGCCCGCGCCTATGCCCAGGACAAGCTCCAGCCGCGCGCCATCGAGGCGTTTCGCGATGAGCATTTCGACCGTGAGATCATGAACGAGCTGGGTGAGTTGGGGCTGCTGGGGCCGACCATCTCGACCCATGGCTGCGCGGATGTCTCGTATGTGGCTTATGGGTTGATCGCGCGTGAGATCGAGCGGGTGGATTCGGGCTATCGCTCGGCGTTCTCGGTGCAGTCGAGCCTGGTGATGTACCCGATTTACGCCTTTGGCTCGGAGGCGATGAAGGATAAATATCTGCCCAAGCTGCGCACGGGCGAGTTTGTGGGCTGTTTTGGCCTGACCGAGCCCGATGCCGGTTCGGACCCCGGCTCGATGCGCGCGCGCGCCAGGAAAGTTGAGGGCGGGTATCTGCTCTCGGGCTCGAAGACCTGGATTTCCAACTCTCCCATCGCCGATGTGTTTGTGGTGTGGGCCAAGGATGATGCCGGCGATATTCGCGGCTTTGTGATTGAAAAGGGCGCCAAGGGGCTGGAGGCGCCCAAGATCGAGGGTAAGATTTCGCTGCGCGCCTCGATCACCGGCATGATCATGATGGATGAGGTGTTTGTGCCCGATGAGGCGATGCTGAACGTGAAGGGCCTGCGCGGGCCGTTCTCGTGCCTCAACAACGCCCGCTACGGCATTGCCTGGGGCGTGCTGGGCGCGGCGGAGTTTTGCATGTTCACGGCGCGCGATTATTGCCTCAACCGCAAGATGTTCGGCCGCCCGCTGGCCGGCACGCAGCTGATTCAGAAGAAGCTGGCCGATATGCAGACCGAGATCACCCTTGGCCTGCATGGTGTGTTGCGGCTGGGCAGGCTGCTCGATGAAGGCCAGGCGGCGCCCGAGATGATTTCCCTGCTCAAGCGCAATAACTGCGGCAAGGCGCTCGATGTTGCCCGTCAGGCGCGCGATATGCTGGGTGGCAACGGCATTTCGGAGGAGTATCAGGTCATCCGCCATATGGTGAATCTGGAGACGGTGAACACCTATGAGGGCGCGCATGATGTGCATGCGCTGATTCTGGGGCGCTCGATTACCGGGCTGGCGGCGTTTTGAGCATGACGATGCCCAAGGGGCCGTTGGCCGGCATCAAGGTGCTTGACCTCAGCCGTGTGCTGGCGGGGCCTTGGGCATCGCAGATTTTCGCCGATCTTGGCGCCGAGGTGGTCAAGATCGAGCGTCCGGGCGCGGGGGATGATACCCGTACCTGGGGACCGCCTTTTGCCGATAATGGGTTGAGCGCGTATTTTTGCGCGACCAACCGGGGCAAGCGCTCGGTGACGGTGGATATGGCGGCGCCAGAGGGCCTCGCCATCATCCGCCGCATGGCCCAGGAGGCCGATGTGGTGCTGGAGAATTTCAAGGTTGGGGGCTTGAGGAAGCTCGGCCTTGATTATGAGAGCCTGAAGGCAATCAATCCGCGGCTGGTTTATTGCTCCATTACCGGGTTTGGCCAGACCGGACCTTATGCGCCGCGCGCGGGCTATGATTTTCTCATGCAGGGCATGGGCGGGTTGATGAGCGTGACCGGCGTGCCCGAGGGCGAGCCGATGAAGGCCGGCGTGGCGGTGGTGGATGTGTTCACGGGGCTTTATGCCTCGACCGCCGTGCTGGCCGCGCTGGTGGAGCGGGGCCGGAGCGGGCTTGGGCAATATATCGATCTGGCATTGTTCGACGTGCAGATCGCCGCCATGGCCAACCAGATTTCATCTTATCTGATTTCGGGCGAGCAGCCGCAGCGTTTGGGCAATGCGCATCCCTCCATCGTGCCTTATCAGGTGTTTGGCACGCGCGATGGGCATTTGATTTTGGCGGTGGGCAATGATGAGCAGTTCGCCAAATTCTGCCGTTTGGCCGGGCGGGCGGAGCTGGCCGCGGATGTGAGATTTGCCAAGAACCCCGACCGGGTGAGGAACCGCGCTGAGCTGGTGCCGATTCTCGAGGAGATTTTGCGTGCCCGCACCACCCGCGAATGGTGCGTGGGGCTGGAGGAAAATGGCGTGCCGGGCGGGCCGATCAATGGGTTTGCCGATCTCGATGACGATCCGCAGGTGCAAGCGCGGGGGATTTTTAATGATTTGGGCGGCGGTGTGCGCGCGGTGGCCAACCCGATGCGCTTTGACCGCACCCCGGTTGATGACCGCCGCCAACCGCCGCAGCTGGGCGCGGACACGGATGAGGTGCTGGCCGGGCTGGGGATTTCGGCTGACGAAATCGCGGCCTTGCGCGCCAAGGGCGTGGTGTGAGGCTGGTGGGGGCCGCGCCTCAAGTTGCAAAAATTTTAGGGGTGTGGGGGATTTTTTAAAATCCCCCACGGTCTTTTGTGGTTTTGCTCTTTTTGTGAATTATTTATCGCCAGCCCCTGGCGCGGGTGATGGCCTCGGCGAAGCGTTCGCGCCAGCCCGATGATGTGAGCGAGGGCGCGATGGCGCGGGTGGTGCCGGGACGCGGGAGCGGCTGGGGGGCGGCGAGCGCGGCGCAGCCAAACGCGGTCAACTCATCAAAATCCGGCACGGCGAGCTCGCGCCCCAGGGCGGAGGCCAGGACGCGCAGGAAATAAGGGCTGCGGGTCAGCCCGCCATCCACTGAAATGGCGCCCTTCAGCTCGATTTTTTCATGCATGGCGGAGATGACTTCGGCGGTGCGCAGCGCCACGCCTTCCAGCAGGGCTTGCAGCAGGTCTTGTCTGGTGGTGCTGGAATCCATGCCGAGCCAGAGGGCGGCGGCTGAACGGTCCCAGTGCGGGCAGGCCAAACCTGAGAGCGCCGGGACGAAGACCAGGCCGCGGGTGATGGCGGGCGGGGCCTGGAAATCGTGCAATTCATCGAGATTGTGCAGGATGCCGAGGCGCTCGGCCCATTCGATGGCGGCGCCGGCATCGTAGACCCCGCCATCGAGCGCGAAGGTGGCGATGCCGCCGCGTGACCAGGCGATGGTGGGCAGCAGCCCCTGTTCGGGGGCGCGGATGATCTCGGCGCCTGTGACGGCCAGCGCGAAGGCGCCGGTGCCGAAGGTGATTTTGGCATCGCCCGCGCGGCGGCAGCCATGGCCGTAGAGGGCGGCTTGCTGATCGACCACCGAGGCGGTGAGCGGGGTTTTGTTGATGTCGCCAAACGCGCCCACCGTGTCGCGGATTTCGGGCAGGCATTCGGGCGGCACGCCGAACAGGGCGCAGAGCGTGGTATCCCACTGGCGGGTGGCCAGGTTCATCAGGCTGGTGCGCGAGGCGGTGGTTACATCGGTGGTGAAGCGGCCGGTGAGGTGGTGGAGAAAAAAAGCGTCGGTGGTGCCGAGGCAGAGGCGGTTGGCACGGCGGGCGGCTTGGATTTCGGGGATTTCGCGCACCAGCCAGGCCAGTTTGGTGGCGGAGAAATAGGCATCGAGCGGCAGGCCGGCGCGTGCCAGGGTTTCGGCCTCGGCGCCTTGGGCTTTGAGGCGCTGGGTGTCGGGGGCGGTGCGGTTGTCTTGCCAGACGATGACGGGGGAGAGGGGCTGGAGGGTTTTGGCATCCCAGGCGAGGCAGGATTCGCCCTGATTGGCGAGGCCGAGCGCCTCGACCGGCCCGGCGGCTTGCAGGCAGGCGCGGATGTTGGCCAGTAATTCCAGCGGGTTATGCTCGACCCAGCCGGGGTGGGGGTGAAATTGGGCATGGCGGATGGCGTGGCGGATGCGGGCATGGCCGCTGGGGTCGGCGACCAGCACGCGGGTGCTGGTGGTGCCCTGGTCGATGGCGGCCACGATCATTGGGCGACCTCGATGGTGAGGTGCTGGGTGCCGGGCGGGGGGCGCAGATCGTCGAGCTCGAGCAGCACGCGCCGCTCGGGGGCTGAGATGAGCGGGCGGCGGAGCAGCACCGTGTCGCCGGCACGGACATGGAGCTGGCCGAGCGCCGGCTCGGTGAGGCGAAGCTGGAGCGTGGCGCGCAGCGGTGAGACACGCGCCAGGCGCTGGGGTACGACATAGGCGATACCTTCGCCCGGCGTGAGGGTGAGTTCATCGCCCGGCGCGGGCAGGCCGCCTTGCAGGTCGTCGGCCATGAATTCGCCGATGCGCCGGCCCTCGAAAAAGCACCAGCCGGCGGTTTCGATGGCGCGGAGCTGGTTGCCGGCGGCGAAAAAGGCCGGGTCGGAGGTGCGGCCATATTGGTCGATGGCGGGGCCTTTGGTGGCGGTGGAGAGCGCCAGATGGCTCATGCGGGCGAGGGTGGATTCGGGGGTGAAGCGGCCGGTGAGGAGCACGCCGTCGCAGGCGAGTTCGCTGCCATTTTGCAAGGTGACGGAGGTGACGCGGGGGAAGCCGTTGATGCTGGCGAGCGCGGCGTTGCGGTGCACGGGCAGGCCGAGCAGGCGGGGAAACAGCGAGAGCGGCCAGGGCGCCACCGGGGTGGGGCCGGATTCGAGCACCGCCACGGGGTGGATGCCGTGGCGGCGGAGCGTGAGCAGCGCCGAGAGGCTGACCAGCTCGGTGCCGACCACCACGGGGCGGGTGAAGGGCGGGGCTTTGTGCTCGAGATAGCAATAAGCCTGGAGCGCGCCGGTGTTGAGCACGCCGAGCGGGCGCTCGCCGCCGATGAGGCGCGCGGCGCGCGGGGCCTCGCGCGCGCCGGTGGCGATGAGCACGCGCCGGGCCGTGAGGGTGCGGGGGCCTTCGGGGGTGGCGAGGTCGAGCGTGCCGCCAGGGTGGAGGGCCAGCACGGAATGGCGGGGCAGGAGGGGGATGTTGGCATCGAACGCCGCGCGGGCGAGGCGTTTGGCATAGGCCGGGCCGGTGAGCAGGCGGCGGAATTCGCGCAGACCAAAGGGCGGGTGGCCGCAATGGCGGGGCGTGCCGCCGGCGTCGGTTTCGCGCTCCAGCAGGGCGATGTTGTGGATGCCGCGGGATTTAAGCGCCAGCGCGGCGCCGATGCCGGCGGGGCCGGCGCCGATGATTAGCGCGTCATAGGCGGGCTCAGGGGGCATGGGGCGTCTCCAGCGGCGGGTCGAGCCGGCCGGCGGTGAGGGTGGCCAGATGCGCCTGGCAGTAAAACCCCTGGCAGCGACCCATGGTGGCGCGGGTGCGGCGCTTGAGGCCGCCAAGGTCGGTGGCGGGGAGCGGGCCGGTGAGCGCGGCCTCGATCTCGCGGCGGGTGACCAGCTCGCAATGGCAGATGATTTCGCCGTAGCCGGGCTGGTGGTGGTCGCGGGGGAGATGTTCAGCCAGTTTGGGCGCTTGCGGCCAGGGCGGGGTGGCGATGGGCGTGTGAGGCGTTTGGTAGAGGCTGGCGGCGTGCTGGGCGAGGCCGAGCGCGGCGGTGAGGCCGGTGGAGCGGATGCCGTTCAGGCCGATATAATGGCGCGCGGGCTCGTGGCGGAGGCGGTACTCCTTGCGCTCGGTGGCGGGGCGGATGCCGGCATAGAGGGCGGTGACGGGCATGTGTTCGAGGGCGGGAATGAGCGCGTGGGCGCGGGCGATGAGGGCTTGAAGGCTTTGGTGGTCGGTGCCGGCGTTGGTGCGGCTGTCTTGTTCATCGGCGGTGGGGCCGACCAGGAGATTGCCGAAAATGGTGGGGGTGAGGACGATGCCCTTGGTGCGCTCGAGGGGCACGGGCAGCAAGATGGTGGCGAGCAGCTTGGTTGCCGCCTTGTCGAACACCACGAACTGGCCCTTGCGCGGGTGGATGGTGAAGCT
This sequence comes from Pseudomonadota bacterium, assembly GCA_021809435.1. Taxonomy (GTDB): domain Bacteria; phylum Pseudomonadota; class Alphaproteobacteria; order Acetobacterales; family Acetobacteraceae; genus Acidocella. The sequence continues at coordinate 315,970 of JAKBAD010000002.1, read as the reverse complement.
GGCCTCACCCAGGGCCAGGGCTTCGAGATGATCTCCGAACAGGCCGGCGGCGTTGATGAGGGTGGTGGCGCGGAACGGGCCGGTGGTGGTGTCGAGCTGCCAGCAGGCGCCATCGAACCGGGCGGCGGTGACTTGGGTGCGCCGGTGTACCGTGGCGCCGACGGCCAGCGCCTGGAGCACATAGGCCAGCGGGGCGGACCAGGGGTCGATGAGATGTTCGCCGGGCACCAACAGCCCCGCCTTGATATGAGGGCTGAGGGTGGGGATGCGCGCGAGGAGCGCGGCGCGGTCGAGCAAGGTGACATCGGTGACGCCGTTGGCGTGGGCCTGGGCGGCGATGGCGGGGAGTTTGGCTTGTTCGTCGTCGCTCCAGGCGGCGACGATGGCGCCGGTTTCGAGCAGGGGCAGGCCGAGGCGTTCGCGGATTTCGAGATATTCGGCGCGGCCGGCCCGCATGCAGGCGAGTTCGAGGCTGCCGGGGGGCGCGTCGAAGCCGGTGTGGAGGATGGCGCTGTTGCCCTTGGAGGCGCCGGACAGAATGTCGGGGCCTTGTTCGAGAAGCACGACCCGCGCGCCCATGAGCGCGAAACGCCGCGCCACCGCGCAGCCCACCACACCGGCCCCGACCACCGCGATATCGAACATGGGGGGAAGGTGACGCGGCGGGCGGGGGCTGTCAAATGCTTTGCGCGGCGCGTGGGTGATGCAAAAAAAAAGCTTGCGTGCCCGCCGGGACAGCGCAGGATGACCCGTGGAACCGATAATCAGGAGCGGCGCCATGGCACGGGGAATTCATGAGGTGGTGGGGGTGTTCGGCGATCCGGAGGCGCTGGAGCGCGCGGTGTTCGCGCTCGAAACCCGGGGGTTTGACCGGGCGGCGTTTTCGGTGCTGGCCTCGGAGGATACGGTGGAGCGCGTGCTGGGGCACCGCTATTGCCGCGTGGCCGAGATGGAAGATGAGCCAGGCGCCCCGCGCGAGACGTTTTTTGGCCATGTCTCGCGGCTGGAGGCCGAGCTGTTTCCCGCGCCCATGCTGGCGGGCATGGGGTGGCTGGCGCTGGCGGGCGTGGGCGCTGGGATTCCGGCGGTGATTGCGGCCGGCGCCGGCGGGGTGATTGGCGTGGCGCTGGGCGGGGTGATTCATCACCACCATGCGGCGCGGATTCAGGAGCAGGTGGAGCGGGGGGGCATTTTGCTGTGGGTGGGGGTGCGCGACGATGAGCGCGAGGCCGTGGCGCGGCAGGTGCTGGAGGCCGAGGGCGCGCAGGATGTGCACAGCCATGTGCTGGCCGTGTGAGCCCGGTATGGCGGAGGGGAGAAAACATGCCGGGACTAAACAGATATGGGGTGTCGCGAATTTCTGAACCATCACACTAGTGCCCCGATCCTGAAATCTGTTGGATTTCAGGATCGGGGCACTAGGAAAATCAATAAGCTAGTGTGATTCAGCTTCACAAATGCGCGATATGGAATATCGCGAATTTCTGAACCATCACACTAGCCAAGAGTTGTCGCGCAATGATATTGCGCGTCATGATGAGCTTTTGGACCCTATGGCAAACGAATACGACCCGCTGAGTCTCGATGAGATCGACCGCAAAATTCTGGCCGAGTTGCAGGCGGACGGGCGGATGACCAATGTGGAACTGGCCAAGCGGGTGGGCATTTCGCCGCCGCCCTGCCTGCGCCGGGTGCGCCGGCTGGAGGAGGCGGGGTATATTCTGGGCTATCATGCCGAGGCCAATGGCCCGCGGCTGGGCTGGCAGATTGTGTTTTTTGTCATTGTTGGACTGGAAAGCCAGAAACAGGCGGTGCTGGAGCAGTTTGAGGCGCTGGTGGACGGCTGGCCCGAGGTGCGCGAGTGCCACATGATCCGCGGCGGTGGCGATTTTTTGCTTAAGCTCGTGGCGCGCGATCCGGGGCATGAGAACCAGCTGACCACCCGGCTGACCAACGCCCCGCTGGTGGCGCGGGTGCAGACGTTGCAGACCATTCGCACCAGCCGCGACCTGCCCGGCGTGCCGCTGGAGCGGCTGCATGGCTGATACGCTGGCGCTGCTGGTGGTCAGCGCGCTGGTGTGGGGTGTGTGCGCGCTGTGGCCCGCGCATGTGCCGTTTTTGGGGCCTTATGTGTTTGATCCGCTGTTGTTCTGTCCGCTTTGGGCGGGGCTGGTGTGGTATGGGCGCGGGCTGGCGCGGCTGGCCGAGCGCCCGCATTGGGCGCGGGTGGCCAGCGCACTGTTGGGCTGGGCGGCCATTTATTTCGTGCTCCAGACACATTTTGAGTATTGGGCCGAGCATTTATTCGCGCTGGACCGGGCCCAGGCGCTGGTGAGCGGCATGGCGGGGCCCTTTTTGCTGAGTTTTGGCCGGTTGGGGCCGGTGCTGGAGGCGGGCGCGCCGGACTGGGCCAGGCGCGCGGCCGGGGCGGTGGCGCCGGTGGTGGCGGGGCTGGCAAGGCCGGTGCCCGCGGCGCTGCTGATGCTGGGAGCCACTGATGTATGGCTGATTCCCACCGTGCAGTTCGATGCCATGCTCAACCCGTGGCTTTATGATTTGATGCTGGTGTCTTGTTTCTATGCCGGGCTGCTGTTTTGGCTGATGGTGCTCGACGACCGGCCCAACCCGCCTTGCCGTTTTTCATTTATCGTGCGGGGGGCGACCGGGTTTTTGGTGATGTTTCCGCAGATGCCGGTGAGCGCCTATATCGCGCTCACCTCGCGCGATCTCTACACGGTTTATGCGGTGTGCGGGCGGTTATTTCCGCTCATGAGCGCGCAATATGACCAGTTGCTGGGCGGCATTATTCAGTGGATTCCGGCGGGGGCGCTGAACACGGCGGCGCTGCTGGTGAGCCTGAACGCGCTGCGCCATGCCGAGGAAAAGGCCGACCGGGCCTTTGTGCCGCCGCCCGGCGCCAAGGTTTATGAGGCGAAATGGACCGGGCGGTAGGGTGACGGGCGGCGCGGTGGCGAGGGATTATTCGCCTTCGAGCAGCGCGCGCACCTGGGCGGCGCTCTCGGCGCCCAAGGCGCGCTCGGCCAGCGCCACGCAGGATGGCAGGGTGGTGGCGCGGATGGCTTGTTTGACGCGCGGAATGGCGTTGCCGTGCATGGAGAATTGCCGCACGCCCAGCCCCAGCAGCAGCGCCGAGACCTGCGGGCGCGAGGCCAGCTCGCCACACAGAGAGACCGGAATGCCGGCCGCGCGGGCGAAGGTCGCGGTCATGTGGATGAGGCGGAGCACGGCGGGTTCCAGCGGGTCGTAAAGCTGGGCGCTGAGGGGCATGCCGCGATCGGCGGCGAGGGTGTACATGGTGAGATCGTTGGTGCCGATGGCGAAAAAATCGGCGTGGCGGGCGAGCACGGGGGCGGCCAGCGCGGCGGCCGGGGTTTCGACCATGACGCCGAGCGGGGGCAGCGCTTCGGGCAGGGCCACACCGCCCCGGCGCTTGAGCCGGCGCCAGAGTTTTTTCAGGATTTCACGGGTTTCGGTGATTTCGGCGGCCACCGAGACCATGGGCAGCATGATGCGCACCGGGCCATGGGCGGCGGCACGCAGGATGGCGGTGAGCTGGGTTTCGAGCAAGGGTGGGTGGCGCAGCAGCAGGCGGATGCCGCGCAGGCCGAGCGCGGGGTTGGGCTCGGGCGTTTCGGGGAGATAAGGCGAGAGGGCCTCGACCTCTTTGTCGGAGCCCCAATCGAGCACGCGGATGGTTACCGGGTCGCCGTCCATGGCGTCGATGATGTCGCGGTAGATGCGGGTTTGGGTGTCCTCGTCGGGGGCTTCGGCGCGGTTCATGAACATGAACTCGGAGCGCAGCAGCCCGATGCCGTGGGCACCCGAGCGCGCGATGAGCGGCAGCTCGAAGGGAAGTTCGAGATTGGCTTGCAGCTCGACATGCGTGCCGTCGCGGGTTTCGGCGGGCAGGCGCGAGAGGCGGGACAGGGCGCGCTTGGCCTTGGCCTGCTCGGCCAGGCGGGCGCGGGCGGCATCGAGGCTGGCGCGGGAGGGGTTGAGGATGATCTCGCCCGAATCACCATCGAGGATGACCAGCGCGCCGGGGTCGGCGGCTTCGAGCACGCCTTCGGCGCCCAGCACGGCGGGCAGGCCGAGCGCGCGCAGCATGACCGAGGTGTGCCCCTCGATGCCGCCTTCGGCGGTGATGACCCCGGCGATTTGCGCCGGCTGGATCAGCGCGGCATCGGCCGGGCGCAGGCTTTCGGCGGCCAGCACCGCGCCTTGTGGCAGGCTGGTGAAGGAGCGGAAGGGCTGGCGGGTGAGGTTGCGCAGTACCCGCCGGGCCAGCTCGCGCACCTCGTCGGCCCGGCGCTGCTTGCCGGCGCGGTCGGGGCCGGGGAGGGCCAGGATGGCCTCGGCCTGGGCCTCGGACTCGGCCTGCATGGCGGCCTCGGCGCAGTGGCGGCCGGTTTCGATGCGCGATTTCACGCCCCGGATCAGGCGCGAGGGCCCCAGCATGTGCAGATACACATCCATCAAGGGGGCGATTTCGGCCTGCGAATCCTCGGGCAGCTGGGCCAGGCGGTTTTTTAATTTTTGCAGCTGGTGGCGCGAGCGGGCGAGGGCGTCGTCAAGACGGTCGAGCTCGGGGGCGATGTCTGGTTCATCGAGCGCGTGGGCGGTGATGGTGAGCGCGGGCTCGGTGGCCTCGTGCACGGGGCCGATGCCGATGCCCGGCGAGACCGGATGGCCGGTGAAACGCTGTTCTTTGCCCTTAGTCAGTTTCATGGAAGCCGGCCTCGATGAGCGCGGCTATGGCATCGAGCGCCTCTTTCGCATCGAACCCGTCGGCGGAGAGGCGCACCGAACTGCCAATGCCGGCACCCAGCATCATCAGCCCCATGATGGAACGCGCGGAGACGGACTGGCCGTCCTTGGAGACTTCGACATTGGCGGAGAATTGCTCGGCGAGCGTGACCAGCTTGGCCGCCGCGCGCGCATGCAGCCCGCGGCGGTTGACGATGGCAATGTCGGTGGAGATGATCGAGGCTTCCATCATTCGGCCGCCCGGCAGGGGGCCTGAAGCTCATGGCCGTTGCAGATATATTTGCGCCCCGCCGCCTCGGCATGGGCGACGGCCTCGTTCAGCGTCTCGTTGCCGCGGATTTTGGTGAGCTTGACCAGCATGGGCAAATTGACGCCGCCGATGATTTCGACGCCGGGCTGATTGGCCAGGGACATGGCCAGATTGGAGGGTGTGCCGCCGAACATGTCGGTGAGGAGGATGACGCCGTCGCCGGCATCGACATCATGGATGCGCTGGGCGATTTCGGCGCGCTGACTTTCGAATTCGGCGTCCGATTCGATGCAGACGGTGGCGAAGTTTTTTTGCTTGCCGACGACATGCTCGACAGCGTCGCGCAATGCCACCGCCAGCGCCCCATGAGTTACGAGAACCATGCCGATCATAGAGTGGAACTCATTCTTTCACGGGTTGTGCGGGCAGGGCGGCGGGACGGGCGAACTTTGCCGCCTCGCGATGGGTGACGCCGGCGCGCCAGCCGCGTTGGGTTAGATAAGTGTTTAATTTTTCAATCATGTAGACTGATCTATGTTGTCCGCCGGTACATCCGACACATATTGTCGCATATTTTTTACCTTCCTGCACGAACCTTGGCAGCAAAAAATCGAGAAGATCCTTGATTTTGCTTAAGTATGTTTGAAAATCAGGGTCTTGCTCGATGTAATTGCCGACCGGCGCGTCCAGCCCGGAGAGCGGGCGGAGGCCGGGATCGTAATGGGGGTTTTTTAAGAAACGCGCGTCGAACACCAGGTCGGCGCCGGGGGGCAGGCCGTGGGCGTAGGAAAAGGACATGAGGGTGAGGGCCAGACCGGGCGCGTGGGTGCCGAACAGGCTGTCGATTTGAGCGCGGAGCTGGGGCAGGGGGGTGGCGGAGGTGTCGACCAGCCAGTCGGCGGCTTCGGCGAGGGGCGCGGTGAGGGCGCGCTCGAGGGCGATGCCTTCGGAAACCGGGGCGTTTTGCGCCAGAGGGTGGCGGCGGCGGGTTTCGGAATAGCGGCGGAGCAGCACGTCATCGGTCGCGGTGGCGAAGAGCAGGGTGGGTTTGAGGCGCGGGCGGGTGCGCAGCCAGGCCAGCACGTTGAGCACCGACTCGGCCGAGAAGCCGCGCGAGCGGGCATCGACCCCGATGGCCAGCGGCTGTTCGGCGCGGGCGGCCAGAGCCTCGAGCGCGGGCAGGGGCGGATTGTCGACCGTTTCGAAGCCGAGATCCTCGAGCAGGCGCAGGATGGAGAGCTTGCCCGCGCCCGAAAGCCCGGTGACCAGCACCACGGGGAGTTGAGCCGGGTCAGCCATTGGTGAAGGCACCGCTGAGATTGGCCACGCGGCCGCACGCGGCCTCGAGCGCCAGGGCGGCGCGGGCGGTGGCGGCGGGGTGGTGGGCGTCGAGGCTGATGAGCGGCAGGCCGAGCGCCTCGTGTTGACGAGGTTCGGGCAGACGTGGGGCTGGGGTGGGGGTTAGCTCGATGGCCAGGCGCAGCCGCGCGGGGGCGCGGTAGGGCAGGCGGAACAGGCCCAGACCGCGCACTTCGAGCAGGCCGGCCAGGGAGGCGGGCGGGCTGGCCTGGCCATGTTCGATGATCACCTGATCGTCGGCGACGAGGGTGAAGCCGCGCTCGATCAGGCGGAGCAGCAGATCGGATTTGCCCGCGCCCGAAGGGCCGAGCAGGAGAAGGGCGTCGGTGCCGTCTCCGTGAGGAGCGGCGGCACAGGAGGCGTGCAGGCGCATGGCGGGCGGAATGTGGCAAATTTTGGGCGCAGGGGGAAGAGCGGCACGCGCGTGGAAGGGAGCGATGAATGAGAAGGGGTATAAAAAATTCATCTTTTGATTTGGATCAAGGATCGGCGGCGCTGAAAGGTTCATGTGGCCTGCATCTTAAGGCGGAGAGAGGTAACAGCCCCGCCATGAGGTAAATCTCAACGAGATGGAGCCAGATCAGTATGTTTTGCTTTCAGTGTGAACAGACGTCGCGCGATGGGGCCACCGCCGGGTGCGCGGGCGCCAAGGGCGTTTGCGGCAAGGATGAGGTGACCGCGGATCTGCAGGACCTGCTGATCTATGAGCTCAAGGGTATTGGCCAGTACACGCACCGGCTGCACAAGCTCGGCAAGCCCGATGCCGATGCCGACCGGTTTTCGCTTTATGCGCTGTTCACCACGCTGACCAACGTGAATTTCAACCGCGCGCGCTTTACCGACATGATTGCCGAGGCCGCGACCATTCGTGACCGGGTGGCCAAGGCTTATGAGGTTGAGGCGGCCGCGGCCGGCAAGATTCCGGCCATGCTGGGGGCGGCGGCGCATTATCAGCCCGCTGGTGACCTGAGCGGCCTGCTGGCGCAGGCGCCGGTGGCCTCGGTGCGCGCGGGCGTGGAAAAGGTGGGCGAGGATGTCATCGGCCTGCGGTCGCTGATTCTCTATGGGCTCAAGGGTGTGGCCGCTTATGCCCACCATGCCGAGGTGCTGGGCGAGGAGCGCGAGGAAATTTATGCCGGTGTCGCCAAGGCGCTGGATTTTCTGGCCAGCGACTCGACCGACATTGAGGCGCTGCTGGGCGAGGCGCTGGAGCTGGGCAAGCTGAACTACACCGTGATGGAGACGCTCGACGCCGCCAATACCGGTAATTTTGGCACCCCCACGCCGACCGCCGTGCGCACCACGCCGGTGGCGGGCAAGTGCATTCTGGTCTCGGGCCATGATTTTGGCGATCTGCGCGCCATTTTGGAAGCCACCAAGGACCAGGGGATTAACGTTTATACCCATGGCGAGGTGCTGCCCGCCCATGCTTACCCCAAGCTGCATGCCTATCCGCACCTGGTGGGTAATTATGGCGGCGCCTGGCAGAACCAGCAGATCGAGTTCGCGGCCTTCCCCGGCCCGATCGTGATGACCTCGAACTGCCTGATCGAGCCCCAGCCCAGCTATCGCAACCGCATCTTTACCATGGGGCCGGTGGGCTGGCCGGGGCTGAAGCACCTGACCCATAATGATTTGGGGATTTTGGTGCAGGCCGCGAAGGCGACCCCGGGCTTTGCCACCACCGCGCCGGAGAAGCAGATTCTCATCGGGTTCGCGCGCGATACCGTGCTGGGCGTGGCCGGCACCGTGGTGGAGGCCGTGAAGAGCGGCGCGGTGAAGCATTTCTTCCTGATTGGCGGGTGCGATGGCGCGGCGCCGGGGCGGAATTATTACACCGATTTCGCCGACAATGCGCCCCAGGATACCGTGGTGCTGACGCTGGGCTGCGGCAAATACCGCTTCAACACCCATGATTTCGGCACCATTGGCGGGCTGCCGCGGCTGCTCGATGTGGGGCAGTGCAATGACACCTACTCCGCCATTCAGATCGCGCTGGCGCTGGCCAATGCGTTCAATTGCGGGGTGAATGAGTTGCCGCTGACGCTGGTCATCTCCTGGTTCGAGCAGAAAGCCGCCGCCGTGCTGCTGACCCTGCTGGCGCTGGGCGTGCGCAATATCCGCCTCGGGCCTTCGCTCCCGGCTTTCCTGACGCCGAACCTGATCAACGTGCTGGTTGAGAAATTCGGCATCCAGCCGGTGACCGACGCCAAGGCGGACATTCAGGCCGCTCTTACCCGCGCGGCTTGATCGTCTGGGTATTGAGGTCCAGGGGCTCGGCCCCTGGCAGGGGATGCAGGGGGACGGTGTCCCCCTGCGGCGCGGAAGGATAAGACCGGATGGATGTGACGATTGTGACGCGCGATGGGGCGCGGCTGGGGGTGCCGTGCGCCGAAGGGCAGAACGTGCTGGCCGCCGCCGAGGAGGCGGGGCTGTATTTGCCCTCGATGTGCCGCGAGGGGAGCTGCGGCATGTGTGCCGCGCATGTGACTGAGGGCGCTTATGAGATGGGCGCTTGCGCGGAGGGCGCGCTGCCCAAGGGCGAGGGCGGGGTGTTGCTGTGCCGCTGCCTGGCGCTTTCAGACCTGGTGGTGGAGGTGCCGGTGCGCGATGAGCAGATTGGCCGCCACCGCGTGCCTGAACGCCGGGCGGTGATTGCCGGGCTGGTGCCGGCGGGTGCCGGCGCGCTGGCGGTGACGCTGCAGCTGGAGGCGGACGAGACCTATGGCGCGGCGGCGGATTTTGTGCCGGGGCAGTTTTTTGAGATGACCCTGCCGGGAGCGGATGTGCGGCGGGCTTATTCGTTGGCCAACCTGCCCAACTGGGACGGGCGGCTGGAATTTATCATCCGGCTGGTGCCGGGGGGGCGGTTTTCGGGCTGGCTGGCGGCCGAGGCGCGTGTGGGCCAGATGTTGGAGCTGCGCGGGCCGATGGGGCATTTCGCGCTCGACGAGGCCAGCCCCCGGCCGCGCGTGCTGGTGGCGGGCGGCTGCGGGGTGGCGCCGATTTTGTCGCTGCTGCGCCAGATGGCGGAGTATGGCGATGCCACGCCGGTGCATTTGATTTATGGCGCCAACCGCGAGGCGGAGTTTTTGCCCCCCCATGTGCTGGCCGAGATGAAGGCGGCGCTGCCGCAGCTCGATGTGACCTATGCCGTGTGGCACCCCGAGGCGGGGTGGAATGGGTTTGTGGGCACGGCAGCCGAGGCGCTGAGCGTGGTTTTGGCCAGTGGCGCGGCTGTGCCCGATATTTATGTGTGCGGGCCGCCCAGGATGCTCGAGGCCGTGGAGGGCGCCGCGCTGGCCGCCGGCGTGCCCGCCGCGCAGTTTTTTGCCGAGCGCGTGCAGAGTTGAGGCGAGGGCCCGTTCGGGCTATGGGGCTGTGATGCACCTGACGCGCTTTACCGATTATGGCCTGCGGACCTTGGTTTATCTGGCGCTTGAGCCCGAGCGGCTGGGGGTGATTGCTGAAATCGCCGCGGCTTATGAGATTTCGGAAAGCCACATGACCAAGGTGGTGCACAAGCTGGGCCAGGCCGGGCTGGTTGAGACGATGCGCGGGCGGGGCGGCGGGCTAAGGCTGGCCCGCCCCGCCAGCGAGATTGGGCTGGGCCAGGTGGTGCGCGCGCTGGAGCCAGAATTGGCGCTGGTGGAGTGCCAGGCCGGGCAGTTTTGCGCCATTGGCGGCATGTGCCGGTTGCAGCATATTTGCGATGAGGCCTCGCAGGCGATGCTGGGCGTGCTGGATAAATACAAGCTGGCGGATGTGGCCGGGCCGCACAGCAAGGGGCTGAGGCGGCGGCTGGGGCTGCTGGATCAGGCTGGCTGACCGGCCCTTGACGGTTTAGGCCGGCTCGCCGGAATTTTCCTTGCGCAGCACATCGATGGGCAGGAGCTGGCCGTCGCGCTCGAAGTGCCAGAAGGTCCAGCCATTGCAGCTGGGGGCGTTTTGCACGGCCGCGCCGACCTGGTGGATGGAGCCGCGATGCGGGCCCGAGACCAGACCGCCCTCGGCGGTGATTTCGGCGCCGAAGCGGCGCTGCTTATCCATGAGCGTGGTGCCGGGTTTGAGGATGCCGCGCTCGACGAAGCTGCCAAAGGCCACGCGCGGGGCATCGCGCCCTGTAGGCGGGGCGATGACGGCGGATTTGGGGGCGGGCGCCTCGGCGGCCAGACGGCCCCAGGCGGCTTCGACATAGGCGGGGTGACGCTCGATGCCGATGAAATGGCGGTGCAGGCGCTTGGCCACCGCCGCCGTGGTGCCGGTGCCCAGGAAGGGATCGACCACGATGTCTCCGGGGCCGGTGGCGGCCATGATCACGCGGTGCAGCAGCGATTCGGGCTTTTGGGTGGGGTGGAGCTTGAGCCCGTGCGTGTTGCGCAGGCGCTCATTGCCGGTGCAGAGCGGCAAGGTCCAGTCAGAGCGCATCTGTACGTCGTCGTTCAGCGTCTTCATGGCCTGGTAGTTGAATTTATAACGCGATTTGGGTGATTTGGCCGCCCAGATCATGGTTTCGTGGGCGTTGGTGAAGCGCCGGCCACGGAAATTGGGCATCGGGTTGGTTTTGCGCCAGACCACATCGTTGAGGATCCAGAACCCCATATCCTGCATCATGGCGCCGATGCGGAAGATGTTGTGGTAGGAGCCGATGACCCAGATGGTGCCGTTGGGGGCGAGAATCCGGTGGCACTCGCCCAGCCAGTCGCGGCAGAATTCATCGTAGGCTTTGAAATCGCTGAATTTGTCCCAATCCTCATCGACGCCATCGACCAGGCTGTCATCGGGGCGGCGAAGCTCGCCGCGCAGCTGGAGGTTATAGGGCGGGTCGGCGAAGATGCAGTCGGCGAAACTGTCGGGCAGCAGGCGCAGCATCGCCCCGGCATCGCCGAGCAGGATCTGGTCAAGCGGCAGTTCGTGCAACATCTCCACGGGCAAGGCGGATCCTCAAGCGTTTACGGGGTAGCAGAGCACAGAGTGGCGAATCGTCCGTAACCGCGTCAACCGCGCCAGCTGCATGATTTTGGGACACATGGCGGAAAGTGAAGATTAATGTGGCGTTATTCTTGACAGGCCAGGGGGGGATGGGTAGCAACCGCCCCAACGCAACCGGCTGTAACTTTCGGCCGGAGAACGAGGCGCATGAAAGACGGTCGGGATAATGCAGCGTTTGAGGCGCGGCTGAAGGCTGCCGAACAGGCGGCCAAGGCCGAGCGCCCCGAGACGGCCCAGAAACAGGCCGGTTCGGCGCAGCGGGCGATTGAGCTGGCAATGCGGCTTGGCGTTGAAATGGTGGCCGCGATGGTCATAGCTGTGGTGATCGGGTGGGGGCTGGATAAGCTCTTTCATACCAAGCCGTGGTTCATGATTCTCATGGTGCCGGTGGGTTTGGTGGCCGGCGTGCGCAATTTGCTGCGCGCGATGGGCTGATGGATAGGCGTTCGGCAGGATAAAAACGATGGCAGGACCGACGATCAACGCGCTGGAACAATTCAGCCTGACCCCTGGGCTGGGCGGGCTTGGCAAGGCCATCGATTTCTCGAACTCGAACGAGGCCATGCTGGCCGCGGCCGTGATCATCGCCCTGATTTTCGGGCTTGGGCTCAAGGCCCGCGCGCTGGTGCCCGGCCGCACGCAGGCGCTGGTCGAGCTGCTTTATGAATTTGTGCGCAATATGTGCGTCGATACCATCGGTGAGGAGGGCTTGCGCTTCTTTCCCCTGGTGTTCACCATTTTCTCGTTCATCCTGCTCGGCAATCTGATCGGGCTGTTCCCGTATTTCTTCGCCTTCACCTCGCACATCGCGGTGACGCTGGCGTTGGCGCTGTTTGTGTTCGTGTTCTCGACCGGCGTGGGGTTTTATACCCATGGGTTTAAATTCTTCACGTTCTTCGTGCCTTCGGGCGTGCCGGGCTGGCTGCTGCCGTTGCTCGTGCCCATCGAGATCATCTCTTATCTCTCGCGCCCCGTCTCGCTCTCGGTTCGTTTGTTCGCCAACATGACCGCGGGCCACGTGATGTGGGAAGTGTTCGCCGGCTTCATGCTGCTGCTGACCGCCTCGTTTGGTATTTTTGGGGCCTTTGCCTCGGTGGTGCCGCTGGGGCTGAATGTGGCGCTGGCCGCCCTTGAATTGCTGGTGGCCGGGCTGCAGGCCTATGTGTTCGCCATCCTCACCTGCCTGTATCTGCATGATGCCGTGCATATGCACTGATCGTTTCGCCTTTTAGATAAAAGTTCCACGGAAAGGAAAGTTACATGGATCCTCAGTCTGCCGCTCTGCTCGCCAAGGACGTTGGCGCGGGTCTTGCCACCATCGGTGTTGCCGGTGCTGGTGTCGGTATTGGTAACCTGTTCGGCGCGTTCGTGTCGGCCGTGGGCCGCAACCCCGCCGCCCGCGATGCCATGTTCCGCGATGTGCTGCTGGGCTTCGCGCTGACGGAAGCCGTCGCGCTGTATGCCCTGGTCATCGCGCTGGTCATTCTGTTCGCCTGATGCGCAAGCTCACCACCGCGGTCCTGCTCAGCATTCTGCCTTCGGCGGCTCTCGCCGAGGGGACGATGCCGCAGATGGACTTCACCAACCCGCTCACCCTCGACCAGGTGGGCTGGATGGCGGTCATCATGGTGGTGCTCTATCTGGTGCTCTCGCGCTGGGGTTTGCCCCAGATCGGCAAGGTGATCGAGAGCCGCGCGGACGTGATCGCCAAGGATTTGGCCGCCGCCCGCGCGGCCAAGATCGAGGCGGACACGGCGGTGGCGCAGCTCAATGCCGCGCTGGTTGCCGCGCGCGCCGCCGCGCAGGGGGAAGTGGCCCGGGCCGTGGCGGAAGCCAAGGCCAAGGCCACCGCCGATGCCGCGGCGCTGAACGCCCAGCTCGACGCCAAGCTGGCGGCGGCGGAAGCCCAGATCGAGGCGGCACGCGCCTCGGCGCTGGCGGCCATTAAGCCGGTGGCGGCCGAAGCGGCCGGCGCCATTTTGTTGAAACTTACCGGCAGCCTGCCGGGCGAGGATGTGCTCGCGCCCAATTTGGACGCTGCCCTTCTGGCCCGCTCTGGGGGTTAAGTCATGGAATATGAAGCCCTCCAAACCACGCCTTGGGTCACGGGCACTTTTTGGGTGTTCGTGGCGGTGGCGATTTTCGCCGCCCTCGCGGGGCGCAAGGTGCTGGCCGCCATTGGCGCTATGCTCGATGCCCGCACCGAGACGGTGAAAGCCGCCTTGGCCGAGGCCGCGCAGCTCAAGGCCGAGGCCGAGGCGATGCTCGCCGACGCCAAGGCCAAGCAGGCCCAGGCCGCCCTGGACGCCAAGCAGATACTGGAAACCGCGCGCATTGAAGCCGTGAGCCTGGCGGCCGCCATGGCCGCGGAAGCCGAGGCCGCCGCCCAGCGCCGTGAACACATGGCGGTTGAGCGGATTAAGGCCGCGGAGGGCGCCGCGCTCAAGGAAGTGCGCTCGGTGGCCATTGATGTGGCGACCCAGGCCGCGGCCCGCGTGCTGGGACAGACCATGACTCCGCACGGCGATGCCGCGCTGGTGGACCATGCCATTGCCAAGGCCCCCGACGCCCTGCGCGCCTGACGGGTTGGACATTGGATGCAGAAAGCCCCCTTCGCGGGGGCTTTTTTGTTGGGCGGCTGGCGGTGTTACGGACTGCAACAATCTGTTTTGCCCGGTTGCGCGCCGGCATGAAACAGGCCATGCTGGCATTTATGCCGCGCGCTGGAGCAATGCGCCGCAGGCATGTCAACATGGGAGATAATTTATGAAGAAGATTTTCGCGCTCGGTGCCGCCGCCATGTGTGCGCTTGGCATCGCGGCCGCGCCCCACGCCGCTCAGGCCAAGCAGCTGACACAGATCACGTTCGGGGTGGATGCCACCTACCCGCCCTTCGAGAGCCTCTCGCCGTCGGGTAAGTTTGTCGGCTTCGATGTCGATCTCGGCCGCGCGATTTGCGCTGAGTTGAAGGTGAAGTGCGTGTTCGTCAACCAGTCGTTCGACGGCATCATCCCCGCCCTGCAGGCCCGCAAGTTCGATGCCATTCTGTCCTCGATGACGGTGACGCCCGACCGCGCCAAGGTGGTCGATTTCTCGTCCGAGATGTTCGATGAGCCGACCTCGCTGATCGCCAAGAAGGGCTCGGGCCTGATGCCGACGGTCGCCAGCCTGAAGGGCAAGACCGTGGGCGTTGAGGCCGGCACCATTCAGGAGACCTATGCCAAGACCTATTGGCAGCCGAACGGCGTGAAGGTGGTGTCGTATCAGGGCCAGGATCAGGTTTATGCGGACCTGCTTTCGGGCCGTCTGGATGCCTCGCTGCAGGATTCGGTGGAGGCTGATTACGGCTTCCTCAAGACCCCCAAGGGCGCCGATTATGCGCTGGCCGGCAACGCCACCTATGATCCGCAGGACGTGCTGGGCTCTTATATCGCCATTGGCGTGCGTAAGGACGAGCCGGCGCTGCTCAAGAAGATCAACTGGGCGATCGCCAAGCTGCATGCCAACGGTGAGTACAACAAGATCCAGGCGAAGTATTTCAACTTCAGCATCTACAACGCCGAGGCCGCCAAGCAGGCGCCTTGAGGGTTTGATCTCTGCCCCCGGATCGGCTGATCCGGGGGTGTTTTGTTTGGCGCGGGGAGTGAAATGTTAAATCTGGCAGGGTATGGCCCGCAACTGCTCAAGGGCACGATGACCACGGTTGAGCTGTCGCTGGCGTCGTTGGCGGTGTCGTTTGTCATTGGGCTGCTGGGCGCCTCGGCCAAGCTTTCGAAGAGTCGGCTGCTCAAGGGGAGCGCCACGCTCTATACCACCTTCATCCGTGGCGTGCCGGATCTGGTGATCATGCTGCTGCTGTTCTACTCGCTGCAGATCTGGCTGAATGATTTCACCGACTGGGTGAACAACACGCTGCAAACCATTATGAGCTGCCCGCCCGGCACCTCGATCGGCTGGCCGTTTTCGGCCAATGCCAGCGCCTGGCTGGCCGCGCATGTGACGCAATGGGTCAATGACCCGAACGGCCCGGAATATGCCCTGCCGCTCGACCCGTTCACCAGCGGCGTGATCACGCTGGGTTTTATTTATGGCGCTTATTTCACCGAGACCTTCCGGGGCGCGTTTTTGGCCGTGCATAAGGGGCAGCTCGAAGCCGCGCGGGCTTTTGGCATGAAGCCGGGGCTGGTGTTTCGGCGCATTTTGTTTCCGCAGATGATGCGCTACGCGCTGCCCGGCATTGGCAATAACTGGCAGGTGATTTTGAAGGCCACCGCGCTGGTGTCGCTGATCGGGCTGACCGATGTGGTCAAGGTCGCGCAATCGGCGGGCGAGGCGACGTTTCGGACGTTTTATTTCATCTCCATGGCGGGCGTGGTGTATCTGGTGCTGACGGTGATTTCGAACGGGGCGTTGCTGCTGCTCGAGCGTAAATATTCGGTGGGTGTGCGGAGGGCGGCGTTGTGATCGAGATTCTGCAGCAATATTGGAAACCGTTTCTGTGGACGGACGGCTATAACATCACCGGCCTCGCGATGACCGCCTGGCTGCTGGTTTCGGCCTGTGGGATTGGGTTTTGTCTGGCGCTGCCGCTGGCCATTGCCCGCAATGCGCGCAACCCGCTGATCTGGTTTCCGGTTTGGCTCTATACCTTCATTTTCCGGGGCACGCCGCTCTATGTGCAACTGCTGCTGATTTACACCGGTGTGTATGGGTTTGGGTTTGTGCAGCATAATGAGGCGCTCAACGAGTTTTTCCGCCAGGGGCTGAACTGCACCATCTTGTCCTTCGGGCTCAATACCGGGGCTTATACCACCGAGATTTTCGCCGGGTCGATCAAGGAGACCAACCATGGCGAGGTGGATGCCGCGCTGGCGTTTGGCATGTCGAAGATCACCCTCTACCGGCGGGTGATCATTCCGAGCGCGCTGCGCCGGGCTTTGCCGGTTTATTCAAACGAAATTATTTTGATGCTGCACGCCACCACTTTGGCCTTTACCGCCACCGTGCCCGATATTTTGAAAGTGGCCAATGACGCCTATTCGCAGACTTATAACGCCTTTGATGCCTTTGGCCTCGCGGCGATGATGTATTTATGTGTGTCATTTACGCTGATTTTTATGTTTCGTAAGGCAGAACGGCGGTTTTTGGCGTTTTTGCAGCCCTGAGGGCTGGCTTGTTGCGGGTGCTCACGTTTAATTTACATGCCCCTGTATCATTTTTGACAAAAATCATGGCTGCCAATGTTGCTGGATTGGCATAATCCCCCTTGAGAAAAGTTGCCGCCGGGTGGCCTTTATGAGGCACGGCAGGGTGGCTTGAGCTATCGCCCCGACTCGGCGTGGGCCGGGCGGGCTGAAGGGGGTTGGCCATGCAGATCGTGGTTGGATTGGGTAGCCACGCGCTGGCGCCGGAAGGTGAGATATTGACCGGGCACGGGCTGAAGGGCGCCGTGGAGCGGGCGGCCGACGTGCTGAAGCGCGCGGTCATGGGGGGGGATCGGCTGGTGATCACGCATGGCGCGGGGGCGCATGTGGGGGATGGCGCGTTGATCGCGCCGCCTGCCCATGACCAGTTGAGCGCCGCGCAGATTTTGGATCTGGTGCGCACCGCGACCGAGGCGTGGCTGGGCGAGCATTTGGAATTGGCGATGCGCAACCGCCTGCCCGAGGGCGCGCTGCTGGCCCGGCTGGTGGCCCAGCCGGTGGTGGAGGCGCGCGATCCGGCTTTTCGCCACCATGGCGAGCCGGTGGGGCCGACATTTACCGAAGACGCGGCCCAGCATTTGATGGCGGCGCTGAGCTGGCATATGCGCCGCGAAGCCGGAGGCGGATGGCGCCGGTTGCTGCCGCGCCCGCTGCCGATGGATTTTGTCGAGCTGGGCGCCATCAGGCGTTTGGCCGGGAGCGGGGTGACGCTGCTGTGCGGGCTGGAAAGTGAGCCGGTGTTGCGCACCGATACGGGGGAACTCGATCCGAATTTGGAGGCCGTGGTGGATTTGGATGCCGCGACGGCCCTGCTGGCCGCGCGGCTGGAAGCCGATGCGCTGGTGCTGCTGACGGGGGTGGGCGGGGTTTATGCCGATTATGGCGGGCCGGATCAGCGGTTGATTGCCTCGGGCGGGCCGCGGGCGATGGCGGCTTATGTGAAGGAACTGCCGGTGGGCACGATGCGTCCGAAGCTGGCCGCGGCCGTGCAATTTGTGCGCGAAACCGGTCGGCCGGCGGCAATTGGGCGGGTGGAGGATTTTGAGGATCTCGTTGCCGGGCGCAAGGGAACGCTGATTACCCCCGCCGCCGGGGGCGTGAGTTTTCATGACGCCATGCGCGTGGCATGAGGTGAAGCGGCGATGAATGATTTGCAACCGGCGGTGATTGGTCTAGTCTGACCATGCCGGGCGTGGCCGTGTGCCGCGCTTGGTGGAGTGCCAACCGCATGGGACAAGACAAGGTGCCCAGCACTGGGAATATTGAAGGTGGTGCTTTGCCGGCGGGCGAGGCCGATAAAGCCGCGCGCGAAATGCGCGGGGTGTTGCAGGCCCTTGCCGAGCGCGAGGCGCAGCTGCGCGCGGTTATGGCCAGCGTGCCCGATGCCATGATCATGATTGACGGGCAGGGGGTGATTGAGGCGTTCTCAGTGGCCGCCGAACGGCTGTTTGGGTGGAGCGCCGCCGAGATGGTGGGGCAGAATGTGAGCCGGCTGATGCCAGAGCCTTATGCCAGCCAGCATGACGGGTATTTGGGCCGCTACCATGCCACGGGACAGACGCGGGTGGTGGGCATGTCACGCGTGGTGCTGGGGCAGCGGCGCGATGGTTCGACCTTTCCGATGGAGCTGCATATTGGCGAGACCGTCTCGCATGGGCGGCGGGCCTTTACCGGGTTTGTGCGCGATTTGACGGAGCGCCAGGAAACCCAGGCCAGGCTGCATGAATTGCAGGCCGAGCTGGCGCATATGTCGCGCTTTACCGCCATGGGGGAGATGGCCTCGACGTTGGCGCATGAGCTGAACCAGCCGTTGACCGCCGTCGCCACCTATTTGAACGGGTGCCGGCGGTTGTTTGAGCGGCTGGATGGCACCGAGAGCGGGCCGCTCGGGCTGCTGAAGGATGGCGTGGAGCGGGCCGGGGAGCAGGCGTTGCGGGCGGGGCAGATCATCCGCCGGTTGCGCGAATTCGTGACCCGCGGCGCCACCGAGCACCGCGCCGAGCCGCTGCCCAAGCTGATAGAGGAGGCGGGGGCGCTGGCGCTGATTGGCAGCAGCGAGGCCGGGGTGCGGGTGCGCTTTGGGTTTGACGCCGAATGCGGTTATGTGCGGGTGGATAAAATTCAGATTCAGCAGGTGCTGGTGAATCTGATCCGCAATGCGCTGGAGGCGATGAGCGAGGTGGAGTTGCGGGAACTGACCATTACCGCGCGGCCTTGGCCCGAGGAGATGGTGCGGGTCTGTGTGGCCGATACGGGGCCGGGGATCGCGCCCGAGGTGGAGGCCCAGCTGTTTCGGCCGTTTGTGAGCACCAAGAGCCAGGGCATGGGCGTGGGGCTTTCGGTGTCGCGCAGCATTATCGAGGCGCATGGCGGGCGGCTATGGGCTGAGCCCAACCCGGCCGGGCAGGGCGCGCTGTTTGCCTTTACGCTGCGCGCCACCCCCAAGCCCGGCGGAGGCGGAGCATGACCGGCGCGCCCGACCCGGTGGTGCATATTGTGGATGACGATGAGGCGGTGCGGGCGGCGCTGGCGTTTTTGCTGGGCGCCGAGGGCTTCGCGGTGCGGGCCTTTGATTCAGGGGTGGCGTTTCTGGACGGGCTGGAGACCATGCAGCCCGGCTGCCTGGTGACGGATGTGCGCATGCCAGGTTTGGGGGGGCTGGATTTGCAGCGCGAATTGCTGAAACGGCGAATCGCGCTGCCGGTGATTGTGATGACCGGCCATGGCGATGTGAAGCTGGCCGTGGAGGCGATGAAGGCCGGGGCGGTGGATTTTTTGGAAAAACCATTCGCGCCCGAGGCTATGCTCGAGGCCGTGCGCGGGGCGCTGGCGCGCTATAGCGAGGCCGCGCGGGAAGCCGGGGTGGCGGCGGCGGTGAAAGCCCGGCTGGAGGCGCTGACCGCCCGCGAGCGCGATGTGCTGGAGGGGCTGCTGGCGGGGCTGCCCAACAAGAGCATCGCCTATGATTTGGGCATAAGCGCGCGCACGGTGGAGGTTTACCGCGCCGGGCTGATGACCAAAATGGGCGCCGCCAACCTGCCCGATTTGCTGCGCATGGTGCTGATGGTGCGCCCCGCCGGTTTGTAACGCCGGGTGCTGGGGATTTGCGCGAGATCAAATCCGCCCTCGCGCGGCTCTGATATGTGCTGAAGCTGGGCGGCGCGCGGAGGCGCGGCCTTTTGGCGCGGGGGTTTGGGGAATGGCGGAGGCGCGGCCTTGGGTCGTGGTCGTGAATGACGACGAGGCTGTGCGCGAGGCGATTTGTTTCGTGCTGCGCCTGGAGGGGCTGGAGGTGTGCGCGCACGCCGACGCCACCAGCGCGCTTGCCTGCCCGGAATTGCCCGCCGCCCACTGCCTGGTGCTGGGCGATCATCCGCCCGTGCAGGATGGCTGCGAACTGCTCAGGCTGCTGCGCGCCCGCAATGCCGCCGCCCCGGCGATTTTGCTGGCCGGGCGGGTGACGCCGGTGCTGCGCGCGCGGGCCGGCGTGGCCGGTATGGCGATGGTGCTGGAGAAGCCGCTGCTGGATAACACGCTGGTGGAGGCTGTGCTGGCGGCGGTGGAGGATACGTAAAATTACGTAGGGACAAACCGAATACCGGGTGCGCCGCGGGGTTTGATAGAACCCGCCGGTCACACAGGGAGGCTGGTTATGTCCGCGAGTTTTGCCATCGCCACGCCGCGTCCGCGCCTGGAATTGCTGTCGCGCGCGCCAGGGCCGGCTTATGCTGAGCAGAAATTGCAGTTTGCCGCCGATGAGGAGATTTACGCCGAGGGCGGGACGGCTCACCATTTATACCGGGTGGTGAGCGGGCTGGTGCGTATTTGCGGCTTTGGGGCCGAGGGGCGGCGCTATATCGACCGGTTTTACCGCCCGGGTGAAGTGTTTGGCCTGGCGGCGGGGGCGGAGCACGAGTTTTCGGCTGAAGCCGTGACCGCCTGCGTGGTGGTGCCCTGGCGCCGCCGGGTGCTGGAGGCGGAGGCGCTGCGCGATGGGGAGACCGGGCGGATGCTGCTGGCCACCGCCAGCGAGGCCATGGCCCGTGCCCAGGCTCATGCCAGGTTGTTGGCGCGGGCCAGCGCGCCGCAGAAAATGGCGCATTTTCTGCTCGAGCTCACCCCGCCGGGCGCGCGCGAGCTGGAGCTGGCCATGGCGCGCCAGGATATTGCCGATTATCTGGGCATGACCATTGAGACCGTGTCGCGCACGCTGTGCCTGCTGGAGCGCGAGGCGGTGATTGCCATGCCCGTCGCGCGCAAGATTATGCTGGTGAGCCGCGCCGCGCTGGAAGCGCTGGCGGGGTAGCGGGCCCTCTGGCGGGGCAGGCAATGTTATAATATATCATCCGCTTGAAACCAGCTGGTGGGGAGCGGATATGCGGTTTGGCCTGATGGGTTTGGCGCTGGCGGCCTTTTGCGCGGTGGGCGCGCGCGCGCACGCGGCCGGGGGGCTGCGGGTGGTGGGGATTGAGGCGCAATATGCCAATGTGGCGGCGCAGATTGGCGGGGCTTATGTGCGGGTCAGCGCCATCGAGACCGATCCGAATACCGATCCGCATGAATTCGAGGTGAGCCCGCAGGTGGCCGGGGCGCTGGCGGGCGCCGATATCGTGGTGGAGAACGGCCTGGGTTATGAGGGGTGGGCCGATCAAATGCTGGCCGGGTCTTCGGCGCAGGTGATCAGCGCCCAGGCCGCCATGGGCTTGCCCGCCACCACCGCCAACCCGCATTTATGGTTCGACCCCGCCTGCATGCCCGCCGTGGCCAAGGCGCTGGCCGCGGCTTATGCGGCCAAGGACCCGGCGCATGCGGCTTATTACCAGGCGCGGCTGGTGGCGTTTGATGCCTCGCTCAAGCCCTGGCTGGCGCTGATTGGGCAGATCAGGACCGAGTTTGGCGGCATGAAGGTGGCGGTGACCGAGCCGGTGGCCGATGATTTGTTGCAGGCGGCGGGGTTGGATATCGCCACGCCCTGGAGCTTGCAGGCCGCGATCATGAACGGCACCGACCCCGCGCCCCAGGATGTGGACACCGAAGACGCGCTGATCGCGGGCGGAAAAGTGGAGCTGCTGGCCTATAACCAGCAGGTGACCGACCCGCTGACCGAGCATTTTCAGGCTTTGGCCAAGAATTCCGACGTGCGGCTGCTGGCGGTGTACGAGATTATGCCCAGCGCCACCAAGAGCTACCAGGATTGGATGATGGGCGAGACCAATGCGCTGGCCCAGGCGCTGGCCGCGAGCGGGCAGTGAGCGCGATTTTAAGCCTTGACCATGTGCGCGTGGCGCGTGGGGGGCAAATGGTACTGGAGGATGTGAGCTTTGCGCTCGAGCCCGGGGCGTTTTGCGCGCTGATTGGCGCCAATGGCGCGGGCAAGACCAGCTTGATGCGGGCGATTTTGGGCTTTGAGCGCCTGGCTGGCGGGCGCGTGGAGGTGGCGGGACCGGTGGGCTATGTGCCCCAGAAGCTGAGCTTTGACCCCGACTGGCCGGTGCGCGCGCGCGATTTTGTGGCGCTGGGGGAGGATGGCGGGCGGATTGGGTTTGCCTGGCCCTCAAAAGCGCGGCGGGCGCGGGTGGAGGCGGCGCTGGCCGCCGTGGAGGGGCTGGGCTTTGCCGAGCAGCGCGTGGGCGAGCTTTCGGGAGGGCAGATGGCCAGGGTGGTGATCGCGCATGCGCTGATGAGGCGCCCGAAGCTGCTGTTGCTCGACGAGCCGCTGGCCAATTTGGATTTGCGGGCCGGCGCCGAGCTGATCAAGCTGCTCAAGCGGTTGAGCGGGACGGGGGTGAGTGTGCTGATCTCGGCCCATGACATGAACCCGTTGCTGTCGGCCATTGACCGGTTGGTTTATCTGGCGGCGGGACATGCGGTGAGCGGGGCGCCGGCCGAAGTGGTGCGGACCGATGTGCTCTCGAAACTTTATGGCTATCACATCGACGTGATCCGGGTGCATGGGCGGATTTTGGTGGTGGCGGGCGCGCCGGGCGAGCCGGCGCAGGGCGCGCACGTGGCGGCGATTCCGTGAGTCTGGCGGGGTTTTTGGATGCCGAGAGCGTGCGCCTGGCGCTGGCGGTGAGCGCCGGGGCGGCTTGTGTGTGCGCGCCGGTGGGGCTGCTGGCGGTGCTGCGCGGGCAGGGTTTTGCCGGGCATGCGCTGGCCGATATCGCGGCGGCGGGGGGCGCGGCGGCGCTGTTGCTGGGGGTAAGCCCGGGCGTGGGGTTTTTGGTGCTCTCGCTGGCCGGAGCGTTCGCGCTGGCCGGGTTGGAGGGGCGCGGGCTGGGCCGGGGGCTGGCCACCGGCATTGTGCTGGGGGCTGGGCTGGGGCTGACCGCGCTGTTGCTGTTTCTTGACCAGACGCGCGCTCATATTGGCGGGGCGGCGGGGGGGGTGATGTTTGGGTCGCTGTTCGCGCTCGGCCCCTCGGCGCTGGTGATGGGAACGCTGGGGGCAGTTTTGGTGCTGGCGGCGTTTGGGATGGCGGGGCGGGGGCTGGTGTTTGCCTCGCTCAGCCCGGAGCTGGCGCGGGTGGCCGGGCTGCGGGTGCGCGGGCTGGGCGCGCTGTATCTGGTGCTGCTGGCGATGAGCGTGACGCTGGGGGCGATGAGCCTGGGGGCGATTTTGGCGACGGTGTTGCTGATTGGTCCGGCCTCGGCCGCGCTGTGCCTGACCCGTAGCCCCAGTCTGGCCGTGCTGGTGGCGCTGGCGCTGGCGCTGGCGGCGTGCTGGGGCGGCATCGCGCTGGCCTGGGACAGCTATGGCTGGTGGCCCGGCCATGTGTGGCCGGTGAGTTTTTTCATAACGGTTCTGGTGCTGGGTGAATATGGCGCGGCCAGGCTTTGGCAGGGGGCGCGCCATGTTTGAGCCGTTCATGCGCGAGCCCTGGGCGGTGGTGACGCTGGTGGCCTTGGCGGCCGGCATGGTGGGGTATTTTGTGGCGTTGCGCGGCGCGGGGTTTGCCGCCCATGCGTTGCCGATGGCGGCGTTTCCGGGCGCGGCGTTTGCCGCGCTGACAGGGGTGAGCGCCTATGCCGGGTTGGCCGGGTTTGCCGTGCTGGGGGCGCTGATTTTGGCCGGGCTGCACCGGGGGGCGCGCCAGGATGCCGCCACCGCCCTGGTGCTGGGCGCGATGATGGCGTTGGGCGCCTTGTTGCTCAGCCTTTCGGGCGCTTATGGCAACCATGTCGAGGGGCTGCTGTTTGGGCAGGTATTTGCCGTGGGGCGCCGGGAGCTCTGGGCCGCGCTGGGGATGGGGGCGGGCGTGCCGCTATTATTGCTGGCCCTGGCCCGGCCATTGACCTTGAGCGCGCTGGCCCCGGAGCTGTTTGGGCTGGGTGGCGGCAGGCGTGGGCTGATGGACGCGGTGTTTTTGCTGATTCTGGCGCTGACCGCCGCGCTGTGTTTGCCGGTGACGGGTGTGCTGCTGGCCTTTAGCCTGATGGCTGGACCGGGGGCGGCGGCCTGTTTGCTGGCTCGCCAGCCAGGGGTGGCGCTGGGGGTGAGCGTGGCGCTGGCCCTGGGCATTGGCTGGGGGAGCATGGCGGCGGCTTATGAAAGCGGCTGGCCGGTGGGGTTTTTTGTCGGTGCCTTGGCGGCGCTGGCCTATGTGGTGGCGCGGGCGTTCAGGCGGGGTTGAGGGCGCAGGCGGCGCATAGGCCGTCGAGTTCGATGATGGCGCGGCCGGGTTGGAAGCCGCGCGCGCGGGCGGCCTGGGTGAGGGCCTGAGTGATCGCGTCATCCTCGATTTCAGTGACCGAGCCGCAGGCGCGGCAGATGAGGAATTGCGCGTCGGTATGGTCGTGCGCGTGTTCGGCGCAGGGCACGAAGGCGTTCAGCCGCTCGATTCGGTGAATGAGGTGGTGGCCGAGCAGGAAGTCGAGCGCGCGGTAGATGGTGGGCGGGACGGCGCTTTGGCGGTGCTGGCGGAGCTGGTTGAGCAGCTGGTAGGCGGTGAGTGGGGTGGGGCTTTGCAGGATCAGTGCCAGCACCTCGCGGCGGAGCGAGGTGAGCTGCGCGCCGCGCGCCAGGCATTGGAGGGCGGCGGTGTCGAGCGCGGCTTCGAGGGGAGAGGGAACGGCCATGAGGGCAGTTTAGGCGGTTTGGGGGGCGGAGCGGAAGGCTGGGGGCAGTGAAATCTTGACATGCGGGGCGGGGGAAGCTATGTCGCTGGCACTCTCTGAAGGGGAGTGCTAACAGCCGCGGTGCCGCTATCTGGGCCGGACGGGCTGGGAAGCTTTTAAGACTGTAAACGTTTAGGAGCGATCACCATGGCGAATTTCCGCCCTCTGCACGACCGCGTTGTCGTCCGCCGCATCACTGCCGAGGAAAAGACCGCGGGTGGCATCATCATCCCTGACACCGCCAAGGAAAAGCCGCAGGAAGGCGAGATTGTCGCCGCTGGCCCCGGTGCCCGCAATGAGGCCGGCGCGCTGGTGGCGCTGGAGGTGAAGGCCGGCGACCGCGTGCTGTTTGGCAAATGGTCGGGCACGGAAGTCAAGATTGGCGGCGAAGACCTGCTGATCATGAAAGAGTCCGACATTCTGGGCATCATCACCGCCTGAATTTTCATGCGCCCCGCGCCGGCATGGCGGCTGTGAGCCGCCGAGGCCCCGGGACGCTCAACCTAATTATCTGAAGGAGTCATATCATGGCTGCCAAAGACGTCCGTTTTGGTTCCGACGCCCGCGACCGCATGCTGCGCGGC
This sequence comes from Pseudomonadota bacterium, assembly GCA_021809435.1. Taxonomy (GTDB): domain Bacteria; phylum Pseudomonadota; class Alphaproteobacteria; order Acetobacterales; family Acetobacteraceae; genus Acidocella. Next base: position 290,676 of record JAKBAD010000002.1, on the reverse strand, counting down.
GTGGACACCCTTGCCAACGCCGTGAAGGTGACGCTGGGCCCCAAGGGCCGCAATGTCGTCATCGAGAAGTCGTTCGGCGCGCCCCGCATCACCAAGGACGGCGTGTCCGTCGCCAAGGAAATCGAGCTGGCTGACAAGTTCGAGAATCTGGGCGCCCAGCTGATCCGCGAAGTGGCCAGCAAGACCAACGACCTGGCCGGCGACGGCACCACCACCGCCACCGTGCTGGCCCAGGCCATTGTGCGCGAGGGCGTGAAGGCCGTGGCCGCCGGGCTCAACCCGATGGATCTGCGCCGTGGCATCGACAAGGCGGTTGCCGCCGTGGTCGAGGAGCTGAAGGGCCGCGCCAAGAAGATCACCACCCCGGCCGAGACCGCCCAGGTTGGCACCATTTCGGCCAATGGCGAGACCGAAATCGGCGAGATGATCTCGCAGGCGATGCAGAAGGTCGGCAATGAGGGCGTGATCACGGTTGAGGAAGCCAAGGGCATCCAGACCGAGCTCGACGTGGTCGAGGGCATGCAGTTCGACCGCGGCTATGTCTCGCCCTATTTCATCACCAACCCCGAGAAGATGGTGGCGGACCTCGACAGCCCCTACATCCTCATCTTCGACAAGAAGCTCTCGCAGCTTCAGCCGCTGCTGCCGCTGCTCGAGGCCGTGGTGCAGACCGGCAAGCCGCTGCTGATCATCGCCGAGGACGTGGAAGGCGAGGCGCTGGCCACGCTGGTGGTGAACAAGCTGCGCGGCGGCCTTAAAATCGCCGCCGTCAAGGCGCCGGGCTTTGGCGACCGCCGCAAGGCCATGCTGGAAGACATCGCCATTCTGACCGGTGGCCAGGTGGTTTCGGAAGATCTGGGCATCAAGCTCGAGAGCGTGACGCTGGCCATGCTGGGCCGCGCCAAGAAGGTGCTCATCGAGAAGGAAAACACCACGATCATCGAGGGCGTTGGCGCCGCTGACGACATCAAGGGCCGTGTCAACCAGATCCGCGCGCAGATCGAGGAGACCACCTCGGACTATGACCGCGAGAAGCTGCAGGAGCGTCTGGCCAAGCTGGCGGGCGGCGTGGCCGTCATCCGCGTGGGCGGGGCCTCTGAGGTTGAGGTGAAGGAGCGTAAGGACCGCGTGGACGACGCGCTGCACGCCACCCGCGCCGCGGTTGAGGAAGGCATTGTGCCCGGCGGCGGCGTGGCGCTCACCCGCGCTTCGCTGGTGCTGGCCAATGTCAAGGCTGATAACAGCGACCAGCAGGTTGGTATCGAGATCATCCGCCGCGCCATTCAGGTGCCGCTGCGCCAGATCGCCGAGAACGCTGGTGAGGATGGCGCCGTGATCGCTGGCAAGGTGCTCGACAACGCCACCTACAGCTATGGCTTCGATGCCCAGTCCGGCGAGTTCAAGGACCTGGTGCAGGCGGGCATCATCGACCCGGCCAAGGTTGTGCGCACCGCCCTGCAGGATGCCGCCTCGGTGGCCTCGCTGCTGATCACCACCGAAGCCGGTGTGACCGAGCGCCCCGAGAAGAAGGCCCCGATGGGCGGCGCGCCCGGCATGGGCGGCATGGGTGGCATGGGCGATATGGACTTCTAAGGTCCTGCCTTGCGATGACGGAGGCGAAGCCGGGTGTCGCCCGGCTGAGCTGAAGTCTGAATCGCATGGCCAAACAAGCTCTTGCGATGACGGAGGCGAAGCCGGGTGCAGCCCGGCTGAGCTGAAGTTTGAGGCCAGAACAAGGAAAACCCCGGCGCAGGCCGGGGTTTTTTGTTGGGGGGCTTGGGGGGAGTTTGGAGGGAATGAGGCCTTGCAAGAGTCTGGCCGTTTTTTGAAAAAAAGGGCCAGGCCCCAAAAAAACTTTTGATCCTGTTTCGGGTGTTTCAGGCCAGCACGAACGAGCGCATCGAGATCGCCGCCAGATCGATCCCCTCATTGAAAAATGTCAGCTCATCCTTGGGGTCGGCGGCACCCAGCGCATATAGCACGGGCAGAAAATGCTCGAGCGTCGGGTTGGCCATCTGCGCCAGCGGCCCCTGGGTGCCCAGCTGCACCAGCCGGGCAATGTCGCGCGCGCGAATATGTTCGGCCGCCCTGGCGTCAAACTCCACCGCCCAAGGGTGAGCCTGGCCGCTTTGAGTCATGGCGTATAAATTATGCACCAAATTCCCGCTCGCCACGATCAGCAGCCCCCGCTCGCGCAGCGGCCGCAATTCCTGCGCCAGCCGGAAATGCGCCTGCGGTGATTTCGCCAGATCAAGCGACATCTGGAATAGCGGCACATCGGCATGGGGGAACATTTGCAGCAGCACGCCCCAGCTGCCATGGTCGAACCCCCAGTTGCGGTCTCCCTCCAGCCGCGTCGAGCGCACCAGCCCCATCGCCGCGCGGGCATAGTCGGGCGCGCCCGAGGCTGGATAAATCTGCTCAAACAGACGCTGCGGAAAACCGCCGAAATCATGGATGGTGGGCGGGCGCGCGGCAATATCGACCAGCGTGCTCCCCTGGGTTGCCCAATGTGCCGAGACGCACAAAATCGCCCGCGGGCGTGGCAGGCTCTCGCCTAGCAGCCGCCAGGCGCGGCTATAGGGCGTGTCGGTAATCGCGTTCATGGGCGAGCCATGGCCGATAAACAAAGCCGGCAGGCGCGGCGTCACCGGCAATCCGGCCAGAGCGGCGGCCGGACTCATCTGATTCATCCTCGGACTCCTGTAGGCGCCGGAGGCAACCGCCCCCGCCCGCAAAACCGCATGATTCGCCCAAATCTACGGTATGCGCGCGAGTCCTGCCAAGCGCTGTGGCGCTCGGGTCAAGTCAGGCCCTATTTGCGCAGCGCCATGGTAATTGGCCCATGGGCGCGGCCATGGGTGAACTGGTCCACCACCGGGTCGGTGGTGGTCAGCAGCTCGGCGGCCGGGCCGGTCCACGAGACCTTGCCCTGATAGAGCATGGCGGCGGCATCGCCGATCCGCTGGGCGCTCGCCATGTCATGGGTGATGGCGATCGAGGTACTGCCCAGCCGCTTCACGCAATCGACGATCAGCTCATCGATCACCGCGCCCATGATCGGGTCGAGCCCGGTGGTCGGCTCGTCGAAAAACATGATCGCCGGCTCCGCGGCAATGGCGCGCGCCAGCCCCACGCGCTTTTGCATGCCGCCTGAAAGCTCGGAGGGCGAGAGCCCGGCGACACTGGCATCCAGCCCCACCTGGGCCAGAATCTCCACCGCCTTGTCGCGCGCCTGTCGGCGGGTCACGCGGTTTTGGGCCAGCAGGCCGAAACACACATTCTCCCAAACCTTCATCGAATCGAACAAGGCGCCGTTTTGAAACAGCATGCCGATCTGGGCGCGCAGCTCGCGCGCCCGGCGCTTGGGCGCGCGCAGCACATCCTCGCCGTCGATTTCAATCACCCCCTCATCGGGCGTCACCAGACCCAAGATCGACTTGATCAGCACCGATTTGCCCGTGCCTGAACCGCCGATCACCACCATGCCCGTGCCCTTGGCCACGTCCAGATCCACGCCATCGAGCACCTGTTTGGCGCCAAAGCGTTTCTTGAGGCCCCGGATGCGGATTTTAGGGGTGGCGCTCATTTTACGAACAAGACCTGGGTGAGAATATAATCGAGCGCCAAAATGAGGATGGAGGCCGACACCACCGCCGAGGTGGTGGCCGTGCCCACGCCCTCGGCACCGCCCTTGGAGCGGTAGCCGTTGAAGCAGCCCATCAGCGCGATGACAAACCCGAACACCGCCGCCTTGATCAGCCCCGACATCACGTCTTCCGACTTCAGGTTGGTGAAGGTCGAAACCAGATAGGCCCCCGAGGAGAAGCCGAGCTTCTGGGTGGCCACCAAAAACCCGCCCATCACGCCTAGAATATCGGCCAGCACCACCAGCAGCGGCAGGGCGATGGTGGCGGCGAGCAGCCGGGGGGCGACCAAATAGCCCATGGGCTGGGTGGAAAGGGTGGAGAGCGCGTCGATCTGGTCGGTGACGCGCATGGTGCCAAGCTCGGCCGCCATGGCCGCGCCCGCGCGCCCAGCCACCATCAGCCCGGCCAGCACCGGCCCCAGTTCACGCGTGACCGACAGCACCACCACCGAGGCGATGGCGCTCTCGGCGCCAAAGCGCGAGAAGCCGGTGTAGGATTGCAGCGCCAGCACCATGCCGGTGAACAAGGCGGTCAACGCCACCACCGGCAGGGAGAAATAACCGATTTCCATGAATGCCCGGCCGATGAGGCGCGGGTAATAAGGCGGGCGGAAAATATAGAGCACGCCCGAGACCGCGAAAATCGCCAGTTCGCCGGTGAACTCAATCACCCCCAGCACCACGGCGCCCAGCGCCTCGATCAGCCCCAAAAGCCGGTTCATGCGCCTATATACCGGCGCTTATAGCGCCGCCCCAGCGAAGTGAGAATTTCATACCCGATGGTCCGGGCCTCCACGGCCAGCTCATCCACCCCATGTTCAGGCCCCAGCAGCACCAGCGCGTCGCCGGGGTTGATCGGTGTGTCGGTGACATCGAACGTGGCGAGATCCATCGACACCCGCCCGATCAGCGGCACGCGCCGCCCCTCGAACCAGGCATGACCACGGTTGGTCAGCGCGCGCATATAGCCGTCGGCGTAGCCAACCCCGATGGTGGCCACCCGGCTCGGCCGCTCGGCCTTCCAGGTGCCCGCATACCCCACCGTCTCGCCCGCCGCCAAATCCCTGATCTGCAAGACCGGCGCGGTCAGCCGCACCACCGGCTTCATGGGGTTTTTACGCCCGGGCGTGGGGTTCATGCCATATAGCGCGGCGCCGGGCCGGGCCAAATTGGTGTGAAAGAAGGGCGAGAGAAACATGCCCGACGAATTGGCCAAGCTTTTTTTGGCGTGGGGAAACTGCAAGGCCGCGGCATAGAATTTCAGCGCCTGCTGCTCATTTTGGCGATCCTCCGGCATATCCGAGGCCGCCAGATGGCTCATCACCACCTCCACCTGCACGCCCGTCAGCCGCTCGGGCTCGGCGCGCAAAACCGCCAGCTCGGCCGGGGGCAAAGCCAGGCGGTTCATGCCGGTCTCAATATGCAGGAAACAAGGCAGCGCCCGACCCAGCCCCTTGGCTTCCGCGCTCCACAGGGCGATTTCCTTCAGGCTGCACAGCACCGGGGTAATGTCGTGGGCCACAAAATCGGCGGCGGCGTGGGGCAGCATCCCGTTCAGCGCCATGATCCGCGCCTCGGGCAGGGCCGCGCGCAAGGCCACCGCCTCTTCGAGATGGGCGGTGAAAAAGCTCGCGCATCCCGCGCCCGCCAGCGCCCGCGCCACCGGCAGCATGCCCAGCCCGTAAGCATCCGCCTTGACCACCGCGGCCGTTTCGCCCGCATGCAGCCCACTCAAATGGCGCCAGTTGGCCACAACCGCGCCAAGATCAATATCGAGAAATCCGGTCACGTTGCGGCTTTTGGCGCTATTCGTGCAGCGTGTCGAGGTCCGCGAAGCGCGTGAACTCGCCCTCGAAGAACAAATCGATCTTGCCGGTCGGCCCGTGACGCTGCTTGGCGATGATCAGCTCGGCCTTCTGGTAGACGGTCTGCATATCCGCTTTCCATTTCTCCATCGCCTCCTGGTATTTGTCATCCCGGTCGAAGCTGGTGATCTTGGGCTCGCGCTGCTGGAGGTAATATTCGTCGCGGTAAACGAACATCACCATGTCGGCGTCTTGCTCGATCGAGCCTGATTCACGCAGATCCGAGAGCTGGGGCCGCTTGTCGTCACGGCTCTCGACGGAGCGTGAGAGCTGCGAGAGCGCGATGACCGGCACCGCCAGCTCCTTGGCGATGGCTTTGAGCCCCTGGGTGATCTGGCTGATTTCCAGCACGCGCGATTCGGGGCGCGTGCCGGCGGCGGGGCGCATGAGCTGCAAATAATCCACCACCACTAGCCCCAGACCCTGGGTGCGCTTGAGCCGCCGGCAGCGCGTGCGCAGCGCCGAGAGGGTGATGGCGGGGGTGTCGTCGATGACCAGGGGAATATCGGAAATCTCGCGGCTGACCTTCACGAAATTGTCGAAATCGCGGGTCGCGATCTCGCCACGCCTGATCTTGTCGCCCGAAATCCGCGCCTCCTCGGCCAGCAAGCGCGTGGCCAGCTGGTCGGCGCTCATTTCCAGCGAAAAAATCGCCACGCACTCCTTGGCCAGGGCGTTGGGGTTGTCGGCGCGCGCGCTGGCCAGCATTGAGCGGGCGGCGCCGAAGGCAACCTTGGTGGCCAGCGCGGTTTTGCCCATGCCCGGCCGCCCGGCCAGAATGATGAGGTCGGACGGGTGCAAGCCGCCGGTGCGCTTGTTCAAATCGCGCAGCCCCGTATCGAGCCCCGAGACCGACCCCTGATTGTGAAACGCCTTCGAGGCCAGGTCGATGGCGATGCTGAGCGCCTTGCGCAGCGTCAGCGCCTGGCCTTCCTGGTCGCCATGGGTGGCCAGCTCAAACAAAGCCTGTTCGGCGGCCTCGATCTGGTCCGAGCCATCCAACCCCGGCTCGGCGCCATAGGCGCGGTTCACCACCGTCTCGCCAATATCGACCAGCTGGCGGCGCAGCCAGGCATCGCGCACCACCCGCCCGTAATCGCCGGCATTGATGATGCCGACCATGGCCGACAGCAGCTGCGCCAGATAGGCCATGCCGCCCACCTCGGCCAGTGCGCCGGAATGCTCAAATTCGGCGCGTAATGTCACCGGGTCGGCGATCTGCCCGGCTTCGCAGCGCCGGGCGATGGCGTCATAAATCCGCCCATGCACGGGGTGGGCGAAATGCTCGGCCGCCAGAAATTCCGAAACCCGCTCATAGGCTTTGTTGTTGGCCAACAGCGCGCCCAGCAGCGCCTGCTCGGCGGCGAGGTTGCTGGGCGGCAGGCGGGGCGCCAGCGGCGCTGGGGTGTCAATCGCGTTCATCGTCTTCAATCTTAGAAACAGAATTTATCCAGAACCAGCGTCGGGAGGTTGGCAATCCCCCCGCCGGCCAGTGTATATCGGGGATAGGTGTGGAGCGCACCCCCAGGGCCGCCGGTTTTGGCCCCGCCGCGCCGCCGCTCCGGGGAGCATAAGGCATCACGAGGTGCGTGGCATCGCAAGATGTATGGTTCTGAATTGAGCTTCGCGGCTCAATCCAAAACCATATGCTGTCGGAGACCAACCTTGGCCATCTCGAAATATAAGCGCTTCGACCCCGCGCGGCTGCTGCACCCCGAGAGCCTGATGCTCAGCGGCGGCGCCACCGCGCTGGGCGCCAGGCTGCTCGCCAATTTGCAAGCCGGCGGGTTTCGCGGCCCCCTTGGCACCGATGACGCGCCCCACGAAGCCGCCGACCTCACCCTGATCGCCGATGCCCCCGCCGATGTGCCCGCCGCGCTCAGGCGCGCCGCCGCCCTGAACACGCGCGGCGCCATCGTGCTCTCACAATGTCCCGACCTGCGCGCCCAGGCGCGTGAGGCCGGGGTGCGTGTGCTGGGCGCGCACTCGTTTGGGCTGGTGGTGCCCTCGCTCGGGCTCAACGCTTCGCCCTTCGCCTCGGTGCCGGGCAAGGGGCGCGTGGCGCTCATCGGTCAATCCTCTTCCATCGCGCGCACGGTCATCGATTGGGCGGTGCCCAATGGGGTCGGCTTCAGCCATCTCATAGGCATTGGCGGTAATGCCGATGTCGGCTTCGGCCTGGTGCTCGACCATGTCTGCCGCGACCCCAACACGGTCGCCATCATGCTCGAGATCGACCGGCTGCGGAATCCGAAAGCCTTTTTCTCCGCCGCCCGCGCCGCCGCGCGCCTGCGCCCGGTGGTCGCCGTGGCCCCCGGCGTGCGCCTGCGCGATGAGCATGGTGGCTCTTATGAGGCGCTGGAGGCCGCCATGTCGCGCGCCGGCGTGCTGCTCACCGGCGGTGTCGCCGAGTTTCTGGCCGCCGCCGAAACACTGACGCGCGTCAAGCCCGCCCGCGCCGAGAGCTTGGCCATCATCACCAATTCGGTCTCGCTTGGCCGGCTGGCTGCCGATGAGGCGCTCAAAAACGGCATCACGCTCAGCAAACTCAGCCCCGAAACCAAGGCCGTGCTGGCGCTCACCTTGGGGCGCGAGCCGCCGGAAGGGCCGATCTTCGCCGGTAAGGAAACCCCCACCCGCCTTGCCGACCTCGCCGCTCTGCTCTCCCCCGTGCCGGAGGTTGGCGGCATATTGGTCATCCACGCCCCCACGGGCGATGACGACCATGCCGTCATCGAAGCCCTCATCGCCTGCGCCAAAACCGTCAAAATCCCGCTGCTCATCGCCGCCATGGGCGAGGCCCAGGGGCTTGAGCACCGCCACCGGCTGAGCCAGGCCCGGCTCGCCTGCTTCGACATGCCCGAGCATGCCATCGCCGGGTTCCGGCATTTGCTGCGCAACCGCCGCAACCGCGCCGCCGCGCGCGAACTGCCGGACTCAGAGGTGCTCACCATCTCCCCCAACACCGCCTCGGTCGCCGGGCGCATCGAGGCGGCGCGCGCCATGGGCCACGAGGCGCTGGTGCAAGATGACGCGCTGGCGATCATCAACGCCTATCATATCCCGGTCATCCAGACCCGCCACGCCAAAACCCCCGAAGAGGCCGGGGAAGCCGCCCTGGCGCTCGGCTTCCCCGCGGTCATCAAGCTCTATCACCCCGACATGCCGTCCACCCGGCTGGAAGGCACCGTGGCGCTCGATCTGCATGACCAGCACGCCGTCATTCTGGCCGCGCGCGCCATTCAAACCCGCCTGGCCGAGCAAGGGCTGCCCTGGGTCGGCACCGAATTCGTGGTGCAAACCCAGGCGCCGCGCGGCACGGCCTTGCGCATCCATGTCAATGACCACCCGGTCATGGGCCCGATCATCGGGTTCGGTCCCGGCGGCGGCGACCGCGCGAGCGTCATCGGCCTCACGCCTGAATTGCCGCCCCTCAACCTCAACCTCGCCCACGCGCTCATCAAGCGCTCCTGCGTGGCCCCGCTGCTCGCCGCGCATCGCGGCCAGGCGGCGGCCAAGCTCGACGATGTCGCCAAAACCCTGGTGCGGGTCAGCCAGCTCATCATCGACACGCCCGACATCGCCATGCTCGATCTCGACCCGATCTTCGCCAATGAGCACGGCGTGGTGGCGGCCAGCGCGCGTATTCAACTGCGCCCCGCCGGCACCAGCCGCCCGCCCATGATCATCTCGCCCTATCCGGTTGAGCTGGTCAGCCACTATGGCGCCAAGGGGCAAAGCTTCACCATCCGCCCCATCCGCCCCGAAGACGCCGATGCTCACGCCGCCATGCTCACGCGCTTCACCCCCGAAGACATGCGCTACCGCTTCTTCTCGCCCATGCGCCAGCTGCCGCCCGAGCAAATTGCCCGCCTGACGGATGTGGATTACGTGCGCGAGATGGCGATGATCGCGGTACGCAACTCGACGGGGGAGACCATGGGCGTTGCCCGTTTGGTGCGTGATGATACAGACGGTCTCTCCGCCGAATTCGCCGTCGCGGTGGAGCCGGCGGGCAAGGGCTCGGGCATCGGCTCGGCGCTCATGCGCGCCATCATCGAGTGGGGGCGGGCGCAGGGGGTCAAGGAAATCACCGGCCAGATTCTGGCCGACAATGCCCCCATGCTGGCCTTCATCAAGCGGCTGGGCTTTGCCATCTCCCGTATCCCCGATGAGCCCGATATCGTGGAAGCCACGCTGCACACCTGAACGGCGCGCGCCCCGCCACGCAAAAAAAACGGCCGGCAGGTTACCCCGCCGGCCGTTTTGCAAACTCAGGCCCCGCCGCGATCAGGCGGCGATTTCGGCCTTGAAGCGGGCATAATCACGCGCCCGCGAGAGATATTTGCGCCACGCCGAGGTGCCCTCATAACGGGCGAAGGGCGGCACTTTCTGGTTCAGCGCGCGCGAGAGCAGCGAAGGGTCGGCGCCGACGGCGGCCTCGGTGGCCAGCAGCCACTCGTTGGTGAAGGCGGTGGTGGCGCTCACCTTGCCCGGCGCGGCAATGCGCCCGGCGCGGATGGCGCGGCGCAGCACGCGCACCGAAACGCCCAGGCGGACAGCGGCCTCTTGCAGGCCCAGATTGGTATGCTCGGTCATTGATCTATCCCGTGTGAAAAAACGTGGCTTCCCCTACCCACCGGCCCTATTTTTGGCAATAGCCCCCACCCCTCTTGTAGCCCGCGCCAAACCGTGCTTTAGGCCCCGCTTCCCTGCCGGGTGCGTGGCATCGCGCCCGGCTATGCTCGTCCCAATTCCGGGTGGTCCAGACCAGGGCCTGAGCTGATCAGCCAAAGGGGGTACGAAATGCCGCTTTATGAAACCGTGGTGATCGCGCGCAGCGAGATCACCCAAGCCCAGGCCGAAGCCGTCGCCGACGCCGCCACCGCGATCATCGAAGCCGGCGGCGGCGCCGTCAAGAAGCGCGAATATTGGGGCCTGCGCGCGCTCTCTTACCGCATCAAGAAGAACCGCAAGGGCCATTACATGCTGCTCGGCCTCGATGCCGCGTCGCCCGCCGTTCTCGAGATGGAGCGCCAGCTCACCCTGAACGAGGACGTGCTGCGCTTCCTGACCGTTCGCGTCGAAGAGATTTCCGAGGAGCCCTCGGCCATTCTGTCTCGCAAGTCCGATGACCGCGAGCGCGCCTTCCGTGGGCCCAAGCCCGCTGGCCGCTTCGAGTCGGGCCGCAAGCGCGGCTTCGATGACCGCGAGGAGTTCCGCGCGCGTGATGAGTTCCGCGCCGACCGCGACGATTTCAGCGCCGAGGAGGAAGTCTGATGTCTGAAACCAACGAACCCACCCCCGGCCTGCGCCGCCCGGCCGTTGGCGCCCGCCGCCCGTTCTTCCGTCGCAAGAAGTCGTGCCCCTTCTCGGGCGCCGGCGCGCCGGCGATCGACTATAAGGATGTGCGGCTCCTGTCGCGCTTCCTCTCCGAGCGCGGCAAGATCGTGCCCTCGCGCATCACCGCCGTGTCGGGCAAGAAGCAGCGTGAGCTGGCGAAAGCCATCAAGCGCGCCCGCTTCCTGGCCCTGCTCCCCTACGTGCTGAGCTAAGGAGCGCGAACAATGGCAAACATTGATCTGATCCTCCTTCAGCGCGTGGAAAAGCTTGGCCAGATGGGCGAGCTGGTGTCGGTGAAGCCGGGCTATGCCCGTAACTTCCTGCTGCCCCAGGGCAAGGCTGTGCGCGCCACCAAGGCGAACAAGGAGCGTTTCGAGCGCGAGCGCGTTCAGCTCGAGGCCCAGAACCTCAAGCGCCGCGAGGAAGCCGAGCGCGTGGCCGAGCGCGTGGCGGGGCTCTCCGTCACCCTCATCCGCCAGGCCTCCGAGTCCGGCGCGCTTTATGGTTCGGTCTCCAGCCGCGACATCTCCGATGCCGCCACCGCTGCCGGTCTGACCATCACCCGCAACCAGGTGTTGCTGGTTCACCCCATCAAGTCGCTGGGTATTTCGAGCGTGCGCGTCGAGCTGCACCCCGAAGTGATCATCGACATCAAGGTGAACGCCGCCCGTTCGGTCGAGGAAGCCGAGAAGCAGGCGCGGGGTGAGGAAATCCAGCGCGAAGCCGATGAGAAGCCCGAACTCGGGCCGCTCTTCGGTGAGGAAGAGGCCGCCGAGGCCTGAGTCCTTACCATCCGCTGAAGCGCGGATGAAATGAGCTTAAAGGTAACGGCCCCTGCCTTGTGCGGGGGCCGTTTTTATTTGCGCCCGCTTTCCCCGCCCGGTTACAATCCCGCCAGTTTCGCCGTCTGGTTCTGCGTTGTCTCAAGGTTCAAGGAGCATGACGTGAAGTTCGGATTCCGCGCAGCCTTGCATCATCTCTTCATCGCCACCGTCCGCGAGGGGCGGCTCGATGTCATCTGGCCCGATGACCAGCGCACCAGCTACGGCAACGGCACGGGCTTCGCGGCCGGCATGCGCATACGGGGCGATAGCTGGGTGCGCCGCCTGGCGCTCGACCCCGGCATGGCCCTGGGCGAGGCCTATATGGACCAGGGCATCATGCCCTTCAATGGTGGCATCTACGAGCTGCTGGCGGTGTTTTACGCCAATATTCGCGACCGCACCATTCCCGCGCTCGCCTGGAAGGAAAAGCTCGACCAGCTGCTCCGCCCGCTGCTGCAAGCCAACCCGGCCAAGCGCGCCAAGCATAATGTCGCCCATCATTACGACCTCAATGGCCGGCTCTATGCGCTGTTCCTCGACCGTGACCGGCAATATTCCTGCGCCTATTTCCCCCACGGCGATGAAACGCTCGAAGCCGCGCAGGTGGCCAAGAAGCGCCATATCGCCGCCAAGCTGGCGCTCACCCGCCCAGGCCTCGAGGTGCTCGATATTGGCTGCGGCTGGGGCGGCATGGCGCTCACCCTCGCGCGGGAGTACGGCGCGCGGGTGCTGGGCATTACCCTCTCAGAAGAACAGCTCGCCGCCGCGCGCGCCCGCGCCGCCGAGGCCGGACTCTCGGCGCGCGTGCGCTTCGAGCTGCAAGATTACCGCGCGCTCAACCAGCCATTTGACCGCATTGTCTCGGTGGGCATGTTCGAGCATGTCGGCGTGCCCAACTATCCGGCCTATTTCGCCGCCATCAAGCGCTGCCTCAAACCCGACGGGGTGGCCCTTGTCCATTCCATTGGGCGCAGTGCCGGCCCCTCGGCCACCAATGGCTGGATCGCCAAATATATCTTCCCCGGCGGTTATTCGCCGGCGCTCTCCGAAGTCATGGGGCCTGTCGAGGCGTCTGGCCTCATCATCACCGATGTCGAAATTCTGCGCCTGCATTACGCGGCGACCCTGGCGCTCTGGCGTAAGCGTTTCGCCGCCAACCGCGACGCCATCAGCGCTCTCTACGATGAACGTTTCTGCCGGATGTTCGAATTCTACCTCGCCGGCTCCGAGCTGGCGTTCCGCTTGGCCGATCACATGAATTTCCAGCTCCAGCTGGCGCGCGAACCAACCGCCCTGCCGCTGACGCGCGACTACATGTTCGAAGCCGAGCGCGCCCGCCTTGCCGAACCGGCCGAGTAGCTTCATCCTGGCGCCATGCGCCTGCCCTTTATTGCCCCCAAAATCCCTGTCCTGGTCATTCGCGGCCTTATCGCGCCGCGCGCGGGGCTGGTTAATCTCGAAGCCTTGTCCGCGCCGCTGGCCAAGGCCGCCGCGCTGGCCAGGCGCTCTCAAAACCTCGTGCTGGCCATCGAGAGCCCCGGCGGCTCGGCCGCGCAATCCGACCTCATTGGCCAGGCCATCCGCCGCCAGGCCGAGGCGCATGACATTGCCGTCACGGCGGTCATTGGCGATGTCGGGGCGTCGGGCGGCTATTGGCTGGCCTGCGCGGCTGACCGCATCCTTGCCAACCGGCTCTCCATCGTCGGTTCTATTGGTGTGGTCAGCGAGGGGTTTGGGCTCGATGAGTTCATCCTTCGCCACGGTATCACCCGCCGCACCCGCACCGCCGGCGCCCATAAGCGCCGTAACGACATGTTCGCCCCCGAGGCCTCCGACGACGTGGCCTTCACCCAAGATTTGCTGGATCAGGCGCATGGGGCTTTCAAATCCTGGGTGCGCGACCGCCGTGGCGCGCGGCTGTGCGCCGATGAGGCGTTGATTTTCGATGGCGGCTACATGCTCGGCCAAACCGCGCTGGCGCGCGGGCTGATCGATGGGTTTGGCGATGTTGAGACCGTGGTGCGCGAGCTTGGGGGCAAGCGGGCGCGGCCGGTCTATTTCCGGGCCAAACCGCCCGGCGGTTTGCTCGCGCGCCTGCTGCGCGGGGGCGCGGAGGCCCTGATTGACGCGCTCGAGGAACGCAGCCTGACGGTGCGGCTGAAATGACCCTCACCGCCCGCCGCGCCACCCCGGCCGATGAAGCCCAATTCCTGGCTTTCTGCCGCGACTTCCACCTTGAAGACGGCTCCCCCCTCGATGACGCGGCGCTGGCCACCATTGGCCGCGTGGTGGCTGGCGAACCGCTGGCTCCCGCCTACATGCTCGCGCTCAATGGCCAGCCCGTGGGGTTCTTTGTGCTCACCATCGGCTATTCGGTCGAAAATGGCGGTTATGATGGCTATATCGACGATATCTATCTCATCCCCGGCCTGCGCGGCCAAGGGCTGGGGCGGCGCGCGGTCGAGCTGGCCATCGAGGCCGCGCGCGTGCTGGGCATCCGCGCCCTGCTGCTCGAGGTCGAGGCCACCAACCACCGCGCCTACGCGCTTTATGAGAAAATGGGCTTCGTTGACACCAAACGCCGGCTGCTGCGCCAGATCATCGCGCCCTGAGCGGTGAGGTTCAGCTCCACACCGTCATGGCGCCGATCAGCAGCAGCCCGGCGATAATGACAATCACCGTCCAGAAGGCGAATTTAACAAAAAACCCCCAGCCCTTCTGAGCCGGCGTGTCAAAATCCACGCCCCCCTCAACCAGCTCCTGGCTGTGCATGCCGTGCGCCATCTCATCCCCCTTCATCTGTTTGAGGGTGAGCTTAAAAAACGCCTCAGCCGTCTGACAAGAGAATTTTACGCGCCTGTTCCGCCAGCATGGCCGGGTAGAGCCTGTGCTCCTGTTCCAGTACCCGCGCGGCCAGGGTGTCCTCGGTGTCGGTGGCGAGCACCGGCACCCGCGCCTGGCCCAGCACCGGCCCTTCATCCATGCCCTCGGTCACCAGATGCACGGTGCAGCCATGTTCGGCGGCCCCCGCGTCGATCGCCCGCTGGTGGGTATCGAGCCCTGGAAATTCCGGCAGCAGGCTGGGGTGGATATTGAGCATCCGTCCCGCCCAGCGCCGCACCAAATAGGGCGTCAGCAGCCGCATATAACCGGCCAGACACACCAGCTCCACGCCCGCCTCGCGCAGACGCTCATCCACCAGCCGCTCATGCGCCGCGCGGTCGCGGCCAAACGGCTTGCTGGCCAAGGCCTCGGCCCTCACGCCCAGCGCGCGGGCGATTTCGAGCCCCTTGGCGTCCTCCTTGTTCGAGAGCACCAGGGCAATCTCGGCCGGGTAATCGGGCGCCTTGGCCGCCTTCACCAGCGCTTCCATGTTCGAGCCGCGCCCCGAAATCAGCACGGCGACCCGTACTTTCCTCATGCGAAGAGCGTATCCGCGCCCTCAATCTCGATGCCAGGCCGCGCGGTGATCTCACCCAGCACAAACGGCGCCTCGCCGGCCTCACGCAAGGCCGCCAGCGCGGCGTCCTTGTCAGAGACGATCAGCGCCATGCCGACCCCGCAATTAAACACCCGCAGCATCTCCTCGGGCGCGACATTGCCAAGCTCGCGCAGCAAGCCAAAAATCTCCGGCATGGCCCAGGGCGCGGTGAGCTTGGCGCCGCAGCCCTTGGGCAGCACGCGGGGCAGGTTGCCGGGCAGCCCGCCGCCGGTAATGTGGGCGGCGCCCTTGAGCAGCCCGGCCTTATGCAGCGCCAGCACCGGGCGGACATAAATGCGGGTCGGCGTCAGCAGCACATTGGCGGCGCGCTGACCGCCCAGAATCTCCGAGTCCCAGCCCAGTCCGGCATCGCGGAAAATCCGCCGCACCAGCGAAAAGCCGTTGGAATGCACGCCCGACGAGGGCAGGCCCAGAATCGCGTCGCCCACGGTGACATTGGCGGGCAGCAGCTCGGCGCGCTCGGCCGCCCCCACCGAGAAGCCGGCCAAATCATAATCGCCCGCGCCATACATGCCCGGCATCTCGGCCGTTTCGCCGCCCACCAGCGCGCAATCGGCCTGTTTGCAGCCCTCGGCGATCCCCGCGATCACCCGCTTGGCGGCCTGGACATCGAGCGCGCCGGTGGCGAAATAATCGAGAAAAAACAGCGGTGCCGCGCCCTGCACGATCAAATCATTCACGCACATGGCGACCAGATCGATGCCGACGAAATCATGCACGCCGGTCTCGATGGCGATTTTGAGCTTGGTGCCCACGCCGTCGGTGGTCGAGACCAGAACCGGATCGGTGTAGCCCGCGGCCTTGAGGTCGAACAGCGCGCCGAACCCGCCAATGCCGCCCAGCACACCCGCGCGGTTGGTCGCCTTGGCCAGCGGCTTGATCGCCTCGACCAGGGCATCGCCCGCCTCGATATCCACCCCGGCATCCCGGTACGTCACACTGGTCATACAAGCCCCCGATGCGCTAACCTCGGCCCATGTCAAAAACCGGACCTTCGAACTCTCCGCCGCGTTTGAACACAGGCGGCGTGCCCACGCAATCACCGCGAGGCCGGGTTTGAGCGAAAACCTCCCCTTGCAGGCGCGCATCCGCCGCACACAATGGCGGCGGCTGGTTCTGGCCGTGGCGGCTTTGGGGGTCTTGTGGCTGTGCCTGCGGCTGTTCGCGAGCATTTTGCTGCCCTTCGTGGTGGCCGCCGGGCTGGCCTATTTCCTCGATCCCGTGGTTACCAAGCTCGAGCAGCTGGGCGCGCGCCGCGCGGTGGGGGCGCTGGCCACGCTGTTCGCGCTGTTCATCGCCTTGGCGCTGTTCATCCTTCAGCTCTACCCCGTCATCGCCGATCAGGCGGTGGCGCTGGCGCAGAACATGCCTGGCTATGTCTCCACCGCGCAAAAGGATTTCGGTCTCTTCGTCCATGGGCTGGAGCACCGTTTTGGTCAGGGCGAGGTGAGCAACAAGCTGCAAACCATCGCCGAGAATCAGGCCGGCACCATCGCCTCCTTCGCGGGCCGGGCGGTTACCAACATCATTGGCAGCAGCTTCGCGGTGGTTAATCTGCTGTCCCTGCTCATCGTCACGCCCATTGTCGGGTTCTACTTCCTGCGCGACTGGCCCCGCATCATCGCCGCGCTCGACCGTTTCGTGCCCCGCCCCTACGCGCCCCTGGTCCGCGCCCAGGCCATCGAGGTCAACCGCGTGCTGGCTGCCTGGATCCGCGGCCAAGCCATTTGCTGCCTGGTGCTGGCGCTGGTTTATGCGCTGGGGCTCAGCATCACCGGGCTGCAATTTGGGCTCATCGTCGGGCTGGCGGCGGGGCTGCTGTCGTTCATCCCCTATGTCGGCACGCTTTTGGGCGGCATCACGGCGGTGCTCATCTCGCTCAACCAAAATCCCGGCTGGCATGGCATCATCGCGGTGCTCATTGTGTTCGCCTGCGGCCAGGCCTTGAACGATTATTTCATCCAACCCCGCTTTCTGGGCGACCGGCTGGGCCTGCCGGCGGTCTGGATCATCTTTGCCTTGTTCGCGGGCGGCGCGGCGTTTGGGTTTGTCGGCATCATGCTGGCGGTGCCGGTCACGGCGACCCTGGGCGTGCTCACGCGCTTCTGGCTGCGGCGCTATCTGCAATCCTCCCTCTATCTCGACCCGGCGCCCGAATGAACGCCATGCGCCAACTCGCCTTGCCCTTCGCCGAGCCACACCGCTTCTCGCCCGAGGATTTCTGCCCCGCCCCCTCGAACGCCGGCGCGCGCGCCTGGCTGGCCGCGCCTGAACGCTGGAGCAATGGCCGCCTCATTCTGCATGGCGAGGCGGGGGTGGGCAAAACCCATCTGCTCCACATCTGGGCCGGGCAGGTGCGGGCGCAGATCATCGAAGGCGCCGCCCTGCGCGGCCTGCCCCAAATCGCCGGTCCGCTTGCCATTGACGATGCGGATGCCATCCCCGAGCCCACCGCTCTTCTGCATCTGCTCAACGCCGCGCGTGAATTCGGTTTCGCCGTGCTGCTGGCCTCGCGCCTGGCGCCCCACCGCATGGGCTACAAGCTCGCCGACCTCACCTCCCGCCTGCGCGCCTCGTCCGAGGTTGAAATCCGCCCGCCCGAGGATGAGCTGCTCGAGATGCTGCTGCTGCGCCTGGCCGCCGAGCGCCAGCTCAACCTCTCCATCCCCGTGCGCAACCTGCTCATGTTGCATCTGCCCCGCTCGGGCTTTTATTACCGCGAGGCCATCGCCCGGCTCGACCGCCTGGCGCTCGACCGCAGCGCCCGCATCACGCGCGGCCTCGCCACTGATATTGTCACCGAAATGTTGTCCGAGACATAATTGTTAAAATAACGTCACCCGCTCAGGCGGGACAGGCTGTTAGAGATACGCATATGAACCAGATGTCCGCCCTCACCGCGCCCGCCATTTCCCAAGATGACCCGGCTCGCTTCATCAACCGCGAGCTTTCCTGGCTGGATTTCAATTTTCGCGTCGTGGGCGAGGCCCGCAACACCCGCCACCCGCTGCTCGAGCGGCTGCGCTTCGTCTCCATCAGCGCCTCCAACCTCGATGAGTTTTATTCCGTGCGTGTCGCCGGTCTCATCGGCCAGGAGCGCGCCGGCGTGCTCGAACGCTCGGCCGATGGCCTAACCCCCGCCCAGCAGCTCGCCGCCATCAACACCCATGCGCGTGAGCTCATCGTCTCCCAGCAAGCCGCCTTCACCGAACTGCGCGAGCTGCTGGCCTTGGCCGGGCTGGTGGTATGCGCCGCCAGCGAGCTGACCTCCGACGATGCCGGGTTCCTCGATTCCTATTTCATGGAACGGGTCTTTCCCGTGCTCACGCCGCTGGCCGTTGACCCGGCCCATCCGTTCCCCTTCATTCCCAATATGGGGCTGGTCATGGCGCTCTCGCTGGCGCGCGACGATGACCGCGGCCAGATGTCGGCGCTCATTCCCTTGCCCGCCCAGATCGAGCGTTTCGTGCGCCTGCCCGATATGCCGGGCCAGCCGATCCGCTTCATCATGCTCGAGGAGCTGGTGGCCATGAATATGGGCCATCTCTTCCCTGGCTTCACCGTCCAGGGTTCGGGCCTGTTCCGCCTCATCCGCGACACCGATGTCGAGTTCGAGGAAGAGGCCGAGGATCTGGTGCGCTCCTACGAAACCGCCCTCAAGCGGCGCCGGCGCGGCGTGGTCATCTCGCTCACCGTGCAGGCTGACATGCCCCACGAACTGCGCGAGCTGGTGATCAGCGCGGTCGAGGCGCCCCACGACCAGATTTATCCCGAAACCGGCATCATCGGTTTGGTCGATGTCAAGCAGCTGATCGTCGATGACCGGCCCGACCTGCTCTTTACCCCCTATGCCGCCCGTTTCCCCGAGCGCATCCGCGATTTCGCGGGGGACTGCTTCGCCGCCATCCGGGCCAAGGATATTCTGGTCCATCATCCGTTCGAGAGCTTCGATGTCGTGGTGCAGTTTCTGCGCCAGGCCGCCACCGACCCGGCGGTCGTCGCCATCAAGCAAACGCTCTACCGCACCAGCCGGGATTCCCCCATCGTCAAGGCGCTGATCGAGGCCGCCGAGGCTGGTAAATCCGTTACCGCCATGGTCGAGCTGCGCGCGCGCTTCGATGAGGAAGCCAATATCCGCCTCTCACGCACGCTCGAGGCCGCGGGGGTGCAGGTGGTGTTTGGGTTCGTGGGCCTCAAAACCCACGCCAAGGTCTCTTATGTGGTGCGCCGCGAGGCCAATTCCTTGCGCGCCTATGTGCATTTCGGCACCGGCAACTACCACCCGATCACGGCGCGCATTTATACCGACCTTTCCTTCTTCACCTGCGACCCCCAGCTCACCCGCGACGCCGCCCGGCTGTTCAATTACATGACCGGCTATGCCCGCCCCGAGAAAATGGAGCAGCTCGCCTTCTCGCCGCTCACCACCCGCAAGACCATCGGCACCCTCATCGATGAGGAAATCACCAATGCCCGCCACGGCAAGCCATCGGGCATCTGGCTTAAGATGAACGCCCTGGTCGATGAGAAGCTCATCGATCATCTCTATGAAGCCTCGCGCGCGGGCGTGCCGGTCTCCATCGTGGTGCGCGGCATTTGCTGCCTCCGCCCGGGGGTGCCGGGCCTGTCCGAGACCATCCGGGTCAAATCCATCGTCGGCCGGTTCCTCGAGCATGCCCGGGTCTGCGTGTTTGCCAATGGCCACACGCTGCCCTCGCGCGAGGCCAAGCTGTTCATCTCCTCGGCCGACTGGATGGCCCGCAACATGGACCACCGGGTGGAAACCTTCGTGCCGATCCATAACCCCACCGTCCATGCCCAAATTCTCGATCAGATCATGATCAATAATCTGCGCGACGATGCCCAGAGCTCGGTGCTCACCCCGGCCGGCGCGTGGGTCCGGGTAACGCCCGGCGACCCGCCGGCCTCGGCGCATGAGTATTTCATGACCAACCCCTCCCTCTCGGGCCGGGGCTCGGCCTTGCACGGCTCCATTTCACATGAGCGGCCCAAGGCTAAATATAAGCGCCGGGTGGACTGAACTCTCCGCCCTCAGTGCAGGGTATAAATCGTCCCCGCCCGCCAGCCGGACGGGGTGATGATCTCGGCCGCCGCCATACGCACGGCTGCGCGGCAATGGGCCAAGCCCTTGCAAACCATTGCCGCGCGCCATAAATATCGGCTCAACATCAAGAGTTGGGCCGGCGCCCAACGCCAACCTGCCGCTCCGGGCAAGGTGGTGCCCTTTTCCGGGCTGGCGATGACGAGGAAACAGCCTCAGGGCTGGTTTGTCGTCTCCATCGCTTGCCCAACAGAAAGGGGGATGTGGCCCAACCGGCAATGAAACGGATGAGCCATCGGCGCCTCCTCAGCGATTGACATTGTTTTGAGCCAGGGAATTGCCGTAACCAATGCCGATCAAGATACCTGACGATTTGCCCGCCCGCCGCACCCTCGAGGCCGAGGGGCTGGTGGTGATGAGCGAGGCCGACGCCATCCGCCAGGACATTCGCCCCCTGCGGATCGGGCTGCTCAACCTCATGCCCGACAAAATCAGCACCGAAACCCAGCTCGCCCGCCTCATCGGCGCCACGCCGCTGCAGGTCGAGCTGACTTTGGTGCGCATCACCAACCATGTCTCGCGCCACACCGAGGCCGACCACATGGCCTCCTTCTACCGCCCGTGGGAGGCTGTGCGCGACGAGCGGTTCGATGGCTTCATCATCACCGGCGCGCCCATCGAAAAGCTCCCCTTCGATGCCGTGACCTACTGGGACGAGCTGCGCCGCATCTTCGACTGGACCCAAACCCACGTTCATCGCGGCTTCATGGTGTGCTGGGCGGCGCAGGCCGCGCTCAACCATTTCCACGGCGTGCCGAAGCATATTCTGCCGGCCAAGGCGTTCGGGGTCATTCCCCACCGCGTCACCCAGCCCGCCAGCCCCTGGCTGCGCGGCTTCCCTGACAATTTCGGCATGCCCGTGTCACGCTGGACCGAAGTGCGCCAAACCGACCTTCCCGCCAGCCTGAACGTGCTGGCGGCGAGCGCGGAAACCGGTATCGGCATCATCGAGGATCCGGCGCGCCGCATGCTGCACTGCTTCAACCACCTCGAATACGACTCTCACACGCTCGATATTGAATATAAGCGCGATGTGAATGCCGGGGTGGAGGTCAAGCTGCCGGCCAATTACTACCCGCACGACAATGCCGCCCTGCCGCCCGAAAATTGCTGGCGCGGCCATGGCCATTTGCTGTTCGGCAACTGGATCAACGAAATCTACCAGTCCACGCCGTTCGATATGGACGAAATCGGCCGCTAGAGCATTTTCCATTCACATAGGTTCATGGAAACTGCTCTAACTCTTTGTTTGGGCGAGCAACTTTATCCAATCAAATGATTCCATTTGATTGGATGTCGCTCTAAAAGCTAAACCATCGCACTCTAATTCATTGATATAGAGACGGATTCAGATGTGAGATGGGATCGCCAAGCGATTCCACCTCATGTCATCGGGCTCTAAAGCCGGGCGGCGATTTTGCGGAACGTGCCGTCGTCGAAGTCGCGTGGGATGATGTGGATGGGGCAGGTGATGAAGCGCTCCAGCGTGGCCGCGGTTTCTTCGGGCAGCACCGGCGAGGCCGGGCTCTCGCTCAGCACCACCCCGGCGATTTTGATGTTTTGCTGCACCAGAAAGCCGAGCGCCGAGAGCGTGTGGCTGATGGAGCCGAGATAGGTGCCGCCCACCAGCAAAGCGGGGATTTTGAGCGCCGCGATCCAGTCGGCGACCAGCATGTCATCGTTGAGGGGCACGGCGACGCCGCCCACCCCTTCGATGAGCAGCGGCCCGCGCGCCGCCGCGCCCGCCGCCTTGCAGAAGGTGAGCAGATCATCGAACCCGACGCGCTTGCCTTCACGCACGCCTGCCATGTCGGGTGAGAGGGGGGCGGTGAACCGCCATGGGCTGATGGTGGCGACATTGTTGGGCGTGGCCGGGCGGCCCATGGCCTCGAGCAATATGCCGGCATCCGACTCGGCGGCCTCGGCCGGGTCATAACCCGACATCACGGGCTTGATGGCCGCGATTTCCTTTTTGAGTTCCCTGCCAGCCTTGATCAACCCCGCGGTAACGTAGGTTTTGCCGGCGCCTGTGCCTGTCGCTGTGATGAAATAACTTGCCATGACGGTTCTCTTTTCACAATTCAAGCACGGGTTTAGTTTGATCTCAATCAACCAAGGAGCAATCAGTGCCTGAAAGTCATATTAGCACGACGCCGCGCTGGAGCCGTGACGATGTCGCCGCCTTGCTGGCGCTGCCGTTTCCGGAGCTGGTGTTCCGGGCGATGAGCGTGCATCGGGCGCATTTCGATCCCACGAAAGTGCAGGTCTCGACGCTGCTATCCATTAAAACCGGCGGCTGCCCGGAGGATTGCGGCTATTGCCCGCAATCAGCCGAGTATGAGACCGGCACCAAGGCCAACAAGCTGATGGCGGTGGAGGCGGTGCTCGCCGAAGCGCGCGCGGCCAAGGAGAAGGGCGCGGCGCGGTTTTGCATGGGCGCGGCGTGGCGCAGCCCCAAGGACCACGATCTTGAGAATGTCTGCGCCATGATCGAGGGCGTGAAGAGCCTGGGCATGGAGACCTGCGTGACGCTGGGCATGCTGACCATGGAGCAGAGCCTGAAGCTGCGCGAGGCGGGGTTGGATTATTACAACCACAATCTCGATACCTCGCCCGAATATTATGGCAAGATCATCACCACCCGTACCTATCAGGACCGGCTGGATACGCTGGCCAATGTGCGCGATGCGGGCATTAATGTGTGTTGTGGCGGCATTGTCGGCATGGGCGAGGGCGAGGATGACCGTGCCGGGCTGATCGCCACGCTGGCCAGCCTTGATGTGCCGCCCGAATCGGTGCCGATCAACGCGCTGGTGGCGGTGGAGGGTACGCCCTTGGCCGAGCAGAAGCGGATCGACCCGATTGATTTCGTGCGGGTGGTGGCGGCGGCGCGCATTACCATGCCCAAATCCTATGTGCGGCTCTCGGCCGGGCGTGAGCAGATGACCGACGAAGCCCAGGCGCTGTGCTTTCTGGCCGGGGCGAACTCGATTTTTTATGGCGACAAGCTGCTGACCACGCCAAACAGCGAAACCAGCCGCGATGAGGCGCTGTTCGGCAAGCTGGGGATCACCCCAGAAGGATGAGCTGGCTGGAGACGGGCTGGCGCCATGTGTGGCTGCCTTATGCCCAGATGAAGACCGCGCCGCTGCCCATGGCGGCGGTGCGGACGGCGGGCTCGGAAATCCACCTGGAAGACGGGCGGGTGCTGGTGGATGGCATCGCCTCGTGGTGGACGGCGGTGCATGGCTATAATCACCCGCATATTGTGGAGGCCGTGCGCGCCCAGCTGGAGCGCATGCCCCATGTGATGTTTGGCGGACTGGGGCATGAGCCGGCTTACAAGCTGGCCACGCGGCTGAGCGCGCTGATGCCGGGCAGCCTGAACCGGGTGTTTTTCACCGATTCGGGCTCGGTGGCGGTGGAGGTGGCGATCAAGATCGCCGTGCAGTCGCGGCTGAACCGCGGCGCGCGCGGGCGGGTGAAGGTGCTGGCCTTCCGCGGCGGGTATCATGGCGACACCATCGGCACCATGGCGATTTGCGACCCGGAAGAGGGCATGCACAGCCTGTTCACCGGTCTGCTGCCCGAGCAGCCGGTGGTGGCGCTGCCGCGCGATGAGGCGAGCATCGCGGCGTTCGAGGATTATCTGGACGCCCACCATAGGGAGTTGGCGGCGATTATCATCGAGCCGCTGGTGCAGGGGGCGGGCGGCATGGTGTTTCATGAGCCCGGCGTGCTGCAACGGCTGCGGCGCGCGGCCACGCATTACGGGTTGACGCTGATTTTTGACGAGATTTTCACCGGCTTTGGGCGTACCGGCACGATGTTCGCGTTTGAGCAGGCGGGCGTGGTGCCCGATATCGTCACGCTCTCAAAAGCGCTGACGGGCGGCACTTCGCCGCTGGCGGTGACAATTGCCACCGATGAGCTGTTCGAGGCGTTTTTATCGGACAGTTTTGATACCGCCCTGATGCACGGGCCAACCTTCATGGCCAACCCGCTGGGCTGCGCGGCGGCCAATGCCTCGCTCGATCTGTTCGAGACCGAGGACAGGCTGGGGCAGGCCGCGCGCATTTCGGCGCAGCTGGCGCGCGAGCTGGCGCCCTGCCGGGATTTGGCGGGCGTGAAGGATGTGCGGGTGCTGGGCGCCATTGGCGTGGTGCAGATGGAGCGGATTGAGAATCCGGCGGCGCTGCGGATGAGGCTGATTGAACAGGGCGTGTGGGTACGGCCGTTCAGGGATATTCTCTACCTCACCCCGGCGCTGACGATTTCGGCGGCGGAACTCACCCAGCTCACGGGCGCGATTTACCGGGTGCTCGCCGCCGCTTGACCAAGCGCGGGGCATGGGCTCAACCTCTGGATGAGGAGATGCCATGCCCCGCCCGGCGATTGAGTTGCTTCACCCGGCCTGCGCCATCAAACCCGCCTGGGCGCGGTTTGATGAGGGCTGGTATTTGCACCATTACGCCGATGCGCGGGCAGTGTGCGCGGGCAAGCCCAGGGGCGCGGCGCTGGTTTATTATCTGCGCGTCGGGGCGCGGCTGGGTCATTCGCCAAGCCCGCTCTTCGATGAGCTGTTTTACCTCGACCAGAACCCGGATGTGGCCGAGCTGATCCGCGAGGGGCGCTATGCCAGCGGGTTCGACCATTTTTGCCAGGTCGGGCATCGCGGGCTCTCGCCCCACTGGCTGTTCGATGATGCGCTCTATGCGGATTTATACGAGGATATGACGCTCGATGTGCTCGACCTGCATCATTGTTTCGGGCGCTATGACCATTATCTGAAATCGGGGCAGTTCGAGCGCCGGATCGGGCATTTTTTGTTTGATGGGGCGTTTTACCGGGCTGAAATGGCGCTGGCCGATGGGATTGGGCCTTATGAGACATTTCTCGGCAGGCTGGGCGGCGGCGAGGATGAGGCGGCGCCTTCGGTCTATTTCGACCCAGCCTGGTATGTGGCGCACCACCCCAGCGCCCAGCGCGAGATCGCGCGCGGCAAATATGTCGCCGCCATTCACCATTACCTGACCAACAAGACGCCCGACCTGTTCGACCCGGTGGCGCAATTCTCGGAGCGTTTTTACCGCCGCCGCTACCCCGACATTGCCGCCGCCATCGAGGCGGGGATGTATCGCAATGCGTATCAGCAGTTCGTCCAGCATGGCTGTTTCGAGCTGCGCCAGCCCAGCGCGGGGATCGACCTCAGCTATTACCGCGACCTGCATGAGCGGGTGCGCAACGACCTTAACGCCGGGCTGGTGCGCGATGCCTTCGCGCATTTGCGGCTGGTGGGGCTGCGCGACGGGCTGGCCTATGCGCCGCCATTGGCCGCGCCGCAAATTGACGAGGCGGCGACGAGGGAGGCGTTTGTGCGGCGCGCGCGCGCCGGGCTGGCGCTGTTTGCTCGCCAGAGGCTGGAGTTTGGCGAGCAGGCACCGCCGGTGGTGTCGGTCATCATGGTCGCGCATAACCGGTTTGAGCTGACCATGCAGGCGCTGGCGAGCTTGCGGCAGAATTTCGCCGGCCCGATGCAGGTGGTGCTGGCCGATAATGGCTCGACGGACGATACAAGCCGGATCGAGCTGTTTTGCGCCGGGCTGACGCTGCTCAGGCTGGGTGAGAATATCGGTTTTCTGAAGGCCGCCAATCTGGCGCTGGCCCATGCCCGCGCGCCGGCGGTGCTTTATCTCAATAACGATATCGAGCTGGGGTTTGGCGCGGTGGCGGCGGCGCTGGCGCGGCTGCGCGCGGCGCCCGATATCGGCGCGGTGTGCGCCAAGGTGGTGCGCACCCATGGCCGCTTGCAGGAGGCGGGCGGGATGATTTGGCGCGACGGCACGACGAGCGGTTATTTGCGCGATGGCGCGCCGCTGGCGCCCGAGGCCAATTTTGTGCGCGATGTGGCGTTTGGGTCGGGGGTGTTTTTGCTCTGCCGTACTGGGGCGGTGCAGGCGCTGGGCGGATTCGATGAGGATTACGCCCCGGCTTATTATGAGGATGTGGATTTGTGCGTGCGGCTGCGGGCCGCCGGGCTGCGGGTGGTTTATGACCCGGCGGTGACGCTGACCCACATGGAGTTTGGCAGCGCCGTGACTGCGGAGGCCTCGATGGCGCTGATGCGCCGGGCGCGGCGGATTTTCAGGCACAAGCATGAGGGGATTTTGGCCGGGCTGCCCGAGGCCTCGGCGGCGGGCGCGCTGCGGGCGCGTTCGGTTTCGGGGCGGCGGCGGGTGCTGTTTATCGAAGATACCGTGCCGTTGCGGCGGCTGGGGTCGGGGTTTGTGCGCGCCCATGACATTGTGCGGGCCATGGCGGCGGCGGGGTGGGAGGTGCAGGTGCTGCCGGTGAACGGCGCGCCCTATGACGTGATGAGCCTGTATGGCGCGCTGCCCGAGGGGGTGGAGGTGTTGGCTGACAGGGAGTTTACCCAGGCCGAGACGTTTTTTGCCGAACGGGGTGGGATTTATGATCTGGTTTGGGTCTCGCGCACGCATAATTTCAGACGCTTGTGGCCGTGGCTGAAGGGGCTGAAGGCGCGGTTGGTGGTGGATAGCGAGGCGGTGGCGGCCAACCGCGCGGCGGCGCGCGCGGCGCTGCGGGGCGAGGTGTTTGACGCGGGGGTGGCGGTGAAGGCCGAGTTCGCCGGGCTGCCACGGCGGGCTGTGGTGCTGGCGGTGAACGAGGCCGAGGCGGCGCAGATACGGGGCACGGGGCATAAGCGCGTCTCGGTGCTGGGTACGGGGCGGGGCTTATGCCTGGGGGCGACTGGGTTCGGGGCGCGCGAGGGGCTGTTGTTCGTGGGGGCCGTGCACCAGGAGGACAGCCCGAACCTGGATAGCCTGCGTTGGTATGTGGCGGAGATTTTGCCCGAACTGGCTGCCCTGATGGGCACGCCGCCGGTGCTGCATGTGGCCGGGCATGTGGCCGCCGGGCAAGGGCTCGACATTGCGAGCCCGTTTGTGGTGGCGCATGGCGAGGTGGCGGATTTAGCGCCGCTTTACGCGCGGGCGCGGGTGTTTGTGGCCCCCACGCGCTTCGCGGCAGGCACGCCCTATAAAATTTACGAGGCGGTGGCTTTTGGCGTGCCGGTGGTGGCGAGCGATTTGCTGGCCGGGCAGCTGGGCTGGGGGGATGAGCTGCTGAGCGCGCCTGTGCATGACGCCGCTGGCTTTGCCCGCCAGATTGCCCGGCTTTATGGCGATGAGGCGCTCTGGGTGGCCTGCCGTGAGCGCGCGGCGGCGCGGCTGGTGGCGGAGCATGACCCGGCGGTATTCGCGGCCAGGGTGGCCGAAATCCTCACCGGGCCATAGCGGGGGCGCGCGGCTGGCGGTGGCGGTAGCCCAGCGCCTCGGCGATATGGTGTTTTTGCACGCTGGGCTCGGCATCGAGATCGGCCACGGTGCGCCCGACGCGCAGCGTGCGCGTGAAGCCGCGCGCCGAGAGTTGCAGGCGGGTGGCGGCGGCTTCGAGGAAGGATTTGGCCTCATGCGTGATGGGCAGGGCATCGGCCGGGGCTTCGGCATTGCTGGCCGGGCCGTCTTCGCCAAAACGCGCGCGGGCCATGGCGCGCGCGGTGGCTACCCGCGTGGCCACCTGGGCGCTGGTCTCGCCTGGCGCCGACCAGGCCAGTTCCTTGGGGCTGAGGGGCACGATGTCGAGCACCAGATCCATGCGGTCGATCAGTGGGCCGGAAAGTTTCATCTGGTAGTCCTCGCCGCAGCGGGGCGCGCGGGCGCAGGCGCGGGTGGTATCGGTGAGGTAGCCGCAGCGGCAGGGGTTCATGGCGCCCACCAGCTGAAACCGCGCCGGGTAGGTGATGTGGGCGCTGGCGCGCGCCACCGTGGTCTGGCCGGTTTCCAGAGGCTGGCGAAGCGCCTCCAGGGTCGCGCGCGGGAATTCGGGCATTTCATCGAGAAACAGCACGCCGCGATGGGCGAGCGAAATTTCGCCAGGCTTGGCCCGCGCGCCGCCACCCGCGATGGCGGCGGGGCTGGCGCTGTGGTGGGGCTCGCGGAAAGGCGGGCGGGTGATCAGGCGGCCCTCGGAGAGCAGCCCGGCGATGGAGTGGATCATGCTCACCTCCAGCGCCTCGCGCGCCGTGAGGTCTGGCAACAAACCTGGCAGGCGGGCGGCGAGCATGGATTTACCGCCCCCCGGAGGGCCGATCATGAGCAGGTTATGCCCGCCCGCCGCCGCCACTTCGAGCGTGCGCTTGGCGGCCTCCATGCCGCGCACATCGGCGAGGTCGAGCGCCGGGGCGCCCGCGCCGAGTTCGCCCTGGGCGGGCGGGGCGATGAGCTGGGTGCCGCGGAAATGGTTGATGAGGCTTAAAAGATCGGGGGCGGGCAGCACGGTACCCGTGCCTGCCCAACCGGCCTCGGGCCCTTGGGCGCGCGGGCAGATGAGCCCCAGCCCCCGCGCGCCGGCGGCAATGGCGGCGGGCAGCACACCGGCGACATTGTTGAGCGTGCCATCGAGCGATAATTCGCCAAGGCTGGCGAACTGGGCCAGCTCCTCGGCGGGGATGATGTCCATGGCCGCCAGCACGGCGAGCGCCACGGGCAGGTCGAAATGGCTGCCCTCCTTGAGCATGTCGGCCGGGGCGAGATTGACCAGCACGCGTTTGGGGGGCAGCGAGAGGCCCATGGAGGTGAGCGCCGCCCGCACGCGCTCGCGCGCCTCGCCCACGGCTTTGTCGGGCAGGCCAACCATGATGAAATTGGGCAGGCCAGCCGAGATTTGCACCTGCACCTCCACGCGCTGCGCCTCGATGCCGGCGAAGGCGAAGGCGTTGGCACGGGCGATGGACATGCAACCTCTCGTTAAGGTGTTTTTAAACCTTAACGAGAGGCTTGTGGGTTTGTCTAGTGTGATGGGGCTGAAATTCGGGATATTCCATATCGCGAATTTCAGAAGCTGAATCACGCTAGCTTATTGATTTTCCTGGTGTCCACTATGATTTTGAAATCCTGTGGATTTCAGAATCGGGACGCTAGCCGCGCTTCACGGCAAACGGACCGGTGGCCTGGCAGGTGGGCATCATCTCGATGCGGTTGATGTTCATGTGCCGGGGCAAATTGACGATCCAGGAGGCGGTTTCGGCGATGTCTTCGGGGGTGAGGGGGGTGATGCCGGCATAGACCGCCTTGGCTCTTTCCGCATCGCCGCCAAAGCGCACCAGCGAGAATTCGGAGCCGCCGACCATGCCGGGCTCGATATCGGTGACGCGGATGTTTTTGCCCACCAGATCGGCGCGCAGATTGAGCGAGAATTGGCGTACAAACGCCTTGGTGCCGCCGTAAGTATGGCCGCCCGGATAGGGGTAGGTGCCGGCCACCGAGCCGAGGTTGAGGATGATGCCGTCATCGCGCGCGACCATTTGCGGCAGCACTGCCCGGGTGAGGTGGACGAGCCCGGTGATGTTGGTGTTGATCATCTGATCCCACTGGTCGAGATCGGCGTCCCAGGCGGGCGAGAGGCCGAGCGCCAGCCCGGCATTGTTCACCAGCACATCGATCTGGCGCCAGGCTTCGGGCAGGCTGGCCACGAAGCCGGCGACGGCGGATTTGTCGGTGATGTCGAGCGCCACGGGCAGCAGGGCGTCGCCCAGCTCGGCGTGCAGGGCCTGCAGCCGGTCAAGCCGGCGGGCGGCGGCGATGACGCGGTGGCCATCCTTCACGAAGCGGCGGGCAAAGGCCGCGCCAAACCCGGCCGAGGCGCCGGTGACCAGAATCGTCTTGCTCATAGGGTGTTCAATCCTGCCTGTGTGAAATCGATGAATTTAGGCGCCGCGCCGAGCGTTACCAGGGTCTCGCGCTTAGGGGTTTGGGCGATGATGGCGCCCCGGCGGATGACATAGAGCCGCTCGGCGCGGAGCCTTATGGCCTCGATGGGGTCGGCGGCCTGGAGCAGCACGAGATTGGCCTCGGCGCCGACATGCAGCCCGTAGCCCTCCAGCCCCAATATGGCGGCGGGGGCCGAGGTGACGGCCTGGAAACAGGTCTTGATTTCCTCAACCCCCGTCATCTGCCCGACATGCAGCCCCATGGAGGCGACTTCGAGCAGGTCATGGCTGCCCATGGGGTACCAGGGGTCCATCACGCAATCATGCCCGAAGGCGACGGTGACGCCGGCGGCGCTCAGCTCTTTTACCCGCGTCATGCCCCGGCGCTTGGGGTAGGTGTCGTGGCGGCCCTGGAGGGTGATGTTGATGAGCGGGTTGGCGATGGCGCCGATGCCGGCTTCGCGGATCAGGGGGATCAGCTTGCTGGCATAGTAATTATCCATGGAATGCAGGGAGGTGAGGTGCGAACCCGCCACACGCCCTTGCAGCCCGTGGCGCACGGTTTCGGCGGCCAGCGTTTCGATATGGCGTGACAGCGGGTCGTCTGATTCATCGCAATGCATATCGACCCGCAGGCCCTGTTCGGCGGCGATGCGGGTGAGGCGCCGCACGCTCTCCGCGCCGTCTTCCATGGTGCGTTCGAAATGCGGGATGCCGCCCACCACATCGACCCCCATGGCCAGCGCGCGGGCGAGATTTTCGGCTGATTTCGGATAGCGGAGGAAGCCATCTTGCGGGAAGGCGACGAGCTGGATGTCGAGATAGGGCTTCATGTCGGCCCGCAGGCGGGTCAGGGCCTCGACCGCGAGCAGCCGGTCGTCGCAGATATCGACATGCGAGCGTATGGCCAGCGTGCCCTTGGCGATGGACCACAGGCAGAGCTTGCGGGCGCGTTCATAAATGGCCTCGACGGTGAGGTGGGGCTTGAGCTCCCCCCAGAGGGCGATGCCCTCGAGCAGCGTGCCGGTTTGGTTGAGGCGGGGCAGGCCAAGCGAGAGGGTGGAATCGAGGTGCAGATGCGACTCGACGAAAGGCGGGGTGACGAGCTGGCCGCTGGCGTCGAGTTCGCGCATGGCCTGGGCTTGCAGCGCGGGCTGGAGCGCCGCGATGCGCCCGGCCTGGATGCCGATATCCTGCGCTTGCCGGCCATCGGGCAGGGTGGCGTTGCGGATGATGAGGTCGAGCATGGGCTTCACTCCGGATTTGCCGCGCAGCATGGAGGAAGGGGCGGTTGCCGCGCAAGGCCACCCTGGCTAGAGAAGGATATGCGCTCTGCCCTTTTGCCCTTGTCTCTGCTGGCCTCGCTGGCCGCCTGCGCGCCCGTGGGGCGGCAGGATTTCGCCCCGGCCCCCCAGGCGCCAGGCACCGCCGATCTGGCCGCGCCCGAGGCGTTTTCGGGGCGGATCGCGCTGTTCACCATCGGCGCCGAGGCGGGCGACGTGGCGGTACCCGTGCGGGCGGGGGTTGGGCAGGCGCTCAAGATCAAGCCCGGCGCCAGCTTCGAGGTGCGCGCCGTGTGCCCTGTTGGGCTCGCGCCCGATGCCGCCACCGCCTGCCTGAGCGCGCTGGGCGCCGAGGCGGGGAGTGTGGCCGATGATATCGAGGCCGCGGGCGTGCCCGCCAGCCGCCTGCTGCTCACCGCCCGCGCCGAGGGCGACACCAAACAGATACTCGTGTTCGTGAAATGATATTTGCCCCCAAAGCGTTGATGCCGCTGATGCGGCTGATGGATGCCGAAACCGCCCATAAGCTGACCATAAAGGCGCTGAAAGCCGGGCTGGTGGGGGCCGAGACGCGCCCCGACGATGCGATTTTGGCGACCCGCATGTTTGGCCGCACGCTGGCCAACCCCATCGGTCTGGCGGCCGGGTTCGACAAGAACGCCGAGGCGGTGAACGAGGTGGCGCGGCTGGGCTTTGGCTTTGTGGAGGCTGGCACGGTGACACCCCGGCCGCAAAGCGGCAACCCGCGCCCACGGCTGTTCAGGCTGACGCCTGACCGGGCGGTGATCAACCGCATGGGCTTCAATAATGATGGGTTGGAGGTTTATCTCGAAAATCTCCGGCGCGTGGACAAGCACCGCGTGGTGTTTGGTGCCAATGTCGGCATCAACAAGGAAGGCGCCGAGCCCGAGCGCGATTACCCGGCGCTGGTGAGCGCGGTGGGGCCGTATGCGGACTACATCACCATCAACATCTCCTCGCCCAATACGCCGGGTCTGCGCGATTTGCAGGGCGAGGCAAGGCTGGCGGCGATTCTTTCGGGGATTGAGAGCTCGAAGCCGGTTTTTGTGAAAATCGCTCCCGATCTCGCCGATGACGGGCTGGAGGCGGTGATTTCGGTGTGCGTGCAGCACGGGGTGGCGGGGCTGATTGTGTCAAACACCACCATCGCCCGTCCGGCGACGCTGAAAAGCCCCCTGAAGCGCGAGACGGGCGGGCTTTCGGGCGCGCCGCTTTTCGCCCCCTCCACCGCCATGCTGGCCAAGGCTTATAAACTCTCGGCGCATAAGCTGGTGCTGATTGGCGCCGGCGGGGTGTTTGGGGCGGAAGACGCGTTCGCCAAAATACTGGCCGGCGCCTCGGCCGTGCAGCTCTACACCGGCTTTGCCTATCAGGGGCCGGCGATGCTGCGGCCGCTGAAAATCGGCTTGGCGAAATTGCTGCGCGAGCGGGGGTTTGGCTCGGTTGAGCAAGCGGTGGGGGCGGGGCTGTGAGCGGGTTTGGTGAGCTGGCCGGGCAATATGACGGCTTCATCGTCGATCTGTGGGGCGTGGTGCATGACGGGTTTGCGCCTTACCCTGGGGTGCTCGACACGCTGATCCGCCTCAAG
Source organism: Pseudomonadota bacterium (assembly GCA_021809435.1). Classification (GTDB taxonomy): domain Bacteria; phylum Pseudomonadota; class Alphaproteobacteria; order Acetobacterales; family Acetobacteraceae; genus Acidocella. The sequence continues at coordinate 257,689 of JAKBAD010000002.1, read as the reverse complement.
GGGCTGGGCAAGCCGGTGGTGTTTCTCTCCAACGCTCCCCGGCGTCCGGCGGGAATCCGCCAGGTGCTGGGCAGCATGGGGGTGACGCCTGATCTCTATAAGGGCATCATGTCGAGCGGCGAGGCGGTGTATCTGGGGTTGCGCGACCGCACGGATGAGTTCGCCGCGCTCGGCCCGCGGGTGTTTCATCTGGGCCCGCCGCGTGACCGCGATGTGTTCGACACGCTCACCTTCTACACCGAGGCGGGCGACCCGGCGGTGGCGGATTTTCTGCTCAATACCGGGCCAGATGATATTGTGGGGCCGCATGACCCCGCGCTTTACCTGCCAACACTGGCAGCCTGCCTGAAGGCCGGGCTGACCATGGTGTGCGCCAATCCCGACCTTGAAGTGGTGAAAGGCGGGGAGCGCATTATCTGCGCGGGTTATCTGGCCGAGCTGTACAAGGCTGAGGGCGGCAAGGTGATCAGCCGCGGCAAGCCCGATGCCGCGATTTACAAACCAACGCTCGCCATGCTGGGCACCAGCGCCGCCCGAACGCTGGCGGTGGGGGATTCGCTGCGCACCGATATTACCGGCGCCAAGGCCGCGGGGATTGATGCGTGCTGGGTACTCTCAGGCATTCATGCCCTGCACCCTTCGGCCGCGCCCCGCGAGGCCGAGGCCGAGGGGCTGAGCCCGAAAGCGATTTTGCCGGGGCTGGCGTGGTAAGGCGCTAACCCGGTCTGGGCCAAAATTTCAAAAGTTTTTGAGGGGTTTGGGGGGCTTTTTACAAAAAGCCCCCCAAATTTTTGGCGGTTTATACCAGCCGGGATTGCTGGACCGCCGCCTCGATGAAGCCCCTGAACAGCGGGTGCGGATCGAAGGGCTTGGATTTCAGCTCGGGGTGGTACTGCACGCCGATGAACCAGGGATGGTCGGGATACTCGACGATTTCGGGTAGCACGCCATCGGGCGAGAGGCCGGAGAAGCGCAGGCCGGTGGCTTCGAGCTGCGCCTTGTAGCCGATATTGACCTCGTAGCGGTGACGGTGGCGCTCCTCGATACGCGGCTGGCCGCCATAGACCTGGCGGACCAGCGAGCCTTCGGCCAGGGCCGCTGTGTAGGCGCCGAGGCGCATGGTGCCGCCCAAATCATCGCGCTCGGAGCGCCGCTCGACCTGATTGCCGCGCGACCATTCAGTGAGCAACCCGACGATGGGGATGTCGCAGGGGCCGAACTCGGTGGAGGAGGCTTTGGGCATGTTCGCCAGATTGCGCGCGCACTCGATGACCGCCATTTGCATGCCAAAGCAGATGCCAAGGAACGGCACCTTGCGCTCGCGGGCGAATTTCACCGCCTCGATCTTGCCCTGGGTGCCGCGCTCGCCAAAGCCGCCGGGCACCAGAATGCCATGCACGCCGTCAAGCTGCTCGACCGCATCGGGCTGTTCGAAAATTTCGGAATCGACCCATTCGAGCCGGACCTTCACCTTGTTGGCGATGCCACCATGGGCCAGGGCCTCGGAGAGCGACTTATAGGCATCGAGCAGGTTGGTGTATTTGCCGACCACGGCGATCCGCACCTCACCCTCGGGGAAGCGCACGGTATCGACGATTTTCTGCCAGTGCGCGAGGTTTGGCTCGGCCTCGTGGGGCAGGTGGAAATGGCGCAGCACTTCGCGGTCCATCCCGGCTTCGTGGTAGGAGATGGGCACGGCATAGATGGTGTCGATGTCGAGCGCGGGGACCACGGCTTCGGGGCGCACATTGCAGAAGCTGGCGATCTTGCGGCGTTCATTTTCGGGGATCGGCCGGTCGCAGCGTGTGATGAGCATGTTCGGCTGGATGCCGACATTTTGCAGCTCTTTCACCGAATGCTGGGTCGGCTTGGTTTTCAGCTCGCCGGCCGAGGGGATGAAGGGCACCAGCGTGAGGTGCACGAACATGGTCTGCTCGGGGCCGAGATCGTTGCCGAGCTGGCGGATGGCCTCGAGGAAGGGCAGGCTTTCAATGTCGCCGACCGTGCCGCCAATTTCGACGAGCACGAAATCCAGCCCCTCGACATCGCGCTGGATGGTGTCCTTGATGGCGTCGGTGATGTGGGGGATGACCTGCACCGTGGCGCCCAGATAATCGCCCCGGCGCTCCTTGGCGATCACCTCGGAATAGATCTTGCCGGTGGTGGCGTTGTCGGATTTCTTGGCGTGCACGCCGGTGAAGCGCTCATAATGGCCGAGGTCGAGGTCGGTCTCGGCGCCGTCATCGGTGACGAACACCTCGCCATGCTGATACGGGCTCATGGTGCCCGGATCGACGTTCAAATAGGGGTCGAGCTTACGTAGCCGCACGGAATAACCCCGCGCCTGCAGGAGCGCGCCGAGCGCCGCCGAGGCAATGCCTTTGCCGAGCGAGGACACCACGCCGCCGGTGATGAAAACGAACCGCGTCATGGAACTAAACCTTACACTGGTCGGGTTGAAAACGGGAGGGGAAAAACGATCAGGGCGCGGCCGGAGCGGCGGGCGCACTGGGGGCCGCGGGGGCGGGCAGGGCATCGGCCGGGGTGGCGGGCAGCGACGAGGGCAGCGGCACGCTGGGCGCGCCGGCCGGCTGTGCGGGCTGCGCGGGCGCGCTGGCCGGGGCCGCCGGGACGCTGCTGTTGAGAATGGCGGCATTCTCGCTGCTGGCGGCGCCCTTGAAATGCATGGCCAGCACCAGTGAGTTGATGAAGAACACCGTGCCCAGAATGGCGGTGGCGCGGGTGAGCAGGTTGGCGGTGCCGCGCCCGGTCATGAAGCTGCCCATGCCCTGGCCGCCGCCAAGCCCGAGGCCGCCGCCCTCGCTGCGCTGGATGAGCACCACGCCAATGAGCGCGATGGTGACGAAAACATGCAGCACGAGCAGAACTTTGATCATTGGCCAACCCATAAAAAGACACGCGGGCCCGAAGCCGGGGCGCCGCGTGCGGAAAACGCTTGAGGCAGCTTATTAGCCGCGTGGCGCGGCGGCTGCAATGGCCAACAGGTCTTCGGGCTTTAAGCTGGCGCCGCCGACCAGCGCGCCGGCCACTTCGGGCACGGCCAGCAGGCTGGCGGCGTTGCTGGGTTTGACCGAACCGCCATAGAGGATTTTGACCATGGCGCCGGCCTCGCCGAGATGGGCGATGAGCGCGGCGCGGATGGCGCCATGCATGGCGGCCACGTCATCCTCGGTGGGGGTGAGGCCGGTGCCGATGGCCCAGATCGGCTCATAGGCGACCACGCCGGTGAAATCGGCCGGCAGGCTGTGAATGAGCTGGCTCTTGACCACGTGCGCCGCCTCGCCGGCATCGCGCTGGGCTTGCGACTCGCCCACGCACACGATGGGCGTGAGCCCCGCCGCCACCGCCGCCTGCACCTTGGCCTGGACATGGGCATTGGTCTCGCCATGGGCCTCGCGGCGCTCGGAATGGCCGAGGATGACATAGGCGGCGCCGGCTTCGCGGAGCAGGGAGGCGTGCACGTCGCCGGTATGGGCGCCCTGCGCCGCGCCGTGGCAATCTTGCGCGCCCACGGCGACGCCAGAGCCCGCCAGCGCGCGGGCGAATGGCTCGATCAGGGGAAAAGGTGGGCAGATCAGCATGTCGGCGTGGTCGGGGGCGGCCTTGATGGCCGCCGCATAGGCCGCGACGCCGGCCAGCGTGCCGTGCATTTTCCAGTTACCCGCGATCAGGTGGCGCATGGGGCGTTTCCTTATGACAAAAAATCTCGTGTCGCTCTTATTGCCGTGTGCTGGTCATTTGCCCAGGGGCGGCGGCCTAGCTATAGAGGCGGCGGTTGTGGGTAAAGAGAGCCAATGCTGGTCCAGGTCCGTAAATTGATGGGTGGGTGGAGCGCGCGCGTGTTTTTTGGCGTGCTCGTGATGGCGTTTGTGGGATGGGGCGTGTCGAACGTGCTCACCTTGGTGGGCGGCGACAGCGCGGTGGCCCGAGTCGCCGGGGTGCCGGTGGACGTGTCGCTGGTGCAGGCACGCTATCAGAAGCTGCTGAACCAGGCCGCGCAGCAGGCCGGCGGGCAGCCGAGCTTGGCCGAGCGCCAGCAGCTGGCCATGCAGGCGCTTTCCATGGTGCTGCGCACTCAGGTGATGCGCGCCGAAGCCGTCAAGCTCGGCGTGGCCACGCCCGATGCGGCGGTGCGCGCCCAGCTGGCCGCCATTCCGCAGTTTCAGACCAATGGCGCCTTTGACAAGGCCAAGTTCACCCAGGCGCTGGCGCAGATTAATAGCTCGCCTGATGAGTTTATCGGCGAGGTCAAGGATGGGCTGATCAGCCGCCAGATCATGGTGCCGGTGCTGGGGGGGGCGCAGCCCTCTGACCTTATGGTTTCGCGGCTGTTCGCGCTGCTGGCCCAGCAGCGCACCCCGGCGCTGGTGACCATTCCCTTCAGCGCCCAGGCCCAGCCCGCCGCCCCCACGGATGCCGCGCTGCAGCGTTTCTGGCGCAATCATCCGGCCGCTTTCACGGCGCCGGAATATCGCAAAATCGAGCTGGTGATTCTCTCGCCGGCGCTGCTGGCCCCCACCGAGCAGGTGGCCAGCCAGGATGTTGATGCCGCGCTGGCGCGCGCCGAGGCGGCGGCCGGGCCGGTGATTCCTGAGCGCACCGTGCAGGTGCTGAGCGTGCCCGATCTGGCGGCCTCGTCGCGCCTGGAAGCGGCCTGGAAAAAGGGCGCGGACTGGGCGAAGATGCAGAAACTTGCCAAGATATACGGCGCCAGCGCCATTGAGTTGGATCATGCCAGCGCCCAGCAGATTCCCGAGACCAGCCTGGCCAAGGCGGTGTTTGCCGCCGATACCGGCAAGGTCACCGGCCCGGTGGCGGGTGATGCGGGCATGTATGTGTTCAAGGTGACCGGCGAAGCCGAGGCCGGCACGCCGCCCGCCGTGCTGCGCGCGCAGGTGACCCAGCAATTGCAGCTGCAGATGGCGCAAAACGATGTCGCCGGCCGGCTCGACGCGGTACAGGACGCGCTGGCCGCGCAGACGCCGCTCGACCAGTTGCCCGGTAATCTGGGCCTGACCGCGCTGAGCGGCACGCTCGATGCCGCCGGGCTGACGCCCGACGGCACGCCCGCGCCGCTTCCGGGAGGTGCTGACCTCAAGGCCGCCATTCTCAAGGCCGCGTTCGCCGCCAACAAAGGCGACCCCGCGCAGCTGCAAAACGGCCCGGATGGCAGCTATTTCGCGCTCAGCGTCGATGATGTGATCGCCCCCGCCGTCGAGCCTTATGATGTCGCCAAGGCCAAGGTGGCGGCGGCCTGGACGCAAGCCCAGATCGAGCGCGAGGCCGAGGTGAAGGCGGCTGATTTGTTCGAGGCCGTGAGCCAGGGCCAGGCCCTGAGCGACGCGGCCAAGGCGGCCGGGTTGAGCGCCAGCACAGCCGCCCCGGTGACGCGCGGCGCCGCGCCCGCGGCGGGCAGCGTGATTGACCAGAACCTGGTCTCGCTGCTGTTTTCCCTCAAGCCCGGCCAGGCGACCATGGAGAAAACCGCTTCGGGTTATGTGGTGGCGCAGCTGATGAGCGTGAATACCCCCACCCCCGATCAGGACCCGCAGGATTATCAGGCGCTGAGCGCGGCGATGATGCGGGGCTTGCAGAACGATGTCGCGGGGAGTTTCCTGGACGCGTTGCAGGCGAATTTGAAGGTTTCCATCAATCAGAAGCTGCTGGCTCAGCTTTATCAGTAACCCAGCCGAACCTTAGCAAAGACAGAGGATGATGAACGCCGTGACTTCAGATCGTTTCGAGACCTTCCGCACCGCCTATGATCAGGGGCGTGGCGCGCTGGTCTGGCGTCACGGGATCGCCGACCTGCTCACCCCCGTGGCGGCGTTTCTGAAGGTCGCGCATGGCCAGCCCTACTCGTTTTTGTTCGAGAGCGTGGAAGGCGGCACGGCGCGCGGGCGATATTCGATCATCGCGTTCGAGCCCGACCTGATCTGGCGCGCCCAGCACGGTGTCGCCGCCATCAACCGCGATGCCCGCACCGCGCCCGAGGCCTTCAGCCCACTCACCGAGGCGCCGTTGAAAAATCTGCGCGCGCTGATCAAGGAGACGCAGCTCGAGGTGCCCGAGCAGCTGCCGCCAATGACCGGCGGGCTGCTGGGCTATCTGGGCTATGACATGGTGCGGCTGATGGAGGAACTGCCCGCCACCAAGCCCGATGTGCTGGGCATTCCCGATGCCATTCTCACCCGCCCTGGCTTGTTCATTATTTTCGATGGCGTGACCGACGAAATGACCCTGGCGGCGCCGGTTTATCCGCGTGCGGGCGTCTCGGCCGCACAGGCCTTCGCCGCCGCCGAGGCCCGGCTCGAGGCTCTGGCCGCCGCGCTGGAACAGCCCGTGCCCAAGCTCACCGGGCGGCTGCTTGAGCCGCTGGAGCAGCACTCCAACATGGAGAAGGAGGAGTTTCTGGGCGTGGTCGAGACGGCCAAGAACTATATCCGCGCGGGCGATGCCTTTCAGATCGTGCCCTCTCAGCGTTTCGAGGCCAAATTCTCCCTGCCGCCCTTCGCGCTCTACCGCTCGCTGCGCCGCATCAATCCGGCGCCGTTCCTGTTTTTCCTCGATTTCGGCGCCTTTGCCGCCGTGGGCTCGAGCCCGGAGATTCTGGTGCGGCTGCGCGATGACAAGGTCACCATCCGCCCGCTGGCCGGCACCCGCAAACGCGGCGCCGACACGGCCGAGGATCTGGCCTTGGAGGCCGAGCTGTTGGCCGACCCCAAGGAGCGGGCCGAGCATCTGATGCTGCTCGATCTCGGCCGCAACGATGTCGGGCGGGTGTCCGAGATTGGCTCGGTGCGGGTGGCGGCGAGCTTTGTGATCGAGCGGTTCTCGCATGTCATGCACATCTCCTCGACCGTGGAAGGCACGCTGCGCCCAGATCTTGAGGCGCTGGACGCGCTGATCGCGGGCTTTCCCGCTGGCACGCTCTCGGGCGCGCCCAAGGTGCGGGCGATGGAGATCATCGAGGAACTCGAGCCCTCGCGGCGTGGGCTTTATGCCGGGTGCATTGGCTATTTCGCGGCCAATGGCACCATGGATACCTGCATCGCGCTGCGCACCGCCCTGATAAAAGATGGCACCATGTATGTGCAGGCCGGGGTTGGCGTGGTGGCTGATTCGGACGCCGAGGCTGAGTATATGGAGAGTGTGCACAAGGCCCGTGCGCTGTTCCGCGCCGCCGAGGATGCGGTGCGCTACGTGACCGCCCCGGAGATGTGAGACCATGATTCTGCTCATCGATAATTACGACAGCTTCACCTTCAATCTGGTGCAGTTCTTTGGCGATCTGGGGGCGGCCTGCGATGTCCGCCGTAACGACGCGCTGACCGCCGCCGAGGCGCTGGCCCTGAAGCCCGAGGCCATTGTGCTCTCACCCGGCCCCTGTACGCCCAACGAGGCGGGGATTTGCCTGGACATGGTGAGCGCCGCCGCCGAGGCCGGCGTGCCGCTGTTTGGCGTGTGCCTGGGGCATCAATCCATCGGCCAGGCGTTCGGGGGCGAGGTGATTCGCGCGCCCGCGCCCGTGCACGGCAAGACCAGCGATATTTTCCACGACAACACGGATATTTTCGCGGGCTTGCCCAACCCCTTCACGGCCACGCGCTATCATTCGCTGATCGTCAAGAAATCGACGCTGCCCGCCTGTCTGGTGCCGACCGCCTGGACGCAGGATGACATCATCATGGGGCTGCGCCATGCCGAGCGGCCGATTTATGGGGTGCAGTTCCACCCCGAGAGCATCGCCACCTCTCACGGCCATGATATTTTGCGCAATTTCCTCACCCTGGCCGAGGTGAAGACGGGCAAGCTCGCGGCATGAGCACCTCGCTCAAACCCGTGCTGGCGCGCTTGGCCAAAGGCGAGACGCTGAGCGTGGCCGAAGCGGCCGAGGCGTTTGGGATTGTCATGGATGGCCAGGCGACGCCCGCGCAGATTGGCGGCATGCTGATGGCCATGCGCGTGAGGGGCGAGACGGTGGCCGAGCTGACCGGCGCGGTGACCGCCATGCGCGCGCGCATGGCGCGGGTGGCGGCACCGGAAGGCGCTATTGATGTATGCGGCACGGGTGGCGATGGGGCGGCCAGCCTCAATATTTCCACCGCCGTTACCTTTGTGCTGGCTGGATGTGGTGTGAGGGTTGCCAAGCATGGCAACCGCGCGCTCTCTTCGCGCTCGGGCGCGGCTGATGTGCTGGCCGCGCTTGGTGTGAATATCGAGGTGCCGGTGGAGCGGCTGGCGGGTATTTTGCGCGCGGTCGGGTGTGTGTTTCTGTTCGCGCCCCGCCACCACCCGGCGCTGCGCCATGCCGCCCCCGTGCGCGTGGAGCTGGGCACCCGCACGCTGTTCAACCTCACCGGCCCGATGGCCAACCCCGCCGAGGTGAAGCACCAGCTGATGGGGGTGTATGACCCCGCCTGGCTGCGCCCGGTGGCCGAGACGCTCAAGGCGCTGGGCACCGAAACCGCCTGGGTGGTGCATGGCCAGGGGCTCGATGAGCTGGTTTTGGAGGGGGACAACCAGGTGGTGGCGCTGGAAAACGGCGTCATCCGGGCGTTTAGTGTTACCGCCGCCGATGCCGGTCTGGCCGCCGCGCCGATCTCGGCCTTGAAAGGTGGCGACGCTGCGTATAATGCCCAGGCGCTGCATGCGCTGTTGGAAGGCGCGCGCGGCCCGTATCGTGATACGGTGCTTCTCAACGCGGCCGCCGCTCTCATTGTGGCTGGCCATACGACAATGTTGCGCGACGGCGTGGCGATGGCCGCCCGCGCGCTCGATGAAGGCAAGGCAGCCAGTGTTCTCGCCCGCCTTATCGCGGCTTCGAAGGACTGAGTCTGGTTCATGACGACGACGGAAATGACTGATGTGCTGGCCCGCATTTGCGCCGATAAGCGTGCCGAGGTGGCCGCCAGGCGGCTGGTGCAGCCGCAGGACGAGCTGAAGGCGGCCGCCAAGGAGGCCGGCAAGCCGCGTGGTTTTGCGCGCGCGCTGATGGACGCCGCGGCGGCCGGCCGGCCGGCCATGATCACCGAGATCAAGAAGGCCTCGCCGTCGGGTGGAGTGATCCGCCCGGATTTCGACCCCGCCAGCCTGGCGCGGGCTTATGCCGAAAACGGCGCCGCCTGCCTCTCGGTGCTTACCGATGCGCCTTATTTTCAGGGCTCGCCCGCCGACCTGCAGGCCGCGCGCGCGGCCGTGACCCTGCCGGTGCTGCGCAAGGATTTTATTCTCGATGCCTGGCAGATCTATGAAAGCCGCGCGATGGGGGCGGATTGCATCCTGCTGATCATGGCGGCGCTGGAAGATGCCGAGGCCCGCGACCTGGAGGCGCTGGCCCGCGCGCTCGATATGGATGTGCTGGTGGAAGTGCATAACGAGGCCGAGTTGGAGCGCGCGCTGGGGCTCCAGACCCCGCTGCTGGGCATTAATAACCGCAATCTGAAAACCCTCGTCACCTCGCTCGATGTGACCGAGGAGCTTTCGCGCCTGTGCCCGCCGGAGAAATTTCTCATCTCGGAATCGGGCATCCGCACGCATGCCGATATCAACCGTCTGAACGCGGTGGGGGTGCAGGGCTATCTGGTTGGCGAATCGCTGATGCGCAAACCCGATGTGGGCGCGGCATTGCGTGAATTGCTGGACGCGGCGTGAGCGGGCTGACCCATATCGGCGCCGATGGCGCCGCCAATATGGTCGATGTGTCGGCCAAGCCCGAGACCGCGCGCTTGGCTGTGGCACGGGGGCGGCTGGTGGCGGCTCCGGCCACGCTCGATCTCATCCGCGCCGGCAGCGCCCCCAAGGGCGATGTGCTGGCCACCGCGCGCCTGGCCGGAATCATGGCCGCCAAGCGCACGCCAGAGCTGATTCCGCTTTGTCACGGGCTGCTGCTCGACCAGGTGAGCGTGGACTTCACCCTGCGGGAGGGGCAGATCGATATCGAGGCCGTTGTGCGCACCACCGGGCGCACGGGCGCCGAGATGGAGGCGCTGACCGCGGTTTCGGTGGCCGGGCTGACACTCTATGACATGCTCAAGGCCGCCGATAAGCAGATGCGGCTTGAAGATATACGCCTGGTACGCAAGCTGGGCGGCAAGAGCGGGGAGTTTGTGGCGGATGATCAGCGTTGAGGAAGCGCGCGGCCGGATTTTAGCCAATATAACGCCCGTGGGGGCGGAGACGGTGGCGCTGGCCCAAGGGTTGGGGCGGGTGCTGGCGGCGCCGGTGGTGGCCCGGCTCAACCAGCCGCCTGCCGATGTTTCAGCCATGGATGGCTATGCGCTGCGCGCCGTGGACGCCGCCCCGGGCGCGCGCCTGCGGCTGATTGGCGAGGCGCCGGCCGGCAGGCCCTTTGGTGGCGTGGTCGGCCCGCGTGAGGCGGTGCGGGTGTTCACGGGCTCGGTCATTCCCGAGGGCGCGGATGCCGTGATCATCCAGGAGGATGTCGATCTCGATACCGGTTTTGTCAGCCCGCGCGACGGCGCGGTGCCGGGGCGTCATATCCGCCCCAGAGCCCAGGATTTTGCCCAAGGCACCGAGCTGCTGGGGCGCGGCGAGCGGCTGACTGCCCGCGGGCTTGGCCTGGCGGCGGCGGCCAATACGCCGTGGCTGAGTGTGCACCGGCGCCCGCGCGTGGCGATTTTATGCACGGGCGATGAGATTTCGCTGCCCGGTGAGCCGCTGATGGCCGGGGGAATTGTCAATTCCAACGCCGCGTTGCTCAGCGCTTTCGTGGCCGCGCAGGGCGGCGAGCCGCTGGTGTTGCCAATGGCGCGCGATGATATCTCGGCCATTGCCCAGGGGGCGGATGCCGCGCGCGGGGCCGATTTGCTGGTAACCTCGGGCGGGGCCAGCGTGGGGACGCACGACCTCATCCAGACCGGGTTGGCGGAGCGCGGTTTTGCGCTCGATTTCTGGAAAATTGCCATGCGGCCGGGCAAACCGCTGATTTTTGGCCGGGTGGGGACGCTGCCGGTGCTGGGGCTGCCCGGCAATCCGGTTTCGGCTTATGTGTGCGCGCTGCTGTTTCTGGCCCCGCTCCTGGCCGCGTTGGCCGGCCAAGGCGCGGCCGCCGGCCTGCCGGTGCTCGAGCCCGCGCCGCTCGGCGCGCCGCTGAAAGCCAATGACCAGCGCGAGGATTTTCTGCGCGCCCGGCTGGTTGCGAGCGAACTGGGCGAGGTGGTGGTGCCTTATGATTACCAGGATTCGAGCCAGTTGCGCGCTCTGGCGGGCGCGGAGGCGCTGATTTGCCGCAAACCCTTCGCCCCCGCGGCCGGGCCCGGCGCGCTGGTGCAGATCATCCGGCTGCGCAACACTTGACCGACGCGCGAGAACCAAACTAGAACATTTTTGACGTTTTGGTTTTGTTCCGCGCGGAGGCGCAAATGCTCACATCCAAGCAGCATGAATTGCTGGTGTTCATCGACCGGCATTTGCGTGAGACCGGTTGCTCGCCCAGCTTCGAGGAGATGAAGGAGGCGCTGGATCTGCGCTCCAAATCGGGCATTCACCGGCTGATCACTGCCCTTGAGGAACGGGGGTTTTTGCGCCGCCACAAGCACCGCGCGCGGGCGTTGGAGGTGGTGCGGCTGCCCGAGGATCTGGCGACTGCCCGTTCGCCCCAGCGTTTCGCGCCCAATGTCATTCAGGGTAATTTCTCGCCCCGCCTGCCTGCCGTGAAGTCCGCTAGCGAGACGGGGGCGGTCTCGCTGCCGCTGTTTGGCAAGATCGCCGCCGGCCTGCCGATTGAGGCGCTGCGCGACAATGATTCCGAAATCGAGGTGCCGGTGTCGCTGCTCGGGGCGGGGGAGCATTTCGCGCTTGAGGTCGATGGCGAATCGATGATCGAAGCCGGCATTCTCGATGGCGATACCGTCATCATCAAGCGTGGTGAGACGGCGGAGAACGGCCAGATCGTGGTGGCGCTGGTGGATGATAACGAGGTGACGCTGAAGCGCTTGCGCCGGCGGGGTAACTCGATTGCGCTGGAGCCCGCCAATGCCAAATTCGAAACCCGCATTCTGCCAGCCGAGCGGGTGCGGGTGCAGGGGCGGCTGGTGGCGCTGTTCCGCCGCTATTGAACGTCTCGCGCCACGCCACAAAAAAGCCCCGCTGACGCGGGGCTTTTCTGTGAGCATAAGGCGCTCAGCGGACTGGCCTGAGCTTAGTCAACGCTGATGGACGAGACTTCCGGGCCCTTGGCGCCCTGAACCACGCTGATTCGCACCGACTGGCCTTCCTGCAGGGGCTGCAGGCCGGCGGTCTCAAGGGCGGTGGCGTGCACGAACACATCCTTGCCGCCTTCCTGGGGCGAGATGAAGCCAAAACCCTTGGTGGCATTGTACCATTTGACGATGCCAGTGGTTTCGACAGCCGGGCCGGTGGCCACGGCGCGCGGGGCGCGGGGCGCACGGGGACGGTCGAAGCCGCCACGATCGCCACGGTCACCGAAACCGCCGCGGTCGCCGCGATCACCAAAACCGCCCGAACGGGGCGGGGGCGCGGCGCCCTCGGTCACGGAAACGACCTGATCGACCTGACGGCCTTTATGGCCCTGGCCGACGCGGATTTGCAGAACGGCGCCGGGCGTGACCGACTGGTAGCCGGCGTTCTGCAGGGAATTGGCGTGAAGGAACACATCGCCGGAGCCATCGGCCATCTCGACGAAGCCATATCCCTTCTCGGAATTATACCATTTCACCGTGGCTTTGGCCTCGGGTGCCGAGGATGCGGAGCCGAACCCGGAAAATGACGGCGGGGGAGGGGGCGAATTGCCAAAGAAATTGTCGTCGTCAAATCCGCGACGGCGATTCTGCCGCTGACGGTCGTTTTTCGGGGGTCGCACTAGATACACAGTCCTTTGAAAACTTGCACGGTGTCGGGGCGGTTGCCCTAACAGCTGGGACCATAGGGCAGGTGAGGGGCGTCTTCAATCCCGAAATCGCGTCAGGGGGGCAAAAACCCCAGGATTTTGCTGGCTTGGGAGGTGTTTTTACATGGCCGGGGCCGGAACCATGCGCAAAGCGCAGAGCGGGGCGCGTGGGGGCGGGTGTAAGCTGGCTGATTATGACATGAGCGTTACAGATGCGCGCGCCGCAAGGGGCTCGCCTGCGTCAACGGGCTTGTGTTTGGGGGGGCAAAGCCTTTAGGAGCACCCGATGAGTTTTGAAACCGCCCACCCCGCCCTTGCGGCCGCGCTGAAAGAGCGTGGCTATGACGTTCCGACCCCTGTGCAGGAGGCGGTGCTGACCGCTGACCCGGACCGCGACCTGCTGGTTTCGGCCCAGACCGGCTCTGGCAAGACAGTGGCCTTCGGCCTGGGATTCGCGCCCACGCTGCTGGGCGAGGACGGGGCGCTGCCGCCGCCTGGCTTGCCGCTGGCGCTGGTCATCGCCCCCACGCGCGAGCTGGCGTTGCAGGTGCAGGCGGAGCTGGCTTGGCTCTACGAGCAGACCGGCGCGCGGGTGGTGCCCTGCGTGGGCGGCATGGATCCGCGGCGCGAGGCGCGGCATTTGCAGGCCGGCTGCCACATTGTGGTCGGCACGCCTGGGCGCCTGAACGACCATCTGGCCCGTGGCGCGCTCCGGCTCGAGGCCGTGCGCGCGCTGGTGCTCGATGAGGCGGACGAGATGCTCGACATGGGCTTCAAGGAGGAGCTGGATGCGCTGGTGGGCGCCACGCCCGAGGATCGCCGCACGCTGCTGTTCTCGGCCACTCTGCCGCGCGAGATTCTGGGGCTGGCGGCGGCTTATCAGCGCAACGCCCTGCGCCTGGAGCTGATCAGCCGGACCGAGCCGCATGCCGATATCGACTATAAGGCCGTGCGTGTGGCCCCGCATGAGGAGCGCGCCGTGCTGGTGAATTTGCTGCGCGCGGCCAATACCCGCGCCATCGTGTTCTGCGCCACGCGCGAAGGCGTGAAGCATGTGCATGCCGACCTGCTCTCGCGCGGCTTTAACGCCGTGGCGCTCTCGGGTGAGCTTTCGCAGGCCGAGCGCAACGCCGCGCTGAGCGCGCTCAAGGACGGCCGGGCGCAAGCCTGCATCGCCACCGATGTGGCGGCGCGCGGGCTCGACCTGCCGGCGCTCGATCTGGTGATTCACGCCGATTTGCCGACCGCCAAGGCGACGCTGCTGCACCGCTCGGGCCGCACCGGGCGCGCCGGGCGCAAGGGGCAATGCTTGTTGCTGGTTACCCCCCATAAGCGCCGCCGCGCCGAGATGCTGCTCACGTCCGCGCGCATCACGCCCGAATGGATCGACCCGCCGACCATCGCCCAGATCAAGGCCGCCGACGAGGCGCGCCTGGCCGAACATCCGCTACTCGAGCAAACGCCTGACCAGGAAACCCGCCGTCAGGCGCTGCGGCTCTCGGAGCGCTACGAGCCCGAGCAGATCGCGGCGGCGTTCATCGCGCTGGCTTCGGCGCATTTTCCCCAGGCCGCGAACGTGACCGTGCTGGCCCCCGAGCCGCCGCCTCGCCCCAAGCGCGCCCCGCGCATGGCCGTCATCACCGGCAATGGTCCGGTGTGGTTTCGTGTTTCGGCGGGCCGTGCGCAGAATGCCGATCCGCGCTGGCTGCTGCCCATGCTGTGCAAGCGCGGCAACGTGACCAAGGCCGAGATCGGCGCCATCCGCATTTTCGACCGCGAGACCAAGTTCGAGGTGGCGCCGGAAGTGGCCGAGGCCTTTGCCCGCGCGGTGGCCGAGCCGGCGCCGGGCGAATTTCAGATTGAGCTGAGCGCGCCGCCCTCGAGTGGCCCGCGCCGTGAGCATCCGGGCGAAGAGCGCGCCCCCCGCCCTTATGGCAAGGGCGCGCCCAAGCCTGGTGGCCACAAGCCTTATGCCAAGCCCAGCGCGCCCAAACCGCCCCGGCGGGAAAAAGACGGCAAGCCCGGCGAGCAGGAGCGCCGGCGCAAGAACAAGGCCGCCAAGTCGCTTAAATAAGTGTCGGGGCGCGTTGAACGCCGCATGCCGCCAGCCGTGCCCAGGCGGCGGCCAGCGAGCCGTTCAGGTCGATCGCCCGGCAGGCATCTTCTATAATGGTCGCCTCGAGGCCAAAGGCGCGGGCATCCTCGGCAGACCAGGCGACGCAGAAATCTGTCGCCAGCCCGGCGAGATAGACATGGGTGATGCCGCGCGAGGTCAGATAACCATCGAGCCCGGTGCGGGTGGTGCGGTCGGCTTCCAGAAAGGCCGAGTAGGAATCGACATTTATGTTCGAGCCTTTGCGGATGATCGCCGAGGCATGGGGAATGTTGAGCGCCGGGTGCAGCGCCGCGCCCGCGCTGCCCATGACGCAATGGGTGGGCCAGAGCACCTGCGGGCCATAGGGCAGGGTGATGGTCTCGAACGGCGCCTTGCCCGGATGATTGGCCGCGAACGAGACATGGCCGGGCGGATGCCAATCCTGTGTCAGCACCACCGTTTCGAAACTGGTGGCCAGTTGGTTGATCAGGGGGATAATTTCATCGCCGCCCGGCACGGCCAGCGGGCCTTGGGGGCAGAAATCGGGCTGGACATCGATGATCAGCAGGGCAGAGTTTTTTTGCATGGCCGCTCTATAACATTTTTGGGGCGGCCATATAGACGGGGCCATGAGAATCGGATAAGGCTCCGCCCCTCACAGGAACGCGGGAGGCGGGGCGATGGTCGCCTGGCCGGTCGAACCGCGGTCTTATGGCTTTTTCAAGCCAGAAGGATAGGAGCAGCCAGGAATGGCAAAGAAGATCGTCGGCTATATTAAGCTGCAGATCCCCGCGGGCAAGGCGAATCCCTCGCCGCCGGTGGGCCCCGCGCTGGGTCAGCGCGGCCTGAACATCATGCAGTTCGTGAAGGAATTCAACGCCGCCACGCAGGGCATGGAGCCCGGCATGCCGGTGCCCGTGGTGATCACCGCCTATGGTGACCGCACCTTCTCCTTCATCATGAAGACCCCGCCCAACACCTACTTCCTGAAGAAGGCGGCGGGCATTGCCAAGGGTACGACGACCCCCGGTAAGGGCGCGGCCGTCGGCAAGGTGACCAAGGCGCAGCTCCTGGAGATCGCCAAGGTCAAGATGAAAGACATGAACGCCAATGACGAGGAGGCCGCCGTGCGCATGCTGGCTGGTTCCGCCCGTTCCATGGGCGTCACCGTGGTGGAGGGCTGATAGATGGCACATAACAAGCGCCTGAACGCCGCCCGCGCCACTGTTGAGCGCAACAAGCTTTACGCCCTGACCGAGGCGATGGATCTCGTCAAGTCGAACGCCAAGGCGAAGTTCGATGAGACGGTCGAGATCTCGCTCAATCTGGGCATCGACCCCCGTCACGCTGACCAGATGGTGCGCGGCCTGATTTCGCTGCCCAACGGCACCGGCAAGACCCTGCGCGTGGGCGTGTTCGCCCGCGGGGCGAAGGCCGAGGAAGCCCTGGCCGCTGGCGCCGACGTGGTGGGCGCCGATGATCTGGCCGAGAAGGTGCAGGCCGGTGACATCGCGTTCGACCGCTGCATTGCCACGCCGGATATGATGGCGCTGGTTGGTAAGCTCGGCAAAATCCTGGGCCCCCGCGGTCTGATGCCGAACCCCAAGCTGGGCACCGTGACCATGAACGTCAAGGACGCCGTGTCCGCCGCCAAGGCTGGTCAGGTTGAGTTCCGCGCCGAGAAGGCTGGTATCATCCATGCCGGTATCGGCAAGGCGAGCTTTGAGGCTGAGAAGCTGATCGAGAACGCCAAGGCGTTGATCGATGCCGTGCAGAAGGCCAAGCCGACCGGCGCCAAGGGTACCTACCTCCAGAAGGTGGCGCTGTCCTCGACCCAGGGGCCGGGCGTGAGCGTGGATGTTTCCACGGTCAACGGCTAAAAACACTGAAATACGCGGCTGAAACGCCGCGGGCAGGGGGGTGGCGACACCCCCCGACCTGTCCGAGACCTTGTGTACCTTCGGGTTTGATGGGCTTGTCCCGCATAAGGTAGAGAGGTGCCGAGGCTTTATTCGTTAAGGCTTTGGTGGTTCGAGATAAGGACAGGCGATGGGCGTGAGAGATGGTCTCTCATGTCTGGGGTAACCTGGCGGGTGGGGGCAACCCGATCCGCCGCAAGTTGGAGACGGATGTGGATCGCCTAGAGAAGCGTGAATTCGTCGCCGAGCTGTCTTCGGTGTTCGCCGAGACCTCTTTCGTGCTCGTCACCCGCAATGCGGGTCTGACGGTCGCCGAGGTCACCGTGCTGCGCCGCAAGATGCGCGAGGCCGGCGCGAGCTTCAAAGTGGCGAAGAATCGTCTGGCCCTGCTTGCTCTTCAAGGAACCCGGTTCGATGGCATCTCGCCCCTGATGAAGGGGCCCACCGCTCTGGCCTGGTCTGTTGACCCGGTTGCGGTGGCCAAGGCGGCCGTCGACTTCGCCAAGACCAACGACAAGTTTGTGGTGCTCGGTGGCTCCCTCGGGAGCCAGGTGCTCAACGCCGATGGCGTGAAGGCCCTGTCCGAGCTGCCGTCGCTTGATTCGCTGCGCGCCAAGCTGCTGGGCCTCATTCAGGCTCCCGCAACCAAGGTCGCCGGCGTGCTTCAGGCTCCGGCTGGCCAGCTTGCCCGTGTCTTCGCGGCGTATGCCGATTCCCAGAAGAGCGAAGCGGCCTGAACGGCCTTCGTTCCTTTGCTGCATGAATGACGCAGGGTGGCATAGTGTTGCCTTGCATTGAACCAACCAAAGTCTATATTTACGAAAGATCGAATCATGGCTGACCTGAACGCGCTCGTTGAAGAGCTGTCGAAGCTGACCGTGCTGGAGGCCGCTGAGCTCTCCAAGCTGCTCGAGGACAAGTGGGGCGTTTCCGCTGCCGCTCCCGTGGCCGTGGCCGCTGTTGCCGCCCCCGGTGCCGCCGCCGCCGCCGCCCCTGCCGAAGAGCAGACCGAGTTCACCGTGATCCTCGCCAATGCCGGCGACAAGAAGATCAACGTGATCAAGGAAATCCGCACCATCACCGGCCTGGGCCTCAAGGAAGCCAAGGATCTGGTCGAGGGCGCGCCGAAGACCGTCAAAGAGAACGCCACCAAGGATGAGGCGGCTGCCATCAAGAAGACGCTGGAAGAGCAGGGCGCGACTGTCGAGGTCAAGTAATGCACTTCCCGCTGCGGTGTATTCCGTAGCGTGTATAGGGTAAAAGGGCAGGCGGTCACCCGCGGGTGGTCGCCTGTCCCCTGTTTTTGTGACGATGCTGGATATTTTTCGGCTGGATATTTTCGAACGAGGGTCATGCGATGAACGCGATCAATGGCGGCTTGGGCAAAGGGTCTTTCACGAGCCGGAAGCGCATCCGGAAAAGCTTTGGACGCATCCCTGCCGTCGCGCCGATGCCCAACCTCATCGACGTCCAGCGCGCGAGCTATGACAGCTTCCTGCAAATGCACACCAAGGCCGATGCGCGCACGCATTCGGGCCTGCAGGAAGTGTTCAAGTCGGTCTTCCCGATTGACGATTTCGCCGGCCGTGGCCGGCTTGAGTTCGTCTATTACGAGCTGGAAGAGCCGAAATATGACGTGGAAGAGTGCATTCAGCGCGGCATGACCTTTGCCGCGCCGCTCAAGGTCATTCTCCGTCTCATTGTCTGGGACGTTGATGAGGACACGGGCGCGCGCTCGATCCGCGATATTAAGGAACAGCCCGTTTATATGGGCGACATGCCGCTGATGACCGATAACGGCACCTTCGTGGTGAACGGCACCGAGCGCGTGATTGTCAGCCAGATGCACCGCAGCCCTGGTGTGTTCTTCGACCATGACCGTGGCAAGACCCATTCCTCGGGTAAGTATTTGTTCACCGCCCGCGTGATCCCCTATCGCGGTTCCTGGCTCGATTTCGAGTTCGATGCCAAGGACCTTGTGTATGTGCGCATCGACCGCAAGCGCAAGCTGCCGGCGACCACGCTGCTGTACGCCCTGGCCTCGAAGCACACCGAGGCGCTGATGGAGGCGCGCGCCGCCAAGGGCGAGAGCGTGGAAATTGGCGAGCTCAAGGGCATGGACGCCGAGGAAATCCTGAATTTCTTCTACGGCCAGGTGGTTTACACCGCCAATAAGGGCGTGTGGGCGCGGCCGTTCGAGGTTGATGCCTTCCGCAATGTCAAGCTGATCGACGATCTGGTTGACGCCGAGACCGGCGAAGTGGTGGCCAAGACCGAAGAGAAGCTCACCGCCCGCGCGGTGCGCAAGATTGCCGAAAAGACCAAGAGCGTGCTGGTGGCGCGCGGTGATCTGGTTGGCCGGTTCGTGGCCGAGGATCTCTATGACCCCAATACCGGCGAGATTTTTGCCGAAGCCGGTGAGGAGATCACGGAAGCCAAGCTCGGCCTGCTCGAGGAGCGCGGCATTGACACGCTGCCGACCCTGGCGATCGACCAGTCCACCGGCCCGTGGATCCGCAACACCCTGGCGGCGGACAAGAACGCCAACCGCGAGGACGCGCTGATCGATATTTACCGCGTCATGCGCCCCGGCGAGCCGCCGACCTCGGAAACCGCCGAGGCGCTGTTCAAGGGCCTGTTCTTCGACGCCGACCGCTATGATCTCTCGGCGGTGGGCCGCGTGAAAATGAACATGCGTCTGGGCATCGATGTGCCTGACACCGTGCGCACGCTGCGCAAAGACGACATTCTGCGCACGCTCAAAATCATGTGCGAGCTGAAAGACGGGCGCGGCGCCATCGACGACATCGATAATCTCGGCAATCGCCGCGTGCGTTCGGTGGGTGAGCTGATGGAAAATCAGTACCGCGTTGGCCTGCTGCGCATGGAGCGCGCCATTCGCGAGCGCATGGGGTCTGTCGATATCGACAGCGTGATGCCCCATGACCTGATCAACGCCAAACCGGCCGCCGCCGCTGTGCGTGAGTTCTTTGGCTCCAGCCAGCTTTCGCAGTTCATGGATCAGACCAACCCGCTCTCGGAAGTGACGCATAAGCGCCGCCTCTCGGCGCTGGGGCCGGGCGGTCTCACCCGTGAGCGCGCGGGCTTCGAGGTGCGCGACGTGCACCCGACTCATTATGGCCGCATCTGCCCGATTGAGACGCCTGAAGGCCCGAATATCGGTCTGATCAACTCGCTGGCGACCTATGCCAAGGTGAATAAATACGGCTTCATCGAGACCCCGTACCAGATCGTGAAAGACGGTGTGGTGCTGCCCGATTTCAAATATCTCTCGGCGATGGAGGAAGAGCGCCTGACGGTCGCTCAGGCCGACGCCAAGAAGGATGAGACCGGCAAATTCACCGATGACCTCGTCTCCGTGCGCCGCAATGGCGACTTCTTGATGGTCAAGCCCGAGGAAGTCACCGCCATCGACGTGTCGCCTAAGCAGCTCGTCTCGGTGGCCGCCGCGCTCATTCCCTTCCTGGAAAACGACGACGCCAACCGCGCGCTCATGGGCTCGAACATGCAGCGCCAGGCGGTGCCGCTGATTCAGTCGGATGCGCCGATTGTCGGCACCGGCATGGAAGCCGCCGTGGCGCGCGATTCGGGCGCCACCATCGTTGCCAAGCGCGCCGGTATCATCGACCAGATCGACGGCGCGCGTATCGTGGTGCGCGCCACCGATGAGGATGGCTCGACCAAGGGCGTCGATATTTACCGTCTGCGCAAATATATGCGCTCCAACCAGAGCACCTGCATCAACCAGCGCCCCCTGGTGCGCGTGGGTGACCGGGTGGCGGCGGGCGACATCATCGCCGATGGTCCTTCCACCGAGCTGGGCGAGCTGGCGCTGGGCCGCAACGCGCTCTGCGCGTTCATGCCCTGGAACGGCTATAACTTTGAAGACTCCATCCTGATCTCCGAGCGCATCGCGCGTGATGACGTGTTCACCTCGATCCATATCGAGGAGTTCGAGGTCATGGCGCGTGACACCAAGCTCGGCCAGGAGGAAATCACCCGCGATATTCCCAATGTCGGTGAGGAGGCGCTGCGCAACCTCGACGAGGCGGGCATTGTCTATATCGGCGCCGAGGTGAACCCGGGCGATATTCTGGTCGGCAAGGTCACGCCCAAGGGCGAAAGCCCGATGACCCCGGAAGAGAAGCTGCTGCGCGCGATCTTTGGCGAGAAGGCCTCGGATGTGCGTGACACCTCGCTCCGCCTGCCGCCCGGTACGTCGGGCACCATTGTCGATGTGCGTGTGTTCAACCGCCGTGGCGTGGACAAGGACGAGCGTGCGCTGGCCATCGAGCGCGCCGAGATCGAGCGCCTGGCCAAGGACCGTGACGATGAGCGCGCCATTCAGGAGCGGTCTTTCTATGCCCGTCTGCGCGAGGCGCTGCTTGGCCAGTTGGCCGGCTCCGGCTTCAAGGGGCTGAAGGCCGGCACCGAGATCACCACCGAGCTGCTGGCCGAGCATCCGCGCGGCGCGTGGCGCAACATCGTGGTGCAGGACGACGCCGTGATGGCGACGATCGAGCTGCTCAAGCGCGAGTTCGATGCGGCCGTGAAGCGTCTGCAGGAGCGGTTCGAGAGCAAGGTCGAGAAGCTGCAGCGCGGCGATGAGCTGCTGCCCGGCGTGATGAAGATGGTCAAGGTGTTCGTGGCGGTGAAGCGCAAGCTGCAGCCGGGCGACAAGATGGCCGGCCGTCACGGCAATAAGGGTGTGGTCTCGCGCGTGGTGCCGGTGGAGGATATGCCATTCCTCGAAGACGGCACCACTGTTGATCTTGTGCTCAACCCGCTGGGCGTGCCTTCGCGCATGAATGTCGGGCAGATTCTCGAGGTCCATCTGGGCTGGGCGTGCGCCAATCTCGGCAAGCAGCTCAACCAGGTGGTCGAGGAATATCGCCGCACCGGCGAGGCCCGCGAAGAGCTGCTGGGCAAGCTCAAGGATGCCTATGGCGAGGAGATTTTTGAAGCCGAGATCAAGGATCTCGACGACAAGGAGCTGCTTGAGCTATGCGGCAACATCAAGAAGGGCGTGCCCATCGCCACCCCGGTGTTCGATGGCGCGCGTATCTCGGATATCGAGAGCATGCTGAGCAAGGCCGGCATCGATGTCTCGGGGCAGTCGCGTCTCATCGATGGCCGCACCGGCGAGCCGTTCGAGCGCAAGGTGACGGTTGGGTATATGTACATGCTCAAGCTGCACCACCTTGTCGATGACAAGATCCACGCCCGCTCCATTGGGCCTTACTCGCTCGTCACCCAGCAGCCGCTGGGCGGCAAGGCGCAGTTCGGTGGCCAGCGCTTTGGTGAAATGGAAGTCTGGGCGCTGGAAGCCTATGGCGCGGCCTATACGCTCCAGGAGATGCTGACCGTGAAGTCCGACGACGTGTCGGGCCGCACGAAGGTCTATGAGGCCATTGTCCGTGAGCAGGACAATTTCGAGGCCGGCATCCCCGAGAGCTTCAACGTGCTGCTGAAAGAACTGAAATCCTTGGGTCTGAATGTCGATCTGGAGCAATCCGCGCAGTGATGCGCGGAGTACAGAGCGAAACAGGATTCTGACAGATTAGGATGACGCGTGATGAATGATTTGATGAAAATCCTTGGCCCCACCGGCCAGACCGCCAGCTTCGACCATATCAAGATCCAGATCGCCTCGCCCGAGCAGATCCGCTCGTGGTCGTATGGCGAGATCAAGAAGCCCGAAACCATCAATTACCGCACGTTCAAGCCCGAGCGTGACGGGCTGTTCTGCGCGCGCATCTTTGGCCCGATCAAGGACTATGAGTGCTTGTGCGGCAAGTATAAGCGCATGAAGTTCCGCGGCATCATCTGCGAGAAATGCGGCGTGGAGGTGACGCTGGCCAAGGTACGCCGCGAGCGCATGGGCCATATCGAACTGGCCTCGCCGGTCGCGCATATCTGGTTCCTGAAGTCGCTGCCCTCGCGCATCGCGACCATGCTCGACATGACGCTCAAAGATGTTGAGAAAGTGCTCTATTTCGAGAACTACATCGTCATCGATGCCGGCATGTCGCCGTTCAAGACGCTGCAGCTCCTGACCGAGGACGAGGTCACCGATCATCTCGATGAGTACCCCGATGACGGGCTCGAGGTCTCGATCGGCGCGGAAGCCATCAAAAAGATCCTGCTGTCCATCGATCTCGCCGAGACCCGCGCCCAGATGCGCGCGGAGTTGAAGGAGACCAGCTCGGAGACCAAGCGCAAGAAGCTGGTCAAGCGCTTGAAACTGCTTGAGAATTTCCTCGAATCCGGCACCCGCCCCGAGTGGATGGTGATGGATGTCATCCCCGTCATTCCCCCTGAGCTGCGCCCGCTGGTGCCGCTCGATGGCGGGCGCTTCGCGACGTCCGATCTGAACGATCTCTACCGCCGCGTCATCAACCGCAATAACCGCCTGAAGCGCCTGATGGAGCTGCGCGCGCCCGATATCATCGTACGCAACGAGAAGCGCATGCTGCAGGAAGCGGTTGACGCGCTGTTCGACAATGGCCGCCGTGGCCGCGCCATCACCGGCACCAACAAGCGCCCGCTGAAGTCGCTCTCCGATATGCTCAAGGGCAAGCAGGGCCGCTTCCGCCAGAACCTGCTGGGCAAGCGCGTCGATTATTCCGGCCGTTCGGTCATCGTGGTGGGGCCGGAGCTGAAGCTCCACCAGTGCGGCCTGCCCAAGAAGATGGCGCTCGAGCTGTTCAAGCCCTTCATTTACGCCAAGCTCGAGAAATACGGCCTCGCCACGACCATCAAGGCGGCCAAGCGCATGGTGGAAAAAGAGCGCCCGGAAGTGTGGGATATTCTCGAAGAGGTGATCCGCGAGCATCCCGTGATGCTCAACCGCGCGCCGACCCTCCACCGTCTTGGCATTCAGGCGTTCGAGCCGGTGCTGATCGAAGGCAAAGCCATTCAGCTCCACCCGCTGGTCTGCACCGCCTTCAACGCCGACTTCGACGGCGACCAGATGGCCGTGCACGTGCCGCTTTCCATCGAGGCGCAGCTCGAGGGGCGCGTGCTGATGATGTCGACCAACAACATCCTCAGCCCCGCCAACGGCAAGCCGATCATCGTGCCCAGCCAGGATATCGTGCTCGGCATTTATTATCTCTCGCTCGAGACGCCGGAATTCCTGGCCGCCAAGGATGAGGAGGCTCCGGCCTTCGGCACCGTCGGCGAGATCGAGTTCGCGCTTACCGCCGGCGCGCTCAAGCTGCATCAGAAGATCCGCGCCCGCGTGAAGCAGATGAACGCGGAAGGCGAGATCAAGACTTCCATTCAGGTCACCACGCCGGGCCGCATGCTCATTGGCCAGTTGCTGCCCATGAACGCCAACGTGCCGTTCTCGGTCATCAACCGCATGCTCACCAAGAAGGCCGTGCAGGATGTGATCGACCTCGTCTACCGCCATTGCGGGCAGAAGGAGGCGGTGATCTTCTGCGACCGTCTGATGGGTCTGGGCTTCCGCCATGCCGCCCGCGCGGGCATTTCGTTCGGCAAGGACGATATGCGCATCCCCGACGCCAAACACGAGCTGGTCGCCAAGACCCAGGCCGAGGTGCGCGAGTATGAGCAGCAGTACCAGGATGGTCTGATCACCGCCGGCGAGCGCTACAACAAGGTCGTCGATGCCTGGTCGAAGTGTAAGGACCTCGTTTCGGGCGCGATGATGAAGGAGATTCAGAAGCAGGAGATGGGCCAGCAGGCCAACTCGGTGTGGATGATGAGCCATTCGGGCGCCCGTGGTTCGGCCGCCCAGATGTCTCAGCTGGCCGGTATGCGCGGTCTGATGGCTAAGCCCTCGGGCGAGATCATCGAGCAGCCGATTATCGCCAACTTCAAGGAAGGCCTGTCGGTTCTCGATTACTTCAACTCCACCCACGGCGCGCGCAAGGGTCTGGCTGATACCGCGCTCAAGACCGCGAACTCCGGTTACCTCACCCGCCGTCTGGTCGATGTGGCGCAGGATTGCATCATCATCGAGGATGATTGCGGCACCGAGCGCGGGCTCACGGTCAGCGCGGTGCGCGATGGCGGTGAGATCGTCGCCTCGCTGGGTGAACGCGTTCTGGGCCGCACGGCCGCCAGCGACATCATCGATCCCGCGACCGGCGAGCTGATTTTGCCCGCCAATGAGCTGATCGAGGAAGCCCAGGCCGAGCGGATCGAGAAGGCCGGCATTGAGAGCGTGCGTATCCGCTCCGTGCTGACCTGCGATACCAAGATCGCCGTTTGCGCCCATTGCTATGGCCGCGATCTGGCGCGCGGTACGCCGGTTAACGTGGGTGAGGCGGTGGGCGTCATTGCCGCGCAGTCCATCGGCGAGCCGGGTACGCAGCTCACCATGCGTACCTTCCACATTGGCGGCGCGGCGCAGCGTGGTGCCGAGCAGTCCAACGTCGAGGCCAGCCACGACGGCACCATCAACATTCGCAACCGCAATGTGGTGACCAACTCGCAGGGTATGCCCGTGGTGATGAGCCGTAATTGTGAAATCATCATCACCGACGCCAATGGCCGCGAGCGCGCCCGTTTCCGTGTGCCTTACGGCGCGCGTTTGCTGGCCGATGAGGGCGCCGCCGTGACGCGCGCGCAAAAGCTGGCCGAGTGGGACCCCTACACCCTGCCGATCATCACCGAGCGCGCGGGTATCGTGGAATATGCCGATCTCATCGAGGGCGTGACCCTGGTGGAACGTACCGACGAAGTGACCGGCCTGACCTCGAAAGTGGTGGTGGATTACAAGCAATCCGCCCGCGGCGCCGATCTGCGCCCGCGCCTGATCCTCAAGGATGCCAAGGGCGAGATTCTGCGCCTCGCCAATGGCACCGAGGCCCGGTACTTCCTGGCGCCCGACTCGATCCTCTCGGTCGAGGCCGGTGCTCAGGTGCATGATGGCGACGTGCTGGCGCGCATCCCCCGCGAAGGCTCGAAGACCCGCGACATCACCGGCGGTCTGCCGCGCGTGGCGGAATTGTTCGAGGCCCGCCGCCCCAAGGATCATGCGATCATCGCCGAAATCGACGGCCGCGTGGAATTTGGCAAGGACTACAAGGCCAAGCGCCGCGTGATCGTGAAGAACGACGAGACCGGCGTGGAAACCGAGTACCTGATTCCCAAGGGCAAGCATGTTTCGGTGCAGGAAGGCGACTATGTGCGGATCGGCGATCCGCTGGTCGATGGTCCGCGCGTGCCGCATGACATTCTGCGCGTGCTGGGTGTTGAGGCGCTGTCCGATTATCTCGTCAACGAAATCCAGGACGTTTACCGCCTGCAGGGCGTGAAGATCAACGACAAGCACATTGAGGTGATCGTTCGCCAGATGCTGCAGAAGGTCGAGATCGTCGAGCCCGGTGATACCACCTTCCTGGTGGGCGAGCTGGTGGACCGCGTGGAGTTCGACCAGGAGAACACCAAGCTGGGCGCTGATGAGCGCATGGCCACCGCGCTGCCGGTGCTCCAGGGCATTACCAAGGCAAGCCTGCAGACGCAGAGCTTCATCTCGGCGGCGTCCTTCCAGGAGACCACCCGCGTGCTCACCGAGGCGGCAACCGCCGGCAAGACCGACATGCTTACCGGCCTCAAGGAGAATGTCATTGTTGGCCGTCTGATCCCGGCCGGCACCGGCTCGGTGATGAACCGTTTGCGTGCCGTGGCCGCCGGGCGCGACCGCCAGGCGCTGGGTACCCGCCCAGCTCTGCCCGCCGCCGAGTAAGCACGGCCTATCCCAAAAAAGCCCTCCGGAGTCCGGGGGGCTTTTTTTATGGGGCGGGGCGCAAAAAAAACTTTCGCCCGGAAGGTGAAGGGCGCTTGACCAGCAGAGTCGCTCTCTGGTTTAACGAGTCTAATCCGGGGCAGCACCCGCCAGACATTCTATATATATGGATATATAGAGATCAGGCGATTGACCCGGCCCCAGGCCAGAGGCCTGGAGACATTCTCACTGCCTTTCCGGGGCGCGCCAACGCCGCCCGCCTGGAAGTTGGCAGCTCCGCCAGAGATCCTGCGCAAGGATCCGCCCAGACCGGATGAGTCGGTCAGGGCGGATCCTTTTTTATTTTGCGCCAAGGGTTTGCGGGCTGCGGTGCCGGGTCGATGAGAGACTCGGGAGGCAAGAGGACGACTCGCCGGTTGCCATTACGGGCACGGGGGGTGCGTCTGCGTTTTTGCGGTATCTGATGGGGTTTGGGCGCTTGACTTGGGGGCGGGTGGTCTCTATTGAGGGCGCTCTCGAGGTTCCGGCATTTCCGGGTCCCGATAGTCTGTAAAATCTGGCGCGCGCGGCGCCGCTTCTTCTGGAAGCTAAGGCCGCTTGCTAGAGACAGGTCCGTAAGGCGGAGGGTTCTTTCGCCTTACGGCAGTTTTTTATG
Organism: Pseudomonadota bacterium; assembly: GCA_021809435.1. GTDB lineage: Bacteria > Pseudomonadota > Alphaproteobacteria > Acetobacterales > Acetobacteraceae > Acidocella. The sequence goes on along the minus strand of JAKBAD010000002.1, from coordinate 230,386 downwards.
GGCGAATCGGGCGGTTGGCTGGGGCAGCGGGATTTGAACAAGAACCAGGACCAGACATGCCGACCATTAACCAGTTGATCGCTAAGGGCCGTGAGCCGGCGCGTAAGCGCAATAAGGTGCCGGCCCTCCAGGGCTGCCCGCAGAAGCGTGGCGTTTGCACGCGCGTTTACACGACGACCCCGAAGAAGCCGAACTCCGCGCTTCGTAAGGTTGCCAAGGTGCGCCTGACCAACGGTTTCGAAGTGGTGAGCTATATCCCTGGCGAAGGTCATAACCTTCAGGAGCACTCGGTGGTGCTGATCCGCGGTGGCCGCGTGAAAGACCTTCCGGGCGTTCGTTATCACATTCTGCGCGGCGTGCTCGATACGCAGGGCCTGCCCAAGCGTCGCAAGCGCCGTTCGCTGTACGGCGCCAAGCGTCCGAAGTAAGGAGATCTGAGATGAGCCGTCGCCGTCGCGCCATTAAGCGTGAGGTCCTTCCCGACGCGAAGTTCGGGGATATCGTGATCAGCCGTTTCATGAACGTGCTGATGTATGATGGCAAGAAATCCGTCGCCGAGAGCATCGTTTACGGTGCGCTGGACGTGCTGAAGAAGCGCGGCGGTGCGAACGCGGATCCTGTCCGTCTGTTCCATGAGGCGCTGGATAACGTGAAGCCGGCGATTGAAGTGCGCTCGCGCCGCGTTGGCGGTGCGACCTACCAGGTCCCGGTTGAAGTTCGCGCCGAGCGCCGCCAGGCCTTGGCAATTCGCTGGATCATCGATGCCGCCCGCAAGCGTGGCGAGCATACGATGGAAGAGCGCCTGTCGAACGAGCTGCAGGATGCGGTGAACAACCGTGGCTCTGCCGTCAAGAAGCGTGAAGACACCCATCGTATGGCCGAAGCCAACAAGGCTTTCAGCCATTATCGTTGGTAACAGACCCTAACCAGTTTCAGCCTGCACACGGAGCAGAACTATGGCTAAAGCTAAATTTGAGCGCAACAAGCCGCACGTCAACATCGGCACCATCGGCCACGTTGACCATGGCAAGACCTCGCTGACCGCCGCCATCACCAAGGTGCTGGCCGAGACCGGTGGCGCCACCTTCACCGCCTACGATCAGATCGACAAGGCCCCCGAAGAGCGCGCCCGCGGCATCACCATCTCGACCGCCCACGTCGAGTATGAGACCGCCAACCGCCACTACGCGCACGTCGACTGCCCCGGCCACGCCGACTACGTGAAGAACATGATCACCGGTGCCGCCCAGATGGACGGTGCGATCCTGGTCGTGTCGGCCGCTGATGGCCCGATGCCCCAGACCCGTGAGCACATCCTGCTTGCCCGTCAGGTCGGCGTGCCGGCTCTGGTCGTGTTCTTGAACAAGATGGACCTGGCCGATCCCGACCTCGTCGAGCTGGTCGAGATGGAAGTGCGCGAGCTGCTCTCCAACTATGGCTTCCCCGGCGATGATATCCCCATCATCAAGGGCTCGGCCGTTTGCGCCCTCAACGACACCAACCCCGAGATCGGCCGCGAAGCCGTTCTGAAGCTGATGGCCGCCGTTGACGAGTACATTCCGCAGCCAGAGCGCGCGAAGGACAAGCCCTTCCTGATGCCGGTCGAAGACGTGTTCTCGATTTCGGGCCGCGGCACCGTGGCCACCGGCCGCGTCGAGCGTGGCGTGATCAAGGTGGGCGAGGAAGTCGAGATCGTCGGTCTGCGTCCGACCACCAAGACGACCGTGACCGGCGTGGAAATGTTCCGCAAGCTGCTCGATCAGGGTGAGGCTGGCGATAACATCGGCGCGCTGCTGCGTGGCACCAAGCGTGAGGACATCGAGCGCGGCCAGGTTCTGGCGGCCCCCGGCTCCATCACCCCGCACACCAAGTTCCAGGGCCAGGCCTACATCCTGACCAAGGAAGAAGGCGGCCGTCACACCCCGTTCTTCACCAACTATCGCCCGCAGTTCTACTTCCGCACGACGGACGTGACCGGCGTGGTGACCCTGGCTGAAGGCACCGAGATGGTGATGCCCGGCGATAACGTGACGATCGATGTCGAGCTGATCGCCCCGATCGCCATGGACGAAGGCCTGCGCTTCGCCATTCGTGAAGGTGGCCGCACCGTTGGTTCGGGCGTCGTCGCCAAGATCGAGAAGTAAGATACCGGCCCCCGTATTAGAGAAGAGCTAGTTAAGATGGATAATCAGAACATCCGTATCCGCCTGAAGGCGTATGACCATCGCGTGCTGGATAACAGCACCAAGGACATCGTCAACACGGCGAAGCGCACGGGCGCTCAGGTGCGGGGGCCGATTCCTTTGCCGACCCATATCGAACGGTTCACCGTGAACCGTTCGCCCCACGTTGATAAAAAGAGCCGCGAGCAGTTCGAGATCCGGACCCATCGCCGCTTGCTAGATATCGTTGACCCGACCCCGCAGACCGTGGACGCGCTGATGAAGCTCGACCTGGCCGCCGGCGTCGAAGTCGAAATCAAGATCTGACTTAGGTGGTATGATGCGTACCGGTGTGATCGCAAAAAAGCTGGGGATGACCCGGCTGTTCAATGAGGACGGCACGCATGTGCCGGTCACGGTGCTGCACCTTGATGAGGTGCGGGTTGTGGCGGCGCGGACGGTTGAGACCGACGGCTATTCGGCTGTGCAGCTCGGCATTGGCAAGGCCAAGGCCAAGAACGTGAGCAAGCCGCAGAAGGGGCACTTCGCCAAGGGGCAGGTGGAACCTTCGATGAAGCTGGTCGAGTTCCGTGTGTCCGACGATGCCATCCTCGAGCCCGGCGCCGCCATCTCGGCCGCGCATTTCTCGGTCGGCCAGTATGTCGACGTTGCCGGCGTGACCAAGGGCAAAGGCTTTGCCGGCGCCATGAAGCGCTGGAACTTCGCGGGTCTCGAAGCCTCGCACGGCGTGTCCATCTCGCACCGTTCTCACGGTTCGACCGGTAACCGTCAGGATCCCGGCCGTACCTTCAAGAACAAGAAGATGGCTGGCCATTTGGGTGGCGAGCGCGTGACCACGCTGAACCTCAAGGTCGCGGGTGTCGACGCTGAACGTAACCTCGTGCTCGTGCATGGCGCTGTACCCGGTTCCAAGGGCGGCTATGTGCTGGTGCGCGACGCGGTGAAGAAGGCTGCCCCCGAGGGCGCCGCGTTCCCTGCCGCGCTGAAGGGCTGAAGCAATGAAGCTGGATGTTTTTAATTTTGATGCGCAGACCACGGGCAGCGCCGAGCTTCCCGATGAGATCTTCGCGGCCGCCCCGCGCGCCGACATTGTCGCTCGCGTGATTCACTGGCAGCTGGCCAAGCGCCGCGCCGGCACCCACAAGGTGAAGGGCATGGGCGAGGTTTCGGGCACCACCCGCAAGCCTTACAAACAGAAGGGCACCGGTAACGCCCGTCAGGGCTCGCTGCGTGCGCCGCAGTTCCGCACTGGTGGCGCCGTGCATGGCCCGGTCGTACGCGACCATGGCTATTCGCTCAACAAGAAGGTCCGCCGCCTCGGTCTGATCTCGGCGCTGTCGGCGAAGGCCGCGGCCGGCAAGCTGGTGGTGCTGGATGAGGTCGCCGATCTCTCCAAGACCAAGGATGTTGCTGAGCGCGTCAAGAAGTTCGGCTGGCGCTCGGCCTTGATCGTCGATGCCGCTGTTGCCGAGACCTTCGGCCGCGCGGCCCGCAACGTGAAGGGGCTGGATGTTCTGCCAGTGGTGGGCGCGAACGTCTATGACATCGTGCGTCACGATACGCTGGTCGTCACCAAGGCCGGTATCGAAGGGTTGAAGGAGCGCCTGGCATGAGCGGCGTGAAGATTTCCGAGGAGCGCCTGTACGAGGTCGTGCGCGCCCCTCATATCACCGAGAAGGCGACGCTTCTCTCCGAGAAGAACCAGTTCGTTTTCAAAGTGGCGGCGGACGCCACCAAGCCCGAGATCAAGGCGGCCATCGAAGGTCTGTTCAAGGTCAAGGTCAAGAGCGTGAACACGCTGGTGACCAAGGGCAAGGCCAAGCGCTTCCGCGGCCGCCCCGGGCAGCGTTCCGACGTCAAGAAGGCGTTCGTGACCCTGGCCGAAGGCGAGTCCATCGATTTCACCACCGGTCTGGCGTGAGGCGCGGGCAATGGCATTGAAGCATTTTAATCCGGTCACGGCGTCGCTGCGCGGCACCGTTCTGATCGACCGTTCCGAGCTGTGGAAGGGCAAGCCTGTCAAGGGCCTGACCGAAGGCAAATCGCACAGTGGTGGCCGTAACAATCACGGCCATATCACCTCGCGCTTCCGCGGCGGCGGACACAAGCAATCCTACCGTCTGGTAGATTTCAAGCGCCGCAAGCTCGATGTGCCGGGCGTGGTCGAGCGTCTGGAATATGACCCCAACCGCACCGCTTTCATCGCGCTGATCAAGTACGAGGACGGCGAGCTGGCTTATATCATCGCCCCGCAGCGCCTGAAGGCCGGGGACACGGTGGTGGCTGGTAACCGCGTGGACATCAAGCCCGGCAACGCCATGCCGCTGGCCGCGATCCCGGTGGGTACCATCATCCACAATATCGAGCTCAAGGTTGGCGCCGGTGCCAAGCTGGCCCGCTCGGCCGGCACCTTCGCCCAGCTGGTCGGCAAGGATCAGGGCTATGCCCAGATCAAGCTCGGCTCGGGTGAACTGCGTATCGTGCGCGCCGAATGCTTCGCCACCGTTGGCGCGGTGTCGAACGCCGATCACTCCAACCAGCAGATCGGCAAGGCCGGTCGTGCCCGTTGGCTGGGCCGCAAGCCGCATAACCGCGGCGTGGTCATGAACCCGGTCGATCACCCGCACGGTGGTGGTGAAGGTCGTACCTCGGGTGGCCGTCATCCGGTTACTCCGTGGGGCAAGCCGACCAAGGGCTACAAGACGCGCACCAACAAGCGCACCGATTCTCTTATCATCCGCCGCGCCAAGGGCGGGAAGGGCTAATCCATGTCACGTTCAGTTTGGAAAGGTCCGTTTGTCGACGGATACCTCCTCAACAAGGCAGAAGCTTCGCGCGCGTCGGGCCGCAACGAGATCATCAAGATCTGGTCACGCCGCTCGACCATTCTGCCGCAGTTCGTTGGTCTTACCTTCGGTGTCTATAACGGGCGGAAGTTTCTGCCCGTACAAGTCAACGAGAACATGGTCGGCCACAAGTTTGGTGAATTCTCGCCGACGCGCACCTTCCCTGGTCACGCGGCGGACAAGAAAGCGAAGCGGGGCTGATCATGAGCAAGCCGAAAACCCTTCGTTCGCTGGCCGATAACCAGGCCGAGGCGATCACTCGCAACATCCGCGTCAGCCCCCGCAAGCTGAACTTGGTTGCTGGCTCCATCCGTGACCTGCCGGCTGCCCGCGCGATCGCCGATCTGACCTTCTCGAAGCGCCGCATCGCCAAGGCGGTGAAGAAGACGCTCGAGAGCGCCATCGCCAATGCCGAAAACAACCACCAGCTCGACGTCGATAAGCTCTACGTCAAGCTGGCCGAGGTTGGCCGGGGCATCGTCATGCGCCGCTTCCATGCGCGCGGCCGCGGCCGTTCGGCAATGGTCGAGAAATGGTTCAGCCATCTCAAGATCGTCGTCGAGGAGCGTGAGCCGGCCGAGGCCGCCAAGCGCGATATCCGTCCGGGCTTGGGCAAGAAGTCCGAAGGCAAAGCCGGGGAGGCTGCGTAATATGGGTCACAAGATTAATCCGATCGGTCTCCGCCTCGGCATTACCCGCACCTGGGATAGCCGCTGGTACGCCGGCAAGGACTACGCCAAGCTGCTGCATGACGACCTGAAGCTGCGCGCGCATTTGCGTGGCAAGCTGAGCCAGGCCGGCGTGTCGCGCGTGGTCATCGAACGCCCGGCCAAAAAGCCGCGCGTGACCATCTATGCCGCCCGTCCGGGCGTGGTGATCGGCAAGAAAGGCCAGGACATTGACAGCCTCCGCAAGGAGCTGTCGGCAATGGCCAAGGCCGATGTGTCGCTCAACATCATGGAGATCCGCAAGCCGGAGATCGATGCGACGCTGGTGGCTGAGAACATCGCCCAGCAGCTGGAGCGCCGCGTGGCCTTCCGCCGCGCCATGAAGCGCGCGGTGCAGTCCGCCATGCGTCTGGGCGCCCAGGGCATCAAGATCACCTGCTCGGGCCGTTTGGGCGGTGCTGAGATTGCCCGTGTGGAATGGTACCGCGAGGGCCGCGTGCCGCTGCACACGCTGCGCGCCGATGTCGATTATGGTGTTGGCACCGCCAAGACCACGTACGGCACCTGCGGCGTGAAGGTGTGGATTTTCAAGGGCGAGATCCTGCAGCAGGATCCGTTCGCGCAGGATAAGCGCGCGGCCGAACAGGCCCCGCAGCGCTAAGGAATTGCCGCCATGATGTCACCAAAGCGTACCAAGTTCCGCAAGGCCCATAAAGGCCGCATCCACGGCAATGCCAAGGGCAACACGCAGCTGAATTTCGGCGCGTTTGGCCTCAAGGCCATGGAGCCGGAGCGTATCACTGCCCGCCAGATCGAGGCCGCCCGCCGCGCCATCACACGCTGCATGAAGCGTGCTGGCCGCGTGTGGATCCGCATTTTCCCCGATCTGCCGGTCTCGACCAAGCCCGCCGAAGTGCGTATGGGTTCGGGTAAGGGTAGCCCGGAATTCTGGGTGGCTCGCGTGCAGCCCGGCCGCATCATGTTCGAGATCGACGGCGTTGCCGAAGGTCTGGCTCGTGAGGCGCTGGCGCTGGGGGCGGCCAAGCTGCCCATCCGCACCAAGTTCGTAACCCGTATCGGAGAGGCCTGAGATGACCGCCGCCAGTGACATCCGGGCCAAAACACCGGACGAGTTGAACAGCCTGCTCGTGGATTTGCGCAAGGAGCAGTTTAATCTGCGCTTCCAGCGCGCCACGGGGCAGCAGGAGAACACCAGCCGCGTGCGCGCCGTGCGCCGCGAGATTGCGCGCGTCAAGACGATCTTGGCCGAGCGCGCGGCCGCCGTGAAGGGTTAAGAGGATACCATGCCGAAACGTGTTCTGACCGGGCGGGTCGTGAGCGATAAGATGGACAAGACGGTTACCGTGCTTGTCGAGCGCCGCATCATGCATCCGCTGTACAAGAAATTCATCCGCCGTTCGAAGAAGTATGCGGCGCATGACGAGAACAATGTCTGCGTGGAAGGTGACGTGGTGCGCATTGAAGAGTGCGCGCCCATCTCCAAGCGCAAGACCTGGGTCGTGACCGGGCGCAATGGCGCCGGGCTCGACGCCCAGCAGGCTTGAGGGGGATTGAGGCATGATTATCGTTGAGTCCAATCTCGACGTCGCCGACAACTCGGGTGCGCGCCGCGTGCAGTGCATCAAGGTGCTCGGTGGCTCCAAGCGCAAAACCGCCTCGGTGGGCGACGTGATCGTGGTGTCCATCAAGGACGCCATTCCCCGCGGTAAGGTCAAGAAGGGCGACGTTCACCAGGCGGTGATCGTGCGCACCGCCTTCCCCGTGCGTCGCGCCGATGGTTCGGCCATCCGCTTCGACCGCAACGCCGCCGTGCTGCTGAACAAGCAGATGGAGCCGATCGGCACGCGTATTTTTGGCCCCGTGGTTCGTGAGCTGCGTGCCAAGAAGTTCATGAAGATCATCAGCCTGGCGCCGGAGGTGCTGTAACATGGCCGCTCGCATCAAGAAGGGCGACAAGGTTGCCGTGATTGCCGGCGCCTCGAAGGGGACGCGCGGCGAAGTTCTGCGCGTGATCCCCGATGAGAATCGCGCGGTGGTCGCCGGCGTTGCCGTCGCCAAGCACCACACCAAAGCCACCCGCATGGGTGATGCCGGCGGCATCATCTCGCGTGAGGCCGCTGTGGACCTCTCCAATTTGGCCCTGATCGATCCCTCGACGGACAAGCCCACCAAGGTGGCGTTCCGCGTGCTCGAAGATGGCCGCAAAGTGCGTGTCGCCCGTAAGAGCGGCACCGCCATTGACGGCTGAAGGAGGCCGCTATGAGCGAACAGAAAGTGCTGCCCCGCCTGCAAAAACACTACCGTGAGGTGGTGCGCGCGGAGCTGACCAAAGAGTTTGGGTATAAAAACCCGATGCAGGTTCCTGGTCTTGAGAAGATCGTCATCAATATGGGCGTCGGCGAAGCCGCGGGCGACCAGAAGAAGCTTGATTCGGCTGTGGCCGATCTGACGCTGATCGCCGGCCAGAAGCCGGTGAAGACGGTGGCCAAGAAGGCCATTGCCGGCTTCAAGATCCGTGCCGGCCTGCCGATCGGCGCCAAGGTGACGCTGCGCAGCGATCGTATGTATGAATTCCTTGACCGCCTGATCACCATCGCGCTGCCGCGCGTGCGTGATTTCCGTGGCATCCCGGCGAATAAAGGCTTTGATGGGCGGGGCAATTTCACGCTCGGTCTGAAAGAGCAGATTATTTTCCCCGAGATCGTCTACGACAAGGTGGACGCGATCCGTGGTATGGATATCTGCTTCGTGACCAGTGCGAAGACGGATGCCGAAGCCAAGGCGCTGCTCAAGGGGTTCAATCTGCCCTTCGCCAAGTGAGCGCGGGGTCTGACATGATTTGGAAAACGGCTGGGTTGTCCAGCAAGTTCCGGAGGGTTTGCTAAAACATGGCGAAGATTTCGAAGATCAACAACAATGCCAAGCGTGAGCGCCTGGCGGCCCGCGACGCCAATAAGCGCGCGGCGCTCAAAGCGGTGGTGATGGACCGGGAGCTCCCGGTTGAAGACCGCTTTGAAGCCAGCCTCAAGCTGGCTCAGCTGCCGCGCAACGGCGCCAAGGTTCGCGTGCGTCTGCGCTGCGAGCTGACCGGCCGCCCGCGTGGCAATTATCGTAAATTCAAGCTTTGCCGTGTTGCCTTCCGCGACTTGGCGAGCACCGGGCAGATCCCCGGCGTGGTCAAGGCCAGCTGGTAAGGGAAGGGCAAGGGTTTAAAAATGTCGATGTCCGATCCTTTGGGTGATCTGCTCACCCGTATTCGTAACGCGCAGCATGCGCGCCTGACGTCCTGCGTCGCGCCGGCTTCTAATCTGCGCGCCAATGTGCTCGAAGTGTTGAAGCGCGAAGGTTTCATCCGTGGCTACTCCCGCGAGGAGTTGCGCGCTGGTGTTGCCCAACTGCGCATCGAGCTGAAATATAATGACGGCCAGCCGGTGATTAAGGAAATTTCGCGCGTGTCCCGTCCGGGCCGTCGCGTCTACTCCAAGATCAAGGAGCTGCCGCGCGTTTATAATGGTCTGGGTATCTCCATCCTCTCCACGCCGCGTGGCGTGATGAGCGATGTCGAAGCCCGCGCCGCCAATGTTGGCGGCGAAGTCCTCTGCCGCGTCTTCTAAGGGGAGAACAGATATGTCACGCGTTGGCAAATATCCTGTCGAGATCCCCGCGGGCGTCACCGTCGCGGTCGCGAATGGTGTGATCACGGCCAAGGGCAAGCTGGGCGAGCTGCAATTGCCGCTCACCGATCATGTTGACGTCTCCGCCGAGGGCAACAAGGTGTCCGTGCAGCCGCGCGGCAATGCCGCCCAGGCGCGCATGATGTGGGGCACCACCCGCGCCAATATCGCCAATATGGTGAAGGGCGTGTCGGTTGGTTACTCGAAGACGCTGGAAATCACCGGTACCGGTTACCGCGCCGCGGTGCAGGGCACGAACCTGGTGGTCAATCTCGGCTTCTCCCATGATGTGGTGTACCCGATCCCGGCTGGCATCAAGGTGACCTGCGAAAAACCCACCTCGATCAAGGTCGAGGGTGTGGACAAGCGCCAGGTCGGTCAGGTCTGCGCCGAGCTGCGCACCTGGCGTCCGCCTGAGCCGTATAAGGGCAAGGGTGTCAAGTTCGAAGGCGAGGCCATCCGCCGCAAAGAGGGTAAGAAGAAATAATGTCGAGCAATCTGGAACTGCAGGCGCGCCGCCGGGCCCGCCTTCGCTATCAGCTTCGGCAGAAGTCTGGCGGGCGCCCGCGCCTCTCGGTCTTCCGCTCCGGCAAGCATATTTATGCCCAGATCATCGACGACGCCCAGGGCTGCACCCTGGCCGCCGCTTCGACCCTGGACAAAGAGCTGAAGGCTTCGCTCCGCACCGGCGCCGACAAGGATGCCGCGACCGCGGTGGGCAAGCTGATCGCCGAGCGCTCGAAGGCCGCCGGTATCGTCTCCGTGGTGTTCGACCGCGGTTCGTATCTCTATCATGGCCGGGTGAAAGCCCTGGCCGAGGCGGCCCGCGAGGGCGGCCTCGACTTCTAAGAGGGTATGCACATGGCACGTGAAGCACGCGAAGGCGGCCAGGGCGGTCGTAACAGGGAGCGTGAGCGCGAGCGGGACCGCGAGCGCGAGCCGGCCGATGAGTTTGTCGATAAGCTGGTGACGATCAACCGCGTCGCCAAAGTGGTGAAGGGCGGCCGTCGTTTCGCTTTCGCCGCTCTGGTGGTGGTGGGTGACCAGAAAGGTCGTGTTGGTTACGGCGCGGGCAAGGCCCGTGAAGTGCCCGAGGCGATCCGTAAGGCCACCGAGCGCGCCAAGAAGTCGCTGATCCGCGTTCCCATGAAGGAAGGCCGTACCCTGCATCACGACGCGCGTGGCGTGTTCGGTGCCGGTGAGGTTGTCCTTCGCTCGGCGCCCGCCGGTACCGGCATCATCGCCGGTGGCCCGCTGCGCGCCGTGTTCGAGACGCTGGGCATCGCCGACGTGGTTGCCAAGTCGCTCGGCAGCCGCAACCCGCACAACATGGTGAAGGCGACGTTCGCGGCCCTGCAGGGCGCGACCAGCCCCCGCCAGGTGGCCAGCCGCCGCGGCAAGAAGGTCGCCGAGCTGTTTGGTCACGCCAAGGAGCAGCATGTGGAGGGCGCCGATGTCTGATAAGAAGATCCGCATTACGCAGGTCGCTTCAGGTTTCGGCCGCAAGCCGGGCCAGAAGGAAAATCTGGTCGGGCTGGGGCTGAACAAGATCGGCCGCTCGGTCGAGGTTGTGGCCACCCCGGACGTGCTGGGCAAGGTCAACAAGGTCAAGCACCTGCTCAAGGTCGAAGAGCTGGGCTGAAGGATTTGAACGATGAAACTCAATGAAATCCGTGACAATCCCGGCGCCCGTCTGAAGTCCAAGCGCCTGGGCCGTGGTATTGGCTCGGGCAAGGGCAAGACCTCGGGTAAGGGTGTGAAGGGTCAGAAGGCCCGTGAGGGCGTGTCGCTGAACGGCTTTGAGGGTGGTCAGCTGCCCATCTATCGCCGTCTGCCCAAGCGCGGCTTCACCAACATCAACCGCAAGGAATATGCGCCGCTCAATCTCGGCACGCTGGCCGCCGCCATTGAGGCGGGCAAGCTCAATGCCGCCGAGACCATCACCGAGGCCGCCCTGGCCGCCGCCGGTGTGGTGCGTCTTTCCAAAGTTGACGGTGTGCGCCTGTTGGCCCGCGGCGAGATCTCGCAGGCTGTGACCATCGAGGTTTCGGGTGCGTCGGCCGCCGCCGTCGCTGCCATCGAAGCCAAGGGTGGCAAGGTGACCACGCTGGTCGCCAAGGACGACGCCGAACAGGCTTAAGCCCTTGCCGAAGCCGGTTAAATTCCGGCACAATGGCGCTGAACAACGGCGCTTGTTCGCTGCGCTAGCACGAGCAAGCGCCGTTTTTGCTGAATGTAAGGATTAAGAATGGCTTCCGCCGCAGAACAGCTGGCCGCGAACATGGATTTCGGGGCCTTTACCAAGGCCACCGATCTCAAGAACCGCATCTGGTTTACCTTGGGCGCGCTCATCGTGTTCCGTTTAGGCACATATATTCCGGTGCCTGGGGTGGATGCCGCGGTGATGGCGCATCTGATGAGCCAGAACGGCAGCGGTCTGCTTGGCATGTTCAACATGTTCACCGGCGGCGCGCTCGGGCGCATGACCATCTTCGCCCTCAATATCCTGCCCTATATCTCGGCCAGCATCATCATCCAGCTCATGTCCTCTTCCATCCCCGCCCTCGAGGCGCTGAAGAAGGAGGGCGACTCGGGCCGCCAGCGCATCACCCAATATACGCGCTACCTCACCGTCATCATCGCCGCCGTGCAGGCCTATGGCATCGCGGTCAGTCTGGAGCGGGTGAAGAGCCAGTTTGGCCCCGCGGTCACCGATCCCGGTCTGTTTTTCGTGTTCACCGCGGTGGTCACGCTGGTCGGCGGCACGGTGTTCGTCATGTGGCTGGGTGAGCAGATCACCTCGCGCGGTGTCGGTATCGGCTCGTCACTGATCATTTTCACCGGCATCGTCGCCAACATGCCGGTCTATATCGGCAATATGTTCGAGCTGGGCTCGACCGGCGCGCTCTCGAGCTGGTTCATCATCCTGTTCTTCGTCATCGGCTTCGCCATTGTCGGCGTGGTGGTGTTCATGGAGCGCGCTCAGCGGCGAATCCTCATCCAGCATCCCAAGCGTCAGGTCGGGCAGAAGATCATGGGCGGCGACTCGAACTATATGCCGCTGAAGGTGAACGCGTCCGGCGTCATGCCGCCGATTTTCGCTTCCTCGCTGTTGGTCATTCCGGCTACGCTGGTTGGCTTCGCCTCCGGCGGCCCGGTCTGGCTCGAGACCATCACCCACCTGATCTCGCGCGGCCAGCCGCTTTACATGCTGCTGTTCGCCGGGCTCATCATCGGCTTCTCCTTCGTCTGGGCGGCGATCGCCTTCAACCCCGACGAAACCGCCGAGAATCTCCGCAAGAGCGGGGCGTTCATTCCGGGCATCCGCCCTGGCACCAATACGGCGCGGTATTTCGACACCGTGCTGTCTCGCCTGACCACCATCGGCGCCGCCTATCTGGTGGTCGTCTGTCTGGTGCCTGACTTTGCGATGGCGCATTTTTCGCTGCCTTTTTATGTCGGCGGCACGTCCATCCTCATCATGGTCTCGGTGACCATGGATACCATGACGCAAGTGCAGTCTCATCTGCTGGCGCATCAATACCAGGGCCTCATCCGCAAGGGGCGTGGCAAAAACCGGAAATAACGGAGGGATAATAAGTGGAACTGATATTGCTCGGCCCCCCCGGCGCAGGCAAAGGCACGCAATCTAAGCTGCTTGAGACCAAATACGGCGTCGCGCAGATTTCCACCGGCGACATGCTGCGCGCCGAGGTGAAGGCGGGCTCGGCCATCGGGCTCGAGGCCAAGGCTGTGATGGATGCCGGCCAGCTGGTGTCTGACGACATCCTGATCCGCATGATCGGCGAGCGCATTAAGCGTCCCGATTGCGCCAAGGGCTTCATCCTCGATGGTTTCCCCCGCACCGTGCCCCAGGCCGAGGCGCTGGACAGGTTGCTTCATGAGGCGGCGGTCGATCTCGACGCCGTCATCGAGTTGAAGGTGGACGAAGCCGCGCTGGTCGAGCGCATTTCGGGCCGCTTCACCTGCGCCAAATGCGGCGAGGGGTATCACGACACGTTCAAACCCACCAAGGCGGCTTGCGTGTGCGACAAATGCGGCGGCAGCGAGTTCACCCGCCGCCCCGACGACAAGGCCGAAACGGTGCATGCGCGCCTGGAAGCCTACAACGCCCAGACGGCCCCGATTCTCCCTTATTACCAGGCCAAAGGGCGGCTCCACACCGTCGATGGCATGGCCGACATGGATGAGGTCGAGCGCCAGATCGAGGCGGTATTGCACCAGATTGGTGTGGTTTAAGCGGCTCCAACCCGGGAGCTATGTAATTGTCGCACGTGTTCACGAAAAATTGATCACGTGTGATTGACTCTCAACCAACGGGCGCTATAACGCGCTTTCACGGCGCCCCCCGGGAGGGGCGCCGTACGTTATTATGACCTCAGGAGAGACCTCGTGGCGCGTATTGCCGGCGTAAACATTCCCACGAATAAGCGTGTTGTGATCAGCCTTCGCTATATTTATGGCATCGGCCCTGCGAAGGCGCAGGAGATCTGCACGGCCCTCGAAATTCCCGCGGAGCGCCGCGTGAACCAGCTCTCTGACGACGAGATCCTGAAGATCCGCGAGCTGATCGACCGTGACTTCCGCGTTGAGGGTGACCTCCGCCGCGAGGTGGCGATGAACATCAAGCGCTTGATGGACCTGGGCTGCTATCGCGGTCTGCGTCACCGTAAGGGCCTGCCGGTCCGCGGTCAGCGCACCCACACCAACGCCCGCACCCGCAAGGGCAAGGCCGTGGCGATCGCCGGCAAGAAGAAAGCCACCCGCTAAGAATTTCACGCGTCAAGCGTCAGACACAGGATTAAACACATGGCGAAGCCTGCTTCCAACCGCCCCCGCAAGAAAGAGCGCAAAAACATCATCTCCGGTGTGGCGCACGTGCTTGCCAGCTTTAACAACACGATGGTCAACATCACCGACGCCCAGGGCAACACCATTGCCTGGTCGACGGCCGGCGCCCAAGGCTTCAAGGGTAGCCGTAAATCGACCCCTTACGCCGCTCAGGTTGCTGCCGAGGATGCTGGCCGTAAGGCCCGCGAACACGGTATGGAGCAGCTCGAGATCGAGGTGAGCGGCCCCGGTTCGGGACGCGAATCGGCCCTGCGCGCCCTCCAGGCCGTTGGGTTCCAGATTTCCGCCATCCGTGACCTGACGCCCATCCCGCACAATGGCTGCCGGCCGCGCAAGCGCCGCCGCGTCTAAGTCACGGGTTTCAAGCGTTGGGGCTGGGTTTTGCGCCCGGCCGGAGGGTTGAATGTTGAAAGAATCGAATCCGTCATTGCAGCGCAACTGGCAGACGCTGATCAAGCCCGAGCAGCTCGACGTCGAGTTCGGGGCCGATGCGGGCCGCTCTGCCACGCTCGTGGCCGAACCGCTCGAGCGCGGCTTTGGCATGACGCTGGGCAACGCCCTGCGCCGCGTGCTGCTCTCCTCGCTCCAGGGGGCGGCGGTTACCGCCGTCCGGATCGACGGCGTGCTGCATGAGTTCTCCACGCTTTCGGGCGTGCGTGAGGACGTCACCGACATCGTGCTCAACATCAAGCAGCTCGCGGTGCGCATGCATGGCGAGGGCCCGAAGCGCATGGTGCTCACCGCCACTGGCCCCGGCGAGGTCAAGGCCGGCCAGATCCAGTCTGGTCATGATATCGAAATCATGAACCCCGACCTTGTGCTGTGCACCCTCGATGAAGGCGCGACGCTGGGCATCGAGTTCACCGTCGGACTCGGCCGTGGTTACGAGGCGGCTTCCGCCAACCGCCCCGAGGATGCGCCGATCGGGTTGATCCCGGTCGATGCCATCTACTCGCCGGTCAAGCGCGTGTCTTATCGCGTCGAGCCGACCCGCGTGGGTCAGGTCACCGACTATGACAAGCTGATCCTCCAGGTCGAGACCAACGGCGCCGTCACCCCGGAAGACGCCGTCGCCCTGGCCGCGCGCATCCTGCAGGACCAGCTCTCGATGTTCATCAACTTCGAGGAACCCCAGCGCGCCCGCGCCGAGGAACCCCGGATCGAGCTGCCCTTCAACCCGAACCTGCTGCGCAAGGTTGACGAGCTGGAACTCTCCGTCCGCTCGGCCAATTGCCTGAAGAACGACAATATCGTCTATATTGGCGATCTCGTTCAGAAGAGCGAGCAGGAAATGCTGCGCACGCCGAATTTCGGCCGCAAGTCGCTCAACGAGATCAAGGAAGTGCTGACCTCGATGGGCCTGTCGCTCGGCATGACCGTGCCCGACTGGCCGCCCGAGAACATCGAAGAGCTCGCCAAGCGCTCCGACCAGCCCTTCTGATAAAGTTTGAACAGGAATTACTAAAATGCGTCACGGAATTTCCGGTCGTAAACTCGGCGTCACCTCCTCCCACCGCGCGGCCATGTTCCGCAACCTCGCGGTGGCGCTGCTGAAGCACGAGCAGATCACCACCACCCTACCCAAGGCCAAGGAACTGCGCCCCGTGGCCGAGAAGCTCATCACGCTCGGCAAGCGCGGTGGCCTCCATGCCCGCCGTCAGGCCTATAACCAGCTGCGCGATGAAACCATCGTCGCCAAGCTGTTCGACACCCTGGCCGAGCGCTACAAGGCCCGCGCCGGCGGCTATACCCGCGTGCTCAAGGCGGGCGTCCGTTATGGCGACGCTGCTGATATGGCCGTGATCGAGCTGATGGACCGCGACCCGGCCGCCAAGGGCCAGGATTCAGGCCCGCGCCCCGAAATGGCCGCCGAGGAGGCCGAGGCGTAAGTCTCGACTCACCGGTTTAAAATTAAAAAACCAGGCTTCGGCCTGGTTTTTTTGTTTGTCATGGGGGCGAGATACGCAGGTGGCAAAAAAACAGGCCCCGAAGGGCCCGTTCCTCAAATCGGCTTGTGCGCCCGGTCTAAAAGCTTGGAGAAAAAACCAGGCTTTTTCACTTTCTTGGGCTCGGCCTTCTTGGCGGCTTCCTCAGCGGCCCGGTCCTTTGCCTTCAGCCATTCATCGAGCGACTTGCCCGCCTTCTTCGCGCGCTCGGTCTCATAGGCCAGCTGGCCTTTGCTCATCTTGGAAATATCGGTCGTCATAAGCCTCTCCGGTAACTGTTCCAACCCTATCAAGCCCGGTTGCGCTTGGCCAGCAGCAGGCGCTCCAGCAGCCCCAGCGCCGCGTAAATGGCAATTCCGGTTACCCCCAGCATCACCAGCGCCGCGAACATGCGCGGAATTTCCAGCCGGTAGGACGCCTCGATGATCTGCCAGGCCAACCCCGAGGCAAACCCGCCAGAGCCCGCGACAAACTCGGCCACCACCGCGCCCACCAGCGCCAGCGTCCCCGAAATCCGCAGCCCGGTCAAAAAATCGGGGAGGGCATAGGGCAGGGAGAGCTGAAACAAAATCTGCCAGCGCGAGGCGCCGTTCAGCCTGAACAAATCCAGCAGGTCTGGGGGCGTCGCGGCCAGCCCCGCGGCGGTGTTCGAGAGAATCGGGAAAAACGCCACGATCACGGCGCAGATCACCAGACAGGCAAAAGGCTGGTTGACCCAGATGATGATAAACGGTGCCAGCGCCACCACGGGCGTAACCTGAATGATCACCGCCCAGGGCTGAATGGCCGCCCGGAAGAGCGGGCTCGCCGCCATCAGCAGCGCCAGCACCAGCCCCAGCAGGGTGGCGGCCAGCAATGCCGCGCCGGTTACCGCCAGTGTCGCCACCAGCCCGGCATCGAGCACAGCGTGCGCGTCGATATAGGCAGCCACGATATCAGCCGGCCCCGGCATGACATAAGCGGGCACATGCAGCGCCCACACGGCCCCCTGCCAGCCGCCCAGCGCCAGCGCGCCAAACCCGTAGGGCGCCAGACTCTCCACCATGCGCCTCATGCGGGCATGATCTCGCGGAAACAGCCGGTGATCCGCTCAACCAACGCCACATAGTCGCCGCTCGCGCGCCGGTGCGGGCCCATGGGCAGGCTGGCCCGCAAATCGGCGGCAATCCGTCCGGGCCGGGGGCTCATCACCAATATCCGGTTAGCCAGATACGCCGCTTCATAAATCGAGTGGGTGACGAACACGATGGTCTTGCCCGTGCGCGCCCACAAAGCCAGCAGGTCATCTTGGAGCTTATGGCGGGTGAATTCATCGAGCGCGGCGAAGGGTTCGTCCATGAGCAGCAAAATCGGCTCGGACACCAAGGCCCGCGCGATGGAGACGCGCATCTTCATCCCCCCTGAAAGCCCCTTCGGGCGGGTATCGGCGAAGGCGCTCAGCCCCACCTGGGCCAGCGCGGCGGCAATTTTGGGCGCGGCCAGCTTGCGCGTCACATGGCGCAATTTCAACGGCAGATAAACATTCTCCGCCGCGCTCGCCCAAGGCATCAGCGTGGCATCCTGAAACACAAACCCGATCTCGCCAGGCCCTGGCGCGCCTGTGTGGCCGTCCCAGGCCACGCGCCCGCCACTCGGCGCCTCCAGCCCCGCCAGCAGGCGCAGCAGCGTCGATTTGCCGCAGCCCGAAGGGCCAAGCAGCGCCACGAACTCGCCCGGCGCGATATCGGCGCTCACCCCGTCGAGCGCCAGCACGCCCGTGTCATAGCGCTTGGCGAGGGTTTCGAGCGTGAACATCAGGGCGCCCTTGGCACGCCCTGATCGACAAATCGCAGCGTATAAGCCGCCTTGTAGTTTAAGTTTGGGTCATAAAGCCCGGCTTTCACCATCTGGTCGAAAAACCCTGTCCAGCGCGCATCCGTCATGGCGAAAATGCCCAGGGTCTTGGCGTCACCCGAATCGACAATGCCACGGCTTTTCAGTTGCTGGTAGCTGAACAGCATCAGCCCGTCGGTCATGTCCGGGTTGGCGGCCTTGATGGCGGCAAAGGCCGGGGCGGGGTTTTTATAGAGATAATCATACCATCCCTGCTGGGAGGCGGCGATGAACCGCCTTACCAGATCAGGATTGTCCCGCACCAGCTTGGTCTGGGCGGCAATCAGGCTGGCATAGCCGTCGAATCCGGTATCGGGCAGCGCCAGCACCACGGGCCACTGGCCGGTGGCTTCATGCACCAGATAAGGCTCGTCGGTCGCATAAGCCTCCTGTACCGCCTGTTGGTTGGTGAAGAACGGCGTTAGGCTGAAATTATAGGTCCGCAGCTGGCTGTCGGAATAGCCATATTTGGATTTGAGATAGAGCCACCAGGAGGCGCGGGTGGGGTTGCTGACCGCGATCGGGTCGCCTTTGAGGGCGGCGAAACTGTCATGTCCCGTGCCCGGATGGGCGATCAGCACGTCGGGGTCTTTTTGGAACCCGGCCGCCACGGCGATGCAGGGAAGGTTCTGCTGGGCGCAATTGAGGGCCAGAAAGGCGTTCGACTCGATGGCGAAATCCAACCGCCCGGCCACCAGCATCTGCGAATTATTCGCCTGCGGCCCGCCTTGCACAATGGTCACGTCCAGCCCAGCCTGCTGATACAGCCCCTCGGCCAGCGCCTCGTAATAGCCGCCATATTCCGGCTCGGCCACCCAATCGAGCCCAAAGCGCACCGGCGTCAGGGCCTTGGCGGTGGGGGCGGCGGCGGCGAGCAGGGCGAGGGCGCAAAGCGCTTCCCGAATCGGACGAATCATGTGCGGAGTCTCCTGTTGGACTTGAGCAAGCTGTCGCTTGTACGCAGATTGCGGGGGCACGATGTTTCAGGCACAGCCTGAGCGATAAATTTTATGAACAGGAAGCACTTAAGCCATGAGCGAGCCACGGATCAAGGCCGGAATCTGGGTCTCCGCCGCATTGCGGCTGGGCATGAGCGACGGCAAGCCCGGCCTGGTCATCCATAAGGGCGATGCCGATGCCGGCGGCGTGCTGGTTTGTCTGCGCGGGCGCACGGGCGTCATGGTGCTTTCACAATTCCGCGATGCCGGCGGCCAGATGGCGTGGATGCGCGGCACCGGCCCCGTGCCGGTGAGCGATGAGGCGGCCGATGCCTATATCGCCCGCCAGCGCAAATACGATTCCGACCTCTGGGTCATAGAGTTCGATGCGCCCGATTACCTGCCCCCCTTCGAGGGACAGATCGTCTGAGCCTCATCCGCGCCTCAGTCTCAGGGCATTTGCCAGTTGGCGATGAGCTGCCCGCCCGCCCACTCAAACCGCGCCCGCCAATGGCCCCGGCGCGAGAGCCATAAAAACTCCAGCGCGTGAAAACCAAGCCGCACCACCGCGAAATTGGCGCGCGCCTGTGCCGGGCTGGCTTCGGGCAGGGCAGGGGGGCTTGGCACAAAGGCGCCTGGCGCGGGCTGGGTGGCGTAATTCACCATCTGCCCCGGCCCGGTGGCCGCCCAGGCCGCCTCGGCAATTTCATCATTCTCATGCAGCGTTGCCGTGCCCCACAGCCGCACCTGCACATTGCTGGCCGCATCATGCACCAGCAGCGCGGCCCTGGGGTTGGCGCGCAGCTCGGCGCATTTGGGCGTGCGCCGGTCGGTGTGGATCAGCGCGGTGCGCTCATGGGCGGCGAAGCCGCGCAGCACCACGGTGCGCAGGTCCGGCCCGCCATCCGCCCCCTGGCTGGCCAGCACCGGCAGGCGATAGGGGCTGGCGCGGTCGCTCACACCTGCCGTCAGACGGGTGAATACATAGGCCAGCACATCATCGAGCGTGCGGGGGCAGGGCGGTGGCTCATCCGGCCAGGGTGAGGTGGTCATGCGCCGTTTTTCACGTGGGCGGGCGGGCGGTCAATGGGCTGGGCGCCCCTCCTGTCTTGCGTTACAAACCGTCGCCATGCACCGCAAGCCACATTTACCCAGCAAACCCTGCGCCCAGTGCGCCCGGCCATTCACCTGGCGTAAAAAATGGGCGCGCGTCTGGGATGAGGTGAAATTCTGCTCCGAGCGCTGCAAGCGCGCCCACCGCGCGGGCGGCTCAGAACGTCTCGCGGATCGCGGCTGAGAGTGCCGGGTTGTCGGCGGCGAAGCCGGCGGCCACGCCTTCGCGGTCGGCCATGGTCTTGTTCTGGCTGAGCTTGGCGGCCCCTTCCATCCGCTCGATATGCAACACCACGCCGGTAATGCCGTTGAGCAGCGCCTCCACATAATCGGCGGGCGCGTCGCTCACTTTCCAGGGCGCCGGGCGGCGCGCCTCGAAATGCTCGGTCAGCCGCTCCACGATCGCGCGCAGCGCCGCCCGCTCCGACACGATTTCAAGTTTCCCGTGCACATGCACGGCGCGGTAATTCCAGGTCGGCACCACTTTGCCGGTCTCTTGCTTGGTGGCGTAGAAGCTGGGGCTCACATAGCCCTCGGGGCCGGTGAAAATGGCCAGCGACTCGCATAAATCCGAGGCTTCATGCCCATGCGGGTTGTTTTTGGCGACATGTCCGATCAGGCGGTTGCCGTCTTGCAGCATGGGCATGTGGGTGGCCATCAACCCGCCCGCCTTCGAGCGTGAGACCAGCGTGCAAAACCCCACCGCCGCCATGAGCGCGCGGGCCTCGGTTTCATCAATGGCAAAGGCCGGCGGCACATACATGGCTCAAACTCCAAAACGGGTGCGGTAATTGGCGTAAAGCGCCTCGGCCACCGGGCCGGGCCGGGCCTCGCCCACGGGCATGCCGTCGAGGCGCAGCACGGGCTTCACGAAGCTGGTCGCCGAGGTGATGAAAATCTCGCGCGCCTGGCGCAGCTCGTCTTGCGTCAGCGCGCGCTCCTCAAAGCGCAGATTCGCCTCGTCCAGCAGTGCCATCAGCGCGGCGCGGGTGCAGCCGGGCAGAATATGCTGGTCGAGCGGGCGCGTCACCAGCACGCCCGCGGCGGTTACCGCCCACACGGTGCTGGCGGCGGCCTCGCGCACCAGCCCCTGCTCATCGAGCAAAATCGCCTCGAAGGCGCCCGCGCGCCTGGCCGCTTCCTTGGCCAGCACATTGGGCAGCAGGTTGGTTGATTTGATATCGCAGCGTGCCCAGCGCTCATCGGGCAGGGTAATGGCGCTCACCCCCCAGGCGCTGAGATTGGCCGGGGGCAGGGGCTTGCGGCGCACCGTGATCACCAGGCTGGGCGGCACGTGCGGGTGCGGAAACGCATGGTCGCGCCGCGCCACGCCGCGGGTGATCTGGATATAGATCAGCGCGGTCTGGGCGCGGTTGCGCGCCAGCAGCTCGGCGATCACGGCGCCGAGCGAGGAGGCGCGCATCGGCGCGGCAATTTCCACCTCCGCCAGCGAGCGCTCAAGCCGCGCCAAATGCAGCTTGGCGTCAATCAGCTGGCCCTGGTGGGCGAACAGCACCTCATAAATCCCATCGCCGAACTGGTAGCCCCGATCCTCGATATTCACGCTGGCCTGGTGCAGGGGCAGGTAGCGTCCGTTGACATAGGCAATGGCGGCCATGGCTAAACCTCAATCGGGGTAATCGCGCTCACCTGCGCGAATTGGTCGGGGGGCAGATAGGCTTCGAGCACCTCGTCGGGCGGGCCGTCAGCTTTTACCATGCCGCCCTCCAGCCATACCAGCCGGTTGCACCACCGCATCAAAATCTCGGCATTATGCGACGACAGCACCATGATCTCGGCGCCCTTGACCACGGTTTCCAGCCGCTCGCGCGCCCGGCCGAGAAAATTGGCGTCGCCGGCCAGCAGCCATTCATCCATGAGCAGAATTTGCGGCCGCACGGCGGTGGCCAGCGCGAACCCCAGCCGCACCACCATGCCCGAGGAATAAGTGCGTACTGGCAGATCGAGAAACTGCTCCAGCCCTGAAAACTCGGCCACATCCTCCTGCAACCGCCGGATTTCGGCGGCCGAGGCGCCGCCGAACAGCCCGCGCAGGCGGATATTCTCGTTGCCAGTGAGGTCGGGGTTCATGCCCTGGCCGGGGTCGAGCAGCGCGGTCAGCGCGCCTTCAATGACGATCCGCCCGCCAGTCGGTTCATAAATCCCGGCCATGGCGCGCAGCAAGGTGGTTTTGCCCGCGCCGTTGGGGCCGATCAGCCCCAGCCGCTCCCCTGATTTCAGCGAAAACGACACGCCGCGCAGCGCCTCCACCACCAGCCGGTGGCGGCTATCTTGCCCCACCCGCCCCGAGGCGGCGGCGAACACGGTCTTCTTCAGGCTCCGGCTCTCGGCATGATAGAGCGGAAAGGTGATCGAGACATCGCTGATGGTCAGCCGGGCCATGGCGGTTACACCCAATAAGGAATGCGCGGGCGGGTACGCAGAAAGGCGTAAAAACTGGCCGCTGCCAGCAGGGCCGAATAGATCAGCGCGATCACCCAGGCCGAGCCGTCCACCCCCTGGCCCAGCAGCGGCGCGCGCATGATTTCGATCAGCGCATCGAACGGGTTCAGGCGCAGCACGTGCATCTCGCCGCCGGTCAGCATCGAGGGATTCCACATGATCGGTGTGACATAGAACGCGATCTGCATCACGCTGCCGACGATCGGCGGAATATCGCGAAACCGCGCCCCCACCAGCCCGAGCACGAGGCACAGCGCGAACCCATCCGCCAGCCACAGCAGCAAGGCGGGCGCCAGGCTCCATGTGCTCCGCCCCGGCACCACATGATAGAGCCCAAACACCACCACCACGACGATGAGATTATGCGCCAGCACCAGCAGGTTGCGCGCCACCACCCGCGCGGCATGCAGCGAATGGGGCATGCGCATCGAGCGGATCATATGGTCGGCCTGGGTCAGACAGGTCGCGCCCTCGGTGGCGATGGTGGAAATGAACGTCCACAGCACCAGCGAGACGGTGAGGAATGGCAAATAAGCCACGATGTTCTGGTGAAACAGCCTTGCATAGAGAAAACCGATGGCGGCGATCATCACGGCGGTCGAGAGGGTAAGCCAGAACGGCCCGAGCAGCGAGCCGCGATAGCGCAGCCTGATGTCGAAGAGGGCCAAAGTCGCGGCCAGCCGGCGCAGCCGCCAACTCTCGGTCAGGTCGCGCACCGCCATCTCCAGCGCCGCCCCCACGCCGCTTTCGGCGGTGATGATGACCTGGGGCAGATCAGGCAGCGCGCCCCCGCTCGGCGCTTTGGTGGTGCTTGGCATATGCCTGCCGATAGACCAAGCGCCCCAGCCCCGCAACCGCGCCCGTGGGCTCAAGGCGTGCTGGTAATGCGGTAATCCGGCCCCGGGCTCACCCACACGCTCTGGCCCGGCGTCACGGCTGGGTCGGTGCCGGGATTGACCAGGGTTTTGGTGCTGCCATCGGCCTGTTTCACCATCACCTCGGTGGCGCTCGCGGGCAGGGCGGGGGTGGGCTGGCCCAGCGCGCCCATGATCTCGGCAACCGCGCCATCCTGGTCGGTCGCCACCGTGTCGGTGCGGATGGCCGCCACCACCCCGGCCTGCCCGGGTGGGGTGGCCTGACCCGCCGTCACGGCCCGCCCAGACGCGCCGCAGCCCGCCAGCGTGATCAGCGCGGCCAAAACCGCCCCGTGTTTCAAGCCCAGAATCGTGATCCGCCTCATGGCGCTCCCCTAGCGTAATGGTTCAGAAATTCGCGATATTCCATATCGCGAATTTCTGAAGCTGAATCACACTAGCTTATTGATTTTCCTAGTGTCCACCATGATCCTGAAATCCAACCGATTTCAGAATCGGGACACTAGCACCAATTGCCAGGCCTTCAAAACCGCGCCCGGGGCAAGGTAAAAACCCCGGCGCGCCATGCCGGTTTTTCTTGCCGCCAGAACCTTTGCGGTTTAAGAGGTTAGGGTGGCTTGTTACAAGCGGCCCTGAAGTTCGGCCGCGCAGCAGCCCACCAAACCGGAGGCTTCACCGCGTGTCTTCCCCGTTTCGCCCCAGGGCGTCCTCCCCGGTCTCCCTCGTGCCTGGGCTCAAGCTCCGGCTGGCCTTGGGGTGCGCGGGGCTGGCGCTGCTCACGGCCTGCGCGGGTGGCGGTGGCCCGCAGGGTGAAGACACCAGCTATTACCTCGAACACGCCCAGCATGATTACAACCCGCCCGGCCCGCCGGGCGATCCGTGGGGGCCCTACATCGCCCAGGCCTCCGCCCGGTTCGATGTGCCTCAGCCTTGGATCCGCTGGGTCATGCGCATCGAGTCCGGCGGGCACGAATATATCAATGGCCAGCTCACCGTCTCGCAGGCGGGCGCCATCGGGCTGATGCAGCTCGAGCCGGAAACCTACCGGGAAATGGCCGCCCGCTACGGGTTGGGCGACGACCCGTTCAACCCCTATGACAACATCATGGCCGGCACCGCCTACATCCACGAGATGTACGCCATCTACGGCATGCCGGGCTTTCTGGCCGCCTATAATGCCGGGCCTGGCCGGCTCAACAAATTCGAAAACCAGGGCGAGCCCCTGCCCGATGAAACCATCGCTTATGTCGAGATGATCGCCCCCCACATCCAGGGCTATTACCCGCAAAACCGTTCACAGGCCGATGAGCTGGCCATGAACACCGAGCCAATGGGCGGCGGTGGCATCTTGCCGCCGGGCTTCGTGGTCGGCGGCCCGCCCGCCTCTTCGGGCAATATCCAACTGGCCGACAATACGCCCATCGCTCCGCCCGCGCCGAGCTCCCCTTCAGTCTCGCCGGTTGACCAGACGGTGCTGTCCGCGCCCAGCCCATCGGGCTCGCCGCTCTATACCCCCAACGCCACGCCCACGGGCGCCACCGTCACGCCCTATAGCCGGGTTGCCGCCAGCACCTTGCCGCCGCCGCCGCCCGCCGGGCCGGCCGCGCCGGTGCGCATGGCCGCTTATGTGCCGCCACCCCCGCCGCCGCCCGCCAATGTGCCCCACACCCCCGCCTTTGGCTATGTCGCCGCGCCCGGCAGCTTCAGCTATACCCCGCCCAAGAGCGGCATGGGCAATCTGGCCGCCGAGCTGCAAGCCGCCTCATCGGGCGCGCCGCCGCCGCACCCCGTGTCGTCTTATCACCCCGCCATGGTCGAAGCCGCCTATGTGCCGCCGCCTCCGCCGCCGCCGCCCTCGGGTGAGCTGCGCCACGGTCATGGTCCTCACGGTGCCTGGGCCATCCAGATCGGCGCGTTCGACAGCTCCGTTACCGCCCGCCGGGCGCTGGGCCATGCCGAGCTCACCGCGGTCGATCTGCTGCAGGAAGGGCACCCGACGGTGGTTACCTACCGTACCGAGGGGCACACCAGATACCGCGCCCGCTTCGTTGGTCTCGCGCATGATGACGCGGTGAGCGCCTGCTCGCGCCTCGGCGCGGATGGCTGTTTCGTGGTGCCGCCGGGCTGACCCCCGGCGCGCTTACACCGCCCCGTTGGCCAGCAAGCTGGCGCGCACGGCTTCTTCGGGCACATCGGCGCTGGTAAAAGCCTGGCCTATCCCCTTGAGCAGCACAAAGGTCAGCCGTCCCGCGGCCGCCTTTTTATCGAGCTTCATGTGCGCGAGCAGCCTTTCGGCCTGGTAGCCGTTGATACGCGGGTTCAGCCCCACGGCGTTGATATGCGCGGCCACGCGGCTCACGGCCTCGGGCGCGCAAAATCCCAGCCGGGCCGAGAGGTCGGTGGCCAGCACCAACCCCGTGGCCACCGCCTCGCCATGCAGCAGCGAGCCATCATATCCCGCCTCCGCCTCCAGCGCATGGCCGAATGTGTGGCCCAGATTCAGCAGGGCGCGGCCGTCATTGGGTTTGGTCTCGCGCTCATCATCGCCCACCACCGCGGCCTTGAAGGCCACAGCCTTGGCCACTGCCTCGGCCAACAGCGCCTCATCGCCGCCGAGCAGGGCGCGGCCATGGGTCTCGCACCAGCCAAACAGGTCGGGATCGGCGATCAAGCCGCATTTCACGATCTCGGCATAGCCCGCCAGCCGCTCGCGGCGGGGCAGGGTGGCCAGTGCACCGGTATCGGCCAGCACCCGCACCGGCTGGTGAAACGCACCGATCAGGTTCTTGCCGTGCGGGCTGTTCACGCCAGTCTTGCCGCCCACGCTCGAATCCACCTGGGCCAGCAGCGTGGTGGGAATTTGCACAAAGGCGATGCCGCGCATGAAGCAGGCGGCGGTGAACCCGGCCAGATCGCCGACCACGCCGCCTCCCAAAGCCACGATGGTGGTTTTGCGGTCCACCTTGCGCTCCAGCAGGGCTTCGAGCAGCCCGTTCCACACCGCCACGCTCTTGCTGGCCTCGCCGGGCCGCACAATCAGCGTGTCATGCGTTATCCCGGCTTCCTCCAGGCTCTTTTGCAGCGCGGGCAAATGCAGCGGCGCCACCGTCTCATCGGTAATAATAACCACCCGCTTTTGCGCCAGCACCGGCGCAATATGCGCGCCCGCCCGCGCGATTAGATTCGGCCCGATCAGCACGTCATAGGGTGAATTCGCCAGCGGCACGCGCAGGGTGGTGGCTGGGGTATAGGCGGCAAGCGCGGCGGCGACGGTTGCGGTGGTCACGGCGGGCGGGTCCTCTGAGCCATCAATGATAAGGTCGGCCAGGGCATAGACCGGGTTGCGCTCGGCGGAAAGCCTGGCCAAAATCTCCGCCGGATCGCCGGCATTGAGCAGCGGCCGGTGCGAGCGCCCGGCCACGCGCGAGAGCAGCAGCGGCAGCGCGCAGCGCAGCCACACCGAAACCCCATGCTCGCGCACTACCGCGCGCGTCTCGGGCGCCATGAAGGCGCCGCCCCCCGTGGCCAGCACGATTTGCGGCCCCTGCAGCAGCCGCGCGATCACGCGTTTCTCCCCGGCGCGAAAATAGGCCTCGCCATGCACCTTGAAAATTTCGGCGATGGTCATGCCCGCCGCGCGCTCGATCTCCTGATCGGCGTCATGGAAGGGCAGGTTGAGCAGCGCGGCCAGCCGCTTGCCGATGGCGGTCTTGCCCGCGCCCATCAGCCCGACCAGCACGATGCTGCGCCCGCCCGCCACCACGCCCGGCGCCACAGGGGTTTGATTAGTCTCTGACATGGGGCGCATATTGCACGCATGACGATGGATGCCCAGGGCGAAGCGTATCTCGAAATGCTGGTGGCCGAGCGTGGCGCGGCGCAAAGCACGCTGGCCGCCTACCGCGCCGACCTCGAAGACCTCGAAGCCCATCTGGCTCGCGGCAAAACCCCTCTGGCCAAGGCATCGCCCGCGCAGCTCACCGCCTACATGGCCGGGCTGGCCGCGCAAGGCCTGTCCGAGCGTACCCAGGCGCGCCGCCGCTCCTGCCTGCGGCAATTTTATTTGTTTTTGCTGCGCGAAGGCTACCGCCCCGACAATCCCGCCCAGGCGATCGAGAGCCCGAAACTGCGCGCGCCCCTGCCCAGATATCTCTCCGAGGGCGAGGTCGAGGCCCTGCTCGCCGCCGCCCGCGCCACGCCCGGCCTGCCTGGCCTCAAGGCCGTGGCCGGGCTCGAAATCCTCTACGCCACCGGCCTGCGGGTGACCGAACTGCTGACCCTGCCGGCCGCCGCGCTCTCCACCGCCGCCGACTGCCTGCTGATCAAGGGCAAAGGCGGCAAGGAGCGCATCGTGCCGTTATCAGAGACCGCCAAGCACGCCGCCGCGTCGCTGCGCGCTGCCTGCGCGCCGCAAAAACCAGCGCCCAAATTCCTCTTCCCCGGCCGCGCGCCGGGCACGGCCATGACCCGCCAGGGCTTCGCGCTGTTGCTCAAGCAGGTGGCGCTTACCGCCGGGCTCGACCCCTTGCGCCTTTCCCCCCACGTGCTGCGCCATTCCTTCGCCTCGCACCTGCTCGCGCACGGGGCGGATCTGCGCTCGCTGCAAAAGCTGCTCGGCCACGCAGACATCGCCACCACCCAAATCTACACCCACATATTGGCCGAGCGGCTGCAAAAACTGGTGCAAACCCACCACCCGCTGGCCGATGGGTGAGAAAACGCCGCGAGGGGCTGTATTAAAAAAGCCCCTACTCCGGCACGCTCAGGTTAAGCGAGAGCGCATGCAGCCCGGTCTCGAACTCCTCTTTCAGCGCCTCGTGCACGGCGCGCGAGCGCTCCACGCGTGACAGAGGGCGCAGCGACTCGGCCATCATCGTCACCGCGTAATGCGTCTCGCCGGCTTTCAGCCCCATGCGCTCGCCATGGTTGGCATGGCGCCCGCTCTGGTCCTCGATCTCCAGCCTCTGTGGCGCGAACGCCGTCGCCAGCTTGGCCTTCATCCGTTCAATGCGTGTGCTCATGTAAAAAACTCTCTTCAGCTCTCTTGCGGCCCCAGCCTCGGGGCGCACATTAAGGCCATGTCGCCCACCGCCCGCAAGAGCCGCTTTTTCACCCCCGACCCCGCCGCGCCCGAAAGCCTGTGCGAGAATCCGGGCTGCGCGCTGCCGGGCGAGTTCCGCGCCCCCCAATCGCCGCAAAATCTGCGCGCCTATCGCTGGTTCTGCCTCGACCATGTGCGCGCCTACAATGCCTCGTGGGATTTCTACAAAGGCATGAGCGCGCACGAAATTGAGTCCGAGCGGCGCGAGGATAGCGGCTGGCAGCGCCCCACCTGGCCGCTCGGGCGGTTGGGCGCGCGCGCGCCGTTCGCCGAGGCCATGGAGGCCGAGCTCAATAATTTCGCCTTTGGCCAGCGCGCCAAACCCAGCCCCCGGCCCGATCTGCCCAAGGATCTGCGCGAGGCCCTGCATGAGCTAGGCCTCACCTGGCCGCTCACCATGGCGGCGCTCAAGGCCCGCTACAAACAGCTGGCCAAGCGCCACCACCCCGATATGAACCAGGGCAATGAGCAGGGCAGCGAAAAACTCAAGCGCATCAACCTTGCCTACGCGACACTTCGTGGCAAACTAGCGGCCGAGGCACAGCCCGGCTGACCGGGCACCACACTGACAGACAGGACATTAAGACGATGAATGATGCCGTGACCGCCGAAGCCAAGCTTGTGCCCACTTCGGCCATCAGCCTCCCCGATATCAAGGTGAAGGCGCGCGATGTCTTCGGCATCGACAGCGATCTCGAAGTGCCCGCCTATTCGGTGCGCACCGAGCATGTGCCCGAAATCGACCCGGCCTATAAATTCGACCGCGAGACCACCCTCGCCATCCTGGCGGGCTTCGCCTTCAATCGCCGGGTGATGATCCAGGGCTATCACGGCACCGGCAAATCCTCGCACATCGAGCAGGTGGCGGCGCGCCTCAACTGGCCCTGCATCCGCGTCAATCTCGACAGCCATATCAGCCGCATCGACCTGATCGGCAAGGACGCCATCGTCCTCAAGGATGGCAAGCAGGTCACCGAGTTCCGCGAAGGCATCCTGCCCTGGGCGCTCCAGCATCCCTGCGCCCTGGTGTTCGATGAATATGACGCCGGCCGCCCCGATGTCATGTTCGTCATCCAGCGCGTGCTCGAGGTCGAGGGCAAGCTGACCCTGCTCGACCAGAACCGCGTCATCCGCCCGCACCCCGCCTTCCGCCTGTTCGCCACCGCCAACACGGTGGGTCTGGGCGACACCACCGGCCTCTATCACGGCACCCAGCAGATCAATCAGGGCCAAATGGACCGCTGGAACATCGTCGCCACCCTCAATTACCTGCCCCACGCGCAGGAGGTGGCGATCGTGCTGGCCAAGCTCGCCGCCTCCGACGGCGTGACCAAAAAGCAGGTCGAGAGCATGGTCGCGCTGGCCGACCTCACCCGCGCCGGCTTCATCAATGGTGACATCTCCACCGTCATGTCGCCGCGCACGGTCATCACCTGGGCCGAGAATATCCGCATCTTCGGCGATGTCGGTTTCGCCTTCCGGCTCACCTTCCTCAATAAATGCGACGAGGCCGAGCGCCAGACGGTGGCCGAATATTACCAGCGCTGCTTCAACGAGGAGATTCCGACCGGCCTGCGCCAGAGCGCCTGAGCATGTCAGGCAAAGCCGAAACCAGCCGGGCCGAGGAATTCAAGCGCGCCACCGCCAGCGCGCTCAAGGCCCTGGCGCATAATTACGAGGTCGAGGTGGCGTTCCAGCCGGGCCAGCCGGGGCTGAACGCCAAGCGCGCCCGGCTGCCCGCGCCCACGCGCGCGCTGCCCCCGGCCGAATTGGCCCGCCTGCGCGCCAATGCCGATGCCATAGCCCTCCGCCTGCGCCACCATGATGACGCGCTGCACGCCGCCCGCGCCCCCCAAACCCGCGAGGCGCGCGAGGCGTTTGACGCCATGGAGCAGGCCCGCATCGAGGTTTATGGCGCCGCCCACATGGCTGGTGTCGCCGCCAATTTGCGCGGCAAGCTGGCCGAGGAGTGCGCCAGCCAGGGGCTGGAGCGCATGACCGCGCGGGGCGAATTATCGCTCCCCGCCGCGCTCGGCCTGCTCACCCGCGAGCGTCTCGACCCCGCCTCCCTGCCCGAGGCGGCGCGCCATATCGTGGGTCTGTGGCATCAGGCGCTCGGCCCCGCGGCCGAAACGGCGCTCGATGAAATGGCCGCCGCCCAATCCGACCAGGTCGCCTTCACCCGCGCCGCCCGCAAATTGCTCGCCGCCATGGAGATGGTGGAAGGCGAGAGCGAACCCGGCGAGGACGAGGAGGGCGAGGCCCAGGAGCAGGGCGAGCAGACCGTGCAGCAGGATAACCGCCCCGACCAGGGCGGCGATGCCCGCCAGCAAGACGCCCCCTTGCTCGCCGCCCAGCCCGAAATGGCCGAACCACAAGGCGGCGAGGCCGGCGATGAGGAAGGCCAGGACATTGAAGACCCCTGGTCCGAGGCCGGTGAAGCCCCGGCCGGCCCGCAGCCCAGGCGTCCCTCCGTCACCTCCGATGACCGCGCCACCTACCACGCCTATACCCGCCAGTTCGACGAGGAAATCGACGCCGAGTCGCTCTGCGACCCCGAGGAGCTGACCCGCCTGCGCGCCCAGCTCGACCAGCAGCTCCAGCACCTGCACGCGGTGGTGGCCAAGCTGGCCAACCGCCTGCAGCGCCGCCTGCTGGCTCAGCAAACCCGCTCGTGGGAATTCGACCTCGAGGAAGGCATGCTCGACGCCGCCCGCCTCACCCGCGTCATCACCGACCCCTTCGCGGCCCTCACCTACAAGCGCGAACTCGACACCGAATTCCGCGACACGGTGGTCACCCTGCTCATCGACAATTCCGGCTCCATGCGCGGCCGCCCCATTACCGTGGCCGCCATGTGCGGCGACATTCTGGCCCGCACGCTGGAGCGCTGCGCGGTCAAGGTCGAGGTTCTGGGCTTCACCACCAAGGCCTGGAAAGGCGGCCAAAGCCGCGAGGCCTGGGTGGGCGCCGGCAAGCCGCCCAACCCCGGGCGTCTGAACGATCTCCGTCACATCATCTATAAAGCCGCCGACACACCCTGGCGCCGGGCGCGCAAAAATCTCGGACTGATGCTGCGCGAGGGGCTGCTTAAGGAAAATATCGACGGCGAGGCCCTGCTCTGGGCCTATAAGCGCCTGCAAACGCGGCCCGAGCGCCGGCGCATTCTCATGGTCATCTCCGATGGCGCGCCGGTCGATGATTCCACCCTCTCGGTCAATGCCGGCAACTACCTCGAGCGGCATCTGCGCGATGTCATCAAAGACATCGAAAGCCGCCGCCTCGTCGAGCTGATCGCCATCGGCATCGGCCATGACGTGACCCGCTATTACCGCCGCGCGGTGACCATTGTGGATGCCGAGGAGCTGGGCGGCACCATGCTGCGCAAACTCACCGAGCTGTTCGACGAAGACGAAGCCGAAAGCTGGAGCCGCCTGGCGGCGGGGCACAGCGCGGTGATTGGGTAGGGGATGGCCATCCGTGTAACATTTGATACGAACACGTTGGAAAGGATCGTTACGCCCGAAAGCTTCTGTAATGATGAGCATTTTGAAGCCTATAAAAGCATCCGAAAGGCGTTAATCGAGGGGCGCATTGAGGGGTTTTTCAGTGAGGCTTTAATCAGTCTCGATACTTTTTGTAGGCTTGATAAGCCTACTTTTGTTGGCAAGATTCGCCCTCATTCGGAGAGTTTTTCACCTGATGGGAAAAGCATAACTATCCAGATTGGAGTAAGGCTCCCTCAAAAGCCGCAAATCCACTCCAGGACTGCTGAACGCATCGCTCATGTCTTAGATCTAGGAATGAGGGCGTTAATTGGTCCCCGTTATTTGGGAGGGCCGAATCTAGGAGTTGGTGATCCTGGAATACCTTATTTTCCTGCTACGCTCGAATTTATAAATAGAACACAACAGGTCTCCAGTGACCTATGGGCGCGCAACCTTGGTCGGGCGCAGGTTGTGGGGTTAGGCTGCCAATTAAATATGAGTGATGGCGTAGTGGGTGCATTGTGGACGGAGGCGCTGAACCGAAATCGCAACCCGGTCGAAATTAAACAAATTTCGGAAGCAATCAATGAGTGGGTGGACGGTGAAGCTGTCGCCGCGCATATCGGGTACGACCTTGACTTATTTTGTACAGAAGATCGTGCCAGAAATTCTGGTGGAAACTCAACTTTGCATCCAACGAACAGAGAGTGGTTAAATAAAAAATACGAGGTTAAATTTGTTGGTCTTGCGGAGCTGGCAAATCAACTGGTGTAATTATTCTGTCTCCTCGGGGCGGTGTTGGTTTAATTTTTTCGATTTGCTTGAAAACGCTTCCTTACATTAGGCCCCGAATTTGCCCCCGCCCGCTTCGGTGCTATAGCCCCCTCGCAAACGCGAACGGGCTGAGATGGACGACACCACGCAAACCTCCCCCGCGCTGCTCCCCGTGGGCCTGCGCGACATATTGCCCCCCGAGGCCGAGCTGGAGGCGCGGCTGGTCACCACCCTCATGGACCGCTTCGCCGCCCATGGCTATGAGCGCGTCAAGCCGCCGCTGCTCGAGTTCGAAGACAGCCTGTTTTCCGGCTCCGGCGCCGCCACGCTCGAGCAGACGTTCCGCCTGCTCGATCCCGAATCCCAGCGCATGATGGGCCTGCGCGCCGACACCACCCCCCAAATCGCCCGCATCGCCGCCACTCGGCTGGGCCACGCGCCCCGGCCGCTGCGGCTCTCTTATGCCGGGCAATGCCTGCGCGTCATGGGCACCCAGCTCGAGCCCGAGCGCCAGATTGCCCAGGCCGGCATCGAGCTGATCGGCGTCGATTGCGCCGAGGCCGACGCCGAGATCATCCTCACCGCCATCGCCGGCCTGCGCGCCGTCGGGCTCAGCGGTCTCTCGGTCGATCTCACCATCCCCACCCTGGTGCCCCAGCTGCTGAGCGCCCTGCCGCCCGGCCCCCGCCACGCCGCCGCCCGCGCGCTCGACCGCAAGGACAGCGCGGTGGTGGCCGAGCTGGGCGCCCCCATCGCCGCCACCCTGCTGGCGCTGCTCACCGCCACCGGCGAGGCCCACCGCGTGCTGCCCGCCCTGCAGGCCCTGGCCTTGCCCGAAAAAGCCGGCGCCCACATCGCCCGCCTCACCGAGACCATCGCCATTCTGCGCGCCCGCGAGCCCGAGCTGGCGCTGACCATCGACCCGGTCGAGTTCCGCGGTTACCAGTACCATACCGGCATCTCGATGACCGTGTTCGCCAAGGGCGCCCAGGCCGAGCTGGGGCGCGGCGGGCGCTATTTCACCGCCGATAACGAGCCCGCCACCGGCCTCACCATCTACCCCGACACGATTTTGCGCCTGGCCCCCAAGCCCGCCCTGCGCCAGCGCCTTTACCTGCCCCACGGCAGCGCGCCCGAAACCGCCGAGGCCCTGCGCGCCCAGGGGTTCGCCACCATCAACGGCCTCGCCCCCGTGGCCGATAACGCCGCCGAGGCCCAGCGTCTCCATTGCACCCATTTCTTCCAAGGCGGCACGGCCGTCGCTCTCACCTGAGGATCAAGCTTTGACGAACGTAACCATCATCGGCGCCCAGTGGGGCGACGAAGGCAAAGGCAAGGTGGTGGACTGGTTGGCCAGCCGCGCCGATATCGTGGTGCGCTTCCAGGGCGGGCATAATGCCGGCCACACGCTGGTGGTGGGCGATCAGACCTACAAGCTCTCCCTGCTGCCCTCTGGCCTGGTGCGCGGCAAAATGGGCGTCATCGGCAATGGCGTGGTGGTCGATCCCTTCGCCCTGCTGGCCGAAATCGGCCGCGTCTCCGCCCAGGGCCTCAAAGTCAGCCCCGAGACGCTGCGCATCGCCGACAACGCCCCCCTCATCCTGCCCGTGCACGCGGCGCTCGATGCCGCGCGTGAAGCCGCCCGTGGCGCGCGTAAAATCGGCACCACTGGGCGCGGCATCGGCCCCGCCTACGAGGATAAAGTGGCCCGCCGCGCGATTCGCATCTGCGACCTCGCCGAGCCCGAAACGCTGGACGCCAAGCTCGACGAGCTGCTCCTCCACCACAACACCCTGCTGCGCGGCCTCGGCGCGCCCGAGTTCGCCAAAGCCGACCTCATGGCCCAGCTGCTCGACCTCGCGCCCAAGCTGCTGCCCTATGCCGAGCCGGTGTGGGAGCGCCTGAACGAAGCCAAGGCCAGCGGCGCCAAAATCCTGTTCGAAGGCGCCCAGGCCGTGATGCTCGATGTCGATCACGGCACCTACCCGTTCGTCACCTCCTCCAACACCGTGGCCGGCAACGCCGCCGCCGGCTCTGGCCTGGGGCCCGATGCGGTGGGCCGCGTGCTGGGCATCGCCAAGGCCTATTGCACCCGCGTCGGATCCGGCCCGTTCCCCACCGAGCTGTTCGACGAGATCGGCCAGCAGCTGGGCGAGCGCGGGCATGAATTCGGCACCGTCACGGGGCGCAAGCGCCGCTGCGGCTGGTTCGATGCCGCCATGGTCCGCCAGGCCGTCAAGGTTGGCGGCATCCAGGGTCTGGCGCTCACCAAGCTCGATGTGCTGGACGGCCAGACAGAGCTGAAACTCTGCGTCGGTTACGACATTAACGGCCAGCATTACAAACATTTGCCCGCTGGCGTCGCCGCCCAAGCCGCCGCCAAGCCCATTTACGAGGTGCTCGAAGGCTGGAGCAGCTCCACCCGTGGCGCCCGCTCCTGGGCCCAGCTGCCCGCCGCCGCCATCAAATATGTCAAGCGCATCGAGGAGCTGGTCGAAGCCCCGGTCACGCTGCTCTCCACCAGCCCCGAGCGCGACGACACGATCCTGATGCAAGACCCCTTTGCCGGCTGATTTATACCCCGACGACCCCTGGCCAGTGCGCGCGCTCGACGCGCTGGTCAGGCTCATCGCCCGCCTCGGCCTGCCCGAGAGCTTCGTGCGCTTCGGCTTCGTCGGCGTGCAGGGCTTCTGCTGGGATACCGGCACCGTCTACGCCCTGCGCGCGCATATCAGCCTTTACGTGGCCGGCGCCTGCGGCTTCTTCGTCGCCGCCACCGCCAACTGGGCGCTCAACCGCGTCTGGACCTTCCGCCACATCGACCATGGCCCGCCCCATGTCCAATGGGTCAAATTCCTGTTCGCCAACGCGGTTGGCTTCATCGCCAACCGCGGCGCCTTCTTCACCCTCATCACGCTCAGCGCCCTGGCCTATCGCCAACCCGTGCTCGGCATTCTCGCCGGCACAGGCGCGGGGCTGGTGTTCAACTACGTGCTCTCGAAGAAATTCGTGTTTCGGTAAGAAGAGCACGGCCTTTTTACAAAAAGACCATCCCGGCAACGCTTCAGGCCGCAGTCAGCTCCCTCCCGCCGTTTCGGCGGCAGGCATGGCGCTCAGCTCCGCCCGTAAGTATCCTCAAAGCGCACAATATCATCCTCGCCCAAATAAGCGCCTGACTGCACCTCGATCAGGGTGAGCGGAATCTTGCCCGGATTTTCCAGCCGGTGCACGCTTCCCAGCGGCAAATAAATGCTCTCATTTTCCTGCAGCAGCTTCTGTTCGGCATCGCGCGTCACCAGCGCCACGCCGTTCACCACCACCCAATGCTCGGCGCGATGAAAATGTTTCTGTAGCGATAATTTCTGCCCCGGCCACACCACAATGCGCTTCACCTGAAACCGCTCGCCCAGCGTCAGCCCCTCATAATACCCCCAGGGCCGGTAAATGCGCGGGTGCTGGTCGGCCTCGGGCCGCTGCGCCGCCTTCAACCGCTCGACGATTTTTTTCACATTCTGCGCCTCGGCCTTGTCAGCCACCAAAACGGCATCCGGCGTCGTCACCACAATCAGGTTCTCAACCCCCAGCAGCGCGGTCAGCATCCCTTCCGAGCGCACGAAGCAGTTGCGCGCGCCCTCGAACAGCGCATCCCCCTGCGCGGCGTTGCCCGCCTCGTCAGGCGGGGTAAGCTCGGCCAGCGCGGTCCATGAGCCAACATCCGACCAGCCAATATCCGCCGGCACCACCACCGCGCGGGTGGTTTTCTCAGCCACCGCGTAATCGATCGAAATATCAGGAGACGCCGTAAACTCAGCCGTCCCCAGCCGAATGAAATCCAAATCCGTCACCGATGCCGCCAACGCCGCGCGCGCGGCCGTCAGCACGTCGGGCGCGTGGCGCTCCAGCTCTTCCATCAGCACCCGGGCGGTGGCCATGAACATGCCCGAGTTCCACAAATACCCGCCCTCGGCCAGCATCGCCTGGGCGCGGGCAAGGTCGGGTTTTTCCACAAACCGCTCCAGCCGGAACACGCCCTCCAGCCCCTCCATCGGCGCGCCCTGGGCAATATAGCCATAGCCCGTCTCGGGTGCGGTCGGGTTCATGCCAAAGGTCGCCACATAGCCCGCCCGCGCGGCGGCGGCGGCGTGCCCCACCGCCTCTTGCAGGGCACCGGGCCGGGTAATGGCGGCGTCCGCGGCCATGATCCACAGCACCGAATCGGCATCGGTCCCGGCGGCCAGCAGGGCGGCGGTGGCCATGGCGGGGGCCGAGTTGCGCCCCACCGGCTCGAGCACAATCCGCGCCCCCAGCGCCCCGGCGGCGCGCAGCTGTTCGGCAATCACAAAGCGGTGCGCCTGGTTGGCCACCACAATTGGCGGGGCAAAGCCGGCCCCGGCGGCGCGCAGCGCGGTTTCGGCCAGCATCGGCCTATCCGAGGCCAGGGCCCAAAACTGTTTGGGGTAGCTCTTGCGCGAGACCGGCCACAGCCTGGTCCCCGATCCGCCCGAGAGAATGACGGGAATGATCGGCGCGCCACTGGTCATGAAAGCTCTTCCACCTGAGTTTGTATGGCCGCAACCATAGGCGCTGGGGTTGGCGAATGTCTAGCGGGGGGGCAAACTGCACCCATGAGCCCGATCACGCTTCCGCCCCGCCTGGGCGACCTCACCGCGCCCGCCTTCGCGGCCCTCATACCTGCCCGGCCGGTCATTTTGCTGCCATTGGGCAGCCAGGAAAATCACGGACCTCATTTGCCCATGGGTGATTATCTCACCGCCGATCTGCTGGCCGCGCGCATCGCCACCACCGCCCAGGCCCAGGGTGTGCCGGCCCTCGCCGCGCCCGGCCTGCCCTTTGGCGTGGCCGATTATTTCGGCTCGTCCCCCGGCGGGCTGGCGCTCTCGCCGGCCACCTTCAAATCCCTGCTCACCGAGTTGCTCGAGTCCCTGCTCGCCCATGGGGTTGAGAATATCCTCATCCTCAACGCCCATGGCGGCAATGTCCCGGTCATCCATGAGGTCACGCTGGCCATCCGCCGCGCGCGCGGGCTGGCCTTGCCTTCGTTTTATCTCTGGAAGGTGGCACGCGAGATCATGGCGGCCCAGCCCGGCATCGCCTCCGCGCGCTTTGCCCACGGCGCCGAGCCACTGGCCTCGCTCACCCTGGCGCTGCGCCCCGCCACCACCCAGTCCGCCGCCCATGCGCCCACCCCGGCCGCCACGCTGCTGGGGTTGGAGGTCAGCAATTTCGGCGCGCTCACCTTCCAGGGCCTCACCATCGAGGCGCCGGCGGAATTCACTGAATTGTCAACAATACCGCTCGAATCCGCCTGGCCCGAGGCCAGCGCCGCGCTTGGCCAGCAGGTTGCCGACCGCCTGGTCGAAACCGCCGCCGCCTTCGCCGTCCATATTCACCGCCACGGCACCCGGGCCCCATGACCCTCTGGCTGCCCTGCCTGCCTTTTGCGGGCATATTGCTCAGCTTCGCGCTGCTGCCGGGCCTGGCACCGCGCCTCTGGCACCGGCTCAATGGTTGGATCATCCTGGCCTGGGTCGTGCTCAATTTGGCCGTTCAGTCCGTGCTGCTGGGCCCGGGCACGGCACTCGGCCAGCTCTGGGGCGCCAGCCTGGCCGATTTCCTGCCCTTCATCACCCTGTTGCTCACGCTCTACGCGCTCGGCGGCGGCATTGGCATCAAGGGCGGACCGTGGGGCACGCCGGGCGGCAACGCGCTGCTGCTGCTCATCGCCACGCTGCTGGCTTCCATCATGGGCACCATCGGCGCCTCGTTGCTGCTCATCCACCCGCTGCTGGCCGCCAACGGCGCGCGGCGCGAAGCGCGCCATCTGGTGCTGGCGTTCATCATTCTGGCGGGCAATGCCGGCGGCGCGCTCTCTCCGCTGGGCGACCCGCCCTTGCTGGTCGGGTTTTTGCGCGGCGTGCCGTTCCTCTGGCCGCTAAATCACCTGGCCGCGCCCCTGGTGCTGGTCAGCGCCGTGATTCTGGCCCTCACCTACGTCTATGACCGCCACCTCGCCCGGTCCGAGCCCCGCCCCCGCACTCAGCCCTTGCGTATCCGCGGCGGGCTCAACATCGCCCTGTTGGTGGTGCTCATCATCGCCCTGCCGTTCGAGGGGTTGTGGCACGGCCCGACCCTGTCGCTGCTGGGCGCCGACCTGCCGCTCAACACCCTGATTTTCACCCTGGCCGAAGGCGCCATCATCCTGGTGTCCGAGCTGTTCACACCCTACGCCATCCGCGTGCAAAACCGCTTCGCCTGGGGAGCGATGCGCGAAATCGTTATTCTGTTCTTCGCCGTGTTCGTCACCCTGCCGCCGGTCTTCGCGCTGCTCTCGGCCCTCAAGCCCGCCCCCGACCCCCTGGCTTGGTACTGGGCCGCGGGCATCGCCTCCGCCATTCTCGATGCCGCGCCCACCTATCTCATCTTCTTCCAGGCCGCCGGGGGCGATGCCGCCCAGCTCATTACCCCGCCCGCGCATCTGCTCACCGCCCTGGCGGCGGGTTCGGTGTTTTTCGGCCCGCTCACCTATCTCGGCAACGCCCCCAACCTGATGATCCGGGAAATCGCCGCCCGGCGCGGCGTGCGCATGCCGGGCTTCATCGGTTATGCGCTGGCCATGTGCGCGGTGCTGTTGCCTGTTCTCGCCGTGATTGGGGTATTTATGCTTTAGTTGCTATTTTATCCAGCAATTTCATTCGTCTATTTAAACGCATAGGGCTCTAACCCCGGCTAAGCGCCATAAACCGCGCGGCGGCCGCGACATCGCCGCCGAGCTGGGCGCGCCGCTTGGCGGCCTCCTCATCCCGGCCCCATTGGCGCTCCTGCCAAAGCTCATCGAGCATCGCCAGTTCGCAGGCCCGCTCATGGTCAAGCCGCCCGGCCTCGAGCGCGAGCGCCAGCACCAGCGAGCCGGTGGCGGGCACAATCACCCCGAGCCCGGCAATCACCTCATCACTGAACGCGGTCAAAATCGCCTCAAACCGCTCCCGCGCCCAGGCCGGCTGGTCAATCGGCGTCAGCCCCGCGGTGGTCTCCAGCTCAATGCCATGGGTGCGCGCCAGCCATTTCAGCCACACGCCCCATTTTTCCTCTTCCAGCGCCACCAGCTCGGGTGGCGTCTCGGCGCGGTAGCACAGCAGATCATTCATGCCATAC
The DNA here is from genome assembly GCA_021809435.1 of Pseudomonadota bacterium. Taxonomy (GTDB): domain Bacteria; phylum Pseudomonadota; class Alphaproteobacteria; order Acetobacterales; family Acetobacteraceae; genus Acidocella. The sequence goes on along the minus strand of JAKBAD010000002.1, from coordinate 190,379 downwards.
GCCGCCAACTGGCCGATGATGGTCTCCCGGTGCGCCCCCACCCGCTCCAGCGCGGTGCTGGTCAGCTGGGTCAGCGGCAGGTCGTTGGGGGTAAAAACCTGGCCCAGCGCGCCCCACTCGGCAGCAATGCCCGTGGCCAGCGCCGCGCTCTTTACTGCCAGCGGGGCGCCCGAGGGCAGCTTCACCGCCCGCCCGTCCAACGTTACGCCAAACCGCCCCTCCTGGCCCACCACCCGGGCCTCCGCCCAAAAGCGCTTCATATCATTGCCCCAGCAGTGAATTGAGATTGGCGGGCCCCGCGCTGTTGGGCGTGCCGCCAGCTCCGCCGCTGGTGGCTGGCGCCGTGCCGGCCTGGCCCGCCGGGACGGTGGCGGGCAAAATGGCGCTCACCGGCTCGGGCGCGGGGCCCGAGGCGCCCATGCGCGCCATTGCCAGCGCGGCCGGGCAGTCATCGCCAGAGCCCGTGGGCAGCACGGCCTGGGGCAGGGGCGCGGCCTGCGCGCCGGTTTGCGCCAGCGGTGAGGGCAGGGGCGTTTCGCTGATACCGCTCTCCTGGCTGGGCGGCGCCTGCTGGGCCAGAACCGGTGCCGCGAAGCTGCCGGTCAGCGTCACCACCGCCGGGCCGCTCTGGGCCCCTTCGGCGCTCACGGCGCGCGGTGTGGGGGAGATGGCGAAATTCAGCGCCTCGGTGCCAAGATTGGCCCCGCCCGCGGCCAGAATGGTCACCGGCGCGGCATCGAAATCAAAGCCCGAGAGCGTGGCCACGCCATTGGCGGCATCGAGCCGCAGCGCCGCGCAGCGCACGGGCACGGGGCCGGGGGCGGTCAGCTGCGTCTGGTAGCCAAGCCCGGCCTTGTCCAGCACGGCGCCAAAAATCTGCCTGATCAGCCCGCCATCCACCGTCGCGTTCACGCTGGCCACGCCCACCTGGGCGGCCAGCGCGCCCGCCAGCTGGTGGGGCGTGTCGCCCTGGCTGCTGGCTTTCACCTGCATGGCCACAATGCCTTGGGCGTTATTGGCATCCAGATGCAGGCTGGTGAGCAGCGGCGCCAGCGCCAGCGCCGGGGCGTTCACCACCAGTGCCAGCTTGGCCGGATCGGCGCGCAAATCCAGGCTGGCGGCGGCACTCACCGCGCCGCCAGGCAGTTGGCCGGTAAAGGGGCTGAGCGCCACAATACCGCCCGCCGCGTTCACCTGCGCCTGCAGGGCGGTGAAGGCCTGGTGGCCCAGGCTCATCTGATCGGCCGAAAGCTGAAGCTGCAAATTCAGCCCCTTCGCCCAGCCAAACTCAAGGGGGGTATCGGGAATCACCGTGGCCGCCGCCGGCATGGCCGTGCTGGTCGGCGCGGGCGCCGCTGGGGAGGTCGGCGCGGGCGCCGCTGGGGAGGCCGACGCGGGTGGGGTGCTGGGCCATGCCGCCAGCAGCTTATCCAGGTCCAGGCTGACAAAATTCAGCGCCACCTGTTTTGGCGCGCTCTGGCCGTAGGGCAGGGTGGCGTCGCCGCCAAAACCGGCGCCGTCCATCGTGCCGGTCAGGTTGTCAATGCCAATGCCCTGGTAAAGCCCATTGCCGCCGGGGTCGGTCACCGTTGTTTGCAGCACAATGTTTTTCCAGGCCGGCAGCGCCATGCCCGCCAGCCCGGAGAGCGCCGAGAGATCGGGCACCGCCGCGTTCACCGCCAGCGCCGCGCCGGCAAGTGTCGAGGGCGTGGCGATGGCGCCGGCCACACTCACCTTCGCCCCGCCCGCCTGGGCCACCAGATTAACCGGAAAATTCCCGGCCGCCAGGGCATCGTCAGCGGGCATCCAGCCCTGGGGCAGCAGCGCGCCCGGCGCGCCCAGAGTCGCCTGCACCGAAAGCGGCGCCCCCGCCATGCTGCCCGCGAGTGCGATATTGAGCGGCGCCTCCAGCCCGGCCAGCGTGACGCTGGCGTTTGAGAGCGTCAGTCCCGGCCGCAGCGCCGAGAGGTCGGATGCCCCAACGCTGAGTGCCAGCCCGTCAATGGCCGGCATCGGGCTGCCCTGGTCGCGCAGCACGGTGTCGAGGGTGATGTCGTGCAGCGCCGGCAGGCCGGGCGCCAAGGCCTCCAGCGCCGGCACCGTGGCGGTCAGCCGCAGATCATACCCCGCCGCCTCGCGCGGCTGGTCCATATGGCCGGTGAGCGTGGCGCTGGCGGTGCCGAGGGCGAAGTTCAAATTCACCGGCCACGGCCCGGCGCCAATGCCCGAGAGCCGTGCCACCGGCCCCACCTGGCCCGAGACGGTAAAAGGCAAATCGCCCAGCCTGGCGGCGCCGGTGAGGTTGAGCGGCGCGGTCAGGCTGTCGGCCTGGCCGGTCAGGCTGGTCAGTGCCAGCACCAGATCGCGGCCATTGCCGGTCTTGAGGTGGACATCACCGCCCTGCACGTTCACCGCCTCCAGCGCCACCGCATAGGCGCTGAGCGCGCTGGCGTCCGTGGCCTGCGCGCCGCCGGGCGGGGTCAGATTCCAGTCGCCCGCCCCCGCGCGGTTACGCTCGAGCACCAAATGCGGGTTGGTGAGCACGAGATCGAGAATATCCACCCGCCGGCCCAGCAGCGGCAGCAGCGCGATTTTGGCGCTCACTTGGTCGAGGCTCAGCAGGTCCGGGTCGGCAAAGCCCGGCGGGTTGCTCAGGCTCACGCCGTCGGCCTCGAGCGTGGGCGTGAGCGAGAGCAGCGACCAGCGCAGCTTCCCGCTAAAGTGTAGCTGCCGGCCGGTGGCCTGTTCCACCGCCTGGGCGAGCGCCGGACCAAACCGCGCCGGGTCGAGCCGGGTGAGCGCATAGCTCACCACCGCGATGGGCGCGCCCACCACCACCAGCGCCAGGCCGGTCCACAGCAACCTGCCCCGGGGCTGGCGCGTCTTGCGGGGGGCGCGGCGGGGCGCGCGCGGGGCTTGCAGCTCAAAATCGTCACTCATCGCGCCCCGATTAGTCGGTTTTTCGTGGTTTTGCGAGTGCCGCGCTTGTGAACTCTTGAAACTCGCGCTAGACGGCCCGGCTTGAAGTGCATGGCGGCCAGTCTGCGGGCGTGGTGAAACTGGTAGACACGCCAGATTTAGGTTCTGGTGGCGAAAGTCATGGGGGTTCAAGTCCCTCCGCCCGCACCAGTTGGTTTGAATTTATAAATAGAGGGTTTTTTGGGTGATGCAGGTTACCGAGACGCTGAACGAAGGCTTGAAGCGCGGCTTTACGGTCGTGGTTCCCGAACCCGAGCTTGCCGCCAAGCGTGAGAAGCGTTTGGCCGAGATCGCCAAGACGGTGCAGATTCCGGGCTTCCGCCCCGGCAAGGTGCCGCTCTCCATGGTCCGTAAGCGTTATGGCGAGGCCGTGAGCGCTGAAATCGCCGAGGCGGTGATCAACGAAACCTCCAGCCAGCTGATGAGCGAGCGCAACCTGCGTCCGGCCGTGCAGCCCAAATTCGAGCTCACCAAGTCCGGCACCGGCGCCGAGCTGGAATATACGCTCGAGATGGAAGTTCTTCCCGAAGTGGCCGTCCCCGACCTCTCGGATGTCACGCTCGACAAGCCGGTCGCCCAGGTTCCCGAGAGCGCCATCGAGGACAGCCTCAAGAACATCGCCCAGTCGCGCCAGAATTTCACCGCCGTCGAGGACAAGCGCCCCGCCGCCGCCGGTGAGCGCCTGACCGTCGATTTCATCGGCCGTATCGACGGCGTGGCCTTCGAGGGCGGCACCGCCCAGGATGTCAACCTCGTCGTCGCCGGCCCCGGCTTCATCCCCGGCTTCACCGAGCAGCTCGAAGGCGCCGAGGCGGGCGAGACCCGCACCATCAAGGTGACCTTCCCCGAGGATTACGGCGCCAAGGACCTGGCCGGCAAAGAGGCCGAGTTCGAGATCACCATCAAATCTCTCGCCGTGGCTGAAACCCCCGCGATCGACGATGAGCTGGCCAAGCAGGCCGGCGCCGAGTCGCTCGAGGATCTGCGTGGCAAGATCGCCGAGAATATCGGCCGCCAATATGAGCAGCAGACCCGCCTGAAGCTCAAGCGCGCCCTGCTCGACGTGCTGGCCGAACGCGCCGATTTCGTCGCCCCCGTGTCGCTGGTCGATGCCGAGTTCGAGGCCATCTGGCAGCAGGTCGAGGCCGAGAAGGCCGCCGGCAACACCGACCCCGAGGATGCCGAGAAGGACGAGGCGACGCTGAAGGGCGAATACAAGGCCATCGCCGACCGCCGCGTGCGCCTGGGCCTGCTGGTCGCCGAAATTGGCCGCGCCGCCAATGTCGCGGTCAACGACCAGGAACTCCAGCGCGCCATGATCAACGAGGCTCTGCGCTACGGTCCGCAGGCCATGCAGGTGGTCGAGTTCTTCCGCAAGAACCCCCAGCAGATGGAACGCTTCCGCGGCCCGCTGTTCGAGGACAAGGTGGTTGACCATCTGCTCGGCCAGATCAAGCAGAACGAAGTCACCGTGACCCCGGAAGAGCTGGAAGCCGACCCGGAGTAAGCCATTAACAAACGCCTGACAGCGTTTGGGGTGCCGCCTTTTGTTAAAAAAGGCGGCATTCTTTTTGCGCGCTTTTCCCGGCGGCCCAAAAATACTTCCCCCAGACCGCCCGCGCGCACTAGACGTTCGCGCCCGATCCACTAACTTGGAGGTGACGCGCAGGCCCAGCCCGCGCCGCGGCCACTCAAGCGGCGCGGCCCCCGGCAAATCCCGCGCGGTTGTGTTGATGTGAGAGGAACCAGCCCCATGCGGGACCGTGACCCGATTGAGATCTACAACAACAACCTCGTGCCGATGGTCATTGAACAGACCGCGCGCGGCGAGCGTTCGTTCGACATTTATTCCCGCCTGCTCAAAGAGCGCATCATCTTCCTCACCGGTCAGGTCTATGACGGGGTTGCCTCGCTCATCTGCGCCCAGCTGCTGTTCCTGGAAAGCGAGAATCCCAACAAGGAAATCTCCTTCTACATCAACAGCCCCGGCGGCGTGGTCTCGTCGGGTTTGGCCATCTACGACACCATGCAATATATCCGCGCGCCGGTGAGCACGGTCTGCCTCGGCATGGCCGCCTCCATGGGCAGCCTGCTGCTGTGCGCGGGCGAGAAGGGTAAGCGCTTTGCCCTGCCCAACGCGCGCGTCATGGTCCACCAGCCCTCGGGCGGCGCTCAAGGTCAGGCGACTGACATCGAAATCCAGGCGCGCGAGATCCTCACCCTGCGCAAGCGCCTCAACCAGATCTATGTCGATCACACCGGCCAGCCGGTCGAGGCGATCGAGGCCAAGCTCGAGCGCGATTCGTACATGTCGGCCGAGGAAGCCAAGGAATTCGGCATCGTCGATGAGGTGGTGAAGAAACAGCCCCTCCCGGCGTCCGATGTGGCCGAATCGCCGGTCTCGCCCTGAAATCAGCCGCCAAAGCCGCTAAATCCGGGCCGAATCAGCACGCCGGCCCGGATTTTTGCGTCTCTGTGACATAGATTTCATCTCCTCACCCCCTGGCCCTGGCGCTTCGGCGTTCCAAAATCCCTTATCAATCAGCCGTTTGGATGAAATCCTCCGGGCGCTTGTAAGGGTTGGGTTCGGGGTCTAGAGTTTTCCTCTGTTTTTAGTGCTGTGGAGTGGTTCATGAGCAGCAAATCGAGCGACACGAAGAACACGCTATATTGTTCTTTCTGCGGCAAGTCGCAGCACGAGGTCCGTAAGCTGATCGCCGGCCCAACGGTGTTCATCTGCGACGAGTGCGTGGAGCTCTGCATGGATATCATCCGTGAGGAGCACAAGACCCATCTTGTGAAATCGCGTGATGGCGTGCCGACCCCGCGTGAAATCTGCAAGGTTCTCGATGATTATGTCATCGGCCAGAGCCACGCCAAGCGCGTGCTCGCGGTCGCAGTGCATAATCATTACAAGCGCCTCTCGCACGCGACCAAGAATAACGATGTCGAGATCGCCAAGTCGAACATCATGCTCGTTGGCCCCACCGGCTCGGGCAAGACGCTGCTGGCCCAAACCCTGGCCCGCATCCTCGATGTGCCGTTCACCATGGCTGACGCCACCACCCTCACCGAGGCGGGCTATGTGGGCGAGGATGTCGAGAACATCATCCTCAAGCTGCTCCAGGCCGCCGATTATAACGTCGAGCGCGCCCAGCGCGGCATCGTCTATATCGACGAGGTCGACAAAATCAGCCGCAAATCCGACAATCCCTCCATCACCCGCGATGTCTCGGGCGAGGGCGTGCAGCAGGCTTTGCTGAAGATCATGGAAGGCACCGTGGCCTCCGTGCCGCCCCAAGGTGGCCGCAAGCACCCGCAGCAGGAATTCCTGCAAGTCGATACCACCAACATCCTGTTCATCTGCGGCGGCGCCTTTGCCGGGCTTGAGAAAATCATCTCCAGTCGCGGCAAGGGCTCGGGCATTGGCTTTGGCGCCGAGGTCCGCTCCCAAGATGAGCGCCGCACCGGCGCCATCCTGCGCGATGTCGAGCCCGAGGATCTGCTGAAATTCGGCCTGATCCCCGAATTCATCGGCCGTCTGCCCGTGGTCGCCACGCTCGACGATCTCGATGAAGCGGCCCTGATCGAAATCCTCTCCCGTCCCAAGAACGCGCTGGTCAAGCAATATGGCCGGCTGTTCGAGATGGAAGGCGTCAAGCTCACCTTCACCGAGGAAGCGCTCAAAGTCGTCGCCGGCCGCGCCATCAAGCGCAAAACCGGCGCGCGCGGCCTGCGCTCGATCATGGAAGGCATCCTGCTCGGCACGATGTTCGACCTGCCCGGGCTGGACGGCGTCGCCGAAGTGGTCATCAGCGGCGAGGTGGCCGAAGGCCGCGCCGAGCCGCTTTATATGTATGCCGAAAAACGTGCGGAGACGGCCTCTTAATTTTGGCAGGCCGCCCTGGGGCGCTCCTTGTGGGGCGTCCCGCCGCACCCGATATGTCTGGACGTGGCCGCGCAAAGCGGCACCGCCAGCCGTGCCCAGTTGGGGCGGCCGGCGCGGATTGAAAGGGTAATTTATGTCTGACGAGAACGCACCCCTGTCGCCTGAAAGTTTGGCTGTCCTGCCGCTGCGCGATATTGTGGTCTTCCCGCATATGATCGTGCCGCTCTTCGTGGGGCGCGAAAAATCCGTGCGCGCGCTGGAAAGCGTGATGCGCGAAGACAAGCAAATCCTGCTGGTCGCGCAGAAAAACGCCGCCCAGGACGATCCGGCTGTCGATGACATCTACACCATCGGCACCGTCTCGACCATTTTGCAGCTCCTCAAACTCCCCGATGGCACGGTGAAAGTGCTGGTCGAAGGTTTGAAGCGCGCGCGCATCACCGCCTTCAAATCGACCGAGGATTATTTCGAGGCCTTCGCCGAGCCGGTCGAGGATTCCGAGGACGACACCAAGGAAGTCGAGGCTCTGGCCCGCACCGTGGTTGCCCAGTTCGAGCAATATATCAAGCTCAACAAGAAAATCGCCCCCGAGGTGCTGGTCTCCGTCAACCAGATCGAGAGCCCGTCCAAGCTCGCCGACACGGTGGCCTCGCATCTTGGCCTGAAAATCTCCGAGCGCCAGGAACTGCTCGAGCTCGACTCGACCGCGCTGCGCCTGGAGCGCGTCTTCAACCACATGGAAGCCGAAATCGGCGTGCTGCAGGTCGAGAAGAAGATCCGCAACCGCGTCAAGCGCCAGATGGAGAAGACCCAGCGCGAATATTACCTGAACGAGCAGCTCAAGGCGATCCAGAAGGAGCTGGGCGAATCGGAAGACGGCAAGGACGAGATCGCCGAGCTCGAGGAGAAGATCAAGGAGACCAAGCTCTCCAAGGAAGCCCGCGAAAAGGCGCTGGCCGAGGTCAAGAAACTGCGCTCCATGAGCCCGATGAGCGCCGAAGCCACGGTGGTGCGCAATTACCTCGACTGGGTGGTCGGCATCCCCTGGAAGAAGAAGAGCAAGATCAAGAACGATGTGATCGAGGCCGAGAAAATCCTCGACACCGACCATTTCGGCCTGGAGAAGATCAAGGAGCGCATCGTCGAATATCTGGCGGTGCAGGCGCGCGCGCCCAAGGTGCGTGGCCCAATTCTTTGCCTGGTCGGCCCGCCTGGTGTGGGCAAAACCTCGCTCGGCAAATCCATCGCCAAGGCCACGGGGCGCAATTTCGTGCGCATGTCCCTGGGCGGCGTGCGTGATGAGAGCGAGATCCGCGGTCACCGCCGCACCTATATCGGCTCCATGCCCGGCAAGATCATCCAGGGCATGAAGAAGGCCAAAACCAGCAACCCGCTGTTTTTGCTCGATGAAATCGATAAGCTCGGGGCCGATTGGCGCGGCGACCCGGCCAGCGCCCTGCTCGAGGTGCTCGACCCCGAACAGAACTCGACCTTCAACGATCATTACCTCGAAGTCGATTACGACCTGTCCGATGTCATGTTCGTGACCACGGCGAACAGCTTGCGCATGCCTCAGCCGCTGCTCGACCGCATGGAGATCATCCGTATTCCTGGCTACACGGAGGATGAAAAGGTCGAAATCGCCAAGCGCCATCTGGTGCCCAAGCAAACCGACGCTCACGGCCTCAAGCCCAGCGAATGGTCGATCTCCGATGACGCGCTGCTCGAAACCGTGCGCACCTACACCCGCGAGGCGGGGGTGCGTAACCTTGAGCGCGAAATCGCCACCTTGGCCCGCAAGGCGGTCAAGGAAATCGTCACCGCCAAGTCGAAAAAGGTCGCGATCACCCGCAAGAATCTCGAGAAATTCCTGGGCGTGCCGAAGTTTCGCTATGGCGAGACCGAATCGGAGGACATGGTCGGCGTGGTCACCGGCCTCGCCTGGACCGAGGTCGGCGGCGAGATCCTCACCATCGAATCGGTGCTGCTGCCCGGCAAGGGCGCGATTCGCCAAACCGGCAAATTGGGCGATGTGATGCAGGAAAGCGTGCAGGCGGCGCATTCTTACATCCGCGCGCGCGCCACCCAGTTCGGCGTCAAACCGCCTTTCTTCGACAAGCACGACATCCACGTCCACGTCCCCGAAGGCGCGACCCCCAAGGATGGCCCCTCGGCCGGCATCGCCATGGCCACCTCCATCGTCTCCGCCATCACCGGCATCCCCATCCGCAAGGATGTCGCCATGACTGGCGAGATCACGCTGCGTGGCCGCGTGCTGCCCATTGGCGGGCTCAAGGAGAAATTGCTGGCGGCGCTGCGGGCGGGCATCACCACGGTGTTCATTCCCAAGGATAACGAGAAGGACCTCGCCGAAATCCCCGCCAATGTGAAAAAGGGGCTGACCATTCTCCCCGTCAGTCATGTCGATGAGGTGATCGCCAAGGCGCTCACCCGCGCGCCCGAACCCATTGAATGGGACGAATCGGCGGAAACTCTCACCAAACCCCCGGCTACCGAGCCGCTGGTGCCGCCGCTGGCGCATTAACCGCTCACCCGTCCGCCGCCTTGCTGGGGCAGGGGACGTAAAAGCGCAGAAAACTTGAGGCTCAGCAGGGAAAAAACCCCTGTCTGAGCCTCAAGTGCGTTTGCGTCGGCCCCTCATCTTGGCTACAACCGCGCGCCAGTCATACTCCACGCCGCCCTGTTGGCGCCGTGGGCTTTTAAACCAGAGACAGGGAGTTCACCCGTGAACAAAAATGATCTGATCGCCGTTGTGGCCGAGGAAACCGAGATTTCCAAAGCCAAGGCCACTGAAGTGGTCGATGCCGTGTTTTCGGCGATCGAGGGCGCGCTGAAGAAGACCGAGGAAGTCCGCCTCGTCGGCTTCGGCACCTTCGCGACCTCCAAGCGCGAAGCGTCCAAGGGCCGCAACCCCCGCACGGGTGAGGAAATCGAGATTCCGGCCTCGACCTCGGTGCGCTTCAAGCCCGGCAAGGGCCTGAAGGACGCGGTGAACTGATTTCCCAGCCCCTCTCACGAGAGGGCGGGTGAGGGCGGTTAGCTCAGCGGTAGAGCGTCTCGTTTACACCGAGAGGGCCGGCGGTTCGAATCCGTCACTGCCCATTCATCCAACGCCGGAGGAGCCATCCTCCGGCGTTTGTTTTTTTTGCTGTCCCGCGGCATTTTATTTTTCGGCTGATTTTTCAATCTATTGCTAGGCTTTTCCAATACGCATGCGGATCATGCGCGTTTCGCGGGCGAAAATCGGCGTTACCGTGCTGTCATGCGCTTGACGCTGACCCAAAGCACCATTAAACGCCCGCTCACTGCTTCGCGGGTGTAGCTCAGTTGGTTAGAGCGCCGGCCTGTCACGCCGGAGGTCGCGGGTTCGAGCCCCGTCACTCGCGCCAGTATCTTGATCCTGTTGTTCCGCACAATGTGCGTCATTATGGCGACGTCTTGACCAAGACGCGCTGCGGTGCGACATGCCAAGAGCATGCTGGCGGCCTGGTCTGCCTGTGTGCGTGTTGAATAAGTCTTATGCCGGGTCTGTCAAAATCCAGCCCGGACGCCACGACGAAGGAGACGAGCAAGTGCAACCTGCCCTTTCGCAGTACTTCCCGATCCTCATATTCGTGGCATTAGGCGCCATCATGGGCTTGGCCTTCGTGTTTGGCTCCAAGCTCGCCGCCCATCAAAAACCCTACCCCGAGAAGACCACCGCCTATGAATGCGGGTTCGAGGCTTTCGGCGATGCCCGCCGCCGCTTCGATGTGCGCTTCTACCTGGTCGCCATTCTGTTCATCATCTTTGATGTAGAGGTCGCCTTCCTGTTCCCCTGGGCGGTCAGCCTCTCGCGCATCGGCCTCACCGGCTTTTTCTCCATGCTGGCCTTCCTGGGCGTGCTCACGGTTGGCTTCATATATGAGTGGAAAAAAGGCGCATTGGATTGGGAGTAAGCCCTATGAGTGACACCCAACTCGCCTGGAACAAAGACCATCTGCCCCCGGGCGCTGACCAGGATGCGGTGCTCGAGGGCATTTCCGGCGAGCTTGCCGGCAAGGGCTTCATCGTCGCCAATCTCGACAAGGTGGTGAACTGGGCGCGCACCGGCTCTCTGTGGCCCATGACCTTCGGCCTCGCCTGCTGCGCGGTCGAGATGATCCACGCCTACATGCCGCGCTACGATCTCGACCGCTTCGGCATCATCCCGCGCGCCTCGCCAAGGCAGTCCGACGTGATGATCGTCGCCGGCACGCTGACCAATAAAATGGCGCCCGCCATGCGCAAAGTGTACGACCAGATGCCTGAGCCCCGCTGGGTCATCTCCATGGGCTCGTGCGCCAATGGCGGCGGCTATTATCATTATTCCTATTCCGTCGTGCGTGGCTGCGACCGCATCGTGCCGGTCGATGTCTACGTGCCTGGCTGCCCGCCCACCGCCGAGGCGCTGGTGTATGGCATCATGCAGCTGCAAAAGAAAATCCGCCGCACAGGAACCATTCTGCGTGACTGACGAAAACTCTGCCCCCGAAGCGGCGCCCGAGCCGGTTGTTGACCCCCATGTGGCGGCGCTGAGCGCCCTGCCTGGGGTCAAATCTGTTTCCCGGCCGTTGGGCGAATGGGTGATCGAGGCCGAACGCGCCGCCTCGCCCGCCTTGTTCCTCACGTTGCGAGATGGGTTCGCCTTCGAGCAGGTGATGGATGTTTGCGGCGTCGATTATCTCGACCGCGAAGAGCGGTTCGAGGTGGTCTATAACCTGCTTTCAGTATCCAAAAATCAGCGCCTGCGGGTCATCATCCGCACCGATGCCCAAACCCCCGTCGCCTCGGTCACCGGCGTGTGGCCCTCGGCCGGCTGGTGGGAGCGCGAGACCTACGACCTGTTTGGCATACGCTTCGAAGGTCTGGCCGACCATCGCCGCATCCTCACCGATTACGGCTTCGAGGGTCACCCCCTCCGCAAGGACTTCCCCCTCACCGGCTTCGTCGAGGTGCATTACGACGAGGCGCGTAAGGAAGTCGTCTACGACAAGGTGCAGCTGGCGCAGGAATTCCGCAATTTCGACTTCCTCTCCCCCTGGGAGGGCATGACCACCCTGCCGGGTGATGAGAAGGCGCGGGGAGGGGCCAAATGAGCGACACTCAGGTAACCGGCGTGCCGGTCAAGCGCACGGTCGAGATCGATAATCATACCATCAATTTCGGCCCCCAGCACCCGGCCGCGCATGGCGTGCTGCGCCTGATCCTGGAAATGGATGGCGAGGTGATCGAGCGCGCCGACCCGCATATCGGCCTGCTCCATCGTGGCACCGAAAAGCTCATCGAATATAAGAGCTACATGCAGGCCCTGCCTTATTTCGACCGGCTCGATTACGTCTCGCCAATGGGCTGCGAATATGCCTTCGCCCTCGCCACCGAGAAGCTGCTTGGCATTGAGGCGCCCGAGCGCGCGCAATGGATCCGCGTGATTTTCGCTGAAATCACCCGCACCCTGAACCATCTCCTGGCCATCGCCCATTTCGCGGTCGATGTCGGCGCCATCACGCCCGGCCTCTGGGGCTATGAGGAACGTGAAGAGCTGCTCGAATTCCACGAGGCGGTCTCGGGCGCGCGCTTTCACGCCAATTATTTCCGCGCCGGCGGCGTCGCCAAGGATATGCCCGCCGGCATGGAAGCCGACCTGCTCGCCTGGACCGAGCGCTTCCCTAAATTCATCAAGGAGGTCGAAGACCTCCTCAACGCCAACCGCATCTGGAAGCAGCGCACCGTCGATATTGGTGTCATCTCCGCCCAGGATGCCCTGGCCTGGGGCTTCTCCGGCCCACCGCTGCGCGCGTCCGGCGTGGCGTGGGATCTCCGCCGCGCCCAGCCTTACGACAAATATGCCGAGGTCGAGTTCGATGTCCCCATCGGCCTGCATGGCGATTGCTATGACCGCTACCTCATCCGCATCGCCGAGATGAAGGAGAGCGTGAAGATCATCCGTCAGGCCCTGGCCAAGATCAAACCTGGCCCGGTCAAGATCCAGGACCGCAAATTCGCCTCGCCGCCCCGCGCCGAGATGAAGCGTTCGATGGAAGCCCTGATCCATCACTTCAAGCTCTACACCGAGGGGTATCACGTCCCGGCGGGCGCCACCTACACGGCGGTCGAGGCGCCCAAGGGCGAATTCGGTGTCTATCTGGTGGCGGATGGCACCAACCGTCCCTATCGCTGCAAAATCCGCCCCACGGGCTTCGCCCATCTCCAGGCGGCTGAAAAACTGACAAAAGGCCACATGCTGGCCGATATGGTGGCGATCCTCGGATCGCTCGACATTGTGTTTGGTGAGATCGACCGGTGACCCCCCACATCGAAACCTTTGAATTCGACGAGATTTCCGAGCCCAAAGTGGCCAAGGCCATCTCGCATTACCCCGCCGGCAAGCAGGCCAGCGCGGTGAAAACCCTGCTCGACCTCGCCCAGCGCCAGGTCGGGCGGATGACCGGCATCAGCTGGCTGCCTCAGCCCGCGCTCGATTGCGTCGCCAGGCGGCTCTCCATCGCGCCCATGCGCGTTTACGAGATCGCCACCTTCTACACCATGTTCAACCTCAAGCCAGTGGGCAAATACCATCTCCAGGTCTGCACGACCACGCCCTGCTGGCTACGTGGCTCGGATGACGTGGTTGCCGCCTGCAAGAAAATCTCAGGTATCGCCGAATTTGGCGGCTCCTCCGCGGATGGCCTGTTCACCCTCTCCGAGGTCGAATGCATGGGCGCCTGCGTGGCCGCCCCCATCCTGCAGGTGAACGACGATTATTACGAAGACCTCGACACGGCCAAGACCGAGGCCCTGCTCGAAGACCTCAAGGCCGGCAAGCCCCAGCCTCCGGCCGGCTCGCTCTCGGGCCGTCCTTCGTCCGCCCCCATCACCGGCCAGACCGTCCTGACCGACAAAGCGGAGTAACCATGCTCAAAGACTCCGACCGCATCTATCAAAACCTCTACGGCCAGGGCGATTGGCGCCTCGCCGCCGCGCGCGCGCGCGGCGACTGGGCCGGCACCGCCGACATCATCGCCCGCGGCCGCGATGCCCTGGTCGAGGAAATGAAGGCATCGGGCATGCGTGGCCGTGGCGGCGCGGGCTTCCCCACCGGCATGAAATGGTCCTTCATGCCCAAAACCTCCGATGGCCGCCCCAGCTACCTGGTCATCAACGCCGATGAATCCGAGCCCGGCACCTGCAAAGACCGCGACATCATCCGCAATGAGCCGCACAAGCTCATCGAGGGCGCGCTGATCGCGGGCTTCAGCCTCGGTGCCAACACCGCCTACATCTATATCCGTGGCGAATATTACAACGAGGCCGTGCGCCTCCAGGCCGCCATCGATGAAGCCTATGAAGCCGGTCTGTTGGGCAAAAATGCGGCGGGTTCAGGGTGGGATTTTGACCTCGTCCTGCATCGCGGCGCGGGCGCCTATATTTGTGGCGAGGAATCGGCACTGCTCGAGAGCCTCGAGGGCAAAAAAGGCATGCCGCGCTTAAAGCCGCCCTTCCCGGCGGCCATGGGGCTCTATGGCTGCCCGACCACGGTCAATAATGTCGAGACCATCGCCGGCGTGCCCACCATCATGCGCCGTGGCGCCGCCTGGTTTGCTGGCCTCGGCCGGCCCAAGAATTCCGGCACTAAGATTTTCTCCATTTCAGGCCACGTGAACACGCCCTGCAATGTCGAGGAAGAGCTCGGCGTGCCGCTCAAGGATATGATCGAGAAACATGCCGGCGGCGTGCGTGGCGGCTGGGATAATCTCCAGGCCATCATCCCCGGCGGCGCCTCCATGCCCATCCTCAACAAGGCAATGGCCGATGTCCAGCTGATGGATTTCGACAGTCTGGCGGCGGTGAAATCGGGCATGGGCTCGGGCGCCATCATCGTCATGGACAAATCGGTCGATGTCGTGAAGGCCATCTGGCGCCTGTCCAAATTCTTCAAACATGAGAGCTGCGGCCAATGCACGCCCTGCCGCGAAGGCACCGGCTGGATGATGCGCCAGATGGACCGCATCGTGCGCAACAAAGCCTCGCTGGCCGACATCGCGCTGCTCGAACAGGTCACCACCCAGGTCGCCGGTCACACCATCTGCGCGTTCGGCGAGGCCTCATCCTGGCCCATCCAGGGCCTCATGCGCGCTTTCGGCCCCGAGGTCCGCGCCCGCGCGACCGATTACGTGGTGCCCCAGGCCCAGGCGGCGGAGTAAATCATGGCTAAACTCACCATTGATGGCATCGAGGTCGAGGTCCCCAACGGCTCGTCCGTGATCCAGGCGGCCGAGGCCGCGGGCATCGAAATCCCGCGCTTTTGCTACCATGAGCGCCTCTCGGTCGCCGGCAATTGCCGCATGTGCCTGGTCGAAATCGAGAAAATGCCGCCCAAACCGGTGGCCTCCTGCGCCCAGCCGGTCTCGGATGGCATGGTCGTCCACACCGACAGCGAGATGGTCCGCCGGGGCCGCCGCGGGGTGATGGAATTCCTGCTCATCAACCATCCCCTCGATTGCCCGATCTGCGACCAGGGCGGCGAGTGCGACCTGCAAGACGAAGCCGTGGCCTATGGCCGCGATGCCTCGCGCTTCCAGGAAGACAAGCGCGCCGTACCCGCGCCCGACTGGGGCCCGCTGGTCAAACCCACCATGACGCGCTGCATCCATTGCACGCGCTGTGTGCGCTTCACCACCGAAGTGGCCGGCACCGCCGAACTCGGCGCCACCTATCGCGGCGAGAGCACCCAAATCGGCACCTTCGTGCAAAAGGCGCTGAGCTCCGAGCTCTCGGGCAACATCATCGATCTCTGCCCCGTCGGTGCGCTCACCTCCAAGCCCTACGCCTTCACGGCCCGCCCGTGGGAGCTGCGCAAGACCGACAGCATCGACGTGCTCGACGCGCTCGGCGCCAATATCCGCATCGACACGCGCGGCCCCGACGTGCTGCGCATCCTGCCCCGCATCAACGACGACGTGAACGAGGAATGGCTGGGCGATAAATCCCGCTTCTCGGTCGATGGGCTAAAGCGCCGCCGTCTCGACCAGCCCTGGCTGCGCGAGCACGGCAAGCTCCGCAAGGCAAGCTGGGAAGAGGTGTTCGAGGCCGTCACCAACAAGCTCAAGGCCACCGCGCCTGAGCGCATCGGCACCATCGCCGGTGATCTGGTCGATGTCGAAACCCTGTTCGCGCAAAAATCCCTATTCGCCTCGCTCGGCTCGCCGAATCTCGATTGCCGCCAGGATGGCGCGCAGTTCGACGCCTCGCGCCGCGAATTCTACCTGTTCAACTCCTCCGTCGCCGGCATCGATGACGCCGACGCCCTGCTGCTCATCGGCACCAACCCGCGCCACGAGGCCCCGGTGCTCAATGCCCGCATCCGCAAGCGCTGGCTGGCGGGCGGGTTCGAAGCCGCCCTGGTTGGCGAGGCGGGTGATCTCACCTATCCGGCCACCCAGCTCGGCGCCGACCCGCAGGTGCTCAATAATCTGCTCGATGGCAGCCACCCCTTCGCCGCCACGCTGGCCAATGCCAAAAAACCCATGATCATCCTGGGCGCCGGCCAGCTCGCCCGCCCCGATGGGGCCGCCCTGCACGCGCTGGCCTGGCAGCTCGCCGCCAAGTTCGGCGCCCTCAGCCCCGAGTGGCACGGCTTCAACGTGCTGCATCACGCGGCCGCGCGCACCGGCGGGCTCGATGCCGGCTTCCTGCCCGGCCCGGGCGGCAAAACCACCCGTGAGATGCTCACCGGCGGGGTTGATCTGCTCTGGCTGCTCGGCGCCGATGAGGCCGATCTCAGCCAGCTCCCGGCCTCCACCTTCGTCATCTATCAGGGCCATCACGGCGATCAGAGCGCCCAACGCGCCGACATCATCCTCCCCGGCGCCGCCTACACTGAAAAAGACGCAACCTACGTCTCCACCGAGGGCCGCGTCCAGCGGGCGCAAGTGGCGGTCAAGGCGCCCGGCCTCGCCCGCGAGGATTGGCGCATCATCCGCGCCCTCTCAGCCTATGCCGGCCACGTGCTGCGGTTCGATAATCTCGAGGAGCTGCGCGCCCAGCTGGCCAAGGCCACCCCCCTGTTCGGCCAGGCCGAATTCCGCCGCCTCGGCAATGCCGACCTCACCGGCCCATCGGCGCTCGGCCAGGGGCTGGGCAGCGCGCCGCTCACGCCGGTGTTCGCCACTTACTACCAGACCGACGTCATCAGCCGCGCCTCCAAGACCATGGCCGAGTGCGTCGCCACCATCACGCCCCACGCGGAGGCCGCGGAATGAGCGCCTTCTTAGCCTTCTTCGCCACACTCTTCACCAGCCCGTTTTTCTCGACGGATTTCGGCATCGTCATCCTCGATTTGCTGAAAACGCTGGCCCTGCTCATCCCGCTACTGATCGGCGTCGCCTATCTCACCTGGTTCGAGCGCAAGGTCATGGGCGCCATTCAGCTGCGCAAGGGCCCCAACGTGGTCGGCCCGTTCGGCCTGCTGCAACCCTTCGCCGACGCGCTGAAGATGCTCTTCAAAGAGACCGTCACGCCCCAAGGCGCCGACAAGGTGCTGTTCGTGCTGGCGCCCATGCTCACTTTCGGCCTCGCCATCGCGGCCTGGGCGGTCATTCCGGTCAATAATGGCTGGGGCATCGCCAACATCAATGTCGGCATCCTCTATCTGTTCGCCATTTCCTCGCTGGGCGTTTACGGCATCATCATCGCGGGCTGGGCGTCCAACTCCAAATACGCCTTCCTCGGCGCGCTCCGCTCGGCGGCGCAAATGGTCTCCTATGAAGTCTCCATGGGCTTCGTCATCGTCACCGTGCTGGTCATGGTCGGCAGCCTGAACCTGAACGACATCGTATTGGCCCAGACCCATCTCTGGTTCGCGGTGCCGCTGTTCCCGCTGTTCATCATCTTCTTCATCTCCGGCCTAGCCGAGACCAACCGCGCGCCCTTCGACCTGGCCGAGGGCGAATCCGAAATCGTCGCCGGCTTCTTCGTCGAATACAGCGCCATGTCCTTCGCGCTGTTCTTCCTCGGCGAATACGCCAACATGATCCTGATCTCGGGCATGACCACGGTGCTGTTCCTGGGCGGCTGGTTGCCGGTGCTGGGGCTCTCCTTCATTCCCGGCCCGCTCTGGTTCATCGCCAAGGTGGTGTTCTGCCTGTTCGTGTTCATCTGGGTGCGCGCCACCCTGCCGCGCTTCCGCTACGACCAGCTCATGGCGCTGGGCTGGAAAGTGTTCCTGCCCATCTCCATGGCCTATCTGGTCGTCGTCGCGGGCGTGCTCGAATATTTCGGCTGGCTGCCTCATGCGTAATTCGCCTCAGCATATCGGAGCAAACTCATGAACAAACTGGTCCGCTTTGCGTGGGGCCTGGTGCTGTGGGAAATTGTCTGCGGCCTCGCCCAGACGCTGCGTTTCTTCTTCACGCCCAAGGCGACGGTGAATTACCCCTACGAGAAGAACCCCACCAGCCCGCGTTTTAAGGGGGAGCACGCGCTGCGCCGCTACCCCAACGGCGAGGAGCGCTGCATCGCGTGCAAATTATGCGAGGCCATCTGCCCCGCCCAGGCCATCACCATCGAGGCCGAACCGCGTGATGACGGCTCGCGCCGGACCACCCGCTACGACATCGACATGACCAAATGCATCTATTGCGGCTTCTGCGAGGAAGCCTGCCCGGTCGATGCCATCGTCGAAGGCCCGAACTTCGAATTCGCCACCGAGACCAAAGAGGAGCTGCTCTACAACAAGGCCAGGCTGCTCGAAAATGGCGACCGCTGGGAAGCGGAAATCGTCAAGCGTCTCGAACTCGACGCCCCTTACCGGTGAGCGCGCCATGATCGTCCAACTTGTTTTCGCCCTCGTCTCGCTCGTGCTGCTGGCCTCTGCGGTCACCGTGGTCTCGGCCCGCAACCCGGTGCACGCGGTGCTGTTCCTCATCCTGGCCTTCGTCAGCGCCTCGGTGCTGTTCCTGCTGGCCGGCGCCGAGTTCCTCGCCTTCATCCTGGCCATCGTCTATGTCGGCGCGGTCGCCGTGCTGTTCCTGTTCGTGGTCATGATGCTCGATGTCGATTTCGCCGCCCTCAAGGAAGGCTTTCAGCGTTACGCCCCCGTGGGCGCGCTGGTCGGCGTCGTGCTGTTCGGCGAGCTTGGGCTGGTCGCGCTCACCTGGCACAGCGTCGCGGGCGCCCAGGCCGCCATCGCCTATCCCATGCCGGCCGGCACCACCAACGCGGTGGCGCTGGGCAGTCTGCTCTACACCTCCTATCTGCCGCTGTTCCAGCTCTCAGGTGTCATCCTGCTGGTCGCCATGATCGGCGCCATCGTGCTCACCCACCGCGACCGTCCGCGCGCCAAGCGCCAGTCGCTGGGCCGCCAGCATGCCCGCCAGCCGGACAACACGCTGCACCTCGTCAAGGCCGAACTCGGCGCCGGCGCGGCCATTCCCGCCGCCAAGACGCAAAAGGAGACGCTCTAAATGCCCATCCCCGTCTCTGCCTATCTGCTGGTGTCCGGGCTGCTGCTCGTCATCGGCGTGTTCGGCATCTTCAGCAACCGCAAGAACATCATCGTCATCATGATGTCGATCGAGCTGATCCTGCTGGCCGCCAACCTCAATTTCGTGGCCTTCTCTGGCGCGCTGCACGATATGGTGGGCCAGGTTTTCACCATGTTCGTGCTCACCGTGGCGGCCGCCGAATCCGCCATCGGCCTCGCCATTCTGGTCATCTACTTCCGTAATCGCGGCTCGATCGAGGTCGAGGACGTGACATTGATGAAGGGCTGAGACCGTGCTCACTCTAGTCGCCGTTTTCGCGCCGCTCATCGGCGCCATCGCTTCCGCTCTGTTCCGCCCCATCGCTTCCAAGGGCGCGGCCATCCTGCAGAGCATCCTGTTCATGCTCGTCTCGGCCGTGGCCGGCGTGGCCACGCTGGTGGTGGCCCTGCACACCGGCACGCCCGCGCCGCTGCATCTCTTCACCTGGGTCTCCGTCGGCGGCTTCACCCCCGACTGGTCCCTCCGCCAGGACATGCTGAGCCTGGTGATGGTGGCGATGGTGAGCGTGGTCTCCACCGTCATCCACATCTACTCCATCGGCTACATGGCGCACGATGAAAACCGCCCGCGGTTCTTCACCTACATGTCGCTGTTCACCTTCGCCATGCTCATGCTGGTCACCGCCAACAACCTGCTCCAGCTGTTCTTCGGCTGGGAGGGCGTGGGTCTGGTCTCCTACCTGCTCATCAATTACTGGTACGAGCGCAAAGCCGCCAACGAGGCGGCGCTGAAAGCCTTCATCGTCAACCGCGTGGGCGACCTCGCCTTCGCGGTCGGCATCGCGCTCACCTATTTCGTGTTCGGCACCATTCAATTCGATGGCATCTTCCAGGCCGTCACCGCCCACGCGGCCGACAGCTACACCCTGTTCGGCCAAAGCCTGCCCGTGCTCGAGATTATCGGCATCCTGCTGTTCATCGGCGCCATGGGCAAATCCGCGCAGCTCTTCCTGCACACCTGGCTGCCCGACGCCATGGAGGGCCCGACCCCCATCTCGGCCCTCATCCATGCCGCCACCATGGTCGCCGCCGGCGTGTTCATGATCGTGCGCTTCTCGCCACTGCTCGATGCCGCGCCCGTGGCCCTTCAGGTCATCACCATCATCGGCGCCAGCACGGCCTTCTTCGCCGGCACCATTGGCTGCGTGCAAAACGACATCAAGCGCGTCATCGCCTATTCCACCTGCTCGCAGCTGGGCTACATGTTCCTGGCGGCGGGCGTCGGCGCCTATCCGGTGGCTATTTTCCACCTCATCAACCACGCCTTCTTCAAGGCGCTGCTGTTCCTGTCCGCCGGCTCCGTCATCCACGCCATGGCCGATGAGCAAGACATCCGTCTGATGGGCGGTCTCTGGAAAAAAATCCCCTTCACCTGGCTCATGCTGCTCATCGGCTCGCTGGCGCTGGCCGGCCTGCCGCCCTTCGCCGGGTTCTACTCCAAAGACGCCATCCTCGACGCCGCCTTCGAAGCCAATACCGGCGTCAGCCTCTACGGGTTCTGGATGGGCGTGATCACCGCCGGCCTCACCGCCTTCTACTCCACCCGCCTGTTGCTGCTGGTCTTCCACGGTCCCTCGCGCGCGCCCAAACATGTGCATGACCATGCCCATGAAAGCCCGCTGGTCATGCTGGCGCCGCTCGCCGTGCTGGCGTGTGGCGCGGTGGCGGGCGGCTTCCTGCTCCGCAACGCCTTCATCGGCGATGCCTCGGGCGCCTTCTGGGGCAGCTCCATCGTGCTCGAGCCCAACAGCGTCATGAGCCAGCTCGAAAACCTGCCCTACTGGGCCGACCACGCCACCCTCATCGCGGCGCTGATCGGCATCGGCATCGGCGTGTTGTTCTACGTGGTGGCGCCCGGCCTGCCCGCGCGCCTGGCCCAGAGCTTCCGGCCCCTCTATCTGTTCTTGCTCAACAAATGGTATTTTGATGAGCTCTATGACTGGCTGTTCGTCCGCCCGGCGGTCAAAATCGCCCGCGCCTTCTGGCGCTACGGCGATGAGCAGATCATCGACGGCGTCCCCAACGGCCTTGCCGCCGCCACCTCCGAGCTGGCCTCGGGTGCCGCCAAACTCCAGACCGGCTCCATCGCCGTCTATGCCCTTGTCATGCTGATCGGCCTGCTCGCCTTCGTCAGCTTCTTCTTCCTGTGGGTGCGGTAACATGAATCTCGCCGGCTTCCCCATTCTCTCGCTCATCACCTGGCTGCCTCTGGCCGGCGTGTTCTACATCGCCACCCTCAAGGGCGAGGAGGCGACCATCGCCTGTCATGCCCGCAAGGCGGCGCTGTTCACCTCGCTGGTGCCCCTGGCGCTCGGCATCTGGCTGTGGAGCCAGTTCAACACCACCGTCGCGGGTTTCCAGTTCAACGAAGCCTATGCCTGGCTGCCCGGGCTCGCCGTCACCTACAAGGTCGGCATCGATGGCATCTCCCTGGTGCTGGTGCTGCTCACCCTGTTCATCACCCCCATCGCCATCCTCTCCTCGCACGGCGTCACCAGCCGCGTGCGCGCCTTCTTCTCGGCCGTGCTCCTGCTCGAGAGCTTCACCGTGGCCATGTTCACCGCCACCGACTTCCTGGTCTTCTACGTCTTCTTCGAAGCCGTGCTGCTGCCGATGTACCTGCTCATCGGCGTCTGGGGTGGGCCCAAGCGCATTTACGCGGCTCTGAAATTCTTCCTCTTCACCCTGTTCGGCTCGCTGTTCATGCTGGTCGCCCTGGTCTGGATCTGGCGCAATCTCGGCACCACCGACATCGCCACCCTGCTCCACACCGCCATTCCGGCGAGCGCGCAAATGTGGCTGTTCGTCGCCTTCCTGGTGGCGTTCGGCGTCAAGGCCGCGGTGTGGCCGCTCCACACCTGGCTCCCCGATGCCTATGGCGAAGCCCCCATCCCCGGCACCATCCTGCTGGCCGCCGTGCTCTCCAAAATGGGCGCCTACGGTTTCCTGCGCTTCGCCGTGCCCATGCTGCCCAACGCCGTGCAGCAGGCCGAGCCGCTGATGTTCACGCTGGGCGTGGTGGCGGTCATCTACATCTCGCTGGTGGCGCTCGCGCAAACCGACGTGAAGCGCCTCATCGCCTATAGCTCGGTCGCCCATATGGGGGTCATCATCATCGGCATCTTCACCTTCACCGTCGAAGGTATCGAGGGCGCGCTGGTGCAAATGCTGAGCCACGGCCTGATCATCGCCGGCCTGTTCGTCGCCACCGGCGTGCTGGCCAGCCGGGGTGAGGGGCTGGCCATGAACCGCCTGGGCGGTCTGGCCCGCAACATGCCGGGCTTCGCGGTGTTGCTCATGCTGTTCAGCCTGGCCAATATGGGCCTGCCCGGCACGTCGGGCTTCATTGGTGAAATCCTGGTCATCGTCGGCGCCCTGAAGGTTAATTTCTGGGTGTCGCTGCTGGGCGGGGCGGGCATGGTGCTGGGCTGCGCCTACATGCTGGTCATGGTCCGCGCCGTACTGTTCGATAAGCACAGCAGCGCCGCCATCGCCGCCTTCACCGACCTCAAGGCGCACGAATATGCCGCCCTCGTCCCGCTGGCGGTGCTGGTGCTGTGGGTGGGCATCTACCCCGCCAGCTTCACCCACCTGCTCGATGCGCCGGTCGCCGCCCTCGTGCAAACGCATACGGCCGCGCTCGCCGCCCACACCCAGCTTGCCATGGTGTTCAGCAAATGATCTCCATCTCCCCCCTTCTTCCCGCGCTCACGCTTGGGCTTGGCGGCATGCTGCTGCTGGTCCTGGGCGTCACGGCCAAGCGCACGGCGCTGCAAACGGCCAATGGCGGCGCCATGCTGTTTCTGCTGTGCGCGGCCGCCGCCACGCTGGCCGCGCCCGATGGCGTGCTGTTCAACGGGCTGCTGAAAACCACCCTGTTCACCCGCTTCGCCGACACGCTCATCTATATCGGCGCCTTCACCGCTCTGGTGCTGTCCTTCGATTTCAACCGCAAAGAAGGCATCGCCCGCTTCGAATATCCCGTGCTGGTGCTGTTCGCGGTGCTGGGCATGGTGGTCATGGTCTCGGCCAATGACCTCATGAGCCTCTATGTCGGGTTCGAGCTGCAATCCCTGGCCCTCTACATCGCCGCCGCCCTGGCGCGCGACAGCCTGCGCTCCACCGAAGCCGGCCTGAAATATTTCGTCCTCGGCGCGCTCGCCTCGGGCCTGCTGCTTTATGGCATCTCGCTCACCTACGGCTTCACCGGCACCACCAGCTTCCCCGCCATAGCGGGCCTGCTCACCGCCTCCGTCCCCACCGGCGCGCTGGTCGGGCTCACCTTCGTGGTGGTTGGCCTCGCCTTCAAAATCTCCGCCGCGCCCTTCCATATGTGGACCCCCGACGTTTACGAAGGCGCGCCCACCAGCGTCTCGGCGCTGTTCGGCACCGCGCCCAAGGCCGCCGCCTTCGCGCTGTTCCTCTCCGTGCTCACCGGCCCGTTCGGTGGCCTGCTCAAAGAGTGGCAGCCCCTCATCGTCATCCTGGCGGTGGCCTCCATGGCGCTCGGCTCCATCGCGGCCATCATGCAAACCAACATCAAGCGTCTGCTGGCCTATTCCTCCATCGGCCACATGGGCTACGCGCTCATCGGCTTCGCGGCGGGCACGGCGGCGGGCTATCAGGCCTCGCTCATTTATGTCGCGCTCTACGTGGTCATGTCGGCCGGCGCCTTCGCCTGCGTCATCGCCTTCCGCCGCCAGGGCCAGGCGGTCGAAACCATCGCCGACCTCGCCGGGCTCGGCGCCGAGCGTCCGGGCCTGGCGCTGGGTCTCGCCATTTTCATGTGGGCCATGGCCGGCATTCCCCCGCTCTCGGGCTTCTTTGGCAAGCTCTACGTGTTCCTCGCCGCCATCGATGCCGGGCTCCTGCCGCTGGCCATCATCGGCGTACTCACCTCCGTCATCGGCGCCTTCTATTATCTGCGCGTCATCAAGGTGATGTATTTCGATGCCGGCAAGCCGGGCTTCGACCGCGCCTCCCCCGGCGTCAATTTCATCATCGGCCTGGGCGCCGTGGTCACGGTGTTGTTCATCGTCGCGCCCAGCCCGCTCATCTCGGCCGCCAGCGCGGCGGCCAAGGCGCTGATGGGGTGATCTCCTGGCGTTTGGAGCAGTTCGAGCAGCTCGGCTCGACCTCCGATCATTGCATCCAAGCCGCACGGAACGGCGAGGCCGAGGGTCTCGCCGTTCTGGCGCTTGCCCAAACCTCCGGCCGCGGCTCGCGTGGCCGCGCGTGGGAGGCGCCCAGCGGCAATCTCAACCTCTCCGTCCTGCTCCGCCCCGCGCGCCCGCTGGCCGAAGCCGGCATGTTCCCCCTGCTCGCCGGGCTCGCCGTGCACGAGACCCTGACCGGCTTCGGCCTCGAAACCGCCACCCTCAAATGGCCCAACGATGTGCTGGTCGGCGGCGCCAAGCTCGCCGGCATCCTCATCGACGCCCAGCCCGGCCCAGAGCGTTTTGACTGGCTGGTGATCGGCATCGGCGTCAATCTGCTCACCGCGCCCGAGATTCCAGGCCGCCTAACCACCTCGCTCGCCCGCTACGGCATCGCCGTCACCCCGGCCGCCTTCACCGCCCGTCTGCTGCCCGCGCTGTCCCGCTGGCTCGCCCAACCGGCCGAGGCCATCACCCAAGCCTGGTCGGCCCGGGCCCACGCGCCCGGCACGGCGCTTTCCGTGCACACATCGCTGCATAATCTCACCGGCCGCTTCGCTGGTCTCTCCCGAACGGGTGAATTGCTCCTGGCCATCGATCATCGTATCGAAACCATCTCAACGGGCGAAATCTTCCTGGCGGCATCGTGAGAAAGGGGAGGGCGGCATGCTTCTGGTCATAGATGCGGGCAACACCAACATCGTGTTCGCGGTGCATGATGGCGCCAGCTTCCGCGGCATCTGGCGCACCCAAACCCAGCCCCAGCGCACCTCGGATGAATATGGCGTCTGGCTCGAAGCCCTGCTCCAGCGCACCGGCATCGCGCCGTTCGACATCAACCGCGCCGTCATCGGCACGGTGGTGCCCGCCGCCCTCTATCACCTGCGCCGCCTCTGCCGCGACTGGTTCGCCACCGAGCCCCTGGTCGCGCGCGCCAGCGTCAATTGGGGCTTCCCGATCAAAACCGACACGCCCGAGGAAGTTGGCGCCGACCGCCTGCTCAACGCCCTCGCCGCCCACGACAAATATCGCGGCCCGCTGGTGGTGGTCGATTTCGGCACCGCCACCACCTTCGATGTGGTCGATGCCGATGGCGCCTATCTCGGCGGCGCCATCTCGCCTGGCATCAACCTCTCCATCGAGGCTCTGCACCAAGCCGCCGCCCGTCTGCCGCGCATCGGCATCGGCCGGCCCAAATCGGTCATCGGCAAAGGCACGGTCTCAGCCATGCAGTCGGGCACCTATTACGGCTATGTCGGCCTCATCGAGGGGCTGATCGCCCGCATCGAGGGCGAGCTCGCCACCCCCCTCAAAGCCATCGCCACGGGCGGGCTGGCGCCGCTCTTCTCCGAGGGCACCTCCAAATTCACCGCCATCGACCCCGACCTCACCCTCGATGGCCTGCGCCTGCTGGCGGCGCGCAACCCGGTGCCCACCTTACCCCGCGGCCATGCCCGCTTCATCGACCATGATTGACCCGGATCACCTCTGAATGTCGCGTAAACCCAAATCTGATCAACCCGCCGGCAGCTTCATCTACGTCCCGCTCGGCGGCACGGGTGAGATCGGCATGAATTTCAACCTCTATGGCTGCGATGGCTCGTTCATCGCGGTCGATTGCGGCATTGGCTTCACCAGCCCTGAAACGCCCGAGGCAGAAATCCTGCTCCCCGATCCGTCCTTTATCGCGGGTCAGGCCGAGCATCTGCTGGCCATCGTGGTCACCCACGCGCATGAGGACCATATTGGCGGCATCGCCCGCCTATGGCCGCAACTCCGCTGCCCGGTCTATGCCACCCCCTTCGCCGCCGCCCTCATCCGCCGCAAACTCACCGAGGCCGGATTGCAGCGCGATGTGAAACTGCACGTGGTCAAGCCCGGCGGCGCGCTCACCATCGGGCCGTTCGCCATCCGCTATATCGGCTTCACCCACTCCATCCCCGAGGCCCACGCCCTCGCCATCACCACCCGCTACGGCACCGTGCTGCACACCGGCGACTGGAAGCTCGACCCCAACCCGCTGGTCGGCCCGGTCTCCGACGAAGCTGCCCTCAAGGCGCTGGGCGATCAGGGCGTGCTCGCCATCATCTCCGACTCCACCAACATCTTCAGCCCCACCCATTCCGGCTCAGAGGCGGATGTCGCGGTCAGTCTCGAAGCCCTCATCGCCGATCTGCCAGGCCGGGTGGCCGTCACCTGCTTCGCCTCCAACATTGCCCGGCTGCACAGCATTATCAAAGCCGGCGAGGCCGCCGGCCGCCATATCGCCCTGGTCGGCCGCTCGCTCACCAATTACATCGAGGCCGCCAAGGAAGCGGGCTATCTCAAGAACATCCCCGACCTCATCCCCGAGGACGCCATCGGCGCCATACCGGATGAAAACCTGCTCCTGCTGGTCACCGGCTCCCAGGGCGAGCCGCGCTCGGCGCTGGCGCGCATCGCGGCCGACAGTCACCGCCACGCGGTACTGGGCGAAGGCGACACGGTCATCTTCTCATCGCGCATGATTCCGGGCAATGAGCGCGCCATCATGGCCATGCAAGATGGGCTGTCCCGCCGCGGCATCAACATCATCACCGACCGCGATGAATTCACCCACGTCTCCGGCCATCCCGGGCAGCAAGAAGTGCGCCGCCTGTACGAGCTGGTGCGCCCCCGCTATGTCATCCCCACCCATGGCGAGTGGCGCCACCTCTCCCAGCAAGCCACCTTCGCCCGTCATCACGGCATCGAAACGCTTCTGGTCGAAAATGGCGATGTGGTGGAGCTCGCGCCCGGCCGCCCGCAAGTGGTCGACTCCGTGCCCACCGGCCGCCTGGCGGTCGATGGCGACAAGGTCGTGCCCCTCAAGGGTGGCGTGCTCACGGCCCGCAAGCGCATGTTGTTCAACGGCGTGGTGGTCGGTTCCGTGGTGCTCGACAAAAAGGGTAAGATTCTGGGCGCCCCCCGCATCAGCGCGCCCGGCCTGCTGGGCGAGGACGATCTAAAAACCCGCGCCTCCCACGAGGCCGAGCTGCTCGAGGAGCTGCAAGACCTCCCCGCCGCGCTCCGCCTCGATGAAGACGCCTTCCCCGATTCGGTCCGCGCCCTGCTGCGCCGCATCGTCGGCAAGCGCCTAGGCAAGCGTCCGTTGGTCGAGGCTCACATTATCCGGATATGATCATATTTTGGGCGATTTGGTAAAAACAACAACCAAAAAGCCCAAATAAAAATCATAAACGGCTTAACCGCACAAAGTTTCTGCAAAAACAAGCCCGATTTTCCTTTACGCACGAGTTTTGTGCGGTGCATTATACGTCTCAGGGTGAGGTTTGGTTCTTCATCCTGCCGTGTGACTGGCGTTTCCTCCCTGAACTTGGCCCGCCACCCGTCCCCGGGCTGGCGGGCTTCTTTCTGTTTGCGTAAAGTTGCGCCGTGACCCCAAATTCCGCCCCCATCCCCGATCTCACCCAGGCCCGCGCGGCCTTCGCCCTTTGGCTGTTTTTGTGGCAGCTCGATCAAGCCGTGGGCTTCGCCCCCCATCTCGGCGTGGCCGCGGGCTTCATCACCCACGGCTATCTGGGGCTCGATGGGTTCTTTCTGCTCTCCGGCATGACGCTGGCACACGCCAACCCCGCCATGCTGTTCCCCTTGCCGCCATCCCAATACAACGTCGCCCACATCACCTGGCGCAAATTCGTGCCCCCGGCGGGCGCCGTGGCGCGGTTCTATTTGCGGCGCATCGCGCGGCTGTTTCCGGTCAATCTGGTGATTCTGGCGCTGCTGGCGGTGGCGCTGCCCATGGCCGGCCAGCCGGCGCCCACGCTCTCGGGCCTGCTCCAGGGCTTGTTCCTGGTGCAAAGCTGGGGGGGTGGCGTGGGCTGGCTGGTTCCGGTCTGGGGGCTCTCGGCGCTTTGGGCCGGGTCGCTGCTGTTTCCCCTGCTCGCCGGCATTGCGGGCTATTTCGATATCTACGTCACCGTCCCCCTGCTCATGTCTTGCATCGGCGCCATCGGTCTCGCCCTCCGGCTTGGCCACGGCCTGCCCGCCCTGGTTTTCGCGCCCGGCTTTTACCGGTTCCTGCCTGAGTTTCTAGCCGGCATATTGGCGCGCCGCCTCGTCCACACCTGTGCCGATTACCAATTCGCCCGCCGGTTTTTTGGCCTCGCCGGCCCGGCCCTGCTGGTCCTCGCCCTTATCCTGGGGGTCGATTTCCTGGCCATCCCCGCGCTCTGGATGCTCCTTTTCACCCCCCTCATGCAGCATGACACCGAACTCCCCCCGCTGCTCAAACCGCGCCGGCTGCCCCTGCTGGCCGGGCACCTGGCCTTTGCCTTCACCATGAGCCTCGCCCCCGTCAGCCTGGCGCTTGGCGCCGTTCTGGGCACGCCGTCCGCGCATCCGCTGCTCTACGGCGCCGCCCTGTTTGGCCTCAGCGCCCTGCTCGCGGCCCTCCTGCATGCCGCCATTGAGCGCCCGGCGCGGCTGTTTGCCGCCCGGCGTCTGGCGCTGGCCCCGGCATCGTCGTAAACACCCGCCACCTCAACGCCTTCAAGGATCCCCCATGCGCCTCTCGAAAGCCCTCATCCCCACGCTGAAAGAGACCCCGTCCGAGGCCCAGATCGCCTCGCACCGTCTCATGCTGCGCGCCGGGCTGATCCGCCAGATGGCGTCTGGCATCTATGCCTGGCTGCCCGCCGGCCTGCGCGTGCTCACCAAAATCGCCGACATCGTGCGTGAGGAGCAAGACCGCATCGGCGCCCAGGAAGTGCTCATGCCCACCATCCAGTCGGCCGATCTGTGGCGCGAATCCGGCCGCTATGAGGCTTACGGCAAAGAGATGCTGCGCATCACCGACCGCCATGACCGCGAACTCCTCTACGGCCCGACCAACGAGGAAATGATCACCGCCATCGTGCGCGACAACATCAAGAGCTATCGCGACCTGCCGCAAATGCCCTACCACATCCAGTGGAAATTCCGCGACGAGGTGCGTCCCCGTTTCGGCGTGCTGCGCGGCCGCGAATTCCTCATGAAGGACGGCTATTCCTTCGACCTCGATTTCGACGGCGCGTTCCGCACCTATAAATCCATCATGCTGGCCTATATGCGCACCTTCCAGCGCATCGGCATCACCGCCATCCCCATGCGCGCCGACACCGGCGCCATCGGCGGCGACCTGTCGCATGAATTCCACATCCTCGCCCCCACCGGCGAATCCGGCGTGTTCTTCGATGCCGCCTTCGAAACCGGCGACGCCCTCGGCGCCACCGACCCCGACGCCTTCTACGAACAAATGACCACCACCTACGCCGCCACCGATGAAAAGCACGATGAGAGTGCCTGGGCGCAAATCCCGCCTGAGCGCAAGCGCGAGGGCAGGGGCATCGAGGTCGGCCAGATCTTCTATTTCGGCACCAAATATTCCAAAGCCATGAATTTCGCCGTCACCGGCGCCGATGGCCAGAAATTCTACCCCGAAATGGGCTCTTACGGCATCGGCGTCTCGCGCCTCGTCGGTGCCATCATCGAGGCCCGCCACGATGAAGCCGGCATCATCTGGCCCCAGGCCATCGCCCCCTGGCGCGCCGCCATCCTCAATCTCCGTCAAGGCGACGCGACAACCGACACGCTGTGCGAGCAGCTCTACCAAGCGCTCGGCGCCGATGCCCTCTACGATGACCGCGAGGAGCGCGCCGGCGCCAAATTCGCCGAGGCCGACCTCATGGGTCTGCCCTGGCAGCTCATCGTCGGCCCCAAGGGCGCGGCCAAGGGCATGGTCGAGCTCAAGCACCGCGCCACCGGTGAGCGGTTCGAGCTGCCGGCCGATGAAGCTCTGGCGAAAGTCCGCGCCTGATGTTTGGCGCCTTTGAGCGCAAAATCGCCCTGCGCTACCTGCGCGCCCGGCGCGGCGAGCGGTTCGTCTCCATCATCGCCATTTTCTCGCTCATCGGCATCGCGCTGGGCGTCGCCACCCTCATCATCGTCATGAGCGTGATGAACGGCTTCCGCCAGGAATTGCTGGCCCAAATCCTCGGCCTGAACGGCGATATCGGCATCTACGCCACCTCCCAGCCGCTCACCAATTACGACCAGCTGGCCCAGCAGCTGGTCCAAATTCCGGGCGTCAAATCCGCCATCCCCATCGTCCAGGGCCAGGTGCTGCTCTCCGGCCCCCAAGGCGGCGCGTCGGGCGCCATTGTGCGCGGCATCACGCCCGAGGGCATCAAATCCCTGCCCACGGTCGCCAACCACATCGTCGCCGGCTCGCTCGACAGCCTCGCTTCGGGCACCAACATCGCCATCGGCCAGGAGCTCGCCCAGCAATTCAATCTGCAAATCGGCTCCACCATTTCCCTCATCCTGCCCCAGGGCAAGGTCACGGTCATCGGCACCATCCCCTCCATCCAGGCCTACACCGTCACCGCCATCTTCCGCACCGGCATGGAGCAATATGATTCAGGCTTCGTGTTCATCCCCCTGCAATCGGCGCAAAACCTGCTTCAACAGGCGGGCGCGGCCACCCAGCTCCAGCTTTTCACCCAAAACCCCGATGATGACAGCGCCATCGAGGCCCGCATCAACGCCGCCCATCCCGGCCTCAACATCCAGGATTGGCGCGCCAACAACGACAGTTTCCTCGCCGCCGTGGTGGTCGAGGGCAATGTCATGTTCCTCATCCTCACCCTCATCATCCTGGTCGCGGCCTTCAACGTCATCTCCAGCCTGATCATGATGGTCAAAGACAAATCCCGCGACATCGCGATTTTGCGCACCATGGGCGCCAGCTCGGGCGCCATCATGCGTATTTTCCTCATGTGCGGCGCCTCGGTGGGCGTGCTGGGCACCCTCATCGGCTTCGCGCTCGGCACCGTGTTCTGCGCCTATATCGACCAGATCCGCCAATTCGTGCAGTGGGTGCTGGGGGTCAAACTGTTCGACCCCACCATCTATTACCTCGAAACCCTGCCCGCCCAGCTCAATTGGCGTGAAGTGACCGAAGTGCTGGTCATGGCGCTCGTGCTGTCGCTGCTGGCAACCCTCTATCCCTCCTGGCGCGCCGCCAGGATCGACCCGGTGGAGACCCTGCGCAATGAGTGATCCCGTTCTCAGGCTCCAGTCCATCACCCGCATTTATCAATCCGATGCCGAGCCCCTCACCGTGCTCAGCGGCGCTTCCCTCACCCTCCAGCGCGGTGAGATCGTGGCCCTCGTCGCCCCTTCGGGCTCGGGCAAATCCACCCTGCTTCACTCCGCCGGGCTGCTCGAACGCCCCGATGGCGGCGAGGTGTTCATCGAAGCCCAGCAAGCCGGCTCCCTGTCAGATGACGCCCGCACCAAACTTCGCCTGCAAAAAATCGGCTTCGTCTATCAGTTCCATCATTTGCTGCCCGAGTTCACCGCGCTCGAAAACATCACCGTGCCGCAAATGGTTGCCGGCGTGCCCGAGGCCCAGGCCAATAAACGCTCGCTCGCCTTGCTCGAAAAATTCGGCCTCGCCGCGCGCGCCTCGCATCTGCCCGGCAAGCTTTCTGGCGGCGAGAAACAGCGCGTCGCCATCGCCCGCGCGCTGGCCAACCGCCCGGCGCTGTTGCTGGCCGACGAGCCCACCGGCAATCTCGATGTCGCCACCTCCAACCTGGTGTTCGATGAGCTGCTGCGCGTGGTGCGCTCCGAAAACGCCGCCGCCCTCATCGCCACCCACAACCCCGACCTCGCGGCTCGCATGGACCGTCAGGTCCGCCTGCAAGATGGCGCGCTGATCCAACTCTCCTGAGCGTCATCGCCGCCCAAATAAAGACTGGGCGGCACCGCGGCGCCGCCCATTCCAACAAGCTCGTGCCTTACAGCGAAAACTGGTAACGCAGCCCGAAATCGATCTGCTGGGTCGCCATCTGGCCCAGCCGCATCTCGCTCGCGGCCAGCGGATACACGCTGCCCAAATGATAATGCCGGGTCGTGGTCAGTTGCGTGAAACGATATTCCGCGGTCACCGTCAGCCCCGGAACCACCGGCACCGCGTAAGCCAGCCCGGCAATCAGGTCATAGGCAAAGCTGACTTTCGTCCCCGAAACATAAATTCCGGCGCTTTTGCTGCGTAAATCGCTGTTGAGCGCGGTCCATTGATAACCAACGCCGCCCCCCAGATAAGGCGAAACCGGCAGGTTGAGCGGCAGGGTGTAGAGCATATTGGCCATGACCCCATAGCTGTCGAGACCGCCGGTCATCATCAGCTTCTGCCCGGAGACATCCTGCCCATGTACGGTGGCGCGCTGGGCCACGGCATCAAGCTCCAGGCTCACCCCGTTACCAAACCCGAACCCAACCCCCAAAGACCCGCCAGCCGCCGGGCGGGTGACAATCTTGCCTTCCACATTCGGCGTCAGTCTCCGGCCAAGCCCGCCCGGAACAATCGGCACAGGCACCAGACCGGCATTATATTGGTAACCAAGCGCCTCGGTATTCACGCCACCCAACCCCAGGCTGACATAAGGCCCCACCACAGCTTGCGCCCGCGCGGCCACGGGTGCCGCCATCATCAACGCGGCGGTCATCCGCAAACAAAATTTCATCAATTAATCTCCGGAAAACACTCAAGGTGTACACGTAACACATTAACTTGGATTTAAATACGATCCCGCTTTTTTGTGCAAAAAATATTTCCAAACCAAAAAAACGCCGCCCCGGTTGCCCGGAGCGGCGCTTTTTTTAGGTCTCAGCCTTTGCTGATCAGTTCAGCACAATCTCCACGCGGCGGTTCTGCGGCTCGCGCACATTCGGGCCGGTCGGCACCAGCAAATGCGTCTCGCCATAAGCATGAATCTCGATCTCGGCAGCCGGCACGCCGTCATCCACCAGCTTGGCCGCCACCGCCTTGGCGCGCCGCTCCGAGAGGCCCTGGTTATAAACAACCGTACCCGAGGTATCGGTATAGCCCGAAACATTGAGCGTGGTGACATTCTGAGTCTTCGAATCCGCCGCCGCCTCGGCGATAATCTGCGTAGCCCGCGGCGTCAGCACCGCCTTATCCCAGTCAAAAAATACCAGATACGTCTTGGCCGGCATCGGCGCGGGCGCGGCCACCGGCATGGGCGCCGGAGCAGGGGCCACGGCGGCAGGCGCGTTGAACAGCTGATAGCGCAGGCCGATCAGAATGGTGTTGTTGAAAGACTGTCCAATCTTCACAGTTGTCGTGCCACGCCCGTAATCAAGCCGATAATTCGGCGAGGAGATAAGCTGTGTGAACCGATATTCCGCCGTAGCCGACAGGCCTGGCACCATTGGCAGCTGATAAGAAAGCCCAGCCACAAGGTCATAAGCAAAGCTGCCTCGCGTACCACTCATATAATAATCGCCGCCATCATTGACCCTGTGCGCGAGCTGTAGCCACTGATACCCAATGCCCGCGCCCAAATAAGGTTGCACCGGCCAGCCCAGACTGAAATCATAAATGCCATTGAGCATGAAACCATATGTATTCAACCCGCCAGAGGTACGCATATGATGATAGGAAGGGGTTGTTTCGTCTGAGACGTGCAGCGTGTTATGAAAATAATTACCGTCAAGCTCGACGCGCATACCGTTGCCGAAGCCGTAGCCAACGCCGCCTTCCCCGGCGTAAGACGGGCGGCTCAACAACTTTCCGCCCCACGGGGACGGCGCGGAACGGCTCTCTGTGTATCCAAGTGGCAGGGTGAAATTCGTTCCAGCCCCCAGGCTGACATAGGGCCCGGTCACGGGGGCGGCGTGTACGGTAAACGGCGCGGCCAAGAGCGCCGAAGCGGCAAGGGCGGTGCGGAGTTTCATGAACAACCTCATATCTGGATCGTGTTGTTAAGAATTTATTTAACCGCCTTCACATTAGCGCGCCTCGCGCGCTTAACGCACCAGAAACGTTATCTTTTGCCACAAAACTCGTTTCCCGTGTCATTTTCAACACATTCCGCGCCGTCACCAACAAAAACGCCGCCCCGGCTGCCCGGAGCGGCGTTTTCTTAGATCTCAGCCTTGGCTGATCAGTTCAGCACAATCTCCACGCGGCGATTCTGCGGCTCGCGCACATTCGGGCCGGTCGGCACCAGCAAATGCGTCTCGCCATAAGCATGAATCTCGATCTCGGCAGCCGGCACGCCGTCATCCACCAGCTTGGCCGCCACCGCCTTGGCGCGCCGCTCCGAGAGCCCCTGGTTATAAACAACCGTACCCGAGGTATCGGTATAGCCCGAAACATTCAGCGTGGTGACGTTCTGCGTCTTCGAATCCGCCGCCGCCTCGGCGATAATCTGCGTAGCCCGCGGCGTCAGCACCGCCTTATCCCAGTCAAAAAACACCAGATACGTCTTGGCGGGCGCCGGCGCGGGCGCGGCCACCGGCATCGGCGCCGGGGCAGGGGCCACGGCGGCAGGCGCGTTGAACAGCTGATAGCGCAGCCCCAGCAACAGCGTGTGGCTAGCCTCCTGCCCAACATCCACCTTGTTATTGCTGAGGAAGGGCGTAACGTCATGATAAGCGCCGTGGGTTTGCACCAGCTGCGAGAACCGGTATTCCGCCGTCACGGCCAAACCCGGAACGACCGGCACATCATAAGCCGCGCCCGCGATCAGGTCATAGGAAAAACTGCCGCCGGTCCCGCCCAGATTATCTCCCCCCGCATCGCGTACATGCAAAAACTTCTCCCACTGATACCCGATACCGGCCCCGACATAAGGCTGGACCACAAACTTCACAGGCAGATCGTAGAAGACATTGGCCATGAAACCATACCGGTTCACGCCGCCCCACATCCCCGCCGAGAAGCCCCTATTGCTGGTAAATTTATGTGCCGAGTTGCGGTAAAAATTACCATCCAGTTGTACGCGCAAGCCATTGCCAAACCCATAACCACCCCCAAACACCCCGGCGTAATCGGGGTTGAAGAAGAATTTGCCGCTATTGCCGGGCTCTGCGGGAACATTATAGGTCGTCTTCTGCACGATATTCGTGCCCAACCCGAGATCGACATAAAACCCGGTCACAGGCTGGGCATAAGCCGCCAGCGGGGCGCCAAGCAACGACGATATGGCAAGCAAAGCCTTAATTTTCATGCTGATCCCACCTGTAAAAATCTCTAAGAAGCCCAAAACCTAGCAGACCTACCTGCCCAGCGGACAACCAATACGCCGCAGGGACATAAAATCGGCCCGGTGTGTCATTTTTAACACAACCTTAACTATTCGGAACAAAAAACGCCGCCCCGGTTACCCGGAGCGGCGCTTTTTTAGGTCTCAGCCTTGGCTGATCAGTTCAGCACAATCTCCACGCGGCGGTTCTGCGGCTCGCGCACATTCGGGCCGGTCGGCACCAGCAAATGCGTCTCGCCATAAGCATGAATCTCGATCTCGGCAGCCGGCACGCCGTCATTCACCAGCTTGGCCGCTACCGCCTTGGCGCGCCGCTCCGAGAGGCCCTGGTTATAAACCGCCGTACCCGAGGTATCGGTATAGCCCGAAACATTCAGCGTGGTGACATTCTGCGTCTTCGAATCCGCCGCCGCCTCGGCGATAATCTGCGTGGCGCGCGGCGTCAGCACCGCCTTGTCCCAGTCAAAAAACACCAGATACGTCTTGGCGGGCGCCGGCGCGGGCGCGGCCACCGGCATCGGCGCCGGGGCAGGCGCGGCCACCGGGGCCGGCGCGTTAAACAGCTGGTAGCGCAGCCCAATCAGCAGCGAGTGGCTGGATTCCGGCCCGGCATAAATATGCTGATAGCCGTTCGTGGCCACATAATATGTCCGGTTCGCGGTCAGCTGCGTAAAGCGGTACTCGGCGGTCACCGCCAAACCCGGCACCTGGGCAATGTTATAAGACGCCCCCGCGATCAGGTCATAAGCAAAGCTGCTCGACGTACCCTTGATCACCGCGCTCTGGCCCAGGAACGTGCCATGCACCGACTGGACTTTCTGCCACTGAAACCCAACACCGGCGCCCACATAAGGGGTGATCGGAAAATCCACCGGGATATCATAAAACCCGTTGGCGAACATGCCATACGTATTGATCCCGCCCGAGAGCGGCGCGGACAGGCCTGCATAATCGAGCTTGCTAACGTTGTTGCGGCGGAAATTGCCTTCCAGCTGCACGCGGAAGCCATTGCCAAACCCATACCCCACACCGGCGACGCCAGCATAATCCGGGCGGGTCTGCACGGTGGCGCCGGCGATTTTCTCCGGCTGGAGGATCGTGGTCCCCAGCCCCAAATCCACATAAGGCCCGGTCACGGGCTGGGCATGGGCAACCAGCGGCAACCCAAGGCAGGTGGCGGCGGCAAGAGCAAGGCGTAATCTCATAAGCAAACTCCCAAGCAGGCAAAATTGTATTACCCAAAACTTAAGCGTTTACCCTGCGCCATAACAGGTTAATCAGCACCTTGCGCGCGAACAATTTGAACCTGTTGCAAATTAGGCACGAGCCCCCCTCGGGCTCGGCCTTAAGAGCAGCCAACCGCCCGGAATGCCTCGGTCGAATCCCCGGCCGCGCTGGCACCTGGCTGTGAGCGCACCACCCACCCCTTAAAGCTCGGCGTCGCGCCAGCCCCCTGGGGTGTCAGGGTCAAATAAATCGCCACATCCGGCAACTGCCCCTGCGGGCGCATCACGCAAGCCTGCACAGAAACCATCAAATCGCCGGCCTTGGCCTGTCCGCCCACGGGCACGGCCAGGGTGCTGGCGCTGCCATCCACCTCGTTCAGCACACCGATCACGGCGCTATGCCCGTTCACCCAGGCGGTTTCCGGGGCAGGGGCC
Source organism: Pseudomonadota bacterium (assembly GCA_021809435.1). Classification (GTDB taxonomy): domain Bacteria; phylum Pseudomonadota; class Alphaproteobacteria; order Acetobacterales; family Acetobacteraceae; genus Acidocella. The sequence continues at coordinate 153,012 of JAKBAD010000002.1, read as the reverse complement.
ACATCCTGGGCGGGCGGCGTCGTGCTGGCTGGCGCCGTGGGCCCCGCTGGCGTGGTGGGCGCGCTTGGCGCGCTTGGCGCGGCGGGCGCCGCCGGGGCGGCGGGTGCCACGGGGGCAATTGGCGCGCTGGGCGTCTCCACCGGTGCCACCGGCGTTTCCGGGGCCTGCACCACTGGCAGCGGCGCCTGGGATGGCGCGCTCAGCGGCGCGGCGGGCACCGCGTTGGGTGCGGCCAGTGGGGCCGCGTTCACCGCCGCGGCCTGGGCGGGGGTCTGTGTCTGTACCAGCCCGGGCGGTGGTGCTGGCGGGGTCAGCGGCGCGCTGGCCACGGCCTGGCTTGGCGGCGCGCTCTGCGCGGGCGTCGCCGCCGGCGCGTTGGGCACATAAATCGAGCTTTGGTCACTCTGCGCCAAGGCCGCCCCGGCCATCAGCGCCAACCCAACCGTAATGGCAAGTGGGGGCAGGGCGCGCATAATCAGGGCGCCGCGCTGGCGGGGGCTGGCGCGGCGCCGCTGCCCTTGGATGAAGACGCGCCGCCCAGCGAGAAGATGAACTTGCCGAGCAGATCGCCAATATTCACCGCCGACTGGGTGGTGGCAAAGGCGCTGCCGGGCTTGAGCATATTGTTCGAGCCACCGGGCGACACATTCACATAATCGCCGCCGAGCAGGCTGTCCGAGGTCACCGCCGCCGAGGAATCATCGGGAATCTGCACGCTATCATTAATGTCGAGCCCGACCACGGCGGCATAGGTCACGGGGTCGAGCGTCTCCGAGGCCACGTGCCCCACCACCACCCCGCCAATCTTCACATCAGCGCCAATGGCCAGCGCCCCAACCGAGCCAAAGCGCGCGGTCAAACGGTAGCCACCCGTGCTCAGCTCCCCCGCGCCGCGCAGCGCGTAAAGCAAAAACAGCACGGCGACGATGATCACACCAAGCCCCGTGAGAAGCTCGGGCAGACGGCGGGTCATGCGGGTCAGCCCTGGTCCGGCGACCAGGCTTCATAAAGCCCCGCCGGCTTGGCGGCGGCCGGGGCCTGATACGCCTTCAGCCCCGGGCGGTAGCGTTCAGCGGTGCCGGTCTGGTTGGCGCGGTGGGGCTTGGCAAAGGGGCGGGCGGCGGCTGGCAGCGGCGCCTCGGTCACATGGTGCAGCCAGGCATGCCATTCGGCGGGCACGCTCGAAGGATCGTCCTTCCCGGCATAAATCACCCAGCGCACGCCGCGCGCCTTGCCCCGGCGGCCAGCCCGCTCGAAATACTGGTTGCCCCCCTCGTCGCGGCCGACAAAACGGCCACGAAACAGGGTCTGGAAATAAGTGCCGGGATGAAGGATCAGAAGCTTGAGACCAAGCGACCGGCCTGCCTGCGCGGAATTCTGGGTGCTGCTCATGGGCCTCCTATAAAGTGTTCAGCGTCCGAGGTCCATGGTGGCCGGTGGCGGCGCAGCGCGCCCAGCTCCCCCCGATTCCAAGCCCCAACTTTCAGACTATCCACAAGATTCTGTGGGTGATGCGCGGATTCGCCACAAGATGCACTTTTCCCCACCCCCTCCCTTCGCTTACACTCCCCTCACCATGAGTGAGGCAGACAAAATGGACTGGCAGGGCCACAAGCTCATCACGCTCGCCGCATCCCCCGATCCCGACTCCGAGAGCGTGGCCGTGCGCCTGCCCGAGGGGTTCGGCCGCCCGGCCGCCCAGGCGCTGGCCTCGCTGTTCGTCGGCCAAGGCCGTGTCGATCTGCCGATCGCCGTCGAGGCCTGGGTCGCCCCCATCGCGGCCCGCGCGGTCACGGCGGGGCTGGAAGGCGACATCGCCGGGCAACTCCGCACCCTCATCGCCACCCGCCGCGCCGCGCCGTGCGCGCGCATCTGGCGCCATCGCGCGGGCGGCGTGCCGGGCTTTTGCCTCAACCTCCCCGCTTTCCTCGATGCATATGACGAGCTTGACCTCCCCGCCCTTGGCGCCGCGGTGCGCGTGGCGGTCACCGCGCTCACCCTGGCCGCGCCCTCCGAGCCCAAGCTCGGCCTGAGCTTCACCGACCTCAACCTCCTGCTCGCCCGCCTTGGCCTGCCTTACGAGAGCGCCATGGCTCGCGACGTGGCGGCCGCTCTCTCGGGCTTCATCGCCGCCGAGGCCGACCTCGCCTCCAGCGCGCTGCTCAACGGCGCCCCGGGTTTTGCCATCACCTTGCCCAAACTGCCCGCTGACCTGCCGCTGCCCGGCCTGCTCGCCGCCGCCCAGGCCGCCCAGGCCGAGGCCGCCACGGCCGGCCAGCGCCGCCATGAAACCCTGCTCGGCTTCGTCACCGAGCCCGAAATCGAAGCCCTGCTGGGCGCCGAGGCGGTCAATTTCGCCCCGGCCCTGGCCGCCACCGCGCCCGAGGGCGGGCTGGCCGGCTGGGTGCGGGCGCGCCTCGCCGCCGAGGGGGTGAGCGCCGAAGACGCGCTCGCCGCCCTGCTGTCGGGCGATGAGCTGTTCACCCTGCCGCGCGCCGGCGCCCAGGGCGTCATGGCCGAGGCTTTGAAGCCCTTCTTCGCCTTTCTGCCCGTCACCGCCCCGGCCGCCCCCGCGCCCAGCCCGCGCGTGCGCGCCGCGCTGCCCGCCCGCCGCTCGGGCTACACCCAAAAAGTCTCGGTCGGCGGCCACAAGCTGTTCCTCTCCACCGGCGAATACGCCAACGGCAAGTTGGGGGAAATCTTCATCGCCCTCCACAAGGAAGGCGCCGCCTTCCGTGGCCTCATGGATGCCTTCGCCATCGCCGTCTCGATCGGCCTCCAGCATGGCGTTGACCTGAAAGATTACGTCGAGGCCTTCACCTTCACCCGCTTCGGGCCCTCCGGCGCGGTCGAGGGCGACGCCGCCGTGCCCGCCGCCACTTCCATGCTCGACTATGTGTTCCGCAATCTGGCGGTGAATTATCTCGGCCAGACAAATCTTCCCCCCGCCACCCTTGAGGATGCCGACACAGTGGGCGATGGTGCCTCCGAGCGCGCGCCCTTGCTGCCGCTCGATCTGCCCGCCCCCGCGCCGCGCGAGCGTCGCAAAGCCCTCAAACTGGTGAGCTGAGGTTTACATATGAGCATTCTCGAGCGTCTGGCCGAACTCGGCATTTCCCTGCCCACTCCCATGAAACCGGTGGCAACCTATGTGCCGGTCAGCATCGCGGGCAAGCTCGCGGTGGTCTCGGGCCAGTTGCCCGCGGTCGATGGCAAGCTCGCCGTCACCGGCAAACTCGGCCAGACGGTCAGCCTCGAAGAAGGCCAATATGCCGCCCGCCTCTGCCTCATCAATGTGCTGGCCCAGCTCAACGCCGCCTTGCCCAACGGCCTGGCCGACATCAAGCAAATCGTCCGTCTCGGCGGCTTCATCGCCGCGCCGGCCGAGTTCACCCAGCATGCGGTGGTCATGAACGGCGCCTCCGATCTGGCGGTCGCCATTTTCGGCGATGCCGGGCGCCATGCCCGCTCCACCGTCGGCGTGCCCTCTTTGCCGCTCGATGCGGCGGTCGAGGTCGAAGCCCTGGTCGAGCTGGTCTAACCGCTTCGCTCTTCCCTCGCCATACTCAAAAGTTTTTGCGGGGTTTGGGGAGCTTTTCACCAAAAGCTCCCCATGCTTCCACCAACAAAACGCTTATTTTAAGTTGTAGCCGCTCCGCCCGCGCTGGGTTATAGTCCCCTCATGAGACAAAACGCCTCGCCGCATCTGCTTCGCCGCATGGCGCTCAATCTCGCGGTTGATGGCGGCTCGGCGGCGTTGGGTGTGGCGGCGGCCTGGTGGCTGGCCCAGCCGGCCCGCCATTGCCCGCCATCCCTGGCGGTGGGCGCGGCGCTCGTCGTCTGGCTCATCGGCCTGCCCTCTGGCTTCGCGCGCCTGCATTGGCGCTTCGTCTCCTTCCGCGACTTGGTGGCCCTGGCGCTCGCGGGGCTTGGCGTGGCGCTGCTGCTCACGCTGTTCATGCTGGGCGCTGGGTTCTGGCTGCCATCGCCTGGTTTTCCGGTCATTCTGGCGCTGGTCGAAAGCACGCTGCTCACCCTGCCCAAGCTACTTTACCGCCTATGGCGTGAGCGCCTGCCGGTGCGTGCCGCGCCCGCGCGCCACCGCCGCGCCATCCTGGTCGGCAGCGGTGAGGAGGCAGAGCTCTTCCTCGCCGCCCATGCCCGCGCCCCGGCGCCGCCTTACCGTATTTGCGGCCTCATCGCCCTTTCGCCCCGCTTTGCCGGCGGCCGCATGGCCGGGCTCGACATCATCGCCAGCCTCGACGATGCCGAGGCCGCGCTCCGCCGCCTCACCCCCCGCCCCGACCTGCTCATCATCACCGCCAGCGTGCTCACCGGCCCGGGTCTGCGGCGCCTGCTCGGCAGCGCCGCCGCCCTCGGTCTCACCGTGCTGCGCACGCCCAGCCTCACCAGCCTCGGCCCCGCCCAGGGCGTGCCCGACCTCGCCCCCATCGCCATCGAGGATCTGCTCCAGCGCCCGCAAGTCCCGCTCGACATGGCGCGCATGGCCGCCCTCATCACCGGCGCGCGCGTGCTGGTCACCGGGGCCGGAGGCTCCATCGGCGCCGAACTCACCCGCCAGGTCGCGGCGCTGGCCCCGGCCGAGCTGCTGCTGCTCGATTCCTCCGAATACGCCCTCTGGCAGATCGACCTCGAACTGGCCGAAACCGCCCCCCACATTCCCCGTCAGGCCGCCATCGCCGATATCCGTGACCAGCCCCGCATCACCGCCCTCTGCCAGGCCTTCGCGCCCGACCTCGTGCTCCACGCCGCCGCCCTCAAACATGTCCCCATCGTCGAGGCCAACCCCCTCGAAGCCCTGCGCACCAACGCGCTTGGCACCCGCGTGGTGGCCGATGCCGCGGCCCAGGCCGGCGCCCGGCTCATGGTGCTCATCTCCACCGACAAGGCGGTCAACCCCGCCTCCATCATGGGCGCCAGCAAGCGTCTCGCCGAGCTTTACGCCCAGGCGCAAGATGTCGCCGCCCGTCACACCGGCACTGGCCTGCGGGTGGTCACCGTGCGGTTTGGCAATGTGCTGGGCTCCACCGGCTCGGTGGTCGAGCTGTTCCGCCGCCAGCTCGCCCAGGGCGGCCCGCTCACCATCACCGCCCCCGAAATGCGCCGCTATTTCATGACCGCCAAGGAAGCCGTCGGCCTCTGCCTCGAGGCCGCCTCCGTTGGCGCCGATGCCGCCATCGTCCCCGAAGGCGGCATCTTCGTGCTCGACATGGGCGAGCCGCTCCGCATTCTCGACCTCGCCCGCCAAATGATCCAGCTCGCCGGCCTGCGCCCGGAAACCGACATTAAAATCGAATTCACCGGCATCCGCCCGGGCGAAAAACTCTTCGAGCAGCTCTTCCACGGCGCCGAAACCCCACGCCCCACGGCGCTGCCCGGCCTGCTCGTCGCCACCCCCCGCCGCGCCGCCCTGGCCGACATCCGCGCCGCCTTCGATGAGCTGGCCGCCCTCACCGAAACCCGCGACGAGCCCGCCGCCCTGGCGCTGCTCCAGCGTCTGGTGCCGGAATTTTTGCGCCCCTCGCCCCTCGCGGAACGCGCCGCCGCGGAGTAAGCTCGGGCATCATGACCGCCCAACCCCTCCCGCCGATTCCCTTTCTCGACCTCAAGGCCCAGCAGGCCCGCCTGCACGGCGACGTGCAGGCCCGCATCAATGCCGTGCTGGCCCATGGCCAATACATACTCGGCCCCGAAGTGCGCGAACTCGAGGCCGAGCTGGCCCGCTTCTGCGGCGCCAAACATTGCGTCACCGTGTCGTCAGGAACCGATGCCCTGACCATCGCCCTGATGGCCGAGCAGATCGGTCCGGGCCATGCCGTGTTCCTGCCCGCCTTCACCTACACCGCCACCGCCGAGGTCGCGCTGCTGCTCGGCGCCACCCCGGTCTTTGTCGATGTCGATCCCCGCACCTTTCAAATCGACCTCGCCCACCTCGCCACCCGTCTCCAACAGGTGCGCGCCGCGGGCCGCCTGACCCCACGCGCCATCATCGGCGTCGATCTGTTCGGTCAACCGGCCGACTGGCCCGCCCTCACCGCGCTCGCCGCCCGCGAAGGCCTGTTCACCCTCGATGATTGCGCCCAATCCTTCGGCGCCAGCCTGCACGGCCATCGCCTCGGCACCCAGGCCGATGCCACCGCCACCTCGTTTTTCCCCTCCAAGCCCCTGGGCGGCTATGGCGATGGCGGCGCCCTTTTCACCCAATCCGATGAGCGCGCTACCCTCTACCGCTCGTTGCGCACCCATGGCGAAGGCGCCACACGCTATCAGGTCGAGCGCATCGGCATGAATGGCCGTCTCGACACGCTGCAAGCCGCCGTGCTGCTCTCCAAACTCACCATCTTCGCAGCCGAGCTGGCCCGGCGCGAGCAAATCGCCCAAATCTATGACCGCGAACTGGGCCCCCTGCTGGCCACACCCGCGCGCGTGCCCGCCAGCACCTCCGCCTGGGCGGTCTATGCCGTGCTCTTCCCCACCCACGCGGCGCGCGAGACCGCCAAGGCCGCGCTGGCCGAGGCCCAGATCGGCCACGCCATCTATTACCCCCGCGCCCTGCACGAGCAGCCCGCCTATGCCGCCGCGCATGATGGCACCGCCCTGCCGGTCGCCGAGGGCCTGGGGCCGCGCATCCTGGCTCTCCCCATCCACCCCGACCTCACCGACGATCAGGCCCTGCGCGTCGCCGCCGTGCTGCGCCAAGCCCTGAGCGCCTGAGCTGGTGATGCCGCGCGGCGACCTCTACCCCGACATCGCGCCCTTCGAGACAGGCTATCTCCCCCTGTCCGGCGGCCATCGCATGTATTTCGAGCAGGTCGGCAACCCGTCCGGCCATCCGGTGCTGTTCCTCCATGGCGGCCCGGGCGCCGGGGCAGGGGCCGTGCACCGGCGGTTTTTCGATCCCCATTTCTGGCGCGTCATCATCTTCGACCAGCGCGGCGCCGGCCGCTCCACCCCCCTGGGCAGCATCGAGGACAACACCACCCCCCATCTGGTGGCCGATATCGAGCTGCTGCGCACGCATCTGGGCATCAATCGCTGGCTGCTCTTTGGCGGCTCCTGGGGCTCCACCCTGGCGCTCGCCTACGCCCAATCCCACCCCGCGCGGGTCATGGGCGCCATTTTGCGCGGCATTTTCCTCGGCCGCGCGCCCGAGGTCGAATGGTTCCTCCACGGCATGGCGCGCGTGTTCCCGGAAGCCCACGCGGCGTTCGCGGGTTTCCTGCCCGCCCATGAGCGGGCCGACCTGCTGAATAATTATTTCCGCCACCTCACCAACCCCGACCCCGCCATTCACGGCCCCGCCGCGCGCGCCTGGTCGGTCTATGAAGGCTCGTGCTCCACCCTGCTGCCGAGCTTCGAGGCGGTCTCCGCCTTCGCCCAAGACCGCACCGCCATCGGCCTCGCCCGCATCGAGGCGCATTATTTCCGCCACGACCTGTTCCTCCCCGAAGGCGGGCTGTTGGGCCACATGCACAAGCTCCGCGACATTCCAGGCGAGATCATCCAAGGCCGCTACGACATGATCTGCCCCGCCCAATCCGCCTTCGAGCTGGCCCAATCCTGGCCCGCCGCCCGCCTCACCATGGTCCCCGATGCCGGCCATTCCGCGCTCGAGCCCGGCATCCGCCTGGCCCTGGTCGCGGCGCTCGAGCGCGCCAAGGCGCTGGGGTGAGCGCCGCGCTCCCCCGCCGCACCGCCCTTTTCACCAAACAGGAACTGGCGCTGCTCCTCATCACCATGGTCTGGGGCACCACCTTCGTCATCGTGCACCAGGCCATGCGCCATAGCGGCCCGCTGTTTTTCGTTGGCGTGCGCTTCATCACCGCTGGCCTGCTCAGCCTGGCGCTGTTCCGCCCAAAGCTTCGCGGCCTCACGGGGCGCGAAGCTTTGGCGGGCGGCGCCATCGGCCTGGCCATCTTCCTGGGCTATGGGCTGCAAACTTACGGGCTCTGCACCATCAACAGCAGCACCTCGGCCTTTCTCACCGGGCTTTACGTGCCCATGGTGCCGTTGCTGCAATGGCTGGTGCTCAGGCGCCCGCCGCGCCTGCTCACCTGGGGTGGCATCGCGCTGGCCTTCGCGGGCCTGTCCTGCATCGCCGGGCCGGCGGCGTGGCATGTCGGGCTTGGCCGTGGCGAAACCGCCACCCTCATCGGCGCCGCCGCCATCGCCGCCGAAATCCTGCTCATCGGCGGCTTCGCGGGCAGCGTTGACAGCACCCGCGTCACCCTCATCCAGCTCTTCGCCGCCGGCCTGTGCGCCTTCGCCGCCATGCCCCTGGCGGGCGAACACGCGCCGGGTTTTTCCTGGGTCTGGCTGCTGGCCGCACTGGGGCTGGGACTGGCCAGCGCGCTCATCCAGCTCACCATGAACTGGGCGCAAAAATCCGTCTCCCCCGCGCGCGCCACCATCATCTATGCCGGCGAGCCCGTCTGGGGCGGCATCGCCGGCCGCCTGGCGGGCGACACCCTGCCCGCCCTGGCGGTGCTGGGCGCCGGGCTCATCGTGGCGGGCATCATCGTCAGCGAACTCCAACCCCCCCGCCCACCAGCTGGATAGAGCAGAGAACCGCCAAACGGGCCGCTAAACCCAGGAACGGCCTTCGCGGCCTGTCGCGCAGTTTAGGCGCAAGAGATCATATCCAGCGACAAAGATACGCGACATGTGATCATCATGTCCTGTCAGTGCGGGGCGGTTGTCGCGTAAATTACGAGTTATGCGACAGCCGGTGACCGGGTAGGGGGGTAAGCGGTCATCACGCGGAAACTTCAGAGTGCCCGCTCAGCGGCATGAAGCCGCCGTTCAAACCCTCAATAAGCGCTGCGATGCAGCATGCCATTCCAGTGGGACATTTAGGATTGTTGTGCTGAAGCACGAGGGTATATTGATGCCTAACTAGTTACTCTCGGAATCCGTCATGCACCTGGTTACAAGGTCTTATTTCGACACCTTCTGCGCAAATTTTGCCGCCCCTTTCGACGAAGCAAAAAACTTCGAAGCCTTCACCGCGTACTGCGCCTTTGCCTGCTACTCCGCCGACAAGGTTGAAGCGACGGACTTGGTCTACGAGGGTCCTGATCCGGGGATCGACGGTGCACTTCTTTTTCTTGACGACCGGGCAGTTTTCTCCGCTGATGAACTGGAAGAAATCTTCAAGTCTTCACGTCGAGAATTTCATGTCACGGTTGTCCTGACACAAGCGAAGCGGTCCACGACTTGGTCGAAGGTGGAGATCGACTCTTTTGTCGCGGCGATCACAGACTATTTGTCCGAGGCACCTCAGCAGCCACATAGCCGATTTTTGGCGGATTTCAAAGATATGTTCAAGCTGCTGTTCAGGAACATTGGCCGTATAAGAGGCGGCCTTCCTGACCTACACGCATACTTCTTCACTGCTGCGCCGGAGACTGGTGCAGAGGAAATCAATGCAGCTTTCGCTGCTGGATTAATCGCGATTAGGGCGTTGGGTTATTCGAATGACACAAAGTTAGTTAAAGCCCATCGCGACGTGATTCACGAGTATTGGCTCGCGGCTGACGGCCCTGTCGAAGCCAGCCTAGCGACCGTCGGGTATGCGCCATTTCCGGCGGCTCAGAACATCAACAACGCGTATGTAGCCACGGTGAAGGCGCGAAGTTTCATTCAGGCAATCCTCAAGGATCAGCACGGACTGCCTCGGAAAAAGCTCTTCGAAGAAAACGTGCGTGATTTCCTCGGTGTCGATGCTGACGTGAACGCCGAAATTGCAGGAACTCTTGGAGATGCTGACAAAAAATCGCGATTTGGTCTAATGAACAATGGGGTAACCATCGTTGCCACGAGCGTTCGGCCTGCCGGTCAGGATATCTACATTAGGGATTTCCAGATCGTAAACGGATGTCAGACATCGAACGTGCTTATCGCGTTTGACGATCAAACGGATGACACGGTGAGTCTGATGGTGAAGCTGATTGAGGCTGATGACCCTACCGTGATCGATGATATTGTCCGAGCGACGAACCGACAATCTAAGGTGGAAGACGATCAGTTCGTCGCTACTATGACAATACTTCGCGATTTGGAGCGATATTTTAATGCTCGTGGCGCAGGCGAAGCCAATCGGCTCTACTTCGAACGCCGAAAAGGTCAATATGGGCCGGAAAATGTCTCTCCGGTCAGGATTTTCGATGTCAGGGAGACAGCACGATGCTATGCTGCGACGGTGATGATGCGGCCTGATCTCGCCAGTCGTTACCCAAATCGCCTCACAGGAGAGCTACTGTCTGAGGTTTTCCATGCGGGAAAGCCGGAAGAGGATTACTATACCGCCTGCTTCTGCCACTATCGTCTGAGGATGCTCACCTCGAATAAGCGGTTCGATGGCAAGTACTCCAAGCTTCGTTGGCACATCATGACGGCCGCAGCAAAGTACTGCGGCGCAAAGTACAAAGAGTGGTGTTGCAAGAGCCGCAACGAGGCGTTGTATAACCTCTTTGCCTCGAACGAAGGTGATTGGTTCGACAGGCTAGATACGTTGATTAAAACAAGCATCCCGGATCCAGACCTATCGCGGGACTTGCTTAAGTCTCCACCGCTGACGAATACGACTTTGGCGAATGTCGATCAGCTACTTTGAAGCAGCCATGCGCTTGCTGGAGCAACCGACGCAGCCAGGTTTTGGAGAATTTCAAAAATTGAACATTACCAGTCTATCCAATTGAATGCCGCATCGTGCACCATGCCACGGTTGCCGTGAAGCAGTCTCTATGTCCGGTTTCCTGCAAAGCGGACATAGAGACTGCTTCGTCCAATGTCGTGGTCGGGTCGTTTTTACCGAGACCAGGATTGTCGCGTAACTTAGGAGTTGCGCGACACCCCCATCCCCCCGCCGCTTGACATTTCCCCACCCCCGGCGCTCAAATCCGCCCCATCTATCGGGAGGATGAACGGTGAACCTGTCGCGCCGCCGGTTGCTGCCCTGTCTTGGGCTGGCCCTTGCCGCTTCCGGCCTGCGCCCGGCCCGCGCGCAGCCCGTGCCCAGCGGCCTGGTCATGGCCACCGGCCGCCCGGGCGGAGACTACGCCCTCTTCGGCCCCGCCTGGGGCCAACTGGCCGCGGCCCAAGCGGGCGTTGACATCGCCTATCACGAAACAGGCGGCGCCGACGCCAATATCTTGCTCATCGATGAAGGCACCACCCAGCTCGGCCTCACCACCGCCGCGGTCGCGCACGAGGCCGTCACCGGCACTGGCCGCTGGACGGCCGGAGCCAAAATCTCCTCTTTCCGCCTGCTATTCCCGGCCTATGTCTCGGTGCTGCAAATTTTCGCCCCCCCCGGCGGCCCCACGCGGCTCTCCGAGCTGGCCGGCCTCACCATCGGCATCGGGCCGGATGGCGGCTCGGTCGATGCCACGGTGGCCCAAATTCTGGGCCTGCTCGGCGTCGCGCCCGCCCGCACCCTCACCGGCGATCTCGGCCCGCAAATCCAGGCCATGCAGTCCGGCCGGCTCGATGCCTGCGCCTTCATCGGCGCCCCGCCGCTCAGCGTCATCACCCAGGCGGCCATGGGGCATCGTTTCTCCCTCATCGGTTTCTCGCAAGATGAATGCGCCCTGGTCGCCGCCAAACTGCCGGGCTTTCGTGAAATCATCCTGCCAAAGGGCACATTTCCGGGGCTGAACGTGCCCGTCTCCACGCTCGGCACCGATAATTACGCCATCGGCGCGGCCAGCCTGCCGGCCGCCCTGGCCGGCGCCATCACCCGCGCCGCGCTCACCCACCGCGCCCAACTGGCCGATGCCGTACCCGCCGCCGCCAACCCGCCGCCACTCACCGGCGTCGGCGGCCTCGGCCTCAAATTCCATCCAGCCGCCGCCGCCGCCCTCATCGCCGCCGGCCAGCGCGTCAACAGCGCCGATATCGGCTAGAGCGACATCCAATCAAATGGAATCATTTGATTGGAAACTGCTCTAACCTCCCGGGCTCCAGCGCAAAGCAGCCCGCAAGCCCCGGTCCACCGCCACATAAAGCGCCACGCTCATCAGCGCCAGCAGCACCAGCGCGGCAAACATCAGCGCCGTCTCAATGCGCGCATTGGCGTTGAGCATCACATAGCCCAGCCCGCTCGAAGCCCCCACCCATTCGCCCAGCACCGCGCCAATTGGCGCCACCGCCGCCGCCACCCGCACGCCCGAGGCCAGCGCCGGCAGCGCGGCGGGCAGCCGCACCCTCAGCAGCACGCGCCACGGCTTGGCGCCCATGGTGGCGGCCAAATCCAGCCATCCCGGCTCGGTGCGCCGCAGCCCGTCCAAAAAATTCGCCGTCACCGGAAAAAATATCACCAGCACCGCCAGCGCCACTTTCGAGGCCAGGCCAAACCCCAGCCACAGCACCATCAGCGGCGCCAGCGCGAACACCGGCACCGCCTGAGAAACCACCAGCAGCGGCATCAGCCAGCGCTGCAAAGCGCGCGAGGCCGCAATCACCACCGCCGCCGCCGCCCCCAGCAAGGTGCCGCCCAGCAGCCCGAGCAAAATCTCGCTCCCCGTCACCACGGCATTCTGGGCCAGATACGCGCTGTTCCGCCACCCGGCCAGCGCCACCTCGGCGGGTGAGGGCAGCATGAAATCGGGCACCAGCCCCAGCGCGCTCACCCCCCACCAGGCGCCCAGCAGCAGCGCCCCCAAGGCCAGCCCCCGCCTCACGCGCCCACCTCCAGCCGCGCCAGCAACCGCCCCTGCGCGCGCAGCGCCGCCTCGTCATCGGGCGCGCGCGGTATCGCGCCGTCCAGCACCAGCGGCGCCCCGAGCGTGGCCGGCCGCCCGCTCAGCACATACACCGCCTCGCCAATCCGGCAGGCTTCCCAAGGGTCATGGGTAATCAGCAGCACAGTCCGCCCGGCCAGCATTTCCGCCGCCAGCTCCTGCAACCGCGCGCGCGTAATGGCATCGAGCGCCGAGAACGGCTCATCCATCAGCACCACGGGCTTATCTTCATAAAGCGTGCGCGCCAGCGCCACCCTCTGGCGTTCCCCGCCCGAGAGCGTGCCCGGCAGCGCGCGGCGCTTCCCCGCCAGCCCCACGCGCGCCAGCAGCCCCTCGGCGCGCCCGGCATCGGGCTTTTCCCCCCGCAGCCTGGCGCCCAGCGTCACGTTGCTCAGCGCATCCGCCCAGGGCAGCAGCAAATCGCGCTGCGCCATCCACGCCACCCGCCCGGCCAGGGGCGCGCCATCGCTGGCCCGCACGGTCCCGGCCTCCAGCGTCTCCAGCCCGGCAATGGCGCGCAGCAGGCTGGTCTTGCCCACCCCGCTCGGCCCCAGCAGGGCGCTCAGGCGCCCGGCTTCCAGCGTCAAATCCACCCCCGCGAACACCGCCGCCCCGTCATAGGTCAGCGTCGCCCCGGTTATGGCAATGCCAGGGGCCGGGCCCACAATGTCAGGCTTTGGTGGCCACGGCGTAGTCATCCAGCGGCAGCGCGCGGGCAATCAGCCCGTTCGCGTGCATAAAATCGCGGTAACGCCGATATTTCGCCGCATCCAGCGCGCCCGGCTCGGGCGCGAAACAGCCCGGCACCAGCGCCCCCCACGAGGCCAGGTCCAGCTTGTCATTGAGGCTGGGGTTATCTTTCAAAAACCCCGCCAGCATGGCGCGCGGATCGCTCTTCAGCGCCGCCACCCCCTCGCCCAGCGCGGCCACGAAGCGGCGCATCTTGTCGCCCCCCACGCTCTTGTCATTGGCCAGCACAATCAGCTCATCCGAGCGCGGCACCCCATAATCCTCGGGCGCGAAGATCACCGGCGCCAGCCCATCCTGGGCGAGCTGAATATCCTCATAAGTCCGGTACGTGCCGATCACCGCATCCACCTCTTTCGCCTGCAGCGCGGTCACCAGATTGAAATTCACATTCACCAGCGTCACATCGCCAAGCGTCAGCCCGGCGCTTTTGAGCATGGTGCCGATCAGCACGGTCTCAAACCCCTCGACCGAATAGCCAATCTTGCGCCCCTTCAGATCGGCGATGGTCTTAATTCCGCTTTCCCCCAGCGCGGTCAGGGTATCGAGCGGCTGGTTAATCAGCGTCGCCACCCGCTTCACCGGCAGGCCCTTATCCACAAATTGGTAAAGCTGGGGCTGATAGCTCAAGCAAGCATCGGCCTTGCCCGCGCCCACCAGCCGGGGCGGCACATCCGGGTCGGTGGGGGCGGTCATCGTCACCGCCAGCCCCGCGCGCGCGAACGCCCCGCAGGTTTTCGCCGCGAACAGCGGCGCATGGTCGGGGTTCACAAACCAGTCCAGCAGCAGCGTGAACGGCTCGGTCGCCGCCCGCGCGATCGCGGGCGCGGCCAGCACGGCCGAGGACAGAACAAACGAACGGCGTGAAATCATGGTCAAATCCCTTCGCTGGCATTACCCAGGCAGGTTCAACGGGTATAATCTCAGCCCGCACAACGCGAGCACCCCGATACGCCCTTTTTCACCCCATCCCCCACCCCTCGTCAAGCGGCAGGCGAGGGGGGTAGTGGGTTAGTTTGAAATTATACCATTGCATGAGCGGCGCGGCAGACATTAGATGACGTCACGTTGTTGTGTTCAACCATTTCCCATCCACCCCAAGTTGGGTCGGGTAACATTTCTAGGCTAGGAATCTGTGCCGAGATGCGCATAGGATCACCCATGCCAAACCGCTCAAGCAAACGCCCAACGGACACGAATGAACTGGCTAAACTGATGGTTGATATAGCCACCGGAGAGGTCGAGGACAACCCTCATGGGCACGAGAAGAACCCCGCTGCCGTAGCCCTTGGGCGTCTGGGAGGACAGCGAGGCGGACGCGCGCGGGCCGATAGCCTAACGCCAGAACAACGCAAAGAGATCGCGGCCAAAGCGGCTGCGGCGAGGTGGAAACGTGACCGCTGAAGTCGTCATTCTGAATAAGTCCGCCGTTGCCGTTGCGGCGGATAGTGCTGTTACCATTGATTCAAACGGCGCAGAAAAAATTTACAACAGCGTTGATAAGATTTTTGAACTCAGCATTAAACAACCTGTCGGTTTAATGATATATGGTGGCCTTGAGTTTATGGGCATTCCGCTCTCGACGGTAATAAAGCTGTACAGATCAAAAAGAAACGGACAATCTTTCCAAAAAACCGAAGATTATGCAAAAGATTTTATGAAATTCTTGCTGACTGAACTACCGATCTCAGATAGAGAGAAAAGTATAAACGTTTTCAGAATATTATTTTCCGCATATAACGAGGTTTGGGATGAAATTAACAACGAGTGGCGCAAGCGCCTCGTGAAGGATCCCAAATTCTCGCGTCCGAAATTTAACAACGAAGTTTTAATGCCGATTTTGGAGATGCGTATAGAAGATTTGGCAATAAAAAATAAAGCCAATGGTTTTTCTTCTGAAAAAGAAACAAAGCTTTGTGTCGTTTACCAAAAAGAGCATCTCGACGCATTAAAAATGGCAACGGGCGGATGGAAATTAACACAAAAAGCATCCGCATGTTTTGAAAAAATTTGCGGCCTCGCTTTGGTTAGAAATCATTTTTCGGCATTCAGTACCGGAATGGTTTTTTTTGGTTTTGGAGATGATGAAATTTTTCCTTCTGTTCAATCGATTGAACTGGACGGCATCGTCTGTGGAAAGTTAAAAATTTCCGAATCAAAACCTGTGGAAATTGCAAATCTACCCTTGGGGGCGGAGGTTATTCCTTTCGCTCAACATGAGATGGTTGACAGATTTCTCGACGGAGTTGACCCAAGGTACGAGAGATATCTCAGAGTCGGTATGAGGAAGGCCATTCAAGATTTTGGCGATAATTTGATAGATCAGCACTTTTCTGGAACGCCTGCTGATAAGGTTATCGCAAAACGTAAAATGCGTTCTGCCAGAACAGTTTTGGTCAACGAATTTCAAAATAGAGCGGAAAAATTCAAAGAAGAGAAGTTTAAGTCTGGCATCCTAGACATGGTGAGGTTCATGCCGAAACAAGAGTTGGCGCACATGGCTGAATCTCTGGTTAATCTCACAACAATTAAACGTCATGTATCGGCGGAAAAAGAGACCGTAGGAGGCCTTATAGATATTGCAGTTATTTCAAAAAGTGAAGGTTTTGTATGGATAAAACGAAAACATTATTTTGACAAAGAGTTCAATCAAAGATATTTTGCAAGACAATTCGGCTCACCATAAACCAAGGAGCAAAGCCATGGCTGCAAAGAAAAAGATAGAGGATTTCGACGGTGAAAGTGGGCACTTAGAAAAACGTACCGGGCAAAACGCTTGGCGTCTTACTGAAACAGAAGAAGATCAGATAGACGCAATAGCAATCAGAGATGCAGAAAAAATACGACAAGCTGTTAAGGAAGTCTTAGAATCCGCCACGTAACGAGCCTTTATTTCAAAATAATATTTTGCTTGACCTGTTAAGCTTGGGCGGTATAAATTGCCTCACGAACAAGCTCGACCGCACTCAGCGTATTCAGTGAAACGCTTAAGCAAGCGTAGGATGGGTGAGCGCAGCGCTACCCATCGCTTTTGTGCAACGTCTCTAATTCTCCTTGTCAGTAAAAATATTCTCTCCCTCACACCGCCGAATTCCCCCCATCCACCGCCAGCGCCGCGCCGGTGATGAAGCTCGCCTCGTCGGAGGCCAAAAACGCAATCGCCGCCGCCACATCCTCGGGCCGGCCCAGCCGGCCCAGCGGAATCGCCGCCGCCAGCTCGGCCATGCGCGCCGCGCTGCCGGCTTCGGCGCGCAGCATGGCGGTGTCGGTATCGCCCGGGCACACGGCGTTCACCCGCACGCCCTGGCGCGCATGGTCCCTGGCCATCGAGCGGGTCAGCTGCACCACCGCGCCCTTGCTGGTGCCATAGGCCACCGCCGCGTCCGCCGCCACCAGCCCCCAGTCCGAGGCCACATTCACAATCGCCCCCCGCGTGCGTGCCAGCAACCCCAGCGCCGCGCGCGAGAGCCGGAACACCGCCGTCACATTCACCAGCATCGTCTGGTCCCATTGGGCATCGGTGCAGGCCAGCGCATCGCCCTGAAACAATATGCCGGCATTGTTCACCAGCACATCCAGCCGCCCGGCCGTGGCTTCGGCCCAGTCCACCAGCCGCGTCGCGCTGTCTGGCGCGCTCAGATCGGCGGCCATGAACGCCCCGCCCAGCGTGGCGGCCAGCGCCGTGCCGGCCTGTTCATTGCGCCCGCTCAACAGCACGCGCGCCCCTTCGGCGGCAAATTTGCGTGCCGTCGCCAGCCCAATCCCCGCCGTGGCGCCGGTAATCAGCGCCACCTTACCCTGCAAACGTCCGCTCATAGGCTCATCCTCCCCACCAAAATCGCCGCCGCCACCAGCAGCCCCACCTCGCGGTTGGCCTTGAACAGCCGCAAACATTTCGCCTGGTCGTGAATATCGAGCGTATAAATCTGCGTGCCCAGCAAAAACACCGGCGGCACCAGCAGCGCGTAGCCAAACGGGTTCAGCCCGGCCAGCCCAAAACTCACCAGCAGCATCGCCACCAGCGCGCCATAGCACACCGCCAAAAACGGCTTGGTATTGTGCTCAAACAGCCGCGCGGTCGATTTCACCCCCACAATCGCGTCATCGGCCCGGTCCTGGTGGGCATAAATCGTGTCATAGCCCAGAATCCAGCCAATCACCCCGGCATAAAGCGGCACCATGCCCCAGCCCAAGCCGCCATGCGCGGCCACAAATCCCAGCGGCGCGCCAAACCCAAAGGTAAAGCCCAGCACCATTTGCGGCCACCATGTCACCCGCTTGGCCGCGGGGTAGAGCGCCACCAGCACCAGCGACCCCACGCCAAGCCAGCGCGCCACCGGCGGCAGCGCCAGCAGCACCAGCAGCCCAATCAGGCACAAGGCGGCCAGAAACAAAACCGCCTGCGCCAGCGTCACATGGCCCGCCGCCAGCGGCCGGCCCTTGGTGCGCTCCACCCGCGAGTCCAGCTCCCGGTCCCAAATATCGTTCACCACGCAGCCCGCGCCGCGCATCACCGCCGAGCCCAGCGCGAACAGCATGGCCAGCCACAGCCCGCGCCAAACCCCCGGCGCGGCCAGGCAAATCGCCCACAACCCGGGCAAAAACAGCAGCCAAATCCCAATTGGCCGGTCAAACCGGGCCAGCAGAATATAAGGCTCGAAACTGGCGGGCAGCTTCGCCACCCAGCCATGGCGGCGTATATCCGTATAACCGTTCATGGTGCTATTGGGCCTCTCATGAGCATCGCGTCAATTCGCCTCTATACCCCCGTCGCCACCCTGGCAGAAGGCACCGAGCTGCCCCTGCCCGAGCCCCAGGCGCATTATCTGGCCACCGTGCTGCGCGCCGAGCTGGGCGAAACCTGCCGCATCTTCAACGGCCAAAATGGCGAGTGGCGGGCCGAAATCACGCAAATTTCAAAAAAGCGCGTCACCCTCACGGCCCGCGCCCAAACCCGCCCGCAACACCCCGCCCCCGATGCCTGGGCCTGCTTCGCCCTGCTCAAGCGCGCCAAAACCGATCTGGTGGTCGAAAAAGCCACCGAGCTTGGCGCCGCCGTCATCCAGCCCATCATCACCGCCCGCACCCAGGCCGACCATGTCAATCTCGAGCGCCTGCGCGCCATCGCCATCGAGGCCGCCGAGCAATGTGAGCGGCAGGATGTCCCCGAAATCCGCCCGCCCGTGCCGGTCATGCAGCTCCTCCAAACCTGGCCCAACCGCCCGCTTTTCGTGGCCGATGAACGCCGCGACTCCCCCCTGCTGGGCGCGGCCAGCGGCCCCTGCGCGCTCATGGTCGGGCCGGAGGGTGGCTTTACCGATGCCGAACTTGAAGCTATCGCTGCCAAACCCCAGGTGATGCGCGTGTCCCTGGGGTCTCGCATCCTGCGGGCAGAGACCGCCACAATAGCGGGTCTGGCGCTGCTCATCGCGGCCCAGCCGTAAAACATATAGGGACGCTGATCTTGTCGAACCCGGGTGATGCCGATAACCGGCCCATAGGCTCAATGCGCGACCTCGCCGATTATCTGGCATCGGGCTGCAAACCGGCGGCCGCGTTCCGCATCGGCACCGAACACGAGGCCTTCGGCTTCACCAGCCCCGCCTTCCAGCCCCCGTCCTACCAGGGCGAACACGGCATCCAGGCGCTGCTGGCGGATATGCGCCAGGAGACCGGCGCCGAAACCATTCTGGATGGTGAAAATGTCATCGGCCTCAAATGGGGCGGCGCCTCCATCTCCCTCGAGCCCGGCGGCCAGTTCGAGCTCTCGGGCGCCCCGCTCGCCACGCTCCATGAAACCAAGGCCGAGCTGGACGCCCACATCGCCCGCCTGCACAAGCTCGCGCCCCCGCTCGGCCTGGGCTTCGCGCCGCTGGGCTTCCACCCCCAGGCCACCCGCGCCGACATGCCCATGATGCCCAAGGGCCGCTACCAGCTCATGCGCGCCTATATGCCCACCGTCGGCACGCGCGGGCTGGACATGATGTTTCGCACCTGCACCGTGCAGGCCAATCTGGATTTCGCGTCCGAGGCCGACATGGTCAAAAAACTCCGCGTCGCCAGCGCCTTCCAGCCGCTCGCCACCGCCCTGTTCGCCAATTCCCCGTTCGTCGAGGGCAAACCCAACGGCTACCTCTCCAACCGCGCCCTCGCCTGGACCGACACCGACAATGCGCGCTCCGGCATCCCGGCGGTGATCTTCGAAGAGGGCTTTGGCTTCGAGCGCTACGCCGAATGGCTGCTCGATGTGCCGATGTATTTCGTCTACCGCGACGGCCAATATATCAACGCCCTGGGCCAATCCTTCCGCGATTTCATGGCTGGCCGCCTGGGCGCGCTGCCCGGAGAGCGCGCCACGGTGGGCGATTTCGCCGATCACGCCACCACCGCCTTCCCCGATGCGCGGCTGAAAAAATACATCGAAACCCGCGGCGCCGATGCCGGCAGCCCGGCCATGATGCTGGCCCAAAGCGCCCTCTGGACCGGTCTGCTCTACGACCAAACCGCCCTCGATGCCGCGTATGAGCTGAGCCGGAAACTCTCCTACCAAACCCTGCTCACCCTGCGCGCCCAAGTGCCCCATACCGGCATCAACACCCCCTTCGGCACCCAAACCCTGCGCGCCCTGGCCGCCGAGCTGGTGGCCATCGCCCAGGCCGGGCTGGCCGCGCGCCACCGGTGCGATGAGCAGGGGCGGGATGAGCGTGTTTACCTCGACCCGCTGGCCGACATTGCCGCTGGCGCCCCCACCCAGGCCGAGCGCTGGCTCGCCCTCTATCACGGCGCCTGGAACGGCGACGTCACCCACATTTTCGAGGCCGCCGCCCTGTGAGCGCCACCGCGCCAAGGCGTGCCGTAACGGCAGCCTATGGCGCGGTCATCGGGCTTTCGGCATTCGCCGCCCTGCTGTTCGACCTCGCCGCCCACCGCGCGGTGAGCGCCCACACAGGCGGCTTCGTGCCCTATGATTTCGACCTGTTCTGGCGCAATGCCCGGGCTTTTTCGCAACCAGCGCCTGACATCACCCCCGATCTCGCCAAGCTTTACTACCCGCCACCCTTTCTGCTGCTGACCACGCCGTTCAGCTGGTTGCCCGAGCCCCTGGCCTATATCGCCTGGGATGGTCTGGGCCTGTTGGCGCTGGCGGCGGCAGCGCGCCGGGTGGGCTGGTCCTGGCGGGCAATTTTGGCGGGGCTGGCGTGCCAGCCGGTGTTTTTTTGCATCACGCTCGGTCAGAGCGGGTTGTTCGTCTCGGCGCTGCTGGTGCTGGCCCTGGGGGCGCCGCGCGCCAATCCCGCTTTGGCTGGTGTGGCGGCGGGGTTGTGCCTCATCAAGCCGCAATTCGGCTTGCTGCTGCCGGGCTGGTTTTTCGCCCGGCGGTGCTGGCGGGCGGTTGTGGCGGCGGTTCTGGCCATGGCCGTGGCCAGCATTCTGCTCACTCTGGGGTGGGGGGCAGGCATTTGGCACAATCTTGGCGCCCACGCCATGCCCGGCGCGCGTGGCCTGCTCCAGGCCAATTGGCCATCGGGGTTTCAAACCATCTCGGTTACCCCGTTTGTGTTTCTGCGCAGCCTGCGGGTGGGCCTGAGCGGGGCCTTGCTGGCCCAGGCCGGTATTGCCCTGGCGGCCATGGCGGCGCTGTTTTATCTGCCCGCCAGGGCCGATAACCGCCCAGCCCTGGTGGCCGCCTGCCTGGTGCCGCTCGCCACGCCCTATGCCATGATCTACGATCTGCCGTTTCTCGCGCTTAGCCTGGCGGCGCTGTGGCTGGATCTGGGCGAGGTCCGCGGCTTGGCGGCGCTGGCGCTGCTCGATGCCGGCACCAGCCTTTACCCCGTACTATCGAAGCTTGGTGTGTCCCTTGGTGCGCCTCTGTTGGTGCCGGTTTTGTGGCTCGTTTGGCCAAAATCAAGGCCGGAGGCGAGATAAAGCGGCGCACGAGGGCGCAAATTCACACACGCCCATGACCCCCCCCACACAAACCCACAATTTTTGTGGGTTTGTGTGGATTTGGGTGGCTTTGTGTGGATTTACGGCGCGGCGTTGCTGGCCACCACGGCGGCTGGCGGCGCGGCGGTGACGAACTGGTCGAGCGCGGTATCTGAATTGAGCGCCAGCACGGCCTTGAACTCGGCTTCCGAGTTGATGCAGAACAGCGAGCCCTGCGCCTGACCCGAGATGGTCTGATCATTGGCCAGGCCGGTCACGTACTGGTCTTCCATCGCCTGGCCGGAATAACGGCCCGAAGCCTTGCGGAAATAGCTGTCCATCACATGCTGGGCGGCCAGCACGTGGGGCTGGAACTTGCCCATGAAGCGGTCATATTCCGGCTGCTGCTGGCAGGTCAGCGCCGCCACCATCAGGGCCGATTTCAGCCCGATGACGTTGAAAGCCTGCTGATTGGCCACTTGCTGGCTGGCGGTGAAATGAATGCGCGGCGACACGGGCGGCGGCACCGTGACCGCCACCGCGTAAACATGCCCAACCGGAACAGCCGGGGCCATGGCGGTTTGCGGCTTGGGTTTGCCCGCGCAGGCGGTGAGCAAGGCCAGACCGGCCAGGCCGGCGGCCAGTTTCAGGGCAGTGCGGGGGGGGAGGGCGGTCATCGTCACGTCGTTATCCTTGAAGCCTCGGAATGGTTGTTTCCTTTAGCCAAGTTTAACCGTGGCGCCAAGCGCGAACTTTGCCAAAAATGCCAGCCAAGCTGCCGATTTTACAGGATTTTTATCCCATTTTCAGGTCTCAGACAGATGCCACCCGCAGCGCGTTGGTGGTGCCAGGCACGCCAAACGGCACACCCGCCACCACCACCAGCTCATCGCCTTTGGCCGCAAACCCTTCAAGCCGCGCCAATTTCCGCGCCACCTCAACCGCCTGGGTCATAGAATGCACACTTTCGGTGACCACGGCATGCACGCCCCATACGGCGGCCAGCCGGCGGGCGACATGGATATTGGTGGTCAGGCCGATGACCGGGCAATCGGGCTTTTCGCGCGCCACGCGCAGGGCCGTGGAGCCCGATTCGGTGAGCGCCACGATCACCTTGGCCCCCGTGACATGGGCGACCTGCACGGCGGCCGCGGCAATGGCATCGGCCGAGGATTTCTCGGGCGCGGGGCGCTTGGCGTCGAGCAGGCTGCGCCAATCCTCGTCGCGCTCAACACGGGCGATGATCCGGTCCATCATATTCACCGCCTCTCGGGGATATTGCCCGGCCGCGCTCTCGGCCGAGAGCATCACGGCGTCCGCCCCGTCGAACACGGCGGTGGCGACATCGGAGGCTTCGGCGCGGGTCGGGGCGGGGGCGGTGATCATGCTTTCCAGCATCTGGGTCGCCACCACCACCGGCTTGCCGCGCTGCTGGGCGGCGCGGATGATCCGGCGCTGGGCGATGGGCACTTCCTCGGGCGGCAATTCCACCCCCAGGTCGCCGCGCGCCACCATCACCGCGTCGGCCTCGTGCAAAATGGCGTCGAGATTATCGAGCGCCTGGGGTTTTTCGATCTTGGCCATCACCAGCGCCCGGCCCGCGGCCAGGGCCTTGGCCTCGATGACATCCTCGGGGCGCTGCACGAAGGACAGGCCGATATAATCGATGCCCAGCGGCAGGGCGAAGGCGAGGTCGGCGCGGTCCTTGGCGGTGAGGGCGGGAATGGGCAGCACCACATCGGGGACGTTGACGCCCTTGCGGTCGGAGAGCACGCCGCCATTGAGGACCTCGGTCACCAGATGATCGCCGCGATTATGCACCACCCGCAGGCGCAATTTACCATCATCGAGCAGCAAGGTGGCGCCGATCTCGGCGGCGTCGATGATCTCGGGGTGCGGCAGGCAGACCCGGCGCGTGTCGCCCGGCGCCTTGTTCTGGTCGAGGATGAAGCTTTTGCCGGCCTGCAACTGCACCCGCCCCGACTGGAACACCCCCACACGTAGCTTCGGGCCCTGAACATCGGCCAGAATGCCGATCGGGCGGCCGGTTTTTTTCTCGACCGCGCGGATCATCTCGATCCGCCGGGCGTGGTCCTCGTGCGCGCCATGGGAGAAATTCAGCCGGAATATGTCAGCCCCCGCATGGAAGAGCTGGACAATCATCTCAGGGGTGGAGCTGGCGGGGCCAAGCGTGGCCAGAATTTTGGTGCGGCGGTGACGGCGGACACGATCTGTCATTTTTGGCCTCGGCGTTGCTGGTGCGGAAAATCCCCGCGCGCCCCAAAGCCAAAGCCCCGGCAGCCACCTGGCATCTTCCCCCTGAATGGCCCCACCATGCGCCTATTCGCCGTGGCCGGGCAAGGCGGTCCATCCCCCATTGACGCGGCCAAGCCCCGAAGGCTACTCCCACGTCCCCGAACCACCCAACAGGAGCATGACCCGCCATGGCCGATACTGAAACCGCCGCTAAAAACATCGCCGGCGACCGGCTGCGCTCCATCATCGAACGCGTCGAGCGCCTGGAAGAAGAACGCAAAGCCCTCGCCGGGGATATCAAGGATATCTTCCAGGAAGCCAAATCAGCCGGCTTCGATGTCAAGGTCATCCGCCAGCTCATCCGTATCCGTAAACAAGAACCCGCCGAAGTCGAGGAACAAGAAACCCTGCTCGACATCTACCGCCGCGCGATCGGGATGTGACACGGGCCTTGCCGGGGCGTTCTTGCGCCAAGGGGGCTCTGCCCCCTTGGAACCCCCGCCAAAGGCCGAGAGGCCTTTGGAAACCAAATAGTTAAGCCTCAGAAAAGGGGGCCGCTTTTGCCGTTTGAAACGGCACGGGCGGCCCCCTTTTCTGAGGCTTGAAACCTATTGAGGTCCAGGGGCTCGGCCCCTGGTGGGGGGTCAAGGGGGGCAAAGCCCCCTTGGGGTTAGGATGCCGGGGCTGGACCCGTGTCGGGGTCGCGGGGGGCGACGTGGCGGGCGAGGGCGAGGGTGGCCAGGGAGGTGAGGGCGATGGCGGCGGCGCCGGTGGTTTGGGTGAGCGGGTGGAGGGTGGAGCCTGGGCCGAGGGCGGTGATGAGCCAGAGCGAACCGAGATGGGGGATGAGCCAGAGGGCGGTGCGGGGTTTGAGGGCGCGGAGGGGTTTATGGGTGGCGGCGCGGTAGGCGAGGGAGAGGAGGGTGGCGGCGAGGATGAGGGGGAAGATGGTGTTGGCCACCCGCGCGCCGGCCCAGAAGACGATGAGGTTGGAGACGATGAAGGCGGCGGGGGCGGTGAGCTGGTAGGCGAAGAGGCGAAAGGGGCGGGGGGTTTGGGATTCGGGCAGGGTGGCGCGCAGCGTGTGCAGCACGACGGGGCCGGTGCCGTAGGCGAGCACGCCGATGGAGGAGAGGGTGGCGACCAGATGTTGCCAGGAGGGCAGGGGAGCGAGGAAGCAGAGCCCGGCCAGGAAGGACAGAATGAGGGCGGGGATGGGCACGCCGTGGCGGCTGGTGCCGGTGAAGGCGCGGGGCAGCATGCCGGCTTGTGAGATGGCGTAGATGACCCGCGCGGCGGTGGTGTTGTAGATGATGCCCGCCCCGGCGGGGCTCAGGGCGGCATCGAGGTACAATGTGGCGGCGAGCCAGGGCAGGCTTAGCCCGGCGGCGAGCCCGGCGAAGGGGCCGGAGATGCCGGGAAAGCTGAGCGCGGCCCAGCCATGGCTGAGCGCCGCGGCGGGCAGGGCGCCGATGAAGGCGGCTTGCAGCCCGAGATAGAGCAGCGCGCACAGCGCCACCGAGCCCAGAATGGCGAAGGGCAGGGATTTGGCCGGGTTGGCGGTTTCGCCCGCCAGCTCGATGGCTTGGCGGAAGCCCAGGAAGGTGAAGATGATGCCCGAGCCCGAGATGGCGGTGACGATGCCGCCCACGCCATAGGGCGCGAAGCCGTGGGCGGTGAAATTGGCGGGCTGGAAGCGGGTGGCGGCGAGGGCGGCGATGGTGAGGGCGGGGATGGCCAGTTTCCAGGCGGTGAGGATGGTGTTGAAACGCAGCACGAGGCGGATGGCGCCCAGATTGAGCAGGGTGAACAGCGCCATGAGGGCGATGGCGGCGGCCAGGCCCGAGGCTGTGAGGGTGAGGTTGGGGGCTTGCAGGGCGGGCCAGATATTGGCCGCGTAGGCGGTGATGGAGAGCGCCTCGATGGGGGCGACGGCGGCGTAGGCCAGAAAATTGACATAGGCCATGATTTCGGCCGCCAGCGGGCCGTAGGCGATGAGCGGGAAGGCGATGACCGCGCCGGGACGGGGGAACAGGGTTGACAGCTCGGCATAGACAAAGGCGAGCAGCGCCACCGCGAGCGCGCCCAGCACCCAGGCGATGAGCGCGGCCGGGCCGGCCATTTTGGCGGCGTTGAGGGCGCCGAACAGCCAGCCGGAGCCGATCATGCCGCCGATGGAGGCGAGCAGGAGGCCGGTTTTGCCGGCGTCGCGCCGGAGGGGGGAGCCTGTCATGCGCGCAGGCTAGAGCAACATCCAATCAAATGAAATCATTTGGTTGGATAAAGTTGCTGGCCCAAACAAAGGGTTAGGGAGTTGGGCACCGAAGGCCAAGGGGGCATTTGACGTGGGGCTTATTGCGCCTAAATCTGGGGGCGGAGATTTGGAGCCTGGATATGAGATTTGCCCCGGATGGTGTGTCGGCAGGACATGAGAGCGCGCTGCCCGCTTGGGATTTGCGTGATTTTTATGAAGGGCTGGATGATCCGCGCATCGCGGCGGACCTGGCCGCGGCCGAGGCCGGGGCGGTGGCGTTCGAGGCGGCGTTCAAGGGGCGGCTGGCCGGGCTTTCGGGGGCGGAGCTGGGCGCCGCCATCGCGCGGTATGAGACGCTGGCCGAGGCGATGGGCAAGGTGTCATCTTACGCGCAGCTGCTGTTCGCGGCCGACTCGGACGACGCCGCCAACGGGCAGTTTTATCAGACCGTTTCGGAGCGTGTGACCGATATTTCGACCCATACGCTGTTTTTCACGCTGGAGCTCAACCGCATCGAGGATGAGGTGCTGGCCCGGAAGCTGACCGACCCGGCGCTGGCGCGCTATGCGCCCTGGATCAGGGATAGCCGGATGTTTTTGCCGCACCAGCTCTCGGATGAGCTGGAAAAGCTGCTGATGGAGAAGGATGTGACCGGGCATGCCGCCTGGAGCCGGCTGTTTGACGAGACCATGAGCAGCATGCGCGTGGAGCTGGGGGGCGAGAGCTTGATTCTCTCGGCCGCGCTCAACAAGCTCTCGGACCGTGACAGGGGCGTGCGCGAGGCGGCGGGCAAGGCGGTGGGCAAGGCGCTGGAAGCCCGCGAGAAGCTGTTCGCGCTGATCACCAACACGCTGGCCAAGGACAAGGCCATTGAGGATGAGTGGCGCCATTATGAGACGCCGGGCTCGTTTCGTAACCTTGCCAATATGGTCGAGGATGAGGTGGTGGCGGCGCTGGTGGCCAGCGTGCGGGCGAATTATGGCCGCCTCTCGCACCGTTATTATGCGCTCAAAGCCAAGTGGCTGGGGCTGGAGAAGCTGGAACACTGGGACCGCAACGCCCCGCTGCCCAAGGATGAGGACCGCGCGATTGCCTGGCCCGAGGCCAAGCGGCTGGTGCTCGACGCTTATGCCGCCTTCAGCCCCGAGCTGGCCGCGACCATTGAGCCGTTTTTCGAGCGCGGCTGGATTGATGCCGCCCCCAAGGCGGGCAAGGCGGGCGGGGCGTTCGCGCACCCCACCGTGCCCTCGGTGCATCCTTATGTGCTGATGAATTATCACGGCAAGGCGCGCGATGTGATGACGCTGGCCCATGAGCTGGGCCATGGCGCGCACCAGATGCTGGCGCGCAAGCAGGGGTATTTTATGTCCAACACCCCGCTCACCCTGGCGGAGACCGCCAGTGTGTTTGGCGAGATGCTGACCTTCAGGCAATTGCTCGACGCCGAGACCGACCAGGGCGCGCGGCGGATTTTGCTGGCCTCGAAGGTGGAGGACATGCTCAACACCGTGGTGCGCCAGATCGCGTTCTACACGTTTGAGCAGCGCGTGCATGAAGAGCGGCGCCAGGGCGAGATTTTGCCCGAGCGGCTGGGGGAGATCTGGCTGGAGGTGCAGCGCGAGAGCCTGGGCGAGGTGTTCAATTTCACCCCCGATTACCGGGTGTTCTGGGCTTATATTCCGCATTTCATCCACACGCCGTTTTATGTTTATGCTTATGCGTTTGGCGATTGTTTGGTGAACGCGCTCTATGGCGCTTACCAGCAGACCCCGGACAAGGTGGCGTTTCAGGCGCAATATCAGCGGATGCTGGAGGCGGGGGGCGTGAAGCGGCATAAGGAGCTGCTGGCGCCCTTTGGGCTCGATGCCTCGGACCCCGGATTTTGGACCCGGGGGCTGGATGTGATTTCAGGCTTTATCGATGAGTTGGAGCGGGCATGACCGAACGTGAGGGCTCTAGCCTGTTTGGCGAATTGGGGCGGATGGCGCGCACCTCTGGCGCGGTGACCGGCATTGCGGCGCGCGTGGCGGGGGAGCGGTTTTTGGGCATTAAAACCGACCAGGCCAAGCATGCCGAGGATTTGAAATCGGTGCTGGGGAACCTCAAGGGCCCGATGATGAAGGTGGCGCAGTTTCTCTCGACCGTGCCCGACGCGCTGCCGCCCGAATATGCCGCGCAGCTCGCCGAGTTGCAGTCAAACGCGCCGCCGATGGGCTGGGCGTTTGTGAAGCGGCGCATGAGCGGCGAGCTGGGGGCGGAGTGGCAGACGCGCTTTGCCAGCTTTGGCCATGAGGCGGTGGCGGCGGCGAGCCTGGGGCAGGTGCATCGCGCGACGCTGCCCGATGGCAGGGAGGTGGCGGTAAAGCTGCAATATCCGGACATGCCCAGCGTGATCGAGGCGGATTTGCGCCAGGTGAAGCTGGCCATGGGGCTTTATGCCAAGCTCGATAACGCCATTATTCAGGATGAGATTTATCTGGAGCTGGCCGAGCGGTTCAGGGAGGAGCTGGATTATGAGCGCGAGGCCGCGCAGATGCGGCTCTATAGCGCCATGCTGGCGGGCGTGCCCGATGTGAACGTGCCCGAGCCGATTGCGGGCTATACCACCCGCCGTCTGCTGACCATGAGCTGGCTCAAGGGCGTGGGGTTCAGGCAATGGCTGGAGGGCAAGCCCAGCCAGGAGGCCAGGAACCGGCTGGCGGCGGCGCTGTTTCGGGCGTGGTATGTGCCGCTTTATAAATATGGCGTGATTCATGGCGACCCGCATCTGGGCAATTACCAGATCAATGAGGCGGGCGGGCTGAATTTGCTCGATTATGGTTCGATCAGGGTGTTTCCGGGCAAGTTCATCAAGGGCGTGCTGGATTTGTTCGGCGCCACGCGCGATGGCGATTTTGCCCGCGCCAAGGCGGCTTATCAGGTGTGGGGGTTTGCCGGTATCTCGGATGAGCAGGTGGAGGTGCTCAATGACTGGGCGAAATTCCTCTATCAGCCGCTGATGGAAGACCGGGTGCGGCCGATTCAGCCGGGAACCGGCACGGAATTTGGGCGCGAGGTGGCCGCCAAGGTGCATGAGGGGTTGAAGCGCACCGGAGGCGTGAAGCCGCCGCGGGAGTTTGTGCTGATGGACCGCTCGGCCATTGGGCTGGGGGCGGTGTTCATGCGGCTGGGGGCGGAGCTGAACTGGTGCCGGCTGTTTCATGAGACCATTGACGGGTTTGACGAGGCCGAGATGGTGGCGCGCCAGCAGGCGGCTTTGCGCGCGGCGGGGGTGCCGGCGGCGCAATAAAGCGCGTGCCGGGGTGGGGTGAGGCTACAAAAGGTAGTGTTGCTGCCGTTTTAAGCTCGGGGGTGGCGGGTTGTTTTTGGAATTTTGCCAAAATCTGGCCGTGATCGGCGCAAGAACTGTGCGAAAAAGGTCACACTTGTTGCTAAATATGTCGCGCGGAGGCGCCGGAGGGCGGCGGCCGGTGGCGCGGGGATGCGGGCAGAAGCTTGAACTGTAAGCGTTTTTTGGAAGCCGTTGGAAAAGCCCTGCCCGGCTTTGGAGAATTTCCGACGGGTGGAACTGTCCCCCGGTTGGAAGGCTTGAATATTTCGCTGCACTCGCACAAGGTGAGGGCAACAGGGTAAAACAAGGGATCGGCAAATGCGTCTCGCGGTTTTGAAGGAGCGCCGTGCGGGGGAGGCCAGAGTGGCCGCCACTCCGGATACGGTGAAGAAATTGGTGGGTTTGGGGCTCGACGTGGCGGTGGAAACCGGCGCGGGCGTGGCGGCGGCCATTTCAGACGATGAGTTCGCCGCCGCTGGAGCCACGATTATGGCCGATGCCGGGGCTATGCTGAGCGGCGCCGGGATTTTGTTTTGCGTCAATGCCCCCGATGAGGCGGTGCGGGCGCTGGTGGCGCCGGGCACGCTGGTGATCGGGCAGCTCAACGCGGCCTCGGACCCGGAACTGGCCGGGGATTTGGCGGCCAGGAAGATTGACGCCGTGGCGCTGGAATTGCTGCCGCGCATCACCCGCGCGCAGAGCATGGATGTGCTCTCCAGCCAGGCCAACCTGGCGGGCTACCGCGCGGTGATCGAGGCGGCGAACGCGTTTCCGCGCGGGTTTCCGCTGATGATGACGGCGGCGGGCACCGTGGCGCCGGCGCGCGTGTTTGTGATTGGCGCCGGTGTGGCGGGGCTGCAGGCCATTGCCACCGCGCGCCGGCTTGGCGGCATTGTCTCGGGCACGGATGTGCGCCCGGCGGCGAAGGAAGAAATCCGTTCGCTGGGGGCAACCTATGTGGGCGTGGATGACGAAGAATCAGCCAAGCAGACCGGGCCTTATGCCGGCCAGATGTCTGAGGAGTTCCGCCGTAAGCAGGCCGAGCTGATGCTGACCACGGTGGCCAAGAACGACATTATCATCTGCACCGCGCTGGTGCAGGGGCGCCGCGCGCCGGTGATTGTGACGCAGGAGATGGTGGATGCCATGAAGCCAGGGTCGATCATCATCGATCTGGCGGCGGATGCGGGCGGTAATTGCGCCGCCACCGTGCCGGGCGAGGTGATTACCACCCCCAATGGCGTGACCATTCTGGGCCACCGCAACTGGCCGGCGCGCATTGGCGTGGCGGCGAGCCAGCTTTATGCCCGCAATCTGCTCACCTTCCTCACCACCTTCTGGGACAAGGACGCCAGCGCGCCCAACCTGAAGCCCGAGGATGATCTGATCAAGGGCGCGCTGCTCACCAAGGCTGGTGAGATCGTGCATCCGAACTTCAAGCCCGCCGCCTGACCCGGAGGACATGGATATGACATCGACCCCCGCTGATATTGCCGCCCAGGCAGCAGCACTTTCGCACCAGGCCGCCGACCTGGCGCAGGCCGCCGCCGGCATGGCCGCCGCCGCCGCCGCCAACGCGCCCCCGGCCGCGCCGTTTGTGTATTTGTTCAGCATTTTCGTGCTGGCCATTTTTGTTGGCTATTATGTGGTGTGGAGTGTGACGCCCGCGCTGCACTCGCCGCTGATGGCGGTGACCAACGCCATTTCCTCGGTCATTATTGTGGGCGCCATGCTGGCCACCGGGCTGCATGGCTCGATGGTGGCGCATGTGTTCGGGTTTCTGGCCGTGGTGCTGGTGAGCGTGAACATTTTTGGCGGCTTCGCGGTGACCAACCGCATGCTCGCCATGTTCAAGAAAAAATAAGGGGCCGGGCACATGAATCAGTCACTGACCTCGTTTGCCTATCTCGTCGCCGCCGTTTTGTTCATTCTGGCGCTGCGCGGGCTCTCGCACCCCACCACCTCACGCCGGGGCAACCGCTTTGGCATGATCGGCATGCTCATTGCCATTATCGCCACCTATTTGCATGGTGGCATGAGCCTGGGCTGGGGCCTGACCATTCTGTTGGGCATCGCCATTGGCGGCTCGATTGGGTTGGTGGTCGCGCAGAAGATTAAAATGACCGCGCTGCCGCAGCTGGTGGCGGCGTTCCACTCGCTCGTCGGCCTGGCGGCGGTGTTCGTGGCGGCTTCGGCGCTCAACGCCCCGCAGAGCTTTGGCATTGGCGTGCCGCACCATATCCATGTCGAGAGCCTGATCGAGATGTCGCTCGGTCTGGCGATTGGCGCCATCACCTTCACGGGCTCGCTGATCGCGTTTGGCAAGCTGCAGGCGCTGCTCAAGGGTACGCCGGTGACGTTCAAGGGCCAGCATCAGCTCAATGCCGGTATTGGCATCGCCATTGTGCTGTTCATCATCCTGTTCGTGTTCTCGGGCGGGTCGGCGGTGCTGTTCTCGATCATCGCGGCGCTGGCGCTCAGCTTGGGCGTGCTGCTCATCATCCCCATTGGTGGCGCGGATATGCCGGTGGTGGTGTCGATGCTCAACTCCTATTCAGGCTGGGCGGCTTCGGGCATTGGCTTTACCATCGGCAATCTGGCGCTGATTGTGACCGGCGCGCTGGTTGGCTCTTCGGGTGCCATTCTGTCCTACATCATGTGTAAGGGCATGAACCGCTCGATCATCAACGTGATTGCCGGCGGGTTCGGCACCACCGCCGACGCGGCCGCCGCTGCCGGGCCGGGAGGCGACAAGGCGGTGAAGGTGGGCTCGGCCGATGATGCCGGCTTCATTATGAAGAATGCCTCGAAGGTGATTGTGGTGCCGGGCTATGGCATGGCCGTGGCCCAGGCCCAGCACGCGCTGCGCGAAATGGCTGATATGCTCAAGGCCGAGGGGGTGGAGGTGAAATACGCCATTCACCCGGTGGCGGGGCGTATGCCGGGGCATATGAACGTGCTGCTGGCCGAGGCCAATGTGCCTTATGATGAGGTGTTCGAGCTTGAGCAGATCAATAACGAGTTCTCGACCGCCGATGTGGTTTATGTGATTGGCGCCAACGACGTGACCAACCCGGCCGCCAAGACCAACCCGGCCAGCCCGATTTTTGGCATGCCCATTTTGGAAGTGGACAAGGCCAAGACCGTGCTGTTCGTGAAACGCTCGATGGCCTCGGGGTATGCGGGCGTGGAGAACGAACTCTTCTTCCGCGACAACACCATGATGCTGTTTGGCGATGCCAAGAAGATGACCGAGGAAATTGTGCAGGCTTTGGGCCACTGAGGCTTGGTCAGCGGGGAGGCGTTATCCTCCCCGCATCCAGGCCAGGACCACGGCCCTGGAAACCACTCTGTAGTCGCCATCGAAAAAGGGACCCCTTGCGGGTCCCTTTTTTGATGGCGGATGGTTTCCAAAGGCCTTTCGGTCTTTGGCATGGGGGGCTGGGGGAACGGCGTTCCCCCAGGGCAATTCTCAGGCGGCCACGGCGGCCACGGGCAGGGTGGCCAGGGCGGCGGCCAGGCGGCGGCCCTTGAGGGGGCGGGGCGCGCAGAGCACGGGCTCTTCGGGCGGGAGATGGTGGGGGTGGAGGCGGTCGAATTCGGCGGCATTGTCGAACTGGGCGCGCATGGCGCCAGCGTCGGCGTAGGTTTCGGCGTAGGTGCCTTCGGCGATGATGCACTCATGGGTGCCGAGGTCGAGCTGGTAATACTCGATGAGAGGGGGCGTGGGGGGCTGGGTAATGGTGGTGCCGTTTTGGAGCAGGCGCGCCAGGATGAGCTGGCCGTTGATGAGCAGGGCGTGGCCGGGAGAGACATAAAGCGGGCGGGCGGGCTGGCCGGGGCCGAGCGCGCCGGGGCTGATGCGGATGGGGGCGAGCGCCG
Organism: Pseudomonadota bacterium; assembly: GCA_021809435.1. Classification (GTDB taxonomy): domain Bacteria; phylum Pseudomonadota; class Alphaproteobacteria; order Acetobacterales; family Acetobacteraceae; genus Acidocella. The sequence continues at coordinate 119,849 of JAKBAD010000002.1, read as the reverse complement.
GGCTGTGATGGGTGGGGCGCAGTGTTTGGCGGCCGATCCAGCGTATGGGGCGGATGCCGGTGAAGCGGGTGATGACAAGGTCGCCGATGCGGAGCTGCTCGATCGGGCGTGGGCCGGTGGGGGTGAGGATGTGTGTGCCCCGCAGATAGCAGATGGCCTGGGCGGTGAGGGCGTAGGCGCCCGAGGCGGTTTTGACCAGGTTGTAGGAGTTGCTGCCCGGTTGCGCGCCCGCGAGGGCCAGGGTGGTGGTGAGGCTGGCGCTGGTGAGGGTGACCAGGCCGGGCGTGCCGATGGTGAGGGTGGCGGGGCTGGTGAGGTCGGTGAGGATGAGCTCGTCCTGGCTGGTGAGGCCGGCGATGGTTTGGATGGCGGCCAGTTCGGCGCTGGGGGCGGTGATGGTCCAGCTGGCGGTGGGGGCGAGGGCGAGGCTGGTGAGGCCGGAGATGGAGCCCAGGCCGAGCGTGCCGGAGGTGAGGCCGGACGCCAGGGTGAGGGCGAAGTCGCCGCCCGAGACATTGACCCCGCCCGAGAGCACGGCGCCGGGGGTGAGGATGAGGTCGAGATGGGGGGTGGCGAGGAGGTTTGAGTCGGTGAGCGCCATGGTGGCGCCGGAAATGGTGCCTTGGTTGATGATGGTGGCGTTGGCGCCGAACAGGGCGATGCCCTCTTGGCTGCCGGAGATGGTGCCGGTGTTGAGGATGGTTTCGGTGCCGCCTGTGCCGAAATAATAGAGGCCGCGCGCGCCGGTGATGAGGCCGGAATTGCTGAGCGCGTCGGCGGGGCCAAGCGTGATGCCGGTGCCCGAGACCGCGCCCGCGCGGATGGTGCCGGTATTGGCGAGGTGGTTTTGAGGCCCGAGCGCGAGGCCGGTTTGATAGCCCGCGAGCAGGCCGGAATTGGTGACGCTGGCCAGGCTGTAGCCGGCGATGGCGGTGCCAAGGCTGGTGATGGTGCCGGCATTTTGCACCGATTGGCCAGACGCGGCGAGCACCACGCCGGTAGCGCTGCCCGCCGCGATGGTGGCGGTGGGGGTGAGGGTGAGCGCGGCGCCGGCCGTGGAGAGACGCGCTGGAGTGGTGGTGTAGGCGCTGATGGTGGTGGCCGGCATGAAAATCCCCCGCCGGTTGTGTATGGCGGGGGATTTAGGGGGTTTGCAACCTTAAATTAAGATGGTTTGCGCAGCAGCAGGATGGACCAGGCGCCGTCGATGAGGCGGCGCTCCAGCACCAGGCCTTGGCGGCGATGGGCGGAGAGCACCCAGTTGACCTGGGTGTTGAGCAGCCCGGCTAGGATGGCGTGGCCGTTGGGGGCCAGATGCGCGGCCAGGGAATGGGCCATGGCGCATAAGGGCCGGGCCAGGATGTTGGCGAACACCAGATCGTAGGGGGCGTTGCGGGTGAGCACGGGGGTTTGCCAGCCATCGGCCTGGATGGCGTGGACGCGCGCGGCGACGCCGTTGAGGGCCGCGTTGGCGTTGGCGACGCGCGCGGCGCGGTGGTCGATGTCGGAGGCCAGGACGCGCTGGTGGAGCAGCTTGGCGGCGGCGATGGCGAGGATGCCAGAGCCGGTGCCGAGATCGAGGATGCGGCGGGGGGCGTAGCGCTGGGCGTAGGATTCGAGCATGACCAGGCAGCCGCGGGTGGAGTTGTGCTCGCCCGTGCCGAAGGCCAGACCGGCATCGAGCGTGAGGGTGATGCGGCCGGGGGTTTGGGGCTCTTGGATATGGGTGCCGCGGATGGCGAAGCGGTTGCCGATGAATTGCTCGGGGAAGGCGGCTTGGGTGCGGGCCAGCCAGCCAGCGACGGGCACCAGCTCGCGCGTGAGGGCGGGGCTGACGCCGGTGAGGATGCCAGCGATCGCGAGCGCGGCGGCGAGGTCTTCCTCGTGTTCGCCACGCTCCTTCACGGCCTGGATGTCCCATTCATCCATTTCTTCATCGTGGTAGAAGGAGACCGCGCGGCAGACCGAGGAGAGGGCGGATTCGAAGGCTTCGAGCGCCTCGGCGGGGACGCGAAGGGAGATGCAGTCGAGCAGTTCAGGGTCCATGACGTTCTACGAAATCCTCTAGCACGCGTTTGGGGCCGGCTTTGTCGAACGCGATGTCGAGACGTCCGCCGTCGGAACCGGTGACGGTGCCGTAGCCGAATTTTTGGTGAAAGACACGTTCGCCGATGGCGATGGTGGCGGCGCTTTTGCGGATGGGCGCGGGTTCGGGGGCGCGGTATATTTGGCTGCCATAATGGCTTTGCGCCGCCGAGCCCGAATGGCGCACGGCGTGTTCGGGCAGCTCATCGAGGAAGCGCGACGGGATGGCGTCGTTCCAGCCGGCATAGGATTTGCGGCGCGCGGCATGGGTGATGACCGCCAGCTTGCGCGCGCGGGTGATGCCGACATAAGCGAGGCGGCGCTCTTCCTCGAGCGATTTGTTGCCGCCCTCATCGAGCGCGCGCTGGTTGGGGAACAGCCCTTCCTCCCAGCCGGGCAGGAACACGGTGTCGAATTCCAGCCCCTTGGCGCCGTGCAGGGTCATGATCGAGAGTTTCTGGTCGTCGGATTGGGTTTCGGCCTCGGTCACCAGGGCGACATGCTCGAGGAAGTCCGGCAGGGCGGCGAAATCGGCCAGGGCGCGCGAAAGCTCCTTGAGGTTTTCAAGCCGGCCTGGGGCTTCGGGGGATTTGTCGGCCTTCCACATGGCGAGATAGCCTGATTCGTCGAGCAGACGGTCGAGCACCACGACATGGCCCTCACGCGCGAGCGCGTCGCGCCAATCATCGAACTGCGCCAGCAGCGCGCGCAGTGTTTGCAGGAGCTTGCCCCGGAAGCCGCCGGTTTCGACGAGGCGCTGGGCGGCGGCGTAGAGCGGGATGGTTTGGGCGCGCGCGGCCTCGTGCATCAGGCGGAGCGCGCTCTCGCCCACGCCGCGCTTAGGCGTGTTGACGATGCGCTCGAACGCTAGATCGTCAGTGGGTTGCACCAGCAGGCGGAGATAGGCGAGGGCGTCGCGGATTTCGGCGCGCTCATAGAAGCGCAGACCGCCGACGATGCGGTAAGGCACGCCCAGCACGATCAGCCGTTCCTCGAACGCGCGGGTCTGGAAGCCGGCGCGGACCAATATGGCGATTTCGGAGAGCTTGTGGCCCGCCCGCCAGAGCGATTCGGCGCGCGCGGCCACGGCGCGGGCTTCTTCTTCCGAATCCCACAGCGACATGATCTCGACCGGCTCGCCATGGGCGCTCTCGCGGCCCGCATGCAGGGTTTTGCCGAGCCGCCCCTCATTATGGGCGATGAGATGCGAGGCGGCGGCCAAAATGGGGGCGGTGGAGCGGTAATTGGCCTCCAGCCGGACGATTTTGGCGCCGGGGAAGTCGCGCTCGAATTTCAGGATGTTCTCGATCTCGGCGCCGCGCCAGGAATAGATGCTCTGATCGTCATCGCCCACGCAGCAGATGTTCTTGTGGCCCTGGGCGAGCAGGCGCAGCCAGTAATATTGCACCAGATTGGTGTCTTGGTACTCATCGACCAGAATATAGCGGAACTGGCGCTGGTAATGGGCCAGAACCTCGGCGTCGGTCTTGAGCAGATGCACGCAGAGCAGCAACAAATCGCCGAAATCGACGGCGTTGAGGGCGCGCAGGCGGTCTTGATAGGCTTTGTAGAGCGCCTCGGCGCGGCCGCCGGCGAAATCGGTGCTCTCGGCCGTGGAGATGTGGCCGGGCAGGAAGCCCTTGTCCTTCCAGCGCTGGATTTGCGCCATGAGCGCCGGCGCGGGCCAGCGCTTCACATCGATGTGCGCCGCCTCCATCACCTGTTTCAAAAGCCGCAGCTGGTCGTCAGTGTCGAGGATGGAAAACCCGCTGGTCAGCCCCACACGCTCGGCGAAGCGCCGCAGCATCTTGGCCGCCAACGCATGAAACGTGCCCAGCCATAGCCCCTCGACCGGCTGGCCCAACGCCCGACCCAGACGCTCGCGCATCTCACGCGCCGCCTTGTTGGTGAAGGTGACCGCCAGAACCTGGCTGGGAAATGCCCGCTTGCTCAGCAAAATATGCGCGAACCGCGTGGTGAGAACCCGCGTCTTGCCCGTGCCAGCCCCCGCCAAAACCAGCACCGGACCCTCGATCGTCTCCACCGCCTCACGCTGCGCCGCGTTCAGGCCCTCAAGATGGCTGGTCATGGATAAAGCCTTTCACGTAGGGCGGTCCTGGGGGGACGCTGTCCCCCCAGACCCCTCTGCCAAGGGCCGAGAGGCCCTTGGAACCCATCCGGCTTCTGGCAGGCCCCCCGCAAGGGGGGGCCTGCCAGAAGCCGATTATTGAGGTCCAGGGGCCCGGCCCCTGGCGGGGGTTCCAAGGGGGCAGCGCCCCCTTGGGCCGCCTTAAGGTGAGGTTTGGCCATGGCCAGCCGGCTTGACGCCCAGGATACGGGCGATGGCGTAGGTGAGGTCGGGGCGGTTGAGGGTATAGAAGTGGAATTCGTCGATGCCGTTGGCTTGAAGGAGGCGGACTTGTTCGGCGGCGGTGGCGGCGGCGACCATGCGGCGGGTTTCGAGGTCGTCTTCCAGCCCTTCGAACATATCGGCCAGCCAGGCGGGGATATGGGCGCCGAATTTGCCGGCCTGGGTGAAATTGGTGATGGGCATGATGCCGGGCACGATGGGGGCTTTGATGCCGGCGGCTAGGGCGCGGTCGAGGAAGCGGAGATAGAGGGAATTATCGAAGAAGAGCTGGGTGATGGCGCGGGTGGCGCCGTTGTCGAGCTTGCGCTTGAGGTTGTCGAGGTCGGCCTCCGGGCTCGCGGCCTGGGGGTGGGTTTCGGGGTAGGCGGCCACGGAGATTTCGAAATCGGCGATTTTTTTCAGCCCGGCGACGAGATCGGCGGCGTAGGCGTAGCCTTGGGGGTGGGGCTGGTAGGTTTCGCCGGGCGGCGGGTCGCCGCGCAGCGCCACGATATGTTTGACACCGGCATCCCAGTAGCGGCGGGCGATGTCATCGACCTCGCCGCGCGAGGCGCCGACGCAGGTGAGGTGGGCGGCGGGGGTGAGGCTGGTTTCCTGGACCAGCTTGACGACCGTGTTGTGGGTGCGCTCGCGCGTGGAGCCGCCGGCGCCATAGGTGACGGAGACGAAGGCCGGGGCCAGCTCTTCGAGCCGGCGGATGCAGGACCAGAGCTGGGTTTCGAGGGCTTCGGTTTTGGGAGGGAAGAACTCGAAGGAGATGGCGGGCGGGCGGGCGCCGTCGCGCGCGGGGAGGGGGTTGATGCGCGGCGACGCGGCCCAGCGTTCGAGCGAATTGGGGGCGGGGGAATGGGTCATTCGTGGCAAGCTCCGTGGAGCGGGTAGGTGGCAGGTGAGGGCGGTTTAGGCAAGAGCGAATTGGCGGGCAGGGCTGTATTGCATGCGCGAAGAGGTGGCGTGAAGCGGCGGGGCGGAGTATGAGGGGGCGACAGGCTTATCGCGGGTGGGCCGGGATGGCGCCGCCCTGAAACCGAGAGTGTGGATCGCATGGGACAAACGAGGCGCGGGCGCGTGGTGGCGCGGAAAATGATGGCGGCGGTGCCGGGGCTGGCGCTGCTGGCGGGGTTGAGCGCTTGTGCCAGCGCGCCGCCCAGGTCTGATGTGGCGGATTACCAGGCTTACAGGGCCGTGAACGACCCGCTGGAGCCGACCAACCGCCAGTTTTACAAGGTGAATGACACGCTCGACAGCTATGTCATGAAGCCGGTGGCGGAGGGGTATGTGGATGTCACGAATCAGACGATCCGCGACCATGTGGGGGATTTTGTCTCCAATATTGGCGAGCCGGCGCGCACGGTGAATTTTATTCTCGAAGGCATGCCCCATGATGCCGGCGTGTCGCTGATGCGGTTCGTGATTAATTCGAGCTTTGGCATTGGCGGTATTTTTGATCCGGCCAAGCATATCGATCTGCCCGAGACGGACACGGATTTTGGCATTACGCTGGCGATTTGGGGCTTCCCCGCCGGGCCTTATTTATATCTGCCGGTATTTGGGCCCTCGGGCGTGCGCGATGTGTGGAACCTGCCGTTCGCTTATTTCGCCACGCCCATGGCGGTGGTGCCGACGAGCACCGCCCTGACCGATTTTGGCTATGCGGAAACCGGCCTGCATTTGGTGAACACGCGGGCCGGGCTGCTGGATACGATCGACCAGATCAAGGCCACCGCGCTTGACCCTTATGCCACATTTAGGAGCCTTTATCGCCAATCTCGTGCCTCAGAGGTGGTGCAGGTGTATCAGGCAGAGGGACGCACGCCGCCCGCCTGGGCGATGCCGCCTTCGAATTGATTTGACAAGGACAGACCATGCAATTTCGCCGTTTTCTTTTGATGGCCGCCGCCGTGGCGCCGATGGTGGGGCTGATGGCCCAGGGCGCCAAGGCCGATCCGATTTCGGCCAGCGAGGCGCAGGCTTTTATTACCACCGCCGGGCAGCAGATGGCCGGGATTGTCAATGGCCCCGGTAACCAGCAAAGCCGCGCCACCGCGCTGCGCACGCTGGTGAACCAGATTGTGGCCGTGAGCCAGGTGGGCGATTATGTGCTGGGGCGCTATATCAATATCGCCACCGCCGCGCAGCACACGCAGTTTCAGGATTTGTTCCATCAGCTGCTGGCCTATAACATCACCTACCAGATCAAGGCGTATCAGGGCGTGTCGTTCGTGGTGAATGGCACCAAGCCGCAGGGCGATGATGTGGTGGTGGACACCACCGTGACCACGCCCGGCCATCCGCCCGCCGATGTGGGCTGGGTGGTTGAGGAGGTTGGCGGCAAACCCCAGATCATTGATGTGATTGTGGCGGGGACGAGTTTGCGCATCACCACGCGCAATGATTATGCCTCGGTGATCACGGATAATGGCGGTAATGTCTCGGCGCTGTTGAATGCGATGCAGCACCAGATTCAGAAACTCTCGGCCGACTCGTGAAATAGCGGGAGCCGGGAGCGCCGCTCTCCGCGAGGGGGGCGGCGTTTTTTTTGTGGGGGAGTGGATGCGCGCGGTTTTGAATTTTTTGCCCGATGGCTTCACGCTGGCGATTTTTGGCGCGGTGGCGGTGGCCAGCGTGCTGCCCTGCCATGGGCTGGGCGCCCTGTTGTTTGACTGGCTGACGGTGGCGGCCATCGCCGTGATGTTTTTCATGCAAGGCGCCCGGCTCTCGCGCGAGGCGGTGGTGGCGGGGTTTGGGCATTGGCGGCTGCATCTGACCATTCTGGCTTCGACCTTTGGGCTGTTTCCGCTGCTGGGGTTTGGGTTTCAGGCGTTGTTTCCGCACGCGCTGAACCAGGGCGTGGCGCTGGGGCTGCTCTATGTTTGCCTGCTGCCATCGACGGTGCAGTCATCAATCGCGTTTACCTCGATCGCGCAGGGTAATGTGCCCGCGGCGATTTGCTCGGCCACGGTCTCGACGTTGATCGGGGTGGTGATGACGCCGGTTTTCGCCGGGCTGTGGCTGGGCACGCATGGCGGCGGCGGCGGGTTGGCGCATGTGCTGCCGGTGTTCGCCGAATTGCTGCTGCCCTTTGCGCTGGGTCAGGCGCTGCGGCCCTGGATTGGCGGCTGGGTGGCGCGAAACCGGGCGCTGTTGCAGATCTCCGACCGGGGCTCGATTATTTTGGTGGTGTATACGGCGTTTTCGGGGGCGGTGATCTCGGGGCTGTGGCACAGGCTGCCGCTTTCGGGGTTTGGCGAGATTTTTATCGCCAGCGCGGTGCTGCTGGGCGTGGTGCTGAGCGTGACGACATTTGGCGCGCGGGCGCTGGGCTATGAGAAGGCCGACGAAATCGCCATTGTGTTTTGCGGCTCGAAGAAGAGCGCGGCGACCGGAGTGCCGATGGCCAATGTGCTGTTTGGGGCCTCGACGGTGGGCATGGTGGTGCTGCCGCTGATTATTTTTCACCAGATGCAGCTGATGGTGTGCGCGGTTCTGGCCAAGCGCTATGCGCGCGCGCGTGATGGCGTGGTGGTGGGGCAACAGGGATAAGATATGAAAACGGTTTCTACGTGGGATAATCTTTAGCTGGGGTGTCGGGCGGATTATTTTTTGTTTGCTTTGCGGGGCGGGCGCGGAAAAATCGCTAGGGTAACAGGCCGATCATACATCATGGGCCGCCGGTGGGCGGGCAATGAGGAGACGTGACATGGCCTCAGCATTCGACAACAGATTTTTCAACAGCGAGCGCTTGGGGGCGCTGGTTCATCAGGCGCGCAATGTGACCGCCGAGGCGGTCAAGATCATGGAATTATATGATCAGATTTGCAGCGTCGTGGTGGGGGTTGGCGGGTATTGCATGGCGTGGGTCGGCATACCGGAGACGGATTTGACGAAATCGGTCCGGCCGGTGGCATCCGCGGGGTTTGACCGGGGGTATCTCAAGGCCGCCAATATTTCCTGGGGGCGCGATGAGCGGGGTAGCGGGCCGGTGGGCCGCGCCATTCGCACCGGGGTGGTGCAGATCAATGATCATCTACGCGAGATGGGGCGGATGGATGTTTGGCGCAATGAATTCACCCGCCGGGATTATGCCGCCGTTATGGCGCTGCCGCTGTGCGAGGGCGCCAGGGTGTTTGCGGTGCTGACGGTTTATTCGATGGATGAGGGCGCGTTCAGGCCGCGCGAGATTGAGGTGCTGAGCGGCATTGCCGAGGGGGTGGCCGCCAAGGTGCTGGGCTTGCGCGAGATGGCGCATGAGCGGATTTCGCCGCTTATGCAAGCGCCGTGGGAGATATTGGAATAGCCCGCCGGACGGTCGCCGGCGGGCCGCGGCGCCCGGGAACGGCTTTCGAGGGCGACGACATCAGATCGCTCCGCCTCGCGGGGGGGATCTGATATTTTAATCGCCCTCTCATTCATTGATAAGGAGACGGGCTCAGACATGAGATGGGAGCGCTAAGCTTGTCCATCTCATGTCATCGGGTTTTACGGAGCGCTGGCGCCTGAACCATCGCCTTGCGGGGCGCTGTTGTCGGTGCTGTCGGTGGCGGATGGGGTGAGCAGGGCGTTCCAGTCGAGGGGCGGCATGTCGGCGACATTCTGGCCGTTCACGAACACGCCGGTTTTGCCATAGGTGGCGTGCAGGGTGAGGAGCTGGCCGTCCTGGTCGGTGGTGGTGAGGTAGGGGGAGAGCATGGCCTCGGCCTGGGCGATGTCGTCTTGCAGGTCGGGGGAGGTTTTTTCCAGCTGGGCGGTGAAGGCATCGAGATGGTTGGCGGTGAGGCTGGCCTGGCCCGAGGGCTGGGCTTCATCGTCGAATTTCACGTTGCCGCTGGCGTCGAGCGTGGTGGGGCCAAGCACGATGTTGGTGTGCACGCTGCCCGCGCCGCCCGCCAGCGCCCAGCCATGCAGGGTGGTGAGCATCAGCGCTTGCTGCGCGGTGACATCTGGGGTGGCGCGGAGTTTTTCGGCGAAGGCGCGCCAGTCAACAGGGCCGGAGAGGGTGATGTCGAGCCCGATATGGGCGAGTTTGCCGTCGAAGGGCACTTGGATGAGCTGGGTGAACCAGGGGGGCAGGACCAGGCCGTTGAGTTCGGTGTGGCTGGTGAGGGCGGTTTGGGTGGCGGAAGCCTGGAGGGCGAAGCGCTCATGGCCGGACAGGCTGTCGATATGGGCGAGCTGGATGGAGCCCGAGGAGCCGAGCAGATTGACATTGGTGAAGGTGAAGCTCTGCCCCAGCACGGCGTTGGCGGCGGGGTTGAAGAGCTGCGCGGGATCGAGGGTGGCGGAGATGGCGGTGCTGCCAAAGGTGAGCACGGCGTTGTTGCCATCGGCGGTGATGTCGAGGCTGGGGGGCAGGTCGATGTGCAGGGTGAGGGGCTGGGCGGCGTTGATGCGCGCGGTGACGCTGGCCAGGCGCGCGACCACGGGCTGGGCGAGTCCGGCGGGTTGCAGGGAGAGGCGGACATTATGCAGGGTTGCCGTGGCCTGGAGCGGGTTGGTGCCGGTGCTCAGGCTGTCATAGGTGAGCTGGCTGGCGCCGTCGGGGGAGGTGATGTCGGCGGTGTAGGCGCGCAGCATGCCCGAGAGGCGATTCTGGGCGTAAACCCACAGCCCCGCCCAGGCGAGGCCGGCCAGAACGACCAGGCTGACAAGGAATTTCATGATGCCGCGCATGGCCGGACTCCGATTTGTTGCCACTCTCTTTTGCCCCACACTTGACCGGCGGCCAAGTGTGGGGGTTTCTCAGGGCCATGAAGATTTTCACCGATTGGCGGGATTTGCCGCAAGATGCGCGGGGCGCCGCCGTGGCGCTGGGGAATTTTGACGGCGTGCACAAGGGCCACGAGGCCGTGCTGCGCGCGCTGCACGGGGCGCGGCCGGATTTGCCGCGCGCGGTGCTCACTTTCGAGCCCCACCCAAGGGAGTTTTTTCGCCCCCAGGACCCGGCCTTCCGGCTGACCCTGGCGGCCGAGCGCGCCCATGCGCTGGCGGCGCTGGGGGTGGAGCGGCTTTATCAGATTCCCTTCGATGCGGCGTTGTCGCATTTGACCGCCACGCAATTCGTGGATGAGGTGCTGCATGCCGGGCTGGGCGCGGCGCATGTGGCTTGCGGGGCGGATTTTGCCTTTGGTCACCGGCGGGGCGGGGATGTGGCGTTTTTGGCCGCGCGGGCCGAAATGCTGGGCATGGGACTCTCGGTGGTGCCGCAATTATGCGACGCGGAGGGGCCGGTATCTTCGAGCCGGATCAGGCGGCTGTTGCAAGATGGCTACCCGGAGCGCGCGGCGGCTTTGCTGGGGCATTCGCACACCATCAGGGGCGTGGTGGTGCATGGCGACAAGCGCGGGCGGACGATTGGGTTTCCGACCGCCAATATCGCGCTGGGGCGGCATTTGGAGCCGCTGCGGGGCGTGTATGCGGTGAGCACGGTGATTGACGGCGCGCGCGTGACGGGGGTGGCCAATATTGGCCTGCGCCCCACCGTGGGCGGCACCGAGCCCCGGCTGGAGGCGCATTTTTTTGACTATGAAGGCGATTTATACGGGCGGGAGCTGAGCGTGGCCCTGCACGCGTTTTTACGGGAAGAACAGAAGTTCGAGAGTTTCCAAGCCCTCAAAGCCCAGATAGATACGGACGCGCGGACGGCGCGGGCGTTTTTTGGCCCCCGGCCGTGATTGTGGAGATGAGTTGAGATTATGAGCGAAGCCAAGCCCGATTATAAAGCCAGCGTGTTTTTGCCGCGCACGGATTTTCCCATGCGCGGCGAGCTGCCCAAGCGCGAGCCCGAGATGCTGGCCCGCTGGGAGGCGATGGGGCTGTGGGGCAAGCTGCGCGCGGCCGGCAAGGGGCGGCCGAGCTTTGTGCTGCATGACGGCCCGCCTTATGCCAATGGCAATTTGCATATCGGGCACGCGCTGAACAAGATTCACAAGGATGTGATTAACCGCGCGCAGCAGATGGCGGGGCGCGATGCGGATTATATTCCCGGCTGGGACTGCCACGGGCTGCCGATTGAGTGGAAGGTGGAGGAGCAATACCGGGCCAAGAAGCTCGATAAGGACCAGGTGCCGGTGCTCGAATTCCGCAAGCAATGCCGGGAATACGCGCAGCATTGGCTGGATGTGCAATCGGCCGAGTTTCAGCGCCTGGGCGTGGCCGGGGACTGGGCCAACCGCTATGCGACCATGGATTTTGCCTCGGAAGCGCTGATTGCCGGGGAAATTGGGAAGTTTTTGCTCAATGGCGCGCTCTACCGGGGCTTGCGGCCGGTGATGTGGAGCCCGGTGGAGAAAACCGCGCTCGCCGAGGCCGAGGTGGAGTATCACGACAAGAAGGACACCGCGATTTATGTGCGGTTCCGGGCCGAGGAGGGCGCGTTCGCGGGCGCCAGCGTGGTGATCTGGACCACCACGCCCTGGACGATTCCGGGCAACCGGGGCCTGGCGGCGGGGCATGAGCTTGATTACGCGCTGATCAGGGTGAGCGCGGTGGCCGAAGGCAGTTTGGCGGTGGTGGGCGAGCGGCTGATTGTCTCGCTGGCGCTGCTGGAGGAGTTTTGCGCCAAGGTGGGCGTGAGCGCGCATGAGGTGGAGCGGCGCTTTGCCGGGCGCGAGATGGAGGGGATGCGGTTTCGCCATCCGCTCGCCAACGCCGATGCCGGGTATGATATCACGGTGCCGCTGATGCTGGGCGAGTTTGTGACCATGGAGGCGGGCACCGGCATTGTGCATATGGCGCCGGGCCATGGCGAGGATGATTTTCTGCTCTGCAAGGCGCATGGCATTAACGTGCCCGACACGGTGGCCGATGATGGCAGCTATTATGCCAGCGTGCCGCTGTTTGGCGGCTTGCATGTGTATAAGGCCGCCGACCCGGTATGCGCGGCGCTGACCCAGGCCGGGGCGCTGCTGCACCGGGCGGAGTTTGTGCATTCTTATCCGCATTCCTGGCGCTCGAAGGCGCCGCTGATTTACCGCGCCACGGCGCAATGGTTCATTCGCATGGATGGGCCAGATGAGATTCGGCGCAAGGCGCTCGCGGCCATCGCGGCGACCAAATTCGTGCCCGAGATCGGGCGTAACCGCATTGGCGCGATGGTGGAGACGCGGCCGGATTGGTGCATCTCGCGCCAGCGGGCCTGGGGCGTGCCGATTGCCATTTTTGTCGATAAGCGCACCCATGAGCCGCTGCGCGACCCCGATGTGGTGAAGCGGGTGGTGGAGATTTTCACCGCCGAGGGCGCCGATGCCTGGTATGCCCGCCCGGCCAGCGACTTTTTGGGGGCAGGGCGCAACCCCGACGATTATGAGCAGATTTTCGACGTGGTGGATGTGTGGTTCGAGTCGGGCTCGACCCATGCGTTCGTGCTCGAGGCGCGGGGGATGAAGACCCCGGCGGATGTGTATCTGGAGGGCTCGGACCAGCATCGCGGGTGGTTTCAGGCCTCGCTGCTCGAGGCGGTGGGCACGCGGGGCGGGGCGCCGTTTGAGACCATTGTGACGGACGGCTTCGTGCTCGATGAGCAGGGGCGGAAAATGTCGAAGTCGCTGGGCAATGTGACCGCGCCGCAGGAGGTGAACGACAAGTTCGGCGCCGATATTTTGCGGCTGTGGGTGATGAACGCCGATACCTCGGAGGATTTGCGGATTGGGCCGGAGATTTTGAAGCAGCAGGCCGAGCTTTACCGCCGGCTGCGCAATTCTCTGCGCTGGATTCTGGGCTCGCTGGATGGGTTTGGCGAGGATGAGCGGGTGGCGGCGGCGGAATTTCCGGAGCTGGAGCGGTTTTTGCTCCACCGGCTGTGGGAGCTGAACCAGAAGGTGTGGGGCGCGGTGGCCAGCCATGACTGGACGGGGGTGTATCCGGCCATTCACCATTTCTGCGCCACCGACCTCTCGGCATTTTATTTCGATATCAGGAAGGATAGCCTCTATTGCGACGCGCCCCACAGCCCGACGCGGCGGGCGTGCCGGAGCTTTTTGGATATTTTGCTGCGCGCGCTGACCGCCTGGCTGGCGCCCGCGCTGCCCTTTACCGCCGAGGAAGCCTGGATGGCGCGCCATGGCGAGGCGGGCAGCGTGCATTTGGAGCTGTTTCCAGACGTGCCCGAGAGCTGGCGCGATGACGCGCTGGCGGCGGATTTCGCGGCCATTCGTGCTGAGCGGCTGAAGGTGACGGGGGCCATTGAGCGCATGCGGGTGGAGAAGGTGATCGGGTCTTCGTTGCAGGCCGAGGCGGTGCTGGGCGAGACGGCGCGGACATTGCGGGCGGAGGCAGGGTTCTGGGCGGAGATCTGCATTACCTCGGGCGCGGTGTTTGACGGTGAGCCGGGCGCGCGCAAGGCGCCGGGCGAGAAATGCGAGCGCTGCTGGAAGGTATTGCCCGAAGTGGGGGGCAATGGTGCTCATCCGACGCTGTGCGCGCGCTGCTGCGAGGCGGTATGAAGCGCCGGATTGCCGGGATTTTGGCCTGCGCGCTGGTGCTGCTGGCCGACCAGCTGAGCAAGGCGCTGGCGCTGGGGCCGCTGGATTTGCAGAACGGCGCGGTGGTGAAGGCCGGGCCGATGCTGAATCTGGTGCTGGTGTGGAACCATGGCATTACCTTTGGCATGTTTGCCGGTGCGGGCGGGCGGTTTGTGTTTGCCACCGTCGCCAGCCTGGCCGTGCTGGCTTTGCTGGCCTGGATGTGGCGGGCGCAAAGCTGGGTGGTGACCATTGCGGTGGGCGCCATTGCCGGGGGGGCGGTTGGCAATGTCATCGACCGGGTGCGCTTTGGCGCGGTGGTGGATTTTTTGCAGGCCCATTTCGGCGCGCTTTATTACCCTTGGGTGTTCAATGTCGGCGATTCGGCCATTGTGTGCGGGGTGCTGGTGCTGATGCTCGAAAATCTGCTCGCACGCCCCCCCGTTGCCCAAGACAGCGGGGAGAGATAGGAAGACCCCATGACCCTGATCCGCCCCGCGCGTTCCGCCGCCCTGACCCTCGCCGCCGCCACGCTGCTGGCCGGCTGCTCGCACCAAACCAAACAGGAGTTCGGGCTGGAGGCGAATCCGCCTGATGCCTTTGATGTCGGGACGGAACCGCCGCTGTCGCTGCCGCCCGAGCTGGGCCAGCTGCCCGCGCCCAACCCCGGCCAGGCGCCCACCCAGCAGCAAGATGCCGCCACGCTGGGCGAAAACACCCTGGTGCCCGGGCAGGCCATTGGCGCGCCCACCGGCGGCCCGAGCGCCGGCGCGCAGGCGCTGCTGAACGAGGCCGGGCCGACGCCGCCCGCCGATATCCGCGAGCAGGTGAACCAGAACGCGCTGGTCGCCTCGCGTCCCGCTGGGTTTGTGGGCAAGCTCGAGGGGCAAAGCGGGGATGGCGCCCAGGTGGTGGATGCCAGCGCGGAAGCCAAGCGACTGCAACAGAACGAGGCGCTCGGGCTGCCCGTGACCCAGGGCGAGACCCCCCAGCAGCCGGCCGCCGGGAAGCCCGGTTTTTGGCACAAGCTGCTGAACTTTTTTTGACGCCCGGCGCCCCGTGGGGGCTTAGGAAAATCAATAAGCCAGTGTGATTCCGCTTCTGAAATTCGCGATATGGACGATCACGAATTTCAGAACCGTCACACTAGCCTTCCCACGGGGTAAGGTTTCCTCTAATCGTGGATGACACGACAAGAGGAAGCTGATTTCATGAAATTTATCAAATCTCTGGGGCTTGGTGCCGTGGCGCTGATTGTGGCGGCCCCGGCGGCACAGGCCCATGCGTATCTCACCCATGCCGTGCCGGGCGCCGGCGCGGTGGTGAGCGTGGCGCCGAGGGAGATTTTGCTCAGCTATACCGAGGGGCTGGAAGTGGCGTTTTGCCGGGTGACCGTGCAGGGGCCAGATGGCGCCAGCGTGGCGAGCGCCAAGCCCCAGCCCGTGCCCGGCCATGAAGACGAGATGGCGGTGGCGGTTAAAATTACCGCGCCCGGAACCTATAGGGTGGTTTGGCATGCGGTGTCGGTGGATACGCACCATACGCATGGCGCGTTCAGGTTCACGTTTCAGCCTTGAGTGCGGGGACGGCGCTGATCTGGCTGTTGGGGGGCGCGCGGGGCGGGCATCTGGCGGCTTATTTTTGTGCGTTTGGCGCGCTGTGGGCTGAAGTATTGTGGGTGCTCCTGGAGGCGTTGCGCCGGCTGGCATGGGGGGCGTTTGGGCTGGCCGCGCTCGCCGGGGGCGCGTGGTTTGTTGGCGAGACGATTAATTTCTCGGGCGCGGCGGACTGGGCGGGCTTATCGGCCGCGCTGCCGGTGGTGCTGACGCAGACGCGCTTTGGCTATGTGCTGGCGGGGCGTTTGGGGATGCTGCTGGGCGCGTTGGCGCTGGCGGAGCTGGGCGCGCGGCGGGCGGGGGCTTGGCTGGCGCTGCTGGGCTGCGTGGCCGAGAGCTGGCTTGGCCATGGCGGGGCCATGCTGGGTTCGGCCGAGGGCGATGTGCTGTTTGGCTGCGCGCTGGCGCATGTGGGCGCCGCCGCGCTGTGGATGGGGACATTGCCCGCGCTGCTGCTGGTGGTGGCGAAAGCCCCGGAGGCGGAGCTGGCGCCGGTGATGCGGCGTTTCTCGAAGCTGGGGATGGGCTGTGTTGTGGCGATTTTGGCCACCGCGCTGGTGCAGGTTTGGCTGCTGGTGGGCAGGGTGGGGGCGCTGGTTTCGAGCGTTTATGGGCGGCTGGCGCTGGCCAAATTCGCCCTGCTGCTGGCGCTGCTGGGGCTGGCTTGGGTGCATAAATTCCGGCTCACCCCGGCGCTGCCGGCCTCGCGGGCACGGTTTTTGAGAAGCTTGGCGGTGGAGACGGGCGTAGGGCTGCTGGTGCTGCTGCTGGCCGGGTTTTTGCTGCAATTTCAGCCGCCCGCCATGGCCGCGATGGCGGGGGGGTAGAGCGATGGCCGCCTGAGTGGCGCATCTGTTGGCGAGATATTGGGGCTTTGGGTGCAGGGTTTCGGAGGACACGGGGGTGGTTACTGATTATTCTGAGGATGTTGCTGTGCCCATTCTGTGGCGAGTTGCTGGGCTTGGGCGATTTGATCAGGGGTCATTAATTGTGCAAGATCATCTCGGACTTTCGCGGCGTTAGAGAAACTTTGAGCCGCTGCTAAATCAAACCACATATATGCTTGAACGTAATCCTGTGGCACGCTCTGACCTTTGGCATAGTCAACGCCGACGTTGTACTCAGCTTGTGCATAACCCTGATTAGCGGCTTTCAGATCCCAGTTTAAAGCTTGGGTTTTGTCTTGCGGTACGCCTTGACCTTGGTCATAGTCAATACCAACGATATTCTCAGCCAGCGCAATCCCCTGATTAGCGGCTTTCAGATACCAATTGAAAGCTTGGGTATAGTCCTGTGGTACGCCTTGACCGTTGTAATAGGCATCGCCGACTTGTACCTGAGCCACTCCAAGCCCCTGATTAGCGGCTTTTAGATACCAGTTAAAAGCTTGGATATAGTCCTGTGGCACGCCCTGACCGAAACCATAGGAAGCGGCAACCATAACCTCAGCTGGTGCATAGCTCTGATTGGCGGCTTTTAAATACCATTTGAAAGCTTGGGTTTCGTCTTGTGGCACACCCTTACCGTCGTGGTAAGCATCGCCGATAGCAAACTCGGCATCTGCGTAGCCCCGATTGGCGGCTTTTAAATACCATTTCAAAGCTTGGGTATAGTCTTGCTGGACGCCTTGACCGTGTTCATAATCATCGCCGACCTCATCATCATCGGCTGGGATATCAATCTGATTAGCAGCTTTTAAATACCAATTGAAAGCTTGGGCATAGTCTTGCTGCACTCCATCACCCAATTTGTAGTCAATGCTAACGGTCTCTTCGGCAAACCAATCCCCCTGATTAGCAGACTTAAGATACCATTTGAAAGATTGGATATCGTCTTCGGGAACGCCCCTACCGAAATCATAGTCATTGCCGACTGCCGCCTCAGCTTCTTCGTTGCCCTGATTGGCGGCTTTTAAATACCATTTAAAAGCTTGGGTGTCGTCTTCGGGCACGCCCTGACCGCCGTCATAGGCATAGCCGACTTGTAACTGAGCCACTCCAAGCCCCTGATTAGCGGCTTTTAGATACCAGTTAAAAGCTTCGGAGTAATTTCCTTGATCAGAGAAAGCTTTCCCTTTCGCATACTCAACTTGAGGATTGTTTTCGTGGAGGGCATAGGTAACTGCGATTACAGCGGCACCAATCAACACAGATATTAAGCCACTTACGAAATATTTTTTCATACCTCAAACCTAAATGCTTTGATTTTGATCACGCTTTAACCGCCTGAAAATGACATAATAGCTGTCTAACAAATTAAATTCTACGCTGTTTTTTGTGCCGAAAACAGGACAGCGGCCATGGTGTCGTGGAAGGGCGCGGCGCTGAGGGGAGGGTAGGCTGGGCTTGGGGGGCGTCAGCCCTCTTTGAGCATTTCGAGTTCGAGCCAGCGTTCCTCGGCCTGGGCGAGGCGCGCTTGGAGCTGACCCAGCATCTGGGAGGCGGCGGAGAATTTTTTTGGGTCTTTTTCGTAGAGGCCTTGGGTGGCGAGCAGGGTCTCGGTGGCTTGCAGCTCGCGCTGGAGCTTGTCGATGTCGGCGGTGAGGGTTTTGAGCTCGTGCAGCTCCTTGAAGGAGATTTTTTTGGCCGCGGGAGACGGCTGGGGCGCGGGCTGGGATGGTTTGGGGGCGGGTTTTTTCTCGGCCGTCTTTTTCTCGGAAGTGGGCGCGCCGCCGCGCTGGGCCAGCATGTCGGCATAGCCGCCGGCATATTCGAGCCATTTGCCCGCGCCCTCGGAGACCAGCACGGAGGTGGCGACGCGGTCGAGGAAGTCGCGGTCGTGGGAGACGGTGATGACGGTGCCCTGATAGTCGGCGAGCAATTCCTCGAGCAGGTCGAGGGTTTCGAGGTCGAGGTCGTTGGTGGGCTCGTCGAGCACCAGCAGGTTGGAGGGCAAGGTGAGGGCCTTGGCCAGCAACAGCCGCCCGCGCTCGCCGCCCGAGAGGGTGCCGACGGGGGTGCGCGCCTGTTCGGGCTTGAACAGGAAGTCTTTCATGTAGCCGATGACGTGGCGGCTTTGGCCGCCAATGACCACGAGGTCGGATTTGCCGCCGGTGAGCGTGTCGGCCAGGGGGATGGCGGGGTCGAGGGCGGCGCGCTTTTGGTCGAGCGTGACGATTTCGAGCGCGGTGCCGCGCTTGATGGCGCCGGAATCGGCTTCGAGCTCGCCCAGGATGAGCTTGAGCAGGGTGGATTTGCCCGCGCCGTTGGGGCCGACGATGCCTAGCCGGTCACCGCGCAGGACGCGCAGGGTGAGGTTGGCGATGATCGGCTTGTCGCCGAAGGATTTGGAGACATTGTCGAGATCGGCGACGATTTTGCCCGAGGTGGCGGAGTCGAGCGAGGCCATTTTGGCGGTGCCGAGCTTGTGGACATAGTCGCGCTTTTGGGCGCGCAGCGTGTGGAGAGTGCCCAGCCGCTTGACGTTGCGCTTGCGCCGCGCCGAGACGCCGTGGCGGAGCCAGTCTTCCTCGCGCGCGATCTTGCGGCCGAGCTTGTGGAATTCGAGCTCTTCCTGGAGCAGGATCTCGTCGCGCCAGGCTTCGAAATGGGCGAAGCCCTTGTCGAGGCGGCGGGTTTCGCCGCGGTCGAGCCAGACCATGGCGCGCGAGAGGGTTTCGAGGAAGCGGCGGTCGTGGGAGATGAGCACGAGGCCGCTGGAGAGGGATTTCAGCTCGGATTCCAGCCACTCGATGGCGGGCAGGTCGAGATGGTTGGTGGGTTCGTCGAGGAGCAGCAGGTCGGGCGCGGGGGCGAGGGTGCGGGCAAGCGCCGCGCGCCGGGCCTCGCCGCCCGAAAGGGTGGCGGGGGCGAGCGTTTCTTTCAGCCCCAGCTCGCCCAGCAGGTAGCGGGCGCGGTATTCATCGTCGTTGGGGCCAAGGCCGGCCAGCACATAATCCATGACCGATGGGTGGGCGGTGAGGTCGGGCTCCTGGGGCAAATAGCGCATGGTGGCGCCGGGTTGGAGGAAGCGCGTGCCGGAATCGAACGCCACCTCGCCCGAGGCGATTTTGAGCAGGGTGGATTTGCCAGAGCCGTTGCGCCCGACCAGGCAGATGCGCTCGCCCGCGCCCACCGAGAGGGCGGCATTGCCGAGCAGCGGCACGGTGCCGAGGGTGAGGGCGATTTGATCGAGCAGCAGAAGCGGGGGGGCGGCCATGGAGGCTGTGTGCCCGCTTGGGCGGCGTTACTCAAGCCCCTGGCGCCGGAAGCGGTGGTTAATTGCCGAGCGGTTGGGCGATGCCGCTGGGCCGGTAGGTGTTGGCGGGTTTGGGCGCGTGGGGCGGCGGCGGGCTGGCGGGAGCAGTTGGCGCCGCCGTGGTTGGCGCGGGGTTTGTGGCGGTGCCTGACGTGGGATTTGTGGGGGTGCCTGGCGCGGCGGGCGTGAGGTTGGCCGGGGTGGTGGACGGGGGGGCGTGCGCGTCTTTCTCGGCCTGGTAGTGGCGCCCGGCGACGAAGCCGCGCCAATAAGCCTTTTGTTCGGCGGTTTTGAGCGTGGCCTCGGTCAGGGGGGTGGCGCTGGCGTCCGGTGTGGGGGGAGCGGTTTTGACCATGCCCGCGCAGGAGGCGAGCAGGGGCAGGAATGTCAGCGCGGCGAGCGGGCGGATACGGAACATGGGCGGCACCATACCCAAAGCTCGCCGCGCCGTCACGCGCCGTTAGGGGAGCGGAAATGTATCTTTGGTAGGGCGGGATGACCCGCACCAGGGCGGGGGGAGGGTGACATATGAGGTTCTGGGGTAAGGCCAAGCGCGACCATGGGGCGGCGGCGCTGCCGTTTGAGGCGTTTTTGGGCCACATGGTGGTGCCGATGTTCGTGCTCGATGCCAGCGGGGCGGTGGCTTACTGGAACAACGCCGTGGAGGCGCTGACCGGCCTGAAAGCCGCCGAGGTGATGGGCACGCGCGAGCATTGGCGGGGGTTTTATCCGGCGGCGCGGCCGTGCCTGGCGGATTTGGTGTTGCAGGGCGCGACCGAGAAGGCGGGCGGCCTGTATGCCCAGAATAACCAGCAAAGCGCGGATGGCCGGATGGTGGCGCAAAATTGGTGCGACCTGCCCTGCGGGCGGCGGCTTTATTTGCGCATTGATGCCGGGCCGCTGCGCGGGCCAGATGGCGCGGCGCGCTATGTGGTGGAGACGCTGCTGGACCTGACGGCGATTAAGGAGGCCGAGGCCGCCATTGCCGCCGAGCGGGAAGAGCGCGCGCGGGTGCAGAGTGACATGGTGGCCGCGCTGGCGGGCGGGCTTTCGGCGTTGGCCAAGGGCGATCTGGCGTATGATTTGAGCCGCCGGTTTCCGCCTGAATACGAGGTGCTGCGGGCCGATTTCAACGCCACCCAGGCCTCGCTGCGCAGCACGCTGGGGGCGGTGCGCCAGAGCACCGAGAATGTGCGCGCCCAGGCTGGCGAGATGCACGAGGCCGCCGCCGATTTGGCCCAGGGCACCGACGAGACCGGCCGCGCCCTGACCCAGACCGCCCGTGCCCTGGCCAGCGTGAACGGCACCGTGGCCGAGGCCGCCAAGGGCGCGGTGGCGGCCAGGCGCATGGTGGCCCAAGCGCACCAGGAGGCGGCGCAGTCGGGCGGGATTGTGACCGAGGCGGTGGCGGCGATGGGGCAGATCGAGGGGTCGAGCCGGCAGATCAGCCAGATTATCGGGGTGATCGACGAGATTGCGTTTCAGACCAATTTGCTGGCGCTGAATGCGGGGGTGGAGGCGGCGCGGGCGGGGGATGCCGGGCGCGGGTTCGCGGTGGTGGCGACGGAAGTGCGGGCGCTGGCCCAGCGCTCGGCCGATGCGGCCAAGGAGATTAAGGCGCTGATTACCGCTTCGGGCGCGCAGGTGGCGGCGGGGGTGCGGCTGGTGAATGATACCGGTGCGGCGCTGTCGCGCATTGTCGGGCAGGTGGAGGGGCTGAACGGGCTCATTGGGGAAATCGCGGCGTCGGCCGATGCGCAGAGCGCGGGACTGGCGGAGGTGAACCAGGCGATGAGCCAGATGGAGCGCGTGCGAGGGCAAACCGATGCGCTGGTGGCCCGGGCCTCGGGGACGGCGGAGGCTTTGGCGGAGGATGCGGCGGCGCTGGAGGCGTTGTTGGCGGGGTTTCGCACCAGCGAAGCGGGCGCGCGGGATTTGACCGCGATGTTTGATCTGGCGTGAGTGTTGTTTTTGTTGAATAAATTTAAATAATTAAAAATTTTTGCGGGGTTTGGGGGGCTTTTTATAAAAAGCCCCCCAAGTCTTCGTGGCCCCTTTTTATAAAAAGGGGCCACACCCCCAAAAATTTTTAATTATTACGGCGTTTGGCGCGGACGCGGCGATTGGTGCCGCCGGCCATTTGGGCGCGGGTGCGGGCTTTGGGTGGGGGTTCGAGACCCAGCGCCAGAGCTTCGAGGCGCTTGATTTCATCGCGTAGTTCGGCGGCTTCCTCGAATTCGAGATTCTCGGAGGCTTTTTTCATGGCTTTTTGCAGCTTGGCGATGGCGGCTTCGAGGTCTTCGCCCACGAATTCGCTGGCGGCGTCGGCGGTGGTGGGGGCAACGGTGAGGTAATCCTGCTCGAACACCGAGTGCAGCACCTCGCCGATATGGCTTTTCACGCTCTGGGGCGTGATGTTGTGGGCTTGGTTATAGGCGATTTGCTTGGCGCGGCGGCGTTCGGTTTCGGCCAGGGCTTTTTGCAGCGAGTTGGTCAGCGTGTCGGCATAGAGGATGACCCGGCCATCGACATTGCGCGCCGCGCGGCCGATGGTTTGGATGAGCGAGGTGGTGGAACGCAGGAAGCCTTCTTTGTCGGCATCCAAAATCGCCACCATCTGGCATTCGGGGATGTCGAGCCCTTCGCGCAGCAAATTGATGCCGATGAGCACATCGAACACGCCGACGCGCAGGTCGCGGATGATGTCGATGCGCTCTAATGTGTCGATGTCGGAGTGCAGGTAGCGGACCTTGAGGCCGAGTTCGAGCATGTATTCGGCCAGCATCTCGGCCATGCGCTTGGTGAGGGTGGTGACCAGCACGCGGCCGCCTTTTTTGATCACCTCGCGGCATTCGGCGATCAGATCATCGACCTGGGATTCGACGGGGCGGATGATGGTGACGGGGTCGATCAGGCCGGTGGGGCGGATGACCTGTTCGGCGAACACGCCGCCGGTGCGCTCCAACTCCCACGGGCCCGGCGTGGCGGAGACGAACAGGGTGGCGGGGCGGAAACTGTCCCATTCCTCGAATTTCAGGGGCCGGTTGTCGATGCAGGAGGGCAGGCGGAAGCCGTAATTCGCCAGGACGGATTTGCGCGCATAGTCGCCCCGGTACATGCCGCCGATCTGGGGCACGGTGACGTGGGATTCATCGATGAAGAGCAGGGCGTTCTCGGGCAGATATTCGAACAAGGTGGGCGGCGGCTCGCCGGCGTTGCGGCCAGAGAGATAGCGGGAATAATTCTCGATGCCCCGGCAGACGCCGGTGGCCTCGAGCATTTCGATGTCGAACGCGGTGCGCTCGGAGAGGCGCTGGGCCTCGAGGAGTTTGTTGTCGGCGGTGAGCTGGGCGAGGCGCTCTTTGAGCTCGGCCTTGATGTGCTTGATGGCCTGGGTGAGCGTGGGGCGCGGCGTGACATAGTGGGAATTGGCGTAGATGGCGATGGATGTGAGCTGCGCGCTCTGTTCGCCGGTCAGCGGGTCGAATTCGGAGATGGCCTCGATTTCATCGCCAAACAGCGAGATGCGCCAGGCGCGGTCTTCATATTGGGAGGGGAACACATCGACGGTTTCGCCGCGCACGCGGAAGGTGCCGCGCTGGAAGGCGACGTCGTTGCGTTTATATTGCATCTCGACCAGGGCTTTGGTGAGGGCGTCGCGGTCGATGCGGCCGCCCAGCTCGAGGCGCACGACCATTTGGGAATAGGTCTCGACCGAGCCGATGCCGTAGATGCACGAGACCGAGGCGACGATGATGACATCGCCACGCTCCAGGAGCGCCTGGGTGGCGGCGTGGCGCATGCGGTCGATGGCTTCGTTGATGGCGGCGTCTTTTTCGATGTAGGTGTCGGTGCGGGGAACGTAGGCCTCGGGCTGGTAATAATCGTAGTAGGAGACGAAATATTCCACCGCATTATCGGGGAAGAAGCCTTTCATCTCGGCGTAGAGCTGGGCGGCCAGGGTTTTGTTGGGGGCGAGGATGAGGGCCGGGCGCTGGGTGGCCTCGATGATTTTGGCCATGGTGAAGGTTTTGCCAGAGCCCGTGACGCCGAGCAGCACCTGGTCGCGCTCATGCGCCTCCACGCCAGCCACCAGCTCTTTGATGGCGGTGGGCTGGTCGCCCGCTGGCTCGTAGGGCGAGACGACCTTGAGCGGCCGGTGCATGGGCCGCATGGTTTGTTTTTGGGGAATGAAGGTGACGGGCGGCAGCCCGGCCAGTTGGTGCGCCATGGCGCTGAAATTAGGCGCGGGTGGCGGCTGGCTTCAATGGGGGCGGTGAATTTTTGGGGGGTGGACCCTTTTTTGCCAAAAGGGTCCACGAAATTCCGGGCCGCTGGCTTACGCGTTGGCGGCCGGCTGGACGTTGGCGAGGGCGGCGGCGCGGCGCTGCTGCCAGAGGGAGACGAAATCGATGGGCTGGAGCATGACCGGGGGCAGCCCGCCTTCACGCGTGACATCGGCCAGGATGTTGCGGGCGAAGGGGAACAGCAGGCGCGGGCACTCGACGAGCAGGATCGGCTCGTGCTGAGCCTCGGGGATGCCTGAGAGGGTGAACACGCCGGCATAAGACAGATCGGCGATGAACACGGGGGTCGGCTTCTCACCGTCCTTGGCGGCCGGGGCGGTGCCTTCGGCGCGGATGGCCAGGGTGACTTCGAACACGTCGGCGCTCTCTTCGAGCTTGCGCACCTGAACGTCGAGATTGATGCTCACCTGCGGGGGCTGGCGGAGCGAGGTGAAGATGACCGGCGCGCCGGGCACTTCGAAGGAGAGATCCTTGGTGTATTGGACGTTGAGGGTGAGGGGCGCGACCGGCGCGGCGGAATCTGACATGGCGCTATCTTCCTGATTGATGAGTTCGCAGCGCCCCTAGCACGAAGGGCGGGGCATGATAAGAGAGGGGTATGGGTACGAAGATTTTTATTGATGGGCAGGCCGGAACCACCGGTCTTGGCATTGCCGGACGGCTGCGGGATGCGGGCGGATTTAGCCTGATTGAGCTGGCCGACCATGACCGCAAAGACCCCAAGGCTCGCCAGCGCGCCATGGGCGAGGCGGAGGTAACAATTTTGTGCCTGCCCGATGATGCGGCGCGCGAGGCGGTGGCGCTGGCGCCGGCGGGGGCGCGGATTTTGGACGCCTCGACCGCGCACCGCGTGGCGCCGGGCTGGGTTTATGGCTTTGCCGAGATGGCGCCGGGGCAGGCGGCGTTGATTGCCGGCGCGGCGCGGGTGGCTAATCCGGGCTGTTATGCCACCGGGGCGATCGCGCTGCTGCGCCCGCTGCGCGAGGCGGGGATTTTGGCGGCGGAGGCGGCGCTGAGCATCAACGCGGTGTCGGGCTATTCAGGTGGCGGTAAGGCGATGATCGCCGAGCATGAGCGGGCGGGCGGGCCGGCTTTTGAGCTTTACGCGCTTGGGCTCAAGCATAAGCATCTGCCTGAGATCATGGCTTATAGCGGGCTGGCGCGGGCGCCGGTCTTTGTGCCTTCGGTCGGGCATTTCGCGCAAGGGATGCTGGTGTCGGTGCCGTTGCATCTGGACGCGCTGGGCGTGACGCCCGCGCGGCTGGCAGCGCTTTATGAGGCGTTTTATGGCGAGAACGGCGTGGTGGTGCCGCGCGGGCTGTGGGGGGAGAATTTGACCCCCGAGGCGCTGAACGGCAGCAACCGGCTGGAGATTTTCGTGGCCGCCAACGAGGCGGGGACGCAGGCGGTGCTGATTGCCAGGCTGGATAATCTGGGCAAGGGCGCCTCGGGCGCGGCGGTGCAGAATTTGAACCTGATGTTGGGGCGGAGTGAATGAGCTTATCTGAATCGAACCGCGCGGGCGGGCTGCTTTATGCGCTGGGCGATAAGCGCCCGGTTATTGACCCCACCGCCTGGGTGGCGCCGACCGCCGTGCTGATTGGCGATGTGCGGATTGGGCCGGGGGCGAATATCTGGTTTAATTGCGTGCTGCGCGGCGATACCAACCCGGTGATCGTGGGGGCGCGCTCGAACATTCAGGATGGCACGGTGGTGCATGTGGACCATGGCGATAACCCGGCGATGATCGGCGATGACGTGACCGTGGGGCATGGCGCGATTGTGCATGCCTGCCGGCTGGAGAACCGCGCCTTTGTGGGCATGGGGGCGACGGTGCTGGACGGCGCGGTGATTGAGGAGGCCGGGTTGCTGGCGGCCAGAGGGCTGCTGGGGCCGGGCAAACGCATTAAGCGCCAGGAGTTGTGGATGGGGGCGCCCGCCAAGTTGGCGCGGGTGATGAGCGATGAGGAGCGCGCGGGCTGGGATGAGACGGTGCCGCATTATCTCTGGCTGGCCGAGCAGTTCCGCGCCGGCCTGAAGCCAGTGTGAGGGAGAGGGCGATGAGCGAGGAGGCGTTTCGGGCCCGGTTGGTGGCGGCGGCGTTTGGGCTGGCGGCCGAGAAAGGCTGGCGGGCGGTGAGCCCGGCGGCGGCGGCGCGGGCGGCGGGGCTGGATTTGGCCCGCGCGCGGCGGGAATTTTCGTGTAATGGCGCGATTTTGGCGGAGTTTGGCCGGACCGCCGATGCGGCCGCGCTGGCCGGGCTGGATGGCGAGGGAACCACGCGCGAGCGGCTGTTTGAGATCATCCTCAAGCGGTTTGATTATTTGCAGGCCAACCGGGGCGGTGTGCTGGCGCTGCTGCGCGCCTTGCCGCTGAACCCGCCGCTGGCCTTCGCGCTGATGGAGATGAGCATTGCCTCGATGGGGTGGTTGCTGGAAGGCGCGGGGATTGACGCCACGGGCGCGCAGGGGGCGGTGAAGAAACGCGGGCTGCTGGGCGTGTGGCTTTATGGCGTTTATGCCTGGGAGCGCGATGAGAGCGAGGATTTGGCCCACACCATGGCGGCGGTGGACAAGGCGCTGACCCAGGCGGAAAATTTGGCTGGCCGATTTCTTCCCACCGCTGAGGCGGGCATGGTAGAAGACAACGAGGCCGCCGCCGCGGGCGAGACGGTGCCGTCTGAGGCTTGAGAGATTAAATTTAAAACCAAAAAGGCAAGGAGCGGGTTCGATGAACGATAAGAATAAATTCATGCCGGAGTTAGATGTTTCCAAATTGCTGGGCGATATGAAAATGCCCTCCGTGCCGGATGTGCAGGCGGTGATGGCGGCTTATAAGCGCAATCTCGATGCGCTTTCGGAAGCCAACCGGGTGGCGCTGGAAGGCGCGCAGGCGGTGGCGCGGCGGCATATGGAAATCATGCAATCGACCATGGCCGGGTTGACCGAGAATTTGAAGGAGCTCTCGACCACCGCCTCGCCCACCGGGCGCGCCGCCAAGCAGACCGAATTGCTGAAGAAAGCCTATGAAAACGCGGTGGCCAATACCCGCGAGCTGGGCGATTTGATTCAGAAATCCAACGCCGAGGCGATTGCCAAGCTCAATACCCGCTTCTCGGAGGCGATGAGCGAGATGAAGGCGCTGCTCGACAAATAAGCCGCGCTTATGAGCGCGAAAAAGCCGGGCGTGGTGTACGCCCGGCTTTTTTGTGCCCGGATGAACGCGCCGCTTGCCCTGGCGTGGCCAAGATTGGCTGGGTTTGCGGTCATGCCCCGTCTGGTGGTGTGGGAGGCCGGCAATCGGCCTGCCATAGGCGTTTGGTTGTGCCGTGTTGGGCGATCCAATGACGCGGCATATTCGGAAAATAAGGTCTTTCTTCGTTACGCCAGGGGGGGATGGTGCGCCAGCCCCCGGTGCCAGAGCATGGCGATGAGCCCGGCTAGAACGGGATCGGCCCAATAGTTGTTGGCCGCCGCCTGTTGGGCATAGTCTCGCCAGGCGGCCAGCAGGGGTAGGGCGGCGCGGGTGGCGGCGAAGCGGGAAGGGTCGGGCAGCGCCCAGGCGCAATCGGTGACATCGGCGCCCAACAGGCACAGCAGCGCCTCGCGCGCATGGGGGCACGAGGCGCCGGTGCAGCCGCAGCGCACCATGGTCGCGCTGGCCTCGTCAATCATCCGGCCCGCGCGGGCAAAGGCGAGCGGCGGTGCGAAGCGTTCCAGCGCGCGGTCTATGTCGTGGCGGGGCGGGGGCTGGTCGGCGCCAATATAGAGCGCGCGTTCAATGTGGCTGGGCAGCAGATCGAACAGGCCAGTGCGCAGCGACAGCGGATCAGTGGCGGTGACCTGGGCGTCGGGGCTTTCGCACCCGCCCGCGGCGGCCACCAAGGTTGTGTGCGAGAAGCTGCGTAACATGTGCAGATTGATGCAGGCATGGCTGGCCTGGGCGGGGGTTTCTATGCCCAGCACAATGGCGTGGTGCGGCGTGGTGAGCGGTGCGGTGTGCACGCGGGGCAGGGGCGGCGGCGGCGCGGTCGCGGCTTCCATGGCAACGCATTTGCGGCGCAGGCGCTCCAGCTCGTCAAACCATACGGACTTATTGAGTGTCAGGCTGGTTTCCAGCTCCGGCGCCTGGCGCTCAAGCGCCGTCACCACGCGCCGCAATTCGCTGGCGGGCAGGGTGTAGAGCGAATAGCCGGGCGGGCGCAGCACGGTGTTGAGGGAAGCCCGCACGCCCAGCGAGTCGGCCAGGGCGCAGAATTCGCCAAATTCGGCCCAGTTGGGGCGCATCAGGCAATAGGTGAGCGTGAAGCCGGTGCCCCGCGCGCGTGTGTAGGCGATAAAGCGCCGCACATTGCGCATCACCTCGTCATATTTGGCGCCGTAGCGCACGCGCTCTATGGTTTCGCGGCGCGCGCCATCGAGCGAGAGGGCGAAGCCAAAGCGCAGCCGCTCCAGCACGCGCTCGATGCGGGCGTTATATTGCGTGCCGTTGGTGGTGGCGTGGCAGGTGCCTTGCGGTCCTTCCTCGATCATCATCTCCCAGATCTTGAAATTCTCGGTCGCGAGAAACGGCTCGCCGCCAAGAAATTTCGCCTGGGTGAGATGGGGCAGATAAGGGCGGAACTGCTCGAGCATCTCATCGGAATAGAGCCGCGGCTGGGCGGGCAGCCCCTCGCGGTGGGCGCGGATGGCCGAGGAATGCTCGCCATCGCACATGGCGCACTCGATATTGCAGGCGTTGGAGAGGGAAAACTCCATCTGGCCCGGCCAGCGGGGCGGGGTTTCGGTTACCGCGAAATGGTCGAACTGGCGCATCTTGGCGCCGCCCATCCAGCCTTGGTCGGTCTGGAAGCGGCAAAACGCGCAGCCCGCGGGCAGCTCATAGCGCTCCAGCGCCGCGCGCATCAGGGCAGCCTGCGCGCCTGACCAGATTTCATCGAGCGTTTGACTGGTGAGATTGCCGAGCGGCTCGCTCCAGTTGAAGCAGCAGGCGCGCACGCGGCCCTGGCGGTCGAAAAACAGGTTGCTGTGCGGCGCGTAGCACAGCGAGCGCACGGCCTTGCGCGAGAAATCGCGCGTGGCATCGTAGGCTGTGGCGTCTATGCTCATGGCGTGCAGGTCTGGCGGGCCTGCATGTCGGTTTTGAACGTCTGTTGCAGCACCCCGGCGGCGCGGGCGAGCTGGCCGGCATTCTGGTCGGCCTGATCGGCGCTTTGCGCCGCGAACCAGAGTTCAAGATCGGCATAAGCGGCGTCGATGGTAAAGCTCGTCCAGGTGATGGCCGGGCCGGTGATGGCCTGGTAATGAGACAGAAACTGGGCGTGCTCGGCGGTCTGCGAGACCAGCTCCTTCAGCACGTCGGCGCTGTGGTCCCAGAGCGCGTCATCCTTGGTCTCGCCCGGCTCCTCGCCCAGCACGGCCTGGCGGAATTGCGGGTTATCAAGTTGCTGGGCGATCTGGTCATTCACGCTGGCGGCGGCGGTGAAGCCGTCATGCAGCGCGCCCTGGCCCAGCTTCCAGCTTTCGCGCGCATCCATGCCGTTGCGCACCAGCTCCTTGAAGCCGGCATTGTCCTGCACGGCGTCGAGCTGGCTGTCGAGCTGCCGCAAATGGCTCATCGCGGTCTCTAGCTCGTCCTTGTCCGAGATGGTGGGAATCTGCGCCTCGAGCTGCGCGGTCTGGTCCGTCAGCGCGGAGATCGCCTCCGTCTCGTGCTCATCCTCGGCGGCGGCGACACCGATGGTCAGCTCGCCGGCGGCGGTCAGCATGTCTTTCGCGGCCTTGCCGCCCAGGTTGCGGGCATCGGCGAATTGGGCCTGGTTCTGGGTCGCCAGCTCGCGCTGGTGCTGAATTTGCGCGAGATCGCGCGCGATGCGCTGCGCGGCCACCGCGCAGCTGATGCGCGGCGCGCCGGGCGGCGGCGCGGGGGGCAGGCATTGCCCACCCTGGGCCGCGAACCCCGTGGCGCAATGGCAATGCACGATGGTGGCGCTGGCGGTTTCCTCGATTTTATAGGCAACCGAATGCGCCGGGCAGCCGGTTTGCGCCTGCGCCCAGGCGGCCATGGGTGCGCCCAGCAGCGCGCCCAGCAGCGCCGAGGCCCTGAGCGCGCGGCTCATGGTCCGTCTCCGTCGAGCACATAAATCACCGGCTTTTTGGACTTGATCGCCGCCTGGAGGCGCTCGATCTTATAACGCTCCCATTGCTCGGCCGACTGGGCCTGCTGATAGGTCTGGTAGATCTGGTTATACTGATCGGGCGTGGTGGTGCTGTTGCTGCGCGCGGTGGCCCAGGCGGCGGCGGCGCTGGCGGCGGCGGCGGCGGCCGCATCGGCCTCGGCCTGGGCGTCGTCATATTGGCTCTGTAAATCCTGATCATCGCCGCTGTCATCGTCGGGGGGCGCGGGCGGCTCGTCATAGGGGGCGTTGTTGTCCTCGTTGTCGCTGTTCGCGCTATCCTCGTCCGAGGGCTCCACCGGCTCGGCCTGCGGCGTTGGCGGCTCGGGCGGGGTCACGTCCACGGTGGTGTCATCCGGCCCGCCGCCGCCGCCAAAAAATCCCTGATTCAGCGATTCCGAGCCATTGGTCATGTTCTGCAACTGGCCGAGCGCCGAGCTGGCCGACTCCGCGCCGCCGCCGCCGGTTGCGCCGCCCGTCTCGCCCCCGCCCGTCTCGCCCCCGCCCGTCTCGCCCTGGTCGGTGGTTGAGACGTTATTATCAGGCTCGTAGCTCTCGCCATTATAGGCCATCATCACCGGCCCCTCGGCGCGGGCGCTGTGGGCGAAGCTCACCGGCAGCATAAACCCCGCGCCCAGCAGCGCGCGGCGGCTCAGGCCCATTTTGTCCCCAGGTTTCAAACCCGGCCTGTCGTCGCTCATGGCATCCTCCGGCGGGGATCAGCCGCTCATGAACAATATCTTATCATATCGTTCGGCCATTGTATCAATGGAAAAATTGCGCCGACAATGTAGGCGCGCCTGCTGCCCGAGCCGGGCGCGCAGGGGCTCATCGCGCAACAGCGCGGCCACGCGCCGGGCCATGGCTTCGGGCGTGGCGGCCAGATAGCCGGTCTCGCCATTCACCACCTGCTCGGCCACCCCGCCATCGGGCTCGGCGACCACGGGCAAGCCCATGGCCATGGCCTCCAGCGAGGCATTGGGGCAGCCCTGGCGCCGGCCGGTGAGCAAAAACACCCTGAACAGCCGCAAATAGGGCAGCGGGTCGTCGCACGGGCCCACAAACCTTATGCCCGGTTCGGCGTCGGCTTGGCGCATTATATCCTGGGCGTAGGGCACAGACTGGCCATCGGGCCCGCCCACCACCATCAGCACGGCGCCGGGCACCAGCTTGCGCAGGCGCCTGGCCACCAGCAGCAGATGCTCGATATGCTTATCGGGCACCAGCCGGCAAATGGTGCCAACCACCAGCTCAGGCGCAAAGCCGCGCGCGGGCAGCGCCCAGGGAGCGGGCAGGGGCACGAAGGCCGGCGGGTCTGGCACGCCCAGCGGCGCCACGATGTTGCGCGCCGGCTTGGGGGCCACGCCGGTTTTGTGCAGGCTTACAAAGGCGTCTAACCGCGCGAAATATTGCGCCGCCGAGAAGGCGAGACGCCGCGCGAAGGGCTGGGCGGCGGCCAGCTCGTCAAACAGCATCGGGCCGGGGCTGACATCCACCAGCCGCAGCGCCGAGGTCTCGAACAGCTTGGCGAGCAGCAGCTTCAGCTCGGGCGCCACCGACCAAAAGCAAAGCGTGCGCGGCCGGTAGCGCCGCACCCATGCCAGCACCGCCTCGGCCTGGGCGGTTACGTCTTGGCTGGGGCCGGCCAGCAGCGGCGTGCCGGCGGCGCGCAGGGCGTGGGCGTGTGGTTCCAGCACGGCGCCAAATGTGCCCACCAGCAGTTTGCGCGCCACCGGCAGGGCGCCCGCCAGGCGGGTGAGCGCGCTGGCCGGGCCGCCGCGCTCAAGCGATTGCGTGAGGATGAGCGCGCCGGTGTGGGTTTCATCGGGCGCGCGGGGCACGGCGGGCAACAGCCGCCAGAGCGCGGGCAGCAGGCCGGGCGCATAGGGTTTGGGCGGCAGGGTGCGCGCGCCGCCGGTGGCGCGCTCGATAATGGCGCTGGCATAGGCGCCGATATCGTCGGGCGGGTCGATCAGCGCCAGATCCCCCGGCATTTCGCCGGCACCGCCCACCTGGCTGGCCACCACCGGGCAACCGGCCTGCTGGGCCTCGAGCATGGCGATGGAATAGCCCTCATAGGCCGAGCAGTTGAGCAGCACATCGAACGCGGCATAATAGGGCTGGGCGGGCGTGACCGCGCCGGGGCAAATAATGTCGGCCACCACGCCCGCTTCTACGGCGGCGCGCATGAAGGCCTCATAGGCCGCGCGGCCCGAGCCCCAGGCGTGGTCCCAGCCGCCCAGCACCATCAGCCGGGCGTTCACGCCCGCCGCCTTCACCGCGGCCAGCACCAGCGGCGCGCGCGCATAGGCTTTTTGCAGTTTAAACTGCCCCACCATGCCAATGAGCACGACGCCAGGGTCAATGCCATGGCGGGCCCGCAGCGCCGCCCGCGCCTCGGCCAGGGCGGCGGGGTCGGCTTGGCCGGGCAGTTCGTGGCGCAGCGTCAGCGGGGGCCGGGTCAGGCCGCTCTCGGTGGCCTGGGCGGCCACGGCGTCGGCGCAGGCCACCACAAAGGGCACCAGGCTGGTATTGTAGCACGCGGGCGGGTCTGACCAGCCAGGGCGGGCATTGTGCAGCACCGGCACGGTGGGCACGCCCTGGGCCCAGAGCAGGGCGAGATCCTCATGGCGGATGAGATGCGTGTAGAGCGTGCCGCCCTGCTCCAGCAGCTCAACGGCAATGGCCTTCAGCCGTGCGGCGCGCGGGCCTTGTGGCCGGTGCACCAACACGCGCGGCGGCGCGGGCAGGTCGTGCGGGCTGGTGCCCAGCACGTGCAGGCGGGCGGTGGTGCCGGGCGGCAGGCTGGCCAGTGTGTCGAGCACAATGCGCTCGGCGCCGCCGGGGGCCAGGGCGGGCAGCAGCATATCCACCCGTTTGGCCACGCGCGGGGCTTCGGGCGCCAGGGCCACGGGTTTGGCCAAGGCGGTGGGGTAGGGTTCGTGGAGATCGGCCAGGCCATGGGCGCGATAGAGTTCGTGCAGGGTCGAGCCGGGCGGCGGGGCGTTTTTATCGAGCGTGAGCGCGGTGAGGTGGCGGCCATCGAGCCAGCCCTGTTGCGCCGCCAGCGTGCGCCAGAGCTCGTTCATCCAATGCACGGCGAACCAGGGCCCCGGAAACGCCGCGCGCCCCTCGATGAAGGGCTTGATTTCGCTCCACAGGTCGAGATTGCTCATGCCCCCGACAATCGCGCTCTCGAGCCCGAACCGCCTGATGCCCTCGTTGAGAATGTGGATGGGCAGCAGCCAGGGTGTTTCGGGGCCGGCGATGGCCTCGGTTTGCTCATAGGCCCAGGCGAGAAACGGGCTGCCCTTGGGGGCCTGCATGATGCTGGCCACCGCGCCCAGCCGGTGCGGCCGGAAAGCATAGGGGCCATCGAACAGATGGGGCCTGAGGGCGGTGACATCCATATCAGCCCAGATGCCGCCGTGCTCATGGAGCACCCGGTAGCGGAACAGGTCGGAAAACACGCCCCCCACACTGCCCCGCCCCACGCCCACCCCCGCCTCGGCGTGGCGCTTGGGCTGAATGCGCGCGCGGGGAAAGACCGCCTCGGCATCGCGCAGGCGCACGCCGGGCGGGGTTTGGCCGGTGAGGTCATCATAGGCCCAGAGCGAAACCGCATGGCCCTGGGCGACGTAGGAGGCGAGGGTCAGACGCTCGAGGCCCGAAAGCCGCTCGCCCAGCCACATGGTATGAACAGGGGGTAGCGGGCTCATGGCGCAAGCTCCAGATAATGGGCGAGATGGTCCCAGTGCGGCCAGCCAGTGCGGCCGACGCCGTGGTTGATGAGATGCACGGCCGCGGCATCGGGCAGGGGCAGGTGGGCCGGGCTCACGGGCAGGCGGGCGGCGGGCGTGGCTGTGCGCGCGGCGGCTGATAGGCCCCGGCAGCAATCGAGAATGAAATTGAAACGCGGCGCCAGGGTGGGCAGGTTTTGGGCGCCCGCGCGCCACAGGGCCGCGGCCAGGGCGGCCTGGTCGCGCGTGCGCCAATAGGGGGCGTCAAACAGCGCGGCGGCCCGCGCGTGCCAGTCATCGAGCAGCGCCTCGGCGCCCGGCCGCGCCACGAACACGCCGCCATTCCACAGCCTGAAATCACCGGGCACATCGAGCCCCCAGGTGCAAAACAGCGCTTCGCGCAAATGGCCGCAGGCTCCGGTGCAGCCGCAGCGCACCGCATAGGGCGAAAACTGGTCGAGCGTGGCGTGGTCGGGGGCAAAGGCCACGGGGCCGGTGGTCTGGGCAAAGATCGCCTCGATTTCAGGGCCGAGCGCCAGCACGTCGGAGTCGAGGTAGCAAAAGGGCCGCTCAAGCCCCACCAGCCGGTGCAGACGGGTTTTTAGCCATATGGCCGCCTGGTGGGCGCCAAGGCCCGGTGGCGGGGCGGCGTTTAACCGGTTGTCGTGCGCCGCGGGCGGGTCGCCGGCGCGCTGCACGACAATAATTTCGGCGGCGGTGGCGCGCTTTAGCGCCTGCAATGCCGGGGTCAGCCCAGCCACATGCGTGGCCCCCGCCACCGCGAACACGAAACGCGGCGCCGGGGCGCGGGAGCGATGCTGAGGCATGGTCATTTTACCGGCGAGATTAACGCGGCTTTCGGCCTTTTGCCAAGGGCGGAACGGCGGGGGGGCGGGTAACCAGATCCTCGCCATGTTAACGGCCCATGATGGCATGATCCTCCCGCCATGTGGCGGATTTCCAGCACCGTGCGGGTTCGGCACAATGCGGAACATAGTCTCTCGCCGGTTCGCCCCTTTTGGTACCTAACGGGTGCCTAATAAACAGGCTGTTGATTTTGAAAAATCGAAGCCGATCGCCGTCAGTATCCGCTTTATGAAATTATGGGCGAGTGCCACATTGGGTTTGGCCATAGGCCGGAGTGTATAACCGCAAACGAGGATGACCATGATCCATAAGCGCATCCGCCCATTCAACACCAAAGATACCTACCCCGAGCAGCGGCTCGACAATGACCTTTGCCAGGCGGTGGTCGCGGGCAAGACCATTTATCTGCGCGGCCAGGTGGCACAGGATCTCGACACGCGCGAGAACGTGGCGGTGGGCGACCCCAGCGGCCAGGCCGAGAAGGTGATGGCGAACATCACGCTGCTGCTCGGCGAATGTGGCGCGGGGCTGGAGACCATTTGCAAGGTGACCGTCTATCTCACCGATATTCGCCACCGCGAGCCGGTTTATCGCGTGCTGGGGCGGTGGATGAAGGGCGTTTATCCGGTGTTCACCGGGCTGGTGGTGGTGGCGCTGGCCCGGCCGGAATGGCTGGTGGAGGTGGATATCATCGCCGAGCTGCCGTGAGCGGGGGGTTATTCGTCGCCGGGCACACCATAGGCGGGCGCGGCGGCGGGGGTGAGCGCGCGGGTGACGTAGTCGTGCATCTGCGGTGCCCACAGCGCCCACAGTCGGGCCAGTTCGGTCAGCGGCTCGTCGTGCCAGTCCACCCGCAAATCGGCCAGCGGCCAGGCTTGGGCGGCTACCACAAGCAGCCCGGCCGAGCGGATGGGCCCAGCCTCGCCCCCCGCCGCCAACCCGGCTTGCAAGGCGCCAATCACCCGCGCGCCGAGTTCGGTCTCGGGGTCGGTGGCCGCGAATGCCGCCACCACCTCGCCGGGCACGCGGGCCGTGGCGAGCAGATTGCCCGCCGAGACCGCATGCTCGCCCACCGCTTGGGCGTGCACGCCAAGCGTATGGGCGCCCGACCATGCCGCCCCCGGGCCGCTGGCGCCCAGCACGGTGAGCTGGCGGTAGCCGGGGTGAGGGGCTTGGGCCAGCACCCGCGCCAGAGCGGCCTCGGCCGTGTGGGTGTTGGCCAGGGCATCGAGCAGGCCAGGGCCCAACCGCGGGTCGGTGATGTTTTGGCTGGTCGCCGCCCCCAGACCCGCGCGGGCAAAGGCGCAGCGCGCGCCGACAGCGGGCGATGACGAGGTGACGCCCACGGCGAACTGGCCGGTGCGCGGGCAACGCGCGATGAGGGAAAAGGTCATGGGCGGCACTCCTTTTTGGTATTTTCATGTTGCCTTTGGCGGTGGCTCTGTAAAACATAATCTGCCAAGGCTTGGCTTCGGAAACCCCTAATCCATGCGTTTTACCCTCAAGCAGATCGCTTATTTTGTCGCCACCGCCGAGACCGGCAGCATCACGCTGGCCTCGGAGCGGGTGAATATTTCCCAGCCCTCCATTTCCTCGGCCATTACCGCGCTCGAGGACGCCTATGGCATTCAGCTCTTCATTCGCCATCATGCCCAGGGGCTCTCGCTCACCGCCGAGGGGCAGCGTTTTCTGCGCGAGGCGCGGGCGCTGCTGCTGCAGGCCGAGGAGGTGGAAAATTCGGCGCTCGAGATCTCGGCGCGCGTGGCCGGACCGCTGGAGGTTGGCTGCCTCTCGACGTTATTTCCCCTGGTGGCGCCAGAATTGCTCAGCCAGTTTCGGCGCCGGCATGAGGCGGCGCGCGCCGCCGCGATCGCGGGCAGCCAGATCGAGTTGTTTGAGCATTTGCGCGCGGGGCGGATTGCCTTGCTGCTGACTTACGATCTGGCCATTCCGCCTGATTTTGAGTTTTTGCCGCTCGCGCCCGTGCAGCCTTATGCTTATGTCGGCACCGCGCACCCGTTCGCGCGCCGCCGCTCGGTGATGCTGCGCGAACTGGCCGAGGATAATTTTTTGCTGCTCGATCTGCCCATGAGCCGCGATTATTTTCTCTCGCTATTCCGCCAGGCCGGGGTGAACCCGAATATTGCCGGGCGCTATGGCTATATCGATGTCATTCGCAGCCTTGTCGGGCGTGGCGAGGGGTATAGTCTCGCCAATGCCCGGCCGCGCAATCTCTCCACCCTCGATGGCCGGAAATTATCTTATCTGGCGCTCGAGGATTCGCTCCGTCCACTGGTTTACGGCATCGCGCTGTTTCGCGGCATGCGCCGCACCCCCACCGCCGAGGCGTTTATAGAGCTGTGCCGGGAATTGCTGGAGGGTAAGCCGCTGCCAGGCACGTGCTGAGGGTCAGGTCAGGGTGGCGATGATCCGGTCGAGAAACGCATCGCACGCGGCCAGCTCATCGCGCGTGACATATTCATCGGCTTTATGCGCGCGGTCTATGCTGCCGGGGCCGCAAATCACGGTTTCCAGCCCCAGGCTTTCGGCGAACAGCCCGGCCTCGGTGCCAAAGCCGATCTTGCCGGTTTCATCGCGCCCCGCCGCCGCCAGGGCGATTTGTGTGATGGCGGCGCCGCGCGGGGTCTCGAGGCCTGGATAGTGGTTGGTGACCTCCAGCGTTACCGTGCCGCCGTTGGAGGCCGCGCCGATTCGCGCCCCCGCCGCCCGCAGGCGCGCCAGCAGGGCATCGGTATCGGTGCCGGCCAGATGACGCAGCTCGAATTCGATCTCGCAGGCATCGGGCACAATGTTGAGCGCCACGCCGCCCTTGATGCGCCCGGCATGCAGGCTGGTGAAGGGGAACGGGTAGGCATCATCGCGGGGGCCTTGCATCAATTCGGTTTGCAGGGCGCGCATCTCGCTCAGCATATCGGCGGCCAGCATGATGGCGTTGCACCCCAGCGCCGGGTTGGCCGAGTGGGCGGCGCGGCCCCGGCAGCACAGGCAGCCGGCGATTTTACCCTTATGGCCCGTGATCACCCGCCCCTCGGTCGGCTCGCCGATGATGACCCCCTGGGCCACAAACCTTTCCGCCGCCAGCCGCGCGAGCAGATCTCGCACGCCAACACAGCCGATTTCCTCGTCATATGAAAAAATAAGATGCAGGGGGCGCGTGAGTTTGGCCACCTCGCAGCGCGCGGCGGCGGTGAGCATGGCGGCCAGAAACCCCTTCATGTCAGAGGCGCCGCGGGCATGCAGCCGCCCTTCGCGCTCGGTTAAGGAGAAGGGGGCGGAGTGCCAGTTTTGCCCCGCCACGGGCACCACATCACTATGGCCAGACAGCACGATACCCGCCCCCGCGACGGGACCGAAGCTGGCCATGAGGTTGAATTTTCCCTTTACCGAACCAGCAAGATTTTCAATCCGCCCGCCCGCCTGGGTAATCGCTTGCGCGGCGAAGCGGATCAGGGCTTCGTTACTGTCGGCGCTGATGGTGGGGAAAGCGGCAAGCGCCGCCAGCATTTCAACGGTGTTGGGCATGACATGCTTGTAGCAAAGCCCGCCACGTGATCCAAGCCATCTTGGTTTGCCTGCGGTTTAATCTGTGTGCACCGCGTCATGCCTTATCTTTCATCATGGCTATGGTGAAGGCTCGCCGCTGGTTCGATAAATTCAATGCAAAATCCTTAATGGTTTGTGTAATCTTGAAGCAACAAAGACAAGGGGAGTGGTCGCGAGCATGGCTCGTGTTCCGCGTGAGGTAAGCTCGATCAGAGTGCCGTGCTGCACGCTCCGACCATTTTTTGCGTCTTTGATACGGCCGCCTTTCGCACCCTCTCGGTGCTTCAACCCCCAGGAGACCGCTCATGGCTAGCGAACGCCCAGGTGCTGTCGAGCAGCACACCATCTACCAGATTCCCAAAGATCAGCGTCATGGCACGTTCCGTGACCTGTTCACCATCTGGTTCGGCTCCAATATCATGATGCTCACCATCGTCACCGGCGCGCTGGCGACAACGGTGTTCAAGCTTGATTTTGTCTCGGCCATCGCGTCCATCGCGATTGGCAATCTGGTTGGTGCCATCTTCATGGCCTTGCACGCGGCACAGGGCCCGCAACTGGGCGTGCCGCAAATGGTGCAGACGCGCGGGCAGTTTGGCACCATGGGGGCCGTGCTGGTGGTGGCCATTGTCATTGTCATGTATGTCGGGTTTCTGGCCTCCAACATTGTGCTGGGCGGGCAGTCGCTGGCGACCATTTTGCCTCATGTCAACGCCAATCTGCTGATTACCGCCATCGCGGTGATTTCGGTCATCGCCACTATTTTCGGGCACGATCTCATTCATGCTTATGCCCGCGTGCTCACTTACGCCTCGGGTGGCGCGCTGCTGCTCACCTTTGTGTGGATGGTGTTCGTGCACGGCCTGCCCGCCGGGCTCTCGCACATGAACAGCTTCACCCTCGCCGGCTTTTGCTCGATGATTTCGGTCGGCGCGCTCTGGCAGATCGCCTATGCGCCCTATGTCTCGGATTATACGCGCTACATGCCCCACGACACCGGCGCCGTGCCGGCTTTCTGGGCCTCTTATTGGGGCTGCACGCTGGGCTCCATTTTGCCCATGGTGCTGGGCGCGCTGCTCGGCCTCGTCGCCGCCAATGGCGATCCGGTGGGCGGGCTCACCGCCTTCACGGGCGCGGCCGCCATTCCCATCGTGGCCATTTTCTCCATTGGCATCGCGGGCACCAACGCCATGAATTTATATTGCGGCGTGCTCTCCACCATCACGCTGGTGCATACCTTCATGCCCAACTGGAAAGCCGGGCCAGTGGCGCGGGTGGTGACCGCCATTGCCATCACCGTCATCGGTTTGGGAATCGCATTGTTCGCGGCGGGCAATTTCCTCACCAACTACACGAACTTCATTTTGCTGCTGCTCTATGTTCTGGTGCCCTGGACCGCGATCAATCTGGTTGATTTCTACCTGGTGCGCCACGGCGATTATGACGTCGATGCCTTCTTCCGCCCCGAAGGTGGCATTTACGGGCGGTTCAACAAACCCGCCATCGCCTGCTATATTCTGGGCATTCTCATTCAGCTGCCCTTTGTCGATACCACGCTCTACACCGGCCCGGTGGCCAATATGCTGGGCGGGGTTGATATTTCCTGGATTGTGGGCATCGCGGTCATCAGCCCGGTTTATTACGTGCTGGCCAAGAAATTCTCGCCCGCGCCCAGCCTCTCACCCGCCGCCTGAACAGGGGCGGCGCGCGCCGCCCTCCTTTATCCCCGCAACAGGAGCCGCGACCATGACCCATAGTCTGCGCAAGGACTCTTTGTCTTTTTTCGAATCCCTCACGCTCGGCGTGGCTGGGTCTGGCCCGGCCAATGCCATATCGCTGGCCATGGGCGGGCTGATTACCACCGCCGCCCTGCGCAGCCCGCTTTATGTACTCATTTTCGCCGTGCCCATGTTGGGCATCGCGCTGGCCTACAAGGCGCTCAACCGCCATGTCACCCATGCGGGCGCGGCCTTTAACTGGGTCAGCCTCACCTTTGGCAAATTCTTCGGCTTCATGTCAGGCTGGGCGCTGATCACGGCGCAGATGATCTTCATCATCTCAGGCGTGGTGCCGCTCTCCACCGCCGTGCTCGATTTCATCAATCCCGCCCTCGCCAATAATGTCGCCATCACCACCGGGCTTTCGGTGGCATGGTTTTTCGCCATTGTCGGGGTGATTATGTTTGGCATCAAAACCACCTCCTACGCGCAGATTTTCATGGTCGCGTTCGAGATGCTGGTGCTGTTGTTCGTGGGGCTGGCGGCGGTCATTCACAGCCACGGCGCAATGCCCGCCAACCCCTTCACCATGGCCGATTATTCGCCGAGCTTCTTCTTCCACACCGCCTCGATGCCGGAATTCTCCGCCGCCGCGCTGATCGTCATTTTCCTCTATTGGGGCTGGGATGTCACGGCCAATCTGGGCGAGGAAACCGCCAATGGCGCGCACGCGGCGGGCAATGGCGGTTTGTCGGGTGTGTTTGTCACCATTTTTCTCTACTCGCTGTTCGCCATCGTCACGCTGCTGCTGTTAAGCGCCGCCGATACGGGCAATGATTCGAGCAATCTGCTCTACAACATCGCGCTCTCCGCCGGGCTTGGGCGCGTGGGCGGGCTGGTGGTGTCGGTGGCGGTTATTTTCTCCTCGGCCGCCACGGTGCAAACCGGCATGCTCCAGGTCACGCGCACGCTGTTCGCCATGGGGCGAGATGGCGCGTTGCCGGCCGCGTTTGGGCATGTGTCGCCGCGCACGCAAAACCCCAGCACCGCCACCTGGTGGCTGATTGGCTCTGGCTTGGTGGGCATTCTGCTCACCGGCTTCATGCCCTCCGTCAGCGCCATTCTCTCCGATGCCGTCACCGCCTCGGGCCTGCAAGTGGCGTTTTATTTCGGCATGGCGGGGCTGGCCTGCGCCTGGGTGCACCGCACGGCCTATCGCACCTCGTGGGGGCATTTTCTGCTCTATGGTGTGTACCCGTTCGTCAGCGCCATCTCGCTCATGACCGTCGGGCTCTATGCCATCTCCACCTTCAACCTCACCACGGCTTTGGTTGGCATTGGCACGCTGGTGGCGGGTGTCGCCTTCTTCCGCCCCCGCCGTTACGTGGTCGAGGGCGAACTCATTCCCCAGAAATAAGCGACCAGACCCATGACCGAAACCACCCTCACCGCGTGGCAGTGCGCGGCGGAAACCCTGCGCCTGCCAAGCGGGCTGTTCATTGATGGCGCCATGGCGCCAGCCGCGGGCGGGGCCACGTGGCGCAAGCTCAACCCCGCCACCGGCGCCGTGCTGGGCGAGGTGGCCCGCGCCACCGCCCCGGATGTCGACAAGGCCGTGGCCGCCGCCCGTGCCAGCTTCGAGGATGGGCGCTGGCGGGCCAGGCCCATGGCGGCGCGGCGCGATATTTTGCTCAAGCTCGCCGAGCTCATTATGGCCAATGCCCCGCGCCTGGCGCTGGCCGAGAGCCTGGATATGGGCAAGCCCGTGGCCGAGGCGCTGGCCATCGACATTCCCGGCGCCGCCGCCGTCTGGCGGTTTTACGCCGAGGCGATCGACAAGGTGGGCGGCGAGGTGGCGCCCACCGATGCCGGTAATCTCGCGCTGGTGACGCGTGAGCCGCTGGGCGTGGTGGGGGGCATCGTGCCCTGGAATTTCCCCTTCGACATGGCGGCCTGGAAATGCGCGCCCGCCCTGGCGGCCGGCAATTCGGTGGTGCTCAAACCCTCCGAGCGCTCGCCCTTCTCGGCGCTGATATTGGCCGAGCTGGCGCAGGAAGCCGGGCTGCCCGATGGCGTGCTCAACATCGTCACCGGCTTTGGGCACGAGGCGGGCAAGGCGCTGGCTTTGCACCAGGATGTCGATTGCCTGGCCTTCACCGGCTCCACCCGCACGGGGCGCACGCTCATGGGCTATGCGGGCGAGTCCAACTTGAAGCAGGTGTGGCTGGAGCTGGGCGGCAAGAGCGCCAATATCGTGTTTGAGGACACCGAAAATCTCGAAGCGGCGGCGGCGACGGCGGCGCTGGGTATTTTTTTCAATGCCGGGC
This sequence comes from Pseudomonadota bacterium, assembly GCA_021809435.1. Taxonomy (GTDB): domain Bacteria; phylum Pseudomonadota; class Alphaproteobacteria; order Acetobacterales; family Acetobacteraceae; genus Acidocella. The sequence goes on along the minus strand of JAKBAD010000002.1, from coordinate 77,424 downwards.
AGGTCTGCTCGGCCAATTCGCGGCTGCTGGTGCAGCGGGGCGTGCATAAGCGGTTTCTCGAGCTGCTGGTGGCCGAGGCCGCCGCCTATGCGCCCACCAACCCGCTTGACCCCGCCGCCCGCATGGGCGCGCTGGTGGACCGCGCGCATCTCGCGCAGGTGCAGGCCCATGTCGAGGCGGCGCGCCACACGGCGGCGCTGGTGCTGGGCGGGACCGCCACCGATCAACCGGGCGCCTTCTTCGGCCCGACGATCTTTGATCACGCCGATCCGGCTTCTCCTCTCTGCCGCGAGGAAATTTTCGGCCCCGTTCTGGCCGTCACCCCTTTTGACACCGAAGCCGAGGCTATAGCGCTCGCCAACGACTCCGCCTATGGCCTGGCGGCTTCGGTCTGGACGGGCAATCTCAACCGCGCGCTGCGTGTCTCGGGGGCGTTGCGGGTTGGCACCGTGTCGGTCAACACGGTCGATGCGCTTTCGCCGCAAACCCCCTTTGGCGGCATCAAGCAGTCGGGCTTTGGGCGCGATCTCTCGCTGCACGCGCTGGAAAAATTCTCCTACCTCAAGACCAGCTGGATAAAATTCTCATGACCAGCCCTTACGATATTTTGTTCGAGCCGGTGAAAATCGGCCCCGTCACCGCGCGTAACCGCTTCTATCAGGTGCCCCATTGCAACGGCATGGGCTACCGCGACCCCACGGCGCTCGCCCATATGCGCGGCGTGAAGGCCGAGGGCGGCTGGGCGGTGGTGTGCACCGAGCAGGTGGAATTGCATCATTCCTCCGAGATCACCCCCTTCATCGAACTGCGCCTGTGGGATGACCGCGATATTCCCGCGCTTGCCCGCATGGCCGAGAAGATTCATGAGCATGGCGCGCTGGCGGGCATCGAGCTTGCCTATAACGGCATGAACGGGCCCAATCTTTATTCGCGCGAAGTGCCCATGGGGCCGGCGCATTTGCCGGTCGCCACCTTCACCTACGACCCCGTGCAGGCCCGCGCGATGGATAAAACCGACATCGCCAATTTGCGCGGCTGGCATCTGGCGGCGGTCAAGCGCGCCAAGCGCGCCGGATTCGACCTGATTTATGTTTATGCCGCCCACGCGCTGGGGTTTTTGCATCATTTCCTCTCCAAGCGCTACAACCAGCGCGGCGATGAATATGGCGGTTCGATTGAAAACCGCGTGCGGCTGCTGCGCGAGATCACCGAGGAGACCAAGGCCGCCGTGGGCGACACATGCGCCGTGCCCATCCGCATTTCGGTCGATGAGCTGCTGGGCGAAGGCGGGCTCGAGGTGGCCGAGGTCGAGGACATGATCGGCTTGCTGGCGGATTTGCCGGATCTGTGGGATGTCACGCTGGCGGGCTGGGAAAATGACAGCCGCACCTCGCGCTTCGCCGAGGAGGGCGCGCAGGAGCCGTTTATTTCGGGCATCAAGCGCCTTACCAGCAAGCCGGTGGTGGGGGTTGGGCGCTATACCTCGGTCGATCGCATGGCCGCGCTGGTGCGCAAGGGCGTGCTCGACATGATCGGCGCGGCCCGGCCCTCGATCGCCGATCCATTCCTGCCCACCAAAATCCGCGAAGGCCGGCTCGAGGATATTCGCGAATGCATCGGCTGCAATATTTGCGTTTCCGGCGATTTCACGCAATCACCGTTACGCTGCACGCAAAACCCCACCATGGCCGAGGAGTGGCGCAAAGGCTGGCACCCGGAGCGCATCCGCCCCAAGGAGACCGACAAGCCGGTGCTGATCATCGGCGCGGGGCCAGCCGGGCTGGAGGCCGCGCAGGCGCTGGGCAAGCGCGGCTATGAGGTGGCGCTGGCCGAGGCGGGGCGCGAGCTGGGCGGGCGCGTGGCGCGCGAATGCCGCCTGCCCGGCCTCGCCGCCTGGGGCCGCGTGCGCGACTACCGCCTGATGCAGCTGCACAAGCTGCCCCATGTGCAAATCTATCTCGAGAGCCGCCTCACCGCCGCCGATGTCACAGAATTTGGCTTTCCGCGCGTGGTGCTGGCCACGGGCGCGCGCTGGCGTAACGATTTTGTCGGTCATCAGCACACCACCGCCATTCCGGTGGCGGAAAGCGCGCAAATTTTTACGCCCGATGACATCATGAACGGCGCCTACCCCACCGCCCGGCGCGTGCTGGTGTGGGATGATGACCATTATTACATGGGCGGTGTGATGGCCGAGGCGCTGGCCAAACAAGGCCACCAGGTCATCTACGCCACGCCGGCCTCTGAAGCCTCGACCTGGACACGCAACACCATGGAGCAGCATTTCATCCAGAAACGCCTGCTCGAGGCGGGTGTTGAGATCATCGTCTCGCGGGGCATCGCGCGGGTGGCGGCCGATCATGCGGTGTTGGTGTGCGTGTTCACGGGCCGCGAAACCATCATCGAGGTTGGCGCCGTGCTGCCCGTTACCGCGCGCCTGCCCAATGATGCCCTGCTGCATGAGCTGCGCGCGCTGGATCTGGCCCGCCATGGCATAGAGCAGCTCAGCGCCATGGGTGATGCGCTGGCCCCCGCCACCATCGCCCACGCCACCTATGCCGGGCGGCGCTTTGCCGAGGAGCTTGACGCGCCCTTGCTGCCCGATGGTGTGTTGCCCTTCAAGCGTGAAATCACCGCCTTGTTCGAGGCGTAATGAGCATTTGCCATTTTACCAGGCATGGCTTTGAATTTTTAAAACCAAAACCCCGTTAAATCGTTATTTTTTAAAACCACGGCATCACGTAAACCCTCGGTGAAGCTCAGCTCATAAGCTGAAATTTCGGGGAAATCTCGCAAAGGATACCGGATATGTCAGTTGAGAAAATCGATACGCTCATTATTGGCGGCGGGCAGGCGGGCATTGCGCTCTCGGAACATCTTGGCGCTCAGGGCGTGCCGCATGTGGTGCTCGAGCGCGGCCGCATCGCCGAGCGCTGGCGCTCCGAGCGTTGGGACTCTCTGGTCGCCAACGGCCCCGCCTGGCACGACCGGTTCCCCAACCGGGAATTCACCGAAACCGGGCCAGACGGCTTCACCCCCGCGCACGAAATCGTCGCTTATCTGGTCGGCTATGCCCAGCAGGTGGGCGCGCCCATCCGCGAAGGGGTTGAGGTGACATCACTCACCCGCCAGGGCGAGCTGTTCATCGCCGAAACCTCGGCGGGTACGTTCGAGGCCAAGCATGTCGTGGCCGCCACGGGGCCGTTTCAGCGCGCCATTATTCCGCCGCTGGTGCCAGACGATGCGGGCATCGCGCAGCTTCATTCGGCGCATTACAAAAACCCGGCGCAACTGCCGCCGGGCGCGGTGATGGTGATTGGCGCCGGCTCGTCGGGCGTGCAAATCGCCGATGAGCTGCGCAAATCCGGGCGGCGGGTTTATCTCTCGGTGGGCCCGCACGACCGCCCGCCGCGCCGCTATCGCGGGCGTGACTTTGTGTGGTGGCTGGGCGCGCTGGGCATGTGGGATGCCAAGACCGTGGCGCCCGATATGGCCCATGTCACCATCGCGGTGAGCGGCGCCGAGGGCGGCCATACGGTCGATTTCCGCAATCTCGCGGCGGCGGGAATAACGCTGGTTGGCCGCACCACCAGCTATGAGGCGGGCGTGCTGCGCTTCGCGGACGATATCGAGCAAAATATCCGCCAGGGCGATGAGAATTACCTCTCCATGCTGCGCGCGGCGGATGAATATGTTGCCGCTCATAAGCTCGATCTGCCCCCCGAACCGGAGGCCCATGAGCTGGCGCCATTGCCCGCTTGTGTAACAAACCCGCTGGCGGCGCTTGATATAAAGGCGGCCAATGTGACTTCCATCATCTGGGCGACGGGCTATGGGCTGGATTTTGGCTGGCTCAAGCTCGATGCGTTCGACGCCGCCGGTAATCCACGTCATCAGCGCGGCGTCGCTGAGGTTCCGGGGCTGTATTTTCTGGGCCTGGCCTGGCTCTCGCGCCGTGCCTCGCCATTCATCTGGGGCGTCTGGCACGACGCCGCTTACATCGCCCACCACATCGCCGCGCGCCGCCAGGCGCTGGCCGCCGAATAGGAGATACGCCGATGCTGCCTTTCAAACTCGACATGACCCGTCAGCCGCTCGATGAGTGGGGCACGCCAGAGGATATCGGCGCCGCCACCGTTGAGGGCGCGGTCAAGGTCTCGGGCAAATTACTGTTTGGCACGCTGCAAACGCCGGTTTCGGGCGGGCTTTATGCCGCCACCCAGGGCAAATACCGCGTCACCTATCCGTTTCACGAACACGCCACGCTGCTCGATGGCGAGCTGGCCATCACCGATGAGGCCACCGGCCAGACCGTGGTTTATGGCCCCGGTGATAGCTGGATCATCGCCAAGGGGACAACGGTGCTGTGGGATATACGCTCCCCCCATATCCGCAAATCCTATTTGGCGGCGTTTGTGTAAGGGGCGTGGGATTTTGTGAAGACAAGCACGGCGTTTTTGGCGCAGAGTAATGCGGCCCCCGCGACCCATGGGGTAGAGAAAAATTTCGGGAGGATTTATGAAAGCCGATGTTCTGGCCACCGCCGATGCGCTCATAGCAGCGTTTGAACACAATGATCGCGCGGGTTATTTCAGCTTTTTTGCGCCGGAGGCGAGTTTTGTTTTTCACGCCGTCGCGCATGTCATGCACGGCCGCGCGGCCTATGAGGCTGAATATGACCGGTGGGTGCGCGAAGATGGCTTTCAGGTGTTAGAGTGCACCAGCACCCACCAGCATGTGGAGATGTTTGGCGATTGCGCGGTGTTTACGCATCAGACCCATACGCGCGTGCGGACCAATGATGGCGAGAGCGCCTATGATGAGCGGGAAACCATAATATTTTGCAATCAAAACAATCGCTGGGTGGCCGTGCACGAGCATCTCTCGCTGCTGCCTGGCTAGCGTCAGAACCGTCTGATCGGAACCGGAATGGTCAGATCAGACGGTTGAAATTTCTCGCCAAAATATAAGCTAAAGCAGTCAGCTAAACGCTGAGTGCTTTAGCCAACCCCAGGCAGGATGCAGAGAATTTCGAAGGCGATGTTGGCCGCCACCAGCGCGGTGGTGCCTTGCGGGTCGTAGGGGGGGGAAACCTCGACGACATCGCCGCCGATGATGTCGAGCCCGTCGAGGCCGCGGATGATTTCCAGCGCCTGGGGCACGGTGAGGCCGCCAATTTCGGGCGTGCCGGTGCCGGGGGCATAGGCGGGGTCGAGGCTGTCAATGTCGAAGCTCACATAGAGCGGGCCGGCGCTGAGTTTGGGGCGCAACTCGCGCATGAGCGGGGCCAGTGAGTGGTGCCAGCATTCATGCGCTTCGATGACGGTGAACCCCTGCTGGCGGCCCCAATCGAACTCATCGGCCGCGTAGCCAGTGCCCCGCAAGCCGATTTGCACGGTGCGGGCGGGGTCGATCAGCCCTTCCTCAACCGCGCGGCGAAAGGGCGTGCCGTGGGCAATTTTTTCGCCAAACATGGTGTCGTTGATGTCGGCATGGGCATCGACATGCACGAGCCCGACGGGGCCGTGTTGTTTGGCCAGAGCGCGCAAAATGGGCAGGGCGATGGTGTGGTCGCCGCCCAGCGTGACCGGCTTGGCGCCGTGGCGCAAAATATCGTCGTATTTGGCCTCGATGCGGGCGATGGAATCGTGAAGATTATAGGGATTGATGGCGACATCGCCAATATCGGCGACGCGCAGGCGCTCGAACGGGGCTTTGCGGGTGGCGACATTATAGGGCCGCAGCAGCACCGATTCCGCGCGAATCTGGCGTGGGCCGAACCGTGTACCGGTGCGGTTGGAGGTGCCAAGGTCGAACGGCACGCCGACGAAACAGGCATCGAGCCCGGCGGCGCTTTCATAAACCGGCAGGCGCATCATCGAGGCGATGCCACCTGAGCGCGGCATTTGATTGCCGCTGAGCGGCTGGGGATGGTCGATAGGGCTCATAGCAATGTCTCCCGCTTTATGGTGACGCAATTTACCCTTGCCTGGGGGGCGGTTACATCACCACCTGCCGCGATTTAGTTTGACGTTTGTAAAACCAACCGGGGCAGGGCTTTGACGGGCGCGGCCTTTGGCAATTATGGTTGGGGAACGGGCGGGAGGGAAAATAATGGCCAGGCTCGATACCATAGATTTGCGCCTGCTGCGGGTGTTTGTGACGGTGGTTGAGGCGCGCGGTTTCACGGCGGCCCAGACCGTGCTCAATGTCAGCGCCTCGACCATCAGCAACCAGATCGCGGCGCTGGAAACCCGGCTGGGCGTGAGATTGTGCCAGCGCGGGCGGGCTGGGTTTAAGCTCACCGAGGATGGCGAGACGATTTTCACCGAGACGCAGACGCTGTTTGCCGCCATAGACGGGTTTGACATGCGCGCCAGCGCGTTGCGCGCGCGCGTGCGCGGCACGCTGGCGATTGGGCTGCTTGATAACACCATCACCGACCCCGGCGCCGCCTTGCCGGCGCTGTTTCATCAGTTCATCGCCGCGCGGGGCGATGTGCAGTTGAGTGTCGAGATCAAGCCCCCCAACGAGCTTCTGCGCGACCTGATTGAGGGGAAACTGCATGTCGCCATCGGCAGTTTTCCAAAAGTGCTGCTGGGGTTGACGTATTTGCCGCTCTATGAGGAGCCGCATCTTTTCTATTGCGGTCGGCTGCATCCGTTTTTCGCGCTGGCGGCGGAACAGGTGACCACCGAGACGCTCGGCCGCCAGCGTATCGTATCGCGCGGCTATTGGGGCGCGCGCGATACCAAGCATATACGCTCCCAGCGCCCGGCGGCGGTGATGAACAACATGGAAGTCGCCGCGCAGTTGATTCTCTCGGGCGATTATCTGGGCTATTTGCCACAACATTACGCCAAACGCTGGGTGGATGCCGGCGAGATGAAGCCCCTGCTGACCGATGAGCTGGCCTTTAACGCGCCGTTCGAGCTGGCCTATGATGCCGCCAAGCTGGCCTTGCCGCCGGTGAGATTGTTTGTGGACCTGGCCACCCGGGTTTTAACGCGCGTGGCGTGACAAGAAAAAACGCCCCTCCAGCGCGGAGGGGCGTGCTCACCATCGAATTGGCTCAATTCAGCGAGAAGTTGGCACGGTTGTGCGGGGTGTGAGGGGGTTAGAGCTTGAGACCAAAGGCCTCGTCGCTGGCAATGATGGCGGGGCGTTCGGCGCTGAGGTCGAGCGAGCGGGTGATGAGGTAATAAGCCAGCCCCGACACCAGTAGGCCAGGCGCCCAGGAGATATCGACATCGCCCAGCATATGGGCAATGGGCCCTTCAAACACGCCAGCGAGGTTGAAAAACGGCACGCTGGCGGCAAAGCCGATGAGATAGGCCGCCAAGCCGCGCCAGCCCCAGGCGCCATATATGCCTCCAGCCGTAAAAAAATCCTTGATCGCGTAATGGCCTTTGCGAACGAAGAAATAATCCATCAGGTTCACGGCCGTCCATGGCACGAGCAGATAGAGCATGACGGAGAGCGCGTCGTAGAGCGCGTTGATGGCGTTGGCGTTGAGCGGCAGCGACACGGCCAGCCAGATGACCGCCAGGGCCAGCACACCCAGAACCCGCACCGCGCGCGAGAAGGGAATGTTGAGGAAACAATCAAGCCCGGTGATGAGCGTGAGCATGCCTGAATAGGCGTTGAGCCCCATGGTGGCGGTGAGCGCGGCCACCGAAACCAGCACGGTGAGCGTGCCCAGATGCGGCAGCACCGCATTGCCGGCGGCGTTGGTGGCGACCATGCCATCGGACGCGCCGAAATAAGTTGCCAGCCAGGCGCCCAGAATGGTCAGCCAGATCGCCGAGGCCGAGGCGCCGATATACACATTCCACACCAGCGCGCTGCGCCCTTGGCCGCCGGGCAGGTAGCGTGTGTAGTCTGAGACATAAGGCGCGTAGGTGATGTTATAGCTGGCGCAGGCGGCGAACTGCGCGGCGAAGGCCACCCAGGTGAAGCTGGTGTGGGCGGCGGCCTCTGGTGTGATTTTGCCCAGCATGATGGCCGCCGTGATGATGAGGTAAAGCGGCAGGCTGATCCAGAACAGCACGCGGAAAATGATATGCAGCCAGTCATGCCCGAAAATGGCGATGATGGCGGCGATAATGCCCAGCCCCACGGCAACGGCCGGAATGCCCCAGCCGAATAAATGATTGAGCCCCTGGGAGATGAGCACCGTATCGACCACATTGAAGCCGGCAAAGGTGAATAATGTGCCGATCAGCGGCAAAATCACCCCGCGATAGCCGAACTGGGCGCGTGACTGGATCATTTGCGGCAAGCCCAGATCGGGGCCTTGGCTGGCGTGAAACGCCATGAACAGCGTGCCAAACAAAATGCCCAGCGCCGAGGCCAGCGCCGTGGCGCCCAGCCCCAACCCCATGCCCGGACCGATAAAGCCGATGGCGATGGTGAAGAATTGGAAATTGCCTAGAAACCAGAACGGCCCCTGGGCCGAGACTTTGCCATGCCGCTCGGTCTGGGGCACGTAATCGATCGAGCGGGTTTCGATGCCAAGGCTGGGGCCGTTGCGAACGCCCTGGGCTTCGGTATCAGCGAGAGTTACCATGTCTCCTCCGGACATATTTATATTTGATAACCACGCATAACACCCGTGCCCGACAGGCAAACATAACGCAGGCATGGCGATTAGTTTGATGTTTGCCAAAGTGATGCCCGCCCGGCGGCGCCTGGGCGGGCAGGGGGACGGCGCGGGCGGCCGAGGAGGTCAGCCGACGATATGGGCCTCGGTGGCGGCGCGGATTTCAGCCTCGCTGACGCCGGGCGCTGTTTCGATGAGGCGCAACCCGCCCTCGACCACATCGAAGACACCAAGATCGGTGATGATGCGGTTCACGACGCCAGCGCCGGTGAGCGGCAATGTGCAGCGCCGCAGAAGCTTGCTTTGCCCCGCTTTGTTGCAATGCTCCATAACCACCACAATGCGCGAAACCCCCGCCACGAGATCCATGGCGCCGCCCATGCCCTTCACGAGTTTGCCCGGCACCATCCAGTTGGCCAGGTCGCCGGTTTGCGAGACCTCCATCGCGCCCAGAATGGCCAGGTTGATCTTGCCGCCGCGGATCATGGCGAAGGCGGAGGTGCTGTCGACATAAGCGGCATGGGGCAGGGCGGTCACGGTTTGCTTGCCGGCATTGATCAGATCAGCGTCGACCTCGGCCTCGGTCGGGAAGGGGCCAATGCCCAAAAGCCCGTTTTCGGATTGCAAGGTGATGGTCATGCCAGCGGGGATGTAGTTGGAGACGAGCGTGGGAATCCCGATTCCGAGATTGACGTACATGCCGTCGGAGAGTTCCCGTGCCGCGCGGGCGGCCATGGTTTCGCGTGTCCAGGGCATGGCTCAGTGCTTCCTCGTGGTGCGTTGTTCGATGCGTTTCTCGTGCTGGCCGGCGATGACACGGTGCACATAAATGCCGGGCAGGTGAACATGGTCGGGGTCGAGGCTGCCGGCGGGCACGATCTCCTCAACCTCGGCCACGCAGACGGCCCCGCACATGGCGGCGGGCACGTTGAAGTTCCGCGCGGTCTTGCGAAAGATCAGATTGCCGGTGGTGTCGGCCTTCCAGGCCTTGACGATGGACAGCTCGGCATCGATGGCGGTTTCGAGGATGTAGGGTTTGCCTTTGAAGATTTTGTGCTCCTTGCCCTCGGCCACGCTCGTGCCAACCCCGGTGCGGGTGTAGAACCCCGGAATGCCGGAGCCGCCCGCGCGCATACGCTCGGCCAGCGTGCCCTGGGGGGTGAACTCGACCTCAAGCTCTCCCGCCAGATATTGACGCATGAATTCAGCGTTTTCCCCGACATAGGAGGAAATCATGCGGCGGATTTGGCGGGTTTGCAGCAGCCGGCCGAGGCCGAAATCATCCACCCCGGCGTTATTGGAGGCAAATGTCAGGTCTTTGGTGCCCGCGCGGCGTATAGCCTCGATCAGCAGTTCGGGGATGCCGCACAAGCCAAAGCCACCGGCGGCGATGAGCATGCCGTCATGCAGCAGACCATCGAGCGCCGCGTCTGGCGTTTCGTAGATTTTGTTCATTTATATCTCCTCCCGTCGCACGAACATCAGCGCCCCGAGGGGGTGACCGCCGTGGCGGCCCGGCGCGCTGGATATGGGGTTGTGGTTTAAACTGTCGCGCCCTCCAGCGCCGCCGTGAGCCCGTGGCGGGCAAAGGCGCGGGCGAGGCGCATGGCATCGGCCGCCGCGTTGCCGGCGGCGTTGCCCTGGAGCGCGCGGTCGGCGATGCCAACGAAGATAATGGCGAAGCGGAACAGGGCGAAGGCTTCGTGGAAGGGCCGCAAGCGGGCGCCATGCGCCGCGTGGGCATGGTAGGCCGCCAGGAATTCAGCTTTCGAGGGAATGCCCAGCGCCGCCCAGTTGGTGTCGGCGAGGCCGCCATATTCATCCGCCCGGCTGCGCCAGCACAGGCAGAAAAACCCCAGATCGGCCAGCGGGTGGCCAAGGGTGGAAAGCTCCCAATCCAGCACCGCCGCCACGGCGGGTTTATCGGGGGCGAAGAGAATATTGCCGATGCGAAAATCACCATGAGCGATGGCGCTGAGCCCGTCATCTTCGGGCATATGGGCCAGCAGCCAGGCATGAAGCTCATCGAGTTCGGGGATGCCTTTGTTCAGGGCCTCGGCCCATTGGCGCCCCCAGCGCGCCACTTGGCGGGCAAAGTAATTGCCGGGGCGGCCATAGGTGCCAAGGCCAACGGCGGCGGGGTCGACGGCATGCATGGCCGCCATGGTGCGCGCCACGGCCAGGTACATCTGGCGCCGCTCATCTGGGCTGACGCCGGGCAGGGTGGTTTGATGCCATACCCGCCCGGCGACACGCTGCATGAGGTAGAAGGGGGTGCCGATGATGCCGGAATCGGCACAAAACGCCACCATGCGCGGCACGGGAACGGGGGTTGCGGCCAGCGCCGTTTGCACCTGGAATTCGCGGTCGATGGCATGGGCCCCCTTGAGCAGCGGCCCGGCGGGCTGTTTGCGCAGCACAAATTCCGCGCCCCCCATGGTGGCGAAATAAGTGGGGTTCGACTGGCCGCCCGCGATCGGCTCGAGGGTCAGCGGGCCGGACAAGCCGAGCTGCCCGGCCATCCATTGCGCCAGGCGCGGCTGCCATGCTGGTGTCATGCGGCGCCTCCCACCGGCCAGGACCAGAAGCTCCGGCCCTCAGTGCTCAGATGGCGGTTGATCAGCATGCGATGCACCTCGTCGGCGCCATCCACCAGCCGCGCCTGGCGGGCGTAGCGATAGATCCATTCGAGCGCCGTATCCTTGGAATAGCCGCGCGCGCCGTTGATTTGAATGGCCCGGTCGGCGGCATCGTGCAGCACATTGGCCACCTGGATCTTGGCCATGGAGATCTCGGACTGGGCACGCTCGCCGCGATCGAGCGCCCAGGCGGCCTTGGCCACGAGCAGGCGCCCGACCTCGATGCGCATGGCCAGATCGCCCAGCATCAGCTGGACGCTTTCGCGATCCGCCAGACGCACGCCAAACCCCTCGCGCCGGGCGGCGTAGTCGGTGGCGATCTCAACGCAGCGCTTGGCCAGCCCCAGCCAGCGCATGCAGTGGGTGAGCCGCGCCGGGGCGAGGCGCGTTTGGGTGACCCGCATCCCCTTGCCCTCGGCCAGCAGCACGTTCTCGGCGGGAATTTCCAGCCCCTCGAAAACCAGTTCGCAATGACCGCCATGTTCCTCGGGGCCCATGATCGGGATACGCCGCTCGATGCGCCAGCCGGGCTGGTCGGCGTGAAAGAGCAGGGCGGTGTGGGCATTCTTGGCCCCCTCGGCGGTGCGCGCCACCAGAATGAAATGCTTGGCGACGCCCGCGCCGGTGATGAACCATTTGCGGCCCGTGACCACGTAGCGGTCGCCCACCCGCTGGGCCATGGTGCTGATCATGGCGGGGTCGGAGCCGCCACCAGGATGAGGTTCGGTCATGGCGAAGGCGGAGCGAACCTCGCCGCGGGCAATGGGGTCGAGCCAGCGTTCCTTCTGGGCTTCGCTGCCCAGCTTGTTCAGCACCATCATGTTGCCGTCATCGGGGGCGGCTGAGTTGAACACCACGGGGCCGAAGATCGAGCGGTTCATCTCCTCATAACAAACCGCCATGCCAAGCAGGCCCACCCCGCGCCCGCCCCGGGACTCGGGCAGTTGCAGGCACCACAGCCCGGCCGCCCGCGCCTCGGCCCGCAGGCGCGCCAACAGCGGCTCGGCGATGTTTTCGTGCGCGTCATAGCTGGCGGGGTCTCGTTCGAGGGGCAGCAGCCGCTCCTCGACGAACGCGGCGATTTGGCGGCGCAACTGATCGAGGGCGGGAGAAATGGTGAAATCCATGATGATCCTCAGAGGCTTGAGACGAGATGGCCGCCATCCACGGCGAGCGTGGCCCCGGTGATGTAGCTGCCGGCATCCGAGGCGAGCAGAAGCAAGGGCCCGTCCAGCTCCTCGGCGCGGCCAAGGCGGCGCTGAGGGATGCGGCGGATCAGGGCTTGCCCCGCCTCGGTGGCGAAGAAGGCGGTGTTGAGGGGGGTTTCGATATATCCGGGGCAGAGCGCGTTGACGCGGATGCCATGGCGCGCCCACTCAAGCGCCATGGCCTTGGTCATTTGCACGATGGCCGCCTTGCTGGTGGTGTAGGCGAGCACCGCGCCGCTGACCCGCAGGCCCAGAATCGAGGCGATGTTGATGATGGCACCGCCCCGCTTGGCTGCGTGCAGGGCCCGCGCGGCGCGCTGAGCCACCAGAAAGCTGCCGCGTAAATTGGTGGTCATCACGCGGTCCCAGTCTTCGGCGGGGATGTCGAGCGCGGCGCCCTGGCCGGTGATGCCGGCATTATTGACCACAATATCATACACGCGGTCCTGGAAGGCGGCATCGATATCGGCTTCCCGCGAAACATCGAGCGGGAGGGTATCGACCTCATGTCCCGCAGCCCGCAATTGCCCGGCGGCGGCGGTCAACTCGGCCTGACGCCGCGCCCCGAGCGTTACGCGCGCCCCGGCTTGCGCCAGAACAGAAGCAAAATGCAGCCCAAGCCCGCCGGATGCCCCGGTGATGAGCGCGCTGCGGTCATGGAGTTCGAGTTTCATGCACCCTCGCGACACTGTTTTATTGTATGACAACCAAACACTATTTTTTTATGTCAGTCTACTTGATTTTTTATGTGACTTTGTGTCAGCGTGATGGGCAAAGGGGAAACAGTGGTGAACAAGGCTGAAGCGGTATTGCCGAGGGCTGAAAAAGTTTACGGCTACGATCAGGTGGCGCGTATCCTTGAAGGCGAAATCGTGGCTGGCCGCCTGAAGGTGGGGGAGCTGCTGCCGATCGAGGCTGATTTGGCCGAGGCGCTTGGCGTGACCCGCCCGACATTGCGTGAAGGTCTGCGCGCGCTGGAGGTCAGCGGTTTGATTCGCCGCGTGGGCGCCAAGCGCTTGCAGGTGGCCACCCCCGACCCGGCCGTGGTGGCCATGACCAATGCCCGCGCGCTGGGGCTGACAGGCACCGCTTTCAAGCATTTGTGGGAAATTCAGATCGAGCTTGAGCCCCTCGCGGCCGGATTGGCGGCCGAGCGGGCCAGTGAGGCGGAGGCGCGGACATTGCTCGATCTGGTCGCCCGGCTGGAGGGCGCGTTGGAGGATGATGAAGCGGTCATCCGCCATGATGTCGAGTTTCATGCCACGCTGAGCGGGGCCGCTTCTAATCCGGCTTTGGTTTTGGCCACGGCGCCCTTTGGGTTGCTGCTGTTCTCGGCCACGCGCGATTTATATCAGGCGGTGCCGGCGGCGCGGCACCGTTTGCTGAAGGCGCACCGCATGATCGCCCAGGCTGTGGTGGAGCGCGACGCCGAGGCGGCGCGGCTCTGGATGCGCCGCCATATCCGGGATTTTCGGCGTGGTTATGAAGTGGCCGGATTTGATTTGAACGCGCCGATTGATTTGCGCCGGCAGCGTATGGGGTGAGGGTGACAGAGGCGGCCAGGGGCTAACCCCGCGCGGGGGCTGTGAAAAAGCGGAACAGCGAAAAGCGGCCGCGGATGCAGCCTGTTCGCGCGCCATAGTGGAGCAGGGCTTGGCGTGACTGGGTGGAGTGGTCAGAGTTGTGGCGTGAATCCCCGACGAAGAGCGGGGATCTTTTTAGGGAGAAGAATAATGAAGTTTAAAACCTATCTCGGTGCGACGGTTGCGATGTTTGGTTTGTCGGCGGGCGCGGCGATGGCCCAGCAGGCCGCGAATACCCCCATCACCATTGGCGTTTTGGGCGATATGTCGGGCGTCTATTCGGGCGATTTCAGTGGCGAGGGTGCCGTGCAGGCGGTGCAGATGGCGGTTCGCGATTTTGGCGGCAAGGTGCTGGGCCGGCCGATTGTGGTGATCTCGGCTGACCACCAGAATAAGCCCGATGTTGGCTCGGCGATTGCCCGTCAGTGGATTGATGAAGATCACGTCGACATGATCGCCGATCTGACCAATTCGGCCGTTGCCATCGCAGTGCAAAAGCTGGCGTCTGAGAAGCATGTGATCACCATGACCACGGGCGGGGCCGCGGCGGAGCTGACCGGCAAGGATTGCACGCCCTACGGCATTCATTACGGCTATGATACAAACGCCCTGGCCAATGGCACCGCCACAGCGGTGGTGCAAAATGGTGGCAAAACCTGGTATTTCATTACCGCTGACTATGCGTTCGGCCACGCGCTGCAAAACAGCACGGCCGCGGTGGTGACACGCTTGGGCGGCAAGGTCATCGGGGCTTCGGACGTGCCGCTCGGCACCACGGATTTCTCGTCTTATATCCTGCAGGCGCAATCTTCGGGGGCGCAGGTTATTGGCCTGGCCAATGCCGGCGAGGATACGGTCAACTCGATCAAGCAGGCGCATGAATTTGGCGTCACCAGTGGCGGCCAGCAGCTCGCCGGGCTGTTGATGAACATTGCCGATGTGCAGGCGCTGGGCACGGATGTTGCCAAGGGGCTGGAATTTACGGTTGGCTGGTACTGGAACATGGATCCGGCCTCGCGCAAATGGGAGGCTGAGTATGAGGCTTACACCCACGGCGCCGCCCCGACCTTCACCCGCGCGGCGGATTATTCGCTGACCATGGCGTATCTCGAGGCGGTGAAGGCCGCCGGGACCGATAATCCCGACGCCGTGCGCGCCGAGCTGGGCAAGATGAAGATCAACGATTTCTTCGCCAAGGGCGGCTATATCCGCCCCGATGGCCTGCTGATGCACGATATGTACCTGTTGAAAGTGCAGCAGCCCAAGGATGGGAAGTGGGACGTGGCGAAAGTGGTTGCCACCATTCCCGCCGACGTGGCGTATCCTTCGCTGAAAAACGATGGCGGCTGCCCGCTGGTGAACTAACCCGACCCGGGCGGCGGCGGTGCCGCCGCCCTTTCGTCTCTCCGGCGTGGATATGGGCATGACCGATTATATTCTTGAAACCCATGATCTGAGGGTGAGCTTTGGCGGCTTTTTGGCCGTGAAGGGCGTGAATCTGAAGATTGAACGTGGCGCGATCCATGCGATCATTGGTCCCAATGGCGCGGGCAAGACCACGGTTTTCAACCTGCTCACCAAGTTCATCCGGCCCACCGGGGGGCGGATATTGTTCAATGGCCGTGACATCACCAGATGGCAGCCCGCCGAGGTGGCGAGCCATGGCTTTGTCCGCTCATTTCAGATTTCGGCGGTGTTCCCGCATTTAACGGCGCTTGAAAATGTCCGCCTGGCGCTGCAGCGCCGCTTGAAGGTCAGTTTTCAGTTTTGGCGCTCGCGAAAAATTTTGAGCACGCTTGACGAGGAGGCGCTGGAGCGGCTGGCCCAGGTTGGGCTGGAGACGTTCGCGCATGTGCGCGCGGTGGAGATGCCCTATGGCCGCAAGCGCGCCCTGGAAATCGCCACGACGCTGGCGCTGGAGCCTGAGTTGATGCTGCTCGATGAGCCGACCCAGGGCATGGGCATTGAGGATGTGGGCGCGGTGGCCGAGCTGATTCGCAAGGTTAGCGTGGGGCGCACCATTGTCATGGTTGAGCATAATCTTGGATTTGTCGCCAAGCTCGCCGACCGGATTACGGTATTGAGCCGCGGAGAGGTGCTGGCCGAGGGGGCTTACGAGGATGTCTCGCGCAATCCGGCGGTGATGGAGGCTTATATGGGCGTGAGCGCCGGGGATGTTGCCGCATGAGCACGCCATTGTTACAATTGCGAGATTTGCACGCCTGGTATGGCGAGTCGCATATTCTGCACGGCATCGATCTGGAATGCGCCGAGGGGCAGCTGATTACGCTGCTGGGCCGCAATGGCGCTGGCCGCACAACCACCTTGCGCGCGATCATGGGCATGGTGGACCGCCGCACGGGCTCGATACAGCTCCATGGCGATGAATTCATCGACAAGCCCACCCATCGCATCGCGCCGCTTGGCCGCATTGGCTATTGCCCCGAGGAGCGCGGCATTTTCTCGAAGCTGACGGTCGGTGAGAATCTCATGCTGCCCCCCATGGTGGGGCCGGGCGGCATGGGGCTTGAGGAAATTTTCACCATGTTTCCAAATCTGCGTGATGTTCGCAACCGCATGGGCACGCGGCTTTCGGGCGGCGAGCAGCAAATGTTGGCCATGGCGCGTATTTTGCGCACCGGCGCGCGGCTTTTGTTGCTCGATGAAATTACCGAAGGTCTGGCGCCAGTGATTGTGAAGGTCTTGGGCGAAGCCATTCGTAGCCTGAAACAAAAAGGCTATACCATCGTTCTGGTAGAGCAAAATTTTCACTTCGCGGCGCCGCTGGCCAACCGGCATTACGTTATTGAACATGGCCGGGTGATAGATACGTTCAGCGCCGAGGCGCTGGGGGCGAATATGGACCGTCTCAATCAGTATCTCAGCGTGTAAGGCAGATTCTCATGAAGCAGGCGACCCCATGAACCCGATGCTCAGACTGATATTGGCGCAAGGCATGCTCGGGCTGAATAATGGCGTTTTTTATGCCATGCTCAGCCTGGGTCTGGCGGTGATTTTTGGCCTTCTCGATGTGGTGAATTTCGCCCATGGCGCGCTCTATATGAGCGGCGCGTTTCTCGCCATCATACTTTATTCCTATATCGGAACGTGGCTGGGGCTGTCCTGGCTGCATATAGGGTTTTGGGCCGCGCTGGTGCTGGTGCCATTGATCGTGGCGTGCTTTGGCATGTTGTTTGAACGGTTTTTGCTGCGCTGGCTTTATGGGTTGGATCCGATTTACAGCCTGCTGCTGACCTTTGGCGCCGCGCTGGTATTGCAGGGCATTTTCATCAATGGCTTTGGTGCCTCGGGCACGCCCTATCCGGGCACTCCTGATCAGCTGCAGGGCATTGTCAATCTCGGATTCATGATGTTTCCGAAATTCAGGCTTTTCACCATCATTTTTTCAATACTTGTGTGTATTGGCGTGTGGTTTCTCATCGAGCGCACAAGGATTGGCGCCGTGCTGCGCGCGGGAACGGAAAACCCCGATCTGGTACGCGCTTTTGGCATTAACGTGTCGCGGTTGATCACGCTGACCTTTGGGTTTGGCACGGGGCTCGCCGGTTTGGCCGGGGTTCTGGCCGCGCCCATCTATTCGGTGACGCCGTTGATGGGAGATGATTTGATCATCATCATCTTTGCCATCGTCGTCATCGGGGGCATGGGGTCGATCATGGGGGCGGTGGTCACCAGCCTGGGGCTGGGTTTGCTGGAAGGCGTGGTGAAGGTTTTTTACGCCCCGGCGGCGAATACCGTGGTGTTTATCGCCATGGTCCTGGTGCTGCTGGTGCGCCCCAGCGGCTTGTTTGGACGGCAAAGATAAGGGGCTGACATGTCTATTTCCGACAATCCCGACGCCATCGACGCGCAGCCGCTTGCCGCCCGCGCCCGCTCGCGCAACGTGCAGGCCTTGTTTTGGGGGCTGCTCATCGCCTTTGTGGCGGTGGCGCCGTTTATGCTCTACCCGATATTTGTCATGCAGATGCTGTGCTTCGCGCTGTTCGCCTGCGCGCTCAATCTGCTCACCGGCTTCACGGGGCTGCTGTCATTTGGGCATGCGGCGTTTTTTGGGGTGTCGGCCTACATCACCGGCTATTTGCTCACCAGTTTTGGCATGCCGCCGCTGCTGGGCATTCTGGCCGGGGTGCTGTGTTCAACCTTGCTGGGCGCGGTGGTGGGGGCTTTGGCCATTCGCCGGCAGGGCATTTATTTTGCCATGATTACCCTGGCGCTCGCCCAGATTGTGTATTTCTTCGCGGTGCAACTCCCCTTCACGGGGGGAGAAAATGGCTTGCAGGGCATTCCGCGCGGGCATTTGCTGGGGGTGATCGATCTCAACCACTCGCTGTCGATGTATTATTTCGTGGCGGTGGTGTTTCTGGCCGGGTTTTGGGCGATTTTCCGGATCATCCATTCGCCGTTCGGCCAGGTCTTGCAGGCGATCAGGGAGAATGAGCCGCGCGCGTTGTCTCTTGGCTATAATGTCGACCGGTTCAAACTGCTCGCGTTCATTCTCTCGGCCGGCATCGCCGGATTGGCCGGGTCGATGAAATCAATCGTGTTTCAATTCGCCTCGCTGACCGATGTGCAGTGGATGATGTCGGGCGAGGTGATTTTGATGACGCTGATTGGCGGGTTGGGGACGATTTTTGGCCCTGTCGTGGGGGCGTTTATCGTGGTGGCCCTGCAACAGGAGCTGGCCGGCATCGGCTCGTGGGTGCAGGTGGTGATCGGGGCGATTTTCATCGTCTGTGTCCTGCTTTTCCGTCGCGGCATTGTCGGAGAATTGGCGCGGCTTTTGAAAGTGACTTCTGTTTAGCGCGAACGGTATTTTTGCTGTGCCGCACAATCGCCCCCTTGCGCCGGAGGACGTGAATTCTAATTACACCGGCGTAGATCTGGTCGGGCCGGGTTTGAGGGGCCTGACGGTAACAGGGCGGAGTGTGGGCAATGCAAAATGAAACAACGCCGCGGCGGCAAGTCCCCGGCATCAAGGCGTATAACCATGCCGCCGGTGGCTGGGGGGCGCTGAGAGCCACCGCCAAGGCCGTGCGCGAGCAGATGGGCGTGCTGGACGCGCCCATAACCCTGTTTCACACCAACAAGCCCGATGGGTTTGACTGCCCCGGCTGCGCCTGGCCGGACAAGGAACACACCTCAACCTTCCAATTCTGCGAAAACGGCGCCAAGGCGGTGACCTGGGAGGCGACCAAGAAGCGCGTTACCCCGGAATTTTTTGCCGCCAACACCGTGACCTCGCTGCTCACCCGCACGGATTATGAGCTTGAGTTCGAAGGCCGCCTGACCCACCCGATGGCTTATGACCAAGCCAGCGACACCTATCGGCCCATCAGCTGGGAGGCCGCGTTCGAGCGGATTGGCGAGGTGCTGCGCGGCCTGCCCACTCCAGACATGGCGGATTTCTACACCTCGGGCCGGGCGTCCAACGAGGCGGCGTTTTTGTATCAGCTCTTTGTCAGGGAATATGGCACAAATAATTTCCCCGATTGCTCGAACATGTGCCACGAAGCCACCAGCCAGGGCCTGCCGAAATCGATTGGGCTGGGCAAGGGCACGGTCTCGCTCGATGATTTCGACCGCTGTGAGCTGATCATCGCGATGGGGCATAACCCGGGCACAAACCATCCGCGCATGATGGGCACGCTGCACGAGGTTTCACGCCGCAATGTGCCGATTATCGTGTTCAACCCCTTGCGCGAGCGCGCGCTCGAGCGTTTCACCGACCCGCAGGACCCGGTGGAAATGGCGACATTGGGATCAACCCGCATCGCCTCCTCCTATTATCAGGTCAAGGTTGGCGGTGACGGCGCGGCCCTGAAAGGGGTCATGAAGGCCGTGCTCGCCCTCGATGATGCTTCGGGCGGCCAGGTGATCGATCACGATTTCATCGCCACTCATACTAACGGGTTCGAGGCGCTGGCGGCCGATTTGCGAGCGACCGCGTGGGCTGAGATCGAGGCGGCCAGCGGGCTGAGCCGGGCCGATCTGGAAGCCGTTGGCGCGGCTTATGCCAAATCAAACGCCACCATCGTCACCTATGGCATGGGCATTACCCAAAGCACCAAAGGCACGTCCAACGTGCAGCAAATTGCCAATCTGCTCATGCTGCGCGGCAATATCGGCAAGGCTGGGGCTGGCATCTGCCCGCTGCGCGGGCACTCAAACGTGCAGGGCGACCGCACGGTTGGTATTTCTGAGAAACCCAACGCGGCCTTGCTCGAGGGGATTGAGCGCGTGTTCGGTTTCAAGCCGCCGCATCATCACGGCCATGATGCCGTGGCCACCATGCAGGCGATGAAGGCCGGATTTTCCAAAGTGCTCATCAGCCTTGGCGGCAATCTCGCCGTGGCGATGCCCGATCCGCAAGCCTGTTACGAGGCCATGCGATCGCTGGATTTGGCGGTGCATGTGATCACCAAGCTGAATCGTTCGACGCTGCTCATTGGAAAAGAATCGATCATCCTGCCCTGTCTCGGGCGTACCGAGGCGGATGTGCAGGAGGCCGGGCCGCAGGTGGTGACGGTCGAGGATTCAATGTCGATGGTGCATGCCTCCCGGGGCAGCTTGCCGCCGGCATCCAGCATGTTGCTGTCCGAGCCGATGATCGTGGCGCGCATGGCCATGGCGACCTTGCCGAACACCAAGGTGGATTGGATGCATCTGGTCGCCGATTATGACCGCATTCGCGATGCCATAGAGGCCGTGTTGCCGGAGTTTGAGGATTATAACCGGCGCATACGCATCCCCGGCGGCTTCCGCCTGCCGTTGCCGGCAACCGAGCGGATCTGGAACACCCCCTCAGGCAAGGCGGAGTTTTTGATTTATGAGGGGCTCAACCAAAATACCGATGACAGCGTGCTGCGTTTGACCACCTTGCGCAGCCATGACCAATATAACACCACGGTCTATGGGCTTAACGATCGCTATCGTGGCGTGTTCGGCCGGCGCGATGTTGTGTTCATGAGCGGCAGCGATCTGGCCAAGTTTAATCTTCGCCACGGCGATCTGGTCGATATCGAGACCGCGCTGCCCGATAGCGCGCATAATCGTGTCAGCGGGTTTACCGTGGTTGAGTATGATATCGCCCCCGGCTCTGTCGGTGCTTATTATCCCGAGGCGAACCCGCTGGTGCCGCTGGCCTATCACGACCGCGTCAGCGGCACACCGTCATATAAATCGGTGCCGGTGCGGGTGGTGCCCAGCGCCGCTGCGTGAGCTTCGCTGAGTATCGCACTCTAACTCATTGAAAATTTTTGTGCCGAGCCATTGCAGCCGTCTGATCTGAACCTTCCGGTGCCGATCAGGCGGCTGTTTCTCCCCCCTGGCGCCAAGCCAGATAGAGGGCAGGCAACAGGTTGGTGCAGAGCAGCGCGCTCCATAAAATGCCGCCGCCAATCACCACCGCCAGCCCTTGTTCGGGCGCGGCGCCCGCGCCCAGCCCCAGGGCGGTGGGCAGCATGCCTAAAATCGCCACGGCAGTGGTGAGAAAAATAGGCCGGAACCGGACGCGCAGGGCTTCATCCACCGCGTCTTCGGGGCTCATGCCCGCGGCCTCGTTGCGTTGCGCGCGGTCAAGCAGCACCACGCCGTGATTGAGGCTGACGCCGGCCAGGGCCAGAAACCCGATCAGCCCGATGCCGTTCAGCCCCAGCCCGCTCAGCGCCAGCGCCAACCCGCCGCCCGTCATGGCCAGCGGAATTTGCGCCAGCAGCAATAACGGCACGCGCTGGCCCGAGAAACGCAGAAACAGCAGCCATGCCAGCGTGACGATGGCGGCCATGGCGGCGAGGCCCAGCCCCAGAGCCGCATGCTCGAGCTGCTGATAAAGCCCCCCAAACACAATCCGCTCGCCGGGCGGCAGGCGCAGCCCGCTCAGAGCGTGCCGGGCCTGGGCTATGGCCTGGCCGGGCGCGGTGGTGGGGGTGGCCAGAATCTCCAGGGCGCGGGCGCCATCTATGTGCAAAAACTGGTTTGGGCTGGTGCTCAGCGTGACATCGGCCAGCGCGCCGAGCGGCGTGGCCCCGTTGGGCCCGACGGGCAAGGCCATGAGCGCCGTCAGCGACAGCAGCCGTGACGAGGGCAGGCGCAGATAGAGCGGCAGGGGGGCGGCGCCGTCGGGCAACTCCGCCGCGATGTCGCCGGCCATAAGAGCCGAGACTTCGCCGCTCAAGGCGGCTGGGGTCATGCCCACGGCCGCCAGCGCGGCCGGGCGGGGGGTGATGCGGATTTGGGTTTCGGGGTAGCCTTGATCGTTGAACAGGCCGCTCAGCCCGGGCACCTGGCTCAGGCGTTGGGTGATGAGCTGGGCGGTGGCGCTCATCTGGCCGAGGTTATCGCCATATAAATCGAGCGCGAAAGGCTGCGGCAGGCCGTTCAGGCTTTCGCCCAGCCGCTCGATGGTCGGCGTGTCGATGCTGGTTTGCAGCGAGGGAAATTGCGTCTCCGCCTGCACGCGGTTGGCGAGGGCATCCAGGCTGGCGCCGCCCGCGCCTGGCTTGAGGCGGATGGTGATCTCACCGGCATAGGCCGGCTCGGTGTAGGTTGAGTCGGCGGCCGAGCCGATGCGCGCCAGCACATGCTCCACCGCCGGATCTTTGGCCAGCCGCGCCGAGAGGCGGCGCATCAGCATATCCGTATCCGCCAGCGATGTGCCCGGCGCGAGGGTGAAGGATTCGAGCAGCACGCCCTCGTTTGGCAGGGGCAAGACATTGACCGAAACCACACTCATGGCGCCGATGCTGAGCAGAAACAGCGCCGCGCAGGCCAGCACGGCGCGTTTGGGGTGCGCCAAGACCAGCCGGAAGAGCCGGCGGTTCGCGTTCATCAGGCGGGTGAGCAACAGATCGGCCGCGCGCGGCGGGCGCAGGGCGTGGCGCGGCATAAGCCCGAGCCCCAGGGGAATGAGCGTGAGCGACACCACCAGCGAGGCCCCAAGCGCAAACAACATGCCCAGCGCGAAAGGCACGCAGAACAGCCCGGCCAGCCCGCCGGTGAACAGCAGCGGCACGAAAACCAGCATGGTGGTGAGCGTGCCGATGATATCGGGCGCCATGATCTCGCGCAGGCCGCGCCAAATGCCGGGCCAGGTGTCGTCGCCCGCTTCCCAGCGGTGAAAGATGCTCTCCAGCACGATGATGGAGTCATCGGCCACCAGGCTGAGCGCGACGATGATGGCGCCAAAGGTGAGCAGATTGAGGCTCTGCCCCGTGGCATATAGCCCGGCAATGCCCAGCACCAGCGAGGCCGGGATGGACAGCGCCAGCAGCCACGCGCCGCTGCCCGCGCCCAGCACCGCCAGCAGCCCGGCGATGGCCAAAACCCCGCCAATGACCAGATTACGGCGCAGATCGCCGCCGATGGCCCCGACCAGATGCCCCTGGCTGTAAATGCGCACGACCGAGACGCCCGGCGGCAGCGGAACGTTTTGGATGGCCTGTGCCAGCGCGCGGCAAACCGGCAGGGTGGAGGCCCCTTGCTGCTTGAAGATGGTGAGGGCGATGGCCGGCGCGCCATCGAGCAGCTCGCGCTGATGCACGGGCGCGGTGCCGTGGATGATGCGTGCCAGCGCCCCCAGCGGCAGCGGGCCATGCGGCCCGGCCACGGGAATCTGCGCCAAGGCGGCGGCGTCGGGGGCGTTGGCGAAGGTGATCAGCGCATCGGTGTGGCCGAGGCTGAGCGTGCCGCCGGGCGCCAGCATGGCCTGCCCGGCCAGAGCCTGGCGCAGGGCCTGCACCGATACGCCGGCCCGCACCATGGCGGCCAGATTGGGCTGCACCCACAGCACCTCGCCGCCGAGCCCGGCCGTGGTGACAAGCTGCACGCCGGGCACCGCGCGCAGCGCGGGCACAAGTTGCGTGGCCACCGCCCGCGCCACCGCCGCCGGCGAGGTGCCGGGCGTGAAGCGGACGGCATAGTCAGCCACTTCGTTGATGGCATTGCCCATGATCTGCGCCGTTGGCTGGATGCCGGGCGGCAAGGCGGCCTGGGCGCGCTCGATGGCGCCGTTCACCGCCTGCAAATCCGCCGAGGCGCTGGTGGTCTCGGCAAAGCGCAAATCGGTCTCCACCAGCCCGTCGCCAATGGTGCTGCGCACCGAGGAGACACCCGGCAGGCCGAGCAATGTGCCCTCGAGCGGGGTGGCGACCATGGCCTCCATATCCGTGGCGGTGGTGCCGGGCAGGTGCACGGTCACGCTGATCTCGGGATAATGAAAGGCGGGCAGAACCTCTTCGGGGATGTGATAAAGCGCGAACAGCCCGTAGCCGAGCAGGGCGGCATAAATCATCAGCCACAGGGCCGGGCGGCCCAGCCAACGCAAAAGCAGGGGCTGCATGGCTAGTCGGGCGGCTGGTATTGGGCGGCGATATCGCGATGATACAGCAAGGCGGCATCCTCGACGATCACCTCATCCCCCGCCGTGAGGCCGGAGAGGATGGGCGTTTGCGCGCCCTCAGCCTCACCCGGCACCACCGGTACGGCATGGTCGCCCGTTGGGCCGTGCACCATCACCCACCATTGCCCGGCATCCAAAATCAGCGCCGCGCTGGGGACCATGAGTACCGCGCGCGAGGGCAGGGCGAGCGTGAGCATGCCGGTCTGGCCTGGCTCAAGGCCGGTGCCGGTGAAGGCAACCGCCACGCCGCCATCGGCCTGGCTGCCGAGTGGCCCGCGCAGCCTGAGCATGGTGCTGGGGGCGCCATCGGCGGGGGTGAAGCGCGCCGCCATGCCGGGGGTGAGCACGGCGGCATCTGGGCCGTAAAACACCGCTTTCACCCAGGCGCCGGCGGCCGGTTGCATCACCGCCACGGGCTGTCCCGCGCCAACAACCGCCCCCAGGGCCGTGGGCAGCGTTTGCACTTGCCCAGCGGCCGGCGCGCGCAGGCTGATGGCCGCGCGCAGGGCCGCGAGATTGGCCTGTGCCGTGGCGGCAGAGGCTTGGGCCTGGGCCAGCTGGGCTTTGGTGGAGAGATGGGTGGCGAATTTGCTTTGCTCGGCGCTCAGGGCGTCATCGGCGGCGTCGCGCGCGCCTTGGGCCTGGGCCAGTGCCGCGATGATCTGGGGACCGCCGAGCCCCCCGATGACCTGCCCGGGCCGCACGCTGTCGCCTGGCGCGACCAGAAGGCTGGTGAGCAGCCCTGTCTGCGTGGCGGTAATGGTGATGGCGGTGCCCGGTTCGACCGAGGCAAACCCCGAAACGACCGGCGCCTGGCGCGAGACCCGCACCGTGACCCAACCGGGCGGGGCCTGCGCGGAAAGCGCCAGGGCGGCGAGCACCAGCATGAGCGGCGTGACGATTGAGCGGCGAGTCATGGCGCCTTGATAAACGAGCCCGCCGGGCAATACAGCTGTTTTTTCATGATAATTTTATCACCTTGCTCCGGCGGGCCCGTGTGGCGGGCCGGGGCAAAGCGCGGGTGAGGGGGCGGTCAGACCTTGTGTATCTCAACCGTCAGATGAGAGAGGGATTTGAACCGTGAGAGCTGCCCGCGATAATACGCGACAGTACGGGGATGTTCGGTGCGGACCGACAAAATGGCGCCGAAATGCCCGGGGCCCAGACGCCAGAGGTGCAAATCGTCCAGCTGGTCGCCGCTGGCCTCGATGGTCGCGCGGAGCTTGTCGTGCATGGCGGAATCGGGGATCATATCGAGCAGAATTTTGGCGGTGTCGCGCACCAGCCCAAGCGCCCAGCTCGCGATGACCACGGCCCCGACAATGCCGACCAGCGGGTCCATCCACAGCCAGCCAAAGCCGCGGGCGAGCACAAGCCCAATGATGACCAGGACCGAAACCGCGGCGTCGGCCATGACATGCACAACCGCCGCCCGCATGTTGTTGTCGCGCGCCGCCGCGCCGTGGGCGTGCTCATGTTCGGCAAACCGCGCCTCGTGCGTTTCACCATCGATGACAAGATGGGCGACAAACTCATGAGGTTCGGGAATTTGGTCGGTGGATTCGAGATAGGCCCCCCGGTGCTCCAGGCCGAAAACCTGCCGGCTGCCATCGGGTCTGAGGGTCTCGATCCGCGTATGATCCGCCGATAAGGCAACGCCATCCTCTGGATAGACACGAAAATATGGCGGCGTGTCGTCTTCAAAAACCCGCAACAACACGGTCCCGGTTCGCGTGGTGATCCGGTGCGCCTCCTCATGATCATCATGTTCGTGGTGATCATGATGATCATGGTGATGATGGCCGTGATGATGGCCATGATCGTGCCCGCCACCGGCAAGGATGATCGCGCTCAAAACATTGACCCCCAGCCCCAGGCACGCGATGGGAATGGCCTCGGCATAATCAATCGGCACGGGGGTGAAAAAGCGGCTGACCGCCTCATAGGCGATCAGCAGGGAGATCATGGCGAGAACGATGGCGCTGGCGAAGCCCGCCAGATCGCCCAGTTTTCCGGTGCCAAACGAGAAGCGCGGATCATCGGCATGGCGGCGCGCGTAACGATAGGCCATGGCCGCCAGCAGCAGGGCGCCGGCATGGGTGCTCATGTGCAGGCCGTCGGCCACCAGGGCGATTGAGCCAAACAGCCAGCCGCCGACGATTTCAGCCACCATCATCGCGCCGCACAGCCATATCACCCACCAGGTGCGGCGTTCGCTGCGGGCATGGTCGGCCGCGAGAAAAACATGGCGGTGGGCGGCGCTCATTTCGGCATGATCAGACATTCAGGAAATCACTTCAGATAGCTGCGGACGACATCGAGAAGCTGCTCGGCGGCATCTTCATTCAAGGCGCCGGGATGTTTATGGTGATCGACCAGGTGGGTGCGGACATGATCTTCGACGATTTCGGCCATCAGCCCGGCCGTGGCGCCGCGCATCCCGGCGATCAGATGCATCACCGTCTCGCAGCCAGCCTCGCTCTCCAGCGCGCGCTCGACCGCTTCCGCCTGGCCGCGGATGCGTCTTATGCGCGCGAGCAGGCGCTTTTTGT
The DNA here is from genome assembly GCA_021809435.1 of Pseudomonadota bacterium. GTDB lineage: Bacteria > Pseudomonadota > Alphaproteobacteria > Acetobacterales > Acetobacteraceae > Acidocella. The sequence goes on along the minus strand of JAKBAD010000002.1, from coordinate 50,423 downwards.
CACGAATGGTATGCGTCATGAGATGCATTATAATATACCCCCCTATCCTATGCAACGGCGCGTGCTGAAGAGGGGTGGGCGCTCAGGCGCGGCGCCATATGGGCCGCAAGCCAATGGCGGCGGCATTCACGGCCATGCTGGCCCCGCCCGCGGCCAGCGCCATGGCGGCCTCACGCGCGGATAATGCCGCGAACCCGAATAAATGGCGCAACCCGGGTGCCCAGAAGATGAGGATAAGGGCGGCGCTGGCGAGGATGCCAACCATCACCAGCGCCCGGTTGGGCCGCAAGATCGCGCCCAGGGCCCCTCCGTCGAGCAGCTTGTTGCTGATCACGAGCCCGAGATTGCCGCTTACCAGCGTAAGAAAGGCCATGGCCCGGCCGGTGCTTTCCTGGCCTAGCCCATGCGTGCCCAGTTCAAACGCCAGCAAGGCGGCGCCCAGCACGGTGGCCCCCTGCAGCAAGCCCCCCGCGAGCAGACCAAGGCTGAACAAGGGCGCGTCAGCCCGGCGGGGCGGGTGGGCCATGATGGTGGGGGCCTCGGGCTCCGCCTCGAAGATGATGGACGAGACCGGGTCGATGATCATTTCGAGAAACACCACATGCACGGGGCCAAGCAGCAACGGTCCCCCGAGCAGCACCGGCAGCAGGGACATGCCGGCAATGGGCACATGCACGGCGAGTATATAGGAGAAGGCCTTGCGCAAATTGGCATCGATGCGCCGCCCCAGCCGGATGGCGGCAACCAGGCTGGTGAAATCATCATCGAGCAGCACCAGCGCGGCGGCCTCGCGGGCAACGTCGGTGCCGCGCCCGCCCATGGCCACGCCAATATGCGCGGCCTTGAGCGAGGGGGCGTCGTTGACGCCATCGCCCGTCATCGCCACCACCTCGCCATTGGCGGCGAAGCCCCGCACCAGGCGCAATTTTTGCTCGGGCGTTACCCGGGCGAATATGCGCGTCCCGCGCAAGGCCGCCCGCAGCGCCATGTCGTCGAGCGCCGCAATTTCCGGGCCCGTGAGCACAGGGCCGGCCCCGATGCCGGCCTGCCGGGCAATGGTCTGCGCGGTTATGGGGTGGTCGCCCGTGATCATGGCCACATCTATGCCCGCGCCGTGGCAGGCCGCCACGGCTTCGGGCACGCCGGGGCGTAAGGGGTCGGCAAGGCCCGCCAGCCCAAGCCAGGTGAAGTCAAACTCATGCTGGCTGGCGGGCCAGCCGGGTTGGGCATGTGTGCCCTTGGCCACGGCCAGAACGCGCAAGCCCGCGGCCGCCATGTCGGCGGCGCCGCGCCGCGCCATGGCCAGGGCGGCCCCGTCCAGGTGGCAGAGATCGGCAATGGCCTCAGGCGCGCCCTTGGCGGCGATCACATGCCCCTCCACCCCATCGCCCGCCCATGCCTGGCTCATGGCTGGCAGGCCTGGTTGCAGCGGGTAGCCATGCGCCATCACCCAGGCCGGGTGCAAATGCTCGCTATTGGCCAGCCCCCGGGCGCCCAGATCGTGGAAGGCCTGCTCCATGGGGTCGAACGGGTCGGGGCGGCTGGCCAGAATGGCAAATTCCAGCAATTCATGAAAGGGCTCGGGCAGGCTGGTGGTGGCCGGTGTTATATCCAGCGCCTCATGACCGGTCGCGAGCCTTGCCACGGACATGCGGTTTTGCGTCAGCGTGCCGGTTTTATCGGTGCACAGCAGCGTGGCCGTACCCAGGGCCTCAATGGCCGCGGCCCGTCTGGCCAGCACATGCTGGCGCGCCATGCGCCACGCCCCCAGCACCAGAAAGATGGTGAGAACCAGAGGAAACTCCTCTGGCAATGTGGCCATTGCCAGGGTGATGCCCCCTAAGATCGCCTGCAGCCATTGCCCGTGCAGCAGGCCATAAGCGAGGGTGAGGATGACCGACGTGCCAATGCCCGCGGCCGCGAACAGCCAGACCAGGCGCCGCATTTGCCGTTGCAAGGGCGGCGGCGCGGCGGCCACGGTGCTCAACGCATGGCCGATGCGCCCGATGGCGGTGCGCGGCCCCGTGGCGGTGACAATCGCCATCCCGGTGCCGGCGGTAATCAGGCTGCCCGCCCAGATCAGGGGCGTATCCTCACCGCCGGGCTGGGCGTTGAGCACCGGCGCGCCGCCGGCTTGTTTGCCAACGGGAACGGATTCGCCGGTCAGCAGGGCTTCATCGGCATAAAGGGCTGACGCCTCGATCAGCAGGGCATCCGCCGGCACGCGCTCGCCTTCCGACAAGCCAATGACATCCCCGACCACCAACTCGCGCGCGGGCACGCGCCGCTTGCCGCCCTCGCGCCATACCTGCGCCTGGGGGGTGGCCAAAGCGCGCAGTGCCGCCAGCGCGGTTTCCGTGCGGGCTTCCTGCACCACCACCATCACCACGTTGAGCACCGCGAAGCCCAGCAAAATCAAGGCTTCGGCCAAATTGCCCAGCAACAGATAGATCACGCCCGCGGCCAGCAGCAATTGCAGCATTGGCTCGCGCACGGCTTCCCAGATAATGACAGGCAGGCGCCGCTGCTGATCCTGGGGCAATTCGTTGGGGCCATCTTGTTGCAGCCGCGCCTGCGCCTCGGCTTGAGACAGGCCGGCGATGCTGGACGTGGCCCCCGGAGCGGCTCCTGACATGCTTCCTCCCGGCACAGCGCGGCCTTGAGGTAGCGCAAGGCCCAAAGCGCGGCTCGATACTATCATGCGTCAAGATTGGAATAGAGAGTGAAAATGCAGCGAGGACACAAGGAAACCCATTTGATCGAGCGGACCGGCTGGTTACGCGCGGCGGTGTTGGGCGCCAATGACGGTATTATATCCACGGCCAGCCTGGTTTTGGGGGTCGTCTCCGCGAGCGGGCTGCGCCACGATGCCCTGGTGGCCGGTGTGGCCGGGCTGGTGGCGGGCGCCATGGCCATGGCGGCGGGCGAGTATGTTTCGGTCAGCTCTCAGGCGGATACGGAATCGGCTGCTCTGGCCAAGGAGCGGCACGAGCTCGCCTCGGATCATGAGGTCGAGGTGGCCGAGCTCGCGCAGATCTATCAGGCCCGTGGGGTGGCGCCCGATCTGGCCCGCGAGGTGGCGGTGCAGCTGATGGCGCATGACGCCCTGGCCGCCCACGCGCGCGACGAGCTGGGCATCTCGGAGCTGGTCGGGGCCAACCCCGTGCAGGCCGCCCTGGCATCGGCGCTCACTTTTTCGGCCGGGGCCGCGGCGCCGCTGGTGCTGGCCGCGCTTTTGCCCATGGTGTGGCTGATGCCCGGTATCGGCGTGGGCGCGCTGTTGTTTTTGGCCATCTTGGGGGCCACCGGCGCCAAGGCGGGTGGCGCGCCCATGCTCAAGCCGGCAGTGCGGGTAATGTTCTGGGGGGCTTTGGCCATGGCCGCCACAACCGGCATCGGCCGGCTCTTCGGCACGTTGGCCTGAGGCCGGCGGGCAGGGGCGCGGCGCGTTTCCTCATTCCGCGGCGGTGCAATAAGCCGCTTCCGCTGGCGGGGCGGCGGGCAGCCCCGCCGGTGCCGGGCGGCCGATGGCGTGGTGTTCCAGGCCAGCCCGGCGCATGGCTTTGGCGTCAAACACATTGCGTAAATCGACCACCACGCGCCCGCGCATGGTCTGGGCCAGCCATGCGGGATCAAGCGTCCGGAATTCCGCCCATTCCGTGATCAGCACCGCCCCGTCGGCGCCGTGCACAGCCGCGGCCGCGCTGGGGGCGTAGGTAATGGCCTCGGGCAGGCAGCCGCGTGCCTGGGCCATGCCGGCGGGGTCATAGGCGGTAATCTCGGCCCCCAGCTCCGCCAGACGGTGCAGGATGGGAATGGCGGGGGATTCGCGCATGTCGTCGGTGTCGGGCTTGAAGGTAAGCCCCAGCACCGCCACCCGGCGCCGCCGGACCGAGCCGCCGAACGCCTTGAGAATACGCCCGGCCATGGCCGCCTTGCGCGCATCATTCACGGCCACCACCGTCTCCACCAGCCGCGATGGGGCCTGGGCGTCTTGGGCGATGCGCATCAGCGCCTGGGTATCCTTGGGAAAGCACGAGCCGCCGAATCCGGGACCAGGTTGGAGAAATTTCGGCCCGATACGGCTATCCTGCCCCATGCCGTGCGCCAATTCATGAATATCGGCGCCGACCTGCTCGCACAGATCCGCCATCTCGTTGGCGAAGGTGATTTTCAGGGCGAGAAAGGCATTGGTGGCATATTTGATCAGCTCCGCGGTTTCCCGGCCCGTGCAAAACAACGCCGCGCCGGCTTCGGTGAGCGGGTGGTACAAGGCCTCGAGTACCTCGCGCGCGGCGGGGCTGTCGGTGCCGATGACGATACGCTCAGGCCGCAAAAAATCCTCGATCGCGCTACCCTCGCGCAAAAACTCAGGATTGGAGGCGATATGTATGGCGAGGCCGGGCCGCACTTCACGCATCATCTGGCTCAGGCGCCGGCCAGTGCCCACCGGCACGGTGGATTTGGTCACCAGCACGGTCGGCGCGGTCAACGCGGCGGCCACTTCGGCGGCGGCGGCGAACACATGGCTCAGGTCGGCGTGGCCATCCCCCCGGCGTGACGGTGTGCCAACCGCCAGAAACACCGCGTCGGCGCCAGGAAGCGCGGCTTCCAGGTCAGCCTCGAAGCGCAAATGCCCTGTCCGGGTAGCGTCAGCCACCAGCCGCTCGAGCCCCGGCTCATAGATGGGAATATGTCCCTCGCGCAGCGCCGCCAGCCGGGCCGGGTCTTTTTCCACAATCGTCACCCCGGTTCCCAGGCTGGCGAAGCACGCGCCCGATACCAGCCCAACATAGCCGGCGCCAATCATGACAATGCGCATCAGTTCACTCCACGAATTCTGAAATTATGCCGGCGGGCCGCAAGACCGTCGTGCCGGCCAGGATAAGGCGCGTCACCCCCGCCGTGGGCACGGCGATTGTGCGGAACGCCGCGATCTCACGGTCCTCGGCCGCGAGGCGGGCGAGGCGGATCATGCCCGCATGTGTCACCACCAGCGCGGGGCCGCCGTCCGGGGGCAAAGCCGAGAGAAACTCATGCAGCCGGTTTTGGGCCTCGGCCAGTGTTTCGCCGCCCGGAAAGCGCATGCCGCCGGGGTCGCGCTTCCAGCGTCGGAGCGCCTCAGGCGTGGTGGCGCGGATATCGGCCTGGGTCCGGCCCTCCCAGTCGCCAAACCCGATCTCTGTCAGCCGCTCATCCGTCGCAAAGGGGGTGTGGGGGTGAAACCGCGCGATATGGCGGGCGGTTTCATGGGCGCGGCGCAGGGGGCTGGTGTAAATGGCGGCCAGGTTTTCACCGTCCAGGCGTTTTGCCAAGCGCCGCGCTTCCTCGTGCCCAGCCTCGGAGAGTGGCGTGTCGCTGCGGCCCTGGTAGCGCCCTTCCTGCATCCAGGCCGTGTGCCCATGGCGCACGAACAGCAGCAGGCGGCCCGCCTGCGCGTCAGTAGTGCAGCGCAAGGCCGAATTCGATTTGGCTGCCGGCATGGAGTCCCGCCCCCGCGAGGTTGACTTCGTAGAGCAGAAACGGCCGCAGTCGCGGCGTTATCCGCCATGACACGCCCACCGCCGGGCGGATGAGGTTGTAAATCTCCCCTTGCGCGCCGGGCGGCAGCTTGGCGCTTTGTCTGAATGTCTTGACCGCGAAAACTTCACCGAGCAGCGAGAGCCGATGTGTCAGCCGCACCGACAGATCGAGTGTCGCGCGCACTTGCGTGGCGTTGCCGTCAAGAAAAACACGCGGTCCCGTGGTGAGCGTGATATCGCCCCAGCCGCCCGCAAACCCGGCCTGGAAGTCGGGCTCGGTGGCCCAGCGCCCGGTGCCCAGCGCCGGCACGGCTTTGCTGCGGCCGGCGGGAATGATCATGTTCAGCTCAACGGAATCGGCAAAAGACGGCTGCTGCGTGAGGCCGTAATTCACCCCGATTTCCTCGTCCTGCAAACCCGCGGAGACATGGGGCGTGGGGATATGATTGACGTTGGTTTGGTTGCGCAGGCGCGCGCCGCGCACATCATACTCGATCGAGAGCCCGTCACCGAGCCCTTGGATACCGGTCAGACGGTACTGGGTCATGGTGGCGCTCGAGGCCGGCACGGTCGAGGTGGTGAAGCCGCCGGCGGGAAACGCGCGGTTGCCCTCGAACAGGCGGATCATGGGCTTGACCTCGCCAGACCCGGCGGCGGGCACCCATGGATCGGCCAGAGCGCCGCGCCATGATGTGGTGAGGGTGGCGGCCAGCAGCACCAGCCGGAGACGCGATGACAAGGCAGGGGGGCGAATCATGGTACGGCCTGACACGGGGATGGCGTGGCGGTGGTGGTGTTCAGCGCCTGCCAAAGCGCGGCATATGGCCCATCATCGGCCAGCAGGCTCTCATGCGTGCCCCGCTGGACGATCCGCCCCTGGTCGAGCACCAGAATCTGGTCGGCCGCGCGCACGGTCGACAGGCGATGGGCGATGACCAGGGCGGCCCGGTTGGCGGTCAGCCGGTCCAATGCCGCCATGACCCGGCGCTCGGTGGCGGCATCGAGGCTGCTGCTGGGTTCATCGAGAATCACCACCGGCGCGTCGCAGAGCATGGCGCGGGCGATGGCGACGCATTGGCGCTGCCCACCCGAGAGGCTGTGGCCGCGTTCAGCGACCAGCGTATCAAACCCATCGGGCAGCGCGGCGATGAGGCTTTCCACCCCAACCGCGCGGGCCGCCGCAATTGCCTCATCGCGCCCCGCTCCCTCGCGACCATAGGCGATGTTTTCCCATATCGCGGCCTGGAACAGCACGGGCTCTTGCTGCACCAAGGCCACCTGATGGCGCACATCGGCGAGGCGCAAGCCGCGGAGGTCATGGCCATCCAGGAGCACGGCTCCGGAGGTGGGATCGTAGAACCGCGGGATCAAACTGGCGATGGTGCTTTTGCCCGAGCCGGTGGCGCCCACCAGGGCCACGGTTTTGCCGGGCGCCAGGCTGAAGGAGATGTCGTGCAGCACGGCATGGCCGGGGCGGTAGCCGAAACTCACCTCACGAAACTCGATATGTGAGGCGCGGCCGGGAAAGGGGATGGCCGTTGGCGCGTCGGTGACGGTTGAACGCGCCGCGCGGTATTCGCCGATGCGCTCAATGGCAACCGCCGCGCGGCCAAAAATCCGTCCCCCCTTGGCCAGCTGGCGCGCCGGGGTGGCGATGCCGCGCAGATAGGCCAGAAAAATCAGCAATTCTCCAGGTGTCAGCCGCCCATGAATGACCGCCGCCGCGCCATACCAGGCAATGGCCCCCGTGCCCGCCGCAATGGCCAGATTCATCGCCGGGGCAAATTGAGACTGCATGGCGTTGGCATACAAGCCCGCTTCCAGGCTGGGCGCGGCATGCAGGGTGAAGCGCTGGTCCTCATGGGGTTCGCGGCCGAAGGCCTGCACGATCTGCACCCCCGAGAGCACCTCCTGCGCCACACCCGCCAGGGTGGTTTCATGCCGGCGCACCTGGCGCATGGCGTGGCGCAGTTTGGCGGCGTAATGCTGGGCAATCCAAAACAGCACGGGCGCCAGCGAGAGCACGATGAGCGCGAAGTGCCAGTCGATGATCGTCATCACCGTGGCCATGCCGAAAATGGTGAGCGCATGAGGCAGGAGATCAATGCCGATGGCGGTGATGAAATCCTGCAACTGGCGGACATCGCCATTGAGCCTGGTCATCAGTTCACCCGCGCGCTGGCCGCGGTGAAAAGCCAGCGATAAACGCTGCAAATGCGCGAACAGATCGAAGCGTATGGCGAACACGATGCGCTGTCCGGCATCGAGAAACAGGCGGTTGCCAAAAAAAACCAGCGCCGCGTCGATCGCGCCAAGCGCCAGCATGATCAGCCCCAGCGTATTGAGGAGCGCCATGCGGTGCGTGAGCGGATCGGGGAGAATGCCATCCAGCCACGGCGCCAGGCGGCGCTGAAAAATGACATTGTCGATGATGAATTTAAGGGGCCAGGGCAACAGCAGCAACCCGCCCGCACGTGCGAGCGTGACCCCCGCCCCCAGCGACAAAGCCCGCCATTCGGCGCGCAGATAGGGGCGCAGCCAGTATATGGCGGGGTCGTTCATGCCGCGGGCCGCACGGGGGCCAGAGCCAGGCAGTGGGCGGCAACCGCCCGCCAGCCCCGCGCCGCGACGCTCAGCCGGGCCTGCGCGCCCATGGCCGCACGCTCTGCCGGGTTGGCCAAAAAGCGGCTTACCGCGTCGCGCAGCCCTGCCAGATCGCCTGGCGTGTAGAGCAACCCATCGGTATCCTGTGTGAGAATGCCGTCGATTTCGCCAATCTGGGGGGCGATGACCGGCCGCCCCGCGGCCAGGGATTCGAAAATCTTGAGGGGAGAGAAATAGAAATCAGGCTGGGGCAGATAGGGCGCGACGGTGAAATCCATGGCCCCCAGCCAGGTGGGAATGTCGCCATGCGCGATCCGCCCGGGGAGGATCACACGCTCGGTCAACCCGAGCTTGGCCGCCTTGGCCACCACGGCCTCGTGGTCAGGCCCGTCACCCACGGCGATGAGATGCAACGCCGGACAGGCTGGCGTGAGGGCGGCCATGGCGTCGAGCAGAAACGGCACGCCGTGCCAAGTCTTGAAACTGCCGACAAAGCCGGCGACCGGCACGCCCGCCAGGCCCAGCCGCGCGCGGAGGGCGGCGCCCTCGGTCTCGGCCCCACCGAACCGTTCCAGATCGACGCCGTTGGGCACGACATGCACGTGCTCACCGCCACCGCGCACATCGCTGACCTGCGCGGCCACGGCGCCCGAAACAGCCACCACCGCGTCGGCGCCGCGATAAGACGCGGCTTCCGCCGCGCGGGCCTCGGCCTCGAGCCGCAGGCCGCGGAAGCGCCGCTGCTCCTCGACCAGCGGCGCGTTGACTTCGAGAATGCGCGGTACGCCCAGCCGCGCCGCCAGCGCCACGCCGGCACGGTGAAACAGCGCGTGACGCTCATAGATCACGTCGGGGATAACGCCCCGCTGTTCGAGAGCGGCGCAAATGCGCGCGGCCACCGTGCTGTCGTGCGCGAGACAGTTACGTTCGCGGCGCTCGAACTGGTCATTTATCGAAGCATCGGCCGGGGGCGCGGGCACATGCAAAACATGCGCGGGCGGCAGAGGGTTGCCGTCTCCAAGCGTGGTGCAGGCCAATGTCACGTCATGTCCCAGCGCGCTGGCGGCGGTGATGAACTCCCGCACATGCACCGACGCGCCCTTGTCGCCTTGCACCGGAATGCCGCGATCGAGATTGAGATAAAGAACGTTCATGGCATCACCGCGGCCGGCGCTGTCATGGCGGCATCATCGGCTTGGAAGCGGCTGCTTGTTTCGGGGGCGCCGGGCGGGCATGAGGTGCAGCCAAACAGGCTGTGCAGGCGGCGTGTGGTTTTCCAAAGATCGAATTCCCCCTCCAGCCGGGCGCGCCCGGCGGCGGCCATGCGCCGTGCGGCGGGTTGGTCGGCCAGTGTCTGCTCTATGGCATCCGCCAGGGCCTGGGGATTACGCGGGGGGACCAGCCTGCCGGTCTCGCCATCGCGCACCAATTCCGGAATTCCAGAGACGCTCGTTGAAACCACCGGCACGCCGGTCGCCATGGCTTCGGCAATGACATTGGGAATACCGTCCCGGTCGCCATCCTCGGTGATGCGGGGCGCGAGCGCGAAGAGCGCGGCCGTCCGGTACAGCGCCACCAGGTCGGCATGGGTCATTGCGCCATCGAGCGTGACAATGCCGGTGAGGCCGCTGGCTTCGATCTGGGCGGCCAGCTCATGGCGCAGCGGTCCGGCACCAACAATGCGGCACCTGAATGATAGGCCGCGCCCATGCAGCAGGCGGCACGCTTCGATCAGGTCGTCATGGCCTTTCTTGGGCACCAGCCGCCCGACCGAGAGAATGAGCGTCTCTGCCGCCGTGGCGGTGGTGGCGGGCGCGGCACCGAACAGGCCGAGATCTATGCCGTGATAAACCAGATGGATTTTATCCGTCCGCCCGCCGAGCAGCCCCGCGAGATATTGCACGTTATACCCGGTGCAGGTGGCAACGAAGCTGGCGGCCAGGGCCCGCTTGCGAATGACATGAGCAGGCGTGAGGTAGAGGTCTTTGGCATGGGCCGTGAAGCTGAAGGGAAGCCCGGTCATGACGCTGGCAAACCGCGCCGCGGCCGCGGGCGCGTTGGCGAAATGCGCGTGGATATGACGGATGCCATGGCGGCGGCAGAGTGTGGCGATCATGCCGCCGCGCATGAATTGTTTCCAGACCGTGCGCGGGGTGGGCGATTGCACCGACCACAGGCAGGCGCGGGCAATGGCCCCCAGATAGCGCCAGGGCGCGGCTGCGGCCGCCGCCGCATGGGCGCGCGCCATCAGCCGCCATGCTTGGCGCTCTCCCGGCTGGGGCATGGCGTGCAGCGGTGCCTGTACCTCGGCCACCATGGGGTGGTGGGGTGGCGGTTCGGGGGGCAGCAGCGACACGATGTGCAACGGCGCGCCCAGCCGCTCCATGGCCCTGATTTCATTGAGAATGAAGGTTTCGGTGAGGCGGGGGTAGCGCTTCATGATGTAGGCGATCGGCGCATCGGGCAGGGAGGCGATGGCGGTTGCGGACATGTCGGCTGACATTAAGTGCTTTCCCAGGTGAAATTGGCGGTGGCGCGCGCTTCCAATGTCGCGGTCAGATGGGCCATGACGCGCTCGGCGCCATTCAGATCGAGTTGCGCCCAGGCGGTTTCGGCTGGTGGCGGCGTGGCCAGGGCCGCCGCAATTTCGCGGGCCAATTGGGCGGCCAGGTCAGGCCCTTGTTCAATCATCCGCACCAGGCCGAGCCGGGCCAGCAGCGCCGCGCGCAGGCGCTGCTCCGCCCGCGGTGCCGGGCGCGGCACGATAATCGCGCGTTTACGCGCGGCAATCAGTTCGGCGCTGGTGTTATATCCGGCCATGGCAATCACCAGATCGGCCGCGCGCAGGCTGGGCAGCGGATCGGTCAGATAGTCGATGAGTTCGATATCTTCCCGCCCGGCGGCCGCGGCGGTCAGCGCGGCGCGCTGCTCGGCGGACATGAGCGGGCCGGTAACGATGACCGAGTGCCGGGTGCCTGGTGGTGTTTGCCGGCAGGCGGTCAGGTAGGCGTCCATCAGGGCAAAGCCGTCACCGCCGCCGCCTGCGGTAACCAGAACGACCGGGCGCCCATGAGCGCGGGCCTGGTCCCAGCAGGGGGGCTGATCCGCGGAGGCCGGGCCGGCCAGATCCGCCGCGACGACGTGGCCGCAATAGCGCACACGCCCGGCCGTGGCGGCCTCGATGCCGTAAGCCTCGACCACATCGAACAAGGTCTGCGAGCCGTAGACCAGAATATCGTCGTAGGCCTGCTCCAGCAGCGCGTGTATGTCCTGCTCATCCCAGGTGGCGCGGACGATTTCGGGGCTGTCGAGAATATCGCGCAGCCCGAGCATGATGCGGGTGGAGGGGAGATCACGCCGCATCATCGCCAGCGCCGGCAGCAATTCGCCGTTCATGCCCGCGGGCGCGTGGTCAACCAGAAACACCTCCGGCCGGTATCGCATGGCCAGGGTCAGGATCAGCGCGGAGCGATACCCTTTGACAAGCGCAAAGGCTTTCGCGGCATCGCGCGCGGCGTAGCGCTCGGCGCCGGTTTTCACGACCGGGGGCATGGGATGAACATGCAGCCCCGGGGGCAGATGCCATTGGGCGATGACCGGTGAGCCGGTGAGCAGATGCACGGAGAACTGGCCGGAGGCGAGCAGGCGCTCGGCAATGGCGAGGTTGCGCCGCAAATGGCCGAGGCCGAACGTGTCATGGGAGTAGAGAAACACCACGGCCGGGCCGACACGGCTGCCCGCCGGCACCAGGGGGCGCGCGCGCGCCCTGGGCGCGTTGCCCCCAAGGGCCGGCTCATTGCCGTCCTCTGCGGGCGGCCAGCCGCTGGTGCCCGAGCCCATCCATGCAGCCGCCTTCTTCAGCGTTTTGCCGGCGTCCCACTCGGTCATGTGGATGTCTCGCATGTCGTGTCCTCGCAGCGGCTTCGGGGGCACGTTATTGTGGGAGAAAGTTCCGCGTCAAGTGTAAAATCGAAAATACTCATGGCGCAGGCGGCGCGCGCCCGCGCCCGCCAGGGCGGGAGGCATGCATTTTGAGGTTGTTTTTGGAGGGCTTTAGAAGTGCGCCATGACGCCAAGCCCGGCGCCAAAAGCAGGGCTTTGCGTGGTAAGGCCACGGGATGCGTAGATTTGAATGCCCCAGCGCCGGTTCAATCTGAGGTTATAAGCGGCCACCGCCGAAACGACGTAGCCGCGGCGCTGTTGCACCGGCGAGTGGCCGATAACGATCAGGCTCAGATACTGGCTTGGGGTGAGGGTGAGCGCGACGCCGGGCTCGAATGTCACCATGTTCTGCAAATGCAGACCCGGCAACCGGCCAACAATCTGATAGCCGATTTGCACATAAGGAAAGATGCCGTGTCTGGCGTGCCATGTCAGCCGCGCGCCGCCCTCCTCATCAAACCGCCCCGTGCCCAACCCCTTGTTATAAGAGGCGACAGGCAGCTTGATCTTGACATAGGGCATAACCGCCGGCCGCCAGCCCGCGGGCTCATTCAGGCGGTAGTCAAGCCTGACCCAGACATCGCCCAGCCCCTGGCGTAGCGCGCCCGACCCGTGCCCGGCCACGACCGAGGCTCCCGCGATTGCCCCGGCACCCGAGAGGGCGAGATAGGGAATTTCCACCTGCACACGCAGCCCATGATCGCGATACGCCAGGGTGAGGGGCAGGTCGTAAATTGTTATTTCATGGTGCGTGCCGAAATGGCCGGTGAACAATGATGGCTCGATGCCAATTTCAAACTGTCCCGGGGGAGCCGCCCAAGCGGCTGAAGGCAGGAGAGAGGCGAAAAACACCGCGCAAGCCGCCAGCATGATGCCGCCAACTTTTCCATGCCTTGCGCGCGCACCCCTCTTGGCGGTCATGGTCTCTCCTCAACGCTGTCACAGCGTTACCATGCTGGTTGGAGGCACTCCAGGCTGTCATCAAATCGTCACGCTTGAATTTTGTGTAAAAAAGTTCCACACCGATTACCGCACCCCGCCTGCTTGACCTGCTGACGATAAGGCCAATGAACGAGTTGGAAATCAGACCGGCTACAGAGATTATGCTTGACCGGCTGCTGCGGCCCGTCATCGCATATTTAATGCGGCAAGGGTGGGGGTATATCGCCCTGCGCGACCTGCTGAAGCGGATTTACGTCGATGAGGCCGTGCGCGGCCAAGACGGCGACGCGCGCCTGACCGATAGCGAGATCAGCGTCATCACCGGCATCAACCGGCGCGAGGTCAGGCGCTTGCGTGAAGCCGCGGCCGAGCCGGAACCCGCTGAGCCGCAGGACCGCATGGCGGGCGTGAACGCCATGGCGCGGGTGGTGGGTACGTGGGCGTCCTCGCCGGCGTTTCGCACGGCCGATGGCATGCCCCGGGTTCTGCCCCTGCGCCCCGACCCGGCGCAGGTCAGCTTCGAAGACCTGTTGCGGGTGGCAAAAGTCGATGCCCGGGCAAGGGCGGTGCTTGAGGCCCTGGAGAAGGCGAATGTGGTTGAGCGCCTGCCCGATGGCCGGGTGAAGCTGCTGCGGGCGGCGTTCACGCCGTCCCTCCCCAGAGACAAGATGCTCTTTCTCACCGCCAATATTGGCGACCATCTACGCAGCGCCTTTCATAACCTGGAGGGTGAAGAGCCGGTTTTCATCGAACGCGCGCTGTTCCACAACCGTATGCCCGCCGCCCAGCTCGATGCCGCCCGCCCGGTTTTATCCGAGATGGCGGACCGTCTGCTCAGGCAATGCAACGAGGTGCTGCTGGAGGCCAACGCCGCCGACGCCGCCAGCTTTGCCGCGGCCGGCCAGGATGCGCGGACACGCCGCTTGCGTCTTGGGGTCTATTATTACGAGACGGACGCCGATGATCTCCCCTGATGTTTTGCGTCGGTGCCCGACAGGCCCGCGCCGGTCGCGCGCGCTGCTGGCGGCCGTCGCCGCGGCCGCCCTGTTGCTGGCGGCGGGCGGCGCGCGCGCGCAGGAGACCGGGGGCATTGGCGGCACCGGAATTGGCCAGGAGACCGGCGGCATCGGTGGCACGGGCATGGGCCAGGAGACTGGGGGCATTGGCGGCACCGGAATTGGTCAGGAAGCCGGCGGCATCGGTGGCACGGGCATCCGCGCCCCCATTACGGGTTACGGGCCCATCCAGCGTTTTGGAAGTGTTTTCGTCAATGGGCGGGAATATCGCGTTGGTGCCGGCACGCTGGTGACCATTGATGGCAAGCCGGCGCCACTTGCCGCATTGCGGGTCGGCGACCTGGTGCTTGTGCACGGGGTGGCTGAAGGCGCACATGGCGGCGCGGCGCGCAGCATTACGGCGTGGCAGGCCATTATCGGGCCGGTCGGCGCGGTCAGCGCCAACGGCACCCGCATCACCGTGCTTGGGCAAACCGTCGCGCTCGGCGCGGCGCCGCCGGCCGTGAGGGTGGGGGCGATGGTTGGCATTTCCGGCCAGCCCCGGGCAGATGGCACATGGACAGCCTACCGGGTGACATTGCTGCCGCCGGCCCAAAATTTCCGCTTGGCGGCGGTGGTGAGCGCGGTCGGCAAAACCAGCATCACCTTTGGCGGGCTCACACTTCAGGCATCGCCCGCGCAGCTGGCGGGCATCCGGGTGGGAGAACCGGCTGTCATCACCGGCCAGATCACCAACGGGCAACCGGTGCTGACGGCGCTGAGCGCCAATCCGCTCAATTTTGGCCCGCCGGGCACGCGGGTGGAAATCGAGGGGTATTTCCAATCCGCTGGCAGCGGCAAATTGGTTGGGTCCAACGGCATCGTGGCCCAAAGCATGGGCAAGATCCCGCCGCTGTCGGGGGAGAGGCCGATGGAGCTGGTTGGGCAAGTTTCCGCCTCTGGAGAGATCGCCGGCACGATCGAGGCGGAGGCAATGCCTGACCTTCCGGGCCAGGCCGAAGCAAGCGGGGGCGGCGATGCCACGCCGGGAGCGCACAACGCCACCGCGCAGGACCAAGGCGGCGCCACCCATGGCACACATAATGTCGAGCCGCCCGAGGCCAGCGAAGCCACGGAGCCCGAGGCGCCCGAGACCGAGGCGCCTGAAATAGAGCTGCCAGACCCCCAGACCCCCGAGCCCGACATTGACGCGCCCGAGGTTGAGCCGGCGAGCAGTCCCTAGCGTCCTGAACCAGAAGTTCATTTGATCAGGAGCGTTGTTCTGGTTGGGCATTAAAAGTGCAGAACCGCTCAATGCTGGCGAGGATGTCGCTGGCGGACTTTGCCCACCTGAATGGTTTGGGTTCGGCGTTATGCTGTTGGATGCAGGAATTGATGACGTTCTGGAGTTCGCCAACGCTTCGGTGAACGCCGGTCGCCAGCCCGCCCCTCCATAAAGCTGGCGTGACAACCGGGCTTGAGGCTGTCAGCGCGGCTCGCGTCAGGCCCGCGTCAGTCTGCCCGCGCGGTGTAGCCGTGCCAGCCTTGGGCGCGAAGTTCGCAGGCGGGGCAGGTGCCGCAGCCATAACCCCAGTCGTGCAGCGTGGCGCGTTCGCCGTGATAGCAGCTATGTGAGCCGGTACGGATGATCTCGACCAGCGCATCGCCCCCCAGCTCCTGGGCCAGCGCCCAGGTTTGCGCCTTATCGATCCACATGAGCGGCGTGTGCAGGACGAAGCGGGTATCCATGCCCAGATTCAGGGCCAGCTGCATGGCTTTTACCGTGTCGTCGCGGCAGTCGGGGTAGCCTGAATAATCGGTTTCGCACACGCCGGTGACGACGTGCTTGATACCGCGCCGGTAGGCGAGGGCGGCGGCGAAGGTGAAGAACAGCAGGTTGCGCCCGGGCACGAAGGTGTTGGGCAAGCCGTTGGCCTGCATGGCGATGGCGGCCTCGCTGGTGAGCGCCGTGTCGCTGATTTGGCCAAGCACGGCGAGGTCGAGCAGGTGGTCATCGCCCAGTTTGGCCGCCCAGGCGGGGAAGGCCCCCGAAATAGCGGCGCGCAGGGGGGCGCGCACGTCGAGCTCAATGCGGTGGCGCTGGCGGTAATCGAAGCCGATGGTCTCCACCCGGCCAAACCGCGCCAGCGCCCAGGCCAGACAGGTGGCGGAATCCTGGCCGCCGGAGAACAGCACCAGCGCGGCGTTTGGGTCGAGGCTCATGGCGCGATGGGGCCGAAATAGCTGCAGCAATCGCCGTTCGAGGCGCGCGAGACGGTGACGCGGTGGAGTGCCGGGCAGGTGGGCGCCAGGCGGCGCCAGATCCAGGCACAGAGATTTTCCATGGTCGCGGGGCCAAGATCGGGGATTTCGTCGAGGAAATGGTGGTCGAGCGCGTCGCGCGCGGCGTCGAGCGCGCGGGCCAGCAGGCCAACATCCATGACCATGCCGCTGACCGGGTCGGCCGGGCCGCGCAGCGCCACCTCGGCGCGGTAGGAATGGCCGTGGATGCGGCGGCTGGAGTCGGTTTCGATGTGCCGGTGCAGGGTATGAGCGGCGTCGAAGTGGAATTGCTTGCTGAGTTCAAACATTAGCGGAGTCCCAGGAATTTGTGGGTCTGCAGCGTCAGGCGCCAGCGCGGGTGGGCGAGGCAATAGGTGGTGGCTGCCTGGGTGTTGGCGGCTTGGTCAGGGCCGTCCATGGGCTGGAGAAGGAAATGGCGGAAGGCCAGGGTCTCGAAGTCGGCCGGGGCGGCGCCGTGTTGGGGGAAGACGAGCTTGAGCTCATCGCCGCCCGTTACCGCCAGCGGCGCGCCCGCCTTGGGGCTGACGCACAGCCAGTCGATGCCGGGCGGCGGCGCGATGGTGCCGTTGGTCTCAACGGCGATTTCAAAGCCCTGGGCGTGGAGGGCGGCGATCAGGGCAGGATCGAGTTGCAGCAGCGGCTCGCCGCCGGTGAGCACGGCGAGCGGCGTGCCGCCGGTGGTTTGGGGCCAGGCCGTGGCAATGGCCGTGGCCAATTCGGGGGCCGAGGCGAAGCGCCCGCCGCCGGTGCCGTCGGTGCCGACGAAATCAGTGTCGCAGAAGCGGCAGATGGCGCCGGCGCGGTCGGCCTCGCGGCCAGACCAGAGATTGCAGCCCGCGAAACGGCAAAATACCGCCGCGCGGCCGGCATTCCGCCCTTCGCCCTGCAGGGTGTAGAAAATCTCTTTTACGCTGTAGCCCATCGGGAGGCGCTTTAGCGGCGGGTTGCGGCAATGGCAACCGGGTTTGGGTGTTTCTGTTGGCTGGGGGCGGCGGTTTCAGGGCGGCGCTGCCAGTGCGGCGGGGGTTTCGAGGGCGCCGCGCAGGGCCTGGATGAAGGTGGCGGCCTCGAACCCGTCGATGATGCGGTGGTCGAAGGCGGCGGAGAGGTTCATCATGGTGCGGATCACGATTTGCCCGCCCTGCACCACCGGGCGCGGGGTGAGCTTGTTGGGGGCGAGGATGGCGACCTCGGGGGCGTTGAGAATGGGCGTGGCGGCGAGGCCGCCCAGCGCGCCCAGGCTGGTGAGCGTGATGGTCGAGCCGGTCAGCTCCTCGCGGCGGGCGTGGCCGTCGCGCGCGGCGGATGCCAGGCGCGCGAGCTCGCGGGCGGCGCCCCATAAATCCAGCCGTTCGGCATGGCGCACCACCGGCACCAGCAGCCCGCCGGGGCTTTGCGTGGCAATGCCGATATGCACCGGACGATAGACCCGGAGCAGGCCGGCGGCGCCGTCATAGCGGGCGTTGAGCTGTGGGTGGCGGGGCAGGGTGAGGGCCAGGGCGCGCATGAAAAAGGGCAGCAGGGTCAGGTGGGGCTGGTCTGTGGCGCGTTCGGCGTTGAGGGTTGCGCGCAGGGCTTCGAGCGCGGTCATGTCGATCTCCTCGACATAGGTGAAATGTGGAATGTCGCGGGTGGCGGCCTGCAGATGATCGGCGATCTGGCGGCGCAGACCGAGGATGGGAATCTCACGCACGTCCGCCTCGCCGTGGGACTGAAAGGCGGCCAGGTCGGCGGCGGTGATGCGCCCCTCGGGCCCGGTGCCGGGCACGTGGCGGAGATCAATGCCCTGCTCGCGCGCGAGGCGGCGGGTGGCGGGGGCGGCGCGCACGCCAGCGCTGGCAGTAGCGGGCGGCGTGGCTGGCGCCGACCCGGCCGGCGGCGTGGCTGGGCTTGCCGGTTGGGCCATGGGCGCGTCGGTTTCCAGCTCGATGAGCGGGGCGCCGACGGCGATTTTCTCGCCCGGCCGGCCGTGCAGCGCCCGCACGATGCCGGCGGCTGGGGCGGTCATTTCCACATTGGCCTTGTCGGTCATCACCTCGGCCATCAGCTGGTCTTCCGCCAGCCGCTCACCCACGCCGACGTGCCAGGCGGTGAGTTCGGCCTGGGTCACGCCTTCGCCGATATCGGGCAGGCGGAAGATGAACCGTGCCATTCAGGCCTCCAGCGCTTGGCGCAGCCCCTTGGCCACGCGCTGGGGGCCGGGGAAATAATCCCACTCAAAAGCGTGCGGGTAGGGCGTGTCCCAGCCGGTGACGCGCACGATCGGGGCTTCGAGCCGGTAGAAGCAGCGCTCCTGCACCAGGGCCGACAGCTCGGCGCCAAAGCCGCAATAGCGCGTGGCCTCGTGCACGATCACGCAGCGGCCGGTTTTGTTGACCGAGACGGTGATGGTTTCGATATCGAGCGGCACCAGGCTGCGCAGATCGATCACCTCGGCGTCGATCCCGGTTTCCTCAACCGCGCGCAGCGCCACATGAACCATGGTGCCGTAGGCCAGCACCGTGACGGCCTCGCCCGCGCGGCAGATGGCGGCGCTGCCCAGCGACACGCGGTAATAGCCCTCGGGCACGTCGCTGCCGGGCTCATCGGTCCAGGGTTTGGCGGGCACATCGTGGCGGCCATCGAAGGGGCCGTTATAAATGCGCTTGGGCTCCAGAAAAATCACCGGGTCGTCATCCTCGATGGCGGCGATGAGCAGGCCCTTGGCATCATAGGGGGTGGCGGGGATGATGGTTTTGAGCCCGGCGACATGGGTGAACAAAGCCTCGGGGCTGGCGCTGTGGGTTTGGCCGCCATAAATGCCCCCGCCATAGGGCGCGCGCACGGTAATGGGCGCCCAGAATTCGCCGCCCGAGCGGTAGCGCAGGCGGGCGGCTTCGGAGACCAGCTGGTCATAGGCGGGGAGGATATAGTCGGCGAACTGGATTTCGACGACCGGGCGCAGGCCGTAGGCGCCCATGCCGATGGCGGTGGCGACGATGCCGCCTTCGGAGAGCGGCGTGTCGAAGCAGCGCGTGGGGCCATATTTGGCCTGCAACCCGTCGGTGGCGCGGAACACGCCGCCGAAATAGCCGACATCCTCGCCAAAGATCAGCACGTTGGGGTCACGTGCGAGCATGGCATCGAGCGCCGAGTGGATGGCCTGGATCATGCTCATCTGGGTCATTGATCAACCCCGCATTCGCGCCGCTGCTCAAGGTTGCGCCAATCGGGCGTCTTGAACACATGCTCGAACATCTCACGCCGGGGCGGCGGGTTTTGGCCGAGTGTGCCCAGCGCCTCGCCGGCCTTGGCGGCGGCGCGCACCTCCTCGTGCAGCGTCTTGGCCAGCTCCTCGTGGCGCGCCTCCGACCATTCGCCCAGGCTGATCAGGTGGGTTTTCAGCCGCTCGATCGGATCCCCCAGCGGCCAGGCGCGGGCTTCGCCCGATGGGCGGTAGCGCGATGGGTCGTCGTTGCTCGAATGGCCGGCGACCCGGTAGGTGACGAATTCAATCAGCGTGGCACCATAATTGGCGCGCGCCCGCTCTGCAGCCCATTGGGTGGCGGCGTAAACGGCCAGAAAGTCGTTGCCATCCACGCGCAGGCCGGGCAACCCGTAGCCGATGCCGCGCGCCGCGAAGGTGGTTTCCTCGCCGCCCGCCATGCCCTGGTAGCTCGAAATCGCCCATTGGTTGTTGGTCACGCACAGGATCACGGGGGCGTGGTAGACGGCGGCGAACACCATGGCCTCGTGGAAATTACCTTCGGCGGTCGTGCCATCGCCGACAAACGCCATGGCGATTTTGTCATCGCCCTTAAAGGCCGAGGCCATGGCCCAGCCGACCGCGTGGCCGAACCGGCTGCCGACATTGCCCGCCAGCGAATAGAACCCGTAGTCGCGCGCCGAATACAGCAGGGGCAGCTGCCGGCCGCGCATCGGGTCGCCGGCATTGGCGAAGGTCTGGTTGACCAGATTGGCCAGCGGATAGTCGCGCGCGATGAGGAAGCTGACCATGCGGTAGGTGGGGAAGCACATGTCGCCCGGTTGCAGGGCGAGCGAGGGCGCGGCGGCGGTCGCCTCCTCGCCGGTTGATTTCATGTAAAACGAGGTTTTGCCCTGGTGATGGGCGGCGAACATGCGGTCGTCGAAGGCGCGCGTGAGCATCATGGCGCGCAGGCCCTTTTGGAGCAAAGCCGGGGGCAGATGCGGGTGCCACGGCCCCACGGCTTGGCCGTCCTCGGCGAGCACGCGAATCAGCCCGTAGGGCAGGTCGCGCATCTCGGCCTCCGGGGTCAGCGGCGCGGGGCGGCGTGTGGCGCCGGGTGCCGGAAAGGTGAGGTAGCTGAAATCCGGCGCCTCGCCCGGGCGGGCGTGGGGGGCTGGAATGTGCAGGTGAAGCGGCGGCAGGTTGCGCATGGGCCCTCGCTGCTGGACTGATTCCTCGTGTTTCCAACATCATAGCGCCAGGGTGCCCGCGTGCGACAATTGTGTTTTTGGCGCCTCAGCTCCCGCGCTTTCGCCGGGGCCGCCTGGCGGTGCCGCATGCCTGGTGAGCAAGCCCTTGGGTAAGGAGCGCTGTGCTCGGGGGTCAAGCGGTGGCGCCCGCGCCTATGCCAAGCTCGGCGCATGGGTATGGATCGTGCAGGGGCGGCGGGCTTGGCGCCGGCGCCAATTGTTGAGTTGCAGGGGGTGGTGAAGAGCTACGGCGCCGCCGTGGCGCTGAAACGGCTCGACCTGCTGGTGCGGGCGGGAGAGTTTTTCACGCTGCTGGGACCAAGCGGCTCGGGAAAAACCACCACGCTGCGCCTGATTGCCGGCTTCGAGCGGCCCGATACCGGGCGGATTTTGCTCGACGGGGCGGATGTGGCCGATTTGGCGCCGCATTTGCGCCACGTGAACACGGTGTTTCAGGATTATGCGCTGTTTCCGCACCTGACACTGGTGGAAAACGTGGCCTATGGGCTGCGTGCCCGGAAAATGCCCAAGGCCCAGGCCCATGACGAAGCGGAAAAGGCGCTGGCGGCGGTGAAGCTGGATGCGTTTGCCGGGCGCAAGCCGGCGCAGCTCTCGGGCGGGCAGCGCCAGCGGGTGGCTTTGGCGCGCGCGATGGTGAACAAGCCCCGCGTGCTGCTGCTCGATGAGCCGCTGGGCGCGCTGGATTTGAAGCTGCGCCACCAGATGCAGGCTGAGCTGAAGAAATTGCAGCATGATACCGGCATCACCTTCATTTACGTGACCCATGACCAGGACGAGGCGCTGTCCATGTCGGACCGGATCGCGGTGTTTTCGCACGGCGAGATTGAGCAGGTGGGCACGCCGTTTGAGCTTTATGAGCGCCCGGCCAGCGCGTTCGTGGCGGATTTTGTTGGCAGTTCGAACCTTTGGGATTCTATGCTGCTGCGGCCCGAGAAGGTGCGGCTGCTGGCGCCCGCGGCGCCCGTGCCCGCCGGGTTTGAAGCCCGGCCCGGCGTGGTGCGCGAGGCGGTGTATCTGGGCGCGGTGACGCGCTTTGGCGTGATGCTGGCTGACGGGCGGGCCTTGAGCGTGATGGAGGCGAACACCGCCCCCAGGGCGGAGCGCCTGCGGCTTGTGCCCGGTGATGAGGTTTTGGCCCTGTGGCCGGTTGAGGCGTGCGTGAGGATTTCCAATAACAACGAGGGAGAAGTCTGATGAAAGCCGATCTGAAACGAGACGTTGCCCGGCTTCTGCTGGGGGTTTCCATGTCGTTGCCCATGGTGCAGACGGCCGCCGCGGTGCAGCCCTTGCAGGCGATCGGCAAGGGCGAGGGCGTGCTGAATGTGGTGGCCTGGGAGGGCTATGCGCAGGATGACTGGGTGAAGCCCTTCGAGGCCGCCACGGGCTGCATGGTGAACGCCAAATATGCCGGATCCTCGGATGAGATGGTGGCGCTGATGCGCTCAGGGGGCGGCGGACAATATGACGTGGTGTCGGCCTCGGGCGATGCCACGCTGCGGCTGATTTACGGCCATAACGTGCAACCGATCAACATCGCCCTGATTCCGGCCTGGAAGAATTTCATCCCACAACTCCAGAGCCCGGATTTCAACACCGTGAAGGGCGTGCATTACGGGGTGTCCTATGAATGGGGGCCCAATACGCTGCTATATTCGACCAAGGTGTTCCCCACCGCGCCCACCTCGTGGAGCGTGATTTATAATCCAAAATACAAGGGCCAGATCACGGTACCCGATAATCCGATCCAGATTGCCGATGCCGCGCTCTACCTCTCGAAGGCCGATCCCTCGCTGGGGATTACCGACCCTTATGAGCTGAACCAGACGCAGATGAACGCGGTGGTGGCGCTGTTGAAGACCCAGTCCGGGCTGATCAAGAAATATTGGGCCCTGGCGTCCGATGAGATCCAGCTCTTCACCTCGGGCGATGCGGTGGTGGGCGCGGCCTGGCCATATCAGACCAACACGCTGCAGGCCGCCAAGGTGGCCGTGGCCGATACCATTCCCGCCGAGGGCGCGACGGGCTGGGCCGATACGTGGATGATCTCGGCCAAGGCCAAGCACCCCAACTGTGCCTATGAGTGGATCAACTGGGTAACCACGCCCAAAGTGCAGGCCGAACAGGCGATTTATTTTGGCGAGACGCCGGCCAACACGCTCGCCTGCAAGGAAATGGACGCCGAACAGCCAGGTGCCTGCGCGCAGTATCATGCCAATGCGCCGGCCAGCTATTTCGACTCCATCAAGTTCTGGAAAACCCCGCTGGCCGATTGCGGCAATGGCAAAGATGATTGCCTGGATTATTCCGCCTGGCAGCGCGAATGGCAGAACATCAAGGGATGATGGGGTATGGTGCCGCAAGGGGGCTCTGCCCCCTTGCCTCCCATGGCGGAGCCGTTTCATGCACCCGCTGAAAGCTTGGTCATCCTTTGTCTGGCGGCGGGGCTGGGCGGCCACGGGGGCGCTGCTGGCGTTGCCGGGCGCTTGGTTCGCGGGGCTGTATCTGGCGGCCATCGGCGCCATGTTCGTGACCTCGTTTTGGAGCGTCGACCCGCTCTCGGGCACCCTGATCCCAGGGTTCTCGCTGGGCAATTTCCAGGCTCTGCTGTCCGACCCGATCTATACCAAAATCGCGCTGCGCACGGTGGGTATCGCGGCTTCGGTGACGGTGACGGATATCTTGCTCGCCTGGCCGGTGGCCTATGCGATGGTACGGCTGGCCGGACCACGGCTGCGCGCGGTGCTGATGGCGGCGGTGATGGTGCCGTTATGGTCGAGCTATCTGGCCCGGGTTTATGCATGGCGGCTGATTTTGGCGCATAACGGCGTGCTCAACTGGGCACTCATCGAAATCGGCTTGCCGCGGCTTCATATCGGCTATTCAAACTGGGCGATGTGGATCGTGTTTTCGTATTTATGGCTGCCGTTCATGATTTTGCCGATCGCGGCCAGTGTGGAGCGCATTGCGCCCAGCCTGCTGGAGGCTTCGAGCGATCTGGGAGAGACGGGGCTGCGCACATTCCGGCGCGTGGTGCTGCCGCTGGCGCTGCCGGGCATGGTGGCGGGGGCGATTTTTACCTTTTCGCTGACGCTGGGCGATTATGTGACGCCAATGCTGGTGGGGGGCGAGGGCTCTGATTTCATCGGCAATGTGGTGTATTCGAATGTCGGCGTAACCAATAACATTCCCTTCGCGGCGGCCTATGCGGTGCTGCCGCTGGGCGTGATGGCGGGGTTTTTGCTCATTGCCCGCCGGCTGGGGGCGTTCGATGCGCTCTGAATCCCTCATTTGGCTGGCGGTTGGCGCGGTGCTGGTGTTTTTGTTCGCGCCGGTGGTGATCGTCATTCTCTACGCGTTTTCCGCCGCGCCCATTCCCGCCTGGCCGATTGCCGGGTTCGCGCTGCACTGGTTTCGAGACACCTGGAACGACGACCAGGTGCGCGCCGCGCTGCTGCTGTCGCTGGAAGTGGCGGTGATGGCGACAGCGATGGCCATGGTGCTGGGCACGCTGGCGGCCATGGCGGTGGCGCGCATGCAGTCTGCCACCAAGGAGGTGGTGAGCTTTGTGGTGCTGTTGCCGATCGCGCTGCCGGGAATTTTAACCGGCATGGCGCTGGCCGCATATTTTGCCTATCTCAACGTCAATCTCTCTTACTGGACGATTGTCGCCGGGCACGCGACGTTTTGCGTGGTGATTGTTTATAACAACGTCATTGCGCGGCTGCGGCGGTTGCCGCGCTCGCTGGTGGAAGCCTCCGCCGATTTGGGGGCGGATGCCTTTCACACCTTCCGGCGGGTACAGTTGCCGATGATGGCTTCAAGCATTGGGGCGGGCGCGCTGCTGGCCTTTGCGCTGTCGTTCGATGAGGTGATCGTCACCACGTTCACGGCCGGCGCGCAGAACACATTGCCCCTGTGGATTTTTGGCGCCATCCGGCTGGGCCAGCAATTGCCCGAGGTGAATGTGGTGGTGTTCGCGGTGATATTGTTCACCGTGGTGCCGGTGATGCTGTCGCAGAAGCTGATTGGCGACGCGGGGCGCGCGGCGCGGTGAGGTTAAGGCCGGGTGGCGGGCGGGCGCTGGCGGTAAGCGGCGGGTGAAACGCCGTGGCGGCGGGTAAAGGCCCGCGAGAAGGCGCTGGTTTCGGAATATCCCAGCCGCTCGCCGATGGCGGTGACGGGCAGGTCAGTGTCTTGGAGCAGCGCCCGCGCGAGGCGCCCGCGCACCTCGTTACGCAACGCGGCGAAATTGACCTGCGCCGCGCCCAGGCGCCGTTGCAGGCTGCGCAGGCTCATCCCGAAATCGCTGGCGGCGTGTTCGGCCTCGGTGCTGGCGCCGGCGGTCAGGCCGGCGGCAATCCAGGCTTCGAGGGCGTTTTGCAGATCGAGCCGGTGCCGGGCGGCGCTGTGCTCGGCCTCGAGCGCGTCATGGAGCGTTTGGTAATGAGGCTCGTTTCCCCCCCTCGGCGCCTGGGCGAGGCAGGCGGCGGGAAAGACCAGCGCGGTTTGGGCGGCGCCGAAGCGCACGGGGCAGCCAAACTGTGATTGATAGGCGCCGGGTGGCGCGGCGGGGTGGTGGGCGAACTCGATGGCTTGTTTGCGCCAGCTGGCGCCGAGCAGGGCGTGGAGCACCTTGTCGAGCATGGCGGCGGTGAAATTGGCGTCCTGGGTGCGGCAGCGGACGCTGGAATCGGTGATGGCGTAGGACAGGCGGGCAGTGCCGTTATCAACCGCCAGCCGGCACAGGCTGTTGGTTTGCACCAGGCTGAAATAGCGCACGAAGGCGGTGAGCGCCTCGCCCACGCTGGGGGCGCACTGCATCAGCCGGCCAAGCCGGCCAAGCGCGCCCAGGCCAAAGCGCGCGCCCAGGCTGAGGCCGAAGGTCTCATCGCCCAGCTCGGCGGCGGCGGTTTCAAGCAGCGCGGTGAAGGTGGAAAGGGGAAAAGCCTCGCCCGCCCGCGGGTGCAGCGCCGCCGCGCCGCCGGTGAGCGGGCCGATATAGGCCAGGCGCGGACGCTCGCGCGTGATGGCGAGCAGGGTCTCGCGCGCGATGTCGGTCATGATCACGGCCGCGGCCGGAAGATGGTCGGTGTCAGGCATCACGGCAGATTGTGCAAATTTCGTGCCCGGTTCAGCTGGTGAAGCGGAAGGGCGTGGGGTCGAGGAAGGGCGTGGCATTGGTGACCAGGTCGGCGGCCAGGCGCCCGGCGGCCAGGCCGATGCCAAACCCATGCCCCGAAAAGCCGCTGGCCAGAAACAGGCCGGGCAGGGGCAGGGGCGAGATGACCGGCAGGGCGTTGGGGGTGGTGTCGATGATGCCCGACCACGCCGAGGTAAGGCGGGCGCCGGCAAAGGCCGGCACGGCGGCGATGAGGTTTTTCAAGGCGGTTTCGGGCAGGTGGCGGTAGGGCGCGGTGGAATTGATGCGGGTGCGCTCGAAGGGGGTGATGTCGCCGGCGCGCCATCGGCGTTGCTGCACCAGGCTGCGCAGGAAGGGCAGGCCGGGGCGCAAGCGCAGCTCGCGCCAGCCGGTACGCAGCGCGGGCAGAAAATCGGGGGCGAGGAGCAGGTTATCGAGCCCCAGCTCAACGATGTTGGCGTTGCGCACGGCAATGGAGTAGCCGCCGTCCCGGCGTTTGCGAACGGCGAAATCAGTGCCGCCGACGGCGAATTCGGGAGCGGGGCCGCTGTGCTCAATGCGCGCGACCGTGCCGCGCACGGGCAGTTGCTTAAAATTGATGCCGAGATTGCCTGTGAACAGCCGGCTCCAGGCGCCGGCCGCGATCAGCGCCGCGCCGCATTTGATGAGCCCGCGCTCGGTGACCACGCCGCTCAGCCGCCCGGCCGTGGTGTCGATGCCGCGCACCGCGCAGGAGGTGAGCAGGGCCGCGCCTTGTTTCCGCGCCCCCTGGGCGATGGCGTAGGTGGCGTCCCGCGGCTCGGCTCGGCCATCTTGTGCGGTGAACAGGCCGCCGGTGAAGCGGCGCCCGGTGCCGGGGAACAGGGCGGCCAGCTCGGCGGCGGAGAGCAGCTTGGAGTCCAGCCCGAAGCCGCGCGCTTTGGCGAACCAGGCTTCGTGGTTGGCCATTTCGCGGGCATTGGCGGCGGCGTAGAGTATGCCGCTTTCGGTGTAGCCCGCATCAAACCCAACGCGCGCGGCAAGGCCCGCCCACAGCGCGCGCGCGGCAATGGCAAGGGGAAGTTCGGCCGGGTCGCGGCCCTGGCGGCGCACCCAGCCCCAGTTACGGCAGGATTGCTCGGCGCCGATGTCACCTTTTTCGCACAGCGCCACGCGGTGGCCGCGCTCGGCGAGTTCAAGCGCCGTACTGGCGCCGATGATGCCGCCGCCGATCACCACCACATCGGCTTGCGGGGGCAGGGTGCTGTCACCCTCAAGGGGGCGGTAGAGGCTCATGGCGCGAGGATATTGCCGGTTTCGTCGTGGATGATGGCATCGACCTGGAGTTCAACCATCATGCCCGGGCGGGTGAGCCCGGCCTCGACACCGGTGGAGACCGGGTCGATGCCCTTGAACACCTCGCCATGGGCTTTGACAAAGCCCATCACGCCCTCTTGCATGTTGGAGAGAAAGGCGGTGGTGCGCACGACATGCGTCAGATCGGCGCCAAGCGCGTGCAGGGCTTTTTCAATGCGCGCCATGATGAAGATGGTTTGCTCATAGGCATCTCCGGGCGCGTGAACCTCGTTTTGCTCATTAATGGCGGTGGTGCCGGCGATGAACACATAAGGCCCGACGCGCTTGCCGCGCGCATAGGAGCCGATGGCTTCAAACCGCCCGCCGGAAAAATATTTTTGCACGGACATGATCAGAAATTCCCCAGATAGCGGTCGATCTCGACCGGTGTGACCTGTGTGGCAATGAAGCCGATTTCGCGCCGGGCCTGCTGGATGAGGATGGCCAGGCGCTCATCGCCCAGCACATCGCGCAGAAAGGCGGAGTCTTCGGCGAGGCTGGCGGCCTGGGCAAGGCTGGTGGGCAGCGGCCCGGCCCCCTCGGCGCCGGGCGCGTAGCCATCGCCGATGCAGGGCGGGGTAGGCTCGAGCGCCTGCTCGATGCCATCGAGCCCGGCGGCGATGTCAGCGGCCATGAGATAGTAGGGGTTGCAGTCGGCGGCGGCGTCGCGTTTTTCGATTCTAACGGCGGACTCGGAACCTTCGAGCACGCGCAGGCCAACGGTGCGGTTATCGAACCCCCAGTTGGCGTTGGTGGGGCAGAATGTATAGGGCAGGCGCCGGCGCATGGCGTTGGGGGTGGTCGAGCCGGCCAGGGTGATTTCGGCCATGCGCCGTTGCAGCCCGGCCAGAAAGGCGAGGCCCAGGCGGCTCAGCCGCCCATGGTCGGCGAAGGCGTTCTGGCCGTCTTTCCACAGTGAATAATGGGCGTGGAAGCCGTTGCCGGACTGGTCGATGAAGGGCTTGGCCATGAAGGTGGCGAGCAGGCCCTTGGTTTGGGCAAGCTCTTTAACCAGGTTGCGGAATTTGATGACATTGTCGGCCGAGCTCAGCGCGTCGGCGTAGCGTATGTTCACCTCGGCCTGGCCGGCGGCGTATTCGGGGTTGGACTGCTCGATGGGGATGTCCATCTGGTTGATGAGTTGCCTGATGGGGCCGAGCACATATTCGTTTTGCGCGGCCCGGGCGAGCGAATAGACCTGGATGCCCTTCTCGACGGGAAGTTTTGTCACCGGATCGACGAGGTAGAATTCCAGCTCGGCGCCGACCTTGATTTCAAACCCCAGCGCGCTGGCGCGCTCGAGCTGGCGGAGCAGGGCGCCGCGCGGGTCGATGGGAACGGGCTTGTGGTCCATGCCGACGGCGTAACCAAGGCAGAAGGCAACGCCTGGCTCCCACGGCACGGCCACGGGGGCGTGCAGGGGAAAGAGATGCATGTCGGGGAAGCCGTTGGTGAAATTGACGTAGGGTGTGTCCCAGACGTCGCAGGTCATGTCGAGGGCGAGCATGGCGATGGAGACGGCGTTGCCGGATTTGCACACCGTGGGCCAATGGCTGGCCGGGAAGCGTTTGCCGCGCATGATGCCGTTGAGGTCGCCAATGCCCATGGCGATGGTGTGCGTGCCCGCGGGCAGGGGGAAGATCGGTTTTTCAATCATGATGAGCCACCCGAAAGATTTTAAAGTTTTTTGGGGGCTGCCTTTTTTTTAAAGGCGGCGGTTTCGTGGACCCTTTTTATAAAAAGGGTCCACACCCCCAAAAATTTTTACCACCCATAGGCGCGGTCGATGCCGGCCATTTTTACGCCCGTGAAGGCGGAGGCTTCGAAGGAGAGGGCGCGCAGATCCTCCATATCGAGATTATGGACATTGGATTTGCCGCACGCCTTGGCGAGCGCGGTCACCTCCATGGTCATGGCGGTGAGAAAACGGGCGACACGCTCGGCGCCCGCCGCCACATCCATGCGCGCGGTCAGCTCCGGCGTTTGCGTGGCCACGCCGACCGGGCACAGCCCCGTGTGGCAATGGTGGCAGGCACCGGGGGAGGTGCCGAGCTTCGCATAATCATCGGGGTAGCGCGGTGAGTTGCAGCCGAGCGCGATCATGGCGGCATTGCCGATCATCACGGCATCGGCGCCAAGCGCCAGGCATTTGGCGACATCGACCCCCGAACGTATGCCGCCCGCCGCCACCAGCGAAACCTTGCCCGACATGCCGCATTCATCCAGCGCCTCGCGCGCCGCGCGGATGGCGCTGATGGTGGGGATGCCGGTGTGGTTGAGCAGCAGCTCGGGCGAGGCGCCGGTGCCGCCCTCGGCGCCATCGACCACCACCACGTCGACGCCCGCCTTGGCGGCGATCGCCACGTCGTAGCGCGGGCGGGTGGCCCCCATTTTGAGGAAAATGGGCACCTGGTAATTGGTGGCGATGCGCAGCTCCTCGACCTTGATGGCCAGATCGTCGGCGCCCAGCCAGTCGGGGTGGCGGACGGTGGAGCGCTGATCGACGCCCTCGGGCAGGGTGCGCATTTGCGAGACGCGGGGCGAGACCTTCATGCCCAGCAACAGCCCGCCCGTGCCCGGCTTGGCGCCCTGGCCAACGACAATTTCAAGCCCGTCGGCGCGGCGCAGATGGTCGAGATCGAGCCCATAGCGGGCGGGTGACATCTGATACACCAGCCTGGAAGACGCCGCGCGCTCCTCCTCGAGCATGCCGCCCTCGCCGGTGCAGGTCATGGTGCCGACTTTCGAGGCGCCGTGGCCCAGCGCCTCCTTGGCGTTGGCCGAGAGGGCGCCAAATGACATGGAGGCGATGTAGATGGGGATTTTCAGCTCGATCGGCTTCTCGACAATGCCGCGCCCGCCGCCCAGCACGGTGGTGGTGTCGCAGGACTCGCGGTAGCCTTCGAGGGGCAGGCGGGTCATGGTGGCGGGAACGAAGGTGAGGTCGTCGAAGGTGGGGAAGCGCTTGTTGAAGGTGTTAAAGCCCCGCACCTGGTAGCGGCCGAGCTGCGACAGGGCGTGAACCTCGGAGATGGCTTCGGGCGTCCAGCGCAGTGAGCCGCCGGCATCGTAGGAAGAGGGCACGCCCGCCGGTCGGCCGGGAATGGCACCGTCGCCAAACTTCACCATGTCCTCGGAAGGTTCGGGGAACGGGTACTGGTAGCCCATGTTCAGATCATCAGCCATGCGTTTGCATCCCTGCTCTCGAAATACCAAAGGCGCTGGCCCGCGATGATGCGGCGCCAGTTGCGTGATTGGCCGGCAAGCCCCAGGGGGGCGAGAATCGCCTCCACCTCGGCCACCTGCGCGGGCGTGGGCTCGACCACCTTGGCGTCAACGCCCAGGCTCTCAATGTCGCCGGCGACCCAGATTTCCCCCTGCCAGAGCGCATCGGCGCAGGAGGTGGCGGCGCCGCCGAGCGCGATGATCTTGCCGGCATGCGCCATGAACCCGGCCTGGGCGCCGAGCTTGCCCTCGACCACGATGGTGCCGCCCTTCATGGCCACGCCCGCGCGCGGCCCGGCATCGCCCTTGATGTGGATGAGCCCGCCGCGCATGGCCGCGCCCGCCGACATGCCCGCATAGCCGCCGACCGTGATGTGGCCGGCATCCATGCCCTCGCCCACGCCCCACCCCGCGTCGCCTTCGATGGTGATGCGCGCGCCGGTGTTGAGCCCGCCGCAATAATAGCCGACCGAACCTTCGAAGCTGACCTCGGCGCCGGGCGGCAGGCCGATGCCGAGATTATGGCGCGAGAGTGTGTTGATGACATGCACCGCTTCGCGCGTGCGCGCGGCCTGCTGCAGCTCGGCGCTGACCTCGCGGATGGACCGGCTGCCGACATCGATGACATGGGCGCTCATGCGGCCAGCCCTCCCTTGCCCCAGATGCCGGTTTTAGCCGGGCCGTCATAATTGATGATCTTGGCGCCGCCCGGATAGACCCGGCGCAGCGCCTGTTCCTCGGTGGCGGCGCAGAAGGCGCCGTCCGCCTGTACGGTGGCCAATGGCTTGATGGCGAACCTGTCCTTGGCGAAGCCGATGCCGTTGAGGTCGGCGATCATGTAGGTGAACACGCCATCGATCTGTTTGATCGAGTGGTCGAGCGCCTGTTGCAGGGTCATGCCCTGGCTGATCTCATGCGAGACCCAGACGGCGATCAGCTCGGAATCATTCTGGGTGAGGAAGCGGTAACCCTGGCGCTCCAGCCGGTTGCGCCAGTTGGTGTAATCGGTGATCTGGCCGTTATGCACGATGGCGACGTCGGGGAAGGGGCGCGCCCAGAACGGGTGGCTGGCATTGGGGCGCACGGCGCTCTCGGTGGCCAGGCGGGCATGGCCAAGGCCGTGCGTGCCCTGCATGCCGCGCACATGGTGCTTGGCGGCAACCTCGGCGGCACCGCCGATATCTTTGATGATTTCCAGCGCGCGGCCGACCGATTGCACTTCGAGGCGTGCGCAGAGCATGTCGGCGTCATGAATCCAGCGGGCGACATTGGCCGGGTCGCTGATCACCATGCGCACGGAATAATGCTTGTCGGGGGCGGAGTCCCAGGTCGGGTTCTCAAGAAAATCCCCGCCATGCTCGCGCAGGATGAGCAAAAAATCCTCAAGGTCCCGGCCCAGCCCCGCGCGGTCAAACCCCATGGCGCGAACGACATAGCCATGCGCGCGCGGCGGGGCATAAATGGCGAAGCCCGTGCTGTCCGAGCCGCGATGGGCCTGGGCGTCCATCAGCTCGACCAGATCGGTGCCGACATCTCCTGTTTTGCCTAATATTCGTCCGGCTATGCCACACATTCGTCGGTCTCCTTGCCGCGCCGGCGCAAGGCTGGCGGTTATTTGGGCGGTTGGATGATGAGCTGACGATAGGGCTGGTGTTTGGTGATAATCTTGACAGTTGGCGCCAAAATTTAAGGCTTATGGATATTGGCGCATGGCTTGGCCATATAAGCCGGTGAAGGCCCGGCTTTGGGCAGGGCGAGGCAAAAGGGACGGCATGAGCATGCGTATCAATGATGATTTTTCACGCCCCGTCGTGATGCAGGGCGGCGCGCTGCCCTGGGTGGCGAGCCCGGTGGCGGGGGTCGAGCGGCGCATGCTGTTTCGCATTGGCGGTGAGGTGGCGCGGGCAACCTCTTTGGTGCGCTACGCGCCGGGCAGCGTGTTTCCGCGCCATGAGCATGGCGGGGGCGAAGAGATTTTGGTGCTCGACGGATTGTTCCAGGATGAGCATGGCGATTACCCGGCGGGCAGCTATTTCCGCAATCCGCCCGGCAGCGCGCACGTACCGGCCTCGGGGCCGGGCTGTGTCATTTTCGTCAAGCTTTGGCAGTTCCGGGCCGCCGATGCGCGGCGGGTGGTGCGCCGGCCGGGCGAGGGCGAGCGGCTGACGCCAGGGGCGGGCATGGCCCGCGCGGTGCAGCTGTTTGATGACGGGTATGAGGATGTACGGCTGGAAAACTGGCTGCCCGGCGCACGGCTGCGCATGGCCAATGAGCACGGGCTGGAGCTGCTGGTGCTCTCTGGCGAGGTGGCGCTGGCGGGCGAGCTTTTGGGGCCCCAGGGCTGGGCGCGGTTTCCGGCGGGCAGCCCGGTCGAAGCCACGGCCGGCCCTTCGGGCGCGGCGCTGTGGCTCAAGCGCGCGCCGCTGAGCCTTCCCGGCCAGGGCGCGCTGCCGGGCTGAGGCTCAGGCCGCGCGGTAGATGAACATGTTCATGCGCTGGCCGGCCAGCCGGGTTTCGCTGACCCGCAGGCTGCCCTGATACTCAGCCGGATTGGCGGCTTCGGGGTGGGTGGGGTCGGTGACGCGAATCTTGGCCAGGGTCTCGGCGTGGGGCTCGAAAAACACCACCGCGCCGCCCGGGGCGGTAACGCGGAGTGCCTCGGCGAAGACCGCCGCGCGCTCGGACTGGGCGATGTGGTGGAGAACGCCAAAAAACACCACCGCCGCGAAACGCCCGCTGGCGAAGGGCATGTGGGCGGCATTGAAGGGCTGGAAGGTGATGAGCGGCGCGGCGCCCATGGCGGCGGCGGCGCTTTGCCAGTCTTTATTGGCGTAATGGGTGGTGTCGGTTGCGGGTTCGCCGGTGAGCACACGAAAGCCGTGCAGCGCCAAGGTGATGGCGGATTTGCCCTCGCCGGTACCGACATCGAGCACCTCGGCGCCGGGGGGCAGGCGAAGTTCGGCCAGGGCGGTGTCAATATCGGCGGCGATCAGCCCGAATTGCGGGCCGAGATGCTGTGTGGCGAGTGCCATGTCCATGAGCAGTTCCTTTTTGTTGTCGGCGGATCAGGTGCGGCGGGCCAGAATTTCCACCGGCGCGATGAGGCCGGATTCGATCTGGGCGGCGATATTGGCGAGCTTCTGCCCAGCCTCTGGCCCCATCAGCATGTGCAGGCCAAGGCGTGATGGCGCCTGTCCCGTGGCGCGGGCGCGCTGGGCGGCGAAAAACGCCCGCGCCCGCGGGCTTTGGTCGGTTTCGGTGAGCAGGGTGAACCCAGCGCCCCGCAAAGCTTGGCGGTAGGCGGCGGGCGGGGTGACTTGGCAATATGTGTCATGGCCCGCCCAGGGCAGCGGATAGCTGAGCGGGCCGGGGCGCATGCGCATGATGTCGTAAATGGCGATATGGCCGCCGGGCTTGAGCACACGCGCGGCTTCCTGGAACAAGGCGGGCTTGTCGGCGATGTTCATGCCCACATGCAGCAGCGTGGCGGCGTCGAAGCTGGCGGCGGCAAAGGGCAGCGACAGGGCATCGGCGCAGTGCAGGGCGATTTGGCCGGCAAGACCGAGCCGGGCGTTGAGGCTGTTGCCCACCGCGACAAATTCCGCCGTGAGATCGACCCCCGCCACCCGCGCGCCGAGGCGCGTGGCCAGCAGGCGGGCCGTGCCGCCAAGACCGCAGCCAATATCGAGCACGTGAGCGTTGGCGGGCAGGGGCAGGGTGTCGATGAGGGCCTGGGTGGCCGCGCGTCCGCCAACATGAAATTCATCGATCGCGCCGAGCTGTTCGAGCAGTTCCGCGCCGGTGCGGCCGGCAAGCGGGGCAAGCGCGGCTTCAAGCGTGCTGGCGAGGGCGCCGTGGGTGTAATGGAGGGCAATGGGGTCGGTATGAGGCGGGGTCATGGTTTGCGGTCCTCCACGGCCAATGTGGGGCTTAACGCGCCGCGCCGCAACCTGCCAACCGGGCCGGTGCGGCGGCGCTTGACGGCGGCATATTTCGGTGTATTTTAGATATATCTAAAAGCAGTCGGGTTAACGCACTTTGCCCGCTGTCCCACTGGTCCTGAGCCATCTGCTCACCGCATCGAGGATAAAACCATGACCCCTTACGACGCTGTCGGCGGAGAGCCCGTGCTGCGCGCGCTGGTGACACGCTTTTATGAGCTGATGGACACGCTGCCCGAAGCCGAGGCTTGTCGAGCCATTCACCCGCCCGATTTGAGCGGCGCGGCGGAGAAATTATTCGAGTATCTCTCGGGCTGGCTGGGCGGTCCGCCCTTGTTCACCGACAAATACGGCCATCCCATGCTGCGCCGCCGCCATCTGCCGGCCAAAATCGGCGCGCGCGAGGCCGAGGAGTGGCTGCTCTGCTTTCGCCGGGCCTGGGCCGAGACGATCGGGGATGAGCGGCTGGCCAAGGCCATCCTGCCCCAGATCGAGGCGCTGGGCCGGCATATGATCAACATATGAGCGGCGGGCGCGCCTGCCGCGGAGACACGACCATGCCAGAAATTTATCAGTCCAGCCTGCCCCAAGGCAGCCCCCGCCGTGACGACCGCGCCCTCCGCGCCTCTCATCGGGCGGCCAAGGTGGCGGCCATGCGCGCGCGCATCGGCGCGGCGCCCGCCGGGTCACTCACCCCGGCCGAGCGGGCAGACCTGCTGTTGATGCGCGAGGAGGAAAAGCTCGCGCGTGATGTGTATGAGCGGCTGTTCGCGCGGTGGGGGCTGCGGCCGTTCGGCAATATCAGCGGCTCCGAGCAGGCGCATATGGATATGATGCTGGCGCTGCTCACCCATTACGGGCTGCCCGACCCGGTGGCGGGGCTGGCGCCCGGCGCGTTTCACCGCCCCGAATTGCAAACCCTGCACGACGAACTCGTCGCGCGCGGCCTGGCCGCCGCGCACGAAGCCATCCGTGTCGGGTTGTTGATCGAGGAGCTCGATATCGCCGATTTGCAGGCGGCCGCGTCGCGCACCGCGCGCCCTGATAGTCTGGCCGTTTATGCTGAGCTCGCGCGCGGCTCGCGCAATCATCTGCGGGCGTTTCACCGCTGGCTGGTGCATCTGGGCGCCGCATACACCCCCGCCCACCTGCCCGCCGGTCTCTTCGCTCAGATTGCAGCCTCCCCCCACGAGACTTGCTCATAACCGCCGGGCGTGGTGCCATTGCGTCATATCAACGACAGGAGCAACAGATGAAGGCGATTCAAGACAGCTATCCCGAGGAGCTCTCCCATTGTTACGGCTGCGGCAGCCAGAACGAGCACGGCCATCAAATCAAAACCTTTTGGGAGGGCGATGAAACCGTCACCCGCTTCACCCCCAAACCCTATCACACCGCCGTGCCGGGCTTTGTATATGGCGGGCTGATCGCCTCGCTGGTCGATTGCCACGGCACCGGCTCGGCGGCGGCCGCCGCCTACCGCGCCGAGGGGCGCGAGCCGGGCTCTGATCCGGTGCTGCGCTTTGTCACCGGCTCCCTCAAGGTGACGTACCTCAAGCCCACCAGACTCGGCCCCGAGATCGAAATTCGCGGCCGGGTGCGTGAGCTGAAGGAACGCAAGGTGGTCATCGAGAGCCGGGTGCTGGTGGAGGGGGTGGAAACCGCGCTCGGCGAGGTGGTGGCCATTCGCATGCCGGTTGATTTCGGCCAGGCGCGTTAGAGCGCCGCGCTGAACAAGATGCCAATGGCGCCACCTGGCGATCTGGCGGGCGTGCAGGCGCTGCTGGCCGTCCAGCAGGCGGGCTGGCGCGCGCAAGGCGGGCTGGGCTATGCCCAGCGCCGGGCCCTGCTGGGCGCGCTGGCCGCGCAGCTCGCCCACAGGCGGGCCGATTTATGCGCCGCCCTGGCGCGCGATTTCGGCAACCGCCACCCGCGTGAGAGCGAAATATACGAGCTCTACCCCCTGCGCGCCGAGCTGCGCTTCGTGCGCCGCCGCCTGAAAAGCTGGATGCGCCCGCGCGCCGCCGGGGTGCGCTGGCCGTTCTGGCCCGGTTCGGCGTGGGTGGTGCCCCAGCCGCTGGGCGTGGTGGGCATTGTGGGCGCCTGGAACTACCCGCTGCTGCTCACCGTGCTGCCGGCCATTTCAGCCATTGCCGCGGGCAACCGGGTGATCATCAAGCCCCCGCGCCTGGCGCCCAACAGCATGGCCGTGCTGGGCGAGATCGTGGCGGCGATTGCCCCGCCCGAATTGCTCGCCATGGTGGCCCCCACGCCCGAGGTGGATGCCGGGTTCGCCGGGCTCGGCTTCAACCATTTGGTGTTTTCCGGCTCAACCCGCACGGGGCGCGCCATAGCCCGCCAGGCGGCGCGCGGCCTCACGCCCGTTACCCTCTCGCTCAGCGGCAAGAGCCCGGCCCTTGTGGCGCCCGGCGCCGACCCGTCCAAGGCCGCGCGCGCGCTCATGGCGGCCAAGCTGGTCAATGCCGGGCAAACCTGCATCGCTCCCGATTATGTCTTGGTGCCCGCCGGGGTGTTGGCGGCGTTCGTGGCCGCCGCCCAGGCCGAAGTGGCGCGGCTTTATCCGCGCGGCGCTGACGATGGCGCCTACACCCATGTGCCCGAGCCCGCCCTGCGTGCCCGGCTGTCCGCCCTGGTCGATGATGCGGGCCAGCAGGGCGCGCGCGTCTGGCGCGCTTGGGCCGAGCCGCCGCCGGCACCGGGCGCGGCGCCGTTTCCGCCGGTGCTGCTCTGGCCCGCCACCCCCGCCATGCTGGCGATGCAAGAAGAGATATTCGGCCCCGCTCTGCCCGTTTTGCCCTATGAGACCCTCGATGAGGCCGTGACCTTTGTGCGGGCCCGCCCGGCGCCGCTGGCGCTGTACTGGTTCGACCCCGATTTGGCGCGCGCCCGGCGCGAGACGGCGGCGATTCCGGCGGGCGGCGTGGCCATCAACGCTGCCCTGCTCCAGGCTGCCCAGCCCAGCCTGCCTTTTGGCGGGGTGGGGGAGAGCGGCATGGGCCACTATCGCGGGCGGTTCGGGTTTGAGCGGCTCTCCCACCTGCAAGGCGTTTATCGCCACGGCTCGCCAGCCGCCCGCCTGGCCCGCCCGCCTTTTGGCGCGCGCGCCGCCCGGCTCATGGCGGCGCTCTTGCGGTGGGGCTAGGCCGGGGCTTATGCCAAGGTCATCATGAACCATGACGATGTGATCATCGTGGGCTCGGGCCCGGCGGGCGCCATGGCGGCGCGCGAATTGGCGGTGGCGGGGCTGAAAGTGCGGCTGCTCGAGCAGGGCGGCGCGCCGCCCGCCGCTGTGCCTGGCCTGTGGCGGCTCTGGCGCCGGCGTGAGATGCTCCACATCGCCCCCGGCGTGGCTCTGCTGCGCGGCGTGCGGGTAGGGGGCGGATCGTCGGCGTTTTTCCATACCGCCATCGCGCCGCCACCGGGCCTGTTCGCCCGCTATGGCGTTAACCTCACCCCGCATATCCAGGCGGTTCTCGACGAGATTCCCCATGCGCCGCTGCGCCCCGCGCTGGTGGGGGCTGGCGCGGCGGCGCTGGCGGCGGCGGCACGGCAGCTGGGCCTGTCCTGGGCGCCCTTGCCAAAGATGATCGACCAGACACGCTGCCAGGGCACGCACTGCCCCCCCGAGGCGCTGTGGTCGGCGGCCGGGCTGCTGGCCGGCGCCGTGGCTGGCGGCGCTGTGCTGGAAACCGGCAGCCCCGTGCGGCGCGTGCGGATCGCGGCGGGGCGGGCGCAGGGGGTGGAGATGGATGACGGCCGGTTTCTGCCCGCCGGGCGGGTGGTGCTGGCGGCGGGCGGCATTGGCACCCCGGCGTTGCTGCGGCGCTCAGGCGTGGCCGGCGCAGGCGAGGGGTTCTTCTGTGACCCGCTGCGCATCGTCATGGCCCGCGCGCCCTTTCCCCCCGAGGCCGCGCAGCCGCACCCCATGACGGGAGGGGCCATCGATACCGAGGCGGGTTACATGCTCTCCGACATCGCCCTGCCCACCCCGTTATTTCGCACGTTTGCCCTCGGCGCCTGCCGGCCCGACATGGTCACCCAGGCCCGGCGCACCATGATGGTCATGGTCAAAATCCGCGACGACATTGCCGGCGAAGTGCGGGCCGACGGCTCGGCCTGGCGGCATTTCTCGGCCGCCGACAAGGGCCGCATGCGCGCGGGCGTGGCGCAGGCGCGCGCGCTGCTGGCGCAGGCCGGTGGCGGGCGGCCGTTTCTCTCGCCCTGGGTGGCCGCGCATCCGGGTGGCAGCGCCCGGCTGGGGCACGTGCTCGATGCCCGGCTCACCTGCCGCGACGTCACCAATCTGCATGTCTGCGACGCCGCCGCTCTGCCCGAGCCGTGGGGCCTGCCGCCCACCCTCACCGTGCTCGCGCTGGCGCGCTACCTCGCCCATTCCGTTCTGGAGCCGATGTCATGAGCCTGCTGTCGCTGTTGCTGTCTTTGCACCTCATCGCCGCCATCAGCTGGATTGGCGGCGTATTCCTCATCGATCTGTTTCTGGTCCCCGCGCTGCGCCGCCACATTGCCGAGCCGGCGGTGCGGCTGACCCTGGTGCATGGCCTGTTCCGGGTGTTTTTCGGCTGGGTGTGGCTGGCTGGCGCGGTGCTGTTGGTCACCGGCTTCATCATGATCTTCCGCCTGGGCGGCTTTGGCGTGCTCAACGAGGCGATGTGGGAGATGGTGACGGGCGGCAGCCTGATGGTGGCGCTGGCGCTCTATGTGTTTTTCGGCCCCTTCCTGGCGCTTGGTCGGGCGGTGCATATGGCCGACTGGCCCGCCGCCGCCCGCGCGGCGGGGCGCATCAGGTGGCTCTCAAGTGTCAATCTGGTGCTGGCTGTGCCGGTGGTCATGGCCGGCGTCCGGGCGCTGAACGGCTAAATCAATGAATTTATCGCTAAAATTGTTCTCTAAAACGCGCTCAGAGCGGCGGCGTAACAACGCCTCCCCCCAGAGTCTACAGCTGAACGCTGAAAACTCTGGAAGTGGCGTGCGGCGTGTGCCGCCGGTTCAGCCCTCGCGCGTGGCCAGCGTGGCCAGTGCGGCGCGTACGGCATCAAGGGCGCGCGGCTCCTCGATGGTGGCGGGAATGGCGGGGTCATGGCCATCGGCAATGGCGCGGATGGTGGCGCGCAGAATTTTACCCGAACGGGTCTTTGGCAATTGTGAGGTCACCGCGACATATTTAAACGCCGCCACGGGGCCGAGATCCTTGCGCACCCGCTCAACCACCTCCCGGCAAACATCGGCGGGCGGCCGGGTAACATTGGCCTTCAGCACGATCAACCCCACCGGAATCATGCCCTTAATGGCATCGGCCGCGCCAACTACCGCGCATTCCGCCACATCGGGGTGCGCGGCGATGATCTGCTCAATGCCGCCTGTCGAGAGCCTGTGCCCGGCGACATTGATGATGTCATCCATACGGCTCATGATGTGAACAAACCCGTCCTCATCGCTAAACCCGGCATCGCCCGTGGTGTAATAGCCCGGGTTGGCGGTGAGATAGGCGGAGACGAAATGCTCACCGCGCTGCCACAGCGTGGTGAGCGCGCCCGGTGCCAGTGGCAGTTCAATCACAATCGCCCCGGTTTCGCCCGCGGGCAGAGCCTGTCCGGTTGAGTCGAGCACGGCAAACCGGTAACCCGGAATTGGCATGCCCGCGCTGCCCAGCCGCGTTTCATGCGCGCCCAGCCCCAGGCAAACGGCCAGCGCCGGCCAGCCCAGCTCGGTCTGCCACCAATGGTCCACCACCGGCACGCCGAGCTTGGTTTGTGCCCATTGTACCGTATCGGGGTCGGCGCGCTCACCGGCCAGAAACAGAGCGCGCAGGCCGCCAATACCGCCCTCGGCGATGAATTTGCCCTCCGGGTCTTCGCGCTTTATGGCACGAATGGCGGTGGGGGCGGTGAAGAATACACTTACCTTGTGCTGGCGTATGACCCGCCAAAAGGCGCCTGGATCAGGCGTGCCGACCGGCTTGCCCTCATACATCACCGATGTGCAGCCCAGCAGCAGCGGGCCATAGGTGATGTAGCTGTGGCCCACGGCCCAGCCAATGTCCGAAGCGGCCCAGAATGTCTCGCCAGGCTGCACGCCGTAAATATTGGGCAGGCTCCAGGCCAGAGCCACCGCGTAGCCGCCCGAATCATGCACCACGCCCTTTGGAATGCCCGTGGTGCCCGATGTGTAAAGAATATAGAGCGGGTCGGTGGCGGCCAGCGGCACGCAGGGGGCGGGCGCGGCGGCGGCAAAGGCCGTCTGCCAGTCAAGGTCGCGGCCTGGGCGCAGGTCCGCGGCCAGTTGCGGGCGCTGCAAAATCAGGCAATGCGGCACTTGGTGGGTGGAGAGGCGAAGCGCCTCGTCGAGCAACGGCTTATAGGCGAGCACGCGGTTGGGCTCGAGCCCGCAGGAGGCCGACATAATGACTTTTGGAGTGGCGTCATCCACACGTTTGGCCAGCTCGGCCGATGCAAAGCCGCCAAACACCACGGAATGAATTGCCCCCAGGCGCGCGCAGGCCAGCATGGCAAAAACCGCCTCGGGCACCATGGGCATATAAATAAGCACCCGGTCCCCCTTGCCCACGCCCAAAGCCGCCAGCATGCCGGCGGTGCGGGCCACATGGTCCTGCATCTGGGCATAGGTAATGGTCCTGACCTCGCCGGTCATGGCGCTATCATGAATGAGCGCGGGACGCTCGCCATGGCCTGCCCGCACATGGCGGTCAACCGCATTATCGCACACGTTCAACTCGCCATCGGGAAACCAGTCCGCCATACCGTTGGCCTGGGTCGCAAACGCGGTTTGGGGCGGCTTGGTCCAGTCGAGCAGGCGCGCGGCGTCAAGCCAGAAGCCCGAGGGATCGTTCAGGCTCTGGGCGTAAGTGGACGGATAGAGATTGGATGTCGTCATGCCGGTGTTTCCCCATATTTTTATCTGCCGGCGCCGGGGGTGTTAGAAACGTTTTGTTTGCTGCCCCGGTCAGGCCTGAGGGGAGTGTCGCTTGCCGGGGCGGGCTTGGCAAGACGGTGGTTTAATTTGGCGCACGCCGCGCGGCGGCGATCTTCTGGTCGGTTTGGTACTGCGAGAGCGCGAACACCGCCCACAAAGCCGCAGGGATCCAACCGATCAGCGTAAACTGCAAAACCAGGCAGGCCAGACCCGAAACAGGCCGGCCAATGGTGAAAAACGACAACCAGGGGAGAAATATGGCGAGGATCAGACGCATGGGATCATGGCTTTACATAAAAATTCTGGTCTCGTCACGGAGGAACAGCGTTCGTGCCCTCGTGCGTGGTGTAGGAGGCAGGCTGATTGCCGCCCCCCACACCATGAGGGGGGACACGACCCGCACGGGCGTTGAACGAGGATTTAGTCCAATGAAGAGGGGTCTTTTTGTAGCGCACCTTGCAGTGAGGCGCGACGGCCTGATTCAGTTCGTGTCGTTGCATCACCGCCAGTCCCCGCGGTACCGCGCCTTGGGTATAAATTTGTTGCGCCAGGGCGCGGGTAAGCAGGCCGGGGCCAGTTGCAAGCCAGAGAATATCGGCATCCCCGCGGTTGATGGCGATAACGGCCTGATCCAAGGCGTACTTCATCATCGGGTTGTTTGGCGCGGTGGCGATGAAATTGTTGCCAACGGTCCCGTACTCCTCCTGGTAAAGAACCATGTCGGCGCTGGCGGGCAGCACGCTTGCCAACGGCGCCAAGCACAGATCGTCGGCGTCCGCATAGATCCCGCCCGCCTTATAAAGCCACGCCAAGCGGAAGAGATCGGCGCGTTTGGCTGGCTCCATCGGACGAAGAAAGGCCCGCAAGACGGGGGCTGGGTAGGATTGCTGTAAAAACGAGGCCGCCGTGTGGAGCGAAAAACAGCGCACATCATAATCAGGGTTGTTGCCCCCCCAACTGGCCATCAGGCGGGCAACATCCTCAGGCGGTTCTTCAGCATCCCAGAACTGCGCAATAACCTTTGGAATTTTCAGCTTTATCTCGCGAGGCTGCACATAATCAAACCGGCCTGCCTCGCGCAGCGCCACCATCAAGCTGGCCGCCACGGCAACATGCTCCGGGTAGGCCGCCGCCAGTATGCGCAGGGCTTCCGCCCGGTGCGCCGGTTGAAAGCCTGAGAGAGCCTGCAACTGGCTCATTACGTCACGGTCAATCGCATACTCGTCGAGAATTTGCCCGAGGTGGCTCTGAGATATGTTGAGCGAGCTTCCCCGCCGCAAAATGGTGCCCGGATTGATTTCGGCGACACGGGCGAGGTGATACCTGGCGCCATCGAGATCGAGGCGGAGAATTTTAGTGCGCGCCAACTCCATGTGGGGCGTGATTTCCTGCGGGTTGGCCCGTGTCGCTGCCTCGTAGTGGCGCATTGCGTTGTCAAGCTGGCCCGCCCGCTCGGCAAAGCGGCCAAGAAATAAATGGCGATATGACCGCTCAACTCTGCTTTTAGCGGTCGTGCCGCGCAAAAACGCCAATTCAGCGTCTTGCGGCGCAACCTGCAGCGCAGCCTGCATGCGCTCGATCACTAACCAGAAATTGCCTGGAAAGTGAGTTGTGGCCTCCCGCATCAGACGCAGCGCGAAAGCCGCATCACCCGCTTCACGGGCCAGTTGTCCCCAGGCCAGAAAAAACTCCGGGCTGGCCGCCCCTTGCCCGGCGAGGCGGGCGAAGCCCTCCATTGCCTCACCGAATTCACCGCCAAAGCCGCGGGCTTTCAGTGCGCCTATGCGCAGGGCCAAATTTTCAGGCTGAAGCGCCAAAGCCTCTTGGTAACGGGCAAGGTTTTCCGTGGTGTCGCCG
Source organism: Pseudomonadota bacterium (assembly GCA_021809435.1). Lineage (GTDB taxonomy): Bacteria > Pseudomonadota > Alphaproteobacteria > Acetobacterales > Acetobacteraceae > Acidocella. Next base: position 7,186 of record JAKBAD010000002.1, on the reverse strand, counting down.
CGTTGCTGATCATGCTCCGATAGCAAAGCAAGAGCAGCGATATTGCAAGGATCAAGGTCTAGCGCCTTGGCCACCAACTCATCCGCCTTGGTGAGATTGCCTCTCTGCCCTTCAATTCGCGCGAGATCAGTGAGCAGGCCGGCATCTGTCCCAAGTTGCGATAATGCGTCGTTCAAAACATCCGCGGCGGTGTTAAGTTGGCCCGCGCGCAGCTCCGTTTCAGCCAAATTTCGCCATGCCAGCGGGTCAGCCGAGTGCCGGATGAGGGCCGTGCGGGCCGAGGCGCGCGCGGCCTCAAACCGGCCCTGTTCGCGCTCTTCCGTGGCACGGGCAAGCCATGCCCAAAGACTGTCAGGCGCCAGTGAGCAAGCTTCGGCAAAATGGGCCAGCGCCCCGGCGGCGTCGCCGCGTGCCCGGGCACAGCGGCCCTGACCCAGCGCGGCCAGGCATGAATCTCCCCCCAGGTCAGCAAAGCGACGATAGGATTGCCTGGCTTCGGCGACTCTCCCTTGCGCGAGCAAAACATCCCCGCATTCCAAATGAGGCCACGGATTCTCGGGGGCCGCATGGCTTGCCGCCACAAAAAGCTCCAGCGCCTCGGTTGGCCGTCCGGCTTCACGTCTCAATTTACCCAGACCGAGCAGGGCAAAAACGTGATCTGGCGCCTGCGCGAGCAGCGCCTTATAAAGCTGCTCCGCCTCGTCGCGTTTACCCAGAGCCACCAACTCCACCGCGGCTTCGGTGGCGGCCCAAGTGGTTTCAGGCGCAATCGCCATGATTTCACGAAACAGGGCCAGCGCAACCTCACGCTCACCCCGCGCGCGTGCCAGTTTAGCCAGGCCGTTACGGGCAAAAACATTCTGCGGGTCCAGGCGCAAAGCCTGTTCAAATGCCTGGGCGGCACGATCTTCGTTGCCAAGCGCCTGATACTCGGCCCCAATTTGGACCTGAACCCATCCTGCCTCGGGCAGCAGTTCCGCAACCGCCTCAAATGCAGCCAGTGCTGCCTGGTGGTCGCCGCGAGAGCGGGCCGCCTGTGCTTGTTCGTTGAGAACGCCCCAGGCCGAAACAGGGTTCATATGCTTGCCGGGCGAACGAAAATCATTCGGTATCGATACCTAACTCTAACGGCTCCGTAAAGCGCGTGGGCTCATCTCAATGGCTGGCTACCTCGCGCAACCGCGCCGCGGCCGCTCGCATTGCCAGCGCCACAGCCGCGCTGCGCCGGGGCTGCTGCAAGGTGCCGATTTCGACGGCCATTTGCGCCACGTGCTGTCGCAACTGCGCAATAGCTTTGGTCAGATTTTCATCCGCCTGGAACTTCAGGGCATTTTTTTGCCAAAATATCGTGCCACTTTCCGCGGCCCTCAACGCGGCAGGCGCGCCGCCGGACAGAACGGCCGCCGGGAGCGGCAGGCTGAACGCATGATACCCATCCCCCATGCCGCGTTCGCGGAGATCTTCCCGAAAGCGTGAGGCAATCACCGTCCGCAAGGCGTGGCCGCGTACCAGCAACTCCACCCGGATTCGGGCGGTGGGGGTGGCGGGGTTCCAGCACCAGCCATGAATCACGCCTTCATTGTCGCAATGCGCTTCGCCGAAGAGGCGATCCATGGCCGCCGGATCGAGGGTCACCTTAAGCCGAGGCAACCGAGATGCTGATGAAGCAGAAACCCAACTCCCGCTCATCGGCGCCCAGGCCAAGCTGCTGAGGGCTCACACATTGCGGAATGTGCCAGCGTACATCACCAACGGCCACGCCGTCCCGAATCAGCCACTGTTCAGGCTCGATCCGGGCTTCCAGCACCACGCGCTTGGCAGACGTCAAGGACCACCACCCCAGGCGAAGCCCATTGACATACATCTCAATCGTCTGGCGGGGGGCATGCTCATTAACGAACGGCCCGCCTTCGATACGGATGATGCAAGCCTCCTGGGGGGGCGGCGAAACACGCAACTGATACCCGACCTCAGGGCCGTCATTCCAGTTCTGGTTGTCTTCAGGCGTGGACCACCCGGAGAGCAGACGCTCACCATCGGCACCTAAGCCAAAGAAGCGGACCATACCCACCTGATCGTAATTATTGTCGGCGGCGACGTCGGGAGTTTTCCAAGCCATTTCAGCGTCCATGCCTCTCAAAGCCCTTTTTTGCCAGTGCCAAATATCCAGAATCAGGGCCGAGGCCCGCTCCGAAATCCATATCATTGCTAAATGCACGCCTAGTTATCAACCAGTGGTTTGGTCTGCAAGGGGGGCTATATGACAATTTTTTGCAATGCCGCAAAAGATTCCCGGCGGTGTCGAAAAATCGGGTGCCATCTTGAAGTTGCGGCAAAAAAATGCCCATGGTAAAAAGCATGTCCGCGAACGCCCGACTCAACATTGCCTTGATTGACCGTCTGCTCGAGGTGGAAGAGCAGACCATGGATCTGCGCGCCGATATTTTCCGCCTGCGCGATAATTTGCTGCAGGCGGCGGGTGGCGGCGGTGGCGGTGGGGCGACCTTCGATGCCCCCCGCACGACCCATGAGTGGCCGCTCACCCACAAGACCAAATCGCCCCAGGATTTAACCGCCTACGACGTGCGCGTGGACGACGCGGTTATCCTGGAAGGCCGGCGGGGGGAGGGGTTTTTTGAGCGTTTTTTTGCCGACCCGGCACAGCCTGACTTCGACGGCGCGGTCAAATACCTGAACAACCTCTCTCGCGCCGGCGCCCCCCCTGGCGGTGCGCCGGATGCCTCCGTGGTGGTGCCGATTTATGGCCAGCTCGCTTATACGCTTAATTGCCTGGAGAGCCTTTTTTCGCATCAATCCAAATATAGTTTTGAAATCATCATAATCGACGACGTGTCTCCCGACGACTCATCCCTCTATTTGCCTGCCGTAAACGGCATAAAATACCATCTGCAGCCCAAGAATGGCGGCTTCATCAACAGCTGTAACACCGGCGCGGCCATGGCGACGGGGCGTTATATGGTGATGCTCAACAACGACACCCGCGTGGTTGACGGCTGGCTCGACGAATTGCTCGACAGCTTTACCCTGTGGCCCAATGCCGGGTTGGTCGGCTCAAAATTATTTTATGCCGATGGCAGCTTGCAGGAGGCGGGCGGCATTATTTGGCGGGATGGCTCGTCTTGGAATTACGGCCGTAATGATGATCCCAACCGGCCGCACTACTCCCATGCCCGCCAGGTCGATTATATCTCAGGCTGCTCGATCGTGCTCCCGGCGCAGTTGTGGCGTGACCTTGACGGGTTCGACCGGCTTTTCACCCCAGCCTATTGTGAAGATGCCGACCTGGCGCTGCGGGTAATCGCCGCCGGCCGAGAAGTATGGTTTCAACCACGTTCGCGGATTGTGCATTACGAAGGCAAGACATCGGGCACAGATACGGGCGCCGGAACCAAGGCGTACCAGATCATCAACAGCAAGAAGCTGTTTTTGCGCTGGCAGGAGCGGCTTTCAGCCAGGCGGCGAAACGCCGAAGCGCCCTATTTCGAGCGCGAGCGTGATGTCCGCAAACGCATCTTGGTGGTCGACATCACCACGCCCACGCCCAATCAGGACGCGGGCTCGGTGCAGACCTTCATGGCTTTGCAATGTTGTCTTGAGCTTGGCTACAAGCCGTTTTTCGTTCCGGTTGATAACTGGCTGTTTCAGCCCGGCTACACCACCGATCTGCAACGCATCGGGGTGGAATGCGCCTACGCGCCATATGATCTCGATTTCGGGCTTTATATGGCGCGCTACGGCTGGTTGTTCGATGCGGTTCTGGTCTATCGCCCGAGCGTGATGGAAAGGTGCATCTCCACCATCCGCGAGGCCGCGCCCCAGGCCGCCTTGCTGTTTCACGTCGCCGATTTGCATTATCTGCGCATGGAGCGCACCGCCGCCCTTCACGACGATGACGATATGCGTGCCGCCGCGGCTGCCATGAAACAGCGTGAGCAGGCCATGGTGCAAGCCGCCGATTGCACCATTACCCATTCAGAAGCCGAGGCGGAGATTCTGCGCGATATGAGCGGGCGGGATAATATCGTTACCTGGCCGTTAATGTTCGAATATTTCGGAACATCCGTATCGTTTGGACAGCGTCGAGATATCTGTTTTCTCGGCGGGTATGGGCATCCCCCCAATGTCGATGCCGTGCTGTATTTTGTAAACGAGATATTTCCCCTGTTGCGCAAGGCTGAGCCGGGAATAAGGTTTCTTATCGCCGGTGCCCGCGCCCCAGAGGAAATCAAGGCCCTCGCCTGCGATGATATCGAGGTACTCGGCATGGTTGAGGATCTGCGCGATCTGTTCGACCGCGCGCGCGTGTTCGTTTGCCCGCTGCGCGCCGGCGCGGGAGTGAAAGGCAAGGTGGCGTCGTCAATGTCCTACGGGCTGCCCGTGGTCTCCACCGATATCGGCGTTGAGGGCGCGGGGCTGGAAGATGGCACGCATGTGCTCGTTGCCAACGGCGCCGAAGCATTTGCCGCGTCAACCTTGCGGCTTTACCACGATGAGGCGTTGTGGAATCGCCTCTCGCGCGGGGGGCAGCAATTTGTGAAGGCCAATTTGTCGATCGGCAAGGGCACCGCGGTATTGGCCGAGGCGTTGGACGTCGCCCAGGCCCATCGGTTAGGTCTCGATCAGGCCGCGTTACGTCGGATAAAGACCGCACAACAGGAATATGGCGTATGAGTGACAAGCAGCTTTTCCCCGTCGGCCAGCTTGACCTGATTTCCGATGAAGGCTGGGTCGTTGGCTGGGCATGGTACCCCGAGGCCCCTGAACGCCGCGTCGATGTTGAGGTTCTGGCCGATGGCGACATCATCGGCACCATGACCGCGGCCCTTCACCGCGAGGATGTGGCCGCCGCCGGTTTCGGTGATGGCGCCTACGGATTTTCAGTGGCATTGCCCCATCATGTGCTGTCGAGCCCCCGTCCCGCGACCATAACCTTGCGCGACCGCCTGAGCGGCGTGGCGTTTTCAAAACCCGTTGTGTTCAGCCAGCCTGCCCTGCGCGAGGCCGGCGCGCAGCTTGATCTGCTCAATCAAGATGTTCAACTGTTGAGCGCCTCCCTGGCACGGCTGCAGGCCAAGGAAGCCGCCGACAATCACGCCACGGCTGCGCTATTTCGCACAGTGGCCGATTTTTTCAGTCAACTTGCCGATGTAGCGCTGGCGGGCGCCTCGCCGCGCACGCTGCGCACGTTGCGTGACTCTGTTGCCGAAACCACCTGCATGTATCCCCCGCTTGAGTTCTTCCCGGCGGAAGCGCCCGACATAAGCGTCTGTTTTCTCGCTCAGGCCGACATGGATGCCATGTACACCGCTCTGGCGGGGTTGCATCCCGGATTTGCCGCCGCCAAGGCCGAATTGCTGATTTTGGACCCCGCGGATAACGCCGATGCACCATTGCTGCCGCTGCTTGCCGGCAATGCCCGTTATATGCGCCGGTCCGCAACCGTGACCCCCGGCGGGTGGCTTAACGACCTCGCCCAATCGGCGCATGGGTCAATACTCTGCTTCATCACCGCGCCGGTTGGTCCGGTCGGGGCTTGGTTGCCCACTCTGGCTTCGGCCCTGTCCGCTTCCGGAGGCGATATTTTGACCCCCTGCCTCCTGTCCCCAGACGGCATTGTCGAGCATGCGGGCGCCTTGTTCACAGACAATATTTTGGTCGCTCGTGACGCCCGCAGCTCCGAAGATTTAACCGCGGCGGCCGAGGTTGAGGCGGCGGCGCCCCAATGCTTCGCCATTAGCCGCGAAACCTGGCAGGCTCTTGGTGGCTTTGCCCCAGAATTCGAGACTTTGGCAGGGGCGGTTGCCGCTTTTTGCCTGCAGGCGGGCCAATACGGAATCAAGACAATGTATCAGCCCCAGTTTGAAGCCGCCTATCTCACGAACGCCGCGCCGCTCCCCGATGACCCCGCCAAGACCAGCGCCGATGCCGCGCGCCTGCGCGAATTGCAGCTGTCCCTCGAGCAAGGCTAAAATCTCACTCACGCCAATGTTTCCGTCCAAGGACAAGTCATGACTGCTCGTTTCTTTCCCGTATCCCGCCGGGCGCCGCTGTTTTTCATGCACATTCCCAAAACGGCGGGCACCAGCATGCGCCTGTTTCTGGAGACGCAATACGCCGACCGCGATATCTGTCTCGACGAAGGCTGGCATTCACTGGCCAGCGTCGATCAGCTGGTCACCAAATCGCTGATCCGGGGGCATTTTCAGTATAATCTCCGGCAAGCTCTGCCCCCCGCGTTCAAGCTTCTCACCATTCTGCGTGACCCAGTGGCCCGCACCCTGTCCTCGATTAAACATTTGCAGCGCGACGCCACTTTTGCCCCCGAACATGCCCTCACCAAAGGGCGCAGCCTGGCGCAAATTATCCGCACGCCGGAAGTGATGCGCACCCAGCGCAACATCCATGCCGCCTATCTCTGCGCATCCACGCCGCCCGGCCTCGTGCTGCAAACCCTGCGCGAAAACCCGGAAGAATCGGCAACCGAGCTCGATAGCGCGCCGACGTTGGAACTCGCCTGCGCCCGCCTCCATGAAATTGATTTCCTCGCCACCGTCGAGGAGTTGCCGCTCGATCTGCAATCATTCAGTGCCCGCATGAATTTCCATCCGGCAACTTATTTCCCCTTCGCCAACGAGGCGCCTGGTGCCGCGCGCTCAGCCCCCGACCTCACGGCCGAGGATTACGAAATTCTGCGTTCATATAACGACATCGACATTAAAATCTACGAGTACGCCAAAAAACTTATTCATTTCCGGCGCTTTGAAGCCGCCATGAAGCCGTTGCTGGCCAACGGCACCTATCACGAGATGGCCGGAGATTTCGAGATTGATCTGGGCGACGTCGTGCCGGGTTCAGGCTGGCACCTCCCCGAGCGCGAGGGCGACGCCGTTTGGCGCTGGACCGGCCCCGGCGATCATTTCACCCTTGAACTTCCCTTGTCCCGTGCCGATAGCCACGAAGTCTCAATGCGCTTCAGCGCCCAGGCCCATTTCACCGAGCAGGATTTCCAAGTCACCGTCAACGGCCATCCGGTCGAGCGCACATTCAGCCGTCATCATCAAGCCCACGTGGTCAACTTCATCATTCCGCGCCTCGCGGTCGAGGCCGGCAAAGGCTTTTGCCAGCTTGTCTTTCAAGCCAAAACAAAATCCCGCCGGGCGATACG
>JAKBAD010000010.1 GCA_021809435.1 Pseudomonadota bacterium | reverse complement strand
CTCAAAAATGCCATGTCCAACACTCCGTTCGCCCCCGCCAGTTCCAGACGGGGAAACAGTCAAACATGGGTCAAATCTCAGTGGAAAAATCCGGCCTTCCCGGGTCACTTCTCAGTGGAAATCAACAATTGTATTCAATGTGCGCCAAAAACAGTGCCGGATCACCAGCCACGGGCTGAATTTCAGCGGGGCGCCAGAGGTTGAGCAGGCGGGAATGGCTCTCCGTTACGAAGCGCTCCCCCCCGGGCTTGAAGGTCACGGCTTGAACTTTTTCGACTGCGTGCGGCCCTTCGACGAGAGCCCCCTTGATATTGCTCAGCCCTCCAACGATGTGCGCGTAGAGGCGTTCGACCGCCGAGACCTTCAAATAGGCCCCAGAGCGATTGTCATGGAATTTGTCAGCCTGGGCTACATACGTATAGTGCCGCGTGAAGTCCCAAACATCGGCGGCGGCATGGTCGGTCTGCTCCTGCGGTATGACCGCCGGGGGCGCCGCCGATGCACGGGGTTCGGCTAGGTGAGGCGCTGAGGCAGCGAGGCCGATCCCGTTCGCTTCGCCTTGCGCAGCTTCGTTCTGCGACGGCATGGAGGGGCCGGGGCTAATATCTTTGCCGGGGGCGAGGTCGCGAGACGCGGCATCGTCCGGGCGCAGCTGATCATTGGGCATAGGTGCCCCTTTCATACGGATTGCGGGCACCTAGTGCCCTCCCTTTCGCCATTGCGATCGACCGGGAAGATCCGATCGCGGCGCCAGCCCACACGAAGTAGGCGAATGATCGATCTGCGACCTGCTGGCTCGATGGCCAGACTCTCAGGTGAAACAGAGACCCCACGGCCCCAGCGAAGTTTCCTTCGGGAGGGGCATGGACCGGTCTCTAACAGCCCACGGCTCACGGCGCAAGGCGTAACGGTCGGCACGCGTGCGATTTTGAATTACCCGATCCTGGCGGGTTTGCCTCCGCGCCTCATTGCCTCACATCGCGAAGACGAGAAGTCTTTTCTTGGGCCGTGTTCATCCTGACCGGTAGCTTGAACCGGCGTACCAGCAGCCTCGCCCAGGCGCATGTGATGGTCTCGCCCGCGCGGTGCGGGCCAATCAACCCTGGAAGGCACGGGATGGCCAGCCTTTGAGGGCTGGCCGTCCCGCGCCTCGGAGACACCGACATGCCCCAAATCCCAGCCCAGTTCCGAACCCTGGACGAACTGGTCCGCCAGCACGCCGAGGGCCACGATCTGCCCAGGAACGTGCCGCATGTGCGCCTGGCCGATGCCCTGGCGCGCGGCGACGATCCACTGCATCTGCTCCCATACTTCCGCGATCTGGACACGAAGATCGGCAACCTGGAAGACCTTCTTGCCGCCTGTGCCGACCCCGGCGAGGAAGAGATCGAAGCCTACCGCGTCGAGGAAGGCATCGCCGTCTATCTCGTTCCGGATGGCCAATGGGCGGTCTTCACCAAATGAAGGAGGCGGCGATGGAATCCAGCACCCAGACCGAATCCGCCACGTCCGCATCCACCGTCAAAGGCGGAAGCGGCCGCGACAATGTCGCGTGGCGCGCGACCAGCACCGGGCGAAATGTCGTCCTTGTCGGCACCGATTTGCTTCCAGGCCGACCGCTGCGCCTTTGGGGCGCGGCGGTCGAGATCGCGGGCGGTGGCGCGTTCATCCGCCTCGCCATCCTCGGCCCGTACGATGGTTGGACCACTGGCCAGCTTCTGGCCGTGGTGCTGGGCCGGTTCGAGGCGGAGCAGGCGCATTCAGGCGAAGCGGTTGTGGCCGAGATCGTCCGCCATTTGGACCGAGCCGCTGCCGTGCAACGCGAGCCGCAGGATGGTTGGCCGGTGCCGCCGGTCTCCTTCGAGCCGGCGCCGCCGGGCAGCCCGGCCTCGCCGTTCCCGTGGAGCCTGGCCAGGGCTGGACAGTTCGCCATCCAGATGTGCCCGGATGCCGAGGCGCGGCAGCGCGGTGTCACGCCAGAGCAGCTTCTGGCCGTGATCGAAATGGCATTGACCAGTTGGTTGTGGATCACGCCCTGGCGGCGGAGCTGCTGGGAGGCGCGGCGCGAGGTGCGCGCGGCGCTGGCGCTGGAGGCGGAGCGGGCCAGGGCGCGCTGGGCGGCGCACGTAGCCGATTGCGACGTGGAGCCGGACCTGGGCTGAACCGGCCCACCCGCCTGGTTACTTCCTTCAATATAGATGGAGGAAGCCGCCCGGCACGGCGTGGCGCACCGGCGCCGCCGCCCAAGCGCTCAACCGCATGTGATGCTCTCGCCCAGGTCGATGCCGGCCCGGGCAATTCATCCACCCCGTACCAGCAGGAAGCCCCGCCCTTCAAGGCGGGGCTTCCTGCGTCTGGAGCCCCATCACATGGACCGACACGAAACCGAAACGCTGGAACAGCTGCTCGCGCGCTTCTCCAGCATCGAGAAACTGCCAGACGTGCAGAGGATCAAATTCGACGAGGCCGTGCGCACCGGCCAGGACCCGCTCAGCATCGTCAGGTATTTCGCCACGCTCGGCATCGCGGTGCGCGAGCCGGCCGACCTGTTCCGCCACAACGACGATCCCGACGAGGAAGAGATCAACGCCTTCTGGATTCCCGAGGGCGTGGCTGTCTCCGTTGAAAGTGATGACCTCTGGCTGGTGTTCGAGGTGGACAGCGCCGGCGTGTCTGAGCTGGCCAAGGCGGACGGAACCGAAACGGCCACGTCCGCCAGTACCGCGTCAAATACGCCAAGCCCGGCGGGAGGCGCAGGCCGATGATCGATTTCTCCGATGACGAGATTCTCGCCGAGCGCCGCACTGCCGATGGCAAGCGCTTCCTGTACTTCCTCGGCACGGACGTGCTGCCCTACTGGGAGCAGCGCTTCTGGACGGTGGTTTTGGACACCGGCGCGGACGGTGTGGGCATTCCGGTTCGCTACGGCACCGTGGCATCCGCCTCGGTGGGCTGGACGCTGCGCCAGTTGCTCTGCATCGCGCGGGCCCGCATGACCCTGGAGCAGGCGAGGGCGCCGGAGGGCGGCGCCCTCGCCGTGCTGGAGGCGCTGGGCAAGGCGATCCGGCTGCTGCCGCCGGGCGACGCCCTGGGCGGCGGCGTCACCTTCGCGCCGGGCGTTCTGCCCTCGCCCTATGGCTGGACGGAGGCGCGAAGCGGTGAGCTCGACCTCGTCCTCTGCCCCGACCCCGAGAGTCGCGACGAAGGCATCGTGCCTGAGCAGCTCGTCATCGTTGTCGACGAGGCGCTGCGGGAATGGGCGGAGCGGGCGCCGTACATCTCCCGGCTTTGGACCTGCCGCAACGCCGTGCGCGAGGCCCTGGCGGCCGAGATCAGGCGCGTGCGGCTCGCGCGCCTGGCGGCGGGTGAAGCAGGCGGAGGCGGATAGGGCTGGTGACAGACCGGCGGGGTGTGCGGATTGGTTACCAACGCGCCTCGCGGGTTTTGAACCTGCAAGCGCCGCTCTGCCGTCTTCCTCGCAGGCCAACGCGGACCGGCGGTGGCCTTTGGCGCCAAAGTTGGGCGTTCGAACACCTCCATGGACGAGCCGGGGCAAGCCCGCCCCGGCGCCAGACATGGAGACAATCCCGACATGGCCAAGCACATGACCGCCGCCGCCGAGACCGGCGACAGCGCGACCAGCACGATCACCGCCAACGCCGCCATCGAGCCGCCGGCGCCGATGAAGCTGCTCACCGCCCGCCAGGCGGGGGAGCTGCTGGGCGTCTCGCCGGAGACGCTGGAGCGCTGGCGTGGCGCCGGCACCGGCCCGGCCTTCATCCGGCTCTCGGGCCGGTACATCCGCTACCGGCAGGACGATTTGGAAGCGTTCATCCAGAACGCTCGCCGCAGCAGCACCGCCGGGTGAGCATCGCCCACCTGCCGCTCTCGACCTGACGCCGGAAACACCACGTCCACCACGGCGTGGAACCCGCGCGTCCGGGCGGGACAAGCAAGCCCGGAGCGCATGGGTGTCTCGCGGGCAAGCTCCAAGACCCCGATGACCCCCATGCCCGTCCACCCCATCCATCCATCCAGCCAGCCAGTGGAAAGGAACCCCATGGCCGCGACCACGATCACCCGCACCCTGGTGCAGAAGCTGCCGCCCCTGCCGGAAGGTGCGGCCAAGGCCCGCATCTTCGACGACCGCCTGGTCGGCTTCATCGCCGAGCAGCGCCGCACCACCGTGACGTTCTACTTCAGGTACAAGGACGCGCGCGGCCGCCAGCACGAGGTCCGGCTCGGCCGGCTAGGCGACGTCACCGTCGACCAGGCCCGCAAGCGCGCCGAGCAGTTGCGCGCCGAGGTCTCCTTGGGCGGCGACCCGGCCGCCGAGAGGGCAAAGCTCAAGGCCGTGCCAACGGTCGATGAGTTCGCCCGCGACAGATACCTGCCGCACGTGCAGGAGCGCCAGCGCTCGGCGTACAATGTCGAAGCGTACCTGCGAAAGCGCATCCTGCCCGCGCTCGGCAAGAAGGCCTTGGACGAGGTGACGCCCCAGGACGTCGCCGAGCTGCGGCGCAAGATGGTGGCTGAGGGCCTGGCCAACGGCACCGTCAACCGGCACCTCGCCACGCTGAGGGCGATGTTCAACCTCGCAATGAAATGGGAGCTGTACGAGGGCAAGAACCCGGCCAGCTCGCCGGGGATGCTGCGCGAGGTGCACCGCGACAAGTACCTGTCCCCGGCGGAAACACAGGCGCTCTTCCGCGCGCTGGCCGCCGACCCGGACGAAACCGCCGCGTCTGTCTTGGCGCTGCTCGCCGTCACCGGCGCCCGCCGGGGCGAGGTGCTGAAGGCGAGATGGGAGAACGTCGACCTTGAGCGCGGCCTGCTCACCGTGCCCCGCTCCAAGTCGGGCCGGACGCGGCACATCCCGCTCTCGGCCGTTGCGGTATCGATCCTGCAGCGCCAGCTCGCCAAGCGGCAGCTCCACCCGGAGAACCCCTACGTCTTCCCCAGTGGCCGCCGGTCGGGCCAGCCGGTGGAGGGCGTGCGCGGCGCGTGGCGGCGGGCCAGGGCGGCGGCGGGATTGCCCGAGGACCTGCGCATCCACGACCTGCGCCACTCGTTCGCGTCCGCGCTGGCCAATTCCGGGGTGCCGATCAACGAGATCGGCACCGTGCTGGGCCACAGCCAGCTCAGCACGACCCAGCGCTATGCGCACCACGCCCCGCAGCGCCTGATCGACACCGCAACGACAGCGCTGCGGGCGTGGAACCTGCTGGCCGCGCCGACGCCAGCGGCAGGTGAGGCGGAGACGCAGAACGCCGCGTGATGCCGGCCAACCGAGACCGCACCGACGCGAGAAAGGGGGAAGGCGCCGATGCGCCTTCCCCCATCCACCATCGAATCAAAAGCCGGAAGGAACCATCATGCAAAACGAGAAGCAGCATCTCTCCATCGCCGCAGTCGCACCGCCGCGCCATGGGCAGATACCAGTCAAGCGGCGCAGCTTCTGGAACCGCCTGCCCGCCATCGTGAAGATCATCCTGACCCTGCCGATGATCCTGGCGCTGCTGGGCGCGGAAATCGAGCTGCGCCTGGCACCCCAGCTTGACCTCGTCCTCACTGCCGCCGGTGTCTGCGCCATGTGGGCATGGCTCTCTGGTGGGCCGTCGGCCACTGCGTGACCCGTGCAAAAGAACGGCGCGATGGGCGGAAATGCCCATCGCGCCGTTCATCTTTTTTCGCCCGCTCCTACCGCTGCGTCGAGCACGATGACCACGGCCCGGCCACATTCCACCCTATGAAGATCGTCTTGATCGGCACGTTCTGAAGGATCGAAGCCGCTTGAGCATCGTAATCGCCGTCACAGTTGAAGAGCAGTTGGTCGACGTAGAATTGGCCATTCTTCGTCTCCATCAAGGCCTCCCACTGCCCGGCGGCGGCGGCGGTGATGCCATCGGCGGTGCTGGCGCTCGCCACGATCTCCAAGTTGTCGTCCGCCTGTGGTCCCACGTAGCGGTCGTAGACCGACGGGTCGTCGGCATTGCCGCACCCGTCCAGGCAGTCGGCCGCGAAGCTGCCGTGACCCACGGCGTTCTCGAACGCACCAAAGGTCATGGCATTGGTGGGTGGGATGGCCGGTGTCCTGACGATGAAGCGATTCAGGTCGATGCCGCAACCGCTGGACAGATTCATCCCCAGGGATTGCACGTCGCCGTTCAGAATTTCAGCCCCAACTTGGCAGCCGTCGACTTGGTAGATGCGCAACTCCTGGGCGGATGGGGTGGCTCCGGGAAACACCTTCCACGCCGGCCCGGTGAGGGATTCGAGGTAGGTGACCTGCGCGCCCAGCATGTTCCGGTTGAGGATTTGGCTGAGTCCCGCTCCGGTGGACACAGGCACGGAAGAAAACTCCTCGAAGTTCACGGAGAGATTCTTCGTCGTCTGGTCGACGCCGACATCGATGATGAGTGAATCCTCGACGTCGACAAATGAGAACGGCCAGAATCCATTCGCCTGCGCCACCTTGGCATACAGAGGGTTGAAATAGTCGTCCGTCTGACCCCGCGGGTCGTATTTGAACCCCACCGTGAAGATGGGGTACTTGCCATCGTTGCAGAGTTCGACCTTGATGATCTTGACGCCGGCATCTTCCATGACCCTCCGCGCTGGATGCTGCCATGTCGACAGATCGACGCTGTGACAATCATGCGTGGTCTTTGCATAGAGGTCGGTGGAGGCAAGCGGGGGCGCGGCCGCAGGCTGAGCCTGCGCGCGGGCCGGTGGCGCGGTGAGGCCGACCAAGGCGAGCGCAACAAGGAAGAGCAGACGCTCAGCCCATGACGCCATGCGGCGGGTGGCCCTCACGCCGCCGCCCCGAGCGCGGCCTCGGCTGGAGTGGCGCCGGCCTCGGCCTTGAGCCGCTTGAGCAGGCGCCGCTGCGTGACGATCTGGTACGGGACCAGGACGAAGCCCCCGACCGAGCAGCAGATGCTCCCGAGAATGTAGGCGACGAACCAGGATTGCGCGCTGGCGAAAATGGCCAACCGGGTGACGCCGAGCGCGCCGTCCAGCAGCCAACGGAAGCCAAGGAAGCCCCAGACGCCCACCATCAGCACCGCGATGTCCGTGACCAGATTGTGTATCTGCGCCCCCGTCAGCCACAGCAGGCCGACGATGACGTACGCGACGGCGAAGATGTAGTTGACGGTGAGCCGCTGCTGCGTCTTCTCGATCCGCGCGGCCACCGAGGCGGTGTGGCATGGACCGCACGTCGGCGGCTGGTATCTCCCCTGGCAGGCGCCGCACAGCCCGCGCCCGCAGGCGCAGGTGGCCACCGAAACCGTGTCCGTGTGCTCGTAGCAGTTCATTCGATCTCCCCCTCGATGATGTCGCCCTCTGGTGCATCCGGCCCGCCCTCTCCCTGCGCCGCCGGTCCTTCCCTCAGCCACGAAACCGCCGTCTTCCCGATCTGGCGGGTGACAAGGACGTTGACGCCGCCGCCGACCAGCCCGCCCAGGACCGGCACGACCTTGGTGAGGTTGACCACGCCGGTGCTGCCGGCCTTCGTCACCAGCCTGGTGCCCACCGCGCGGTTGATCTTTTGCAGCACGGCGCCGGAGACCTTCTTCTGGATCGTGCCCATGGCGATCCTGGTCGTCGCCTTGATGCCGAGGTCGCGCACCAGCTCTCCGGCGGCCGAGCCGAGCAGGCTCAGATAGGCCATCGTCCGGAACTGGTCCGAGCGCACGTCCCAGCCGAAGAGCAGGCCGACGACGGCCACCATGCGGAGCTGCAGGTACGCGACGGACATGAAGTCGGCTGGCACGGTGACGGGCATCGCGGCGAAGCCGGGCAGTCCCAGGACGAAACCGGCTGCGCCGGCCTTCGCCGTCTGCCAGCCGATGAAATTCTCCGCGCACTCATCGGGCGTCTTGCCCGAGTGGCGGTAGTCGTTGGCCAGCTCGAAGCAGGACTTCTCCGGGCTCAGCTTGGAGTCGCCGAGCACGATCTCGTTCCAGATGGTGTCCAAAATCTGCGTCAGGCGGCCGGCGTCACCGGCCTGTCCCTCGTCGCCGTCGTGCGTGTCCACGTCCTCGGCCTCCTGTCCTGGTCTGCGACAGCTCTGCCGGGCCATGCCGGGCGGCGCTCTCATTCAGTGTAATTTATTACATGGATAACTGCTTCGCAAGCTGCCCTGCATCCAAGGATGAACGTGCAGGCGCTCGTGGCGCGAAATATCAGGCGGCTCAGAGTCGCGAAGGAGATTTCCCAGGACGCCTTCGCGGCCGACACGGGGATTGACCGTGCCTATGTCAGCCGCCTGGAGAGCGGCAGCGAGAATCCTGGAATCCTGCTCTTGGAGAGAATCGCCGTGGCCCTGGAGGTCGAGGTAGGCGAGCTGTTTCGCAAGCCGGAGCCGGGCGAGAAGGAACCGATGACGCTCCGCAGCGGCAGGAAGCCCGGCCGGGTGGGGTGATGCTCTCAACGCGGAGCCGCCGGAGGGGGGCTAACGATGTTGACGAGGCTTGGGCACAACAGCGCACATGGTTGGCAACATCCTTCAAACTGCATTACTGTAGCGTAAGATAACTTCAGATGAAGGAACGGGTGAAGCCATGCCGTTTTACGTGCGCAAGTCCATTTCTGCTGGCCCCTTCCGTTTCAATTTGTCGAATTCGGGCGTTGGGCTTTCAGTTGGAGTCAAGGGTTTTCGCGTGGGAACCGGCCCCCGCGGACACTACGTCCAAGCAGGCCGTGGGGGGCTGTACTATCGGGCGTCGATCGGTGGCAGCCGACCGACGCGGAACTCCCCCCAGAAACCGCAGCCGATCGCTCCAGTAGCGCCAAATCCTCCAACTCAGCGAACGGAACAAGGGCGGGTTGTGATGGTCGAAGTGACTTCTGGCGACGTGCTCGGAATGCGCGACAGTTCAGTGATCGAACTCGTCGATGACCTCAACGCGAAGCAGGCTCGTATTCCGCTTGGCCCTCTGCTGGGTCTTGGCACCGCCGGCTTCGGGATATTGGCCATGCTCGCAGGTGGGGGGCAGGAAACCGTTGCGCCCATGGTTGGCGCCGTCGCCTTGCTCTCGGCGCTGCCAGCCTGGGCTCTAGGCGCTTGGTTGGACCAATCTCTGCGAAGGAGCGTACTCTTCTACAATCTCGATGGAGAAGCCAGCGCCAAGTTCGAGCGAGTTACAAAGGAGTTTGACGCGCTCAAGGCCTGTAGAGGGAGGTGGCACATTGAGGCCGGAGGCAAGGTTACAGATCTTGCCACTTGGAAGCGCAATGCCGGCGCGGGTCATCTCGTCAACCGAAAAAATGCGCGCTTGGGCTACAATCTTCCGAAGGTGCTCCGCAGCAATATCACGCCGCCCGCTCTCGGACTTGGCAGACGCACGTTCTACTTTTTTCCCGAAGTCGTACTTGTGCAGGACGGAAAAAGATTCGGCGCGGTCGGGTATGGGGACTTGGAGATCAAATACCAGCAATCCAGGTTCATCGAGGATGGCCAGCCGCCCGGCGACGCCCAGGTCGTGGACCATACATGGCAGCATCCCAACAAGAGTGGTGGCCCAGACCGAAGGTTCAAGAGCAACCGGCGGCTGCCGATTTGCCTGTACGACGTCATGCACTTGTCCAGTAGGTCCGGCGTGAACGAATTGGCCGAATTTTCCCAGATTGGCATCGTTCAACGCTTCGTGGCCACTCTGAGAGACCTACCCAAGCGGCCAGCATCGGAGAGCCTTCTAGCCATCAGCTCGCCATCAGCCTCGTAAATCTTGAACGCGCCGCCGCCGTTGGAGACCCAGATGAAGGTTCTACACGTCGCTCCCGGACATTCCGCGGCAGGCTCGCTCCGTCAGGCGCTACGCGCGGCCGGAAACAGCGATGGAGTACTGCTGTGCCCCGATGACTTCAGTTGCGGCCCTGTCGCATCTCTCTCGCCGTCCGCGCGCGCCGAGTGGTGGGGCAGCATGCTCGAGATGCCGGAGGCCGAAGCTGAATTCGCAGCGTTCTGGCGAGGCCTCGATGCCTGGGAGGGCAAGCTAGTGCTCTGGTTCGGCCGCCGCTCCTCCATGGAACTCGCCTGTCTACACGCGGTGGCGGAGCGGCTGGATGGGAGAAGTTTCTTCGTCGTGGACGTGACGGGGCTCCAGTATCCCATCTCCCGCCGGGATGGTACTCAGGTGATGAGCGAGCCAGCGTCCGCCGTCTCCATGGTTGTGCCGGGAGCGCTCCAGGCGCTGCTCGGCACAGAGCGGGAGCTTGATCCGGGCGAGCGCGCCGAGTTGCGGGCGAACTGGAGAGTTCTCGTGCAGGAGAACTCTCCCGTTCGCGTGGTTGGGGATGCGGGGCTGGTCTCCGCTACGGAGGACCATTTCGACCAGATGCTGCTCAACAAGGCGACCACGATATGGCGGAAGATGGCCCGCATGGTCGGCGGCGCGCTCGTGAGCGACAAGGTCTACGGTCAGGTGGGGGATTTGATGCTGCTGGTCCGGGCGGTTGCCCTGGTGGAGCAGGGCCGCCTGCTCGCCAAGGGCAACCCGTGGGAGATGCGCGCCTGCGAGGTGCGCCTGCCGGATGCGTCTCCCACCGGGTGACGGGCGGCGAAGTGGGGTCATTTGAGGGGATTGTGGTGGGACGCAACCGCACCCCCGCCGCATGGCGCCCGAGGGCACCCAAAAAGCTCTTGAAATGTAAGGAGAAAATGGCGCGCCCGAAGAGATTCGAACTCCTGACCCTCAGATTCGTAGTCTGATGCTCTATCCAGCTGAGCTACGGGCGCGTCGTGGCGGGGGTGTAACCGAAGCGTCTTCGGCGCGCAACCCCCGGGGCGGAATTAAATCGCTTCGAGCTCTGCGATCAGCGCATCGCCCATCTCCGAGGTGGAGATGACCGGGCGGCCTTCGGTTTTGATGTCGGGGGTGCGGCCGGCTTTGGCCAGCACGCGCTCGACCGCTTGCTCAATCGCCACGGCTTCTTCCTCCATGTCGAAGGAATAGCGCAGCAGCAGGGCGAGGCTGAGGATTTGCGCGATGGGGTTGGCCACGCCCTTGCCCGCGATGTCGGGCGCCGAGCCGTGGATGGGCTCGTAGAAGCCCGGGCGGCGGCCGGTGGCGGGGTCTTTGGCGCCGAGCGTGGCGCTGGGCAGCAGGCCGAGCGAGCCGGTGAGCATGGCCGCCAGATCGGAGAGAATATCGCCAAACAGATTGCCGGTGACGATGACATCGAACTGCCGGGGATTCTTGGCCAGCTGCATGGCGCAATTATCGGCGTACATGTGGGTCAGCTCGACATCGGGGTATTCCTCGGCCTGGAGCTTGGTCATCACGCGCCGCCAGAGCAGGCCGGATTCCATGACATTGGCCTTCTCGACGCTGCACACGCGGTTGGCGCGCTTGCGGGCGAGGTCGAACGCCACGCGGCCAACGCGCAGGATTTCGGGGGTGGTGTAGACCTCGGTATTGATACCGCGCTCGGTGCCATCGGCGAGCTGCTCGATGCCCCGGGGCTCGCCGAAATAGACGCCGCCGATGCATTCACGCACGATCATGATATCGAGCCCGCGCACCAGCTCGGGCTTGAGCGAGGACGAATCGACCAGGGCATCGAATACCTTGGCGGGGCGCAGATTGGCGAACACTTGCAGCTCCTGGCGCAGGCGCAGCAGGCCGGCCTCGGGGCGGATGTCGAAGGAGACCTTGTCCCATTTCGGCCCGCCGACCGAGCCGAACAGCACGGCATCGACCTCTTTGGCCTTTTGCACGGTGGCCTCGGTCACCGGCACGCCATACGCATCGATGGCGGCGCCGCCGACCAGGTCTTCGTGCAGGGTGAAGCTGGCGCGGCCGGTTTTCTGCACCCAGTCAAGCACGCGCTTGGCCTGGGCGAACACCTCGGGGCCGATGCCATCGCCGGGCAGCAGCAGCAGGGATTTATTGGCGGTCATTCTCTGGGTTCCTTAGATTTTGGGCATCCAGGCCGGTTGTTTGGCCTCATACGCGTCAATGGCCGGGGCATGTTCAAGAGTGAGGCCGATATCATCGAGCCCGTTGAGCAGGCAATGTTTGCGGAACGCATCGACGCCAAAGGCGATTTCCTCGCCGCTCGGGCGGACCACCACCTGGCGCTCCAGATCAATGGTGAGGCGGGCATTGGTGCCCAGGCTGGCATCATCCATCAGCTTGGCCACCACATCCTCGGGCAAGGCGATGGGCAGGATGCCGTTCTTGAAGCAGTTATTGAAGAAAATATCAGCGAAGCTGGGGGCGATGACACAACGAATGCCGAAATCGAGCAGCGCCCAGGGGGCATGCTCGCGCGAGGAGCCGCAGCCAAAATTATCGCCCGCCACCAGAATTTGGGCGCTACGGTATTTGGGCTGGTTGAGCACGAAGGCCGGGTTCTCGGCGCCTTGCTCATCGTAGCGCATATCGGCGAACAGGCTCTTGCCCAGGCCCGAGCGCTTGATGGTTTTCAAGAACCGCGCCGGGATGATCTTGTCGGTGTCGATGTTTTTGATGTTGAGCGGCGCCGCGGTGGCGGTGAGGGCGGTGAATTTATCCATCAGATCAGCTCCCGGACATCGGTGAGGGCGCCGGTGACGGCGGCGGCGGCGGCCATGCCGGGCGAGAGCAGATGCGTGCGCCCGCCTGGGCCTTGGCGTCCCTCGAAATTGCGGTTGGAAGTGGAGGCGCAGCGCTGGCCGGGGGTGAGCTTGTCGGGGTTCATGCCTAAGCACATCGAGCAGCCGGCTTCACGCCACTCGAACCCGGCCTCGATCAGCACATCGGCGATACCCTCGGCCTCGGCCTGCTTTTTCACCAGCCCCGAACCCGGCACCACCAGCGCGCGCACGCCCTCGGCCACCTTACGGCCCTTGGCGACATGGGCGGCTTGGCGCAGATCCTCGATGCGCGAATTGGTGCAGGAGCCGATGAACACCACGTCGATGGGCGTGCCGGCAATGGGTTGGCCCGCTTCCAGTGCCATATAGGCAAGCTGGCGCTCCATCTGGGCGCGCTTGGTTTCGTCGGCCTCATCGGCGGGGTTGGGGACGGTGCCGGTGATGGGAATCACCGCCTCGGGGTTGGTGCCCCAGGTGACTTGCGGCACGATCTCCTCGGCCTTGAGCACCACCACCTTGTCGTACTGCGCGCCTTCATCGGACGGCAGGGTGCGCCAATAGGCCACCGCGGCCTCGAAATCGGCGCCCTGGGGCGCGAAGGGACGGCCTTTGATATAGGCGAAGGTGGTGTCATCGGGGGCGATCAGACCGGCCCGCGCCCCGGCCTCGATGGCCATGTTGCAGACCGTCAGGCGCCCAGCCATGTCGAGCGACTTGATCGCGTCGCCCGCGAACTCGATGACATGACCCGTGCCGCCCGCCGTGCCGATTTTGCCGATGATGGCCAGCACGATGTCTTTGCCGGTGCAGCCGGGATGCAGCGTGCCATCCACCCGCACCAGCATGTTCTTGGCGGGTTTTTGCAGCAGCGTCTGGGTGGCCAGCACATGCTCGACCTCGGAGGTGCCGATGCCGAACGCCAGCGCGCCCATGGCGCCATGGGTGGAGGTGTGGGAATCACCACATACAATGGTCATGCCGGGTAACGAAATGCCCTGTTCGGGGCCCACCACATGCACAATGCCCTGGCGCTCATCGGACATAGGGAAATAGGTCACCCCGAATTCGGCGACGTTGTGCTCAAGCGTGGCGATTTGCAGCGCGCTCTCGGGCTCGTTGGTCTCGGTCAGGCGCTCGGGGCTGGTGGGGACGTTATGATCGACCACCGCGATGGTGTTCTCAACCCGGCGCACCTTGCGCCCGGCGGCACGCAGCCCCTCGAACGCCTGCGGGCTGGTGACCTCGTGCACCAGATGCCGGTCGATATAGAGAACGCACGTGCCGTCCTCCATCCGGTCAACCACATGGGCATCCCAAATCTTGTCGAATAACGTCCGCGCCATCGTCTCCATGACCTCCTGTAGAGTGAGGCAGCCCAGGGGGACGCTGTCCCCCTGAACCCCCTGCCAAAGGCCATTGGCCTTTGCAAACCATGAGTAAAGGGTTTGAAAGGGGGCCTGCCCATGTGCCGTGACATGGCGACAGGCAGGCCCCCTTTCAAACCCTTAAAAACTTACGGGAACCAAGGGCCTTCTGGCCCTTGGTGGGGGGGTTATAGGGGGGCAAAGCCCCCCTAACCTTGCCTCACGCCGCGGCGGTCGGGGCTTCGACTTCGCGGGCCTTCTCGGCGATACGGGCGGACTTACCGCGGCGGCCGCGCAGGTAGTAGAGCTTGGCGCGGCGGACATCGCCACGGCGCACGACCTGGATGTCGGCGATCACGGGGGCGTAGAGCGGGAACACGCGCTCGACGCCTTCGCCATACGAGATTTTGCGCACGGTGAAGGATGAGTTGAGACCGCGATTCGAGCGGGCGATGCACAGGCCCTCGAAGGCCTGGATACGCGAGCGGTCGCCTTCCTTGACGGTGACGTTGACGCGCAGCGTGTCGCCGGGGCCGAATTCGGGGATGGTCTTGGTCTCGGTCAGCTTCGCGATCTGCTCGGCTTCCAGCGTCTGGATGATGTTCATGGGTTGGGTCCTTCTTGAAATGGTTTAGGGCGTGAGCCCTTGGGATGCAACGTAATGAGCGTAAAGGTCTGGCCTGCGCGCCTGGGTGACCGCGCGGGACTGCGCAAGCCGCCATTTGGCGATGGCCGCATGGTTGCCCGAGGTCAGCACCTCGGGCACATCGCGGCCTTGCCAGGTGGCGGGGCGGGTGAAGTGCGGGTATTCGAGCAGGCTGGCCGCATGGCTTTCCTCGATCCCGCTGGCCTCCGAGCCCATCACGCCCGGCAGCAGGCGGATGACCGAATCGAGCAGCACGAGGGCCGGCAGTTCGCCGCCCGAGAGCACATAATCGCCGATGCTGAGCTCCTCGGCGCCCTGCGCGTCGATGACGCGCTGGTCGAACCCCTCGAACCGGCCACAGACCAGGACGACGCCCGGGCCTGCAGAAAGTTCGCGCGCGCGCGCCTGGGTGAGCGGGCGACCGCGCGGGGTGAGGAAGATCAGCGGGCGCTGGCCGCGCTCGACCGAGGCGATGGCGGCATCGAGCACATCGGCGCGCAGCACCATGCCGGCGCCGCCGCCAAAGGGCGTGTCATCGACCGCGCGGTGCCGGCCGAGGCCGAAATCGCGGATATCGGTGACAGTGAGGCTCCAGGTACCATCGCGCAGCGCCTTGCCGGCCAGGCTTTCGCCCAGCGGCCCCGGAAACATCGCGGGGAACAGGGTAAGAACGTCGGCCCGCCAGCTCATGGCGATGCCTCCGCCTGCCCCACCACCTCGTGCGGGGGGATCACCACCACGAAGCCGCCCGCCACATCCACCACCGGCACGCAGGCGCGGGTGAAGGGGATGAGCGCGCCCGAGGGGGCCAACTCAAGGCTGGCGCCGGCGCCGAAATCGAGCACCTCGGCGATTTTGCCCAGCACCTTGCCATCGCCGTTGCGCGCTTCGAGCCCGATGAGGTCGGTGAAGTAGAACTCCTCCTCTCCGGTCTCGGGCAGCTCGTCGCGGGAGATGAACAGCTCGGTGTTGGTCAGCGCCTCGGCCTCGGTCCGGTTGGCGACGCGGCGTTTGCCCGTCCCCGTCACCTCGTCGATCCAGGCGACATTTTCATGCGCCCAGGTGATCTGGAAACGGCGGCCCTTGCGGTCGGTCAGGGTGCGCTCGGCCAGGGTGTCGGCGTCCTCGGCGTGGGAATGAACGCGCACGGCGCCGCGCACACCGTGCGGCTTGCCGATAACGCCCATCAAGATCAGCCGGTCAGCCAAGATACACCCTCTCTACGCGCACTGGTTTCAGGCGGCCTCGGCGGCCTTGGCGCGGGCGGCCTCACGCTCCTGCGCCTTCTTCTTGGGCAGAGGCTGCTTGGTCTGCTCGGCGCGGGCCGGGGCCTTGATCAGCTCGGCCTTGGCGAGGAAGCGGGCGACGCGGTCGGTCGGCTGGGCGCCGTTGCCCAGCCAATACTGCACGCGCTCGGTCTTGAGGGTGATGCGCTCGGCATGGTCGGCGGGCAGCATGGGGTTGTAGGTGCCCACGCGCTCGATGAACTTGCCGTCACGCGGGGCATCGGCGTTGGCGACCACGATGTGGTAGAACGGGCGCTTCTTGGCGCCGCCGCGGGCGAGACGAATTTTAACTGACATGGTAGCTCCTTAGGTTAATCGTCGAAAAAGTTAGAAAGGCCGCCGGCCACCGGGCTTCATTTGCCCCATGGCGGCCTGCATCTGGCTCATCATAGCCTGCATGCCGCCGGCCTTGTTCATGCGCTTCATCATGGTCGACATGTCATCGAACTGTTTGAGCAGCTTGTTGACATCGGCGACCGACACGCCCGCCCCGGCCGCGATACGCTTTTTGCGGCTGGCTTTGAGAATATCGGGCGCGCGCCGCTCGGCTAGGGTCATCGAGCCGATGATGGCGACGTGGCGCTTGAAGATGGTCTGATCGAGATTGGCGTTCTCGATCTGGGATTTGAATTTGCCCAGGCCCGGCAGCAGCCCCATGATGCCCGAGAGCGAGCCGAGCTTGGAGATCTGTTTGAGCTGGGCGGCGTAGTCTTCCAGGTCGAACTTACCCTTGGCCATTTTCTTGGCCAGCTTCTCGGCTTCCTCCTGGTCGATATTGGCGGCAGCCTTCTCGACCAGCCCGACAATGTCGCCCATGCCCAGAATGCGCCCGGCGATGCGCTCGGGGTTGAATTCATCGAGCGCGTCGAGCTTCTCGCCCGAGCCGGTGAGCTTGATGGGCGCGCCGGTGACGGATCGCATGGAGAGCGCCGCGCCGCCGCGTGAATCGCCATCCAGCCGGGTCATCACGATGCCGGTGATGCTCACCGCCTCATTGAAGGCGGTGGCGGTGGTCACCGCGTCCTGGCCGGTCATGGCGTCCACCACCAGCAGGGTCTCAACCGGGGTGACGGCCGCGCGGATGGCCTTGACCTCTTCCATGAGAGCAAGGTCGATGGAGAGGCGGCCGGCGGTGTCGAGGATCACCACATCGTAGCTCTCGCGCCGGGCGATATCCATGGCGCGATGGGCGATTTGCAGCGGTGTCTGGCCGGGGATGATGGGCAGCGAGGTGACACCGGCCTTCTGCGCCAGCTGCTCGAGCTGCAACTGGGCGGCGGGGCGCTGGGTGTCGAGGCTGGCGAGCAGCACCTTCTTGCGCTCGCGCGATTTCAGCCGCAGCGCGATCTTGGCCGAGGAGGTGGTTTTGCCCGACCCCTGAAGGCCGACCATGAGGATGGGCACCGGCGGCACGGCAATGAGGTTGAGCGGCACGGGCTCACCGCCCAGCGCCTCGATCAGGGCGTCATTGACGATCTTGACGACCATCTGGCCGGGCGTGACCGAGCGCAGGACTTCGGAGCCGACCGCGCGCTCACGCACGCGGGCGACAAAATCCTTGACCACGGGGAGCGCCACGTCGGCATCCAACAGCGCCAGGCGGATTTCGCGCAGGGCTTCGGTGACATCAGCCTCCGACAGCGCGCCGCGCTTGCGGAGCTTGTCGAAGATATCGGAAAATTTGCCCGACAGCGTGTCGAACATGCGCGCTTTTCTCCACAACACAAAACGCGCCGTGGTGCGAACCCTCGCAGCACGACGTTTTGATGACGAGGGTCATGCGCTGACGGGGCTGGAGAGTCAAGCGCGGATTTGCGGGAAAACCGCCCGGCGCGCGGGCCGCGCCCGCCGGGCGCTTGGGTTAGAGCGAGATAGGTTTACACCCACGCGCTCTACTCATGTTTTGACGAGCAATTTCATTGGTTTAAATCGTATCTGGCGATCCGATTTAAACCAATATTGCTCTAGCGCGCGACGGCGGCACCCAGCTGCTGGGTGAGCGCGCCGACCAGATCGGCGATGGAGACGACGCCGACCAGCGTGCCATCCTCGACCACCGGCAGGCGCTTGACATTGAGCCGCACCAGCAGGGCGGCCACGTCGGCCAGCTGATCCTCGGGGGCGACGGCAACGGGGGTTTGAATCATCACCTCGCGCACCGGCACATTATGGCGAGGGGAATAATCGACGCAGAGTGGCTGGGTGCCCAGAAAGCCTTGCACCCAATTGACGTGGCGGCCATCGGAGTCGAGGCACGGATGGCGTAGCAAATCGCTCTCGGTGAGCACGCCGAGCAGGGCGCCCGCGTCATCCACCACCTGCACGCAGCCAACAGCTTCAGAGAGCATGACCCGCGCGGCTTCGGCCAGGGTCATATCAGGGGAGACGGTGACCGGATCGGTCATGACGTTCGCGGTAATCATCTTTCATTACCTCTGTAGAATAGGGAACGCCGTGCTCATGAGCCTTTTGGGCTGGGGGGAGCGTTGATCTGGGTCAAGTTTTTTGGTGCAGCGCACACAAGATGCCGCACCAATGAACTAAGCACCTGATTCGACGCTTATTTTCCACAATCTCACGGGCGTGCGTTTTGCGCAGCTCTGCTGCGCCGCAGCATCAGCCCGGTTGAGTGGGAAACAAAGCGTCCCGAACCGCGACAGACTGGGCGCGGTCGAGCATGTTTTCCCGGCACATCAAATCGGCCAGCACCAGGGCGACGTTGAATTTGAAGGCGTCGGTGGTGGTGAGCACCTCGAGCACCTGGGCCAGCGGCCAGAGGGCGAAGCTTTCCACCTCGCCATCCATCGCCTTGGGCTCGAAGCTCTCAGGCAGTTCGAGATCATAGGCATAGAGCGCGTCGCGGCGCAGCCCTTCGGGGCGCTCCATATCATAGCGAAACATCGCCACCTCGCGCGCTTGCGCCGCCAATTCGCCGGGCAGGCCGGCTTCTTCGTCGGCCTCCTTGAGCAGGGTGGCGAAGGGCGAGTAGCCGGCCGGCACGCCGCCCGCCACCAGATGGTCGAGCTTGCCGGGATCGAGCTTTTTATTGGCCGCGCGCTTGGCGACCCAGAGATGCGTGCCGCCGGCTTTGCGCACCAGGCCGTTGAGATGCACCCCCACCCCAATGACGCCAAACAATGGCAGGGCGCCACGGTCGAGCACGCCCAGGCTAGGGCTCTCGGGGGTTTCGCGGACATCGAAATCCTCAGCGCGGGTGGGAATGCCCGCCTGGCGGGCCAGATCGTTCAGGCGGGGCAGCGCCTCGACGCTGAGCATGGCGGTTTGGCCACGCACCACCAGATCGGGGCTGAGCTCGGCCAGTTTGGCCGCCAGCGCCGGCGCGAGATAGCCGATATGGTGCCCGCCCGCGTAGAGTGTGAGCCGCCCGCCCGGCAAACGCGCCGAATGGCAGGCATGAATATGATCAAGGAGCTTTGAAATTTGCGCGGGTGATGCCATGTGGCTGACATGACCCGTAATGCCGCCCGTGCCAACCCCCATCTTGCCCCCGACCCCACGCAGAAGAAGCCCGCGGGGTCATTTTCCACGGTAATGTCTCTGATGCCCTATCTGTGGCCGCCGGGCGAGCCCGCCTTGCGGCTGAGACTGGTGCTGGCCACCATTTCCATGATTCTCGCCAAGGTCGGCACGGTTTATGTGCCTATATTGTATGGCCATTCGGTGGATGCGCTCTCGAAAGGCGCGGGGCCGCTCATGGTGCCGGCGGCACTTATTATTGGCTATGTGGTGGTGCGGATCGCGGCAGCGGGCTTTGGCGAGCTGAGGGACGCGCTGTTTGCCGCCGTGCAGATGCGCGCCTCGCGCGTGGTCGCGCGCAAGACCTTCGAGCATTTGCATGCGCTCTCGATGCGCTTTCACCTCGACCGCCAGACCGGCGGGCTTTCGAATGTCATCCTGCGCGGCACGCTGGGCATACAGAATGTTTTGCGCCTGGCCACCTTCAACCTGCTGCCGACCATTGTGGAACTGTTGCTCACCACCTTTATGCTTTGGCACTTGTTCAACGGCTGGTATGCGCTGATCACCTTCATCGCCATTGGCTGCTATGTGGCGTTCACATTTGCCTTCACCGCCTGGCGCACGCAGTTTCGCCGCGCCATGAACGAGACCGATAACGAGGCCCAGACCAAGGCGATCGATAGCCTGCTGAACTTCGAGACGGTGAAATATTTTGGCAATGAGCATCACGAGGCGCGGCGCTTTGATGAGAGCCTGGCGCGGTATGAGGCGGCATCGGTCAAATCCCAGGTCTCGCTGAATGCGCTCAATATCGGCCAGGCGGTGATCATTTCGGGGGCTTTGGGGGTGATGATGCTGATGGCGGCATCTGGCGTGGTGCACCACACCATGACGGTAGGCAGCTTCGTGCTGATCAACACCTATCTGATGCAGCTCTATATTCCGCTGAATTTTCTGGGCTTCACCTATCTCACCCTGAACCAGGGGCTGATCGACATGGAGCAGATGTTCTCGCTGCTACGGGTCAACCAGGAGGTCAAGGACCAGCCCGGCGCGCGTATGCTCGCCGCCCATGGGGAGCCGGCCGAGATTACGTTCGAGGCGGTCGAATTCGCCTATAACCCCGACCGGCAGATTTTGAAGGGCGTGAGCTTCACCGCCCGGCCGGGCCAGAAGATCGCCCTTGTTGGGCCGACGGGCTCGGGTAAATCGACCATCTCGCGGCTGCTGTTCAGGTTTTATGACGTGACGGGCGGTACCGTGCGGGTGGATGGGGTGGATGTGCGCGACTATGCGCAAACCAGCCTGCGCGCGGCCATTGGCGTGGTGCCGCAAGACACGGTGCTGTTCAACGACTCGATCTTCTACAACATTGCCTACGGCAAGCCCGGCGCCACGCGCGAGGAGGTGGAGCGCGCCGCCAGGCTGGCGCAGATTCATGACTTCATCATCTCGCTGCCCCAAGGCTACAAGACCAAGGTGGGAGAGCGGGGGCTCAAGCTCTCGGGCGGGGAGAAACAGCGCGTGGCCATTGCCCGCACTATTTTGAAAGACCCGCGCATACTTATTTTGGATGAAGCCACCAGTGCGCTCGACACCGCCACCGAGCAGGAAATCTCGGCCGCCTTGCGCGAGGTGGCCGCCCACCGCACCACGGTGGTTATCGCCCACCGGCTCTCGACCATTACCGATGCCGACGAGATTTTGGTGCTGCAGAGCGGCCAGGTGGTGGAGCGCGGCAACCATGCGGTGCTGCTCGATGCGGGCGGGGTGTATGCGGGCATGTGGGCGGCGCAAAGCGAACAAGACGCTCACGCCCTTACAGAAGCCGCGCAATAGCCCATATCGGGGGATGGCAAACCCGCCCCCCAGCCGCTAAGACAGCGGCGAATTTGACCTGAGAGACCAGAGATGAGCGACACCGCAAGCATGCCCGAACAGGAACTGAGCCACGCCGGCTCGGTGGTGGATAAGGCGATTGAATATATGATGGGGCAGAATCTCTCCGAGCTGTCCATCGCCTCGGCGCTACTGGGCGGCGCGGTGGGGCTGCTGACCCGCAGCCTGCCCGACGATGTGGTGGTGCAGATTCTGCATAACGCCATTGAAAGCATAGAATCTGGCGAAATGAGCCGCGCCAAGGGCACCGACCACGCCGGAAAGGCTTGACGGGCCCGCCCTTTTCACCCATAAGCCGCGCCTGATCCGGGCTGGCCCAATCCAGCCCGCTTTGTGTTTTTTGAGGAAGTACCATGGCCCGCCGTTGCGACCTGACCGGAAAGACCGTGCAAGCTGGCAATAATGTCAGCCACGCGAACAACAAGACCCGCCGCCGGTTCCTGCCGAACCTGCAGGTCATCTCCCTGATCTCCGATGCGCTCGGTACCGTGCGCCTGCGCCTCTCGACCCGTGCGATCCGCACCATCGAGCATAATGGCGGCCTCGACTCTTATCTGCTTGGCCAGAATGACAGCAAGCTGACCACCGAAGGTCTGGAGCTGAAGCGCCGCCTGCAGAAGGCGCTGGCCAAGAAGGAAGCCAAAGCCGCTTGATGGCTTTGGCACCGGCTTAACGCCGATGCTGATACGAATTACCCGGAGCCTCCAGGTCGACGAGCGCGATCTGGAGGAATTCTTTGTTCATGCCTCCGGCCCTGGCGGACAGAATGTGAACAAGGTGGCAACTGCGGTTGAGCTGCGCTTTAATCTGGGCGCCAACACCACCCTGCCCGAGCCGGTGAAGG
Organism: Pseudomonadota bacterium; assembly: GCA_021809435.1. Classification (GTDB taxonomy): domain Bacteria; phylum Pseudomonadota; class Alphaproteobacteria; order Acetobacterales; family Acetobacteraceae; genus Acidocella. The sequence continues at coordinate 65,290 of JAKBAD010000010.1, read as the reverse complement.
TACGACTCGCGCGACTGGCGGGCAAGCGGCTTAGCGGGGCTGGCATACTCATCGTCACCGCCGAAGAGCAGCGCAGCCAGCTCGCCAACCGCGAGGCGGCGCGTGAGAAATTATTCGCGCTCATCCGCGAGGCGGCCATTGTGCCCAAGGCGCGCCGCGCCACCAAACCTACCAAGGGCTCGCAGACCAGGCGACTCGACTCGAAATCGAAGCATAGCGCGCTGAAGCGCCAACGCAGCACCAAGGATTTTTAGCCCCCGAGTTGCGGTGCGGGCGGGGGAATGCTTTTCTGCGCGCGGGGCGGGCCGGGGGGCCCGGTATCAACGCAAGAGGAACGCACTATGAAAACGCGCGCGGCCGTCGCCTGGGCGGCGAATAAGCCATTGACCATTGAAACCGTTGACCTCGAAGGCCCGCGGCCCGGCGAGGTGCTGGTCGAGATCATGGCCACGGGGGTTTGCCACACCGACGCCTATACGCTCGAAGGGCTGGATTCAGAGGGGCTGTTTCCCGCCATTCTGGGCCATGAGGGCGCGGGCATTGTGCGCGAGGTGGGCGCGGGGGTGACCAGCGTGAAGCCAGGCGACCATGTTATTCCGCTCTACACGCCCGAATGCCGCCAGTGCAAAACCTGCCTTTCGCAGCGTTCGAATTTATGCACCAGTATTCGCGCCACCCAGGGCAAGGGCGTGATGCCCGACGGTAGCAGCCGGTTCTCGTGCTCGGGCGAGACCGTGATGCATTATATGGGCTGCTCGACCTTCTCGAACTTCACCGTGCTGCCCGAGATCGCGGTGGCCAAGGTGCGCGAGGACGCGCCGTTTGATAAGATTTGTTATATTGGCTGCGGGGTGACCACCGGCATTGGCGCGGTGATCTACACCGCCAAGGTGCGGCCTGGGTCTAATGTTGTGGTGTTCGGGCTGGGGGGCATTGGGCTCAATGTCATCCAGGGCGCGCGGATGGTGGGGGCGAACCGCATCATCGGCGTGGACATCAACCCTGATAAACGGGCAATGGCTGAGAAATTCGGCATGACCCATTTCGTCAACCCCAAGGAGGTGGGCAATGACAAGGTGGTGCAGGCCATTCAGGATTTGACCGATGGCGGCGCGGATTACACGTTTGACTGCACGGGTAATGTGAATGTCATGCGCCAGGCTTTGGAAGCCTGTCACCGCGGCTGGGGGGAGAGCATTATCATCGGCGTGGCGCCAGCCGGCGCCGAAATCGCCACAAGGCCGTTTCAGCTGGTCACGGGACGAGTGTGGAAAGGCTCGGCCTTTGGCGGCGCCAGGGGCCGCACCGATGTGCCGAAAATTGTGGATTGGTACATGGAGGGCAAGATCAATATCGATGATCTGATCACCCACACCATGCCGCTCGAGCGCATCAATGAGGCGTTCGACCTCATGCATGCGGGCGAGAGCATCCGCTCGGTGGTGATGTTTTAGAGTGCGATGACTTCAGATTGCCCCGCTTTGCGGAGCGATCTGAAGTCTGAATCACCCTCTAGGTTAAAGGGATTGTTTGGAAGAGTTGGGGGACTTTTTATAAAAAGTCCCCCAAACCCCCTCAAAAATTTTTATACCTTAGAGTGTAATGGTATGGGACGGGGTCGCCATGCGAGCGTATCTCATATCACCTGGCTCTAATGACCGGCGTTGGTGGCTTCGAAATCGGGGGCGAGGCCAGATGCCGAAAGCTGTGCGGCCAGGGCGGATTTGAGGCGAGAAAGGCCAGCCTCCGAGGTGCTCTCGGCACGCGCCACCAGCACCGCCTGGGTGTTGGAGGCACGCAGCAGCCACCAGCCATCCTCGGTGTTCACGCGGACACCGTCAGTATCCGAGACCTTGGCCCCCACCTGTTTCAGCCGCTCGGCCACCTCGGCCACCACCGCGAATTTGCGGTCTTCCGCGCAATCAAAGCGCAGCTCGGGCGTGTTGAGCACGGCGGGCAGGCTGGCGCGGAACTCAGCCACGCTCGGCGTCATGCGCGCGATCACGCCCAGCACGCGCACGGCGGCGTAGAGTGCGTCATCGAACCCGTACCATTTGTCGTTATAGAAGATATGGCCCGACATTTCGCCCGCCAAAGGCGAGCCGGCCTCGGCCATTTTGGATTTGATGAGCGAGTGGCCGGTTTTCCACATCAGAGGCGCGCCGCCGGCTTTGGCGATTTCGTCGAACAGGATCTGGCTGGCCTTCACATCGGCGATGATGGTGGCGCCGGGGTGGGATTTGAGCACATCGCGCGCCATGAGGATGAGGAACTGGTCGCCGAACAGGATATGGCCCTCATTATCGACCAGGCCGATGCGGTCGGCGTCGCCATCGAAGGCCACGCCGACATCGGCGCCTTCCTTCTTCACGGCATCGATCAGCTGCTCGAGATTCTTGGGCACGGTCGGGTCGGGATGATGGGCGGGGAAGGTGCCATCCACCTTGGCGTTGAGCACGATATGCTTGCCCGGCAGCTTGGCGACCAGGCGGGTGAGCACATCGCCCGCCGCGCCATTGCCATTGTCCCACACCACTTTCAGCGTCTTCTCGCCATCCCAATCCTGCAGCAGGCGCTCGACATAGGCTTGCGTGATGTCTTTGGTGACCACGCTGCCCTTGGCCGCGGGCACCACCTGGCCGGCGGCCGCGCGGGCGCCGAGATTTTGAATTTGAGCACCAAAGAACGGCTTGTTCTTCAGCATCATCTTGAAGCCGTTATAGTTGGGCGGGTTGTGGCTGCCCGTGACCATCACCGCGCCATCGGCGGGCTCTGAGAAGGAGGCGAAATAGAGCATCGGGGTCGGGCCCTGGCCGACATCAATGACCTCGGCGCCGGACGCCATCAACCCCTCGATCAGGGCCGCGGAGAGCATGGGCGAGGACAGGCGGCCATCACGCCCGACAGCCACGCGCTGGCCACCGGACTCGACCACGATGGAGCCGAACACCCGCCCGATGGCGAAGGCATCGGCCTCGGTCAGGGTTTCGCCGACAATGCCGCGAATATCATATTCACGCAGCGAGCTTTTGGAGAAATTATGCGAGAAGCTCATGATCGGGCTCTTCAGGCGTTGACGTAGTTTTTGAGAAATTCGCGCACCGCCGGGCCGAGATCGGGGCGGGCGAGGGAGAAGGCGATCTGGGCTTCGAGAAAGCCGATCTTGTCACCGCAATCGAAACGCTTGCCTTCGAATTTCAGGCCGTGGAAAGGCGTGTGGCCGATCATTTTGGCCATGGCGTCGGTCAGCTGCACCTCGTTGCCGGCGCCGCGCTCCATTTGCGAGAGATATTTCACCACTTCGGGCAGCAGCACATAGCGGCCGATGATCGAGAGGTTGGAGGGGGCGTCCTCGGGCTTGGGTTTCTCGACCAGGCCGGTGACCTCGACGATGTCGCCATGCGTCTCGCCAACTTTCAGGATACCATAGCGGTTGGTGTGTTCGCGCGGCACCTCGGAGACCGCGACGACATTGCCGCCGGTCTCGTTATAGACCTTGGCGAGCTGAGCGGTGCAGGGGGTTTTGCTCAGCACCAGATCATCGGGGAGCAGGATGGCGAACGGATCATCGCCGATGAAGCTGCGCGCGCACCAGATGGCGTGGCCAAGCCCAAGCGGCACTTGCTGACGGACGGTGGTGATGGAGCCGGGCGGCATGGCCTCTTCGCGCAGCAGCTCCAGCGCCTCGCGCTTGGAACGCTCGGCGAGCGTGGCTTCGAGTTCAAAGGCGATGTCGAAATGGTCGATCAGGGCGGTTTTGCCGCGGCCGGTGACCATGCAGAACTGATCGATGCCGGCGGCGCGCGCTTCATCGACCGCGTACTGAATCAGCGGCTTATCGACAACGGGGAGCATCTCCTTGGGCATGGCCTTGGTAGCGGGCAGGAAGCGAGTGCCAAGGCCGGCAACGGGAAGCACGGCCTTGCGAAGCGGTTTGACCAAGAGTTCCTCCTAGGGACACAAACTGGCAGATAGGTGCCACGGGGAACGTGTGGCGGCAAGCCACCCACGCGCCCAATGACGGGTTGACAAGGCTCAGGCGGATGTGGCGGCACCGGTCGGCGCCGTTTGCATCGCGCCCGTCATCGGAATGAAGAAACACCCGATATCACGGCGGGAGTGGATCTTTCCTGCGGCATCTTTGTGGTAAACATAGAAAACCTGGCCATGCTTGAAGGGCTGGCCGATGGGGATGATCATCCGCCCGCCGGGCTTGAGCTGGGCGAACAAGGCGGGCGGCGCGTATTGCGCCACGCAGGTGACGATGATGATGTCAAACCCGCCCGGCACTTCGGGCCAGCCATAAAACCCATCGCCCACCTTGGCGGTGATATTGGTATAGCCGAGCGGCGCGAAAATTTTTTGCACGGCATTGCCGATGGGCGCGATGATTTCGATCGTGTAGGCGTGATCGACGATGCGCGAGAGCACCGAGGACTGAAACCCCGAGCCGGTGCCGATTTCGAGCGACACCTCGCCCGGCTTGGGCGCGATGACCTGGGTCATATAGGCTTGACCCTCGTAATCGGAGAGCACCGAGCCATAGCCGAGCGCCCAGGTTTTGGGCGGCGGGGGGTCGTAGGCATCGCCGCAGGTGGTGCGGTGTTGCTCGTAATTGTAATGATAATATTCGCGGGGCACGGCCTCGAAGGCGGCCATCACCAGGGGGTCGGCCTTGCCCAGGCGCTGGGTGAGGTAATCTGAAATCGCCGCCATGGCGGCGGGCTTGCGGGCCTGGATGGCATCGAACTGCGCCTGGGTGAGCGAGACCGGCCGGCCGGACGCCGCCATGGCAGTCTCGAAGGCCGCCAGCGTCCATGGCTTGCCGTTGGGCGTGGCGGGGGTTGGCAATGTGAGAGGGGGGATGGCCTGATCAGCCAGAGCAGGGGCCGCGAGCGCGGCGCCGAGACCCGCGATCACGCCGCGGCGGCTGAACGTCTGAAAATGGCGTACCAAGATTTTTGTCCTTCACGGGCGGGGAAACTGAGCGCGGCCAAGCCATACAGCACGACCGCGCCGCACAAGACGGCGTGTAGTCCGATATTGCGCAGAAGCAAATTGGCCAGGGGCGTGGCCAGCACCGAGAAAGCGCCGTTCAGCCCCCAGGCCCAGGGCAGAAAAAAACCATCGGCGGCGAACTGGGTGAGACCCAGGGGAAAAGGCAGGCCCATGAGCACGCCCGCGGGCGCGAGCAGCAGCACCAGCACGGCCACGCGCGCCGCCACGGGCAAGCCAGCCAGTGCCAGCACCGGAGCGCCCTGAAGCGCCACCACCAGCCCGGCCCACAGCGCCAGCCCGACCACCGCCAGCACCACCCCCACCCGTGGGCGGGCCGCCAGCCGGCCAGACATCAGCGCGCCAACGCCCGAGGCGCCGAGCAGCACCGAGAGTACGATGGCGAAGGCCAGCGCGCGGTCATCGAGCACCAGGCTGGCGCGCTCGATGGCGAACAGCTCGATGAACAAAAATCCCAGCGCCAGGGCGGGGAAATAGAACGCGCCTTTCAGCGCCGCCCCGCCCTGCCCTGCCCTGCCGCGGCGAAAAACCAGCGGCACGATGAGCACGAGCAGCGCGATGAGCACGGCCTGCGCGGCGACGGCGAGATTGACCAGCGCGCCGATCTCGGCTTGGGGCAGAATTTGAATGCGCGCCCACAGCAGCCCAGGGCGGTTGAGGCGCAGCACGGCGTAAAAAGCAGGGCGATCGTCGGTCACGGGGCGCAAATCGAATGCCGCGCTGGAGGCGGTGGCTTCACCGGCGAGCAAGGCGGGGGCCTCATCGGCCAGGGAATCATCGTCACCCAGCGCGGTTTGGGTGCCATTGGTGAACGAGACGGCGGGCAGGTCGTTATAGAGATTGTCGCGGGCTTTGATGGCATCAAAGCCTTTGTAGAAAGACACATCGAAGGAGCGGTCATCGCACCATTTGGTGGCGCGGGCGATATCGGCGGCACTGAAGGGCTGGTTGCTGACCAGGATACGGGCATTCCATGCCGAGCGGTAGAGGATGATCTGAGCCGCGGGATCGGGCGCGTGCGCCAAGCGCAGCGCCGCGTTCACGGTTGACAGCATGCGCAGCGCGTAGGCGGGAAAATCCTGGATCGAGACCGGCACCGAGAGCACGCCGCCGGGCGTGAGGGCGGCCAGGTCGGCGGCCAGCGCCTCGGCGGAAACATCATAGCTATTGGCCGGCGATTGGTCGAGAAAATCGGCGGAGAGGTCAACGACGTCAAAGTCTTGCGCGTGGCGCAGAAAGGCTCGGGGGTTGGCGGGCAAGATGGTGACGCCGGGGGTAAGCGGATAGGCGGGCGATGGCCCGAGCCCATGCATCAGCGCGCCATAGAGCACGGGGTCGGGCTCCAGCGCCGTGACCCGAGCCGCGCCCAGGCTGGATAGTTCGGCGATGCGAAACCCGCCCGAGGCGCCAATCAGCAGGGAAGTGGCGTGGGGGCGCAGGGTGTAGGGCAGCGCATCCAGCGCGCCTTTGGCGTACCCGCTATCGATGGGGCCGGGCAGAGGCAGGGAAGCGATGCGCACCCCATCACGGTAGAGGCCGAGGGCGCGCGGCGGGTCGGGATAGCCGAGCATGGCCGAATCGTTTGAAATATCGGTGTTCACGCGCTCGGTGAAATCAGCGAGCAGCCAATATTCACCGCGTGGCGAGGTGAGCGTGGCAAGCTGCTGGGCGCCTGGCGTATGCAAGGGCGCGAAGACGGGTTTGTATTGGCTGACCGCCGCCTGCGGGCCAAGCAGAAGCAGCGTATAGCCCAGCGCCAGCGCGGCCAAGGCACCAAGGCCGGCGGCACCACGGCGCGCGGGCGCAAACAGGGCCGCCAGGGCGGGGAGCGGTAACAGCCAATAAATCAGCGTGAAGGCCGGCACGCCATACATCAGGGCCAGCACATAAGCCGAGCCGGCGGCGGCGCCTAGCAAATCGGCCGCATAGACCCGCCCAATACGCGCCTGGCCCTCGACAAAGCAGAGCGAGATGAACAGGCCGGTGAGACAGAAATAGGGCAGCAGGGCCGCGTAATAGAGGCCGATCAAGCCGAGCTGGGGTAGATAAGTGGTGGGGTTTTGCAGGCTGAGCGGGTTGAACGGGTTGGCGACCACGCCCTCATAGCCCAGCGCCGCCGAGAGGGTGAGCAGGGCCGGCAGCCAGGAGAGCAGCAAGGGGACATAGCGGCGCACCCAGCTCCCGCCCACTGCCAGCGCCACGCCCGAAAACGCGAAGCCCGCCATGACGATGGAAATGACCCAATAGCCGTAATCGGACCAGGAGCTGAGAGCGAAATAGCGGGTCAGCGCCGTCTCCAGCCCCAACGCGGCGGCCGAGACCAGAAACAGGTTCAAGGCTCTCATGAATGGATGTCACGCTCCAGAAATTGCTGCATCAGCGTGTCGAAGCGACTCGCCTGATCGATGAACAGCGCATGGCCCGCCCGGGGAAAGATTGCAATATCGGTATGAGGACGTTCGGCCACCAAATTATGCGCTTGTGCCGCCCACAGGGGACGCACCGCGTATAAAACCGGCACGCCGGTCGAGAGCAGCGCGGCACGCCAATAGCCGCGCGGCACCGGATAGGCGAGTAGCGCGGCGGCATAAGGCCGGGGCAGGCGCAGGCATGCTTGGGTAAGATGGGCAAGATAGGCCGGGGTTTGGCGGGTGTGGAACATGCCGGCGACAAATTCACGCACAAACACCGGGTAAGGGCGCGGTGGGCCGGGCGGGGGCGGATGGTAGAGTGGGGCCGGCGGCTCACCCACCGAATTATCGACCAGCACTAGCCCCACGATCCGGGGATTGCCGCCCTGGTGAATGAAGGCCAGCGTGTCAAGCACGCCGAGCGACCAGCCAATGACCACCACCCGGCCGGGAAGACGGTCGATCAACTCGGCGATATCCTTGCCACGGCGGGTTTGGCTGTAGCCTGTGGGGGGAATTTGCGAGCTGCCCTGGCCGCGCGGGTCGAACAGCACCACGCGGTAGCGGCGCTGGAAAAATCTCTGCTGGGGGGCGAAAATCCAGCCCGGCATGGTCCAGCCGGGTACGAATATCAGGGTAAGCGGGGCATTGGCCGGGCCGGTTTCGGTGTAGTGCAGGCGCGCGCCGTCGGAGGTGGTGAACCAGACATCACGCGCCCAGGCCGGCAGGGCCGGCAGCAACAGGGCAACAGCGAGGATGAACACGCGCATCGCGGTGATGTTGCGCGCCGGACGGCGCGCCGTGTCAAATTAAATCAGGTTTTGGGGGCACTCGCGCGGGTCAGGCGGTCGTTGATGGCGAGGCCGATACCCAGCTCGGGGATAGGCTGCACGGCGATGCCGGTGAGCCCCAGCACCGCGGCCTTGGCGTCCAGCTCGTGCAGCCCCTCGAACAAATTGGCGGCGGCCTCTATGACATCGCGCCGCGCCGAGAGCTGGAAGATGGTACGGGCACCAGGCAGGGGCGCGCCGAAGGCGAGCAGCGCCTCGCCGGGCTGGAGTACCTCGGCATTCAGCCGCACGGGCAGCGCGGGGGCATAATGAGATGCCAGCAACCCTGGCGAGGCCAGCGCCGCGCCGGGGGGGGCGCCATGTCGCAAGGGGCCGATTTCGGCTGCAATATCCTCGGCCGCGACGCCGCCAGGGCGCAGCAGCGTGGGTGTTTCGCCCGACAGATCGAGCACGGTCGATTCGACGCCTACCGGGCAGGGCCCGCAATCGAGCACCGCACTGATCCGGCCATCGAGATCTTCGAGCACATGTTCGGGCCGGGTGGGCGAGATATGGCCCGAACGGTTGGCGCTGGGCGCGGCCACCGGGCCGCCAAAGGCCGCCAGCAGGTCATGCGCCAGGGCGTGACCGGGCACACGCACGGCGAGCGTGGGAAGGCCGGCGGCGGCGAGCTTGGAAACCGGGCAGGCTGGCGCGCGGGGCAACACCAGGGTGAGCGGGCCGGGCCAGAATTTGGCCGCCAGCCGCTCGGCCAGGGCGTTTGGCCGCACATGGCAAAAAGCCGCCATGGCCGAGGCATAATGGCAGATGAGCGGGTTGAAGCTGGGACGCCCCTTGGCTTGGTAAATGCGGGCCACCGCCTCGCCATTGCAGGCATCAGCGCCCAGGCCATAGACCGTCTCGGTGCCGAACGCGACCAGCTGGCCCTCACGCAACAGCAAGGCGGCCTCGTCGATCTGGGAGGCGGTCAGGCGGCGGGTGCGCAGCGTCAGGTTTCCTCGGGCCCTAGATCGCGGGCCACCGCGGGCGTGTGCAGCAGGGCGTTGATCTTGCTGGCTTCATCCAGCGCCTCATCGGCCAGGAACTTAATATCGGGCACCACACGCAGCTTGAGCTTGGGGGCGAGCTGAGCGCGCAAATACGGCGCAACCCGGCGCAAGGCGGGCAGGAGCGGGCGGATATCTTGGTTGCCCAGCACGCTGGCGAACACCGCCGCATGCTTGAGGTCAGGCGACATGCGCACCTCGGAGACCGTGATATGGGCATGGGCCAGATCAGGGTCACGGAATTCGGTGCGGATCAGCACCTCGGCCAGAGCGTGGCGGATTTCCTCACCGACCCGCAACTGGCGCTGGCTGGGAGCGGCGCTGTGCCCGCCCCCGTTCGCTGCGCGTTTCATAAGCGCCTCCTCTCAGGCTTCAGGGCGCAATAATCTCGGTCTCGTAGCACTCGACCACGTCACCCTCGCGCAGATCCTGGAAGCCGGCGAAGGACAGGCCGCATTCATAGCCGCGGGCCACTTCCTTCACGTCATCCTTGAAGCGCTTGAGCTGCGAGAGCTCGCCCTGGTGGATGACCACGTTATCACGCAGCAGGCGCACGCCACAACCACGCTTGACCACGCCCTCGGTGACGTAACAACCCGCGACCTTGCCGGTCTTGGTGATGTTGAACACCTGGCGGATCTCGGCATAGCCGAGGAATTTCTCGCGCTCGATGGGGGCGAGCTTGCCCTTGACCAGCTTCTCGATATCGTCGGCCACTTCGTAGATGATGGAGAAGTAGCGGATATCCACGCCCTCGCGCTGTGCCAGCTCGCGGGCCTGGACGTTGGCGCGGACATTGAAGCCGATGATGATGCCATCGGAGGCTTTCGCCAGCTGTACATCGCTCTCGGTGATCTGGCCGACCCCCGAATACATGATGCGCACGCGCACTTCCTCGTTGCCGAGCTTGCCCAGCACCACCGCAATGGCCTCGGCCGAGCCTTGCACGTCGGCCTTGATGAGCACGGCCACTTCCTTCTGCGCACCAGCCTGAATGCGGGCGAGCATCTCTTCCATGGTGCCGCGCAGGGCGGTCTGCGCCGCCACCTGGCGCTCACGCAGCTTGGCCTGGCGATATTCCACGATCTCGCGGGCGCGGCCTTCATTCTCGACCACCACAAACGGCTCGCCAGCGGTCGGCGCTCCTGAGAGGCCGAGAATCTCGACCGGCAGGGACGGGCCGGCATCTTTGATCTGCTGCCCTTTATCGTCGAGCATGGCGCGCACACGGCCCCACTGGGCGCCGGCGACCACGATCTCGCCCTGATGCAACGTGCCTTTCTGCACAAGCACGGTGGCGACGGGGCCGCGGCCCTTGTCGAGCCGGCTTTCGATGATCGCGCCTTCGGCGGCGCGGTTGGGGTTGGCGCGCAGCTCGAGCACCTCGGCCTGCAGCAGGATGGCTTCCTGGAGCTTGTCGAGATTGAGTTTTTTGAGCGCGGAAACCTCAACATCCATGGTGTCGCCACCCATGTCCTCGACCACGATCTCGTATTGCAGCAGCTCGTTGCGAACACGGGTGGGGTCGGCGCCAGGGCGGTCGATCTTGTTGATCGCCACGATGATGGGCACGCCGGCGGCCTTGGCGTGTTTGATGGCCTCGATGGTCTGGGGCATCACGCCATCATCGGCGGCCACCACCAGCACCACGATGTCGGTCGCGGCGGCGCCGCGGGCGCGCATGGCGGTGAAGGCCTCGTGGCCGGGCGTGTCGAGGAAGGTGATCGCCTGACCCGAAGGCAAGGTGACCTGATAGGCGCCGATATGCTGGGTAATGCCGCCAGCCTCGCCAGCCGCCACATCGGTGTGGCGCAGCGCGTCGAGCAGGGAGGTTTTACCGTGATCGACATGGCCCATGATGGTGACCACAGGCGGGCGCGGCAGCAGGTCGGCGTCGGTGTCTTCTTCACCTTCCAGACCGATTTCGACATCCGAATCGGCGACGCGGCGAACCTTGTGGCCGAATTCGGTGACCACCAGCTCGGCCGTGTCGGCGTCGATGGCCTGGGTAATGGTGGCCATCACGCCCATCTTCATCAGCGCGCGCACCACATCGCGGCCCTGGGCGGCCATGCGGTTGGCCAGCTCCTGCACCGTGATGGTTTCGGGGAGCACGACTTCGCGCACCACCTTCACGCCATCCGAGCGCAGACGCTCAAGCTCGGCCTGACGGCGCTCGCGCTCACGCTGGCGGCGCACGGAGGCGAGCGAGCGGGTCTTTTCGTCCTCACCCTCGATGGCGGCCTGCACGTCGATCCGGCCAGAGCGACGGTTATCGGCGACGCCCTTCTTGGCGGGCGCCACCGGAGTGCCACGCTTGGGCAACGGCGTGGCGACGCGGCGGCGCGGCGCTTCTTCCTCTTCCTCGGCGCGGCCGGTTTTGAGTTGCAGCGTTTCGCGCACGGCACCGGGCGCCGGGGCGCCAGGGCGGGCCACCGGCTGACCGGGGCGCGCAGGGGCACCAGGACGAGCGGCCGGCTGGCCGGGACGGGGAGCCGGCGCGGCGGGACGGGCAGCCGGCGTGGGCGCGGCCGCCGCCGGGGCGCTGACGGCGGGCGCCGCTTGCTGCGCCACGTTCATCCGGGCTTCTTCTTCGGCCTTGCGGCGCGCCTCTTCGGCTTCAGCCGCCTGACGGGCCTCGGCCTCGGCGGCGAGGCGGGCGTCCTCTTCGGCCTTGCGGCGCGCTTCCTCGGCCGCCGAAAGGATGGAAATTTTTTCCTGCTCGCGCCGCTCAGCCTCACGCTGGGCAGCGGCCTGGAGCACGCGCTGGCGGTTGGCCTGCTCGGCCGCCGTAAGGGCGCGGCCACCCGGGCCAGCGGCCGCGGCGCGCTGACGCGGGGCAGTGCCCGGCTGGTTGCCGCCCTGAGCCGGCGTGGCACTGCCGCGCGACTCGCCGCCCTGCTGGCGCAGGCTCAGCGGGGCGGCGGGGCGCGGCGCTTCGGGCGCGGCCGGGCTGCCCGCGGGGGCTGGGCCGGCGCCGCGCTTCTTGCGCACCTCGACCTGCACCACTTTCGAGCGGCCATGCGAAAAGCTCTGGCGTACGGAGCCGGCATCGACAGTATGCCCTGCATCCCCGCGCGCCGCCGGGCGCAGCGAGAGCCTGCCTTTGGATTCATTCTGGTCGTTGCCGTCGGTCATGTTTTAATCCGGTCCATCTACAGTCTCAGGCCAGGTCGCCCTGGTCTGGTTGGGCTCTACTGCCCGCTTGTTTCATTCACCGCAACACCCTGAAGGCGCCGCGCCTCAACTTCTATCATCCGGGCCAGCCTGCCCGGCGCCACCACCACATGCACAGCCTGCTCGCGCCCCAACACCTGCCCCAGTGCCGCGGCGCCAAGCGGCGTGACCACCGGCACCTCGGCACGGCCCAGAAACCGGGCTCGCTCCTGGGCGCTGCCATCGCACGCCTGTACCACCAGCCCGGCGCGGTTCTGGGTCAACCATTCCCGCGCCTTCTCGAACCCCGACACCACCGCCCCGCCCCGGCGCGCCAAGCCCAGCAGCTCGGCTATCCGGCGGGTGAGCACGCCGCGCACCAGCGCCCCCAGATCGGCGGGCAGTTTGAGTGCCGCCTTGGCCGCCCGGGGAAACACGCCCCGCCGGATGGCCTGATCCAGTACGCCAGCCTCGGCGCTTAACCAATAGCCCCGGCCTGGCAGGGTCGCGGTGACATCGAACAGCAACTCACCCGTGGGGGCAACCACGAAGCGGAGCATTTCTTCCCGGCGGCCCTGGCGTCTGGTTACCAGGCAGCGGCGCAGGGGGCCCGTTTCGGGGTCTGGCTCAATGTCGATGTCAAGCGTTGTCACCGCCCTCCTCGCCTTCAAACCAGTGGGCGCGCGCGGCCATGATCACCTCATTGGCCTGCTCCTCGGTCATCACCTCGGCGCCCAGAATCTCCACCAGCTCATCACCGGCGAGGTCCGCCAGGTCATCGAGCGTCTTCACGCCTTTCTCGCCAAGCGAGATCAAATCCTTGGCGGAGAAAACCTCGAAGGCGGCGATGTCGTCGCTCACCCCCAGCTCGACGCGCTTCTCCTCCAGCTCGGCGGCCTGGCGCTCGAGATAGGCATTGGCGCGGCGCTGCAGTTCGGCGGCGACATTCTCATCGAAGCCTTCAATGGAGGCGATTTCATCCATCTCGATGGCAGCAAGATCCTCGACGGTCTCGAACCCTTCCTGCACCAGCAAGCCAGCGATGACGTCATCAACATCGAGCCCCGTGACGAACAGGCCAGTCTTACGGCGGAACTCTTCCTGACGGCGCTCCGATTCCTCGGCTTCGGTCAGGATATCAATGTCCCAGCGGGTGAGCTGAGACGCCAGACGCACATTCTGGCCACGCCGGCCAATGGCCAGTGACAGCTGGTTATCGGGCACCACGACTTCAACCCGCCCAGCTTCTTCGTCCATCACGACCTTGGAAACCTCGGCGGGCGCCAGGGCGTTGACCACGAATGTGGCGACGTTGGGCGACCAGGGGATGATGTCGATCTTCTCGCCTTGCAGCTCGGCCACCACCGCCTGCACGCGCGAGCCACGCATACCAACGCAGGCGCCGACCGGGTCGATCGAGGCATCGCGCGAGATGACCGCCATTTTGGCACGCGACCCCGGGTCACGCGAGACGGCCTTGATCTCGATGATGCCGTCGTAAATTTCGGGCACTTCCTGGGCGAACAGCTTGGCCAAAAAGCCAGGATGGGTGCGCGAGAGGAAGATTTGCGGGCCGCGGAGCTCTTCGCGCACATCATAAATGTAAGCGCGCACACGGTCGCCGTTTTTCAGATTCTCACGGGGAATGCATTCATCGCGCCGCAGCAGCGCCTCGGCGCGGCCGAGATCGACCATCAGGTTGCCGTATTCGGTGCGCTTGACCACGCCGTTGATGATCTCGCCGACACGGTCCTTGAACTCGTTATACTGCTTGGTGCGCTCATATTCGCGGACCTTCTGCACGATCACCTGCTTGGCGGTCTGGGCGGCGATGCGGCCGAAATCGATGGGCGGCAGCGGGTCAACCAGATAATCGCCGACATTCTTCTCGGGCGCGAATTTCTTGGCGATGGCAACGGGGATCTGCGTTTCCTCGTTCTCCACGGCTTCCACGATCTCGGTCCAGCGCGAGAGCTTCACCTCACCGCTCTTGCGGTCGATGACGGCGCGGATATCCTTTTCGTGACCGTACTTGGCGCGGCCGGCTTTCTGGATCGCCTGCTCCATCGCCACCAGCACATCCTCGCGCTCTATCTGCTTCTCCCGCGCCACGGCATCGGCCACAAGCAGCAATTCCGGGCGGTTGACTGAGGTATCCATGTGCGTCCTCTAGGTCTTCAGTTGGTCACTTTGGGGGTGGTGGTAAACTCGATCAGCGCATCGGTGAGCACGAGCCTGGCCTTGCGGATGTCGGCACGCTTGAGCTCGACGACCTCACCATTTTCCAGCTTGAGGTGCACGATATCAGAATCGGCCCCCATCAGCACGCCGGAAAAACGCTTGCGGCCATTGGGGCCGGGGAAATTCAGCTCGATTCGGGCATCGAATCCGGCATATTTGACGAAATCCTTGGTGCGGGTCAGCGGCCGGTCGATGCCCGCCGACGAGACTTCCAGGTTCCAGGCGCTCGTGATCGGGTCCTCGACATCGAGCACCGCCGAGAGCAGGCGCGAAAGCACTTCGCAATCATCGAGCGTGAAGGCCGCGCCGTCGGCCCGGTCGGCCATGATTTGCACGGTCGGCGTTTCGGTGCCGGTCACCTGTACGCGCACCAGCTCATAGCCCTGGGCTTCCAGGGGCTCGACAATAATGTCGGCGATGCGGCCTTCGAGGCCGGTGAGCACGGGGCGGTTATCGTTGGTCATTTGGTCCAATAAAAAAGGCGGCCCTTAAGGCCACCCTCTGCAAGAAGCGGGTTGTGTTGGCGCCGATATAGGCGCTTCCGGCCCTGGCAGCAAGGTTTTTTTCATCTCCCCGGCGGGCTTGGAGAGTGGGGGAGAAGTGATTATCTCGGCGGACATAATATGAAAGGGCAGATATGCAGGGCGTGCTGATCACGGGCGGGGGCAAACGGCTGGGCGCGGCCATGGCGCGGCATTTGGGGGGCAAGGGGTGGCATGTATTCATCCACCACCACAGCTCGGGCGTGGGCGCGGAAGAGGTGAAGGCCGCGATCGAGGCCACCGGCGGGCGAGCGACGTTGCTCCAGGCTGATCTGGGCGATGAGGCGGCGGTGCTGGGGTTGGTGGAGCGCGCAGAGGCAGTCTGCCCGCTCGGGCTACTGATTAACAATGCCTCGGATTTCATATTCGACAAAGCCGGCACCGCCACCTACGAGGCGCTGGAGCGCAATATGCGCGTCAACCTGTTCGCGCCGGCGATGCTCACCCAGCATTTCCACCGGGCGCTGGTCGGGCGGGCGGCGCGTGGCGTCGCCATCTCGATTGTCGACAACAAGGTGTTTGGTATTAATCCTGATTATTTTTCCTACACACTCTCGAAAGTGGCGTTACAGGGCATGATTCAGATGCAGGCCATGAGCTTGGCGCCGACCTTGCGCGTGGCCGGCATAGCGCCCGGCATCACGCTCATCTCGGGGCTGCAGACGGAGGCGGAGTTCGAACGCTCGCACGCCAATAACCCGATGGGCAAAGGCTGCACGCCAGAGCAGATATGCAATGCCGTTGATTTTATTCTGGCCAGCCCGGCCTATCACGGCCAGACGCTGGTGATTGATGGCGGACAGGTGCTGCAGCGCCGGCCGCGTGATGTGGTGTTTTTGGAGAAAGACGCGCGCAATGCTGAAATATGAGGCTTCTCTGGTTTTGCGCGGGCTGGTGGTCAGCGCGTCGATTGGCGTGCATGATTTTGAGCGCGAGAACCGGCAACGTCTGCTGATTGATGTGGAACTGACGCTCGCCAACCCCCGGCGACCACGCCAGGACGACATCTCGGCCGTGCTCGATTATCGTTTTCTGCACACCGAAATTCAAAAACTGGTGGATGCCGGTCATTACGAACTGCAGGAGACACTGACCCACGACATAGCTGAATTTTGCCTCTCGCGGCCCGAGGTGACGCGCGTCAGCATCCACACGCGCAAGCCCGACATCTACCCAGATGTCGAGAGCATCGGGTATAATCTGACGGTTGAAAAATAATCAGGTTTTTGCGGCGCGGGGACTTTACCGACAAGCCCCCGCGCTATTTTGCTGGTTATCCCCGCTTGGCCTCGATCACATCCCAGATCGAGGCCGCGAGATTGACGCCGTCGAACCGCGCGATTTGCTGCAAGCCGGTGGGTGATGTGACGTTGATTTCGGTTAAATAATCACCAATTACATCGATACCCGTGAAGATCAGCCCCTGCGCGCGTAAGGTCGGGCCGATGGCTTCGCAAATCTCGTGCTCACGACGGGTGAGTTTGGTGGGCTCTGGCCGGCCGCCAGCATGCATGTTCGAGCGCGAATCACCGGCCACGGGCACGCGGTTGATCGCGCCTTGCGCCTCGCCATCGACCAGAATGATGCGCTTGTCACCGGCCCGGACGGCGGGTTCATAGCGCTGCACCATGAGCGGTTCACGCGAGGCGGCGAAGAACATGTCGAGCAGCGCGCCGAGATTTTCGTCATCAGGCTTGATGCGGAACACGCCGATGCCGCCATTGCCAAATAACGGCTTGACGATGATGTCTTGGTGCCGGGCGCGGAAATCGCGGATCGCGGCGCGGTCCCAGGTGACCAGAGTTGGCGGCATCAATTCGGGGAAATGGGTGACCAGCAGCTTTTCGGGTGCGTTGCGCACTGATTTGGGGTCGTTCACCACCAGGGTTTTGGGGTGGATATGCTCGAGCAGATGAGTCGCGGTGATGTAGGCCATGTCAAAGGGCGGATCCTGGCGCATCAGCACGACATCCATCGCCGAGAGGTCGGTGATCTCCTCGGCGCCGAACTCGTGGTGGGCCCCAGCCACCGGCTTGACCCGCACAGGCTTGATCCGGGCTTTGAGGGCCGGACCATCCAGCCACATATGGGGGACTTCATAATAGAAAAGGCTATGGCCGCGATGCTGGGCTTCCAGCATCAGGGCGAAAGTCGAGTCGGCGGTGATGTCGATGGCGTGCAGAGGGTCCATCTGCACCGCGACCTTGAGTGAGGACATGCGTAGCTCCCGTTATCCGGGGCTACCTTATCAGGCCAGGCGTGAGGGCTCCAGCCTCGCGGCCACCGGCTCAGTCATAGGAGGCCGCGGCGTGAACGGACAAAGCGGCCGCGGTCGTGGGCGCGCGCTGAAAGCTCTCGACACAGGCTTGCGGGTCGGTACCATCGGGAACCACCGAGGTCACGCGCGGCGTGCCGGTGGCATCGGGGTAGAGAAACAGGTCCATGCCGCAACTGGCGGAATGGTAGAGCCAGACCTGGGCTGGGCCATCGACCCGCAGCAATGTGGGGGGGCCGAAATCGGCGTTGATGACCGCGGGTGTTGCCCCGGAGAGCGCCGCGATGTTCACCGGCACCATGGTGCCAGAGGCGGCGGCGTCTTCTCCACCAGGCGCGCACGCCGCCAACCCAGCCAACCCCGAAAATGCCAGAATTATACGAAAAACAGCAGGCAGCGGCATGGAAAAACCCGAACGCAAAGCAGACGCGGCTTTATAACAAGCTGTTAAAATTTAGCCATGGGGTCGGGCGGGCCGAAAGCCTGGAATCCGACGGCACACAAAAAATTTAATCTGTCACAATCCTTTCAAGGAGCCGCCTTAATGCTGCCTTGGTTGAGCGGGAAAACATTGTTCATGGACGGTTCGTCCAGATGGAAAGAGAATTCGGAGTTACCCCCATGCCTGCCAACATGCTGAAAACCGAAGCCGAGCTGCGCACCGCCGTGATCGACCGGCTGATCGCCGCGTCGTTGCAGGACGGTAAGCCCGCCCGGGAAGCCACCCTCGCCCGCTGGCGCGCGCTGAGCCTCGACAAGCTGGCCGCCGACGCCCACAAGGTGTGAAGCTGAACCACACCCCAGGCGGCACACGCTAACCAAACCCCGCCTGCGGCAACGCGGCGGGGTTTACTGTTTCACCCTCTTTGGTTTCCCGCGTGGTACGCTTATATCTGGCTTAAACTGCCAAGGAGAGCGATATGAGCGGGGAGGTTTTTCCCTTCACACTGAGCGATGCCGAGTGGCGCAAGCGGCTGAGCCCTGAACAATATGCGATTTTGCGGGGCCACGCGACCGAGCGGCCTGGCAGTTGCGCGCTGAATTATGAAAAGCGGCCGGGACGGTTTTACTGCGCCGGGTGCGGGCAGCTGCTGTTCGTCTCTGGCGATAAGTTTGACAGCGGCACTGGCTGGCCGAGCTTCACCACCCCCGAGGATGGCGCGTTAGGCGAGACCGTGGACCGCAGCCATGGCATGGTGCGCACCGAGGTGCATTGCGCCAATTGCGGCGGGCATCTCGGCCACGTCTTCCCCGACGGCCCTCCCCCAACCGGGCTCCGCTATTGCATTAACGGCATCGTGCTGACGTTTGAGCCGGCTGAATGAAGGGCATAAAAAAACCGCCCTGTCACCAGGGCGGTTTTTGCGTCGGGGGCGGCCCGATCAGTTATAGGT
This sequence comes from Pseudomonadota bacterium, assembly GCA_021809435.1. GTDB lineage: Bacteria > Pseudomonadota > Alphaproteobacteria > Acetobacterales > Acetobacteraceae > Acidocella. Next base: position 46,418 of record JAKBAD010000010.1, on the reverse strand, counting down.
GGCCAAGGTGCCGTTATATTGCAGGCTGATATGTGAGGTGCTGACGCCCTTAAGCGTGACCACCGTGCCATCCGAGAGCCAAAGCTGAGAACTGTTGCTGCCATAAGCCGAGACGGCCGAGATGGACACCGTGGTCGACCCAGCCGTACCCGTGCTGTTGGTAACCAGGAATTGGCTGTTGGCACCGAAATCGGTAATGGTGAACGTCGAGCCCGCGGTCTGGGCGGCGGTTTCAAAACGGTAAGTGTTGGTCGCCCCAGCAACGGTCGAGCCGGTAAGTGTTTCCGCCTGCGCATTGCCAATGAAGAAGATCTGCGCGCCCGAACCGTTGGTCGATGCCATGCCGCCCGCAGCCTCGTTCCAGGACAAGGTCTGACCATTATAAGTGCCGATATTGAAATCGTTGGCACCCGTCGTGCTCGCCGCCAGCAGTTTCTCGCCAGTGCCGGGGCCACCCCACAGCTCATTGGTACCGGTACCGCTGGTGGCATAAAGCGTATCATTGCTGCCACCCGCGTAGAGGGTAACGGCACCACCGGCAACACTCGACGTATCTACCGGTACGCCCGCCACGCTGGCGGCAGCCGTGTCGTACACACCGCCGACGAGGAGCGAATTACCACCCGCACCGGCGACATATTGACCACCAGCGGCACCGCCATACACGGTCATCGCATTATGCGAGGGATGGAGCGTGCCGTTGATGATGAAATTCGAAAAGAGCACACTGCCGGCGACGCTGGAGTTGTTGATGAAGAACAGCGACGAACCGGAGTCGGGCTCGAAGAAGACGTAAGAGTTGGCCCCCCCAGACGCGCTCACCGTCGCGTCCATCGACTCGCCTACCTGGAAATTATCCGTGGTGCCTACCCCACTCTCATTGATGATCGCCGAGGTGGTGGCCGCGCCGAGCACCGAGATGTTTTCCGACCCGGTGGCATTCACCACCGCCGTCACCGTGGAGTTCTGGTTGTTAAGGTAGACATTATCGGTGCCCGCGGCGTTCACGGTACCGTTAAAATCATACAGGCGGATATTGTCCGTACCGTAGGAAGTGACCACCGGCCGCACCGAGCTGGCATAATTGCCGCCAGACAGACCATTGCCGCTATTATTGACCACCACCGTGTCAGTGCCCGAGGCCCAGATGCTGCCGGAGAAGTCGGACATGTTCAGCGTGTCCTGGCCACCAGCGGCATAGACGCTGCCGGCGCCGTTCGCGGCTGAATAGAACACGTTGGAATTGGCGCCAAACAGGGCAAAATTGGTGCTGGACTGCCCCTGCACGGTCTCTTGACCGGGAGCCTGCACCACAAAATCGGTCACGCCGGACGCGACCGTGTAAGACCCCGAGGCCGAGCCCGTGGCGATGTGGCCGCTGGAATCACGATTGGTCAGCTCTTCGAAGCTGCCCGTGGCGCCAGACTGGACGGTCGAGAAGCTCGACGAGTCGATGATATTGTTGTTCTGGAAATCATACTGCCCGCCGTGAACGCTCGCGGAAAGCGAGTTCAGGTAGGCCTGCAGCGCCTCGTTAAGAGACCCTGAAGTTGTGACCGCGCCCGGAAATGACGACGGAACCGAAACAACACCAACCACCGCATTAAATGCGCTACCAACCGTTAATGCAGCCGCCATCTATTACACCCCTGTCACTTTAAGCCTGTATCGTTACGGTTTTACCGCTGCACTGCGATACAGGCAAGGATAAACCCATCAACAATCAATAAAAATCCCGTGACCAGAATCATAAAAACAAACACAAACCAATAAAAAATTTTATTTTTGAGAAATAGGTTTTGTAATAATACAAATTACGCCGTGCTGGTAAAAATGTTTAAGAATAATGTCCTTTTTTATTATCATTGAATCAGCACCTTATTAGGAAAGTATTATTACCTTAATAAGGTCAGCGTTACACCCATTCAGACCTTCCTCATAAAAAACACTGCCTGAAAGTGGAACTTTTCTGAGTCTACCGCGCCAAGGGGAACATAGAGGCTCTGCGGGGCGAGTTTTATTTTTTAGACTTCGGCGGTTCCAGAAATTTCACGCGCCTGAAATCTCCCGGTGCCGCCGATCCAGTTCTTCGCTGTAACGCCGCAGGGCGTGTTGCTCTGTCACCAGCCCCACAACCTTCATGTGCTCGGCATCGTCGACCACCGCAAGCGCATCGGCCGCTACCTGTTCGAACGTATCCAGCGCCTCGCGCACATTCATTCCGGGCACCAAAAACCGCCCCTGGTGGTGCATCAGGTCGGCGACCTTGCGCCCCTCACCCGTCGCCACCGCGGCTTCGGGCGGATAGATCATGCCGGCATAACGCGCCTGCTCATCCACCACGATCACCCGGGCCAGCGCGCCAGCGGGCACTTCGCGGCGGAAATCCGCCAGGCTCATCTCTGACTGCACGATCTTGGGGGCACTGCGCATCATCCGCCCGACCGTCAACGCCCGTACCCAACCGATATCGACGCCTGAGCGGATGGGGGCGCCGCGCAGATGAAAGCGCCAGGTCGCGAATGAATAGCCAAATAATCGCCGCGTGGTGAGGGTGGAGGCAATAGCGGCCGCCAGCACGGCCATGGTGGCGGTGAAACTGCGGGTCGATTCGAGGGCCAGGAATGTCATGGTCATTGGCCCACCAACCACCGAGGCCGCCAAGCCGCTCATACCGACCACGGCAAACAGCCCAGGCGGCAGATGGGCCATGAACGGCATCACGCCCAGCAGCCCGGCGAACACCTTGCCCAACAGCGCGCCCAGAAACAGCGAGGCAAAGAACAAACCGCCGCGAAAGCCCGCGCCAATGGAGACCGCCGACGCCAGCGCCTTGATGACGAAAAACCCCAGCACCATGAAAAACGGATAATTGACATCTATATAAGCATGCAGGGCCGAGTGACCCGACGACATCGCCTTGGGCGTGATGCAACCTAGCGCCCCCACCACCAACCCGGCCAGTGCCGGGCGCGCCCAGGGGGGAATGCCGGAGGCGCGGAAGCCGGCCTCGATGAGTGTGGCGCCGCGCATGATGACAATGCCAGCCAAACCGCACACCACACCCAGCACCAGAATGAGCACATAGGCGGAATCAGGGATGGTTTGCGGCAACGTGACCGTAAGCGGCGGCGTGCCGAACCCCAGAGCCTGAACCGTGAGCGTGCCAGCCAGCGCGGCAATGACCACATAAGGCAGGCTGGCCATGGTATAAACGCCCATGATCAGCTCGATACCATAAAATGCCCCGCATAGCGGCGCGTTGAACGCCCCGCCGATGGCCGCGGCCGCGCCGCATCCCACCAGCACGCGCAGATCATTGCGGCGCAGACGCAGCGCCTGGCCAAACTTCGAGGCCAAACCAGCAGCGAACTGGGCGTAGCCCGCCTCCATGCCCACCGAGGCACCAACACCGTTGGAAAGCATGGTCTGCACGGTCACCACAATCGAATCGGTCAGCGACATACGCCCGCCATAGAGCGCGTTGGCCTCGATCGGGTCGACCGGCACGCGCGGACGGAACCGGCTCAGCACCGCCGTGATCACCCCCAGCACCAACCCACCGCCCGCCGGCACCAGCAGCACCCGCAGGGGCGGCAGGCGGGCGGCCTCTGAAATGCCGCCGCCCTGCGGCAACAAAAACAAATAGATATGCATGAGTCCGGTGATGGCATTGACCGCCGCCACCCCGCAGCCCGCCGCCATTCCCACACCAGCCGCCAACACCGCCAGCCAGGCTTCATCCGCCCGGGCCAGCGCGCGCAATCTTTGCAGGGCCTGGCTCCAGGCCGAGTCGGGTAAGGCTTCGCTCACGGGCGCATTGTTGCCACGCGTGACAATGCGCTAACAAGCGCCATGACGGATTTTTCTGCGCCCCCGCCGCCTCTGCGCGAAGTTATCGCCCGCTTCGACCTCAAGGCCGATAAATCGCTCGGCCAGCATTTTCTGCTCGAACCCGGGCTGCTCGCGCGTATCGCCGGGCTGGCGGGCGATCTTTCGGGCCTCAACGTGGTTGAGATCGGCCCCGGCCCCGGCGGCCTTACCCGCGCGCTGCTCGCCACCCCGGCCCAGCATGTCACCGCCATTGAGTTCGACCCGCGCGCCGTGGCGGCGATTGAAGATTTGGCCCGTCTGACGCCGCGGCTCTCGGTAGTGGCGGGAGACGCCATGAAAATCGATATTCCCGCCCTGGTGCCGGGGCCGCGCGCCATTATCGCCAACCTGCCTTATAATATCGGCACGCCGCTGCTGGTGCGCTGGCTGCACGAGGCCGCCGCCTATCAGACGCTGACGCTGATGTTTCAGCTTGAAGTGGCCGAGCGCATTTGCGCCAGCCCCGATACCAGTGCCTATGGGCGTATCGCGGTGCTCAGCCAATGGCTGTGCGATGTGGATTTGGCCCTGACCGTGCCGGCGGGCGCGTTTTCGCCGCCCCCGAAAGTGGAGTCTGCGGTGGTGCGGCTGGTGCCCAAACACGTGCAGCCGCCCAAACATGAGCTGCGCGCCATGGAACGGCTTACCGCGGCGGCCTTTGGCCAGCGGCGCAAGATGCTGCGCGGCGCGCTCAAGCCTCTGGGCGGCGCCGCCCTGGTCGAGGCCGCGGATATCGACCCCACGCGCCGGGCGGAGACGCTCTCGGTCGCGGAGTTCGAGCGGCTGATGCGCGTGCTGCTGGCGCTCGAGGCGGGCGGCTGAACGGGTCAACCCACCATCAGCACCACCACATGGCTGTCATCGACCTCGCCCAGCGCTTCATGAAGCGCGATGATGCCCGCCAGCATGGCCTCGCCCTGGTCTTCGTCCTCCTCCTCGGTGAAATCGGCATATAACTGGCCGAGTTCCTCGGGATCGAAGCTCTCAGGGTCGAGGCGGGCGCGGTATTCATGGCGCTCATCAGAGGTTAAAATCACCACCAGGGCTTTCGAGCGCTCGGCCAGGTCGCCGATCAGGCCGTTTTCGCTGGTCTCGAGGTCAATATCGAAATCCTCGGCCAGCACCGGCAACAATACGGCGAACACCCCGCCATCCCCCTCGAACTCGGCCGCAACGGTGCCGTTATCGGCCAGATAGGCGGTCAGGGCGCGTGGGTCTTCATCGTCGGCCGCGCCAATAAGGCCTGCGAGATCGGCACGGTTGAGGCGGGTGAAGCTGGCTTGAGCCATGATTGGTCTCCGTGGGCGTTACACGGGCATGATTACCAGTGCGTGTCACACCTGCCAACGCCCGCCCCTTGGCGCCAGGCGCCCGGCATCTTAAACTAACCCCACTTACCTCGCCGGCCTGGCTTGCCGCGGCGGCAGGCCGAGGGAGGGGGTTTGTTCGCTCATGATTGAGGAATACATGGCTGAAGAGACACATAATTTTGGCACCGAAGTCGGGCGCCTGCTCGATCTGGTGGTGCATTCGCTTTACTCCGACCGCGAAATTTTTCTACGCGAGCTGGTCGCCAACGCGGCCGATGCCACCGATAAACGCCGCTTTCTGGCGCTCTCTGACGAAACGCTGGCGCTACCTGATAACGCCGCCATCCGCATCAGCGCCGACAAGGCCGCGCGCACCATCCGTATCGAGGATTGTGGTGTGGGCATGACGCGCGAGGAGATGGCCGAAAACCTTGGCACCATCGCGCGTTCGGGCACGGCCGCTTTCGCCGCCAATCTGGGCGCGGCCAAGCCAGAGGACCGGCCCAGCCTGATCGGGCAATTCGGCGTTGGGTTTTATTCGGCGTTCATGGTGGCGGAGAAGGTCGAGGTCGTCTCGCGCAAGGCCGGGCATGATGAAGCTTGCGAATGGGCCTCGGACGGCAAGGGGCAATATACGCTGGGCAGCGCCACGCGCGAGGCGCCAGGCACCACCATCTTGCTGCATATCAAGCACGACGCGGAAGAATTTCTCGAGCCGCTGCGTCTTAAAACCATCATCCGCAAATGGGCCGACCACATCGCCCTGCCGATCGAGCTGGAGGAGGACGGCAAATTCGAGGCCGTGACCTCGGGTACCGCCCTTTGGCGGCGGAGCAAGAGCGAGATCAAGCCCGAGGAGTACCAGGATTTCTACCGCCACGTGGCACACAGCTTCGATGAGCCGTTTGCCACCATCCATTGGCGGGCCGAGGGTACGCTGGAATTCTCGGCGCTGCTGTTCATCCCCTCCGAGAAACCGTTCTTCCCCGTCGAGGATGACCGGGAATCGAAGGTCCGGCTGCATGTGAAGCGCATGTTCATCACCGACCGCGCCGAGCTGCTGCCGCGCTGGTTGTCTTTCGTCTCGGGCGTGGTGGATACCGAGGATCTGCCCCTCAATGTCAGCCGCGAAATCCTGCAATCCACCCCGGTGCTCGAGAAAATCCGCAAGGCGCTGGTCAACCGCGTGCTCACGGAGCTGAAGGCCAAAGCCAAGGAGCCCGAGAGCTTCGGCAAGTTCCTGGAAGCTTTCGGGCCGGTTTTGAAGGAGGGGATTTACGAGGATACCGGCCACGCCGCCGAGATCGCGGCGCTGCTGCGCTTTGCCTCGACCACCGAAGCAGCCACCACGCTCGATGAATATGTCGGGCGGATGAAAGAGGGGCAGGAGGCGATTTATTACCTCTCGGGCGAGGGGGCGCTGACCAAAACCTCACCGCAGCTCGAAGGTTTCGCCGAAAAGGGCTTCGAGGTGCTGCTGCTCGCCGATCCGATCGACGCGTTCTGGCCCCAGCGCCTGGGCACCTATAAGGAGAAGAAGCTCGTCTCCGCCTCGCAGGCCGGTGGCTTGTTCGAGGAGGCCAAGCCCGACGACCAGGTGGCGGCGCTGTGCGCGAAGCTGCAGGACGCGCTGGGGGACAAGGTTTCGGGCGTTGCGGCCTCGAGCCGGCTCAAAGACAGCCCGGTGATGCTGGTGGCGGCCGAGGGCGGACCCGACCTCGCCATGCAAAAGCTGCTCAAGCGCGCCGGCCGGCCGGTGTTTGGTCTGCCGCCGAGGCTTGAAATCAACCCCGCCCATCCGCTGATCGCCAGTCTCGGCGAGCGGGAAAGCGTGGCCAGCGAGGCCGGACTGCTGCTTGATCTGGCCCGGCTGCAGGAGGGCGACTTGCCCGACGAACCGGCATCGTTCGTGAAATCCATCGCCATGGCGTTGGCCAAGGCGTGAAGATAAAGGGGGCCGCGTGGCCCCCTTGGCTTTTACTCGCCCAGATTGATCTGGTGATGGGTGGTGACCGCGCCGGTGACCGCGCCGGCCGCACCACCCAGCAACGCCCCCTCGGCCGGCCCCATACCGGTGGCCGCGCCGATGATGGCACCAGCCCCCGCGCCGATGGCGCCGCCAGTTAAAGCGCGGTGGCCCGGCGAATAGCCGCACCCGGTCAAGGCCAAGATCAGCATGGCCGCGCCAATCAAAACTCTGTTGTTAGACTGCATCACCATGTCATCCTCCGTCTGCGGCTTCACTCGCCGACCAGCGGCTTGCCAAGGTTGAGCGTATGCGGGCTGATGGCGGCCCCCGCCACCGCGCCAACCGCACCGCCGATGGCCGCGCCAGCGCCAGGCCCAATACCCGTGACCGCGCCGACAATGGCACCCGTGCCCGCGCCGATGGCGCCGCCCGAGAGCGCGCGCGAACCCGGGGAATAGCCACAAGCCGCGAGGGGCAGAATGAGGCTCAAGAGAAGCAGGGGTTTGGTCAAACGGGTCGGGGTCACATCTGGCTCCGTGTAAACATCATCTGTCGCTGATTTGCCCACCCGCGCGAGTTGTATCAATATGCAATCAGGGTTTTACCGGCGATCTGACCAAAGTTTCACCGCTTTGAGAGGCGCCTCTGCCTCGGCCCCGCCGGCCGGGCGCCCAATCCGGGCCATGACCGCGGACGGTGGATTTTGACGGCGCGCGCCGGTGAACGCCCCGCCTATCCGGCACCGCCTCAGGCCCGCGATGGCGCTGATCGGGCACACGGCGCTCACCGAGCGGTTCATCGGGCGGGGTTTGCGCGTTTTCTCACTTGCCCGGTTCAGGCCCTGGCGCTAAGCCCTGCCTCGAAAATCGCCTTGCGGGGTGGTTGAGTTGAGGTCTGGTCGGCCAGGCCTGGGTTGGCTTAGGGCGTCTCGCCCAGAAAGGGATTTGATGTTTTCCAAACTTCTCGGCCTGATGTCGGCCGACATGGCGATCGATCTGGGCACGGCCAACACGCTCGTTTACGTCAAGGGGCGGGGCATCGTCCTCGCCGAGCCTTCGGTGGTGGCGATCCAGGAGATCAAGGGCCGCAAGCAGGTGCTGGCGGTGGGCGAGGACGCCAAGCTGATGCTCGGCCGCACGCCCGGCAATATTTCCGCCATCCGGCCGCTGCGCGATGGCGTGATCGCCGATTTCGACGTGGCGGAGGAGATGATCAAGCACTTTATCCGCAAGGTGCATAACCGCCGCGGCTATGCCTCGCCGCTCATTATTATTTGCGTGCCGTCGGGCTCCACCGCCGTTGAGCGCCGCGCCATTCAGGAGAGCGCGGAAGGCGCGGGCGCGCGCAAGGTGCTGCTGATCGAGGAGCCGATGGCCGCCGCCATTGGCGCCAACCTGCCGGTCACCGAACCGTCGGGCTCGATGATCGTCGATATCGGCGGCGGCACCACGGAAGTCGCCGTCATCTCGCTGGGCGGCATTGTCTATGCGCGCTCGGTGCGCGTGGGCGGCGACAAGATGGACGAGGCGGTGATCTCCTATATCCGCCGCACCTTCAATCTGCTGATCGGCGAAAGCTCGGCCGAGCGGATCAAGATGGATATCGGCGCCGCTTGGATGGACGGCCCCGAAGACGGCCCCTCGCGCCATGTGAAGGGCCGCGACCTGATCAACGGCGTGCCGCGCGAAGTGGTGGTAACCCAGCGCCAGATCGCCGAGGCCCTGGCCGAACCGGTCGGGCAGATTGTCGAGGCCATCAAGGTGGCGCTGGAAAATACCCCGCCTGAACTCGCGGCCGATATTGTTGATAAGGGCATTATGCTCACAGGTGGCGGCGCGCTGCTGCATAAGCTCGATGAAGTGCTGCGCGTGGCCACCGGCCTGCCGGTGATGGTGGCCGAGAACCCGCTGCAATGCGTGGCGCTGGGCACGGGCCGGGCGCTCGAGGAGCGCAATCTGCGCTCGGTCACGTCATCGATGTATTGAGCTCTTGGCCCCTTTTTAAAAAAAGGGGCCAAACCCCCAAAAACTTTTAATCTTAGTCCTACCCTGGTTTCACGCCCCAGCCCTCGCTATTCTAGAGCCATGTCTCTCAGTTTCACCAAGATGCAGGGCGCGGGGAATGACTTCGTCGTGCTCGACGCCCGCCCCGCGCCGCTATCTCTGCCCGCCCCGCTCGTACGCCACATCGCCGACCGGCGCTTTGGCGTGGGCTGCGACCAGCTCATCATCATGGAGCCGGGCGATAGCTCGGCTGACGTGTTCATGCGCATCCTCAATGCCGATGGCACCGAATCAGGGGCCTGCGGCAATGCCACGCGCTGCGTCGCCGCGCTGATCGCCGAGGAGTCGGGCGCGCGTGAAATTGGGGTGCGCACCGTGGCCGGGCTGTTGCGGGCCGAGATTCTGGGGCCGGGGCTGGTCGAGGTGGATATGGGCACGCCCAAGCTGGGCTGGGAGGATGTGCCGGTCGCCCACGAGGCCGACACGCTGCACCTCTCACTCGGGCTCGGCCCGGTCTCCGACCCTGCCGCCTGCTCGATGGGCAACCCGCACGTGACCTTTTTTGTCGATGGCTTCGCGCATCTGCCCATCGACACGCTGGGGCCCAAGCTCGAAACCCACCGGCTGTTTCCAGAGCGCGCCAATATCGGCTTTGCACATGTGGAGAGCCCTGAGCGCATCCGCCTGCGGGTGTGGGAGCGCGGTGCCGGGCTGACGCTGGCCTGCGGTTCGGGCGCCTGCGCCACGCTGGTCAACGCGCATCGCCGCGGCCTGACCGGGCGACGCGCCACGATTACCATGGATGGCGGTGAACTGCTCATCACCTGGCGGGCGGATAACCATGTGCTGATGCGCGGCCCGGCCGAGACCGTGTTCACCGGTACCCTGACAGAGGCCGCATAAATGGCAGTTTCCGGCTTTTTCGCCCGGCTCAAATCCGGTCTCTCGCGCTCGGCTTCCAAGCTCACGGGTGGTATTGTCGCCACCTTCACCAAGCGTAAGCTCGATGACGCGGCGCTCGAGGAGCTCGAAGACCAGCTGATCGCCGCCGATCTCGGTCCCCAAGTCGCGGCGCGCATCATCAAATCCTTCCGCAAGACACGCTTTGGTAAGGAAGTGACCGCCGAAGAGGTGCGCGAGACGCTGGCCGCCGAGATTGGTGAAATTCTCGCCCCCGTGGCCCGGCCGCTCGAGATTGACCGCGCCCGCAAGCCTTATGTCATTCTCATGACCGGCGTGAACGGGGCGGGCAAAACCACCACCCTCGGCAAGCTCGCCGCCCGCTACCGGGAGGAGGGGCTGAGCGTGATGCTGGCCGCGGGCGATACGTTCCGCGCCGCCGCGGTGGAGCAGCTGCAGGTCTGGGGGCAGCGGGCGGGTGCCGAGGTGATCACCGCGCCCGCCAATTCCGACCCCGCCTCGCTCGCGCATGAGGCGCTCTCGAAGGCCATGAAAGCCGGAATCGATGTGCTGATGATCGACACGGCCGGGCGGCTGCATAACAAGAATGCGCTGATGGAGGAGTTGCGCAAGATCCTGCGCGTCATCCGCAAGCTCGACGAGACCGCTCCCCACGCCACGCTCCTCACGCTCGACGCCACCACCGGCCAGAATGCCGTGACCCAGGTTGGCGTGTTCAAGGACATGGTGGAGCTGACCGGGCTGGTGGTCACCAAGCTCGACGGTTCGGCCAAGGGCGGCATTGTGGTGGCGCTGGCCGAGCGCTATGGCCTGCCCATTCATCTGGTCGGCACCGGCGAGCAGATCGACGATCTACGCCCTTTCGAGGCGGCGGAATTCGCCAGCGCGCTGCTCGAGACCTGACCTCACCGCCTGTTCCGATCAGACGGTGAGTGCTGTAGCCCTTGAGCGGGCCAGGGTCATTCACCATCCCCCTCGACCAACGCCACCATCCGCACCAGCGCCGCGAGTGAACGCGCCCCCATTTTCTGCATCATGTTTTGACGGTGATGCTCGATGGTGCGCTCGGCAACGCCCAGATCGGCGGCAATATTTTTGTTCAGCTCGCCGCGCACCACGCGCACCATCACCTCGCGCTCGCGCCGGGTCAGGCCCGAGAGCCGTTGGTGAACATCGGCGAGGTGGAGATGGTCGGGGGGGGACGCCCGCGTCTGGCGTATTGCCGCCGTCACGCTCTCCAGTAGCCTCGCGCCATTCACGGGCTTGCGCAAAAAATCCGCCGCACCAGCCTGCAGTGCCGAAACCACGCCCGGCAGCTCGGCATGGCCGCTCAGGAACACTATTTTGGGCGCCGACCCGTCCTCGTTCAACCGCGCCTGCAGCTCAAACCCGCTCATCCCCGGCAAATTGACATCAACCACCAGACACTTGAACCGCGCCCGGCCGGGTTCCGCCAAAAACGCCTCGGCGGAGGTAAAAATTTCAGCCTGATGGCCGTTTTCCGTAAAAATTTCATGAAGCGCGGCCCCGAGACCGGCATCATCGTCGATGATGGCGATATCCGCTTCCGCTGGTTGAGGCGGTAGCATCTGCCCGCCCACCGGCTCGCGCCAAGCTGGAGGTGGCGGGCGCCACTCTGGGCGCACTTGGCGCACGGCGCTTTCCATGGCTGTCAGTAATTGGGCCGCCCTGAACGGGCGCGTGATGAATTGAGAATTACCCCCCGCCCATGCGGCTTCGGCGGCGCTGGGCTCACGGCTGGCCAATATCACGGCGGGCACCGGCTGGGTGAGCCTGACGCGCAGCTCGGTCACCAACTCCAGGCCGTCCATTCCACCCGGCAGGTGATCGGCGGCGGCGATGACCAGCGGCATGGCGGGCGGCAAATGCGCCAAATGCGCCAACAGAGCGGGGCCAGCGTCAAACGCCATGGCCTGGTAACCTTCGAGGCGCAGCAGAGCGATCAACGCCTCACGCTGAGGGCTGTCTGGCTCGACCAGCACCACCAGCGGCTCATCATCCGTCAATCCGCCGCCGGCTTGCCCAGCGCCAGCGCCGGCGGGGGCAGGCAGCACCAGGGCGAACATGCTGCCCTTGCCGGGCATCGAGCACAGCTCGATCCGCCCGCCGAGCAGGTCTGCGAAACGTTGGACGATGTAGAGGCCAAGCCCTAAACCGGCCCGGCCATTGCCGGCCTGATCGCCACGTTCGAACTCACCGAAAATGCTGCGCGCGCGCTCCTGGGCGATGCCGATGCCGGTATCCCATACCTCCAGGCGCAACGCCCCGCCCCGGCGCCGGCAGCCCAGCAGCACCCGGCCATGGTCGGTGTATTTGATCGCGTTCGAGAGCAGGTTGCCCAGCAGGCGGGTGAGCAAGCGGGCATCGGTGCGGATGACGCCTTCATGAGGAACATGGCGGAGCTCAAGCCCCTTGGCCTCGGCCATGGGGATGAAGCTCCGCGCCAGCCGCGCCAGCAGAGGGCCAAGAGACACGGGTTCGAGCACCACCGGCACGGCGCCCCGCTCGATCTGGCTGGCATCGAGCAGGGTATCGATCAGGTCTTGCATCTGCTCAACCGCGTCGCCCAGCTTGGCGAGCGTGCCGAAGGCGCGCGGATTGATGATCTGACGCTCCAGCACGGCCTTGAGCAACCCCATCGTCTGCAACGGCTGACGCAGATCATGCCCCGCCGCCGAGAGAAAGCGCGTCTTCATCTGGTTGGCCTGCTCGGCCGCCAGGCGCGCGGCCTGCAGCGCCGCGCTGGCCTCCACCCGCTCGATGAGATCCGCCACCATGCGCGCGCACAAATCCGTCAGGCGCAATTCGCGGTCAGCGGGAACGTGCGGGACGGCGAAATGGGTGGAGAGCACGCCCTTGAGACTGCCATCACGCGCGCGGATGGGGGTTGATTGCATCGCTCTGATCCCTGCCGCCGCGGCGATGGCGCGGTAGGGGGCAAAGGCCGCATCGGCCTCGACATCCCTGATGACCACTCGCCGTCCCCCCTCCAGCGCGCGGCCGCAGGCGCAGTCATCCTCGGCGCGGACAACCGCGACGGCCGCGAGAAATGACGCCCCGAAGCCGCGTTGGGCGGCAATGGTGAGGGTTTGGGTGGGGGCATCGAGAAGCCGGATATTGCCGAAATCCGCGTGCTGGAAGCCCATCACGGCGGCGAGCATCTCATCGAGCAGGACAGGTAGGGGCTCGGCACCCACTAGGCGGGTGGCCAGCCGGTGCAGGTTACGCAAATCCTCAAACTCGACCGCCAGGGCATGGCGTGCCTCATCCCGCTCGGCCTCGGCCTGGCGAATGCCGCGCAGGTCATGAAACATCACCATGACCAGCCGCCCCTCCGCCGTTTCAAGCGGGCTCAGCCCGATTTCGAGCGGCAGGCGCGTGCCGTCCTTGGCGAGGCCGTGCGTATCGGGGCCGCCGACCATGGAGCGCCGCTCGGGCGCGGCCAGAAACCGCGCATGCAGGTGCTCATGGCGGACGCGCATGGCGGGCGGCAGCAGAATGCCAATGGGCTGACCGAGCAGCTCTGCGGGCGCATAGCCGAATAATTCGGGCATGGTAGCGCTGACAAAGCGAATTCGTCCTTCGGCATCGAGCATACAGCTGGCGATGGGAAGAGCATCGAAAAAGAGTTGAATTTTCCGGTGACTAATGCGCGTTTCACCAGCTGAGAGCTGGTGAAACTCATCACGCCGCGCCGCGTCAGACCGCTGGTTGGCGCACAGGCCGGCATATGTGGCGAGATCGAATTCTTTTAAAAATTCAGCGGCCTCATCTTGGTTCTTGGCTGTCATTTCGATTTAACTTTCCATGCACGATCTACCGGATACCGATCAGATACACAGGGTTACAAAACATTAATCGCAGCATTCGCCTGCAAATAACCAAAATGCACGTCGCGGGAGCTACCTAGATGAATTCCGAGTCTTGGAATTCGTTAATTAAATATATCAAGACTAGGCATCTATCAAATCAAAACAACAAAGCGAGATCAGCTCATGGAAGCCACACGCACTATTGCGAGTTCGGTGTGTTCAAGACCACGGCGCGGCATGCAAGTTGAGGAGGGACCCGGATAAACCGATCCGGCAACCCCAAACGCGCCCCCTGGCGGGACCGAACGATGTAGATCGTCATGCCATAAAGAGTGTTTGGGCTGACCACCACGGACAGGCCGGCTTCGAGCGAGGAGCGGCCATTGATACGGCGTTGCCCATGATGACGCCTTACGACTTGAGCCGAGGACAGGAGCCGTGAATGAACAGAGACCATACCGGGCGCGCCACTGCCCTGCCAACCACACATTGGGATTTGGTGCCATCTACCCACACCCGCGCCGCGCCTGGCCCGCAGGGGGCGAGCGAGTTCATGGTCGGCGACAGCCCGGTCATGCGCGCCGTGTTCGATAAGATCCGGCGCCAGGCGCCGACCAGCGTGCCCATTCTCATCACCGGTGAGAGCGGCACCGGCAAGGAGTTGGCGGCCAGGGCATTGCATGAGCGCTCGCTTGTGCATGATGGCCGGTTTGTCGCTATAAATTGCGCGTCACTGCCGGCATCGCTGATTGCGTCTGAACTGTTCGGGTACGAAAAAGGCGCGTTCACCGGGGCCGCCGCGCGCAAGATCGGCCTGATCGAAATGGCCGATAAAGGCACCCTGTTTCTCGATGAAATCGGCGATCTGCCACTCGATTTACAGGGCCATCTGCTGCGCTTCCTGCAGGAGGGCACGATCGTGCGGGTGGGCGGGCATCAACCGATTCATGTTTGTGCACGAATCATATCGGCAACCCACGTCAATTTGCAGCGCGCCATCGCCACCGGCCAGTTCCGCGAAGATCTCTATTATCGCCTTAATGTCTTGCCGCTGCGCATGCCCGCGCTGCGCGAGCGCGCCGGCGATGTGGAACTGCTTGCGACCTTTTTTCTGCATAAATTCGCTGGCGAGTTCGGCCGGGAGGTGAGCGGCTTCACCCCCGAAGCGCGTGCGCTCCTCACCACCCACAGCTGGCCGGGCAATATCCGGGAAATGATCTCGGCCATCCGTCGCGCGGTGGTAATGGGCCAGAGCGCGCAGGTTACGGCGGCCGATCTCGCGCTTGAAACGCCCGCCCACCGCGCCCTGCCCGAACCCGCCTTGCCCCAGATGGCCGGCAAGCTCCGCCACCCGCCGGGGTCTGCCGCGGAGCGCGCGATGCTGCAGGACTCTCTAGCCAGGAACGGTCATAATCACAGCCAGGCGGCGCGCGATCTATGTATCTCGCGCATGACGCTTTACCGGATGATGAAGCGGACCGGCTTGGCACCCACCCCCACCGCTTCACCCGAAAGCCCGTGTCATGAGTGAGGTGGCTTATGCGTGCCCGCCTCGGGCATTATCACCCTCTGGCCAAGCGGTGCTGTTGGAGTTGCTGGGCGCCACCGTGCCGGCCGCGCGCAGCGGTGAATCTGTGTTCAAGCCGGTTTGGGTGCATGAGGCGATGAACCGCGCGGAACTGATGGTCAGGCTGGTCACGCTTGGCGATGAGGGCAGCGCATCCGGCACTTGGCCCTGGGCCCTGCCGGTTGCCCAGCGCATTTCCACGATATTGCAGAAACTTGCCGGCCTGCGCGACGAAGATCTGACCTTATGCCGCGCCAATGTTTGCGAGCTGGCCGAAGGGGTGTTTGATCTGTTCTCGCCACGCCTGAGCGTCGGCCGGTTCGATCTGCGCATCACCAATGCGGTCATGCCCGCCTACCGAACCCGCGCGACCGCGCTGATCGTGGTGAATTTCATGCTGGGGCGCCTCTATGAGGCGATGGCGACGCCATGTGAGTTTAATTTTTGCGTGACGCTCGAACGCGACAGCGTGAATATTCTGCGTCTGCGCGCCAGCATTCCGCCATTCTCGCCTCCAGGCCCCGCCACGGAGACTCTCAGAGACCTTGCGGGCCTGCTCAATGGCCGGCTGAGCTTTGCCACCACCCCACCGGAACGCGCTTATACGGAAATCTCGTTCATGCCCTTCGCGTGAAGCGCCAGAAATCTAGCAAAGTTACATATAAAATCTTTAAACTTTTGAAACCATGTTGTATATTTCGGTGATCTTTGACATAGATCTCTGGCCGCAAATCATGATGCGCTCGCTCCCCCGCTGCCGGTCACCAGACCGCAGCCACATGTTTTCAGCATCGGAGACCCACATGACAAACTTTGAAACCCTCGATGTCAAAGCCAGCACGGTTAAGCCCCCACGCGCGGCGGCTCAGTCGCACGATGACGGGATTTTCCCGGCGAGTGAATTCATCACCACCTATTTCTCCAAAACCAACAACGCCTTCACCGAAGCCGCCAACCAGATCTATCAGTGCCAACGCAGCATCATGGATCATATGGCCACGTCGTTCCGGGGCGATGCCGTGGCCCGCAACGGCCTGCCCGATTACGCCAAGCTGACCGAGCAGATGCACGACCAGACCGAGTGCCTTTTGACCAATGCCCGTAAAATGCAAGACACTGTGCGTGAACTTGGCTGGACCGTCACCACACTTTATGCAGGCGCCGCGACCGATACCGCCGCTCATCTGAAATCCTTGATGCCCAAACTGCCCGTCTGACTCTCCCGGTATGCGGCCTTACAGCGCGGTGATCACCGCACGCACCGCGGCGGCGGGAAAGACCGTGCAGCCTTTGAGGCCCAGCTCGTGGGCGCGCAGGAATATCTGGCCAAGCCCTGCCTCATCCACACCCGGGGCAAGGTTTATGGTCTTGGAGATCGCCTGATCAACATGCGCCTGCAGCGCCGCCTGCATGGCCAGGTGCGCCGCGCCCGGCAATTGCTGCGCGGTGATGAAGGTCGGCGGTAAACCGGCGCCCTTGGTGCGCGCGCGCCACAGGGCCACGGCATGATCGACCACATCAACCGTCTGGCGGCGGCCCAGTACATCGAGGATGGCGCGCGCGGCGTCCGCCGCGAATACCGGTTCGGCGCCACTGGAAACATTACCCGCCAGCAAGCTGATTGTGCCCGTTGGCGCGATGGCGAGCAGATGGCTGTTTCTGATGCCATGCCGGGCGATATCATCGCGCAAGCGCGCCGGGAGCGCCTGAATGAAAGGGGCTGCGAGATAGGCGTCTCGCCGCCAGGCGGGAAACGGCCCGCGCTCGCGCGAGAGCGCCACCGAAGCGCGGTAGGCAAGGTGGGAGATGCGCGCCATGGTGGCCGCGGCAAGGCGTCTGGCGGGCTCGCTGTCATAGGGCAGGCCGAGCATGATCAGCGCATCGGCCAGCCCGGTGATGCCAAGCCCAATGCGCCGTTTCGCCCGTGCCTCGGCGCGCTGGGCGGGCAGCGGGTAGTGGGTTACGTCCAGCACATTGTCGAGCATCCGCACGGCCACCGGCACGATCTGGTCGATATCATCCACATCAAGCCGTGCCGCCGGGGTGAACGGTTCGCGTACCAGGGCGGCGAGATTGAGCGCGCCAAGGTCACAGGCCCCGAAAGGCGGCAACGGCACCTCGCCGCATGGATTGGCGGCGCTGATCGTCTCGCAATAGCGCAGATTGTTCATATCATTGATGCGATCGATGAACAGCGCCCCGGGTTCGCCCGTGGCCAGTGCCGCCCTCAGAAAAGCGCCCCATAAATCGCGCGCCCGCACCTCTCGCGCGGCGCGACCGGGCGGGATGGCCGGAAACCGCAGCTGCCAGGGCCCATCCTCAGCCACCGCGCGCAAGAACGCATCGCTGATCAGCAGCGAGAGATTGAAATGCGGCAAGGCGCCGGGCTCCGCCTTGGCGGTAATGAACCGCGCCACATCGGGATGGTCGCAGCGCAGCGTGCCCATCATGGCGCCGCGCCGGGCATTGTCGCTCTGGATCGTGGCGCACATGGCGTCCCACAACGGCAAAAACGAAACCGGACCCGAAGCGATGGCGCCGGCACTTACCGCCTTGCTGCCACGCGGCCTGAGGCTTGAGAAATCATATCCAACCCCGCCCCCCTGCTGCATGGTCACGGCACCTTCGCGCAAGGCCTGGAAGATACCGGGGATGGAATCCTCGATTTCACCCATCACAAAGCAATTCAGCATGGTCAGCCGCCGAGGCGTGCCGGCCGCCGCCAGAATGCGCCCCCCCGGCAGAAACCGGAACCCGCGCAATACGGCCTCAAAGCGCGCGGCCCAGCCTTGGCGGTCAACCCGCTCCGGCGCGGCCAGCGCATGGGCCACACGCCGCCACGTCGCGCCAATATCAGCCTCGGCGCTACCGCCATGGCGGTAGCGTTGCGCCCAGACGAGCCGGGCGATTTCTGTCGCCAAACCCTGCTCTTGCATGGCCCGACCATAGCCGAAACCACGTGCTAATCCCTAGCATTTTCCCGCCTCCTCGGCGCGGCTTGACCGGCCGGCGGGAAGACTTATCCGCCGAACAGCCGGCTCAGCCAGGGCAGTCGCAAGCCGCCTTCGAGCGATGCGAGGCAGATGCAGCCTTCCTCGTCGGCAACCGGCTGGTGCAGGGTGGTCTCGTCGGCTTCACCAATATCGCCCGGACCATACTGGCCGGTATGGTCATGAAACCCACCCCAGAGCACCTGCGTGAATTCGGCACCGCCATGGCTGTGGTGAATAACCCGCCGCCCGCCCGCCACGCGGAGCAGCATGAGGGTCTGCTCCCGCGCCCAGGGCAGGCGCACCTTGGCGTGGCGCACGCCAGGACCAATCCACCGCCAGCGCCCAATCTCAGCGGTTTTGAGCACTTTGGGCAGGCGCAGCCCGGGAGGCAGGGCGAGCTCGGCTTGGCGGGGCGCGGGCGGCGGCGGCGGGGCGGGCTCATCGAGCCGGGCCAACAGCTCGGCGAAAGCCTCCGGCTCCATCGCCGCGGGGGAGATCTCATCGAGCAGCGCGCCGCCCGTGGCCTCCAGTCGCGCCAATTCGGCCTGGCAGTGGGCGCAGCCTTCTATGTGCGCGGCCACCACCAGCGCGTGACCGGCCGCCAAAGTGCCCGCGGCGTGGGACAACAATGTCTCAGCGGAAGGATGATGTTTGATCACAGCCCCTCCTCCAGCACGGCGCGGAGCTTGCCCATGGCAAGACGGATACGCGACTTGACGGTGCCCAGGGGCAGGTTGAGCGCGCTGGCAATGGCAGCATGGGGGGTATCTGAGAAAAAAGAGAGCTGCACGATCTGTCGTTGTTCGGGGGTCAGGGTGTTGAGCGCGCCACGCAGGCGGGTATCACGCTCGGCGGCAAGGGTCAGGGCTTCGGCTGAGGGGGCGGTGTCTGGCGCCTCGGGCTCTTCCATATCGGGCATCGCCACCTCCCGCTTGCGACGGGCATGGTCGATGCGCGCATTGCGCGCGATCGCGAACACCCAGGTCGCCGCTCCGGCGCGGGCGGGGTCGAAATATTCGGCTTTGCGCCAGAGCGTCAGCATGACGTTTTGGGTAACATCCTCAGCCTCTCCCCCTACCATGCCAGCCCGCACCAGATAGGCCTTCACCCTCGGGGCGAAATGCTTGTACAGGGCCGCGAAGGCCGTGCGATCCCGGGCGGCGGCGACCCGCCCGATCAGCGCCGCCAGCGCTGCGGCATCGGGGGCAGCGGCATCCAGCGCCGTCACCGGCGGCACACGGGTCTGGCTTGGCGCCAGAAAGAGGGGAGTGTCGATGGCATTCACGGGTCTCTTTACGCGTCCCACCGTGGCACGGATCACCCCCCGATCACAAATCCGCGCCACCCATTTACCCGCGCGGGCGCACACCGAGAATATGGGCGATGGCGTAGGTCAGCTCCGGGCGGTTGAGGGTGTAGAAATGAAACTCATCCACCCCGTTGGCCTGAAGCGTGCGCACCTGCTCGGCCGCCACGATGCTCGCCACAATGCGCCTGATCTCGGGATCGTTCTCGGTTCCCTCGAACAAATCCCTGAGCCAGACTGGCACGCTGGTACCGCACAGGGCCGAGAACCGCGCGGCCTGCTCGAAATTCGAGACCGGCATGATACCAGGCACGATGGGCGCGGTGATGCCTGCCGCCAAGGCACGGTCGAGAAAGCGCAGATAGGTCGCGCTGTCGAAAAAATACTGGGTGATGGCGCGGGTCGCCCCGGCATCGAGCTTGCGCTTGAGATTATCGAGATCAGCCGCCGGGTTGACGGCTGCTGGGTGGGTTTCGGGGTAAGCCGCAACCGAGACCTCGAAATCGGCGACCCGGCGCAGCCCCGCGACCAGATCGCTGGCATAGGCATAGCCGCCCGGGTGAGGCACGTAAGCCGTACCGCTTGGCGCATCGCCCCGCAGCGCCACAATATGCCGCACGCCCGCCTGCCAATAGGCGCGGGCGATGCCATCCACCTCCTCGCGCGTTGCGCCCACGCAGGTGAGGTGGGCGGCGGGCACCAGGCTGGTTTCACGGATCAGGCGTGAGACGGTGGCGTGCGTGCGCTCATGCGTGCTGCCGCCCGCGCCGTACGTGACCGAGACGAAACGCGGCGCGAGCGGCGCAAGCCGACGGATGCACGCCCAGAGCTGCTCCTCGAGCGCGGGAGTTTTGGGGGGAAAGAACTCAAACGAGAGCGCGGGCGGCGGCTGCCCGGCATCACGCGGGGGCAGCGGCCCGATACGCTCGCCCGCCAGCCAGCGGCGCAAGGTGGGGGCGAGGGCGTTCATTGGGCGGCCTCGGCCCGCAGGGTGCGCGCGGCGGCGACAAGATTGGCGAGCGCGGGCATCACCTCGCTCCATTGGCGCGTCTTCAACCCGCAATCAGGGTTCACCCACAGGCGTTCCGCCGGAATGCGCGCCGCCGCTTTCTTCATCAGCGCCAATATCTGCGCTGGCGCGGGAATGTTGGGGGCGTGGATGTCATAGACACCGGGGCCGATATCGTTGGGGTACTTGAAGCTCTCGAACACATCGAGCAGTTCCATGTCCGAGCGCGAGGTTTCAATGGTGATGACATCGGCATCCATGCCGGCAATGGCCTGAATGATGTCGTTGAATTCGGAATAGCACATATGGGTGTGGATCTGGGTTTCATCCGCCACGCCATTGGCCGTGACGCGAAACGCGCCGACGGCCCAGTCAAGATAGCCCTGCCACTCGGCCCGGCGCAGCGGCAGGCCCTCGCGGAGCGCGGCTTCATCGATCTGGATGATCCGGATCCCGGCTTTTTCGAGGTCTTGCACCTCCGCGCGGATGGCCAAAGCGAGTTGGGTGCAGGAGACAGAACGCGGCTGGTCATCGCGCACGAAAGACCAGTTGAGAATGGTGACCGGGCCGGTGAGCATGGCCTTCATGGGCTTGGCGGTGAGTGAGGCGGCATAACCAATCCATTCCAGCGTCATCGGCCTGGGGCGACTGATATCGCCAAACAGGATTGGCGGCTTGACGCAGCGCGAGCCGTAAGACTGCACCCAGCCATTCTGGCTGAACGCGTAGCCATCCAACTGTTCACCAAAATACTCCACCATGTCGTTGCGCTCGGCCTCGCCATGCACCAACACATCCAGCCCCAGCTCCTCCTGTGCGCGCACGGCATGGGCGATTTCGCGGCGCATGGCGGTTTTATAGGCCGCCTCATCGAGCGTACCGGCCTTGAGGGCGCTGCGCGTTTGGCGGATCTCTTTGGTCTGGGGAAAAGAGCCGATGGTGGTGGTGGGAAAGAGCGGCAGGTTGAGCCAAGCCGCCTGCTTGGCCGCGCGCACGGCAAATGGGCTCTGGCGGCGGCCGAGCGCGGGCGTGATAGCTGCAACCGCCGCCTTCACCGCCGGATTATGCACCCGTTTTGACGACCGACGGGCCGCAATGGCGGCCGCATTGGCACTAAGCTGAGCGGCCACGGCCCCACGCCCCTGGTTCAGGGCTTTCGCCAGCACCAGAAGCTCCTCGAGCTTCTGCACGGCAAATGCGAGCCAGGGTTTGATCTCACCATCGAGCTTCTGCTCAAACGCCAGATCGACCGGCACATGCAGCAGCGAACAGCTTGGCGCCAGCCACAACCGGTCTCCCAGCCGTTCGGCCACCGGCTCCAGCCACGCCAGCACGGCTTCCAGATCGGTCTTCCAGATATTGCGGCCATTGACCACACCCAGCGAAATGACCCGCTCAGGCGGGCAGGCCGCCACCAGCGCCTCAACCTCATCACGGGCATTGACGGCATCGAGATGCACGCCTTGCACGGGAAGCGCGGCCAGGAGCGGCAGATTTTCCAGCAACCTTCCGAAATACGTGGCGAGCAGCAGCTTCACGCCCCCCGTGTCGAGCGCGGCATAGGCGGTCTTGAAGGCGTCACGCCAGGCGGCATCGAGCTCGGTGACCAGAAGGGGCTCGTCGATTTGCACCCATTCGGCGCCGGCATTGGCCAATACGGCCAGGAGTTCGGCATAGGCGGGCAATAGTCTGGGCAACAGCGCGAGCTTGTCGGTGCCATCCTTGGCCTTGCCAAGCGCCAGATAGGTGACGGGCCCGATGATCACCGGCTTGGCGGCCACGCCCTGGGCCTTGGCCTCGCCAAATTGGGTGAGCAGGCGCGTGGCATTAAGCGTGAAACTGGTGCCAGCATCGAATTCAGGCACGATGTAATGGTAATTCGTGTCGAACCATTTGGTCATCTCGCCCGCCGCTACGCCGCAGCACGCGGCGTGGTCCTCGGCCGAGCGGCCACGGGCAATGCGGAAATAATTATCCAGCGCATCGCCGTGAAACCCCCGCACGCGGGCGGGTAAATTGCCGAGCGTGACGCTCATGTCGAGCACCTGGTCGTAGAACGAAAACTCGCCCACGGGCACCAAATCGAGCCCGGACTGGTCGCGCCAGTGGCGGGCCCGCAACTGGGCGCCCAGCTCCTGCAACGCCTCACGCGAGGACGCCCCTTTCCAATAGGCTTCGAGCGCGAATTTCAGCTCGCGTTTGGCGCCGATGCGCGGATATCCGAGAGAATGGGTAAGGGCCATGAGAACCACCTGCGGGATGAAGAAAACAGACCCGCGCTATAGATTGTTGAATTCATGAATAAAAATGATATTATTTCATTTATCAATGAATAACATTCATGAAAGCATGCGCCATGCCCAGTCTCGACCGCATCCATCTCGCCATCATTCATGAGGTTGCGCGCGAAGGCTCGCTTACCGCGGCCGCGCGCAAGCTCAACCTCACGCAGTCGGCGCTCTCGCACGCCATTGCCAAACTCGAGGCCCAGCTTGGCGTGCAGATCTGGCGGCGCGAGGGGCGTAGCCTCGCCCCCACCCAGGCCGGGGCGTTTTTGCAGGCCGTCGCCGGGCGGTTGCTGCCGCAATTCTCGCACGCCGAGGCGCGTCTGGCGCAACTCGCCGCCGGCGAACGGGGGCAGTTGCGCATCGGCATGGAGTGCCACCCTTGCTATCAATGGCTGCTCAAGATCGTCGCTCCCTATCTCGATGCCTGGCCGCGCGTGGAGGTTGATGTGCGCCAAAAATTCCAGTTCGGCGGCATCGGCGCGCTGTTTGGCCATGAGATCGACATGCTGGTCACCCCCGACCCGCTCTATAAGCCGGGCCTGCGCTTCACGCCGGTGTTTGATTATGAGCAGGTGCTGGTGGTGGGGCCGACCCATAAGTTACGCGACGCGGCGTTCGCGCGCCCCGAAGAGATCAGCGATGAGGTGCTCATCACCTATCCCGTCCCCTCCGACCGGCTGGATATTTTCACCCAGTTCCTGACCCCCGCCGGCATCAGCCCGCGCCGGCACATGCCCATCGAGACCACCGACATCATGCTCCTCATGGTCGCCCATGGCCGGGGCGTGGCCGCCCTGCCGCGCTGGCTGGTGGTGGAATATGCTCAACGCTTCGATGTTCACCCGGTCAAGCTGGGGCCCGCGGGCGTGGCCAAGCAAATTCACCTGGGCATCCGCGAAGCCGATGAGGGCATTGATTATGTGCGCGCCTTTGTGGCCCTGGCGGGCAGTGGGGCGGCGCAAGCGGCATAGATACCCACATCGCCGCGCAAAAGTATGATGATTTTTGATTTATATCATACAACCTCATGCCCACGAAGCGGCAAGCATGCACGGACCAAACGGAGGGTGCGGATGCTGGCGGCACTGAAGCGCGGGGTAAGCGGCGGCGCGGGTACGCGGGTTGCCAGCATGTATGTGGGCCTGGTGACCGCCAATGTCGCGCTTTGGGGGCTGGCGGTGACCGTCTTTCACACATATCCGCTACTACTGGGCACCGCGTTGCTGGCCTATGGTTTCGGGTTGCGCCATGCGGTCGATGCCGACCATATCGCCGCCATCGATAACGTGACCCGCAAGTTGATGCAGCGGGGGCAGCGGCCCGCGGGTGTTGGCCTCGCCTTTTCGCTCGGCCATTCAACCGTGGTGTTTGGGCTCTCGGGCGTGGTGGCCGCCACCACGGCGGCCATTCAAGGGCGGTTCAATGCCATTTCCGACTGGGGTGGAATTTTCGGCACCACCGTCTCGGGCCTGTTCCTGTTCGCCATCGCCTTCATGAATTTGGTGATTCTCGCCTCCATCGTCAAAACCTTCCGCCACGTGAAAGCGGGCGGCGCCTATCGCGAGGAAGATCTCGACATTCTGCTGGCCCAGCGCGGCTTTTTCGCGCGCCTCTTTCGCGGCCTGTTCAACATGGTGAACCATAGCTGGCAAATGTATCCGGTCGGCTTTCTGTTCGGGCTGGGCTTCGATACCGCAACCGAGGTGGGGTTACTGGGGATTTCGGCCACCACCGCGGCCAAGGGGCTGCCCATCTGGTCGATCATGGTTTTCCCGGCCCTGTTCACCGCCGGCATGGCGCTGATCGACACCACCGATTCCATTCTCATGCTCGGCGCCTATGGCTGGGCCTACATGAAGCCGATGCGCAAACTCTTCTATAATATCACCCTCACCGCCGTTTCGGTGGTGGTGGCGGTGCTGGTGGGCGGCATCGAGACGCTCGGGATGGTGCAGGGCGAGTTCAATCTCACCGGCCTGTTCTGGAACCAGATCGCCTGGCTGAGCGATGAGCAGGTGTTTGGGGTGCTGGGCTATGGCATTATCGGCATTTTCATCGCCGCCTGGATCGTCTCGGTCGCCATCTACAAGTTCAACCGCTACGATGACATCGAAATCGTTCACGCCGAGCGGTAACGATCTGAAACTGGTACCCATTTGCCCTGAAGCCCCGCATCATGGCGCGCTGAGGTGTAAAGTTCATGTCCCGGTTAACGAGACTGCCGCGAAGGCCGGTTTGCGGGCCGGCGGCATTTGGCTTAAGAGCCGCCCGCTCCTTCCCAGCCCCGAGGCCCCATGATCCGCCTGGACAATATCAGCAAGCAGAACGGCACGCGCCTTATCTTTGTCGAGACATCCGCCGCCCTGCAAAAAGGTGAGAAGATTGGCTTGGTCGGCCCCAACGGCGCGGGCAAATCCACGCTGTTCCGGCTGATTACCGGCCAGGAAACACCCGATGAAGGCCATATCCTCATCGACAAGGGCGTGAGCATTGGTTTGTTTGGCCAGGATGTGGGCGAGATGGCCGGGCGTAGCGCGGCGGCCGAGGTGATGGCGGGCGCCGGCCCGGTGAGCGAGGTGGGCGCCGAGCTGGCGGAGCTGGAAGCCGCGCTGGCCGACCCCGACCAAGCCGACCGGCTCGATGACATCCTCGAGCGGTTCGGCGAGGTGCAGGCCCGCTTCGAGGAGCTGGGCGGCTACGCGCTCGAGGGCCGGGCGCGCGAAGTGCTGGCCGGGCTCGGATTCTCGCAGGAGATGATGGATGGCGATGTCGGCCGTCTGTCGGGCGGCTGGAAGATGCGCGTGGCGCTCGCGCGCATCTTGCTCATGCGCCCCGATGTCATGCTGCTCGACGAACCTTCCAACCATCTCGACCTCGAAAGCCTGATCTGGCTGGAGCAATTTCTGGCCGGCTATGACGGCGCGCTGATGATGACCTCGCACGACCGCGAATTCATGAACCGGGTGATCAACAAGGTCATTGAAATCGATGGCGGCACGCTTACCAGCTTCTCCGGCGATTACGAATTCTATGCCCGCCAGGCGGCCTTGAACGAAAAACACCAGCAGGCGCAGTTTGAGCGCCAGCAGGCGATGCTGGCCAAGGAGATCGCCTTCATCGAGCGATTCAAGGCGCGCGCCAGCCACGCCGCGCAGGTGCAAAGCCGGGTGAAGAAACTCGACAAGATCGAGCGCGTCGAGCCGCCCAAACGCCGCCAGACCATCGAGTTCGAGTTCAAGCCCGCGCCCCGCTCGGGCGATGACGTGGCCAACCTGCGCGGTGTTTCAAAGACTTACGGCAGCCGCACGATTTATGACGGGCTGGACTTGCTGATCCGGCGCAAGGAGCGCTGCTGCGTGCTGGGCGTGAACGGGGCGGGCAAATCCACGTTGCTCAAGCTGGTTACCGGCACCACCGCCCCCGATGCCGGCACGGTCACGCTGGGCGGCAGCGTGAAGCTGGGTTATTTCGCCCAGCACGCCATGGACCTGCTCGACCCCGGCGCCAGCATTTTCGACACCCTCGATTCCGCCTTCCCCCATGCCGGGCAGGGCGTGCTGCGCAACCTCGCCGGCGCGTTCGGCTTCTCGGGCGATGAGGTAGAAAAACGCGTGCGCGTACTCTCGGGCGGTGAGAAGGCCCGGCTGGTCATGGCGCTGATGCTGTTCGACCCGCCGAACTTCCTGGTGCTCGACGAGCCAACCAACCATCTCGACCTCGCCACCAAGGAAATGCTGATCAAGGCGCTTGCCAATTTCGAAGGCACCATGCTGTTCGTTTCCCACGACCGGCATTTTCTGGCCGAGCTGTCGAACCGCGTGCTCGAACTCACGCCCGAAGGCGTTCATTATTACGACGGCGGCTACACGGAATATGTCTCCCGCACCGGCCACGAAGCACCCGGCCTGCACTGACTTCGCACGATCCGAGATACGGAGCCCGCAGCGCCATGGCGGCAAGGGCCGCCGCTTTGCCGCCGCGCGATAAGCCGGCCTGGAGCAAGACGCCCCGCCGCACGCGCTGGTTTTGTGTGGGCATCCGAGATAACGGCACCGGCCAGCCAATCAGGCCTCGTTCAGCCCTTGCGCGGGGTGTTTGACCAACATCAACGCCGGCGGGACGCTAACCGCGTAGAGTGCACTTGGCCGAATTCGCTAAGGCAAGCCACTCCGCTTGTGACCCGCAGCCCGTCCGCCTCTGGGCGATGCGGCCGGGCTGCGGGTGGCGCGGGCCTCGTCATGAACGTATCACCAAGACAGGCGCAACAACATGGAAGACAACGCCAAACTGACGATCCCGCTGGAGACGGTCTGCTTTATTATCGGCAAGGCCCGGCAATTCGACGCCAAGGACGAGGTAACCGAACCAGATCCCGGTTCCAATGCCAGCGACGATGATATGCGCGCGGTGCTCGAAGACCACAGCGACGATCCGGTAGCCCTTGAGCTCATCAGCGTCATCCGCGGGTTGAACGAAGATGAGCAGGCCGATCTCGTCGCCCTGGCCTGGTACGGGCGCGATGGCGGCACGTTTGACAGTTGGGATGAGGCGCGGGCGGCAGCCGCGGCGGCGCATAATGAACGCACCGCGACCTATCTCTTGGGCATTCCCCTGCTGGCCGATTATCTTGAAGCCGGGCTGGAGGGTTTTGGCTTGTCCTGCGGCGATGTTGGCGAAGGGTAGCGGCCTATCCCCGTACCCCCTCGCTTCGCGGTCAAGGCGCGGATGCTGATGAATCAAAAACCACCAGATAGGTACCCGCATAAGGGAAGGGATCGGCATTCGCGGGCAGCACGGCGGCAACCGCCCGGCTGGTGGCTTTGTGGCCGAGGTAATCGGCATCGAGTACGGCGTGGCGGTCGAGAAACACATTCATAGCGGCGGAGATGCGCACGCAGCCCTGGGAGTCGGGGCGGCCCAGTCGGGGGGCCAACACGTCCGGGTCGGTGGCGTGCATCAGCAGCCTGATTGTGCCGGTAACGCCGCCCATGCGCCACCCCGCCACCGCACTCTGCCAGCCAAAATCCCAGACGCGCCGGCCTTTTTCACCCAAGCCCCTGATATGGTTTGAATTATACGTCCCCTCCGCCCGGTAATCGAGGATGGCGGTGGTGTGGGCAAATACGCCAACGGGGGTGATGAAGAACCCGCGGCGCCCAGCCCGGCCCGTGGAAACCTTGCCGCCGCCAATCACCTGCCACGGCCCCGCAGGATCGGCGAAGATCACCCGCATTTGTTGCACCGCCGGGTTTCGATCCACAGCCACCACCAGCTGCGGCACTGAAATCCGGTAAGGCGAGGCCGCGAGCACGGCCCGCGTATGGGCGATCCAGCCGCCATCATCCCCAGGGGATGGGCTGATTTCGGCCGGCACCTCCCGCGCCATTTGCTGGCGCAGCACGGCCACCGGCGCGTCATAGCTCATCACCGGCCTCGTGGCCTCTGGTGGAGGCGCAGCAACCGGGATGGCGCAGCCGGTCAGCGCCGCCACGGCACCCAGAAACAACATGCTGGCGACAAACCGGACCATCATGACGCCACGCTAGACGATCCACAGCCCCGGAGGCTTGAGCCTGATCAAGGCCCAGGATATTTCCGGCTGATGAGTTGCGCCGCGCTCTTGCAAGCCAAAATCAACACTGCGCCTCGGGCTCGCCTGTAGCGGCCAGGTGACCAGTGCCAAACTCCCTGGTAGCCTTGCCGGGCAATACTGGGCATACGAACCATGATCGCGGTTTTTGGCCATCGGGGCGCGCGGGGCTTGGCGCCGGAGAACACACTGCCAGGGTTTTTCCTGGCCTCCCGGCTGGGGGTGACGGGGATTGAGCTCGATATCCGCCTGACGGCGGATAAAATTCCTGTCATCCACCATGATGCGCGGCCGCATCCCGATATCGCCCGTATCGCATCGGGCGCTTATGTCAGCGCGGCGGCGCCGCTGATCCGCGACCTCACCCGCCCCCAATTGGCCGAGTTTGACGTGGGCCGGTTGCGCCGCCACTCAAACTATGCCCGCCAATACCCCGCCCAGAAGGGGCAGGACGGCGTGCGGATTCCCACGCTCGCCGAGGTTTTGGCGGCCTGCCCAGTGCTTGATCTGCTGGTCGAGATCAAATCCGAGCCAGATGCGCCCTACCCACCCGCAGAGCTGGCCACGCAGGTCTTGCAGGTTCTGAGCCGCGCCGGGGCAACCGGCAGGGCCGTGATTTTCGCCTTTGATTGGCGGATTCTGGAAGAGATGGCGAGACTAGCTCCCTCTCTGCGGCGTGGCTGCCTGACGGATGCGCACATAGCGGACCGGGCCGCTTTACGGTTCGGCCCAGAGCCCAGACCCGGCGCATGTGAGCACGAACCCCCAGGCAGCTTGCCGCGCGCCGTGGCAAGTACCGGTGCGGCCATTTGGGCGCCCAACCACAAGACCATAAGCGCCGCCGAACTGGCGGAGGCGCACCGCCTCGGGCTGGCCGTGATTCCGTGGACGGTCAACGACCACCGGGATATCAGGAGAATGATCGAGCTTCAGGTGGATGGGATAATCTCTGATGTTCCCGACCAGGCGATCGCCCTGCTCGCCGCCCACGGCATGGCCCCGGCGCCGCCTGGTTTTATCGACAGGCTATCCCCGTAAGCCGCCTGAGCGGGCGCTTCACACGGCTTCGTCATTACCCCATTTGGCCACCGGCGCGCGCCACCCACGATAAATTGCCATCAGCCTGAGAAAAATACACAGCACGGCGCCAAGCGGCATGGATATCAGCGGCGCCACGCCAGCCGCGTGCCCAACGGACACAACCGCCCCCGCCGCCAGCGCGGCAATCGCATAAAGATCGCCACGAAGCACGAAGGGAACCTCGCCCGCCAGAACATCGCGCGCCATTCCGCCGCCAATGCCGGTCAGCATGCCCAAAATCGCCGCCATCAGCGGGTTAATGCCGTGGTCCAAGGCCTTTTGCGCACCGATGACGGCAAACAGCGCGAGGCCCACCATGTCGAACAACAGGATTTGGCGCTGCAATGTGGCCACCCGTGGATACCAGTAAAAAGTCAGCACCCCGCCACCGATCGAGATCAGGAAATAATGCGTATCGGTAATCGCGGCCGGCGGCAGAGCGCCGATCAGAACATCGCGCATCATGCCGCCCGCAACCGCCACCACGAAAGAGAGAAACAAGACGCCGAACAAATCGAACCGCTTGCGGACACCCAGCAGCCCGCCGCTCAGGGCAAACGCCAGGGTTCCCACCCAATCGAGCATCTCACTCAAACCGTTCAGCACCGCGCTATGCATGGGAACACAGCCAGGCCCCGACCGCGCTCAGCATGGCCTCGATGCCGGTGCGCAGGGTCGGGTGAATCACGGGCGCGAAATTCGGCGCATGGTTGGCGGGCAACTCATCAACCCTGCCCGCCTTGCGGGCCTCTTCGTATGTGGCGGGATCGATGCCGCCAATCACCCAAAACACCGCGGGCGTATTCCAGGCCGTGCCGAACAGGCCAAAATCCTCACTCGCCGTGGCGGGGGAGACCTCGCTTACACGCGCGGCGCCAAAACGCCGCTCCAACGCGGCCACCACCTTACGCGTGGCGGTTTCATCGTTACGGGTGAGCGGAAACTCGCTCAGCACCGAGACCTCCGGGGGCCTCGGCGCGCCTGACGCCTGGGCCTCGGCCTCGAGAATCCGCCTCACCGCCGCAAGCACGCGGGTACGCACCTCGGCCTTGAAGGTCCGGACATTGAGGCGCAGCAAAGCCCGGTCGGGAATCACGTTCTCGTTCATCCCGGCCTGTAACGAGCCAACCGTCACCACGGCGGCATCCGTCATCGCCACCTCGCGCGAGACCACCGTTTGCAGGCGCATCACCGTTGAAGCCGCCATCACCACCGGATCAACGCTCTTTTGCGGCATGGAGCCATGGGCACCACGGCCGAACATGGTCACCTCCCAGCTATCCCCGGCCGAGAGCATCGTGCCAACGCGCCAGCCAATCTGCCCGGCCGGCAACGGCATCACATGCTGGCCCAGCGTGACATCGGGCCTGGGAAACCGCTTGACCATGCCGTCCTCAATCATGGCCCGCGCGCCCTGCCCGGTTTCCTCGCCCGGCTGGAAGACAGCCAGGACCGTACCACGCCAGGCCGCCCGGTTCGCGGCCAAAATGCTGGCGGCCCCCATCAGCCACGCCACATGCATGTCATGCCCGCAGGAATGGGCAATGGCCGTGGCTTGGCCAAAACGGTCCGTGCCGGATTTATCACTGGCATAGGACAGGCCGGTGCTTTCCCTGATCGGCAGGGCATCCATATCGGCGCGCGCCAAAACCACCGGGCCATCGCCAGTACGCAACACCCCCACAACGCCGGTACCGCCAACGCCCTCGGTGACCTCGTAGCCGTGCCGGCGGAGCCACGCCGCCACGATGCCCGCTGTCCGGTGTTCCTGCATCGAGAGTTCGGGGTTGGCGTGCAGATCCTGGTAAACATGCTCGAGCTCAGCGAGCAGATCGGCCGACGGGCCGGGCAGAATGGCATGGGCGTCCATATCGGCGCCTCCCCGTAGATCAATATTGGTTTAGATCGAATTGGCCGATTCGATCTAAACCAATGAAATTCATCGCAAAAACAAAGCCTGAATATGATTGCCGGGGGTCAATCATAGTCTAAGCCGCCACGCGCCCGGGCATAGCGGGCGGCGCGCAGCAAAAGCGCGGCTCCTCCCTGCCCGCCCAGGCCAGAAGCTCCGCGGCAATACGCAAGGCGCCCTCCGCCGGCAGCGCGGTTGGGTGTTCGATCAGGGCCAGGAGATGCATGATCTGGGCGCGCTGGGCGTGCAAAGGACTGGAACCATCAGAACAGTGCGGACACATCATGCTTCCCCCGTTTCAGGCCAGCTTCGCCTATGGCGGCTGTGCCATGGCCAATGCCATGCCTCTTCAGTGTGGGGCAGAGCGCGCGGCGTTTCAATCCTGTCCGCCGCGTGCTCTGCCCAAACACACGCACCGCTCATCCGCCATCTCCATTGCGCGGCGCACGTCATCGGTGGATGACGGCATTGAGAGCGCGCCTAATCCGCGCCTCTGAACGCGGCCAAACGGCCATGCAGACGCGGATAAAACACACTCACCCCAAGCCCCAAAATCACCAGCGCCGCGGCCGCCAGCTTCCAGCCCGGCATCGGCTCGCCAAGCCAGAGCACCGCGGCTCCCATGCCAAATACCGGCACCAGCAGCGCCATCGGGCTGACCGTCGCGGATGGGTAGCGCGCCAGCAAAAACGCCCAACTCGCATACCCAAACCAGCTATTGCCCAGAGATTGCCACACCACCGCGGCCCAGCCGCCGAGCGTGGCATGGCCAAGCGCCGCGCCAATCGCCGCCGGGCCATCCACCACCAGCGACACAGCGAGCAAAGGCGGCGCCGAAAACAGGCTGCCCCACACCACATAGGCCAAGACATTCGTCGCCCGCCCCTCGCGCGCGACAATATTGCCCACCGCCCAGCTGGCGGCGGCCAGCACCACCAGCGCCAGCCCCAGCGGTGTCGTCCTGCCATTCACGTGCGCGGCAATGACCGCAATCCCCGCAACCGCCAGCAGACACGCCACGACCTGAAACCCGCGCACACGCTCGCCGCTGCGCGCCATGGACAAAAAGATGGTGAAAAACACCTGAACCTGGATCACCAGCGAGGCAAGGCCCGGGGAGATGTGACCGTCCATGGCCAAAAACAGCAGCCCGAACTGCCCCGCCCCGATGAGCACGCCATATGCCGCCAGATTGAGCCAAGTGACGTTTGGCCGGGGCAGAAAGAAAACGCCCGGCAACGCCGCCAGCGTGAAGCGCAACCCCGCGAACAGGAACGGCGGAAACTGGTCAAGCCCCAACCGGATGATGACAAAATTGCTCCCCCAAACCGCCATGACCGCCAAGGCCAGCAGCCCGTGGCGCAAGCTGAGCGTGGTGTGTTGCATGCTTCCTCCCCGGTCAGCGCCTCATACGCGCCGCCGGGCGACATTTAGGCAGGTTCCCGCGGGGTGAACATGCGCCCCCACGCAAGGCTCTTCTGCACGCCGGGTTGGCGTGCCTCTCGATCAGCGACTTTCATCCCAAGGATGACAAGCGTCATATCTCTCCATGATCCAATCACCGGTTCGGCGCGTAGAGCGGCGTATACTTTAACTGGTAATAGCACATGCGGCGGCGTGATTATTTATTGGGGTTCTCAGGGTTTCTCGCCTACAAACAGCGGGCGTGGGCGCAATCGGTGCCTCCGCGCGGCCGGCTGGCGTTCGAGATATGGCGCAAGGGCCATCAGATAGGCACACACACGCTGGATTTCGCGCAACGCAACGGCGACCTCACCATTAACATCGCCGTCCGCATCGATGTGTTTTTTGGACCGATTCGTTTGTTTCATTATCAAATGGATGGTATCGAACAATGGGCGGGGGGGCGCATGTTCCACATCGAGACCCGCACCAATGACGACGGCAAGGCCGATCATATGCGCGCCGATCTCACACCCTCGGGACTTATGGTTGAAGGCACGGGCACCATGACCTATTTCGCGCCGCCCCATGCGTTGCCCGCCACGCATTGGAATATCGCCGAGTTGAACGGCCCCTGGATCAATCCGCAGACCGGCAAGCTTACCCATCCGCATGTCGCCGCTCTGGGCGAGGAGCAGGTGCCTCTGGCGAATGGCGGTGTGGCCAACGGGCAGCATTACCGGCTTTCGGGCGATGTCGGGCTCGACCTTTGGTATGGCCGGGATAATAGCTGGCTCAGCCTGGGCTTTACCGGCAAGGATGGCTCTGCCATCCGCTATTTGCGCCGCGATGGCTGAGCGGCCAAGCCGGCATTGGCAGCCCCCATGTGTAAGTGAAGCATGATATGATCACCCTCCGCCGTCTCCGCTCAGATATCGCCACCCTCGATCCGCTGACCCGTGCCACCTGCCTGATCTCAACCGTCATCGGCGCCAATGGCCCGGTCTATCCGTTGTCGCTCTATGTCATGATCGGGCCCGCCGCCGCGCCGGTCTTCATCACCATGCTGGCCAGCCCGCTGTTTCTGGCCATCGCTTTGCTGGCCCGCTCTCATCCGCGCGCCGCGCGGGCGGCCTTGCCGGCACTGGGAACCCTCAACACGCTGTGGTGCGCCAAGTTGCTGGGGGGCGCGTCTGGGGTCGAGCTGTTCTTGCTGCCCTGTATCAGCCTCGCGACACTCTCATTCACCACGCGTGAACGCTGGCTCAGCTTCGCGCTCATGGCGCCGCCGATCGCGCTTTATCTCAGCCACGGCAATGCCGGTTGGTTAATTTCACCATTGCTGCACTTCACCCCGGTCCAGCTTCAGGCGTTGCGTACCCTCAACGCCGCCAGTGTTGGTATGTTGACGGCCTTTTTAGGCATGACCTATGCCCGTCTGCGCGGCTGATCAGGGGGCAATTTCCTGCCCATCATAGGCCAGTAGCCGACCGGATTGTTCAATATTGGCGGCCTCCAGAACGTTCAGCAGATTTTTTGCCGCCTGAACCGGGGAAGTCAGATGTGATTTGGGAATAAAGCCCTGGAAGGGGCGTGAGAGCGGACTTTCCACCGTGCCCGGATGCAACGCCAATACCACGGCCTGCGGTGCACGCCGCGCGGTCTCTATGGCCGCGCCGCGCACCATCATGTTCAAGGCCGCCTTAGCCGCGCGGTAGCCATACCAGCCGCCTTTATGATTATCGGAGATGCTGCCCACACGCGCCGAAAGCACGGCAAACCGGGCGGGGCGGTCGCGCGCCAGCAAGGGCAGAAAATGCTTCATGACCAACGCCGGGCCGGTGCAATTCACGGCAAACAGCGTCGCCATCGCCTCCGGACGCAAATCACGCAAGGCTTTTTCGGGCGAGAGCCCGGCGCCATGCAGCAAACCTGTGGCAACGATCACGGTATCGAGCGCTCCCATAGCCCCCAGGCGCAATGCCACCTCCGCCAGGGATGGTTCATCGAGTATATCGGCATAATCAGTGTGCACGGGTGCGGGCGCCCGGCCGGGATGGCGCGAGAGGGCGTGGATTTCGGCAACACCGCGATTGGCCAGTTCGTCCACCAACGCGCCGCCAATCGCGCCGCCAGCGCCAAACACCACCGCGCGCGGGCCAAGCGCGCTCATACGCGCACCATGGCCCTGGCCACGGCGGCCGCCACGGCCGTGGCCAGCGCGCCCCAGGCGAGATCCGCCAGCGTGACCCGGGTGGACCAGCGCGCCAATGTCGCCTGGTTGGTGAGGTCATAGGTGGCGTAGGCGACCAGCCCAAACGCCGCCCCCCGCAGCAGCGCCCCCAGCGGCTTCTCGGCGGGCAGCACAGCGAAACCGACAATGCCGCCGATATAGAGCATGTAGAACAGGAGCGCCGGAACCGGGCGGAAATTTGCCGCCAATACCCCTTGGAGGGCAGGCTTGTAGAGCCGGTTAGCCATGGTGCTCAGCCACACGGCATCCAACCCCAAAAACACCATCGCCGTGGCGACATAGAGCGCAGCGAGCTGTTTCATCCTCTCATCCTTTCAGTTCGTAGAGGCCGACATTGATCATTCCGGTGGCGAACCCGGCCTCGCAATAGGCCAGGTAGTAGGTCCATAGCCGCTTGAAGCGGGCATCGAACCCCAGCGCCTCAAGGCGTGGCCACGCCGCGAGAAAGCGCGCGCGCCATGCAGCCAGGGTATGCGCATAGCTGGCGCCAAACCGCAGCACCCGGCCCTGGGTAAGCCCCGCACGGCGCGCCTGAATGCCGATTTCGGCATTGGGCAACAACATACCCCCAGGAAAGATATGTCGCTGAATGAAATCCGGTGTGCGGCGATAGGCATGATAGCGCGCGGCATCAATGGTAATCACCTGCAACACCGCCTTGCCGCCCGGCTTCAGCCGCGCCCGCAGCGCGGCGAAATAAGTGGGCCAATAGGCCTCGCCCACGGCTTCGAGCATCTCGATCGAGACGATGCGGTCATATAACCCGGTTTCATCCCGGTAATCGCGCAATGCCAAGCGCACATTTCCACCCACCACGCCCTGGGCATAGCCAAGCTGCGCGGGCGAAAGGGTCAAACCCGTGACCCGCGCGCCCTGCTCCCCCAAGTGACGCGCCAGCGCCCCCCAGCCACAGCCGATTTCAAGCACGCTGCCTCCCGCGGGCACATCAAGCCAATCGGTGATAAGCGCCAATCTGCGGGCCTGGGCGGCTTCCAGCGTCTCGCCCTGCGCGGCATAAAGAGCCGAGGAATAGAGCATCGTCTGGTCCAGCCAGGCCGCGTAGAACTCATTGCCAAGGTCGTAATGCGCCATGATGTTGCGGCGCGCGCCCGCGCGGGTATTGGCATTGGCGGCATGGCGCAGGCGCCTGAACAGCCGCCCCGGCGCGGCAAGCCCCCCCGAGGGCGCGTGATCGGCGAAATTTTGTGCCAGCAAGGTCAACAGGGCGGTCAAGTCCGGGCTGCTCCACGCCCCCGCCAAATAACTCTCATCAAGCCCATTCGCCCCCTGCAGCGCCAGGGCCAGGCACAGGCGCCAATCATGCAGCTCCAGCACGCCCTGCGGGCCCGGCAATGGGCCACGCAGCTCCACCTGTTGACCACCGGGCAGCACGCAGATCAGCCGCCCATAGCGCAGAGGCGGCACAAGACGCCGCAGCAGCGCGCTGCGCATGTCCGAGGAGGTGTTGGGAAGCGCGATCGTTGCGTCGCTCATGTGGAACTCCTGGTCAGGTCCTGGCCATATGTGACCGGTGTGACGGGTGGCGCGGGGCGCGGCCGCAGACCAAAGCCTTTCAGCCATATCTTAAGCGCCTCCCAATGAATCGCGGCCAGCACCTTGACGCCCAGCAGCGGATGCACCAGCGCGGCGCGCAGCAAGACCGCGTTGGTAAAAGGCTGGCTTGTGCCCGCCAATGTGGCGCGCAGCATGGGGCCTTGGGAATCCTCAACGGCGATATGGAGCCCAACCGCTTCGCCTGGCGGGGTGAGGGTGAAGCGGTAGCGTAGGCCCATATCCATGAAGGGAGATACATAGAAGACCTTCTCGGCGCTCTGGCGCAGCGGTGCCCGGGTCCCCGCCGCCACCGGGCAAAGATAATGATGCCGCTGGCCGAACGTGTTATTTACCTCGTAAAGCACGGCCCGCAGCGCGCCTTGGGTGTCGTGGCACAGAAACAGGCTGAGCGGGTTGAACCCCAACCCCAAGAAACGCGGCAAGGTGAGCAGCGTTATGCGGCACTCCGCTTCAGCCAGCCCGGCCTCGGCCAAGCGCGCCGCCACCCATGCGCGCAGGGGTGTCACGCCATCGCCATGGTCACGTTCATGCAGGCTGAACAGGTTGAAGCGGTTGCGTGAGAAGAGTGGGGCGGTGGGGAGATGATCGAGGTCCAACAGCAAATAAGGCAGCCTGTAGGCCAGATGATGCCGGCGCGGGCGAGTGCGCGTGTGTGTGACACGCGTGCTGTAAAGCGCGTTCATGGCGCGGGCGGCGCCGGGATGCGCCCATTTTGGTTGGCAACGCGCCATGGGCGGCTCACGCCCCCCAGCGTTTCGGCCACCGCCAGCCCCGCCTGCAACCCGTCCTCGTGAAATCCCGCCCCCCACCACGCGCCGCAGAACCACGTGCGGTTGACGCCCTGCACCTCCCACAGCCGCGCCTGGGCGCGCAGGGCGGGCAGGTCAAACACGGGGTGGGTAAAAATCTGCCGCAGCACGGCGCGACGCAAGGGCCGCAAGGGGTTGAGGGTCACAAACCAATCTTGCCCGCCAGGCAGGCGTTGCAACTGGTTCATCCAATAGGTCACCGCGACAGTCTGCGCCCCGCCCAGATAATTCCATGCCGCCCAGGCCCGGGGGCGGCGTGGCATCGCCGCCTTGTCCTGATGCAAGATCACCTCATTGGGCGTGGTGCGGAAGGCGCCGATGATATCGCGCTCGGCAGCCGTGGGGTCGTTCAACAGCGCCAACCCCTCATCGGCATGACAGGCGAGCACCACCTGGTCGAACCGCTCAGTGCCCGATGCCGTACTGAGCAGTACCTCATCGGGCCGGCGGGTCAGCGCCGTCACGGGTTCGCCCTGGCGAAGGATGCCCGAATATGCCGCGCGCAGGCGGGACACATATTCACGCGAGCCACCGCGCACGGTGCGCCATAGCGGCCGGCCAGTCAGTTTCAGCAGCCCGTGATTTTCACAAAAGCGAATAAAGGCGGCAGCCGGTAAATCGGCCGCCTTGCCCGCCGGACAGGACCACACGGCGGCGATCATCGGGTAGAGATGATCGTGCAAAAACGCCTCGCCATATTGGCCCTGGCGTAAATATGCGCCCAGGCTGACCTCGCCGAGCTTGGCGCAATCCTGCGGCGCCGTACGGTAAAAGCGCACCAAATCGCGCAGCATCGCCCAAAATCTGGGCCGCAGGAGATTGCGCGGCTGGGCAAACAAAGCTCGCAGGCCCGAGCCGGCATATTCAAGCCCGCCCTCGTTGAGCGAAACGGAAAATGACATGTCGGTCGGATCGGTTGCCACGCCCAGATGCGCGAACAGCGCGGTGAGGTTGGGATAAGCGGGTTCGTTATAGACAATGAAGCCGGTATCCACCGGCGCGCCGCCAACCTCTACCGTATGGCTATGCCCCCCTAAGCGCGGCAGAGCCTCAAACAGCGTCACCTCATGGCGCTGAGCGAGCAGCCACGCACAGGAGAGACCGGTAATCCCCCCGCCCACCACCGCAATGCGCTGCCGCGTTGTTGCATGCTCCATGCCATTTTCCTTGCATCTGCTTCCAGTACGGCGCGCCAAGGTTTCCGGATCAGTCCTGATCCATGGCGCGCACAACCGCGTATGATGCCACGTGAATGCACCAGATCAATATCCAGGCCACCAAGCTCTCCGCCCAGCGCCGGCGGCGTTGGTGAGTGCCCCCGGTAGGTTGGCCAAGCGCCTGGCGGTTATATTTGCGTTCATCCCCTCACGCCCCAGGAGGCAAATATGAGCACGTTACCGGCCCGTCTGGCCCATCTTGCCGAAACCGCCCCCGTGCCTGACACGCTCTTGCGCCTGGGGATCTCGGCCCTCGTCGGGCGCACGAATTTTGCCCAGACGCGCAGCGGCCAAGATGTGCTGGCGTTCGCCCGTGAGATGGAGGCCTACCCCATCGCCCTGCACACCGAAGACGCCAACCGCCAGCATTATGAATTGCCGCCTGAGTTTTTTGGTCTCATTCTGGGGCCGAACCGGAAATATTCCTGCTGCCTCTACCCCACGGGGCGCGAAACACTGGCGGAGGCCGAGCAACACGCCTTGGAGGAAACCGCAGCCCATGCGGTGCTCGAAGACGGCCAGGAGATTCTGGAGCTGGGTTGTGGCTGGGGGTCTCTCAGCTTGTTCATGGCGCAGCGCTTTCCGGGTGCGCGCATTACCGCTGTCTCCAACTCCAATCCGCAACGCCTCCATATCGAGGCTGAAGCGCGGGCCCGGGGGCTTGGCAATCTGCGCGTTATCACCGCCGACATGAACGATTTCGCGCCAGATCAAAAATTTGATCGCGTGGTGTCGGTCGAAATGTTCGAACATATGGCGAATTGGCGGGCGCTGCTGGCGCGGGTGCGGGGCTGGTTGAAACCGCAGGGCAAGCTGTTTTTGCATGTCTTCACCCATGCCACCACCCCCTACCGGTTTGACCATACCGACCGGTCAGACTGGATCGCCCAGCATTTTTTCACCGGCGGCCTCATGCCCAGCCACGACTTGGCCGCCGCCTTCCCCGACCTGTTTATTCAAGAACGCGATTGGCGCTGGAGCGGCCGCCATTACGCCCGCACGGCACGCCACTGGCTTGCTCGGTTTGACGCCAACGCCACCGAAATCGACAGGATTCTCAACACCGTATATGGCGCACAAGCCACATTATGGGCGCGGCGCTGGCGGCTGTTTTTTTTGGCAACCGAGGGGTTGTTCGGCCATGGCGGCGGCAAGCCCTGGGGGGTGAGCCACTATCTGCTGGCGCCGGTGCCGTGAGTGTTTGTCTTTATGCCGGCGTGTTCGTATCGCTGGCCATGCTGCTGGCCTGGGCCTTGCAGCGTGCCGCCGGTAATGCCGGATGGATCGATGTGGTTTGGACGTTCTCGACTGGTTTGGCGTTAGCGGCCGTCGCCTTGGCGGCACCCGGCGCATTTTGGCGACACGCCCTGCTGGCCACGCTCATTATGGCCTGGGCGGCGCGTTTGGGAGGGCATATTGCGTGGCGCGTGGCCTCTGGCCCGGAAGACACACGCTACGCCATGATGCGCGCGGCCGCCGGACCGGCATTTCAAGGTCAGATGCTGAAACTGATCTCCGGGCAGGGGCCCGTGAGCGGCTTGCTGGCCGTCTCCGTTTATCTGGCCGCGGCACAGCCGGTGGCGGCACTGCGGGGGGCAGATATTGCCGGTGCCTGCGTGCTGGCCCTGGCCCTGGCCGGCGAAGCCCTGGCCGACCATCAGCTGCGCGTCTGGCGCACCCGGCCCGGCACTGAAGGGGGCATATGCGAGACAGGGCTATGGTCACTCTGCCGGCACCCGAATTACTTATGTGAGGCGCTGGCCTGGCTGGCCTATCCGCTCATCGCGCTGGAACCCGCCCGGCCCGTGACGTGGCTTTCCTTCATCGCTCCCGTGCTCATGTTCCTGGTGCTGCGCTATCTCACGGGCGTGCCACCGCTTGAAACCGCCATGCGCGCGCGCCGGGGCGCCGTTTACGATGCCTATGTGGCCCGCACCAACGCCATGTGGCCGCGCTGGCCGAAATGACCCAGATCGTCTGGTTCAAGCGCGATCTGCGCCTGCACGACCACGCGCCGCTCTGGCATGCCGCCCAACGCCCCGGACCGCTGATCGCCCTCTATATTCATGAGCCCGATTTGTGGCGCCAACCCGACATGAGCCCGCGCCATTACGCCTGCCTGTATGCCGCGTTGCAGGATTTGCAGGCAAGCCTGGAGCAGCGCGGGCAAAGGCTGGTGGTGCAGGTGGGCGAAGCCCTGGAGGTATTCGCCCGCCTCGCCCGCCAATTTCCAGGTTTCACGCTCTGGTCGCATCAGGAGACAGGCACACTCTGGACTTATCAACGCGACCGCGCGCTGGCGCGCTGGGCACGCAAAACCGGCGTGGCCTGGCATGAATATCAAAATGGCGCGGTGGTTCGGCGCTTAAGCAGCCGCGATGAATGGGATGCGCTCTGGCGCGGGGTGATGGACGAACCCGCCTATCGCGCGCCTGTTCTGCCCGCGCCCGCCTCTCTGCCAAGCGACACCCTGCCGGAACCGGAAGAGTTTGACACATCCGGGCTGTTTCCTGGGCGCCGCGCCGCCATTGCTCGGCTGGGCAATTTTCTCACCTCGGCCGGAGCAAGCTATGCGCGCGCCATATCCTCGCCAACTCATGCCGCGCTGCATGGGTCGCGCCTCTCGGTGCCGCTGAGCCTGGGCACGCTGTCGTTGCGCGAGGTGGTACAGGCCGTTAAGCGACGCCAGCGTGAAATCTCCGCCATCCCGTCCCTCCAGCGTGGCGGCTGGCCACTGGGGCTGCGGGCCTTTGAATCGCGCCTGCATTGGCACTGCCATTTCATTCAGAAACTGGAAAGCGAACCAATGCTGGAGATCCGGAATTTGCATCCGGCCTATGACGGGCTGCGCGGCCATGATGAAGGTCTCTTTACCGCATGGGCCACGGGGCAGACGGGCTACCCAATGGTCGATGCCTGTATGCGTGCACTCACGCGCACTGGCTGGATCAATTTTCGTATGCGGGCCATGCTGGTCAGCTTCGCGTGCCAAATATTATGGCTGGATTGGCGCGCGCCCGCCCGCCATCTGGCCCGGCTGTTCGCTGATTACGAGCCGGGCATTCATTACCCGCAAATGCAAATGCAGGCGGGCACCACGGGCATCAATACGCTGCGCGTTTATAACCCGGTGAAGCAAGGGGTGGAGCAGGATCCTGACGGTGCCTTCATCCGCGCCTTTGTCCCCGAGATCGCGCATCTGCCGGCCGGGCTCATTCACACGCCCTGGGTGGCGCCGCAGCCGCCGTCCAACTACCCGCCGCCCATTGTGGATGACGTACAGGCCCGTAAAGCCGCGCTCACCCAGGTTTACACGTTGCGCAAGATGCCCGGACACCGAGAAATCGCGCTCGCCATCGCGCACCAGCACGGCAGCCGCAAACGCCCCTCCCCGCGCCGCCGCAACAAACCCGCCATCGCCACGGATTTATTCTCATGACACGTCTCTTTCCCGTGCTGGGCGATCAATTGAGCCTGGGCCTGCCAAGCCTGGCATTGGCCGACAAGACCAACGACGTGGTGCTGATGATGGAGGTGCGCGAAGAGGCTGTGACGCCCCGCCATCACCAAAAGAAAATCGCCTTTATTCTCTCCGCCATGCGCCATTTCGCCCAGGAGTTGCGGAGCGTTGGATGGCAGGTGGAGTATGTGACGCTCGACGATCCCGCCAACACGCAGAGTTTTACGGGAGAAATTGAGCGGGCTTGCCGCCGCCACAATACTCGGAGCATCATTGCCACTTGGCCTGGCGAGCATCGCGTGATGCTGGCCCTGCGCGATCTTGGGGCAGAGTTGGTCGAGGATACCCGCTTCCTCTCCACCCGGGCTGACTTTGCCACATGGGCAGAGGGCCGGAAGCAATTGCGCATGGAATATTTTTACCGCACCCTGCGCACCCGCCTTGGCGTGCTGATGCAAGGTGGCAAGCCGATTGGTGGGCAATGGAATTTTGACACAGAAAACCGCAAGCCCCTGCCGCGCGAAATCGAGGTGCCCCCCTCTTACACCGAACCGCCCGACGACATCACGAGCCAGGTTCTGACCCTGGTGGAGCGGGAGTTCGGCAACCATTTCGGTGATCTGTATCCGTTCACCCATGCTGTTACACGCGCAGGCGCACAGGCGGCTCTACATCGCTTCATCGCCGATCGCCTGCCGCGGTTTGGGGATTATCAGGATGCCATGCGCCAAGGCGAACCGTTATTGTTTCATGCGCATATCGCTCTGTATCTCAATTGCGGCCTACTGCTGCCGGGCGAATGCGTGGCCGCCGCAGAAGCCGCCTACCGGGCGGGGGCTGTGCCATTGAACGCCACCGAGGGATTCATCCGCCAAATTCTGGGCTGGCGCGAATATGTGCGGGGCCTCTATTGGCTGAAAATGCCGGGCTACGCCACCCTCAACGCCCTTGGCGCCAAACGCCCCTTGCCCGATTTTTACTGGACCGGCAAAACCGACATGAACTGCCTGCACCAGTGCGTGCAAGAGACCAAGGCCAATGCCTATGCGCATCACATCCAGCGCCTGATGGTTCTGGGTAATTATGCGCTGCTCGCAGGCATAGATACGGCAGCGGTGAATGAATGGTATCTGCTGGTCTATGCCGATGCGTTTGAATGGGTCGAACTGCCAAATGTTTCGGGCATGGTGCTCTATGCCGACGGCGGGCTGCTGGCCAGTAAACCTTATGCCGCGGGGGGCGCCTATATCAACCGCATGTCAGATTATTGCCGGTCTTGCAGGTTTGATCCGACACAAAAGCTGGGCGAACGGGCCTGCCCCTTCAATGCCTTGTACTGGAACTTCCTGGTCAGCAACCAAACCCTGCTGAAGGGCAAC
Organism: Pseudomonadota bacterium; assembly: GCA_021809435.1. Classification (GTDB taxonomy): domain Bacteria; phylum Pseudomonadota; class Alphaproteobacteria; order Acetobacterales; family Acetobacteraceae; genus Acidocella. The sequence goes on along the minus strand of JAKBAD010000010.1, from coordinate 2,666 downwards.
CCGCGTCTTGCCCTGGCCTACAAGACATTGAACGCCATGCCCCCTGAAATGGTGGCCGCTCTGCAAACCCGTGCCGCCCAGTTTCTAGGCCAATAGGCGTGTGATCACGGGGCAAAGCCTCGCAATGGCGACCAAAAAGCCCACATGCAGCGCTTGACATGGGCATGTCGAGCCCATGTCATCACGGCTCCTAATCACATGCTGGCTTATGTCAACCGTCAATCCGCTCAATGCGCAGCACATTGGTCGTGCCCGCCACGCCAAACGGCTGCCCGGCGGTAAGGGCCATGGTCTGGCCTGGCTCGCCCAGCCCTTCCTCACGCACCAAACGGCTCGCGACATGCACCACATCGCTCATACCGCCCACACCCGCCGCCACGCGCGGGCACAGCCCCCAGGGAAGACATAGCCGGCGCGCCACCTCAAGCGTGGGAGCAAGACACAGGAGCGGCGCGCGCGGACGCTCGGCGGCGGCGCGAAACCCGGTATTTCCCGATGTGGTATAGGCCACAATCGCCGCCGGCTGGAGCGCCACGGCCGCCTCACGAAGCGCCGCGCAAATAACGGCGGATACATCCGCCCGTGCCTCGCCCCGCTTTACACGAAGACCAGACCAGAACTCCTCGTCCGCCTCGACATCACGGATAATGCTCGCCATCATCGCAACCGCCTGCACCGGATAGCGCCCCGCCGCCGATTCCGCCGACAACATGACGGCATCCGCCCCGGCATAAACCGCCGTGGCGACATCAGAGACTTCAGCGCGCGTCGGGGTCGGAGCCGTGATCATGCTTTCCAGCATTTGTGTCGCCACCACCACCGGGCGTCCGAACTGGCGGCAAACGCTCAGAATCCGGCGCTGCATGCGCGGCACCACCTCAGGCGGCATCTCAACCCCCAAATCGCCACGCGCGACCATGAGCGCATCCGCCTTCTCAACAATCGCCTCAAGGCAGTCTAGTGCCGAAGGCTTTTCGATTTTCGCCATGATGCGCGCCCGACCGCCGACCAGATCGCGCAGCTCGATAACGTCCTCCGGACGCTGCACAAACGACAACGCAATCCAATCGACACCAATGGAAAGCGCGAAAGCCAAATCCGCGCGGTCTTTTGGGGTCAACGCCGAAACCGGCAAAGTCGCGCCAATGACACTCACGCCCTTGCGCGGCAACAACCGCCCCGCCACCACCGTGCGCGCGACGATGCGCTCCGGCGTGGCGGTGACAACATCAAAACGCAACTTCCCATCGTCAACCAGCAACACGACCCCAGCACGCGCGGCGGCGAAAATCTCCGGGTGAGGCAAAGCAATCGTGCCCTCTGCGCCCTCAGGCGTCAGTATAATTTCCTGATCCTCGGCAAGATCGATCGATCCACCTTCGAGTTGGCCAATGCGTAGCTTGGGCCCCTGCAAATCCGCCAGTGCCGCCAAAGGCCGACCAAGATCCGTCTCCACGGCGCGTATAGCATCCAGCCTTGCGCGATGCTCATCGTGCGTGCCATGGCTGAAATTAAGACGAAAGACATTGGCGCCCGCCTCAGCCAGCGCACGAATTGTGCCGACATCTGAACTCGCGGGGCCCAGTGTCGCGATGATTTTGGCAAAACGATATTCACGCATGAAATAATCCTAACAAAATTCCCTATGGATCACGTCGCAGCCGCTCATTTAGCCGCTAAATGATCGAGGAGGGCTGAGGTGGCTTGGTGGAGGGGGATGGATTGGCCTTGCACGGCGGGCAGGAGGTTGGTGGCGAGTTCCTTGCCCAACTCGACGCCCCATTGGTCGTAGGCGTTGATGTTCCAGAGCGCGGCTTCGGTGAAGATGCGGTGCTCGTAGAGCGCGATGAGGCGGCCCAGCGCGTGGGGGGTGAGGCGCTGATAGGCGAGCGTGATGCTGGGGCGGTTGCCGGGGAACACGCGGTGCGGGTTGCCCTGCGCCTCCTCGAGCGTGCGGCCGATGAGCAAAGCCTGTGACTGGGCCAGGCAGTTGGCCACCAGCAGCTGGTGGTGATGGGCGAGTTCGGGCTCATGGCCTGAAGCGGCGATGAGGAATTCGCAGGGGATGACATCGCTGCCCTGGTGGATGAGCTGATAGAATGCGTGCTGACCATTTGTGCCGGGCTCGCCAAACACCAGCGGGCCGGTGGCGGTTTTGACCGGCGTGCCGTCGAGCGATACGCGCTTGCCGTTGCTCTCCATGTCGAGCTGCTGCAAATAAGCGGGGAAACGCGCGAGGCGCTGGTCGTAGGGCAGCACGGCACGGGCGGGGTAGCCGCAGGCGTTGCGGTGCCACACGCCCACCAGCGCCAGCAGCACGGGCAGGTTTTGTTCCAGCGGCGCCCTGCGGAAATGCTCATCCATGGCATGGGCGCCGGCCAGGAAGGCGCGGAAATTCTCGGCGCCCACCGCGATCATCACCGGCAGGCCAATGGCGCCCCAGACCGAGTAGCGCCCGCCCACCCAGTCCCAGAACCCAAAGGCGCGCTCTGGCTCGATACCGAATTCACGGATTTTGGGCAGCGCCGTGGAGACGGCCGCGAAATGCGCGCCGACCGCGCCTTCGCCAAGCCTGGCCACCAGCCGGGCGCGGGCGGTGTGGGCGTTGGTCATGGTCTCGATGGTGGTGAAGGTCTTGCTCGCGACGATGAACAAGGTGGTTTCGA
>JAKBAD010000001.1 GCA_021809435.1 Pseudomonadota bacterium | reverse complement strand
CTCCGGAGCCCTCCGGAGTACACTCTCAACTTCAACACCATCCGCCAACGCCAGCCTCCGCCGCTAATCAGCAGATCAAAGCCAGAGCACGAAAACCCTACAAGGCGGGGATCAGCTGACGGTTACGGTGGTTTTGGCGCGCCGGAATGTGGGTTTATGTGGTTTTGCGGCGCGGTTTTGTGGGTTTGTGTGGCGTTTTTGTGGGGGAGCGTGGTTTTGGCGCGTTCAGCGCGTGAGGTAGCGGCGTTCGCCGGTTTGGGGGTTGAACCAGGTCTCGGTGCGCTGGCCGGTTGCGGGGTCGATATAGGTTTCGCCGGTCGGTTCGAAGCCGGGGGCGGGTGGGGTGGCGCTGGGGGGATTGTAGCGGCGCTCGAAGATCGTTCCGGTGGTGATGAGGGCGCCGAGGATGAGCGCGCCGAGGCCGGCGGGGGAATGGCCGATGAGCAGGGTGGCTAGTCCGGCCAGCAGCAGGAGCAGCCCCAGGGTCAGAACGAAGGCGCGCAGCATTATTCCTGCTCGATAATGACAGCGGTGCCGTAGGCGACGATTTCGCTCATGGTCTGGCCCATTTCGGAGGAATCGAAGCGCATCATGACGATGGCGTTGGCGCCCATTTCGGTGGCGTTTTTCACCATGCGGTCAACCGCGTGGCGGCGGGCCTCCTCGAGCATTTCGGTATATTCCTTGATTTCACCACCAACGATTGAGCGCAGGCCGGCCATGATGTTGCCGCCGAGGCCGCGGCTGCGGACCACGACGCCGAAACATTGGCCGAGGGTGCGGATGGTGCGGTAATGGGCGATGGATTCGGTGGTGGCGACGAGCATGGGAAGCCTCCGGGTTGAGGGGCTGAGCAGAGCACAGGCGGGCGGGGCAGGCAAGTTGTGTTTCGGGGGCGTGTGTGCGGCGAAGCAAAACATTTTTTATCAAGGGGTTGTGGTGAAATACTCGGAAATAATGATTGACTGGCTGGTTGGGGTGGGGCGGCGTAAATTGAGAGGGTGTTAAGGAACCCGTTGACCATGGCCGTGTTGAAAGACCGTTACAGCTTTACTCCTGCCGAGCCGGCGCCGTGTGCGCGGCGGACGTTGCGGGCCGCGATTGCGGGGGTTGGGCGTGGGCTGCATTCGGGGCGGGATGTGACGATGGTGTTGAAGCCTGGGGCTGTGGGGTCGGGGGTGGTGTTTTGCCGGTCTGATCTTGGGGTTGATGTTCCGGGGCGGTTTGATTTGGTGACGGACACGCGGCTGTGCACGCTGATTGGCGAGGGTGCGGCGCGGGTGGGGACGGTTGAGCATTTGATGGCCGCGGTGATGGCGGTTGGCATTGATGATTTGCGGGTTGAGGTGGATGCGGCGGAGTTGCCGATTTTTGATGGCTCGGCGGCGCCGTTTTTGTTTTTGCTTGAGGCTGCCGGGGTTGTTGAGCATGGCGGTTTGCGCGAGCGGATTGAGATTTTGCGCACCGTGCGGGTGGAGGCGAATGGTTCGTTTGCTGAATTGAGGCCGCACCGCGAGGGTGGGGCGGGGTTTGAGGTTTCTTTACAGATTGAGTTCGCGGCGAAGGCGATTGGGGCGCAGAGCTATCATTTCGCGCTTTCGGAGAGCGGGTTTGCCGAGGAGATTGCGCCGGCGCGGACGTTTGCGATGCGGGCTGAGATTGAGGCGCTGCGGGCGGCGGGGCTGGCGCGTGGCGGGTCTTTGGCGAATGCGGTGGTGGTGGATGGCGAGGCGATTGTGAACCCGGAGGGGTTGCGCTTCGAGGATGAGTTTGTGCGCCACAAATTGCTGGATGTGATTGGTGATTTGGCTTTGGCGGGGGCGCCGATTTCGGGGCGGTTTGTGGGCTGCAAGACGGGGCATGCGCTGAATAACCAGTTGTTGCGGGCGTTGTTCGCGGACCAGGGGAATTATCGGGTGACGAATGGCTCGCTGGCGGCGCAGGCGCGGCAGCTGACGGCGGCCTAAAAAAACCTGTCTTAAATTTTTAAAAGTTTTTGGGGGTGTGGGGGCTTTTTACAAAAAGCCCCCACGTTGTTTTTGGTGGGGCGGAGTGGTTGAGTCCTACGGCTCGTTTGGGCCGAAAACGGCCGGTCCGCCCTTAAGCGGTTCACGGCATAAGGCGCCGATTTTAGCCTTGACGCAGAGGCGTTCGCCTTGCAATTATTGGTTGTGGCGATTATGTCTAAGAAACCATGAAGCGTGCTTGCCCTACCTTTCTGGCTTGGCTGTTTTTTCTGGTTCAAACGGCCCAGGCGGCGCCGTATCGTGGCCCGTTCACGGGGTTGTTTTATGGCCAGGGCCGCAGCTGCTGGGGCGGGCTGTTTATTGGCACGCGCACGCTCACCTGGGACAAGCAATTTACCCCTTGCGCGCGCACATCCTATACAATCCGCGAGCGTGACCTGCACTGGCCGTTCGAGAATTACGACCATATCGTGTTCCAGTTGAACCATGTGAGCAAAGCCTGCATCACCCCCATCATCGGGCTGTATTATTATAAACCTCTGTTGAATGCAGCGGGTCAGTCAGAAGACCAGATACGCCTTTATTACGATTGGCAGGTTGTTGGATTTGCGACAGAAGCCCTCTACCGAAAATTTCCGGCACGCGGTTTCATGGATGGATCGCAGACCATCGATCATGGTGTGTACGTCGATTGCCCTTTGCCCTTTGCCGAAAAGCCCTTTCCATTCGGAAGTCCTTCTCCCTGATAGCCAAGCCCTTTGATAAAAGCCGTTGCACACGCCGCAGAGTTAGTATTAATAACATCCATTCATTAGAATAGAGTCGACATGGCATCGACAAATGACCTCTCGGTCCCGGCTTACCCGCATAATTCTCATACCCGTCAGTTTCTGGAGCAGAGGGTTGTTTCTATTCAAGATGATTATGAAACATCACGTCAATCATCTTCCTCAAAGCACCCCATGAGCTGGAGTCAGCACGACCGCGATATCGAACAGATCGTTTCGGCCTATAATAATTATCTGGGCTCAACGCCGGGCTACACGCCGCTTGATTGGCATCTGGTCAAAGCCATGGTCTGGACCGAAACAGGTCCGGTTGCACCAAATAATGACTGGAACACGGAAGCGATGCAATCGGCCAATACCGGAGATTTAGGGCTGCCAGAGATGATGAGCAACCCCGACCGCACAAATCTCATTGTACCGCCATCTTTGCGTGGCGCGCTCTCATCACCCAACAGCAATGCCTACAATAACATTGCCACTGGCGTGGGATATCTGCTTTATGCGGCGGCGAATTTCGGCCAAAAAACCATCACCGATACGAAAAATCTCAAGAAAGTAACGGTGGATAAGGGTGACACGCTGGAAAAACTGGCGGCCAGGCTCGGCACCACTGTGCAGGTCTTGCAGCAGGATAATCGGGGCGTTTCGCCAAAATCGCTCAAACCCGGAATGGTTTTGACCTATTCGCCCGCCACCGTGGTCACCGCCATCAAGAGTTGGAAATCTATTACACCCAGCAGTGCGGCGGCTCTCTATAATGGGCATGGCGATCCGTCTTATGCCGACAAACTGTCATTCTTTTATCAGATGATAAACAGTAACCGGCCCTTGCAATAATCCCGGCATTTCGCGTCAAATCGTTCTGGGGCGCGGGTCATCTCAACCTCATTCAAATGTCTGATTTTCGGAAGTATCCCGGAACTTGGCAACGGCGATAAAGGGCGCATCCTCTCATCCCCCCATCCCCCCCGAAAACTTCCCCCTCGCCGCCGCATGTCTGCTATAAGGCGGCTCACAGGAAGAAGAGGGAGATAACCTCATGTTGCGTCCACCTGCCGTGGCCGGGGCGTTTTATCCGGCTGATGCTGTTTTGCTGCGCCAGATGGTGACCGGGTTTTTGCAGGACGGAACCCCCGAGGAGGGCGTGGAGGGGGATGGGATCAAGGCGCTGATTGTGCCGCATGCCGGGTATATTTATTCGGGGGCGATCGCGGGGCGGGCTTATGGGCTGCTGGCGGGGCAGGCGCGGCGGATCAGGCGGGTGGTGCTGGTGGGGCCGGTGCACCGGGTGGCGGTGCGGGGCCTGGCGCTGCCGGGGGCGGATAAATTCGCCACGCCGATTGGGGAAATCGCCGTTGACCAGGGGGGAGTGGCGAAAATCGCCGGGATGGCCCAGGTGGTGGTGAGCGAGGAGGCGCATGCGCTGGAGCATTCGCTGGAGGTGCAGCTGCCGTTTTTGCAGAGCGTGCTGGGCAGTTTTACGCTGGTGCCGCTGGCGGTGGGTAACTGCACCGCCGAGGAGGTGGCCGATGTGCTCGAGGCGCTGTGGGGCGGGGATGAGACGCTGATTGTGATCAGCTCGGATTTGTCGCATTTTTTGGCGCAGGAGACGGCCGAGCGGGTGGATGGCGAGACGGTGGCGCGCATTTTGCACGGCGAGCCGCTTTATAGTTTTGAGCAGGCCTGCGGGGCGCTGCCGATTAATGGGCTGATGCTGGCGGCGGCGCGCCACCATCTGGCGCCCCGGCTGGTGGCGCGCGGCAATTCGGGCGATGCGGGCGGCGAGCGGGCGCGGGTGGTGGGGTATGCGGCCATTGAGTTTTGCGGCCATGAGGGATGACGGGCAGGAGCGCGGGGCGCTGTTGCTGGCGCTGACGATGAGGGGGTGAAGGCGGGGAGCTATGCAAAGGCGGGGGATTTGGGTTACGAGTGATGCATGGAAATGTCTGTGCGACAGTGGGGCGGCCTGTTGGGTGCCCGCCAGACTGGGCTTTTGGCGGTTTTGGCGCTGGGCGCGTTGAGCGCCTGTGCCACGGCGCCCGCCGCCCATGTGGCGGTGAGCGCGCCGGTGACGGCGCCACCCCAGATGGCCGCGACGGCGCCGCATTATCAGGAGGTGGGGACCAAGCTGGTGGGCACGGCCTCGTGGTATCGGCCTGGGCGGGGGCTGCACCGCACCTGCACGGGTGAGCCGTTTACCGGCGCCAGTTTTACCGCCGCCTCGCCCTATTTGCCGCTGGGCAGCGAGGTGAGGGTGGCCGATGTGGCGGATGGGCGCTCGATTGTGGTGCGGGTGAATGATTGCATGCCCCATGGAGGACGGTTGATTGACCTCTCGGAAGCGGCGGCTGAGCAGCTGGGGCTGGTGCAGGCGGGCGTGGAGCAGGTGAGCGTGACCCGCCTGGCGTTGGTCAGCCAGCCTTAATTAGCAGCAGATTGCCCCGCCTCGCCGGACGATCCGATGTCATCAGGCTTTAAGCACGGGATTGTGCGCTTTTGGCGCACATGGTGCTTGCGGAAAGGGGGTGGGTAAGCTACCCCGCGCGGATCATTCTGGAGGAGCCAGTCAGACCATGACCGCGATTGCCGATATCATTGCGCGCGAGATTCTTGATTCGCGCGGCAACCCCACCGTTGAGGTGGATGTGGTGCTTGAGTCCGGCGCGATGGGCCGCGCCGCGGTGCCTTCGGGCGCCTCGACGGGCGCGCATGAGGCCGTTGAGCTGCGCGATGGCGATAAGAGCCGCTATGGCGGCAAGGGCGTTTTGAAGGCCGTGGAAGCGGTGGAGGGCGAGATTCTCGACGCCATTGCCGGGCTGGATGCCGAGGACCAGGTGGGGATTGATAATGTCCTCATCGATCTGGACGGCACGCCGAACAAGGCGCGGCTGGGGGCGAACGCGATTTTGGGCGTGTCGCTGGCGTTGGCCAAGGCGGCGGCGCAGGATAATGGCATGCCCCTCTACCGCTATGTGGGCGGGGTTTCGGCCCGCACGCTGCCGGTGCCGATGATGAACATCGTGAATGGCGGCAAGCATGCCGATAACCCGATCGATATTCAGGAATTCATGATCCAGCCGGTCGGCGCGTCCTCGATCTCGGAGGCGGTGCGCTGGGGCTCGGAAGTGTTCCACACGCTGAAGAAGCTGCTGGGCGAGGCCGGGCACAACACCAATGTGGGCGATGAGGGCGGGTTCGCGCCGGGCCTGAAATCGGCCGATGAGGCGCTGGGCTTTATCACCCGCGCGGTGGAGAAGGCGGGCTACCGGCCGGGCGAGGATATTACCTTCGCGCTCGATTGCGCCTCGACCGAGTTTTACAAGGACGGGATTTATGACCTGGAAGGCGAGGGCAAGAAGCTCGATGCCGCGCAGTTCATTGAGTATCTGGCCGATCTGGCGGCGCGTTACCCGATTGTGTCGATCGAGGATGGCTGCGCCGAGGATGACTGGGCGGGCTGGAAGCTGCTGACCGAGAAGCTGGGCGGTAAGCTGCAGCTGGTGGGCGATGATTTGTTCGTGACCAACCCCGAGCGGCTGCTGCGCGGCATCGAGGCGGGCACGGCCAACTCGATTTTGGTGAAGGTGAACCAGATTGGCACCCTGACCGAGACGCTGGAAGCCGTGGATATTGCCCACCGCGCGGGCTATACGGCCGTGATGTCGCACCGCTCGGGCGAGACCGAGGATGCCACCATCGCCGATTTGGCGGTGGCCACCAATTGCGGGCAGATCAAGACCGGCTCGCTGGCGCGCGCGGACCGCACGGCGAAGTATAACCAGCTCATCCGCATTGAGGCGGAGCTGGGCGGTACGGCGCGCTATTGGGGGCCGTTTATGCGCCGCGCGTAAGCTGAAATTTTAAAAGTTTTTGCGGGTGTGGGGGCTTTTTACAAAAAGCCCCCACATTTTTTTTGCCGCCTCTGGCGGGCGGATTGGGGCGGGGAGAGAAGAGTCTGGCCCTTTTTTATAAAAAAGGGCCAGGCCCCAAAAAATTTTTGATTGTTTGGTGGGATGGCGGAAGAAAATGGCATAATGGGAGAGGTAAATAACCAAAAGGGGAAGTTATGCCGGGATTGAACGGGGTTTGGGATGCGGTGCTGGAGACGCCGATGGGCACGCAGCAGGCGGTTTTGACATTGAGCGAAGAGGGCGGGGTGGTGAGCGGCACCAGCGCGTCCGCCAATGGCCATGGCGAGGTGGCGTTGCAGAACGGCAAGCTCAGGGGCGAGCGGGCGACATGGAGCATTGAGATTGCCAAGCCGATGCGCCTAAAGCTCGAATTTGACCTGAAGCTGGACGGCGACCGGTTGGAGGGCACGGCGAGCCCTGGGTTTTTTGGCAAATTCGCGGTGAGTGCCACCCGGCGCTGATTGCCCTGGTGTCCACTATGATTCTGAAATCCAATGGATTTCAGAATCGGGACACTAGCGCCGGGGGTGGGTTGGGGTTATGACCAGCTGTTGTTGTTGAGATCATCCAGCCCGCCGCCGGAATTATCGCCCCAGCCGGGATTGCCCATCAGCCCGTCATCGGGCGAGGGGGTGGGGAAGGCTTGGCTGGCATTGGCCTGGTTGCCGCCGGTCAGGTCTTCGATGATGCGCTCACCAGCCGCGAAGCCGGCGCCGGCGGCGAGGCCGCCCAGGATGGAACTGCCCAGGCCGCCGCCTTGCGGGTAGAAGGGACCGGGGCCGTAGCCTGGCTGCTGGAAGGGCGCCTGGCCGTAGCCGCCCATATAGGCCTGGCGGCGGCCAAAGGCGCGCAGGGCCAGGAACAGCAGGATGAGCCCGCCCACCACCAGCAGGCCGATGTGACCGCTGGAATGGCGGGCTGGGGCCAGCGGCGCGGGCGCGGCGCCGTTGATATGGGCTTGCAGGGCCGCGACATCTTGCGGGTTGGCGAAGCTCATGGCGGGGTTGAGCGACTGAGCCTTGGCCAGCGCGGTGCCGGCGGCGGCTTCGTTGCCTTGGGCGTCTTGCGCCTCGGCCAGCAGGTACCAGGCCACGCCGCTGGAGGGGTGGGCGGCGAGCACGCTGTTCAGCTCGGTGATGGCCTGGGCGGATTGGCCCGCGGCGATTTGGGCCTGAATGTCACGCGGGGTTTGAGCGTGAGCGAGCGCGCCCAAACCGAGCGTGGCGGTGAGCGCGAGGGCGGGGAGGGAAAAACGTTTCATGAACCGCAATGTGGGGGAAATTTGCGGCGGGATGAAGGCCGGAGGCATGACGGAAAGGTGAAGGCTTGGTCATGAGCGGGCCCGGAAAAAAATGACCTGCGACTCGGGCGGCGAAGAACTCTTTGATTGAAGGGGGTTCGGGAATCTGGATAGAATTGGAGTCGTGGGGAGAAACACTGTGGCTATGCCCCCAGCATTGTCTCACCCGGTGCGATTAAGCTCAGGAGACTGTGCCCATGACCAGCCTCGCTCTTCGTGAAGATGACAGCGCCGCCGTTGCCAACCCGCTTGATATTGTCGAGCAGGTGGTGGCGGCCAATGAATGGATGTTCGACCGCCGCGCGGAGCATGAGCTGGCCGCCGAGGCGCAGGGCAAATGGGCGGATTATGGTCTGTTTTTTTGCTGGTCCGATGAGATTTCGGCGCTGCATATGTCGGTGACGTTTGACCTGAAGGCCCCGCACCGGCCCAAGGCGGCGGTGTATGAGCTGCTGGCCAAGGCCAATGAACGCTTATGGATTGGGCATTTTGGGCTCGATGAGGAGACCGGCATGCCGGTTTATCGCCATGCCGCGCTGCTGCGCGGGCAGGCCGGGGCTTCGGCGGAGTCGGTGGAGGATTTGATCGATATCGCCATTTGCGAATGTGAGCGGTTTTTTCCGGCGTTTCAGTTTGTCATCTGGGGCGGTAAGGGCGCCGATGAGGCGCTGGAGGCCGCCATGCTGGAGTGCGCCGGCGAAGCGTGACATAAGCCGGGCATGATCGCTCTTCCCAATCTTCTGCTCGTCGGCGGTGGCCGCATGGGCAGCGCCCTGCTCGCCGGATGGCGCGAGCAGGGACTCTCGCAGGCCGTGGTGGTTGACCCTTCGGAGGCGGCCAGGGCGCTGGCCGGCGACGGCGTGACGGTGGTGGCCAGCGCCGATGAGATTCCGGCCGGATTTGCGCCCGCGGCCGTGGTGCTGGCGGTGAAGCCGCAAAACGCGGGTGCGGTGCTGCCCGCTTATGGCCGCTTTGGCGGGCGGGCGGTGTTTATTTCGATTATGGCGGGCAAGACCGTGGCGGGCATTGGTGCCTTGCTTGGCGGCGGCGCGATTGTGCGCGCCATGCCCAACACCCCCGCCGCCGTGCGCCAGGGCGTGACGGTGGCTTATGCCGGGGAGGGCGTGAGCGCGGCCCAGCGCGGGCTGGCGGAGACGCTGCTGGGCGCCACCGGGGCCGTGGCCTGGGTTGAGGAGGAAGCATTGCTCGACCCGGTGACCGCGATTTCGGGCGGTGGGCCGGCTTATGTGTTTTTGCTCACCGAGCTGATGGAACAGGCCGGGCTGGCGCTGGGCCTGCCCGGAGAGCTGGCCAAAATGATGGCCCGCCAGACGGTGATTGGCTCGGCGGCGCTGATGGCGGCTTCGAGCGAGACGCCAGAGGCCCTGCGGGTGGCCGTGACCTCGCCCGGCGGCACCACCGCCGAGGCGCTGAAAGTGTTGCGCGCGGATGACGCCTGGCCGAAAAACTTTCTGGACGCCATGAAGGCTGCCACAGAACGGTCACACGCGCTCTCTGGTTGATTTACTTGGGGGGCGGCGATTGCTAAACCCCGCGCGAACTCACGGGGAACTTGAGCATGAAGATTGTCGCCTGCAATAGCAACCGTCCGCTGGCCGAGGCTGTCGCCGCGGGGTTGAACTTGCCGCTGGCGAAGGCTTCCGTCCGCCGCTTCGCGGATATGGAAGTGTTCGTCGAGGTGCATGAGAATGTGCGCGGCGAGGATGTGTTCGTGGTGCAGTCGACCTCGTACCCGACCAATGACAATCTGATGGAGCTGCTGATCACGCTCGACGCGCTGCGCCGCGGCTCGGCGCGCCGCATCACGGCGGTCATTCCCTATTTCGGCTATGCCCGCCAGGACCGGAAATCGGGCCCGCGCACGCCGATTTCGGCCAAGCTGGTGGCCAATATCATCACCGAGGCGGGCGCCAACCGCGTGCTGACCATGGATTTGCATGCCGGGCAGATTCAAGGGTTTTTCGATATTCCGGTCGATAATCTGCCGGCCGCGCCGCTGTTCGCGCGCGATATCGAGGAGCGGTTCGCGCATAAGAATCCGATGATCGTGTCGCCTGATGTGGGCGGTGTGCTGCGCGCGCGCATCATTGCCCGGCGGTTGAACACGGACCTCGCCATCATCGATAAACGCCGCGAGCGGGCGGGGGTTTCGGAGGTGATGAATATTATTGGCGATGTGGAAGGGCGCGACTGCATTCTGATCGACGATATCGTCGATTCGGGCGGCACGCTGTGCAATGCCGCCGAGGCGTTGCTGGCCAATGGCGCCAAGTCGGTGGAGGTTTATGTCTCGCATGGCGTGCTCTCGGGCGGCGCGGTGGCGCGTATCGCGGCCTCGCCCATTGGCATGATGACCATTACCGACTCGATCATGGCCACCGAGGCCGTGCGGCTCGCGCATAATATCCGCCAGCTTTCCATCGCCCCCTTGTTGGCCGAGGCCATGCGCCGTATCTCAACCGAAAGCTCGGTCAGCTCGCTGTTCGACTGACCCGGCATTTCTGGGGGAGCCTGCATGAAGCTGTTCTATTTTCCGGGCGCGTGCTCGCTGGCGGTTGATGTCATTCTCGAGGAGATTGGCAAGCCGTTTGAGCGGGTGAAGGTGGACCTCGCCAAGGGCGAGCAGTTCAAGGGGGAATTTACCTCGGTAAACCCCAAGGCCAAGGTGCCGGCTTTGCTGCGCGACGATGGCTCGCTGCTGACCGAGTTGCCCGCCATTAGCTGGTGGCTGGCCAAGACCCACCCCGAGCTGGGGTTGATTCCTGACGGCGCGGAGGCCGAGGCGCGGTTGCTCGAAGTGCTGGATTATATGGTGGCGACCGTGCATATGCGCGGCTTCTCTCGTATTTTTGGCCCGGCGCGCTTTACCCCCACCAAGGCCGATGAGCCCGCGATTGTGCAGACCGGGCGCGATGTTGCCGCCGATGGGCTGAAAGCGCTCAGCCATACGCTGGGCGCCAAGCCTTATTTGCTGGGCGATTACTCGATTGCCGATGCCATGTTGTTTTGCCTCGAGTTCTGGTCTCTGGGCCGGGCACAGGTGAAGCTGCCGGAGAATTTGGCCGCGCATTTCGAGCGTATGAAGGCGCGCCCGGCGGTGGCCCGCGCGCTGGCCGGCGAAGGACTCGCCTGATTGGCGCTGGCACCGGTTCCGTTCTGGTTTTTGCGCCATGGCGAGACGGATTATAACGCCGCGGGCCTGAGCCAGGGCGCGCTGGATATTCCGCTCAACGCCACCGGCCGCGCCCAGGCGGGCGGGGCCGGGCCGCGTTTGGCGGGACGGGGAATTGCGCGGATTGTGGCGTCGCCAATGATCCGCGCGCGCGAGACCGCCGACATCGTGAATGAATTTCTGGGGCTTGAGGTCTCTTATGAGGCTGAGCTGCGGGAAGTGGTGTTTGGCGGCATGGAAGGCAAGCCGCTCAATCCGTGGTTTCCGGAGTGGCTGGAGGGGCGCTACACGCCCGAGGGCGCCGAGAGTTTTGCCGCGCTGACCATGCGTGTGGAGGCGGCGATGGCGCGGGTGCTGGCGCTACCGGGGCCGCTGCTGGTGGTGGCGCATGGCGGGGTGTTTCGGGCGCTGCGCGATTTGATGGGGTTGCCCAAGGAGGGGCTGACCGCCAATGCCGTGCCGATGTTGTGCGAGCCCGGCGAGAGCGGTTGGCTGGTGAGCGCGGCGCCGGAACTGTAAAGCAATTAAAAGTTTTTGCGGGGGTTTGGGGGCGCTTTTTACAAAAAGCGCCCCCAAATATTTCACCTGAAAACCTCCCGCCCCTTGAGGCCATGCGGTCAGCCGGTGAGGGCGGCGAGCACCATGCCGGCCAGGAAGGCCAAGCCGATAAGGGCGGGTTTAGGCAGGGACGACTTCATCAGCTACACTCCGATCTCTCGTTTATATGCGGTGCAGCATGAGCCGGTGCACGTGAAGATTTGGCTGTAGTGCCATGCAGGAATGGCACTACAGTGCGAGCGTTACCGAGACGGGCACGTGGTCGGAAGGTTGGGGCCAGGCGCGGGCGGGGCGCAGGATGTGGTGGGCTTGCAGGGCGGGTACGAGATCGGGCGTGACCCAGATATGGTCGAGGCGGCGGCCACGGTCGGAGGCGGCCCAATCGCGGTTGCGATATGACCACCAGCTATAGAGCTTTTGGTGGTGGGGCACGAAATGGCGCACGGCATCGACCCAGCCAGTATGCTGCCAGGTGTTCAGGGCTTCGACCTCGAGGGGGGTGTGGCTGACCACATCGAGCAGTTGCTTGTGGCTCCAGACATCATGCTCGAGCGGGGCGATGTTGAGATCGCCGACCAGCACGGCGCGCGCGGGCGGGCGGGTTGCGAAATGGGCGGTGACCTCGGCCAGGAAATCCAGCTTATGGGCGAATTTTTCGTTCTGGGTACGATCGGGGATATCGCCGCCGGCGGGAACGTAGAAATTATGCAGCGTGAGGGGCCCGCCGGGCAGCGCGACATGGGCGCAGAGGTGGCG
The DNA here is from genome assembly GCA_021809435.1 of Pseudomonadota bacterium. Classification (GTDB taxonomy): domain Bacteria; phylum Pseudomonadota; class Alphaproteobacteria; order Acetobacterales; family Acetobacteraceae; genus Acidocella. The sequence goes on along the minus strand of JAKBAD010000001.1, from coordinate 741,031 downwards.
GCAATCGGATTTATGGCACCAGTCGGGCGTGTCTTCGGCGAGGGTGAGGGGCAGGCGCGATAAAATCGCGACGCCATTGTAACTTTTCTGGCCGCGCTTGAGCAGGTGGGGCATGCCCAGCTGTTCGGCGAGATGCTCGGGGAACAGCTCGTCGGGGACTTTGGTTTCCTGGAGGCAGATGATGTCGGGCGCCAGGGCGGTTTGCAGCTCGGCCAGCAGAGTTTGGCGCAGGCGCACGGAATTGATGTTCCAGGTCGCGATGGTGAGGGACATGGTCAGCCGCCGGGATTGAAGTTGGAATTATTGCCGGGAGCTGTGAACTGGAACAGCGAGTCGGGGTAGGGGCCGCCGGGCGCGACATCGTAGAGGCTGACACGGGTTTGGTGGCCTTGGGCGTCGGTCACCACCCATTGGCGCAGCTCCAGCGGGTCGGTGGCGAACACCAGGGTCAGCGTGCCCTCTGCTTCCTTGCCCTTGCGGACGAGGGTGATGTCATCCTCGCCAGGCGCGCGGGTGATGGCGGTGACGGCGACGCCGGCGGAGGTCAGGTCGACATGTTTGGCGAGCAGGATGCCGAGCGGCGTGGAGCTGAGCGGGATGTTGCTGGTTTGGCCGAGCTGGGGGTCGTAATAGGTGAGCTCGCCAAAGCCCGCGACCAGCAATTGCGGGTCGGGCGGGTCGTATTCGAAGCGCATTTTGCCGGGCCGCTCGAGCCACGCCTTGCCGGTGCGGGTGGAGCCGTCATCGGCCACTTGCAGGAAATTGGCGGTCAGGCCTTTTTCGGCGTTGAGATAGGTCTCGACCTGAGAGATCAGGGTTTGATCATCGGGGGTGAGGGCCAGGGGGGTGGTCTGCGCCAGGGCAGGCGCAGACACGCAAAACAGGCTGAGCGCCGCGGCAAATGCGCGGCGGGTCAGGGGGTTAGCCCGCAGAGCGGCGGCCGCCGCTGGCTGGGGCTTCTTTGTTGTTGGCGAGAGCATCGGCCATAATATGGCGCGTTTCGCGCAGGAATGCAGCCCCCTTGACGGTGCGCTGCACCAGCACGGAGCGGCGGTCGGAGGGGTCGACCTTGCGGCGGACATAATCAAGCTCGGTCAGCCGGTCGAGCGCGCGGGTGATCGCGGGCTTGGAGACGTTGAGGTCTTGGGCGAGGCCGCGCACGGTGTGGCCACCATCGGTGAGGTAGCAGGTGAGGAAAACGGCCAGCTGACGGGCCGACAAATCCACACCGTCACGTCGCACGAGCGAGACGATGGTATCGCGCAGGATACCGACCAGCTGGTCGGAGGAGAGAGGGGCAGCTGCCATTTTTTGATCCTTAAACGTTCAATCACGGGTCGATGTTTCGCAGGTGCAGCAAAAACAGGGCGGCCCGGAAATGATCAGTACGCGATCTGATCAGCGTTTTCCAGAGCGCGCGACACTCAATTTCCAGCCATATCTGGCAGAGGCTGCTCTGTCAGGGGGGGGGGCGGGATGGATTGGACGCCGCGTGTACCAAATGATTTTGGCACACCTTCAAAACATTGCCGAAGTTATGGGGATGGGAGCGTAAAGATGCAATATATATCTGTGTTAAAATTGTTTCACTGCAAACGCTGACGGGAAAAACATGTGTCGTTTCAAGGTGACTCGCCATATGCGTGCACCTCAAGGGCGCCCAGCAGGGCGCGCAGCCCCTGGGCTTCGCCGCCTTCGGGGCGACCGGGACGGGCATTGTCGTTCCAGCCATAAACATCGAGATGAGCCCAGGGAATTGTGGCGGGCACGAATTGTTGCAGGAACAGCGCCGCGGTGATGGCGCCGGCATGCGGCTTGCTGGAAACATTGCACAAATCGGCCACGGGAGAGTCGAGCCAGGATTGGTAGCCCGCATGCAGCGGCAGGCGCCAGAATGGTTCGTGGGCGGCTTGAGCGCAGCGCAGCAAGGTTTGGGCCAGGCTGTCATGCGTGCAGAACAAGGCTGGCAAATCGGGGCCGAGGGCCACGCGCGCCGCGCCGGTGAGGGTGGCGGCATCGAGCAGCCAGGTGGGCGCGGCTTCGGCGGCTTCACTCAGCAGGTCACACAGAACCAGCCGGCCTTCGGCGTCGGTATTGCCGATTTCAACGGTTTTGCCGGCGCGCGTGCGCACGATGTCACCCGGGCGCATGGCGGTGCCGGAGACGCTGTTCTCGACCAGCCCAAGGCGCAGCTCGAGGCGGAGCGGCAGGTCGAGGCGCAGGGCGGCCTGGGTGAGGGCCAGGAGAATGGCCGCGCCGGCCATGTCTTTTTTCATGCGCAGCATGGCGGCGCTGGGTTTGAGGTCGTAGCCGCCCGTGTCGAAGCACACGCCCTTGCCGCAAAGCGAGATGAGCGGGGCATCGGGCGTGGCGGTTGAGCCTTGCCAGCGCAGCACAACCACACGCGGGGCGCGCGCCGAGCCGGCGCCCACCAGCGCGATGGTGGGGTAACGCGCCGCCAATGCCGCGCCCTCGATAAGTTCGGTGGATGCGCCATGGGTTTTGGCGATGCCGAGGGCCACCTGGGCGAGCTCGGCCGGGCCGAGATCGTTGGCGGGGGTGTTGATGAGGGTGCGGGCGAGGCAGATGGCGTCGGCCAGCGCCAGGGTTCGTTTCGATAGGTTGTGAGGAGATAATTGCGCGATCGGATTCGATTTGGTTTTGTAATTTGTGAACCTGTAGGCGCCGAGCAGGAAGCCGAGGGTGGCATCGTCGGGGGAGAAATCGCCCGGCGGGATGTGCCAGGCGGTGGCGGGCGGCAGAGCCGCGGGGGCGGCGCCAAAGCCGTGCAGGGCGGGCAACTGGCCAAGCCCAAGCAGCGCGCCGCTGAGAGCGGTGCCGGTTGAGTCGGGGAGCAGGAGGAGTTTGCCGGCCTCGCCGGTGAAGCCATGCAGGCGGGCGAGCGTGCTGGCGGGCGGGGGCAGGGTGGCGAGCAGGGCGGCCAGCCCATCGGGGCGCACGCCATGAAGGGGGAGGGTTTGGGCCTCCTCGGGGGCGAGGCCTGCGCGTGCTTCGGTCATGCGGTCATCTGCTCCGGCTGATGGGGCTTATATTGGTCGGACCCGCCGATGACGCAACGGTGCGGAAGTTACAGATTAAGATATGTGGCCATTACTGGCGGTTGCAGGCTGGGGGCTGGCCGGCGCGCGGGCGCCGGCCAGGGGGGGTTAGTGCACGCGCTCGATGCCGATGGCGGCGAAGCGGCCCTCGCGGTTTTGCAGCGAGAAGCGGACGCGCTCGCCCTCGTTGAGTTTACGCAGACCCGCATGCTGCACGGCGCTGATATGGACGAAAATATCGTTGCCGCCCGTGTCGGGGGCGATGAAGCCGTAGCCCTTGCCGGGATTGAACCATTTGACAACGCCGGTGAGAATGGCGCCTTCGTGACGGGCTTGGTCGTCTTGAATCGTTTCCATGTCGTTACCTCTCAGGCCCCGGGTTGTCCCGGGTGCGGGTCGTTTTATTGGCGGCCTTGGTGACCGACCTTGGTATTTTAAGCGCCCATGCGCCTGTTTATCAACGGGAAACATGTGCTGCGCTGCGGTGCGAGGGTTGGAAAACCGGCCTTGACGCGACTGTCAGCGTGAAGTTTATAAAATTATCGTAATGAGTACGCGGGTGTGACGCCATGAAAAACGGGCGGACCTTGCGGCCCGCCCGGGAAAAGGCTGGTGAGGGGCGCGGGTGCGGCTCAGGCCGCGTCCTCGCGCTTGTCGCGCACGCGCACATAGGCGATGGCGGCGTGTTCCTCGCAGTAAGGTTTGCCGGGCGTGGCGGCGGCGGTGCAGAAATGGAAGCTCGGCTTACCCGGCTCGCCGATGGGCCAGCAGCAGGGCGTGGCGCGCTGGACCGGCTTGGGCGCGGCCATGAGCGCGCGCACCGGCGCCACGGGGGTGGCGATGGAGGCGGCCAGGGGCGGCAGGGTGGGGCCCTGGGTGCGCTTGGGCGGCACGGGCTTGGGCGCGGCCTCGCCTTCGGTGCGGCGGATGGGCGAGGGGCGGGCCGGCAGGTTGAGCCGATGCGCCTTGCCGACCACGGCGTTTTTGGAAATGTTCAAGCGCCGGCCAATCTCAGCCGTAGACAAACCTTCGGCCCAAAGCGCGCGCAGCTTTGCGATGGTTTCGTCTGTCCACTCCATGTTGTGGGTCCCCTAAATTCGACTACCAAATACAGTAGAGACACCGAGGCTTGGGGGCAATGTATAACCGGGCTTTCCCGAGTCCTTTTCTGTGGAAAACCTAATTTTTGTAAAATTCCGCTGGCGGGGGTGGGAAATTTACTTTTTGTTTACTGGCGGGGCGAGCCGCGTGGTCAGGGCGAGATGGTCTCGCCCGCGAACAGGCCCCAGATGTCGGCGCGGGCCAGGTAGCCGGTGTCGTGGCCGGCGGCGGCCTTGCAGAAATCACTGCCCTTGTCGCAGCGGAGCAGGTCGCCGGAGACGCCCGCGTCGAGATAGGCGACGGGGCTGGCGCTGGCGCTGGGGGCGCTGCGCAGCACGGCGCGCGGGGCGGTGACGTAGAAGGTGCGCCGCGCGCGGATGGTGGCTTCGTGCACCCAGCCGGTGCCGCCATCGGGGGCCACGACCTGGCGCCAGACATCGAACTCGCCGATGATTTCGACCGGCAGGCCGGCGCGCTGATAGACCCAGGTGACGGGGTACTGGAACCCTGGCCCGGCGCGGAAATTGACCTGGTCGGAGCGTAGCGAGACGAAGCGGGGTATGGGCAGTTTGGTGACGCTGCCGACACCGGGACCGGGGCCGGAGCCGGGATTGGGCGCGGCTGCCATGGGCGCGGCGGGCGGCGTTGGCGAGGGCGAGGCCTGGGCGGTGAGCAGAAGGCACAGAGGCAGGAGGGTCAGCCACAGACGGGGCATGCGGGGTCCTTGGGCAGTTTGACCTTGCGGAATTGCATATCGAGCGCATTCCAGAGCAGCAGATGACCCGCGAGCGATTGGCCGATGCCAGCCAGCTCTTTCAGCACCTCGGTGGCCTGGAGCGTGCCCATGACGCCGGTGACCGCGCCCAGCACGCCAGCCTGGGCGCAGGTGGGGGTGTCGTCGTCGGGCGGGGGCTCGGGGACCAGGCAGCGATAGCAGGGGCCGCCACTATGGGGCTTGAAGGTGGCGAGCTGGCCTTCAAAGCGCAGCACGGCGGCGCTGACCAGGATTTTTTTGGCCGCCACACAGGCATCGGCCACCAGATGGCGGGTGGCGAAATTATCCGACCCGTCGGCGATGATGTCGTACCCGGCGATGAGGGCTTGGACATTTTGGGCCGTGAGGCGGGTTTGGTGGCACTGCACGGTGACCAGCGGGTTGAGCGCGGAGAGCATGTGCGCGGCGGAGGCGACCTTGGGCTGGCCAAGCCGGGCGGTGCTGTGCAGCACCTGGCGCTGGAGGTTGGACAGCTCGACCACATCGTCATCGACCAGGCCGAGCGTGCCGACCCCGGCGGCGGCCAGATAGAGCGCCAGCGGCGAGCCGAGCCCGCCCGCGCCAATGATGAGCACACGCCCCGCGCGCAATTTGGCCTGGCCAATGCCCCCCAGCTCGCGCAACAAGATATGCCGCGAATAACGCTGGATTTCGTCTTCGGTGAATGACAGCTCCATGAGGCCGGCATTTAGGCAAGAGTTGGCGCGCGTGCAAAGCTGGGGGTGAATAAAAGCTTCACGGGGGGGGATGAATTGTAATAGAAGCGGCCCCGAGGCGGTGTCCCAATCCAGGGGCGGCGTCGGGTTGAGGTCGTCTTATATGAAAGTTCTGAATGCCATCCGCATGGGTGGTGCCGAGATTCTTCCTCTCGTCGAGGGTGGCAAGGGTGTGGCCGCCACCAATGGTATTTCAGCCGGGCATTGGGCGCTGGCGGGCGGGGCGGGGACCATTTCGGGCGTCAATGCCGATTCCTATGATCAGGACGGCAAGATCATCCCGCAGATTTACCGTGGCCGCACGCGCCGGGACCGCCACGAGGAGCTGGTGGCTTATGGCATCGAGGGCGGCGTGGCGCAGGTGCAGCGGGCGTGGGACATCTCGGGCGGCAAGGGCCGGCTGCATGTGAATGTGCTGTGGGAGATGGGCGGCGCCGAGCGCGTGATTAACGGGATTTTGGAGCGCACCAAGGGGCTGGTGAACGGCATTACCTGCGGCGCCGGCATGCCTTACAAGCTCTCCGAGATCGCCCAGCATTTTAATGTGCATTACTATCCCATCGTATCCTCGGCGCGGGCCTTCTCGGCGCTTTGGAAGCGCGCTTACCACAAGGCGGCCGAGCTGCTGGGTGGGGTGGTTTATGAAGACCCCTGGCTGGCCGGTGGGCATAACGGGCTGTCGAACTCGGAAGATCCGAACGTGCCCGAGAGCCCGTTTCCGCGGCTGGTGGCGCTGCGTAAGGTGATGCGCGAGTTCGGGCTCGCCAATACCCCGATCATCATGGCGGGCGGCGTGTGGGCGCTGGAGGAATGGGAGGATTATATCGATAATCCCGATATCGGGCCGATCGCCTTTCAGTTTGGCACCCGCCCGCTGCTGACCAAGGAAAGCCCGATTCCGCAGGCCTGGAAGGACCGGCTGCTCAAGCTCAAGCCGGGCGATGTGTTTTTGAACCGCTTCAGCCCCACGGGGTTTTATTCCTCGGCGGTGAATAACCGGTTTTTGCAGAGCTTGCGCGACCGCTCGGAGCGGCAGGTGGCGTTTTCGCCCGAGCCGGTGGGCGAGCATGTGGCCGAGTATGGCGTGGGGGTGCGCAAGCGCAAGGTTTACCTGACCCCGGCCGATTTGGAGCATGTGCGCGGCTGGGAGGCGCAGGGCTATACAGAGGCGCTGCGCACGCCCGATTCGACGCTGGTGTTCGAGACCCCCAAGGAAGCTGAGCAGATTCATGAAGACCAGGTGAACTGCATGGGCTGTCTGTCGCAATGCCGGTTTTCCAACTGGAGCCAGATGGGGCCGGATTTCGACAATGGCAAGAAGGCCGATCCGCGCAGCTTCTGCATTCAGAAATCGCTGCAAAACATCGCCCATGCGGTGCCGGGTGATGAGGCGGCGATGGATGATAATTTGATGTTCGCTGGCCATAATGCCTACCGGTTCGGGACCGACCCGTTTTATTCGAACGGCTTCATCCCGACCGTGAAGGAGTTGGTGGACCGGCTGATGACCGGCAAATAAGCCCGGAGTTGTCGAGGGTTTTTGCGGATATGGCCCCTTTTGGCGAAACAGGGGCCATATTTTTGTGGGCGTGCGAAAAACGCCCCACGAGGCCGGGAAGTTCTGATAGGCTGCAGCCCTGAGAGGGGAGTGGTCATGAAAATACTGGGAATTTCAGGCAGTTTGCGCCAAGGTTCGTGGAACAGCGCGCTGTTGCGCATGGCCGGCGGGGTGTTGGCGGCCGGGCATGAGATGACGGTCGCCGAGATTGGCGATTTGCCGTTGATCAATACCGATTTGGAACTGGAGGGGCGGTTTCCGGCGCCGGTGGAGCGGTTGCGGGCGGAGATTTTGGCGGCCGACGCGCTGCTGCTCGCCACGCCTGAATATAATGCTTCCATTCCCGCGCCGCTCAAAAACGCCATCGATTGGGCGTCGCGCCCCAGCAACACCCTGGCGGGCAAACCCGTGATGATCATGGGCGCCTCGCCCGGGGTGTTGGGCACGGCGCGCGCGCAATATCCGCTGCGCCAGACGCTGGGGGTGCTGAATGTGCAGCTGATGGGCCAGCCGGAAGTGTTTATTGCCGGGGCGGGACAGAAATTTACCGATGGCCAGCTGACCGACGCGCCCACGCGCGAGTTTGTGAGCGCGGCGCTGGCGACGTTTATGACGTTTGCGGCCCGGGTGAAAATTGGGGAATGATTTAAAAACAGGCTGTTGCTTGGTTTTTCTGTGGTGTTTGGCAACCCTGCCGGTGCCGGCTTGGGATTTTGGAACCAAACCATGACAGGCGGCGGGTGCGAATCGCGCCGATCGGGTAAAGTCGGAGTCGCAATTCAGGCTTGATGGAGAGACGATTTGGCGACGATCAGCGCCCTGCGGCGGCCATATTTCATTGTGCTGGGCAATGAGAAGGGCGGGTCGGGCAAATCGACCACTTGTATTCATGTCATCGTGTCGCTGTTGCGCGAGGGCTACCGGGTGGGCGCGCTCGACCTCGATGCCCGGCAGGGCACGCTGGGCGGCACGCTCGATGCGCGCTGCGCTTTTATGGAGGCGCGCGGCATTGAGCTGCCAATGCCCCATTTCGCGCTGGTTTATCGCTCGCAGAAGGACCACCGCCCAGAGGCCGAGGCTGAGGACCGCGCCAATTTCGAGGCGGCGGTGAATATGCTGAGCCTGCAGGGCGCCGAGGTGATTGTGATGGATTGTCCGGGCTCGGATAATTACCTCTCGCGCTACGCGCATTCCTACGCGGATACGTTGATCACGCCGATCAATGACAGTTTCGTGGATTTTTCGGTGCTGGCCAAGGTGGATGCGGATAACCACGACATCATCGACCCCAGCGTCTATTCGGACATGGTGTGGGAGGCGCGCAAGCAGCGTTATATGCGCGACCGTGGCAAGATTGACTGGATTGTGATGCGCAACCGGCTCGCCGCCGTGGAGGCGCGCAATAAGCGCGATGTGGGCGAGACGCTCGATCTGCTGGCCAAGCGCATTGGGTTTCGTACCGTGAAGGGGTTTGGCGAGCGGGTGATTTTCCGCGAACTCTACCTTCAGGGGTTGACGCTGATGGATGTGAAGGAAGCCAATGTCGGGATTCCGCTGGGGCTTTCGCATGTGGCGGCGCGCAATGAGGTGCGGGCGCTGATGAAGGCGATTAAGCTGCCCCCCGCGCGCCAGCCGCACGCCCAAGCGGGCGACGCCGCGCAGGTGGCCTGAGCCGGGTGGCTTGGCGGGGCGGGGAATTTTCTGCCCCCGGGGCAGCCAATGGAGGCGTTTGGCGCGCCAAGGGGAAAGAGGGAAAAATTCTACTTAACCCTTGAAATTAGCCAATGTTGTTGTTTCTTCTGCTCCAGAACAGCGGTTTTGGAGTGTGTTTTGGCAAAAACCTTTCTGATTGGCGCGGGGCCGGGCGACCCGGACCTGCTCACCCTGCGGGCGGCGCGGCTGCTGGGGCAGGCCGAGATTGTGTTGCATGACGCGCTGGTGGGCGAGGGGATTTTGCAGCTTGCCAACCCGGCGGCCGAGCTGGTGGATGTGGGCAAGCGCTTTGCCGGCAAGGCCATGGCGCAGGCCGAGATTTGCCGCAAGCTGGTGGCGGCGGCGCGCACCGGCAAGCTGGTGGTGCGGCTGAAAGGCGGCGACCCGATGATTTTTGGCCGCGCCACCGAGGAAATGGAGGCGCTGACGGCAGCCGGGTTTGAGTTTGAGGTGGTGCCCGGCGTGACCGCCGCCTGCGCGGCGGCGGCGGGGGCGCGGATGTCGCTCACCCGCCGGGGGGTGGCGCGCAGCCTGCATTTTTTGACCGGCCATGGCGCCGAGGGCGGGCTGCCCGCCCATGATTGGGGCGCGCTGGTGCGCGCGGGCGGCACGATTGCGGTTTATATGGGCGGGCATACGCTGGCCGGGCTGGCCGCGCATTTGATTGAGGCGGGGATGGCGCCGGGATTGCCGGCCTTGGCGGTGGAAAATGCCGGGCGGGCAGAGGCGCGCGAGATTGCCGGCACGCTGGCGACCTTGCCGCGGCGCCTGCGCGAGGCCAAGCCGTTGGGCCCGGTGCTGCTGCTGCTGGGCGAGGCGCTGGGGCCCGAGACGGTGCGGGCCGCCACCAGAGAGGCGATGATGACGGAATAACGCTGGATAAGCGGGCGGGTTCAATCAAAAATTAAATATAGGCCGCGATAACAGGAGCTGTGTGCCCCGATAGGGGGTGGCTTTTGTTGGAAGCGCGCCGTGAAAAATCTGCCGATCATTGTCAAGTTTCTGCTCATTTTAGGGGTGGCCGGGGTCGCGGCGCTCGGGGCTTCGGTATTTTCGGGCATGCAGATGCATGCGATCAGCCAGGAGGCGATCGCGCTCAATAGCAGCGTCGGCAGGGCGGCGCGTGATGCGGCGGAGGCCAACCGGGCCGCGCAGCAGGAGCGGGCGGCGATCAGCTTTGATCTGATCACCACCAGCGATAGCGATAATCTGGCGGCGGGCAATGAAATCCGCGCCAGCCTGAACGTGTTTGACAACGCGCTGAGCGACGCCGCCCAGGCCTTGCCGGACGAGGCCTCGGCGCTGATGGGGATTAAGCAGCAGGGCGACGAGGTGTTTGGGACCGCGTGCGCCAAGACCGTGCAGATGGCGGAGGCCGCCACCTCGGTGGCGGAGAACGAGGCCGGGCAGCAGGAATATCTGGCCAATTGCCGGCCGCAGATCGATCAGCTGACGCCGATGATTCAGGGGGAGGCGCGCAACCTTCGGGCCGAACTGAGCCGGGATTTGCAGGCCCAGGCGGTGAATGCCAACCAAACCGTGACGGTGACGCTGGGGGTGATGGCGCTGGTGTTTCTGGCCGTGCTGGGGGCGGCGTTCATGATGCTCAAGCTGTGGGTGGTGGCGCCACTTAATGGTTTGCGTGAGGTGATGGGGCGGATTGCCCGGGGGGATTTGGGGGCGCGGGTGGAGACCGGGCGGCGCGATGAGATTGGCCAGATGGCGCGCACGGTGCAGAGCTTTAAGGAAGCCGCCGAGGAAAAGCGGGCGCTGGAGGCCGAAGCGCAGCGCGCCGCCGAGGCCGAGGCCCGTGCCCGCGAGGCGGCGGCGGCCGAGCGCGAGGCCGCGCGCGCCCAGCTCTCGCAGGTGGTGGATGGCGTGGCGGATGGGCTGGAGCGGCTCTCGGGCGGGGATTTGATGTTTAGGCTCCAGGCGGCCTTTGCGCCCGAATATGAGAAGCTGCGCGGGGATTTTAACAAGGCGCAGGATACGCTGCAGCAGACCATGCAGGCGATTGCCGCCAATACCCAGGGGGTGAGGGCGTCGGCCGCGGAGATTACCCAGAGCTCGGATGATCTCTCGCGACGGACCGAGCAGCAGGCCGCCAGCCTGGAAGAAACCGCCGCAGCGCTCGACCAGATTACCGCCACCGTGCGCAAGAGCGCCGAGGGCGCGCACCAGGCCCGTGAGGTGGTGAGCCGGGCGCGCGAGGATGCCGAGCGGTCGGGCGGCGTGGTGAGCGACACGGTGACGGCGATGAGCGGGATCGAGGCGTCTTCTCGCCAGATTTCCAACATCATTGGGGTGATCGACGAGATTGCCTTTCAGACCAATTTGTTGGCGCTGAACGCGGGCGTGGAGGCGGCGCGGGCGGGCGATGCCGGGCGCGGATTCGCGGTGGTGGCGACCGAAGTGCGCGCGCTAGCCCAGCGTTCGGCCGATGCGGCCAAGGAGATTAAGGCGCTGATTTCGACCTCGGGCGCGCAGGTGGAGACGGGCGTGCGGCTGGTGAACGAAACCGGCGAGGCGCTGACGCGCATTGTTGAGCAGGTGAACCAGCTGAATACGCTGATCGCCGATATTGCGGCCTCGGCGGGTGAGCAGGCGACCGGGCTGGCGGAGGTGAACTCGGCCGTGAACCAGATGGACCAGGTGACCCAGCAAAACGCCGCCATGGTGGAGGAAAGCACGGCGGCCAGCCATGCGCTGGCCAGCGAGGCGGATGAGCTGGGGCGGCTGGTTGGGCAGTTTAGAATTGGCCAGGGGGGGGAGGCGCCAGCCAGCCCCGCGCGCAAGGCCAAGGCCACCGCCACCAGGAGCGGGCGCGGCGCAATGCCCGCCGCCACGACAAAACCGGCGGCGCGGATGGCGAGTTTGGCCGCGCCCTCGGCGCCGGTGGGTAAGTTTGTGAGCCTGCCCAAGAGCCCGGCCGGGGCTGAGGATTGGGACGAGTTTTAAGCCGCGCCTCTTAGCGGAATTTTATTCATTAGCCCCGAAAGTTGAGACCGATGACGGAAGGGTTGGAATTGCCGGCGATATTGGATTTGGTGGCGGCGCCGGGGCTGCTGGAGGCTTTTACTGGCCGCAGGGGCCAGGCGCTGGTGGTGAACGGCGCCAGCGTGCAGCGGCTGGGGGGGCAATGTTTGCAGGTGCTGCTGGCCGCGAGCCGGGCCTGGGCGGCCGATGATGTGCCGTTCGCGGTGGCGGCGCCCTCGGAGGAGTTTGCCGCGAATTTGGAATTGATGGGGGTGTGTGCCGCCGATTTGGCGCACCGTGCCCCCCTGGCTGGCAAGGAGTTTGGGGAATGACCACCACGGTACTCACCGTTGATGATTCGCGGGCGATGCGCGACATGCTGCGCCACTCGCTGCTGGCGGCGGGGTTTAGGGTTATTCAGGCCGAGGATGGGCTGCACGGGCTTGAAGTGCTGGAGACCGAGACGCCGGACGTTATTGTTACTGACATTAATATGCCGCGCATGGATGGGTTTGGGTTTATCGAGGCCGTGCGCGCCGATGAGGCCAGGCGCGCCACGCCCGTGCTGGTGCTGACCACGGAGGTGGACGCCGAGAAGAAAAACCGCGCCAGGGCGGCCGGGGCAACAGGCTGGATTGTGAAGCCTTTTGACCCGGTGAAGCTGGTTGAGGCCATACGCCGCGTGGCGGCCTGAGACAGGAGGGGCGCATGGAAGACCCGATGGCGGCCATTCGCGAGACGTTCTTTCAGGAATGTGAGGAACAGCTGGCGGAGCTGGAGAGCGGGCTGATTGCCATGGAAAATGGCACGGCCGAGGCCGAGACGGTGAATGCCGTGTTTCGGGCCGTGCACTCGATGAAAGGCGGGGCGGGGATTTTCTCGCTCGATGCGCTGGTGCGCTTTGCCCATGTGTTTGAAACCGCGCTGGACAAGGTGCGCTCGGGCGAGTTGGTGGCCAGTCCGCATGTGGTGGGGGTGTTTTTGCGCGCCGCCGATGTGCTGGCCGATGTGGTGCGCGCGGCCCGCGATGGCGGGCAGGTGGATGAGGCCCGCACCAGCGCCATGGTGGTGGAATTTGCCCAGATTGAAGATGGCGGCGGCGTGGCCAAGGCCGCTGAGCCGGGCGCGCCCGCGCCGGGTGAGACGCTGGCCGACACGCCCGCACAGATTGGGGGGTGGGAGATTTTATTCACGCCCCGGCCCGAGCTTTATGCCAAGGCCAACGAGACGGCGATTATCTTGCGCGAGCTTAAGAGGCTGGGGCCGATTTCGGTGGAGCTGGATGCCTCGCGGTTGCCGGAGCTGCATGAGCTTGACCCGGAGGGGGCTTATCTGACGTGGCGGATCTGGCTGGAGGCGGCCTGCGCGGAAGAAGAGATCCGCCATGTTTTTGAGTTTGTCGAAGATGATTGTGTGCTCAGCCTTACGCCGCGCGGGGGAGAGGTTTTGGCGCCGGCGGGATTTGCGCCGGGCACGGTGATTACCGGCGATAATGGCTTTAAGTTCGAGTTTTTTCCGCCGGTGGCGGAAGATGAGGCTGAGCCCAGCCCAGAGCCAGAGCCAGAGCCAGAGCCAGAGCCAGAGCCGGTGGCGGCGCGGGCCGTGGCCCAGATTGTGCCGCCCAGGCCAAGGGAGGAGCCGGTGCATGAGGCGCCCAAGAGCCCGGCGGTGGAGGCGATGGCCGCCAAGGCCGAGGCTGGGGCGGCGGTGAGCGCCACGATCAGGGTGGATTTGGACCGGGTGGACCGGATGATCGATCTGGTGGGGGAGCTGGTGATTAATGAGGCCATGCTCTCGCAGCGCGTGCTGGAGGCGGGGATTAACCGGGCCTCGGGCGTGGCCATGGCGCTGGAGGAGCTGGAGCATCTGACCCGCGAGATTCAGGATAGCGTGATGGCCATTCGCGCCCAGCCCGTGCGCTCGGTGTTTCAGCGCATGCCGCGGCTGGTGCGCGAGGTGGCGGCCCAGACCGGCAAGCAGGTGAAGCTGCTGATGGAAGGCGAGGGCACGGAGGTGGACAAGACCGTGATCGAGCGGATTGCCGACCCGCTGACCCATATGATTCGCAATGCCATCGATCACGGGTTGGAGCCGACGGAGGCGCGGCTGGCGGCGGGTAAATCGGTGGAAGGCACGGTGAAGCTGACCGCGCTGCACCGCTCAGGCCGGATTGTGCTGGAGGTGGCCGATGATGGCGGGGGTATCAACCGGGCGCGGGTGAAGCAGAAGGCCATTGAGAATGGCGTGATTTCGCCAGATGCCCAGCTGAGCGACGATGAGATTGATAATCTCATCTTTCTGCCCGGCTTCTCGACCGCCGCCAAGGTCTCGGATATTTCCGGGCGCGGGGTGGGCATGGATGTGGTGCGCCAGTCGGTGGCGGCGCTGGGTGGGCGGATTTCGATTTCATCGAAGCCGGGCGTGGGCTCGGTTTTCACGCTCTCGCTGCCGCTCACGCTGGCGGTGCTCGATGGCATGGTGGTGTCGGCCAAGGGCCATACGCTGATCATTCCGCTGGGCGCGATTGTGGAAACGCTCAAGCCGCGCGGGCAGGATGTGTTTCCGCTCGATCGTGACATGAATGTTTTGGCGCTGCGCGGGGGCTATGTGCCGATGGTGGATGTCGCCTTGGCGCTGGGCTATTCGGAGGCGCCGATTGAGCCCGAGCAGAGCGTGGCGCTGCTGGTGGAAGGCGAGGGCGGCGTGCGCGCCGTGTTGCTGGTGGATGCCATTCATGGCCAGAGGCAGGTGGTGATTAAGAGCCTGGAGGCGAATTACCGCGCCGTGCCCGGCATTGCCGCCGCCACCGTGATGGGCGATGGCCGCGTGGCGCTGATTTTGGATGTGGACGCGGTGGTGAAGACGGCGCGCAGCGAGGCCCGCGGGGCCGAGCTGACGCTGGATGCGAACTGAGAGGCGGTGGGCCATGGAGAGTTCGGCGCAAACGGAAAAGCCCAGCGACAAGGGCAACCGCGAGTTGATCGCGTTTCGGGTCGGGAAGCAGGAATTCTGCATTAATGTGATGATGGTGCGCGAAATTCGCGGCTGGACGGCGGCCACCGCGCTGCCGCGCGCGCCGCGCTATGTGAAGGGCGTGATTAATTTGCGCGGCGCCGTGCTGCCGATTGTGGATTTGGCCGTGCGGCTGGGGCTGCCGGGCAGCGAGCCCACCGCGCGCAATGTGATTATTGTGGTGCAGGTGGCGCAGAAGCAGGTGGGGCTGTTGGTGGATGCGGTTTCGGATATTTTGACCGCGTCGGATGGGAATATTCAGCCCTCGCCGGATGTTTGTTCCGATCTCGTCAAGAGTTTCGTGAAGGGGCTGCTGCCGGTGGATGGGCGGATGATCAGCCTGATTACGCTCGATAACGTGTTGCCGGCGGCGGAGTTGGAGGTGGCATGAGCCAACACCTTGCTGAGCGCAGCATTGTTGAGAATTCGGAGTTTGTGTTCACCGCGCGCGACCTGGAGGTGATCACCGAGATCATGCGCCGCGAGACGGGGGTGAGCCTGACGGGGGCCAAGGCGAATTTGGTGTATTCGCGGCTGGCCAAGCGGCTGCGCAAGCTGGGATTGGAAAATTTTGAGCAATATTGCCGGTTGATTCAAAGCCCCGATGGTGAGGGCGAGCGCATGGAGATGCTGGCGGCGCTGACCACCAATGTCACGCGGTTTTTTCGTGAGCCGCATCATTTTGAGCATTTGAAAGCCAGGATGTTGCCGGGCATGGCGCAATTCGCGCGCGGCGGCGGGCGGGTGCGGTTGTGGTCGGCGGCATGTTCCTCGGGGCAGGAGGCTTATTCGATGGCGCTGACCCTGCTGGAGGTGATGCCCGATGCGGCGCGGTTTGATGTGAAGATTCTGGCCACCGACATTGACCCCAACATGCTGCGCGAGGGTGAGGCGGGAATTTATGAGGAGAGTTTGCTCGACGCCGTGCCGGCCGCCATGCGCAAGGCCCATTTTGCCCGGATGCCAGATGGGCGCTGGCGGGTGAGCGACGAGGCGCGGCGGCTGGTGAGCTTCAAGCGGCTCAATTTGATTGGCAACTGGCCGATGAAGGCGAAGTTTCAGGCGATTTTTTGCCGCAATGTGGTGATTTATTTTGATGGCCAGACACAGGAGATGGTGTGGTCGCGGTTTTTGCCGCTGCTCGATGAGGGCGGTGCGCTCTATATCGGCCATTCGGAGCGCGTGACGGGGGCGGCCGAGCCGCAATTTCAGAACGATGGCATTACCATTTATCGGAAACAAAGCGCGGGAGGCCGGGCATGACCGTGCGGGTGGTGATTGTGGATGATTCGGCGACCATGCGCGCGGTGATTGCCGCGGCGCTGAGGGCTGAGCCCGGGATTGAGGTGGTGGGGCAGGCGGCCGAGCCGCTGGAGGCGCGGGCGATGATTAAGGCGCTGTCGCCGGATGTGGTGACCCTTGATATCGAGATGCCCAATATGAACGGGCTGGAGTTTTTGGAAAAAATCATGCGGCTGCGGCCGATGCCGGTGGTGATGGTCTCGACTCTGACGCAAAAAGGCGCGGATGTGAATTTGCGCGCCCTGGAGCTGGGGGCGTTTGATTGCGTGGCCAAGCCGTCTTCATTCAACCCCGATAGTTTTGCCAGCCTGGCGGCGACCGTGAAGGCGGCGGCGATGGGACGGGTGCGCCATGCCCCAGCCCGGCCCGCGCCGGCTCGCGCGGGAAGTGGCGGCCAATATGCGCCCGATGGCCGGGTGGTGGCGATTGGCTCCTCGACCGGCGGGGTGGAGGCGCTGATCACCATTCTTTCGAAATTTCCCGCCAACTGCCCGCCCACCATCATCAGCCAGCACATGCCGGCGACCTTTACCAAAAGCTTCGCCGCCCGGCTGGATAAATTATGCGCCGCCCAGGTGAGCGAGGCGGTGGAGGGCGACAGGCTGGCGGCGGGGCGGATTTATCTGGCGCCGGGTAACGCGCATATTGAGGTGAGCGGGGCGGTGAATGCCGTGCTGCGGCTGAATGAGGGTGAGCGCGTGAATGGCCACCGGCCGAGTGTGGATGTGATGTTTCACGCGGTTGCCAAAGCTTTTGGCGCGCGCGCGGTGGGAATTATTCTGACCGGGCTGGGGCGCGATGGGGCGGCGGGGCTGCTGGCCATGCGCGAGGCGGGCGCCGAGACCATTGGCCAGGATGAGGCGAGCTGCGTGGTATATGGCATGCCGCGCGCGGCGTTTGAGCTGGGGGCGGTGGCGCGGCAATTGCCGCTGGAGCGGATCGCCGAGCGGGTGCTGGGGATCACCAACGCGCAGCTCAAGGAGCATGTGTTGTGAGCGCGGGGGTGGGCGCGGGGCTGGCGCCGCATGAGAAGAAAATTAACATCGTGCAGGGGGAGCATTATGTGGATGACGACCCCAACACTGTGCTGACCACCATTTTGGGCTCGTGTATTGCCGCTTGCATATGGGATGGCGTGGCGGGCGTGGGCGGGATGAACCATTTTTTGCTGCCAGGAGACGGACGGCACCGCCAGCCGGGCGGTGATGCCATGCGTTTTGGCGTGCATGCCATGGAGCTGCTGGTGAACGGGCTGCTGCGCCGGGGGGCGGTGAAAAGCCGCATGCGCGCCAAGCTGTTTGGCGGCGCGCGGATGATTAAGGGCCTGACCGATATTGGCGAGTTGAATGCCAATTTCGCGGAGAAGTTTTTGCGCGAGGAGGGAATTTTGCTGGTCGGCGGCTCGCTGCGCGGTGAGCAGGGGCGGCGGATTCAGTTTTGGCCGGTTTCGGGGCGGGCGCGCCAGGTGCTGCTGGCCAAGGAAACCGAGCAGATTTTGCACGCCGAGCGCGCGCGGCCGGCGCCGGTGCCTTCGGGGGCGGTGGAATTGTTTTGAGGCTTGGGAAAACATTAAGTATCGGGCGCGATATTTGGCGGGCGCGGCGGAATGCGCGGGGGCCAGGGTGAGTGGAGAGGCGATATGATTGCAGTCCGGGGGTGTGAGGATGAGCGCCACCATGCCTCGCTCAATTCGATTCTCGAAGCTTTGGGCGAGGAGTTTCACGAGCTTGGCCGGTTTACCGAACAGTTCCAGACCACGCTCAGCCCGGCACTGATGCAGGTGGCGAAGGATTCGGCCTGCCACCGGGATGTGCAGTCGCTTGATTTGTTGGCGCAGAGACTGGCGGCCTTGTCGAAATATGTGCTCACCATTGGCAAGCTGTTGCCCGATGACTGGGCGGTGAATTCGCAGCATGCGTTGAACAACATTACGTTGTCGGATTTGCAATATCGGCTCAAGGGCGCGCCGGAACCGCAGGAGAAGGGGCATCAGTCGGGTGAATTGGAGCTGTTTTGAGCGATGCGGTGTGAGGAGGGGCGCATGACGCAAACAAACATGATGCAGACACGGAGTTTAGCGCAAGGAGAGCGGAGCATGGAATTGCTCTCGGTGCGGATTGGCGCGCAGGAATTCGCCATGGATATACGCTCCATCCGCGAAATACGCGGCTGGATCGCCTCGACGCATCTGGCCCATGCGCCGTCTTTCATTAAGGGCATGATCAATTTGCGCGGCACGGTGCTGGTGGTGATTGATCTGGCCGAGCGGCTGGGCTTGCCGCCCGCCGAGCCCAATGCCGCCTCGGTGGTGGTGGTGGTGGAAGATGGCGCGCGCGTGGCGGGGCTGCTGGTGGATGCGGTGTGCGATATCATCACCGTCACCGACGATATGCGCCAGAAAACCCCCGAGACCGGCGATACCACGCCGGGAACCTATATCGAGGGGCTGATCATGTTCGATAACCGGATCATCTCCATTGTCTCGATTCCGGCGCTGATGCCAGAGGCGCATGTGCAGGAGATGGCCGAGGGGATGATGGCGCAATAGGCTGATTTGCTTTTGCGGTTGTGGGGGGTGGGCTGGCGGCTCTATAGCCGCTGCATGATGTTTGAAAGCCCCACCCCATGACCCCCGCCGGACAACTGGCCGCCGCCATTGATTTGCTGGCCGAGATCGAGGCCAGCCCGCGCCCGGCCGATGCCATTGCCAACCAGTTTTTCCGCAACCGCCGCTTTATTGGCGGGGGTGACCGGCGGGCGGTTTCGGCGCTGGTGTGGGGGGTGCTGCGCGCGCGCCGGCATTTGGGCTGGTGGCTGGAGAAGCTGGACGCGCCCGCCACGCCGCGCGCGCTGCTGATCGCGCAGGCGATGTTCTCGGGCCAGACCCCCGGCAAGATTGCCCAGGCCTTTGTGGCCGGGCGCTACGGGCCGTCGCCGCTCTCACGCGAGGAGGAAATGCTGGCCGAGAAGCTGGCGGGCCACACGCTGCACCACCCCGCCCAGCCCGATGCCGTGCGCTATGAGGTGCCGGACTGGATTTTGCCCAAGCTGGCCGCGCAGTTTGGGCCTGGGCTGGAGGCCGAGATGGCGGCCATGAACGAGCCCGCGCCGCTGGATTTGCGCGTGAACCTGCTGAAGGGCACGCGCGAGGAGGCGATGGCGGCGCTGGCCCGCGAGGGGCTGAGGGCCGAGCCGACCCGGCTCTCGCCTTGGGGGTTGCGGCTGGCCGGGCGCCAGGCGGTGACCCAGGGCAAGGCGTTTCAGGACGGGCTGGTGGAGATTCAGGACGAGGGCAGCCAGTTGATCGCGCTGGTGGTGGGGGCCGAGCCCGGTATGCGCGTGGCCGATTATTGCGCGGGCGCGGGGGGCAAGACGCTCACCATGGCCATGTGCATGCAGAATAAGGGCCATATCGTGGCGTGCGATGTTTCGGAGCCGCGGCTCGATGGCGCGATCAAGCGGTTGCGGCGGGCGGGGGTGCATAATGCCGAACGCCATTTGCTCGAGCCCGGCGATAAATGGGCCAAGCGCCAGGCCGGGAAATTTGACCGCGTGCTGGTGGACGCGCCCTGCTCGGGCACCGGCACCTGGCGACGCAACCCCGATGCCAGGCTGAACCTGACCGAGACCGATTTGGCCGAGCTGACCGCCAAGCAGGCCGGGATTCTCGATATCGCCCAGAAATTGGTGCGGCCCGGCGGAAAACTTGTTTACGCCACCTGCTCGGTGTTGAATGATGAGAACGAGGCACAGGTGGAGGCGTTTTTGTCGCGGCACCCGGAATTCTCGCTCGAACCTCTGAGCCAGCCGGCAGCGCTGGCCGGGCAGGTGGTTTTGCGCCTCTCGCCCCGGGGCTTTGGCACGGATGGGTTCTTTGCCGCCAAGCTGGCGCGGGCCACGTGATCGTTATTCGCCGCGCCAGGCTGAGCGACGCGCCCGGCATTGCCGCCGTGCATGTCGCCAGCTGGCGCAGCACCTATGCCGGGCTGCTGCCCGATGGATTTTTGGCCAATCTTTCCGTGCGCCGGTTGAAGGCGTTTTATGAGCACCAGCTGCGGCTGGGGGCGGGGCTGTTTGTGGCGGCGAGCTATGGCGAGCGCGGCGCGCCCGGTGTTTTGGGGTTTGCCTCGAGCGGGCGCAGCCGCGACCCGGGGCTGGCGGAAGGCGAGGTCGAGACGCTCTATGTGCTCGATGATTATCGCGACCGGGGCTTGGGCGGCGAGTTGCTGCGGGCTTCGGCGCGGCATTTGGCGCAGATGGGCTGCCGATCCATGCATGCCTGGGTGCTGCGCGATAATCCGGCGCGGTTTTTTTATGCGCGCATGGGCGGGCGGTGCGTGGCCGAGGGCAGCACCAGCGTGGGCGGCGAGGCGATTGGCCAGAGCGCCTTCGCGTGGGACCCGATTGGCACGCTGCTGGATGTGAATGCCTGACCGGGCTGACGAATTTCATGCGCGGGCGGCGCTTATGGCTATTCTATCTTGGCGCGGATTGGACTAGGGGAGCGCATGTCCGATGAAAAAATTCTGATCCTGGACTTTGGCAGCCAGGTGACGCAGCTGATCGCCCGCCGTGTGCGCGAGAGCGGCGTGTATTGCGAGATTCTTCCTTATAACGCCCAGCTTGAGCGGATTCAGGGGTTTGGTGCCAAGGGCATCATTCTCTCGGGCGGGCCGGCCAGCGTGGCCGATGAGGGCAGCCCGCGCGCGCCCCAATGGGTGTTTGAGGCCGGGGTGCCGGTGATGGGTATTTGCTATGGGCAGATGACCATGTGCGTGCAGCTGGGCGGCGAGGCCAAGGGCGCGGAAATCAGGGAATTCGGCGCGGCTTATGTGGATGTGGTGGCCGAGTGCGCGCTGCTGGACGGCATGTGGGAGGTGGGCGCCCACGAGAAAGTGTGGATGAGCCATGGCGACCATATCTCGGCGCCGCCCCCGGGCTTCAAGACCGTGGCGGTTTCGGAAGGCGCGCCTTATGCGCTGATCGCCGATGATGCGCGGCGCTTTTATGGCGCCATGTTCCACCCCGAAGTGGTGCACACCCCCCATGGCGCGCAGCTGATCAGGAATTTCACGCATAAAGTGTGCGGGCTTTCGGGCACCTGGACCATGGCTGGCTTCCGCCAGGCCGAGATTGCCAAGATCCGCGCCCAGGTGGGCACGGGGCGGGTGATTTGCGGGCTCTCGGGCGGGGTGGATTCCTCCGTGGCGGCGGCGCTGATTCATGAGGCCATTGGCGACCAGTTGACCTGTATTTTCGTCGATCACGGGTTGCTGCGCGCGGGCGAGGCGGAGGAAGTGGTGCGGGTGTTCCGCGACCAGTTCAATATTCCGCTCATCCACCGCGATGCCTCGGATTTGTTTTTGGGCGAGCTGGCGGGGGTGACCGACCCGGAGGCCAAGCGCAAGATTATTGGCAAGCTGTTCATCGACGTGTTCGATGAGGAAGCCACCAAGCTGGGCGGCGCCGAGTTTTTGGCCCAGGGCACGCTCTACCCCGATGTGATTGAGAGCGTTTCGGCCATTGGCGGGCCGAGCGTGACCATTAAATCGCACCATAATGTGGGCGGGCTGCCGGCTTATATGAAGCTGAAGCTGGTTGAGCCGCTGCGCGAATTGTTCAAGGACGAGGTGCGCGCGCTGGGCCGTGAGCTGGGCCTGCCCGAGACCATTGTTGGGCGCCATCCGTTCCCGGGGCCGGGTTTGGCCATTCGGGTGCTGGGCGAGGTGACGCGCGAGCGCGTGGCGGTGCTGCAGAAGGCCGACGCCATTTATCTCGAGGAGATTCGCGCGGCCGGGCTTTATGATGCCATCTGGCAGGCTTTCGCCGTGCTGTTGCCGGTGAAGAGCGTGGGGGTGATGGGCGATGGCCGCACCTATGACAGCGTGTGCGCGCTGCGCGCCGTGACCAGCACGGATGGTATGACCGCCGATGTCTACCCCTATGACGTGGGATTTCTGACCCGCGTGGCGGGGCGGATTGTGAACGAGGTGCGCGGCATTAACCGCGTGACCTATGACATTACCAGCAAGCCGCCCGGAACGATTGAGTGGGAATGATTTGGTGCGCGGCTGCTGACGCGATAGACGTGAATTTGTGAAGTTTTTAGCCGGGATCGGGGAGCTTTTTCGAAAGCTCCCCGAATTTCGTTTGGACGCGTTTAGTCGAGGGTGGCTGCCAGAAATTGCCGGGCCAGGCGTTCGGGGGCGAGTTGGGCGCGCAGATCCTCGGCGGCCAGGCGCAGCAGGCGCGGGTCGGGGGCGGCGCCGGTTTTGATTTTGCGCAGCAAGGTGGCGAGTTCATGAGGGGAGGAGAACATCCAGTTCTCGAGCCCGTATTCACGCATCAGCGGCCGGTAATGGATTGTGTTTGACGCCACGGGCGCCAGCCCGCGCGCCAGGGCGGTGACCAGTTTATTTGGGGATTTGATGAAGGTGTTGATGTGGTTGTCGAACACGAAATGGCTGAGCAGGGCGTAACGGAAGGGCGCGGTGGCGGTGTAGAAACGCTCGGGCGAGAAGGGGATATGCTCGGCGCCGGCGAGTAGAGAGACGTTGGGAGCGGTGATCAGCGCCAGTTTTTCCGCTGGAAACTCCGCGTCATCGAGCGCGTGGGGGAGCAGGTGGCGGCAGGATTTGGCGAAGGATTCAGGGTAGCCGAACCAGCAGAGGCGGTCGGTGGCGGCGGGGGGCAGGATGGTGCCGTCCGTGGGCTGGGCGATGGGGTCGATGGCTTCGGGGAGAACGAAGACCGGCTTGGTCTGGGCGGCGCGCAGCAGCTCGGCGTGGAGCGGGGTGGGGGCGAAAAACGCGTCGGCGAGCGGGGCGATGCGCGTGTAGGTGTCGATGTCGTAAATGTCGGAGGAGAGGCAGTATAAGCGGGCCCCGCAAAGCGCCTTGAGGGCGGCGGCGCGGGTGAGGGCGTCTGGGTCTAAATAATGCACGATGATGGCGCTGGCCGGCGGGACCGTGACGGGGGTGCCGTGGGGATAATGATGAAAGCGTGTGCGCCAGCCGAGGCTGGCCAAACCCTGGAGCAAAGGCTGAGACTGGAGGCGGACGAGGGCGTTGAGAGGGGTTTGGGTGGTGAGCACCAGATAATCGAGCGGTGGGGCGTTGCTGTCGAGCGTGACCGCCTGGGGGGTGGTGGGCGCGGCGGCGAGCCGCTCGGCGAACACGAAGCTGTCATCTTCCGCGCGCCGGACGAAGACTTCCGGGGCGTAGGTTTCCCAGTATACGGTCAGCCGGTCTTGGCGGAGGGTGTAGCGGCCTTTGTCGCCATGTTCCTGGTGGTGCACCTGGTCGTCGGTGGTCGAGATCAGGAGGTGGCCGGTCCATTGGGGGTGGTGGGCGCGGATGAGCCGCATGAGAGCGTCCTTGTGGGTTAGAGCGTCTGGTGCATCACCAGCGCATCGACAAGGCCGAGGCTGGGGTGATTGAAGGCCTGGGGCAGGCGGCAGAGGGGGGTAAAGCCCATATCCTGCCAGAGCCTGACCGCGCGCTCGTTGGTGGCGATGACCAGGTTGAACTGCATGGCCCGAAAGCCGCGCGCGCGGGCGGTGGCAAGCGAGTGCGCGCACATGGCGCGCGCCACGCCCTTGCCTTGGGCGGCGGTGGCGGTGATGTAGCCGCAATTGGCGACATGGGCGCCGCCGCCCTGCTGATTGGCGCGCAGGTAATAAGTGCCCAGAATTTCGCTCTGGTCTTCGGCCACGAAGGTTTCGCGGTCTGGGCCCAGCCAATAAGCGAGGGCGGCTTGTTCGCCCATGTCGCGGGGCAGGGCGTAGGTTTCACCGGCGCGGATCACGGGGCCGATGATCGCCCAGAGGGCGGGGGTGTCGGTTGGGTGGGCGGGGCGGATGATCATGGGGCGCGCTCTGGACGGGACAGGGGGCTGGGGGCATAAATCGTTTCAGCTTGAGCCGGAGCCGGGGATTTGACCAGGATCGTCGCTGTCACGCGGATTTTGAATGAGGATGACATTGTCGAGGCGTTTGTGCGCCATCACGCGGCGCATGTCGACCATATGTTGTTTCTTGATAATGGTAGTTGCGACCGCACGCTGGAGATTTTGAAAGCCCTTCAGGATGAGGGATTCCGGTTGACCGTGTTTCAGAGCGCCTCGGCCAGTTTTGACCAGATCGGCGCCAATATCTGGGCGTATCAGATGGCCTCGCAGATTTTGGGCGCGGACTGGGTGGTGTTTCTGGACGCCGACGAATTCATTGCCACCCCGCACGCCGTGCCGCTGGTGACGCAGCTGCCCGAGGGGCAGGTGGCCGCCTGTCTGCCTTTGGTGAATTACGGCCAGACGCCCGAGGATGATGAGCGCGAGCCGGTGGTGCCGTGGCGCATGCGCTGGCGCTTTGCCGCCCAGAACGAGGTGGGCAAGGTGATGCTGCGCGGCGGCCTGCCGGGGGTGGTGATGGAAGCCGGAAATCATGGCGTTTATCAGGCTGGCGCGAAGCTGGCGGCGCCGCGGCTGGAGGGGGTGTTTCTGGCCCATTATCCGCGCCGCAATGGCTGGCAGGTGTTGCAGAAAATCGCCGCCGGGCGGCTGAAGGCGCTGGCGGCGGGCATGCAGGGCGAGGTCCATTCGCGCCATTACGCCTCGCCGTTCGAGACGCTGCGCGACAAGCCCTGGGAGCTGTTTGAGGGGCGCTATCTGGCCTGCGACCTTGAGCGGCGCGACGGGGTGGAAGCGCCGCTGGCTTATTTGGGCGGCAGCTTGCAATATTGGCAGCCCTCCAGGCCCGAGATGAAGGCGCTGCAGGGGTTTTTGCAGTTTGCCGAACGGCTGGCCCGTGCCCATGGCCGGTTGGCCGATGAAGTGCCCCAGGCCAAGGGGCTGGTGGAGGCCTGGAACGCCAAGCGGGAGTTTTTGTTCTGAAGGCCACAGGGGGCGATTTTTTCTGCTCTCTAGGCTCGGCGCATTGCATTTGGGCGCCAAAATGCCCTAGGACGATTTTCTGCAACCGTTACAGGAGACTTTCCAATAGCCAGACCGCCAGCGCCACCCGCCCCGCCCTCGCGCGAGGGGCCCCGGGTCAACGAAGAAATCAGAATTCCGCAGGTCCGTCTGATCGACCAGGATGGTGAAATGATCGGGGTGCTGAGCACCCGCGATGCCATCGCCCGCGCTTATGCCGTCGGGCTCGACCTGGTCGAGATCAGCCCGAACGCCGAACCGCCTGTCGCCAAGATCCTCGACTACGGCAAGTTCAAGTACGAACAGCAGAAGAAGCGTAACGAGGCGCGCAAGAAGCAGAAGATTGTCGAGTTGAAGGAGGTGAAGGTTCGCCCCAATATCGACGAGAACGACTACCAGGTGAAGCTGCGCGCCATGAAGAGCTTTATTGGCGAAGGCGACAAGGTGAAGGTGACGCTGCGCTTCCGTGGCCGCGAAATGGCCCACCAGGAGTTGGGCGTGAAGGTGCTGGAGCGAATCAGGGGCGATATGGAGACCGATACCAAGGTCGAGCAAATGCCCAAGATGGAAAACCGCCAGATGGTGATGGTGCTGGCGCCGAAATAAGGCGCTGGACCTTCAAAGTTAAAAAAGCCGGGCGATTTGCCCGGCTTTTTTTGTGTTTACTCGCTGGCGCTCTCGGCGGGCTTGACCGTGCGCGGGCGGCCGCGGCGGCGGGGCGCGGGCGCGGGTTCGGCGGGCGCTTCGGCGGCGGGTGCGGCCGGTTCGGGGAACAGGCAGGGCGCGGGCGGCGCCTCGGCGGCGATGGGAATCGCGCGCGGCTCGGGCGCGGTTTCCACCGGCGCGGGCGCGGGCGAGAAGGTGGGGGCGAGGCCGGTGGCCGCGGCAAGCTCGGCCTCTAGGGCGGAGGAAATGTCGATCGGGGCATCGGCGATGGGCGCCGGGGTGGGGCGGAATTCACGCGGCTCGCGGCGCTCCTCACGGTCACGGCGCTCTTCGCGGTCACGGCGCTCGGGGCGCTCGCCGCGCTCGTCACGGTCGCGGCGCTGGAAATCCGGGCGCTGCTGGCGGTTATCGAAGCGGCGATTTTCACGATTGTCGCGGTTGCCGTCCTGGCGGAACTCGCGATTGTCGCGGTTGCCATCTTGGCGGAATTCGCGTTGGTCGCGGTTGCCCTCCTGGCGGAATTCGCGGGGCTGACCCTCGACGCGCGGCTGCTCGGCGCCGGGTTCGGCGGGTTCACCCTGGCGGGCTTCGGCTTGTTGAGCCTGCTGGCCGGGCGGCGGCAGACCCTGGGCGGCGTTGATGGCGGCCAGGATGCGGAAATAATGCTCGGCGTGCTGGTAATAGGCTTCGCACAGGATGCGGTCGCCCGCGGAGGCGGCATCACGCGCGAGCTGGGTGTATTTGTCGAACAATTGCTGGGCGGTGCCGCGTACGCGCATCTCGGGCCCTGAGCTGTCGAAGACGTGGTTGCGGTTGAGGGGGATGCCGTTCTGCTGATTGCGGAACCCACCCCCGCCACCGCCAGAGGGGCGATGGTTGCGGCCACGCATGCGCTTCATGTTCATGTGCTCGTCTAACCTCGAATGATGACGTACGCGGTCGTGACGCTGATCGTGCCACTGGGCCTGTCGAGATTCGGGTTGTACCCCGGGACTCGCGGCAGAAATCGCCCGCGCCAGTCGTGATTAGCGGCATAATGCGGTTCTGCCAATTCCTTATTTGCGAAATCTTACCAAAGCCGCGCGGTCTATGCCGGAAAGATCGGGTTTGACGGTGGTGGCGAAGCCCGCCGCCGCCGCCAGGGCGGCCAGAGCTGGATATTGCCCCGCCCCCAGCTCGAGCACGCATAGCCCCGCGGGGGCCAAAAGCCGGGGCAGGGCCTTGAGGATGGCCCGGTAGGCGGTGAGCCCGTCGGCCCCGCCATCGAGCGCCAGGACGGGCTCGAAGCCAGCGACATCGGGCATCAGGCTGGGGATGGTGGCATGCTCGATGTAAGGCGGGTTGGAGAGGATGAGGTCGAAGCGGGCATCGAGGGCATCTGCCCAGGAGCCGGCGAGAAAAGCGGCGCGCGCGCCCAGGCCCAGACGGGCGGCGTTTTGGGCGGCCAGCGCGGCGGCTTTGGGGTTGAGGTCGATGCCCACCCCGAAGGCGTGCGGGCGTTCATGCAGCATGGCGAGCAGCAGGCAACCAGTGCCGGTGCCCAAATCGAGCATGGTGGCGGGTTCAAGCCCGGAGTCCAGCACGGCCTCGATGAGGGTTTCGGTATCGGGCCGGGGGATGAGGGTCGCGGGGGAGACCAGGAAATCGAGCCCCCAGAACTCCTTATGGCCGGTGATATAGGCCAGAGGCTCGTGGGTTTCGCGGCGCGCGAGCAGGGGGGCGTAGCGGGCTTGGTCAACCTCATCATGCGCGATCAGCCCGGCCTGGGTGCAGGAGAGCGCGTGCATCAGCAGCAGGCGGGCTTCGCGGCGCGGGGCCTCGATGCCCGCCGCCGTGAGCCGGGCGGTGATTTCGGCCAGGGCTTGGGGGATCGGGATCACTCGGCCTCGGCCAGGCGGGCGGCCTGATCCTCGGCGATCAGGGCGTCGATGATCTCATCCATCTCGCCTTGCATCACCCGGTCGATTTTATAGAGCGTCAGGTTGATGCGGTGATCGGTGACGCGGCCCTGGGGGAAGTTGTAGGTGCGGATGCGCTCGGAGCGGTCGCCCGTGCCGACCTGGGATTTGCGGTCGGCGGCGCGGGTGGAGGAGGCGGCGTGGCGCTGGGCGTCGTAGAGCCGGGAGCGCAGGATTTTCATGGCCTTGGCGCGGTTTTTGTGCTGGCTGCGCTCTTCTTGCATGGCCACCACGATGCCGGACGGGATGTGGGTGATGCGCACCGCCGACTCGGTTTTGTTGACATGCTGGCCGCCCGCCCCCGAGGCGCGGTAGACATCGATGCGCAGATCCGAGTCGTTGATGGCGACATCGACCTCCTCGGCCTCGGGCAGCACGGCCACGGTGATGGTGGAGGTGTGGATGCGGCCCTGGGTTTCGGTGGCGGGCACGCGCTGCACGCGGTGCACGCCGGATTCGAATTTGAGCTTGGCGAACACCGAGCGGCCGGTGATTTCGGCCATGGCGCCCTTGATGCCGCCAAGCTCGCTCTCATCATATTCCAGCACCTCGAAGCGCCAGCCCTGGAGGGCGGCATATTTCTGGTAGGCGGCGAACAGCTCGGCGGCGAACAGGCCGGCCTCGTCGCCGCCCGCGGCCGGGCGGATTTCGAGGATGCCGGCGCGCGCATCGGCTTCGTCCCTGGGCAGCAGGGCGAGGCGGACCTCGTGCTCGAGCGCGGGCAGGTGGGCGCGCAGCTCGGCGATCTCGGCTTCGGCGAGGTCTTTCATCTCGGGGTCGAGCAGCAGGGCTTGGGCGTCGGCCAGCGATGTCTCGGCCTGGCGCAACGCGGTAACCTGGGCTTCCACGGGTTCCAGCTCGGACAGCTCCTTGGAGGCTTTCACGAATGCCTCGCCCGAGAGACCGCCTTGGCCGAGATGAAAGCGCAGCTCTTCCGCGCGGGCCAAAATGCGGTCGAGTTTTTGCTCCAGCGCCGGGGTCATGCGCTCAAAATGGCGATGAGCTGGTCTGGCGTCACGTCGGTCTGGGTGCCGTCGGTCAGGTTTTTGAGCTTACACTCGCTGCCCACCAGCACGGCGAAGGCGGCGCCGGATTTGTTGGCGCGCTCGAGGCGCTTTTTGGCGTTGCCCGTATAGCCGGTCTCGGCGGCGATGTTGGCGGCGCGCAGGGCGCTGAGGGTGGCCAGCGCGGCGGGTTCGGCCTCGGGGGTCATGGGGATGACCACCACCGGCAGAGCGGCGGGTTTGGGGGGCGCGATGAGCATGGAGAGGCGCTCGATGCCCGCCGCCCAGCCGACACCCGGCACGGCCGGGCCACCCATTTGCTCGACCAGACCATCATAGCGCCCGCCGGCCAGCACCGTGCCCTGGGCGCCGAGTGCGGTGGTGACGAACTCGAAGGCGGTGTGGTTGTAATAATCGAGTCCGCGGACGATGTGGGGGTTGTGCTGGTGGGGCACGCCGAAGGCCGTGAGGTAATTGAGCAGGGAGTCGTAGAAGGCCTTGGCCTCGTCGGTCATGCAGTCTTGCATCTGGGGCGCGGCGGCGGCCAGCTTCTGGTCGCCCTCATCCTTGGAATCGAGGATGCGGAGCGGGTTTTTCTCGAGCCGCAGGCGGCTCTCGGGCGAGAGGTCGGCGGTGTAGCGGCTGAAATAGGCG
This sequence comes from Pseudomonadota bacterium, assembly GCA_021809435.1. GTDB lineage: Bacteria > Pseudomonadota > Alphaproteobacteria > Acetobacterales > Acetobacteraceae > Acidocella. The sequence goes on along the minus strand of JAKBAD010000001.1, from coordinate 711,609 downwards.
ACCAATTCGGCCCGGTAGGCAGCGCGGCTCTCAGTGTCGCCCAGCGTGTTGATGTGGAGCACCACCTGCCCGGCGATGCCCAGCTCTTGCAAGATGCGCCAGCCGGCCGAGATCACCTCGGCATCGGCCAGCGGGGTGGCGGGGCCGAGCAGCTCGACGCCGATTTGGTGGAATTGCCGGTAGCGGCCTTTTTGCGGGCGCTCATAGCGAAACATCGGCCCGGCATAAAAAACCTTTTGCGGCAGGGTTTGGGTGAGGCCGTTGGTGATGAGCGCGCGGGCGACGCCGGCCGTGCCCTCGGGGCGGAGCGTGACCGAGTCGCCGCCACGGTCCTCGAAGGTGTACATTTCCTTGGTCACCACATCGGAGGTTTCGCCCAGCGTGCGGGAGAACACCTTGGTGTCTTCGAAGATGGGGGTTTGCCACTCGGAGAAGCCGTAAAGGCCAGTGATGCGCCGGGCGGTGTCGATGACATGGAAATGGCGCGCGGCGTCTTCGCCGATCAGGTCGCGCGTGCCACGGACGGGTTGCAGGGGCGGGGCCATTTCGTCATCCTCTCAAAATAAAAATCCGGGGCGCGGACGCCCCGGAGCCATATAACGCCAGAAACGTGACTATTCAGCCGCGGCTTTGGCGGCTTCCTTCTCAGCCTCGATCCGCGCGGCTTTGGTCTCGACCAGCTCGACCAGATGTTCGATCATCTGCTCTTCCGAGATGGTATGGTCGGTCTTGCCCGCGGCATAAACCATGTGGCGCCCGCCGCCGCCGCCCGTCAGCCCGATATCGGTCATCAGTGCCTCGCCGGGGCCGTTGACCACGCAGCCGATGATGGAGAGCGTGATGGGGGTTTGGATATGGGCGAGGCGGGATTCCAGCGTCTCGACGGTTTTGATGACGTTGAAGCCCTGGCGCGCGCAGGAGGGGCAGGAGATGATGCGCACCCCGCGATGGCGCAGGCCCAGCGATTTGAGAATGTCCCAGCCGACATGCACCTCTTCCTCGGGTTCGGCCGAGAGCGAGACGCGCATGGTGTCGCCGATGCCGGCCCATAACAGCGAGCCCAGCCCGATGGAGGATTTGACCGTGCCCGCGCGTTTGCCGCCGGCCTCGGTGATGCCGATATGGAGCGGGTGGTCGCAGGCCTCGGCCAGTTGCTGATAGGCGGCGACGGCCATGAACACGTCGGAGGCTTTGACCGAGATCTTGAATTCGTGGAAATCGTGGTCTTGCAGGATTTTGGCGTGTTCGAGGGCGGATTCGACCAGCGCGTCGGGGTTGGGCTCGCCGTATTTCTCGAGCAGGTGCTTCTCGAGCGAGCCGGCATTGACGCCGATGCGCATGGAGCAATTATGGTCGCGCGCGGCCTTGATGACCTCGCGCACGCGCTCGGGCGAGCCAATGTTGCCAGGGTTGATGCGCAGGCAGGCGGCGCCGGCCTCGGCGGCCTCGATACCGCGCTTGTAGTGGAAATGAATGTCGGCCACCACCGGCACGTTGACGCGCTTGATGATGTGTTTGAGCGCGGCGGTTGACTCTTCATCCGGGCAGGAGACGCGCACGATATCGACGCCCGCGGCCTCGGCGCGCAGAATTTGCGCGACCGTGCCCTCGATGTCGGTGGTCAGCGTGTTGGTCATGGTCTGCACCGAAATCGGCGCGTCGCCGCCCACTTTCACGGCGCCGACGCTGATCTGGCGCGATTTGCGGCGGGTGATCTGCTGGTATTCGCGGTAGTTCATGCGTGGTCCTCAGTTCGAGCCGGTCTTGGGCTGGGGCGGGGCGGCCTGACCGGCCGGTGCCTCGGAGATGGGAGCTTGGGCTGCCGGTGCCAAGGGGGCGGCGGGCACGGGGCTGAGCGCGGGCGGCGGGTTTTGGGCGCCGGCGGCGGCGGGGGGGGTGAGCTGATAATTATGCAACACCGCGCTCGGCGCGCCGAGCGGCGCGCCGGGCTTGCCGTTGGCGAGGATGATGGTGCCGCCGGCATTGCCGGTGGTGAGGGTGAGCCCCGGCTCTTGCGGCACGGGCCAGGATTCGCCGGCATGCAGTATCTTGCTGAACAAGATGTTGCCCGCGGCGTCATTGACCTCGACCCAGGCATCGGCGGTGGCTTGAATGGCGAGCGCGGGCGGGGTGGTGGTGGGCGCGGCGGCGGCGGGCGGTGCCGGGGCGGGCTGGGAAGCTGGCGGGGTGGCGGGTTTGGTGCCGGGCGGGGTGGGCAGGGTGGCGACATCGAGCGCGGCGGGTACGGCGGCGCCGGGCGGCACGGGTGGCGCGGCGGGCGGCTGGGTTGTGGCCTGGCCGGCGGCGGGCGGGGGGGCTGGCGGCGTGGCCGCGGCGGTAACGGGGGTGGTGACCTGGGGCGCGAGCGGGGTGAGCTCGGCCGAGACGGCGGGCACGGATTGGGCCAGATGGTCGCGCGAGGCGCTGTGGCTGTACCACACGCCGTAAATGCCCAGCAGCAGGACCAGCCCGATGAGCACCAGCGCGCCGCGGGGTACCGCGCGGTCGGGCACCGGGGCGAGGTAGGTCATGGGGATTTCGGTGCCGTCGTTGAGCGCGCCGGCATCGCGGAAGCGGCTGAGGATTTCCTCGGGGTCGAGGCCCAGCAGCCGGGCATAGGAGCGGATGAAGCCCATGCGGTAGGCTTGACCGGGCAGGGGGCTCAGATCCCCCGCCTCGATGGCGGTGAGATATTCGAGCTTGATGCGCAGGGCCGCCGCGACATCGGGCAATTTCCAGCCCAGCCGCTCGCGCACCTCGCGCAGGCCCGCGCCCGCACGTATGATTGCCGTATTCGCGCTATCGTCCATGAGCTCAATTCCGCTTGAATCGTCGGGCATTGCGGGCGCTTCTATACCTTTATCTCCTGACCTTAAATATGGGCCAGGCGTTAAATCGGCAGATTATGTTCGCGCGCCCACACGGCCAGCGGCTCACGGATGGAGCCGCCCGCCGCGCCCGCGCGGCGTAGTTCGCGCAGCACGGGGCGGAGTGCGGTGAGGTCGGCTTCGACCAGTACGGATTTGACTGGCAATATCGCATTGCCTGACATTGAGAGCGTGGTGACGCCCAGTGCCGCGAAGGCCAGGGCATCGAGCGGGCGGCCCGCCGCCTCGCCGCAGATGGAGAGCGGCACGCCCGCCTCCTGGCAATAGGTGACCAGTTTTTCGAGCAGTTCGAGCACCGGGGCGGAGAGCGTGTCGTAGCGGTCGGCGAGTTCTGGCGTGCCGCGGTCGGCGGCGAACAGGAATTGCAGCAGATCGTTGGTGCCGACCGAGATGAAATCGGCCTCGGCCAGCAGACCGGGAAGCTGGAACAGCAGGGCTGGAACCTCGAGCATGGTGCCGGCATCCAGCCGCTCGGGCGCGGGGCGGATGCGCGCGGCCTCGGCTTCGAGCAAATCGCGCGCGGTACGGAATTCCTCGACCGTGGCGACCATGGGGAACATGATGGAGAGCGGCCGGCCCTGCGCGCCCAGCAGCAGGGCGCGCAGCTGGCGGCGCAGGATGGCCGGGCGGTCGAGCGCCACGCGGAGGCTCCGCCAGCCCATGGCGGGGTTTTCCTCGGTGGGGGCTGGTTCGCCGGGCAGCAGCTTGTCGGCGCCCAGATCGAGCGTGCGGAACTGCACGGGGCGGCCATTGGCGCGGTCGAGCACGCGGCCATATTCGGCGGCCTGACCGGCGATGTCGGGGATGCCGCCAGCCGCCAGGGCGGCGATTTCGGTGCGGTAGAGGCCGATGCCGTCGGCGCCGGTGCGCTCGAGCTGGTCGAGCTCGAGGGCCAGTCCGACATTGAGCATGAGCTTGAGCTCGGTGCCGTCCTTGGTGATGGCGGGCCGGTCGCGGTAGGAGGCGAGGGTGGCGGCGCGCTGGGAGCGGGCTTCGAGCGCGCGGTCATAGACCGCGATGACCTCGGGCTCGGGGTGTAAAATGAGTGTCGCGCCCTCGGCATCGAGCAGGGCGTCGTCATCCTCCTGGGCGTTCTCGACCGCCCCGCGATCGACTTGCAGGGCCGGCAGGCCGAGCGCGCGGGCCATGATGGCGGCGTGGCCGGACTGGCTGGCTTCCTCGATGGCGACGCCGGCGATGCCGCGTGTGTGCCAGTCGAGCAGGTCGGCGGGGCCTAAGCGCCGCACCAGCAGGATCATGCCGTCGGCCCGCTCGGGCTTGGGTGCCATGCCGCCCAATGCCACCATCAGCCGGCCGATCATGTCTTCGATATCGGCCAGGCGCTCGCGGAGATAGGGGTCGGTGATGCGGCGCATGCGCTCGCGCAGGCTGCGCGCCACCTTGTCAACGGCGGTTTCGGCGGTCAGGCCGTCATTGATCGCCTCGCGCACCTGGGAGAGCCAGCCCGAGGATTGCGCGAGCATGCGGTAGGCTTCGAGCACATCGCGCGAGGCGGAGCCGCCGGGGGTGTTGGCGGCGATCAGCCCGTCGAGATGTTTGTTGGCGGTCTCGACCGCTTCATCAAGGCGCTTGAGCTCGGTTTCGGGGTCGTCGGTGAGCAGGCGGGCGATGGGGGCGGCGGCGCCATAGGGCAGGATTTTGCCGCGCGCGATGCCGCCCGAGAGCACATGCCCGCCATAACGGCGCGGCAGGGTTTCGGAGAAGCCCTCGTCGCTGACATCGATGGCGCCGGCTTTGGCGAGAATTTCGGCCAGCAGCATGGCGACGGTGGCGAGCGATTCGACCTCGACCGTGGTGTAGGTGCGGGCCTCCTTGGACATAACGCCAATCACGCCCAGCGTGCGCCCGGCGCGCTTGACCGGCACCGCCAGCATCGAGGCCATCGCCTCCTCGCCCGTTTCGGCCCGATAGACATAGCGCGGATGATTCTGGGCATCCGCGAGATTCATGATATCGCCCGAGGAGGCGGTGATGCCGATGATGCCCTCGCCCAGGCGCAGGCGGGTATGGCCGACGGCCCCGATGTTCAGCCCCCAGGTGGCGGCAAGTTCAAGCAGCTCGCCAGGGCGGGTGACGTAGATGACCGAGGCATCGACCTCCAGCCCCTCGGCCACCAGCTTGGCGAGGTCGGCGAGGCTGGCGGTGCCGGCCGCCAGCTGCTCGCGCAGGCGCGCGAAAAGCTGGCGCGTATCGCCCAGTTTCGGCTTGCGCCGGCGCCGCTTTGGCGGCGGGGGCGGTGGATCAGCCTCTTGCGCCACGGGCTTCGAGCGCGGCCAGGGCCTGGGCCTTGAGCGCCGCCAGAATGTCGGCCACCGGCTGCACCGCCGTGACCATGCCGACCGATTGTCCGGCCATCACCGAGCCGTTTTCGACATCGCCCTCGATGACCGCGCGGCGCAGCGCCCCGGCCCAGAAATGCTCGATTTCGAGCTGGGCGGCGGTTTTGTCGAGTTCACCGGATTGGAATTTGGCCACCACCTCGGCCTGGTGGCGCATGAAGCGCTTGGTGCCCTCGTTGACGAGCCCGCGCACGGGGATGACGGGAAAGCGCTCATCGAGCTGGACGCTCGGCGTGGCGTCGCGCGCGGCGGCGCGGATGAAGGCTTTCTTGAAATTCTCGTGGGCGATGCTCTCGGTGGAGGCGGCGAACAGCGTGCCCAGCTGCGCCCCCGCGGCGCCCATTTCGAGATAGCCCAAAATCGCCTCGCCGCGCGCCAGCCCGCCGGCCACGAACACCGGCACTTCGGTGACATGGGGCAAAATCTCTTGCGCCAGCACGGTGAGGGATACGGGGCCGATATGGCCGCCGGCTTCCGAGCCTTCGATGACCAGCGCGTCGGCGCCCGATTTGATCAGCCGCTTGGCCAGCACCAGCGCGGGCGCGAAGGCGATGATTTTGGCCCCCGAAGCCTTGGCGGCCTTGATGTTGGCGCTGGATGGGATACCGCCCGCGAACACGATGTGGCTGACGCGCTTGGCCACGCACAGCTCGATCAGCTCATCGAGCTTGGGATGCATGGTGATGAGATTGACGCCAAACGGCTTTTGGGTGAGGGCGAAGGTGGCGTCGATCTCTTTGGCCAGCAGCTCGGGCGGCATGGCGCCGCAGGCGATGACGCCAAACCCGCCGGCATTCGAGATGGCCGAGACCAGATGGCGCTCGCTCACCCAGCTCATGGCGCCGCACATGATGGCATGTTCGGTGCCCAGGAACTCCCGGCCGCGGCGGGTCAGCGCGTCATATTCGCGCGCGGCGGCGCTCACGTGCTCACGCATCGAGCTTATAGGCCGTGTGCAGGGCGCGCACCGCGAGCTCGGTATATTCGGCGGCGACCAGCACGCTCACCTTGATCTCGGAGGTGGTGATGACCTGGATGTTGATGCCGCGTTCGGCCAGGGTTTTGAACATGGTGCCCGCCACGCCCGCGTGCGAGCGCATGCCCACGCCCACCACCGAGATTTTGGCGACGTTCTGGTCGGCGGTGATTTCGGCATAGCCGATTTCGGCGCGGGCGTTTTCCAGCACCTGTTTGGCGCGGGCGAACTCGGTTTTACCGACCGTGAAGGTCATGTCGGTGGTGCCGTCGGCCGAGACGTTCTGCACGATCATGTCGACGTTGATATGCGCGTCCGAGAGCGGGCCGAACACGGCCGCGGCGATGCCGGGGCGATCGGGCACGCGGCGGACGGTGAGCTTGGCTTCATCGCGCGAATAGGCGATGCCGGCGACGATTTCCTGTTCCACGACTTCTTCCTCATCAACAACTAGGGTACCGGGCTCGTCAGAGAAGCTGGAGAGCACCTGCACGCGCACGCGCTCCTTCATGGCCAGCTCGACCGAACGGGTTTGCAGCACTTTCGCGCCCACCGAGGCCAGCTCGAGCATTTCCTCATAGGCGATCTTGGACAATTTGCGGGCCGCGGGCACGATGCGCGGGTCGGTGGTGTAGACGCCATCGACATCGGTATAAATATCGCAGCGATCAGCCTTGATGGCGGCGGCGACGGCCACGGCCGAGGTGTCCGATCCGCCACGGCCCAGCGTGGTGACGCGGTTATCGGGCCCGATGCCCTGGAACCCGGCGATGACCGGCACCTGGCCGATCTTCATGCGCTCGATCAGCTCCTCGCCCTCGATGCCCTCGATGCGCGCCTTGCCGTGCTGGCCGTCGGTCTCGATGGCGATTTGCCAGCCCTGCCAGGAACGGGCATCCTGGCCCAGCTCCTGGAGCGCGATGGCGGTGAGGCCGGCGGTGACCTGCTCGCCAGTGGCGACCACGGCGTCGTACTCGCGCGCATCGAACAGCGGCGAGAGCGACTGGCAATAGCCGACGAGCTGGTTGGTGACCCCGGCCATGGCCGAGACGACCACGGCGACTTCATTGCCGGCATCGACCTCGGCCTTGACCCGCCGGGCGACGTTCCTGATCCGGTCGAGGTCGGCGACCGAGGTGCCGCCGAACTTCATAACGATACGCGCCATTTAGAAACCCTTGTGGAAAAACGCTGGCGGCGTCACATAGCCCCCAGGAAAGGTTTGGGCAATGCAGAACGGTTCGGTGGTAGAGGCGGAAATCGCACATTTCAACGCGCTGGCCGCCGAGTGGTGGGACCCCAACGGCCCGATGCGCCCGCTGCACCAGATGAATGGGCCGCGCGCGGCCTGGATTGCCGAACGCGCCCGGCGACTCGCGGGGGCGGGGGCGCGGCTGCTCGATGTCGGCTGCGGGGCCGGGTTGCTCTCGGAAGCCATGGCGAAGGAAGGCTTTGCGGTGACCGGCGTGGATGCCGGCGCCGAGGTGGTGGCGGTGGCGCGCGCCCATGCCGCCGAGGCTGGGCTCGGGATCGAGTATCAAAACACCACCGCCGAGGCGCTGGTGACCGAAGGCGTGCGGTTTCCGGTGATCACCGCGCTCGAGATCATCGAGCATGTGGCTGATCCGGTTGAGTTTTTGCGCGCTTTGCGGGCGCTGTTGGCGCCTCAGGGGGTGTTGTTTCTCTCAACCCTCAACCGCACGCCCGCCTCGTTCGCGGTGGCCAAGCTGGGGGCTGAATATGTGCTGAAATTGCTGCCCAAGGGCACCCATGATTGGGGCAAGTTTATAAAACCCGAGGAGCTGGCGCGCCATGCCCGCGCGGCCGGGCTGCGGCTGACCGATACGGCCGGGCTCAGCTATTCGCCGCTCGCGCGGGGGTTCTCGGTCAGCCGGGATCTGTCGATCAATTATCTGGCGATGGCGGTGGCGGTTTAGAGTGCGAGTGAGACATCAGATCGCCCCGCGAGGCCGGGCAATCTGATGTTATCGCACTCCACTCAGCGCCACATGCGCCCCAGCAGGGGCACGCCCTGGCGGGCATGTTTGTGCAGCGCGTAGAGATGCGCGCCGACCAGCAGGGTGAGCGCGATGCCGCCGAGGAGATGACAGAGCGCGAAAATCTCGCCGAGGCGCTGATGCGGGGTTGAGAACAGCGCCGGGAGCCGCACCAGCCCGAACCAGGAAATGGCGTGGCCATGGGCGGCGATGAAGAGGATGCCCGAGACCGGCATGACCAGCAGCAACAGATAAAGCCCGGCATGGCCGAGGCGGGCGATGAGCTGGTCGCGCGCCGAGAGCGCCGCGGGCAGGGTGGGCGGTGGGGCGCTGGCGCGCGCGATGAGCCGGGCCGCCATGAGCGCCAGCACGGTGAGGCCGACGCTGATGTGAAGCGCGGCGATGGCGCGGTGGGTGCTCTCGGGCACGAGATCGAATTTCAGCGCGAAGCCGACGGGGATGAGGGCCAGTACCAGACCAGCAATAAGCCAGTGCAGCGCGCGGGCGGGGGGGGTGTAGGTTTGGGGCGTGTCGGTTTGGGTCATGGGGGCTTGGTGCCTGAGCGCGGCTGGCGGTTCAATGAACGGCGGATGAATTCATCTTGATTGGGCGGGCGGTGAGGGCCACAGTTGGGGTATGCCGAATGATTTGAGCTTTGCCATGCGGGCCTGGCGCCACCATTTGCACGCCCACCCCGAGCTTTCGTGCCATGAGGCGGCGACGGCGGCCTATGTGTGCGCGCAGCTGGGCGCTTTGGGCGTGCCGCATTGGGGGGGCGTTGGCGGCCATGGCGTGGTGGGGGTGATTGAACGCGGCTCCGGCGGGCGCGCGGTGGGGTTGCGCGCGGATATGGATGCGCTGCCGATTTTGGAGACCACGGGGCTGGGTCATGCCTCGCGCCATCAGGGCGTGATGCATGCTTGCGGGCATGATGGGCACACGGCCTCGCTGCTGGGGGCGGCGCGGGCGCTGCTGGCAGATGAGGGCTGGCGCGGCCGGGTGGTGCTGGTGTTTCAGCCCGCCGAGGAAGGGTTTGGCGGCGCCGAGGCGATGCTTCGAGATGGGCTGCTGACGCGTTTTCCCATGGAGCGGATATTTGGCTACCATAATTGGCCAGGACTCAACGCCGGTGAGGTGGTGCTGCATGAGGGGCCGTGCATGGCGGGGGCGGTGAATTTTGAGATCGCGCTTACCGGCCGGGCCGCCCATGCCGCCATGCCCCACCTCTCGGCCGACCCCGTGCAGGGCTTGGCGCAGCTGATTTTGGCGCTGAACGGCGTGGTGGCGCGCAATCTCGATCCGCTGGCGGCGGGGGTGATTTCAGTGTGCACGCTCAAGGCCGGCGAGGCGCGCAACCAGGTGCCGCAAAGCGCCGCGATGGGCGGCACCATGCGCGCGCTAACCCCCGAGGTGATGGCGCTGCTAAGGCGCCGCGTGGTGGCGCTGGCCGAAGGGGTGGCGGCGGCCAACGGGCTGGAGGCGGCGGTGGCGTTGTTCAGCGCGCTTGAGCCTACCATCAACCATGGGCCCGAGGCGGCGCTGGCCGCGCGCGCGGCCAAGCAGGCCGGGCTACATGTGCGCCGCGATGTGCCGCCCAGCATGGCGGCCGAGGATTTTGGCCGGTTTCTGGCGGAAATTCCCGGGGCTTATGCCTGGATTGGCAATGGCGGGTCGGCGCCCCTGCACAACCCGGCCTATGATTATAATGACGAGATTTTGCCCGTGGCGGCCAGCTATTATGTGGCGGTGGCCAAGGCCGCGCTGGCCTGAGCCATGGAGTGGGAGGGCCCGGCCATTTTGGTGGATGCCCGGCCTTATGGCGAGGGCGATGTGGTGGCGGGGCTGTTCACGGCGCGCGGCTTGTGGCGGGGCTTGGCCAAGGGCGGGGCATCGCGCCGGCAGGCGGCGATTTGGCAGCGGGGTAATATTCTGGCGGCGCGCTGGGTGGCACGCACCGAGGGCCAGCTGGGCGCGGTGAGCGCCGAGCTGGTGCGCCCGGCGGCGGCGCTGGCCATGCATGACGCCGAGGCGCTGGCCGTGCTCAATGCCGCCTGCGCGCTCACCGCCCAGGCCGCGCCCGAGCGCGAGGCCCTGCCCGGGAGTTTCGAGGGGCTGGTGCGGCTGCTGGCCGGGATCGACATTGCCGGGCTGGGGCTGACGGCGCTTTGCCGCTGGGAGCTGGTGCTGCTGCGCGAGCTGGGGTTTGGGCTGGATTTTTCCTCCTCCGCCGGGGGCAATGACCGGCTGGCTTATGTCTCGCCGCGCACCGGCCGGGCGGTGACGCTCTCGGAAGCCGGGGACTGGGTGGCGCGGCTGCTGGTGTTGCCCGATTTTTTAACTGGTGAGGCGCCCGCCAGCCTGGCCGAGCAGGTGCAGGCGCTCAAGCTCACCGGGCATTTTCTCGCCCGCGATGTGTTCGGCGCCCGCCATAAGCCCCTTCCACCGGCGCGGGCGGATCTTTATGAGCTTTTGGCGCGCAGGCTGAATGAGGGTGAATATGCCGGTTGATATGAGTGGCCAGATCGAGGATCTGGCGCTGAAGGACGCGCTCTCGGAGCGGTATCTGGCCTATGCGCTCTCGACCATCATGTCGCGCTCGCTGCCCGATGTGCGCGATGGGCTGAAGCCCGTGCACCGGCGGCTGATTTTCGCCATGCACCAGCTTAAACTGGACCCGCGCTCGGGGTTTAAAAAATGCGCGCGCGTGGTGGGCGATGTGATTGGTAAATATCACCCCCATGGTGATTCGGCCGTTTATGAGGCGCTGGTGCGGCTGGCGCAGGATTTCGCCGCCCGTTACCCGCTGATCGAGGGGCAGGGGAATTTTGGTAATATCGACGGCGATAACGCCGCCGCCATGCGCTACACCGAGAGCCGCCTGACCGAGGTGGCTGAGTATTTGTTGCGCGGGATCGACGAGAACGCGGTGGATTTCCGCCCCACCTATGACGGCGAGGATGCCGAGCCGGTGGTGCTGCCAGGTGCCTTCCCCAATTTGCTGGCCAATGGCGCCACGGGCATCGCGGTCGGCATGGCGACCAATATTCCGCCCCATAATGCCGGTGAGGTGTGCCGCGCGGCGCGGCATTTGATCGCCCACCCGCAAGCGCCCACCGCCGAGCTGCTGGCCTTCATGAAGGGGCCGGATTTTCCCACCGGCGGCGAGCTGGTGGAGGATGAGGCGACGATTCTGGCCGCTTATGAAACCGGGCGCGGCAGCCTGCGCACCCGCGCGAAATGGGCCAGGGAAGAGGGCAAGCACGGCACCTGGGTCATCGTGGTGACCGAAATTCCCTATAATGTGCAGAAATCCCGGCTGGTCGAGCAGATCGCGCTGCTGCTGACCGAGAAGAAATTGCCGCTGCTGGGCGATATTCGCGATGAAAGCGCCGAGACCATCCGCCTGGTGCTCGAACCCAAGACCCGCGCGGTGGATCCCGAGATGCTCATGGCGTCGCTGTTCCGGGCCACCCAGCTGGAGAGCCGCTTCGCGCTCAACATGAATGTGCTCGATGCCGGGCGCCAGCCGCGCGTGATGGGGCTGCGCGATTTGCTCAAAGGCTGGATCGACCACCGCCACGAGGTGCTGGTGCGGCGCAGCGAGCACCGTTTGGCGGCGATCGCCAAGCGGCTGGAAATTTTGGACGGCTTCATCAAGGTGTTCCTGAACCTCGATGAGGTGATCCGCATCATCCGCCATGAGGATGAGCCGCGGGCGGCGCTTATTGGCGCTTTCACGCTCACCGAGGTGCAGGCGGATGCCATCTTGAACATGCGGCTGCGCTCCTTGCGTAAGCTCGAGGAGATGGAGATCAAGACCGAGCACAAGAAGCTCTCGGCCGAGCAGAAGGGCTTGCAGGGGCTGCTGGCCTCGGAGCCCAAGCGCTGGGCGCGGATTGCCGAGGAAATTCTGGAGGTTGAGGAGACGTTTGGGCAGGGCGCGCTGGGCGCGCGGCGCACGCGCATCTCCTCGGCCGCGCCGGTGGTCGAGATTGTCGCCGAGGCGCTGATCGAGCGTGAGCCGATTACGGTGATCTTGTCGGAGAAAGGCTGGATCAGGGCGCAGAAGGGGCATCTGGCCGAGGGGACGGAGTTGAAATTCAAGGAGGGCGATAAGCTCGCCCAGATTTTGCGCTGCGAATCGACCGACAAGATCGCCCTGCTCTCGACCAATGGCCGCGTTTATACCCTCAAGGCTGCCGATGTGCCGCGCGGGCGCGGCGATGGCCAGGCCATTCGGCTGATGGCCGAGATGACCAATGAGGACGGGGTGCTGAAGCTGTTCCTCCCTGATCCGGGGCAGAAATATATCGTGGTGTCCAGCGCCGGGCGCGGGTTTATTCTGCCGGGCGCGGAGCTGGCCTCAGAGCGGCGGGCGGGCAAGATTATTTTGGTGCTCAAGCCGGGAGAGGAATGGGCGGCCTGCGAGCCGGTGAAGGGCGACCATGTGGCGGTGATCGGTCAGAACCGCAAGTTGCTGGTGTTCCCGCTCGAGCAACTGCCCGAGATGCCGCGCGGCACCGGCGTGCAGCTGCAAAAATATAAGGATGGCGGGCTTTCGGACGTGAAGACCTTCGCGCTCTCGGCCGGGCTGACCTGGCGGATTGGCGATAAATTGCGCGTGGAGACGAAGCTGGCCGAATGGCTGGGCGCGCGCGCCGCCGCCGGGCGGCTGCCGCCCAATGGGTTTCCGCGCTCCAACCGGTTTGGGGTGGATGAGTAGGGATGTGAATTTGCTGCAACGCAGCAAATTTCTCCTTGCGGCGCGGCGGGCCGGGTTCATATAGTTTCACATGATGTTTCGAGCCGTGCCCGGTGCGCGGATATGGGTCTGCTGCCCGGCGGCTGAAGGAGATCAGCCATGGAACGCGTGAAATCTGCGTTTGTGACCCCGGTTGTGAGTGTTTCAAACCTGGTGGCCCAGAGCTTGGCGTTGGGCGTGGAGATGCAGGCGCTGGTGCTGGCGCGGCTGCGTGCCTTTGGGCGTGCGGAGCCTTTGAGCGCGCCGGAGAACCCGTTCAGCGCTTATGCGCGCGGTGAGCAGGCGGGGGAAATGCTGCGTGCCGCCTGGCGGCATGTGTGGGCGGGCCGGCCCGACCGGGCGATGCTCGAGATTATTCAGATCTGGCGCAAGGAGGTGCGCGCCCAGGCGCGCGCGTTCGATGAGGCGCCGAGCGGTGCCCCGGCGCTGACCGCGCCGGAGCTGCCGCGCCTTACGCGCCGGCCGTGAGGGCGTGGATGCGCTCGACCATGGCCGCGACGCCATTGCCGCGGTTGGTGGAGAGCGCGCCGATCAGCCCCAGATCCTTGAGGAATTGCGCCGAGGTGGAGAGGATTTCGGCCCTTGTGCGGCCCGAAAACACCCGCAGCACCAGCGCCACCAGGCCTGAGACGATGGCGGCATCCGACGCGCCGGTGAAATAAAGCCGCTCGCCCTCGGCCTTGTGCGCCAGCCAGACCTGGCTCTGGCAGCCGCGCACAAGGTGGGATTCATCTTGCCATTCGGTGGGGTAGGCGGGCAGTTTGCGGCCCAGCTCGATGATGAATTCGTAGCGGTCCATCCAATCGTCGAACAGCGCCAGATCCTCGCCAATGGCGGCGATTGCCTCGGCGGGGGAGGACTCTTCGGGGATGTAGAAATCGGTCATATCCAGCCTTTCTTGCGAAACCAGGCGAGCGGCGCCACGGCGGAGAGAATCATCAGCCCCCAGGCATAGGCGTAGCCGTAGGTCCAGCTCAGCTCGGGGATGATGTGGAAATTCATGCCGTAAATGCCGGCGATGAGCGTGGGCGGGATGCCCATGATGGAGACGATGGTGAGCACCTTGATGAGGGTGTTCTGGGCGATGTTGATGAGGCCGAGCGTGGCGTCTTGCAGAAACTGCACCTTGTCGGTGAGGTGGGTGCTGAATTCGTTGAGGGAGGCGACATCCTTGGCCACCGAGGCAAGCCGGGCCTGGAGCGGCGCGGGCAGCCAGGGGGCGTTGGCCAGCACATAGGGCACCAGCCGCGCCACGCCGAGCTGGCTGTCGCGCAGTACGGAGAGGCTGTCATAGCCGCGCCCGAGCGTGCCCAGCGCCGCTTGCAATTCGCGCTCGGCGGTGCGGCGCTGGGCGGCGGGGTGGTGGTCGGTGCCGTGATGAAAGATGCGGCGCGAGAGGGCATCGAGCTCGGCGCGCAGAGCTTCGAGGGAATCGGCCTGGCGATCGACGATGGCTTCCATCAGCTCGGTGAGAAGTTGCGCGGCCGGGCTGTCGCCAAGGGGGCGGGGCGCGGCGGTGAACTGGGCAAATAGCGGCGAGGGGGCAAAACGCAACGTGACCAGCCGGGTGGGCGAGAGCACGAAGCCGGTAACCGTGGGGTGGAGGATGGTCTCCTGGCGCGAGACGGTGGGCAGGGACAGGGTGAGCGTGTCACCTGTCACCGAGAGGCGCGAGGAGGTCTCGATTTCGGAGAGATTGGCCTGCGAGGGCAGGGGCAGCCCGGTCTCGCGCGCCACCAAGGCGGTTTCCTCGGGCGTGGGGGATTCGAGATCGAACCATACGGCCTCGGGCGCGGCGGCGGCGGCGCGCAAATGCCCGCCGGCGGCGAGATAGGCGGTCAGCATATGCGGGCGCTCGGGCTCATGAGCGCCCGCTTACCAGCGCCGCGCGTAAACACCAAGCGCCAGGTAAACGCCCCGCGCCCAGGCAAGGTGGCTATGTGGTAATGATTTGATTTTTTGGAAAATTTGGCTGGGGGACCTGGATTCGAACCAAGGCTGCCCGGGTCAGAGCCGGGAGTTCTACCGCTAAACTATCCCCCAAGCGATGGGTGGGGGCCTCCTAGCATCCCCGTTCGGGAAGAGCAAGTGTGGGACGCACTCTGTTCCAACAGAAAATTAGTCCGGCGGTCAGGTGTTCGTGGTGTTTCCCGCTTGCCCCGGGGGCGCAAAGGGCGAATATATAAGGTCATGGGCAGCCAGGTTTCCCAGATTCCGCAGCATAAGGGAGCCGACTCGCGCAGGGCGGGGCGGCGGCCGGTGTTTGGCGGCATCGATCTGGGCACCAATAATTGCCGCATGCTGGTGGGCACGCCCTCGGGGCGCGGATTCCAGGTGCTTGACAGTTTTTCCCGCGTCGTACGGTTGGGCGAAGGACTTTATGAGACCGGGCGGCTCTCGCCCGTGGCCATGGACCGGGCGATTGCCTCGCTCAGCATTTGCGCCGAGCGCGCCCACCGTTGGGCGGGCGGTGGCGAGTGTGGGCCGCTCAGGCTGCGCGCCATTGCCACCGAGGCCTGCCGCCAAGCCGAGAATGGGGCTGAGTTCATCCGCCGTGCGCGCGACGCCACCGGGCTGCCGCTCGAGATCATCAACCCGCGCGAGGAGGCTGAGCTGGCCGTGGAAAGCTGTGCGCCGCTACTGGCGGGCGGCGGGCGGCGGGCGGTGCTGTTCGATATTGGCGGCGGCTCGACCGAGGTGGCCTGGGTGCGGGTGAATGGCGGCGTGCCGGAGCTGATTGGCTATTTGTCGCTGCCGGTGGGGGTGGTGACGCTCTCTGAGCGGTGCGCCGATATTTGCTACTCGGATTCGGGCTTCACGCGGCTGGTCGGTGATATTGTGAGCATGTTGCGCCCCTTTGAGGCCGTGCACCGCATTGGCGAGGAGATCAGGCGCGGCGGCGTGTTGATGGTGGGAACCTCGGGCACGGTGACCACGCTGGCTGGCGTGTCGCTTAAGCTCGACCGTTATCGCCGTGGGCTGGTGGATGGCGTGTCGCTCACCCGCCGGGCGGTGGATGCCGCGCTGATGGAAGCCCGCGCGCTGGGCCGCGAGGGCTTGAGCCGCCATCCCTGCATTGGCGGCGAACGGGTGGATTTCGTGCTGCCGGGATGTGCCATTTTCGCCGCCATTCATGAGCTTTGGCAGGTGCCCAACCTGCTTGTCGCCGACCGGGGCCTGCGCGAGGGGCTGCTGATGCGGCTCATCCGCGCGGCCAATTCTCCCCAGAAACGCCATCACGGTTATCATTCATGACGTCACCATCGAACCTGCCGCCGCGCCGCGAGGCGGTGCGGCTTAAAAACGCGCGTAAGCTTTCCACCTCGTCGCAGCGTTGGCTGCAGCGGCAGCTGAACGACCCCTATGTGGCGGCCGCCAAGGCCCGGGGGCTGCGCTCGCGCGCGGCCTTCAAGCTCATGGAGCTCGATGACAAATATAAGCTGATCGAACAGGGCGCGCGGGTGGTTGACCTGGGCGCGGCGCCGGGCGGCTGGAGCCAGGTGGCGCTGGAGCGCGGCGCCGCCAAGGTGATTGGCATCGACCTGCTCGAAATTCAGCCTCTGGCGGGGGCGGAGTTCATTCAGGGGGATTTTCTCGAAGAGGGGATGGAGGCGCGGCTGATCGAGATGCTGGGCGGCAAGGCCGATCTGGTATTGACCGACATGGCGCCCAACACGTCTGGCCATGTGGCGACCGACCATTTGCGCATCATGGCCCTGGCCGAGACGGCCTTGGCGTTTGCCTGCGATATTCTGGCGCCCAATGGCGCGTTCGTGGCCAAGCTGTTTCAGGGCGGGGCGGAGCGCGAGATGCTCAACACCCTCAAGGCTCGCTTCAAGCAGGTGCGCCACGCCAAACCCCCCGCCAGCCGCAAGGACTCGAAGGAGATGTATGTGGTGGCCACGGGGTTCAGGCCTGAGTAAGTTTATGAATAGGTTATAAAAATTTTTTGGGTGCCGCCTTTTTTATAAAAAAGGCGGCGTCTTTCGTGGCCCCTTTTTGGAAAAAGGGGCCACACCCCCAAAAACTTTTAATCCCTGTTCCCACGCAGAATCGGAACCCTGCCCTGAGCGTGCTGTCATATAAACGCGCTTGCGTGGGGTGGTTGCGGCGTTTATGGGGAGGCGCCAAGGTTTTCATCTGAAAGTGGCGCCATGGCATCCGATCTCCCGAACAGCTTCGATCCCTCCAGCCGTATCCGCGAGGCACTCGCGTTTGACGACGTGCTGCTGGTGCCGGCCTACTCCCAGGTGCTGCCGGCGGGCGTGAACACCGCCACCCGCCTGACCCGTGAAATCTCGCTCAATATCCCGCTCGTCTCGGCCGCCATGGACACGGTGACGGAAGCCGCCATGGCCATCGCCATGGCTCAGCAGGGTGGTATTGGTGTGATTCACAAGAATTTCACCATCGAGCAGCAGGCTGCCGAGGTGCGCCGGGTGAAGAAATTCGAGAGCGGCATGGTGGTCAACCCGCTGACCATCTATCCCGACCAGACGCTGGCCGACGCCCGGGCGCTGATGAGTGGGCACAATATCTCGGGCTTTCCGGTGGTTGAGCGCGACGGCAAGCTGGTGGGCATTCTCACCCACCGCGATGTGCGCTTCGCGACCGATGATAATGCCAAGATTTATGAGCTGATGACCCGCGAAAATCTGGCCACCGTGCGGCCCGGCATTTCTATGGAAGAGGCGCGCGCGATTTTGCACAAGCGCCGGCTGGAGCGGCTGCTGGTGGTTGATGACCAGTATCGCTGCATCGGGCTGTTGACCGTGAAGGATATGGACAAGGCCGAGGCCCACCCGCTGGCCAACAAGGACGAGCTGGGCCGGCTGCGCGTGGCCGCCGCCACCGGCGTTGGCGCAGATGGCATGGAGCGCGCCCAGGCGCTGGTGGAGGCGGGCGTTGATGTGGTGGTGGTCGATACCGCTCATGGCCATTCGGATGGCGTGCTGAAGGCGGTGGCGCGGATCAAGGCGGCTTCCAACGCCGTGCAGGTGATTGGTGGCAATGTCGCCACCCCCGATGGCGCGCGCGCGCTCATCGATGCCGGGGTGGATGGCGTGAAGATCGGCATTGGGCCGGGCTCGATTTGCACCACCCGGGTGGTGGCGGGCGTGGGCGTGCCGCAATTCTCGGCGGTGATGGAAACCGCCAATGAGTGCCACAAGCACGGCGTGCCCGCGATCGCCGATGGCGGCATCCGCGCCTCGGGCGATTTGGTGAAGGCGCTGGCGGCGGGGGGCGACGCGGTGATGGTCGGCTCGATGCTGGCCGGCACCGATGAGGCGCCGGGCGAGGTGTTTCTCTATCAGGGGCGCTCTTACAAATCTTACCGCGGCATGGGCAGTCTGGGCGCCATGGCGCGCGGCTCGGCCGACCGCTATTTCCAGCAGGAAATCAAGGATCAGCTGAAGCTGGTGCCCGAGGGTATTGAAGGCCGGGTGGGCTATAAGGGGCCAATGGCCGCCGTGGTGCACCAGCTGGTGGGCGGGCTGAAGGCTGGCATGGGCTATACCGGCTCGGCTGACATCAAGGCGTTGCAGACCAACACCATCTTCCGCCGCATCACTGGCGCGGGCTTGCGCGAGAGCCATGTGCATGATGTGGCGATTACCCGCGAGGCGCCGAATTACCGCCAGGAAGGCTGAGGACGTTTTTTAGAATCAGCGGCTTGTTAACTTTTTTAAATGCTGCTCCGGCTCCGCCGGAGCGGCATTTATTGTTGCGGGGGCGCGCGCGCACCATATAGGCTTCATTAACCGGTGAAGGCGCAGAATGGCCCCCGGTTTGCACCATGCTGGACGCGGGAGGAGGCGGCCATGCGGATTGATTTGAGCCATGTGGGGCTGATGACCATGATGATGGCGGGCAGGGGGTTTTTGCCAGCCGATGAAACGCCGCCCAACCGCGCGCGCGCCGAGGAGACATGGGCAAGCTACACCCTGCCGCCCGTGCCGGACCGGCTGAGCGCGGCACGCAAGCCCGAAGGAGAGGGGGAGCACTGATCTGGCCAAGCGCCGCTTGAGCCCTTACCCTTGCCTGGGTAAGCGGGAGAGGGTGGGGGATGGCGGCGGAAATGGCGCTGACCGTGAGGGGGCTGACGAAAGCCTTTGGCCGCAAGGCGGTGGATGGGCTGGAGCTTGAGATTGCGCCTGGCGAGTTTTATGCCCTGCTGGGCCCCAACGGTGCCGGTAAAACCACCAGTTTACGCATGATCGCGGGGCTGATGCGGCCTGATGCCGGTGAGATTAGCGTGTTTGGCCGCGACGTGGTGCGCGCGCCGCTGCGGGCCAAGGAGATCATGGCCTGGATTCCCGACGAGCCGCTGCTTTATGACCGGCTGAGCCCGTTGGAATATCTCGAATTTGTCGCCGGGTTATGGCGGGTTGAGCCCAAGGTGGCGCGCGCGCGGGCCGAGGGGCTGCTGGATACTCTGGGCCTGTGGGCGCATCGCCATGAGCGCTGCGAGGGGTTTTCACGCGGGATGAAACAAAAAACCGTGCTGGCTGGCGCGCTCATCCACGAGCCGCGCTTTTTGCTGCTTGATGAGCCGTTGACCGGGCTTGATGCCGCCGCCTCGCGGCTGGTGAAGGCGCTGCTGAGGCAGCAAACCGATCGGGGCGCGGCGATTATTCTGACCACCCATATTCTGGAAGTGGCCGAGCGGCTGGCCACGCGCATTGGCATTCTGGCCGGTGGGCGGCTGCTGGCCGAGGGGGATTTGGCCGCTCTGCGCGCCGAGGCCGGGCTTGAGCATGGCTCGCTGGAAGATGTGTTTTTGAACCTTACCGCCGCATGAGCGGGCTGCTGGCGCCACCGGGGTTTTTGTGGCTGCTGCGCCATGAGCTGCGCGTGCTGTGGCGCGGCTCGATTTTGGTGCGGACTCACCGCCATGTGCTCATTCCGGTGGTGGCGGTGGGGCTGGTATTTCAGGCGGTGGCGCTGCTGCTGGCCTGGCGGATCACCCGCCACCCTCTGGCAGAGGCGCAGATGCTGCTGGCGGCCAATATCAACCTGATCGTGCTGGGGCTGCTGATGCTCTCGCGCGGCATCACCGCGGCCATCGATGTGCTGTATGGCCGGGGGGATGTCGATTTTCTGCTCGCCTCGCCGCTCGACCCCGGCCATGTGCTGGCCTGCCGCATGTTGGGGATTGCGGTTTCGATCGCCGCGCCCTGGCTGCTGCTGATGGGGGTGCTGGCCAATGGGCTGGCGGCGTTTGGGCAGGTGTGGGCGTTGGCGGCTTATCCGGTGGTACTGGCCGAGGGGCTGGTGGTGGCGGCGGCCTCGCTCACGCTGGTGGTGGGGCTGGTGGGGCGTGTGGGCCCGGCGCGCGCGCGGCGGCTGGGGCATACGCTCTCGCTGTTTGTTGGGCTGGGAATTTTTGTGCTCGGACAGGCGCCGCGGTTTGTTGCCCAGGCCAAGCTGGCGGCGTTCTGGTCTCTATTGCTGCCGGCGCGAGGCGGGGGTGGGGCCGGATTTGTGTTTGCCCGCGCGCTGGTTGGCCGGGGGGGTGATTTGGCGCTGAGCCTGGCGCTGGCGGCTTTGGTGTTTGGCGGCGTGTGGCGCGGGCTGGCGGGGCCGTTCGCGCGCGGGGCGATTTCGGCCGCCGCCTACCGCCCGCCCGGGCGCCCGGGCGCGCAGGGCGGGCGGTTCAGGCGGAGCGTGTTCGGCGCTTTGTTGGCCAAGGATTTGCGCCAGTTGGCGCGCTACCCAGGCATGGTGACGCAGGTGGTATATCGCTCGCTCACGCTGGTGCCGGTGCTGCTGATTTTGACCGGGCGGTTCAACATTGCCGATGGCCTTGTGGTGACAGTGCCGTTGCTGGTGTTTCTGGCCGGGCAGCTGGGGCTGTTTTTCATCTCGGTGCTGCGGGCGAACGACCTTATCCCGGATCTGGTGGCTTCGAGCCCGGTGGCGGGGGCGTGGGTGAGGCGCGCCGAACTTGCCGCCAGCGCCCATGCCGCGTTGCTGGTGCTGGTGCTGCCGGTGCTGGGCGTGGTGGCGCGCGCGCCGGACTTGGCGGGTGTGCTGGCGCTGGGGCTGGCGGGCGTGTTGCTGAGCAATTTGGTGCTGGGGCAGCGCCTGCCCATGCCGTTGCCGCGCCCGGGGCTGGGCAAGAGCCAAAGCGGCACGGTGCTGGGGCTGATTTTGGGGGTATCGGTGTCGAGCTTTTGGGCGCTGGGCGTGTGGCTGCTGGCAGCGCCCAACCCGCTGGCCTGGTTACGCCACGGGCTTTGAACTTAATCCTCTAAAACAGAAACCATAAACAACCAAATGTTATAAAAAGTTTTTGAGGGGTTTGGGGGCTTTTTTTAAAAAGCCCCCCAAGACTCAGCTTTTCAAAGCCATCGCGCTAAACTGAACGCGCCTGCCCGATTAGAGTTGGCTCGAGACGGCCAGATTATCGAGCAGGCGCACGGTGCCCAGCTTGGCGGCGGCGATGAGGCGGGCCGGAGCCTTGAAGCCGGCCAGCGGCTCGAGGCTGTGGGCGTGCACGAGGGCGACGTAATCGGGGGTCATGCCAGCGGCGGCCAGATCCTGGCGGACCTTGTGCAAGGTGGCCGCGACCTCTTTGCCGGCCAGAATGGCCTTCACCGCTTCTGTCAGCGCGGCATAAAGCGCGGGGGCGGCCTTGCGCTCGGCCTCCGAGAGATAGGCGTTGCGCGATGAGCGGGCCAGCCCGTCGGCTTCGCGCACGGTTGGCACCGGCACAATGTCCACCGGCAAATGCAAATCGGCCACCATGCGGCGCACCACCTGCACTTGCTGCCAGTCCTTCTCGCCAAAAAACGCCGCCTTGGGGCGGATTTGGCCAAACAGCTTGGCCACCACGGTGGCGACGCCATCGAAATGGCCGGGGCGGGTGGCGCCTTCCCAGCGGGCGGTGACGTTGGTGACATGCACGGTGGTTGAGGCGTGGGGGGGATACATGGTGTCAACGCGCGGCAGCCAGACCAGCGCGCAGCCGGCTTGTTCGAGCTTGGCGAGGTCGCCCGCTTCGTCGCGCGGATAGCGAGACAGGTCTTCCTTGGGGCCGAACTGGGTGGGGTTGACGAAAATACTCACCGCCACGGGTCGTCCGGCCTCGCGCGCGGCGCGTACCAGGGTCAGGTGGCCCTCGTGGAGCGCGCCCATGGTGGGCACGAAATTCACCTCTCCGAGAGCCTCGCGGGCGATTTTAAGGTCTTCGAGCGTTCTGGCGATGATCATGATGGCCGGGTTTTGAACTTTTGCGGGGTGGGCGTCCAGCCCCGAGGGATGGGGTTTTGAGAATTGGGGCAAGCGATGGGTAGGCTCTGGGCAAGGGGCGTTGGGCTGGCTAGAAGCGAACCATGAGCACGCATAGCAAGCCGTGGGTTAAGGCCGAGCAAAAACTGGGGTTTCGGGCGGCGAGAGTGCCCATTGCGCTGGGGGCGGCGGGCACGTTGTGCGCGATTGCGCAGGCTGCCGCGGCGGCGCGGCTGCTGGCGGGCGTGCTGCATTTGGCTTCTGGTGGCGCGGCGCTGGCCGCCGCGGGCGCCGGGTTTGTGGCCGCCGCGCTGGCGCGGGCTTATTTGGCGTTGCTGGCCGAGCGGCAGAATTTCGAGCTGGGCGCGGCGGCGCGGCGGCGGTTGCGCGGGCAGGTGCTGGCGGCGCTGCTGGGGCTTGGGCCGGCGGGCTTGCGCGGGCGCCATTCGGGCGAGCTGGCCGCCACCGCCATTGACCGCGTGGAGGCCATGGACGGGTTCCATGCCCGCTGGGTTCCCGCCACGGCGCTGGCGGTGATTGGGCCGGGATTGATTGGGCTGGTGGCGCTGCACACCGATTGGCGCGCAGGGCTGGTGCTGATCGTCGCCGGGCTGTTCGTGCCGTTTGCCATGGCGGTGGCGGGCATTGGCGCGGCGCTCGCGGCGCGGCGGCAATTTCTGGCCATGACCCGGCTGCAGGTGCGGTTTCTCGACCGCATTCGCGGCATCTCGACCATTGTGCTGGCCGGGCGCGCGCGGGAGGAGGCGGCGTCGCTGCGCGAGGCCGCCGATGAGTTGCGCGTGCGCACCATGCGCGTGCTGAGGGTGGCGTTTCTCTCCTCCACCGCGCTCGATCTGGCGGCGGCGGCGGCCATGATTTTGATTGTGGTGCGCTTTCTGGGCGTGGTGCGGGGGGATGAGGCGCTCGCCCCCATAGCCTTGTTCATGCTGCTGCTGGTGCCGGAGTTTTTCGCGCCGCTGCGCGCCTTTTCGGCCGTTTACGCCGACCGCATGGCCGTCGAGGCGGTGGCCGATGAGTTCGCCGCCCTGCCCACCCTGCCGCCGCCCGCCAAGCCCGCCGAAATCCGCTCGGTCGCCGCCCATGGCGTGCTGCTCTCGTTCGATCATGTCTCCTATGGCTGGGACGAGGCCAGGCCGGTGTTCGACCAGCTCTCCTTCCGGGTGGGCAAGGGGGAGATTTTGCTGCTGACCGGCGCCTCGGGGGCTGGCAAATCCACCATCATGGATTTGATTTTGGGGTTTGTGGAGCCCCAGGCGGGCAAGATCACGGTCAATGGCGCCTCGCTCGAGGCGCTGGTGCCGGCGGCGCGTGCCAAGATGATCGGCTGGATTGGCCAGAAGCCGGTGATTTTCGCCGGTACGATCGAGGAGAATATCCGCTTTGGCAACCCCGCCGCCTCCGATACCGAACTCGCCGACGCGGTACGCTGGGCGCATTTGCAAGAGCTGGTGAACAACCTGCCCAAGGGGCTGCAAACCCAGGTGGGCGAGGGCGGGTTTGGCCTCTCGGGCGGGCAGGCGCAGCGCATTGCCATTGCCCGGGCGTTTTTGAAAAATGCCCCTCTGCTGCTGCTCGATGAGCCGACCGCGCATCTCGACCCCGCCACTGAGCGCGATGTGCTGGAAAGCCTGCGCCATCTGGCCCTGGGGCGCACGGTGGTGCTGGCCACGCATTCCAGCATGGCCATGGATTTTGCCAAAACCATAGGCGCCAGACGGGTCGATCTCGACGCGCTGCGCTACACGAGCTGGCGGGAGTGAAGATGATGAACCCGATCCTGCGCATTTTTTCGCTCTGGACCCGGTTTTGGGGCTGGCTGATGGCGGCGGTGCTGCTGTCTCTGGCCGCGCTGCTGGCCAATGTCACGCTCTCGCTCTATTCGGGGCGGTTTTTGGCGCTTGGCCTGCTGGGGATGATGTTGGCCGTGCCCGCGCTGCTGCCCTTGGTGGGCACGGCCCGCGTGGTGCTGCGCTATTTTGAGCGCGTGGTTGGGCATGAGGCGATTTTTCGCGCGCTCGCCAATTTGCGCGTGTGGATGTTCGAGGGGCTGGCGGCCAGCGCCGCGGGCGGGCTGGGGTTTCGCCGTGCGGGTGATGCGCTCTCGCGCCTGGTGAATGACGTGGATACGCTAGATGGGCTGTTTTTGCGCCTGATGGTGCCGCTGCTTGGCGCGCTGGTGTTGGTGCCGGTGGTGGCGGCGGTGTTGTGGCGCGAGCAGCCGGCGGCGCTGATTGTGTTGCTGGCGCTGGTGGTGATTGGCTTTTATTTGCCGGTTCTGACCGCGCGCGCGGCGGGGGAGAACGCGGCCAAGGCCGGCCTGGCCATGAGCGGCTTGCGCACCAGCGTGCTCGACATGCTGCACGGTCTGCGCGAAGTGAAGATTTTTGAGGCCGAGGGGCGGATGCTGGCGGTTATTCAGGCGCGCGAGGCCGCCCTGCTCAGCGCCCAGCGCGAGTTGACGCACAAGGGCTCGGCGCTCAACGCCTATGGGTTTTTGCTCGCCCAGGCGGGGGTGCTGGCGGCAATCATGCTGGGATTCACGGGGGCCAAGGTGCCAGCCGTGGCGGCGGTGCTGGTGCTGGGCGTGGCGTTCGAGGCCGTGCTCGGCCTGCCGCGCGCCGGGCTGCTTTATGGCCAGGCCAAGGCGGCGGCCGCGCGCGTGGTACAGGCGGCCGAGAGCGCGCCGCTTGTGTCTGAGCCGGTCTCGCCCGCGCCCATGCCGTCTCGCAATGCCATTGCGTTCGAGCATGTCGCGTTTCGGTATGCCCCCGACCGGCCTTATGTGTTTGAGGAGCTCTCCCTGCAGGTGGCACAGGGCACGCGGGTGGCCATTTTGGGGCCGTCGGGGGCGGGGAAATCAACCATCGCGGCGTTGTTGCTCAAGCTGCATGCGCCTGAACAGGGGCAGGTCCGGCTGGGGGGCACCGACATCGCGCAATTGCCCACCGAGGCCGTGCGCCACCGCATCGCCTATCTGGGGCAGACCACGCATCTGTTCGCCGACACCATCCGCCATAATTTGCTCATTGGCGACCCCGCCGCCGATGACGCCGCGCTGTGGGCGGCGCTGGAGGCCGCCCAAGTGGCCGATGTGGTGCGCGCGCTGCCCGAGGGGCTCGATGCCTGGCTGGGCGAAGGCGGGGCGACGCTTTCGGGCGGGCAGGGGCGGCGGCTGGCGCTGGCCCGCACGCTGCTGATGAACGCGCCGATCTTGCTGCTCGACGAGCCTTGCGCGGGGCTGGATTCGGCCACCGAGCAGGAGTTCTTCCGCGTGCTCAACGCCGCCACCGAGGGGCGGACCGTGCTGCTCATCCTGCACCGGCTCACCGGCGCCGAGCAGCTCGACCGTATCTGGCGGCTCACCGCCGGCACGCTGGTGGCGGCGGCGGGCTAGAGCGTTTTCCATTCACACAGGTTCAGAGAAATCGCTCCAACTCTTTGTTTGAGCGCGCAACATCCACTCAGCCGATGCCGTCTGAGTGGATGTTGCTCTAGCTTCAAGTCATCAAAGGCGGGGGCAGAGCAAAATGGCGCGCGGGAGTGGCAACGCCTTGCGGGTTTAGAGCAGAAACGCCAAGGCCTCGGCGCAGGGACGGGCGAGCTTGAGGGTTAAAAGCTCATCGGCCCTGGTGCGGCCGAGATTTACGGCGGCGATGGGCAGGCCCTGGCGTGCGGCCGCCTGGGCGAAGCGATAGCCGGAATAGACCATCAGCGACGAGCCGATGATGAGCATGGCATCCGCCTGGGCCAGATGCTCATAGGCGCGCTCGACCCGCTCACGCGGCACGTTTTCGCCAAAAAACACCACGTCGGGCTTCAGCAGCCCGCCGCAGGCAACGCAGCCCGGCACGGTGAAGGAGGAGAAATCGGCAGCCTCCAGGTCAGCGTCGCCATCGGGGGCGTTGTCAGCGTCCAGCGCCGCCCAGTGCGGGTTGCGCCCGGCCAGCTCGGCCTGGAATGCCCCGCGCGGGGTGCGCCGCTCGCAACCCAGGCAGCGCACGAGATCGAGCCGGCCATGCAGATCGACCACCCGTGAACTGCCCGCGGCCTGGTGCAGCCGGTCGACATTCTGGGTCACCAGCAGCTCGGTTTTGCCCAGGGCTTCGAGCGCGGCCAGCGCCTGGTGGGCGCCATTGGGCCGGGCCTGGCCAAAGCGGCGCCAGCCCACCAGGCTGCGCGCCCAGTAACGCTGGCGGGTGGCCTGCGCGCCCATAAACGCCTGGTAGGTGACTGGCGGGCTGCGCTTCCAGTTGCCTTGTTCATCGCGGTAATCGGGGATGCCGGACGGCGTGCTGCACCCGGCTCCGGTGAGAATGAACAGGCGGTGGTGGCGGCTGATGAAATCCTCGAGGCTCATGGCCTGCATTTAGGGTGGCGCCGGGTTTGCCGCCAGTGGCGGTTTTTTCTTGAATCAGGGCGGGCGAATCCCATAATCTGTGTTCGCTGGGATGCCGCTGCGGGTCCTGGCGCCTCGTCCACCCGCCATGATGGGGGTGAAAGGGGCTGAATTCAACAGACTCTGTTTACGCAACCTTGCTTATTCGAGGAGGTTTACCATGACTTATGACTTCGCGCCGCTGTTTCGCACCGCCATCGGCTTTGACCGGCTCGCCCGGCTGGCTGACACGCTGCCTCAGGATGTCGCGGCCTATCCGCCCTATAATATCGAGCGTCTCTCTGAGGACAGCTACCGCGTGACCCTGGCGGTGGCAGGCTTCGCGCCCGAGGAGGTGGACGTGACGGTGAAGGACAATGCCTTGCTGGTTTCCGGCCGTGTGGCCGAGGCCGCGCCGCCCACGAGCGAGTTCCTGCATCGCGGCATCGCGGCGCGCGCCTTCAGCCGCCGCTTTTTACTCGCCGACCACATGGTGGTGGAAGGCGCGGCGATGGCCAATGGGTTGTTGCATGTGCAGCTGCGCCGGGTGATCCCCGACAGCGCGCGTCCGCGTAAAATCGCCATCACCACCGCCGGCACCAGCCCCGCCACGCTGGAGCCCGGCAAGGTCGCGGGCGAATTGCCGGCCGCGGCTTAGGGCCATAGGCGTTTGGGCTGACGCGATGGCAGCTAGATAAACGCATGAAACGGCTCGTCCCAACAAAGCTGGCGTGTTTTTCATTGAATGAACAACACGCCAGGGCGCGATGATCGTGGCGCCGCCTGCGTTGCGGGTGGCGCCACGGCCTGAACGCGCCGTTCAGGACCCCGACACTGTGCCCGTGCCCGATTTAGAGCGTGATGAGTTCGCTTTCGCTCACTCACCCCGCTCTAACTTTTGGTTTGATCGCGTGATTCAGACCTGCGGCGATTCCGCCTTCGGTCATCACGCTCTAGGCGCGGGTACGGCTTGCATGTCGTGGCCGATATAGGTGGGCATGGCCAGCAGCACATGGCCGTGGAAGGTGACGGTGAGCACCGGGCCGGGGGTGAAGCTCTGGAAGGAGCTGGCGCAGAACGAGGCGGTTTGTTCCATGGTCCAGGGCATGGAGAGCACCAGCACGTTTTTGCCGATGAAGGAGGCCGGTGGCGCCGAGAAGGCGAATTGGTGCGGCCCGCCCGCGAACACGGTGACGGGGATGTTCACATGGTCAAGCGCCAGCGCGTAGCCGACCTTGCCGGCATCGTACCAGCGCTGAGCGGCGATGGCGTCGATGCCCGGGGGAATTTGCGGGCCGATGCTGGTCCAGTCGATGGCCTGCAAGAGCGGTGATCTGCCGGGTTTGGAGAGCCTGTCGAGATGCGGGAGAAAGGCGAATTGCACCTCGGCGGCGATGAACAGCATGGCGCCCGCCAGCAAGGCCCCCGAACCCACGGCGACCGTGTTGCGCAGGCGAGGAGAGATGCCGCGCGCCCAGGCGCCGAGCAGCGGAAAGAGCAAAAGCTCGCCCGGCGCCGCCCAGTGGAACAGGATATGGGTCGATGACCAGATGCTGATGACCGCGAACAGCAGCACCGGAATCAACCCGGCCCAGGCTAGCAGCCAGGGCGCGGCCTGGGCCGGCCCCGCGCGCAGGGCGCGGATTTGCGCCCAGATCATGGGAAGCCACAGCCAGGGCAGCACGAACAGCGCCTCGCCGCCCCAGACATAGAAGGGCATATAGGGGCGCAGATGCCCCCCATCCACGCGCCCGCCCTGGTAGTGGAGGCTGACCCAGCCATGATGGGCATTCCACCATAGCAGCGGCGACGTTAGCCCAAGCGCGATGAGCACGCCCAGCCAAAGCTGCGGGCGGCGGAACTGGGCGCGCAATTGCGGCGCCAGCAGCAGGCCGATGCCCACCCCGGCAATGACCAGGACGGCGTTGTATTTCGAGATCATGGCCAATCCGGCGAACAGCCCGGCGACCAGCCAGCAATTGGGCGTGGGTTTGCCGTCGATGAAGCCTGTCGCGCGCAGAGTGGCCAGCATGAAGGCGGCGAGCGCGAGATCCACGGGGCCGTCGGGCAGCACCCAGCAGCCGGCCGCCAGCGAAAACACGGGTGAGACGCTGTAGGCCACCACCGCCCAGAAGCCGGCCCGCTCATCGAACAGCCGGGCGGTGATGAAGAAGAGCAGCCAGGAGGTGATGGCGGCGAGACTGACGAATGGCAGGCGCACCACAAGCGGCGCGGCCGAGCCGGTGAGCGCGCGGGCCCCCAGCTCAAGCCACCAGGAGACGAGCGGATGGTCGAAATATGAGGCGTCGAAGCTGTGCGCCGCCGCCACCATATAGGATTCATCGACCCCCAGCCCGGTATAGCCGGCAAAAATGAGGCGCAGGATGGTGGCGAGGGCAATGAGCCAGAGGGTCGCTTTCATGCCCGTTGCTTGGCGCAGCTCACGGCAATCATCAAGAGCCGGAGAACCAGTTATAGCCCTGATCTTCCCAATATCCGCCCGGGTAGTGGTTGGTGACCGAGAGCGCCACCACGCTCTTGGGGTTTTTGAAGCCAAGCTTGGTGGGAATTCTGAGCCGCAGCGGCGCGCCGAAGGGGGGCGTGAGTGGCGCGCCCAGAAAGGTGAGGGCCAGGATGGTTTGCGGGTGCAGGGCGGAGGCCATGTCGATGGAGGTGTAATAGCCATCGGCGCATTGAAACCCGACATAGCGGCAGGAGAGATCGGCCCCCACGCGGCGCAGGAACGCGCTCAGGCGCACGCCGCTCCATTGCCCGATGGTGCGCCAGCCCTCCACGCAGGTGAGCTGGGTGATCTGGCTTTCCTGCGGCAGGGCGAGCAGCTCATCGAGCCCCCAGGGGCGCTTGTCGGCGATCTGGCCGGACAGCGCCAGCCGCCAGGTGGCGGGCGAGACGATGGGCGCCTGGGAAATATCGTAGAAGGCGTTGAAGCGCGGCGGGCGGGTGATCTGGTCTGGGCGGAAGCTGGGGGCGAGGGTGTGGGGGTTGAACAGCGCCGCCTGCACCATGTCGTTCCAGCGCGACATGGCGGAGAGGAATTTGTCGGCGAGGTCTGGGTGCATCGGATCGTCGAAATCACAGGCGGTGAGGGGCGAAATGAGCCCGAGCGCCATGGCGCGGTAGAGCAGGGTGCGGCGGCGGATCATGGCGCGCGCCCCCCGAAGATCATGGGCGGCAACACCTTGGGCACGGCGATGACCAGCGCCAGATGCACGACCAGAAACAGCACCACCGCGCTCATGGCGAAGAAATGCACATAGCGCGCCACCACGAAGCCGCCGCACAGATCGCACAAGAACCACAATTGCACGGGCTTCCAGATGCCAAGCCCCGAAATGACCAGCACCAGCCCGGCCAGCAGCACGCCCACGTAAAGCAGCCGCTGCACGGCGTTATAGACGCCGGTTTCATGGGGCAGGCGGAAGCGGAGCGCGGCGTTCAGATCTTGCCACACCAGCCGGGGCGTGAGCGGCAGGAATTTACGCCAATGGCCCGAAGCCAGGCTCCAGCCGACATAGCAAAGGCCGTTGAGCACCAGCAGCCACATGCAGGCCAGATGCCAGGCGATGGCGGCGCCGAGCCATTGGCCTATGGTGATGGTTGCGGGGAAGGTGAAGGTGAACAGGGGGGAGGAATCATAAATCTGCCAGCCTGAACCGATCATCATGATGATGGCCAGGGCGTTGAGCGCGTGCATCAACCGCAATGGCCAGGGGTGGATGGGCTTGTTCGCCATGTCCGGCTCCTTTCAGGCGCTATTAGCTCTGGAAGATACGACCGCCTCAAGGCATCGGATTTATGCCGCAACGGCATTGGCGCAAGGGGGCTTGGGCTGGCATCTCTGGCGGGCCGGATGATCCCGGTTTTCGCAGGAGGATTTTAGAATGTCTCGTATCACTGCCGCTCTCGTGGTGCTCAGCCTGGCGGGGTTTGGCATGGCGCACGCGCAAACCAGCTCGTCCATGAGCAATGCCATGGGCAATGTCTCGGGCACCGCCATGTCGGGTGGCGGCGCGATGGGCCAAGACAGCGCCATGGGCAACAGCGCCAAGCCTTCCACCGCCAGTGCCATGGGCAACAGCAAGGCCAACACCATGGGCAATGGCGCCAGCACCGGCATGAGCCATAATTCCATGAGCAATTCGCAGTAAGCATTGCGCGCAACCGGGGCGGGGTTCTACCCTCGCGCCCGGAGGCAAGGAGGCTGACATCGGCACGTTGACCGACCGCCTGGGCGCGCTGCTCGCCGCCCGGCGCGAAAATCCTGACTGGGATGCCGCCTACATCCAGGTGCTGGGCACGCTCGCGCGCACTGGGTTTCTGGAGGGTATTCTGCCTCAGGGAGCGGTTTTTCCGGAATTCTGCCTGCCCAGCGCCGCGGGGCGGCTGGTTACCTTGCGTGACGAGCTGGCGCGCGGCCCGGTGGTGCTGGTGTTTTTCCGTGGTGAATGGTGCCCGTTTTGCAAGCTCATGGCCGAAGCCCTGGCCGAGGCCGCGCCGCGCATCAGCCAGGCCGGCGGGCGGCTGCTGACGCTGACACCGGAAACCGGCGATCTGCCCGCCCGCTTCAGCGCCCGTCATCACGGCGCCTTCGAGGTGCTGTGCGATGTTGATTTCGGGGTTGGGGTGCAGGCGGGGGTGGTTTATCGCGTGCCGCCGCTCTACCGCGCGCGGCTGGGGGCGGTGGATCTCGCCATGCGCCACGGCAATGCCGCCTGGTGCCTGCCGGTGCCCGCCGTGTTCATCATCCGCCCCGATGGCGTGGTGTCCTGGCGCTTTGCCGAGGGGGATTTCGCCAAGCGCCCGGAGCCTGACGAGATCATCGCCCGGTTGGAAGGGCAGGGCGCATGGAGCTGACCCAGGTGCGCTATTTTCTGGCGCTGGCCCGCGTGCTGAATTTTTCGCGCGCGGCGGAGGCCTGCCATGTCACCCAGCCGGCTTTTTCGCGCGCCATCGCCCGGCTGGAGGAGGAGTTTGGCGGCGCGCTGATTTTGCGTGAAGGCACCCAGACCCGCCTGACCCAACTGGGCGAGGATATGCGCGCGCCCCTGCGGGCGATGATGGAGGCCGCCGATGCCGCCCGCGCCCTGGCCGCCGCCCATATTGCCGGGCCGGGGGGGCTGCGCATTGGCTTTGGCCCGGGCATTGCGGCTGGCGTGGTGGGCGCCGAAGTGGCCGAAGTGCTGCGCGCCATGCCCGAGGCCGAGGTGCAGTTCACCGAGGCCTCGAGCGCCGGTTTGTCGGAGGCGTTGCTGGCCGATGCGCTTGATTGCGCGCTGATACCCGAGGGTGATTTGCCCGAGCGCCTGCACCGCTGGCCGCTTTACCTCGACCGGGCGGCGCTGGTGTGCCCGGTGGGCCACCGTCTGGCCGCGCGCAACCAGTGCATGTTGGCGGATCTGGCCGGTGAGACGCTGCTGGTGGGCGATGCGTGCGGCGGTTTTGGCACCCGCGCGGGGCAGGGTGTGGCGCTGCGGCCCTGCCGGGGCACGCAGGGGCAGGTGCTTGATCTGGTGGCGGCGGGGCTTGGGGTGGCGCTGCTCTCCGAGCGGCTCAGCCTGCCGCCCAGCCTCACCGCGCGGCGGTTTGTGGAGCCAGAGTTGACCCGGCGGATTTATCTGACCGCCGTGGCCGGGCGGGTGATGCGCCCGGCGGCGGGCGCGTTTGTGAAACTGTGCCGCGCGCGGGGCTGGGCCTAGAGCGACATCCAATCAAATGATTCCATTTGATTAGATGTCGCTCTAGATGTTCCGACCAAACGGTTATGGCGCTACACGCGCAGCGCGCGGGTGGCCAGCAGGGCGGCGGCCAGCACCAGGGCGATGAGCGCGGGCAGGGTGGCATCGCCACCGGGAAGCGCCAGACCCAGCCCATCGGCGCCCCAGAACAGCCCGAACGAGACCAGCAGGATGGCGGCGCCGAATTTCAGGGTGTTTTCCGGGATCCGGGCCAGCGGGCGATGCACCAGCAGGCCCGCGAACATTACCAGCACCAGGGCCATGAGCGCGCCCGCGACGGCGGATGGCAGCAGCGCCGGCGCCCCGGCGCCAATGGCCAGCACGATGAATACCACCTCGATGCCTTCGGTGAGGGTGATGTTGAACGCCGTGCCAAACGCCGCCACCGCGGGGTTTTGCAGCAGCTTCAGCTCGCGTTCATAAGCCGCCGCCTCGTCGCGTTGTTTCATCCGTCCGGCCGCGCGCAGCACGGATTTTCTGAGCCAGCGCAGCCCGAGCGTGAGCAGCAGCGCGGCGGTGAGCAGATGGATGACGCGCAGATCGACCCGCGCCAGCAACGGGCCAATCAGCGCGACGCTACCCGCCAGCAAGGCCAAAGCCGCCCCCGCGCCCGTAAGCGCCGGGCGCCAGCCGCGCGCCACGCCCACCGCCAGCACAATGGTCAGGGCTTCGATGAATTCGACCGCCGAGGCGGCGAAGGCGGCGAGCAGGGCGGGCAAATGCGCGAACATGGCACCAACCTAACCGCGCATGCCGCCCCGTGAAAGCCGGGCGGGGATAAATTGGCTTTGGATGAGCTTAAAAGTTTTAGGGCGGCCTGTTTTAAAAAGGCCGCCCCTAAAAACGTCTGAAACCGGTCCCAGCCCTTACTCGGCCATCGCCGAGGCTTCCGAGCGCGTGGCGCCCACGCGCGCGGCGAGCGAGGCGGCCAGGAACGGGTCGAGCGCGCCATCGAGCACGGCGGCGGGGTTGCCGCTTTCGCAGCCGGTGCGCAGGTCTTTCACCAGCTGATAAGGCGCCAGAACGTAAGAGCGGATCTGGTGACCCCAGCCAATGTCGGTTTTGGCGGCTTCCGTCGCGGCCGAGGCTGCTTCGCGCTTTTGCAGCTCCATCTCATACATGCGCGCCTTGAGCATGTTCATGGCCGTGGCGCGGTTGCGGTGCTGGGAGCGGTCGGTCTGGCAGGCGACGATGATGCCCGTGGGCACGTGGGTGATGCGGATGGCCGATTCGGTTTTGTTCACGTGCTGGCCGCCCGCGCCCGAGGCGCGGAACGTATCCACCTTCAAATCCGCCGGGTTGATCTCGATTTCGATCGTATCGTCGACCACCGGATAGACCCATACGGAGGAAAAGCTGGTATGGCGGCGGGCGGCGGAGTCGAATGGCGAGATACGCACCAGCCGGTGCACGCCCGATTCGGTCTTCAGCCAGCCATAAGCATTGGCGCCGGTGATCTGGAGCGTCACCGATTTGATGCCCGCCTGCTCGCCCTCTGATTCATCGAGCACCTCGACCTTGAAGCCCTTGCGCTCGGCCCAGCGCATATACATGCGGTAGAGCATCTGCGCCCAGTCCTGGGCCTCGGTACCGCCCGACCCGGCGTTGATTTCCACAAACGCGTCGCGCCCGTCGGCTTCGCCCGAGAGCAGCGACTCGATCTCTTTTTGTTTGGCGGTCTCGGCCAGGCGCTCCAGGGCCTTGATGCCGTCTTGCACCATGGCCTCGTCGGCCTCGGCCTCGGCCATCTCGATGAGTTCGAGCGTATCCTTGGTCTCGGTCTCGATCGCCTGCACGCCTTCGACCATCGAGGCGATGCGGTTGCGCTCGCGCATCACGGTTTGCGCGGCCTCGGCGTCGTTCCAGAGGTTGGGATCCTCGGCGCGGTGGTTCAGCTCAGCGAGCTTGATGACAGCGGCATCCCAGTCAAAGATGCCTCCTCAGCAAGGCGACCGAGCGGCCGATTTGCTCATTCAGTTGGTCGGATTCAGCAGACATTGGGGCGTACTACTCCAAACGCACCGGTTTAGTACAGCCCGCCGAGCGAGGAGCCGCCATTCGCGGGCGGGCTGGCGGCGCCTGGCTGGCCTGGGGCCGGGGTGGTGCCGGGCGCGCCGGTGGAGGCGCCAAGCCCGGTATCATTACCGCCGAGCAGCGAGTTCTGGTCCTGGGCGCCGGGCGTCTGGCCGGGTTTGAAGGCTTCCGTCACCATCTCGCCATCGGGCTCGGGCACTTGCTCAAGGCTCATGCCGGGGGGCGCGGCGAAATCGAGGTCGGGCTGGTCCTTGAGCGCCGCCTTCATATACTCATTCCAGATCGGCCCGCACACGCTGCCACCGGTTTCATCGTTGCCCAGCCCCTGGGGCTGATCATAGCCGATCCAGCAGCCGGTCACGATTCCCGGCGTGAAGCCGATGAACCAGGCGTCGTTGAAATTATTGGTGGTGCCGGTCTTGCCCGCCACGGGTTGGGAAATGCCCACCACCGCCGGCACGCCGGTGCCGCGCAGCACCACGCCCTTCATCATGGTGATGATCTGGAACGCCGAATCGGGGTCGGCCACCTGGGTGCCGGGCTGAGATAGCTGGGGCGGCTGGGTGGGGGTGCCGTTGGTGCAGCCGGGGCAGCTCTCGCCCGGCGCCTGATAGAGCACGGTGCCATCGGGGTTGGTCACGCTGTCGATCATCGTCGGCTGCACTTCGCGGCCATAATTATCGAGCGCGGCATAGGCGGTGACCATTTTCCACAGCGTGGTGTCGATGGCGCCGATGGCCGAGGGATAATAAGGCGGCATCGGGTTCACGATGCCAAAATTCTGGAACGTGGTGGCGATGTTGGGCAAGCCGATCTGGCGCGCGAGATGCAGGGTGGCGAGATTGAGCGATTGCTCAAGCGCGTGGAACAGCGGCACCGGGCCCTGGAAGGTCTGCTCGTAATTGCCGGGGCGGTAAACGGTGCCGTCGGACAGTTGCTCCACGAAGGGGGCGTCGAGGACCACGGCATCGGGCTGCACGCCTTGTTCCATGGCGGTGAGGTAGACCAGCGGCTTGACCGAGGAGCCGGGCTGGCGCTGGGCCTGTGTCACGCGGTTGAACGGGCTGACGCCGTGGCTCCAGCCGCCGACCATGGCCAGCACCCGGCCGGTATTGGGGTCGATGGAGAACAAGGCCGCCTGCACGATGGGGATTTGTTCGAGCGAGAGATCATTGCCCTGACCCGAGACCATGATGACATCGCCCGTGTGCAGCACCTGCGAAACGGCGCTGGGCGCGCCATGGCCGCGCAGCCGCGCCCAGCGCATGTTGGCCAGTGGCAGGCTGCCGGTTTGGGCGGCGCCCGAGGCCGGGTCGATCGAGCCGATCAGCGCGCTTTGCGCGCCGGCGTTCAGCACCACACCAAGCCGCCACGCCTCGCGCATGCCGGGCGGTGTGGCCAGCTTGGCCAGCGGCTTTTGCCAACTGGTGGCGAGGTTGGGCGTGTCGATGGTGGTGACGAGGCCGTGCCAGCCCGCATGCCGATGGTCATATTGTTCCAGCCCGTCGCGCACGGCATCGGTCGCCGCCTTTTGCAGCGCGGGATCGATGGTGGTGTGCACGATCAGCCCGCCCTGATTGACCGTATCGGCGCCGAACTGGGAAATCAGCTGTGCCTTCACCGCGTCGGCGAAATAGCCGCCATCGGGGATGCCTTGGTCGAGAATGCCCGCCCGCGGCAGCAGCGGCTCCTGGGTTGCGGCATCGGCCTGGGCCTGGGTGATGGCGCCATCGGCCAACATGCGGCTGATGACGAAATTACGCCGCGCCAGCGAGTCGGCGGGATGCAGGAAGGGGTCGTAATTGGTTGGCGCCTTGGGCAGGGCGGCCAGCGTCGCGGCTTGGGCGATGTCGAGTTGGGAGAGCGGCTTGTCGAAATAGGTTTGCGCGGCCGCCGCGATGCCGAGCGAATTATGGCCGAGATCGACCTCGTTCAAATAAAGCGTGAGCACTTGCTGCTTGGTCATCACCTGACTGACCCGCATGGCCAGCAGCGCCTCCTTGATTTTGGTGGCGAAAGTGATGTGGTTATCGAGCAGCATGTTTTTCACCACCTGCTGGGTGATGGTGGATGCGCCGATGGGCCGCCGGCCCGTGCCGATGAGGGTGATGTCGGTGAGCGCCGCGCGCACGATGGCGGCGGGGTTGATGCCGGGCTCGGACCAGAACAGCCGATCCTCGGCCGAGATGAAGGCCTGCGCGACGATCGGCGGAATCTGGTCATAGGTCACATAAATCGAGTGCTCGCTGCCAATCGAGCCCAGTTCCTGGAAATCCGAGGCATAAACCCGGCTTTCCAGTGGCGGCTTATAGTCCTTCAGGCTGTCGACGCTGGGCAGGTTGGCCGAGAAGTAAAAAAACACCCCGACCCCGGCGGCAATGGCCAGTACCGCGCCCGCGAAAATGAACCGGTAAATGCCAAATACCAGCCCGCCCAGCAGCCGGGCGCCGAGGCTTTGGTGCCGTTTGCGTTCGGGGCGTTGCGGCCGCTCGGGCTTTTGCTCGGGCTGGCGGCGGGGCGGGGCCAGGCGTTCGCCTGCCGAAAACGGGTCTTGCGGGTCAGACATGGGGGGCTCTTAGCATCACGTGTGGTCCCGGGCGAGGCGTTGGGGCCTAAAATCCTGGCAAACCGGTGGTAAATATCGGGTTTGGCGGCCGCTTTCTAACCCGCCATGCGCTGTTGGGCATAATGGGCGAAATAGGCATCGATGGCCTGAACCAGCAGCCCGGCGATCAGCGCGCGCTGTTTGGGGTCGCGCAGGCGCTTTTCGTCGAGCTTGTTGGTGAGGCAGCCCATCTCGACCAGGGTGGAGGGGGTTGAGGCATCGCGCAGCACGGCGAAATTGGCTGAGCGCTCGGGGTCGGGCAGCAGGGGCACCACGCCGCGAAACGAGCGCGCGATGTCCTGGGCGAGGCTGGCGGAATTGAGGTTGGTGGCGCGCGCTTCCAGGCTGGCCAGAATATCGGCCACTTTCGGCGAGACGCCGGTAATGGCGGGGGCGGTGGTGTCGGCGCTGTTTTCGTCATGCGCGAGATCGGCGGACAGCGCGTCGGAGGCGGTGTTGGAGAGGGTGAACACGCTCGCCCCGCGCAGATTATCGATCGGCAGATGGTCGCAATGCAGCGAGATGAACAGGTTGGCGTTCTGGTTCACGGCATCATTCACCCGGTCCTGCAACGGCACGAACACGTCGCGCGTGCGGGTCATGGCCACGCGATACCGCCTGGTGGCCAGCAGCGCCCGGCGCAGCACAAAACCGGTCGCCAGGGTGATATGTTTCTCGAATATCCCATCGGGGGCGATGGCCCCAGGGTCGTGCCCGCCATGGCCGGGGTCGAGCATCACCAGCGGCCGCTGCGCCGGGGGAATTTCGGCCGCCGTGGCAAAAGCCGGCCGGGGCGCGAGCGCCGCCGCCCCCGTCGCGCCAAGCGCGAGTCGCAGGAAGGAACGCCTTGTCCAGTCACAATTCACGCACATGGGCGAATTCTAACACGCAACTTCCGATCGTGGCCAGGACTTATTGATTTTTCATGGATTGATGCGGCAAATTCATCACAGCGCCGGGCTTGGGGCGGGGGGCGGCACGAAAATACGCCGCGCGGCTTGCGCTCACTCATCCGCTTCGCTATAGGCTGCCCCCATCGGAGTGTAGCTCAGCCTGGTTAGAGTACTGTGTTCGGAACGCAGGGGCCGGAGGTTCGAATCCTCTCACTCCGACCAATTTTCTCCATATATATCGCTTGTATCCGCTTCCCGGGCCCGCACATGAAACAGGGCGCGGGTGTTGTGCTTTGCGCGCTTGCTTAAACCATGGCCGCGTTTCATGAAGGCGGGGCGTCCGCCGCGTTGTGGGGCGGTCATCAGGACAGGGGGAGACCATATGGCCATTGCCGCCGAAGATTTTTCGCGCGCCCGAAATGCCGTTGTCGCGGCTTATCTGGGCTGGGCTCTGGATGCGTTTGATTTTTTCATCCTCATCCTGACCTTCGACGAAGTCGCCAAGACCTTCGGGGTCTCGATCACCTCGATCACCTTCGCCATCACGCTCACCCTGGCGACCCGCGCCATCGGCGCCTTCATTTTTGGCCGACTCGCCGATATTTATGGCCGCAAACCGGTTTTGATGCTGGTGGTGCTGCTCTATTCGGTGTTCGAGGCCGCCACCGGCTTCGCCTGGTCCTTTACCTCCTTCCTGGTCATCCGCACGCTGTTTGGCATTGCCATGGGCGGCGAATGGGGCATCGGCTCCTCGCTGGTCATGGAAACCATTCCCGATCGCTGGCGCGGCTGGGTTTCGGGGCTGTTGCAGGCGGGGTATCCGTCCGGCTTCCTGCTCGCCACCTTGCTGTTTGAATTTGGCGACAAGGCGCTGGGCTGGCGCGGCATGTTCTTTGTCGGCGCCGCCCCGGCCATTCTGGTGTTCTTCATCAACCATTCGGTGCAGGAGAGCCCAGCCTTCGCCAAGATGAAGGCGGGGCCGAAGATTTCCATCGGTCAGGTGCTGGCCAAGAACGCCAAGCTCGCCATTTACGGCGTGCTGATGATGGCGGCGTTCAATTTTTTCTCGCACGGCACGCAAGATATTTATCAGAAGGCGTTTCTGGGCAAGCAGCTGCACTTCACCCATGAGCAGATCGCCAATACCGGCATCATCTTCAATATCGGCGCCATCGTGGGCGGCATTCTGTTCGGGCTGCTGAGCCAGAAGATCGGCCGGCGTTATGCCATCATCGCCGCCTGCCTGCTCTCGCTGGTGGTGCTCTGGCCCTGGTCGCACGGCACAGATTTCACCACCATCGCCATTTCGGCGTTTGTCATGCAGGTGGCGGTGCAAGGCGCGTGGGGCGTGGTGCCCGCGCATCTCAACGAGCTCTCGCCCTCCGAAATTCGCGGCACCTTCCCGGGCTTTGTCTATCAGCTGGGCAATTTCGTGGCCTCGGTCAACGCGCCCATGCAGGCGGCCATCGCCGCCCGGTATGGCGGGGATTACGGCTTCGCGCTCATGCTGGTGGCGGGTGTGGTGTCGGTGGTGCTGATCCTGTTCATGCTGTTCGGGCCGGAGGCCAAGAACGTCTCCATGACACACCTCACCGAAGGGTGAACTGGCTTAACCGGCCAGCCGCGCCGCCCACATTTTGGCGGGGTGCGGCTGGTGTGCGCACGGGCTGGCGGGCGGCCTTGTTTGGCGCCGTGCTGCTGGGGGTGCTGTTTGCCGCGGCGCTGGTGCTGGCCCGTCTGGCTGGCCCTTGGCTGCGCGCCAGCCTGGCCGCGGGCCATGTCGGGCCAGGGTTTGTGATCGTCAATGAATTATTGCTGCTCATCCCCGTGGTGGGGGCGACGTGGCTCATGGCCTGGCTAGAAGGCGTCTCGCCGTGGGCGTTTGGCTTGGCGGGCGGCCGGGCGGGGCGGCATCTCGGATTGGGCGGGGCGAGCGCGCTGGCCGCGCTGGCGGCGCTGCTGCTGGGGCTGGCCGCGCTGGGGCTGGGGCGCTTCACGCCCGGCGGACTGGCGCCCCTTACGGCGCTTGGCTACGCGCTGCTCTGGGGCTTTGCCTGCTTGCTCACCGGCCTGGCCGAGGAGCTGTGCTTCCGCGGTTATTTGCAGCGCGCGCTGGGCGCCGGGCTGGGTTTCTGGCCGGCGGCGCTCATCACCTCGCTGCTGTTCGCGCTGGCCCATGGGCTCAACCGGGGCGAGAGCCCGGTGGGGTTTGTCACGCTGTTCACCGCCGGGCTGCTGCTGGCCTTCGCGCTCTGGCGCACGGGGGGCTTGTGGTGCGCCATCGGCTTCCATGCCGCCTGGGACTGGGGTGAGAATTTTCTCTTCGGCACGCCCGATAGCGGCCAGCTTTGCGCGGGCACGCTGTGGCATTTCAGCGCCTCCGGCCCGGGCTGGCTCACGGGCGGGCTCACCGGCCCCGAGGGCAGCGTGCTGGCACTGCCGGCATTGGGGGCGGCGGCGCTCGCGGTATTTTTATGTGTCCCGCGCCGCCCCTTGGCAGGAAACCGTGTGTCAACCAGATGATTGATCTGGATCAATCTCGTAAGCTTTGTTAAACCCAGCCCATGACGTCGCTCAACAAGATCACGGATTTCCGCCGCCCGGTGGCCATCAACCTGGCCAATCGCACCGCGGCCTCCGCCTGTGACGATTGCGGCGCGCGCCGTCATGGCCTGTGCGACGCCCTGTCGGATGACGAGGTTGGCTTCCTCTTTCGTGCCGCCCAGCGCCAAACCTTGCCCGCCGGCACCGTGTTCATCGAGGAAGGTGAGCCGGCCGCTTATTTTTATAACGTCAATTCGGGCAATGTACGGCTGTTCAAGTCTCTGCCCGATGGCCGCCGCCAGATCACCGGCTTCGCCGGCCCCGGGCATTTTCTGGGCCTCGCCGCCACCGAGAAAAACGTGTTTTCGGCCGAGACGATGGAGCCCGTGAGGTTGTGCCGCTTCTCGCGCGCCGCCATGCTCTCGATGTTCGCCGAATACCCGATTCTGGAGCGCAAACTGCTCGATGTCGCCATGCATGAGCTGGTGATCAGCCAGCAGCAAATGCTGCTGCTGGGCCGCAAAACCGCCATCGAGCGCATCGCCAGTTTTCTGCTCTCCTGGGCCGAACGCCAGGATGTCTGCGCCTCGGGGGCGCTGCCCAAGCCGCATTCCTCGCTCACCCTGCCGCTTTCGCGCACTGATTTGGCGGATTATCTGGGCCTCACCATCGAAACCGTGTCGCGCTCGCTTTCGAATCTCAAGCGCGAGGGGCTGATCGAGATCCCCAACATCCACGAAGTGGTGCTGCTGCGCCCTCAAGCGCTCTCCGATATCGCCGAAGCCGCTGTCTGAGCGCTGCGTTTGCCGGTGGCGTTTTGACCTGCGTCATGGAGGCGCGGGCGGAATCGCGCGAGGAAAGAGAACAAGCCAGCCTATCC
Organism: Pseudomonadota bacterium; assembly: GCA_021809435.1. Taxonomy (GTDB): domain Bacteria; phylum Pseudomonadota; class Alphaproteobacteria; order Acetobacterales; family Acetobacteraceae; genus Acidocella. The sequence continues at coordinate 670,284 of JAKBAD010000001.1, read as the reverse complement.
GGAGGATAATATGAAAGTTTCAGAGGTGATGAACCGCAGCGCCATTTCGGTGATGCCGGCAACCACCGTGGCCGATGCCGCGCGCATCATGCTCGCCAACCATGTCAGCGGCCTGCCGGTGATCGATGAACATGGCGGGCTGGTGGGCGTGGTAACCGAGGGGGATTTGCTCCGCCGCGCCGAGATCGGCACCGATGGCAAGCCCGCCGGGTGGCTTAAATCCATGCTCATGCCCTCCACCGTGGCGGCCGATTATGTGCACACCCATGCCCGCCATGTGAGCGGCGTGATGACCCACAGCCCGATCTTCGTCTCGCCCGAGACCGATCTGGCCGAAGTCGCCGGGCTGATGACGCGCAAGCACATCAAGCGCCTGCCGGTGGTCGAGGAGGGCAAGCTGGTCGGCGTGGTCAGCCGCTCCGATCTGCTGCGCCCGCTGGCTCGCCGGCTGATCGAGACCCATAACGGCGTCAACGATGAGGAGATCGCCGCTTACATCAAGGAAGAGCTGGCCAAGGCGAAATGGGCGCCGAAATCGGGGCTGCGCATCGAGGTGAAGGACAAGGTCGTGACCCTCGAAGGCACCATCTTCTCGGATGAAGAGCGGCAAGCCGTGATCTGCCTGGCCGAGAACGCGCCGGGCGTGAAAGAGGTCGAGGACCGGCTGGTGTTCGTCGACCCGGGATCGGGCTTGGCTTTTCCCGCCGGCACCTGAGGGGGGTTTGGCGTATCCTGGCTGTTGGCGCCGCTATTGGCCGCCGACAGCCGGTTCGGCCCTGGTTTGGCGCCCACCCTGTGACCCAGCCATGCGCATGGCGCAGCCAGAGCCGGGATGGGGGCGTATCGTCCCACAACAGGACACAGATCGTTACTTCCACGCGCACCTTGGCGGTGGTTTTGCCTTGCCCCGAGAGGTTTTTGGCGCGCTTGGCGGCCAAAACCCCGCCTGACCCCTGCACCCCCGAATTTTGCTGGCTGCTGCGCCGTGAGCAGGTGCAAAAACCTCGCCGGCGCAATGGACGCCGCGCGGCGCCTATGGTTTAAGCCGCACCAAATCACAAGCGGCAACAGCAGAAAGGTTTTGCCCATGACAGCGATCGGCGTCGATACTCTGCAAACCCAGAAAACCTTGTCCGTCGATGGGAAGGACTATAAATATTATGCGGTGGCCGAGGCGGCCGCCAAGCTGGGTGATATTTCCAAGCTCCCCAAGACCCTGAAAATCCTGCTCGAGAACGTGCTGCGCTTTGAGAACGGCGCCAGCTACACGGTCGATGACGCCAAGGCGATCGTCGAGTGGCTGGAGAAAGCCTCCTCGGCCAAGGAAGTGCCCTTCAAGCCCGCGCGCATCCTGATGCAGGATTTCACCGGCGTGCCGGCGGTGGTCGACCTCGCCGCCATGCGCGACGGCGTCATCAAGCTCGGCGGCTCGCCCGACAAGGTGAACCCCCTGATCCCGGTTGATCTCGTCATCGACCACTCGGTCATGATGGACTACACCGCCTCCGCTGACGCGCTGGACAAAAACCTCGCCCTCGAATTCGAGCGCAATGGCGAGCGTTACCGCTTCCTGCGCTGGGGCCAGGAGGCGTTCAATAATTTCCGCGTCGTGCCGCCCAACACCGGCATCTGCCACCAGGTGAACCTGGAATATCTGGCCCAGGTTGCCTGGACGTCGGAAAATAACGGCCAGACCTTCGTCTACCCCGACACGCTCTACGGCACCGACTCTCACACCACCATGGTCAACGGCCTGGGCGTGCTGGGCTGGGGCGTGGGCGGCATCGAGGCCGAGGCCGCCATGCTCGGCCAGCCCATCGCCATGCTCATCCCCGATGTGATTGGCTTCAAGCTGCATGGCAAGCTAGCCGAGGGCGTGACCGCCACCGATCTGGTGCTGACCGTGACGCAAATGCTGCGCGCCAAGAAAGTGGTCGGCAAGTTCGTCGAATTCTTCGGCGAAGGCCTGGATGAGCTGCCGCTCGCCGACCGCGCCACCATTGCCAATATGGCCCCCGAATACGGCGCCACCTGCGGCTTCTTCCCCGTCGATGACGCGACGCTCGGCTATCTGCGCCTCTCGGGCCGCGATGAGCACCGCATCAAGCTGGTCGAGGCCTATGCCAAGGCCCAGGGCCTGTGGCGCACCACCGGCGAAGACCCCGTCTTCACCGACACGCTGGAACTCGACCTCTCGACCGTGCAGCCTTCGCTCGCCGGGCCGAAGCGCCCGCAAGACCGCGTGCTGCTCAAGGATGCCGCCAGCGCCTTCAACACCGAGCTGACCAAGGGCCTGGGCGTCGCCGCCGATGCCGTTGGCGTGAAGGCGCCGGTCGCGGGCAAGGGTTACGAGATCACCCATGGTGATGTCGTGATCGCGGCCATCACCTCCTGCACCAACACCTCCAACCCTTATGTGCTGGTCGCCGCCGGTCTCGTGGCCCGCAAGGCCCGCGCGCTCGGCCTGACGCCCAAGCCATGGGTCAAGACCTCGCTGGCCCCTGGCTCGCAGGTCGTCACCGACTATCTCAACAAGTCGGGCCTCACCGCCGATCTCGACGCTCTGGGCTTCCAGACGGCTGGCTATGGCTGCACCACCTGCATCGGCAACTCGGGCCCGCTGCCCGATGAAATCGTCGATGCCATCGAGACCAACAAGCTGGTCGCGGCGTCGGTGCTCTCGGGCAACCGTAACTTCGAGGGCCGCGTGCACGCCAATGTGCGCGCCAACTACCTGGCCTCGCCGCCGCTGGTGGTCGCTTACTCGCTGTTCGGCAATATCCGCGAGGATATCACCACCGCCCAGATCGGCACCTCGACCGATGGCAAGCCCGTGTTCCTCAAGGACATCTGGCCCACCACCAAGGAAGTGCAGGACACCGTGCACAGCACGCTGACGCGCGAAATGTTCGTCGAGCGCTATAGCGACGTGTTCAAGGGCCCGGCCCAGTGGCAGGCCATCGAGGTCACCGGCGGCACCGACACCTACGCCTGGCCGTCGGGCTCCACCTACGTGAAGAACCCGCCTTATTTCGAAGGCATGACGATGGAGCCGCGTGGCGCCGCCGACATCAAGGGGGCCCGCGTGCTGGCGCTGCTGGGTGACAGCATCACCACCGACCACATCTCCCCCGCCGGCAACATCAAGAAGACCTCGCCCGCCGGCGTGTACCTGACCGAGCACCAGGTCCTCCAGAAGGACTTCAACTCCTACGGGTCGCGCCGCGGCAATGACGACGTGATGGTGCGCGGCACGTTTGCCAACATCCGCATCAAGAACGAGATGCTGGGTGGCGCCGAGGGTGGCAACACCAAGTACTATCCGGGCGGCGAGGAGCTTTCGATCTTCGACGCGGCCGTGAAGTACAAGGCGGCTGGCGTGCCGCTGGTGGTCATCGCCGGGCAGGAATATGGCACTGGCTCGTCGCGTGACTGGGCGGCCAAGGGCACCATGCTGCTGGGCGTGCAGGCCGTGGTGGCCGAGAGCTTCGAGCGCATCCACCGCTCCAACCTGGTCGGCATGGGCGTGTTGCCCCTGCTGTTCAAGGAAGGCACCACGCGCAAATCGCTCGGCCTGACCGGCGACGAAGTGATCGACATCGTCGGTCTCGACAAGCTGAGCCCGCGCATGGACCTCACGCTGGTCATCACCCGCGCTGACGGCTCGAAGACCGAGGTGCCGGTGCTTTGCCGTGTCGATACCGCCGACGAGGTCGAGTACTTCAAGCATGGCGGCATTCTGCAGTACGTGCTGCGCGGCATGGCCAAATCCGCCTGAACCACGGGGCAGGGGGCTTGCGCCCCCGCCCACTCATTCACGGCGCCCCGGCAGCGGGGCGCCGTTTTTTATTCATGATCATTTAGTTAAAGTCGCGCCCAGGTGATTGCCGCGCGGTCAGGTTGTTTGCATCTGTGCGCCAGTTTTGCAGCGCGGGGGTGCCTATGGGCGTGTTCGAGACATTGATTGACGCCGTCAACGCGGCCACGACCCAACAAGGCGTGATCGGGCGGCTGAAGCTGTGGACACGCGATGCCGGGCTGGAGGAAAAAACCTCCGATATCGAGGGGCAATTTCTCGCCGACCCTACGCTGCCTGGCCTGATCATCCGCGAGGGCCGCGAGATTTTTGGTATTCTCTCGCGCCGGGCGCTGTTTGGCACCATCAGCGTGCCTTATGGGCGCGAAGTGTTCATCAAGCGCCCCTTGCGCGAGATGGCCGCCAAGATGGACACCGCCCCCCTGATGCTGCCCGCCAGCACCACCGTGCCGGCGGCGCTGAAATTCTCGCTTACCCGCCCCGATGAGCTGCGCTTCGAGCCCGTGCTGGTGCATTCGGCCGAAGGGGTGAAGCTGCTCGAAATGCACACGCTGATGATCGCCCAGGCCAATTTGCTCGAAGAGGCGCTGGGCTCGCGCGACCGGCTGCTCGAGAAGATCAAGGCGGTGGTGGGAGGCAGGTGAGGGGAGAAAATGGTGGGCGCGACAGGGATTGAACCTGTGACCCTTCGCGTGTGAAGCGAATGCTCTACCGCTGAGCTACGCGCCCGGTTTTCGTGGCTCCCGAGGGAGCAAACACCGGAGAGAATGGTGGGCGCGACAGGGATTGAACCTGTGACCCTTCGCGTGTGAAGCGAATGCTCTACCGCTGAGCTACGCGCCCGGTGTGGGGGCGGCTTTAAGGGGGGCGGCTTCGTCTGTCAATCCTGCGCGGCCACCTTCACGGCACGGGGCCAAAAATGCTACAGCCCCTGTCATGGCTGGACATTCACACGCAAAAAACATCATGCACCGCAAGGGTGCGCAGGACGCCAAGCGCGCCCGCATTTACGCCAAGCTCATCCGCGAGATCGCGGTGGCCGCCAAGGAAGGACTGCCCGACCCGGCGGCTAACCCGCGGCTGCGCGCCGCCATAGGCACCGCGCTCAAGCAGAACATGACGCGCGACGCCATCGATCGCGCGATCAAGAAGGCAACGGGCGCGGGTGGGCAGGAGAATTACGAGTCGGTGCGCTATGAGGGCTATGGCCCGGCGGGCGTCGCCGTCATCGTCGAGGCGCTGACCGATAACCGCAACCGTACGGCGTCGGTCGTGCGCGCGGCCTTCAACAAGGCCGGTGGTGCGTTGGGTGAGACCAATTCCGTCTCCTTCATGTTCCAGCGCCTGGGCGCGGTGCGTTACCCCGCCAGCATCGCCGACTCGGACACCATGCTCGAAGCCGCCATCGAGGCCGGTGCCGATGAGGTGGTCTCCGACGAGGATGGCCACGAGGTGCAGACCACCATCGAGAATTTTTTCGCGGTGCGCGACGCGCTGGCCGTCCGGTTTGGCGACCCCGCCGAAGCCGCCGTGGAGTGGCAGCCCAACACCACCGTGATGCTCGATGAGGACAAGGCCCGCGCGGTGCTCAAGCTGGTCGATGTGCTCGAGGACGATGACGACGTGCAAAATGTCTACGCCAATTTCGAAGTGGCGGACGACGTGGCGGCGAAGCTCTCGGCCTGATGAGCGCGCGGCTGGTCCGGCTTCTCGGTCTCGACCCCGGCCTGCGCTTCACGGGCTGGGGCGTGCTGGAGGCCGAGGGCAACCGCCTGCGCCATGTGGCTGATGGGGTGATCGCCACCAATGGCGAGGAGAGCGTGCCGTTGCGCCTGAAAGCGCTCGATGACGCGCTCGCCGAACTCCTCGCCCGCTATGTGCCCGATGAGGCGGCGGTCGAGGAAACCTATGTCAACCGCAACGCCACCGCCACGCTCAAGCTGGGCTATGCCCGCGGCGTGGCGCTGCTGGCCCCCGCGCGCGCGGGCATTCCGGTGTTTGAATATGGCGCCAAAACCGTGAAAATGGCCGTGGTCGGCACCGGCGCGGCCGATAAGGACCAGGTCGGCCAGATGGTGCGCCGCCTGTTGCCGGGCGCCGCGCAAAAACGCGCCGATGCCGCCGATGCCCTGGCGGTGGCCATCTGCCACGCCCATCACCGCTCAACCGCGAGTGTCTGGCAGGCGCGGGCATGATCGCGCATTTGCGCGGCGTGCTCGCCGCCAGCGCCGAATCGAGCTGTGTCATCGATGTCAACGGCGTCGGCTATCTGGTGTTCTGCTCCAGCCGCACGCTGGCCAGCCTGCCGCAAGGCACGGTCACGCTGCTCACCGAAATGCAGGTGCGCGAAGACGCCATCACGCTCTATGGCTTCGCCACCCCCGCCGAGCGCGACTGGTTTTCGCTGCTCACCACCGTGCAGGGCGTGGGGGCCAAGGTGGCGCTGGCCATTCTCTCCGCCCTCTCGCCCGACCAGCTCATCGCCGCCATTTCGGCCGGCGACAAGGCGGCGCTGTCGCGCGCGCAAGGGGTTGGGCCCAAGCTCGCCATCCGCCTGGTCACCGAGCTGCGTGAGAAGGCGGGCGCCATGCCCGGCGGCGGCGCGGCGGCATTGCCCGCCCCGGTGGCCGCCAAGGGCGCGGTGAATGACGCCCTCTCCGCGCTTACCAATTTGGGCTATAAGCGCGCGGAGGCCGAGGCCGCGCTGGCCAAGGCGGTGGAAACCCATGGCGAGAGCGCCTCGCTTGACCAGCTCATCCGCGCTGGCCTGAAAGCCCTGGCCAAATGAGTGAAGACCGCCTCACCTCTGGCGAGCGCCTGCCCGATGATTCGGGCGAAGTCTCGCTCCGCCCGCAATCGCTCGATGATTTCACCGGTCAGAAGGCCAGCCGCGAGAATTTGAAAATCTTCATCGCCGCCGCCAAGGCGCGCGGCGAGGCGCTCGACCATGTGCTGCTGCACGGCCCGCCGGGCCTGGGCAAAACCACGCTGGCGCAAATCGTCTCGCGCGAGATGGGCGTGGGCTTCAAGGCGACCTCTGGCCCCGTGATCCAGAAATCCGGCGATCTGGCGGCGATTCTCACCAATCTCCAGCCCAAGGACGTGCTGTTCATCGACGAGATCCACCGCCTCCAGCCGGCGATCGAGGAAATTCTGTACCCCGCGATGGAGGATTTCCAGCTCGACCTGATCATCGGCGAGGGGCCCGGCGCGCGCACGGTGCGAATCGATCTGCCGCCCTTCACGCTGGTGGGCGCCACCACGCGCGCGGGCCTGCTGGCCACGCCGCTGCGCGACCGGTTCGGCATTCCGCTGCGGCTGGTGTTTTATACCGCCGATGAGCTCACCGGCATCGTGCTGCGCCTGGCCGAGAAGCTCGGGGTTCGCCTGGCCTATGAGGGGGCCGAGGAAATCGCCAAGCGCTCGCGCGGAACGCCGCGCGTGGCCGGGCGGCTGACGCGGCGTGTGCGCGATTTCGCCACCGCCCAGGGCGTGGCCGAAATCACCCGCGCGCTGGCCGATGCCGCGCTCACCCGCCTCGATGTCGACCATAAGGGGTTGGACGCCATGGATATGCGCTATCTCATGCGTCTGGCTGAACATCACGGCGGCGGGCCGGTGGGGGTCGAGACCCTGGCCGCCGCCTTGGCCGAGGCGCGCGACACGCTCGAGGATGTGATCGAGCCTTATCTCATCCAGGAAGGCCTGCTGCTGCGCACGGCGCGCGGGCGCATGCTGGGCGAGCCGGGCTGGCGGCATCTGGGGTTGGAGCCCCCGCGCGACCGCCCCCTTCAGCCTGATTTGCTGGGGGATTAACGCAAGCGGGGGCCGCGCCCTCCAGAATCAAAAGTTTTTTGGTGCCGCTTTTTTCCAAAAAAGCGGCGCTAAGACTCTGAAAAAACGCGCTTTTCTGCCGGCCGACCGTCAAAAGACCTTAAAAATCTTTTAAAAACAACCTCCGCGCCACAGAATCGCCCCAAAATCGCCTCATGAGCCCCGCGTGACTTACACCTACACCACCCGCATTTATTACCAGGACACCGACGCCGGCGGCATTGTCTATCATGCCAATTACTTGGCGATCGCCGAGCGCGCGCGCACCGAGGCCCTGCGTGAGATGGGCGCCCCCCATGCGGAAATGGTGGCGCAGTTCGGCGTCATGTTTGTGGTGCACCGCGTCAAATTGCACTATCAGCGGCCGGCGAAGATTGATGAGGTAATACGCGTGGAGACCGACTTCACGGGTCTGGGCGGGGCGTCTGTCACGCTTTGTCAGAAATTCATGCGTGGCGCCGACTCGCTGGCTGTGCTTGAGGTCGGGCTCGGTTGCGCGCGGGTATCAGACGGCCGGGCCACACGGATTCCGCGCGCCTGGGTTGCGCGCCTGAAAATTTAGCTGGGGAAAGACATTGCAGGATTCGGTTTCACAGGCGGCCTCGGCCGCGGATGCGGTAAATCAGGCGGCCACCACGGCCGCCGGTGCGGTGGCGCAGTCGGGCATCGCGCCCCCTTCGGCTGACCTTTCGCTGCTCGGCCTGTTTCTGCAGGCCGACGTGGTGGTCAAGCTGGTGATGATCGTGCTGCTGCTCGCCTCGGTGTGGGTGTGGGCGATCATCATCGAAAAAACCCTGACCATGCGCCGCGTCAACCGCGAGGCCAACAGCTTCGAGGATGAGTTCTGGTCGGGTGGCAGCCTCGATGTGCTGTATGAGCGCGAAGGCGCCGATCCCGCCACCCCCATGGCCGCCGTGTTTGGCGCCGCCATGAGCGAGTGGAAGCGCACCGCGCGCATCGCGGGCTCCGAAATCGCCAAAACCAGCGTGCGTGAGCGCGTCGAGCGGGCGATGAACGTCACCATCATGCGCGAGATGGACCGGCTGGAACGGTTCATGATCTTTCTGGCCTCGGTCGGTTCCACGGCGCCGTTTGTCGGGCTGTTCGGCACGGTGTGGGGCATCATGCACTCCTTCTCGGCCATTGCCGCCATGCATAACACCGATCTCTCGGTGGTTGCGCCCGGCATCGCCGAGGCGCTGTTCGCCACCGCGCTCGGCCTGGTGGCGGCCATTCCCTCGGTGCTGGCTTACAACAAAATCTCCACCGACCTCACGCGCTTCGCTGGCCGGCTCGAGGCCTTCAGCTCCGAGTTCTCGGCCATTCTCTCGCGCCAGACCGAGGAGCATAAATAAATGGCGGGCGGGGTGATGGGCCCGGGCGGGGGCAAGAAGCGCTACCGCCCGATGGCGGAAATCAACGTCACGCCGCTGGTCGACGTGATGCTGGTGCTGCTGATCATCTTCATGGTCACCGCGCCGATGATCACCTCGTCGGTCAATGTCAATCTGCCCAAGGCCAACGCGGCCCCGGCTCAGGCGGATGCCAAGCCGATCACCATCTCGGTCAATGCCCAGGGGCAGGTCTACTTGCAAAACACGCCGGTCGATCTCGATAATCTGGTCGCCACCCTCCAGCAGGCGGCTCAGAACAATCCCGATCAGCGCGTGTTCGTGCGCGGTGACAAGGATGTGTCCTACGGGCTGATGATCCAGGTGATGTCGACCATCATCCAGGGCGGGTTCACCAAGGTTTCGCTGCTCGCGCAGCCGACACCCGCGGGCAAATGATCCGCGAAAGGGCGCTCACGTGAGCCGCGAAAGGGGAGTTTAAGTTGGACCGGGACATGCGCCGCGGCGCGACCATTTCGGCTCTGATTCACGCCACGATCATCATCGCGGCGATCGTGGCCCTGCCCATGCAGCCGCTCAACACCTCGGCCGACCAGGATGTGGATGTGGACCTCGTTGGTCCGCAAGTGCCCCAGCATTCAGACCTCACCGGCAAAACGCCGGCGAACATGAAGCTCGACCAGGTGCATCAGGGGCCGATCGCCACCAACCAGCCCAAGCCGCAGCCGCTGGTGGCGCCGCCCCCGCCGCCGCCCCCGCCGCCGCCCGCGCCCGACGCCAAACCCACCCCCACGCCGCCCGCGCCCGCCGCGCCGCCGCCGCCGCCCACCCAAACGCCCATTCCCACGCCCATGCCGCCGCCGCCCCCGCAGCCGCCGCAAAAGCGCACCAGCGTGACGCCGCCCAAAAAAGCCAAGCCGGTGAAGCAGCCGCCCGCGCCCATGAAGTCGCCCATGCATCAGCAGCACGAGGTGAAAACCCCCGCGCCGCTCAGCCCCAGCGTGCTCAACACACTGCTCAAGCTCCAGGCCCTGCAAAAGCAGGACAAACCGCCGACCGCGCATTACAACCCCGACGCCGGCGGCGCGCCCGATGCCGGCGGCAGCCCCAACTCGACCGCCAATTCCGGCCTGTCGGAAGCCGACCGCAACGCCATCGGCGCCTGGGTGCGCCGGTGCTGGACGATCGACGCCGGCGCCCAGAATGTGCAGAATTATGCGGTGCTGCTGCTGGTCACCACCGACCCCACCGGTACGGTGCGCATGGCCCAGGTGTCGCCGCAAAATAACGGCGGTGATATGTCAGACCCCGAATATTTCGCCTTCACGCAGCGCGCCATTGCCGCGGTCGAGGATTACCAGTGCGCGACCCTGCCTCTGCCCTCCAACATGTTGGGCCAAAACCAGACCTTCCTGTTCAACTTCACGCCGTGAGAGGTTAGTGATGCCGCAATCGATCCTGCCCCCCCATTTGCTGCACGTGCACCGGCTGCTGCCCGGCCTCGCGCGCTTTTCCCCCACCACGCGCCGGCGGCTGCTGGGGGGTGGCGGCGCCACGCTCATCGGCGCCCCGGCCTTTGCCCAAAGCCTGCTGGGCGGCGGCGACAGCGCGGCCCCCGCGCCCACCGCGCCGCCCGCCGCCCCCGGTGGCGCACCCGCGGGCAGCAATGCGCCCATCAATGTCTCGGGGGCCCAAAACGCTCCCATCCCCATCGCCGTGGCGCCGTTCGACACCCAGGGCGTGGGCGCCCAGATCACCGGTGTGATCTCGGACGATCTCGACCATTCCGGGCTGTTTCGGTCCATCGACCCCAATAGCTTCATGCCCAACTCCATCAATAACGGCACGCCGGTCTGGCAGAACTGGTCCATTCTGGGCGCGCAGGGCCTGGTCACGGGCGATGTCTCGGATGCCGGCGGCGGGCAGCTCCGCGTCGAGTTCCGGCTGTGGAGCGTGCAGCAGCAGAGCCAGTTGCAAGGCACCGCCTTCACCACCTCGGCCGATAATTGGCGGCGCATCTCGCACATCATCGCCGACGCGGTGTACCAGCAGATGATCGGCGATAAGGGCTATTTCGACACGCGCGTGGCCTATATCTCCGAGTCGGGCACCCAGACCAGCCCGATCCGCCGCCTCGCCATCATGGATTATGACGGCTACAACAACCAGTTCCTGACCGACGGCACCAACATGGCGGTGACCCCGGAATATAACCCGAGCCGCCAGCAGCTCGCCTTCGTGATGTTCGAGGGCGGCGGCAATCCGCGCGTCTATCTGTTCGACCTGCAAAGCGGCTCGATCCGCCAGATCGGCTCATTTGGCGAAATGACCATCGGCCCGCGCTTCAGCCCGGATGGCAATTCGCTGCTGATGTCGGTCTCGCGCCAGGGCGGGGCGGCCATCGTCAAGGTCAATCTCTCGGGCGGCGGCATGCAGGAGCTGACCGATTACAGCTCCATCAACGTCACACCCTGCTATTCGCCCGACGGCTCGCAGATCGTCTTCAACTCCGACCGCGACGGCAGCCAGCAGCTCTTCGTCATGAACGCCGATGGTTCGGGCGTTAAGCGCATTTCCTATGGCAATGGTCATTACGCCGAACCTTGCTGGTCACCGCGCGGCGACCTCATCGCCTACACGTTCTGGGGTTCCGATGTCGGCGGTTTCACCATCGGCGTCATGGACCCCGACGGCACCGGCGAGCGCATCCTCTCGCAGGGGTGGCTGGTCGAGGGCGCGACCTTCTGTCCCAATGGCCGCGTGGTCATGTTCTACCGCCAAAGCCCGGCGGCGGATGGCACGCAGTCCCGTCTCGTCACCATCGGCATTGACGGCTTCAACGAGCGCCAGGTGCAAACCCCCACCTACGCTTCCGACCCGTCCTGGGGGCCGCTGCTGACCTGAGCTCCCCAGCCAAGCTGACAAGAACGGCCACCCAAGCGGGTGGCCGTTTTTGTTTGGGGCTAGAGCATTTTCCATTCACATGGGTTCATGAAAAATGCTCTAACGCTTTGTTTAAGCGAGCAACTTTATCCAATCAAATGATTCCATTTGATTGGATGTCGCTCTAGCGGCGCGTGATGTGAGCCAGGGTGGGGGTGTGTAAATTTGCCACAGTTCCGTTTCGATTTCACCTTAACGTCATTCTTTCCCTTCGCGGCTGCAAAATTTGTTCCAGATCAAAGAGGCCGCGCCCCGCTCTCGCCTATCGGGAGGTCGTTACCTCTCAATCGGAGCCTTAAAATGAAGTCCACGTTCCGTATGGTCGCTGCCGCCGCGCTGATGGCCGCTACCGCCTATACCCCGGCGCTCGCTCAGAATCTTCTGACCGGCCCGACCGGCTACCAGGCTGGCGACATCCTTGCGCATCTGAGCGTCATCGGCGTTATCCCCGAGAATTTCGACAGCCATCTCACGGGCATTCCGGGGGCTAAAATCCATGCTTCCGTTGGCGTCTCTCCTGAGCTGGACGCCTCTTACTTCCTGACCCCGAATCTGTCGCTGCAGCTGATCGCGGCAACCACCCGTCATACCATCACCGTGAATGGCGGCGGTCTGCATGGCACGGCCGGTTCGGCCTGGGTGCTGCCCCCCACGCTCACCGCCCAGTGGCACTTTGCCCAGGTTGGCGTTGTGCGCCCCTATGTCGGCGTTGGCGTGACCGTGGCGTTCTTCTATGGCGTGAGCCCGAGCCGCCAGCTGCTCGGCGTCGATGACAAGCTCGGCCTGCGTACCGCCGTTGGCCCCACGCTCGATGTCGGGTTTGATGTGCCCGTGTCTGGCAATTGGTCGATGAATGTGGATGTCAAGCAGATGTTCCTGCCCACCGCCGCCCGCGTGCTGCATGGCGCCGTGCGCGGCTCGACCCTGCTCGACCCCACCGTGGTCGGCGTTGGCGTCGGCTACAAGTTCTAAGCTTTCTTACCCAAGCTTGCGGAAAAGCGCGGCCACTGGCCGCGCTTTTTTGTTGCCCCCCCGTTCTTGAGGCTGGCCACCAACCTCTGGCCGGGGGGCAGGATGCCGGGTTTGGCACCGCCACGGCTTCGCCCTGGTGTCATCATTCCCGCATCATGCGGGAGCGCATCGTCGTGCTGTCACTCAATTCATAGAAATTATCGAACGGTTTAAGTTAAATATTCTGTTGTTAATATTGAGCGTGGCAAATTATCCCGTGCCGATGCTTAGGCTTAAAAGAATTTTTCCTGGTCTCGCGCTTTGTCTGGTGGTTACCGCGGCGGCCACGCTGCTTGCCGGGGCCGAGCGGGCTTTGCTCGGCGGCACTTGGCTTGAGCCGCTGGTGCTGGCCATTTTGCTGGGCTTGGTGGTCCGCGCGGTGTGGACCCCAAGCCCCACCTGGCGCCCCGGCATCGCCTTTTCCGCCAAGCAATTACTCGAGGTGGCGGTGGTGCTGCTGGGCGCCTCGGTGAGCGCGGGCACGGTCATGGGGCTGGGCGGTAAGGCGCTGCTGGGCATTGCGGGCGCGGTGGCTCTGTCCATCGCGCTCAGCTACGTCATCGGCCGGGGGCTGCGGCTGCAGCCGCGTCTGGCGCTGCTGGTGGCGTGCGGTAATTCCATTTGCGGCAATTCTGCCATCGCCGCGGTGGCCCCGGTCATCGGCGCCGAGGCCGATGATATCGCCTCCTCCATCGCCTTCACGGCCGTGCTGGGGGTGGTCGAGGTGCTGGCCTTGCCGCTGCTGGCCGCGCCGCTGGGGTTTGATATGCGCCAATACGGCACCCTGGCCGGGCTCACGGTTTACGCCGTGCCGCAGGTTCTGGCCGCCACCTTGCCCATTGGCGCCCTGGCCAATCAGGTGGGCACGCTGGTCAAGCTGGTGCGTGTGCTCATGCTGGGGCCGGTGGTGGCGGTGCTGGCCATCGGCGCCGCGCGCCTGCAGGGCGAGGTGCGCGGCCTGCCGCCGCTCAAAACCATGCTGCCTTGGTTCATTGTCGGGTTTTTGGCCCTGCTGGGCGCGCGCTCGGCGGGGCTGGTGCCGGCGCTGGCGCTGGCGCCCCTCAAACTGCTGGCCAGCCTGCTCACCACCGTCTCCATGGCCGGGCTGGGGTTGGGGGTCGATGTCCGTTCCGTCTCCAAGGCTGGCCCGCGGGTCACGGCGGCGGTGTGTCTGTCGCTGCTGGTGTTGCTGGGCCTGAGCATCGGGCTCATCCGCCTGCTCCAGGTCGGCTGAGCCCGAGCGGGGGGTCAAAACCCTTCGAGCACGATCTTGCCGCGCACATGCAGGCCTTCGATGGCGGCGTGCGCGCGCCTCAGATTGGCGGCGTTGATGGTGCCGAAATGCTCGGTATATGTCGGCTTGAGCCGCCCCGAATCGATGAGATGGGCAATGGCTTCAAGCGTGCGGTGCTGCGCCGACATCATGTGGTCGTGGCGCATGGCGCGGCCAAACACATATTCGCCATGCAGCGCGCCCGATTTACGCAGCAGCGGCGCCAGGTCAAACGGCCCGGCGGCTGGTTCAATCACCCCAATCGCCCCCTCGGGCGCCACCAGTTCGGCCAGCTGCCGGAAATGCAGGCGCGCCTGGGTGGTGCAGAAAATATATTCCGGCACGGCCAGGCCTTTTTCCAGCAATTGCGGCGCCAGCTCGGCATTATGGTCAAGCACATGGTGCGCGCCCAGCAGCTTGCACCATTCCTGGGTTTCGGGGCGCGAGGCGGTGGCCACCACGGTCAGCTCGGTGAGTTCGGCGGCCAGCTGCGTGGCAATCGACCCCACGCCCCCCGCGCCGCCGACAATCAGCAACGTGCCCTCGGCCGGCTGGTCGCGCGGAATCCGGAAACGCTCGAACAGCATCTCCCAGGCGGTGAGGGCGGTCAGCGGCAGCGAGGCGGCTTCGGCAAAGCTCAGCGTTTTCGGCTTATGCCCGACAATCCGGTCATCAACGAGCTGGAATTCGGCGTTCGAGCCCGGCCGGTTGGGCGCGCCGCAATAAAAAACCTCATCGCCGATGGCAAAATTCAGCACCTCGGGGCCAATGGCCTTCACCACCCCGGCGGCGTCAAACCCCAGCACGCGCGGCTCGTTCAGCGGGTCCTCGGTCTGGCGCAGCTTGGTATCCACCGGATTCACCGACACAGCCCTCACCTCCACCAGTAAATCATGGTGGCGGGGCAGGGGCACATCGAGTTCAATATCCTCGAGCGCCTCGGGATCGGTGATCGGGCGGGAGCGTTTGAACGCAACGGCTTTCATGGCGGCCTCTCCTGGTCAGGCGCCGGGCGCTGCCCGGCTTCGCTTTCAAGATGCGCTGGACCTAGCCAATTCTCAAGAGTTCCAGCCCATTATCGGTCAGCCAGCGCGTCGCCTGAGCGCGGTGAGGGGTGAGTGTCTCGGTGAGCGCCCAAAAGGCGGGCGAGTGGTTCATATGGCCCAAATGCGCCACCTCATGGGCCACCACATAATCCTGCACAAAGCCCGGCGCGCAAATCAGCCGCCAGCAAAAAGCCAGCGTGCCATCGGGCGCGCAGGAGCCCCAGCGCGTGCGCGTATCCTTGATCCGCACGGTTTTGGGTTTCAGCCCGGCCAGCTGGGCTTTGGCGGCGGCGCGCGCGGTCAGCTCCTGGCGGGCCAGGCGCTTCAGGCAATCAGCCACGCGCCGGGACAGAAACGCCGCCTCGCCCGTGACCATGATGGCACCGTCCTCGAGCCACGCGCCCCCCCGCGCGCCAGGCGCTGGGGTGATGAGATGCGCCACCCCCTGTACGGGCACATGCGCGCCGGCTTCCAGCTTGAGCGCCCGGGGCAGGGCGGCCAGCTTCTCGGCCACCCAGCCCTCATGGGCCTGCAACAGCGCCAGCCCGGCCCGGCGCGTGGCACGCTCGGGCAGGGTAATCAGCACGCCGTTGCGCGCCGTATCGAGCCTGAGCGAAATCCGCTTGGCGCGTGCCGAGCGCTTAAACGTCACCGGGGTCAGCGCGCCGGCCACCGCGATCAGCTCGGCGCCGGGCGGCGGGGTGGTCATGGCGCGCGGGCTTTACGCGGGCGCTTGCCCGGCCACTCGACGATATGATGCTCGAGCGGCCCGGCCTCGCGTTCATCAATGCACCGCCCCGCGACCGACGCCCCCGCCGCGATCACGCTTTCCGTGGTGCCCGAGCGCAGCGGATGCCAGGGCGGAAGATCCTTACCCTCGGCCACCAGCCGGTAAGCGCAAGATGGCGGCAGCCAGTCGATCTTGCGCAGTTTCGCCGGGGTGAGCTGCACGCAGTCGGGCACGAATTTGCGCCGGTCCTTATAATTGCGGCATTGCGCGGTTTGCGTGTTAAGCAGCCGGCAGGCGACATTGGTAAAATCCAGCTCGCCCGTGTCATCGTCGCGCAATTTGTGCAGGCAGCAGCGTCCGCAGCCATCGCAAAGCGATTCCCATTCAGCCTTGCTCATCTCGTCGAGCGATTTTTCGCGCCAAAAACTCATGCGCCGCACTATATTGGCCCTGCGCGTGACCTCACAAGATGAAACTCTTGTCGTATGCCCCGGTTTTGCGCGGGCTCTGTTGCGGCGCGGCGCCACGCCATGGCACAAGCGGGGTCATGAAGCGTCGAATTCTCCTGGCGGGCCTGTCCGCCGCGCTGGCCTTGCCCCGTGCGGCGCGGGCCGAGAGCTTCGCGGCCTATGTCGCGCATCTGCGCGCCCGCGCGCTGGCGGCGGGTATTCCCGCCCCTGTGGTGCGCGCCGCCACGCGGCATCTGCGCCCCAACGCCAAAATTTTGCATCTCGACCATCACCAGGCCGAGTTCACCATGAGCTGGGCCGATTATTCCGCCCGCATCCTCACCGCCCCGCGCATCGATGGCGGTGTGCGCAAGGCGGCCGCCGTGCGGTCGCTGCTGGCCGCCATCACCAGCCGCTTCGGCGTTTCGGCCGAGCCGCTGCTGGGCATCTGGGGGGTCGAGACCAATTTCGGCGCCAGCCAGGGCCATTTCGGCGTCATCGATGCGCTGGCCACCCTCGCCTGGGACCGGCAAAGCCCCTATTTCACCAACGAAGCCGTTTGCGCGCTGCGTATCATCGCCAGAGGCGACGCGCCGGCTTCGCGTCTGCTGGGTTCATACGCGGGCGCCATGGGCCAGCCGCAATTCATGCCCAGCGTCTATCTCTCCACGGCCGTGTCCTTTTCCGGCGCCCACGCGCCCGACATCTGGCACTCCGCCGCTGATAGCCTGGCCTCCATGGCCAATTATCTGGCCAAAGCCGGCTGGCGGCCGGGCGAACCTTCCTCCGAGCCGGTGCTGGCGCCAGCCTCCATCGCGCCCGCGCAAACCGGGCGGGGCAATGTTCAGCCTTTATCGTGGTGGCTCGCGGCGGGCGTGCAGCGCTTGCCCGGCGCGGCCAATGTCGGCCCCGCCACGCCCTGCGCCCTGCTGCTGCCCGACGGTCCAGGCGGCGAGGCCTTTTTGGTCTATGCCAATTTCAACGCCATCCGGCGCTACAACCCCTCCGATTTTTATGCCCTCGCCGTTGGCGCGCTGGGCCGCACGGTGCTTTCCGCATGATCAACCGCTTCATTCTCGGCCTGTTCGCCATCCTCGCCAGCTGCACCTTTCGCGGCCCGCCGCCGGGGCCGGTGACCTTCACCGTCGGCAATCCCTATCAGGTGGGGGGCGAGTGGCTCTATCCGCGCGCGTTTCCGTCTTACGACGTCACCGGCCTCGCCACCGTCTATGGCCATGGCGCGCCCGGCTTCACCACCGACAATGAGCCCTACAGCGCCAACGCCCTGGCCGCGGCTTCGCCGGTTCTGCAACTGCCGTGCATCGTCACAATCACCAACCTGGTCAATGGCCGCACGCTCGATGTGCGGGTGAATGACCGTGGCCCCGCCAATCCGGGCCGTATCCTCGAGGTCACCCCCCGTGTGGCCGAGCTGCTGGGCTTCCCGTCCGGCGGCATCGTCGAGGTCGAGGTCAAGCTCGATAGCGGCCGGAGCGCCACGCTCGCCGGCAATCTCGGCGCCGGCCCCAAGGTCACGGCGGCACCGGTGGCGGGTATCACGGCGCAAACGCTGGCGCCGCCTGGTGCGGGCGGGGCGGGGGTGGCGCAGTCCATCGGCCCGGCGGCCGCCGCCAACCAGGGGCTGGGGAGCGCTGATGTCACCCTCTCGGGCGTGGTGGGCAGCGTGGCGCCGAGCCCTGGTCCGCTCTGGGTGCAGGTGCCGGGCTTTGGCACCGAGGCCGACGCCTACCGCACCATGGCGCGCATTTACGGCATGCCCGCGCGGGTGGTGCCGGTTTTTGGCGGTGACCGCACGCTCTGGGCGGTCAGCATCGGCCCCTATCATTCGGTCGAGGACGCCGATTCCGCCCTCTCCCAGGTGCTCGGGCTTGGCATCGCCGATCCGCAGATCATCGTGCGATGAGCGCGTTGAAGCATCCTGCGATGAGCGCGCGGGGGCAATACGCGCCATGACCGTGCGCCCCGGCCTGTTCATCACGCTCGAAGGCGGCGAGGGCGCGGGCAAATCCACCGCCGCGCGCAATCTGGCCGCGCTGCTGCGCGAGGACGGGTACGAGGTGGTGCTCACCCGTGAGCCGGGCGGCACCGCGGGCGCCGAGGCCATCCGCGCCCTGCTGTTGGGCGGCGAGCCGTTAACCCCCGAGGCCCAGACCCTGCTGCATTTCGCCGCCCGCACCGACCATGCCGAGGCGCTGATCCGCCCAGCATTGGCGCGCGGCGCGCTCGTCATCTGCGACCGGTTCTATGATTCCACCATGGCCTACCAGCATTACGGCCAAGGCGTGCCGCGCCCTTATATCGAGGCCCTGATCACCCTGCTCGGCCTCACGCCCGATCTCAGTTTTCTGCTGCACGTGCCCCCGGCCACGGCGCGCGCGCGCGTGCAGGCGCGCAATTCCGGCTCCGACCGCTACGACGCCATGGGCGAGGCGTTCTTCGCCCGTGTCGAAGCCGGGTTCGCCGACATCGCCGCCCGCGAACCGGCGCGGTTCGCGCATGTCTCCTCCGCCGTCTCCCCCGCCGAGGTCGCCGCCCAGCTGCGCGCGCTGGTGCATGAAAGGTTCGGGCGCTCATGACCCAGGAGCCGCGCGCCAACCCTCATTTCACCGGCCATGAGGGCGCGGTTGCCGCGCTCTATCACGCCGCCATGGGCGGGCGGCTGCATCATGGCTGGCTGCTCGCCGGCCCGCCGGGCATCGGCAAGGCCACGCTCGCCTTCCGTTTCGCCCGCTGGCTGCTGGCCGGCGCCGAGACCGACGATCTCAGCCTTCCCCCCACCGACCCGGTGTTTCGCCGGGTTGCAGCCTCCACCCACCCCGATCTGTTCACCGCCGAGCGGCGGGTGAATGAAAAGACCGAGAAGCTGCAATCCGAGATCGTCATCCGCACGATCCAGGAAGCCAGCGCCTTCATGCGCCTCACCCCCGCCGAGGGCGGCTGGCGCGTGGTGGTGGTGGATGGCGCCGAGGACATGAACCCAAACGCCGCCAACGCCCTGCTCAAACTGCTCGAGGAGCCGCCCCCGCGCGCCATTTTGCTGCTCACCTGCTCAGCGCCCGGGCGGCTGCTGCCCACCATCCGCAGCCGCTGCCGGTTTCTGCCCCTCTCGGCCCTGCCCGATGAACCCATGCGCACCCTGCTGAAGGACTATGTCCCCGCGCTGACCTTCGAGGAGCGCGAGACGCTGGTCACCCTGTCGGAAGGCAGCATCGGCATGGCGCTCAAACTCGCCGCCGAAGATGGGCTGGCCCTGGCCGATCTGGTCGAGGAAGCCCTGGCCGCGCCCCTCAAACCCGCCCGCGTCGCCCAAATCGCCGATCAGGTGGCCCGCGTGGTCGAAGGCACCGACAAATTCGAAACCTTCTTCGCCCTGCTGCGCGCCCGGCTGGCGGCGCGCACCCGCTTGGCCGCGCGTGAGGGCAGGGGGGCAAAGCTTGCCGCCCAGGTCGCGCTCTGGCAGGAGTTCGGCAAACTTGAACGTGAGGTCATCGGC
This sequence comes from Pseudomonadota bacterium, assembly GCA_021809435.1. Classification (GTDB taxonomy): domain Bacteria; phylum Pseudomonadota; class Alphaproteobacteria; order Acetobacterales; family Acetobacteraceae; genus Acidocella. The sequence goes on along the minus strand of JAKBAD010000001.1, from coordinate 650,315 downwards.
CTCAATCTCGATAAACGCGCCGCCATCACGGTGGCGCTGGGGCAGTTACACACATCATGAGCACGCAGACTTATTTCCTCTCCACCCCCATTTATTACGTCAACGGCTCGCCGCATCTGGGCCATGCCTACACCTCCACCGCGGCCGATGCGCTGGCCCGCTGGCAGCGCCTGCGCGGGCGCGAGGTGTTTTTCCTCACCGGCACCGATGAGCACGGCCAGAAGGTCGAGGCCGCGGCCAAGCAGGCCGGCATAGCCCCGCTCGAATTCGCCAACCGCGTCTCGGATGATTTCCGCGACATGGCGGCACGCATGAACATCTCCAACGATGATTTCATCCGCACCACCGAGGCCCGCCACAAAGCCTCCTGCCAGGAAATCTGGCGCCGCATCCAGGCCAACGGCTTCATCCATCTCGGCGCCTATGAAGGCTATTACGCGGTCCGCGATGAGGCTTATTACGACGAATCGGAAACCATCCTGAAGCCCGACGGCACCCGCGTCGCCGCCGCCTCCGGCGCGCCGGTCGAATGGGTGGTCGAGCCTTCCTATTTCTTCAAACTCTCCGCGTTCCAAGACCGCCTGCTCGAATATTACGAGCAAAATCCTGGCTTCATCGCGCCCAACGCCAAGCGCAACGAAATCGTCTCGTTCGTGAAATCAGGTCTGCGCGATCTCTCGATCAGCCGCACCAAATTCTCCTGGGGCATCCCGGTGCCGGGCGATGAGAGCCATGTCATGTATGTCTGGCTCGATGCGCTGGTGAACTACATCACTGCCTGCGGCTTCCCCGATCTTTCCGGCCCCAGGGGTAAATTCTGGCCGGCCGATCTGCATCTCGTCGGCAAGGAGATCATCCGCTTCCACGCCGTCTATTGGCCGGCCTTCCTCATGGCCGCTGGCCTGAGGCTGCCCAAGCGCGTCTTCTCCCATGGCTGGTGGACGGTCGAGGGCGAGAAAATGAGCAAATCGCTCGGCAATTTCATCGATGTCCGGCCCCTGACCGAGGAATTCGGCCTCGACCAGGTGCGCTATTTCCTGCTCCGCGAAGTGCCGTTTGGCAATGACGGCGATTTCTCCCGCAAGGCGCTGATTGGCCGCATCAACGCCGACCTCGCCAATGGTCTCGGCAATCTCGCCCAGCGCACGCTCTCCTTCATCGCCAAAAACGCCGAGGGCCTGTTGCCCGCCCGTGGCGAGATGTTCGAGGCCGACCACGCCCTGCTCGAACTGGCCCAAAACCTCCCCACCCGCGTGAGCGAGGCGATGGACAAGCTTGCCTTCCACGAGGCGCTCGATGAGGTCTGGCGCGTCATCCGCGCCGCCGACACCTATATCGATGCCCAGGCCCCCTGGTCGTTGCGCAAAACCGATCCGCTCCGCATGAAATCGGTGCTGCGCGTGATTTGCGAGGTGCTGCGTGTGATTGGCGTGGTGCTGCAACCCTTCATGCCCCACACCATGGCCCGGCTGCTTGATTATCTCGGCCTGCCCGCCGCGTCCCGCGACCTCGCCGCGCTCGATGCCCCAATGCCCGACCTCACCCCCTTGCCCGCGCCCCAGGGCCTGTTCCCGCGCGTGACCGAGACCGCCTGATGCTCATCGATTCCCATTGCCATCTCGATTATTTCAACAAGCCCGATGAATGCGCCGAGGTGGTGGCGCGCGCCGTGGCGGCGGGCGTGGGCGAAATGGTCACCATCGGCGTCACCCTGGCGCAATCCAGAGAGATCGTGAAACTCGCCGAGGCATTCCCCAATGTCTGGGCCACGGTCGGCGTGCATCCCAATCACGCCGCCGAAACCCTGCCCCTGGTGACGCCCCAAGAGCTGGCCGAGCTGACCCAGCATCCCAAGGTCATCGGCATCGGCGAATCCGGGCTCGATTATTTCTACGACACCGCCCCCCAGGACATTCAGCGCGAGAATTTCCGCGCCCATATCCGCGCCGCCCAAATCACCCAGCTGCCGCTCTGCATCCACGCCCGCGACGCCGATGACGACATCGCCGCCATCTTGCGCGAGGAAACCGACCAAGCCGGCGCCTTCCCCTTCCTGCTCCATTGCTTCTCCTCCACCCGCCGCCTGGCCGAGGCCGCGCTGGCGCTGGGCGGTTATCTCTCCTTCTCGGGCATGCTCACCTTCCCCAAAGCCCCCGAAATCCGCGAGATCGCCAAGGATGTGCCGCTCGATCGGCTATTGGTCGAGACCGACAGTCCCTATCTCGCCCCCGTGCCCTTCCGCGGTAAACGCAACGAGCCCGCCTATACCGCCTACACCGCCGCCACCCTGGCCGAGCTCAAGGGCATAAGCGGCGATGACATGGCCGCCCTCACCACGCGAAATTTCCGCACGCTGTTCACCAAGGCGGCGGCATGAAGCTGACTTTGCTGGGCACTGGCGGCTCGGCGGGGCTGCCACAAATTGGCGGGCCGGACGGCAAGGGCGATTGGGGCAAAACCGACCCGACCGAGCCCCGCAACCGCCGCACCCGCGCCAGCGCCGCCCTGACGCTCGATGATGGCCGCGTCATCCTCATCGACACCGGCCCCGAACTCCGCCTTCAGCTCACCGCCTGCGGTATCGCGCGTGTCGATGCCGTGCTCTACACCCACGCCCATGCCGATCACGTCGCCGGGCTCGATGACATCCGTATCCTCAACCGGCTTTTGAACGCGCCCATGCCCGGCTATGCCACCGCCCCCGTGTGGGCGGAGCTGCAAACCCGCTTCGCCTATGCGTTTTTGCCCCATGACGGCAAATTCTTCATCCGCCCGGTCATCGCGCCGCACAATGTCACGCCTGGCGAGGTAACCGAAATCGCCGGCGCCCAGCTGCGCTTGTTCGAGCAAGATCACGGGTTTTCCACCTCGCTCGGCCTGCGGGTGGGCACGCTCGCTTATTGCACCGATGTGGTGCGGCTGAGCGACGCGGCGCTCGCCAGCCTCAAAGGGCTAGACCTGCTGGTGGTCGATTGCTTCACCACCCGCGACCATCCCACCCATGCCGGCCTGCCCACCGTGCTCTCCTGGGTCGAGCGCCTGACCCCCAAACGCACCGTGCTCACTCATCTGGGGCCCGAAATGGACTATGCCACCCTCAAACGCACGCTGCCCGCCGGCATCGAGCCGGGGTTCGATGGCATGGAATTAATCCCCTGAACCCGCGCGGGGGCGGGGCGGATTGATCGGGGTCATTGCCATGGTGCCGTGCCTGCCCCTATCCTGGCCATGAAGGAGACGAAAGCCATGTCCAAACCGGTCCTCCATCTTGCGGCCTGCCTGGCCTTCACGCTGTGCGCGGGCTCTGTGCTGGCCCAAACCAGCCCTCAAACCAGCACTTCGGGCACGGTCTCGCACAATACCGGCGTGGCCAAGCCGCCCGCCAATGCCCCGCTTCCCAAGCCCAAGCCCAAACACGACAAAAACAGCGGCATCGGCGTCAATGTGCCGACCACGCCGCAAATCGCGCTCCACCCCCAAGCCACAATCGGCTCCAACGTGCCCATGGCCGGCCCCGGCGGCACCACCGCTACGGGTACGGGCAATTAAGGCAATGAATTAGAGCATTTTCCATTCACGTAGGTTCATGGAAACTGCTCTAACTCTTTGTTTGGGCGAGCAACTTTATCCAATCAAATGATTCCATTTGATTGGATGTCGCTCTAGTCGTCGAAACATGAGTAGAGCGAGTGGAGGTAATCCATCTCGCTCTAAAAAAGACGGCAGAGCAGGCTGATCTTCAAGCGCGGCTTTCAAAGCCGCGCGGTGGCGTTCAGCAGCGCCCGGTGGCGCCGTCCTCATGCCCGTGCAGCGGCAAAACCTCATCGCTGCGACAAATACATTCAACATATTTGCCATGATGTTCGCGGAACACCCAGCCATCCTCGATCACAATTCTCTCTTCCGCCCGCCGCGGGGCATGAAAATTACCCGGTGCTTGTCCATCGCGCCGGGCCGCGACCCTGGCCTCGCCGGAGAGTGTGCTGTCTGTCGGCATCCTGGACACTCCTTCTTGTTCGGTGGGGGGCTCTAGATCTGAGATTAGAGGGAAAGCTTTCCCGATTGCAAAGCCAAAACCACATTCTTGTCAAAATTTCACCGTTTTTTCGCCAAATCCCGCCCAGCGGTCTTACGTGCATCTAGTTTACATATCGTAAATAAAAAATCTTGTCCTGTATTGGCTTCAATACAAAAATATGATTTGGCAATCAGTCTTTCGCGGCGTGAAAACAAATCGATACCGGCACAAAATCCGCGCGGTGCCGTGGCCGGTCCGGGCTCTTCGCCAAAGGTGCTTGATCTTGCGAAATTCATTGCGCCGCGGCACGCCCGCGTAATATCGAAAATATGTTGCGCACATAAAAACCGCCCGGTGGACCGGGCGGTGGTGGAAAGCCTGAACGCGCGCGATGGGCCAAGCAAGCGCCGGGCCCGGAGGTTAAGACGCCAGCGCGCGTGCGGCCAGTTCGGCGGCGCGCGCCACGCTGGCGGGCACCCCGCCAATGCCCCAGCTATCGGGCTGGGCGGGGGCGATATGCACCCGAATCCGCCCCGTCTCGGTGCCCAGATGGCGCGCCAGAATCTCGGTAATGGCGCCGATGATGCGGTGATGCTGCTCCTTGGGCCGGCCTTCCATCAGCACCATCTGCACAAAGGGCATCTCCACCTGGCCGCGGGGCGCGCGGGCCAGCACCTCGGCGGCGCTCTCTCCGGCAATGCCCCACAGCTCGGGGTCCACCTCCGTAATCCAAACCTCCAGCCGGTCCTTGGGCGCGGCCAGAATCTCGGCCATGGCGTCCGAGACTTCCGCGATCACCGCCCGCAGCACCGCGCGCGGATGGCCTTTAAGCAGGTTGATATGGGCAACAGGCATCTCAAAACTCCCTAATCTGGTTATGGCAGGCCGCGCCGGCGGCCTGAATCGAGCATCAAGGTCGAGCCGGTCATGGCATCCGCCTCAGGCGCAAGCAGCATGGTCACGCCCCAGGCCACCTGCTCAGGGGTGGTAAAGGCGCCGATCGACGATTCCGCCTTCAGCTCGTCAAACACCTCCGCCACCCCCACGCCGCGCTGGGCGGCGCGCGCGGCCGCCACGGCGCGCAGCCGCTCGGTGTCGGCGGGTCCGGGCGCAATGACATGCGCCGTCACCCCGCGCGGCCCGTAAGCCAGGCTCAGCTGGCGCGCGAGGTTCATGAGCGCGGCATTGCCCACCCCGGCGGTGGCCGCATAAGCGGTCGGCTCCAGCCCATAATGCCCGCCAATGGCGATGATGCGCGACTGGCGCGCAAACCGCCCCTCGGCCGCGCGCACCAGCCGCAGCAGCCCGCACACTTTCACATTCACCGCGCCCAAAATGGCCTCGGTTCCGGCCTCCAAAACCCCGCCCGCCACCGGCACGCCCACGCTGTGCACAATCGCGCGCACCGGGGCATCCAGCCCCGCGCGCACCGCCGCAATCGCGTCATCCGAGGCCAGATCCGCGACACAGGGGCGGATGCCCGGATCGGTCGCGGCCAGCGCCACCAGCTCGCGCTCGCGCCGGCCCACGATCACCACCGTAAGCCCCCGCGCGCGCAAGGCCCGCACGATCACCTGGCCAATGGCCCCGGCACCACCCGAAACAATGGCGATTTCGCCGCTCATGCGAACCTCACCGACACCGCGCCCAGATCCTGCATCCGCAAGCTGACATGATCGCCCGCCTTGCAGGCCACCGCCTCGGTCACCCCGCCGGTCAAAATCAGCGTCCCGGCCTCCAGCCCCTCATCGCGCCGGGCCAGCAAATTCACCACCAGCGCCACGGCGAGCGCCGGATGCCCCAACACCGCCGCCCCCGCGCCAAACGAGAAGGGCTTGCCATTATGCTCCATCACCAGCCCCATGGCGCGCAAATCCAAATCCGCCACCGGCCGTGCCCGCCCGCCCAGCACAAAGCGCGCGGAGGAGGAATTATCCGCCACCACCGAGGGGAAGTCGAATTTGAAATTCTGGTAGCGTGAATCAATAATCTCCAGTGCCGGCATCACGAAGTCGGTGGCCGCCAGCACCGCGCCGATATGGCACCCCGGCCCCCGCAGCGGCTTTTTCAGCACAAAGGCAATCTCGGGCTCCACACGCGGGTGGATTAGCTTGGCCCGCTCCACCTCACCGCCATCGGCCACCGCGAAATAATCGGCCAGAAAGCCGTAGGAAGGGTTCTCGACCCCCACCTGGCGCATCTTGGCGCGCGAGGTCAGCCCCGCCTTCATGCCCACGATCTGCGTGCCTCGCGCCTGCTTGCGGCGGCGGATCTCATGCTGAATGGCATAGCCATCGGCTTCCGTGATCCCCGGATGCGCGATCGAAATCTGCGCCACCGCCGCGGCGTTCAGCTCGGCGTTTTCCAGATACTCAGCCAGTTGTGCAATGGTTTCAGGTGTCATGGTGCCCTCACGCAAACCGCACCGAGCATGAGCCCAGCCCGCCAATGGTCATGGAAAGATGATCCCCCGCCGCAATGGGAATGAGCGTGGCGAGCGAGCCCGAAAGCACCACCTCGCCAGCTTTCAGCGCCATGCCCAGCGGCCCCAGCGTGTTGGCCAGCCACGCCACGGCATTGGCCGGATGGCCCAGCGCCGCCGCGCCCGCGCCGGTCGCCACCACCTCGCCGTTCTTCTCAATCACCATGCCGCACAGCGCCAAATCCACCGCCGAGGGCGATTTCGCCGCGCCGCCCAGCACAAACACCCCGCACGAGGCATTATCCGCCACCGTGTCCTGGATTTTGATCTTCCAGTCCTGGATGCGGCTATCCACAATCTCAAAGCACGGCATCACGGCTTCGGTCGCGCCCAGCACATCGGCCATGGTCACGCCCGGCCCCATCAGGTCGCGCTTTAAAATAAACGCGATCTCCCCTTCCGCCTTGGGCTGCATCAGCCGGCTCATCGGAATCACATCGCCTTCGTTATAGAGCATATCCGAGAGCAGAAGCCCGAAATCGGGCTGGTTCACGCCCAGCAGGTTTTGCACGGCGGCCGAGGTGGCGCCCACCTTCTTGCCCACCACCCGCGCGCCCGCCGCGAAACGGTGGCTCAGCATCCGCTCCTGAATCCGGTAAGCATCCTCGATGGTCAGCTCAGGGTGGCGAGAGGTGAGGGGGCTGAGGGGCGCGCGCGCGGTCAGCGCCGCATGCAGCTCATCGCCCAGTTGCGCGATCAGCTCAGAGCTTGATGCAGACATTTTTCAGCTCCGTATAGAATTCCAGCGAATGCACCCCGCCCTCGCGGCCAATGCCCGATTGCTTGGCGCCCCCAAACGGCGTGCGCAGATCGCGCAGAAACCAGCTATTCACCCACACCACACCGGCCTCAATTTCCGCGGCCACGCGGTGCGCGCGGGCGAGGTCGCGGGTCCACACCGCGGCCGATAGCCCATATTGCACCGCATTCGCCCGCTCGATCACCTCGTCCTCGCTATCGAACGGCGAGACATGGCAGCAAGGCCCAAAAATCTCTTCCCGGCACACCGCCGCCTCATCGGGCAGCCCGGTCCACACGGTCGGCTGCACCCAGGCGCCGCCCTTATAGGCTTCTGGCATGTCCGGCACGCCGCCGCCCGTCACCACCTTTGCGCCCTCTTCCACCGCCTTGGCGTAATAAGAGAGCACTTTGCGCCGGTGTTCCTGCGAAATCAGCGGCCCCATGGTCACACCGGGGGCATAAGGCTCACCCAGCTTCATCGCCTCGGCGGCTGTTTTCAGCGCGGCCACAAAGGTCTCAAAAAGCGGCCGCTCCACAAACACCCGCTCGGTGCCCAAACATACCTGCCCGGTATTCATGAAGCATGAGCGCAGCGTGCCCTCGATGGCGGCATCCAAATCCGCATCCGCGAAAATAATGCCCGGATTCTTGCCGCCCATTTCCAGCGACACAGGCCGCGCCCCATCGGCGGCGGCCTTCATAATGGCCGCGCCCGTGCGCGTCTCGCCGGTAAAGGTAATGGCGTTCACGCCCGGATGCGTGGTCAAAAACTCCCCCGTCGAGCCCGGCCCAAACCCATGCACCACGTTATAAACGCCATCGGGCACGCCCACGGCCTTCATCACCTCACCCAGCAAGGCGGCGGTCTGGGGCGTCTCTTCCGAGGGCTTCACCACCACCACATTGCCGCAGGCCAGCGCCGGGCCAACCTTCCAGGTCATCAGCAGCAGCGGCGCGTTCCACGGGCACACCACCCCCACCACGCCCACAGGGCGGCGGATGGCATAATTCAGAGCGCCCCGGCCATCGGGGGTGCTCATCTCAAAAAACTCGGTCGGCACATTCTTCACCACATCGGCGAAGATGCGGAAATTGGCGGCGCCGCGCGCGCACATATGCCTGGCCACACCGGCCGGCATACCGGTATCGGCGATCTCGGCGGCCATAAACTCCTCCGCCCGCCGGTCCATCTCATCGGCCACCTTGTTCAGCAGCGCCACGCGCGCCGCCAGCTCCATCTTGCCCCAGCCGCCCTTCAGCGCCCGGCGGCCAGAGGTCACGGCCGCGTCCACATCCGCCTTCGCGGCTTCCGCCACGGTCGCGATCACCGCATTGGTCAGCGGTGAGCGTTTCTCAAAGCTCTTGCCTTCGGCGCCGTCGCAAAACGCGCCGTTGATGAAATTCTGGATATGGGTCACGTCGTGCGATCCGGTTTTTGGGGGGGGAGAGGGGCATCCGGCGCGCCACCGGATGCCTTGGTCGGTCGTCAATTCATGCCCAGGCCGCCGCGGGCCCAGGCGCCGTTTTAGCTGAACACGGTCAGGAAGGTCTCGTGCAGCTTGCGCTGGGCATAATCCAACCCTTCGGGCAGATGCTGAATCGGCCAGGTCAGCACATGCATGTCGGGGTAAGAGATATAGCCGCCCGAGAAGGTCTCAAACCGGTTGCCCGAGCGGTCGAAGGCATAAATGGTGGCGCCACGGGTAATGCCATGGCGCGTCGGGCCAATATCCACCGGCACATCGTTCATCGACATCAGATCCGCCGCGCGCAGCACCTTCTCCCAGGTCTCAATCCAGTAAGACACATGGTGCAGCTTGCCGTTCTCCGGGCAGCGCACGAAGGCGATATCATGGGTCTTGTTCGAGCAGCTCAGCCACACGGCAATCTGGGTCTTGCCGTCCTCGGCCACTACTTCCTCGGTCAGGTAGAAACCCAAAACATTGATGAAAATATCGCGCGCGCCGTCCAAATCGCCGCCGCCCAGCAGCGCATGGTCCATGCGGGTGGGCGCGAAGCCGGTCTCCGACTGCTTGTTCCACGGCGCGGGGTTCGAGTAGCCGAGCCCATTGCCCACATCTTTCTTCTCGGCATACAGCTCGATCACATGGCCGGTCGGCACCTCAAAGCGCACGCGCTCGCCGGTCGCCAGCATCTCGCCCGCAGGCACGCGCTCGGTCTTCACGCCATAAGCGTTCAAGTCGCCCTCGAGCTTGTTCAGCGTCGCCACGCTATCAACCTTGAAGCCAAAGAAATCGATGCCCGCCGTATCGGCCTGGCGCAAAATCACGCTGTTATGGTCGCGCTCGTCCCACGCCTTGAAATACACACGGCCCTGCGCATCGCGGCCCTGCTCCACCAGCCCAAACACATCGCGGTAGAATTTCACATCCTCTTCCAGGTTCAACACGCGAATTTGCGCATGACCCGGACGCAACACACCAGTAACAGCCATTTTCCGTTTCTCCCTTGGTTTAAAATTTCAGCGCCACCCTGGCGCCTTACCTGGTAACCGCCTTGTTGAGCTTGCCGATCACCGCCAGCTCAATTTCCCCCCTGGGCGCCACGCAGCAGGCCAGCACGCGCCCATGGGCAAGATCCTCCTCGGACACATATTCCCGGCTCATGGCGCGGATTTGCGAATATGCCCCGGCCACCACCTGCACCTTGCACACCGAGCACCCGCCGCCCCGGCAGCCAACGGGAATGCCGCGCTTGCCCATCCGGTGCATGCCGGTGAGCAGGCTCTCATCCGTGTGGCATTTATAGCTCTCGCCCGTGTCCGTAATCCGCACCATCACCGCCGTGCGCGGCTCCGCCTGAACGCCCATGTTCCCGCCCGTTTTGGTTCTCCGAGCATGCTGCGGCATTTGCGCAATTCCCAAAAATACTTTTTTATGCGTCAAGTCATACCTAACTGGTATGAATAAGCCCCAGCTTCATGCTGCGCCGCAATAAACCGGAAGGCCCCGATGCTCGAACTGCGCCATCTCAAATATTTCGCCGCCGTTGCGCGTGAGGGCAATATCGGCCGCGCGGCGCTCAGCCTCAACATCTCCCAGCCCCCGCTCACCCGCCAAATCCAGCAACTCGAGGAATACATCGGCGCGCCCTTGTTCATCCGCTCGGTCAAGGGCGTCGAGCTCACCGCCGCCGGCGAGGCGCTTTATAAAGACGCGCAATCCATCCTCACCCTGGCCGGCCTCGCGGTCGAGCGCACCCGGCGTGCGGCCAAGGGCCAGCTCGGCCGGCTCGATATCGGCATTTTCGGCACTGGCGTGTTCGATGTGGTGCCCCGCGTGCTGCGCAAATTCCGCAACGAATTCCCCGATGTCGAAATCGCCCTCCACACCATGACCAAGGATGAGCAGCTCGAAGCGCTCCGCCAGCGCCGCATCGACATTGGCTTCAACCGCCTGATCCCCAAAAACCCCGACATCAAATCCCGCGTGGTGATGTGGGAGCGCCTGATGGTCGGGCTGCACAGCTCCAACCCGCTGGCCACCCGCGAGGTCATTTCCTTCTCAGACCTCGCGGACCAGCCCCTGGTGCTGTTCCCCAGCCGCGGCCACCCCAATTTCTCCGATTTCGTCGCCCATAAATGCCGCGAATACGGCTTCATCCCGCAAGTGGTGCAAGAGGTGGGCGATGCTGTCACCGGGGTCGCCCTGGTCGCCTCGGGGTTTGGGGTGTGCATCATCCCCCAATCCGCCACCCATTTCAAAGCCTCGGGCATGGTCTACCGGCCCATGAAGGAATCTCCCCCCACCATGCTCGATGTCTCCTGCCTCTATTGCCAAGACGACCCATCCCCCATCCTGTCCGAATTCCTGCGCGTGATCGAGGAATTCCGCGCCGAGAACGGTGTCGAGGGTGATGCCTGATCGGTATGGAGAGGCCGGAAAAACGGTATTGGACGGCATGGCCCCTCATCTTTAACTCTTGCGCCCAGCAAAATCTGCAAGGCGGGAGGACATGACCAAAATCAAATGTGCCTTGATCGGCTCGGGCAATATCGGCACCGATCTGATCTATAAGCTGCGTCGCAGCGAATATCTTGAGCCCGTATGGATGGTCGGCATCGACCCGGCGTCCGAAGGCCTCAAGCGCGCGGCGGCCATGGGCCTCAAAACCACCGCCGAAGGGGTCGATGGCCTGCTCCCCCACGTGCTGGCCGATCACATCCAAATCGCCTTCGATGCCACCAGCGCCTATGTCCACCCCGAGAATTCCGCCAAGCTCACCGCGCTCGGCGTGATGATGATCGACCTCACCCCCGCCGCCATTGGCCCGCTCTGCGTGCCGCCGGTCAATCTCAAGCAGCACACCGCCAAGCTTGAAATGAACGTCAACATGATCTCCTGCGCCGGCCAGGCCACCATCCCCATGGTCGCCGCCGTCTCGCGCGTGCAAAGCGTCGATTACGCCGAGATCGTGGCGACGCTGGCCTCCAAATCCATCGGCCCCGGCACCCGCGCCAACCTCGATGAATTCACCTACACCACCTCCGATGCCCTGGTCCGCGTGGGCGGCGCCCGGCGTGGCAAGGCGCTGGCGGTCATCAACCCGGCCGAGCCGCCGATGATCATGCGCAACACCGTCTATTGCCTCACCGATGACGCACCCGACGAAGCCAAAATCACCGAGTCCGTTCTGGCCATGATCAGCGACGTGCAAAAATACGTGCCCGGCTACAAGCTGGTCAACGGCCCGGTGTTCGATGGCAACCGCGTCGCCATCTTCCTCGAAGTGGCGGGGCTGGGCGATTACCTGCCGACTTACGCCGGCAATCTCGACATCATGACCGCCGCCGCCACCCGCACCGCCGAGATGTTCGCCGAGGAACTCCTCAACGGCACCCTCAAACTCCCCCAGCCGCAGGAGAGCCTGGCATGAGCTTCGAATCCCTCAAGGGCCGCAAGATTCTGGTGCATGATATGTGCCTGCGCGACGGCATGCATGCCAAGCGCGAGCAGATTTCGCTGGCGCAAATGGTCAAGGTCGCCACCGCGCTCGATCATGCCGGCGTGCCGATGATCCAGGTCACTCACGGCGCCGGGCTTGGCGGCAATTCCATCCAGCACGGCTTCGCCCCCCACACCAACGAGGCCTATATCAGCGCGGTTGCCGAGGCGGTGACACACACCAAAATCTCGGTGCTGCTCATCCCCGGCCTCGGCACCATGAAAGAGCTGCAATCGGCTCATGAATGCGGCGCGCGCAGCGTCCATGTCGCCACCCATTGCACCGAGGCCGACACCGCCCAGCAGCACATCGCCTATGGCCGCAAGCTCGGCATGGATACGTCGGGCTTCCTGATGATGGCGCATCTCAACAGCCCCGAAGGCCTGGCCGCGCAAGCCAGACTCATGGAATCCTACGGCGCGCAAACCATTTTCGTGACCGATTCAGCCGGCTACATGCTCCCCGATGACGTGCACGCCCGCGTCTCGGCCCTGCGCGCGGTGTTAAAGCCCGAAACCGAAATCGGCTTTCATGGCCACCACAATATGGGCATGGGCATCGCCAATTCGCTCACCGCCATTGCGGCCGGCGCCTCGCGCATCGATGCCTCGGTCGCCGGCCTCGGCGCGGGCGCGGGCAACACGCCGCTCGAAGTGTTCGTGGCGGTGTGTGAACGTTTGGGCATCGAGACCGGCTGCGCGCTGTTCCCGCTGATGGACATCGCCGAGGAGATCATCCTGCCGATGATGGACCACATGGTACGCATCAACCGCGAGGCGCTGACCCTTGGCTATGCCGGCGTCTATTCCACCTTCCTGCTGCACGCCAAACGCGCCGAGGCCCGCTACGGCGTGCCCGCGCGCGATATTCTGGTCGAGCTTGGTCGCAAGAAAATGATCGGCGGCCAGGAAGACATGATCGAAGACACCGCGCTGACCATGGCCAAGGAACGCGGCATCAAGGTTTCCCACGCCGCTTAGAGCCTGATCGGTTGGGTTGGATCGTGATGATCATCACGATCCAGATATCAAAAGTTTTTTGGGGCCGCCCCTTTTTTTCAAAAAAGGGGCGGAATCTTGGGGGCGCTTTTTATAAAAAGCGCCCCCAAACCCTCCCAAAAATTTTTAATCTTTACAGGCTGGGCAGGTCCAGACCCTTTTCCCGCGCGCACGCAATGGCAATGTCATAGCCCGCATCGGCATGGCGCATCACGCCGGTCGCCGGGTCGTTCCACAGCACCCGCTCCAGCCGCTTGGCGGCCTCAGGCGTGCCGTCAGCGCAAATCACCATGCCCGAATGCTGCGAAAACCCCATGCCCACGCCCCCGCCATGATGCAGCGACACCCATGTCGCCCCCGAGGCGCAATTGAGCAGCGCATTCAGCAACGGCCAGTCCGAAACCGCGTCCGAGCCATCCTTCATCGCCTCCGTCTCGCGGTTGGGCGAGGCCACCGAACCGGAATCGAGATGATCGCGCCCAATCACCACCGGCGCCTCCAGTTCACCCCTGGCGACCATTTCATTAAATGCCAGCCCCAGCCGGTGCCGGTCGCCCAGCCCCACCCAGCAAATACGCGCCGGCAAGCCCTGAAAACTGATCCGCTCACGCGCCATGTCCAGCCAGTTGTGCAAATGCTTATCGTGGGGCAGCAGCTCCTTCACCTTCTGGTCGGTCTTATAAATATCCTCGGGATTCCCCGAGAGCGCCGCCCAGCGGAACGGCCCGATACCGCGGCAGAAAAGCGGCCTGATATAGGCGGGCACGAAGCCGGGAAAGTCAAAAGCCTCGACCACGCCAGCCTCTTTCGCCATCTGGCGGATATTGTTGCCGTAATCAAAGGTCGGCACACCCAGGCGCGCGAACTCCAGCATCGCCTTCACATGCACCGCCATCGAGGCCCGCGCGGCTTTTTCCACCTCCCGCGGCGCGCTCTGGCGCTTATCCTCCCACTCCGCCACGCTCCAGCCCATGGGCAAATACCCATTCACCGGGTCATGGGCCGATGTCTGGTCGGTCACCATGTCGGGGCGCACGCCGCGCTTCAAAAGTTCAGGCAATATATCAGCGGCATTGCCCAGCAGCCCCACCGATACGGGTTTTTTCTCGGCGCATGAGCGCGCGATAATCTCGAGCGCCTCATCGAGCGTATCGGCCCGCACATCCACATAGCGCGTTTTCAACCGCATCTCGATCCGGCTGGCCTGGCACTCAATCGCCAAACACGAAGCCCCGGCCATGGTGGCCGCCAGCGGCTGCGCGCCGCCCATGCCGCCAAGCCCGGCGGTCAGCACCCATTTGCCCGCCAAATCGCCGTTATAATGCTGGCGCCCGGCCTCGACAAAGGTTTCATAAGTGCCCTGCACAATGCCCTGCGAGCCAATATAAATCCACGAGCCCGCGGTCATCTGCCCGTACATCATCAGGCCCTTGCGGTCCAACTCGTTAAACTGCGCCCAGTTCGCCCAATGCGGCACAAGGTTCGAATTGGCAATCAGCACGCGCGGCGCATCTTTATGTGTCCGAAACACCCCCACCGGCTTGCCCGACTGCACCAGCAGCGTCTCATCCGCCTCCAGCCGCCTAAGCGTCTCCACGATCTTGTCATAAGCGTTCCAGTCGCGTGCCGCGCGGCCAATGCCGCCATAAACCACCAGCTCCTCGGGGCGCTCGGCCACCATCGGGTCCAGGTTGTTCATCAACATGCGCAGCGGCGCCTCGGTCAGCCATGATTTGGCCGAGCGCTCCGTGCCGTGCGCGGCATGAATGATACGGGCATTATCCAAGCGGGTCATGACGTAATCCTTCCAGAATTTGTTTCAGTGTCGCGGCCACGGGCGCGGGGTTTTTCATCGCTCCCGGCCAGTTCAGGGGGGTGGGTATCTCGGGCTCGTCCATATAGCCGCGCATGGCCAGCTCCATTTGCAGCGCATAAACGCGCGCCTCGGGCTGCCCGTAATGGCGCGTGATCCACCCGCCCTTGAACCGCCCGTTCACCACAAACGAAAACCCGCTGGCCGCGCAAATCTCCGCCACCTTCGCGGTCATCGCGGGCGGGCAGGCGCGCCCGTCATGCGTGCCGATATTGAAGTGCGGCAACTCGCCCGCAAACAAGCGCGGAATCCGGCTGCGGATCGAATGCGCGTCATAGAGCACCGCAAATCCGTGCGCCGCCTTCACCCGCGCGATCTCGGCGCTGAGCGCCTGGTGGTAAGGCCAGAAATACTCCGCCACCCGGCGCGCGGTTTCCGCCGCATCCGGCCCCGCGCCGTCATAAAGCGGCTCGCCGTCAAATGTCTCCACCGGGCAAAGCCCCGTGGTCGCCTGGCCGGGATAGAGCGAGCCGCCCTCGGGATCGCGGTTCAAATCGATGACGCTGCGGCTCACCCGGGCGCTGATCACGCTCGCCCCCAGCTCGCGCGCAAAGCCATAGAGCGCGGGAATATGCCAATCCGCATCCCGCCGCGCCAGCCAGTCCGCGCGAAACAGCCCGGCAAACGCGGCCGGAATCTCCACCCCCGCATGCGGGATGGAGATAATCAGCGGCGTTGTGCCCTGGTGCAGCGTAAAGCTCATGCCACGCCCGGCAGGCTGGCATCATTGAGCGCCCCGTCCTTCAGCAGCCCAATCGCCGCCTCTATATCGGGCGCGAAATGCCGGTCATCGTCGAGCCTGGCCACCCGCGCGCGCAGCTTGGCCTTGGCCGCCTCCAGCGGGGCCGAGGAGGGCAGGGGCAGCAAATCGCACCCTTGCGCAGCGGCCAGATACTCAATGGCCAGCACCGCGCGCAGATTATCATTCATCACCATCAGCCGCCGCGCCCCATGCCCCGCCATCGAGACATGATCCTCCTGGTTGGCCGAGGTCGGAATCGAATCGACACTGGCGGGAAACGCCCGCCCCTTATTCTCCGAGACCAAGGCCGCCGCCGTCACCTGCGGAATCATGAACCCCGAATTCAGGCCGGGCTTGGGCGTGAGGAACGCCGGCAGGCCCGAGAGCACCGGGTCAACCAGCAACGAAATCCGCCGCTCGGCGATCGAGCCAATCTCACACACCGCCATGGCGATCATGTCGGCGGCGAACGCCACCGGCTCGGCGTGAAAATTCCCGCCCGAGAGCGCTTCGCCGGTATCCGCGAAAATCAGCGGATTGTCCGAAACCCCATTGGCCTCGCGGGTCAGGGTCTCGGCGGCCTGGCGCAAAACATCCAGCGCCGCGCCCATCACCTGCGGCTGGCAGCGCAGGCAATAAGGGTCTTGCACGCGTGGATCATTTTCGCGGTGCGAGGCGCGGATCGGGCTGCCCGCCATCAGCGTCCGCAGCGCGGCCGCCACCTCCTTCTGCCCCTGCTGGCGGCGCAGCTCATGAATGCGCGGGTCAAACGGCGCATCCGTGCCGCGCGCCGCATCGGTCGAGAGCGCGCCGGTCACCAGCGCGGCCCGAAAATTGGCTTCGGCCTCAAACAACCCGGCCAGCGCGAAGGCGGTCGAGAATTGCGTGCCATTGAGCAGCGCCAGCCCTTCCTTCGGCCCCAGCGCCAGCGGCGCCAGCCCGGCCTCCATCAGCGCGGCTTCGGCGGGTTTGCGTACGCCACCGGCAAAAATCTCGCCAACACCGAGCATGGCGGCGGTCATGTGCGCCAGCGGCGCCAAATCCCCACTCGCCCCCACCGAGCCCTGCGCCGGCACCACCGGTACCAGCCCTTGGGCGAGCATGGCGGCCAGCATCCGCACCGTCTCCACCCGCACCCCCGAGGCGCCCTGCCCGAGCGAGGCCAGCTTCAACGCCATCATCAGCCGCACCACCTCGCGGGGCATCGGCTCGCCCACCCCAGCCGCGTGCGAGAGCACCAGATTGGTCTGCAACAGCGCCAAATCCTCCTGCGCAATCCGCACCGAGGCCAGCTTCCCAAAGCCGGTATTGATGCCGTAAACCGGCGCGCCTTTCTCAACAATCGCCGCCACGGCGGCCGCGCCGCGCGCCACATCGGCCAGCGCGCGCTCATCAAACCTTACCTCGGCGCCCCGATAAATCGCGCGCCACGCGGCCAGCTCCACCGCCCCAGGGGTCAAAATCATGTCGCACTCCAAATTCGTTGTTGTAAAAGCCGCCCGCCCATCCGGTACACGGGCTCGGCCAATTCCCCGATGTCCCATATCGCCAGATGGCATTTCGCGCCCACGCGCAAAACGCCCACATCCGCCCGCCCCAATGCCTGGGCGGCGTGGCGTGTCACCCCCAGCCAGCACTCGGCCACGCTCAAGCCAAACTGCACGGCGGCCATGTTCATGGCCAGTGTCAGCGAATAAAGCGGCGATGTGCCAGGGTTATGGTCGGTCGAAACCGCCATCGGCACCCGCCGCGCGCGCAGCGCGGCAATCGGCGGCAATCTGGTTTCCCTCAGCGCATAAAACGCGCCGGGCAGCAGCACCGCCACCGTGCCGCTGGCCGCCATCGCCGCCACGCCATCATCATTCGTGTACTCAATATGATCGGCCGAGAGCGCGTCAAATTCCGCCGCCAAGGCCGCGCCACCCAAATCCGAGAGCTGATCGGCATGCAGCTTCACGCGCAAGCCATGAAGGCGCGCGGCCTCAAAAACCCGCCTGATCTCATCGGGCGAAAACGCCACGCCTTCGCAAAACCCATCCACCGCCTCGGCCAAGCCGTGGCGGGCCACATGGGGAATCATCTCCTCGCACAGCGCGCGCACATATTCGCCGCGCGGGGTGCCCGGCGGCAGCGCGTGCGCGCCCAGAAAGGTGGCGGCCACATCGCAAACATCGCCCAGGCTTCGCGCCACGCGCAGGCATTTATATTCCGCCTCCGCCGCCAGCCCATAGCCCGACTTCACCTCCATTGTGGTCACGCCGTCAGCCATCAGCGCGCTCAGCCTCGCCCGCGCCAGCGTGTCAAGCTCATTCTCGCTGGCCGCGCGGGTGGCCGCCACGGTCGCGGCAATGCCGCCCCCCTTGGCGGCAATCTCGGCGTAGCTCGCCCCTTCCAGCCGCGCCTCAAACTCCCCGGCCCGGTTGCCCGCGTAAACCAGATGCGTATGGCAATCGATCAACCCCGGCGTCACCCAGCGCTGCTGGCAATCCACCACCTCGCGCGCGGCCATCGCCATCTCCGGCCCAGCATAAACAATCCGCCCGGCCCGCTCCGCCACCATGCCGCGCGCCACCACGCCAAGCCCGGGCAGGGTGGGGTCCATGGTGGCAAGGCGGGCATTGGTGAAAATCCGGTCAGCGTGCATGGTCTGGCCTTGGCGGTTTCCGATTTCAGTTGTATATACAACTAACCGGATCAGCGGGAGAAGTCCAGTGTCATCGAGCTTGATTTTCCGTCACGCATTGCTGCCCACCGGCTGGGCCGAGCATGTTCGCCTGGTGTTCGAAAACGGCCTCATCACCGGCGTCATACCTGGCCAAAGTGGCGGCCAGGGCATTGCGCTGCCGGGCATGCCCAATTTGCATTCGCATGTGTTCCAGCGCGCCTTCGCCGGCCTCACCGAGCGGCGCGGCCCGGGGGCTGATAGTTTCTGGACCTGGCGCGACCTGATGTATCGCTTCGCCCATGCTCTCACCCCCGATGATCTCGAGGCCGTCGCCCTGCACGGCTACATCGAAATGCTGGAGCGCGGCTTCACCCATGTCGCCGAGTTCCATTACCTCCACAACGCGCCCGATGGCAGCGCCTACGCCAACCCCGCCGAAATGAGCGCCCGCTTAGCCGCCGCCGCCCAACAGGCGGGCATCGGGCTGCTGCTGCTGCCGGTGTTCTATGCCCATGGCGGGTTTGGCGGCCAGCCGCCCGGCCCCGCCCAGCGCCGCTTCGTCTCCTCGCTCGACCACTATGACGCCATCCTCGAAGGCGCCTCCAGGCTCGCGCCCACCGGCCTCGCCCCCCATTCGCTGCGCGCCGTCACGCCCGATGAGCTCGCCCATCTAGCCGGCCTCGCCGGCCCGCGCCCGGTGCATATCCACATCGCCGAGCAAACGGCCGAGGTCGAAGCCTGCCTTGCCTGGTGTGGCCAGCGCCCGGTCGAGCACCTGCTCGCCACCACCCCGGCCGGGCCAAACTGGTGCCTGGTGCACGCCACCCATGTCACCCCGGCCGAACTCACGGCCATGGCGGCGCGCGGCGTGGTGGCCGGGCTTTGCCCCATTACCGAGGCCAATCTCGGCGATGGCATTTTTCCCGCCGCCACCTTTACCGGCGCCTTCGGCATCGGCTCCGACTCCAACGTCCTCATCGACCCCTTCGCCGAGCTGCAATTGCTCGAATACAGCCAGCGCTTCAGCCTCCGGGCACGCAACGTCATGGCCACCCCTGGCTTTCCCACCACCGCCACGGCGCTGTGGGCACGGGCGAGCGAGGGCGGCGCCCAGGCGCTGGGGCTCACATCGGGCTTGCGCCCCGGCGCGCCCGCCAGCTTCGTGGTGCTGCCCGAAGCCCCCACCCCCGACATCGCCCTTAGCCAGGCGGTGTTCGCCCAGCGCGCCAGCGCGCTCGCGCAGGTCTGGGCGGGCGGCGTGCAGCAGGTGGCGGATGGCGCCCACAGGCTTGCGCCCAGCGCCCGGGCGCGCTTTGAAGCTGTGGTGAGAAAATTGATGTGACGGAATGAACAAGCCCCCCAAGCTCTATGAACGCGTGAAACATCACCTGCTGGAAGGCATCGCCGCCGGCACCTGGCCGCCGGGCGGGCGCATCCCTTCAGAGTTCGAGCTGATGGAGCGCCTGGGCGCCTCGCGCATGACCGTGCACCGCGCGCTCCGCGAGCTTTCCGCCGAAGGCGTGCTGCACCGTGTGCAGGGCGTGGGCAGCTTCGTGCAGCCGCGCGAGCCGCGCTCGGCGCTCATCGAAATTCACGATATCGCCGAAGACATCACCGCCCGTGGCCACCACCACCGCGCCCAGGTGCTGGTGCTCACCGCCCTGCCGCCCTCGGCCGCGCAAAGCGCCGAATTTTCCCTGCCACCGCGCACGCCGCTATTTTATTCCGAAATCGTCCATTTCGAGAGCGACACGCCCGTGCAGTTCGAGCTTCGCTTCATCTCCCCCGCCTTCGCGCCCGGCTATCTCGACCAGGATTTCACCCAGATCACCCCCAACCGCTATCTGCAATCCATCGCCCCGCCCGATGAGGTCGAGCACATCATCCACGCCGTCGCCCCCGACGCGCGCATGCAGCACCTCCTCGCCATCCCCGCCCACGAGCCCTGCCTGCGCCTCTCGCGCCGTACCTGGTGGAATGGCGCCCAGGCCACGCGCTCGGCGCTCACCCATCCCGGCAGCCGTTACGCGCTGGGCAGCCGCTATCAGCTTGCCGGCTGGTCGCGCCGCCCGGGTTAAATGCCCGCGCGATCCGTGCGCCTCCTTGACATCGCGCATTCCTGCCCAACCTGAAGTATTCATTGCCTGACGGCGGAAATTGAGAGATGACGTTCTGGTAATTTCGTCCACCGGAGTACGGTATGCAGCTCACTGATCTTCTCGTCGCGACCCGCTTGGTAACGCCGGAAGAGCTTGAGCAGGCGCTTACCACCCAGGCGGTGCGTGGCGGCCGCATCATCGAGCATCTGTGCGCCATGCTGCCCCAGCGCGCGCTTATCTTGCAGGATTTCGCCGCCCGCCTGCCGCCCGAGCCCCGCAGCCTCGAGGAAACCGGCGTCCACCCCACCGAGCTGATGTCGCTGCTGCTCAAGCACATGTATGCCATGCGCCTGGAAACCACGCCGCAACTGGTCGATTCGCTCAAACTGCCGCCACATCTGGTCGATGAGCTGATCCGCATGGCCATTGGGCGCAACCTGCTGGTGGCGCTGGGCGCGCAGGGCGGGCAAAGCAATGTCATCCGCTATGAGCTGTCTGAAAACGGCAAGCGCTGGGCGCATGATTCCATGAAGCTCTCGCAATATAGCGGCCCCGCGCCCGTGCCGCTCGATGTGTTTTGCCAGCGCGTGCGCCAGCAGCGCGTCACCAGCCAGCCTGTGAGCTTCGATTCCGTGCGCCGCGCCCTGTCAGGCTTCGATGTCACCGACGCCTTCATCCGTAAAATCGGCCCGGCTCTCAATTCCGGGCGGCCCCTGCTCATGTACGGCCCGCCCGGCAACGGCAAAACCACCGTCGCCTACAGCTTCGCCAACGTGTTCAGCAGTCTCATCTACCTGCCTTACGCGATCATCGTCGAAGGCCAGATCATCCGCGTCTTCGACCCCAGCCTGCATCGCCCCATCGAGGCGCAAGCCGACCGCGCCGCCACCGGTCAAGTCACCTCCCTGCGCCGGGATGGCTATGATGGCCGCTGGGTGCCCATGCGCCGGCCCTTCGTGGTGGCGGGCGGCGAGCTCACGCTCGAAATGCTCGATCTCCGCCACGATCCCGCCACCGGCTTCTACGAAGCCCCCCTCCATATCAAGGCGCTGGGCGGCTGCTTCGTCATCGACGATTTTGGTCGTCAGCTCGTCTCCCCCTCGGTACTGCTCAACCGCTGGATCGTGCCGATGGAAAATCACATCGACTATCTCAAGCTCCATACCGGCAAGAGCTTCATGGTCCCGTTTGAGGCCATGCTCATTTTCTCCACAAATCTCGACCCCGCCGAGCTGATGGACACCGCCTTCCTCCGCCGTCTGCCCTACAAGGTCGAGGTCGCCGCCCCCAACCGCCAGACCTACCGGGCCATTTTCGAAAATGTCTGCCGGCGCGCCAATGTCGAGTTCAACGACCTGATCTTCAACACCATCGTGCACAAGGTCACGCAGGAAAAAGGCC
Organism: Pseudomonadota bacterium; assembly: GCA_021809435.1. GTDB lineage: Bacteria > Pseudomonadota > Alphaproteobacteria > Acetobacterales > Acetobacteraceae > Acidocella. Next base: position 628,331 of record JAKBAD010000001.1, on the reverse strand, counting down.
TCGAGCTCGCCGCCTACCATGCCCGCTTCATCGTCGATCAGGTGCTGGCCATCGCGCGTTTCATGAACGTGCAGCCCAAGCTCGACGCCGCCACCATCGATTACGCGGTCGATAATCTCAGCGTCTCCTCCAGCCACACCAACAAGCCCCGCACCCTCGCTTCCGCCTGAGCCAAGCCGGCGCCGCGCCCCCCATCAGCCACAAATAAAAAAGGCGGCCTTCGCGAAAAGGCCGCCTCCCAAGTCGTCGCGGGCCTTGGCTCAATCGCCCAGCTTGCTCACATCGCGCACGGCGCCATAGGCGGCGCTGGTCGCCATGGCGGCATAGGCGCGCAAAGCGGGTGAAACCTGACGCTCGCGCGAAACCGGCTTCCAGGCCTTCGCCCCGCGCGCCTCCATCTGCACCCGGCGCCGCTCCAGCTCCGCCGCATCCAGCTTCACATTAATCGCGCGGCCCGGAATATCGATCTCGATGAGATCGCCGGTCTCAACCAGCCCGATCAACCCGCCCTCCGCCGCTTCGGGCGACACATGGCCAATCGAAAGCCCCGAGGTCCCGCCCGAGAACCGCCCATCGGTGAGCAGCGCGCAATCCTTGCCGAGCCCCTTCGATTTCAGATACGAGGTCGGATAGAGCATCTCCTGCATGCCCGGCCCCCCGCGCGGTCCCTCATAGCGAATGACCACGACATCGCCCTTCCGCACGCCCCCGCTCAAAATCTTCGCCACCGCCTCATCCTGGCTCTCACACACCAAGGCGGGGCCGGAGAATTTCAAAATCGAGGCATCCACCCCGGCGGTCTTCACAATGCAACCATCCTCCGCGATGTTGCCAAACAGCACCGCCAGCCCGCCATCCTGGCTATAGGCATGGGCCATGTCGCGAATCACGCCACTCGCCCGGTCCAAATCCAGCGCCGCATAGCGGCAATCCTGGCTGAACGCCTCGGTGGTGCGCACGCCGCCGGGCGCGGCTTTATAAAATCCATGCACCGCGTCATCCTGCGTCTGCGCCACATCCCAGCGGGCGAGCGCGGCTTTGAGCGTCGGGCTGTGCACGGTGTGGGTGGCGGTGTTGAGCAGCCCGGCGCGGTCCAGCTCGCCCAGAATGCCCATAATGCCACCGGCCCTGTGCACGTCTTCCATGTGCACATCGTTACGGCTCGGCGCCACCTTGCACAGGCATGGCACGCGGCGTGAGAGCCGGTCGATGTCGCTCATGGTGAAATTCACCCCCGCCTCCTGGGCGGCGGCCAGCAAATGCAGCACCGTGTTGGTCGAGCCCCCCATGGCGATATCGAGCGTCATGGCGTTCTCAAACGCCTCGAAGCTGGCGATGGCGCGCGGCAGCACGGTGGCATCCTCGCCCTCGTAATAGCGCTTGGCCAGGTCCACGGCCAACTGCCCCGCGCGCCGGAACAGCCCCTCGCGGTCGGCGTGGGTGGCCACCAGCGAGCCATTGCCCGGCAGCGAGAGGCCCAGCGCCTCGGTCAGGCAATTCATCGAATTGGCGGTGAACATCCCCGAGCATGAGCCGCAGGTCGGGCAAGCCGAGCGCTCATACTCGTCCACCTCCTCGTCCGAAACCCGGTCATCCGCCGCCACGATCATGGCGTCGATCAAATCCACGGCCTTGATCTTGCCGCCGGCCGAAACCTTGCCCGCCTCCATCGGCCCGCCCGAGACAAACACGGTCGGGATATTGAGCCGCATGGCGGCCATCAGCATGCCGGGCGTGATCTTGTCGCAGTTCGAGATACACACCAGCGCATCGGCGCAATGACCATTGACCATATACTCCACCGAATCCGCGATCAGATCGCGCGAGGGCAGCGAATACAGCATCCCCCCATGTCCCATGGCGATCCCGTCATCGATGGCGATGGTATTGAACTCCTTGGCCACGCCGCCGGCTTTTTCCACCTCGCGCGCCACCAGCTGGCCCAGATCCTTGAGGTGCACATGGCCCGGCACGAACTGCGTGAACGAATTGGCGATGGCGATAATGGGCTTGCCGAAATCCTCGTTCTTCATGCCCGTGGCGCGCCACAGCGCGCGGGCGCCGGCCATGTTGCGGCCATGGGTGGAGGTGCGTGAGCGGTAAGCGGGCATGGGTCTCGTCCTAGTAAAATCCGTGTTTATCTGGGGCTCATAGCGCGAACCGCAAGCAAGCACCAGAAACAGCGGCGCCACTATCGCGCCGCGGCGGCTTTGGGCTTGCGGCGGCCAGCCGGTTTGCGGACCGTGGCGGGGGCGGGCGGCAGCAGCGTCTTGCCGGTAATTTCCTCGATATAAGCCCGGTAGCGGTCCAGATAATCCCTCATCCCCAGGCGCGCCACCGCATAATCGCGCGCACCCTTGCGCACCCGCGCGGCCAGCTTCTTATCACGCAGCGCCCGCAGCACATTCGCCGCCAGCGCCTCATGGTCGAGTGTGGGGGTCACAATCCCGGTCACTCCCTCTTGCACAAACTCGGTCACGGTCTCGGTGTCCGAGCCCACCACCACGCAGCCGCAGGCCAGCGCCTCGCGCAGCGACCACGACGCCACGAACGGGAACGACAGATAAACATGCGCGTCCGAGCGCTTGAGCAGCGTGAGATGATCCCGGTACCCAACTTTACCCATGAAATGCACGCGCGAGAGGTCGATTGCCTCGCCCACCTCCGCCATCATCGCCTGGCGCCAGGTGCCGCCCTGGGGCGGCGGCGCGCCATAACTCACCTCATCGCCGCCCACCACGCTCACCACCACATCCGGCCGCGCGGCCAAAATCCGTGGCAGCGCGCGCATGAAGGTATGAAACCCCCGATAAGGTTCCAGGTTGCGCGCCACATAGGTAATCAGCTTCTGCGTCGGCCCCACGGTCAGCGGCCCCACGGTCAGGCTGTTTTTGGCCAGCTCCGGCTCGGGCTGGCACAGCTCCAAATCCACCCCTTCCTCAATCACCTTAATCCGGCTTTGCGCCCAGTCGGGGTAGGTCTTGAGCTGCCATTGCGTCGGCGTCTGGCCATATTGCTCCAAATCCAGCGCCAGCAGATTAATGGTGTTCTTGGCGCGCACCATGCCAAACCGCGCCACGGGCATGGGAAATTCCCGGTCGAAATTCACATCCGTGCCCAAGATCCGGTAATAAAACTCGAAATACCCCAAAATCGGCACGCCCGGAAACACGTCGCACAAATTGAGCATCTCGCCCCAGCCATGATGGCCGATGATGATATCAGGCCGATAGCCCAGCGCCTTGATCTGCAACGCCCCCTGATAGGCCGCGTTGGCCCGGCGCACGGCCATCTCGAAGTCTCGCGCATCGAGCGATACGGTGGTCGAAATGGCAGGTGGCCGGGCATAGGTCACCTTGCGCACGCCGCGCATCATGTTCTGGTTCGGTTCAGACATGAACACGATCTCATGGGTGCCCGGGTGTTTTTCGTTATCGGCCAGCAAATCCCGGATGATGTGCAGATACTGGCCGGGAAAATTCTGGTGCACGAACAGGAAATTCACGTCATGCCCTCACTGCCTGTGGCGTAAACCCGGCCGCCATCCGGCCGGGCCATTCTGGTTCAGCGTTTCTTGCCCTTGCGCGGCGCGCGTGGGGTCAGTGTCACGCACAGCGCCTCCAGCGGCGCCAGCGTCTCGGCTTCGCAGGTTTCGTCATTGCCAACTGGCCCGGCCTTGGCGCCGCCCACAAAGCTCGCCTCCACGCTCACCTCATAGCGCTCGGCCGCCTCGCCGGTCAGCCGCACGCGCAGCCCCAGCAGCGGCAGCGCCATCCCGCGTGAGCCGCAATATTGCCCGGCTTCCACCCAAGGCGAGAGCCACCCGCGCCCCAGCACGGCCTGATAGGTAAGGTCTTCGGCGGCCATGCCCTCGGGGGCGTTCAGGGCAAATCCCTCCACCCAGTTGTTCGATCCCGCCTCGCCCAGCCAGTCGCCAAAGCCGGTGGTCACATCCCCGCGCGTCTGGATATGGGCCATCACATCCTGCCGGGCCGGCACGGGCGGCGGCGCGGCGGCGGCTTGGGGCCCAGGCGCGGCCTGTGCCTCCGGCGCGCCGCCCAAAATCTGGTGCACCTGCAGGCGCGGCTTGGCATCGGGCAGGTTGGCGGCCTGATAAATGGTCACCATCAGCTGCGCGGGCCGGTGCTTCACCCGCACCAGCGCCGCGTCACCCTCGCCACCCAGCCAGCCATCGGCCCGGAAGCTCGAAATCTCGACATTGCTGGTGTCGCCCGGCGGCGGCGAGAGCCGCACGCCCGGCAGCCCGCCCATGCGCGCGGCCCCCGGCACCGGCTCGTTGATTATGCAAAACAGCCCCGGCGGCAGCGCCATCATGTGGCCGCTCACCTTCAGCTCCTGCACCATCTTGGCCGGATCCCCCGCCGGCGCTCCAGCGCCCAAATGCGGCGCGGGCCCGGAGGCTTGGTCGTTGGGGGCAGAGGAGGCGGATTTCGCGGCGGTCATGTCAGATCCTTGCGTCTTACCCTGTCGGGTCCGGGTTGCTCTGTGTCACTCGAAGTCGGCCATCTCATCCCCATAAGAAGACATCGATAATCCCCGACATGGTGGCATGGGTTAGTTTAAAGCGCGGCAATTATCCAGCCCCGCGCGTGCAAAAAAACCTTTGCGGTCATGGCCTAACGCCTCATGGGCCAGCGCGCAGCAGCACATCGTTCACGCGCCCTGGCGGCAGGCCCAGCGGCAGCGCCAGCCCGCGTCCGGTGGTCCGCACCCGCTCGCCCTGGGCCCCCAAATCAAACACCACCGGCCACAGCCCGGCCCGCCAGGCCTCGGTCAGCGCAAAGCACCAGGTCTCGGGCCAAATCGAGGGCAGAAACGCCAGATCAGGCCGGAGCTGGGCAATTAAACCCTGCGCCTCGCCCTCCTGGTAAGGTCCGGTCACAAACACCCCGGCCTCAATCAGCCGCTCATCGTCAGAACTGCCCCCCACCACCACAAATTCCAGCCCCAACCCGCGCGCGCGCGCATCCAGCGCGCAGTCGCGCAGCACCTCAAACCCCTTGGCCGGGCCGATACCGCCAATCACCGCCACGCGCCGTTTGCCCGTGGCCGGCGGGCGGCGCAACTCATAGGGCAGAGCATCCTCCTCCCAGGGCGTCGCCTCAACCGTCACGCCGGGAAAATGCCGCATCATCCGCCGCGCTGCATCCCGCGAGGGCGCGCTTACCCGGCTGGCGGCGGCAAACTCCGCCCGCGTGCGCGCGCGCAGCCGCCGCACGCCCAGCCGCTCATGCACCCCGCCCTTGTCACGCGCGCAGCAGGCAACGCAGGCCGCCTCAGCGGGCTCGCCGCAATAGCGCGGCGGCTCGGTCGGGGCAGGGCGGCTCAGCAGATTCACCCGTGGGCAAAAGGCGCCATAATCATGCACCACAATCTCCTGCGCCACGCCCAGCGCCCCGGCAATCTCGCGCACGCGCGGGTGGTGGCCGAGCGTATGGTGCAGCACCACCCGTCCCACCCCCAGGTCGCGCAACAGCGCCATTAGCTGGTCAAACGCGGTCTCCAGCGCAAAGCTCAGCCCCGGCATATCATCGGCCTCGCCCGCCTGCAGCCGCGCGCGCCACGGGTAAGGCGTCCGCTCGGGGTCAGCGGGAAATTCAGTCGCCAGCAGCAGCGCGGCGCCCTTATCGGCCCGCACCCGCGCCATCTCGGCCCGCACCTGCCGCGCCACGCCCCCGCCATGGCTGTGCGAGATCATCAGCACCACCTCGCGCGCGCCGCTCACCGCCTCGCGTAGCCGCGCCTCATCCAGCCGCGCGCGCGCGCCGGCCGCCGGGTCGGCGGCAAAATGCGCCGCCACCAGTGCCTGGTAGCCGGGAAACAGCCGCTCCAAAATCGCCAAATTCCGTGCCATCAGCCCCCGCGCCTGGGCGCGGAACGACACCCCCCCCCGGTGCGCCACAAACGCCCCCGTGGCCAGCACGCTCACAAACCCGGCCTGGCGCGCGCGCAGGCAAAAATCATTCTCCTCCCCATAACCCTGCGCATATAAATCCCCGCGCAAAGCCCCCACCGCCGCCTGGCAATCATGGCGAATAAAGAGGCAAAACCCCACGCCGGTCGGCACCTCCACCGCGTCCAGCCCGTTCACCGCCCGCGCCAGCCCGTTCAGCCGCGTGGTTTCGGCCAAATCGGGCATCTGGTTACCGCCTTGCGCGCGCGGATAGGAAGCCAGGCTACCCTCATTGGAAAGCGGCGTCACCGTGCCGGTCGCATGATTGGCATAGGCAACGTCGCGCAGCGTCTCCAGCGCGCCGGGGGGCAGCAAAATATCGCTGTTGAGCAGCACCACGTCATGGCCGGGCGCTTTGGCCAGCGCCGTGTTCACCGCCGCGCAAAAGCCTTGGTTGCGCTCATGCCTGAACAGCTCAATCCGCCCACGCCCCGCCATGCCGGCCAAATAAGCCGACAATCCGGGCTCGGGCGAGGCATCATCCACCACCAGCACGCGCGCGCCCCTTGGCGCGCTGTCCAGCACGCTTTCCAGTGCCGCCCGCGTCTCCTCAAGCCCCCGGTAGGCCGGCATCACCAGCGCCAGTCCGGCCGCCGGCTTGGGCGCCGGGGGCAGCGGCCCGCGCGCCTCTGCGCGGCGCGGCGGCTCTGCCAGCGCGCGCGGGTCCACGGGGCTGCCAAAAATATCGCCCCCCGTGGCGCCAGCTAAACCAAATGGCGGCACCAGCCCGGCCAATTTCCGCGCGCTCACCCTAAACCGATAGCGCGGCAGCAGCGGCGCGTTGTCATCGGCGGGCAAGGCCCGGCCCAGCCGCACGCGCTCACGGCGGCCCGTGGCATCGGTGAGAAACAGGGCAGGGGGCTCATCCGGCCAGGCGGGGCGTGCGGCCCAGCCCTCCAACCCGCCATCGGCGCGCGGCGTCACCAGCCCCTCCACACGGGTCAGGGCCAGTTCATCGGCCCTCTCACCCAGGCAGCGCCCGGTGCCCAGGCGCACCCGCGCGCCATCGGGGCGCGTCAGGGCAATCGCCCCAAACCCCGCCATGGCCGCGGCCTGGCGCAAAAACGCCACGCTGCCCGGCTCATCGGCCAGCACATGGCGGGTCAGCAGGACGTCCAGGGCCGTTGTCACGCCGGTCATGTCGCCCTGCCGCAGAGCGGCCAGCGCCATGCCCATCCAGCCCGTGGCAACATCATAGCGCCGCGCCAACCGCTCATAGGCCGCGCGGGCGGCGGCGAAATCATCAGCATCGAGCCGCGCGCGGGCAAGGTCCAGGCCAATGCGCGGATCATCGGGGGCAAAGCGCGCGGCGCGTTCCAGCCAATCGCGGGCCACCGCCCCGCCCAGGCGGCCTTTGGCCCAGGCCTCGGCGGCGGCCTTTTGCGGTCTGTGCCGCGCGGCCCGGCTCACCTCACGCCGCCGGCGCCACCGGTGGCGGCAGGCTGTCCAGCTCGGCCTGCGCCTCGGCCACCCCGGCGTCGCGTGCCTGTGTGAACCATTTGCGCGCCTCCTCGGCGTCCGGCGCGGTGGCGATGCCCAGCTTGTAATATTTACCCAGCATCAGCGCGGCCTGTTTATGCCCGGCCTGCGCGGCATGGCGATACCAGGCGAGCGAGGCCACCCGGTCCGCCTCCATCCCGTTGCCCCCGCCCAGCAGCGCGCCCAGCGCGAACATCGCCTGTAAATTGCCCTTGGCGGCGGCGCGTTCAAACAGCCGCAGCGCCTTTTGCGGCTCCTTCGGCCCGCCCATCCCGTGCAGATACAGCGTCGCCAGCGCGTTCAGCGCCAGCGGCGCGTCAATGCTGCAAGCCTTTTCCAGCCACACCCGCGCCTGCTCATAATCGCGCTCCACCCCGCGCCCCTCGGCCAGCATCAGCCCGTAGCGATATTGCGCGTCGATCACCGTCTCCGCCGCCTGGCGAAAAAGTTCGGCGGCCTTGGCCTCGTCCTTCTCTATGCCAAACCCGTCGGCCAGGCACACGGCATAATTGTAAATTCCGAACCTGTCGCCCTGGAGCGCGGCCTGCTCAAACCATTCCGCCACCGGCGCGGGCTCGGTGATGCGCGGATTGAAGCGCCCTTTGGCGAGCGCCTGCGCATAAGTCGCCTGCGCCCCCGAGGAACCAAGTTCAGCGGCCTTACGCAGCCATTTCGCGGCTTCGTCGGGGTCGCGCGGCACGCCCTGGCCCAGCAGATAAAGCACCCCCAGCGCCTGCGCGGCCTGCACCATGTTCTTCTCGGCGGCGATATGGAGCCAAATCGCCGCCTCGGCGTAATTGGGCGCCAGCCCATCGCTGTTGGTGGCATAAATATTCGCCACCATCATGGCCGCGGGGCCATGCCCCCCCAGCGCCGCGCGGCGCAGCCAGGTCTCGCCCTCATGGGGGTTGCGGGCGATGCCCGTGCCGGTCAGCAGCATGGCGCCATATTTATACTGCGCCTCGTTCAGCCCGGCCCTGGCGGCGCGGCCATAAAGCTCGGCGGCCATTTCCACATCGCGCGCCATGCCCACCGCATGCTCGTAGGCCACGGCCAGATGAAAATGCCCGCCGGCCAGATCCCCCTCCGAGGCCTTGCGCAAATGGGCCACCGCCCGGAAGGTCGCCTCATCGCTCTCGGCGGTGGGCATGATGAGCATGGCGCAGCCAAAATGCGCCGCCGCCACCCCGGCCTCGGCGCCCCGCTCATACCAGTGCAGGGCCTGCGCCTGGTCGCGCAGCGTCTCCGGGCCATTGAGATAGATATACCCCAGCAGCGCCATCGCCTCGCCCTCGCCGGCCTCGGCGGCCTTGCGGGCCCATGTCAGCGCGGTTTCAAAATCAGGCTCGCCCAGTTTTGTGTCGCCAAACAACCCGCCGGTGGCGGCGGCGCTGTTCATGCCGGTGGCGAATAAATTGGCCAGGGCCAGCTGGGCTTTGGCATCGCCGGCTTCGGCGGCCGGGGTCAGCCAGCGCGCCGCCTCGATGGCCGAGCGCAAATGCCCGCCCTCACCCGAGAGGTAATACATCGCCAGTTCCCGCGCGGCCTCTTTGTCCCCCTGCTCGGCGGCGGCGGCAAACAGCTTGGCGGCGCGGCCATGGCGCCCGGCCTCGCGCAGGTCGCGGGCGCGGGCCAGGGCCTTTGCCGGGGTGCGCGCGGCCAGCTTGTCGGCCAGGGTCAGTTTAACGCTCATGGCGGGGGCTCCGGTTTGGTCGGCTCAGGGCTCGTGCATGGCGTTATAAGCCACGGGCATCACGCGCTGAATCAGATATTCAAGAACCGTGCGCTTGCCCACCAGCAGATCAGCTTCCACCGGCATGCCCGGCATCAACCTAAACCCTGTCGGCACATTATGCAGGTTCAGCTCATCCACCGAAATCTGGGCGATGTAGTAGAGCGAGTTCTGCGGTGTGCCCGGCACGGGCGGGCCGTTCAGGGCCACATCCTGCTGGCTCGCGGGGTTCACGCTTTCGGGTGAAATGCTGATCACCGTGCCCTTGGCCGAGCCATATTGCAGGTCGGGCAGGGTGGCGAATTTAATGATCACCTGATTACCGACATGCGCATAGCCCGATTCGGTGGCATCTATATTGGCGGTCACCACGAATGGCGCGTTGATGGGCGCCAGATCGAACACCTGCTGCCCGGCATTGAGCACCGTGCCTACCGCGATCGGCGCCACCGACTGCACCACCGCATCCTGCGGCGCGGTCAGGTCCACCAGCTGGCCGTTCAGCCGCGCCTTGGCCAGTTCCTGCTTGGCCTGGGCCAGATTGTTCAACGCCGTGGCCAGCTGGGTCGAAACCTGGGCGCGGAATTGCTGCCCAGCGGCATCACGCTGCGCCTGCACCGAGGCCAGCTGCTTCTCATCCGCATCTGCCGAGCTGCGCGCCGAGGAAAGCTGCTGCTGCATATTCACCCGGTCATCGGTCGCGGCTTCAGTGTCGAGTTCACTGCCCACCTGTAATTGCTGCAATTTCTTGCGCATGGTCTCGACATTGGCGGCAATCGCCAGCCTTTGGCTATAATAAGCCTGCTGCTGCTGATAGCCCTGAATTTCCTGCTGCAACTGCTTGATTTGCTGCGTATAATTATCCAACGAGGCGGTATATGACCCCTGCATCTGGTTATAGGTCTGCTGGGCCAGGCCGGAATAGGGGTTAGACGGATCGGGCACATAAGGCTGGTTGTTTTCCAGCGCCTGCAACTCGGCCACCTGGGCGGCGTAATTCTGCTCCTGCTGGGTGAGCGAGGTCAGGTCGGCCGTCGTGTAAGTGGGGTCGAGCGTGGCCAGCACCTGCCCGGCATGCACGATATCGCCCTGATGCACCTTGATGTCACGCACGATCGACTGGGCATTGAAGGCCTGCACGCTGATATCGGGATTGACCGACACCAGCTCGCCCGGCGCCACCACGATCCGGTCGGTTTTAACCACCACGGCGAGCACCAGAAACACCAGCACCATGGCGCTGATGGTGTAATTGGTTGAGCGCGCGAGCGCGGGCAGCGGCGTGGCGATGACCGCCGCCGTGGGGGACTGAAACTCAAGCACCGCGAGCGGCAGCGGCTCATCGCCGGCGCCTTGGAGGCTCTTTTCAGTGCTCCTGGGCAATAGTCGGCGTAGTGCCTTCATCGCTAAATCCTTCGGGGGCAAGGTGGCGGTTCTGCTGGAACCATAAATGGCGGTAAATCGCGCAGCGCTCCACCAGCTCGTGGTGGGTGCCCAAATCAACCATGCGCCCGCGGTCGAGCACCATGATCAGGTCGCAATCAAGCAGCGATGAGAGACGGTGCGAGACGATGACCATCGTCCGCCCCTTGGCGATGCGCGTGATATTGGCATTCACCAACGCCTCCGATTCCGGATCGAGCGCCGAGGTCGCCTCATCCAAAATCAAAATACGCGGATCGGTGATCAGCGCGCGGGCAATGGCGAGGCGCTGTTTCTGCCCGCCCGAGAGGTTGGGCGAGCCTTCCTGAATAAATGTGTCATAACCGTTGGGCAGGCGCTCAATAAACTCCTCCGCCCCCGCCAGACGCGCCGCGCGCACCGCATCCTCGAACGAAAGCCCCGGCCGGCCGGCGATGATATTATCCTTCACCGTCCCGCGGAACAGGAAATTATCCTGCAACACCATGCCGAAATGCTTGCGGATATGGCGCAAATTGATCTCGCGCATGTCAAACCCGTCAATGCGGATGGCGCCGCTATATTCACGGTTGATCCCCTGCAACAGGCGCGTCACGGTCGATTTGCCAGAGCCAGAGCGCCCGACCAGCCCGAGCATGGTGCCCGCCGGCACCTTGAAGCACATTTTATCGAGCGCCGGGGTCTTCGAGCCTTCATAGCTGAAGGTGACATTGTCAAACTCCACCTCGCCCTGAAAACCGGGGCGCAGGCCGTGGGTCAGCGCATGCTTCTCATTGGGGCGGTTGAGCACTTGGCCCACCTGCGCGATGGCGGTCTGGGCGTCCTGCACGCTTTCCATCAACCCGGCCAGGCTCACCAGCGGCCCGGCCACGCGTCCGCCCAGCATCATAAAGCCCCACAGGCTGCCCACATCGGTGGGGTTCTGGGTTTTCAGCGCGATATAAGCGCCCAGCAGCAGCGCGCCGAACGAGCAATAGCGTTGCAGCGGCAGCGAGAGCGCCATGGGCCAAATGCCCAGCTTGCCCTGATCCACATGCAGCTGCGCCACCTCGGCCACGCGCCGGTCCCAATCGGCGGTGCGCGCGGGCTCGAGCGCCAGCGCCTTCACCGTGCGTATGCCGTAAATCGATTCCACCAGCACCGAGCTTTTGGCGCTCTCCGCGTTGATGATCTTGCCGATATAAACCCCCATCGGGCGCATGAAGGCGGCGATGACAGCGGCCAGAATCGCCGCGGCGATCAGCACGGTCCAGGCCAGCGTGCCGCTGATATAGAAAATCAACGGCAGCAGCAGCGACAACATGAACAAATCGATGAACGTGTTCATGAGCTTGCCGGTCATGAACTCGCGAACCTTGTTCATCTGGTTCACTTTATAGGCAATCTCGCCCGATTGCTGGCGCTCGAAAAAGGTGATGGGCAGCGACAGCAGGCGGTCGAACACCATCAGGTTCAGCCGCGAATCGAGTTTCGCGGCCAGCACCACCTCCAGCAGTTTGCGCGCGCCCGAAAGCAGCGCCTCCGCGATCACGGCGATGATGAGCATCAAGGTCACCATCGCCAGCGAGTCCATGCTGTGATATTCAATCACCGTGCCCAGCGCGCGCATCACCACCAGAATCGGCAACAGCGAGAGCACGGTAATGGTGATCGACGCCACGGCGATATCGCGCAAAATCGCCTTGTCTTCCCACACCAGCCCGGCAATCAGCCCGAGATTGAACACCGCCTCATCGGCGCGCCCATCGCGCGAGGCCCGAATCAGCAGCGCCGCGCCGCTCCAAACCTGCTTGAGCCGCAGCTCATCCACCCCCACCATGGGGTCTGAAGGCCCCGCCAGCGGGTCGCGCAGCAGCACCACGCCGCGCTCGCGGTCGCGCCCCACCATCAGCGCCGCGCCGCCATCATCGAGCAGCAAAACAATCGGCGCCGGATCATCAACCTTCATCAACTGGCGAAAATTCATCGGCACGCCGCGCGCCCACAGCCCGGCCTCGCGCAGCCATTCCACCAGCACGGGCGGGCTTGGCGCGGGTTCGGTGGGGCGCAACCGCAAGGCCTCCAAATCCAGCTCCACCCCATGGTAGCGCGCCGCATAGGTCACGGCGGCCAGCCTGGCCTTGGTCTGGGCGTTCAGGCCGGCCTCGGCGGCATCCGGCGCGCCGGTCCCGCTCTGGTTTACGGCCACGCCCGGTTCAGGGCTGCCAGAGGTATGATTCATCCCGTGTTGACTTTCATCGTGCAAACATCATGCAAAGCGGCCGTTCCGGGATCACACCCCCCGGTTACAACTCCAGGCTTATGCCCGAAAACCAATGCCACGCACAATAAGCCCGCTTACGCACCTGCACAATTTCCCGCGCCGGTAGCGATGGCGCCAGCCCACGGCGCCGTTCAAAATCAGGTGATTGATCACCATAAGCCGCTAGCTTATTGAACCGGCAGCATCATGGCGCGCGCGGCGCGCAAGCGGGGGAGCATGGAACTCAGGCAGGCGGTCACGGCGGATCTGGCGCAGATCCAGTCTATCTACGCCCATCACGTCTTGAACGGCACCGGCAGTTTCGAGGAAATTCCGCCCTCGCTCGAGGACATGACCCGCCGTTACCAGGCCACCCTGGCGCGCGGCCAGGGCTGGTTCGTGGCCGAGGACGCTTCCGGCCTGCTGGGGTACGGCTATTACGGCCCGTACCATCCCCGCTCGGCCTTTCGCTTCACCGTCGAAGACAGCGTCTATGTCCGCGATGGCGTGCGTGGCCAGGGCGTGGGCAAGGCATTGGTGGCGGCGCTCATCACCCATGCCCAGGCCGCCGGCTACAAACAAATGATCGCCCAGGTGGGCGATTCCGAAAACGTCGCCTCCATCGGCATGCATGCCAGCCTGGGCTTTGCCCATGCCGGCATATTGCGTCGCGTTGGCTATAAATTCGAGCGCTGGCTCGACCTCGTCATCATGCAGCGCGCGCTCTGAGACCAAAAAGGCCGGGTCACCCCGGCCTTTTATTTGGTCCCTATTTCAGTCCTCAAGCCCGCCAAACACCCCGCTCATCGCGGCCCTGAGAATCCGCAGATAATCCGCCTTGTCGGCAATGCGCGGGTTATCGGGCGTGTTGGGGTCTTGCACCGCTTCCTCGGCCAGGGCGTCGAGCGCCTCGGGCGTCACTTTCAGGGCTTCCAGCGTGTGCGGAATATTGAGCTGCGCGCGCAACGCGATCACCCAGGCCAAAAACCCGTCAAACCCGTTCTCAATCCCCAGCGCCTGGGCCGCCCGCGCCATCTTGGCCTCAATCACGGGGCGGTTGAACACCAGCACATAGGGCATCAACACCGCATTGGTCAGGCCGTGATGGGCATGAAACCGCGCCCCGATCGGATGCGCCAGCGCATGAATCGCCCCCAGCGCCTTTTGAAAGGCGGTGGCGCCCATCGAGGCGGCGGCCAGCATATTCATGCGCGCGGCCTCGTTCTTCGGCTCAGTCACGGCGGTCAGCAAATTCTCCTTCACCAGCCGCATGCCCTCGAGCGCGATACCATCGGCCGCCGGGTGGTAAAAGGTCGCGTAATAAGCCTCCAGCGAATGCGCGAGCGCATCCATGCCCGTCCAGGCGGTAATCGAGGCCGGCAGCCCATAAGTCAGCTCAGGGTCGAGAATAACCAGGCGCGGCAGCATCTGCGCCTGGAGCAGGATATATTTGCGCTGCTTCTCCGGGTCGATCACCACGCTCGCCCGCCCCACTTCCGAGCCCGTGCCCGCCGTCGTCGGCACCGCGAAAATCGGCGGCAGCGGCCGGTCCAGCTCCGGCCCGGCCAGCGTGATCTCAAAATCCCACAGCGGCCGTGAGGTCGACACCGCCAGCGCGATCGACTTGCCGCAATCAAGCCCCGAGCCGCCGCCCACCGCGATCACGGCCTCGGCCCCATGGGCCTTATAGGCCGCGGCGCCCGCCATCACATCGGCATGCAGCGGGTCGGGGTGCAAATCCTTGAACAAGGCCGGCTCAATCCCCGCGGCCCGCAGGCCCTCCATAATCGCGCCAATAAACGGCAACCCGGCCACGCCAGGGTCGGTCACCAGCAGCACGCGGGCAATCCCCGCCGCCTTCACCCGCCCCGGCAGCTCGGCAATGCGCCCGGCCCCCGCCAGAATTTCCGTAGGGATACGCCAATTTCCACGCAGGCTCATGTTCTACATCCTCTCAAAAGACCGGAACCGTTCCCAGTCGGTAACAGTGGCATTGAATTGGTCCAGCTCAACCTTGGCCATGTTGGTGTAATGCTTCACCACATCATCCCCAAAGGCGCGGCGGGTGAAATCGCTCTCCGTAAACAGCCGCGCCGCCTCGGCCAGCGTGTGCGGCACGCGCGGCAAATCGGCCGCATAGGCATTGCCGCTAAACAGCGTCACCGGCGGGTAATTCCGCTCAATCCCCTCCAGCCCGGCGGCGATCATGGCGGCCAGCACCAGATACGGGTTCACATCGCCCCCCGGCAGCCGGTTCTCCACCCGTATCGAGCGCCCATGCCCCAGCACCCTGAAGGCGCAAGTGCGGTTATCTAGCCCCCAGGCCAGCGCCGTGGGCGCGAACGAGCCCACCGCATAGCGTTTGTAGGAATTGATGTTGGGCGCGAAAAACAAGGTGATCTCGGGCGCATGGCGCAGCAGCCCGGCCATGAAGGCCTCGAACAAAGGCGAGGGCGCGTGCCCATCGGCGTCCAGAAACACCGGCGCCCCGGCCTCGTCGCGCAACGAGAGATGCGTGTGGCAGCTATTGCCCTCGCGCTCATTGAACTTGGCCATGAAGGTCAGCGCCATGCCCGCCTCCGCCGCCAGCTCCTTGGCGGCTTCCTTATAAATCACATGCTTGTCACATGTGCTCACCGCCGGGCCATATTTAAAATTAATCTCATGCTGGCCGAGATTGCACTCGCCCTTGGAATTCTCGACCCCAATGCCCGCCGCCTCCATGCAGTTGCGGATCTTGCGCAGCAGCGGCTCCACCCGCGCGGTGCCGAGAATCGAATAGTCATTATTATATTGATTGGCGGGCGTCAGACCCCGGTAAGCCTTGTCCCATGCCTCTTCATAAGAGTTCCTGAACAAAATGAACTCCAGCTCGGTGGCGGCAAAGGCGCTCAGCCCATGGCCCTTCAGCCGCTCGAGCTGGCGTTTGAGCATGGTGCGCGGCGAAACCTCGGCGGGTTTATGGCCCTTCAGCTCAATATCGCACAGCACAATCGCCGCGCCCGGCTGCCACGGCGCCAGCCGCAGCGTCGCGAGATCGGGCGCGAACACGAAATCGCCATAGCCTTTTTCCCAGCTTGTCAGCTCATACCCGCCCACCGGCGCGCATTCTATATCGGTGGCGAGCAGATAGGCGCAGCCCTCGGCGGCCTCGGACGCCACCGATTCAAAAAAGAACCCCGGCATCACCCGCTTGCCCTGCAAGCGCCCCTGCATATCGGTCGCCGCGACAATAATGGTGTCGATCTCCCCGCGCTCGGCCAAACCCTTGAGTTCAGGCAATGTCAGGTGGGGTTTGGCGGTCACGGCGGCGCTCCCAAGGTTGATTTGTCGATTATACTCAAATCCCGTATTTTTCGGAATGCAAGCGGGGCAAGTTTGTGTTGGCGGATCAACCGGATTGCGTATAGGCTGCGTCTATAAAATCAATCACAATCCAATATCAGGAGAAGGGGCTGTCTATGACTGAACGATCCGAACAGGACATTCTGGCGGCAGATGCCGCGGTACTCCACAAAATGGGCTATGCGCAGGAGCTGTCGCGGCGCATGCACGGCTTCTCGAATTTCGCCGTGTCATTCTCCATCATCTGCATCCTGGCGGGCGGCATCACGGCCTTCCAGGTCGGCTACTCCACCGGTGGCGCCTTCACCGCCATCATCGGCTGGATAGTTGGCGGCATATTCGCCCTCACGGTCGGCGCCTCCATGGCCCAAATCGCTTCGGCCTACCCCACGGCGGGCGGGCTTTATCACTGGTCGTCCATTCTGGGCGGGCGCGGTTGGGGCTGGGCCACGGCCTGGTTCAACCTGCTCGGCCTCATCTTCGTGGTCAGCTCGGTCAATGTCGGCGTCTATTCGCTGTTCAACGGCCTCATCCTCGGCAACATCTTCCATATCGATACGTCGAGCTGGGGCTTCTGGCAGCAAACCGTGGCGGTCATCCTCATCACCGGCGCGCAAGGGCTGCTCAACCATTTTGGCATCCGCACCACCACCAAGCTCATCGATTTCTCGGGCTATCTCATCTTCGTGGTCGCCATCCTGCTCACCGTCACCATGCTCTACGCCGCCCCGCACTGGGATTTCTCGCGCCTGGTGCAATTCAACAATTTCTCGGGCGCCCCGGGCGGCAACATCGTTCCCCACAGCGACAATATTTTCTACGTGTTCCTGCTGGCGCTGCTCTACCCCCTCTACACCATGACCGGGTTCGACGGCTCCGCCCACACCTCCGAAGAAACCGTCAATGCCCGCATCAACGTCCCCAAGGGCATTCTCAACTCCATCTTCTGGTCGCTGGTGTTTGGCCTGGTCATGGCGGCGTCCTTCGTCATCGCCTTGCCCGATCCCATCAAAAACGCCGCTGATGGCGTCAACATCATCTTCAACATGATGGCCAACATGGCGGTGCCGGTGGCGCTCAAGAACGTGCTCTATATCGGCATCGTGCTGTCCAACTTCCTGTGCGCGCTGGCGGGTGTCACCTCCACCTCGCGCATGGTCTACGCCTTCTCGCGTGACGGTGGCCTGCCCGGCCATCAATGGCTCAAACAAGTCGATCACAAACACCGTTCGCCGGTTTATTCCATCTGGTTCACGGTCGTTCTGGCCATTGCCTCCACGCTCTACTCGCCGGCCTTCGGCGCGCTGGCGGCGGGTTGCGCCATGTTCCTCTACATCTCCTACGCCATGCCCATCCTCGCCGGCCTGTTCGCCGAGGGGCGCAGCTGGACTGAGTTTGGTCCCTTCCGTCTGGGCATCTTCTCCAAGCCCCTGGCGGCCATTTCGGTTCTGGGCGCCATCTTGCTGGTCTATATCGGCACCCGTCCGCCCAACGACATTCTGGTCAGCTACCTGATCGGCCTGCTGGCGTTGATCGCGGTCATCTGGTTCGGTGTGGCGCGCACGCGCTTCCCTGGCCCGCCCATCACCAAGAGTGATGTCGCGGCCCGCTCGGCCGAGATCATGGCCGAGGAAACCGCCCTCAAGGGCGCCGAGGATTAAGTCCAGAAGTTTTTGAGGGGCGTGGGGAACTTTTTTCAAAAAGTTCCCCACATCCTTTTTCTTCTCCATTAAAAAAGCCGCCCCAGAAGGGGCGGCTTTTTTAATGGAGCGACGTGGGGGCTTTTTGAAAAAAGCCCCCACCCCCCTAAAAACTTTTAAACCTCAGTCCTCGGCGTCGTCCCGGCGCGAGGCCTTCTTGGCGCCAACCTGATCGGTGATATCCTCACCGGTCTCCTGGTCCACCACACGCATCGAGAGCTTGACCTTGCCGCGGTCATCGAACCCGATCACCTTGACCTTCACGCTGTCGCCCTGCTTCACCACATCGGTGGTCTTGGCAACCCGGCCCTGGGCCAGCTCCGAGATATGCACCAAGCCATCCTTGGCGCCCAGGAAGTTCACGAACGCGCCGAAATCGGCGGTCTTCACCACCTTGCCGGTGTAAATCACGCCCACTTCCGGCTCGGCCACAATCCCCTTGATCTTGTCGATCGCCGCCTGGATCTTCTTGTCATCCGAAGCCGCCACCTTCACGGTGCCGTCATCGTTAATATCGATCTTGGCGCCCGTCTGCTCGACGATCTCGCGGATCACCTTGCCCCCGGTCCCGATCACATCGCGGATCTTGTCTTTCGGCACCTGGATCGTGACGATCTTCGGCGCGTTCGAGGAAACACCCTCGCGCGAGCCGGTCAGCGCCTTGGCCATCTCGCCCAGAATGTGCAAGCGCCCATCCTTGGCCTGGCCGAGCGCGATCTCCATGATCTGCGGGGTGATCGAGGTGATCTTGATATCCATCTGCAGCGAGGTCACGCCCTTCTCGGTGCCGGCCACCTTGAAGTCCATGTCGCCGAGATGATCCTCATCGCCCAGAATGTCGGAGAGCACGGCAAAGCCCTTGTCCTCCTTGATCAGCCCCATGGCGATGCCCGCCACCGGCGCGCCCAGCGGCACACCGGCATCCATCAGCGCCAGCGAAGTGCCGCACACGGTGGCCATCGACGACGAGCCGTTCGACTCGGTGATCTCCGAAACCACGCGCAGCGTGTAGGGGAAGGCTTCCTTGGTCGGCAGCAGCGGGTGAATGGCGCGCCAGGCCAGCTTGCCATGGCCAATTTCGCGGCGGCCGGGCGAACCCATGCGGCCGGTCTCACCCACCGAGAACGGAGGGAAGTTGTAATGGAGCATGAAATGCTCCTTGAACTCACCCTCGATGGCATCCACCACCTGCTCATCCTGCGCCGTGCCCAGCGTGGCGATCACCAGCGCCTGGGTCTCGCCACGGGTGAACAAAGCCGAGCCATGGGTGCGGGGCAGCACGCCCACTTCGGCCAGAATCGGACGCACGGTCTTGGTGTCGCGGCCATCGATGCGCAGGCCGGTGTCCAAAATCGCGTTGCGCACGATATCGGCTTCCAGCTCCTTGAACAGCCCCTTGGCGGCGTCGGCGTTCAGGCCCTCTTCGGCCAGCTTGGCGGCGGCTTCTTTCTTCACCGCGCCAATTTTCTCATAGCGCACCTGCTTCTGGGTTTCCTTATAGGCGTCCGCCAGCCCGGCGCGCGCCAGCTCATCCACGCGGCGCTTGAGGGTCTTGGTCTCCTCCGATTCCTCCGCCAGCGCCCAAGGCTCCTTGGCGGCCACTTCGGCCAGCTCGATAATCGCCTGGATCACCGGCTGGAACCCGGCATGACCAAAGGTCACGGCGCCCAGCATAATCTCTTCAGAAAGCTCCGAAGCCTCCGATTCCACCATCAGCACGCCCTCGGTGGTGCCGGCCACCATCAGGTCGAGCTGGCTCTCCTCGCATTCCGAGACGGTGGGGTTCAGCACATACTGGCCGTTGATATAACCAACGCGCGCGCCACCCACGGGGCCAAAGAACGGAATACCCGAGAGGGTGAGCGCCGCCGAGGCCGCGATCATGGCGACCACATCCGGGTCGTTCTCCAAATCATGGCTCAGCACGGTGACGATCACCTGCACCTCATTGCGGAACCCTTCGGGGAAGAGCGGGCGGATCGGGCGGTCGATCAGGCGCGAAACCAGCGTCTCACGCTCGGTCGGGCGGCCTTCGCGCTTGAAGAACCCACCGGGAATACGCCCGGCGGCATAGAATTTCTCCTGGTAATTCACCGTCAGCGGAAAGAAATCCTGCCCCGGCTTGGCGGCCTTGGCGCCCACCACGGTGGCGAGCACCACGGTGTCACCGTAAGAGGCCACAACCGCGCCATCAGCCTGGCGGGCGACCTTGCCGGTCTCGAGGATCAGCGTCTTGCCGCCCCATTCCATTTCTTTGCGGAAATATTTGTCGAACATAAAAACTCCAGTCGCGGCCCTGGAGCGCGGATTTCCACCGTCGGGCGCTTCCCCGGTCGTGCGGGCGGCGCCTCGGGCGGCAGGGTCTGGCGTGGGTTGCCCCACAACCACGGACCATGTGGCCGGAAACGCCGCTTTAAGCCCAAACCCCGGCGAAAAGCCTGACAGAGGGTAATCTCGCCCCAGCCAGCCGTTTTTTACTCCCCGCCACCATTGGCGGGCAGATGGCGGCTCTCTACCCCATCCGCCCCCTTTTGGCCAGTCATTTGCTTAGCCGCCACGGTGGGCCAAGCTGGCCCCGGCCGGCGTGGGGAGTAGGCCAAGCCGCATCATCGCCCGTTCCCCCGCGGGACCGCAGAAATTACCTTAACGGCAAGATCCTCCGCAATTAGATATAGCCAGATAAACAAAAAACCCCTCCCGCGAGGGGAGGGGCCAACAAACCCGAACTCACTCTGACCTCAGCCCTTGTCGAGCGCCGATTCCGGGGTCGCCAGCGACTTCATCAAATCAAACATGCGCTTGCGCATGGCGGGGTCGGTGATGCGGTAATAAGCCCGCACCAGCTCCAGCGTCTCGCGTTTGGTCAACTGGTCATCCACCCCGGCGCTAAAGGGCTCCTGCGCTTCCGCGAAGCCATACATCCGCCCGCGGGGGCCGGAAATCGGGGTGTCTTGCAACCCTTCGGGCATGTCGTCAAAGAAATAGGAAATCGGCACATCCAGCACGCGCGAAATATCGAACAAGCGCGAGGCGCCCACCCGGTTCACCCCGCGCTCATATTTCTGCACCTGCTGAAAGGTCAGCCCCAGCGCATCGCCCAGCCGCTCCTGCGACATGCCAAGCAGCGTGCGGCGCAGCCGCACGCGCGAGCCCACATGCACATCAATCGGGCTCGGGCGGCTTTCACGCTCCGGTCGGTCGCTATTCTCTTCAGCCATCAATCCCAACTCTCTGTCACCGGCAACAACCTCCGCGATTGTCCCGCATAAATCTTAACCCTTTGCCTGCCGCTCAGGAACCCCGGAACGTACCGGAACAATCAACCTGACCACAACGCAATCCATCGTCCATTCTGCCGCAAGCTTGAGTTGCGCGATGCAACATAACTTGCCATATGTTAACTAACCCGATCGCACTCAAAACCATAAGAGTGCATTATTATTAAAAAACGATCGCTACTCAATCTCAAAATTTATATGTCTGGTCAAGCGAGAAGTTAACACCCCAGCAAGAATTACAGCCAGAGCGAGCATCAAAGGTAGCCCCAGACCAAGCCGCGAAAACAGGGTGGGCGCCAGCGGGCCGGGCAGGGGGGCAACCAGAACACCTTTATAATCAAGCGGCAGGCTCGCCGTCACCCGTCCCAGCGGGTCAATCACCGCGCTCTCGCCCGAGTTCGCGTCCCGCACGAAAGGCAGCCCTTCCTCCACCGCGCGCAGGCGGGCATTGGCAAAATGTTGCCGTGGTCCGGCCGAGTCGCCAAACCAGGCATCATCCGTCACCGCCAAAATCCAGTCCGGCCGGTGTGCCTCATCCACCATCTCTCCGGGAAACACGTCCTCATAGCATATTTCCGCGCCAAAAGGCGGCAGCCCGGCGGCGCTTATGGTTTCTGGCCCCGTTCCCGCCGTAAAGCCCTGGCCCAGCAGCGCGGGAATGATCTTGAGCGGGATCCATTTCGGCGTGTACTCGCCAAACGGCACCAGCTTCCATTTATCATAAATCGCCAGCGGCGGCACTGGTCCGGCCATCACCGCCAGCGAGTTGCGTATGTCGTCTGGCGAAACCTCGCGCAGCGTGCCGGCCAGCACCGGCGTGGTGCCGGTCACCTGCGCCAGCTGCGCGCGCGCGTTCACATCATTGGGCAACAGCCAAGGGCTTGACCCCTCGGGCCACACCACGGCGTCCGCCCCGGCATTTATCGCCGCCCGGCTCATATTCAGCAGCGTGGCCCAGCTCTGCTCCAGCCCGGCGCGCGAATAATCGGGCGGCTCGGCGAAATCGGGCTGCACCAGTGCCAAATTCACCCCGGTCATGGTCACCGGCGTCTTCAGCCGTTCCCCCCCATAGCCCGCCCACAGCCCCAAAGCCGCCAGCAAAGCCACCAGCCCGCGCCGGCCAAACATCGGCAATCCGGCGAGCAGCAGCGTGGCCAGTGTCAGCCCATGCACGCTCACCAGCGCGGCGGGCTGGAGCATCACATTCCCAACCCCCCCGGGCACCGCCCAGTCCGTGCCCCAAAAATTCCAGGGAAACCCCGAGAACATGAATTGCTGCGCGAGGTTGGAAACCACCCAACTGCCGGCAAACACCAGCAGCCGGGGCAGGGGGCGTTGGCAAAACCAAGCCGCCAGCGCGGGCGGAATGGCATAGCAAGCCACCGCCGCGGCCATCAAAGGCGCGGCAAACGGCACCAGCCACCAAAAGGTCGAAACCTCGGTCAACACCGGCTCGGTAATCCAATAAAGCCCGGCCAGCCCCAGCCCAAACCCATAGCACCAGGCAATGCCAAACAGCCGCGCAATGCTGGGGGCCCGGCCAATCAGCCGCAGCAGCGCGGGCACGGCAAACAGCAGCGCGGGCAGGGCATGCACGGGCGGCAGCGCACTGGCCGAGAGCGCGCCCCACAAAAACGCCTGTACCCAGTCGCGCTGTGCCACCCACGCGCGTGCCGCGCCAACCATTCGCCTCGGTTTCATGCCCGGTCCCAAATCGAAAGTTTTCGGAGGTTGCCCCTGTGGTCAAAAAAAGGGCGGAACTTCGTGGGGGGGGTTTTATAAAAAGCCCCCCACACCCCGCAAAAATTTGTAAAACCTACCCTCGCGCCAGCCCAAAGGCCGCCGCCACCTCGCCAAAATCCGCCGCCGTCACATGGCGCGTGCTGGCCAGCGTGCCGTCATTGGCGCGCACCAGCTGGCAGGTTTTCAGCCCGGCCTGGGCGGCCGCATCCAGCTCGGCCTCAATGTCTGAGAGAAACAGCACCTCGCCCGCCGTCAGCCCAATGCCCCTGGCAATCGCGCCATAGCTCGCCGCCTCGCGCTTTGGCCCCACGCGGGTGTCAAAATTCGCCTGAAACAGCGGGTTCAAATCCCCGGCGCTCGAGTGCCCAAACAGCAGCCTCTGCGCCGCCACCGAGCCCGATGAATACACATAAAGCCGCAGCCCCGCCCGCGCCCAGCGTTTCAGGGCCGGCGCCACATCCTC
Source organism: Pseudomonadota bacterium (assembly GCA_021809435.1). Taxonomy (GTDB): domain Bacteria; phylum Pseudomonadota; class Alphaproteobacteria; order Acetobacterales; family Acetobacteraceae; genus Acidocella. The sequence goes on along the minus strand of JAKBAD010000001.1, from coordinate 604,953 downwards.
ATAAACCTCGCCAATCAGCGCGCCGCTCTCATAGCCCTCCGCCCAGATGATCCCCTGGATTGTCTTGAGCGCGGTGATCTTCTCATCCCCGTCCATCCAGCCCAGCAAAGTCTCCAGCCGGGGCTCAGGCACATCCGCCAGCGCCGGATGGTTCGTGGCCACGAATGCCGCCATCCGTTCGCGCGCATAAGGAAACAACACCCGGTGCACGAAGCTGATCGGCGTCGTCGTGCCCTCAATATCGGTCACAATCGCGGCGGGCGGCATCATGCCAGCGGAAACCGTTCTGAAATGGCATCGCCCGTGAACTGCGCCACCCAGCCCTCGGTGTGCGTAAACACCCTGAGCGCGGTGAAACTGGGCGTGATCCCGGCATCAAACCAGTGCCTGGCCCCGGCCGGCACCCGGATCAGGTCGCCCGTCTCGCACAAGGTCACATACACCTTGCCGCCCTCATGAATGACAAAATGCCCAGACCCAGCCACGAAAAACCGGATCTCATCCTCAGAGTGCGTGTGCTCTTGCAAAAATTTCTCGCGCAAGGCCCCGGCCATCGGGTGGTCGGGTGTCAGCTTCACCACATCCGCCGAGCCCGCGCCCGTTTTGCCCATCAGCGTGTCGAGATAAGGCCGGTAAGCCTCCAAAATCGCCTCCGCCGGGGCATCGGCGGCCAGATGCACCGGCGCGTCCCAGCGCTCAAACCCAACATTGATCTTCGCCAGCTCCGCGGCCACCGGCCCGGGCTCGGTCTCGTCAAACAGCACGGTCCCCGGCCCGGCCTCGCCATAAACGGTCAGACGGCTCATTTCATCTTCCTCCGCTCCAGCTCGCACGCCAACAGAAATTCCAGCGCCTCGTAGCGCCAGAACGCATGTTCCACAGTGCTGCCCCAGCCATAAACCCCGTGCCCGGCAATCACATAGCCAATCGGCGGGTCGCGCTGCAGCAGCGGCTCAATATAGGCCGCCAACCGGCCAATATCCTGGTCATTCTCAAACACCGGCAGCACCACGTCGCCCGCGTGGCTGGCGAAGCCAAACGCCTTCACCAGCTCATAATCCGAGAATATGATCGGCGTGCCCGCCTTCAGCGCGTGCTGCGAGAGCACTGTGGCGGCGATGGAATGGCCATGCAGCACCGCGCCAATGGGCGCGAACAGCCGGTAGAGCTGGCAATGCAACCCCGTCTCGGCCGAGGGTTTTTGCCCCTCCACCAGCGCCCGGCCGTCATAATCCACCGCGATGATGTCGCTGTCAGGCTTGATCCGCCCCTTATGAATCCCCGAGCGCGTGATGGCGATTCGCTCACCATCGATCCGCGCCGAGAGATTGCCCGCCGAGCCCGGCACCCAAAAGCGCGCATCCATGCGCGCGCCGGCATCCGCCAGCGCCGCCGCCAAAGCGTCGGGCACCATGCTCAGCCCTGGTTGATGTTGGTCTTGTTCACCGAGTCGGGCGCCTGCGCCGGCGCATCCAGCTTGGCGCTCTCGCTCATGCTGGCATCCTTCTTGGTGTCGTCTTCATTAATGGCCTGCTTGAAGTTTTTAATGCCCTTGCCAAACTCGCCCATCAGGTTGCTCACCTTGCCGGTGCCAAACACCAGCAGCACAACCACCAGCACCACCAGCCAGTGCCAGATGCTCAATCCACCCATACTCCAATCCTCTCCACCCGAAACGTGGCGCCCGGTTTAGCCTGATTGCGCGCCGGTGCCAAATGCCGTGTCAGCGCAGCATCACCGCCACCAGCGCGCTGCCCATATTGTAGGTTATGTGCAGCAAAATCCCTGGTTTGACCGAGCCAAACCGCAGCCTCAGCCAGCAGGCGCCCAGCGCCAGCAGCGCGACATCAACAAATCCCGGCGGATAAGATAATTTCTCTCCCGCATGCAGCGCCGTGAAGGCGAGGCTGGTGATCACCACCCCCCAAAACCGTCCCAGCCGCGCGCCAATGCCCCCCAGCGCAATGCCCCTGAAGGTGATTTCCTCCAGCACCGGCGCGCCCAGCATAATCAGCCCCGCCATGGCAAGCGTCAGCGCCAGCGGCCCATCCAGCAGCCGGGCCACGTCAAGCTGGTCCATTTTGCGCGCATCGGGCGGGCTGAGCCAGGCAATTCCCGCCACCACCGCCAAAATCGGCACCGCCAGCAGCAATGCCGCGCCATAAGCCCGGCCCGGCGCCGCGCACCAGCCCGCCGCGCGCGCCCCCGCGCCCAGCCGGCGCAGCACCCAGGCCAGCCACAGCGCCCCGGCCAGCTCGCCGGCCAGGGTGGCGGTGCCCAAAACGGCTGTTCCGCCCAGGTCGGGCACGCCACCGGCCCGCGCCATCACGCGCAGCAGCCCCAAATCGGTGAGCACCAGCATCGCGCCACCGCCCCCCGCCGCCATGGCCAGCAAAAACCCCGCCATGCCCCACAGCCCCGCGCCCAGCCCCAGCCGCGCGCCCGGGCGCGGCCACACCGCCACGCCGGGCAGCTTGTCAAACAGCATCAGCGCCAGCGCCAGCACCGCGCCACTGGCCGCGCCCATTTCGCCGGCCAGGGCCACGGCCCGGCGGCCAGGCCCCGCCAGCGTATGCGCCAGCAGCCCCGCTCCCACCCCCGCCATGGCGGCAAACCCCAGCGCCCCCAGCAGCACCACCCAGCCCAAAAACACCAGCACGCGCTTCATGGCGCCTCCTCAAACCGCCTGATGATCTGTTCCGGCCGCACCCCGGCCGCCCGCATCGCCCGCAGGGTCAGCGCCTTGTCCCGTTTAGCCAGCCGGCGGCCTTGGGCATCGGTCAGCAGTGGGTGGTGGGCATAAACGGGCGTCTCCAGCCCCACCAGCCGCTGCAGCAGCACATGCACATGGGTGGCCTCGAACAAATCCTCGCCCCGCACCACATGGGTCACGCCCTGTAGCGCGTCATCATGCACCACGCATAAATGATAGCTGGCCATCACCTCCTTGCGGGCCAGCACCACATCGCCAAACCGCTCCGGGCGTGCCGCCACCCAGCCCATTCCCTCCTCAAAAAACCGCAAGCCCGGTCCCGCCTCGCCCAGCGCCCGGCCCATATCGAGCCTGAGCGCGAACGGCGCCCCGCGCGCCTCCCGCTCCGCCCGCTCGGCCTGGCTCATCCGCCGGCAGGTGCCCGGATAAACCGGCTCCCCCCCATGGGGCGCGCTCATCGCGGCGGCAATTTCGGCGCGCGTGCAATAGCATTTATAAAGCAGCCCGCGCGCTTCCAATCCCGCCAGCACCGCCCGGTACTGGCCCAAATGCGCCGACTGCACCCGCACCTCGCCCTGCCACTCAATGCCCAGCCAGGCCAAATCCTCCCTGATCGCGTCATAAAATTCCGGCCGGCAGCGCGTGGCGTCTATGTCTTCCAGCCGCAGCCACAGCCAGTCCGCCCGCGCGCGCGCTTTCCAGGCCGAAAACGCGTGGCCTTCGTGCAAATATCCGGTGGGGCTTGGCGCGAAGCGGCTGACGATGTTCATATGCCCCGAGTGTAGAGCGGAGGCGCGCGCATGGCGAGCATCGAGGCATTGAGCTGGGGGCCATCGTCTGGCGGCGCGCCGCGCTCGGCGCTGTTCCTGCTCCACGGGCTCGGCGCCGATGCCCGCGACCTCATCGACCTCAGCCGCTATTTCGCCCCCAGCCTGCCCGACACGCTGTTTCTCGCCCCCCACGCGCCCCACCCGTTCGACATGGCCCCCTTCGGCCGACAATGGTTCTCCCTGCAAAATCTCGATCCGTTCCTCCTCGAACAAGGCGCGCGCGCCGCCGCCCAGGAGCTGGAAACCTATATCGAGGCCGAATTGACCCGCCATCATCTCACCCATTACGCCCTGCTCGGCTTCAGCCAGGGCGCCATGGTGGCGCTGCATCTCGGCCCCCGCGCGCGCCGCGCGCCGCGCGCGGTGCTGGCCTTCTCGGGCGCGCTGCTGGGCGGGGGCACGCTGGCCACCGAGGCCCGCAACCACCCCGCCATCCTGCTCGCCCACGGCACCGCCGATGACATCGTCCCCGTCGGCTCCTCGCAAGCCGCCGAGCTCGCGTTGCGGGCGTTGGGGTTTCCGGTTCGCTCGGTCTATGAGCGCGGCCTCGGCCATGCGCTCTCCGAACAGGGGCTGGAAATGGGCGCCACCCTGCTCGCCACCCTGCTCGAGGACGCCGCATGACAAATCCCTGACAAGCGCCAAACAACGCTTGTTTCCCCTGCCGCCGCCTGTCATATTTTGGGCATGACTCGGGCTTGCACCACCATCTGGGCGGGTTGCGTGACCACCCCCCTCCAAACCCTCCCGTTCTGGGACAGGTTCAGTAATGCCTGACGGCGGGTTCTCCTTCCCCGCGCTTGTCTTGAATGCGGATTTCCGTCCGCTCTCCTATTTTCCGTTATCGACCTGGACCTGGCAGGATGCCGTGAAAGCGGTGTTCCTCGACCGGGTCAGTGTGTTGTCCGAATATGACCAGGTGGTGCGCAGCCCCAGCTTTTCCATGCGCCTGCCCAGCGTCATCGCGCTGCGCGATTTCGTGCCCGCCGCCCGCACCCCCGCCTTCACGCGCTTCAACGTGTTTTTGCGCGATTCGTTCTCTTGCCAATATTGCAGCACCCGCCGGGCAACTCAGGAACTCACCTTCGACCACGTCATCCCCCGTGCCAAGGGCGGGCGCACAAGCTGGGAAAACGTCGTCACCGCCTGCGGCCCGTGCAATCTGCGCAAGGGCTCCAAATTGCCGCGTGAATGCGGCATGATCCCGCGCCAAACCCCGCGCCGCCCCACGAGCTTCGAGCTCCAAGACCGCGGCCGCCATTTCCCGCCCAATTACCTGCATGAAAGCTGGCGTGATTATCTCTACTGGGATTCCGAATTGCTGGAGGTTTGAACATCCCCCCGCGCGGTCTCGCTGCCTGTTTAAAAAACGCCTGAAAAACAGCAAAAACTTGCCGTTGAGCAGAAAGCCGCCGCCTCAGCCCACCGTCAGGCGGGCCTTCACGTCCTCAACCATGCCCAATTCCCGCCAGGTGCCGCCGCGCAAAATCTCCGCCGGGCGGAATTTGGTTTTATAAGCCATCTTGCGGCTCTCCGCCACCCAATAGCCCAGATACACAAACGGCAGCCCCAACTCCAAGCCCCGCCCGATCAGCCACAGCACCGCGAACGTGCCCAATGAGCGGGCATCTTGCGTGGTGTCGAAAAACGAATAAACCGCCGAGAGCCCATCATTGAGCCGGTCCATCAGGCAAGCTCCCACCAATTCCCCCGAGGGCAGACGGAACTCCACCACCGAGGTCTCGATCGGCGTATCCTCGACCATGGCGCGATAATCATAAAAACTCATGGTCGCCATGTCGCCGTCATGGTGGCGCTGCTTCTGATAGGCCTGAAACAGCGTATATTGCTCAAGCGTGGCGCGGGGCGGCATTTCCTGCACGCTCAACTCCTCATTGGCCCGCGCCACCCGCCTTTGTGTCCGCGAGGGGGCGAAATCAAACGTCCGCACCCGTATCGGCACGCAGGCATTGCAGGTCGGGCACACGGGCGCATAGGCAATGTTGTGGCTGCGCCGAAACCCCCCCTTCGAGAGTTTGTCATGCAGTGATTCCGCCAGCACGCCGGCAAGCTCCGTCACCACCTTGCGCTCCATCCGCCCGGCCACATAAGGGCAGGGCAGGGGCGCGGTGGTGTAGAAAAAATGCGGGCGGCGCGCGGGTTTAAAGCTCATCGGAGGGGCATGATCCAAGATAACGCGCCGTCGCGTCAACCGTCATTTTTGGCAATCTGGCCTGCCAGCGCCACAACCAGCGCGCCAATCACGGGCGAGAACAAAAACCAGTGATGCCAGGGGGTGAGCAGCAGCCATGGCCCCACATAAACCAGCCCGGCCAGCACCAGCCGCCCGGCGCTCACCCCCGCTTGCGCCAGCCACCACACCAGCACCACGCTCAGCGCCACGCTGTCATAGGCATAAGCATGGGGCTGTGCGATGAAGGTGGCGGCCACCGCCAGCGCCCCCACGGTTTCCACCCGTCCCTTGCGCGCCGCCCACCACACCAGCGCCACCAGTCCGGCCGCCACCAAAACCTGCACGGCCCAGGCCAGACGCTGCCCCGCGCCAAGCACCACCAAATTCGCGGCAGGCGTCACAATAATATTCAAATTCAACGAAGTGGCATTAAAATACTGACCCTGATACCGGGGCAGCGTGTGCCACCACAGCGCCCATAAATCCGGCGGATACGCCACGCACGAAACCGCCACCAGCGCGCCCGCCACCAGCAGGGCGGCCAAAATCGTCTTCCACTCGCCGCGCGCCAGCAGCACAAAGGGCACCATCACCCCCAGCTGGGGTTTGAGCGTGAGCAGCCCAAACGCCAGCCCCGCCGCCCAGGGCCGTTTGCCCAGCCAGCCATATCCGGCCAGCATCAGGGCGGTGGTGAAAAACGCCGTCTCCCCGGTCGAGGCGGTAATCAGCGCGGCGGGGCTGGCCAGCAGCAGCGCCATCACCGCCCCCCACCGCCCGCCAAACTGCGCCCGCACGGCCAGGCCCAGCGCCGCCAGCCCCAGCGCGTTCCACACCAGCAGCGCGGGGCCAAACCCCAGCAGCCTCAGCCATGCCGTCGCCCCCAGCAGGGTGGGCGGATATAAATAAGGGTAGAAGCTGCCAAACCCCGGATAAAGCTGGCGCTGAAACGCCATCAGCGCCGTGGCGTCGTAAATCAGCCGCGGGTCGTGCCCGGCCACAAAGCGCGGAAACGACCAGAACGCCATGAAATCCGAGTTCAGCCTTTGCCCGGCCAGCAGCATGGCAACCAGCAGGGCGGCGTTCAGCGCCAGCCCGACGGCCACGCCGGCCCGCACCAGCATCATCGATCCCACGTCGGTTGTGGCGCGCGCGCTCATCCTCTACCCTTTAAATGACCCAACCAGAGAGCGCAAAACATGCCAAGCCTTGCCACGGTCGATTATCTTCTGGGCCAGCGTTTCTATCGCATGGCCTATCTCGAATACGGCGCCCCCTCGGCGCCGGTGGTGGTGTGCGTGCATGGCCTCACCCGCAACGGGCGGGATTTCGCGCCCCTCGCCGAGGCGCTGGCCCAGAATTTCCACGTCATCTGCCCCGATCTGCCTGGCCGTGGCGCCTCCGAGTGGCTGTCCGAGCCCATGGCCTACCAGCCACCCACCTATGTGGTGGCGCTGTCCTATCTGCTGGCTCAGCTCAACAAGCCGGTGGCCTGGGTTGGCACGTCGCTTGGCGGCATTTGCGGGCTCATGCTGGCCGCCGCCCAAAACAGCCCCATCACCCGCCTGGTGCTCAACGATCTCGGCCCCCACATCCCGGCCGCCTCTCTGCTCCGCATCCGCGACTATATGAGCGCGCCGCCGCCCTCGTTCCCGTCCCTGGCGGCGCTCGAGGCTCATTTGCGGCGCGTCAACGCCCCTTTCGGCCCGCTCACCGCGCCACAATGGCGCTATCTGGCCGAAATCAGCGCCCGCCCGCTCCCCGATGGCAGTTTCGCCCTGCATTACGACCCCGCCATCGCCGACCCCATCCGCGCCACCATGCCCGTCGATGCCGATCTCTGGCCCATCTGGGAGGCCGTGCGCATCCCCCGTCTGGTGGTGCGCGGCGCCCAGTCAGACCTGCTGCTTCCCGAAACCTACGCCCGCATGCTGGCCGAAGGCGCCGAGGGGCTGGAGGTCGCAGGCGCCGGCCACGCCCCCGCCCTCATGGATCCCCCGACCATCGCCCGCATCCAGGCGTTTCTTCACGATGCATGACCCGTCACCATGCCGTTGCCAAGCCGCCAAATCGCGCTAAACCGATAGCATGGAGACGCTGCCCCGCCTCTGCCTGGCTTGGCGTAAATGCCGGCGCGCCCTGGTGGCGGCGGGGCGCAACACCGCGTCGCAGCGTGTCTCGCTCTCGGCGGCGGGCTGTGCCTTTTACGCCACGCTGGCGCTGTTTCCCGCCATCACCATGCTCATCAGCCTCTATGGCCTGGTCTACGACCCCGCCAGCGTCCAGCCCCAGTTGCATTATCTGCAAGGCTTCATGCCGCCCACGGCCTTCCAGCTCATCTCCGACCGCATCCAGCAACTCGTCAGCGCGCCTTCCAAGCGGCTGGGGCTAGGCTTCGCGCTCTCGCTGGCCATTGCCTTCTGGTCGTCCAATTCGGGCACCAAATCCATCATCAACGCCCTCTCGCTGGCCTATCACGAATCCGAAACCCGTGGCTTCCTGCGGTTCTACCTCGTCACCTTCAGCATGACCCTGGTGGCCATACTGGGCACGGCGCTGGCCATTGGCTTTCTGGTCGCGGTACCGGTGGCGCTGGCGCATCTGGGCGTGTCGCTGCGCTTCAAATTCCTGGTCAACGCCATCAGCTCGGCCACCATGGTGCTGTTCATTCTGCTGGCCATCGGGGTGCTCTACCGCTTTGGCCCGGCGGGCGGGCGGCGCGCGCTCTATGCGCCGGGCGCGCTCATCGCCACGGCGCTGTGGCTGGCCATGTCCTGGCTGTTTGGCTTTTATGTCGGCCATTTCGCGGCCTATTCCATCACCTACGGCCCGCTCGCCACCCTCATCGGCCTCATGATGTGGTTCTATTGGAGCGCCTATGTCATCCTGTTCGGCGCCGAACTGAATGCCGCCCTTGAGCGCGAATGGCGGGCGGCCAAACCAGCCGCCCTCTAATTTATGGATATAGATCCGGCGTCTACCCCACCGCCCGCCAGATCAGGCTCGCCGCCAGGCTCAGCATCACCGCCCCCACCAGCGCATCCAGCACCCGCCAGGAAGCGGGCCGCTCAAACACCGGGCGCAGCAGTCGCGCCCCGTACCCCAGCGCGGCAAACCACATAAAACTCGCCGTCGCCGCGCCGGCCACAAATACCGGGCGCAGGGCAGGGGGCAGGGCGCCGCCCAGCGTGCCCAGCAGCAACACGGTGTCCAGATACACATGCGGGTTCAAAAACGTGAACCCCGCCGTCGCGGCCAGCGCCCGGCCCATGCTCACGCCCCCGGCCGCGCTCACGCGCATCGCCCCGGGCGCGGCCATGCGCCTGAGCGCCCCCACCCCATACCAGCCCAAAAATCCCGCGCCGCCCAGCGCCAGGGCCAGCCGCAGCATTGGCGCCGCGCCCAGCAGCGCGCCCACCCCGCCCACGCCCGCGCTCATCAGCAGCGCATCGGCGGCGCCGCAAAACAGCACAATCGCCCCCACATGCTCGCGCCGCAGCCCCTGGCGCAGCACAAATAAATTCTGCGCGCCAATCGCCACAATCAGCGCGCCCGACGCCAAAAACCCGGTCACAAACGGCGATAAATTCATAGTCATGCGCCGCTTCTGACGCGGCACGGGGCTTAAGTAAAACTTGTTTTTCTAAACTACCTTAAGCAAAACTGAATTCATGCTCGATTATCCCGCCCTCGCCGCCCTGTCCGCCGTCATCTCCGAGGGCAGCTTCGAGCGCGCGGCCCAAAAGCTGGGGCTCACCCCCTCGGCCATTTCCCAGCGCGTCAAAGGTCTCGAAGACCGGCTGGGCACCGTGCTCGTCATTCGTGGCCAGCCCTGCACGGCCACGCCGCCCGGCCGCCGGCTCCTCGCCCATCTCGCCCGCGTGCGCCTGCTCGAGGCCGGGCTCGGCCCGGCGCTCACGGGCCAGGCCGCGCCGCTCACCATCCGGCTGGCCGTCAACGCCGACAGCCTCGCCACCTGGTTCCCCGCCGCCGCCGCCCAGTTTGGCGCCGAGAGCGGCGCCTTGCTGGCCCTCACCCTCGATGACGAAGCCCACACCGCCAATCGCTTGCGCACCGGCGAGGTTCTGGCCGCCATCACCTCGGTTGCCGCGCCCGTGCAGGGCTGCAAAACCACCCCGCTCGGCGCCTTGCGCTACGCCGCCTGCGCCAGCCCCGCCTTCATGGCCCGGCATTTCCCCCACGGCGTCAGCGCCGCCAGCCTGGCCCAAGCCCCCCATCTGCGCTTCGACCATCGCGACGAGCTGCAATCACGCTGGGTCCAGGAGGTCACCGGCCAGCCACTCACCGGCCCCAGCCATGTCGTGCCTTCCACCCAGGGCTTTCTCGATCTCACCCTCGAAGGCCTCGCCTGGGGGGTGCATCCGGTGTCCCTGGCCGCGCCCCATTTGGCCACCGGCCGCCTCATCGAGCTGCCTCCCGCCCACCGCATCGAGGTTCGTCTCCACTGGACCGTCGCGCGCCTGCACTCCGCCTTGCTCGCCAGCCTCACCCGCGCCGTGCTCAGCGCCGCCTGCGCGCTCGCATAAGTCATTGACGCTGCGAAGAACCAAGAGATAATCTGGAAAAACACCGGCGCCACGCGCCGTCAGGACCAACATGCCTCACTCAGACCTCCGCCTGCGCGCCGTCGGCGTCGTGCCCGGCATCCCGCCCGGCAACGAGCCCGACCCCATCCCCCTCTCACCCGAAGACCGGGCGGAGCTGGTGCATCTGGCGCAAATCATCACCTATAAAGCCGCCGGCTCGCTCATTTACGCCCAGGGCGATACCGCCACCCACAGCTTCCTCCTGGCCGATGGCCTGGTGCGTATTTCCCACACCCTGGCCGATGGCGAACGCCAGATCGTCGCCTTTCACTGGCCCGGTGACCTGCTCGGCCTCGCCCCCGAGGGGCGCTACATCAACGCCGCCGAAACCATCGGCCCGGCCCGGCTCTATCGCTTCCAGCGCCAGGAGCTGGCCGCGTTCCTGCTGCAAAATCCGCGCATCCAAAATGGCTTCCTGGTCAAAGCCACTCACGATCTGCGCGCCCTCCAGCGTCAGCTCATCGTGCTCGGCCGCTACGATATCAGCCGCCGCCTGGCCGTGTTCCTGCTCGATTGCGCGGCCCATTCCTGCTATTTCAACGCCGCCGACGCCATCCTCACCCTGCCCATGAGCCGCGACGACATCGCCGATTATCTCGGCACATCCGCCGAAACCATCACCCGCTCGCTCGCGCGCCTGGAAAGCGAAGGCCAGATCGAGCGCCTCACCGCGCGCCGGCTCAAACTCTCGCCCGAGCGTTTGAGCGCCGGCCTGACGCTCGACTGAACCGCCTTATTTGCGCGGGCTTCCCGGCAGTGGCGGCATCTGCTTGGCCATTTCCTCCAGCGTCTCTTGTTGCAAGGCCAGCAGCCCCCAGCTCAAATCGCGCATCAGGTCGCTTGAGCGGCGCATCTGGGTCACCATCCGCTCGCTCCGCTCATGCTGGCGCGCCATCGCCGCCGCCATCGCCTCGCCAAGCCCCGCGCCATTGGCCGGCGGCACCCAGCTGCGGGCCATATGCTCCATCTCCTGGCCAAACAGCTCGCTCTGGCAGGTCCACAGCTCGCGCGCCGTGCTCAACACCAGCTGGTTGGCGCGCGCCAGCCGCTCGGCCGCGTGCTGCTGCGCGGCCATAATCTGCCCCGGCAGCTTGCGCGCCTGGCTCAGCGCGTCAGGGCCGGGCTTGGCGGCGGGTTTTTCGGTGGTTGTCTCGGTGGGTCTCTCGGTCATGGGGGGCCTTTTGCCTACGGTCTTTGGTTACCATCATGGGCGCGCGCGCCCGTGCGCCTTCACTGCCACATCCAAGCCAAATCCGACCTGACAATGGTCAGCTCCCGCCCCGCGCGCCGTCCGCGCCGGAATTTTCTTGACAGGCCGGCTTATTAGATATATCTAGATAACATCGAAATACCATCGAGCGCCGGTATCATCCGGCCAAAAGGCCGCGGCACCGCCCGCCTTTTTTCCACCAGGAGTATCCCACACCATGCGTTTTCTTCCCCAACGTTCCACCACCCCCCTCGGCGGAGACGGCCTGCGCCACGGCCGCCGCTTCATGCGCGGCCCCTTCGAGCCCGGCGGCGGCTGCGGCCAGGGCGGCGGGTTTGGCCGTGGCCGTGGCCTGCGCCGCCTGCTCGAACATGGCGATCTGCGCCTGCTCGTGCTGCATCTGCTCGGCCAAAAACCCAGCCACGGCTATGAGCTGATCAAAGCCATCGAAGACCTCACCGGCGGCGCCTACGCGCCATCGCCCGGCGTCATCTACCCCACCCTCACCATGCTCGAGGAGCTGGGCCAAGCCGAAGCCACGGCCGCGGGCGCCAAGAAGCTCTACACCATCACCCTGTCCGGCCGCGCCGCCCTGGCCGAGGCGCAAGACGCGGTCGAGGCCATGCGCGCCCGCCTGCACTCAGCCCCCCCGCGTGAGGCCATGGCCCCGATCATCCGCGCCATGGAAAACCTCAAAACCGCGCTCCGCCTCAAAGCCCCCGCCAGCCCCGAGACCATCAAAGCCATCGCCACCCTGCTCGATGAGACCGCCCGCAAAATCGAGGAGCTCTGACCATGTCTCCCCCCTGTGCCCGCCCGGCCGCGCCGAGAGTGGCCTTGCCTTTGGTTTGATGCTACCGCCAGCCCGTGAAGACACTGCTCAAATCCGCGCTTGTTCAATCGGCTCTGGCCTGGGGGCTGGCGCTTTATGTCCGCCTCACCCTGCGCACCCAGCTCTGGCGCATCACCGGCGCCGAGCATTTCGCCGCCGCCGCCCGCTCGGGCGAAGCGGTCATCGCCGCCTTCTGGCACGAGACCCTGCCGGTCATGCCCATCCTCTGGCGGGTTGCCAAACAGCAGGGCATCGGCCCCACCGTGGTGCTCGCCTCCAAACACCGCGACGGCCAGATGATCGGCAACATCATGATCCATCTCGGCATGGGGCTGGTCTCGGGCTCCAGCTCCAAGGGCGGCGCGGCCTCGTTCCGCGCGCTCACCCGCCTGCTCAAATCCGGCACCAACGTCGCCATCACGCCCGATGGTCCGCGCGGCCCTCGCCGTGTGGCGGCTCCGGGCGTCGCGCAGCTGGCGGGTCTGGCGCATGTGCGCGTCATTCCCTGCGGGGCCTTCGCCGCGCGCGCCATCACGCTCAAAAGCTGGGACAAGATGCGCCTGACCCTTCCGTTCGGGCGCGCTCATCTGGTCATCGGCGCGCCCATCGCGGTGGGCGAGGGGGGCTGGCAGGCCGCGCTCCCGGCCATCCAAGCCGCCATCACCGCCGTTCAGGACGAGGCCGCCCGATGATCCTGGCGCTCTATCATTTCGCCGCCCAGGCCGCCGCGCCATGGCTGCGCCGCCACCTCGCCGCCCGCGCCCAGCGCGGCAAGGAAGACCCAACCCGCCTGCCCGAGCGCCAAGGCCACGCCACCCGCATGCGCCCGCCGGGCCGGCTCGTCTGGCTGCACGCCGCCAGCGTTGGCGAAACCCAATCCCTCCTGCCGCTCATCCAGGCGCTCAGCCCGCAAACCGGCATTCTGCTCACCACCGGCACGCTCACCTCCGCCCAGCTCGCCGCCCAGCGCCTGCCCGCCACCGCCCTGCACCAGTTCGCCCCGCTCGATGTGCCCAGCTGGACCGCCCGCTTCCTCGACCATTGGCGCCCCGATGCCGCCGTGTTCATCGAGAGCGAGCTCTGGCCCAACCTGCTTCAGGGGCTCGATGCCCGGGCCATCCCGCGCTTTCTGGTCAATGCCCGGCTCTCCGAATCCTCCGCCCGCCACTGGCGCCGCGCGCCCGCCACGGCCAGGCGCCTGCTCGGCGGCTTCCGGGCCATTTTCGCCCAAAGCCCGGCCGATGCCGCCCGCCTCACCGCGCTGGGGGCGGCCAGTGTCGAGGTCGCGGGCAATCTCAAATTCGTCACCCCCCCGCTACCCGCCGATGCCGCCGCCCTGGCCGCCCTGCAAGCCGCGCTACCCGGCCCGCTCTGGCTCGCCGCCTCCACCCACCGGGGCGAGGAAGCGCTGGCGGCCCGCATCCACGCCGCCCTGCTCCCCGAATTTCCCACCCTCACCACCATCATCGTGCCCCGCCATCCCGAGCGGGGGGACGAAATCGCCGCCCAACTCCCCGGCAGCACCCGCCGCGCGCTCGGCCAACTGCCCGCCCCAGGCGGGGTCCACATCGCCGACACGCTCTCCGAACTCGGCCTGTTCTACCGGCTCTGCCCGTTCACCTTCATGGGCAAAACCATGTTCGAGCCCGGCGGCCACAACATCATCGAGCCCGCCTTGCTGGCGCGTCCGGTCATCGCCGGCCCGCATCTCGAAAACTTCCAGGACCCCGCTGAGCTGCTCGAGAAAGCCGGCGCCCTGGTGCGCGTGGCCGATGAGCCAACCCTGCGCGCCGCCGTGCGCGCCTGGCTGCTCAGCCCCCAGGCCGCCCAGCAGGCCGGGCAGGCGGCGGCGGCCTGCTTCGCCGCCACCTCGCAATTGCCCGCGCGCCTCGCCCGCGTCATTCTGGGCGCATGAAAGCCCCCGCCTTCTGGGCCAGGCGCACGCTGCCCGCTCAGCTTCTGCGCCCCTTTGGTCTCATCACCCGCCTGCTCACCGCGCGGCGCGTGGCGCGCCCCGGCCTTCGCCTTACCATCCCCACCCTCTGCGTAGGCAATGCCGGGGTGGGGGGCGCTGGCAAAACCATCGTCGCGCTCGACCTGCTCTCGCGTCTCCCCAACCGTCCCTTCGCGCTCACGCGCGGCTATGGCGGCACGCTCACCGGCCCCGTCCTGGTCGATCCCGCCCGCCACCAAGCCTGTGAAGTGGGCGATGAAGCCCTGCTCCTGGCGGCCCGCGCGCCCACAATGGTCGCGCGTGACCGTGCCGCCGGCGCCCGCCTGGCCCTGGCCGAAGGGGCCAGCGCCATCGTCATGGATGACGGTCTGCAAAACCCCGGTGTTGAAAAAACCCTGTCCTTCCTGGTCATCGATGGCGGTTTTGGCTTTGGTAACGGCTATTTGCTGCCCGCCGGGCCGCTGCGCGAGCCGGTGGCGGCCGCCTGCGCCCGTGTGCGGGCGGCGGTGCTGATCGGCGAGGATGAAACCAACGCCCTGGCCGCCCTGCCGCGCCATTTGCCCGTGCTGCGCGCCCGCCTCGTGCCCAGCTGCGCCGAGGATCTGCGCGGCCAGCCCGTGCTTGCTTTCGCGGGCATTGGCCGGCCCGAAAAATTCTTCGCCTCCGTGCGCGCACTGGGCGCCGATCTGCGCGCCGCCAAACCCTTCCCCGATCATCACGTTTATGCCCCGTCCGAGCTGACCGCCCTCCTGCATGAGGCCGATCGCCTGGGCGCGCGGCTGGTCACCACCACCAAGGATCAGGTCAAACTCCCCGCCAGCTTGCGCGCCGCCACCCTGGTGGTGCGGGCCGGGCTGGTCTGGGAGGACCCGGCCGCACTGGAATATTTCCTCCATGAGCTCTGATAAAATAACCATCGCCTACCGGCTGGAGGACGCGCTGGTGGCCGGGCTCATCGCCCTGTTCAAGGCGCTCGGCCCCACGCGCGCCTCGCGGTTCGGGGCCTGGCTGGCGGGCACGCTCGGGCCGTTCATCCCCACCTCCAAGGTGGCCGAGCGCAATCTGCGCCTCGCCATGCCCGCCCTCACCGCCACCCAGCGCCAGACCATCATCAGGCAATGCTGGGCCTCGTTCGGCGCCACGGCGGGCGAGCTGGCCCATCTTGGCCGCATCGGCGCCATCAGCCCTCAAACCCCCGGCCCGGGCTATATTCTCGAGGGGTGGGATGAGCATATCGCCCCCAGCTTCGCCAAGGGCGGCCCGGGCATTTTCATCACCGCCCATCTTGGCAACTGGGAGGTTCTGCCCAGCGCCGCCCACGCCCACGGCATGGAGCTGGCCTTCATGTACCGCGCGGCCTCCAACCCGCTGGTCAATGCGCGCCTGTTGCGCCTGCGCGCCGAGGGCACGGGCCGCGCGCCGGTCATGTTCCCCAAGGGCGCGGCGGGCGCGCGGGCCTCTTATGGCTGGCTGCTCAAGGGCGGCCAGCTCGGCCTGCTGGTCGATCAGAAGCTCGATACCGGCCTCGCCGTCCCCTTCTTCGGCCACAACGCCATGACCATGGACGCCATGGCCGCCTTCGCCCTCAAATTCCGCTGCCCCATTTACCCCGTGCGCACCGTGCGCGAAGGCCCGGCACGCATCCGCGTCATCTGCGAGCCCGTGCTCACCCTGCCAGATACCGGCGGCAAGGAGGGCGACATGTACGCGCTCACCCTGGCCATGAACCAGCGTATCGAATCCTGGGTGCGCGAAACCCCCGGCCAATGGCTGTGGCTCCACCGCCGCTGGCCCAAAGCCGCAACCCGCGCCCCATAAATCTCAGAACACGTTGCCGGCGCGCAAATCCAGCCGCACCAGCGTCTGGTTCAGCAGCATATAGGCAATCTCGCCAAACGTGACCGGCCCGACGAAATGGCCGGTCTTGCGGCCCTCGAGGTTGGCGTGCAGGTAATTGAGAATGCAGTTGAACGAGAGCGTGCCCGCCTGCTCATCCTGGGGCGGCTGGGCGGCGCAGAGCACGCCATAGGCCCGCGGATAATCAGCCACGCGCTCGGCCAGATGATAAGTCCGCCCGGCGATCACGGGGGCGTAAAACGCCACATGATCCTCATGCACCGCCTGCAGTGACACATTCACCACCGCCCCCGCATAACACGACACCAGCGGCAGCGCGGTATCAGCCCCCACCTCGCGCAGCCAAGCGGCAAAATCGCGCTCCACACCGTCAATGGTGCAGCGGCTGGCGGAAAATCCGGTTGTGGGGAAGCTGATGGCGTGGCGCTCATCGGGGGTGAAGAGATTGACGATATCAGCCTCCGCCGAGCGCGTGCGGTTGAGCGCCACATGCATCACCGCCGCCGCATCCTCATAAGCGCGGCCGTCGCGCCCATCCACCACCACCGGCTTGGCCTTGCCGAGATCGGCGAGGTCTATGCCCGTCACCCAGCCAATCAGCGGCTGGGCGTAAATATCGGGCAGGTTTTGGGCCTCGAGCGCGAAACGCTGCAAGGTCTCCGAAAAAGCTGGGATCAGCACATAGGAAAACCCATTGGCAAAACGCCCCTTGGTCAGCTCGTCGAGCTTGCCTGCGGGCACAATCTCGATACGGTAATTTTCCGCCTCGTCGAGCACGGTGCAAAACACCCCGCTGGCATCGAGCCGCCCGCCGGTTTGGGTCACGAAATAAGGGGTCGAGCCGCCAATCCATTTGCCCCGGGGCAGTGTGGCCAGGGTCTCGGCGCTGCCGGCCACGAACATCATGGCGCCACCGGCGATAAGCTCCGCCGCCTCGGCGGGGGTAAGAAACAGGTTTCGCATCAGCTTGTCACTTCCAGAGGTCAGAGCGTGTCGAGGTCGCGCAGAGCGAAGGCGTTATTGGCGAAAAAGCCGCGCAACTGGGCAATGGCCGGGGCCAGCCTGTCGGGGGCGCGTTTCACCTCGTCGCGCAGGCGGGCAATCAGCAGGCGGGTGGCCAGCGCCGAGACTTTCGGCTCCGGTCCGGTCAGCGCGCGGGCCCATAGGGCATCCTGCTCGGGCGGAATATTCACCCGCGCCAGCATCCGCGGCAACGCCACCGAGAGCAGCACGCCGATATTGGTCTTTTTCATATCCACCAGCACGCCTTGCAGCAGATCCTCGCCATGGGCGATGATTATGATCGCCTCGTTATTCTCGAGCATGGCGAAAAAGAATTTATCGAGCTGCGGAAACCCCGACGCGTCCAGATGATCGTTGATGTTGGCGATGATGTTGGTGAGCAGCGCCACGGCGGTGGGGTTGGAGTTGAGGCCAACAAGCGGCAGGCCGGTGGTGCGGTCCCAGATGTCGGTGGCGATGAGGCCATCGCGCAGCGTGGTTTTGAGTTCAGCAATCGCGGCGTCAAGCCGCTCGAGATGAATGGCCATGCGTCTCCCCTATCCTGATATTTTGGCAACTCGCTCGAGAGGCGAGATTTATTAAAATAAGGTTAACGGTAAGCCGATGCGCGTCAAATTTCCCCAGGTCCTGCGCCGTTTTGGCGCAGTCCCGCCTGCAAGTTTAAGTGCAAATCAATGGCTTGGCAGAGTGCCGGCGACGGGCCGCCCGCTCACGCCTCGTAAATCATCTTCCGCGTCATCCCGCCATCGGCGATGATTTCAGAGCCCGTGAGAAATCCCGCTTTCCCCGAGAGCAGATAACCGGTCAGCTCGGCGATATCCTCAACCATCCCCACCCGTCCCACGGGGTGCTGCACATGGTCCTGGTGGCGCAGCGCCTCGGCTTTCGAGTTGATCCAGCCTGGCGAAATGCAATTCACCCGGATATCGGGGCCGAGGGAAATGGCCAGCGCATGGGTCAGCGCCAGCAGTCCGCCTTTCGAGGCGGCGTAGGATTCCGTATCGGGCTCGGATTGATGGGCGCGGGTGGAGGCGATGGTCACCACCACGCCCCGCGCCGCGCGCAGCATGGCAAGCCCAGCCCGCACCAGCAAAAATGTCGAGGTGAGGTTGGTGCCCAGCACGCCGTTCCATTCATCGAGCGTCAAGCTCTCGATCGGTTTGCGCACCATATAGCCGGCATTGCACACCAGCCCATCGAGCCGGCCTTCCACCGCCTCGATCCCGGTCATCAGGCTGGCCACCTGCGCCTCATCCGAAACATCGCACATGATCGAGCGTATGCCCGGCAGCTGCACTTTTTCCCGGTCGGCGATGATGACCGTATGGCCGGCCGATTTCAGATGCTGGGCAATGCCGGCCCCGATCCCGCGCGCGCCGCCGGTGATGAGATAGACAGCCATTCAAGCCTCCGCTGTGCCAAACCAGCCGCACCGCGCCGCCGGGTTGGTTCTGGGTGGCGGGAGGATGTGGCAGAAATCTGGCAAATAAGTGCTCCCTTTGCGATGAAATGTAGCGTAAAATGTGGAATATGAAGGTTTATTTAATCGGCCTCGGGGCACTCGGCGCGGTCCTGGCCGAGCATTTATCCCGTGGTGGCCTCAGCATCATCGCCGATCCGGCGCGCGCCGCGCGGCTGCGGGCGGAGCCGGTGCACATCAACGGCCGGACGCTCGATGTTACCATCTGTTCACCTGAAGATTCGGTGACAATCCCGGCCGATCTCATCATCGTGGCGGTGAAATGGGCGCAGCTGCCCGCGGCGATCGCCGCCATGCGCCCGTTTGTTGGTGCACAAACCATCATCCTCTCGGCCATGAATGGCATCGAGAGCGAGGCGGTGCTGGGCGCGGCATTTGGCGCCGACAAGCTGCTCTACGGCTTCTCGGTCGAGGTCGATGCCGTGCGCCAGGGCCATGTCATCACCTATTCCCGGCCTGGCACCTTGGTGTTTGGCGAAGCCCTCAACAACCCGCCCTCGGCCCGTGTCGCCGCCATCAAGGCGCATTTCGATTTTTGCGGCCTGCCCTCACGGGTGCCCGAAAACATGCAACGCGAGTTGTGGTGGAAATTCCTGCTCAATGTCAGCGTCAACCAGGTCACGGCGGTGCTGCGCATGCCCTATGGCGTATTCCGGGAGGGCAACGAACATGTCCGCGCCCTGGTGCGCGATTCGGGGCGCGAGGTGGTGGCGCTGGCGCGGGCGGAGGGCATTGGGTTGACCGATGAGGATATCGAAACGTTTTTCCCAATCCTCGCCCGTCTCGATCCCGAAAAGAAAACCTCGATGCTCCAGGATGTCGAGGCCGGGCGCGTGACCGAGAACGAAATGCTGGGGGAGGCCGTGCTGCGCAAATGCGCCGCCCACGGGCTGGCGGCGCCGGTAAATGGCTGGCTGGCCCGGCTGATTGCCGCACTCGACAGCCGCGCCGGGTAAAATGTGGGTTTGTGTGGTTTTATGTGGTTTTCAAAGCCACGAATTTGGGGATTTATGGTTTTGACCCCCTGAATTCGTGGTTTTGCGTGGTTATGCCGCCGCGCCCTTTTCCATGGCGCTTTTCAGCTGCCCGCAGGCGGCCAGAATATCGCGCCCGCGGGGGGTGCGGATGGGCGAGGCATAGCCCGCCTGCATGACGATGGCGGCGAATGCCTTTAGCGCCTCGGGGGTGGAAGGCTGATAGGCCGAGCCGGGCCAGGGGTTGAACGGAATGAGATTGACCTTGGCCGGCAGACCGGCGATCAGCCGCACCAGCTCACGCGCGTCAGCCTCACTGTCGTTTATGCCGCGCAGCATGATATATTCAAACGTGATCCGCCGGGCGTTGGAGGCGCTGGGGTAACGCCGGCAAGCCTCGATCAGCTCCCGGATCGGGTATTTGCGGTTGAGCGGCACCAGCTCGTCGCGCAGCTCATCGGTCACGGCATGGAGCGAAATGGCCAGATTGACCCCAAGCTCGGCGCCGGCCCGGTCCATCATCGGCACCACGCCCGAGGTGGAGAGCGTGATGCGCCGGCGCGAGAGGGCGATGCCCTCGCCATCCATGACGATTTTCATGGCCTTGGCGACGTTCTCATAATTATAGAGCGGCTCGCCCATGCCCATGAGCACGATGGTGGAGAGCAGGCGCGGCGTCTCGCCCTTGGGGCTGGGCCATTCGCCATAGGCATCGCGCGCGGCCATGAACTGGCCGACGATTTCAGCCGCGCCCAGATTGCGCGAGAGGCGCTGGGTGCCGGTGTGGCAAAAGCGGCAGGAGAGCGTGCAGCCCACCTGCGACGAGAGGCACACCGCGCCGCGATCTTCCTGGCGGTCGGGGATATAGACCGTCTCGACCGCCTGCTCATCGCGGAATTTGAACAGGAATTTGCGGGTTTCGTCTTTCGAGAGCAGGTCGGTCACCACTTCGGGGCGGCCGATGACGAAGCGTTCGGCGAGTTTTTCCTGCAAGGGTTTGGCGATGGTGGACATGAGCCCGAAATCGCGCACGCCCTGGTGGTAGATCCAGTGCCATAATTGCTTGGCACGGAACGGTTTTTCGCCAATCTGGGCCATCTCGACGGCGAGTTCGTCCTTGTCGAGGCCGACCAGATCGCGGCGGCCATCGGGGAGAACGTAGACAGGGGGCGAGAACAGCGCCGCCTTGGCGAGAATACGCTCGCGCTCAGCTTGGGTGAGATCGCTCACGGGCAGGCTCGTTTAATGGCGCCATAGGCGGCGGAGAAGCCGGCGAGGGAGTAATGGTCGGTGACCATGCGGCCGTGATCGGGGGAGGTGGCGGTGACCTCGGCGGTGCTGCCCGCGCGGAAAGCGGCGACGGCGCGGCTGTTATCGGCGGTGTAGGCGTTTTGGCCAGCGGGAGAGAAGGTGACGCGGGTGCGGCCGGAGGTGAGTTCGACCTTGGCGAATTTGGGGTAGGTGTAGCCGGGTGTGACCGACACCTCATCGGGGGCGCCATGACGCTCGGTCACCGCCAGCA
This sequence comes from Pseudomonadota bacterium, assembly GCA_021809435.1. Taxonomy (GTDB): domain Bacteria; phylum Pseudomonadota; class Alphaproteobacteria; order Acetobacterales; family Acetobacteraceae; genus Acidocella. The sequence continues at coordinate 583,760 of JAKBAD010000001.1, read as the reverse complement.
TGGCGGTGCCGCGGGGGTGAAGGGCGATCGACGACCCTCGCGCGCGCGTGAAGGCGTAGCAGATCCGGGATTTGCCAGAGCCGAGGGAAGCGGCCGTCCAGGCGCCGTATACCCCCAGGGCGGAGGGCTGCGCGGCTTGCACGGTGAGCGGGGTTAGCGCCAAAAGAGCGGCAAGGGTAAGGCGTTTCATATCTCATCTGATAGACGAAGCCTCGCCGGGTTCCAAGTTAAAGGAGGTTTCATTGCCTAGTTATGTGGTTGCGCCGCCCCAGCCGGTGGCGGTGGCGGTGCGCGGCGGTGGGCTGTTCGCGGTGCGGCGGGTGTTTTGCGTGGGGCGCAACTATGCCGCCCATGCCCGCGAAATGGGCGGCGATCCCAACCGCGAAGCGCCGTTCTTTTTCTCCAAACCGGCCGATGCGCTGGTAACGGGCGGCGCGGCCATGGCTTACCCGCCGGCGACGCGGAATTTGCACCATGAGGTGGAGCTGGTGGTGGCGATTGGCGCGGGCGGCACCGAGATTGCCGAGGCGGCGGCGTTGGACCATGTGTTTGGCTATGCGGTGGGGCTGGATATGACCCGCCGCGATGTGCAGGACGAAGCCAAGGCCGCCCGCCGCCCATGGGACATGGCCAAGGGGTTTGATGCCTCTGCCCCCATTGGCGAGATTGCCCCGGCCGCTGAGATTGGCCACCCGGCGGCGGGAGAGATTGCGCTGGAGGTCAATGGCGAGCGGCGCCAGCAGGGCGATTTGGCGGATCAGATTTGGCCGGTGGCGGGGATTATCGCGGCGCTCTCCACGCTGGTGACGCTCAAGCCCGGGGATTTGATTTTTACCGGCACGCCCGAGGGCGTTGGCCCGGTGACGCGGGGCGATGAGCTGCTGGGGCGGATCGCGGGGGTGGGCGAGGTGCGGACGCGGGTTGTTTAGAGGGGGTAGTTTTTTGAAAATACGGTAAAATTTTAGGTGTAGTGCCTTGTTCGCGAGCTGACTCCGCCCCTTTTTTGTAAAAAAGGGGCGGCCCCAAAAAACTTTTGATTGAGGTTAAGGGGGTTATTTGCCGGCCAGCAATTGCGCGCCGGCAAAGGCGAGGCCGAGCACGAACCCGACCAGCGTGCCGTTGATGCGGATGAATTGCAGGTCCTTGCCGACCCGCAACTCCAGTTTTTCGGTGATGGTGCGGGTATCCCACGCGCCCACCACCCGGCCAATATAGGCCGCGCCCTCGGTTTGCAGGGCGGGCAGGGCGCGCAGGATGAGGGATTGGAAGGCCGAATCCACCCGCGCCTTGGCGCTGGCATCTCGCTCCAGACTGTCGGAGAGCGAGGCAAGCGCGCTCTCGATCACCGCCACGCTGCGCCCATGGGGGTTGGCGGCATCAAGCTCCAGCGCCCGGCGCAGGCGGGCCCAAATGTCCCACGCCCAGGCGCGCACGGTCTCGTGCGAGAGCACCGATTTCACCGCCCCGCCCAGCTCCGCCGCGCGGGCGGGGTCGGTTTCCAGCCGGTCGATCTCGCGCCGCACCCATTCATCAAACGCCTCGCGCATTTCAGAACTATCGGGGGTGATGCGCTCAAGCTCCTGGTTGACCGCCGTGAGCACGCGCTTGGCCACCGTGGCGCCCAAAGCCCAGCCCACCAGCTTGCCGCCCTGCTCAGATACGCGCTCCTTGATCGCCTCGCGCAGAAGCTCCTCGCGGGCCAGGAGGGTTTCTTTTAAATTCTGGATGATGAAGGAGAAAACTTCCTGGTGTTTGCCGCCCGCCACCAGCCCCTGGAGCACGCGCGCGACGATGATGCCCGAAGCCTGGCCGCCCAGCAGCTTGGGCAGCAGACGGGCGAGCAGGCGGCGCGCCCGGCCATCTTCGATGGAGGCCAGCAGGCGCGGCAGCATGGAACTCAGGGCCTCGGCCAGCGGGCGGGTGGTGGTGCTTTCAGATAAAAACCGCCGGATGAGGCTGGGGCTGTCGAGCGTGGCGAGGGCTTTTTTCACATCGGCCTCGGTAACCACATGATTGGCGATGAAACGCCCAAGCGCATTGCCCAGCCGCTCTTTTTGGGCGGGCAGAATGGCGGTGTGGGGAATGGGCAGGCCAAGCGGATGGCGAAACAAGGCGGTGACGGCGAACCAGTCGGCCACGCCGCCAATGACGCCGGCCTTGCTGGCCTCGAGCAGCAACTCGGCGGCAGGGCCGTGGGGCAGGGCGAGCGAGGCGCCGAACGAAACAGCCATGAGGCCGAGCAGCCCGGAGGCCATGGACTGGTGACGGCGTAAATTACGCCGCAGGGCGGCGTCGGGGTCCGGCAGGGTCATGGCATGAGAGTAGCCAGCACAGCGTGGCCAGGGCAAGCGGCGCCGGCTTGCGGGTTTTTGTTGCCAAGAACGCCGGGACGCGCGCATAATTGGCCCACAAGAACAGCAACCAGGCCGCGAGATGGCTTGAGACGCCATGGCGGCTTTGGGGGATAAGGCCATGAATACGAAAGAGTTTCCCGCGGTTTCAACCCGCGCCACCCAAGACCCGCCGCACCGGGCCATCTCACGTGAGCCGGCGCACCATAATTTGCGCCTGGCGGTGTTGGGCACGTTATGCGCGCTGGCCGTGCTGGCCGTGTTATGGACGCTTTATAATTTCGGATAAGATCGTAACGCAGGGCTGACGTTTACGCTATGCAGACGTTAGCGTTTGCAGAGGCTGTTGCGGCGCGGCATGATGGGTTTATGGCGTTCTTGCAAGAAGATGTGCCGCCGAGGGGCGTGGCGCAGGATGTGATGCCCGGAATCCGGCGCGTGGTCGCGGATAATCCGGGCGTGATGACCTATCATGGCACCAACAGCTTTCTGATCGAGGAAGCCGATGGGCTGACGGTGATTGATCCGGGGCCCAAGAGCTTGGCGCACACGGAAGATATTTTGCGCGCCGCCGGCGATGTGCCGGTTCTGCGGATTCTGCTCACCCACAGCCATGCCGACCATTGGGGGGGCGTGGCTGATTTGCAGGCCCGCACCGGGGCGCCGGTGGCGGCTTATGCGGTGAGCGCGCGGGCGGGGTTTGCGCCCGATCTGGCGCTTAATGACGGCACGCATATTGGTGGGTTCAAGGCGGTGCACACGCCGGGGCACGCGGCCGACCATTTATGCTATGAATTTTACACCGAGACTGGCGTGAAGGTGCTGTTTTCGGGCGATCATGTGATGAGTTGGTCGTCTTCCATCGTGTCGCCGCCCGAGGGTGATATGCTCGATTATTACCGCTCGCTGGAGAAGCTGCTGGCGCGTGATGACGATGTGTATTTGAGCGCCCATGGCCCGTTGCTTGAGCGGCCGCGCGAGCTGGTGGCGGAGATGCTGGCGCACCGCAAGGCGCGCGAGCGGTCGATTTTGGCGGCGCTGAATGGGCGGGGCTGGTCGATCGCGGCGCTGGCGCAGGAGCTTTATCACAAGACCGACCCGATGCTGAAGGCGGCGGCGCAGCGCAATGTGCTGGCGCATTTGCTGAAGTTGAAGGCCGAGGGGCGGGCGGTGGAGCATGAGCCGGAAGCTGAGCTGCATGACGATACGCTGGTGATGGCGGAGGCGTTGAGCCAGCGTTTTGGGCGGGGCGGCAAGGAGGGGGAGCGGCTGCTCGATGATTCGCGGCGCTGCTTCGCGCTCAGCCCTTAAGAATTTAAGTTTCAAAAGTTTTTTGGGGCCGCCTCTTTTTTACAAAAAAGGGGCCGATTCTCTTGCTTGTTTGATTACAATCCTCTCCCCAGGCTTGGGAGCTTACCGGCTCAGCGCCGCAAAAACGCCCCCAGCGCGGCGGCGGAGAGGGGTTTGGCGTAGTAAAAACCCTGGCCGTGGGTGGCGCCGTTGGCGCGCATGGCCTCGTGCTGGGCGCGGGTTTCGATGCCTTCGGCAATCACCGCCAAGCCGCGCGCGCGGGCGTGGGGGATGATGCGGGAGAGAAACGCATCGGCGCCTGAAAGCAGGGATTTATCGAGCTTGACGGCGGAAATCGGCATATCCATCAGGGCTTCGAGGTGGGGCATGGCGGGGGTGATGTCATCGAGCGCCAGGGCGAAGCCGGCTTGGTGCAGGGCGGTAATGATGTGGCTGGTGGCGGCGAGGTCGTGGACGGGCTGATCCTCGGTGAGTTCCAGGCGGAGCTGCGCGGGGGGCAGGCTGAACTCGGCGCATAGGGCCAGCACATGGCCGAGCAGGGCCGGGTGGAGCAGGGCATCGAGCTTGAGGTTGAAGGCGAGGGGCAGGTTCAGCGCGGCCAGCCCCGCGGCGGCGTGGTCGGCCAGCCCTTGGCGCATGAGGGCCACGCTCAGCCCGATGGCGCTGGGACCATCGGACATTGCCGCCAACAAGCCGGCGGGGCCGGTGATTTCACCATTATCGCCGGCGAAGCGGGCCAGAACCTCGGCGGAGCTGGGCGTGCCGTCGGCGAGGCGCACCACGGGCTGGTAGAGCAGGCGGAGGGAGGCCAGAAGCTGGGCGCCGCGAGAAGAGGGCATGAGACTGGGTCCGGGATTATGCCGGCCTGCATAACAGACCGGTTGTTGCTCCGGCGATGAAAAAACTCAAAAGCTTAAAGCCGGGCTAATTGCCATGCGCCTTGGGCAATGTGGCCGAGCGGCGCAGCCGGTGCTCGCCCAGGAACAGCAAAATGGGCGCGGCGATGAAGATGGAGGAGGAGGTGCCGACCACGATGCCGAACAGCATGATCCAGGCGAAACCCGAGAGCGCGGAGCCACCAAACAGCGCCAGGGGCAGCGCGGCCAGGAACACCGTGCCCGAGGTGCCAAGCGTGCGGTTCAGGGTTTCGTTGATCGAGAGGTCGATCAGGTCGCGCAGCGGCATGGATTTGTATTTGCGCAGATTCTCGCGCACGCGGTCATAGACCACCACCTTGTCGTTGGTGGAATAGCCGATGACGGTGAGGATGGCGGCGATGGTGACGAGGTCGAACGGGATGCGGGTGAGCACCATGAAGCCGACGGCCTTGGTGGTGTCGAGCACCAAGGTGGCCACCGCGCCGACCGCGAACTGCCACTCGAAGCGGAACCAGATATAGATCAGGATCATGGTGAAGCTGAGCCCCAGCGCCTCGAGGCCCTGGGCGAAGAGCTGGTGCGATACGGAGGCGCCGACCGCCTGGGTGGAGAGGATTTTGGCGCCCGGGGCCGCGGCGTTGAGGGCGGTTTCGGCCTCGGTGATGGCGGTTTGGGTTTGGGCGGCGGTTGCGCGGGATTCCAGCGAGATGAGCACGCCTTGGCCATCGGTGCCGAAGGATTGCAAATTGGCATCGGCGAGCCCGGCGCTGGCCAGGGCCGCGCGCAGGCCGGGGAAATTGGCCGGGGCTTGGGTGTGAACCTCGAGCACCACGCCGCCCTTGAAATCGAGCCCCATATTGAGGCCGGGATGGAAGAACAGGATGAGCGAGGCGGTGGAGAGCACCGCCGAGGTGATGAGCCCGGCGAAGCGACCGCGCATGAAGCGGATTTTGGTGCCGTCGGGGACGAAGCGGAAAAGCGGACGGTAGAACATGTCGGGTCGCCTCAGACGGGGAGTTGGGCCGGACGGCGGGCGATGTACCAGCGCGCGGTGATGAGGCGCACCAGCACGGTGGCCGTGAAGATGGTGGTGATGATGCCGACGCAGATGGTGACCGCGAAGCCGCGCACCGGCGGCGAGCCGAAGATGAACAGCGTGATATGGGCCAGCAGCGTGGTCACGTTACTGTCGATGATGGTGGCGTAGGCGCGCTTGTAGCCGGCCTCGAGCGCGGCGAGGGGTTTTTTGCCGAGCTTGGTTTCCTCGCGCACGCGCTCATTGATGAGCACGTTGGCATCGACCGCCATGCCGAGCGTGAGCAGGATGCCCGCCATGCCGGGCAGCGTGAGGGTGGCGCCCATGATGGAGAGAATGGCCAGCATGAGCAGCAGATTGACCACCAGCGCGATGTTGGCGAACCAGCCGAACAGGCCATAAAACGTGCCCATGAAGGCGAGCACCAGCACGAAGCCGAGCCCCAGCGCGGCGGCGCCGGCCTTGATGGCGTCGGCGCCAAGCTCCGGGCCGACGGATTGTTCCTCGACGATGGAGAGCGGCGCTGGCAGGGCGCCGGCGCGCAGCAGGAGGGCGAGGTCGGTGGCGCTTTGCGCGGTGAAATTGCCCGAGATCTGACCCTGGCCGCCGGTGATGGGCTCGCGGATGACCGGGGCTTCGATGATCTTGCCGTCGAGCACGATGGCGAACAGCTTGCCGACATTGGCGGTGGTGACATCGGCGAATTCGCGCGCGCCGCGGGCGTTGAGAGAGAAATTCACCACCCATTGGCCTGATTGCGGGTCGGTGCTGGCCTGGGCGTTTTCGAGGTCGGCGCCATCGACGGCGACGGTGGAGAACACGGTGAGACTTTGCTGGGGATTGTCCGACATTGGCAGCACTTCATCGCCCAGCGGCGCCAGCGGGCCGGGGGGGGCGTTGGAGTCGACCATTTGGAAGGTCATGTGCGCGGTGGTGCCGATGAGGGTTTTGACGCGCTCAGGGTCGGAAATGCCGGGTAGCTGGACGACGATTTCATCCTCGCCCTGGCGGGCGATGGAGGCGTTGAGGACGCCTGAGCCGTCGATGCGGCGCTCGATGATGGTGATGGCCTGGGTGATGGCCTGGGCGTTGCGCTGGGTCTGGGTGGCCTGGGGCACGGCGATGGTGATGGTGCCATCGGGCGTGAGGGAGAGCGTGACCGAGGGGCTGGCCGAGTTGGGGGCGTAGGTGATGAGCGGGCGGAGCGCGGCCATGTCGGCTTGCTCCTGGCCCGGCAGGGCGTGGAACTGCACCTGATTGGCCGCCGCGTCGCCGTGCAGGCCGGTATAGCCGAGCTTGGCGTTGACCAGGGTCTGGCGGGTCTGGTCGACCAGGCTGTTGATGTCTTGCTTCTGGATGGCGGCCGTGTCGATTTGCAGGAGCAGGTAGGAGCCGCCTTTGAGGTCGAGCCCCAGATGTACCTGGTTCCAGGGCACGAAGCTCGGCAAGGCCGCTGGGCGCGCGCCGAGATTGGGCAGGCACAGCAGCGCGCCCAGCAGGCAGAGGAACAGGATGCCAAGCGTCTTGGCGCGGGTGAAGTAAAGCACGGCGGCTCCGGTAGATACCTGAAATCGATAGCGGTATGGACAAGAGAGGCGTTGCGCGCAACCCCGGGCCGCAATAGTGAAGGGACATGAGCGAACGTTTACAGGTTGGGCTGGTCGGTGCCGGGCATTTCGGCCGGTATCATGCGTTGAAACTGGCGGGCGCGGCGCGCGCCAAGCTTGTGGGGCTGTATGACGCCAACCCCGAGCGCGCCAAGGAAGTGGCCTGGGAGGCCGGCTGCAAGGTGCTCGGGCTGGACGAGCTGCTGAGCCAGAGCCAGGCGGTGGTGATCGCCGCGCCGGCTGAGTATCATTTTGATTTGGCGTCCAAGGCCTTGAGGCTGGGCAAGCATGTGCTGGTGGAAAAGCCGATTGCCGCCACGCTGGACCAGGCGAGCGCGCTGAGCGCCCTGGCGCGCGCCCAGGGCGTGGTGCTGCAGGTGGGGCATTTGGAGCGGTTTTCGGCCGCGCACGGGGCGGTTTCGAAGCGTATGGGCAAGCCGCTCTATATCGAGGCGGTGCGGATTGCGCCGTTCAAGGTGCGCGGCACGGATGTGTCGGTGATTCTGGATTTGATGATCCATGATCTGGATTTGATTCTGGCGCTGACCGACTCGGACGTGGTGAGCGTGGACGCGGTGGGCGCGCCGGTGGCGAGCGAGCATGACGATATCGCCAATGCCCGCATACGCTTTGCCAATGGCGCGGTGGCGACCATTACCGCCAGCCGCATTTCGCTCAAAACCGAGCGCAAGATGCGGATTTTTTCGCAGACCGGCTATTTGACCGTCGATTTCTCGGCCCGCAAGCTGACGCTGGTGGGGCGCGGCATTGGCAACAAGCTGCCGGGGTTCGAGGAATTTGGCATGGAGCAGGCGGGCTGGCAGGACCATGACGCGCTGGCCGCCGAGCATGAGGCGTTTTTTGCCTCGGTGCTCGATGGCGCGCCGGTGATGGTGGATGCCGAAGCCGGCCGGCGGGCCTTGGCCGCGGCCTTGATGGTGAGCCAGTCGATCGCGCAAAGCCGGGCGATGGCCGAGGCCGCGGGGTTGATCCCTCAGCCGGGCTGAATGATGGGGGCTGAACGCGGTTCAGCGCATGCGCGATTTGAGGGTGATCTCCTCGGATAATATGCCGAAGCGGCCATAGCCCTTGTGGTGGAGCGTGGGCTCGTGCAGCAGGCGCTTATTCTGCCAGGCGCCGAGACATTCGAGCACGAACATGTTGTAGGACGTCACGGCGCGCGTGTCTTTCACGCGGCATTCGAGATTGACGATCGCCTCGCCGATGAGGGGGGCGGCGACGTGTTTGGCGGGCAGGGGGGTGAGGTTGTAGACGCCGAATTTGTCGGTGTCCTTGCCCGAGCAATTGCCGACCGAAACGACGGTTTGCGCGAGGCTGGCCGGGGGAATGGCGAGCACGCAGGACCCGCTTTGGCGCAGCGCGCCGAAGGAATGGTTGGCCTGGCCGACCACGCAGGCGATGAGCGGAGGCTCGAAATCGAGCATCATGTGCCAAGACAGCGCCATGACGTTGGGCTTGTGGCCCGGCAGGGCGGTGGTGAGCAGCAGCACGGGGCCGGGCTCGATGAATTGATAGACCTGGGACAGGGGCAGATTGTCGAGCATGGGCCGGGAGAGTAACGGCTGCGGGCGGGCGGGGGTTTGATCCTGGTCAAGGATTGGCGCGCGGATGGTGCCCCCGCGCGCAACCCTGCAATGTTTGGGCGCCAAGGGCTTTTGAGACATGTTGAGATGTGAGGGGGGCGAAAGCGGCGGGGCGGAGCGCCAAAGCGCCACCCCGCTGCCTCATCCCCCCAAAAAAACGCTTAACCCAGTTGTTTCTTGACCGCTTCGTTGACCAGGGCGGGGTTGCCCTTGCCTTGCATGGCCTTCATCACCTGGCCGACGAAGAAGCCGAATAATTTATCCTTGCCGGATTTATACTCGGCGACCTTGTCCTGGTTGTCGGCCAGAACCTTGGTGACGGCTTCGTCGATGGCGCCGGTGTCGGTGACCTGGCGCAGGCCTTTCTTCTCGACGATCTCGGCCGGCATGGCGCCGGTTTCCACCATCTCCTCGAACACATCCTTGGCGATGCGGCCATTGATGGTTTTATCCGCGATCAGGTCGAGCAGCTGGCCCAGCGCGGCGGCCGAGACCGGGCTGGTTTCGATGCTGGCGCCGGTGCGGTTGAGGGCGGCGAAGAAATCACCCGTGATCCAGTTGGCGGCCAGTTTGCCATCGCGCCCCTTGGCGACGGTCTCGTAGAAATCGGCGGTGGTCTGGTCGGCCACCAAGACGCCGGCATCGTAGAAGGGGATGCCGTATTCGGCGCAGAAGCGGGCGCGTTTTTCGTCGGGCAGTTCGGGGAGTTTGGCTTTCAGCTCATCCACCCAGGATTGCTCGATGATCAGGGGCAGGAGGTCGGGCTCGGGGAAATAACGGTAATCATGCGCGTCTTCCTTTGAGCGCATGGAGCGTGTTTCGCCCTTGGAGGGATCGTAGAGGCGGGTTTCCTGCACCACCTCGCCGCCCTGCTCCCAGACCTCGATCTGGCGGATGGCCTCGGCTTCGATGGCGTGCATGACGAAGCGCACGGAGTTGACGTTCTTGATCTCGCAGCGCGTGCGGAATGGCTCGCCCGCCTTGCGCACGGAGACGTTGACGTCGGCGCGCATGGAGCCTTCTTCCATGTTGCCGTCGCAGGTGCCCAAATAACGCACGATCTGGCGGATTTTACGCAAATAGGCGCCGGCTTCTTCCGGCGAGCGGATGTCGGGCTCGGAGACGATTTCCATCAGCGCCACGCCCGCGCGGTTGAGGTCGATGACCGATTTGGCGGGGTGCTGGTCGTGCATCGATTTGCCGGCATCTTGTTCGAGATGCAGGCGGGTGATGCCGATATGTTTGATCGTGCCGTCTTGCAGTTCGATCTCGACCGTGCCGGTGCCGACGATGGGCATCTGGAACTGGCTGATCTGGTAGCCGTTGGGCAGGTCGGCGTAGAAATAATTTTTGCGGTCGAACCGGGATTCGAGGTTGATCTGGGCTTTGAGGCCAAGACCGGTGCGCACGGCCTGGGCCACGCATTCGGCGTTGATGACCGGCAGCATGCCGGGGAAGCCGGCATCGACGAAGCTGACATGGTCGTTGGGCGCGCCGCCATAGGTGGCGCTGGCGCCCGAGAAGAGTTTGGATTCGGAGATGACCTGGGCGTGGATTTCAAGGCCCACGACGATTTCCCAGGTGCCGGTGCGGCCTTCGAGGGTGTAAGTCGCCATTATTTTGCTCGCAATTCAGGCAAGGCGTTGAAGCCGGCCGCTTTCTCGATGGCGGCGGAGACCGCGAAGACGGTTTCCTCATCGAAATGGCGGCCGATGATTTGCAGCCCCAGGGGCAGGCCCTCGGAGGACAGGCCGGCCGGTACGCTCATGGCTGGCACGCCGGCCAGCGAGGCGGGGACGGTGAACACGTCGTTCAGGTACATGGTCACCGGATCGTCCATCTTCTCGCCCAGGCCAAAGGCCGCCGAGGGGGCGGTGGGGGTGAGGATGGCATCGACCTGCGTGAAGGCTTGCTGGAAGTCGCGCAAAATGAGCGCGCGGACTTTTTGGGCCTTCAGGTAATAGGCGTCGTAATAGCCATGAGAGAGCACGTAGGTGCCGATCATGATGCGGCGCTTGACCTCGGGGCCGAAGCCGGCGGCGCGGGTGCGCTCGTACATGTCGATCAGGTCGTGGCCATCTTCGCGGGCACCGAAGCGCACGCCATCGTAACGCGCGAGGTTGGAGGAGGCCTCGGCCGGGGCGACGATGTAATAGACCGCCAGGCCGTATTTGGTGTGGGGCAGGGAGATGTCGATCACCTCGGCGCCGGCCTCGCGCAGCCAGGCGATGCCTTGGTCCCAGAGGGCCAGGATTTCGGGGTTGGTGCCGTCGAGCCGGTATTCACGCGGGATGCCGATGCGCTTGCCGGCGACGCCACGGGTGAGCGCCTGGGTGAAGTCGGGCACCGCGACATTGGCCGAGGTGCTGTCTTTCTCATCGAACCCGGCCATGACGTTGAGGAGCATGGCGTTGTCCTCGACGGTGCGGGCCATGGGGCCGGCCTGGTCGAGGCTGGAGGCGAAGGCCACGATGCCGTAGCGCGAGCAGCGGCCATAGGTGGGTTTGATGCCGGCAATGCCGGTGAACGCCGCCGGCTGGCGGATGGAGCCGCCAGTGTCGGTGCCGGTGGCGGCGAGCGCCAGGCGGGCCGCCACGGCCGCCGCCGAGCCGCCCGATGAGCCGCCAGGCACGAGCTTGGCATCCGAGCCGGTGCGTTTCCAGGGATTCTCGACCGGGCCATAGGCGGAGGTGATGTTGGACGAGCCCATGGCGAACTCATCGAGATTGGCCTTGCCGAGCGTGACGGCACCGGCCGCCTTGAGCTTGGCGGAGACCGTGCTCTCATAAGGCGGCACGAAGGGGCTGAGGATTTTGGACGCCGCCGTGGTGCGCACGCCCGCGGTGCAGAACAAATCCTTCATGGCGATGGGGATGCCGGTGAGCGGCGTGGCGGTGCCCGATTTCAGCCGCGCATCGGCATCCCGGGCTTGCGCCAGCGCCAGCTCGGGCGTGGGGGTGATGAAGGCGTTCAGCCGGGGGTTCAGCTCTTCGACCGCCTTGATATAGGCGGTGGTGAGTTCGGTGGCCGAGACCTCGCCCGCATGCAGGGCTTTGGAGGCTTGGGCCAGGGTGAGATTTAACAGGCTCATTCGACGACTTTCGGCACGGCAAAGAAATTGCCCACGCGATCGGGCGCGTTGGCGAGGATTTGTTCGGCGATTCCGCCATCCGAGAGCTGGTCGGGGCGGTGGCGCAGCGCCATTTGCGCGCCGCCCGAGAGGGGGGTGATGCCCTCGACATTCACTTCGGCCAGTTGCTCGACATAGCCGAGAATGGCGTTCAATTCGGATTGCAGGGTCTCGACCTCGGCGTCATCGACCCGGATGCGGGCGAGACGCGCGATGCGGCGCACGGTGGCGGCGTCAAGCGACATTATGGCTCCAATACTTGGCTTTCAAATCGGGGCGGACCATACAGGCGGGCATGGGACTTCACAACCTCGCAGAATTCGCTGGCCTGTTGCGGCCTGGGCAACGCTTGCTGGCCCTCGACCCCGGCAGCAAACGCATTGGCGTGGCGCTCTCGGATGTGGGGCGCGCCGTGGCCAGCCCCTACGCAGTGCTGGCGCGCGGCAAGATGAAGCAGAACGCCGCCGAAATTGGCGCCATTTGCGCGCGCGAGGGCGTGGGCGGGCTGGTGGTGGGGCTGGCGCTGGAGGCCGACCAGAAGCTGGGGCCGCGCGCGCAGGCGGCGCGCGACTGGGCGCATGGGATTTCGGCCGCCACCGGCTTGCCGGTGCTGATGGTGGATGAGAGCCTGACCAGCTTTGAGGCGCATGAGGAGATGATTGCGGCGGGGGTGTCGCGGGCGCGGCGGGCGGAGGTGATTGACAAGGTCGCCGCCGCCGCGATTTTGCGCCGCGCGATCGGGCTGCTGGGCGGGGTGTGAGTTTTTTTTCAGGCGCGAGAAGATCCGCCGAGGTTGTGGCGGCGTAGAAGGGACAGTCCGCGCGGTGACGCGGCGATTTTGAAAACCCTTAGGAGTGTTCCTGTGAAACTTAAATTCGTTGTGGCCGCGGGCATGCTCGCGGTGCTGCCCCTGTGCGCCCACGCTCAGAGCATGAGCGCTGACCCGATGGTGGGCGGCGCGGCGATGTATCCGGCGCGCAATATCGTGCAGAACGCGGTTAATTCGAAGGACCACACCACGCTGGTGGCGGCGGTGAAGGCGGCCGGGCTGGTGGCGACGCTGGAGGGCCCCGGGCCGTTTACCGTGTTCGCGCCCACCAATGAGGCGTTCGCCGCCCTGCCCAAGGGCACGGTGCCGACGCTGCTCAAGCCCGAAAACAAGGCGGAGCTGACGAAGATTCTCACCTATCATGTGGTGGCGGGGAATTATGACACGGCCGCGCTGAAGGCGCTGATTGATGAGCATGGCGGCAAGGCGATGCTGCCCACCGTGGCCGGGCCGGACCTGACTTTTACGGAAGATGGCGCCGGGCATGTGGATGTGACGGATGCCAAGGGCGATGTCGCGGAGATCACCATCGCGGATGTGCACCAGTCTAACGGGGTGATTCAGGTGATCAACAAGGTGCTGCTGCCCTGAGAGCGGTGTTGTTTTGAGGCGGGGCCGGATCTGGTGAGGATCCGGCCCTGGTTTCATGCGGCCTGGGCGGGCAGGCCGAAGGCTTCGGAGAGCAGGCGGTAGGAATTCACCCGCGCCTGGTGGCTGGTGGTGCCGGTGGTGATGACCAGCTCGTTCAGCCCCAGGGACTGGGCGAGGCGGGTGAGGCGGGCGGCGACATCGGGGCCGGTGCCGACGAAGCTGCGTTTGCGGAACTCGGCCAGGCGATCGAGATCGGCGGGGGTGAGGCTGGTGGCGGCGACTTCCTCGGGCGTGGGCAGGGGCACGAAATGGCCGCGTGAGCGCATGAGCGAATAAAAGCCACGCGAGCGGTACCAATATTCGGCTTCCTCGAAGCTTGGCGCGGCGAGGGCCCAGACCACGATGGCGCAATGGGGCTCGGGGCAGAGGGCGGAGGGGCGGAAATGCTTGCGGTAGGAGGCGATGGCCTCGGCGCCGCCCTCGCCATCCGAGAAGAACCAGGCGAAGCAATAGGGCAGGCCAAACCAGGCGGCGAGCTCGGCGCCGTAATTGGAGCTGCCGAGAATCCACAGCGCGGGCGCGGTATCGCCCACGGGGTTGGCTTCGAGGTCGCGGAACGGGTGCTCGGCCGGGAGGGCGGCGCCTGAGGTCCAGGCCCAGACATCGCGCACCTGGGCGGGAAAATTATCCGCCCCACGGGTGACGTTGGGGTTGAGCGCCAGCGCCGTGCGGCCATCCGACCCCGGGGCGCGGCCGAGGCCCAGATCGATGCGGCCGGGGGCGATGGCCTCAAGCGTGCGGAACTGCTCGGCCACTTTATAGGCCGAATAATGGGGCAGCATGATGCCCGCCGAGCCGACGCGGATGCGCGAGGTGGTGGCGGCGATGGCGGCCATGAGCACCTCGGGCGCGGAGCCGGCGAGGGCGGGGGAATTATGATGCTCGGACAGCCAGTAGCGGTGATAGCCCAGCGCCTCGCACTGTTTGGCGAGGTCGAGCGTCTCGCGGATGCTTGTGGCCGGCAGGACGCCGGACTTGATGGGGGATTGGTCGAGGACGGAGACACGCATGGGGGCAGTATAGCCGCTTGCACGCGCAGGGCCAGAGATTAGGGCAGGGGGATGACGGTGCCGTTGGGCTGTACGGCCTGGCCGCGGGCATAGCAGGACCAGCCATGGCCGCGCGGGGTGGGGAGCTCGCCGGCGGTGAGGAAAATGGTCTCGCCCATTTGGGCGGTGAAGCCGAGCTTGGCGGTGCAGGCCGGGCTGGAATAGGTGAACTGGGCTGGACCTTTTGGGATGGGCGACCAGGTGGCGGTGCTGCCGCCGAGCAGGGCGGGGGTGCCGTCGGGCGCGGTGAAGGTGAGCAGGAAATGGCCACGCGCGCCCACGCCCAGCGCCACATGGAGCTGGGGTGGAGCGGGCGGCGGCGTGGCGCAGGCGCTGAGCAGGACCAGCGGCAGGAGGCGCTTCATGCGAAAATTTTCGCCCAGTTGCGCTGCAGCGCCGAATCGACCTCGGCCATGCTGACGCGCACGCCAAGGGCCGCCAGCGAGGTGACGCCGTGCTCGCGGATGCCGCAGGGCACGATGCCGGAAAAATGCTCGAGATTGGGGTTAACGTTGAGCGAGAGCCCGTGCCACGTGACCCAGCGCGTGATGCGCACGCCAATCGCCGCGATTTTGTCTTCACCGCCATCTGGCCGCACCACCCAGATGCCGACCCGGCCTTCGCGGGTTTCGCCCGTGATGCCGAACTCGCGCAGAGTCGCGATGAGCCATTTTTCGAGGCCGCAGACATAGGCCCGGACATCGCGCGCGGGGACGATGCCGTGGGGGCGGGTGAGGTCGAGCAGCACATAGGCGATTCGCTGGCCGGGGCCGTGATAGGTCCACTGCCCGCCGCGCCCGGCGTCAAAGGTGGGAAAACGCTCGGGGTCTTCGAGGTCTTCGCGTTTGGCCGAGGTGCCGGCGGTGTAGAGGGGCGGGTGCTCGACCAGCCAGACCAGCTCGCGCGCGGTGCCTTCGCGGATGGCCTGGGCGCGCGCCTGCATGGTGGCGAGCGCCTCTTCGTAGGGGATGAAATCTTTCTGAGTTACCCAGCTTGCAGGTTCTTGAAACATGGTCTAAAGGCTCCCGGCGCCGGGTGACCCGGCGGTTTCCCACGTGCGGTCGTGGCGGAATGGTAGACGCGCAAGCTTGAGGTGCTTGTGGGGGCAACCCCGTGGAAGTTCGAGTCTTCTCGACCGCACCATATTCTCCAGTTCACTCTGATAGACGTAAAATTCATGGGCGCCCCGATTGCCCGGGGCGGCCCGTTGCGTCAATGAAGGAAGCTCAGGGTTCAAGGGGAGTTACCTTTATGGATGAAGCGTTACGCAAAGCGGCGCTGGAATACCACCGATCACCGCGGCCAGGGAAGCTGGCGATTGTGCCGACCAAGCGGATGGAAACATCGCGCGATCTGGCCTTGGCTTACAGCCCCGGCGTGGCCGCGCCATGCGAGGCGATTGTTGCCGACCCGGATGCTTCATTCGATTTGACCGCGCGCGCCAATTTGGTGGCGGTGATCACCAATGGCACGGCGGTGCTGGGGCTTGGCAATATCGGCGCGCTGGCCGGCAAGCCGGTGATGGAAGGCAAGGCGGTATTATTCTCGAAATTCGCCGGGATTGATTCATTCGATATCGAAGTGAATGAGCAGGACCCGGATAAGTTCATCGAGATTGTCGCCAGCCTGGAGCCGAGCTTTGGCGGCATTAACCTTGAGGATATCAAGGCGCCTGAATGTTTCCGGATCGAGCAGACATTGCGCGAGCGGATGAATATTCCGGTGTTCCATGACGACCAGCACGGCACGGCCATTATTGTCGGCGCGGCGGTGTCGAACGCCATGATCGTGCAGGGCAAGAAGATCGAGGAGGTGAAGATTGTCACCTCTGGCGCGGGGGCGGCGGCGCTCTCTTGCGTGCGGATTTTGAAGGCGTTGGGCGCGCGGCCTGAAAACATCACCATGACCGACAGGGAGGGCGTGGTGTATAAGGGCCGCCCGAACCTGGATGAGACGCTGGTGGATGTGGCGCGCGAGACCGATGCGCGCACCTTGCCCGAAGTGCTGCCGGGGGCGGATATTTTCCTCGGTCTCTCGGCGCCACGCGTGATGAAGGAGGAATGGCTCGCGCTGCTGGGGGCGAATCCACTGATTTTGGCGCTGGCTAATCCCGAGCCCGAGATTTTGCCCGAGATTGTGAAACGCGCCCGGCCCGATGCCATTATGTGCACGGGGCGGTCGGATTTTCCCAACCAGGTGAATAATGTTCTGTGCTTCCCGTTCATCTTCAGGGGCGCGCTGGATGTGCGGGCCACCGCCATTACCGAGGGCATGAAGCTGGCCGCCGTGAAGGCGATTGCCGAGCTGGCGCGGGTTGAGGCCTCGGACGTGGTGGCCGCGGCTTATGGCGGCAACGCGCCGGTGTTTGGGCCTGACTATATCATTCCCAAACCCTTTGACCCACGGCTGATTTTGCACGTGGCCCCCGCCGTGGCGCTGGCCGCCGGCGAGGAGGGCGTGGCGCGTAAGCCGGTGGTGAGCCTGGATGCCTACCGCCATGAGCTGGAGCGGTTTGTGGTGCGCTCGGGGCAGTTGCTGCGCCCCGTGATCGAGGTGGCGCGTAAGGCCAAGCCGCGCATTGTGTATGCGGAAGGCGATGATGAGCGCACGCTGCGCGCGGTGCAGAGCGTGGTGGATGACCGGATGGCCAGACCCATTCTGCTCGGGCGCACCGCCGCGATCGAGGCTAAGATCCGCGCGCTGGGGCTGCGGCTGGAGCCGGGGCGCGATTGCCAGATTCTCGATTTGGAGAAGGATGAGGAGCTGTATCAGCGGCTGCTGCGCGAGTACCAGGTGCGGGTGGGGCGGCGCGGCACGCCGCCGGACGCCGCGGCGCGCCATGTGCGCAAGCGACCCACGGTCGCGGCGTCGATGCTGCTGCTCGAAGGCATGGCCGATGCCGCCATTTGCGGCGGTACCGGCGATTGGTGGCGGCAATTTCAGTATGCGCTGCCGATCATTCCGCGCCGCTCGGGCTCGGGGCGGGTTTATGCCATGACCGCGCTGATTTTGAAGGCCGGTGTGCTGTTCTTCTGCGATACGCATGTGAATGCCGACCCGACCTCGGAGGAAATTGCCGAGATGACCATGATGGCCGCCGGTACGGTGCGCCATTTTGGCCTGACCCCGAAGGTGGCGCTGTTGTCGCATTCGAATTTTGGGGCGTCGAATTCGCCCTCGGCCAAGAAGATGCGCCATGCGCTGGGGCTGATTCATTCTTACGACCCCGATTTGGAAGTGGATGGCGAAATGCACGCCGATGCCGCGCTGGTCGAGCAGATCCGCCATCAGGCGCTGCCCGATTCGACGTTGCAGGGGGTGGCCAATATTCTGATCTTCCCCAATATCGATGCCGCCAATATCGGGTTTAACCTGGTGAAGGCGACCGCCGAGGGCGTGACGGTGGGGCCGATTTTGCTGGGGCAGGCCAAGCCGCTGCATATTGCGGTGCCCAGCACCACGGCGCGCGGGATTATCAATCTCTCGGCGGTGGCGGCGATGGAGGCCGTGCTGGCCTTGCAGCATAAATAAGCCCGCCAGCGGTAAGCAGGCACACGCCCGGCCAGACCAAAGGCCGGGCGTTTTTTTTGAGTTAGAGCATTTTCCATTCACATGAGTTCATGAAAAATACTCTAACTCTTTGTTTAAGCGAGCAACTTTATCCAATCAAATGAGTCCATTTGATTGGATGTCGCTCTAGCTGTTGCTGGTGCCTGAGCTGGTGAGGCTGGTGCTGTTGGCGGGTGCGCTGGTGGGGGGTGGCGGTGGCGGGGTGAAGGCGGCCAGCGTGCCCGATAGCGAGAGGGTGGCGCTGGAACCGCCGGAACCTGAGGAGGTGGTGAGGGAGAGGCCGCTATGCGTGCCGTGGCCGCCGTTCATGGAGGGGAGGCCAACCCCGCCGATGAGCCCGGTGGAACCGCCCAGCGCGCCGATGCCGCCGCCCGAGCCGCTGACAATGCCCGAGAGCGAGACCGATTCGGCGGTGCCGAGCGGGCCGTAATAAGGTGAGTTGCCCGGCGCGGCGGGCGCCATGGCGCTGAGCGATATGCCGGCCTGGGTGATATGGGCGGCGGCCTGGAGGGTGGAGCTGTTGCTGAGCGCACTGCCCTGCAGGGCGGCGAGGCTGTTGCTCAGGGCCAGCAGATTGGTGAGGGGGGGGGTGGTCATGACAATCCTTTGCGGCGCCGCGGGGCGCGGCGCTGGTGGCCGGGCGCCTGGCTTTTGCTCAGGTGCCGCGCTGAGAGAGGCGCAGGCCTGTTGCCGTGCGGCTTGTTATGGGCGCGGGGCAGTTAAGGGTAGGTAAAAAAGCCGCCGGGTGGAGCGGATTATTGGGAGTTGTGAAGCTGGCGGGAGGGAGCGCGGCGTTCAGGGGGGGCCAGCAGGGCGAGGATGGCTTTGGCGGCGGCCTCCGAGGGGGTGCCTTCGGGGGCGCGGAGGCTGGCCAGCACTTCGCGGTAGCCTTGGCGCTGGGCGGCGCGGGTGGAGTCGTTGCCGAGCAGGGTGAGCAGGGTGGCGGCGAGCTTGGGCGGCGTGCAATCCTGCTGGAGCAATTCGGGCACCAGGGCGCGGCCGGCCAGGATGTTGACAATGCCAACATATTTGACCTTGGCCATGCGCCGGAACAGCCAGGCGGAGAGCGGGTTGACCCGATAGGTGAGCGCCATGGGCACGCCGGCCATGGCCAGCTCGAGGGTGGAGGTGCCGGATTTGGTGAGCGCGGCATGGGCGGCGGCGAAGGCGTCGTATCGCGCCCCCGCGCCGTGCACGAGCAGGGGGCGGACCGGCCAGTCCTGCGTGGCGGCGCGCACCGTGTCATCGACCCCTTGGGCGACGGGCAGCACGGGCACCAGATTGGGGATTTGTGGCTTGAGGAGGCTGAGCGTGTCGCGGAACACCGGCGCCAGGCGGGAGATTTCACCGCGGCGAGAGCCGAGCATGAAGATGACCGGCACGGCATTGGCCGGCAGGTTGTGGGTGGCGCGGAAGCGGGCTTCGTCGCCTTGGTCGGCGCCCGATTCGAGCACGGGATGGCCGGTGAAGACCGGGTGCAGCCCGTGAGGCGCGAAGAAGTCAGGCTCGAAGGGGAGCAGGCAGAGCAGTTCCTCCCACAGGCCGGGATATTTTTTCACCCGGCTCTCGCGCCAGGCCCAGACCTGGGGGGCGACATAATGCACGCGCTTGGTTTTGCCGGGGCCGAGCGCGCGCAGGACGCGCAGCGCGAAGCCGGGAATGTCGATGGTGAGTAAGATGTCGGGCGATTCGGCGTGGATGGTGGCCAGGGTTTGGCGTAGGCGCCGGCGCAGATTGGGGATGTTGGGGAGGATCTCGGCCAGGCCCAGAAGCGCCAGATCATGCATGGGGAAGAGCGAAATAATGCCTTCGCGCGCCATCTGCTCGCCGCCGATGCCGAGAAATTCGATATCTGGCCGCAGGCGCTTGAGCGCCGCCATGGTGCGCGCGCCTAGGAGGTCGCCGCTGGCCTCGCCCGCCAGGATGAAGATTTTGGTCACGTCAGCTCCACGATGGGGGCGGGGGGAATCGCCACGCTCCAGTCGCGGTGGTTGAGCACGGTGCCGGAGGCGCGGACAGTCTCGATGGCCGCGAAATCGAGGGTGGCGAAGGTAAGGCCGGGCTCGTTGAGGGGCGAGGCGGCGAGCACGCCATCGGGGGGGAAGCCGGTGTCGCAGGGGGTGAAGACGGCGCTGTGGCCGATATTGCTGTCGATGGAGGCCGACCAGGGGGCTTGGCCCACCAGCGGGATGGGGGCGGTGTAGCATTGATTTTCGATGGCGCGGGCGCGGGCGGAGAAGCGCACGCGGTTGAAGCCAGCGGCATCGGCGGTGCAGGCGGGCATGAGGATGAGTTTGGCGCCGGCCGTCGCCTGGGCGCGGACATGGAGGGGGAATTCGGAGTCGTAGCAGATGGAGATGCCGATGAGGCCGAGCGCGGTGGCGAAAACCTTGGGCGGCTGGCCGCCTGAGAGGCCCCATTCCTCGGCTTCGAAGCGGGTCATGTGCTGTTTATCCTGCCAGGCGAGGGCACCGGAGGGGGCGATGAGGGGGGCGCGGTTGCGGCATTTGCCATCGGGGTCGCGCATGAGGAGGGTGCCGCCCAGCAGGTGGAGCTGGTGGCGCTGGGCGATGGCGCTGAGCGCCGCGACCAGGGCTTCGGCCTGCTCGACCGCGCAGGCGAGTTCGCGCGCGGCATCGGGGGTTTTGATGATGGCGCCGGCCAGGACCATGGCGGTGTATTCGGGCAGTGCCAGCAGCGCGGCGCCCCCCAGCGCGGCTTCGGCGGCCAGGCGCTCGATGCGGGTGAGGAAGGCGGGCAGGTCACGCGGGGGGGTGACGCCAAAGGCGGCGAGGGCGAGCTTCATAGCGGTTTGGTCCAGAACATCAGGCGGTTTTGGCTGGGCACGGGGGCGCCGGTTTCGCGCCAGGACATGGTGCAGGTGAGAGCGGGGCGGGGGGTGAAGCCGCGATGGCGCCAGAACTCATCGAGCGGGGTGTAGCCGGGCGGGCGGCGGGGGTCGTTGGGGGCGCGCTGGACGGCGCAGAATGTGGCGAGCCGGGCGCCCCAGGCGCGGGCCACTTGCTCGCGCGCCTGGAAAAACCCCACCCCCAGACCCTGGCCGCGAAAGCTGGGCAGGAGCACCGATTCGCCGAAATAGAAAATCTCGCCGGGGGTGAGCCCAGCGGCGATGAAGGCGGCTTGGATGTTGTCGGTCTCCTGAGCAAGCGGCAGGCAGGTGGCGGCGCCGACCACCTCGCCCGCATGGATGGCCAGCACCACCGCCGCGCCGGGGCTCTCGGCGTAGGTGCGGCAATAGGTTTCCTCGTAGGCGAGGTCGCCTTCGTAGAGATAGGGCCAGGCGCGAAAGACCGCGATGCGCAGGCGGGCGAGCGCGGGCAGATATGGCAGCAGGGCGGGGCCCGAGAGGGTGGTGAGGCTAGTTTCCGGCAAGTTCGGGTTGGGCTCCGGCGAGGAATTGGGTGAGCGCCGCCTGTTTGGCGGTGAGGCTCATTCCTGGCTGATCGGCGAGCACGGGGCAATAGGCGGCGAGCAATGTGTCGGCGAGGTCGGCTTGTGAAATGGTGGGGGTGGCCGATTTGACCTGCGCGATGAGGGCGCGGGTGCGGTTGGGCAGGGTGGCCGGGGTGGCGCCGGCATAAATGGCCAGCAGGTTGGAGCCGGGATCGGCCACCGTGCCGGGGCTGCCAGAGGCGCTGACACGCGGGCAGCCGAGCTGGTCGGCCGCGAAGCTGGCGGCGCCGGGCAGGGGCACGGCGCCGCGCAGCGCCATGACCATGGCCGCCGTGGCGTTGGGGGTGGCGTTGTTGCCGAAGCTGGTGCGGACGTAATTGGCGATGTCGGCGATTTGCTGGTCGGACAGGGCGGCGCCGAAGGCGGGCATGGGCGGGCCGTTGGGGCCCCAGCTATCCAGGCCGCCCAGGGCCGCACCGATGATGTTGTAGGGCTGGGCGGCGGTGGCGGCGTTGTTGCCGGCAAGCGGTGGCACCATGTTGGGCCCCATGCCCTTGCCTGCCGCGCCGTGACAGGCGGCGCAATTATTGGCGTAGAGTGTCTGGCCGCGGGCGATGGAGGCGGTGGCATCGGGCGCGGGGCTGGTGGCGGGGTTGGATTGCGGGGCCGTGGCGGTTTGCAGGTAGAGGGCGATGTCCTGATCGTCGGACAAGGGGAGCTGGCTGGTGGAATTGTCGGTCATCTCGCCCATGGCGCCAAAGGGCGAGCCTTTGGTCATGTTGCCGTCATCATGGAGGTAGGCGACGAGGTCGGACGTGGCCCAGCCGCCCACGCCATCGGTTTTGGAGGATGAGATGTTGGGGGCAAAGAGATTATCGATGGGGGCGCCGGCATAGGCGCGGCTGAGCTCCATGGCCGAGAGCAGGTTGCGGGGCGTGTGGCACTCGCCGCAATGGCCCAGCGCCTCGGTGAGGTAGGCGCCGTTTTTGAGATCATTGCTCCAGGTGGGGTTCATGGCCATGGGGCCGGCATGGAAGAACAGCAGCCGCCAGCCCAGCAGCACCGGGCGCTGGTTGAAGGGAAAGGCCATGGTGGACGGGGTGGGGGCGATTTTTACCGGCGCCAGGGACATGAGATAGGCGCGGATGGCGTCGATATCGGGCCGGGAGAGCTTGGTGTAGCTGGTGTAGGGCATGGCCGGATAGAGGAAGCGCGGGAAGATCAGCCAGTCATGGCCCGGCGCGATGCCGTTATGGATGGCTTTGTAGAAATCGGCCTCCGACCAGGAGCCGATGCCGGTGGTGGGGTCGGGGGTGATGTTGGGGGTGGCGAGGCCGCCATAAGGGGTTTGCATGACCAGCCCGCCCGAGAAGGGCGCGTGGTTGGGGCCGGTGTGGCAGGGCGCGCAATCGGCCGCGGTGACCAGATATTTGCCGCGCGCGATGAGGGCGGCTTGATTGGGGGGGGCGGTGAGCGAGGCGGCGGGATAGTCGGCGCTTTCATTGTCGGCGGTGGCGGCGCGGGTGAAGCTGAGCACGGCCAGGGCGGCGACGAGCAGGACCGACGCCAAAAGGGAGCGCGTGAGCAGAGACTGACCGGTTGGCTTGACCATGGCGGCGACGTTCCCCCTTTGAGCTTATTTTATATGTCTGTTCTGCCCCAGATTTTTGGTTCGGTTCAAGTGCATAATGGCGGGGGCGGGTTAGTTCTGACCGTAGAGCGCGCCGGGATCGACCGCCGGGCGGGCGTTTTCGACCCATTCGCCGTTATGGGCGGTGAGGAAGAAGCAGTTGCGCCGGCCAGTGTGGCAGGCGACGCCTTTTTGGTCGACCAGGAGGAGGAGGGTGTCACCGTCGCAGTCGAGGCGCATTTCGACCAGCTTTTGCTGCTGGCCGGAGGTTTCGCCCTTGCGCCAGAGCTTGCCGCGCGAGCGCGACCAGTAGCAGACCTGGCCGGTTTTGAGGGTCTCCTCGACCGCTTCGCGGGTCATCCAGGCCATCATCAGGACTTCGCCCGTGTCGTGCTGCTGGGCGATGGCGGGGATGAGGCCGTCGGGGGTGAATTTGAGGGCATCGAGGAACTGGGACATGGGCCAGAGATAGGCTGATTGATGGCGGTTGGGAAGTTTGGCGCGCGAATTGCCCATTGCCCCGTGCCCTGCTAGCAACGGCGCCATGTTTGGTTTTTCATGGGGAGAGATCGGCCTGATTCTGGCGGTGGCGCTGATTGCCATCGGGCCAAAGGATTTGCCGGTCGCGATCAGGACCGTGACCGCCTTTATCAAGAAGGCGCGCGGCATGGCGGCCGAGTTTCAGGGCCATGTCGATGACATGATGCGCGAGGCCAATCTCTCGGATGTCAAGGGTGAGATCAGCAAGCTCAGGCGCTTCGATTTCAAGACCGCGACCATGGAGACGATTGACCCCAAGGGCAGCATGCGGGCCGCGGTGAGCGAGGCCAAGACCGCCGTGGAAGGCGCCGCCGCCACGCTGACCACCCCAGCCTATGTGCCGCCCGCCCCCGTGGTGGAGGAGCCGCCCGATGCGCCCAGCGTGATTCCGCCCGATGCCGCGCGCAAGAGCCCGACCCCCGCTTTCATTCCGCCCGGCACGCGCCGCTGGGGATATTGAGCCATGACCGACCAACCTGAAGACGAGATTAACGACAAGGAGATGCCGCTGCTCGAGCATCTGGCGGAGTTGCGCAAGCGGCTGATCTGGTCGGGGCTGACCTTTATCATCGCGTTCATTGTGTGTTTTCATTTCGCGCCCAAGATCTATGAGTTTTTGGCCGCGCCGCTGGCTCATGCGCTCGAAGCGCGCGGGGAGAAGCCGGAGCTGATTTATACCGCGCTCTATGAGGCGTTTTTTACCTATGTGAAGGTGGCGGTGTTCGCGGCGGCGTTCGTGTCGTTTCCGGTGGTGGCGGCGCAGGTGTGGCTGTTTGTGGCGCCGGGGCTTTATAAGCGGGAAAAACGCGCGCTGCTGCCGTTTCTCATCGTTACGCCGATTTTGTTTTTCGCCGGTGGGGCGCTGGCTTATTATGTGTTCTTTCCGGTGGCGTGGAAGTTCTTTCTCTCGTTCCAGACCATGGGCGGGGGCGTGGATATTCAGATTCTAGCCAAGGTGTCTGATTATCTCGACATCGTCATGAAGTTGATCTTCGCGTTCGGGCTGGCGTTTGAGCTGCCGGTGTTGCTGACCTTGCTGGGTAAGGTGGGGATTATTTCATCAAGCGCTTTGCGCAAATACCGGCGCTATGCCTATGTGGGCTGTTTTGTCGCGGCCGCGATCATGGCGCCGCCCGATGTGCCGAGCCAGGTGTTGATGGCCGGATTGTTGATTTTTCTGTTCGAGATTTCGGTGTTCAGCGTGAAGCTCGTGGAGCCGAAAGAGGAGACGGTCGATGCATGATATCAAGGCCATCCGCGAGGATGCGGCGGGGTTTGACGCGGGGTTGGCGCGGCGGGGGATTGAGCCGGTCTCACGCGAGTTGCTCGCCATTGACGACCAGCGGCGCGCTGCCCTGGCCAGCCAGCAGGAGCTGCAGGCGGCGCGTAACGGCCTGGCCAAGAAAATTGGCGAGGCCAAGCGCGCCAAGGCCGATACCGCGGCGCTGGAAGCGGAGGGCGCGCGGATACGGGCCGAGCTGGAGGCGCTGGATAAGGAAGGGCCGCGGCTGGATGCGCTGCTGAAAGACATGCTGTGCCGGATTCCCAATTTGCTGGATGAGGCGGTGCCGCCCGGCCGCGATGAGGCTGACAACAAGGTGCTGAAGGAATGGGGCGAGAGGCGCGAATTCGGCTTCGCGGTGAAGCAGCATTTCGAGATTGGCGAGGCGCTGGGGCTGATGGATTTTGGCGGCGCGGCCAAGCTGGCGGGGGCGCGCTTTACGGTGCTGAAAGGCGCGCTGGCGCGGCTGGAGCGGGCGCTTGGGCAATTCATGCTCGATGTGCACACCAGCGAGCATGGCTATGACGAGACCACAGTGCCGCTGCTGGTGAATGACGCCACCATGTTTGGCACCGGGCAGCTGCCGAAATTCGCCGAGGATTTGTTTCGGACCACGGATGGACGCTGGCTGATTCCGACGGCCGAGGTGTCGCTGACCAATTTGGTGGCGGGCGAGATTGTGCAGGCCAGCGCGCTGCCAATGCGCATGACCGCGCTCACCCCTTGTTTTCGTTCGGAGGCGGGCTCGGCCGGACGTGATGTGCGCGGCATGTTGCGCCAGCACCAGTTTTACAAGGTGGAGATGGTGAGCATTACCACGCCCGAGGAGTCGGAGGCCGAGCATGAGCGCATGACCCGCGCCGCCGAGACGATTTTGGAGCGGCTGGAGCTGCCTTACCGGCGCGTGCTGCTGTGCGCGGGCGATACCGGGTTTTCGGCGGCCAGGACGTATGATCTGGAAGTGTGGGTGCCGGGGCAGGCGACCTATCGCGAGATTTCGAGCTGCTCGAACACCAGGGCGTTTCAGGCGCGGCGGATGAATGCGCGGTTTCGGGCCGGTGAGGGCAAGCCGGAATTCGTGCATACGCTCAATGGTTCGGGCGTGGCGGTGGGGCGGGCGCTGATCGCGGTGCTGGAGACTTATCAGAATGAGGATGGCAGCGTGACCGTGCCCGCCGCGCTGCGGCCTTATATGGGTGGCATGGAGCGGATTGGCGGGTAAGGGACGTTACCATTTGTCATGAGCCGGTAAAGGGTTACCCCCGCGACAAACCCTGTCTGAGTATCTATCTAACGGGTCAGATATATCGGAGTGGTGACACGTGGCGGATGGCGGCAAGAGCGGCAAGGCGGGGCGCAAACGCTGGGTGATGGGCGGGCTGGCGCTGCTGGCCGTGGCGTTTGTGTGGTGGCGCCACCATGGCGGGGGACAGCATGGCGCGGGGCGCGGCGGCCCGCAGGCTGTTGGCGTGGCCACCGCCACGCGGGGCGATATGCCGGTGGTGCTGGATGAGCTGGGCACCGTGACGCCGGTGGCCACCGTGACCGTGCTGCCCCAGATCAGCGGCTATTTGACCGATGTGGCCTTTACCGAGGGGCAGGATGTGGCCAAGGGGCAGTTTTTGGCCCAGATCGACCCAAGGCCTTATCAGATCCAGCTTGAGCAATATCAGGCGCAGATGGCCAGGGATGAGGCGGCGCTGGGAGCGGCGCGCTCGGATCTGAGCCGCTATGAGACGCTGGCGGCGCAAGATAGTATTTCGGCGCAGCAAGTGACCGACCAGCGCTTTGCCGTGCAGGCCGATGCGGCCGCCGTGCAGACCGACCAGGCCAATATAGACACCGCCAAGCTGGATTTGAGCTATTGCCATATCACCTCGCCGGTGGCCGGACGGGTGGGGCTGCGGCTGGTGGATGCGGGAAATTACGTGACGCCCAGCTCGAGCACCGGCATTGCGGTGGTGACCAGCATGGCGCCGACGACGGTGGAATTCTCGGTGGCGCAGGCGGATTTGGCGCCGGTGCTGGAGCAGATGGGGACCGGCGCGACGCTGAGCGCCAGCGCCTATGAAAGCGACGATGCCACCAAGATCGAGGAGGGCGTGCTCAGCGCGGTGGATAATCAGGTGGATGCCTCGACCGGGATGGTGAAGCTGCGCGCGACCTTTGCCAACCAGGATGAGCGGCTGTTTCCCAATGAGTTTGTGAATGTGCACCTGCTGGTGAAGACCGAGGCCAATGTGGTGCTGGTGCCGGTGGCGGCGGTGCAGAGCGGCGCGCCGGGGAGCTATGTGTATGTGGTGCGGCCCGATGATACGGTGCATGTGCAGCCGGTGACCACGGGTACCACGGACGGCACCAAGATTGTGGTGACCAAGGGGCTGGCGCCCGGCGATGTGGTGGTGACCGATGGGGTGGACCGGCTGACCGAGGGGGCGCGGGTGAGCGTGGTGACGGCGCCCAGCGGCGCGGCGCCGGCCAGGACCGCCTGGGCGGGAGGAAAACACCGTAAAGCGGCGGGCGGCGCGGGGCTGTGAACCCGTCGCAATTATTCATCCGGCGGCCGGTGGCGACATCGTTGCTGATGCTGGCCTTTGTGCTGGTGGGGCTGGTGGCGTTTTTGTACCTGCCCGTATCGGCGTTGCCCGATGTGGCTTACCCGACCATTCAGGTGCAGACCTTCTACCCTGGCGCGTCGCCGGAGGTGATGAACGCGACCATTACCGCGCCGCTCGAGCGCCAGCTGGGGCAGATGGAGGGGCTGAACCAGATGCGCTCGGTGAATGCCGCCGGGGCCTCGGTGATTACGTTGCAATTTGGCTTGACCATCAGCCTGGACGTGGCCGAGCAGGAGGTGCAGGCGGCGATTAACGATGCCGGCAATCTGTTGCCCGCCGACCTGCCGGCGCCGCCGGTTTATGCCAAGGTGAACCCGGCGGATGCGCCGATTATGACGCTGGCCGTGACTTCGAAGACGCTGAACCTGACGGATGTGGAAAGCCTGGTTGATTCGCGGCTGGGCGCCAAGCTCTCGGAAATTCCGGGGGTGGGGTTGGTGACGCTGAGCGGGGGCAACCGGCCTTCGGTAAGGGTGCAGGTGAATACCCAGAAGCTGGCCGCGCTCGGGATTTCGCTTGATAATATCCGGACCGATATCGCCAATTTGAACGTGAGTTCACCCAAGGGCAATTTCTCGGGGCCAACCCAGAGCTACACGATTGACGATAACGACCAGATTACCGATCCCGGCCAATATGAGCGGCTGGTGATTGCTTATAAGAACGGCACGCCGGTTTATTTGGGCGATGTGGCGAAGATTGTTTCGGCGCCGGAAAACGCCGAGCTGGGCGCTTGGGTGAACAAGACGCCAGCTATTGTGATTAATATTCAGCGCCAGCCCAATGCTAATGTCATTAAGACGGTGGATACGATTAAGGCCGAGTTGCCGGCGCTGACCGAGGGGTTGCCCGCGGATTTGACGGTGGCGGTGGTGGCGGATGGCACGAGCTCGATCCGCGCTTCGGTGCATGAGGCGGAGTTTGAGCTGCTGTTGGCCGTGTTGCTGGTGGTTGCTGTTATTTTTGTGTTTTTGCGCAATTGGCGGGCGACCATCATTCCCAGCATCAGCGTGCCTGTCTCGTTGATCGGGGCGCTGGCGTTTATGTATCTCTCGGGATTTTCGATCGATAATCTGTCTTTGATGGCGTTGATCATCGCGACCGGGTTCGTGGTCGATGATTCGATTGTGATGATTGAAAATGTCTCGCGGTTTTTGGAGGCGGGGCTGCCGCCTTATGAGGCGGCGCTGAAGGGCGCGGGGCAGATTGGGTTTACCATCATCTCGCTCACCGTGTCGCTGCTGGCGGTGCTGATACCGCTTTTGTTCATGGGCGATGTGGTGGGGCGGCTGTTTTCGGAATTCGCGGTGACGCTGGCCTTTACCATCGTGATTTCGGCGGTGGTGTCGCTGACCCTGGTGCCGATGCTGTGCGCGAAAATTTTGAAGCCCAAGGCGGAGGAACGGCCGAGCCGGTTTGAGGCCTGGGACGAGGCGGTGGTGAACCGGCTGATCGCCGCTTATGGGCGCGGGCTGGACTGGGTTTTGGCGCGCGCGCGCGCCACGCTGCTGGTGGCGCTGGGCACTTTGGCGCTGACCATCGGGCTTTATGTTTTTATTCCGAAAGGGTTTTTTCCAGAGCAGGATACCGGCGTGATCGAGGGCATAAGCCAGGCGGCGCAGAGCACGTCGTATCAGGCGATGAGCGCGCACCAGCAGGCTTTGGCGGACGCGCTGCTCAAAGACCCGGATGTGGCCAGCCTGACCAGCTATATTGGCGTGGACGGCACCAATGAGACGCTGAACCAGGGGCGGTTTTTGATTAATTTGAAGCCGCTCTCGCAACGCTCACAGAGCGCCGCGCGGCTGATACCGCAATTGGAGCGCGATGTGGCGGGGGTGGCCGGGGTTAAGCTCTATATGCAGCCGGTGCAGAATTTGACGCTCAACACCAGTGTTTCGCCCACGCAATATCAGCTGGTATTGGAGGATTTGAACGCCGATGAGTTTAATAAATATGAGCCTGAGCTGCTGACCAAGCTGCGCGCGCTGCCTGAGCTTGCCGATGTGGCGAGCGACATGCAGGCGGCCGGGCAGGGGGTTTATGTTGATATCAACCGTACGCAGGCGGCGCGGTTTGGCATTACCCCGGCGACGATTGATTCGGCGCTCTATGATGCGTTCGGGCAGCGGATCATCTCGACCATTTTCACCCAGACCGACCAGTACCGGGTGATTTTGACCGCCGACCCGCGCGAAATGGAGGCGGTGGCGAGTTTGGGCAAGATTTATCTGCCCTCCTCCACCGCGAGCGGCGGGCAGGTGCCGCTTTCGGCGGTGGCGACGTTCAAGGTGCGGCCTGAGCCTTTGCTGGTTGAGCATCTCGACCAGTTTCCGGCCACCACCATCTCGTTCAATGTGGCCAGCGGCTACACGCTGGGGCAGGCCGAGGATGCCATTAACGCCGCCATGAAGGGGCTGGCGTTTCCGCCCTCGTTGCAGGCGAGCTATTTGGGCGCGGCGGGGGCGTTTACGGCGGCGCTGGGCAATGAGGTGTTTTTGCTGATCGCGGCGATCATCGCCGTCTATATCGTGCTGGGTGTGCTTTATGAGAGTTTCGTGCATCCGGTGACGATTCTCTCGACATTGCCTTCGGCGGGCGTGGGGGCGCTGATTTTTCTCTGGCTGGCGGGTGATGGGCTGGGGGTGATCGGGATTATCGGCATTGTGCTGCTGATTGGCATTGTGAAGAAAAATGCCATCATGATGATCGATTTCGCGCTGCATGCCGAGCGCAATGAGGGCAAGGCGGCGCGTGAGGCGATACGCGAGGCGGCGCTGCTGCGGTTCCGGCCGATTTTGATGACCACGCTGGCGGCGATTTTTTCCGGCTTGCCGCTGATTTTTGGCGGCGGCATGGGGCATGAGCTGCGCAGCCCGCTGGGCGTGGCGATTGTGGGGGGGCTGATTGTCAGCCAGGTGCTGACGCTGTTCACCACGCCGGTGATCTATCTGGCGTTTGACGCGCTCTCGCGGCGGGTGAGGGGCGTGGCGGCATGAATCTGGCGGCCCTGTTCATCAGGCGGCCGGTGGCGAGCATTTTGCTCACGCTGGGCATTACGCTGTTCGGGGTGCTGGGGTTTCTGGCCATGCCGGTGGCGCCGCTGCCCCAAATCGCGTTTCCGACCATTGAGGTGCAGGCGAACATGGCGGGCGCCAGCCCGAGCACCATGGCCTCGACGGTGGCTGAGCCGCTGGAGCGCAGGCTGGCCACCATTGCCGATGTGACGGAGCTGACCTCGCAATCGGGCGTGGGGAATACGCGCATCACGCTGCAATTTGGGTTTGACCGCGACATTAACGGCGCCGCGCGCGATGTGGAGGCCGCCATTCAGGCGGCGCGGGCGGATTTGCCGAGCACGCTGCGCGCCAACCCGCAATATCAGGAGTTCAACCCCGCCGATGCGCCGATCATGGTGCTGGCGCTGACCTCGGCCACCATGACCAAGGGGCAGCTTTATGATGCCGCCGAAACGGTGATGGAGCAGCAATTCTCGCAAATTCCGGGCGTGGGCGAGGTGGAGCTGGGCGGCTCGGCCCTGCCCGCCGTGCGGGTGGAGCTGAACCCTGGCTTGCTGGCGAAATATGGCATTGGGCTGGAAGATGTGCGCGCCGCCATTGCGGCCGCCAACGCCAACGCGCCCAAGGGGTATTTTGACGCCAGCGGCTTGCGCTACCAGATTTATACCAATGACCAGGCCTCGAAGGCGGCGCAGTACCGGGGGCTGATTGTGGCTTACCGCAATGGCCAGGCGGTGCGGCTGGCGGATGTGGCGGAGGTGGATGACTCGGTTGAGAATTTGCAAAATGCCGGGTTGTTCAATGGCAAACCAGCCGTGCTGGTGATTATTCATGCCAGCGCCACGGCCAATGTCATTCAGACGGTGGACCAGATTAAGGCGGTGCTGCCGCGGGTGGAGGCGGCGCTGCCGCCAGCCATTACCGTGACCGTGGCGATGGATCGCAGCCAGTCCATCCGGGCCGCGCTCGATGACACGGAGCGCACGCTGTTTATTGCCGTGCTGCTGGTGGTGGCGGTGGTGTTTGTGTTTTTGCGCAACACGCGGGCGACGCTGATTCCGGGGCTGGCGGTGCCGGTGTCGATCATCGGCACGTTCGGGCCGATGTATCTGCTGGGGTTTTCGGTGGATAATCTGTCGCTGATGGCGCTGACCATTGCCACAGGCTTTGTGGTGGATGACGCGGTGGTGGTGACGGAAAACACCATGCGGCATTTGGAGGCCGGCATGAGCCCGCGCGAGGCGGCGCTGAGGGGCGGGGCGGAGGTGAGTTTTACCGTTGTCTCGATGAGTCTGTCGCTGATTGCGGTGTTTGTGCCGATTTTGCTGATGCCGGGGCTGCTGGGCAAATTATTTCAGGAATTCGCCGAGACGCTGTGTTTGACAATTTTGATTTCGCTGGTCATTTCGCTGACCGCCACGCCGATGCTGTGCGCGCTGCTGCTGCGCCCCTTTGGCGAGGCGGAGCGCGCGCGCCACCCGTGGCTGATGCAGCTGGAGCGCGGGTTTGACGCGCTGCATGGCGCCTATGAGCGCAGCCTGCGCTGGGCGCTGCGCCATGCCCGGCTGGTGGGGGTGGGGCTGATTTTGACGGTGGTGCTTAATGTCGCGCTGTTCGTGGTGGTGCCGAAGGGGTTTTTTCCCGAGCAGGATACCGGGCTGCTGATTGGCAATGTGACGGCGGACCAGGATATTTCGTTCGCGGCCATGAAGGCGAAGATGGGCGAGCTGCAGGCGATTATTGGCCATGATCCGGGCGTGGCCTCGGTGGCGGGGTTCACTGGCGGGCGGACGACCAATTCGGGGTTTATATTTGTCACGCTCAAGCCGCTGGCGGACCGCCATGCCAGCGCGGCGGGCATTGTGGCGCGGCTGCGCGGGCCGCTCTCGCGTATTGCCGGGGCGCAGACCTTTTTGGTGCCGGCGCAGGATTTGCGCGTGGGCGGGCGCTCGGGCAATGCTGAGTATCAGTACACGCTGACCAGCACCGATGCCCAGGCGCTTTATGCGTGGGTGCCCAGGATTGTGGCGGCGCTGAAGGAAGATGGCCAGCTGGTGGATGTGAACTCGGATTTGCAGCAAAGCGGGCTGGAGACGCAAATTCACATCAACCGCGCCCTGGCGGCGAGCTATGGGCTGACCCCCGCCGAGATTGACGCCACACTCTATGACGCGTTCGGGCAGCGGACGGTTTCGACCATTTATAACGCGCTCAACCAGTATCAGGTGGTGATGGAGCTGGCGCCCCGCTACCAGCAGACCCCCGCCGATCTGGCGCGGATTTATGTGAGCACGGCGGGCGGGCGGGCCAGCGGCACGGGGGCCACGCAGCTGGCGGCGGGCAGCGTGGTGGGCAACACCGCCGCCACCAGCGCCAGCGCCAAGGTGAGCGGCGTGGCGCTGGATTCGGCCAGTAACGCGGCGGTGAACGCGATTGCCGCCAGCGGGCATATGCAAGCCTCATCGGGGACGGCGGTGAGCACCAATGTGGAGACGATGGTGCCGCTCTCGGCGTTTGCCACCGTGCGCCAGGGCATGGCGCCGGTGACGGTGAACCACCAGGATGGCGAGGTGGCGGTGACCATTTCGTTCTCGCTGCCCCAGGGCGTGGCGCTGGGCACGGCGGCCACGGCGATTGAGAACACCATGGCCAGGCTCGATGTGCCGCTGACCATTAAAGGCGGATTCGCGGGGACGGCGGCGGTGTTTCAGTCATCGGCCAGCAGCGAGCCGCTGATTATTCTGGCGGCGCTGGCGGCGGTTTATATTGTGCTGGGGATACTTTACGAGAGCACCATCCACCCCATTACCATTATCTCGACCATTCCCTCGGCCGGGCTGGGGGCGACGCTGATTTTGCTGGCCTTCAATGTGCCGCTGACCATCATCGCGCTGATCGGGGTGATTTTGCTGATTGGCATTGTGAAGAAGAATGCCATTTTGATGGTGGATTTCGCGCTCGAATTGCAGCGCGCGCGAGGGGTGAGCCCGGAAGAGGCGATTTTGCAAGGCGCCAGCCTGCGCCTGCGGCCGATTTTGATGACCAGCTTCGCCGCCATGCTGGGCGCGCTGCCGCTGGCTATTGGGCTGGGGCAAGGGGCGAGTTTGCGCCAGCCGCTGGGCTTGACGATTATTGGCGGGCTGGCGGTGAGCCAGATGCTCACGCTCTACACCACGCCGGTGGTGTATTTGTGGCTGGAAAAACTGGCGACCAAATTGCGAGGCGGACGCGACAAGGCGCTGCCCAGGGCCGGTAATATCGCGGAGGCGGGATGAGACGAGTGAGTGTGGCGGCCTTGATGGCGCTGAGTGCCTGTGCGGTGGGGCCTAATTACCACAAGCCCGTTCTGGCGGTGCCGGCCAGCTATAAAACCGACCCTGGCTGGGTGAAGGCCGCGCCCCGTGACGGCGCGCCCAAGGGGGAATGGTGGCGGGATTTTGATGATCCGGTGCTCGATGGGCTGGAGGCGGAGGTGAGTGTGAATAACGCCACGCTGGCGGCCGATTATGCGGCCTATGAGCAGGCGGTGGCGCTGGCGCGCGAGGCCAGGGGCGGGCTGCTGCCGCAAATTGGCGTGAGTGCCAGCGCCACCCGCGCGGCCCAGACGGTGCGGGGGGTGAGCGCGGGGGCGGCATCGGCGGGGACGTTTGAGGGCAGCGCCTCCTGGACGCCCGATATTTGGGGCAAGATCCGCCGCCAGGTGGAGGAGAGCACGGCGGCGGCGCAAATTTCGGCCGCTGACCTCGCCAATGCGCGCTTGAGTGCCCAGGCGGCGCTGGCGGATGATTATATCGAGCTGCGGGCCGCCGATGAGGAGATCGCGCTCTATGAGCAGACGGTGGCGGCCTATGAGCAGAGCCTGCGGATTGTGCAAAACCAGTATAAGGCCGGGACCGTGCCGCAGGCGGATGTGCTGAGCGCGCAGGTGCAGCTGGATGGGGCGCGGGCGGCGCTGATTAATCTGGGCGCCGCGCGCGCGGCGTATGAGCACGCCATAGCGGTGCTGGCGGGACAGGCGCCGGAAGAGGTGGCCATTGCGCCCGGCAAGCTGATGGACAAGGTGCCGCTGGCGCCGGCCAGCGTGCCCAGCGCCCTGCTGGAGCGGCGCCCCGATATTGCCGCCGCCGAGCGCGCGATGGCCGAGCAGAACGCCGCCATTGGCGTGGCGGTGGGGGCTTATTATCCCGATATTTCGCTCTCGGCTCTGGCGGGCTATTCGGCCGATCCGATCGGCGGGTTGTTCTCGGCCTCGAACACGTTGTGGTCGCTGGGCGTGAGCGCGACGGATACGCTGTTTGCCGGGGGGCAGACCCATTATGCCGTGCAGGCGGCTCAATATGGCTATGTGGCGGCGGTGCAGACTTACCGCCAGACGGTACTCTCGGCGTTTCAGGGGGTGGAGACGGATCTTTCGGATTTGCAGGTTTATGGCGATGAGGCGCCGGTGCAGGCGCGCACCGTGGCTGATGCCACGCGCGCGGCGCAGATTGCCCAGAACGAGTATCTGGCCGGCACGGTGGATTACACCACGGTGGTGACGGCGGAGGTGACCCTGCTGGGCGATGAGCAGAACGCCATTACGCTTAAAACCAACCGGCTGTTGGCGGCGGTGGCGCTTTATCAGGATTTGGGCGGCGGGTTTGAGGCCAAAGACTTGCCGGGGACGGAGAAGATTCTGCTGGGGCTGAGCGGGGCGCCATAAAAAACGGCGCCCGAGGGCGCCGTTTTTTGGAGGAAAGCCTGGGTCAGTCGGCGGCCAGGGCCATTTGCTTGCGGGCCAGGGACTGGGTCACGTAGGTTTCGACGGCGTCGGAGATTTGGGCGGCGTGGTTGGCGAACACATGGTCGGCGCCTTCGAACACCCGGTAATCGATGGCGACGCCTTTTTGCTGGTTGAGCTTGTCGACCAGCTTGCGCACGGAGTTTTCGGGCACCAGCTCGTCGGCGTCGCCGTGGATCATCAGCCCGCCGCAGGGGCAGGGGGCGAGGAAGCCGAAATCATAATGGGCTGCGGGCGGCGCGACCGAAACCCAGCCGGACACTTCGGGGCGGCGCATGAGCAGCTGCATGCCGACAAAGGCGCCAAAGGAGTAGCCCGCGATCCACAGCCCGCCATGGCCGGGGTTGAGGGCCTGCATCCAGTCGAGCGCGGCGGCGGCATCGTTGATTTCGCCCATGCCGCCGTCGAACTTGCTTTGCGAGCGGCCGACGCCGCGGAAATTGAAGCGCATGACCGAAAAGCCCAGGCGCTGAAAGACCTGGTACATGGTGTAAGTGATGCGGTTATTCATGGTGCCGCCGTGCAGGGGGTGCGGGTGCAGCACGAGAGCGAGCGGGGCGCCGCGGTCCTTGGCGTGGTGGTAGCGGCCTTCGAGACGGCCCTCGGGGCCGGGAAACATCACTTCAGGCATTATGTGACTCGTCTTTCATCGAACCGTGAACTAGGTGTCAGCCAGAGATTTTGCTGGCCGCTGACTGCGGCGCGGATCACCGCCCCGGTATGGGCGCGTGTGATCCTGCCATCCGAAATTTGACCGGGCTGGTCCTGATAACTAAATGCTCCTCAAGGCTGGTCGGTTACGGATGGCGCGAGAGCGGGTTACCCCACAGGCCCGGGAGTATAACCTGCTTCGCGCGCGGATATCCACGGAAAATCGCATGGCTTTCATGTTTTTGGGTGAAAACGTGGCGCCGGGGCTGGAGGGCGGGCACGCCCGGAGGTTGCGCACTGGACGCGCGCCGGGCGCGCCACCATGTGGATGTGAGGATGTGAGACCGGCGATGTTTGCTGAGGACATGGTTTATTTGGACGCCAATGCCACCGAGCCGCTGCGGCCAGCCGCCCGGGCGGCGGTGCTGGCGGGGATGGAGGTTTTGGGTAACCCCTCTTCGGTGCATGGGCCGGGGCGGGCGGCGCGCAAGCTGCTGGAAGAGGCGCGGGAAACCGTGGCCGGGGCGCTGGGGGCGACGCCGGCGGGCGTGGTGTTTTGCTCGGGCGCGACGGAAGCCGATGGCTTGGCGGTGGCGACGCTGGGCAAGGGGCGCGCCGTGCTGGTGGGCGCCACCGAGCATGAGGCGGTGCGGGCCGCCGCGCCTGGCGCGCTGGTGGTGCCGGTGGCCGCCGATGGGCGGTTTGACGCGCTGATGCTCGAGGCCATGCTGAGTGCGGCGCCACCGGCTTTGGTGTGCCTGATGGCGGCCAATAACGAAACCGGGGTGCGCCATGACATTGCCGGGGCGGCCAGGATTTGCCGGGCGCATGGGGCGCTGCTGCATGTTGATGCGGCGCAGGAGGCCGGGCGCGGTTTGCCGCGCGACTGGTTGCGCCTGGGCGCCGACAGCGTGGCGGTTTCGGGCCATAAAATGGGCGGGCCGATGGGCGCGGGGGCGCTGGTGCTGCGCGCGGGGCTTGAAATTGAGGCGGTGTTGCGGGGCGGTGGACAGGAGAGCGGGCGGCGCGGCGGCACCCAGGCCTTGCCCGCCATTGCCGGAATGGCGGCGGCGCTGGCCGACTCGGCGGGCTATGAGACCGCGCGGATTGGCGCGCTGCGTGACGAGATGGAGCGGTTTTGCGAAGGGCTGGGCGCGGTGGCGGCGGGCAAGGGCGCGCCCCGTCTGGCCAATACGCTCTCGCTGATTTTGCCCGGCGTGAAGGCGCAGAGCCAGCTGATTATGCTCGATATGGCGAAGATCGCGGTGTCGGCGGGGGCGGCTTGCTCATCGGGGAAGGTGGCGCGCAGCCATGTGCTCGATGCCATGGGGTTTGGCGAGGGGGCGGGGCAGGGGATACGGGTGTCGCTGCCTTGGAGTGTGGAGGCGGACGGGGTGGCGCGGTTTTGCGCGGCTTATGAGGCGATGGCCCGGCGTGCCTTGCGCGGGCGGGCTGATTGAGCTTTATCCGCCCGCGAAGCTTGAAGGATGACGATGATGGCGAAAATGACCTTTATTGAACGTGACGGCACGCGCAAGGAAGTGGACGCGCCGCTGGGGCTTTCGGTGCTCGAAGTCGCGCACAAGCATGGCGTGGATATCGAGGGCGCGTGTGAGGGGTCGCTGGCCTGCTCGACCTGCCATGTGATTGTGGCGGCGGACTGGTTTGATAAGCTCGAAGCGCCTTCGGAAGACGAGGAGGATATGCTCGACGTGGCCTTTGGGGTGCAGAAGACCTCGCGGTTGGGCTGCCAGATTGTGATGAGCGAGAGCCTCGACGGGCTGACCGTGAGCCTGCCGCCCAGCAAGAAGGCGGGCTGAGGATCATGCGCGTGGTCGTGGCCATGTCTGGCGGGGTCGATAGCTCGGTGGTGGCCGGGCTGATGGCGCGCGAAGGCCACGAGGTGATTGGCGTGACGCTGCAGCTTTATGACCAGGGCGCCGCCTCGGGGCGCAAGGGGGCTTGCTGCGCGGGCCAGGATATCAGGGATGCCAAGCGGGTCGCCGACCGGCTGGGTATTGCGCATTATGTGGTGGACAGCGAGGCGCGGTTTGAGAAAAGCGTGGTGGCGGCGTTTGCTGACAGCTATGCCGGCGGCCAGACGCCCGTGCCCTGCATTGCCTGCAACCAGCATCTGAAATTTGGCGATTTGCTGGAGATGGCGCGCGAGCTGGGGGCGGATGCCATGGCCACGGGCCATTATGTGCGCCGCGCCGAGGGGCCCGAAGGCGCCGAAATGCATGTGGCCGTGGACCCGGCCCGCGACCAGAGCTGGTTTTTATTCGCCACCACCCGCGCGCAGCTGGAATTTTGCCGGTTTCCGCTGGGGGGCTATGCCTCGAAGGCGGAGGTGCGGGCGGTGGCCGCGGAGATGGGGCTGGTGGTGGC
Source organism: Pseudomonadota bacterium (assembly GCA_021809435.1). Classification (GTDB taxonomy): domain Bacteria; phylum Pseudomonadota; class Alphaproteobacteria; order Acetobacterales; family Acetobacteraceae; genus Acidocella. The sequence continues at coordinate 545,421 of JAKBAD010000001.1, read as the reverse complement.
CGAAAAGGCCGACAGCCAGGATATTTGCTTTGTGACTTCGGGCTCTTATGCCGCGATTGTGGAAAAATATCGGCCTGAGGCGCTGAGCGCCGGTGAGGTGGTGGATGAGGCCGGGCGTGTGCTGGGCGAACACCAGGGTATTGCGCGCTATACCATTGGCCAGGCCAAGCGCCTGCCCGACCGCGCCGCCAATATGGTGGTGAAGCGCATTGACCCCGTGGCCAACCGCATTGTGGTGGGGCCCAGGGGCGCGGCCGGCATGACCTTGCGGCTGCGCGAGGTGAACTGGCTGACCAGCCCGCGCGAGATGATGGCCGAGGTGAAGCTGCGCGCCCGCGACACGCGCCACGCGGCGCGGATTTTGCCCGATGGCGCGGGGGCGGTGCTGGAGCTGGCGGAACCCGCCCTGGCTGCGCCCGGACAGGCGGCGGTGTTTTACGACGGCACCCGCGTGCTGGGCGGCGGGTTTATTATATAGTAAGCAACCCTTTGTTGATTCGTTAAGCGGATTGGTACAATCTCTGGTGACGCGGCTCCGGCCCGCACGCCCCGCCAGGATTGAGTGATGACCAACACGACCATTATTGCCTCGTACGGAACCTTGACGATTTCGAACGAGTTCATCCAGGCGACGACGCTGGAATTCGCCAATGATCCCGGTGTGGGCGGGGTGCTGATTTTTACCGCCGGCGGCATGGGCGCGCAGACGCTGAACCAGAACGGCACCCTCACCACCGCCGCTTATTTTGGCGGCACGGTGACTAATTTTCTGCCCGGCAAATATCCCGGCATTGCCGGGGATGTGGTGACCATTCAGGCCGTGACCAATTTATTCGGGGCGATGGACCTGACCGGCACGGATGCCGCGGGGTTTGATAATTTCATGACGTTTGCCGCCGAGAGCGGTGATTATATGACCATGACCGACGGCAAGATCGTGCTCTCGCCGTCGACCCCCTATGGCGATACGCTGACCGCCAATGAGCAGACCATTTTGAATGACATGATGGTCGGGCTGTTTGGCACCGCGGCCGAACGCGCGACGCTGGGGCTTGACCCCAGCGTGCGGAGCAATCCGGGGGCGCCGAACCAGCCTTATATTGATTTGGTGGTGACGGCGGAGGCGCCGGTGAACCCTTGCTTTGTGGAGGGCACGAGGATTTTGACCGCGCGCGGCGAAGTGGCCGTGGAGGCGCTGGCGGTGGGGGATTTGGTGATTACCCCGGAGGGCGAGGAGCTGCCGGTGGTTTGGATTGGCCGCCGGGAGCTGGATTTGGCGGCGATGCGGCGGCCTGAGCTGGTGCGGCCGGTGGTGATTGAGCGCGGCGCGCTGGGCGAGGGGAGTCCAGCGCGGGATTTACGGCTCTCGCCCGATCATGCGCTGTTGATTGAAGGGGTACTGGTGCCGGCCAAGCTGTTGGTGAATTGGTCGAATATCAGAGAAATTCAGGGGCTGGGGCGGATTTGTTATTACCATGTGGAGCTTTGCCGCCATGCCGCGCTGTTTGCCGAGGGGGCGATGGCGGAGAGTTTTCTGGATACTGGCCACAAGGCGTTGTTCGATAATTATGAGGGCGATGTGATTGCGCCGCCCGCGTTGATGCAGGCGGCGCGGGTGGCCGGGAGTTTCGCGCCGCTGGTCTGCGCGGGCGCGAAGCTCGATGAGATCAGGCGCCAGATTGCCGCCCGGCAGGTGGGAATCAGGCTGGGCTGAGCGTGGCCGAGACCAGGGCACCCGGCGTGAGGTGGAGGTGACGCGGGGCTTCGAGCGGTTGATGGGAAATGACCATGATGGTGGTGCCCGGCAGATGGGATTTGAGCGCCGCCACCGTTTTGGTGGCCAGATCGGGGTCGAGGGACGCGGTGGGCTCATCGAGGAACAGCCAGTCGGGCTGGGCGATGAGGGCGCGGGCGAGCTGGACGCGGGCCTGTTCGCCGCCTGACAGGATGAGGCCCCAGTTTTCGGTCTCGTTCAGGCGCGGGAGCAGGGTTTCAAGGCTCAGGGCGCGCAGGGCATCTTGGGCTTGGGTGTCGGTGAGGCTGTCTTCGGGGGCGGGGTAGGCGAGGGCGCGTTTGAGGCTGCCCAGCGGGAAATAAGGCTTTTGCGGCAGGAACAGCAGCCGGCCCTGGGGTTGGGTGATGGCGCCGTCTCCGAACGGCCAGATGCCGGCGATGGCGCGGAACAGGGTGGATTTGCCAGCACCCGAGGGGCCGGTGAGGGTGATCATCTCGCCGGGTGGCAGGGTGAGGCTGGAATCATTGAGCAGCTTGCGGCCATCGGGGAGGGTTAGGGTGAGGTGGGAGAATTCCAGCGCCGCACCCGGTTCGCGTAGATGGGGGCCGTTGGCGGCGGCTTCGCGGGCCGCGTCCATGGCTTCGCGGAAGGAATAAAGACGCGAGACGGTGGCGCGCCAGGTGACCAGGTTGGGGTAGTTGGTGACAAACCAGCTTAACGCGCCCTGCACCTGGCTAAACACCATGGGAATTTGCGCGAGCGCGCCAAACCCGACTTTTTTGGCGAAATAGCGCGGCAAGATGACCACCAGCGGGAAGATATAGGCGATTTGCGAGAAGCCGTTGGTGAAGAAATTCAGCCCCATGGTGCGGCGCATGATGGCCCAGAAATTATCACGCACATAGGTGAAGCTCTCGGTCAGGGCGCCGTGCTCATCGGCTTCGCTTTTGGCGAGCGCGATGGCCTCGGGGTTGTCGCGCACGCGGATCAGGCGGTAGCGGAAATTAGCCTCCAGGCGCTGCTGGTTGAAGGAGAGCGGCACCAGCTTGCGGCCAATGAGCTGAGTGAGTCCGGTGCCAATGGCGGAATAGAGCACGGCCACCCACAGCATGTAGCCGGGCACCGTGACACCGAACAGGGTGATGGGGCCGGAGATGATGTAGAGCTCGGTGATGAAGGAGAACAGGGTCACCAGGTTGGTGATGAAATCCATGCCAAGCGCCAGGGTGTTGGCGGTGTAGTCGCGCAGATCCTCGGAGATGCGCTGGTCGGGGTTATCGACCACGGTGCCGGGCGCGTGCTGGAGGGAGATGATGTAATAAGCGCGCCGGCTCAGCCAGTTCTCGACATAATGGGTGGTCAGCCATTGCCGCCATTTGATTTGCAGCATCTGGTTAAAATAAAAGGCATAAGTGGCCAGGATGATGTAGGCGACCACCAGCACGTCGAAGCCGGGCATGGGGTAGGGCGAGGATTTGAGATGCACCAGGGGTTTGAGCAGCAGCGCCCAGCAGGTGGCTGAATCATAGACCTGGATGGCGTTGAAGAAGTCATTGTTCCAGTAGGTCAGCACCACGTTGATGCCGACCACGATGAGGTTCATGACAATGACGGCGGCCAGCAGCGCGTAGGCACCCCATCTCTCCTCGGATTTGAAATAGGGTTTGGCCAGGACCCAGGCCTCTTTGAGGCCGGTGAGGAAATTGGTGATGCGCTCGTTCATTATTCCGGCTGCTCCTTCAGGCGCAGGCGAAGGACGCCGTGGAGGTTGTTGGGGTCGATCGGTTTGCCTTTGCGCAAAATCTCGATGACGCCGGCGCGGGCGAGGCGGACGGCGGCCAGCCGCACGGGGTGCATGGATTTGTGCCATGACTCGTCGGGCGGGTTGCCGGCCAGGGCCTTGGCGGCCTCGGCGTAGGAGATGGATTTTTGTGGCCCACGCGCGGCCAGGGTGGAGAGGATTGCGGCTTCTGCGGGGTCGGTGCTCATGCCGCCCTTATGGCAAATTACCTTAGCCGCTGCCACCCATGACGGGCGGGAACATGGCGGCCATTTCGGCGGCATCGACGGGGGGAGCGAAATAGCTGCCTTGGGCGGCGTCGAGCGCGAGGGCGCAGAGCTGGTGATATTGGGCTTCTTGCTCGACGCCTTCGGCTTGCACGGTGCAGCCCAGGGCGTGGGCGGCTTCGATGGCGGCGCGGGTGATGGCGGCGCCGGTGGGCTCAGTCAGGTTTTGTACCAGGGAGCGGTCGAGGCGGAGGGTGGTGAAACGCAGGCGTTTGAGGGCGCCGAGCGAGGCATAGCCGGCGCCAAAATTGATGAGCGCCAGCCGCACGCCCAGCCCTTGCAGGGCGCGCAGGGCGAAGAGGGTGTCTTCGTTATCGTCGAGCAGCATGGATTCGGTGAGGTTCATCTCGAGGCGCTCGGGTTCGAGGCCGGAGCGGGACAGCGACTCGAGCAGTTGACGCAGGAGCTGGCCAGAGCGGAGCGCGCTGAGCGAGAGGGACAGAGAGAGGGTGAAGTTGACCGGCCAGGTGGCGGCATCGTGGCAGGCGGTGCTGAGCATCCAGCCCATGATGTCGGTGATGACCTCGGAACGCTCGGCGATGGGCATGAAATGCGAGGCCGGAATGAGGCCGCGGCGGCTGTGATGCATGCGGATCAGCGCTTCGGCGCCGACCGCGAGGCCGGTGCCGAGCGAGATGATCGGCTGATAATGCAGGGTGAAGCCGCCATCTTGCAAGGCTTGGCGGAGGCGCTGGGTCATGCGCCGGCGCTCGGTGACTTCGCGCCTGGCCGTGCGCTGGCGCAAATCGCGGGCCGAGGCGGCGGCCGGGCTGGTGGCCGATGACAGGGAGGTGCCGGGGGGCTTGGTGAGGATGGTCATGAACGGGCTCGCGGTAGCATGGCGGCGAGCGTGCATTTCAAATGTTAATGGAAGGGAAAAGATTTTTTTGAAAATTTTGGCAAACTTTGGCGGGTTGGTTCGATAAGGGAGCCCGCGAAAGAAGGGAAAAACGCGCCTTTGGCGGTAAAAAAAACGCTGTCCGGTCAGAGCGGCAAGGAGCGCAGGCCGGGTTGGGGGGCGGGCGTTTGTTCATCCAGGGCTTGGCGGAGGGCTTGGAAGCTGGCCTCGCGCCCGTAATGCTGGGTGCAATAGGCCAGCGCGGCGCCGGGCGCGGGCGGGGTGGCGACGTTGCGGATGATGGCTTGCGCGAAGGCCGTGGGTGTCGCGGCGGCGATGAAGGGGGCGGTGGGGTCTTGGGTGAAGCCCTCGAGGGCTTCGGGCGTGGCGATGGTGTAGAGCCCATGACGGGCATATTCGAGCAGCTTGACCTTGAGGCCGGAGCCGACGCGCACGGGGGCGATGGCGAGCTGGGCGCGATGCAGGATGGGGGCGAGCTGGGCCACGGGCCCGCGCACGGTGACGCCGGCCAGGAGCAGGCGCAGGCCAAGCCCGCATTCACCCACCAGATCGAGCGTGATGCCGGTGCCTTCGAGGTGGGGCCAGATTTCGGTGAAGAACCAACGCAGACCGTCGAGATTGGGCAGGGAGGCGCTGCCCACGAAGACCAGCCGGCCGGGGATGCGCTGCACCAGACGCGGCCTTGGGCAGGGCTGGGCAGGCATGGGGGCGGTGAGCACGGTTTGGGGCGGAGGGCACATGTCGCGCAGGATCGCGGCATCGGAAGGTTGGATGGCGGCGAGGGCGCGGGCCTTGGCGAGCAGGGCGGCTTCGGCCTCGCGGGTGAGGCTGGCGGGCTCGATCTGGTAGCCGACCGCGCGCAGGACCTGGGCGCGGCGATGGAAAATATCGTGGGTGAGGATGATTGAGTTCAGACTGGCCAGCTCGGGCTCGGCGAGCAGGGGGGCGGAGAAGATGGTGTCGATGAGGACGGCGTGAGGGGTGAGGCGGGCGATGGCGCGCGCGCACCAGCGGAGATCTGGCTTGGTGGGGAAATGGCCGAGGCTGGCGGCGGTCTCCAGCCCTTGTTTACGCAGGCGGCGGGTGAGCGTGCCGGGAATGAGGCGGCGCAGCGCCCGGCCGAGGATGCGCAGGGCCGAGACCGGGCCACGCGGCAGCAAGAATCGGCCCGCTTGTAAAACATGCGGGCCGCTGACCGGAAACAGGCGGTAAGACGAGACGGGCCAGGGGTGCGGCTCGCCGGTGACGAGCACGCGGACCTGGAAGCCCGAGGCGCGCAGCCAGTCGAGCACCGCGAAATTGAACGCCATGTGCCCGGTGGTGCCGGGCTTGGGCAGTTCATCGGTGACGAAGACGATCACCGGCGCGTCATGCGGTTCAGGCGGCGTTTTGGCTGATTCCTTTGTCGGTCAGCAGGGTCTGGAGTTCGCCGGTCTGGTACATCTCGGTGATGATGTCGCAGCCGCCGACGAACTCGCCCTTGACGTAGAGCTGGGGAATGGTCGGCCAGTTGGAATAGACTTTGATGCCTTCGCGGATCTCGGGCTCCTCGAGCACATTGACGGAGGCGAAGGGCACGCCGGCATGGCGCAGAACCTGCACCACGCGGGCCGAGAAACCGCATTGCGGGAAGAGCGGCGTGCCTTTCATGAAGAGCAGCACGGGAGCGGCATCGATGCGGTTCTGGATTTCGGCGAAAACGGGGTTATCCATGGGGATGGGGGTCCTTAGTCGGGGGCGCTGGTTTGCAGCGCCAATGCGTGAAGTGCGCCACCCATGCGGCCTTGCAGGGCTGCATAGACCATCTGGTGCTGGCGCACGCGCGGCACGCCACGGAACGCTTCGGAGACGACCGTGGCGGCGTAATGGTCATTATCACCCGCGAGATCCTCGATGGTGATTTTGGCATCGGGAAACGCGGCCTTGATCAGGGCCTCGATCTCACCGGCTTGCATGGCCATGCTGCTGGTTCCTCTTCAAGCGAACCATGCGGGGAAGAACCCCTCATGGGCGTCGCGCAACTGTGGCAAGGATATGGCAATGCCGTTGGGGAGAGTCAATTTATTCTCCGTGACGGTACGGCCGATATGCTGCGCGGGAATACCGGCGGCCTGGGCGGCGGCTTGGAAGCCGGCCAGGGCGGCGGGCGCCAGGGCGGCGACGTAACGGGCCTGGTCTTCACCGAACCAGAAGCCGCCATCGCCTTGGGCGGTGAGGGCGAGGCCGGTGTTGGACGCCAGGGCGATTTCGGCGAGCGCGACCAGCAGGCCGCCATCGGCGATATCGTGGCAGGCCTGGATGGTGCCGGCCTGGATTTGGGCGCGGACGAAATCGCCGTTGCGGCGTTCGGCCGCCAGATCGACCGGCGGGGGCGGGCCGTCTTCGCGGCCCAGTATCTCGCGCAAATACAGCGAGCGGCCGAGATGGCCGTGGGTTTCGCCGATGAGCACCAGCTCGAGCCCGGGGGCAGCGGCGTAGCCGACGGCCTGGGCGGCGTTATCGAGCACACCGACGCCGCCGATGGCGGGGGTGGGCAGGATCGGGCGGCCTTCGGTCTCGTTATAGAGCGAGACATTGCCCGAGACGACCGGGTAGTCGAGGGCTTCGCAGGCTTGTTTCATGCCCTGGATGCAGGTGGCGAACTGACCCATGATTTCAGGTTTCTCGGGGTTGCCGAAATTCATGTTGTCGGTGATGGCGAGCGGCTTGGCGCCGGTGGCGGTGATGTTGCGCCAGGTTTCGGCGACCGCCTGTTTGCCGCCCTCGAACGGGTCGGCCACGCAATAGCGGGGCGTGACGTCGGTGGTGATGGCAAGGGCGCGCTGGCTGTCTTCGAGGCGGACGATGGCGGCGTCGGCCTGGGCCGGGCGCTTGACCGTCTGGCCGCCGACGGTGCTGTCATACTGGTCAAAGATCCAGCGGCGCGAGCAGAGGTCGGGCGAGGCGATGAGCGTGAGCAGCGCCTGGTCGAGCGGGGTGGTGAGATCGAGCGGGCCGAGCGGCGCGGGCTTGGGGGTTTCGACCCAGGGGCGGCGATAGAGGGGCGCGGCCTCGGCCAGCGGGTCGAGGGGGATATCGGCCTCGGTGACGCCGTTATGCTTGACCACGATGCGCCCGGTATCGGTGATATGGCCGATCTCGGCGTAGTCGAGATCCCATTTCTCGATGATCGCGCGGGCCATGTCGCGCCGCTCGGGCTTGAGGATGAGCAGCATGCGCTCCTGGGACTCGGAGAGCATCATCTCATAGGCGGTCATGCCTGTTTCGCGCTGAGGCACGTTATCGAGGATCAGCTCGATGCCGACGCCGCCCTTGCCGGCCATTTCGACCGAGGAGGAGGTGAGGCCGGCGGCGCCCATATCCTGGATGGCGACGATGGCGTCGGTTTGCATCAGCTCCAGGCAGGCCTCGATGAGCAGCTTCTCGGTGAAGGGGTCGCCGACCTGGACGGTGGGGCGTTTTTCCTCGGAGGAGGCATCGAACTCGGTGGAGGCCATGGTGGCGCCGTGGATGCCATCGCGCCCGGTTTTGGAGCCGACATAGACGACCGGATTGCCGATACCGGCCGCCGCCGAGAGGAAGATTTTGTCGGTTTTGGCGATGCCGACGGTCATGGCGTTGACCAGCGGGTTGCCGTTATAGGAGGGGTGGAAATTGACCTCGCCGCCGACGGTGGGCACGCCCACGCAATTGCCGTAGCCGCCAATGCCGCGCACCACGCCATCGACCACCCGCTTGGTGACGGGGAGAGACGGGTCGCCGAAGCGGAGCGCGTTGAGGTTGGCGATGGGGCGCGCGCCCATGGTGAACACATCGCGCAGGATGCCGCCAACGCCCGTGGCCGCGCCCTGATAGGGCTCGATGAAGGAGGGGTGGTTGTGGCTTTCCATTTTGAAAATGGCGGCCAGGCCGTCGCCAATGTCGATCACGCCGGCATTTTCGCCGGGGCCGTGAATGACCCAGGGGGCTTTGGTGGGTAGCTCCTTCAGCCACACGCGGCTGGATTTGTAGGAGCAATGCTCGGACCACATGACGGAGAAGATGCCAAGCTCGGTGAGGCTGGGCGTGCGGCCCATGATCTCGTTGACCTTGCTCCATTCGGCTTCGTTCAGGCCGAAGGATTTGGCGAGGGCGAAATTGATTTCGGTGCTCATGCGGCGGCCAGACTATCGAAGAGGGGTTTGCCGTCGGTGCCGCCCATCAGCGGATCGACGAGGTTTTCGGGGTGCGGCATGAGGCCGAGCACGCGCAGATTGGGCGAGAAGATGCCCGCGATGCTGCGCGCCGAGCCGTTGCGGTTTTCATCGGCGTAGCGGAAGGCGACGAGGTTTTCGCCTTCCAGCCGGTCGAGCGTGGCGGGATCGGCGGTGTAATTGCCATCGCCATGGGCCATGGGGGCGCGGAAGATGGCGCCTGGCTGCCATTTGCTGGTGAACACCGTGTCGGCGCGCTCGACTTTGAGCATCGTGTCCATCGAGAGGAAGCGCAGGCTGGCGTTGCGCAGCAGCGCGCCGGGCAGGAGGCCGGCCTCGGTGAGGATTTGGAAGCCGTTGCAGACACCCAGCACATAGCCGCCGCGCGCGGCATGGGCCTGGACGGCCGGCATGATGGGGCTGTGGGCGGCCATGGCGCCGCAGCGCAGATAATCGCCGAAGGAGAAGCCGCCAGGGAGGATGACCAGGTCGGTGCCAGGCGGCAGCGCGGTTTCCTTGTGCCAGACGATCTGGGGTTCGTGGCCGAAGCTCTGGCGGACGGCCAGCACCATGTCGCGCTCGCGATTGATGCCGGGGAACAGGAGGATGGCGGCTTTCATGGGGGTTACGCGATCTCGACCTTGAAGCTTTCGATGACCGTGTTGGCGAGCAGCTTGCGGGCCATGTCCTCGGCGGTGGCCTTGGCCTGGGCCGGGTCTTGGTCGGGCAGTTCAAGCTCGATGAGTTTGCCGACGCGGACTTCGCCGACGCCAGTGAAGCCCAGCGTGTGCAGCGCGTGGCCGATGGCCTTGCCCTGGGGGTCGAGGACGCCGTGTTTGAGGGTGACGGTGACGATGGCTTTCATGAACGTCTCGCAAATCTAAGTTATTAAAAGTTTTTGGGGTGTGGCCCCTGTTTTCAAACAGGGGCCATGTCTTCGCGCCTTTCTTGTAAAAAAGCGCCCCTAAAAACTTTTACTGCATGGTTTCGGGGCCCTTGAGGTCGCGCGAGCCGGCTTCGGGGAGGATGCCGAGGCGGCGGGCCACTTCCTGGTAGGCTTCCTCGATCTTGCCGAGGTCGCGGCGGAAGCGGTCCTTGTCCATCTTCTCGTTGGTTTTCACGTCCCACAGGCGGCAATTATCGGGGCTGATCTCGTCGGCCAGGACGATGCGCATGTCTTCATTCTCATAAAGGCGACCGAATTCGAGCTTGAAATCGACCAGCGTGATGCCGACGCCCAGGAACAGGCCGGAGAGGAAGTCGTTGATGCGCAGCGTGAGGTGGACGATGTCGTCCATGTCCGGCGGGGTGGCCCAGCCGAAGGCGGTGATATGCTCCTCGGCCACCATCGGGTCGCCGAGCTGGTCGTTTTTGTAATAATATTCGACGATCGAGCGGGGCAGGCGGGTGCCTTCGGGGATGCCGAGGCGCTGGGCGATGGAGCCGGCCGCGATGTTGCGCACCACCACCTCGATGGGGATGATTTCGACCTCTTTGATCAGCTGCTCGCGCATGTTGAGGCGGCGGATGAAATGGGTGGGGATGTTGATCTCATGCAGCTTGAGCATGAGAAACTCGCTGATGCGGTTGTTCAGCACACCCTTGCCGGTGATGGTGCCCTTTTTCTGGGCGTTGAATGCGGTGGCATCGTCTTTGAAATACTGCACGAGGGTGCCGGGCTCGGGGCCCTCGAACAGGATTTTTGCTTTGCCTTCATAGAGCTGCCGGCGGCGGGCCATGATCACATACCTTCGGTCTATAGAATGAGGCCGCTCTATAACAACCTCTGGCCCGGAGTGCTACCGCTTGCGGCAAAGAGTTGGGGCGCGCTGGGGGCAGGCCGGGGGTTGTTGGTGGGATTTTAAGGGTTGGGTGAGATGATCGGCGCCACCCTTATGACTGATTTGCTTGAAACCGTCGCTGAGCTGACGCATCTGCGCAACAAGGATGCGCTGGAGGTGCATTTTGCTGATGCCGTGTACCGGCTCGCGGGGGCGACGCGGCTGGTGATTTGGCGCTTGACCGGGCGGGGCGCCGAGGCGCGGCTGCGGGCGCGGGTGAGCCTGCCGCTGGGGCGCGGCGCCAAGGGGGCTGATATGACCCTCGCCGACCGGCCGGAATTCCGCGATTGCGTGGAGGGGCGCAAGCCGGTGGAGGTGGCGCTCTCGACCCAGCGCCAGACCCGGCATTTATTTCCGCTGTGCGATGAGCGGCAGGTGACGGGGTTGCTGGATTTGGTGAGCCCGAAGCGGCTGGATGTGCCACAGATGAGCCTGGTGACGGGGTTGATGCGGGTTTATGGCAACCATGTCGGGTTGCTTGATTATGGCCACCGCGATGAGCTGACCGGGCTGCTCAACCGCCGCACGTTCAATACCTTATTTAAGGAGGTGGCGGCCGACTCGGGGGCGCGGGCGGTGATCGCGCTGGCGGATATCGATTTTTTCAAGCGTATCAACGATGAATACGGGCATCTCTACGGCGACGAGGTGCTGATTTTGATGGCGCGGCTGCTGGAGGGGTGTTTTGCCGAGCAGGGCGAATTATTCCGGTTTGGCGGCGAGGAGTTTTTGATTTTGCTGCGCCAGGAAAGTCTGGAGGCGGCCTGGCGGGCGCTGGAGACGTTTCGGGTGAGGATGGCGGAGGCGATGTTTCCGCAGGTGGGGCGGGTGACGGTGAGCATTGGCTTCGCGGCTGTGAAGCTGGGCGATACCGGGGCGGTGGCGTTTGGACGGGCCGATGAGGCGCTTTATGTCGCCAAGCAGCGCGGGCGCAACCAGGTGCAATGCCATGAATGGCTGGTGATGGAGGGCAGCCTGTCGGAGGCGAAGAAAATTGGCGGGCAGGTGGAGCTGTTTTGAACGCTTGGGGCGGCGAATTAAAAAGCCGCCCCAAGCCTTTGATTATGAAACGGCTTCGAGCTCGGGATAGTCGATATAGCCGCGCTCGGCGGTTTGATAGAGGGTGGTGGGGTCGAGCTCGTTCAGGGGCGCGCCCTGGCGCAGGCGGGTGACGAGGTCGGGGTTGGCGATGAAGGCCTTGCCCCAGGCCACCGCGTCGGCGTCACCGGCCTTGAGAGCGGCTTCGGCGCTGTCTTTGGTGAAGGCTTCGTTGGCGATCCAGGCGCCGGTGAAGAGTTTTTTCAGGCGCGGGCCGATGGCGCCCTCGCCCTGGTGCTCACGGGCGAAAATGAAGGCGATGCCGCGCTCGTTCAGCTCGTGCACCACATAGGAGAAGGTGGACCAGGGGTCGGAGTCACCCATGTCGTTCGCGTCGCCGCGCGGGGCGATGTGCACGCCGGTCAACTCGGGGCCGAACACGGAGGCGATGGCATCGGTGGCTTCGAGCAGCAGGCGGGCACGGTTTTCGCGCGAGCCGCCATATTCGTCGGTGCGCTGGTTGGTGCTGTCTTGCAGGAACTGGTCGATGAGATAGCCGTTGGCGGCGTGCAGCTCGACGCCGTCGAACCCGGCCATCTGGGCGTTCATGGCGCCTTTGCGGTAGGCCTCGATGAGGGGGGGAATTTCGGACAGCTCAAGCGCGCGGGGGGTGACGTAGTCTTGCATCGGGCGGATGAGGGAGACGTGACCCTTGGGCCGCACGGCGGAGGCGCTGACGGGGGTTTCTCCGCCCAGATAATCGGGGGAGGAGATGCGGCCGACATGCCAGAGCTGGGCGAAAATGAGCCCGCCTTTTTTGTGCACCGCGCTGGTGACTTTTTTCCAGCCTTCCACCTGCTCCTGTGACCAGAGGCCGGGCGTGTCGGGGTAGCCGACGCCCATGGGGGTGACGGAGGTGGCTTCGGAGAGGATCAGCCCGGCTTCGGCGCGCTGGGCGTAATATTGCGCCATGAGGTCGTTGGGGACGCGGCCTTGGGAGGCGCGGCAGCGTGTGAGCGGCGCCATGATGATACGGTTTTTGAGGGTGAGATCACCGAGGGGCAGCGGGTCGAACAGGGTAGGCATGAGGTTAGATCCTGATGGGTTTGGGGTTGGCGATAAGACACACGGGCAAGGCAGACAAGCCGAGCGACACGGAGGTGGGCTGATTGTTGGTGCCCGGGTGTGGGGATTTGGTTTTGATAATTAACATCATGATTTTATGTTAATAGATTTAATATAAAGCATAATTTTACCATAGGGCCGGCCCTGCCTACAAATCCTCGGAGATTTGCGTGAGGAAGGCGGCGATGGCGGGTTCGTTGCGGGCGTAGAAGACCCATTGGCCAATTTTGCTGCTGGTGAGCAGCCCGGCCTGGGTGAGGGCGGCGAGGTGGGCGGAGATGGTGGATTGGGCCAGACCGCATGTGGCCTCGATGCGGTTGGCGCAGACGCCCCATTCGTAGGGGTGAAGCTGGCCGGGGAAATTTTGCGCGGGGGCTTTGAGGGCGGAGAGGATTTTTCGCCGCACCGGGTTGGCCAGGGCTTTGAGAATATCATCGGTGCCGGAGCTCATCGTCATGAGACGAAATATGGATCGGGTTTTGGCGATGTAAAGGGGGACTTTAACATTGGGATGAATATTGCCGGGGACCGTGGGAATATTGGCGAAATATTAAGTGGTTGCGCGCCAAATGGGCTGGCCATGAGGGAGATGAAGTCGAGATGAGCCAGGTTTTTGCCGCCCCACCGGCGCGGCGCGGAGATGAAGAAACGGAGGCGTTGCGAGCCCAGATCGCGCTGTTGCACGAGCGGGTGCGCGAACGCGAGGCCAGGGTGCGCGAACGGGAGGACACGATTCGCTAGCGTGAGGCGCGGGTGCGCGAGCTGGAGCAGGATCTGGCCGCGCTTCAGGCCGGCCAGGGGGCGCTGTGGCCAGCCGACGAGATGACGCCCGAGCGGGTGGTTGAGCGGCTTGAGGGCTGGTGCACGCCGCGCAAGGCGGCGTGGCTCGCGCGGCTGGTGGCCGAAACGGGGGCGCGCAAGATTGGCGAAATTGGCGTTTATGGCGGGCGTTCGCTGGTGCCGATGGCGTTGGCCGCGCGTGGGGTTGAGGGGGCGGAGCTGTGGGCGGTGGAGCCCTGGAGCAATGCCGCCGCGACGGCTTGCGAAACCAGCGCGGAAAATGATTCCTGGTGGCAAAACGTGGACATGGCCAAGATTAAGGCCGGGTTTTTGGAGGCGGTGCGCGGCTGCGGGCTGAGCGCGATGGTGCGGGTGGTGGAGCTGACCGCGGATCAGGCGCGCGCGGCTTTTATGCTCGATCAAAGCCAGGGGTTTGATGTGTTGCATATTGATGGCGCCCATGCCGAGGCGCGGGCGCTGGCCGATGTGCGGGGCTGGCTGCCGCTGGTGAGGCCCGGCGGGGTGATTGTGCTTGACGATATTGGTTGGGAAAGCGTGTTCAAGGCCCGGGATTTTTTGCGCGCCCGCTGTGAGGTGATTGAGGAGGTGCGGGAGGAGGGTGAGGCGCTGGTGACGTATGGGGCTTATAGGGTGGCCGGCGGCGTTTGACAGCGCGGCGGACGCGGGCTCTTGTTGGCGGTGAACCGCCAGGGAGTAAGGGCGCCATGAAGCCATGGAATATGCTGGGAGCCGCCGGGTTGACGCTCTGCCTGGCGCTTGGGGGATGCGGAAAGTCGGTGCGGGACCGCAAGCTCGAGATTGTGAAATGTGGGGCTTATCTTGAGGCGATGGGCGGCGGCGCGGTGTTTGGCAATGGTATGATCGGCGGGGGCATGGCTTTTGCCGCTCAGGTGCAGAAAGCCAGCATCAATGATTTGGGAGATGCTGGGAAGCTGGTCTCGATCATTTCGATGGCGGGAGATTTGGCGGGACAACTGGACCAGGGGGAGGTTGCGCAGGCCCGGCAGGATGGGCAAACCCGGGAAAAAGCCGATTCGCAGGCCGATGATGCGGGCGGGGCGGCCAAGTTTGTGAAAGCCTGTATGGCTGATTATGACCTGTTGAACGCGCAGCCGTAATGTTGAGCCATGTCATGGCTTGAGCGGCTGGCATATGGGACGCAATTTGTCGTCCGCGACGGCGGGGGCGGATTTTTAGATTTAAAAACAGTGTTGGCGACGAGAAAGTTTGGCGATGACGGTAAATGTAGGCCGGGTTGATCGTGGGCACGTATATTTGCCCACCCGGAGGTATGGCCGAGGCGCGATGATTGGCCTGGGGGTGGTTGTTTTATCGACGTTCGTGATTTGCCTGCCGTTCATGCGCGCCGTTTATTGGCTGGGGGATGAGGGAATATTGCTGCGGGGGGCGGCGGACCTCGCTGCCGGACGTAGGATCTATACGGATATTTTCAGTTTCGATCCGCCCGCTGGCTATTTGATCATGGAGGCCTGGATAAAGCTTTTTGGGCTGTCGTTTTTAAAGGCGCGCCTGTTCGCCAGTTTCATGATTGTGGGCATTGCGGCTTTTTCCTATCTCGCCTGTCTTGAGGTTTCAGGGTCTGTCGTTTTGGCGGCGTTTTTGCCGCTCGCCTGGGTCGTCACCTCACCGTTCTCCTGGATCGTTGTTGTTAGCCACCATTGGCTCGCCACCCTGTTTTCCATGGCAGCGTGCTGGCTCACCTTGCGGTCATTCTCGGCCACGCCGTATCGCGGGCGCCTGTGGTGGGCGGGGCTTGCCGGAGCTGTCGCGGGGATGGCCGCCATGGTCGTGGCGTCTTGCGGGTTATATGCGGAACTGGCCACTGTGGGGAGTTTTCTCGGTCCGCGCCGGCAGCGGAGTTTGTTGGGGGCCTGTGTGGCGGCGGGCTTTGCCGCGCCTCTATTCTGCCTTGCTTATATCATCATGCATGGGGAGTTCGTTCCCGCCTATAACGATATCGTACGGTTCACCCTCAATGATTATTCCGCCATTCAAAAAGTCTCGTATGGGAATGGCCTGCGCTGGTTTTATCCTAACCGATATTTGTTGCCCTTGGATGGGGCGTTGGCCTTGGCGGCGCTAAGGGCCAATGCGCGGTTTCATGTTGGGGCTCCTTATTTCAGGGTCAGCGTTTTATTCGCCCTGGCGGCGTTTTTGGGGCTCTATCCGCGCCCCGATGCCGCGCATCTCGCTTTCACCGCCCCCCTTGCCTTGCCGCTTATGGCGTATGGCGCGACGTGGCTCGCGGCAGGGTGGGGGCCGCGCTGGCGGCGCGTCGCTTTCGGGCTGGCGGTAATTTGGTGCATGCCGGGCGCGGTTGGGGTCGCGTATCAGGGATGGAAAGCCATGTTGGCCCCGACGGTGGTGACGGCGGCTGGTCCTGTCGCGCTGCTGGGGGAGGAGAGAAATGGCGGCGATGCCGTGTTCAGTTTTCTGGCCAGCCAACCAGCCAGCGCAGGTTTTTTCTTCTACCCGTATATGCCGCTCATGTCATATTTAGCCGAGCGCCAGCAAGCCGGCGCAAATGACGTGTTTACGCCCTATTATACGACCCGGGACCAATATTTTGCCTCGTGCATGGCGGTTACCGCCAAGGCGCAATGGGTTGTGTTTGACCGGTCGCTCATGGGTATCCAGGCTTGGCGGCGCCTCTTTCCCGCGATGGTCCCCTCGACCCCGGAGGATACGCGGGCGTTTGAGCAGGCTATTGAGCAGAATTTTACCCTCGCGCGCCAGATGGGAAATTTTGAGATTTGGCGGCGTACAAACTCTGCCAATGATGCGGCGTGCGCGGCCATTATTCATGGCGCCCCGTGAGGGATAGATGACCGCGATATTTAGGTTTGGCGGGGGGCGCTGCGGCCTGCCCGTGTGATCATGACCACGCCATCGCCGGGTTCGATGAGGGTGGCGGGGTCGGGACGGGTGAGGGTTTCGCCATTGCGGCGGTTGATGGCGACCACGAAGCGCGTGCCGTGGCCCTGGGCCTCGGCTTCGGCGATGGTGATGCCGGCCAGCCCGGTTTCGGGGCCGGCGGCGACCACTTCGACATCCAGTCCCAGGCTGTGCAGGCCGGCCGCCAGGGCGCGCATGCGGCTGGTGCCGTCGGTTAAGCGGGCGGTGCGGGGGAATAAGATGAGTTGGGCGATGCGCTCGGCGCCGATATGGGTGGGCTCGACCACCGAGCTGGCGCCGGCGTGAAGCAGCTTGCCCTTGGTGTTGGGCAGCACGCCGCGGGCGATGATTTCGAGGTCTTTATTGAGGCTGCGGGCGGTGAGGGTGATGAAGACGTTCACCGCGTCGTTGGGGACCACGGTGGCCAGGGCCCGGGCGCGTTCGACGCCGATTTCCTTGAGCACATCCTCGGAGGTGGCGTCGCCCACCCAGGTGGTGAAGCCGCGGTCGGCGGCGGAATTCAGGCGGGCTTCGTCCATGTCGACAATGACGAATTCAATACCGCCCGCGGCCAGTTCCTCGGCCAGCGCCTCGCCGATTCGGCCATAGCCGCAGATGATGACATGGCCGGACATTTTGTCGATTTGGGTTTTCATCTTCTTGGTTCCGACCAGCTGCTGGATCTGGGCGTAGGTGAAGGCCTGGACCAGGGCGCCAGTGAGATAGATGACGCCCGTGCAGCCGAGAATGATGGTGAGGATGGTGATCGAGCGTAGCTCGAAGCCGTGGATGGGCTGGGTTTCGCCGTAGCCGACCGTGTAGATGGTGATGATGACGAAGTAGAAGGCATCCCACACCGACCAGCCTGCGGCGGTGTAGGCGGCGGTGGCGGCGATGACCACCGCCAGCATGTAAAGCAACCCGAGGCCGAGATTGCGACCCGGGCCTTCGCGGAAAAACGCAAAAAGGCCAGGGAGCGATGCCCCCTGGCCCTGATGTGGCTCGCGCCCCGGCATCAGCCCCGCTGGTCGATGGGGGTGTAGTCGCGGGCGGCGGCGCCGGTGTAGATCTGGCGGGGACGGCCGATGCGGTTGGTCGGGTCCTCGATCATTTCCTTCCACTGGCTGATCCAGCCGACGGTGCGGGCGAGCGCGAAGATGGGCGTGAACATGGAGGTGGGGAAGCCCATGGCCTTGAGGATGATGCCCGAATAGAAATCGACGTTCGGGTAGAGCTTGCGCTTGACGAAATATTCGTCGTTCAGCGCGATCTTCTCCAGCTCGATGGCGAGGTCGAGCAGGGGTTCGTCCTTGATGCCAAGTTCGCCCAGCACCTCGTAGCAGGTTTTCTGCATGATCTTGGCGCGGGGGTCGAAGTTTTTATAGACGCGATGGCCAAAGCCCATCAGCTTCACGTTGGAATTCTTGTCCTTCACCTGCTCGATGAAGGAGGGGATGTTCTTCACGGAGCCGATTTCGCCCAGCATTTTGAGCACGGCCTCGTTGGCGCCGCCATGGGCGGGGCCCCAGAGCGAGGCGATGCCGGCCGCGATGCAGGCGAACGGGTTGGTGCCAGTGGAGCCAGCCAGGCGCACCGTGGAGGTGGAAGCGTTCTGCTCATGATCGGCGTGGAGGATGAGGATGCGGTCCATCGCGCGGGTGAGCACGGGGTTGGGCTTGTAATCCTCGGTCGGCACGGCGCCGAACATGTAGAGGAAGTTCTCGGCGTAGCCCATGTCGTTGCGGGGATACATGAAGGGCTGGCCGGTGGTGTATTTATGCGCCCAGGCGGTGATGGTGGGCATTTTGGCGATCAGGCGGTAGGCCGAGATTTCGCGCTGACGCTCATCGTGGGTGTTGATGCTGTCGGGGTAGAAGGCCGACATGGCGCCGACCACCGAGCAGAGCATGGCCATGGGGTGGGCGTCGCGGCGGAAACCGTCCCAGAAGCGGCGGATCTGCTCGTGCAGCATGGTGTGGCGCATGACGCCGGAGGTGAATTTCTCGAGCTGCGGGGCGGTCGGCAGTTCACCGAACAGCAACAGGTGGGCGACTTCGAGGAAGGTGGATTTCTCGGCCAGCTGGTCGATCGGGTAGCCGCGATGGAGCAGCACGCCTTCGTCGCCGTCGATATAGGTGATGGCGCTTTCGCAGGAGGCGGTGGCGCCGTAGGACGGGTCGAAGGTGAAGACGTTCAGGTCACCCTGAATTTTACGCACATCGACGCAGTCGGTGCCGAGGGTGCCGGCGAGGACCGGCAGGGTGGCGCTTTTATCGCCATAGGTGAGGGTGGCCGTGCCGACCTGCGTGCTGGGGTTTGGAGCCATTGCCGTTTCACTTTCTCGTCTTGGATTTTAACGCGGGTAGAATTTGTGAAATCTTCTGCCAGCGCGGAGTGAAAATACGGTTATAAAATCCGCACCGCCATGTAAAGCGCGGGCGTGCGGCGCAGCAAAATGGCGCAATCATGGCGGGGGCGGTGAAACGGGGGCAGGCTTGAAAAAATGCCCGGCAATGCCCAAGGGCTGGGTGGGTTATGGCTGGGGCGGAGGCTGGGGGGATCAGGGGAGATCTTTGGGAATAATGAAGCGTTGCAGCGTGGCGCCGCCGGGGCCAAGCCGGCGCCAGGGGGTGCTGATGAGAAACTCGGCCATGGCGCAGGTGGGGTAGCCATGGTCGATGCGGGCCAGCTCGGGCGCGGCGCGGGTGGGGCCGGCCAGCGAGAGGGCCAGTTCGTGCAGGCCTGGATTGTGCCCAATGACCAGCGCGCTGCGCACGGTTTCGCTCAAATCGCAGAGCTGGTCGCGAATCAGGCCTGGCGGGGCCATGTAGAGCTGGGGCAGGCTGTCGATGTTGGGCCATTCATCCCAGAGATTGGCGGCTTCGAGGGCTTCGAGCGTTTGCTGGGTGCGCAGCGCCGTGGAGACCAGCACCACCTCGGGGGCGAGGCCGGCTTTGCGCATGGCGCCGGCCAGCCTGGTGGCCGCCTGACGGCCGGCATTGACGAGCGGCCGCTCATGGTCGGGGCCCTTGCCTTGGGGCTCGGCTTTGCCGTGACGCAGTAGAATCAGCTGATGCATGAGGGTATTGTGGCACGAGCCAGGGCGCGTGTCGCCCCTGTGCGCGGGCGAGGGCCGTGAATTTGGTGAAGGCTTTGCAGGAGAGCGGGGAATTGATGAACCGTCGGACGTTTGCGCTGGGACTGGCGGCGGCGGGGGTTGCGGGGGGCGCGCGGGCGGCGGGGCTGCCGGTGCCGCCATCGGGGCGAATCGGGTTCAGGGTGTTGCGCAATGGTGTGCCGATTGGGGAACATCATCTTAAGTTCACACAGGACGGCGCGGCGCTGAATGTTGAGATCAATGCCGATTTGGTGGTGAAGGTGTTGGGCGTGCCGGTGTTTCATTACACGCTGCAGGCCCTGGAGCGCTGGGAAGGGCAGAGCTTTGTGGGGCTCGATAGCCAGGTGAACCATAATGGCGCCCGCTATGAGGTGCATGCGGCCCCCGTGGCCGGGGGATTCGCGGTGCGCAGCACCAAGGCGGGAGATTATGTTTATACCGGTCAGCGCCCGATGATGCCGCTGACTTACTGGAACAAGGCGATGCTGGAGGCGGAGATTTTAAATGTCGAGACCGGG
This sequence comes from Pseudomonadota bacterium, assembly GCA_021809435.1. Taxonomy (GTDB): domain Bacteria; phylum Pseudomonadota; class Alphaproteobacteria; order Acetobacterales; family Acetobacteraceae; genus Acidocella. Next base: position 525,210 of record JAKBAD010000001.1, on the reverse strand, counting down.
CGGCATTATCCGGCGATCGTGAACTCGCCGGGCTGGAATTATCTGCCGACCGCCGAGGGGGGACAGATTGTCGCCCAGCGCTTTGATGTGACCGGCAAGCTGCATTTGAGCGTGTGGTATGATCAGACCAGCCAATGGGCCGGGCTGGCCTTCTCGGTGGATGGCCATGAGACGTTCGAGAAAATAACCGCCTGACGCGGGTTCAGGCGGTTGGGGCGTTACATATAGGTTTTTTCCGGGTGGCGGAGATGCCAGAGGCGCTCATGGGCGGCGACCAGACTCTCGATGCTTTTGCGGCGGTTGGCATCGGGCGGGACGGTGCGGCGGGTCAGCATGGTTTCCAGAATACGCAGCAATTGTTCGGCGATTTCATAATCACCCTGGTCGCAGGCATGGTGGAAGGCGATGAGAATTTTATCTGACAACCGGCGACTATAGCGGGGAGGGCCTGCCTGGGGGCGGGGCGAAGACAGGTCGGCATCTTCGGAGTCGGTCAAGTCGGTCATCAGGCGGTCCTGTCTGGTCAAGCGTGGTCGTGCCCTGGTGAGGGCAGTTTGAGTTTACAATGATCGTGGGTCGAATACCTACGGATAAGTGAAGATGGTAGATGTTTTCCGTCCGGCACGCCAGACGGAAAACATGCATCACGTTGAATGTGATTGCCGCAAGACAACCGGAGCGGGTATTTTTGGATTTAGAGCGCCGGCAGGGAGGGGCCGTCGGCCTCGATGCTGAAATCGGCGAAGGCTTCGTCCCAGGTTCCGGCGGTGGAGGCTTTGGAATATTCGGTCGAGCGGTTTTCGAAGAAATTGGCGTGCTCGACGGCGTTCAGCATTTCATCGAGCCAGGGCAGGGGGTTTTTCTCGATGTGGAACAGGCCCTTGAGCCCGAGCATGGCCAGGCGCTGGTCAGCGATGTAGCGGATATAGCGCTTGACCTCGTCGGCGGTGAGGCCGTGGACGGCGCCCATTTCGAAGGCGAGGTCGATGAAGGCGTCCTCGTGATCGACGATGGTGGCGCAGATGAGATAGATCTCGCGGCGCAGCTCCTCGGTCCAGACTTCCGGGTTCTCGGAAATGAAGGTGCGGAACAGGCGGGTGATGCTCTCGCAGTGGAGAGACTCATCGCGCACCGACCAGGTGATGATCTGGCCCATGCCCTTCATTTTATTGTGGCGTGGGAAGTTGAGCAGGATGGCGAAGCTGGCGAAGAGCTGCACGCCCTCGGTGAAGCCGCCGAAGGCCGCCAGGGTTTTGGCGATCTCGTGCTTATTATCGACCGAGAAGCCGTGCATGTAGTCGTATTTGTCCTTCATCTCCTTGTATTTGAGGAAGGCCTGATACTCGGTCTCGGGCATGCCCACGGTGTCGAGCAAATGCGAATAGGCGGCGATGTGGATGGTCTCGATGTTGGAGAAGGCCGAGAGCATCATCATCACTTCGGTGGGTTTGAAGATGCGCGTGTACTGCTTCATGTAGCAATTATTCACCTCGACATCCGCTTGCGTGAAAAAGCGGAAAATCTGGGTGAGCAGGTTGCGCTCGGCATCGGTGATGTTTTTGTGCCAGTCCTTGACGTCGTCGGCCAGCGGCACTTCCTCGGGCAGCCAGTGGACGCGCTGCTGAATCAGCCAGGCATCATAAGCCCACGGATAACGGAAGGGTTTGTAGACCGGGTTCTCGGTCAGGAGGTCGAATTTCTGCCCCTCGGCCGGGGTGGTCGTGATTTCACCGCTCATCATCATCGCCTTCAAAGACTGGGCCATAGTAACCCCCGGAAATTTGTGGGGGCCGGGGCCAGCGGCCCCGGCGGAACATATGGGGGCTTTTGTTGAAAGCTCCCATACCCGCAAAAACTTTTAACGTTTCGTGCCTGCTGGCGGGTTTACTGGCAGGCCAGACATTCCTCGTAATTGCCGCTGGACGCCGCCAGGGGGGCGGGTTGGGCGCTGTCATTGGCGAGGTTGAGCACGTCGGCCACCTGTTTCTTGGTGGAGACCGTGTCGGCGCGCTGGATGGACAGCGAGCGGCAATAATAGAGCGATTTCACCCCACGCTTCCAGGCCTGGTAGTGGATTTGGTGCAGGTCGCGCTTGTGGATGTTGGCCGGCAGGAAGATGTTGACCGACTGGCTCTGGCAAATAAAGGGCGCGCGGTCGGCGGCATGTTCGACCACCCAGCGCTGGTCGAGCTCGAAGGCGGTTTTGAAGACATCCTTCTCGTGCTGGCTCAGGAAATCGAGATGCTGCACCGAGCCCTTGGTGGTGGTGATGGAGGACCAGGTTGCCTCATCATCGCGGCCATATTTCTCGAGGATTTTCTGCAGCGCGCGGTTGCGCACCGAGAAACTGCCCGAGAGGGTTTTTTGCAAGAACACGTTGGCCGCGATGGGCTCGATGCCCGGTGAGGCGTTGCCCGCGATGATGGAGATGGAAGCCGTGGGGGCGATGGCCATTTTGTGGCTGAAGCGCTCATTGATGCCGTAATCGGCGGCATCGGGGCAGGGGCCGCGCTCTTCGGCCAGTTTTTTGGACGCCGCGTCGGCCTGGGCGCGGATGTGCTTGAACATCTTGATGTTCCACACCTTGGCCATGACGCTCTCGAAGGGGATGTTGTTGTCTTGCAGGAAGGAGTGATAACCCATCACGCCCAGCCCCACCGAACGCTCGCGCATGGCGGCGTATTTGGCGCGCTCCATGGAACCGGGGGCCTTGTTGATGAAATCCTGCAGCACATTATCGAGGAAGCGCATCACGTCTTCGATGAAGAGGGGCTCATTTTGCCACTCGAACCAGGTTTCGAGGTTGAGCGAGGACAGGCAGCACACGGCCGTGCGCTGCTTGCCATATTGGTCGATGCCAGTGGGCAGGGTGATTTCGGCGCAGAGATTGGAGGTTTTGACCTCGAGCCCGGCGAGCTTGTGCTGCTCGGGGCGGGCATTGTTCACGTGGTCGGAGAACACGATGTAGGGCTCGCCCTGCTCGATGCGGGTGGTGAGGATGCGAATCCACAGAGCGCGCGCCGAGATGGAGCGGATATGGCTGCCATCCTTGGGGGATTTCAGGATCCATTGCTCATCGGCCTCGACGGCGCGCATGAAGGCATCCGAGATCAGCACGCCATGGTGCAGGTTGAGGGCCTTGCGGTTGGGATCGCCGCCGGTGGGGCGGCGGATTTCGACGAATTCCTCGATCTCGGGATGCCACACGGGCAGATAGACGGCCGCCGAGCCGCGGCGCAGATCGCCCTGGGAAATGGCCAGGGTCAGGCTGTCCATCACGCGGATGAAGGGGATGATGCCCGAGGTTTTGCCGGCACCTTTCACCTTTTCGCCGATCGAGCGCAGATTGCCCCAATAAGAGCCGATGCCGCCGCCCTTGGAGGCCAGCCAGACATTCTCATTCCAGAGGCCGACGATGCCGTCGAGGCTGTCGGACGCCTCGTTGAGGAAGCAGGAGATGGGCAGGCCGCGATTGGTGCCGCCGTTGGAGAGCACGGGCGTGGCGGGCATGAACCACATTTTGGAAATATAGTCGTAGAGCCGCTGGGCGTGGGCTGCATCGTCGCCATAATAGGAGGCAACGCGGGCGAAGAGATCCTGGTAGGATTCGCCGGGCATGAGGTAGCGGTCATCGAGGGTGGCGCGGCCGAATTCGGTGAGCAGCGAATCGCGCGAATGATCGACATGGACCTTGTGGCGGCCATGCATCTGGACGCCATCATCAAGCAATACCGCCTCAGGCTTCGTTAACGCGTTCATTCATCCGGCTCCCAGTCGATTCAACGGGCGACATAACAACATATAGTCGTGCGTTTGTCATTTATAACTAGATCATGAATCCGAAGAAAAATTTCTTGCCCGCGATTCTCTGCCGGACCGGGCGGGAAATTGGCGCGGGGTGGGTGTTAACGTTCTTTAATTGTTCTTGGCGGCGCCGTGGGTCAAGCCGCGGGCAGCCGTGCGAATCGGCAAGGCTGGGATGTGATGAAGGCGGGGCTCGGCAAAAAAACGCCCGGCGGGGGCCGGGCGTTTTGGGGGGCTGTGGTCAGGCGGTTGTGTCGGAGGCCGGCGGGGCTTTGGAGACCACCACCATGGCCGGGCGGAGCAGGCGGCCGTTGAGCTGCCAGGTCTGGCTCCAGGCCTGGAGCACGGTGCCGGCCGGGTGGTCGGCGCTTTCTTGTTCCATCATCGCCTGATGGAGGTTGGCGTCGAACGGGGCGCCGGTGGGGTCGGTGCGGGTGATGCCGTTGCGCTCAAGCACGCCGACAAAGGAGCGCTCGACGCCCTCGAAACCCTCACGCAGCTTGGCGAGCAGCTCGGGCTCTTCAGGCTGGGGCTTGGGCAGGCTGTCGAGGCCGCGCTTGAGGTTTTCGGCGGCTTCGACCACGTCGCGGGCGAATTTCTGCACGGCGTAGGCGCGGGCGTCGTCCACCTCGCGTTTGGTGCGGGCGCGCAGATTGGCCATTTCGGCTTCGGCGCGCAGCCATTTGTCGCGCATTTGCTGCAACTCTTCCTCGAGAGAAGCGATGCGCTGATCGGGCGCCTCGAGCAGGGGCTCTTCAGGCGCGGGCTGGTCGGGATTGTTGGTGTCGCTCATGGCGCTGGATTAGGGGATTATTTGCTCTGGAACAAGATTTTACGGGCGCGGGCGGGACGTAAGACGGGGCGGACGGAATTATTAAACTTTGCAAAAAATTCTCGCCGGATGCGAGGTAGATCAAAGACGAATCAGAATGGCTGGAGGACAGTTAGCCCGGGTTATGACCTCACAGAGTAAGGAGACGCATTGTGAAAGCGAATGTTGGAACGATTGACCGGGTTTTGCGGGTGATTGTTGGGCTGGTGCTGCTGAGCCTGGTGTTTGTTGGGCCCAAGACCATGTGGGGGCTGATTGGGCTGGTGCCGCTGGGAACCGCGGCCATTGGGTTCTGCCCGGCTTATTTGCCGTTTGGGCTGAACACCTGCGGCGCGAAGAAAGGCTGAGACTGGGCCAGACGGTTTTTTATGTGATGAAAAGCGGTCTGGCATTATTTTGGCGAGCCATTTCAACCGTCTGATCTGAATTTTTTGTTTCTGGTCGGGCGGTTATCGCTCGATGGGCGGCGATTCAGTCGCGCTGCCAGACCCGCCAGGCGCCGGCTTGGTTATCGGTGCCCGCGCGCTCGGCCGCCATGTCGGCCAAGCGAAGGGCGATGGCGGCGTGCTCGAGGACGGAACTGGCATCTTCACCGCTGCCTGACCAGCGGGAGGCGACCCCGACCGTGAGGGGCGTGCGCTCAGGCAGGAGCGGCGGCAGGATGGTGCAAAACCGTGCCGCGCGTTCGCCACCGGTCAGATGGTCCATGTTATCGCACCACAGGCCGATGGTGGTTTCGTCGATCCGGCCGAGGAGGTCGGTTGGGCGGACGATGTCGCGCAGCTCCTCGGCCAGGCGGAGGGCGGTGGCCACGCGATTGACCGGCTGGGCGCGCGAGAAGCCGAGATAGAGCAAGGTGCCGGGCTGCTCTTCGACATCGAGCCGGTCGAGCCGGCGGCTGACTTCATCCGCGAAGGTGCGGCCGGACCAGAGGCCGGTTTGGGAATCGAGCAGGGCGTTATGGCGCAAGGCCGGGTCGGAGGGGTGGCCGGCCTCGCGGTCGGGGAGGGTGAGCTCGGGGGCATCGAGATCGAACAACAGGCCGTACATGCCGCTGACCGCGCTGCCCGCCAGACGGGGCGCCAGGGACAGGCGATAGAAGCCGCTTGTGCCATCGAACTTCGCCAGCCGCACGCGCCCGTGCCACGCCACGCACTCAGCGCAGATGGTGGCGACGATTTCACGGAATTGTGCGGCGCTGATGGCGTTTTCATCCGACGAGCCGCCAGTGATGAGGGCGGCCAGCTCGCCCCCCATGAGCTGGGCGGGCGGCTGGCCCAGGGCCCGGCCGGGGCCGAAGCCGGTGAAGCGGCCCATGATGTCGGTCTCGAAGGCGAGGTCGGCCAGCATGGCGGCAACGCCCAGCCAGCTCATGCCAGGCAGGGGGCTGAGCGTGGCGGTGGCGGGCGCGGAGAGGGGGGAGGATTTCATGCCCGGAAACTAGGCGCGGACAATGAACAAATGCTTAACGGAAACCTGCGCGCGGCGCGTTGACAGCGGAGGCGATGCGCCTTCATGGTCCGCCGCAACGTAAACCGTTGGGATAGACATGACGACCGATTTGCAGACCGTTATCGAGGCCGCCTGGGATGCGCGCGGCGAAATCTCACCCGCCACCACCGGCGCCGTGCGTGATGCGGTGGAGGCCGCCCTCGAGATGCTCGATGCCGGCCAGGCCCGCGTGGCCCAGCCCGGCCCCGAGGGGTGGGTGGTGAACCAGTGGCTGAAAAAGGCGGTGCTGCTCTCGTTTCGGCTCTACCCCAACCAGATGATGGATGGCGCTGGCGGGGCGCCGGTGTTTGATAAGGTGGCGGTGAAATTCGCCGGCTGGGACGAGGCGCGCTTTGCCCAGGCCGGGCTGCGCGCGGTGCCGGGCGCGGTGGTGCGCCGCTCGGCCTTTATCGCGCCGGGTGTGGTGCTGATGCCGAGCTTTACCAATGTTGGCGCTTATGTGGGCGAGAACACCATGATCGACACCTGGTCGACCGTGGGCTCGTGCGCGCAGATTGGCCGTAACTGCCATATTTCGGGGGGCGTGGGCATTGGCGGCGTGCTGGAGCCGCTGCAGGCCAACCCGGTGATTATTGAGGATGATTGCTTTATTGGCGCGCGCTCGGAAGTGGCGGAAGGCGTGATTGTGGGCCAGGGCGCGGTGATTTCGATGGGCGTGTTTCTGGGCGCCTCGACCAAAATCGTGGACCGGGAAACCGGCGAGGTGATGTATGGCAAGGTGCCGCCCTTCTCGGTGGTGGTGCCGGGCACGCTGCCGGGTAAGAGTTTGGCCGATGGCAGCACCGGACCCGGCCTGGCTTGCGCCGTGATCGTGAAGCGTGTGGATGCGCAGACGCGGAGCAAGACCTCGATCAACGAGCTGCTGCGCGCCTGATGAGCACGGATCCGGTCGAACTCACCCGCGCGTTGCTGCGCTGCAACTCGGTCACGCCGCGAGATGGCGGGGCGCAGGCGGTGCTGATTGACGTGCTGGAGGCGGCCGGGTTTGTGGTGCACCGGCTGCGCTTTGGCGAGATTGAGAATTTCTTCGCCGAGCGGGCCGGCACAGGGCGGCATTTATGCTTCGCCGGGCACACGGATGTGGTGCCGCCAGGGAATGGCTGGGGGCATGACCCGTTTGGCGCCGAGGAAATAGAGGGCATTATGTATGGCCGGGGGGCGGTGGACATGAAGGGCGGCATTGCCGCCTTTGTGGCCGCGGCGCTCGCGGTGCCGGGCCATGTCTCGCTGCTGATTACCGGCGATGAGGAGGGCGAGGCCAAGGATGGTACCGTGCGGGTGCTGGAATGGCTGGCCGCGCAGGGGCGGATGCCGGATTTTTGCGTGGTGGGCGAGCCGACCTGCCGCGCCACGCTTGGCGATGTGGTGAAGATTGGCCGGCGGGGCAGTTTGAATGCCCGCATCACCGTGACCGGGCGCCAGGGGCATGCGGCGTATCCGCATTTGGCCGATAACGCCGTGCACAGGATTTTGCCGCTGTTGCAGGATCTGGCCACGGCCACGCTCGATGAGGGGACGGAGGCGTTTGAACCTTCGAGCTTGCAGATCACCACGGTCGATGTTGGGAATGAGGTGACCAATGTCATTCCCGGCCAGGTGAGCGCGCGGCTCAATATCCGGTTTAACGAGCTGCATTCCGGGGCCTCGCTCACGGCGTGGCTGGAGCGGCGGATTGCCGCCCATTGCCCAGGCGCCAAGCTGGAGGTGAGTGTTTCGGGGGAATCCTTCCGCTCGCGCCCTGGCGAGGGGCTGGCCGCGCTGCTGGCCGCCATCGAGGCCGAAACGGGCTGCGCGCCTGAGCAGAATACCGGCGGTGGCACTTCGGATGCGCGGTTTATCTCGCGCCACTGCCCGGTGGCTGAGTTTGGGCTGGTGGGGGCGACCATGCACAAGGTTGACGAGGCCGTGCCGGTGGCGGATTTGCGGCGCTTGAGCGCGATTTATGCCAGGTTCATTGGGATGTTTTGCTCATGATTTTGCGCGGACTGTGGCGGCTGGCCAAGGGTGAGCGCGCCGGGATTTTGGATTTTGGCGCGGGACCGGAGAATTTTTCCGCCTCGATCGCGCCGCTGATCGCGTTTCCGCTGGTGGGGGCTTTGGTGGTTGCCATGCAGGGGGCCTGGCAGCTTGGGGTGATCAGCTTTCTCTCGCGCCTGACCGCCGTGCTGGTGCTGCCGGTGTTGACATATGAATTCGCCAAGCTGTTTGGGCGCGAGCATTTATGGCTGCGCACCGCCACGGTGCTCAACTGGTCGTTTTGGGTAATTCCGCCGATTTTGATGCTGGCCGCCATCGCTGCCGCCGGATTGGAGGTGGTGGGGCTTTCGACGATGGGGGCGGCGCGCGTGGCGCTCGCCATTATGGGACTTTATTTGCTGTGGTTTCGCTGGTTCGCGCTGCGCGCCGGGCTGGGGCTTGGCGCTTGGCAGGCGCTGCTGGTGGTGACGGTGAGCACGGCCGCCATTATCGGGCTGATGGTGCTGCCGTTCATGTTTGGCGTGGGCGGGCCGCTGCCGGGGCTGCCAAGCTCGTAACGGGCTTAGAGCGCGTGGGTGTAAACCCATTTCGCTCCAGCCGGCTCTGGGGGGTCAGTAGCGTGTGCCGCACTGGGCGCGGTGGCGGAGAAGATGATCGGCGAGGACACAGGCGACCATGGCTTCGCCCACCGGCACCGCGCGGATGCCCACGCAGGGATCGTGGCGGCCTTTGGTCAGCACCTCGACATTTTCGCCGTCCGCGCTCACGCTTTGCTTTGAGATAAGAATGGAACTGGTTGGTTTTACGGCAAAGCGTGCCACGACCGGCTGGCCGGTGGAGATGCCGCCAAGGATACCGCCGGCATGGTTGGAGCGGAATGTGATCTGGCCGTTTTCCATGCGCATTTCATCGGCATTGTCTTCGCCGCGAAGCGTGGCGGCTGTGAAGCCATCGCCGATTTCGACCGCCTTGACGGCGTTGATGCTCATGAGCGCGCTGGCCAGGTCGGCATCGAGTTTGGCGTAGAGCGGCGCGCCGAGGCCGGGGGGGACGTTCTCGGCGATTACCTCGAGCACGGCGCCGATGGAGGAGCCGGATTTGCGGATGTCATCGAGGATGGTTTCCCAGCTCTGGGCGGCTTGGGCGTCGGGGCAGAAGAAGGGGTTTTGGCCGATTTGTGACCAGTCCCAGTTCGCGCGGGTGATTTCATGGGCGCCGAGCGCCACCATGGCGCCGCGGATTGTGACCTCGGGCGGCAGGATTTTACGCGCGATGGCGCCGGCGGCGACGCGCATGGCGGTTTCACGCGCCGAGGAACGCCCGCCGCCGCGCGGGTCGCGGTGGCCGTATTTCATGTCATAGGCGACATCGGCGTGGCCGGGACGGTAGCGCTCGGCGATGTTGGCGTAGTCTTTTGAGCGCTGGTCGGTGTTTTCGATCAATAGCGAAATGGGGGTGCCGGTGGTGCGGCCCTGGTAGACGCCCGAGAGGATACGCACCTGGTCGGGCTCGCGGCGCTGGGTGGTGAAGCGCGACTGGCCGGGGCGGCGCTGATCGAGGAAGGGCTGGATGTCGGCTTCGGAGAGTTCGATGCCGGGGGGGCAGCCATCCACGACGGCGCCGATGGCCGGGCCGTGGCTTTCGCCCCAGGTGGTGACACGGAAGAGATGGCCGAAGCTGTTATGTGACATGGGGGTGGAGATAGGCGGGTTTTCGCGCCGAGTAAAAGAGCAAAAGTTTTTTGGGTGCCGCCTTTTTTGTAAAAAAGGCGGCGTGGTTCGTGGCCCCTGTTTACCAAAAGGGGTCACACCCCCCAAAAATTTTTACAATATAGTCAGGGTGCTTTACTCGCCTGAAACGTTGATATCGGGGGCGTCGGGGTGTTTCATGCCGACGATGTTGTAGCCGCAATCGACGTGGTGGTTCTCACCCGTGACGCCTTTGGAGAGGTCGGACAGCAGATAGAGGCCGGCGCCGCCGACTTCCTCGAGCTCGACATTGCGGCGCAGCGGGGCGTTATATTTGTTCCATTTGAGAATATAGGAAAAATCGCCGATGCCGCTGGCGGCCAGGGTTTTGATGGGGCCGGCGGAGATGGAGTTGACGCGGATCTGCTCGGTGCCGAGATCGGCGGCCATGTAGCGCACGCTCGCCTCGAGCGCCGATTTGGCCACGCCCATGACGTTGTAATGAGGCATCCAGCGTTCGGATCCTAAATAGGTGAGCGTCAGGATCGAGCCGCCATTGGGCATCATGGCGGCCGCGCGCTGGGCCACGGCGGTGAAGGAGAAGCAGGAAATATCGAGCGCCTGGAGGAATACGTCGCGCGGGGTGTCGACATAGCGGCCGCGCAGGAAGTTTTTATCGGCGAAGCCGATGGCGTGGACGAGAAAATCGATCTTGGGCCATTTCTTGGCCAGCTCGGCAAAGGCGGTGTCGATGGCGGCGTCGTCGGAGACGTCGCACGGCACCAGGAAGTCGGAGCCGATGGACTGGGCCAGCGGGCGCACGCGTTTTTCCAGCGCTTCGCCCTGATAGGTGAACGCAACCTCGCCCCCCTGGGCGGCAACCGCCTGCGCGATGGCCCAGGCGATGGAGCGGTTATTGGCGACGCCCATGATCAGTCCGCGCTTGCCGGCCATCAGCGTGCCGCGCGGCACGGCGTCTTCGGATTGGGTCTCGGTCATCTGGCTCTCCGTGGGGCTATCTCTATGGGGGTGGGTGGTGGCATAGAGTAAGCGGCCCTTCAAGGGTGTATGATAAGTGGAGAAATTGTCATGAGCGACTCCCCGTTACAAAAATTCGGCGAATGGTACGCCGCGGCCCAGGCCAGCGAGCCCAATGACCCGAATGCCATGACCGTGGCGACGGTGGGTGAGGATGGCCGTCCGGCCGCGCGAATCTTGCTGCTGAAGGGGTTCGATGAGGACGGGTTTGTGTTTTATGGCAATCTGGGCTCGCGCAAGGGGCGGGCAATGGCCGCCAACCCGTATGTGGCGCTGCTGTTTCACTGGAAGAGCCTGATGCGCCAGGTGCGGATTGAGGGCGCCGTGACGCAGGTGGATGATGCCACGGCTGACGCCTATTTTGCCACCCGCCCCCGCATGAGCCAGATTGGCGCCTGGGCCTCGGAGCAGTCACGCCCGCTCGCCTCGCGCGAGCTGTTCGAGGCGCGGATTAAGGCGGCTGAGCAGACATATGAGGGCCAGCCCGTGCCGCGCCCGGCTTATTGGTCAGGCTGGCGGTTAAAGCCGGATTATTTCGAGTTCTGGCAGGGGATTGATTTTCGCCTGCATGACCGGCTGACTTTTACGCGCGCCGATGGCGGATGGGAAACCGGGCGGCTGTTTCCGTAAGGTTCAGGCGTAGGCGGGTTCCGCGGCCAGGACAGGGGCGGGGGTTTGCGTTTCCTCGCCGACGCGGAATTCGCCGACCAGGCGGGCGAGGCCGGTGGCCTCGGAAGCGAGGGCGCGGCTGGCGGCTGAGGTTTGCTCGACCATGGCGGCGTTTTGCTGGGTGACCTTGTCCATCTCGTTCACGGAGTCGTTGATTTGACCGAGATTGCTTGATTGCTCGGAAGCGGCGGTGGCGATGCGCTGAACGACCTCGGAGAGTTGATTGACCTGCTCGTTGATGCGGATGAGCGCCTTGCCGGTTTCATCCACCAGGCGGACGCCGGTTTCAACCTGCTCGCCCGAGGCGGAGATGATGGTTTTGATTTCCTTGGCGGCATCGGCCGAGCGCTGGGCCAGTGCCCGCACCTCGGTGGCGACCACGGCGAAGCCACGCCCCGCCTCGCCGGCGCGGGCGGCCTCGACCCCGGCATTGAGGGCGAGGAGATTGGTCTGGAATGCGATTTCGTCGATCACGCCGATGATTTGGCTGATTTGGCGCGATGAATCCTCGATGCCGGTCATGGCGGTGACGGTTTTGTGCACGACCTCGCCGGAGGCTTGGGCATCCGCGCGGGCGGAGGCGGCGATGGTGGCGGCTTCGTGGGCGTTGCTGCTGGTGCGGCGGATGGTGTCGGTGATCTGATCGAGGGCGGCGGCGGTTTCTTCGAGCCGGGCGGCCTGGGCTTCGGAGCGGCGGGACAGGTCGCTGGCGGCTTGCATGATTTCCCGCGCGCTGGATTCGACCGTGTTGGTGGTGGCCATGATGCGGCGCATGGTTTCCTGCATTTTGGTGACGGCGTGGTTGAAATCCATGCGCAGGGTTTTGTACTCGGCGCTGAACCACTCGTGGATGTGGCAGGTGAGGTCGCCATTGGCGAAGGCGACCAGACCGGAGGCCAGTGAATCGACGACGAATTTTTGCGCCGCGGCGGCGGTGGCGGCGTCCGCCTGCTGGCGGGCGCGTTCGGCCTCGGCGTTGGCGCGGGCGGCGGCGAGGTTGGCCTCGGCCTCGCGCTCGTTGAGGATGACGGCGCGGAACACCGAGACGGCCTGGACGATGTCACCGATTTCGAATTGCGCGTCGCGGCAGGGAATGTCGGCGGTGAAGTCGCCGGTGGCGAGGCTGGTCATATAGCGGGTGATTTGGTTCAGGGGGCGCAGCAGCAGGCTGTTGACGAACCATAATCCGGCCCCGACTCCGGCGAGGGCGAGCAGCAGCACCAGGGTCAGCAGCAGGGTGTAATGGTGGATTTGGTGCCTGGCATTTTGCTGGGCGGTGGTGTTGAAGCGTTCGGCCTTGCTGACAATGTCTTGCACGATGGCGCGGTGGGCGCTGTAGATTTGGGTAAGCTGCGCGAGCGATTGGCTGATTTGCGCCTGATTATGGGTGGCGATGGCGGGCAGGAGCCGCTGCTCGAGCACCGGCCAGAATTGCTGCACATAGGCATCCGAGGTGGTGGAGATTTCGGTTTTCAGAGCGCCGGGTAGCGGGGCGCTGGACCAATAAGCGTGGCGGGCGGTGTATTGCTGGTGCAGTGCCGCGATTTCGGCCTGGTAGGTGGCGAGCTGGCCGGGGTTTTGGATGGCCAAATTGGCGTCGAGGAAGGCTTCGACGACGTAAAGCGGCGGGGGCTCGATATCGCCGATCAGGCCCTGGCTGTTGGCGATTTGGGTATAGACAGGGCCGGTGACCTCGAGCCGCGACATGGCCAGCCAGCCCACCAGGGCGATGATCGCGAGCGCGCCGCAAATGATCACGCTGACGAGCTTGACCGCCTGGGATGCCGATAAATTCATGAACGCCTGCCTTGCCGGAGATAGCGGGCAGGATAGCGGCGGAAAGGTTTATGGGCCGTTACGGCGTGGGGCGGGCAAGCGCCAGGGCTGTTTGGTAGACTTGTTTACGCGGCAGGCCGAGCGCGGTGGCGACGGCGGCCGCGGCATCCTTGACCGAGAGGGTGGCGAGCGCGGTGCGTAGCGCGTCTTCGAGCGTTTGGGCGGAGGCGGATTCAGCCGGGGCTGGGCCGATGACCACGCAGATTTCGCCCCGCGCCTCGTGGGTTGAGTAATGGGCGGCCAGCTCATCGAGCGGGGCGCGGCGGACTTCCTCGAAATGCTTGGTCAGCTCGCGGGCGACGGCGGCGGGGCGGGGGCCGAATATGGCGGCCGCGTCGGCCAGGAAGGCGGCCAGGCGGTGGGGGGCTTCGTAGAAAATCAGCGTGGCGGAGAGGCCGGCCATTTCGGCGGCGCGGCAGGCTTGCAGCGCGCTCCGGCGGGGCCCGGATTTGGGCGGGGTGAAGCCCGCGAACAAAAAGGGCTGGGGCGGCAGGCCGGACAGGGTGAGCGCCAGCACGGCGGCATTGGGGCCGGGAATGCCGCTGACGCTCAGCCCGGCCTCGATGGCGGCGCGGGTGAGGCGATAGCCGGGGTCGGAGACCAGGGGGGTGCCGGCATCGGAAATGAGGGCGAAATGTTGGCCGGCTTGCATGGCGGCGAGCAGCTCGGGGATGCGCGCCGATTCGTTGTGCTCGTGCAGGGCGAAGGTGCGGGTGGTGATGCCGTGCGCGCGCAGCAGCACCGCGCTGGTGCGGGTATCCTCGCAGAGAATGGCGCTGGCCGCGCACAGCGCCTCACGGGCGCGGGGAGAAAAATCGGCCAGATTGCCGATGGGCGTGGACACCAGCATCAGAGCAGGTATGGATGGGCTGGAAACCCGGTTTGAGGTGGGAGGTGTCGGTGGTTGGTTCGCGCTGGTCTCGTTCGTCATGGCTGCTCCTGTCGGCCACGCTGGCGCTGAGCGCCTGCGCCGGTCAAGCCCCGCAAATGCCGGTTGCCTCGGGGCCGGCAGCTTTGCTGCCAGCCGGCGCGCAGGCCGGCGCGGGAAGTTATGGGCACACAGGCGGCAATGTGTTGCTGCTGGCACCCTTGAGCGGGCCTTATGCCGGGATTGGCCAGGCGCTGGCAAATGCCGCCCGGCTGGCGTTTCCGGCCTCGGGCGGGGTGAGGCTGGATGTGCGCGATACCGGCGGCACCGCCGGGGGGGCGGTGGCGGCGGCGCAGGCGGGGATCGCGGCGGGGGATGGCGTGATCATCGGGCCGTTGACCTCGGCCGAGACGCAGGCCGTGGCGCCCGTGGCCAAGCAGGCGGGTGTGAACATGCTGCCCTTCACCAATGATGGCACCGTGGCCGCGCCCGGTGTGTGGCCGCTGGGCATTACCCCCACCCAGCAGGTGGCGCGGGTGGTGCAGGCCGCGGCCGCCGGCGGGCACACCCAGCTCGCCGCGCTGCTCAGCGATGATGATTTTGGCCACCATTTGGCCAGCGCCCTGGCTGCCGCCGCCGCCAAGCAAGGCGAGCCGGCGCCGCAGATTATTTATTATCAGCCGGGCTTTGCCGGGGTGAACAGCGCGGTCGAGCAGATTTCGGACTTTGCCGAGCGTGGCCAGGGGCTGATGGACGAGATCAAGGCCGCGCGGGAGGAAGGCACCGCCGCCGGGCGCGCCAAGGCCGCGGCGCTCAGCCACCAGCCGGTGCCGCCGCCGTCCTTCAACGCCTTGTTCATTGGCGCGACCGATGCCGCCACCCTGGCGGAAATGGCGAATTTTCTGCCCTATTACGATGTGAACCCCCCGCAGGTGCAGTTTCTGGGCCCAACGCTGTGGAGCGGGCTGGCGCCGCAAATGGCCAGCCAGACGGTGTTTATCGGTGCGCTCTACGCCGCGCCGGACCCGGCCAGCGCCCAGGCGTTCGATGCGAAATATCAGAGCGTGTATGGCGCGCCGCCCCCGGCCATTGCCGATGTGGCGTTCGATGCCGCCGCGATCGCGCGGGTGGCGGCGGGCAGGGGGGGCTATACCAGCACCGTGCTCACCAATCCGGCCGGGTTTGACGGGGCTGACGGGCTGGTGGTGCTCAACCCCGATGGCACGGTGAGCCGCGGTTTGGCGGTGTTTGCCGTGGCGCCGGGTCAGCCGGTGATGAACGCGCCCGCGCCCTCCAGCCTGAGCCAGCCGGTGAATTGATGGCCGAGCGGCAAAACGGGGAAGCCTGGACGACGGCTGTCGCCACGATTCTGCTGCTGATGGCGGTGCCAAGCGCGGTGTTTTTGGCGCTCGCGCTGGCAGGGGGGCTGAAAGCCTGGCTGGCGGTTGTGGGCTGGGCGGTGTGTGGCGTGGGCGCCGGGGTGATTGGCTTGGCGCTGGGGCATGATTTGGCCGCCATGACCGGGCTGATGCGCGCGCTGCGCACAGAGCCGGACACGCTGCCTGAGGAGGCCGGGCTACTGATGCCCGGCATGCGCGCGCTGGGGCAGGAGGCGGTGAGGCTTATTCATGCCGAGCGGCTGGTGCGCGCGCGCTCGCAGGCCACGGCCATTGAGGACCGGGCGCTGGTGGAGCGGCTGCCCGACCCGCTGTTCAAGCTGGATGGGATGGGGCGGGTGATGTGGCGCAATGAGAGCGCCAGCACGGCCTTTGCGGGCGAGACCGCGGCCTTGCTGCGCCACCCCGATGTGCGTGAGGCCGAGGCCGAGGCACAGAGCCGCGGTCAGCCGGTGCGCCGGGAGGTGGGTATGGCGGCGCCGGTGGCGCGGGATTTGGAGGTTACGATCATCCCCGCGGGCGAGCTGCTTTATATGCTGGTCAATGACCGCACGCGCGAGCGGGCGCTGGAGAAGATGCGCGCGGATTTCGTGGCGAATTCAAGCCATGAGCTGCGCACGCCGCTGGCCTCGCTGATTGGGTTTATCGAGACCTTGCGCGGGCCCGCCGCCGATGACCGCGAGGCGCAACAGAATTTTCTGGGCATTATGGCCGAGCAGGCCGCGCGTATGCAAAGGGTGATCGGGGATTTGCTCTCGCTCTCCAGGATTGAGATTTCAGAACATTCGCCGCCCAAGGAGCTGCTGCTGCTGCCGCCCGTGCTGAGCCGGATTGTGGCCGCCATGGAGCCGATGGTGAAAGCCCAGGACACCAAACTGCTGGTGGACGTGCCCGATGATTTGCCGCGCTTGCCCGCCGATGCCGACCAGTTGGCCCAGCTATTTACCAACCTGCTCGATAACGCGCTGAAATATGGGCAGCGGGGCGGGGAGATCAGGCTGAGCGCCTCGGCCGCGCCGGATACGCGGTTTCCGGCTGGCGGGGTGGTGGTGACGGTGGCCGATGATGGCGCGGGCATTGCGCGCGAGCACATTCCGCGTTTGACCGAGCGGTTTTACCGCGTCGACAAGGGGCGCTCGCGGGCGGTGGGCGGCACGGGGCTCGGGTTGGCGATTGTCAAGCATGTGGTGAACCGCCATCGCGGGCGGTTGGTGATTGAGAGCGAGCTGGGCAAGGGTACCGCGTTTAGCGTGTGGCTGCCCACGCCAGATGCCAGGACGGGTTAGTTTCAGGCCATGAAGGGCTGGGCGGCGTTGAGTTCACGCTCGCGGCCGAGCCCCCTGAAATATTTGCGCAGGGCCGGGGTGCGCGCCAGCTGGCGAGCATAAAGGCGGGCCACGGCGTCTATCAGTTCGCCTTGGCGGTGGAGGCGGGCATCGCCCAGCTCGATGAGGCGCAGATTGGGCCAGAGTTGCGGGCGGAGCGTGGCGAGTTGGTCGAAAATACGGGCGGCGGGCAGGTTCGGCTGGGCCTGGGCGATGAGCAGCGCGGCACTGGCGGTGGAGCGCGAGACGCCAGCATGGCAATGCACCAGAAATTGCGCGCCGCGGCTGGGATCGAACCCGTGGCCGAAGCTTAGTAATGCTTCAACATCTGATGGTTGTGGTGATTTTTTGCCGGGCTGATCGTCGATCACATCGTCGAAGCGGAGCTCGAGCTTGTCATGCTCGCCAAAGCTGCCGAAGGCCTCGGGCGCGGGGTGGGTGGGATCGAGAATCGAGAGCACATGGGTGACCGGCGCGCCGGCATGGGCGGGCAACTCGTCTAGCCCGCAGATGATGAGCTTGAACGGCAGGGTCATGGAGGCACGATAGGGGCGGTGGCGCTG
Organism: Pseudomonadota bacterium; assembly: GCA_021809435.1. Taxonomy (GTDB): domain Bacteria; phylum Pseudomonadota; class Alphaproteobacteria; order Acetobacterales; family Acetobacteraceae; genus Acidocella. The sequence continues at coordinate 507,701 of JAKBAD010000001.1, read as the reverse complement.
TTGGTCAAAGCACGTGGAGCGTGAAAAATTGCCCGTTCTGGTTTTGATAGTTGTTTACGGGCGGCGATAAACGGAATAGGTTTAGGAAAATCAAAGGTCAGGGCGGTTTTGTGAGCAAGCCCGGCCAGGAGGCTGAGGACAAAAGACCGCGAGGCTTGGAATAGAAGGGGTGGGTGTTTGAGGCGCCGCTGTTGAACGCGGCGCGTCACGATGTGCTCGCCAGGGTTGAGGATGTGTTTGGTTTTTCGTGCAGACGAAGGCCGAATCATGCAGCAGGTTGGGCGCGGGAGAGGCGCCCGGGGCTGCGAATTGGATCACCGGATTTAAGAAAGGAAAACAAGACTCCATGCAAATTGACGTCCAAAAACTGGAAGCTGCCATTACCGATTTGAAGGCCGCGCTCAAGGATGGGCTGCTGGCGGCTGATATTTGGGACCGCAATACCGGCCTGTCTCTTGCGGGCTTCAACACCCAGCCGGCGGCGGTGGCGCTGTTCACGGAGATTGTTAACTCTTTGGGAGATACTCTTGAAAGCTCTGGTTTTCCTGGGCTTGACCGGTATTTTTTCATGAATTTGCAGACGGGCAAGATCGTGTTGATCGTCATGCACGGCACGGATTTGCTGCAGGGCGTGCTGATGGATAGTTCCAAGGTTAATCTGGGCGTGCTGCTTTCGGTGGCGCTGCCCAAGGCGTTGAGCTCGGTACAGGCGGCCAGGGCCTGACAGGCGCTGGCGCCCCGATGAGCCGTGCGGGGCGCCAGTGACCAGGTGAGTGACAGGGCGGCCCACGCGTGCCGGTGCCGGGGTGGTGGTACAAGCCCTGCCGGCGAGCGGCACCGAAAGACGTAAAGAAGCTAAAGACTTAGAGAAGCGAAGGCCAGACGGAGGCGCGGGTTGGACATTATTGTTGGCCAGAAGGTCGCCCCGCAGGTGATATTCGCCGGGCCGATGGGCGTGGGCAAGACCACGGCGATGCGCGCTGTTTCTGGCCCTGAGAAGGTGGAAATGGATGTGCGCAGCCTGGAGGTAACCCAGATGATGCGCGCGCTTGGCAAGACCACGACCACGGCGGGTTTCGATTATGGTGAGTGTAGCCTGCCCGATGGCAGGCAGGTGGTGCTGTATGGGCTACCAGGGCAGGAACGCTTTGATTTAATGTGGGATTTGCTGACCCCTGGCAGCGCCGGCATTGTGCTGTGGGCGTTTGGCGACCGGGCCGATGGCGGAATGACTTGTGAAATGTGGCTGCGGGCGCTCTCGCGCCGGCAGACGCCCACGCGCCTGGCGGTGGCGGTTTCGCGGCTGGGGGAGGCGCGGCGCGAGGAGGGGCTGCAAGGTTTCGCGGCGCTGGCGCGGCGGTTTCATCCGCACGCGGCGGTGCTGGCCGCGGACCCGCGGGCTCCCGCGGATGTGATGCGAACCGTGGCCATGGTGCTGGCGGCGCCTTCGGCCCGGTTTTTGGCAGGATGAGCGGAATGATGGACCAGAATGACAAGCCCCATGAAACAGCGCCGGCTCCCGAGGCGGAGATGCCGCAAGCCGGCCCCGCCGCGCCCGCGCCCTTGCCGCGCCGGGTTTTGGATGTCTGGCCGCCGATCGAGGCTGTTGATGATGAGGTCACCGGCCATATCTGGCCGGCCGTGAGACAATTTCCGCCCGAGGCGGCTCTCCCCCCGGAGCCGGCATGGCCTGGGCCTGAGAGTGCCATGGAGGCGACAGCGTTTGTGCCAATTGTGCCGGATGCGCGGGCGGAGGCCGGAGAGGTGACGCGGGTGGTGCCGGCTTGGCCGGGGGCTGAGCCGGTGGTGGTGTCTGAGGGTGCTGTTGAGGCGGGGGCTTTTGCGCCGGTGGTGCCGGAAATGCCGAGGCAGGGTGGTGAGGAGCCGCAAGTATTGCCGGCTTGGCCGGGGGCTGAGCCGGTGGTGGTGCCGGAGGGCGCTGTTGAGGCGGGGGCTTTTGCGCCGGTGGTGCCGGAAATGCCGAGGCAGGGTGGTGAGGAGCCGCCAGTATTGCCGGCTTGGCCGGGGGCTGAGCCGGTGGTGGTGCCGGAGGGCGCTGTTGAGGCGGGGGCTTCTGGGCCGGTGGTGGCGGAAATGCTGAGCCAGGCTGGTGAGGTGGCGCACATCGCGCCTGCTTGGCCGGAGGTTGAGCCGGTGGTGCCGGAGATGGGGGGTGAGGAGCCACAGACCTTGGAAGCGCGGGGGGCGGATGTTTCGCCTGTTGGTGCGGCGGTGGTGGAAAGGGTACCGGGCTGGCTGGCGGCTGAGGTCGCATCAGAGCCGTTGGTGATGCCGCCTTTGCCCGCCCTTGCGCCGGAGATGAGCGCCGCGCCGCCCGCAGAAGACAAGGGGCTTGGCGAACCGGAGGCGGTCAGTGAGCCGCAGCCGGTTGGGGAGGGCGCGGATATATCCGCCAGCAATGGGACGGAGAGTGCCGCGACCGCGCCTCTGGATATGGAGGAGCGCGATCCGAGCGCGTATCTGACCGCATTGGGCTCGGCCTTGCGCCCGGCTTTTTCGGTTATGGTCGGGCGAATTCCCAAATTGCGCTACGCTGTGCTGTGTACGCCCGATGGGTTTAATGTCTGCTCAACCGGGGTGGGCAATGAACAGATCGGCAAGATGGCGGCGGTTAGCTCGTCACTGCTGGTGGTGGGCGAGGCGCTGGTGAATGCCGCCACGGGGCAGACCGAGCTTGATGTTCTGACCATGGAGTCGCAGGGTGTGCAGATTGTCAGCACACGGATCAGTGCCAATGGGCACTCGATCATTTTGTTGATCTGCGCGCGCACGCCGCTGGGGGTTATTTTGGTGAATGTGAAATCGGCCGTGCCCGAGCTGCGCGCGCGCATGGAACTGGTGAACTGACGCTGGCCCGGCAGGGTTTAGTGGCCGCGCGGCTGACAAAAACCGCCTGATATTATTTTGGTGAGCAATGTCAACCGCCTGATCTGAACCTTCTGGTTCCGATCAGGCGGTTATTGCTTTAGAAGGGCGGCGGAGCTGAGGGAGGCTGCCGTGATGGAAGGTTTGGTCGTTTTGGCGCTGGTGGTGGGGGTGGCGGTGCTGGCCGTTTATCTCCACGACGTGAAGCAGACGCAGCACACGATTTTGCGCAATTTTCCGGTCATCGGGCATATACGTTATTTTGCCGAGACCTGGGGCGAATATATGCGCCAGTACCAATATCTGCCCGACTGGGCGGAGCGGCCGTTTAACCGGCTGGAGCGCTCGTGGGTTTATCGCTCGGCCAAGGGGGTTTCCAACCTCGTCAGCTTCGGGTCGGAGAATGTACCGAGCTTTATTTTCAGGAATGCCGCTTTTCCCACGCTCGATGATGACAAGAAGCCTTATGCGGGTAAGATGATCGGGATTACCGATGGGCCGGGCGCGTGCCAGAGGCCTTATCTCGCGACCAGTTTTTTTAATATCTCGGGCATGTCTTTCGGTGCGCTTTCGCATGCCGCTGTTACCGCGCTCTCGCGCGGGGCGAAGCTGGGTGGGGTGTGGATGAGCACGGGTGAGGGCGGTTTGTCGCGCTATCACCTCGAGGGGGGCGCGGATATCGTCATGCAGATCGGCACGGCGAAATATGGTGTGCGCGATGAGCAGGGGAATTTGTCGGACGAGAAGCTGCGCGAGATCGCGGCACATGAGACGGTGCGGATGTTTGAGATCAAGCTCGCGCAGGGGGCGAAGCCCGGCAAGGGCGGGATTTTGCCCGGCCATAAGGTGACCGCCGAGATCGCGGCCATTCGCGGTATTGCGGTTGGGCGCGACAGCATATCGCCCAATCGGCACAGGGATGTGGGCTCGGTGGCGGAGCTTGGCGCGATGGTTGAGCGCGTGCGGCGGGTGACCGGCAAGCCGGTGGGGGTGAAATTCGTGCTGGGTGATCCGCGCTTTGTGGATGAGTGGTTTGGCGATTGCGTGGATAACCCCGCGCATTGTCCCGATTATGTGCAGGTAGATGGTGGCGAGGGCGGCACCGGCGCCGCGCCCGCGCCGCTGGCCGATTATGTGGGGCTGCCAATTACCCAGGCACTGCCCTATGTGGCCGGGCTGCGCGATGAGCATGGGCTGCATAACCGCATACGCATTGTTGCCTCGGGCAAGCTGGTGACGCCTGACAAGGTTGCCTGGGCGCTGTGCATGGGGGCGGATTTTGTCTCTTCGGCACGCGGGTTTATGTTTTCGCTCGGCTGCATTCAGGCCATGAAATGCGGCACGGGCTATTGCCCCACAGGCGTGACCGCCACCGATGAACGGCTGATCAGTGGGCTGGACCCCGCCGATAAGGCCGTGCGTGTGGCACGCTATGCGCGGCGGCTGCGCGAGGAGGTGGAGATTATTGCCCATAGCTGTGGGCTCACGGACCCCGCCTATTTCTCGCCGCGCCACGTGACCGAAACCGAGAGCGGGGTGGCCGGGTTTAGAGCTCTGGCCCGCTGATGTATCTGTTGCTGTTTGGGCTCGCGGCCGGGCTCAATATTGTGCTGGGCGCGCGGTTTTGGCCCCAGGTGCTGGCTGGCAGCCTGAATGATCCTGATTCCTACATGCGGCTGCTGCGCATTGAGGATGGCGTGCGGGCGGGGCGGTTGATTTTGGATGTTGCGCGCGATCAGTCCGGGCAGGGGGTGATGATTGAATGGTCGCGCTTGTTCGACGCCATGTTGTGGCTGCTGGCGGCGCCGCTGGCGCCCTGGATGGGCTGGCATAAGGCGCTGTTTTGGGCGGGCGTGGCCTCGGGGCCGCTGGCGGTAGGGGCGCTGGGCGCGCTGCTGGGCTGGGCGGTGGAGCCACTGGCGCGCCGGCGCGATTTATGGATCGCCGCCTTTGCCGCGGCCTTTTTGCCGGGGCTGGTGACCATCGCGCTGCCAGGGGTGGTGCATTATCATGTCACGCTGCTGGCAATGCTGGCGCTAACCAGCGGGCTGGTGGTGCGGGCCTGGAGGGGGGAGCGCTGGCACGGATTTATGGCCGGGCTGGCCGGTGGGCTGGCCGTGTGGGTGACGCCTGAGACTTATCCGTTCGTGCTGATGGCTTTTGGCGCGCTGCTGTTGCGCTGGATGCAGACCGGGCGGACGATGGTGCTGGTGTATTGCGCGGCCGGATTTTTTGACCTGACGGTGGTGGGGGTGCTCATCGATCCGCCGGCGGGGGGGTATGGCAGTGTCGAGGTGGACCGGCTCTCGTTTGTGTATGTGGTGCTGGGGGGAGCCTTGCTGGTGGCCGGTGTGCTGCTGCTGCGGGTTGAGCACTGGGCACCACGATGGCGGACACTGGCGGCGGTGGCGATTGTCGCGCTGCTGCTGGGGGGCTGGGGATGGGCGTTTCCGGGCGTGGTGGAGGGGCCTTATGGTATTTTGCCGCCCGCGGAGGCGAGATTGTTTTTTGGCGCCATTGCCGAGCAGCGGCCAGTGACCGGGGAAGGGCTGGTGGTGTTTTTGTTTCCGGGCCTGTGCGTGGTGCTTTATGCGCTAGCCAGGGCGTGGGGCGGGTGGCGCTGGCGGCAGAATGAGGCGGAACTCTCGGCGCTGCTGAAAGGACCGGCGCCACTGCCTGGCTTGTGGCTTTATGTGGCGCTGTGCGGGGGCGTGGCGCTCGTGCTGGGGGCGAAATTTTTGCTCTTTGTCGGGTTCTCGGCGGTTTTGGCTGCTGCCCTGTTGCCGGTGGCGTTGGGCGATGTTGTGCGCCGCTGGGGCGAGGCGAGCCCTGATCTGGCGCGCCGGGTACGATGGGGGATGATGTTTCTGGTGCTCGGGGTACCTGAGTTGGCGCTGGCTTTTGGGCCGCCAATGGCTGATTCGGGCGCGCGGGCCGAGGCGGCGGGACGGGCGTTTCCGAGTTGTACGCTGCGCGATGTGGCGCCGCTGTTGCAGGGGGCGGCCGGGCAGGTGGTACTGGCTGGGCCAGAAGATACGCCCGAGCTGCTCTACCGCGCGCCGGTGCTGACCGTGGGCTCGCTGTTTCATCATGGCGTGCCCGGTTATTTGCGCGACCGTGCGGCCTGGCGGGCGGCGCCGGGGCCAATGGAGCCGCCCGAGCTGAAGGCCGCCAAAGTGGCTTATGTGCTGTTTTGCCCGCGTGCCGCGCGCTATGAGCTGGTGGCGGATTTACCGGTGGGATCGACGATCTGGGACACGCTGGAGGCTGGTAATGTGCCGCCCTGGCTGGCGCCTGTGGGCCAGGACAGCGCGGGATGGCGGCTATACCGCGTTACGAAGTGAACGGCGCCGGTTTGGCGAGGCGCCCGCCGGTGAGCGGCGTGGGCACGCCGGTGGTGGTGGGCAGCGAGAGCGGCAAGCCGCGCAGTGAGCGCACCGCCAGATAGGCGAAGCATTGGGCTTCCAGCGCATCGCCGTTCCAGCCCACGGCCTCGACAGGCTCAACCGGCACCGTGAAGCGCTGGGCGAGTTCGGCCATGATGGTGCGGTTGTGGCGCCCGCCGCCGGTGACCAGCACGCGCGTGGGGGATGCGGGGACGGGGGCGGCCTTGATGGCGGCGGCGGTGAAGGCGGCCAGGGTGGCGGCGGCGTTTGCTGGGGCGAGGCCGCTGGTTGCGCGGGCGATGAGGGCGGAGAAGCTCAGCCGGTCGAGCGATTTGGGCGCCTGGCGGGCGAAGAACGGGTCGGTGAGGAGGAGGCGAAGACGGGCTTCATCGACTTGGCCTGAGGCCGCGAAGGCGCCGTTTTCATCGAAGGCGGTGCCTAGATGGGCGCGGGCCAGGTCATCGAGCGGGCCGTTGCCGGGGCCGGTGTCGAGGGCGATGATTTCACCCGCCGCGCCCAGCCAGGTGATGTTGGCGACGCCGCCGATATTGGCGATTAACAGGGGCTTGGGCAGGGCGGCCGCCAGGGCGGCATGGAAGAGCGGCACCAGCGGTGCGCCTTCGCCACCATGGGCGATGTCGTTTGAGCGGAAATCATGCACGACGGGGATGCGCGTGATGCGGGCCAGCAGGGGCGCGTTGCCGATTTGCCAGGTAAGGTGGTGCTCGGGGGCATGGAGGATGGTTTGGCCGTGAAAGCCGATGAGGTCGGCGGCGCGGCCGGTCATGCTGACCGCCACCGCATGATCGCGGGTCAGGCGGTCTTCGACCGTGTGCAGGAACGGATCGTCGGGTGCCAGACGGGGGGCGAGGTCAAGCAGGCGGCGCAGGTCGGCGCGGAGATCGTCTTGGTAGAGCAGGGTGGCCGTGGGACCGAAGCTGGTGATGGTCAGGCCGTCTGTTTCGAGCCAGGCGGCATCGACGCCATCGAGCGAGGTGCCGGACATGAGGCCGATGGCGCGGAGTGGTTTGTGGGGCATAGAGTTAGTTGATACACTCTGTGTGTCATGACGTTAAGGCAGACCGGATGAGCAGGGCGGCCGAATTACTGCGTAAGGCCTGGAGCGCGCTTAACGTTGCGGTACTTTTATATTGTTGGGCCGTGTGGCTGTGGATCTTTGCTGTCAGGATGATGGACCGATGGGGCCATTTGCGCGGCGGGTTGATTGTGAATGATCCACCCTGTGTGAAGCCTGAATGCGATTTCTCGGATTTCTGGCGGTCTGGCTATTCATTGTGGCGGCCAGGCGCTGATCCGTTACATGGAATGCTGGCGCCAGGTGTGCAAATGCCGTTTCCCGCCGGGTATGCCGTGGGTTTTCCGTATCCGCCGCCGATATTTTTGCTGATTATTCCCGTCGCTCACCTGCCTTTTGAGCTGGGGTTTTTCGTTTGGTCGGCTCTTTTGGCGGGGACGGCTGTGTTGGTGCTTCGCTGGGCACGGTTGCCTTGGCCGGTGATCGCGGCCGGGTTGCTCAGCCCAGCCGCATTGTGGAACGACCAGTTGGGGCAGTTTGGCACTGTCGGTGGCGCGCTGCTGGTGGCCGGGTTGTTGCTGGCGCAGACCGCCCCGGGGCGAGCCGGCGCACTGCTAGGCTTGTTGGTGATTAAGCCTCAAATTGGCATGCTCGTGCCTGCTTTGTGGCTGGGGCGAGGGGGGGCGAGGTTGGCGCTCGGGTTTTTTGTCGTCGTTCTGGGGGCTGTCGGGCTGACTTTGGTGATTTTTGGGCCGCATCTGTGGGGGGCGTTTTTTTTTCAGGGTAGCCGGGGCGAAGTCAGTTTGATGGCCGGGCATATTGCGGCGGGCATGGCGCAAAGCACGGGGGTTACGGTTTTTTGGATGATGCGCAGCTTGAAGATCGGCACCGGGCTGGCGGCCGCCATACAGGTTGTTTGCAGTCTGGCCGCGTTTGGCATGTGCGTTAGGCTTTGGGGGCGGAATGGTATGGACCCGATAAGGCGCATGGCGCTAACGACCATGCTGTTTCTGATCGCGATGCCATATGGTTACACAGACGATATGGTAGCGTTCTCGTTGGCTTTGGCGGCGCTGGCGGCGCGGCGCGGGTGGGGTTTGGGGGTGATTGATGTATTGGGGTGGCTTTGGCCTGCCTTCTGCCAACCCGTTGTGGGGATAACTGGCGTGTTGTTTACGCCGTTGGTGGTTGGTTTGGCGCTGGGGCGCGAGATATGGCTGGAGCGGAGCGCGTGACCCGGATTGGCTTTTATGGCGGAGTGGCTGCCGAAATGCTAGCCTGGTGCGCTCTGGTGGTGTTCTGGGGCTTATGGGTTGGCGTATTTGTGCATTATATGGCGCCGAGGCTGGGGTATTTTGCCCATGGCGCGTTGATTGGCAATGACTTGCCCTGCGGGCGGCCGGAATGTGATTTTTCAGATTTCTGGCGGGCGGGTATTACGGCACGGCTATCGCCGGACGCCCTGCACGCGATGGTACTACCGTTGCGCCCGGACGCGCTCTTCGCCTTGCCCGGCGGATATCACGAGGGTTTTCCTTATCCGCCGCCTATATTGCTGCTGGCCAGCATCATCTCGCATTTGCCCTTCGAGGCGGGTTTTTTGGCTTGGACAATTGCCTGGATCGTTCTGGCAGCAGGACTCTGGCGGTGGGCGGGGCTGTCTTGGCTGGTCATTGGGGCGAGCCTGCTCAGCCCGGCGGCATTGTGGAACACGATGCTGGGGCAGTTGGGGTTGATTGGCGGTGCTCTGCTGGTGGCCGGGTTAATGAGAGGGAATGAGCTGCCCGGCTTGGCGGGGGCGTTGCTTGGGCTGTTGGCCTGTAAGCCTCAGACCGGCATTTTGGTGCCGGCCGCTTTGGGGGGGCAGCATTCATGGCGGGGTGTGGGTGGGTTTGCTTTGGTTTGTGGGCTGCTGGTGGCGATGACGGTGGTGGCTTTTGGGCCCTCGATCTGGCTTGCCTATCTTGACCATGGACAAGCCGGCGGGGCTACTCTGCTCGATGCGGGCTTCGCGCCCAGAACGGCACAGGCTTCGGGGGGTTCAGTGTTCTGGATGGTGCGCAGCCTAAGGGGCGGCACGCATCTGGCGGGGCTAGTGCAACTGGTGGTGTCGGGGGCGGTCATGGCAGTGACTTGGTGGCTGTGGGCGCGCGCGCGTGGGGTGGGTAGAAAAAGTGGCGTTGACAGTGCTGCTTTCGCTGTTGGCGACCCCTTATGGCGACACTTATGACATGGTGGCTGGTTCGGCCATGCTGGCGCTGCTGGCTGAGCGGCGGGGGTGGCGGATTGGGTTGATAGATGTCGCGTTTTGGTTGTGGCCGGTGTTTTGCCCGACTGTCTCGCTGTTGACGGGGGTGTTGTTTACGCCCCTGGTGGTGGCGTTGGCGGCATGGCGCGTGTGGCGGGAAGCGGCTTTGCGCCAAGCGGGGGCTGTGCTACCCGCCACGGCCACAGGAGCATGACGATGGCAAAGAGTGGATTTCTGGCCGAGGCGAAGGCGCGCGGCTTTATTTTTCAATGCACCGACGAGGCGGCGCTGGATGAAGCTTGCGCCACGGGCTCGATCGCGGGGTATGCGGGGTTCGATCTGACAGCGGACTCTTTGCATGTGGGGCATATGATCCCCATTATGCTGCTCCGGCTGTTTCAAAAGCACGGGCACAAGCCAGTGGCGCTGCTGGGCGGCGGCACGACGCGCATTGGTGATCCTTCGTTCAGGGAGGAGGCGCGCCAGCTTTTGACCGAGGAGAAGATCGCCGAGAATCTGGTGGGGATTCGTAAGAATCTCGAGGCGTTCATTGATTTTTCGAGCAATGCGGTGCTGGTCAATAATGCCGAGTGGCTGGACCAGCTCTCTTATATTGCGCTGCTGCGCGATGTCGGGGTGCATTTCTCGGTCAATCGCATGCTCTCGTTCGACTCTGTGAAGCAGCGGCTGGAGCGCGAGCAGGGGCTGACCTTTTTGGAGTTCAACTATTCCATCCTGCAATCCTATGATTTCCGCGAGCTGCTGCGCCGGGAAAATGTGGTGCTGCAGATGGGCGGGTCGGACCAGTGGGGGAATATTGTCTCGGGCATTGAGCTGGTGCGGCGCACCGAGCAGAAGAGCGTGTTCGGGCTGACCACGCCGCTGATCACCACCGCCTCGGGCGCGAAGATGGGCAAGTCGGCCTCGGGGGCGGTGTGGCTTTCGGCGGAGAAGCTGAGCCCTTATCAGTACTGGCAGTTCTGGCGGAACACGGAAGATGCCGATGTCGGTCGGTTCTTGCGTCTGTTCACCGATCTGGCGCTCGATGAGATTGCCCGGCTGGAGGAGTTGGGCGGCGCCGAGATTAATCAGGCCAAGATTGTGCTGGCGACCGAGGCCACCGCGCTGTGCCATGGCCGCGTGGCCGCCGAGGAGGCCGCCGAGACCGCGCGCAAGCTGTTCACCGAAGGGGTGGCGGCGGGCAGCCTGCCCAGCATTACCATTCCGGCGGCCGAGTTTGGCGAGGGGATGCCCGCTTTCGCGCTGTTGGTGAAGGCGGGGCTGGCGGCCAGCAATGGCGAGGCCAGGCGGCTGATCAGGGGTGGCGGGGCGCGGCTTGATGACGTGGTGATTACCGACGAGGCGTTGATGGTGGCGCCCAAGGCGGAGCAGAAGCTCTCCTCGGGCAAGAAGCACCATGTGCGGGTATTGCTGGGCTAAAACGGCCTATAGCGGCACGGCGCGGTGGGGCCAGGGATTGGCCCCGCCTTGCAGCCATTTCAGCGTGGCGGGCCAGAAATCGTTTTTATGGCGGGCGTGGAACAGCCCGAAATGGCCGATTTTCTCGTGCCCGAAATCGGCGGGGTGGAGCATGACCGCTGATTTGGAGGCGCCGGTGTAGTAGGCGAGCGTGCGTTTGATGGCGGGGAGGGTGGCGAATTCATCGTCGCTTAGCGTAATCGCCAGGATGGGCGCGGTGACGGCGCTGAAACGGTGTAGAATCTCGGGGCGCTCATGGGGCGGGTGGGTGTGTTCCATCAGGGCGCCCCGGAAGCTCCATTCATAGGCCACGCCTTTGGGTAAATCTTCCAGCCAGCCGAGTTTTTTACCGGGAAAATAGCCGCAGAGCGCGGTGAGGGCCGGCATGGCGATGTGCCATTTGGCCACCAGACCCAGGCGCTTATGGGCGGCGTAGTCGGGCCAGAAGGCATATTGCGCGCCGACTGTGAGCAGGCGGGCGAGGCTGGCGGCGTTGGGGGCGAGGCCGGCGAGATAGCCGCCGATGGAATGACCGACGCATAGCAGCTTCGTGCTGGGTGCCGCCCGTTGGGCGAAGGCGAGCGCTGCTGCGAAATCAAGCATGCCCCAGTCACGCCATTTATAGCCGCAGCCGCGCAGGCTGGCGGGGCGCGAGGCACCGATGCCGCGATAATCGTAGGTGAGGGCGCTGAAACCGTGATCTGTGAGGAACTGGGCGTAGCGGTGATAATAATCGGCGCGCACGCCCGTGGCTGGGTTGATGATGACGAGCCCGGCATTGGGGCCGGGCGTGGACCAGAGATGGCCGGATAGGTGAATTCCGTCTTCACACGCGATTTGCACGGAGGTGGCGCGAGTGGTGGTCAAAATGGGCTCCCCTTGGCAAAGTTTTGGGCATTATGCGCATGGTAGGGGAAATTTGCACGCCGAGGGGAACGGGTGATGCGTTGCAAAACAGCCGCGCGCATGGTGAAGCTAAGGCAAAGCCCGAGGAGCCTGCATGTCCATTCACGCTGCCATTACGCACCGCACCTCTTATAAATACGATCATCTGGTTACCATGGGGCCACAGGTGATCAGGCTGCGGCCAGCGCCTTATGCGCGCACGCCAATCATTTCCTATGCGCTCACGGTTTCGCCCAAGCCGCATTTTTTGAACTGGCAGCAAGACCCGCAGGGAAATTTTTTGGCACGCGTGGTGTTTCCCGAGCGGGTGAAGAGGTTTGAGGTCACGGTCGATCTGGTGGCCGATATGGCGACCATCAACCCGTTTGATTTTTTTCTGGAGCCCGAGGCCGAGACGTGGCCGTTTGAGTACCAGGAGGTGCTGGCCGAGGAGCTGGCGCCCTTTAGGGTGCTAAATGAGCCTGGACCGCTGCTGACGAAATTCATTGAGGAGGCGCGCGCGCAATTTGCGGACCAGGCCCCGGGCGTGGTGGATATGCTGGTCGAGGTCAACCGCCAGGTTCATGAGCGCACGGCGTATGTGGTCCGCATGGAGCCGGGCGTGTTTTCACCCGAGGAGACGCTGGCGGGAGCGAAGGGGTCGTGCCGGGATTCGGCCTGGCTGCTGGTGAATTTGCTCCGGCATTTGGGATATGCGGCGCGGTTTGTATCGGGGTATCTCATTCAGCTTACCGCTGACCAGAAGCCGGTGGATGGCGGGGCGGCGGGGCCTGAGGCGGATTTCACCGATCTGCACGCCTGGGCGGAGGTGTATCTGCCCGGTGCCGGCTGGGTGGGGTTGGATGCGACCTCGGGGTTGCTGGCGGGGGAAGGGCATATTCCGCTGGCGGCCACGCCGAGCCCGCAATCGGCCGCGCCGATTTCGGGCGGGTTCGCCGCGCCCGATGGCACGAAGACGGACTTCGAGTTCCACATGGAGGTGCGGCGCGTGCATGAGACGCCGCGCGTGACCAAGCCTTATACCGCGAAGCAATGGCAGGATATTCTGGCCCGCGGCGCCGCCGTGGACCGTGCGCTGCTGAAGAACGACGTGCGCCTGACCATGGGCGGCGAGCCGACTTTTGTGTCGGCCACCGACCATGAGGGCGCGGAATGGAATATCGACGCGCTGGGCCCAAGCAAGCGGGCTTATGCCGGACGGCTGATCAGGAAGCTCACGCCGCTTTGGAGCCAGGGGGCGGCGCTGACCTATAATATGGGCAAGCAATATCCCGGCGAGCAACTGCCGCGCTGGGCTATTCATGCCCATTGGCGGGCCGATGGCGAGAAAATTTGGAAGAATCCGGAGTTGCTGGCCTCGGATGATGACCGCGACGACGCCACGGCGGCCGACAGCGAGGCGTTTGCCCGCGCCCTGGCCGAGCGGCTGCGGGTGGACCCTGGGCTGGTGAACGCGGCCCATGAGGATATTCACTATTATTTGTGGCGTGAGAAGCGCCTGCCGGCCAATGTGGTTGTGGAGGATGCCAAGCTGCGCGACCCGCTGGAGCGCGCCCGGCTGGCCAAGGTGTTTGGGCAGGGTTTGGCGTCTTCTGTGGGGGCGGTGCTGCCGCTGCGGCGCGTGTGGATGGAGGGGGACCGGCGTTGGCAGTCGGGCAAGTGGATCTTCCGGGATGATGTGATGTTTCTGGTGCCGGGCGATTCGCCGATCGGGCTGCGTCTGCCATTGGAAAGCCTGCCCTGGGCGGACCCTGAGCATATCGAGGCCACGTTCGCGCCCGACCCGTTTGCGCCCCGCAACCAATTACCCCGGCGCGACGCGCTGCAGCGCGCGCGGATGCGCGAGACGTTTGAGGAGGGCAGCGGGATCGAGGCGTTTCGGCCCGTGCGGCAGGATTTGCCGGTGGTTGGGCGCGAGGAGCCGGGGGTTGTACGCACCGCGCTTTGCGTGGAGGCGCGCGGGGGGGTTATTCATATCTTCTACCCGCCGCTGTTCGATGTCGAGGATTGGCTGGACCTGACGGCCGCGATTGAGCAGACCGCCGAGGAGATGGGACGCAAGGTGGTGCTGGAGGGGTATCTGCCGCCCGAGGATGAGCGGGTGATCAATTTCTCGGTCACGCCTGATCCGGGGGTGATTGAATGCAACATTCACCCCGCCACCAGCTGGAGCCAGATGGTGGAGCGCACGGGCCAGCTTTATGAGGCCGCGCGCGAGGTGGGGCTCTCGGCCGAGAAATTCATGCTCGATGGCAAGCATGTGGGCACGGGCGGCGGCAACCATGTGGTGATGGGGGCGGCAAGCCCAGGCGAGAGCCCGTTTTTGCGCCGTCCGGATCTGCTGAAGTCGATGCTGGGGTTTTGGCACAATCACCCGAGCCTGAGCTTTTTGTTCTCGGGGCTGTTCATTGGCCCGTCCTCTCAGCATCCGCGCATTGATGAGGCGCGCGATGATGCGGTGAATGAGCTGGAAATCGCGTTTCAGCAGACCGCCCGCCAGAGCCAGACGCCGCCTTGGCTGGTGGACCGGCTGTTTCGCAATATTCTGGCCGACATGACCGGCAACGGGCACCGGACGGAATTTTGCATCGACAAGCTCTATTCGCCCAATGGCGGGGCGGGGCGGCGGGGGCTGGTGGAGTTCCGCGCCTTCGAGATGCCGCCGCATGCCGAAATGTCGCTCGCGCAGATGCTGTTGATGCGCTCGTGCATCGCGGCGTTTTGGGAGAAACCCTATGAGCGCGCGCTGGTGCGCTGGGGCACCCGGCTGCATGATGAGTTTTTGCTGCCCCATTATAACCAGGCGGATTTCTTTGGCGCGCTCGAGGAGCTCTCGGCTTATGGCTATCCGCTCGACAAGGACTGGTTCGCGCCGCATCTCGAATTCCGGTTTCCCAAGCTGGGCGAGACGGCGGTGCGCGATATTCAGCTCGAGCTGCGCCACGCGCTCGAACCCTGGCATGTGCTGGGGGAGGAGCAGACCTCGAGCGGGACGGCGCGTTATGTGGACAGCTCGGCCGAGCGCTTGCAGGTGAAGGTGAATGGCTGGGTGGATGAGCGCTACGTGTTGGCGGTGAATGGCGTGGCCATGCCGTTGCAGCGCACCGAGGTGCAGGGGGAATATGTGGCGGGGGTGCGGTTTAAGGCCTGGCAGCCTTACTCGGCGCTGCACCCGACCATATGGGCGCAGGGGCCGCTGGTGTTTGATGTGTATGACCGCTGGACCGGGCGCGCTGTGGGCGGCATGACGCACCATGTCGCGCATCCGGGCGGGCGGGCTTATGAGGATTTTCCTGTCAATTCCAACGCCGCCGAGGCGCGCCGCCGTTCGCGCTTCTGGGCGTTTGGCCACACACCCGGGCCTTCGCCCGCGCCCAAGCCCGTGCCAGGGGCTGAATATACCCGCACGCTCGATTTGCGCCGTGCTTAAAGCCCTGCTCCGCCGCGTGCGCGGCTTTATGATGGCCGAGGTGATGGCGGAGCTGGCGGAGGTGAAGGCTGAACTCCGGCGCCGGGACGCGGCGCTGGAGGCGGTGCTGCTGACGATCGCGCTCAATGCGCCGGTTCAGGCGAGCCCCAGCAGCGAGAGCAGCGACGAGGCGTAAGACGCCATGGAATGCGTGGCGGCGTAGGCCGTGCGGGCTTGGCTGGTTTCGGGCGGCGCGGTGAGCAGGGTTGCCAGGGCGGCGGAGATTTCGGCCGGGTGTTGGCCCACGCGAATGACATAGGGCGGGGCGGCGAGATTGTCGGCGAGGTCAGCGGTGGCAACACTTGGCAGGCCGGCATTGATGCAGTCTTGCAAGGCGCCCGAGATGTTGCCGGGTGGACCGGCGCGGAGTTGCAGCGCGCAATCGGCGGCTGAGAGCCAGAGCTGGTAAGTGGTTTCGGCGCTATAGCCGGTGCCCAGCGTGACATGGGGCAAAATGCCCAGTACCTGGGCAATGGGGGTAAAATCCTCCTCAGCTTGGCCGACGAAGACCAATCTCGCATCAAGCGTCTGGCGCAGCCGGGCAAAGGCTTCGAGCGCCAGCGGCACGGCCTTGGCGCGGTTGAGAAAGCCGCAGGAGATGATCAGCTTTTGCCCCCCAACCCCCAGCGCCGCGCGGGCCTGGGGCTTGGGCGTAAGGGTGAGGTCGCGTTGCAGGGCGAAGGGCAAATGGTGGGCGGTGATGCGGAAGCGTGTTTGCATCTCGGCCACGCTATGGGGCGTGTGGAAGATGAGCGGGCGGGCCGTGCGCGCAAGCGGGCCGAGGAAGCTGGCCTGGCGGGTGGTTTCGTTGGCGGACCAGTCGAGGATTTCGGCTTCTGGTACAAGGCGGTTGAGCTCCTGGCTGGCGGCTTGGGCGGCGGCAGCCAGGCTTTGGCCGGCGAACAGGCCGAGCAGGCGGGAATCATGGCAGAGTACGGCAGCGCCGAACCGGGTGGCGAACGCATGAGTTTTAGCGTGCAGCGGGGCGTTGCCCAGAATGGCGAGCGTGGCATCGAACCGGCCAGCGATGAAGGGCAGGGGCGTGAGGGTTTGGGGGCTGAAGCTGGTGATTTCGGCGTGCGGTGCGAGGGCCCGGATGAGCGCGGCCGAATGGTCGGCGATGCCGCTGGGCGTGGGCGGCAGGGGCGTGATGAGGGCGAGACGGGGACGGCGCGCGGCGCGCGGTTTGGGGGTGAGACCGCCAAACGCGCGGGCGGCCACGGCGGGGGCTGAGAAATCCCGCGCACGGGGGGCGATGAGGGCGGCCGGATCATCGAGCGCGCGCAGCAGGAGGGTGGTTAAGGCCTGGGTATCTTGCGGGGGAAACAGGTGCGCGGGGGGGAGCTGGGCGCGATGGGCGGGAATGTCTGAGGCGATGGCGGGAATGCCGGTGGCGATGGCCTCGGCAACCGGCATGGAAAAACCCTCGACCGATGAGGGGGTGATGAGGGCGATGGCCTGAGCGAAGAGCGGTGCCAGGTTGGGCACGTGGCCGGGCAGCAGCAGGGGGTAAGGCAGATGCAGCGCCGAGGGGGCGGCCGAGCTGCCGGTGATGATGAGCGGGTGGGCGCGCAGGCGTGGGTGGGCGGCCCAGGCGCGGATGAGGGATTCTGGGTTTTTGCGCGGATCATCGCCACCCAGCATGAGAAAATGTTTGGGCGCGGCGCGGGAGACGGTTTGTATCCAGGGCGGCAAAGCGACACCGGTGACGCGGCTGGGCACGGAGCCAAAGATCTGCCTTACGCGGGCTTCGGTGGGGGCGGAGTTGGGGAGGAGCAGGTCGTAGCGCTTCAGCCAGGCGAGGGCGGTGAAATAATCGAGCCGGGTGGTGCCGTCGCGCAGATAGGTCTCGGGGGCGTCGAGGGGAATGAAATCATGCACGCAGGCGGCTTTGGTGAGGCCGGGGGTGGTGAGCAGGCGGGCGAGGAAGGTTTGGTTCGGGCCCATGGGCGAGGGGTTGAGAAAGCGCGTGGCGCCGGGGACATAGGCGTGCGGCGACAGGGCGGCGGGGAGGGTGGCGTCTTCGGGGCTCAAGGGGGGCAGGGATGGGTCGATAAGGCCGGTGAAGGGCGCGGGGGCGTGGCGCGCAAGGGCACGCGCCTGGGCGCCGATGCCGCGCGTGCGGTAATTGGGGTCTTGCAGGCAGCGCAGATCGATGACCAAAGACATTGGCGAGCGCACGTGGATGGTTGTAGAGCCTTTGTAATGCAGAATTCTGGTGAACCCCAATGCGCCGTCTGACCGGGCTGCGCCTGAAACTCGACCACGCGGAGGCGGAGCTGAAAGCGGCGATCGCGGCCGGGTTTGGCGTGGCTGAGGAGGAGATTCTCGCTTTCCAGGTGCATCGGCGCGCCTGGGATGCGCGCAAGAAAAGCGAGATCACGCTGGTTTATACGATTGATGCGGTGCTGGCGCGCGACGTGAGCGCGGGAGAGCCCACGCCGGATATGAGCTACCGCTATGTGGCCAAGGCGGTGCGGGCGCCGCAAAAACGCCCGGTGGTGATTGGCACCGGGCCGTGCGGGATATTCGCGGCCCTGATTTTGGCTGAGATGGGGTTTTGTCCGCTGATTTTGGAGCGAGGCAAGATTGTCCGCGAGCGGACCAAGGATACCTGGGGCCTGTGGCGGCGCGGCGAGCTGAACCCCGAATCGAACGTACAGTTTGGCGAGGGGGGCGCGGGGACGTTCTCGGACGGCAAACTCTATTCGCAGATTCGCGACCCGCGCAATTTGAGCCGCAAGGTGTTTAGCGCCTTTGTCGAGGCAGGAGCGCCGGAGGAGATTCTCTATATCGCCAAGCCTCATATTGGCACGTTTCGGCTGGTTTCGATGGTCGAGCAGATGCGCGCCAAGATCGAGGCGTTGGGCGGCGAGTACCGGTTTGGCACCCGGGTGGCGGATTTCGACATCAGGGACGGCCAGATGCGGGCGGTGATCACCGCCGAGGGCGAGCGCATAGAGACCGACCATGTGGTGCTGGCGATTGGCCATTCATCGCGTGATACGTTCGCGGCGCTGCATGCGCGCGGTGTGTTCATGGAGGCCAAGCCCTTTGCGGTGGGGTTCCGCATTGAGCACCCGCAATCGATGATCGACGCGCAGCGTTTTGGTAAATTCGCCGGGCACAAGCTGCTGGGCGCGGCGGATTACAAGCTGGTGTACCATGCCAGAAATGGCCGGGCGGTGTATTCGTTTTGCATGTGTCCGGGCGGTACGGTGGTGGCGGCCACCTCGGAGGAAGGCCGGGTGGTGACGAACGGCATGAGTCAATATTCGCGCGCTGAGCGCAATGCCAATTCCGGCCTCGTGGTGAATATCGCGCCCGATGATTATCCGGGCGGGGTGTTGGCGGGGGTGGAGTTTCAGCGCCAGCTTGAGAGCCTGGCGTTTCAGGCGGGTGGTGGCGGCTACCGGGCGCCGGGGCAACTGGTGGGGGATTTTCTGGCTGACCGGGCCTCGACCTCGTTTGGTGAAATCGTGCCCTCCTATAAGCCGGGCGTGCATTTGACCAATCTGGCGGGCTGTTTGCCGGCCTATGCGATTGAGGCGATGCGCGAGGCGCTGCCGGCGTTTGAACGCCAGATTAAAGGCTATGCGCGCCATGATGCGCTGCTGACCGGCGTGGAGACGCGCACATCCAGCCCGGTGCGGATTACCCGTGGGGCGGATTTTTGTTCGCTCAATGTCCATGGCCTTTATCCGGCGGGTGAGGGCGCGGGCTATGCGGGGGGGATTCTCTCGGCGGGTATAGACGGCATCAAGGTGGCTGAGGCGGTAGGGCTTTCTCTCGCCGGAGAGAATTGAGAGTATATTTCCTATCGGGAAGCCGTGCTATGAAAAACCTCAACTGATGATCTTGCGGGTGGGGCCTTCTGGATGTTGTCGCAAAAATGCAAATACGCGCTGCTGGCGCTGATGGTGCTGGCCAAGGAAAATAGCGACAAGCTGCTGCTGGTGAGCGAAATTGCCGAGCGGGAGAATTTGCCCAAGAAATTTCTGGAAGCTATTTTGCTGGAACTCAACCGCAACGGCATTGTGCGCTCGCGGCGCGGGCGGGGCGGGGGATATGCGCTGGCCAAGCCGGCGGATCTGATTACCTTTGGGCAGGTGGTGCGGATTATGGATGGGGCACTGGCGCCGCTGGCCTGTGTGAGCGTGAATTACTACCGCCGTTGTGAGGAATGCCGCGACGAGCAGAGCTGCGATATCAGGCGTGTGATGCGCCGGGTGCGCGATGCCATTGCCAGCGAGCTGGACGGCACCTCGCTGGCCAAGGCGGTGGCCGAGGGTAAGGCGTTGGCGGCACTCGCACTGTAATGCCGGGACATAAATTTTAATGAACTTATAGTGAGTTGGGTGTAATATGGCGCCTCGTTTGTGAGGGCGGGGTTGTGCGGCGGCTTGGGGTGATGATTGCCGGGATGATGCTGGCGGGCGGTGGCGCCCAGGCTGCCAGCCCGGCCGTGGCCGCCATGGAGACCAATTTATATGGCGCGGTGAGCGGGGCCTATGGTGATTATGAGCCCGGGCCCCTTGCGCGCGGTGCGGTGAGTGGGGTCTATCCCGGCTTGATGCTGGGGGGCGGGATTTTGTGGCCTGGGGCTCACCATGATGATTATGGCGCGCTATCTTACCGGTTTGGGGTGGGTGAGCTGGGCACGGCCAGCGGCGCCCCTGACAGGGCCAGTTTCAACCGGGTTGAGGCACGGCTGGGGGTCGGGATGGAATTGGCTTCGGGCGCGGAAATCATCCCGTATTTTGCTTTTGGCTATCAGTGCTGGAACCAGGCCGTGCCAGGCGGCGGTGGGGCTGTTTACCAGACCGCGCTGCTGGGCGGGGGCGGCAAGCTCGATTTGCCGTTGGGCCGGGGGGTGGCGGCTTCGGTTGGGGTTGAGGTGCTGGCGCTGGCAGGCGGGGCCAGCAGGCTGCGTGATGCGGGTAATGGCACTGAGGCCCAGGGCGTGACGCCGCAGGAGCGGGTGGAGCTGGGGCTGGATGCGCCGATTTACGGCCCGGTGCATATGCAGGCCGGGGCTTATCTCGATCATTTCACCTATCTGGGCGGAAATTATGAACCGTTTGCCGCCACCACCGAGGGTGGGGTGGATTTCGGGCTGGCCTACAGCTTCTACTGAAACCCGCCATGCCGGGGGCATGGCGGGGCGCGGATTTAGCCGGCGACGGCGCGGATGCGCTTCAGGGCTTCAGGTTTGCCGAGCGCGATGAGCGTGGCGTCGATGCCGGGGCTAGTGGTGCTGCCGGTGAGTGCCGCGCGGAGCGGTTGGGCGACCTGGCCAAGCTTGCGGCCTTCGGCCTCGGCGAAGGCGCGCAGCGTGGCATCGATGGCCGTGGCCTCGAACTCGGCCGCTTCGAGCTGGGGCGCCAGGCGGGCGAGCAGTTCGCGGGCTTCCAGCGTCAGCAGGGCCTCGGCCTTGGGCTCGAAGGGCAGGGGCACGTCACGCACCAGGAAGGCCGAGGAAGATGCTAGCTCCTCAAGGGTTTTGGCGCGTTCTTTAAGGCCCGGCATGAGGATGAGCAGGCGCACCATGGCCTCGGTCGAGACGGTAAGGCCGGATTTAGTCAGGCGCTCGAGGACATCTTCGCGCAGGCGCGCATCGTCGGCCTGGCGCAGCCACATGCCGTTCAGGTGGGTGAGCTTGGCGTAATCCATGCGGCTCGCCGCGCGGCCCACGCCTTCGAGGGTGAACAGGTTGATCTGCTCGTCGCGCGTCAGGAACTCGGCATCGCCATGGCCCCAGCCAAGGCGCAGCAGGTAGTTGCACAGCGCTTCGGGCAGGAAGCCCTGCTCGCGGAATTCGAGCACGCTGACCGCGCCGTGGCGCTTGGAGAGCTTGGCGCCGTCGGCGCCGTGGATGAGCGGGATATGGGCGAAATTCGGCGTCTCCCAGCCCATGGCGTCGTAAATCTGGATTTGGCGGAAGGTGTTGGTGAGGTGGTCATCGCCGCGGATGACGTGGGTGATGCCCATGTCATGGTCATCGACCACCACGGCGTGCAGGTAGGTGGGGGTGCCGTCTGAGCGCAGGATGATCATGTCATCCATCTCGGCGTTTTTCACGCGCACTTCGCCTTGCACCAGATCGTTCAGCACGACCTCACCCTCGCGGGGGGCTTTGAGGCGGATGGCGGGTTTGACGCCCGCCGGAGCCTCGGACGGGTCGCGGTCGCGCCAGCGTCCATCGTAGCGGGGCGGGCGTTTTTCGGCCATGGCCTGCTCGCGCATGGCGGTCAGCTCCTCGGGGGTGCAATAGCAGCGATAGGCCTTGCCGGCCTCGAGCAGTTGCATCGCCACCTCGACATGGCGGGTTTCGCGGGTGGTTTGATAGACCGGCGGCGCGTCGGCCTTCAGGCCCAGCCATTCGAGGCCGTCGAGGATCACCTGCACGGCCTCTTGCGTGGAGCGGGCGCGGTCGGTGTCTTCGATGCGAAGCAGGAACTCGCCGCCCATGTGGCGGGCGAACAGGTAATTGAACAAAGCCGTGCGGACGCCGCCAATGTGCAGCAGGCCGGTGGGCGAGGGGGCAAAACGGGTACGGACGGTCATGTGTGCCCCATAAACCTTTGGCCCCGATTGTGCCAGCCAGGGCAAAATGGTTAATGTGCGAGAAACAACCGATGGTTGCATATGGCCGATTGGTTCGCGCGCTGGGTGGAGGCGGAACGGGGGCGGTTTTTTCTACTGCTGCCGGTGGCTATGGGCGCGGCCATTTTGGGCTATTTCGCGTTGCCGGCCGAGCCGCCGCTCTGGGTGGGGGGTGGGATGGTGGTGATGGCGGGCGCGGCGCTGGGGCTGGCATGGGGGCATTTTTACGGGCGCTTTGCGGCGGCGCTGGCGCTGGCGGCGGCACTGGGGTTTGCGCGGGCTGAGTGGCGGACGGCATCGTTGCCGCTGATGCCGATCATTCCCGCTGGCGTGATGGATGTTCAGGGGCGGGTGGCGGGGATTGAGCTGTTGCCCGGCACGGTGCGGTTGACGTTGGATCAGGTAAGGCTGGATGGCGGACCACCCATGGCGCGCGATGTGCGGGTGAAGCTGCGCGCCAATGATCCCGTGTCGCTGGTGGCCGGAGAAACGGTGCGCGGCTATGGATTGCTGTTTGGCCCTGAGCGCCCGGCCTGGCCCGGCGGGTGGGATGTGGGGCGCGACGAGTATTTCGCGGGTTTGGCCGCTATGGGCGCCATGGTGGGGGATTTGACCGTGGTTGCGCCGGCGCGGCCGGGTGGGCTGGCGGCCTGGGTGCAGACCGTGCGGGCGGACATCGCCACCCGGATTTTGGCCGTTCTGCCACCACGAACGGGGGCGGTGGCGGTGACGCTGCTGACGGGGGACGAGCAATCGATTCCGGCGGACGAGCGGCAGGATTTCATTGCCGCGGGGCTGGCGCATATTCTGGCCGTGGCCGGGCTGCATGTGGGCATTGTGATGGGGCTGGCCTTTGGGATCACGCGCTTTTTGCTCACGCGCAGCGAGCGGTTGACGCTGCGCTGGCCAGTGAAACCGGTGGCGGCGGTGGCGGCGCTGCTGGCGGGGGGGATGTATGCGCTGCTGACCGGCGCGCATTTGCCGATTTTACGCAGCCTGGCCATGGCCGGGCTGGTGACGGCGGGGATTATCGCCGGGCGGCGGGCGGCTTCGTTGCGGGGGTTGGCGATGGCCGCGTTGGCGCTGATGCTGGCCACCCCCGAGGCGGTGCTGGGCGTCAGCTTTCAGATGAGCTTCTCGGCCGTGCTGGCGCTCATTTCGGGGTATGCGGCGGTGGGGCATTGGTTCACGCGGTTTCATGCGACATCGTCGAAATTCGGGCGGGTGGGCATGCATCTGCTCATGCTGGCGCTCACCAGCTTGTTGGCGGGCGGGGCTTCGATGCCGTTCGCGGCCTTTCAGTTTGGGCAAATGCAGCCTTATTGGATTTTGGCCAATTTGGTGGCGGTGCCGCTGACGGCCTTCTGGATTATGCCGCTTGGCTTGCTGGCCCTGGGGCTGATGCCGCTGCATTTGGCCGCCGCCGCGCTGGTGCCGATGGGCTGGGGGATTGGGGTGATGGTGTGGCTGACACGGGTGATCGCCGCCTGGCCGGATGCGCTGCTGCGCGTGCCCGCGCTGCCGGTGAGTGCCATGCTGGCCTATGCCGCGGGGCTGAGTTGGCTGTGTATATGGCGTGGGCGGGGACGCTGGCTGGGGCTGGGGGGAATGGTGGCGGCGCTGGTGCTGGCGTTGGGGGCCCGGCCGCCTGATGTGCTGATTTCAGCCGATGCGCGGCTGGTGGCGATACGTGCGGGGGGAAGTGTTTATGTGGTGGAACAGCCCCATGCGAGCCGGTTTGTGTTGGCGCAATGGCAAGGTGTGTGGGGCGGTGTGGCGCTCACGCCCGCCGCCTGTTCAGCCGCCAGCTGCCGGTTGGGGGCGGTGCTTTACACCGACACGCCGGTTTGTCCGCCGGGAGCTGGGGTCAGGGTCATCGTTTCACCAGCCCTGGTGCCGGCCTGCCCAGGGGTGGTGGTTTTGGACCGCCGGCGGGCGTTTTTGGATGGGGCCGTGGCGGCTTGGGTGACGCCCGCCAAGATAAAGCTGCGCACCGATGCCGAGGTGCAGGGGCGCCGGCCTTGGGTGGTACCGGTATTGCCTGTGCAATAATGCGGGGGCTGGGGGACGCGCCTCGCGCAGAATTGATCGGGATTTGGTCAATTTTTGGAGAAAATGGCTGGACATCTCGAAAAATTGAGGAGCGCGGGCATGGCCGGCGGGCGGCTGAAAATTTATAAACTAACAAATGGCGGACCTAAGCCCGATTGGCGTGTCGCCGATATTTGCCCGGCGAGACCATGAGCGGCCGCGATGGCGCGGCGGGCGGTGCTGAGCATGGACAATCTGGGTCTGACCTCCACCACGTCTCTGCTGGGGATCGAGTTCAGTAATGTTACGGAAGAGACCGCGGTGCGCCGGGTGTTGGCGCGCCCAGAGGCGGCCCGCTTTGGTTATGTGGTAACGCCGAATGCCGATCATATTGACCGATTGATGCGGATTCCGCGGCTGCGGGCGGTTTATCGCCGGGCGATGCTTTGCCTGCTGGAGTCATGGGGGGTGGCGGTGGTGGCGGGGATGTTTGGGCTGGAATATCCCTGTGTGGTAACTGGCGCGCGCCTGACCAACGCCCTGCTGCCCCATTTGCACGGCCGGCGGGTGGCGGTGGTGGGGATGAGAGACGAGGAGTTTGCCGCCCTGTGCGCGCGCTTTCCCAAGGTGGAGTTTGTGCACCACCAGCCGCCCATGGCGCTGTTGGAGGATGATGTGGCCTTTGCGGCGGCGGTGGCGTTTGTTTGCCGGACGCGGGCGGCTTTCACGTTTTTTGTGGTGGGGGCGCCGGTGCAGGAATTATTGGCCTTCAGTGTTGCCCAGTGCCCGGAGGCTGTGGGGATTGGGCTGTGTGTGGGCACGGCGCTGCAACTGGCGGCGGGGGTGAGAACGCCACCACCGCGCTGGATGACCGAGCATGGGCTGGCATGGCTGCACGGGCTGGGTCATGAGCCGTTGCGATTGGCGGGGCGGTATTTGCTGGCTGATCCGCGGGTGCTGGTGGCGCTCGGGCTGGCGGCGATCAGGCAAAAAATCCACTGATTTTTTGAAAACTCGCTTATAAGACTCCGGCAACGGAGGCTGGCTGGTGGAATTCTCCGCAGAGAGGCGCAAGGGGAGCGAGGACTCGCTCTGGGCGGTGGTGGCGGTGATTGGCCGCGTTATTCGCATTGCCGAGATTTACCCAAACCGTGCCGCGGCGCTGCGTGACCAAGCTTGGCGCGAGAGCGAAGTACGGGCTTATGCCGGGTTTTTGGAGCGCACGGGGCAAATGGTGCCTCGCTATATTGTGCGGCCGATCAGACGGACCGACCTGCCGAGGCGTTGGAAACCGCTGCCGGCGCTGGGGTTTTTGAACGGAAATTTGTGAAAACCGGTATGGCAGGCTTGTTTTGCCGCGGCATGCGCGCATGTGGTAAGGCTGCTGAGAGTATTTTTAAGGTGAGTTGACGATGGATGGTGGTGCCGAAGCGCGGCGGATCAGGATTCACAGCCCGGAGGATTTTGTGCCCATGCGCGCCGCCGGGAAGCTGGCCGCCGAGACGCTGGACATGATTGGTGAGCATGTGCTGCCCGGTGTGACCACCGAGCGGCTGAATCAGCTTTGCCATGATTTTATTCAAGATCATGGGGCAATTCCGGCACCGCTTAATTATCGCGGCT
Organism: Pseudomonadota bacterium; assembly: GCA_021809435.1. GTDB lineage: Bacteria > Pseudomonadota > Alphaproteobacteria > Acetobacterales > Acetobacteraceae > Acidocella. The sequence continues at coordinate 482,031 of JAKBAD010000001.1, read as the reverse complement.
TTCCGAAATCCATCTGCACTTCGATCAATCATGTCGTGTGTCATGGTATTCCGGGCGATAAGAAGCTGGTGGACGGGGACATTGTGAACATTGACGTCACGGTGATTCTGGACGGCTGGTATGGCGATTCGAGCCGCATGTATGTGGCGGGCGAGGCTTCAACCAAGGCTAAGCGGCTGATCGAGGTGACGTATGAATCGCTCATGCGCGGCATTGCGGCGGTTAAGCCCGGCGCCACGCTTGGCGATATTGGCTATGCCATCCAGTCTTATGTCGAAGGTCAGCGTTTTTCGGTGGTGCGCGATTTTTGCGGCCACGGTATCGGCCAGAAATTCCATGAATCGCCCAACGTGCTGCATTTTGGCCGACGGGGTGAGGGCGCCGTGCTGAAACCGGGCATGTTTTTCACCATCGAGCCGATGGTGAATGCCGGACGGCAGGAGGTGAAGGTGCTCGATGATGGCTGGACCGCCGTCACGCGCGACCGCTCACTCTCGGCGCAGTTTGAGCACATGATTGGCGTGACCGAGACGGGATGCGAGATTTTCACCCTCTCCCCCAAGGGCTACACGCTGCCCCCTTATGTTTGAGACGTTGCGGGCATGAAAAAACCGGCGGGATGGTTGATCCCGCCGGCTAAGTTCAGTTGTGCCGGTCAGGCGGCCGGGTCGATCCAGCCGACATTGCCGTCGGTACGGCGGTAGACCACGTTGAGTTCGTTGGTCTTGGCATTGCGGAACATGAGGACCGGGGTGAAGGCGAGGTCGAGCTTCATCACCGCGTCACGCACGCTCAGCGTTTCGATGGCGGTGGATGATTCGGCGATGACCATGGCGCTCAGCGCCTCGGCCGAGGTCTCGGCGGCTTTAGTGGCGGGCTCCTCGTGGTCGGGTTCGGCCTCGGGGGCGAGCACGTATTGGCGGCCATTTTGCGGCTTGGCGCGGTTGCCGGCATCACGCGCATGCTCTGACACACGGCGGCGATAGCGGCGCAGACGTGTGGCGATGTGCTCGGCGGCGTCGTCGAAAGCGGCATGAGCGTCGGCGGCTTCGCCTTCGCCGCGCACGGTGATGCCGCGCCCGGCATGCAAGTTAATGTCGCAGGTAAAGAAATTGCGCGCCTTGCTGAAGGTGACATGCGCTTCGAGCGCGGCGTCAAAATATTTGGAGGTTATCGTGTCCAGGTTCTTGCCGACATGGACGCGCAGGGCGTCTGACAATTCCACCTGTTTGCCTGAGACCGTAAGTTGCATGGTCTTCTCCCGACTAGAATGGCTCGATTATGACGAGGTTTGATTAACCCCGATTTTAAGCGGGCTGCTTCTCCCGCTTGCGCTGCGCCGAGCCTGGAATACGCAACGCTTCCCGGTATTTGGCCACGGTTCTTCGTGCGATGTCTATGCCTTCTTTTTGCAATAGTGCCGCGACGGCGTCATCTGACAAAATATTTTTTGGGTTCTCGGCATTGATGATCTGGCCGACGCGGTGGCGGACCGTTTCGGCCGAGTGGGTTTCGCCGTTCGCGCCCGCCAGCGCGGTGGTGAAGAAGAATTTCAGCTCGAAAATACCCCGTGGTGTGGCGATGGATTTGTTGGAGGTGGCGCGCGAGACGGTGCTTTCGTGCAGCTCGACTTCGGCGGCGATGTCGCGCAGCGTGAGGGGGCGCAGATGCGAGATGCCGTGGCGGAAAAACCCGTCCTGGCGGCGCACGATCTCAGCGGCGACGCGCAGGATGGTTTGGGTACGGGACTCGAGGGCTTTGACCAGAGAGTTGGCGTTTTGCATCTGTTCGGAGAGGAAGCCGCGTGTCTCGCGCGAGCCCGACGCCAGCATGCGGGCGTGAAAGCCGCGGCGGATGAGCAGGCGGGGCATGGTCTCGGGGTTGATTTCGAGCAGCCAGTCACTCTCGCCGGTCTCATTCGCCGGGGCTGGGCGCATCAGCACATCGGGGATGAGGGGGCGCAGGGGCTCGAAATCGAAGCCGGTGCCGGGCTTGGGGTCGAGGCGTTTGATCTCGGCGATCATATCGGCGAGGTCTTCGGCATCCACGCCGCAAATCTCTTGAAGCTGGCGCAGTTCGCGCCGGGCCAGGCGCTCGAGATTTTCGAGCAGGGCCACCATGGCGGGGTCGAGGCGGTTTTTTTCGGCCAGCTGGGCGGCCAGACACTCGGCCAGCGAGAGCGCGAACAGGCCCGGCGGGTCGAAGTGGAGCATTTTGGCGCGCACGGCTTCAAGCGCGGCTAGAGGGACGCCGAGCTGGTCAGCGATTACGCTGGGGGCTTCGGCGAGGCGGCCGGCTTCATCGAGCGCGGCGATGAGGGCCAGGGCGATGAGGCGCTCGGTGGGATGGGCGAAGGTGAGGCGCATCTGGCTTTCCAGATGTTCACGCAGGTTTGGACGCTCGGCGCCCAGGGCCTCGATGGGGTTCCAGGCCTCGCCGTCTTCTGAAAATGAGCCACTGCCGGTGGCGCCGTACCCATCGGCATTGGTGCCGGGGTCGTAGATATTGGTCGGATCGAGGTCGAGGGGAGCCTCGTTGGCGGTGGGCAGGAACTCGGACGCTGTGCCGCTGGCGGCGTCGCTATCGGGGGAGAGGGTGGGGGGCGCAATTGGCGGCTCGGCCGTGGGTGAGGGGCCAGGATCATCGCGCTCAAGGAGCGGATTTTTCAGCAATTCATCTTCAAGATATGAAGCGGCCTCGAGATTGGAGAATTGCAGCAGCTGGATGGCTTGGCGCAGTTGCGGGGTCATCACCAACGACTGCGATTGGCGCATATCCAGGCGCGGCCCGAGGGAAGGAGCAAAAGCCATGCCAGAAGGCTAGCGCGTTTTTTGACAGGCGCAAAGCGTTTTGACGGCTTGGCCCGGATTGTGCATGACGCTTTGTGCGCCTGCACAATGCTGCCAGGAGACGTTATGAATGCCGGTAATTCTGGCTTGGTTGTTGTTGTTAAAAAAGTTTTTTTAGAATTTGGCGCGGATGGACCCAACGGAGGGAGAGGCGTTGCGGGCGTTTACGTTCTTGGTAGGCGGAGTGGTTGTTGAATAGATATGCTGGATTTGCATGTCTTGTGCGTGCAGGCCGCGCCCTGACCTGTTGGCTACAGGCTGAAGCGCTCGCCCAGATAGACGCGCCGGACATCCTCGTGGGCCACGACTTCGGAGGGCTGACCTTCCATCAACACCTGACCGTCATAGAGGATATAGGCGCGGTCGATGATTTCGAGTGTCTCGCGGACATTGTGGTCGGTGATCAGCACGCCGAGGCCGCGATGCTTGAGATGCGAGACGAGGTCGCGGATTTCGCCCACCGCGATGGGGTCGATGCCGGCCAAAGGCTCATCAAGCAGGATATAGTTGGGGCCGGTGGCCAGGGCGCGGGCGATTTCGACGCGGCGGCGCTCGCCGCCCGAGAGGGCAAGTGCCGGAGTGCGACGCAGATGAGAGATGCTGAACTCTGCCAGCAGCTCGGAGAGGATTTCCTCACGCCGGTCGCGGTCTGGCTCGACCACATCGAGCGCGGCCATGATGTTTTGCTCGACATTGAGGCCGCGGAACACGCTGGCTTCCTGAGGCAGATAGCCGATGCCCAGCCGGGCGCGCCGGTACATGGGCAGGGAGGAAATCTCGGTGCCATCGAGCGAGATGATGCCGCTGTCAGGGGCGATGAGCCCGACGATCATGTAAAAGGTGGTGGTTTTGCCCGCGCCGTTGGGGCCGAGTAAGCCCACCGCCTCGCCGCGTTTGACGTGCAGCGAGACATCGCGCACCACCGGGCGCTTTTTGAAGCGCTTGCTGAGCGAGGTGGCGTAAAGCCCCTCGCGGGAGGTATCGACGGTCACTTCGTGTCTCCTGAACCCGGCGTGATGGTGCCAGAGACCTGGCCGCCCGGACCCGCCAGCAGGGTGGCGGTGCCTGATTTCATGTTAACCAGCGCATCACCGCCGGCAAGCTCATTCTGGCCCTGGATGATGTGCACGTTGCCTCCCAGCCGGGCCTGCTGGGTGGCCGCGAGATAAACACCGCGATCGCCGGTGACAATGTCGGTTTTGGTGCGAACGACGACATGACCGACCGCCTCGACCCGCTCAAGCGCGCCACCTTGGCCGAGGCCGGCGAGCGTGGAGGCGCCCGCCTGGCTGCTGGACTGGGTGGTGGCGAAATAAGCGGTGATGACGTCGGCCTGGATGGAGCGGCCATCGCTGGTGGTGATGAGGGCGTTGCCGCGCGCCACCGCCATGTGCTGATTGGCGTAATATTCTACCGAGTCGCGGGCGGTGAGGGTATCTTGCGGGGTGGTGAGCTTGAGGTGTTCGCCGGTGAGCACCAGCACGGCGGATTTCAGGCTGTAGATCGCCTTGTCGCCCCAGGCATTATCGGTGGCGGTGAAGATGTGCACATTGCCGCTGGCTTCGAGCTCATCGAGCTGGGCGTTGCCCTGGTCAAACGGAGCGGCGGCCGGCGATGCGGCTGGGGATGACACGGCGGCCGGGCTGGGCTGCTTGAGGTAATGGGCGATCAGCTGATCGGCCTCGATCGTGACATCGCCACGCACAGCCTTGGCGTTGCCGGCGGCGGTGACGGTTTGAGCGTCTGCCGACCAGGACATGTTGCCCGTGGCGGTAATGTGGACCGGCACCGGCGCGGCGCCAAGATTGAGCTCCTGCGCGGCGGCAGGCGAGCCGGCCAGCATGGCCAGCAGAATAAAAAGAGACTTGGTCATGGCGCCTGCGTGAGTGTGAGGTCAACGGGACCTTTGAAGCTGATCCCGGTGCCGCGATCAACCACTTCGAAACCGTTCTGCGCGGTCAGTTTACCAAACGGCCCCTGGGCCTGTACCTGCGCGCTGCCTTGGGCGATGCCGGCGTGCAGGTCGAGCGTGGCGGCGCTGGTGGTCATGGTGGTGCCGTCATTGCGGTAAAGCGTGACATTGCCGGTCAGCTCGAGCTGACTGGTATCCTGATGATAGAGGCCCGATTGCGCCTTGAGCATCAGCCAGGTGCCAGATTTGAGGCTGATATCGCCCTCGGGATTGGTGAGGGTGACGAGGTTGCTTTGGGACTGGATGGCGGTGTCGGCGGTGACGGTGAAGGGGTTACCCTGCTGATCGGTGCCGTGATAGGTGGCGCCCAGTAGCTTGGAGGTGGGGGGAGGGCCGGAACCGTCGCTGACTTGATAGGAGACGCGGTTGGAATCGGGGCCTAGGCGGAGCGAAGGCACGATCACCAGCGCCACCAATAGCAGGGCGGCCGCCACGGGCAGCAGTTTTTTGGCCCAGGCCACGCGCTGGCTGCGCTTGGCGAGCTGGGAGAGATCGGAGGACTCGGGGCGGTGGAGGGATTCGAGAATATTGTCGCGCCGTGGCCGGTTCATGCTGCCCTCGTCATGGCTGTGGCGCGGGGCTTTGCCGGTGTCGCCCGCGTGGCGTGCAGGTCTAGCACCAAACCCCGGCGGGCGGGATGTTTTGTTGGCGTGGGCTGCGCGTGGGCGCCCAATGTCTCACCACGGCTCATGGCGGTGATATGACCAGCGGAAGGGCGCGGGTCAACATGAAGGCGGTAACGAAGGGAAATAGGGACCTCAGTGGGAGAAGAGATCGGGCTCTTCATAGCCGAGCAGGTCGAGCTGGGCGCGGGTGGGCAGGAACTCATAGGCGGCCTGGGCGATGGCCATGCGGTTTTCACGCGCGAGCAGCGCCTGGAGGCGCGACCAGATGGTGTGCAGATAGAGCACGTCGGAGGCGGCGTAGGTGAGCTGCTCGGGGCTGAGCTCGGCGGCGCCCCAGTCGCTGGTTTGCTGTTGCTTGGAGATTTCAACGCCCGCGAGGTCGCGGCACAGCTCCTTGAGGCCGTGACGGTCGGTGTAGGTGCGGACCAGCTTGGAGGCGATTTTGGTGCACACCACCGGCGCCGTGACCACGCCCAGCGCATTTTGGAGCGCCGCGATGTCGAACCGCGCGAAATGGAACAGCTTGGTGACGTTGGGGTTGGTGAGCAGGGCCTTGAGGTTGGGGCAGTTGGCGCCCTGGCCGCCGAGGCGCTCTGGGATGATCTGGACCAGATGGGCGGTGCCGTCTCCGCTGGAGAGTTGAACGAGGCACAAACGATCACGCCGGGGATCGAGGCCCATGGTCTCGGTATCGATGGCGACGATGGGGCCGAGATCGAGGCCTGCGGGAAGATCATGCTTATGAAGCGTAATCCCGTTCATCTTGTCACCTTAGAAGATATAGAGAGAAAAAAGTGGTGCCCAGGAGAGGACTCGAACCTCCACGACCTTGCGATCGCTAGTACCTGAAACTAGTGCGTCTACCAATTCCGCCACCTGGGCTCACCCTTTGCTTAGCGGCTTGTGTCCGCTTCGCGTCGGGTGCCGCAGCACCGTGGAGGGGCGTTTAATGCCCGTCACGCGCGCCGTCAACTGTGCTTGAGCGAGAAAGATGCCGACCCTACATTTTCTTGCAGGGTCATGAGAGGTGAAAACATGGATGCCGGGCGGAAAACCGCGGTTATTTTTGGAGCGGCGGGTTTTGTGGGGCGCAACGTGGTGGCGGCGCTGGCGCGGGGCGGCTGGGATGTGCGCGCCGGGGTTCGCAGCATGGCGGCGGCGAAGTGGCTGCGTGAATTGGGTGTGGAGCCTGTGCTGGCGCCGCTCGAATCGTCCGACGCCACGGCGCGCGCGCTGCAGGGCGCGGCGCTGGCGGTGAATCTGGTGGGCATATTGGCTGAAGCCAGGGCGGGTGATTTTGCCCGGTTGCACGCCCAGGCCGCCGGGCGGCTGGCTACCCAGGCGGCGGCCGCGGGGGTTGGGCAATTCGTGCATGTTTCGGCGATTGGCGCTGATCCGGCGTCGGGCAGTCTTTATGCGGCGAGCAAAGGGGAGGGCGAGCGGCTGGTGCGCGCGGCGTTTCCCGGCGCGGTAATTTTGCGCCCCTCGATCATTTTTGGGGTTGGGGATAGTTTTTTTAACCGCTTCGCGGCGATGGCGCGGGTGATGCCGGTGATCCCCATTGTTGGCGGGGCGGTGAAATTTCAGCCGGTGCATGTGGGTGATGTCGCCGCGGCGATTCGGGTTGCCGCCGAGCCTGGGCATGAGGGGCGGATTTTTGAGCTGGGCGGCCCGGAGGTGGTGAGCTTTCATGAGTTGGTCGCGCGCACGCTGCGCTATAGCTGCCAGCGGCGGTTGATATGGGATATGCCGGTGGCGCTGGCCAAGTTCCAGGCCATGATGCTGGAGCGGCTGCCCGGCAAATTGCTGACCCGCGACCAGATAAAGCTTTTGGCGCGCGACAATGTGGCGGGGCCAGGAATGCCTGGATTGGCCGAGCTGGGCATTGCGCCGGTGGCGATTGAGCGGGTTGTGCCTGACGATCTGGCTCGTTTTTGCGGCAAACGCAGGAGTGAAAAGTAATTATATGAATATTGACATCAAACCGGACCTGTTTTTACGAGGCAGATTGTGTGAGGTGCGTGGCTTTGGCGGCTGGGAACGATAAAATGGACAGCATAGCAGTCTTATGTTGAAAAAAATCCTGGTAATCCGGCAAAAACTAGGGTAAGACGCCCACGATCTTCACCAGCTGTGGCCGGCGCTTGCCGGCCGCGCCAATTTTGACGAGGGCTGAGCCAATGGCCGAGCGCATGCTGCAATTCATCAAACTGCCCCAGCAGACACCGACGAAACGCGAGGCGACGGAGCGCAAGGCTGATTTTGACGAGATTTATGAGAGTTTCGAGCCCGGCTCGGCCAAGGCGCAGGCGAGCCGGTGCAGCCAGTGCGGCATTCCATTCTGCTCGATGAACTGCCCGCTGGGCAATAATATTCCCGATTGGCTGAAGCTGACCGCCGAAGGGCGGCTGGAGGAAGCTTATGAGCTATCTTCAGCGACTAACACCTTCCCCGAAATTTGCGGCCGCATTTGCCCGCAGGACCGGCTGTGCGAAGGCAATTGCGTGATCGAGAAGGGGTTTGACTCGGTCACCATTGGCGCGGTGGAGCGCTATATCACCGATACCGCCTTTGCCAATGACTGGGTGAAGCCGGTTTCACCGGCCGAGGAGCGCGAGCAGAGCGTGGGCATTATCGGCGCCGGGCCAGCCGGGCTGGCGGCGGCCGAGCGGCTGCGCGGGCTGGGCTATCAGGTGACCGTGTATGACCGCCATGATCGTGTGGGCGGGCTGCTGATTTACGGCATTCCTGGCTTCAAGCTGGAAAAGGAAATTGTGCTGCGCCGCTGGAAATGGCTTGAGGAGGGCGGCGTAAAGTTTGTGCTTAACGCTGATATTGGCGGTAAGATTCCGTTTGCCCAGCTGCGCGCCGACCATGACGCGGTGCTGGTGGCCACCGGTGTTTATAAGGCGCGCGAGTTGGGCGGGCCGGGCGCCGGGCTAAAGGGCATTGTGCCGGCGCTCGATTATCTCATCACCTCGAACCGCCGCAGTCTGGGCGATGCCACGCCGGAATTCGATTCGGGGGCGCTGAACGCGGCGGGCAAGGATGTGGTGGTGATTGGCGGTGGCGACACCGCCATGGATTGCGTGCGCACCGCCATCCGCCAGGGGGCGAAATCGGTTTCATGCCTCTATCGCCGTGACAAGCAGAACATGCCGGGCTCTCTGCGCGAGGTGAAGAACGCCGAGGAAGAGGGCGTGAATTTCATTTGGCTGGCCGCGCCCGAGGCGTTTTTGGGCGACGAGCACGTTACGGGCGTGCGCGCCGCGCGCATGCATCTGGGTCTGCCCGATGCGTCGGGGCGCCAGTCTGTGGAGGCGATCGAGGGATCGCATTTCACGGTTAAGGCCGATCTGGTCATCAAGGCGCTGGGGTATGATCCAGAGGATATTCCGGGCGCCTTTAATGAGCCAGGCCTGAGCCTGACCAATTGGGGCACGCTGAAGGTTCATGCTCGCACGTTCGAGACCTCGCTGCCCGGCGTGTATGCGGCGGGCGATATTGTACGCGGGGCCTCGTTGGTGGTGTGGGCCATTAAGGATGGGCGCGATGCCGCTCTTGCCATTCATAAGCAATTTTCCGGCCTCTCCCAGGCCGCTGCCGCGGAGTAAGATAGATGAATTTTGAAACCGCCCCTGAATTCCTGGCTGCCTGGGATAAGAACAAGCAGATTCTGGCCGAGACCTATGCGCCCTCGATGGAGCATGACGCCTGCGGCGTGGGCCTGGTGGCGGCGCTGGATGGCAAGCCGCGCCGCGACATTGTGCAGGCGGGTATTGATGCGCTCAAAGCGGTGTGGCACCGCGGCGCCGTGGATGCCGACGGCAAGACCGGCGATGGCGCGGGCATTCATGTCGAGATTCCGCAGGATTTTTTTGCCGCGGAAGTAAAGCGCGGTGGCGATCGTCTTCACGGTGGGCCGATTGCCGTGGGCATGGTGTTTCTGCCCAAGACCGACCTGGGCGCGCAGGAGACGTGCCGCCAGATTGTTGAGACCGAGATTCTGAATTTCGGCTTCCGTATTTATGGCTGGCGCCAGGTACCGATTAATGTTGAGTGCATTGGCGAGAAGGCCAATGCCACGCGGCCTGAGATCGAGCAGATCATGCTGTGGAATCCGCGCGGGATTTCGGAGGATGAATTTGAGCGCGAGCTTTATATCATCCGCCGCAAGATCGAGAAGGCGGCGATTGCCGCGCAGGTGCCCGAGCTGTATCTGTGCTCGCTCTCCTGCCGCTCGATTGTTTATAAGGGCATGTTTCTGGCCGAGAGCCTGACGGATTTCTATCCCGACCTGCTCGACCACCGGTTCGTCTCGCGTTTCGCGATTTATCACCAGCGTTACTCGACCAATACCTTCCCGACCTGGAAGCTGGCCCAGCCTTTCCGCATGCTCGCGCATAATGGCGAGATCAACACGGTGGCTGGTAATATCAACTGGATGACCAGCCATGAGACGCGGCTTTCAGCTGAGGGGCTGGATGAGTTTCTCGATTATGTGAAGCCGGTGGTGCAGGCGGGCGGGTCGGATACCGCCGCGCTCGATAACGTGTTTGAACTGCTGGTGCGCGCGGGCCGCGATGCGCCGATGGCCAAGGCGCTGATGATTCCGCCTTCGATCGCCAATGACGCGACCATGCCCAAGGCGCACCGGGATTTGTTTTCTTATTGCAACGCGGTGATGGAGCCGTGGGACGGCCCGGCGGCAGTGTGTGCGAGCGACGGGCGGTTTGTGATTGCCGGGCTCGACCGCAACGGCCTGCGCCCGTTGCGCTACTCGATCACGCGCAACAAGATGCTGATTGTCGGTTCGGAAACCGGCATGGTGAAATTCGATGAGGAAGATATCATCGAGAAAGGCGCGGTGGGGCCTGGGCAGACGATTGGTGTCGATCTGGGTGAGGCGAAGTTCTACACCGATACCGAAATGAAAGACATGCTGGCCGCGCGCCAGGATTTTGGCGCCTGGGTGAACCGGATCACGGTTATCGACCATATTGTGAAGACCGATGCGCCCGAGCCCGTGCGGCTCGATGCCGAGGAGCTGCGCCGGCGCCAGCTCTCGGTCGGGTTCACGCTCGAGGATATGGAACTGATTCTGCACCCGATGGTGGATGATGCCCAGGAGGCCGTGGGCTCGATGGGCGATGACACGCCGCTTGCCGTGCTTTCTGAGAAATATCGTGGGCTGCACGCTTATTTCCGCCAGACCTTCTCGCAGGTGACCAACCCGGCCATCGACAGCTTGCGCGAAACGCGGGTGATGTCGCTGAAAACCAGGCTTGGGAATCTGGGCAATGTGCTCGACGAGGACGAGAACCAGTGCGACCTGCTGCAGCTCGACAGCCCCGTGCTCTCGACCGCCGAGTTCGAGGCCATGCGCAAGACCATGGGCGCCTCGGCCTGTGTGGTGGACTGCACCTTCAAGGTGGCCAATGGCGAGGGCGGCTTGCGCCGGGCCATTGAGCGCATCCGCCGTGAAGCGGAGGAAGGTGTGCGCGCGGGCTGCACACATGTCATCCTCACCGATGAGGCGATGAGCCCGCAGCGCGCGCCCATCCCGATGATTTTGGCGACTGGTGCGGTGCACACCCACCTTGTACGCCAGTCGCTCCGCACCTTCACCTCGCTCAATGTGCGCGCGGCCGAGTGCCTCGATGTGCATTATTTCGCAGTGCTGGTGGGCGTGGGCGCGACCACGGTGAATGCCTATGTGGCGCAGGAATGCATTGCGGACCGCCATGCGCGCGGGCTGTTTGGTAAGCTCTCGCTGAAGGAAGCCGTGGGGCGCTACAAGAAGGCGGTGGACAAGGGGCTGCTGAAAGTGATGTCGAAGCTCGGCATCTCGGTCATTTCCTCTTATCGCGGCGGCTATAATTTCGAGGCCATTGGGCTTTCGCGCCAGCTGGTGGGTGAGTTCTTCCCCGGTATGCCTTCGCGCATTTCGGGCATTGGTTTGCCTGGTATCGCGCATAAGGTGCTGGAGCTGCACAAGGCCGCGTGGAACGGCAATGTGGTGCCGCTTGACATTGGCGGTCAGTATAGGCTGCGAAAGACCGGCGAGGTGCATGCGTTTGACAATAACGCCGTGCATTTGCTGCAAACGGCGGTGACCACCGGCTCTTATAAAACCTACAAGAAATACACCGAGGCGGTGCGTAAACAGAAGCCGATCGCCATCCGCGATCTGCTTGATTTCCGCACTGACGGGTTGAAATCCATTTCGGTGGATGAGGTCGAGAGCATCACCGAAATTCGCAAGCGGCTGCTGGCGCCGGGTATTTCGCTGGGTGCGCTGTCGCCGGAAGCGCATGAGACGCTCTCGATCGCCATGAACCGCATTGGCGCGCGCTCGGATTCGGGCGAGGGGGGAGAAGATCCGTCCCGCGCCGAGCCGCGCTCGAACGGTGATAACGCCTCCTCGGCCATTAAGCAGATCGCCTCGGGGCGGTTCGGCGTGACGGCGGAATATCTCAATGATTGCAAGGAGATTGAGATTAAAGTGGCGCAGGGCGCCAAGCCCGGTGAGGGCGGGCAGCTGCCTGGCTTCAAGGTGACGGAGCTGATTGCCAAGCTGCGTCACTCGACGCCTGGCGTGACGCTGATCAGCCCGCCGCCGCATCATGATATTTATTCGATCGAGGATCTGGCCCAGCTTATTTATGACCTGAAGCAGATCAATCCGCGCGCCACCGTGTGCGTGAAGCTGGTGGCGCGCTCTGGCATTGGCACCATCGCGGCGGGTGTGGCCAAGGCCAAGGCCGATGCGATTTTGGTCTCGGGCCATGTCGGCGGCACGGGCGCTTCACCGCAATCCTCGGTGAAATATGCCGGATTGCCGTGGGAGATGGGGCTTTCGGAGACGCATCAGGTGCTGATGCTGAACCGGCTGCGCCACCAGGTGGTGCTGCGCACCGATGGCGGCATTAAAACCGGGCGCGACGTGGTGATTGCCGCGCTGCTGGGCGCCGAGGAGTTTGGCATTGGCACGGCCTCGCTGGTGGCGATGGGGTGCATCATGGTGCGCCAGTGCCACTCCAACACCTGCCCGGTGGGGGTGTGCGTGCAGGATGAGACGCTGCGCCAGAAATTCGAGGGCACGCCCGAGAAGGTGATCAATTTATTCTCGTTCGTGGCCGAGGAAGTGCGCGAGATTTTGGCGCAGCTCGGCTTCAAGAGCCTCAAGGAGATCGTTGGCCGCACCGACCTGCTGCATCAGGTCTCGCGTGGGGCTGAGTATCTCGACGATCTCGATCTGAACCCGCTGCTGGCTCAGGCTGACCCTGGCCCTTATGCGCGCTATTGCACCCGTGAGGGCCGCAATGAGGTGCCCGAGACGCTGGATGCCCAGATGATCGCCGATGCGCAGCCCTTCTTCCAGAATGGCGAGAAGATGCAGTTGCAATACAATATCCGCAACACGCACCGCGCGATCGGCACCAAGTTCAGCTCGCAAGTCGTGGCCAAGTACCGCAAGGCCATGCTCCAGCCCGACCATGTGACCGTGCGGTTGCGCGGCTCGGCAGGTCAGTCGCTGGGCGCGTTTGGCGTGCGGGGGCTGAAGCTCGAAGTTTTTGGCGATGCCAATGATTATGTGGGCAAGGGCTTGTCGGGTGCCACCATTGTGGTGCGCACCGGGCCATCTTCGAAGCTCAAGACCAACGAGAACACCATTATCGGCAATACGGTGCTTTATGGCGCGACGTCGGGTGAGCTTTATGCGGCGGGCATGGCCGGTGAGCGGTTTGCGGTGCGCAACTCGGGCGCCACGGCGGTGGTCGAGGGCGCGGGCTGCAATGCGCTGGAATATATGACCGGCGGCATGGTGGTGATTCTGGGCGAAGTTGGTGATAATTTCGGCGCGGGCTTCACCGGCGGCATGGCCTTTGTTTATGACAAGGCCCAGAAGTTCGAGATGCGCGTGAACCCCGATACGCTGCATTGGCAGCGTGTGGTTTCCAGCCATTGGGCCGGCGTGCTGAAAGGGTTGGTTGAGCGCCATGTGGCCGAGACCGAAAGCCGATTCGCCGCCACGTTGTTGAATGACTGGGAGCGCGAGGCGCCGCATTTCTGGCAGGTGGTGCCCAAGGAGTACATCAAATATCTGCCCGCCGGACTGACCGATGCCGTGGAGGCCGTTAGCGCCTGACGGATTTGCAATTCACCGCCGGCTTTGAATTGCGCCGGCGGTGATGGCATAAGCTTTGACCATGCGAGTCCTTTATCACCTTCCGTTGTCCCCTTACTCACGCAAGGTACGGCTTGTGCTGTCCGAAAAGCGTCTGCCGTTTGAGTTGAAGGTGGAGAAGGTATGGGAGCGCTCGCCTGGCTATCTGGAGCTCAACCCCGCCTGCACGGTACCGACGCTGGTGGATAGTAACGGGCTGGTGGTGCCCGATTCGCGCGTGATTTGCGAGTATCTCGAGGAAGCCTACCCGGATGTGGCGCTGCTCAGCCATGAGTTTGAGGAGCGGGTGGAGACGCGCAGGCTGGTTGCCTGGTTCGATGAGAAATTTTTCTCTGAGGTGACGCGGCATCTGCTGTGGGAAAAGACCATGAAGCAGGCGCTGAAGCTGGGGCCGCCAGATGCCAACGCGCTGCGGGCGGGCTATGCTAATTTAAAGCAACATCTGGTGTATATTGGCTGGCTGGCCGAGCACCGGCGCTGGCTGGCGGGGGATAATCTTTCACTGGCTGATTTCGCGGCCGCGGCGCAGCTCTCGGCGCTGGATTATCTGGGGGATGTGGATTGGTCGGCGAGCCAGGGCGCGCGCGACTGGTATGCCAAGATCAAGAGCCGCCCGTCATTCCGGGCCATTTTGCAGGACAAGGTGAACGGCATCGCGCCGCCGCCGCATTACACCGACCTGGATTTTTAAGCCGTGGCGCCGGGCGGGCGGCTGCTGATTTTTGGCTTGGGCTATTCGGGGCGCGCCATTGCGCGGGCGGCGGTGGCGGCTGGATGGCGGGTGGCGGCCACCACGCGGGGCAGGGCGGCCCAAGAACCGGGCGTTGAGCTGGTGGCGTTTGATGATGCCGCGGGGGCGATTGCGGCGGCGAGCCATGTGGTGGCGACCGCCGCGCCGGGTGAGGCGGGCGATCCGGTGCTTGCGCGTTATCATGATGAGATTTTGGCGGCGCCTGGCCTGCGGTGGATCGGGTATCTCTCGACCACCGGTGTGTATGGAGATGCTGCTGGCGGCCGGGTGGATGAGGATACCCCGGTGAATCCCGGCTCGGAACGCACGCGGCGGCGTGTGGCGGCGGAACGGGCCTGGGCGGCGCTTGGTATGCCACTCGCCATTTGCCGGCTGGCGGGGATTTATGGGCCTGGGCGCTCGATGTTCGATGATCTGGCGGCAGGGCAGGGGCGGCATGTGGTCAAGCCCGGGCATTTGTTTGGGCGTATTCATGTCGAGGATATTGCCCAGGGCGTGCTGGCGGCCGCGCGGCAGGAGGCCGTGGGTATTTTCAATTTCGCCGATGATGAGCCCGCTTCCTCGGCCGATGTGCTGTGTGAGGCCGCGCGGCTGTTGAAGGTGGCGCCACCGCCGCCGGTGGCGTTTGAGCAGGCGGTGCGCGAAATGAGCCCGATGGCGCGCTCATTTTGGGCGGAGAACCGCCGGGTAAGTGCTGAAAAGACCAAGGCAAGGCTCGGAATTTATTGGAAATATCCGACCTATAGGGCGGGGCTGTCAGCCATCCTCGCCGAGCAGGGCGGCGACGGTGCGCGTTAGCAGGGTAAGGTCGCGCTCGCGCGCCAGGCGATGGTCGCCGTTTTTTACGAAGATCAGCTCAACATCCTGACTTTCCAGCTTTTCGAGCAGGACTTCGCTCAATTTCCAGGGCACCGCGTCGTCTTGCAGACCGTGCAGGATACGCACCGGGCCGGAATAGCCAATGGGGGCGTGCAGCAGCAGGTGGTTGGTGCCGTCTTCGAGCAGTTTGAGCGTGAAGGGCTGGGGCGGGCCATATTCGGACGGTTGATAAATGACCCCCTCACGCGAGAGGATGGTTTTTTGCTCATCGCTCAGCCCTTGGCGCACCAGCCGCTCGGTGAAATCGGGGGCGGGGGCGATGAGCACCAGGGATTTAACGCGCTCCCCCAGTTCGCGGGTCAGCAACAGCGAAATCCAGCCGCCCATCGAGGAGCCGATGAGCAGGAGGTCCTGGCCGGGCAGCACATGCTCGATGATCGAGCGGGCGTCATCGCGCCAGGACCCGATGGTGCCCTCGGTGAATGTGCCGCCTGAGGCGCCGTGGCCGGCGTAATCGAAGCGCAGCATGGCGCGGCCCGTGGCTTTGGCGAAATCGAGCAGGGCAAGCGCCTTGCTGCCGGTCATGTCTGAGCCATAACCGGGGCAGAACACCAGGGCAGGGCCGATGCCGGGCTGGAATTCATAGGCTAGGTCCACGCCCTCGGCGCTGGTCACATGTGGCATTCCTCATCTCCCCTCGGTTGGCAAAACATGATAGCGCGCCCGGTATGATTGATCGACGTTTGACGATTCTGCAGGTGCTGCCCCGTCTTGCCATGGGCGGTGCCGAGCGGGTAGCCATTGAGACCGCGGAAGCCATAAAATTGAGCGGCCACCGGGCCTTGATTGCCGCCGCGAGCGGGCCGTTTGATGTGGCCGCCACCCGGGCCGGAGCAGCGCTGACGGCCTTGCCATTGGCGACCAAAAATCCGCTCAAAATCTGGCGTAATATCAAGAGTCTGGAACGGGTTATTAAGAGTGAGGCCGTGGATTTGGTGCATGCCCATTCGCGCGCGCCCGCTTGGTCGGCTTATTACGCGGCGCGCCGGTGCAAGGTACCGTTCGTGACCTCTTATCATGGCGCGTATAGCGAGACATCGGGGGTTAAGCGCCGTTATAACCGGGTGATGGCGTTGGGGGATCTGATTGTGGTGCCGAGCCGGTTTATCGCCGGGTTGGTGATGAGCCGCTACGGCGTGGCGGAGTCGCGGGTGAGGGTGGTGCATGGTGGCGTCAACCCGTTGGTGTTCGACCCCGCCGCCGTGCTGGGCGACAGGGTCTCGCGGCTGGCCAAGGCCTGGCGGCTTGATATGAGCCGACCGGTGGTGATGCTGCCCGCGCGGCTGACAACGCTGAAGGGGCATAAGCTGCTGATTGAGGCGCTGGCCCAAATGCGCCATGCCGATGCGCTGGCCGTATGCGTGGGCGCGACTGGTCGGCCGGCTTACATGCAGAGCCTGCTGGCCTTGGCACGCCAGCGCGGCGTTGAGGACAGGTTGCGGCTGGTGGGGCCGTGCGATGACATGCCCGCCGCCATGATGCTGGCCGATGTGGTGGTGAATGCCTCGCTGCAGCCGGAATCGTTCGGGCTGACGATTATCGAGGGGCAGGCGATGGGGCGGGTGGTGGTGGCGGCTGGCCATGGCGGCGCCCTGGAGACTGTACGCGACGGTGAGACCGGGTTTTTGTTCCCCCCCGGTGATGCGCCCGCGCTGGCCACGATGCTCGACCACGCGCTGGACATGCCCCCCGAAGCGCGGATTGCCTTTGGGCAGGCGGCCCGAGCCGAGACGGCGCGTAATTTCTCCGTCGAGGCAATGCAGTTGCGGATGCTCACGGTTTATGCGGAGTTGCTGACATGACGCGGGTTCTGGTCATCCGCCATGGCGCGTTTGGCGATATTGTGCTGGCTTTTGCCGGGTTCGCCGCCATCCGGGCGCATCATCCGCGCGCGCACATTACCCTGATGACCACCCGACCCTTTGCCGCGATGATGGCCCAGGCACCGTGGTTTGACGAGGTGCTGATCGACGACAAGCCGGACTGGTGGAATCTGGCCGGGGTGTGGCGCCTGCGGGGCCAGTTGCGCGGGTTCGATATGGTTTATGACTTGCAAAATTCTGGCCGCTCCTGCCGCTATTTCGCGCTGGCTGGGCGGCCGGTGTGGTCGGGCACGGCCAAGGGCTGCGCGCTGCGTGATACCAACCCGGCGCGCATGACACTGCACGCCAGAGAGCGGATGGAAGCGCAATTGGCGCAGGCCGGCATGGCGCTGCCCTTGCCCGCGCCCGACCTTGGCTGGCTGAGCGGTGACGTATCGGACCTTGAATTGCCGACGGGCTATATGGTGCTGGTGCCGGGCGCTGCCCCGCACAGGCCCGAAAAACGCTGGCCGGTGGACCATTTCAAGGCCCTGGCCGCGGGGTTGAACCGGCCGTTCGTGGTGGTGGGCAGCCGCGCGGAGGCCGGGCTTGGCGCGGAAATCGGGGGCATAAACCTTGCCGGGCGCACGGATTTTTTCCAACTCGCCGATGTGCTGCGCGGGGCCGCGTGCGCGGTGGGCAACGATACCGGCCCCATGCACCTTGCCGCCGCCCTGGGCACGCCCTGTGTGTCGCTATTCTCCAATGCTTCCGATCCGGCCTACTCGGCGCCCCGCTACCCCGATGGTGGCTGGCCCAGAATTTTGCGCGCCCCACATCTAGCCGGGCTGGCGGTTGCACAAGTGCGCGAAGCCCTGCCATAACGCGCCAGATTTTTTGCACCGAAAGAGAGAGACATGCCCGTTATCACCCTGCCTGATGGTTCACAGCGCCAGTTTGACGGTGCGGTGACGGGCACCCAGCTGGCAGAGGCCATTGGCCCCGGGCTCAAGCGCGCGGCGCTGGTGATGGAGGTTAATGGCCAGCCGATGGATATGAGCCGCGAGATTACCGAGGATTCGGCGGTGAAGTTTGTTACCCGCAAGGACGAGGCGGCGCTGGAGCTGATTCGCCACGACGCGGCGCATGTGATGGCCGAGGCCGTGCAGGCGCTGTTTCCCGGTACGCAGGTGACCATTGGGCCCGCCATCGAGAACGGGTTTTATTATGATTTCGCCCGCAACGAGCCATTCACGCCCGAGGATCTGCCGGCCATCGAAGCGAAGATGCGCGAGATTATCGCCGCCAATGCCACGTTTGACCGCGACGTGTGGAGCCGCGAGGAGGCGATTGCCTATTTCGAGGCCAAGGGGGAGCGCTACAAGGCGGAACTGATTCGCGATTTGCCGCAAGACCAGACGATTACCGTCTATCGGCAAGGGGACTGGCTGGATTTGTGCCGCGGGCCGCATTTGCGCTCGACCGGCGATGTGGGCACGGCGTTCAAGCTGATGAAGGTGGCAGGCGCTTATTGGCGCGGCAATGCCAAGAACCAGATGCTAAGCCGCATCTATGGCACCGCCTGGCGCGATCAGAAGGAGCTGGAGGCTTATCTGCACCAGATCGAGGAAGCGGAGCGCCGCGATCATCGCAAGATCGGCCGGGAAATGGATTTGTTCCATATCCAGGAAGAGGCGGTGGGCAGCATTTTCTGGCACGCCAAGGGCTGGAAGCTCTACCGCACGGTGGAGGCCTATATCCGCCGCCGGCTCGACGCCAATGGCTATGAGGAAGTGCGCACGCCCCAGCTGGTGGACCGCAAGCTGTGGGAAATGTCGGGGCACTGGGATAAATACCGCAAGAACATGTTCATAGCCGAGGTGGTCGAGGAGGAATCGACCCTGGCGCTGAAGCCGATGAACTGCCCCTGCCATGTGCAGATCTTCAAGCAGGGGCTGCGCTCTTACCGGCAGTTACCCATCCGCATGGCGGAATTTGGCTCGTGCCACCGCTATGAGCCTTCGGGCGCGCTGCATGGCATCATGCGCGTGCGGGCGTTTACGCAAGATGACGCGCATATTTTCTGCACCGAGGACCAGATCGCCGACGAGACGGTGCGGTTTGTGGGGCTGCTGGAGAGCGTTTACCAGGATTTCGGGTTTGAGAGCTTCTCGGTCAAATTCTCGGACCGGCCGGAGGTGCGCGCGGGCTCGGACGAGGTATGGGACCGGGCGGAGAGCGCCCTCAAGGAGGCTTGTGAGAAGGCCGGGGTGGCCTATACGCTGAACCCAGGCGAAGGCGCGTTTTACGGGCCTAAGCTCGAATTCGTGCTGCGCGACGCCATTGGCCGCGACTGGCAGTGCGGCACCATCCAGGTCGATTTCGTGCTGCCTGAGCGGCTGGATGCGGAGTACGTCACCTCCGAGTCAGGCCGTGCCCGGCCGGTGATGCTGCACCGCGCGATCATTGGCTCGTTCGAGCGGTTTTTGGGCATTCTCATCGAGCAATATGCCGGGCGTTTCCCGCTCTGGCTGGCGCCTACCCAGGCGGTGGTGGCGACCATTGTCTCGGATGCCGATGAGTACGCGGCGGAGGTGGCGGCGGCGCTGACCAAGGCGGGCTTGAGCGTGGAGCTGGATACCACGAACCAGAAAATCCAGGCCAAGATCCGTGAACATTCGCTGCATCATGTGCCAAATATCCTGGTGGTGGGGCGTAAGGAGGCCGAGGAGCGCAAGGTGGCGCTGCGCCGGTTGGGTGGTGCCGCGCAGGAGGTGCTGACGCTTGACGAGGCGGTGACGCTGCTGAAGGGCGAGGCCACGCCGCCCGACCTGAAACGCTGAGCGGGGGAAGACCATGGCGTTGAAAATCGCGGTTATCCCGGTTACGGCATTTCAGCAGAATTGCTCAATTTTATGGGATGACGAGCGCAAGCGGGGCGTGGTGGTCGATCCTGGCGGCGATGTCGATGAGATTTTGCGCGTGATTGGCGAGCAGGGCATCGAGATCGAAGGAATTTACCTGACCCATGGCCACATGGACCATGCGGGCGGCGCGGCCGAGCTTTCGGAGGCGCTGGGGGTGAGCATCAATGGTCCGGCGGTTGAAGAGAAATTCCTGCTCGATGACTTGGTTTCAGCCGGGGCGCGCTTTGGCATGAGCTGCCGCAACTGCACCCCCGACGCTTGGCTGGAGCATGGCGACCGGGTGGAGTTGGGCGGCGAGGAGTTCGAAGTGCGCCATTGCCCCGGTCATACGCCCGGCTCGGTGGTGTATCTGTGCCATCGGCTCAATATCGGGCTGGTGGGCGATGTGCTGTTCAAGGGCTCGATCGGGCGTACGGATCTCGGCGCTTATGGAGATCATGAGCAGTTGCTCAATTCCATCCGCACGCAGCTGCTGACCCTGCCCGATGAGTTTGCCTTTATCAGTGGGCATGGGCCAACCTCGACCATTGGCGCCGAGCGGCGGAGTAATCCGTTTTTGCAGGGCTGAGCGTTCAGCGTCCTGTTTTTTCTAACTCTTTGTTTCAGCGACAACTTTATCCAATCAACTGATTTCAGTTGATTGGATATTGCTCTAGCCGGGGTCGATATCGATCCAGGAGAGATGCCCGCCTTTGCCGGCGCCGGTGTCGAGCAATATGGCCGTGCCGCCCGCCTTGCCGGTACGCACATAGGGGCGCCCATCGGTTGAGCGTTGGTCGTGCCCGGCATAGACGGTCATGCCTTCGGGGATGTCGTCGATCCAGCGCAGCAGCCGCTCGGGTCTGCCCGCGCCGGTAACGCGCCCGGTGGTTTGGCCGTAAAGGGCAAAAGCCGCGAGCGGGCAGGGGCGGCCGGTGGGGAAGCTTGTCTGAGACATATCGAGCATACCGGGCTGGAAGGCGCCATGAACGAAAAACAGCGGCCCTGAGGCAAGCCAGAGCGGAGCGGCGAGGATTGTTTCAAACGTAAGGTCGCGCAAATCGGCGGGCAATTCATCCAGGGTACGCGCGGTTGCGCCGTTGCGCACATTATCGCCCCGCAAGGCGCGGGCGAGTTTGTAGTCGTGGTTACCGAGCAGAAATAATCCGCGCTTTTCGTGGAGCAGGCGGAACATGACACGCAAGGCACCCGGCGTGTCCGGCCCGTCATCGACCAAATCGCCCAGTTGAATAACGAAACGGTCGGTTTCGGCGGCAATCGCGAAGGCACGGGCATCGCCGTGGACATCGCCGATGATACGCAGCTTCGCGCCCGAGGGAATCACCACGGCGCCCGTTCGATAGGAGGCCTTGTCATTACAACTTTGAGATGGGCCTTCGGGGGGCGCACCGCAAGCAAATTGCCAAAAGTTTTCGACGGTTTAACGCAAAAGTGAAGATCAGACCTTAAGCGTGGCGAAAGCGGCCAAGGCGCGCGCGCGGCCTTCGGCGAGGTCGGCCAAGGGGCGCGGATAGGTTGTGCCCAGCCGCACGCCGGCAGCGGCCAGCAGGGCGGGCGGGGCCAGCCATGGCGCATGCACGCAGGCCGCGGGCAGCTTGGCTAGTTCGGGCACGAAGCGACGGATATATGTACCTTCCGGATCGAATTTTTGCCCCTGCAGCACGGGGTTGAAGATGCGGAAATAGGGTGCGGCATCGGCCCCGCAGCCGGCCACCCATTGCCAGGAGGCGCCGTTTGCGGCTTCATCGGCGTCAACCAGCGTATCCCAGAACCAAGCTTCGCCGGACTGCCAGGGAATGAGCAGATGCTTGACCAGATAAGAGGCGCAGATCATGCGCACGCGGTTATGCATCCAGCCGGTCTGCCACAATTGGCGCATACCGGCATCGACGATGGGCACGCCCGTGCGCCCACGCTGCCAAGCCCGGAGCGTGGCGGTATCGGCGTGCCAGGGAAAACGTTCGAACTCGGGGCGGATGGGGCAGGTGCGGATGTTGGGGTGTTGCCAGAGCAGATGCAGCGAGAACTCCCGCCAGAGAAGCTCTTTGAGATAGGTTGCCCCGCCTTTGCTTTCGCCTTGGCTGGCGGCGCTGTGCCAGAGCTGGCGAGGGGAGATCTCGCCGAAATGGATATGGGGGGAGAGTTTGGAGGTGCCGGGATGGCCTGGCAGGTCGCGCGCCGTGCTGTAAGCCTGAATGGGGCCGGCCAGAAACGCCGCTAAATTGTGGCGGGCGCCGGCTTCGCCGGGTTGCCACGCCGCGCGCAGGCCGCCGGCCCAATCGGGGTGGGTGGGCAGAAGCGCCCAACTGGCCAGATCATCGCTTGGCGCCGGCACGCCTTGGATGCGCGCAGGGCGGGGGCAGACCTCTTCAGGCACGCCGGCTGCCAGACAGGCCTTTGAGAAGGGCGTGAACACCCCATAGGGCGTACCGGCTTTGGTGACGATGCGCTCAGGCGGGAATAACGAGAGCGAATGATGGCGGTGCAAGGCGATGCCGCGCGATTTGAGGGCGGTATCGAGCGCCCGGTCGAGGGCGCGGTGGGCGGGTTCGAAGGCGCGGGCGACATGCACGGCTCCGGCGCCGATCTCGGTGGCCAAAGCGGGAATGATCGTCAGCGGATCGCCTTGGCGCAGAATGAGGTGGCCGCCCAGGCTCTCAATGTCTTGCGCCAGGGCGCTCAGCGAGTGATGCAGCCACCAGCGGCTGGCGGCCCCGGCGCGCTCATCGAGCACATAAAGCAGCGCCACCGGCCCACCAGCCGCGCAGACGGCATGCAGGGCGGGATTGTCGGTCAGGCGCAAATCGCCCCGGAACCACATAAGCTTGACGGGTTGGCTCATACAAATACCTCTAGGCTGCGCCATATAGGGCGGCGGACAAGAGTTTGCAGGGGGTCAGGCGACTTCGGCGACGCGGCCAAGCTGTTCGAGCGCGAATGAGAATAGCTGCTCCTGGCCAAGCAGGAAGACCCGCAGGCCACGTGGGAACAACCGGGCGATGGGCTGGTCGCGGACATCAGCGCCTTCGGCGGCGCCGGCGAAGGCGGGCAAAACCAGGCGCCGGGCGTCTGCCACGAAACAGGGGCGCGATACGCGCCGCGCGCGCGCGGCGATGCTCGCTTTGGGGCGGTGGAAGCCGGAAATCTCGATCTCGCGTGGGCCAAGTTGGGGGGTGGCTTCGTGGCGGAAAATGAACGGGCCTTCGCGGTGAACATGGACGAACTGGCCAGGCAGGACGCCAGGCTCGTGTTCGCCGGCCGACACCCAGATGAACGGCGCCTCACGGGCGATGGCCTCCAGGCGGGCTTTATCATCCTGGTGGATACGGCGGGGTGAGAAGCGCGCGCCGGTTTGCGCGCCGAGCAGGATGATTTTGGACGGCCGATAGAGGCGCACCAGGCGCAATAACCGCTCAAACGCCACGCGCGGGTCGGCCGCCGACATTGGGCTGACCGCGATGCTGCTCAACCGCTCGAGGCTCAGATCGGCGACGATGAGCACCCGCTTGGCGGGCCAGAACGCCGCGCCGGTGGGGTCGAGCATCAGGCGTTCATCGCGAAAGTGAATTGGTGCAGCAGTCATGACGCAGCTAAAAGCATAATCCATGCGTTTTCGCCATGAATAAAACTTCTGTTAAGCTGACAATTGCTTGTGAGCAAAAGCTGTTTTTGTGGATTTTTGGAGCTTCTTCCACGTGTTGGATCACATACTTTCCATAATATAGATTCTGCGATCTTTAGGTGGGTGAAGATTTGCGCACTACGGAAAAGCAGAAATTTCGAAATTTTTCTCCCCTGCGGGCATACGGCATCTTGTGGCTCCGTTCACAGGCGGCCAAATGGCATCTCGAAGCTGGGAGACTGGTGTGAAACATCCGCATAGTTTGGCGTTCTTGGGGTTTTTGGCCTGCCTCGCTGCATTACCGCCATTATCGATCGACATGGCCCTGCCCGCTTTAGGCCAGATTGGGTGCAGCCTGCATGCGGCGCCCGGCTTGACGGGGCTCACGCTTAGCCTGTTCATGGCCGGCTTTGCCGCGACACCCGTGATTTACGGCCCGCTTTCCGACCGCTACGGTCGCAAGCCGGTGCTGGCTGTGGCGATTACGCTGTTTACGCTGGGCAGCCTGGCGGCGGCGATGGCCCCTAGTATCGGGCTGCTGCTGACCGCGCGCTGCATTGAGGGTGCGGGCGCGGGTGGCGGCACGGCATTGGCCTTCGCGCTCACCAGGGATTGCTTCGAGGGCGCGGCTGGGCGTTCAAAATTATCGCAAATTCAGATGGTTATGGCCTTCGCGCCGATGATCGCCCCGACCATTGGCGCAACCTTGCTGGTGCTGGGGTGGCGCTCGATTTATGCGGCGCTGGCGGTGGGCGGCTTGGCTCTGCTGGTACTGATTTTGAGCGCGCTCAAGGAAACCAATAAGATGCTGGTGCGCCATAAGGGGCTGTTTGGCCAGGTCAGGCATGGTTATGCGGCGTTGTTCAAGCACCGCGCGGCGCTGGGTTATGCGTTGGTCTATGCCGCGAGTTTTGGCGTGCAATTTTCTTTTGTTGCCGGGTCGCCGTTGGTGTTTATCGATAGTTTCGGCCTATCGGCACGGATGTATGGGCTGGTGTTTGGGGCAGCATCGGCGGGTATTATTCTTGGGGCGATCTCGAATAATGCCTTCATGCGTATGAGGGTGAGCCAGGACAAGGCTTTGCGGCTGAGCCTTGGGCTCTATATTGTCACGGGTCTGGCCATGCTGGGGGTGCTGCAGGCCGGCATGGCGAGCCCGGGCTGGTTCATCCCCCTGCTCGTCCTCTCGGCCTATGGGTACGGCATTATTGCCCCCAATGCCTCGCACGGCACCATGCAGGCGCTGCCCGAAATCGCCGGTATCGCCGGAGCGGTGCTGACCACGCTGCAAATGTCGACCGCTGTGCTGGCCAGTGCCGTGGTGGCCGCCGCCTTTGCGCATTTCGCGATTGCTGCCATGGTGGTGCCGATGGTGATTTTCGGACTGGTGACCAATGGGTTATATTATTTTCTGGTGCGCCCGGCGGTGAAGCATGGGTGAGACCAACATCATACCGGCGGCGACGCTGGTGCTTTATGCGCAAGATGGCAGGCACCTGATGCTTGAGCGCGGCGCCGATATGCGTTTTGCCGCCGGCGCGCTGGTGTTTCCCGGCGGGCGGGTGGATGAGCAGGATCATCAGCAGGTGGCCGCGCTGCCCGATATCTCCCCTGATGACGCAGCCGCCCGCGTGGCGGCCATTCGGGAGACGCTCGAGGAGGCCGGGCTGGCCATCGGTATTTCCCCCCAGCCCCAGGCTGATATGATCGCGGCTTGGCGCGCGAAGCTCAAGGAAGGGGTGAAATTCGCCGATCTGCTGGCCGAGGGCGCGCATGAGCTAGACCTTGGCGCCCTCACCTTGTTTGCCCGCTGGTGCCCGCGCCACCAGATGAGCCGCAATTTCGACACCCGCTTTTATGTGGCGCGGTATGACGGCCCGTTGGAGGCGGCGGAGGCCGATGGCGGGGAAAGCGTGACGCTGCTCTGGCTGAGCGCTGAACAGGCGCTGATGGAATCGGCGGAGGGGCGCCACAAGCTGATCTTTCCAACCCGGCGCAACCTGGAGCGGCTGGCAGCGCACCCCACCTATGACGAGATGCTGGCCCATATTGCCGTCACGCCGCTTGCCACCATCACGCCAGAAATAAAGGAAATCAACGGCGAGAAACGGCTCATTATTCCAGATGGGCTGGGTTATCCGGTCACATCCGCCCCGGCTTCGGAAGGGGCGGTGTAGCCCCCCCCCTTCCCCATTGATCCTGCCCGTGGAATAAGCGGGCTTTAATGGCAAGTTTCAAACATCTGCTCGGGATCGAGGGGCTCAACCCGGTCGCCGTGACCAATTTGCTCGATTTGGCTGAGAGCTATGCGCTGCTCAACCGCTCGGGCAAGACGCAGCGTGATTTGCTCCGCGGGCGTACGCTCATCAATTTGTTTTTCGAGGACAGCACGCGCACGCGCACCAGTTTCGAGCTGGCCGGGCGGCGGCTTGGGGCGGATGTGGTGAATATGTCGGTCGCCACCTCATCGGTGACCAAGGGCGAGACGCTGCTGGATACCGCCGCCACCCTGAACGCCATGAATTGCGATTTGCTGGTGGTGCGCCATAATCGCTCGGGCGCCCCTGCCCTGCTGGCGCAGAAAGTCGGGGCCTCGGTGATCAATGCCGGTGACGGCACGCATGAGCACCCGACCCAGGCGTTACTCGACGCCCTGACCATGCGCCGCAACAAGGGACGGATTTCGGGGCTGACTGTGGCGATTTGTGGCGATGTCGCCCATTCGCGCGTGGCGCGGAGCAATATTTTGCTACTCACCATGATGGGGAATTTCGTGAGACTCATCGGTCCTCCGACCTTGGTGCCGGGCAATATCGCGACTTCTGGCGTGGAAGTATTCCACGACATGAAAAAAGGTCTGGAAGGGGCTGATATTGTGATGATGCTGCGGCTCCAGAAAGAACGCATGACCGGCGGACTCATTCCCTCGATGCGTGAGTTTTTTGCCTATTATGGCCTTGATCGTAAAAAACTTTCTTACGCCAAGCCGGATGCGCTGGTGCTGCATCCGGGGCCGATGAACCGCGGGGTGGAAATTGACAGCGCCGTGGCCGACGATGCCGTCCGCTCGCGTATTACCGAGCAAGTGGAGATGGGCGTGGCGGTGCGCATGGCCGTGCTGGACTGGCTGGCGCGCGGAGGTGTGGTTTGAATATTTTATTTTCTAAAATCAGCTATCTGGACCCTTCGGCACAAAAACTCAGCGCGGGAGATGTGCTGGTTCAGGATGGCGTGATCGCTGATTTTGGCGCCAGTCTCGGCCGGCCGGATGGGGTGGAGGTGATCGAAGCGCCGGGTGCGGTGTTAGCGCCGGGGCTGGTGGATTTGCGCGCCTCGCTGGGTGAGCCGGGCTATGAGTATCGGGAGACCATTGAGAGCGCGGCGGAAGCCGCGGCTTTTGGCGGCATCACCACCATTGCCGTGTTGCCCGATAGCGCGCCAGTGATCGACGATCCGGCGCTTGTGCATCTCATCACCACCAAGGGCGCACAAACCGGTAGCCTGACGCTGCTGCCCTACGGCGCGGCCACGCGCGGCTGCCGGGGCGAGGAACTGGCCGAATATGGGCTGCTGAAAGAGGCCGGCGCCGTGGCTTTTACCGATGGCGCCAAGGCGCTTGGCTCGTCGCGGCTCATGCGCCTGGCGCTTTCTTATGCGGCTGGGTTTGGGGCGCGTATTGTGCAGCATCCTGAAGATGTGGAACTGGCCAAGGGGGGCGCCGCCACGGCTGGAGCACGGGCGACCTGGATGGGCTTGCCGGCTATTCCAGCCGCCGCCGAGGCTATTTGCGTGGCGCGCGATATTCGGCTGGCCGAGTTGAGCGGCGGCGCGGTGCATTTTGCCCATGTCACCACGGCCGAGGCGCTTGACCTCATCCGCCGCGCCAAGGAGCGGGGCTTGAAGGTGACCTGCGACACCGCCCCGCCCTATTTTGACCTGAACGAAACCGCCATTGGTGATTACCGGACCTATGCCAAGCTCTCGCCGCCCCTGCGCGCCGAGAATGACCGCCTGGCCGTGGTGGCGGCGCTGAAGGACGGCACCATCGACGCCATTGCCTCGGATCATCAGCCACGGGATGCCGATGACAAGCGCCTGCCCTTCGCTGACGCGGCGCCCGGGGGCGCGGGATTGGCGACGCTGCTCGGCATTACCCTGGCGCAGGTGCAAAACGGCGCCCTTACCCTGACCGAGGCTCTGGCCCTGCTGACCGCTAAACCCGCCGACTGGCTGGGAATTAAGGCCGGACGGATCGCGCGCGGGGCAATTGCGGATCTGGTGCTGTTCGATCCTGAGCGCTCATGGCAGGTGCAGTCGGGCAAATTGCCGGGCAAGGCGCAGAATACGCCGTTTGACGGCCGGGCGGTCGAGGGCGTGGTGCTGGGCACCTGGAAGGCCGGCAAGAGGGTATTTGGATGATGATGACCTATCTGGCTGTCGCGGTTTTCGCTTATTTGCTGGGCTCCGTGCCGTTCGGGCTGGTGCTGACCAAGCTGGCCGGGCTTGGTGATATCCGCGCCATCGGCTCGGGCAATATTGGCGCCACCAACGTGCTGCGCACCGGCAATAAGGGGCTGGCCGCGGCCACGCTGCTGCTCGATGGCGCCAAGGGCACGGCCGCCGTGCTGCTGGTGGGGCATTTTGTTCATCACGGTGTGTTTGTTGCCGGTCTGGCGGCATTTTTGGGGCATTTATTTCCGGTATGGTTGGGCTTTAAGGGCGGTAAAGGCGTGGCCACGGGGCTTGGCGTGTTCTTTGCGCTCAGCTGGCCGCTGGGCGCGCTGTGCTGCCTGATCTGGCTGCTGACGGCGGTCAGCTTCCGCTATTCCTCCCTCTCGGCGCTGGTGGCTTATGCGGTGGCGCCGGTGCTGGCCTGGCTGCTCACCGGCGCGTGGCCGACCGCGCTGCTGGCACTGATCATTGCCCTGCTGGTTTATGCCAAGCACAAGGCCAATATCGGGCGGTTGCTGTCGGGCACGGAGCCCCGGATCGGCAAGAAAAAGGCCGCATGAGATGAACGACCCCGCTGCCCTGCTGCGTCTGGCGCGCGCCGAGGGGGTGGGGCCGATCACGTTCCGCCGGCTATTGGCGCGGTTTGGACGGGTTGAGGACGCGCTGACCGCGCTGCCCGACCTCGCGCGAAATGGCGGGCGGGCGCAGCCGCCGCGTATTCCCGCGGAGGGGGAAATTGAGCGCGAGATGGAGACCGTGCGCCGCCTGGGCGGGCGGTTTTTGTTTTTGGGTGCGCCGGATTACCCTGAATATCTAGCTGAACTGGCCGATGCGCCGCCGGTTCTGGCGGTATTGGGCGATATCGCGCTGCTGGCCAGCCCTTCGATCGGCATGGTAGGGGCGCGCAATGCCTCGGCCAATGGCTTGCGGTTCGCGGAAAGCCTCGGGAGTGATATCGCCGGGCGTTATCCGGTGGTTTCGGGGCTGGCGCGGGGGATCGACACCGCCTCGCACCAGGGGGCGCTGCGCACGGGGCGGACGGTGGCGGTGATCGCCGGCGGGCTGGATGTGCCTTATCCCGAGGAAAATGCCGAGTTGCAGAGGCATATTGCCGCCAATGGCGCGGTGGTGGCCGAGGCGCCGCTGGGCACCGCGCCGCTGGCCCGGCATTTTCCCAAGCGCAACCGAATTATCGCGGGGCTAGCTCGTGGGCTGGTGGTTATCGAGGCAGCTGCGCGCTCGGGCTCTCTGCTGACCGCGCGCATTGCTGGCGAAGCAGGGCGGGAGATTTTCGCGGTGCCCGGCCACCCGTTCGACCCCCGCTCAAGCGGGGGCAATGAGTTGATCCGCCAAGGCGCGCATTTGTGCGAAAACGCGGCCGATGTGTTTGAGAATTTGCCCGCCCATACCGGGTTGCGGCGCGTGGGCCAAGGCACCCTGCCCGGCTTTGCCGAGCCCCCTCCCTCATTGCCGCCCCGCGCCCCGGTGGCCGAGGAGTTGCCGCTCGCCCGCCGCAAGATCATGCCATTATTGGGTTTTGAGGGGGTGACGGTTGACGAGATCGCCCGTCACTGTCAACTGTCGGTGGCCGCCATCCGGGCGGTCATTCTGGAGCTGGAACTCGCAGGTGTGGTGGAAACCCTGCCCGGTGACAGGGTTGTGCGCCTCGAAGACCTATGAATGGAACGGTTCTTGACTGATATCGTTGTCGTTGAATCCCCGTCCAAGGCCAAGACTATCAACAAGTATCTGGGCGATAAATACCGGGTACTGGCCTCGTTCGGCCATGTCCGTGATCTGCCCGCGCGTGATGGTTCTGTGCGTCCCGACGAAGATTTCGCCATGGATTGGGAAGCGGATGACCGCGGCGCCAAACAGATCAACGAGATCGCCCGCGCGCTCAAAGGCGCCAAGATGCTTTATCTCGCCACCGACCCCGACCGCGAAGGCGAGGCGATTAGCTGGCATGTGCGCCAGATGCTCGAAGATAAGAACGCCCTGAAGGGGGTGCGGGTCGAGCGTGTGACGTTCAACGAGATCACCAAATCGGCGGTGAAAACCGCCATGGCGCATCCCCGTGACCTCGACACACCGCTGATCGAGGCTTATTTGGCGCGCCGCGCGCTGGATTATCTGGTGGGCTTTACCCTCTCGCCGGTGCTGTGGCGCAAGCTGCCGGGCTCGCGCTCAGCGGGGCGGGTGCAGTCGGTGGCACTCAGGCTTGTGTGCGAGCGTGAAGCCGAGATCGAGATTTTCAAAACCCGTGAATATTGGACGGTGGAAGCTGGCTTGCTCACCCCTGGCGGTGCCCCCTTCCCCGCTAAGCTGACGCATTATCAGGGCAAAAAACTCGAACAATTCGATTTACCCAACGAAACGGCGGCGCGCGCGGCCGAGGCGGCGGTGAAGGCTGGTGCCTTCGCGGTCTCGGCGGTTGAGAAGAAGCGCACGCGGCGCAACCCGCCGCCGCCCTTCATAACCTCGACCCTTCAGCAGGAAGCCAGCCGCAAGCTCGGTTTTTCCTCGCAGCACACCATGCGGCTCGCCCAGCAGCTTTATGAAGGCGTGGAGATTGGCGGCGATACGGTCGGGCTGATCACTTATATGCGAACCGATGGCGTGCAGTTGGCCAAGGAGGCGGTCAGCGCCATTCGGGGGCAGATTGGCCGGGAGTTTGGCGACAAATATCTACCCGTGGCGCCGCGCGAATTTCAGAGCAAGGCCAAGAATGCCCAGGAGGCCCATGAGGCCATCCGCCCGACCGACATCACGCTCAAGCCCGAGCAGGTGGCGCGCATGCTATCGGCCGATCAGGCCAGGCTTTATGAGCTGATTTATAAGCGCGCTTTGGCTTGTCAGATGCAGGCCGCTGAACTCGACCAGACCAGCGTGGACCTGACCGATGGCCAGGGCCAGACGTTGCGCGCAACGGGCTCTGTGCTGGCTTTTGATGGTTTCCTGAAGCTTTACCATGAGGATCAGGACGATCCTTCGGGCGATGAGGAAAGCCGGATTCTGCCGCCCATGGCCAAGGGCGACCCGGCGCGCACCGGCAGCGTGCAGGCCAGCCAGCATTTTACCCAGCCGCCACCCCGCTACTCCGAGGCCTCGCTGGTGAAGAAGATGGAAGAGCTGGGCATTGGCCGGCCTTCCACCTATGCCTCGATTCTGGGCGTGCTGCGCGACCGTAACTATGTGAAGCTGGAAAATCGCCGCTTTATCCCCGAGGATCGGGGGCGGCTGGTTACGGCGTTTTTGACCAGCTTTTTCGCCCATTATGTCGATACCGGCTTCACCGCCCAGCTGGAGGACCAGCTCGACCAGGTTGCCGAGGGGGCAGCCAATTGGCGCGATGTGTTGCGGGCCTTTTGGGATGGATTTTCTGCGGCCATTGAGCAGACCAAGGGGCTGAAGATCTCTGATGTCATCGATGCGCTCGACGCCGATCTTGGCCCGCATTTCTTCCCCACCCGCGAAGATGGCACCGATCCGCGTGCCTGCCCCTCGTGTGGCGGTGGGCGGTTGGGGCTGAAGCTGGGACGGTTTGGCAGCTTTATTGGCTGCTCGAACTACCCGACCTGCCAATATACCCGTAAATTGGCCGTTGAGGGGGGCGAGCAGCAGGATGACACGCTGGTGGACGGCGTGCGCGTGCTGGGCCAGCATCCCGAAACGGGCGAGGATATTACGCTACGCCGTGGGCCTTATGGGCTTTATGTGCAGCAGGGCGAGCCTGACCCCAACGACAAGAAAGCCAAGCCCCGGCGCGCCTCGCTGGCGCGGGGCATGGATGGCGCTAAGTTAACCCTGGATGAGGCGCTGGGCCTGCTCTCGCTGCCCCGCTTGGTGGGCGTGCACCCGGAGACGGGGCAGAAGATCGAGGCCAATATCGGCCGGTTTGGGCCTTATGTGAAAATGGGCGCGTTGTTCGCCTCGCTCGACCGGGATGATAATGTGCTGCATCTAGGCCTCAACCGGGCCATGGATCTGATTGCCAAAAAGCAGGAATCGGTTCGCACCCTGGGCGCCCACCCCAAGGATGGCGGCGATGTGATTGTGCGCAAGGGGCGGTTTGGACCTTATGTGCAGTGGGGCAACATGGTCGCCAACTTGCCCAAGGGGCGCGAGATGACCGATATGGCGTTGGATGAAGCGGTGGCGCTGCTGGCCGAGAAAGGCAAGGCGTTGGCACCTAAAGGCAAGGGCGCCAAAGGGGCCAAGGCCAAGCCGGCCGTACGCAAGACAGCCCCTGGCAAAGAGGCCGTGCCCAAGAAAGCCGCCACCAAGAAGGCCGTGGCGAAAAAGCCTGCCGCCGCGAAGAAAAGCGCCCCCCAAAGCTGAGTGCCGGGCGAGGTGGTGGATACGTTGCCACTGTTTTGGTAAACTCGAAATCCAGCCAAATCACCTTGTTTGGCTGGATAAAGTGGCGGGCTAAAACAATATTCAGCCGCGTTTGGACGCAGGCTTGCGCGCGATTGTGGGCTTGGCGGGCATGGGCTTGGCAGGGGGCGGTGCGGCTTGCGCCACCGGAGCTTCTGGAACGGGTTCAGCTTTTGGGGCTTCAGGCGTTACCAGATCAGGCTTTGCTGGGGGAGCGGCGGCTTCGGCGGGCAGGATAACATCATTGACCGTGACCAATTCGCCTTCGCGCAAAAGCTGCATGGCCTCGGTGAAGCTGGTGCGCAGCTCGTCGGACACTTCCTTCATCAGGGCGACCAGCTTTTCCATCTCAGCCGAGACCTGGGTGCCAGCGGCGGCGGGCTTGGCGGCATCGCCATGCAGCAACGCCAGGCGAGTGCTCAGAACTTCCTGACCATAGGAAATTTCAAGCTGGGCGGCGCCGGCGATGCCGCGCAAAATCCGCTCCTGGGCCCGCAACAGGCGGGTGGCGTTTTGTTGCCAGTCACGCATCATTTTTTCTGGGCTGAATGAGGCAGCGGCCTTTTCCAGGGCTTTCGAGTAGTCGTTTTGAGCCACCATGTCGTCACGAGTCCTTTTTGCTGTTGCTCATGGGCTAACGCTTCGCATGGCGCGCGGGTCCGACAATGCGGCTCGGAACAGCGGCCGGACGCAGTATAGCGGGTAAATTTGTGCGCCGCATCAACCGTTATACCCCATAGTGGTTTTTGTTTGCGCCGTAGGCTGATTTAACGTCTCCTCAACCAGCAAAAATGGTGAATCAAACCACGCCGCGTCGGCGCAAGACAAAATCCGACTCAAAGTAAATTCATACCGCTCTAGTTCGTAGTTGGCGCGTCAACCTAAACATATATTGCTCTAAGACCCACAGACCCGGGCATATGAATTGCCCGCCCGCGGCCAGGTGAAGCCTGGCAATGGCTTGGCGTGCCCAGGCTGGAACGCTCCTGACGGGTCCGTGCGGCTCACACGCGCTGGCCCACTTGAAATGCCGTAGGTTTAAGCACTTAGGCACGAACGCCACGCAAAATCGAGGTTAGGGTTTTATACTTGGACCGTTAGCGTAGCGTGGCGTTGAGTTTAGCCAGGACCGCCGAACCTGGGCAGAGTTCGGCCTCGGTCAGGGAGTTGAGGGGAGTTTCTGTGGTACCAAGCTGATCGTGCAGCTCGGTTTCCTCGGGGTTGATATAGAGCAGGCCGGTGACAATCTCGCCCGCTTCGCGGTGCTTGGCCAGGAAGCTCATGGCGGCCAGGCGGTCGCGTGGGTTGTAGTCGGTGTCATCGAGTTTGCGGAGCTTGAGCAGCGAGCCGTCATGCTGGCGGACGATTTCGACCGAACCGGGCTCGAACGCGACGGTGATTTCCTCGCGCGCGGGGATGACATCGAGGAAATTGACGGCTTCGTTATGAGCGCGGACATAATCGAACGACTTGGTCGAACCCTGGTGGTTATTGAAGGTGACGCAGGGAGAAATGCAGTCAATGAAGGCGGGGCCTTTGTGGCTGAGCGCGGCCTTGATGAGCGGCACCAGCTGCGCCTTGTCGCCCGAGAAGGAGCGGCCGACGAAGCTGGCGCCGAGCTGCAGGGCGAGGCCGACCAGGTCGATGGCTTCATCGCGGTTGATGGCGCCCGATTTGGATTTGGCGCCCTTGTCGGAGGTGGCGGAGAACTGGCCCTTGGTGAGGCCGTAAACGCCGTTATTCATGACGATATAGGTCATGTTCACGCCCCGGCGCATGGCGTGGGCGAACTGGCCAAGGCCGATGGAGGCGGAATCACCGTCGCCCGAGACGCCGAGATAGACGAGGTCGCGGTTGGCGAGGTTGGCGCCGGTGAGCACGGAGGGCATGCGCCCGTGCACGGAGTTGAAGCCATGCGAATTGCCCAGGAAATAAGTGGGGGTTTTCGACGAGCAGCCAATGCCCGAGAGCTTGGCGATGCGGTGCGGGGGCAGGTCGAGCTCGAAGCAGGCGCGTACGATGGCGGCGGAGATGGAATCATGCCCGCAGCCGGCGCAGAGGGTCGAGATCGCCCCTTCATAATCGCGCCTTGTGTAGCCGAGCGCGTTCTCGGCCAGCTCGGGGTGGTGGAGTTTGGGCTTGGGCAGGAAGGTCATGGCGCGCTCCGGTGCGGGAGATGGGCCTCGATGAGGTCGATGATGTGCCGTGCGGTGATGGGGGTGCCATCGTAATGCACGCAGCGTTTGAGCTTGGCGGGAGTGGGTTCCAGCTCGTTGATGAGCATGGTGCGCAGCTGGCCGTCGCGGTTCTGCTCGACCACGAACAGGGTGTCGTGGTGATCGATGAAGTGGCGGACATCGTCGTTGAAGGGGAAGGCACGGATGCGCAGCAGGTCGAGATCGACGCCCTGCCCCGCCAGAAGCTCCTGGGCCTCGCGCATGGCGGCCGAACTGGAGCCGAAATAGATGGCGCCGAGTGTGGTGGCGTTGTCGGCTGAGCGGATTTGCGGCGCGGGGACGAGGTCTTCCGCCGTGCGGAATTTTCGGATCAGCCGTTCCATGTTGGCGACATAGGCGGTGCCGGCCTCGGTGTAGCGGGCGAATTCATCCTTGGAGGTGCCGCGGGTGAAGAACGAGCCCTTACTCGGGTGCGTGCCGGGATAGGTGCGGTAGGGGATGCCGTCGTGATCGACATCGAGATAACGGCCAAACAGCTTGCCAGCCTCGAGGTCGGCTTCGGTCATGACCTTGCCACGGTCCATGCGCTTGGAATCATCCCAGGTGAGCGGGCGGCACAGGCGCTCATTCATGCCGATTTCGAGGTCGAGCATGACGAAGACCGGGGTTTGCAGGCGGTCCGCCAGATCGAACGCCTGGGCGCCGAAGGTGAAGCATTCATGCGGGTCTTCGGGGAAGAGCAGGACATGCTTGGTGTCGCCGTGCGAGGCATAGGCGCAGATCAGCAAATCGCATTGCTGGGTGCGGGTGGGCATGCCGGTTGAGGGGCCGGCGCGCTGGACATTGAACAGCACGGCCGGAATTTCGGCGAAATAGGCGAGGCCTAAGAATTCCTGCATCAGCGAAATGCCGGGGCCGGAAGTGGCGGTGAAGGCGCGCGCGCCGTTCCAGGCCGCGCCTATGACCATGCCGATGGAGGCGAGTTCGTCCTCGGCCTGGACGATGGCGAAGTTGTTTTTGCCTGTCTCGGGGGCGATGCGCAGCTTGGCGCAATATTTCGAGAAGGCCTCGACCAGCGAGGTGGACGGCGTGATGGGATACCAGGCCGCGACCATGGCGCCGCCATAAACCGCGCCGAGCGCGGCGGCGGAATTGCCGTCGATGGAGATGTGCTCGCCCAGCGCCCCGGACCGGCGGACGGTAAGACCGAGGGGGCAGTTGAGGTGCTCGCGCGCATAGTCCCGGCCCATGTGCAGGGCTTGGATGTTGGGGGCGATCAGCTTTTCCTTGGCACGGAACTGCTCTTTGAGCAGGGCCTCGATCACGTCGATCTCGATGTCGAGCAGGGCTGCGAGGGCGCCGACATAAATGATGTTCTTGAACAGCTGGCGCTGGCGGGCATCTTTGTAGGCGGCGTTGCACAGCTCGGTGAGCGGCATGCCGATGATGATGATGTCATCGCGGAAGCGGCTGGCGGGGATGGCGCGGGTGGAGTCGTAGAACAGATAGCCGCCAGGGCGGATGGAGGCGAGGTCTTGGTCCCAGGTTTGCGGGTTCATCGCCACCATCAGGTCGGTGCCTTCGCGCGCGGCCAGGTGGCCGGCCTCGGAGACGCGGATTTCATACCAGGTGGGCAGGCCCTGGATGTTGCTGGGGAAGATGTTGCGCGGCGCCACCGGCACGCCCATGCGCAGGATGGATTTGGCGAACAGCTGGTTGGCGGACGCCGAGCCCGAGCCGTTGACGTTGGCGAATTTGACGACGAAATCATTCACCGCCTGGAGGGCGGCGGTTTCGGTTTTGACGATCTGGAGCATTAGACCCCCACTTTCGCGCTTTGATAGAGAAATTGCTGCATATCCCACGCGCCGGTGGGGCAGCGCTCGGCGCACATGCCGCAATGGAGGCAGACATCCTCGTCCTTCACCATCACCAAGCCGGTTTTAAGCCCGCCGGAGACGAACAGGCTCTGGCTTAGGTTATGAGCGGGCGCGTTGAGGCGGGTGCGAAGGTCGGGCTCCTCGCCGTTTTGGGTGAAGGTGATGCAGTCAACCGGGCAGATGTCGGTGCAGCCATCGCATTCGATGCAGAGCGCATCTGAGAACACGGTCTGCACGTCGCAGTTCAGGCAGCGCGCGGCTTCGTTGCAGGCCAGCGTGGGGCTGAAGCCCAGCTCGACTTCGGCTTTTATATTGGTCAGTGATGCCGACTTTTCCGCGTGGGGGACCGCAAAGCGCAGGCTGTTGGAGATCTCGTTATCGTAGCTCCATTCATGGAGGCCCATTTTCTGGCTGGTGAGCGAGACCAACGGGCCGGGGCGGTTGGTTTTGAGGTCTTGGCCCTGGCAGAACAGATCGATGGAGATGGCGGCCTGATGGCCGTTGGCCACCGCCCAGATGATGTTTTTGGGGCCAAAGGCGGCATCGCCGCCGATGAACACGTTGTCGCGCGTGGTGCGGAGCGTGTCTTTATCGACCACGGGCATGCCCCATTTATCGAATTCGATGCCGATATCGCGCTCGATCCAGGGGAAGGCGTTCTCCTGACCGACCGCGATGAGCACGTCGTCGGCGGGTATATGCACATCGGGCTCGCCGGCATGGACCAGAGAGCGGCGGCCTTTTTCGTCGTATTCCGCCCTCACCTTCTCGAACACCACGCCGGTGAGCTTGCCGTTTTCGTGAGTGAATGATTTGGGCACCAGGAAATTGAGGATGGGGATGTCCTCGTGCATCGCATCCTCTTTCTCCCAAGGTGAGGCTTTCATTTCCTTGAAGCCCGAGCGCACGACGACCTTGACGTCCTCGCCGCCGAGGCGGCGCGCGGAGCGGCAGCAATCCATGGCCGTGTTGCCGCCGCCCAGCACGATGACGCGCTTGCCGATGGCGTTGATATGGCCGAACGAGACCGAGGAGAGCCAGTCAATGCCGAGATGGATGTTGGCGGCGGCCTCCTGGCGGCCGGGGATGTCGAGATCACGGCCGCGCGGGGCGCCTGTGCCGATGAAGACGGCATCATAAGGTTCGGCGAGCAGGGATTTCAGGCTGCTCACCCGCTCGCCATAGCGCGTGGTAATGCCCAGACCCTCAATATAGCCGCATTCCTCGTCGAGCACCTCGTCGGGGAGGCGGAATTTGGGGATTTGGGTGCGCATCATGCCGCCGCCCGAGCGGCCCTCGTCGATGATCGTGATGTCATAGCCGAGCGGTGCGAGGTCGCGCGCGACGGTGAGTGAGGCGGGACCGGCGCCCACCAGCGCGACGCGCTTGCCATTTTTAGGAAAAGGCCCCTGGGGCAGGCGGCCGGAAATGTCGGTCTTATAATCGGCGGCCACGCGCTTGAGGCGGCAGATGGCCACGGGCTGTTCCTCGATGCGGCCGCGCCGGCAGGCGGGCTCGCAGGGGCGGTCGCACACGCGGCCTAGCACGCCGGGGAATACGTTGGAGACCCAGTTGACCATATAGGCATCCGCGTAGCGGCCCTGGGCGATCAGACGGATATAGTGAGGGACGGGGGTGTGAGCCGGGCAGGCATATTGGCAGTCGACGACCTTATGGAAATAGTCGGGCGACCCTGTGTCGGTTGGGAGCAATAATTTGTCCTCCGTGCGTCTCCGGACTCTCGTCGCCGGGAGAGGTTCGGGGCAAACGAGTGGGCGGGTTATTATTATTCAGCCTCACGCCGCCGGTTGTGCGGCGTGCCTTTTCATTGGCAGAAAAAGACCGGTCAAGCAATGGCCTCCCCCGCGCGCCGGGGGCATCCCGCATCTGGGGCATTTAATTGGCGCCTGGGCGGGCTTATATGATTTCTGCGAGATATGAGGAGAGGGTGGAAAGCGCGTGACGGGGTTTGGGAACACGCAAGGCAAGCAAGAGACGGCGCCGGCCAAGGCCAGGAGCGCGGTGGATTGCGGCCAGTTGCCGTTTCTGATCAAGCGGGACGGCACCTGGCTTTATAAGGGCAGCCCAATTGGGCGCAAGGCGATGGTGTGTTTATTTGCCTCGGTGCTCAAGCGCGAGGAGGATGGCCGATATTTTCTTGAAACGCCGGCAGAGCGCGGGTCGATTGAGGTGGAGGATGCGCCGTTTGTGGCGGTGGAAATGGATTGGAAGGGCGAGGGGCGCGAGCAGGTTTTGTGCTTTCGCACCAATACGGATCAATGTGTGGTCGCGGGACCGGAGCATCCGATTCGGATTGCCCACGACCTATTGAGCTGCGAGCCTACCCCCTATTTGCATGTACGCGCGGGCCGGGGACGTTATAATATCGAGGCGCGTATTTCACGCTCGGTTTATTATGAGCTGGTGGCGCTGGCAGAGCCTGGCGAGCTGCACGGACGCAAGGTGCTCGGCGTGTGGAGTCGGGGGGCGTTTTTTTCGCTGGGCGATTTGCCCGGCTGCTGCTGCGACGACTGAGACGAAAATGGAGGGGCGGCGCATGGATGCGCCCACGCTGCGACGGCTTTTAGGGGGAGGCGTGGCGCGCAATATCGCGGTATCGAAGTTGCGCCCCGCTTCGGTGCTGGTGGCGCTGGAGCCTGAGCGCGGCGTGTGGCTGACACGCCGGAGCTTGGATTTGCCGTCTCATGCCGGGCAGGTGGCGTTTCCGGGTGGCAAGATCGAGCCGAGGGACGCGACGCCCGAGGCGGCGGCGCTGCGCGAGGCGCAGGAGGAAATTGGCCTAGACCCCACGCTAGCGGAAATATTGGGCCGGATGGATGACCACGTGACCGGCACGGGGTTTCATATTTCCCCCGTTCTGGCGCTGGTGCCACGGGAGGTGCGGCTGACCCCCGATGCCTCGGAGGTGGCGGAGCTGTTCTGCCTGCCCTTCCCTGCCCTCCTTGATCCTTCTTTACCCGCGCGCCGCGAGGCGGTGTTTATGGGGCGACGGCATTTTTTCTATGTCTGGCCGCATGAGGAGCATGTGATCTGGGGGGCGACGGGGGAAATTCTGTTCCGGCTGGCCCAGAGATTGCGAGGCGAGGCGTGATCGGGTTTCCGGGGCTTGACGAGGTCTGGGCGGCACTGCCCGAGGCGCGGATTGTGGGTGGGGCGGTGCGCGATGCGCTGCTGGGGTGCGAAATTGCCGATATCGATATGGCTTCGCCCCTGACACCCGACAGGGTGATGGCGCGGGCCAGAGCCGCGGGGCTGAGGGCGGTGCCGACCGGGCTTGACCACGGCACCGTGACGGTGGTGGCGGCGGGCCGGGGGTTTGAGGTGACCACGCTGCGGCGCGATGTGGCAACCGACGGGCGCCATGCGCTGGTGGAGTTCACCGATGACTGGCGCGAGGACGCGGCGCGGCGGGATTTTACCATCAATGCCATGTCTATGGACCAAAATGGCCGGATTTTTGATTATTTTGGCGGTCAGGCGGACCTGGAGGCCGGGCGGGTGCGGTTTGTGGGCAGGGCGGCGGCGCGCATTCGCGAGGATTATTTGCGGGCGCTGCGGTATTTCCGGTTTTTTGCCCGCTACGGCCGGGGACAGCCCGATGAGGTGGCGCTGGCGGCGATCAGCGCCAACCGTGCGGGGGTGGCGGGGCTTTCGGCGGAGCGTGTGTGGCATGAGCTGAAGTTGATTTTGCAGGCCCCCCTGCCCTGCACGGCGGTGCGGCTGATGGCGGAAAGCGGCGTGCTGGACGTGGTGTGGCCAGAAGCGGTGCCCGCACGGCTGGAAATGCTGGTGAAAGCCCGCGCGCCGGCGGAGGCGCTGTTACGCGCTGCGGCGCTGGGTGTGGGAGATGTGACGGCATTTGCCGCCCGGCTGCGCCTGAGCGGGGCCGAGGCGGCGCGCTTGCGGGCGTATCGGGCGCCCAATGCGTTGAAGCCGGGTGATGAGGATGCCGCGCTGCGGCGGGCGCTGTATGGTGATCCGCCGGAGGTGCTGGCGGCACGCATATGGCTGGCGGACGGCGCGGCCCCCGAATGGGATGAGCTGCGCGCCCGCCTGGTGGCTCTGCCCCGACCGGTTTTTCCACTCCAGGGGCGGGATTTGCTGAGGCTTGGACTCCGCCCAGGGCCGGAGCTGGGGCGGGTGTTGCGCGTGGTGGAAAACTGGTGGCAGGCAGGCGGCTGCATGGCGGAGCGCTCAGAGTGCCTGGACAAGGCCAAGACCGTGATCACAGCTTAGAGGGCAATTCCGACATGAGATGGGATCGCTACGCCAGTCCATCTCATGTCATCCGGCTCTAGTGTCGTGATTCTGAAATCCGTTGGATTTCAGAATCACGACACTAGGAAAATCAATAAGATAGTATGATTCAGCTTCTGAAATTCGCGATATGGAATATCACGAATTTCAGAACCATCACACTAGAAATCCGCCACTGTGCAGCTATTGCCCGTGGCGGAGAGCTCGGCACAGAATCGGGCGGCCTCTACCTTGCTGGTAAAACCGCCGATACGCAGACGATAAAATGTTTTGCCGTGCACGGAGGCTTTTTCGATTTCGGGTGACTTGCCGGCGAGCAGGCTTGGTTGCTGGTCGGCAAGCTTGCGCCAGGAATGCCGGGCGGCGATTTCACTATCAAGCGCGGCTATT
This sequence comes from Pseudomonadota bacterium, assembly GCA_021809435.1. GTDB lineage: Bacteria > Pseudomonadota > Alphaproteobacteria > Acetobacterales > Acetobacteraceae > Acidocella. The sequence continues at coordinate 440,855 of JAKBAD010000001.1, read as the reverse complement.
TGCACCGACACACGACCGCTGCCGCTGGAGATGGGAGCGGGTATGGGGGGCATGGCTGTGGCGGGCTGTTCACCCCCGGCCGACGATGAGACCGCCCCGGGGATTGGTGAGGGGCCGACATAGGCGGCATCAGGATTTTTTGGAGCGGCGGGCGCCATTATGGGGGGGGGGACGGACGCGGCAACCGGGGTGGCTGCCGGAGTCAGCGGTACGGGCGCGCTGATGGGCTGCGAGGCCGATACCGGGGCGGCGGCTTCGATGGGAGCGGCGGAAACTGGTGGGGTGGAGACTGTCTCCACCGTTGGGGCGGGCGCGGGTGGTGTGGGCGGAGGCGTGATGCTGGCGGCGATCAAGGCTTGGTAGCCCGCCAGCGCGCGCTGCGCTTGGTCGGGTGGCAGGTCGATCGCCAGAACGTCGCGGGCTTGTTCGATCTGGCCCACGGAGACCAGCGCCAAAGCGTAGTTTTCACGGATTTTTGGCGTCGCGTCCTGGCCGGTCGCCAACGGGCCGAGATATTGCAGCGCCTCCTGGCCGTTGCCGGAGAGGGCCAGCGACAGGCCCAGATTGACTTCAACCGCCGTCATGGATGGATCGGCTAGCAAGGCTTTGTGATAAGGATCAACCGCGGCGGCGAAATTGCCGGTGAGGTCATAGGCAATGCCCAGATCGTTGAGCGCGGCGGCGTTGCCAGGGTCATCGGCCACGGCGGCCTGGAGAACGACGATGGCCTGGGCCGGGTCGGTTCTCATCAGGCAACGCCCAAGGCCGGTTTCGGCTTGGGAGGCATGCGGATCGTTTTGAAGGGCCAGCTTATAGGCGGCCATGGCTGGCTCGCAGCGGTTGAGCGCGTAATAGGCATTGCCCTCGTGCACCAGCGCATCGATATTATTGGGATCGGCTTGCAGTACGGACTGCGATACCGACAGGGCCATGGCTGGGTTGCCGCTGGCAATGGCGGCATCCGCGACATTGAGCGTATCAGGGGTAATCGACGCCTTCGCCTGGGCTTCGTCGGTGGTGGCTGTGGTGTCTGGATTGGTGCTTGTTTGCCCGGTCTTGCTACAGGCTGAGAGCGTGAGAACCGCGGCAAGGGTCGCGAGCGCCACGCCAGTCTTGAGTTGGCGGCTGAGGGTGTGCGGGGCGGGAGAGATGATGCTCATGAGACCTTCTGCTTATGGCTCTTGCGGCTAATGGTGATGGAAAGCGGCCATGACGTTGATCATCGCGGGGCCACCGAGCACCAGGAAGACGCATGGCAGGATGAAGAGAATCATTGGCATGGTCATCAGGGTGGGAAGCCGGCCCGCGCGCTCCTCGAACCGCACCAGCGCCTCGGCGCGCAGTTCAGCGGAAAGTGTGCGCAGCGCCTGAGTTAGCGGTGTGCCATATTGCAGAGACTGGGCAAGCGTGGTGGCCAGGCGTTTCAGCGTCTCCAGCCCCGTGCGTTCGCCCAGAGCGTCCATGGCTTGGCGCATGTCGGACCCGATGGTCAGTTCCCGCGAGGTCTGGCTCAATTCCAATGCCAAGTTAGGGTTGAGCATTTCAAGCTCCTGGGACACGCGGGCAATACCAGCCTCGAGCGCCAGGCCAGCATCGGCGCAGATCACCAGCATATCAAGCGCGTCGGGCACACCGAGGGAAACTTTTTCCAGATGGCTCTGGCGGATTTTGGTCGCGATCCATTCGGGCGACAACATGCCGACGACCAACCCGCCCGCCGTGCAGACCAGGAGCCAGAAATGCGACAGCCCCAGGTGCCGGGCCAGTAAAAAACCGAGCACCGGCCCCAGCAAGGTGAGCAGAATTTTGGAGCCAATGAATAGCCCAAGCCCCCGGCCACCACGAAAACCGATACCTTCAAGCGTGGCGGTAATCTCGGCCAGAGTTTTGCGCGAGAGCATGCCCGAGCGGACAACGATCATGCCAAACCCCGAGATCAGGCGGAGTGCCAACGGACCTTCGTTTTTCGTCTCGATTTCTTCATGGGGATCGAGGCCCTCAGTGACCACGGCAAGCCGCCGGGAGAGCTGATTATTGCGCTCAAAATCGATCAGGAGCAGGATTCCCATCCCCGCGACCAGGAGAAACACAACCCCGACGAGGGTCAGGATCAACCAGACAGGGATGGCGCTATTTAAGAACATTGCTGATCATGAATTGAATGGTGCCCATGCCGAGAATCATGAGCACAATGGCCGCGCCGAGCACTGATTCGCCTGATTTGGTGGTGAACAGCACGAGAATGTAGCTCCGCTGCATGAGAAAAATGACCCCGCCGGCGAAAAACGGCAGCACGGCAAGCACCATGGCTGAGGTCCGGGCCTCGGCGGTCAGGGCGTAGCCGCGAGCCTTGAGACCCACACGCTTACGGATGACATCGGCCAGGGTTTCCAGGGTTTGGGTGATGCCGCCGCCTGAGCGGGCCTGCAGGGTAAGTGCCGTGGCGAAGAATTGATATTCTGTCAGTTTAACGCGCTCAGCCAGTTCGCGCAGGGCAACATCGAGCGGGATGCCGATCGAGACTTTGTCGGCCAGAATGCCAAACTCCATCTTGGTCGGCTCCATGGCGTCCTTGGCGACGGTGCGCAAAGCCTCGGCCATGGGAATGCCGACCCGCACGCAGCGTACCACGGTGTTCAGCGCATCGGGGAATTGCTCGATCAGCTTGGAGTTTCGGCGGTTGGTGAACCAATTGAAGATAAACCGGTCGATAACATACCAGGCGATGGGCGTGCCAAACCATTCGGTGATGTACCAGAGTACCGGGTAGCCGCCCATCGGGTGCGAGAGGATGAACATCAACACCCAGTCGATGATGGCGGCCAAGGGCGGCACCAGCCACCATTTGATGGGATAGGTCTCTGCCTGCTTCAGATCGACGCCGATCAACGCCGCGGCACGCTCTTTGATGATGTCGGAGCGGGAGCGCGTGCGAACGAGCGATAACTCATCGTCGATCTGCGTGACTGGACGAGCCGAGGGTACCGCCGCTTCGACCATGCGCTGTTTCAGCTTGGCGGTGCGGTCGTGCTCTTTCACCACCGCCATGGTGGTAACGGCGATGAACACCAGCAGCAGCAGCCCCAACGCCAGCAGCAAGAGGAGTTTTTGGACCAACATCAGGCTTGCTCCAATGCATTGGCCCAGGCCCGGTCGAGCCCAAAATATTGCAGGCGTTCCTGGAACGTCGAGCGGATGCGGCTGACCTCGTATCGCACGGTTAGCCGCCCGGTGGTTGATTCACCTGTGACTTCCATTTTGAAAATATCGTTGAGAAGCTGAGTTTCACCTTCCATGCCCGCTATTTCGGTAACCTGGATGACGCGGCGGCCGCCATCGCGTTGGCGCTCGACCTGCACGATCAGGTTCACGGCGGCGCATATCTGCTGTTTGATGGCGCGAGAGGTCAGGCCCATTGAGGACATTTGAACCATGTTCTCGATACGGGCCAGCGCGTCGCGGGTGTTGTTGGCGTGGATGGTCGACATTGAGCCGTCATGACCGGTGTTCATGGCCTGCAGCATGTCGAAGGCTTCGGCGCCGCGGGTTTCACCGATGATCACGCGGTCGGGGCGCATACGCAGGGCGTTACGCACCAAGTCGCGCGCGGTGACTTCCCCTTTACCTTCAAGGCTGGCGGGACGGGTTTCGAGGCGCACCACATGCGGCTGTTGAAGCTGCAGTTCCGCCGCGTCTTCGATGGTGACGATACGCTCGGCTGGATCGATGAAGCGTGACAGCGCGTTCATCATGGTGGTTTTACCCGAACCCGTGCCGCCTGAAACAATGATGTTGAGCCGGCAACGCGCGGCGATTTCGAGAATGCGCGCCATAGGCGGCGTGAGGGCGCCGAACTGGATCAATTTTTCGAAATCGATCGGCTTTTTGGAGAATTTACGGATCGAGATCGAAGGGCCATCGATGGCCAAGGGTGGCAGCACGATGTTGACACGCGAACCATCTTTGAGGCGCGCATCGCACATCGGGCTTGATTCATCGACGCGGCGCCCGACCGAGGCCGCGATACGCTGACAAATATTGGTCAGGTGGGTCCAGTCGCGGAAGCGAACCGGCACTTGCAGCAATTTGCCGCCCCGCTCGACAAAGGTTTTCTCCGGGCCGTTGACCATGATGTCATTGATCGTGTCGTCGAGCAGCAGTGGCTCTAGCGGCCCGAGGCCGAGCATGTCATCGACCAGTTCAGTAGCCAGGGCGCGCTGCTCGCGGGCGTTGAGTTGCACGCGCTTCTCGGTCGCCAGATCGGAGATCAGACGTTCAACCTCGATCAGCAGACGTTCGGCTGGCAGCGAGGCGACGGCCGTCGCATCCATGCGCGCAAGGCAGAGATTGCGTAATTCGGTGATTTCGGCACGGACCGTGGGCGCGGTATCGAGGGGAATGCGCGCATAATCGGCCACGGGCTGGGGAGCGGGGGCCACCGGAACCGGCTGCGGCGCCGGATTACTCGCGCCACCACCAAAGGTTTCGCTCCGGCGGCGGCCAAAAATGGGCAGGCTGCCATCAGACATTCGCGGTTACCTCTTGCTTAAGCTGAGCATTTTAAAGATGCCGCCGACCGCTGTCACCTGCCCTGCTCCTTCAATCACGCCATCTTCACGCCCGGCGACGAAGCCCACCTCGCGCGACAGCTCGATGATAGCCTGCCGGAACGGTCCACGCGTGGCGATGGCCGGCTCGCCAAAGCTCGCCGACTCGTTGAGTTGCTTAGGCATATCGGGAATAACGATGTCGATTTTGACCTTCAGCGCATCCTCGATCTGTTTGCGGGTGAGACCACCCGGACGCCCCTGGCGATTGAGCACGATGGTCGGGCTCTGTGGCTGCCAGGGGCCATTGGGTAGCGACATCAGGCGCAGCGTATCACGCACCGACGCGAGGGAGGGATCCATGACGATAACGCGGTGATGCGCGAATTCGATCAGTTCGCGGTTACAAGGCATCGGCAGGAACGGCACGTCCATGACTATGAAATTATAGCGTACGCGCAGCGCCTCGATCAGGCGCCGGGCAGCGCCTGGCGCGTAATGCAAAGGTTCGGTTAGTTTTTCTTCGGAGGCCAGCACATGCAGGCGCTCCGCCACTGGTTGCGCCGCGCGCTCGACGAATAGCGGATCGATACGGTCAGGTGTTTCGAGCGCCATACGCAGGCCAGGGCCAGTCTTACCGCCGAGCAGCAGCGCCCCTGAGCCCATATGAATATCGGATTCGACAAACACCGTATGGCGCTTGGCCATGACGCCGAGCAGCCAGGACAGATTGCCGGCAATGGAGGTGGCCCCAACCCCCCCGCGCGCGCCCATGATCACCACCACCCGGCCGCCGCGTGTGGCCTCCTGCCCAATGGTTTTACGGGTGATCAGCGGCGCGAAATGGCGCGCTACCGCCTCGCGCGTGATAGGCTTGAAGATATACTCCATCACGCCCATGCCGCGGGTGATGTGGCGGTAAAAATCCACATCGTCCGTGTCGCCGATGACAAGCACGCGCACGCCTGGCTCAACCACGTCTGACAATTCGCCCAGGGCGTGCAGGGGTTGTTCCTCACCGGCGATATCGACGATCAGAACCTCAGGTGTCTGCATCTTCGACATGGCGGCAATGGCGGTGCGCACCGTGCCGCGGCGAATATCCATGCCATTGGCGACCGTATCGCCAAGGCCATCGCGCAATACCTGCTCCGTCGCCGGATCTCCCAGAAACGCCAGAACGGTCAGCCGGTCAGGGCGGCCCGCCGGGCCGATTTCTGCAGGAACTCCACGGGACCCTTGCTGACTCATGCGACCTCCTGCTTTTCAGCCGAGACTATAAGCTTCCTCATGCGCTGTCACTGACTGATGCTGACGGTCGCCGTCATGGCCGGCGGGGTTTCCAGCACTGAGGCCGTGCCGTTGGCGTTTGCCTTCTCCACGGCGCCAACCGCCGCGATGCCACTGGTTCCGGCTTCGCCGTGCCCGCTGATCAAATCTGATTTATCGGCGGCTTGCTGGGCGATCGTCTCGTTAGCGGCGCCGGTGGCTGACCAGGTGCCGGGCCGTTGCAGGGGATCGACCAGCCCATTGCAGCCAGTCAAGCTCAACACGGCCACGCAGAAACAAAAAAACACGGTATAACGCATGGCACTGGCTCTCATCATTGCACCATAAAGCCGGCATCACCCGGAATTTGGCTGTTGTTTGCGACGGTGCCGTTATCACGCAACAACAGAATGCGTTGCAGATCGTTCGGGGGCGACCAACCATCGTCAGGCGAGGCGATTGAGTTGGGGTTGTTCGCCGGGGTAACCAGATAGGGGGTTACCGTGATGACCAATTCCTGCTGCTCGCGCTGGAAAGCGTCACCGCGGAACAAGGCGCCGACCAAAGGTACTTCGCTCAGCCCTGGCACGCCATTATCCACCTGATTGGTGGTGTCCTCGAGCAGACCGGCAATCGCCATGCCTTGGCCGGAGCCGAGAATCACCGTTGTGGTGGCAGCCGTGACGTTGAGCGACGGGACGTTGAACGTGGCATTGCTGCCCGACGAGGAAAGCTGGGCCGAATTGGCGCTGTTGAGCGAACTCACCTCGGGAGATACCTGCAGGGCGATGCGGCCGTCCGAATAAACTGTGGGGGTGAAGGTGAGCAGCACGCCATAATTTTTATAGGTGACGGTGATGCTGCCGTTCGAGCCCGAGCTGACGGGGATGGGAAACTGACCGCCAACCTCGAAGCTGGCCTGGGTGCCGGAAAGGGCCGTCAGAGTTGGCTCCGCCAAAATGTGGGCGAGATTGTCGGTCGCCAGGGCATCGATCACCCCTTGGAACGTGCCGCTTGGATTTTGGACCGCCACTCCCCCGAGGGATTCGGAGGCCAATGATTGCGGCAACGAGGCTGAACTGGCCGAAATCATCCAACTGCCGATATGAGCGTCGACCGCGCTCCAGTTAATGCCAAGTTCACGCGTGACCGTGCGCGACATGGATGCAATACGAACCTTGAGCTCAACCTGCACAGGCTCGGTTACAGTCAGATTATTGGTGACATTGCCGCCTTGAGCCTCTGCCTTTGCCTGATTATAGAGCTGATCAGCCTGTTCGGGGCTGGAGACCGTGCCGTTGAGCGTGACGCCGTTTTGGCTCGTATTCACCGACACGTCACCGCCTGGCGCTGCTTGTTCGATACGCTGCGCGGTGTAATTGGACGGCGTGACCTGCACCGAGAACTGCGCGACGCGGTTGCCCTCCTGGTCGGTGGCGACGATATTTGTATTTCCAGGTGTCTTGCCGAAAACGAACATCGTCGTTGGGCTGGCCGGGCGCACTGAGACGATCGAGTCATCCGCGACAAACAGGTTGGCCACCGGACGGGGCAGCTTCACCAGCTTGCCCTCGCTTTTGGTAACCGAAATAGAGCCGTAATAAGCCGGAGGGGCTGGCTGGGACGCTGCCCCCGCGCCGCTGCCATCGGGTGGCGCTGACTGGGCCAGAGCCGGTGTGCCGGCAACCGCGAATGCACCAACCAGAGCCAGCGCACCACAATTCATGAGAGATAAGGGGTTTTTACGCATCAGAACTTGAACTCCCCAGAACCACCCGGCGTGAGCACATTCACCGTCGTCATCTTGCTATCTTGCGGAACTGCATTGGTCAGCGCGGGCGATACGTCTCCGGACCAGACGGTGAGTGGCGCGCCTGGCGGCTGATTATTATTTTGAGCTTTGTTTGCCTTGTTGTTCACACCTTGGGCTGAATGAAGAATAAGTGAGAGTTTGCCCAACGTACCCGCCACAATGCAGCGGGCCGCTTGGTCTGGTGTGACTTCCAGAGTCACCGTTTGCGCGCTCTGCCCACCATTGGCACCGGCGTTGGGGTCTTTGATCAATTCAGCGCCGGTGGCGATGACGCGCACATTGCTCAACACCTGCTCCACGGCAATATTTTTGCTATCCGGGGCGCCTGGGATGGTTTGTGTCAACAACACATCCACCTCGTCTCCCGGCCAGATCAGCCCATCAGCACCGGTTACCGCGTCAACCGAAATGGTTACCGCCCGCATGCCGGGAGACAGCACGGCGGCAAGGAAGCCATGATCACCCGGGTGAATGACGCCTGTGTTGAGAATCGGCTGCTGCGCCGCGAGCGGAGCACGCAGCATCGAACCGGTCAGCGCGGCGCGATTCTCAGGCGTATCAATGATCGCATCTTGTGGGGCCGCACTGACGAGCATGGTTGTTGAGGCAATACCGGAGGGTTGCAGCAAAGTGCCGCCTTGCAGGGGGCCTGACGCCACCAAAATCTGTTCGGTGGGAGGCGGAGGCGCGGCATTTTGCTGGTGGCTGGCGACCTTGGATTGGTTCATCAGCGAATAGGCGAACACCAGGACCGCGGCCAGCGCGAAAATCAACACGCCAAAAATGGAGAGGCGAAAAACCATGATCTACCTACGGCTTGAATATTTGAGGCATGAGAATAACCAGTGCGCCACCCGATATGGCACAGGCATAGGGAAGCGGCCCTCGCCTGCCAATCCTCCACAATTCGGCGCGCGCAAACCGCCGAAGCCAGCCGCCTCCCCGCGAAAGCTTACGGTGCGGCACCACCAGCGACAGCAGCAGATAAAGAACCGCCAAGCCGCCGCCGAACAAGACAACATATAAGAAAAAATTCAGCTCCACACGCCAGTAAGGGGGAATGAGCAGAACCGATGCGGCCCACAATTTCACATCGCCTCCGCCCATGGCGCCCGCCATCCAAATGGCGAACAGGGCAAGAAAACTCACCAAAGCCATAATCGCGGCAAGCAACAGGGAATGATCTAAAATCCGCAAGACAACGCCGATCGTCAGTACCGCAACAGAAAGCCAATTCGGAACCGTGCGAACGGCTAAATCATGGAGTGCGGCATAAACCAACAGGGCCACGGCCGGAATTATGAGCTCTGGCATGCGCCCGCCTTACGCTTCGCGTCACCAGACATTTTCTACGCCTCCGCTTCCGCGCCACCCGGCATTTTGTTGGCCCTCACAATTCTGTGAGATCAAATTCTGACGCCAGAATTACTGTAATGTCAACAAAATAGACTACGAACACGTTAATGTCTTGGAATATTTTCGGCCAACCCCACAAAAAAACACATTTTTATGCTGGCTGGCGCTTCCACCCGGCGAAATGTGACACAAAAAAACTGGCAGAGGCTTACCTCTGCCAGTTTTAATGCCCCGGCGATTAAGCGCCGCGGTGAGCGCTCAGAGTTCCGACGCCACCGAGTTGAAGGTGCTGGAGACCTTCGTGCCGAGGGTAGTGACAGCGCCAATGATGACAACCGCGATCAGGGCGGCGATCAGGGCGTATTCAATCGCGGTGACGGCGCGCTTATCGACGTTCAGCTGGTTCAGCTTGTGCGCGACGGCGGTGCGAACATAGTTCACGAGCATGACAAAATCCTTTTCTTTACAACATCAAGCCACCGCCAGGCAGCCGATGGAAGTTGCTGAACGGTGAGATGGAAATACGTTAATGTTTCCGTCACTCCGTTAACCCATTTCGGGTTGTCCGCAGTACACGGAAAAGTACAGCGTTTGTCAAACGCTCTGTGTAGAGTTTTAAACAATAATGCGTGATTATTTCCCAACATACGCTGCCAGCGTATGAAAATAATTAATTTCCGGATGCACGGCCCAAAAAGCAGAGCGCACACAATTAGCGCACTTAAACCTAAAAAAATTTTTAAGTTGCCAGTTTGTATAAATAAATACAAAAAATATCTTTTTTACATCACTTTTTGAGGCTTATGGCTCTCTTTAGAGTTCAGAGGCTACATTGTTGAAGCTTTTGGCCAACTCACCACCGATAATGCCCAGCCCCCCCATGATTGCAAGAATGATGATGACCGCGATCAGCCCGTATTCGATAGACGTTACGCCCCTACGGTCGCCCGCTACTTCGGTAAGACGGAAAGGAGGCAGCGCGCTCAGGTGCACAATCAGGATTAAGCCTCCCCCAGATAAATTGGTCTATCTCGAATGAATTTTATATTAATACAACCTCAATAATACAAAAACCCCGGCTCACGAGAAGTTTAATCCTTCTGTAATTTTTACTTCCCCCCAAACTTCTGCGGTGAAAATCCTTTTTCCGTGCTGTTTCCCTGCATGATGTCAGCAAACGCAGCCCGTCCCAACGCTTTTGGAGGTGGGGTAGATTGCGCCGTCTGTGAGCTACGCCAAAAGGTATAAAAATTACATCTCCCCCGCTTGCATGGTTCGCTGGGTTTAGTTATACGCCTTTCCACTGGTCCCGAATAGCTCAGTTGGTAGAGCAAGCGACTGTTAATCGCTCGGTCGTAGGTTCGAGTCCTACTTCGGGAGCCAGTTTTAGAAAATTTTGCCGATCGATAGTGGTGGAATAAGATTTTTAGCAAATTTATTCCATTCCGTATCGGCACAGAACTCCCCCTCATAAACAGTGCCCTCATCTAGTTTGTGCAGCAATGACTGCAGACCGAGGCTAATATCTTCAGCGTTTGGCTGGCAGAGTAGAGCGGCAGAGGCTTTGGATAGTTGCTCCGGTAGACCTCCGACTTTTGTAGCGAGCACCGGCCGGCCGGCTGCCAGCGCCAGCGCCGCGACACCAGATTGGCTTGCCTCTCGATAAGGTAGGACCACGGCATCGGCCCACTCCAACAGAGCGGGCACTTCGGCGTCTTTGAACCAACGCGCCTCGACCCGCACATGCGGCATCGCCCGCAGGCGTGACAGCGCTGGCGAGTCAGGACCTTCGCCACATACGCGTAACTCAAAGGCTGGTGCCGGACCAAGTTTTGTCAGAGCCTCGGCCAGCAAGTCCAGCCCCTTATAGGGCAGCAACCGGCCAAAATTTAACAGGCGCAAAGGTCCCCCCGGGCGATGCGCCGCCGGGAGATGAGGGGACAGCCGAATCGGCGGGTGCCAAAGCGTGATGAGCTTTTGTCCATGCCGGCCAAAACCCTGGGCGCGTAAACCACCCGCGACATGCGTTGACAGACAGACGATAAATGAAGCCTTGCGCAGCAGGCGCTTTTGGCAGAGCGCCAGAAAATTCAGTTTGTCACCGGGATGGGCGGCCGCGTCGTGCACCACCACGCCGTAAGGGATATGCAGCGCCATTAAGGCGTTTTGCATCCGGCCATCGAGCAGGGCGGGCATCGCGCAGAGCGCCACGTCGGGCCGCAGAGCATCCAGTCGGCCGGTTGGCGGGGGTTTACCTAATAATCCGGCTAGACGTTGCAACATAAAGCCCGTCAAACTTGTGTAGGTTGGCTCGCGCCAGGCGCAGGCGGGTGGGTCGGCAGAGGCCAGAAGCTCGGCCTGCGCGGCCAGAGACAAGGTTACGCGCGTGTCGGGCAAGGCGGCCATGGCTTGGGCGAGATTGGCCGCGAATAACGGCCCTGCCCCACGTCGCCCCCAATGCCAGATCAGCACATGCATGCCACCCCCACGCCGGCCAATGCCACCCGCAACGCCGCAGCACCCAGCCGGGCACGCGCCACCTCCCGGCCAGCTTGGGCCTGCCGTGCAAGCGCTGCGGGATTTTCAGCCAATTTCCGCAGCAGTTCGGCCGCATGCCCGATATCGGGCTCCGCCCAGTGTGCGCCTCTCACCGCATAAGTGCCACGGTCGTCATTGGCTGGTACCAGCCGGTAATGAACCAGCCCGGCATCGTCTGGCGCCATATATTCCATATTACCCGACCAGCCGGTCGCCACCACGGCGCGCCCTAGCAACAGGGCTGTGGCGGGAATCAGTCCAAATCCTTCGGCGCGGTGCAGCGACAACACCACATCCGAGCAGGCCAGCAAGCCGCGTAATTCTTTATCGCTGAATGTCGCCGTGATCAGGCGGATATTATCACGCCCCGCCACGGCTCGGCGAATTGTCGTAAGATCATGTTCATAGGCTTCGGGATGGGCAATTTTAACCACCAGCAGATGATCGCGGCTGGCGCCAAACGCGCTTGTGAAGGCCGTAATGGCCGCCAGGGGGTTTTTGCGCGCGAAGGAAGAGGCGAGGTTGAAGCAGACCGTGACGATAAAGCACGCCTCGGGCAGACTAAATGACGTGCGTGTACCAGATATTGATAAAGGCGTGGCTGCCAGAGGTAACGGTACAACACGCACGCGCCCAGGCTTCAACGGCTCAAAGGCCGCGGCGCAGAATGCCGATGGCGCCCAGATTTCATGAACGAACCTGGCACCCAACCGCCACTCTGGCGGGGTCACCGGCAACTCCCAAGCCCAATAGCCAACCACCGGCCGCGCGCGCAGGGCTCCACGCCCCAGGCGGCTGATGGCGGCTGGCAAAAAGGGGGCGTTGACCACGGCCAGTAGCGCCGCGCCCTTGGGCAGGGTGGTGGCGGGCATGTCGGTCAGGCCCGGAAGGCCGAGCGCCATTCCCGACACATTGACCCCCAATTGGCTCATGGCCGCGCACAGGTTGCGCGCACTCTCTCCCAGGCCATTGGCGGCGCTCATTTCACCTGCCACCACGGCGCCGTTTGCCTGACAGGGGGCAATAGGATCAGGCCGTGGGGCCAATAGCGCCGCACCACGGCTCAGGGCCCAGCGCCTAGGCCCCTTTGGCAGGCGGCGCCACAGCCAGCTACGATAACCTCCGGTAGCATTTTGAAGAGTGATCATTAAAGCCAGATTAAACCCATAAGGGTGTTTCTGGTCAACAATACAACTTTAGGATTTAGATTCGGTTCAGGTTCCGCAGAATGCTGTAATGTAAGGCGCGAATTGTGTTTTGAGCTCGTGCTGGTTCAGGGCAAAATTTTCTAGCCGGTAAGGCGGGTGGGTCCCGTACCCGCCATGAGGATGCGCGGCGAGCTGCCGGGCCATGGCGGTACGGGCGGCAGGCTCCAGCGCCAATCCAAAATGATTATAGAGGCGCGCCATCGTCTCCAGGGGGGCGTGGGTCAGTTCATCATAATGAATGTGGAATTTGCGCTCTGACGAAATTTCGGCGCGCTGGTCGAAGGCGAGCAGCAGATTGGCGCCATAAATCCAGCGCTCGGATACCTGAGCGCCAATTTCGGCCGTGTCGAGCCTGGTCAGGAACGGGCGGCGCAGCACTTCGGTGAGGCGTGCTACCGAGGCAATGACCTCCAACGGATCACGGTGAACGAATATAAATCGCGCATCGGGATAGGTTTTCAAAATCGCGTCGAGCGTGAAACTGTGGTCGGGGCATTTGAGCACCCAACGCCCCGGCTGGCCATTTTGCAGATATTGTAAAAACCGTTTGTGGAAGTGAAATGCATCGTCGTGCCCATGGGCTTCCAGCCAGGCAAAATAACTTGGCACGCGGTGGGTTGAATCGAAGCGCAGGCTTTGAAAGACATGCGCGGTGATTTCGGAACATTCCTGCGGGCTGTCGGCGGTTATCGGGTGCATCTGCGCGAAACCCGGCGAGAGTGCGTCAAACAGGCGCAATTGCCGGTCTACTTGGCGGGCGCGCGGATCTTGGTGGGGGTCAAAATCCTGAGGGCGCGGGGCGGGGTGGATCGTCTGCCAGTTGCGCGGCACCTGGTTGGCGGAGTCTTCGGCCATCAATGTGTGCAGAAACGTGGTGCCCGAGCGTGGCAGGCCGAGAATAAAGATCGGCGCCTTGATCGGAGCGGCAGCTAGGTCTGGGGTTTTGGCGTGGGCGGAAGCTACCAGTTCGTAGTTGCGGAGCAGACGCAGCGTATCCCAGCGGAGGGCCATGTGGCCGAAAAAGGATAACGGGGATTCGCGCGCGATTGATGACAGCAACTGCGCCAACCCCTCGCGACTCGCGGAATCGGGCGAGGCGTGGGCCGCGCCGATCAGATCCTCGGCGCGTAGCGAGGGCAACAAGGCCTTAGGCACCACCCGCCCCGCCGTCTGGATGGCCCCGGCCAGCGCAGGCATCAACCACGCCATTTTCAGGCCTGCGCCGGGCGCTCGATCAATTCGATTTTGTAGCCATCCGGATCTTCAATGAAGGCGATTACAGTTGTGCCAAACTTTACCGGTCCCGGCTCGCGGATGATTTTGGCCCCCCCAGCGCGCAGGACTTCGCAGGTGGCGTAAATATCGGGCACGCCCAGCGCCAAATGGCCGAACGCGCTGCCCTGCTCATAATGCTCGACGCCCCAATTATGAGTGAGTTCAAGCACGGTATGGCTGTCTTCATCGCCATATCCCAAAAACGCCAACGTGTATTTGCCCTCCGGCACCTCGATGCGGCGCAGCTCGCTCATACCCAACAGCCCCGAATAGAAGGCCACGCTGCGCTCAAGATTGCCGACACGCAGCATGGTATGAAGGTAAGAAAAACGGGTCATGCGCTTTGCTCTCCACTCTCAGGGCCAGAAGCGGCATCGATACCCACCAGGAACAGCCCGGCGTCTTCGGCTGCCGCGATCATTTGTACACGATTAGCCAAAATTGTGGCGCCGGCTTCATAGGCAATGCCCCGAAGCCCTGCGTTGGCCGCATGGGTGATGGTAGCGACCCCAACGGTTGGCATGTCAGCGCGTTTTTCCTGGCCTGGCTTGGCGATTTTGACCAATACCCCCGCGGGGCCAGGCCGGTGCACGGCCGGTATGCGGCTTAGCATGGCGTCGGTTCCCTCCACCGCCTCCACGGCCAGAATAATCCCCTGCTGCACCACACAAGCCTGGCCGATATCGGCCAGGCCGATAAGTTTCAGGGCCGCCACGCCACGGTCGATATCGGCCAATGCCTCGGCATCGGGGGCGCGGGTGGTGAGCACGCCGGCAGGGGCCAGCATGTCGGTCATGATTTCGTGGGCGCCCAGAACAGTGAAGCCCTCCTCGTTCATGATCCGCACAATGGCGGAGAGTAGCCCATCATCGCCCGAAAATGCCGCCTTGCCGACCCGGGCCAGCAATCTGGTGCCCTCCAAATCAGGGCGCAGCGAGAGGATGGAGGGACGCTTGACCGGGCCGATCATCACCAGATCAAGACAGGCTTCGTCCCGCAGGGCTTGGTGGATGGCGCCAAGCGCGCCCAGACGGAAAAATTTATGCGTGAAGGGACGCAGAACCTCGGGAGAGGCAAAGCCCTCGAGCCCGATGATGAAGACATCACGACCCGATGCCAGTGCCGCCTGCGCCACCTGGCCAGGCAGTGGCCCGCCACCGGCGATGATACCGAGCTTGCGGCTCATCGCCCGCTCTTATTCGTCTCCGCCGCCGCCAGCGACGTTGGTGAGAATGCCATGGCGCGACGGGGTGGCGATAAAGCTCAGAATTTCCTCAACATAAGGCTCGTCGGCATAGTGCTGCCGGGTGGTCTCCACGCGTTCGGCAAACACGCCGGCGCCGGTGAACAGAAATTTGAACGCCGCGTTCACGCGTGCCAGCCGGGTTTTTTCCAGCCCACGTCGGCGCAGCCCGATGATGTTGAGCCCCAATAGCTCGGCGCGCGGGCCAAACACGCGGGCATAAGGAATGACATCACGCGTGACCCCGGTGAGACCTGAGACCATGGCCCCCTGCCCCACGCGTACGAATTGAAGCAGCGCCGCGTTGCCGCCAATCACCGCCCGGTCGCCGACCTCGACATGCCCGCCCAGCGCGACATTATTCGAGATGATGACGCCATCGCCCAGTGTGCAGTCATGGGCGACATGGACGGTGGCCATCAACAGGCAATCGGCCCCGACCTTGGTGATGCCGGTGCCCGTGACCGTGCCGCGGTGGATCGAGGCATGTTCGCGGATTTGGGTGCGCGCGCCGATTACGGTTTCAGTCGGCTCGCCCTTATATTTCAAATCTTGCGGTTCAAACCCAACCGTGCAGAAGGGAAACAGCTTCGCCGCCGCGCCGATGCGGGTACGCCCATCGATGGTGACATGGGAGACCAGCTCCACGCCGTCTTCAAGCACGACCTCAGGCCCCACCGTGCAGAAGGGGCCGATTTTCACGCCTTGGCCGATCTGCGCGCCCGGCGCCACGATGGCGCTGGGGTGAATGAAGCCTTCAAGTTTGTTCAGCATGTCCTGCCAAGCCTTTCCCTCGCCCGTCCGCTCTACAGGCCGTCCGTCGGGCGGCCAAGTCAATCATTGTTACTGGTTGTTTCCAGTTAAACCCATGATTGTTAAGCTTTAAACGGGCTTCACCTGATCCATGATCATGGCGGTGATCGAGGCCTCGGCGACGATCGCGCCATCCACGCGGCCAACACCATCAAAACGCCAGACATTGCCGCGGCGCTTCGCCTTGGTCACGGTCAAGCGCAGCTGGTCGCCCGGTGTGACCGGTTTGCGGAATTTGGCGTTCTCGATCGACATGAAATAAACGATGGGAATCCCAGCATCCTGCCCCATAGTGGAGATCACCAGCGTGGCGGCGGTTTGGGCCATGGCCTCGATGATGAGTACGCCCGGCATGACCGGATGGCCGGGGAAATGACCAGGGAAAAACGGCTCGTTCACGGTCACGTTCTTGACGCCCACGGCCGAATGATCATGGCGCACATCCACCAGCCGGTCGATCAGCAGGAAAGGATAGCGGTGGGGGATCATGGTCAGGATCTGCTTGGTCTCGATCAGAGCCACATCGATCGGCGGCAACTCCGCCACGGTCGCGTCAGTCATCGTCATTCGGTTCCCTGTTTGGGTGTCGTTTTTTTGCCTGTGCCCGCCAGGCGGCGCAGTGTCACCACTTCGCGGAAAAAGGCCTTGGAATTGGTCGCGGGCGCGCCCATCACGTCTTCCCCGGGGGGAACGTCGTTCATTACCCCGGCCTTGGCGCCCACGCGGGCCTTGGGGCCGATGGTGAGGTGACCGGTGAGCCCGGCCTGGGCGGCGATGATGGCGCCGGGGCCAACCTTGGTGGAGCCCGAAATTCCCGCCTGGGCGATAACCACAACCCCCGCGCCCAGCTGCACGTTATGGGCGATTTGCACGAGATTATCGATATGCACATGCGGGCCGATGATCGTGTCCGTGGCGGAGCCGCGGTCAATGGTGGTATTGGCCCCGATCTCGGCGCCATCACCGATCAGCACGCGGCCCAGTTGGGGTACGGGCGTGAAGCCGGTTTTGGAAATGGCAAAGCCAAAGCCATCCTGGCCGATACAGGCACCGGGATAGACCGTGACCTGCTTGCCCAGCACCGCGTGCGAGATGACCGCGCGGGCGTGAATGCGGCAATCCTCCCCGACGATCACCCCTTCACCGATCACCGCCAGCGCGCCGATAATGGCGCCGGCACCAATTTCAGCCCGCGCGCTGATCACCGCTCCAGGGCCGATTTCGGCCTCGGGGTGGATGATGGCGGCCGGATGGATAATGGCACTGGGGTGAATGCCTGCACGCGGCTCGGGATAAGGAAAGAACAGCGCCGAGACCTTGGCCCAGCCGACATAGGGCTCGGACGTGCAGAGGGCCACCGTGCCGGACGGCACCTTATCGGCGAAGTCGGGGTGCAAAATCACGGCGCCCGCCTTGGTTTCAGCGAGCAGCCCGGCATAACGACGATTATCGAGGAAGGATACATCCTCCGGGCCGGCATTTTGCAGTGGCGCCACGCCACGGATGAGCTTACCGCCATCCGTGACCGTGGCGCCCACCAGCACCGCGATGGCCGCCAGCGAATGCGGCCCTGACCGCGTGAAAAATCGCGGATCGCCGGGCTTTGCCCCTTCACTCATGATTACTGACCGCCATCCTGGCCGGGAGCGGGCGGATTGGCTTCCATATCGGGGGTCACCACGCTCGGCGGCACATCCACCTTGGGCAGCAGCTTGTTCAGCTCGGTGGCCGATTCATTGGTGATATCAAAGGCCGCGACATTGAGCGCCACTTGCTCGCGGTGCAGCACCAGGTTCATGCCATGGGCCTGGGCCTCCTGGCGCACAATGGCAATCAGCTCGGCTTCGATCTTGCTCAGGGCTTCCTGGCCGGATTTCTGGATGGCTTCGTTGCGGAGCTGGAACTTTGTCTGCGTGGTGGCGACCTCCTGCTGGAGCGCCTGCTCCTTGGCTTCGAGAGCGGCGTTGGAGATCTTGCCCTGTTCAGCGATGATCGCCTGTTGTTCAGCCTGGATCTTGGCGCGCGCGGCTTGGGCGTCCTTGGCCAAGGCAGCCTGGCGCTGCTCGATGATCGCCTGCACCCCCTGGGCGGCAGTGCTCTGGCGCAGTACGTCAGGGACGGAAATCACGCCGATCACGGCCGTCGGCGGGGCGGCCTCGGCCGGCAGGGCGGGCAGATTCGGGACGGGCGGCAACTGCTCCTGGCCGTCGGCGGCCTGCTGGGCGGGCGCCGCCGGGGCGCTTTGGCTGTGCGCGGCTGGTGCGCTCTGCTGCGCGCCACCAGGGATGAAATAGCCCGAGGACTGAGCCATGGCGGCTGGCGCGACGCCGAAAGTGAACACGGAAGCCAACAGCGCGTAACGGGAAAAAACAGACACGGATGTGACCCTTTTTGGAGAGAAAGACGTTAGAACTGGGTGCCGAACGAAATGCGGAATTGCTGCGGCTGATCACCGCGATGCTTGATGATCGGGTAAGCGAGCGACAAGTTGATGAGGCCAAACGGGGTGTTCCACGACACGCCAGCGCCGGCGCCCACACGCGGCTGAGAGCTATCGACAACCGGCCCGGCCTGGGTGCTGTTAATCACCCTCGCGCCCCATAGCGACCCGACATCGACGAAGGCAAAGCCGGTCATGCCGAGGTCAGGCGAAACGGGCAGCGGGAAATGCACTTCGGTGCTCTGTGTCCACATATAGCGGCCACCGATCTGGCCACCGGAATATTTCAGGCTGCCATTGCTGTAGACCGGCTCAACATAAGGCCCGATGCCGCCATCGGCGAAGCCGCGCAGATTGTCACCACCGACAAAGAAGCGATCCTCGATTTTGTCTTTATAGCCACCGACATCGATCAGGTCGCCGGCAGTGCCGGAAAGCTTCAGCACCCACCCCTTGTTGCCGAAGATCTTCTCGAGCGGGATGTAGTAGGCGATATCCGGGCTGAGGCGGACATAGCGGGCGCTGCCGCCAAGGCCGGCGAAATCGGTTGTCAGATCAAGCAGCAGGCCGGAGGTCGGGTTCTGGTCATTGTCCAGATAGTCGAACGACAGGGTCTGGCTGAGCTGTGACAGGGTCGAGACGCCATATTCGGTTTGGATATAAGCGTTGGTCGCCGTGCCGGTGGGGATGTTGTAGATGTTACGGCGACTGAACGTGTAGCTGAAGGTTTGCTGCACGTTCTCATTGAACCGGTAGCCCAGGCGCAGATCGCCGCCGATTGTGCTCTCGGAGTAGGAGTAGGCTTGCGCGTTGCTGGTGTAGGAATTGGTGACCGTGCGGAACAGATCGAACCCGGCAATCAGATTGCGGTCCAGGAAATAGGGATCGGTAATGCCCAGATTAACCTGCGTGCCGCGCTGGGCAAGCATGGCGTTGATCGACCAGTTGGTACCGGTGCCGATGAAGTTATTCTGGCTGAGGCCGGTATTGACCAGCGCCCCCATGGAGGTGGAGTAGCCGCCGCCCAGCGAGAACTGACCGGTGGCCTGCTCGGTGACGGCCGTGTTGAGAACCACCTGTTGCGGGGTTGAACCCTGGCTGGTGGTGATGTTCTCATCCTTGAAGAAGCCGAGATTTTTCAGGTTCTTGGTCGAATCGTCGATTTTGCTCTGGTTATAGGCATCGCCCTCGGCAACCGTGAGCTGCCTGCGGATGACCTTGTCCTCGGTGCGTGTGTTGCCGGTGATGTCGATCCGCTGAATATAAACCTGCGGACCGTTGATGACGTTGAGGGTGATGGTCAGCGTCTTGCTGGCGGGGTCGGTCTCGACATCGGGGTTCACCGTGGCGAAGGCGTAACCGAGATCAAGCGCGCGCTTGTTGAGCGCCTCGATGCCCGCCTCCAGGGCGTCGCCATCGAACCAGTCACCCGCGGAGAGCGGCACCAGGCCACGCAACTCGGACTCGTTGAGGGTGCGGATGCCCGATTTGATGACAACGGACTTCACCCGGTAACGCGGGCCCTCTTTAATGTCATAGGTGAGGTAGAAGGATTTGTGGTCGGGGCTCAGCGAGGCATTGGCCGAGACGATCTGGAAATCGGCATAGCCTTTGTGCAGGTAAAATTTGTGCAGCAGATATTCGTCATACTCGACACGCTCGGGGCTGTATTCGTCGGATGACGAGAGGAAGCGCCACCAGGAGTTCTCACGCGAGGAGACGACATCGCTAAGGGTGCCGGCGCTGAAATGGGCGTTGCCAATGAACTCGATGCGGCTGATCTTGGCCGCCACCCCCTCATTGCAGTTGAACACCACATTCACCCGGTTATCCGGCAGTTTGATGACGTTCACTTCGACGGTGGCGTTATAATAACCTTTTTTGGCATAGGCCGAGAGTAGCGCCTGGCGGTCTGCCTCGGCGGCTTCGGGGGTGAAGACGGAGCGCGCCTTCAAGGCGATGGCGGCCTTGGCGTCCTTATCCTCCAACTCTTTATTGCCGGCAAACAGCACATCGTTGACGGTTGGATTCTCGACCACCGCGACATTGAGGGCATTGCCCTCGCGGGTGATTTTCACATTCGAGAACAGCCCGGTGCCGAACAAGGTCTTCACCGATTCGTCAATCTTTTGCTGATCGAACGGCTGGCCCACCTGCGCGACCATGTAAGCCTCGATAGTGCTGGCATCGATGCGGTGATTGCCGCTGACCGTGATGGCCGTGATGGTGCCCTCCGCCGGAACGGTGGCCGGGGCGGTTTGCGCCCAGGCGCGGGATTGGGGACCAGGAACGGCCAGCATTGCCGGCAACAGACAGACGGACGCCAGAAGGACGGAGCGCGGCTTAAGCAATCGAAATCTCCCAAACATAGAGATCCCGGAACCCGGAATCATCTGTCTTGCGGCGTTTGGCACGCGATGCGCCCAGCGGCAAGGTGCCAACCCCATGATCGCCATATTCGCGCAAACGAATCTGGCGCAAATCGGGCCGATGGCGCCCGCCGGCACGCGACCCCGGCATTCTTACAATAAATGTGTGAACCACGCGACCGCCCCCAGGCGGTTGAGGTCGTTAAACGTGGTCATGAGCATGAGCGACACGATCACCAACAGCCCGACACGGAGTCCCGCCTCGCGGGTGTTGGCGGAAAGCGGGCGGCGCAACACGGCTTCGAAAGCATAGAACAACAGATGTCCGCCATCGAGCACCGGAATCGGGATGAGATTGACCAAGCCGAGATTGACCGAGAGCACCGCGATCAGCCCGACAATGGACGCCAAACCCATTGCCGCGGCCTGTCCGGTAACCTGGGCAATACCCAGCGGGCCAGCAAGGTCGGAAAGCCCCTGGTGCTGCACCAGCAAAGTCAAAATCCCCTGCCCCCAGCCGCTAATCTGCCGGCCTGTTTCGCGCAGGGCGGCCACCACGGCGGGGCCGGGCGCGTAGCGGTGGAATGAGGATGCCTGACCGACCACGCCCAGATGGCCGATTTTGCCACTACCTTCGGGGACATCGCCAAGCTGCACGGGCAGGGTTAGGGTCGCGGCGCCGCGCTGCACGGTGAAATCCAGCACCCGGTCCGGATTGGCGGCGACGGTATCTTGCAGCGCCTGAAAATCGACAATCGCGGTGTCGCCGATCTTTACCACCCGGTCACCGGCCTGCAAATGCGCGGCGGCGGCGGGTGAATTAGGCTGGATTTGTGACAATACCGGCTGGGTGATCATTTGCCCAACGGTCATGAACAGACCCGAGAACAGCACCACCGCCAAGGCCAGATTGGCCAACGGCCCAGCCGCCACGATCAGCGCCTTGGCCCCCAGCGGCGCGGCCCCAAAGGAGCCCGGCTCGGCGGGTGGCGCGTTGGGCTCGTCATCCTCACCCCAGCCCTGCATCTTCACATAGCCCCCCAATGGCAAGGCCGAAATTTGCCAGACCGTGCCGGACTTGGCGGTACGGGAGAACAGTGCCGGGCCGAAGCCGATCGAGAACACCTCGACCGTGACGCCGCACGCCCGGGCCGCCACGTAATGCCCAAGCTCATGGACATAAATCAATACGGCGATATCGATGATGAAAGAGAGGATGGTGCGCAGCGTGTCCCACATGGCTCAGGCGGCCCGGGCGGTGGCGAGCTGGGTGGCGGCCTCGCGGGCGGCCAGATCAAGCGCCAGCACCGCGCCCAGATCATCGACCGCCGGTGCGCCCAGCCGCTGCATCACCGCCTCGACAATGGCGGCGATATCAAGAAAGCCGATCCGCCGCTCGAGGAAGGCGGCCACCGCCACTTCGTTGGCGGCGTTCAGCACCGTGGGCGCACCGTGTCCGGCTGTAAGCGCCTCGCGCGCCAAACGCAGAGCGGGAAAGCGCGCCTCGTCGGGAGCGGAGAATTCAAGCTTGGCCACCTCGACCAGGTCGAGTTTCGGCGCCTGGGTGGTTAGGCGGCCGGGCCAAGCCAGGGCATGGGCGATGGGAATACGCATATCGGGCGAGCCGAGCTGGGCAAGCACCGAGCCGTCAGAATAGCAGACCATGCCGTGAATGACCGATTGCGGATGCACCAGCACATCGATTTTGGAGGAAGGCAGATCGAACAAGCGTGCGGCTTCGATGATCTCGAGGCCCTTGTTGAACATGGTCGCCGAATCGATGGATATTTTGGCGCCCATCGACCATACCGGATGCTTGAGCGCGGCTTCACGGGTAATACCGCGCATTTCATCAAGCGTATGATTGCGAAACGGCCCGCCCGACGCCGTGAGCACGATCTTCTCCACCGCCCGGCCATTACCATCGGCCATTGCCTGCATGATGGCGTTATGCTCGGAATCGACCGGCAGCAACGTGGCGCCAGCGGCCTTCACGGCGCGCAGGAACACATCGCCCGCCGAGACCAGCGCCTCTTTGTTGGCAAACGCGATGGTGCCCCCATGCTGCACGGCCGCCAAAGTGGGCTCTAACCCGGCAACGCCCGTGATGGCCGCCATGGTCCATTCCGCCGGAAGGGCGGCGGCGGCGAGTACCGCCTCGCGCCCACCGCCGCTCTCCAGCCCCTCACCCGCCAGCGCGGCGCGCAATTCGGGCAGCAGCGCCTCGTCGGCAATCACCGTGATTTGCGGGCGGAAGCGCTTGGCCTGCTCGGCCAGCAGCGCCACGTTACGCCCGCCAATGAGCGCGACCAGCGCATAGTTTTTTGGATTTTCAGCTACAAGATCAAGAGTCTGCGTGCCGACGCTGCCGGTTGATCCGAGAATGCTCACGCGTTTTACCGCCATAGGGGCACGCCTCCCGCTGCCAAATAAGCCAGCAGCACCGCCATAGGCGCTGCGGTCAAAAATCCATCCAACCGGTCAAACAGGCCGCCATGACCGGGGATGGTCCGGCCAGAATCCTTCACGCCAAGCTTTCGCTTGACCGCACTTTCCATCAAATCGCCCGTCTGCGCGAGGGTGCTCAGTACCCCCCCCCAAACCAACGCCCCCAGGCCAAATTGCCCGGCCATGCCTGCCAGCATGCCACCAGCCAGCGCCGCGCTCAACAGCCCGCCCACCGCGCCGCTCCAGGTTTTGCCCGGAGAAATGCTAGGCGCCAGCTTAGGCCCGCCAATGAGACGGCCCGTGAGATAGGCGCCGATGTCAGTGCCCCAGATGATAAATACCAGATAGGCTGTGTCGAGCAGTCCGACCTCTGGGCGCAGGCGTAGCCAGAGCAGAGAAATGCCTCCCAGCCCGGCATAAGGCACGCCCAGCCCCGCAAAACGCCCAAAGCGCCACCACACCACCGCCATGGCCACACCAATGGCGCCAAGCCCGGCCATAAAGCCAAATTTCGCGGCCACACCCCAGATCAGTCCGAGCACCGCAGCCAATCCCCAGGGCTGGGAGAGCTTCGAGAGCGTGCCCCATTCATGGCCAAGTCCAATCAGGGCAACCGCCAACAACCCATCCCACGCCCAACCGCCATGACCAAGGCAGAACAGGGCTAACGGTCCCAGCACCAGCGCCGAGGCTGTGCGAATATAAATATCAGACCAGCGATTTGGGTTCAGGGGAGCCGCCATGTCATACCGGCCGGGCGCCGAAGCGCCGTTCCCTGGAGGCGTAATTTTCAAGCGCGGCGGCAAATTCGGCGCCCCCAAAGTCGGGCCACAGGCCGGACGTGAAGAGGATTTCGGCGTAAGCGATTTGCCAGAGCAGGAAATTCGACACGCGCTGCTCGCCCGACGTGCGGATGAGCAGGTCAGGGTCGGGCAGGCCAGACGTTGAGAGAAATCCACTAAAGCTTTGTTCTGTAAGTTCTTCCGGCGCCATTCCCGCCAACATGGCGCGCCGTGCGGCGGCCACGATCTCAGCCCGGCCACCATAGGAAATGGCCATCACCAGGGTAAGCTTGGCGTTGTTCGCGGTCTTGCGCTCGGCGGCATCCAGCTCTTTGCTCAGCGTATCGCCAAAGCGTTCGCGCTCACCGATCACCAAAAGCTTAACGCCTTTCTCATGCAGCTCCGCCAGCTCGTTACGCAGATAATGCTTCATGAGAAAGGTGAGATCGGCCACCTCATCGGCTGGCCTCTGCCAGTTTTCAGAAGAAAACGCGAACAGGGTGAGGTATTGGACCCCATGATCGATCGCCGCCTGGATGGTACGGCGTACGGCCTTGGCTCCCTCACGGTGCCCGGCGACGCGCGGCAGGCCGCGCGCTTTTGCCCAGCGACCATTGCCATCCATGATGATAGCCACGTGCCGGGGCACGCCAGATGCATCGCGCCGCGGCACGTGAGAGAGGACCGGCTCGGACATCAGACTTGACGGATGTCCTTTTCCTTCTCGGCAAACGACTCATCGACACGCTTGATATAGCCATCGGTGAGTTTCTGTACTTCGTCGGCCCAGTGGCGCTCGTCGTCCTCGGAGATTTCCGACTTCTTGAGCAATGCCTTGATCTGCTCCATACCGTCGCGGCGCACGCCGCGCACGGCGATGCGCGCGCCTTCGGCATATTTATTGGCGGCTTTCACAAGCTCCACGCGGCGCTCCTCGGTCAGCACGGGCAGCGGCACGCGCACCGTTTGGCCATCGGGCTGCGGGTTAAGGCCCAGCCCGCAATCGCGGATCGCGGCCACCACCGCATTGATCATCGAGCGGTCCCATACTTGCACGGTGATCATGCGGGCTTCGGGCACGGCAATGGTCGCCACCTGGTTGATGGGCATGACCTGACCGTAAGCCTCGACCTTCACGGGCTCGAGCAGGGCCGGGCTGGCGCGGCCGGTGCGCAGACCGCCAAATTCACGCTTCAGCGCGTCGAGCGCGCCATCCATGCGGCGGGTCAGATCCTGTTTGATGGTCGATAAATCGGCGGGCATGGCGGTTTCCTAATTTTGCGGTTCGGTGATGCGGGTGAACAGTCCCTCACCGCGCATGACAGCGGCAAAGGCGCCGGGGGCGTGGATGTTAAACACAACGATCGGCAGCTTGTTTTCCCGCGAAAGCGAGATGGCCGACGCATCCATGACGTTGAGGTCACGGGCCAGCACGTCGAGATAGGTCAGTTCCTCGTAACGCTCAGCGGTGCTCACCTTGCGCGGGTCGGCGGAATAGACGCCATCGACCTGTGTGCCCTTGAGCATGGCGTCGCAATTCATCTCGGCGGCGCGCAGGGCGGCGGCGGTGTCGGTGGTGAAGAAGGGGTTGCCGGTACCGGCGGCGAAAATCACCACCCTGCCCTTTTCCATATGACGCATGGCGCGGCGGCGGATATAGGGTTCGCACACCGATTCCATTGGGATGGCGGTTTGCACCCGGGTCGGCACATTAAGTTTTTCCAGCGCGTTCTGCATGGCCAGAGCGTTCATGACGGTGGCGAGCATACCCATATAGTCGGCCTGGGCGCGGTCCATGCCGGCCGCGGCGCCCGCGACACCGCGGAAAATATTACCCCCACCGATGACCAGGCACACCTCGGCGCCCATGGCCACCACCGCACGCACATCGGAAGCGATGGCGGAAACCATGTCAGTATCAAGCCCGTAATCGCGCTTGCCCATCAGGGCCTCGCCCGAGATCTTCAGCAGCACGCGCTTATAAAGCAGAGAGCCGGTCATGAAATCGTCCTTTCTCTACAACAAGGGCGGTGCCAGACCAACCCGGCACCGCCCCCTGCTAGCTCATCAAGCGAGTCGGTTAAACCCCGGCGGCGGCTGCCACTTCAGCGGCGAAGTCGGAGACTTCCTTCTCGATACCCTCACCCAGCGTAAAACGCACGAAGCGGGTCAGCTCAACGCCGGCCTTCTTCACCACGTCCTTCACCTTGCTCTCGCCGTCATGCACCCAGGTCTGCTCAAGCAGCACCACGTCCTCGTAGTACTTCTTCACGCGGCCTTCGACCATTTTTTCGATGATGGCCTCGGGCTTGCCCGAGGCGCGGGCCTGATCCATGAGCACGTTCTTCTCGCGCTCGAGGGCGGCGGGGTCGACTTCGGCGACCGAAAGCGCATCCGGGCGGGTGGCGGCGACATGCATGCCGATCTGGCGGCCGAGCTGGGCGGTGGCTTCATCGGCCTTGCCGGCCAGGCCCACGATCACGCCGATCTTGCCCAGGCCCGGCTTCAGCGCCGAGTGGACATAGGCGGCCGCCGTGCCACCGGGCACGTTGATGATGGCCACGCGGCGCACCGAGATGTTCTCGCCAATGGTGGCGACCATGTTCACGGCTTCTTCCGCGACGGTGCGGCCAGTGCCGGGATAGGCGGCGGCCTTCAGGGCCTCGACGTCATCGGAACCATCGAGCGCCACCTTGGCTACGGTCTCGACAAAATTCTGGAAAGCCTCGTTACGGGCCACGAAGTCGGTCTCGGCGTTGATCTCGACCAGAGCGGCCTTGCCCTCGGCCAGCGCCACGCCCACCAGCCCCTCGGCGGCCACGCGGCCGGATTTCTTGGCGGCGGCGGCGAGCCCCTTCTTACGCAGCCAGTCAATGGCGGCTTCCTTGTCGCCATTGCTCTCGGTCAGGGCCTTTTTGCAGTCCATCATGCCGGCGCCGGTCGTTTCGCGCAGTTCTTTCACCAGCGCGGCGGTAATTTCAGCCATGTCTCTGCTCCTGTTAATTGTTGCGCGCGGCACCCGAAGGCACCGCGCGTCTCCTTTTGTCCGTCAGGTCCGCCCAGCATGCCAGGCGGGGATAAATCAGGCCTGCGCCTCGGTCTCGGCAGCGTCCAGGATCGGAGCCTCGGCGGCGCCGAGATCGATGCCCGACGAACCCAGCTCGGCGGAGATGCCATCGAGCACGGCGCCGGCGAACAGGTCGAGATAGAGGGTGATGGCGCGAATAGCGTCATCATTGCCCGGCACGGGGAAGGTCACGCCGGCGGGGTCGGAATTGCTGTCGAGGATGGCGATGACCGGGATGCCCAGCTTGTTGGCTTCCTCAACGGCCAGCTTCTCCTTGTTGGTGTCGATCACCACCAGAATATCGGGCAGCCCCCCCATATCCTTGATGCCGCCCAGCGCGCGCTCCAGCTTCTCGCGATCACGCGTGAAGTTGAGGATTTCCTTCTTGGAATAACCCTGGGTCTCGCCGGCCAGCATCTCGTCCATCTGGCGCAGGCGCTTGATCGAGCCGGTGATGGTCTTCCAGTTGGTGAGCATGCCGCCCAGCCAGCGATGGTTGACGTAATACTGGCCGCAACGCTGCGCGGCTTCCGCCACGTAATCGGCGGCGGCGCGCTTGGTGCCCACGAACAGCACGCGGCCACCGGCGGCGGTCACGTCACGCACGGCCTTGAGCGAGCGCTCGAGCAAGGGCACGGTCTGCTGCAGGTCGATGATATGGACCTGGTTGCGCACGCCGAACAAATAGGGCGCCATGCGCGGGTTCCAGCGGCGGGTATTGTGGCCAAAATGGGCGCCGGCCTCGAGCAGCTGGCGCAGAGAAACGTCGGGGAGTGCCATGGGCAGTCTCTTTCCTTATCTAATCCGGTTCTATCCTCCGCGGGGGAAGCACCAAATGGCACCGGACCTTACAGGCTTACGCCCGGACAGGCCCCCGCGTGTGAATTTGCCCACACCGTGCGGGCGGCCGCCCTATCGCAAATTTCAGCGCCGATTTCAAGCGGCTTGCGTCTCGTCGGCGTTCGGGTCGCCCGGCGCGGTGGCCCAGGCAAGCTCGACCAGCGTGATAATGCGCCGCCCCAACCCATCGGTCTGGCAGACAATCAACCCCTGCTCCTCGATGAACGAGACCACCCGGCGCGCCCGCCCGGCCGAGCGCGTGCCATAAGCGCGGGCAATGGCGGCATCCGATGGACACGGCGTACCGGCGCGCGCGGCCCCGGCGATCATCATGAAAATGCCCTGCATATCCTCGGGCAACAAGGTGGCGCGGGCCAGCACGTCCCGCCAGGCTTCATCCTCTGCCATTTCGGCGCTTATGCCCGCGCGTGCCCGGGTTAGCATGCGTTTAAAATTATTCAGATCAGGTGTCGTGCTGCCCAGACCCTCAATACGGCAGCGCACGAGGAAATCCTGAAACAATACGCCAATGGGGCGAAACCCGGCTTCGGGATCCACCAGCAGCGCGGCAAGAATCCGCTCAATCTTGGCCCGCCGCTCGGCCAACTCCTCTGGTGTTGGGGGCAATGGTAATTCGGGCGCCACGGGCTCGAGCGCGGGGCGGGCTTTCATCAGCTGGTCCAGCAGATCGGGCGCGGGCGGCGGCGGACGGCGAATGGGACGCAGGGCCTCGGGCGGCGGCGCGGCCAAAATGACGGCGGCGGCGTCCTCGGGCGGGGCCTCTGGCAGTGGGGTGAGGCGGGGCATGATGTTGCGCGGGCTGGTGGCGGTCGGGCCGATTCGCAGGCCGAGCGGACGGCGCGACAGGGCTGGGCCGAGCGCCATGAACTGCCCGCGCTCAAGATCGCGGAAGGATTCGGCTTGGCGGCGCTCCATGCCGAGCAAATCAGCCGCGCGGGCCATGTCGATATCGAGAAAAGTCCGGCCCATGAGGAAATTGGAGGCCTCGGCCGCGACATTCTTGGCCAGTTTGGCCAGACGCTGGGTGGCGATAATGCCGGCCAGGCCGCGCTTACGCCCACGGCACATCAGGTTGGTCATGGCGCCCAGCGAGAGCTTGCGGGCATCATCGGAAACCTCGCCCGCGATGGCGGGGGCGAAAAGCTGCGCTTCATCGACCACCACCAGCATGGGGTACCAATGTTCGCGCCCCACCTCGAACAGCCCGCCCAGAAACGCCGCCGCCCGGCGCAGCTGGTTCTCGGCATCCAGCCCCTCAAGGTTTAATATCGCCGAGATCCGGTGACTGCGCGCGCGTTCCCCCGCGAGCTGCAAAGCCTGTTCGGAGTGAATTTCGGCATCGATGACGAGATGGCCGAATTTATCGGCAAGGGTGACAAAATCCCCCTCGGGGTCGATGATCGCCTGCTGCACCCAAGGCGCGCTTTGCTCCAACAGCCGGCGCAGCAAATGCGATTTGCCAGACCCCGAATTGCCCTGCACGAGCAGGCGGGTGGCCAGCAGCTCCTCAAGGTCGAGCGTCGCCGCGCTGCCGCCAATCACTTGCCCCAGTTCAATCGCAACCGTCATTTTCCGCCTTCAAACGTCCTCATGCGAGACGGGCTGCTTACCAACCGGGCCGCCCGGCGTCGAGCCGCAAACTCAATCCTGGCTCTTCAGGCGATCTCTGAACATGTTCCGCAGTTTGGCGATTTTGGGGGCGATCACCGCCTGACAATACCCCGACCAGGGGTTGCGCGCGAAATAATCCTCATGTTCCTTCTCCGCCGGATAGAAGGTTTCGAGCGGCGCGACCTGAGTGACGATCTTGCCCCAGACCGGCGTGAAATCCGCGATCGCGGCCTCGGCGGCGACCTTTTGCGCGGGCGAATTGTAGAAGATCGCCGAGCGGTATTGCGTGCCGACATCAGCCCCCTGCCGGTTGAGCTGCGTGGGGTCGTGAATGGTGAAGAACACCTTGAGCAGATCCGGATAGGAAATCACCGCGGGGTCAAAGATCACCTCGACCACCTCGGCATGGCCGGTTTCGCCGGTGCAGACCTGCTTATAGGTGGGATTGGGCAAATCGCCGCCCGCATAGCCCGAGCGGACCCGTGACACGCCCCTTAATTCGTCATAGGCGGCTTCCAGGCACCAGAAGCAGCCCCCGCCTAAAATTGCGGTCTCAGCCATTCATACCTCCCATTTCGCAAATCACGGCCCATTCGGCGGCAGTTACCGGCGAAACCGAGAGGCGCGATTGGCGCACCAGCGCCAGTTCGGCCAACCGGGGCTCGGCCTTGATCGCCGCGAGCGTGACCGGCCTGGGCATTGGTTTCACGGCCCGCACATCCACACATACCCACGGCCTGCCCTCGGCGCTGGGGTCGGGGTAGGCCTCGCGTACCACCGTGCAGATGCCGACAATCTCCTTGCCAATATTGGAGTGGTAGAAAAAACACTCATCGCCCAGTTTCATGCTGGCCAGGTTCTTTTTGGCGAGATGGTTGCGCACGCCGGTCCAGGGCTCCACCCCATGGGCGACCTGTTGATCCCACGAAAAAGCATCGGGTTCGGATTTGATCAGCCAATATTGTTTCATGCCATCTCTCTACCGCGTCCGGGCCATTGCTCAAATTTGGCCAGCGGCCCGGCAAGGTCAAGCCCGGCTGTGCCGCATGGCAGGGGCGAGCGGCGAGGCTTCCCAACCGCACCGATTGGCGGCAAATAAGCTCCATGACCGAGGAAAAACCAGACCCGACCAAGCCCGTGGCGGAACCAACCCCGCCCAAGCCCCAGCCGCCCAAGCTGCCGCCCGAAATTGGCGGCCCCAAAGGCCCCGAGCCCACCCGCTATGGCGATTGGGAACGCGACGGTCGCTGCACGGATTTTTAAACTAAAACAGGGGCCATATGGCCCCTGCCCTGTTTATGCCCCTGAGATCAGGACTGATGGTCGGGATAGGCGCTCTCCCAACCGCCGCCCAGCGCCTGGTAGAGCGTGACCAGATCCGTCCCCAGCCGCGCCTGTGACTGCGCCTGGTTCACCTGCGCACCCAGCAGGGCCTGCTGAGCGGTCAGCACGGTCAGATAATCGGTCAGACCTTCCTTATATTGGTCCTCGGCTAACCCCAACGCGGTTTGCGCCTGATCGACATCGTCGTTCAGCGCGTCCAGCGTGGCGTGCTCCTGCTCGTAGTTGGTCATCGCCACATCCACCTGCGTGAAGGCGGTGAGCACGGTCTTGGCATAGCCGATCGCGGCTTCGCGCTGCTGGGCTTCGCGCAGCTTCAACTGGCCGCGCAGCAAACCGCCTTCGAACAACGGCAGCGTCACCTCAGGCCCCATGGCATAAGTCAGCGCACTCCACTCGTTCAAATTCTTGAACTGCAGAGCCTGCAGCGAGGCCGAGGCGCCGAGCGTGAAATCGGGGAAGAACTGCGCCTTGGCGACGCCAATTTCGGCGGTCGCGGCGTGCAGATTATCAGTCGCTTCGCGCACATCGGGGCGGCGGGTGAGCAGTTCAGAGGGCAGGCCGACCGGCACGGTGGGCGGTGTCACCGGCACGGGGGCGGCAATGGTCAGGGTGGGCGGCAGGCCATCGGGGGTTTGGCCGAGCAGCAGGCCAAGCTGGGCAACCAGGGCATCGCGCTGGGCGGTCAGGGTTGGAATTTGGGCCTGGATGGCAGCGGCCTGGGCTTTGGCGTTGGCGACATCGAGCGCGGTGGTGAGCCCGGCGGCTTGGCGCTCCTGGGTCAGTTTCACAAGCTGGTTGGCGCTATCAAGATTCTGCTGGGTAATGGCGAGCACCGCCTCCACCCCGCGCAATTGGATATAATTGGTGGCGACTCCAGCCTCGACATTAAGCAGCGCGGCGCGTTCGGCCTCGACAGAGCCACGGGCATTGGCCACCGCGGCCTCGACCGCACGGCGGTTTTTGCCCCAGAGGTCAATGTCATACTGCGCCTGCAGGCCATATTGGTAGAGATCGAGCGGACCAGAGGAGATCTGTACCGCCCCCCCGCCCGAGGCGCCCGAGCCCCCCCCGGCCGTACCGCCGGCATTGGTCGATGCGCCGAGCGCCGAGCCAAACAGGGCGAACGGGCCTTTCTCGCTAGGTAGCTCACGCGTGTAAGAGCCGGCGGCGCCAACCGTGGGGTAGAGTTTTGCCCCCTCCATCTCGGCCTGGGCTTCGGCTTCGCGCACGCGCTGGGTGGCGATCTCGAGATCGAGATTTTGCGCGACAGCCTGGCCTTCAAGCTTGGTCAACTCGGGGTCTTTGAAACTGTTCCACCAAATGGGGTCAACCGCATCGCCCGAGACATAGGGCTTGGCGGCGGTGGGTGACTGGTCGGTGAACGCGCCGGGCACGGCGGGATGAGGTTGCACAAAGTTAGGCCCCATGGCGCAGCCAGACAGCACCAGGGCAACGGAAGCCAGCAGCGGAAGGCGTATATGAACGGCAGACACGGGGCGAAACTCCATTATCCCGCCCGTTTTGGAGGCGGTCTCAGAAACAATATCACAGGCCATACCACCACGGCCATGAGCCCGATCACATGAAATACGTCAAGATAGCTGGCAAAGCTTGCCTGCTGTTGCAAGAGCGGGGCGATCTGCGCTGGGGTTAAACCGTGCAGATAACGATACGGGGTGATGGTTTCAGCCAGCCGCTCGTGGTGAAACTGCATGCGCCAGGACAGCAGCGTGGTGACAAATGAAACCCCCACCGAACTGCCGATATTGCGGACCTGGTTGAATAAGGCCGCTGCCTCGCCCGAAAGCTCGGGCGGCACGCCGACATAAGAGAGCGCCGAGATGGGGATGAAGATGAACGGCATGGCGACCACCTGGGCGATTCGGGCCCAGGAGAGGTCAGCGAAGCTCATGAGGGGCGAGAAATGCGCATCCATGAGCAGCGCTCCGCCCATTTGAATGAGCGCCACCGCCATGAGCAACCGTGCCGAAACGAACCGGCCAGTGATCAGGCCCGCCACCGGCATGAGTGAAATGGTTGCCAGACCGCCCAGTGCCAGCGCCATGCCCGACGTGGTGGCCGTGTAGCCTAGCAATGTCTGCGCCATTTGCGGCAAAAGCTGGGTGGAGGCCAGAAATACGAAGCCAACCACGAACATAACCAGGCAACAAATGGCGAAATTGCTGATTTTGAACAGGCGGAAATTCATCACCGGCTGGGGATGCTGCCACTCCCATACTACCAGCAGGTTCAGGGAGGAGACGAAAATTGCCGCCAAACCGCAGATAAAGAGAGAGGAAAACCCGTCATCGAGTTCGAATTTGTCGAGAAAGATTTGCAGCGTGCCAAACCCCAGCGCGACTAGGAACAGGCCGAGATAGTCAAGCTTCAGCCCCCGGCGGAGCAGGTTGGCCCGCTCCTGTATCAGCAAGGCGGGCTCGGTCACGAACATGGCGATGAGAGTGAAGGCGATCAGCCCGATGGGCAGGTTGATGAGGAAGATCCAATGCCAGGAGAATGTGTCGGTCAACCAGCCGCCGATCACCGGTCCCGTGGCGGGGGCAACGATGATGGTAAAGCCAAACAGCGCGAACACCTGGGCGCGCTTTTCCTGCGGAAAGCTGTCGGCCAACATGGATTGCGCCGCCGGCGCCAACCCGCCGCCGCCCAAACCCTGCACCACACGCGCGAGAATGAGCATGTCGAGCGAGGTTGAAACCGCGCACAGCACAGAACTAGCGGTGAACAGCACCACACTGATGAGATAAAAGCGCTTGCGGCCCAGCACGCGCGCCAGCCAGCCCGAAATTGGCAAGATGATGGAGTTGCTGACCAGGTAAGAGGTGAGCACCCAGGTGCTCTCGGTCTGGCCGGCGCCGAGTGAGCCGGCGATGTGCGTAAGCGAGACGTTGGCGATGGTTGAATCCAGCACCTCCATGAACGGGGCAAGTGAGATCATCACCGCCACCATCCAGGGGTTGAACTCGCCCGCCGGCGAGCGCGGCAGCGAGGCCTGGCTCACGGACTGACCCTGACCTCTGGCACCACCGACATGCCTGGCGCCAACAGATACCGGCCGGTCCGGCTATCATTGAACATGATCTTCACCGGCACGCGCTGTACGATCTTGATATAATTGCCGGTGGCGTTCTGGGCGGGCAACAGTGAGAACACCGCGCCGGTGCCGTATTGCACGCTATCCACATGGGCCTTGAAGGTGACGCCGGGATAAGCATCGACGGTGACAGTGGCCTTGGCACCCGGCTTGATACCGGCCAACTGGGTTTCCTTGTAATTAGCCGTCACCCACACCTCATCACCCACCAGCGCCATCATCGGGCTTCCAGGGGCTACCACGTTACCAAGCTGCACGCTCTTCATGGCCACGTGCCCATCGATGGGGGCCGTGATGGCGGTGTAGGACAGTTGCAGCTTGGCGCTTTCCTCCTGCGCCTTGGCAACGGTGAGCGCGGCGGCGGCGGCCTGCATGTCGGCCTCGGCCGCCGAGAGCTTGGCTTGTTGGGCGTGAATGGCGGCGGTCGCGGCATCCACCTGCTGGCGGGTGGTGGCGCGCGGGTTGATGGAGGTGAAGCGCTTATAATCCTGCTCAGCCTGGGTCAGGGTGGCGGCGGTCTCCTCGGCCGCGGCTTCGGCCTGGGCCTGCTGGGCCAGGGCCTGGGCCACGGTAGCCTGGGCGTGCAGCAGCGCCACCTGCTCGTCGCGGTCATCAAGCTTCACCAACACTTGCCCGGCGGTTACATGCTGGTTGTCGGTGACTTCCACCGCCACCACCCGCCCGGCGATTTGGGGCGCGATGGTGCAGATCGTGCCATCGATCGCGGCATCGTCGGTGGTGGCGAAATCGCGGTTGATCCACCAATAAATACCAAATCCCAGGCCGATAAGCGCCAGTACGGCAAACAAAATAACGAAGGGGCGCGCCGAACGCCGCGCGGGACTGGCTGGTTGCAACTCATATCTCCCTGGCGGCCTTGGCGCTCATGGGGCAGTTCACGCGCCAGCCGCGGCCTCGGCTGTTATTTGGGCCGACATCGCGTACCCGCGCAAGTGCCGCCCGGGGGGACACCGTTTCAAATAAGCGCCGATCTCGTGATTTTGGCGCAGGCCCATCGGCGACTAATTATGGCATTCAGACGCGAACAGCCTTGCCTGTCCGGACAAAGGCCAGTTGCATGGAAAATCTGTCTCATGACACGGTAAGTATAACAACGAGTTGATCCCATGTGTTTACGGCGAACTTGAAATATTAAACACATACTTACTCCACGGCGCGTAAGTTATTTTTAAAATCAATTTATTAAAATAAAATCTTCACGGAACAGCGGCCCAACAACACCCTATACAGTTAACGATTGGGCTTAAATTTCTCTTGCATACGATTCGTTTTTAGTCAGTATTCCCGTCAAGGTTGTATTGACCATTAACAGGACATACCATGGCTACTCCGACGACCCTTGATGCTCTGGTCAGGCAGAAACTGCGCACTTGGCCCCAACACCCGCCCGGACTGGCCGATCATGACATGGGCGCCAGCGGCGCCTGGCTGCGCGCGCGCCCCAATGCCACAACGGATGCCGATCCGCCCTATCTGAAAATTCCCGGCACCAACCGCCTGCGCACCATCCCTGACGGTCTATGGCTCAATTTTGGCGGCACCGAGCACGATCCGTTCGTCGATGTTTTTGCCATCGAGGCCTGCGGATCCTTCCCCAATCTGCTTGATAAGCGCTCCCGCTTCGCGCCCTCCATGCATTCTCTGTTGGCCGTTTGCCCGCTGGAGTGGCTGATGCAGCCCGTGTCGGCGGCCAACCCCATGGCCCGCTGGCGCTATACCGGCTTGCTGCGCCAGGCGCCTGTGATGCCGCTTTTGTTGCCTGTCCGCGATTTGCGGGTGATGTATGCGCTGCGTCCACGGCAATATGCCGGCTTTGCCTCAACACAAATTCCCCACGCGCATGAATTTTTTGCACCCATTGAGGCGCTGATTGGTCCAGAGGGCTGGCAGCACCCGACCTTACGCGCCTTTATCGCCCGTACCAGCCCGCGCGCCAATTTCTGGGAATTCGGCAATCTCTCAGCCGCCTGAGGCCGCCCGCCACGCACGGCTGCAGATTTTGCCGAATGGGTTATTGTTGACAATCTTATGCCAGACGGCTAGGAAACCGGTGGTTTTTGATAGTTTTAAACCACCATTGTCGACAACATGCAAAAATCTCAAGTGATCCCGATTGGTCCGGCCGTTGAGAGTGAAACGCTCTCGGATCATGTCATGCGTCAAATTCAATCGGCCATCGTCAAAGGTGAGATCCAGCCTGGCAGCAAGATTTCCGAGCCCGAGCTGGCGCGCGCCTACGGCATCAGCCGTGGGCCGCTCCGCGAGGCGCTGCACAGGCTGGAAGGCCAGAAGCTGATTGTACGCGTGCCCCATGTTGGCGCCCGGGTAGCGGCCCTTTCGCGCGCCGAACTGGCAGAGCTGTATCAGATCCGCGAATCGCTCGAAGGGCTGGCCTGCCGGCTGGCCGCCGAGCGCATGACGCCTGAGCAGGTCGAGGAGCTGCGCGAGGTGCTGCGCGAACATGAGCGCGACCAAGCCTTCAAGGAAGGACGCGGCTATTACCAGCAGGAAGGCGATTTCGACTTTCATTACCGGATCGTGCAGGGCAGCGGCAACGGCATGCTCATTCGCCTGCTCTGCGATGAGCTTTACCAGCTCGCGCGCATGTATCGTATCCAATATTCGGCCACGCCCAACCGCCCGGCCCAGGCTTTCGCCGAACATCACCGTATTCTCGACGCCATTTCGGATGGCGACGGCGAACTGGCGGAGTTGCTCATGCGCCGTCACATCCGCACCTCCCGCCTCAACATCGAACGCCAAATCAAGCAGGAACCCCGCACATGAACACAGACTACCGTAAAGCCCTGCCCGGTACCGGGCTCGATTATTTCGACGCCCGCGCCGCAGTCGAGGCCATTGCCCCGGGCGCCTATGACACCCTGCCCTACACCTCGCGCGTGCTGGCCGAGAATCTGGTGCGCCGCTGCGAGCCCGCCAACCTCACCGCCTCGCTCACGCAGCTGATCGAGCGCAAGCGCGACCTCGACTTCCCCTGGTATCCCGCGCGCGTGGTCTGCCACGACATTCTGGGCCAGACCGCACTGGTCGATCTCGCCGGCCTGCGCGACGCCATCGCCGATAAGGGCGGCGACCCGGCCAAGGTGAATCCGGTGGTGCCCGTGCAGTTGATCGTCGATCACTCGCTGGCCGTTGAATATGGCGGCTATGACAAGGACGCCTTCGCCAAGAACCGCGCCGTCGAGGACCGCCGCAACGAGGACCGCTTCCACTTCATCAACTGGACCAAGGACGCGTTTGACAACATGGACGTGGTGCCCGCCGGCAACGGCATCATGCACCAAATCAACCTCGAGCGCATGTCGCCGGTCATCTTCACCAAAGACGGCGTCGCCTTCCCCGATACGCTGGTGGGCACCGACAGCCACACCCCGCACGTGGATGCGCTGGGCGTGATCGCCATTGGCGTGGGCGGGCTGGAGGCCGAGAACGTGATGCTGGGCCGCGCCTCCTGGATGCGCCTGCCCGACATTATCGGTGTGGAGCTGACCGGCAAACGCCAGCCCGGCATCACCGCCACCGACATCGTGCTGACCCTGACCGAGTTCCTGCGCAAGGAGAAGGTGGTTGGCGCCTATCTGGAATTCTATGGCGCGGGGGCGCGCAGCCTGACGCTGGGCGACCGCGCCACCATCTCCAACATGGCCCCCGAATATGGCGCCACCGCGGCCATGTTCTCGATCGACGAGCAGACCATGGAATATCTGCGCCTTACCGGCCGCAGCCCCGAGCAGCTGAAGCTGGTTGAGACGTATGCGCGCGCCAATGGCCTGTGGGCCGATTCACTGGCCAACGCCCAGTATGAGCGGGTGCTGAAGTTCGATCTCTCGAGCGTGGTGCGCACCATGGCTGGCCCCTCCAACCCGCATCGCCGCCTGCCCGTCTCGGCGCTGCATGAGCGCGGCATTGCCGGCCCCTGGACCGAAACGCCCGGCCAGATGCCCGATGGCGCGGTCATCATCGCCGCCATCACCAGCTGCACCAACACCTCCAACCCCCGCAACGTCATCGCCGCCGCTCTGTTGGCGCGCAACGCCAACAAGCTGGGCCTCACACGCAAGCCGTGGGTCAAATCCTCGCTGGCGCCCGGCTCGAAGGCCGTGGCGCTCTATCTCGACGAGGCTGGGCTGACCAAGGATCTCGAGGCCCTGGGCTTTGGCATCGTGGCGTTTGCCTGCACCACCTGCAACGGCATGTCGGGCGCGCTCGACCCCAAGATCCAGCAGGAGATCATCGACCGCGATCTTTATGCGACCGCCGTGCTCTCAGGCAACCGCAATTTCGATGGCCGCATCCACCCCTATGCCAAGCAGGCCTTCCTGGCCTCGCCGCCGCTGGTGGTGGCGTATGCCATCGCCGGCACGGTGCGCTTCGACATCGAGCAGGATGTGCTGGGCACCACGGCTGACGGCCAGGAAATCCGCCTGAAAGACATCTGGCCCTCCGATGAGGAGATCGACGCCGTGGTGGCCGCGGCCGTGAAGCCCGAACAGTTCACCAAGGTTTATGAGCCGATGTTTGGCAATCGCGGTGCGCGCAAGGCGGTCAGCCCGCTTTATGACTGGCGGGGCCAGAGCACCTATATCCGCCGCCCGCCTTACTGGGAGGGCGCGCTGGCCGGTGAGCGCACGCTGACCGGGCTGCGCCCGCTGGCGGTGCTGGGTGATAACATCACCACCGACCATCTCTCGCCCTCCAACGCCATTCTGCCCAATTCGGCGGCGGGCGAGTATCTGGGCAAAATGGGGCTGCCGGAGGAGGATTATAACTCCTACGCCACCCACCGCGGCGATCACCTCACCGCTCAGCGCGCGACCTTCGCCAACCCCACGCTGCTCAACGAAATGGTGCGCAACGAGGATGGCTCGGTGAAGAAGGGCTCGCTGGCCCGCGTGGAGCCGGAAGGCAAGGTGATGCGCATGTGGGAGGCGATCGAGACCTACATGAACCGCAAGCAGCCCCTCATCATTGTGGCGGGCGCCGATTACGGCCAGGGCTCATCGCGCGATTGGGCGGCCAAGGGCGTGCGGCTCGCGGGGGTCGAGGCCATTGTGGCCGAGGGGTTCGAGCGCATCCATCGCACCAATCTCATTGGCATGGGCGTGCTGCCCCTCGAGTTCAAACCCGCCACCACCCGCCTGACGCTGGGGCTGGACGGCACCGAAACCTATGACGTGAAAGGCAGCCGCACCCCGCGCGCCGACCTCACGCTGGTGGTGCGCCGCCGCGATGGCAGCAGCATCGAGGTGCCGGTCACCTGCCGTCTCGACACCGCCGAGGAAGTCTCGATTTACGAAGCCGGCGGCGTGCTGCAGCGCTTCGCGCAAGACTTCCTCGAAGCCGCCCAGGCGGCCGAGTAAGGGGAGCGCGCAGCATGGCTTTTGTTCCGCAAATCAAGGTTCCCGCCACCTATATGCGTGGCGGCACCTCCAAGGGCGTGTTTTTCTCGCTCACCGACCTGCCCGCCACCTGCCAGGTGCCCGGCCCCGCGCGCGATGCGCTGCTCATGCGCGTGATCGGCTCGCCCGATCCGTATGGCAAGCAGATCGATGGCATGGGCGGCGCCACCTCGAGCACATCGAAGACCGTCATCCTCGCCAAATCCTCAAAGCCCGATCATGATGTGGATTACCTGTTCGGCCAGGTCTCGATCGACAAGGCGTTTGTCGATTGGTCCGGCAATTGCGGCAATCTCTCGGCGGCTGTCGGGCCCTTCGCCATTGCCAACGGGTTGATCGACCCCGCCCGCGTGCCCGAAAACGGCGTGGCGGTGGTGCGCATCTGGCAGGCCAATATCGGCAAGACCATCATCGCCCATGTGCCCATGACCAACGGCGCCGTGCAGGAGACGGGGGATTTCGAGCTGGATGGCGTGACTTTCCCCGCCGCCGAAGTGGTGGTGGAGTTCATGGACCCGGCCGAGGAAGGCGATGGCGGGGCGTTGTTTCCCACCGGCAACCTCATCGATGATCTCGAGGTGCCCGGTGTTGGCACCTTCAAGGCCACGATGATCAATTCCGGCATCCCGACCATCTTCCTCAACGCCGACGCTCTGGGCTACACCGGCACCGAGCTGCAGGATGACATCAACAACGACGCCCTGGCCCTTAAGAAATTCGAGACCATCCGGGCTTACGGCGCGCTGAAAATGGGCCTTATCAAAACCCTCGAGGAAGCCGCCTCGCGCCAGCATACGCCAAAAGTTGCCTTCGTGGCCCCGCCGAAAGCCTATAAGGCGTCGAGCGGCAAGGACATCAAGGCGACCGACATCGACGTGCTGGTGCGTGCGCTCTCCATGGGCAAGCTGCACCATGCCATGATGGGCACGGCCTCGGTGGCGATTGCCACGGCCGCCGCCATTACCGGCACGCTGGTGAATTTGGCTGCCGGCGGCACCGAACGCGAGGCGGTGGTGTTCGGCCATCCCTCGGGCACCCTGCGCGTGGGCTCAAAGGCAACGCTCGAAAATGGCGAATGGGTGGTCAGCAAAGCCATCATGAGCCGCTCGGCGCGCATCCTCATGAGCGGCTTCGTGCATGTGCCGTTCGAGGGATAAACAGGGTTAAACACAAAAAGCCGGACCTCAACGGGTCCGGCTTTTTTGTCACAGTACAAGACTTATCTGGCGGAAGGGGTGGGATTCGAACCCACGGTAGGCTTCCACCTACGGCGGTTTTCAAGACCGCTGCCTTAAACCACTCGGCCACCCTTCCGCACGTCTCCCGCAAGGGAGATGTGAGGCGCACCTTTTGGCCTCTCCGGCCTAGCTGGTCAAGCGCACGCCCAGGCGCCCGGCGATGTCTTGAATGAACTGCCACGCCACGCGCCCGGAGCGCCCGCCGCGCGTCATCGACCATTCCACGGCCGCCGCATGCAGCTCATCGGTGCCGATCGGCAATTGGTAGGCGCTGGCGTATCTATCGATCATGGCGAAGAACACGTCCTGGCTGCCATTATGAAAACCCAGCCAGAGGCCGAACCGGTCGGAGAGGGAAACCTTCTCCTCCACCGCTTCGGCGGGGTTGATGGCGGTCGAGCGCTCATTTTCAATCATGTCGCGCGGCATCAAATGCCGGCGGTTCGAGGTGGCGTAGAACAATACGTTCTCGGGCCGCCCTTCAATGCCGCCATCGAGCACGGATTTCAGCGCCTTATAATCGGCATCCTCCTTCTCGAAGCTCAAATCATCGCACAAAATAACGCAGCGCCGCGCTTCCCCGCGCAGTAAATTGAGCAGCATGGGCAGCGTGCGGATATCCTCGCGGTGAATCTCGATCAGCGCCAGCGCGCCCGCACAGGCGCGGTTCACTTCAGCATGAACCGCCTTGACCAGCGAGGATTTACCCATGCCCCGCGCCCCCCACAGCATGGCGTTGTTGGCCGGCAGACCTTGCGCGAAGCGGGTGGTGTTTTCGAGCAAAATACTTTTTTGCAGCTCGATTCCCTGCAACAAGTCCAGCGCCACGCCCGCCACCCGCGCCACCGCGCGCAACTGGCCGCTTTCGGGGTGCCACACAAACGCATCGGCTTCGCCAAGCCGCGGCTTATCCGCGGGCGGCGGGCTCAGGCGCTCCAGAGCCTCGACGATACGGCGGAGCAGGGTTTCGTCCATTTTCTTCAACCTTCTATTGTCAGCCTGGCGCTGGCCGAACCGTTTGGC
This sequence comes from Pseudomonadota bacterium, assembly GCA_021809435.1. Lineage (GTDB taxonomy): Bacteria > Pseudomonadota > Alphaproteobacteria > Acetobacterales > Acetobacteraceae > Acidocella. The sequence goes on along the minus strand of JAKBAD010000001.1, from coordinate 399,054 downwards.
TCAAAAAAAGGGCGCTCGGCTGTTGACTGTACCTGCGCGCAACCTATGGTCCGCCGCCAGATACGGCAACCAGGAGCGCCAATGTTTATATCTGAAGCCTTTGCCCAAACGGCCGCGCCGGCGGGCAATTCCCTACTCGTGAACCTCGTGCAATATGGGCCTATTCTGCTCATCGTGGCGGTGTTCTATTTTCTGCTCATCTTGCCCCAGCAAAAGCAGCAGAAGGCCCTGAAAGCCAAGCTCAATGCGCTTAAGCGCGGTGACAAGGTGGTGACGGCGGGCGGCATCATCGGTCTGGTGAAGAAGACCGCCGAGGGGGCCGAGAATGTCGAGGTCGAGATCGCCCCCAATGTGGTGGTGAGCGTGGTGCGCTCGACCATCACCACCGTGCTCGGCGCCTCTGATAAGGCCTGATCCCGGCACCAAAACAAAAAGCCGGCCGCCCGAGAGCGTGCCGGCTTTTTTGTTCAGAACCGCCGCGCGGTGGTGTAGCGCGCGATATCCTTGAGAATATCGCGTATTTCGGTAGCTGGAAACTGATCGAGCGCGGCGCAGGCGCTGGCGACAAACTCATCCGCCTTGGCGATTGAACGGCGGATGGTGTCATGACGCGCGATCAGTTCAAGGGCGGTGAGCAAATCCGACTCACTCTGTTCACCCTGCTCAACCGTGCGTTCCCAGAAGCCGCGCTCCTCGGGCGAGGCGTCGGCTATGGCGAGCAGCACGGGATAGGTCAACTTACCCTCGCGGAAATCATCGCCGACGGTTTTGCCGAGCTCGCTCTGCTGGGCGGCATAATCAAGCGCGTCATCGACCAGCTGGAACGCCATGCCGAGATCCATGCCAAAGCGCGCCAGCGCGTCCTGCTGGGCGGGCGGAACCTCGGCGATCACCGCCCCCACTTCGCAGGCGGCGGCGAACAGCGCGGCGGTCTTGCCGCGGATCACGTCAAAATACCTCTCTTCCGTGGTGCTGAGGTCGTTTTGCGTGGTCAGCTGCAAAACCTCCCCTTCGGCAATGGTGGCGGAGGCTGCGCACAAAATACGCAGAACTTCGAGCGAACCATCCTCGACCATCAGCTGAAAGGCACGGGCAAACAAGAAATCCCCCACCAGCACCGAGGCCTTGTTACCAAACACTGCGTTGGCACTGGCAAAGCCGCGCCGCAGCACCGACTCGTCGACCACATCATCATGCAGCAGCGTGGCGGTGTGAATAAACTCCACGCAAGCCGCCAGTTTCACCTGGCGGTTACCCTGGTAACCGCACAGCCTGGCGGCGGCGAGGGTGAGGAGCGGGCGCAGGCGTTTGCCGCCCGCCGCCACAATATGCGCCGCAAGCTGCGGAATCAGCGCGACAGGACTATCCATTCGAGCCAAAATGGCCTCGTTGGTCGCTTGCATATCCGCCGCCAGCAGGGCCGTCAGCCTTCCGAGAGCATCATTTTTCACTGGCGTCGAAACATCCAAGTTATGGGACCTTAACCTATCTTACAGGTTTGCGTTACCACCATATCGGGCTGGTTTTAAGGGGGGTCAAGCTTGTCACACGCGCACGAGATCACACAAGGCACCTTGCTGGGGGGACGCGTGGCCTACCGGCAGCTGAGGACCGGTCACCGCTCGGGGTTCGAGCCGGTGCTGCTGGCGGCACTGGTACCGGCCAGACTCGGACAGTCGGTGTTGGAAGTGGGCTGTGGCGCGGGCGCGGCGCTGCTTTGTCTGGGGGCGCGGGTGGCCGGGCTTGAGGCTTGCGGGGTCGAGTGGCACGACGCGCTGGTCGAGTTGGCCAATGAGAATTTTCGCGCCAACGGCCACAATAATTTCACCGCCCTGCGGGGGGATGCCACCGCCCTGCCCTTTGCGCCGGACCAATTCCACCATGTCATGGCCAACCCGCCTTGGTTCGATACAGGCTCCACCCCCTCATCCGATGCTTCGCGCACTTTGGCCCACCACATTGCGCCCGGCGGCTTGGCGGCCTGGGTGGCAGAGCTGCTTCGTGTTTTACGCACGCGCGGCACCATTTCGCTCATTCTGCCCGCCAACCGCTTCGCCGAGGCCTGCGCGGCGCTCAAAGGACCGTGCGGGGGCATCGCGTTGCTGCCGCTATGGCCGCGTGCCGACCAGCCGGCCAAAATGGTGCTGATTCGCGCGCGTAAAGGCTCACGCGAGCCGGATATGATCCTCCCCGGCTTGGTACTGCACGACGATCACGGCATCACCGCAACGGCTTGCGCGGTGCTGCGCGATGGCGCTGGCCTCGCAGGAGCGGCGTGAGGCCGGTCATGTTTATTTCGTACTTCCCGGTGAGGGGGCGACGGGGACGGGTTTCACGCCCTCATGCCCGCCCAGCCCAAAAATATCGCGCAAGATCCCAGGCGTCAGTGCCGAAAAGGGGTTGAGCATAACATGTGGGTCGGTCAGGCGTCCGGTGATGTGGGCGTTCATGGCGATCAATCCGCCGCCGCGCTCGGCCGAGAATAAATGCCCCAGCAGCGGCAATTTGCCCAGCAGGGTGTTCACCGCATAGGCCGGCACGATGGTGGCGTCGAGCACACAGGCAAGGCCCCTCATCTCGATGGTGCCGCTGGCGGTAAAGCCGAGCGAGCTGGAAAAAGCCCGCGCGCCATTCAGCGTGAGCACGCCATGGCTGGTGGTGAAGGGCATGATGGCGTGATCAACCAGCAGGCCCGGCCCCGAGGCGGCGGCGGCCACGCCGTAGAGCGTCAGCGCCTGAAGGAATTTTGTCACGTCGGGAGCGTCCACGAATCGCGCCCCCTCCAATGTCAGGGTGCCCGATGAGGTGCCGCCATCATCATAAATGTCGTTGAGGGTAAGCGTGCCGCCTTTCATGGCGCTGTAAGCCCCGAGCGCGCGCAGAACCGCGCCGGCATCGCTGGTTGTCAAGGCCATGGCGTGGCGTTGACCGGCAGCGGGGGCAATGGTCACGCTCAGGTCATCGGCGTTGATCTGGGCGGTCTCCGCGGTGCCGCCCTGGCCGACGCCAGTGAAGCTGACATTGTGCAGCGGGGGCGCTGGCGCGGGTGCCAGAAAGACTTGGCTAAAGCTCATCTGCCCCTGCCACGCGGGGCCGGAGGGCGGATGCGGTGATGAAGCGGTCTGGCGCCGAAGATCGAGCACCGCCCCGGAAACGGCAAAGCGCCATGGTTGCCCGGGCTGGGGGGGCGGCGTGACTGTGCCGTGCGCCACCGTGCGGGCGATGTGAATGTCTGGCAGCGAGATTACCCCATCCGCCCCCGCCGCCCCCTGCACGGCAAGGCCTGGCGCGGAGATCTTGAAAGCCCGCAGCCCGTCCAGATTGCCATCCTCGAGCATAAGGGTGGCGCTTATTTGTCCCGCATCGCCGGCCTTTTTGGCCCAGGCCAGACCGGGCAAGGCCAGCGTGGCGGCACTCAAATCGGCGTTGAACAGCGCGCTTTGCGTGCCTTTGACGGGCCCCTGCACATGCAGACTGAACGGCACCCGGCCCGCGATGGTGAGCGCCCCGGCATCTTGGTCAGCCACCCCGAGCTGGTGCCATATGTTGTCAGTGGCTTGGCCGGTCACCACGATATCAGCCCGCCCGTCACCGCCAAACTGGTCATCCACCAGCACAGAGGCGGGCGCGCCACCGAGCTGTGCCGTCGCCTTGGCCTGCACGCCATGGCCATCCGAGGTCACTTCGGCTTCACCATTGGTGAAGCTGAGCTGTGGCAGCAAGGCCGGCATGGTCACCGCATGCAGGCTCATCTTCACCTTCATGGCCAAATCTTCTGGCCGTAAATCGGGGCGGAAGGGAATATGGAGCTTCACCTCGCCCTCAAACCGCCCGGTGGCCGCGCGCAGCCCAGCGGGAGCTGCCTTGAGCAACGCGAGCGGCGGGGCATTCAGCGCGGCCACCAAATCGGGCACTGCTCCGCCCAAGGTCAAGTCGAGATCGCCATCCTGGTCATGGCCCGCCATGTTGGTGATGTGCATCCGCCCCTGCACGAGATGGACGCCCCCCACTTGCCCCGAACGCGCCGTGATCCAGGCTTGGTCATGGTCGGGCATGGCGAACACGCCGCTCAAATGCGTGAGTGGCTCGCCATGCGGCACCCAATAGAGGGTCAGGTCGTCGCCGGTGAATTGCCCGGTCACGTTGGTGAGCTTGAGGCTGCTCAGATTTTCCGGCGCGCTCAGGTAAAAACTGAAGGCGGCATCGTGCGCGCGGCCCTGGGTGATGTTGTCGACCACCCATTTGCGTGTAAGCGCCAGCAGGCCGGGCGGCCAGTATTGGGGCAGATCGGGGGCGTAAACAGCGTCCAGCGTCGCGTTCAGCCGTCCCTGCCATGCCTGCCCCAACCGGGCCGTAAACGTGAAGCGGGCATGTGGCGCGCTTTGGCCGGTGGGGGCGAGCGTCACGCGGCCATCGGTCACGTCAACGGCGCCGGGCGTGATGTGCAGGTCAAAGCCGGCATCGGAGATGGCGACCTGATTTTCGCCTCGCCCAAACCGCCCGGCGCCGAATGTCACGAAAAAATCACCGCTGGCAAAGGTCAGGCCAGGGCCAGGGCGCAGCGTCGCCCGCCACGAGACTGGCGCGCTGACCAACGGGAAGGTGGCGCCGTGACCGTTGATGAGAATCGGCGCGCGGGCGCCAAACAAGTCGGCTGGGGGAATGACCATGTCGGCCGAGGGGATGCGGGCGAGCTCAGTGCCCACCGTGTTGCGCACTGAAATCTCGCGCAGCCGGATGAAAAACGGCATGCCCCCGCCCAGCCGGTATCCCGCCCAAGCCAGTTCGGCCTCTTGCATGTGCACGCTGATGCCCTGGCCCGAAACCGATGTGGCCAGCTTCGAGGCCAGTCCCGGCAGTTCAAGCGGCGCGGTCGAGAGACGGAACGCGAACAGCCCGACAAGCCCCAAAATCAGCACGAACAGCAGCATGACGATGCGCCCGAGCTGGTGCACCGTCTCGCCAAAAAATCTTGCTGCTTGACCAAATCGTGGCTTCATCCTGTTGTGCTTGCCAGATGCACCCGCCCTCTCACAAGCCGGACTTTCCCGCCCCCGCCGATCATGCCGCGGCAGAGCGCCTGATCGCTGATTTTTCTAGCCTTGGCCCCTTGTCCGCGGCGTTCGCCACCACGCCCCATGGGCGTGCCGTGCTCGAATCGCTCGGTGGCAACGCGCCATATCTGGCCGACCTGGCCTGCCGCGAGGCCGAGACCCTGCTCGCCTGCATGGCCACTGGCCCGGATGCCACGTTGGCCGCCGTGCTCGCCGCCGTGCGCGCCCTGCCCCCCACCACTGCCCGCGCCACGCTGGGGGCGGCGTTACGCCAGGCCAAGCGCCAAGCGGCCTTGTGCATCGCCATTGCCGATATTGGGGGGATGTGGCCGCTGGAGCAAATCACACGCGGCCTCTCGGACCTGGCTGAATACGCCCTCCGTGCCGCCACCGATCATTTGCTGCTCTGCTTGCATCAGACGGGCAAAATTACCCTGCCCCACCCCGAGACACCCTCGCGCGCATGCGGTTTCGTGGCCCTGGCCCTGGGCAAGCTTGGCGCGTTCGAGCTTAATTATTCCTCTGATATCGACCTTGTGTTGCTCTTCGATCCCGCTGCCCCGCCCTATGACGACGAGGCAACGGGGATCATGGCCCGCTTCGCGCGTGACCTCACGGCTCTGCTCGCCGCGCGTGACGAGGGCGGTTATGTGTTTCGGGTCGATTTACGCCTGCGGCCCGATCCTTCCGCGACTCCGCCCGTGGTCGCGTTGCCAACGGCCTACGCCTATTACGAGGCCCATGGCCGCACCTGGGAGCGCGCCGCCTTTTCCAAGGCCCGCGCAATCGCGGGCGATATTGCGCTGGGCGAGGAGTTTCTGGCCCATATCCGCCCCTTCATCTGGCGCAAATATCTGGATTTCGCGGCCATCTCCGACATCCATGAGATGAAACGCCAGATCGACGCGCAAACCGGCGGCCACGGGTTGCTCGGGTTTGATGTGAAGCGCGGGCGCGGCGGTATCCGTGAAATCGAGTTCATTGTGCAGACTTTGGGGCTGGTGTGGGGCGGCGCTGAACCCGCGCTGCGCATTCCCGCAACGCTCGAAGCTCTGCCCGCGATGGCGCGGGCAAAGCATTTGCCCGAACGCGCAGCCAAGGCGCTTGCCGCCGATTACCGGGTGCTGCGGCAGGTGGAACACCGGCTGCAAATGATCGCCGACCGCCAGACCCACGCTCTGCCGGCCACCAGCGAGAGCCTGGAGAATTTTATCACCTTCCTTGGCGATCCAGAGTTCAAACGCAGCTTTCCACGCCTGCTAGCCCGCGTGCATGGGCATTTCGCGGCGTTTTTCGCCACGCCCGCGCCTGCCGCCCCCGAAACAAGCTTCGATCCCGGTACCGAAGGCGCGCCGCCCGCGCGGTTCACCGCCGCGCTCGAGGCGCTGGGCTATACCGATATCCGCCACATCGCCGAACGGCTGCGCGCCTGGAATAACGGCACCATTCCGGCCCTCCGCGCCGAGCGCGCGCGTGAATTACTGGCAGGGTTGCTGCCCGGTCTACTCCACGCCCTGGCCGGCCAGCCAGAGCCCGACAAGGCCTTTGGCCATTTCGATATGCTGCTCTCGCGCCAGCGCGCGGGCGTGCAGTTGTTGTCGCTGTTTCAGCGCAACCCCGCGCTGTTGCGGCGGCTCGCGGCGGTTCTCGGGGCAGCGCCCGCGCTGGCCGATTATCTGGCCGAGGACTCGCAGGCACTCGAGGCTCTGCTGGTGCCCGCCGCCCGCTTCGCCAAGCCCAAGCCCGTGCTGCGCCGCCAACTCGCCGAGGCGCACGACCTTGAGCAGGCCACCGCCATTACCCGCCGCTTCGTGCGCCAGGAGGAATTTCATATCTCGGTCGCCACGCTCGAAGGACGGATGGATGCGGATGAAGCGGGGCGCCATCGCACGGCGCTGGCCGAAGCCGCCATAGCCGCGCTGCTGCCGCGTGTGCTGGCCACCCACAAAGCCCGCTACGGCACGCTGCGCGGCGGTCGCTTTGCTGTGGTTGTGCTGGGCAAGGCCGGGGCCGCGGAGATGCTGGCGGGGTCGGATCTCGACCTGATGATGATTTACGACCACGCGCAGGATGTTGAGGCGCCCAGCGCCTATTTCGTGCGCGCATGCCACGCTTTTACCGGCGCCCTCACCACCCGCGGGCCAGAGGGACCGCTTTATCATGTTGATATGCGCTTGCGCCCCTCGGGCAATCAGGGGCCGGTGGCGGTCTCGCTGGCGGCCTTTCGGCGGTATCACGCCACCGAATCCTGGACCTGGGAACGCCTGGCGCTCACCCGCGCGCGGGTGATCGCGGCAACACCGGGCTTTGCGCCCGTTGTGCGCGCGGCGATTGCCGAAGCGCTGACCCGCCGGACCGATGCCGCGACCATCAAGGCCGATACCGGCGCCATGCGCGAACGTCTGGCGAAGGAACTGCCCCCGCAGGGCGTGTTCGATGTGAAGACCCGAACGGGCGGCATGATGGAGGTAGTATTCATCGCCCAGGCCTTGCAACTCATCCACGCCCCCGAGATGCCCGCGCTTCTGCACCCCAACACCGTGTCGGCTTTCAAGGCGCTCCGAGCGGCGGAGATCATCACGCCTCGCGAGGCCGAAACCTTGATCGCGGCAGAGCAGCTTTGGCGCACCATCCAGGGCATAAACCGCATCACCGGGCTTTCCGACCGCGCCACCCATCCGCCGGCCGCCATGCTCGGGCCCCTGCTACGCGCCACCGGTACGCTTGACCTCGACATGCTCACCACCAAAATGGACGAAGCCGGCCACTCTGTCCGCGCCTGTTTCAACCACCTGATCGCGACCAATTAATTTTAAGGAGTTCAGCCTATGAGCCTGACCATCGGCGCCGCCGCCCCCGATTTCACACTGCCAGCCACGGGCGGGCGCGCCGTTTCGCTGGCCAACCTCAAGGGCAAGCCGTTCGTGATTTATTTCTACCCGCGCGCCGACACGCCCGGCTGCACCAAGGAAGCTTGCGCCTTCCAGTCCGGCCTGCCCGATTTCTCGGCGCTCGGCGTCACGGTCATTGGCGTCTCGAAAGACCCCATGAAAGCTCTGGAGAAATTCGCCGACAAATATGGCCTCGCCTTCCCGCTGGCCTCCGATCCTGAAGCCAGCGTCATCGAGGCGTATGGCGCGTGGCAGGAGAAATCGATGTACGGCAAGAAATATATGGGTATCGAACGCTCGACCGTGCTGGTGGATGCGGCAGGCAACATTGCGCGCCACTGGCCGAAGGTGAAAATCGATGGCCACGCCGAAGATGTTTTGCGAGCGGTGCAGGCGCTGGGCTGAGGTGCGCTGGTATTTCGCCATCGATGAGCAGGGGGCGGGGGGCGAAACGGGCGAATTCGCCCGTCTTGCCGTGCTGAGCGCCAGAGCGGTGGGCGGGCTTGAGCCGGTATTGCTGTATCATGGCGCGCCAACAGCCTTGTGCGACTGGATGCGCGGCCAGGGGGTGACGATCATTGAAATCCGCCCGCCCTTCTGGGATTTGGCTGAACAGGCGGCCCGCGCGGGCACCTTCAAGCCGCTCACCATTGGCCATTGGCTGCGCGTGATGATTCCGCAAATCGAAACGCGCGATACCCATGTGCTTTATACCGATTGCGATGTGATTTTCCTGCGCCGCCATGACTGGGCGGCCGAGCGCCCCGCCATCATCGCCGCCGCGCCCGAGCAGCGCGAAGATGATTGGCGCTATTTCAATTCCGGCGTGATGGTACTTAACGTCGCGGCGATGCGCGCGAGCTACCAGGCGTTCGAGGCCGAGATCATCGCCAATATCACCAGCGGCGCCACGGCCAATTACGATGATCAATATGCGCTCAATGCCTGCTATGGCGCCCACCTGCAACGCCTCACGCCGCTCTGCAACTACAAGCCCTATTGGCCCTGGCGCGGCGATGCCGCCTTGTTGCACTGGCACGGCCCCAAGCCCGCCTCGCTGAGCGACCTGGCGCGCGGACGGCGCACGGGAGATGAAAACCAGACCTTGCATTATTTCGCCAGCATGCTGCGCGCACGCGTGGCGGACTATCTCGCCTGGAGCCGCCATCTCGGCGACATGCTGCAAACCATCGATCTCGATTGGGCTTTACGATTCGCGCGGTTGGCTTCCGATTTGACCACCTACGCCCCGCAGCGGTAAGCCGCAGGCAATCAAATCTACACCGGGCATTAAGAATTTAATTAAGAATACTGGTAATATTTTAAATTAGCACGGTTTTGTACTGTTTTTTACGCTCGATTAACGTTTGCCCTGCCAAAATGCCCCCACATTAACGAGGGTGTTGGTACCGTGAACCAAATTCTTGAATTGCGCCAAACACTGCCTGAGGAGGGGCTGCTCTCCAACCTGTTCCACGAAGAGCATGAAGCCGCACGGATGCAGGCTCTCGAGAGTTACGAGATTCTCGATAGCGCGCCCGAAAAATCCTACGACGATATCGCCCGTCTTGCCGCTTACGTGTGCGGCACGCCGGTTGCGCTGGTTAATTTTTTCGGTGGCGCGCGGCAATGGGTGAAGGCCCGCTTTCACACCGCCCTGTTTGCTGAAAAACCAATCGACCTGCCCTGCCAAGGTTTTTTCGACGCGCTGAGCGCCGAGCAAGGTCAGGTGCTACAAATCACAGATATCGGGCTCGATGATCGTTTCAACGATCATCGGCTGCTCCAGGGCAGCACAAAGCTCCGCTTCTACGCCGCCGCCCCGCTCTATTCGCCCGCAGGCGAGCTGATCGGTAACTTGGCCGTGTTCGACAAGCGTAGCCGCACATTGGCGGCCGAGCAGGTGGTGGCCCTGCTTACCCTGGCGCGCCAGATCATGGAACTGCTCGAAATGCGCCGCACGCTGATCGGCCTGTCGGACGCCAACGCCAAACTCGGGCAGCAAAACCTGACCGATGCGCTGACCGGCATTCCCAACCGCCGCGCTTATGACCAGAAGCTGACAGAAGAATTTTCCCGCGCCAAGCGCACCGGTACGCCGCTCTCACTGCTGCTCATCGATATCGACAATTTCAAACATTATAATGACACGTTCGGTCATCCGGCCGGCGACAGCGCGCTGCAATCGGTCGCGCGGGTGCTAATGTCCTCGCTTCGCCCTTATGATTTTTTGGCCCGCTATGGCGGCGAGGAATTCGTCATCATCCTGCCCTCCACCGACCTGACGGACGCCATCGTGGTGGCTGAGCGCGTGCGCGGGCTGGTGGCAAGCTCGGAGTTTCCGCACCGCAAATTCACCATTTCAGTGGGCGTTTCGCGACTTGATGTCGAGGCCGGGCCGCGTGCGCTCATCCAGGCGGCGGATAATGGCCTCTACCGGGCCAAGGCGGCCGGACGCAACAAGGTTGTCATTGGCAAACTTAACGACAATTCCCCCGCCGGATCGGCCACGCCGTAAAATTTATTTCTGGGTACGCGGGCAATAATAAGTCGTGCGGTTCGATTGCACGATGCTCTTAATGCCGGGGCAAACATCTAGCCCCGGACAGCGCTCGCAGGCTTGGCCCGCGCGGCCATAGACTTTCCATTGATGCTGGAAATAGCCCAGCTCCCCGTCCGGCTGCACATAATCGCGCAGGCTAGAGCCGCCGGCCTCTATGGCGTCTCGCAGTGTTTCCTTGATTGCCCCCGTCAGCGCCTCGATACCCCGCGCGCTCACCTTGCCGGCCTCGCGCTTGGGTGAGATGCCAGCACGAAACAGCGCCTCACTGGCGTAAATATTGCCAATCCCCGCAACCACGCTCTGGTCGAGCAGCACGGCCTTGATCGGCGCCCTCCGCCCCTTGCAAGCGGCCCCCAGAACCGGCGCCGAGAATGCATTGCCCAACGGCTCGGGCCCCATGCCGGCCAGCAATTTATGGGTATCCTCGGCCTCTGTAGCCACCAGATCGAGCACCCCGAAGCGGCGTGGATCCACAAATCCCACACGGGTGCCATCTGTCATCAGCAGGGTGAAATGCTCATGTTTTTCGGGCGCCCGGTCGATGAGCATGCGCCCTGACATACCCAAATGAATAAGAACTGATATGCCGCCACTAACCCGCATGAGCATGAACTTGCCTCGACGGCGAAAGCCCAACACGGTCGCGCCGCATAACCGCGCCGGCAGATCGGGCGGCACGGGAAAGCGTATATCGGCCCGGTGCAGGCTGGCCTGGGCAATTTTCTTGCCCTCCAGCGCATGGATGAGCCCGCGCATCACAGTTTCGACTTCGGGGAGTTCCGGCATGACAAAACAAGCGTATAAAGGGCTCCATGAGCGAGAACAATTCCCCCGATACCGCCGATTTCGGCTTCCGGTCCGTGCCGCGCGGGCAAAAGGCCACACTGGTGCGCGAGGTGTTTGACAGCGTGGCTGGCAAATATGACATCATGAACGATCTGATGTCGCTGGGCATTCACCGGCTTTGGAAGCATGAGTTCATCTCCGCCCTCGACCCGCGGCCGCAGTATAAGCTGCTCGATCTCGCGTCTGGCACGGGTGACATCACCTTTGGCTGGCTGGCCAAGGGGGGCGGCCCCGTGGTGGCATCCGACATCAATGCCGCCATGCTGGCGGTGGGTGAGGAACGGGCCGCCAAGAAGGGCGTGCTTGCCGATATCGAGTATCTCGAGGCCGATGCCGAGAACCTGCCCCTCGAAAACGGCCGGTTTGACCGTGTTTCCATGGCGTTTGGCCTGCGCAACTGCACCAACAAGGACCGCGTCATCGCCGAGGCCTTCCGCGTGCTCAAGCCTGGCGGGCGGTTCTTGGTGCTGGAATTCTCGGCCCTCAAAATCGCCGCGCTCCAGGGGCTTTATGATAAATGGTCCTTCGACGTGCTGCCCAAGATCGGCGGGTTTGTGGCCAAAGACTCGGCCAGCTATCAATATCTGGCCGAGAGCATCCGTATGTTCCCCCCTCAGGAGAAGTTGAAGGAGATGTTCGAGCAGGCGGGCTTCTCGCGCGTCACCTATCGCAATCTCTCGGGCGGCATCGCGGCCATCCATTCTGGCTGGCGTCTGTGAAACGCCTGCTGCTCATCATCACGGGCGGCATCGCGGCCTATAAGGCGCTTGAGCTTATCCGTCTGGCCACCAAGGCAGGGTTTGGCGTCTCGGCGGTGCTGACCGAGGCCGCGCGGCATTTCGTCACCCCGCTCTCCGTGCAGGCGCTCACGGGCGAAAAAGTGCATCTCGATCTGTTTTCGCTCACCGATGAAAGCGAGATGGGCCATATCGAGCTTTCGCGCGCCGCTGATCTGGTGGTGGTCGCCCCCGCAACCGCCGATATTTTAGCCAAAATGGCCGCCGGCCTGGGCGATGATCTCGCCTCCACCTTGCTGCTCGCCACCGATAAACGCGTACTCGTCGCACCCGCCATGAATGTGCGCATGTGGGAACACCCGGCCACGCAGGCCAATATGGCCACCCTAAAACAACGGGGCGTGCTGGTGGTTGAACCTGACGAAGGTCCCATGGCCTGCGGCGAATACGGCCCCGGCCGGCTGGCCGAGCCGCCGGTTATTCTCGCCGCCATCGAGGCCACGTTGAATGATGGCCCCCTCAAAGGCCGCCATATCATCGTCACCTCCGGCCCCACGCACGAGCCCATCGACCCCGTGCGCTACATGGCGAACCGATCATCGGGCAAGCAAGGCCATGCCATCGCCGGAGCATTGGCCGCCTTGGGGGCCAATGTCACGCTGATCAGCGGCCCTGTCTCCATCCCCGATCCGCCGGGCGTAATTACCCGCCACGTTGAAACCGCGCGCGAAATGCGCGATGCCGTACAGGCCGCCCTACCGGCCGATGCCGCCATCTGCGCCGCCGCGGTAGCCGATTGGCGGGTGGAAAGCGCCGACCAAAAGCTGAAAAAGGATGGCTCGGGTCAGCCCCCGGCCCTGGCATTGAGCGAAAATCCCGACATTCTGGCCGCCCTTTCCGTCCCCGGTCCCAACCGTCCGCAATTGGTGGTGGGGTTTGCCGCCGAAACCGAGAAGCTGACCGAACACGCCACCGCCAAGCGCGCCCGCAAGGGCTGCGACTGGCTGGTGGCCAATAATGTTGGGGGTACGGGCATTATGGGCGGCGATGAAAACGAGATATTGCTGATCACCGATGCCGGCGTGGAAAGCTGGGAGCGTATGAACAAGAGCGAAGTCGCCGCACGGCTGGCTGAGCGCGTTGGAGCCTTTTTTGCATGAATATTTGTGTTAAAATCAAACGCTTGCCCCATGGCGTGGGACTCGATCCGCCGACCTACGCCACCGCCGGCGCGGCCGGCGCCGATCTGCTCGCCGCCGTCAGTTCCCCGGTTGAAATTCCTCCCGGCGGGCGCGCGCTTATCCCCACTGGCTTTTGCCTCGCGCTGCCACCGGGCTATGAGTTACAAGTACGGCCGCGCTCCGGCCTGGCACTCAAGCACGGCATCACCCTTCCCAATACGCCCGGCACCATTGATGAAGATTATCGCGGCGAGGTCAGCGTCATCATCCTCAACGCCGGCGATCATGCCTTTACCATCACGCGCGGCATGCGGATCGCCCAGGCTGTGCTTGCTCCCGTGGTGCGCGCGCAATGGGCTGATGTCGATGAGTTGGACGACACATCCCGCGGGGCGGGAGGGTTCGGCAGCACCGGACACTGAACGGCGCCCTAACTTTTTGTTTGAGCGAGCAACATCCAATTGAATGTGTTCATTCGATTGAATGTTGCTCTAGCTGACATCGGTGGCAAGGGATGCCAGCGTTAGTCCCTGCCCGCTTGCCCCCAGCCTTATGCTGCCCCACACTCGGCGGATGGAACGCATCACCATCACCATCGACGATGACCTTCTCGCCAGCGTGGATGCGCTGGTGAATGCCAAAGGCTATACCAGCCGCTCCGAGGCCATACGCGACCTGCTGCGCGCCGCGGCGCGGGCCGAGCATGTGACTGACACCGACACGCCCTGCGTCGCCACGCTCACCTATGTTTATAACCATGCCCAGCGCGACCTGCCCCAACGGCTGGCCGATGCCCAGCACGATCACCACGATTTGAGCGTCGCCACCACCCATGTGCATTTTGGCCATGAGGATTGCCTGGAGGTGGCGATTCTGCGCGGCCCCGCCGCTGCCATCTCAGCCCATGCCAATGAGCTGACCGCCCAACGGGGCGTTCGTCATGCCAACCTGCATCTTATCCCGGTCATAGGCGGGCATACGCACAGCCATCACGGCCACACTCATCACCATGGCGGGCTCTAGGCTTTTCCTGGCCCCGTCGAAAGCTATGATCCCTGTCACCGAAACACCTTTTTTTCTCGGGTGACAAACCATGGCCATGAAGTTAAGGAGCCGATAGACTTCCACCCCGTAAGCCAGGCGGCGCGATGACGAATTACACCCATACAGCCCTGGCCGGGCGCCGGTTGCCCAATCGCTGGGACGGCATTGCCCTGTTATTGGTCGCTGGCTTGCTGGTGGCGCTGGTGAGCGTGGGTAAGGGCACGCTTTCCACCTCCATCACCACCATCCAGAATTCGCCGATCCACCTCGATCCGCGCTACCTGCCTTATTATGCGCTGCGCTCCACCGCGCGCATGTTTGCCGCGCTGGTGTTGTCATTTTTGTTCACCTTCACATATGCCACCCTCGCGGCCAAATCGCGCCGGGCGGGCATGGTGCTCATCCCTGTTCTCGATATTTTGCAATCCGTACCCATTCTGGGCTTTCTTACCTTCACGACGGTGTTTTTTCTCGGCCTGTTCCCCGGCCAGGTCATGGGCGCCGAGCTGGCTTCGGTATTTGTCATTTTCACGTCCCAGGCCTGGAATATGGCGTTCAGCTTCTACCAAGCGCTGACAACCCTCCCCGCCGATCTGCAGGAAGCCTCGCGATGCTTCCGTCTTAGTCCATGGCAAAAATTCTGGCGTCTCGATGTGCCGTTCGCCATGCCGGGCCTCATCTGGAATACCATGCTCTCAATGTCGGGGGGGTGGTTTTTCGTGGTGGCATCCGAGGCAGTGACCGTTGGCAACACCACCTTCACGCTGCCGGGCATCGGCTCTTATGTGGCTGTGGCGCTGGCGCAGAAAAATCTCAGCGCCATTTTCTATGCCATTTTGACCATGTTGGTGGTTATCTTGCTCTACGACCAACTTCTCTTCCGCCCGCTGGTCGCGTGGTCGGGCAAGTTCAGGTTTGAAACCACGGCCGCCGCCAGCGCGCCCGAGCCCTGGATGCTCAAAGTACTGCGCCGCACCGCCGTATTTCAGGAAATCGGCGATTTTATCGGCGAGGGGCTGCGCGCCTTCACACGCCTGCGTCTGGCACTACCCGCCCGACATCAGGTGGATGAGAACAAAACTCCCTCAAGGTTTATCGATATCTTGTGGTTCGGGTTTCTGGCGGCCATCGCCGCTTATGCCGCCTGGCGCATCGTTCAATTTGTCTCAGCCAGCCTGACCTGGAGCGACCTGGGCGAAGCTACGCTCATGGGGCTGTTCACCATGCTGCGCGTAATGGTGCTGATGGTCATTGCCGCGCTCATCTGGGTGCCCATTGGCGTGTGGATGGGCCTGCGCCCCTGGGCCCAGCGCATCGCCCAACCCATTGCGCAGTTTCTCGCCGCCTTCCCCGCCAATCTGCTATTTCCGCCATTTGTGCTTATGATCGTGCGGTTTCATCTCAACAGTGACATCTGGCTAACGCCGCTCATGTTGATCGGCACGCAATGGTATATTCTGTTCAACGTTATTGCCGGCGCCGCTGCCTTTCCGGGCGATATGAAAGAAGCCGTGGCGAATTTCCAGATCAAAGGCTGGCTTTGGTGGCGGAAGGTCATGATTCCGGGTATTTTGCCTTATTTCATCACGGGCGCGCTTACGGCCTCGGGTGGCGCGTGGAATGCCTCGATCGTCGCGGAAGTGGCCAGCTGGGGCTCTGACGATCTCTCAGCCCACGGGCTTGGCGCCTATATCGCCCAGGCCACCAGCAATGGCGACACGGCGCGCGTGGTGCTGGGGGTGGTGGTCATGTCCTGCTTCGTCATCACCATCAACCGCCTGCTCTGGCGCCCACTATATGCCTACGCCACCCGCCGCACCACTTTGGGATAAGAACCATGGACCATAACAACACATCTCCCCTGGTTTCCATCCGCAACTGCCGGCAAGCTTATCATAAAGAGGCCAGTACCGATCTCGTGGTGCTCGATAATGTCGATCTCACCCTGCATGAGGGTGAGATCGTGGCACTGCTCGGTCGTTCAGGATCGGGCAAATCAACATTGCTGCGCATCGTCGCCGGACTCTTGAAACCAACCGCAGGGGACGTGCGCTGGCGCGGCAAACCGCTCACCGGTCCGGCTGATGGTGTGGCCATGGTGTTTCAGAGCTTCGCGCTGTTCCCCTGGCTGACCGTACAAGAAAACGTGGAGCTCGGGCTGGAGGCGCTCGGCGTGAAAAAAGACGAGCGCGAGGAGCGCTCGGAAGACGCCATCGACCTGATCGGCCTGGGCGGCTACGATACCGCCTACCCCAAGGAGCTATCTGGCGGCATGCGCCAGCGCGTGGGCTTGGCGCGCGCCCTGGTGGTGCATCCCGACCTGCTGCTGATGGACGAGCCCTTCTCGGCGCTCGACGTACTCACCGCCGAAACGCTGCGCACCGACCTCATCGATCTGTGGATGGAAAAGAAGCTGCCGGTCAAATCCATCATGATCGTCACCCATAATATCGAGGAGGCGGTTCTGCTGGCCGACCGCATTCTGGTGTTCTCCTCCAACCCCGGCCGGGTGGCCAATGAGTTGCGCGTCCCCTTCGCGCATCCGCGCAACCGCTTCGATCCCGCCTTCCGCCAGATGGTCGATGATATTTACGGTATCATGACCCGCCGCGCCCCCAAACATCAGGCGCCCACCGCCGCCGCTGTCCCCGATGGTTTCGCCACCCCGCTCGCCCCGGTCAGCACCAACCTCATGGCCGGTCTGCTCGAAACCCTGGCCGGTGCGCCCTATATGGGCCGCGCCGACCTGCCCGCCCTCGCCGCCGCCCTGCAATTCGAGGTCGACGAGCTGCTGCCCTTGGGCGAAATGTTGCAGCTTCTGGGGTTTGCCGTGCTCGAAGAAGGCGATCTGCTGATCACCGACACGGGGCGCAGCTTTGTCGAGGCCGAAACCGATGACCGCAAGGAGATTTTTGGCAGTCAGCTGCGCGCGCATGTGCCGCTCATCAACGCCATCCGCGCCGTCATCGACCAACGCTCCAACCATCGCGCCTCGGCCGTGCGCTTCCGCGATGAGCTGGAAGACCATATGTCGCCTGAATATGCCGACGAAACTCTCCGCGCCGTCATCTCCTGGGGGCGCTACGCGGAAATCTTTGAATATGACGAAGAGGCCCAGCAATTCGGTCTCGAGGAAGAGGACGAAGACGAAACCGCAGATGAATGACGCAAAAGGGGCGGTGAAAACCGCCCCTTGACCGTTCAACGTCGCGTTAATGTCCAGTAAACCGGAACCCGCCCGGCAGCGATGGCCTTTGCCTCATAGCGGGTGTGAGGCCAGCCTTCTGGGTGCTCGGTTTCGCGTTTGACATCGAAAAAATTCTGTCCGGTCAGTACCTCGTCTGTCCAGTCCTGATAGGTTGGATCATCGGAAGCGATGCGCCATTGGCCGCCCGTCCGAATCGCCCGCGCGGCCTCGGCCACGATCTCGGGGTGAACGAAGCGCCGTTTGGTGTGGCGCGCCTTGGGCCAGGGGTCGGGGAACATGAGAAACAGCCGCGAAAGCGCGCCCTCGGCAAAGCTTTTCAGCAGCGGCCGGGCGTCATCGGTATAAAGTCGCAGATTGGCCGGGACAGCCGGCGCCTCCACACCATCGGGCGCGATTTTTGACAGCAGCGAACATATGCCGTTCTCGAACACTTCAGCGGCGATATAACCGACATCGGAATTCTGCCCCGCCAGTTCAAACGCATGCTCGCCGCCGCCAAACCCGACCTCAAGCCAGAGTTCACGCGGAGCATTGCCGAAGGGAATTTCGGGCCAAGAAACTTGGGGCAAAAACTCGGCCAGCAGCCATTCCTGGCGGGCGCGCAATTTTTTGCCTTTCGAGCGGCCATAAAGGCGATCGGGGGGAGGTTTGAGTGTCGTGGTCATGGTGCCTTCTTTTGCCATCTCGCCAGCGTCACGCCCAGCCCTGCCAGCGCCATTCCAATCCATGTCATGAGCGTCATGGGCTCACCCAGCATGACCCACGACATCAGCGCCGCCGTGGGCGGCACCAGATTGAGCAACGACGACACCTTGGCCGCCTGCCCCGCCCGAACCATGGCCAGAAACAGCGACAGCGAGACAATCGAGTTGGCGACCACCAGATAAACCAGCAAGCCGATAAAATGGGGGTTTGGCGTTGCCCTGAAATGCACTAGCGCGATGGGCAAGGTGGTGAGAAACCCAACCCCATATTGAATGATGTTGGCCGTGATCGGATGATGGGAGATGCCGAACCGCTTCTCATAAAGTGTGGCGCCGGTCATGCCAAACAGCGCCGCAATGCTCGCCGCGATGCCCGCCAACGGCACATGTCCCACCTGCGCGTACCCCGCAATAACCACCACCGCGCCGGCGAAGCCCAGCGCCAGCCCCACCCAGCCGCGCAGATGCGTATGCTCGCCTACCAAAAACGGCGCAAAAACCGCCACCAGCAGCGGCTGCAACGAGGCAATCAACGCCACCGCCCCGGACGATGTGCCCAGTGAAAACGCCGTATAGCAACCGCCGAAATAGAGTGTCTGGATCAAAAACCCGACAACCGCGATATGTAACCACTCGGCCCGGCGCTGGGGCCAGGGGGGGCGCAGCCACAGCCACATAGGGGCGAGCAGCACCAGCACCAGCCCGTAGCGCAACAGTAAAAATGAGAACGGCGCGGCATAACTCATGCCAAGCTTCGAGACCGGATAGCCCGAAGACCAGAACAGCAGGAACAAAAATGGTCCGGCGCGCAGCCAGAGTGGTTGTTTGTCAGACATTTAAATGATTTGGCCCGTAATGGTGCGTTTCACACCACCCCGGGCCAAAAATTTCAGCTGAATTCAGCTTATCGGTTCAGCGCCCGAAAGCGCCCTTGAGGGCGGGCACCAGATCGGTCTTCTCCCAGGTGAATGTGCCAAGCTCAGGGTCGGGCGTGCGGCCAAAATGGCCAAACGCCGAGGTCGGCGCATAAATGGGGCGGTTGAGCTGGAGATGCTCGCGAATGCCACGCGGCGTGAGATTGACCAGATCGCGCAGGATCTTGGCCACCTTGGCCTCGTCGACATCCTTCCCCGTGCCGTGCAGATCGACATACAGCGAAAGCGGCTGAGACACGCCGATGGCATAAGAAAGCTGGAGCGTGCAGCGCTCGGAAAGGCCCGCGGCAACCACGTTCTTGGCCAGATAGCGGCACACATAGGCGGCCGAGCGGTCAACCTTGGTCGGGTCCTTGCCCGAAAAGGCGCCGCCACCATGGGGCGCGGCACCGCCATAAGTATCGACAATGATCTTACGTCCCGTCAGGCCGCAATCGCCATCGGGGCCGCCGATTTCAAAAATACCGGTCGGGTTGACATAGAATTCCTTATCCTCGGGCATCCAGCCCTCGGGCAGCGCGGCCTTCACGATCGGGCGCAGCATCTCCTTCACACGCTCGGGCGTGTAGCCCGGCTCGTGCTGAATCGAGACCACCACCGAGGTGGCGCCCACGGGCTTGCCATCGATATATTTCAGCGTCACCTGGCTCTTGGCGTCGGGCAGCAAACCCTTCACCTGCGAATCGGCGGCGCGGCGCAACTCAGAGATGCGGCGCAGGATCAGGTGCGAATAATAGATCGGCGCGGGCATCAGCGCCTCGGTCTCGGTGCAGGCATAGCCGAACATGATGCCCTGGTCACCAGCACCTTCGTCCTTGTTGCCCGCCGCATCCACCCCGACCGCGATATGCGCGGATTGCGCATGCAAATGCACCGCCACCTCGGCGTGCTTCCAGGAGAAGCCCTCCTGGTCGTAACCGATGTCACGAACCGCCATGCGCGCCAAATGGGCGAGCTCCTCCCTGGTAATATGTTCCGGCCCGCGCACCTCACCCGCCAGAATGATGCGGTTGGTGGTCACCAGCGTTTCGCAGGCCACGCGCGCATAAGGGTCGGCGGCCAGATAGGCATCAACCACCGTATCCGAAATCCGGTCGGCAACCTTGTCGGGATGGCCTTCCGACACCGACTCAGACGTAAAGAGAAACTCACCGCGATCGCGCATGGGCAAATCCCTTGAAGAGAAAAAAGTTGTGGAGCCCGATGGCGCATCCCGCCCCGGGGGTCAATAGCCACCTGGCCGGCCGGGGATTAGAGTTTGAGGAAATCTCGCATGCCATAAAGCCCCGCCGGCTGGGCATGCAGCCACAAAGCCGCCCGAACGGCGCCCGAGGCGAACACGCGCCGGTCGAAGGCATGGTGGGTCAGGCTGATCTGCTCATCGCCCGCCGTGAACAGCAGCGAATGGCTGCCCACAACCTGCCCGCCGCGCAGCGTGGCAAAGCCGATTTCACCATCCTTGCGCGCCCCCGTGGCGCCGTCACGCCCGGAAACCATGACATCCTCAAGCTTCACGCCACGTCCCAGCGCCACCGCCCGGCCAATGGCCAGCGCGGTGCCAGACGGCGCATCCACCTTCTGCCGGTGGTGCATCTCCAGAATTTCGGCGTCATACTGGTTTGCGGGCAGTGCATGGCCGAGTTTCTCGGCCAGCAGCAGAAGCAAATTTACACCCGTGCAAAAATTCGGCGAGGCAATAACCGGAATCACCTTCGCGGCTTGCGCCACGGCCGCCAAATCCTCGGGCCCGTAGCCGGTGGTGCCCAAAACCCAGGGCGTTTCGGTTTTGGCCAGCGCTTCGGCATGGGCGCGCACCGTGCTGGCATGGGTGAAATCAATCACCACATCCGACTCGGCGGCGAGTGCCGTGATATCGGGAAATAGCGGCGCGCCGGCCGGGCCGGGCCGCGAATGGCTGATGCCGCCCGAAAGCGACGCGGCGGCGGCGGCCTCTTCAGCCAGATAAATGCCCATGCGGCCGGAGATGCCGGCGATACCGATGCGAAGTGTCATGCCAGGCTGCATATCCAAAATCATGCGATTTTACAAAATTTCGTGTGCACCGCGGCTGCGGATGCAAGTTTTTCTTGCGTTAAAAAAATAGCACGCCAACAGTATGGTTTACCAAATCATAATCATCCGGTGAGTAAATCCAGCCATGGGTCATAACACCGCTGAAAGGCCACAACGGCACTTTTCTGTCCAAAACCGCCCAGGCAGGCTGGCGTGCGCCTGCCTCGCCCTGATCTCCTCGCTCACCGCCTGCTCGGCGTTGAGAGCCGACAACGGGCAGGCCGAATTGGATAACGGTTCGGTACTCAATGTGGCGGATGCCGCGCTGGTCGGCCACGACCCTGATCTGGCGCTGCAAATTTCCCAGGCCGTCCTGAACCGTAATCCGCATGATCTACAGGCTCTTTATCACGAAGGCGCGGCTTATTATGCCACGGGCCGCTGCGAGGATGCCATTGCCGCCTATCAACTGGCTCTGCATTACGATCCCACCTCCTCCGAGGCCGAGACCGGCCTTGGGCGCTGCCTGCTCAAACGCAACGCCATCGAGGCTCAAAACGCCTTCACCGCCGCCATCACCGACGACCCCACCAATGCCGCCGCTTATAACGACCTTGGCATCGCCTTGGATCTGCGCGGCGCGTATGCCAGCGCCACCGCCCCCTATGAGCAAGCCCTGAAGCTTGCCCCAGGCACCTCGGCAACCGAGGTCAATCTCGGTCTTTCGCTGGCTTTGTCCGGCGATGCCGAGGATGCGCTGGAATATCTCGGCCCGCTCGCCATCAGCGCCCAGGCTTCACCTCGCATTCGTGAAGATTACGCCCTGGCTCTGCTGGCCGCCGGCCGCACGGCCGAAGCCCGTGAAGCCTTGGCCGTCGATATCGCACCCGACAAGCTCGACCAGGCAATGGCCAGCTTCCAGGCCGTACTCACCGCCGCGGCGCCAGCCTCGGGCAGCGCCGCACTCGCGCCCCTGCCAAGCGGGCCTGCCACGGCTTTTGCCCAGCCGACCATAACTCTCCCGGCCACCTGCCAAGCCGCCCCTGCCGTGGCGGCATCCAGCTTCATCGCCCCCATTCGCCAGGCAGCTTTGTTTTACTGAACAAAAAACCGGGCCATTGCAGGCCCGGTTTTCCGTAATCTTACATGCCGCCCGGATAGTTCGGACCGCCGCCGCCTTCAGGCGTTGCCCAGTTGATGTTCTGGGTCGGGTCCTTGATGTCGCAGGTCTTGCAGTGCAGGCAGTTCTGGGCGTTGATCTGCAGATGCGGGTTGCCGTCCTCGGCGCCGATGATTTCATACACCCCGGCCGGGCAATAGCGCGTTTCGGGGCTGCGATACTCATTCCAGTTCACGGCAATTGCCTTGCCTGGGTCTTTGAGCTGCAAATGCACCGGCTGGTTTTCCTCATGGTTGGTGTTCGAGATGAACACCGAGGAAAGCCGGTCAAAGGTCAGCTTGCCGTCGGGCTTGGGGTATTCAATCGGCTGTGAGGCCGAAGCCTTCTTGAGCGAGGTATGATCGTCATGATTATGCAGCGTCCAGGGCGCCTTGCCGCGGAAGAGGTAGGTTTCCAGCGAGGCATTCACCAGCCCGCCATAGAGCCCCCATTTCGCGAAGCCAGGGCGGATGTTGCGCACCTTATGAAGTTCCTCAGCCACCCAGCTGGCATTAAACCGCTCTTTATAGCCGTTCAACTCATCAGGCCGGTCGCCTGCCAGGGCCTCGGCAATCGCCTCCGCCGCCAACATGCCCGACTTCATAGCCGTATGCGATCCCTTGATCTTGGGCACGTTCAGCAGCCCCGCCGAGTCGCCGACCAGCACGCCGCCGGGGAACACCATGGCCGGGAGCGACTGGAACCCACCTTCAGAGAGCGCGCGCGCGCCATAGGAAATGCGCTTCGCCCCTTCGAAATAAGGCGCAATGGCGGGGTGGGTCTTGTAGCGCTGCATCTCCTGAAACGGCGAGAGGTAGGGATTGGGATAATCCAGCCCCACCACGAAGATGTAGGACATGAGGTTTTCGCCGAAATGATAGAGCGCGCCACCACCATAGGTGTCGGCTTTCAGCGGCCAGCCAACACTGTGCACCGTCAAGCCCTTTTGGAATTTCTCCGGCTTGACCTCCCACAATTCCTTGATGCCAATGCCGTATGTCTGCGGATCGATACCATCGCGCAGGTTGAAGGTCTCCATCAGTTGCTTGGCCAGCGAGCCGCGGCACCCTTCCGAGAACACGGTATAGGTCGCGCGCAATTCCATGCCACGGGCATAATTATCGGTCGGTTCGCCATCGCGGCCCACGCCCATGTCGCCAGTGGCCACCCCCACCACGCGCCCTTGCTCAATCAGCAATTCAGCGGCGGCGAAGCCGGGGTAGATCTCAACCCCCAACTCCTCGGCCTGCTGGCCCAGCCAGCGCACCACATTGCCCAGAGAGACGATGTAATTGCCGTGATTGTTCATCTGCGGCGGGGTCATCAGTGAAACCGCTGATTTCTCGAGCAGGAAGAGGAATTTGTCGGCCGTAACCGGGGTCGCCAGCGGAATCAGGCCTGGATCGACATCGGGAAACAACTCCTTGAGCGCGCGCGGCTCAAGCACGGCGCCGGAGAGAATATGGGCACCAACCTCACCGCCTTTTTCGACCACACAGACCGAAATCTCCGGGTTAAGCTGCTTGAGCTTGATGGCCGCGGCCAAGCCCGAAGGGCCGGCGCCAACCACCAGCACATCAAATTCCATGGCTTCCCGCGGCAGGGTATCATCCGACATTTTGTTTCCCACACCTTTAAATAATAAACGTCGTGGGCACGTTAGAAACACTTAACGCCCTCGTAAAGGGTGCGGATGGGGGATGTAGCCTTCCTCACTCGCGCGCGAATTTAGACATAGATCATGGACAAGCTGGCATATAGCCGCGATGCGGACACGGGTTTATAAGCCTCGATCATGGAGATGCTCGAGGCGTTGCGCCTGCAATGGGAATGGGGAGCCGATGAGGCACTGGCCGATCTGCCGATCGACCGCCTTGCCGCCCCCACGCTGCGTGCGGCCACACCAACGGAAATGTCAGCCGCCACGCCCGCAGCCCCCCGCCAGCGCCCCAAACCAGCCACGCCCGGGCTCACCGATGCCAAGCATCTGGCACAAGCCTGCCAGACGCTTGACCAACTGGCCGAGACGATGCGCGGTTTCACTGGTTGCGCGCTAAGCGTCACGGCGACGCAATTGGTATTTGCCGACGGCGCGGCGGATGCCAAGCTGATCATTATAGGCGAGGCCCCCGGTGCCGAGGAAGACCGTGCCGGACGTCCATTCGTTGGCCCCGCCGGACAATTGCTCGACAAGATGCTGGCCAGTATCGGGCTCGACCGCACCGCCGTGCGCATTATTAACACCGTGCCCTGGCGCCCGCCCGGCAACCGCGCCCCCACCGAGAACGAAATCACCCTTTGCCTGCCGTTCCTGCATCGCCAGATCGCGCTCATCGCACCGCGCGGCCTGTTGGCTCTGGGGGCGGTGGCGGCCAAGGCGCTACTGCCGCGCGAAGCCGGAAGTGGCATCAGGCGCCTGCGGGGCAGCTGGAAACAGGCCGAAATCGACGGCCTGTCCGCCCCCCTGCCCTGTCTGCCCAGCTATCACCCTGCCTACCTGCTGCGCACACCGGCGGCCAAGGCCGATGCCTGGCGCGACCTTTTGGCTCTGAGATATTGGCTTAACAATCTGTAAATCGGCAAATATCACGAAAACGTGATCGCAAATTCCCTCTGAAGGGCGCTGAAACCCCTCGGATTGTCTCAAATCATGAGATATGTTTCGCCGATTAGGCTTGCGTCACTCTGCGGGGGTGTGTAGAGGGGTTCCTCATGCGAGGAGCCCTGAAAACGCTTCCCTGCCTGAACGTAAGCCGCATGGCGCAGATCGCTACGGTTTCCGTTCTTGCTCTTGGTGTGGCCCTGCCTACGGCCGCCAAAGCGAGGTCCCAGGATGCGGGACAAGGCCAGGGAACGACACTGCCCCCCACAGCGCCACTTAGCGCCGAGAACGGCGACAGCGTGGCATATGCTGTCCCCCGTAACGCCCCGTCTCCGGACGTTGAGATCGTGCTTCCGCAGCCGCTCTCTCCGAGCGACGTGGCTCTGTATCAACGCGCCATAGCCCTGCAGCAGAGCGGCCACATCGCCCAATCTGACCGGGTATTGGAAGCTGTCAGCGATCCCACGGCGGTCGGCGCCGTTCTGGCCGCCCGTTATCTTTCGCCTTCCTATCACGCCAGCGCCGCCGAATTGGAAAACTGGTGGGCCAGCTATTCGGCCGAGCCTGAGGCGGTGGATATTTACGCCCTCATGCAGCACCGCCTGAAGCGGGCCGACCTGCCGGCCGCGCCGAGCTTCGCCATGCTGCCTGAACAGCCCCTTACCCCCGGTGCGGCGGCCCATTCTGTTTCCGCCCCCGATAATAGCGAGTGGCACCAGCAATTCCTGTCTGGGCTCGATGCCTGGCAGCGCGGCGATCTTACCGCCGCCGCGAGCATTTTCGCCAATACCGCCCAAATTCCCGGCATCTCGGACGATGATCGCGCCGCCAGCCAGTTCTGGGCCGCACGCGCGGCCCTGCGCCAGCAACAGCCCGAGCAATATCTCGACTGGCTGCATCAGGCATCCTGGGCGGCCGATACCTTCTACGGCATGCTGGCCGGCCGCCTGCTTGGCCAAGGCTTTGCCTCCACCGGCATCTCGGCCACCTTGACCGAAACCGACATCACGGCAGTTGATTCAATCCCACAGGGTCATTTGGCCTTCGTGCTGCTGCAACTGGGCCTGACTGACAGCGCGACCGAGGCGCTGCGCGCCATGTGGCCGCAAATGCAGACAACCCCCGGCCTCAGCCAGGCGGTCATGGCGGTCGCCGCCCGCGCGGGGCTGATCGATGTCGCTATTGGCACGGCCAATACCCTATCCTCGCCGGTCGATGAAATCGCCGGTGCCCGTCTGCCTCTGCCAACTTTGCACCCCGATGGCGGCTTCACGGTCAATCCGGCGCTGGTTTATGCGCTGGCCCGCACCGAGTCCGGTTTTGATACCCGCGCCGTCTCGCGCTGTGGTGCCCGCGGGCTCATGCAACTCATGCCGGAAACCGCTTCCGTCATGCGCCGTACAGATGGCATCAACGGCCCGCTTTCCGATCCGTCGGCCAATCTGGCGCTGGGCCAAGCCTATCTCCGCTACCTCGCCAAGCAGCCTGGGATCGACAATAATCTCCTGGCGGTGCTGGCAAGCTACAATGCCGGCCCGGGTTCGGCTTCGGCCTGGTACAGCGATCTGCAAAAAGGCAGCGACCCGCTCTATTTCATCGAAACCATCCCGAATGATGAAACTCGCCGCTTCGTACGCCAGGTACTGGCCGATAGCTGGATTTATGCCGAGGAAATCGGCTTGCATCCAAAGAGCCTCGATGACATCGCCCAAGGCAACATGCCTAAGCTTCTCTCCACAAATTATGCAATGGCCTTGAAATGAGTCGAATCGACGAAACCGCGCCGTTTCTTTCCGTCCGTATCGCCATAGCCACCATCTCTGACACCCGCACACCCGCTAATGACAGCTCGGGCGATGCGCTGGCCGCGCGCCTGACTAGCGCCGGCCATGAGTTGGCGGACCGGACCATCATCAAAGACGATGCCAACGCCATAGAAGCGCAACTGCGCGCCTGGATCGCCGATCCCATGGTGGATGTGGTCATCACCTCCGGCGGCACCGGCGTAACTGGCCGCGACGTGACCCCCGAAGCGTTCACGCGCGTACTGGAAAAGGTCATCGAAGGCTTCGGCGAGCTGTTCCGCTGGGTGTCGTTTGCTAAAATCGGCACCTCCACCATGCAGTCGCGCGCGCTTGGCGGCGTTGCCAACGGCACCTACCTGTTCGCTCTGCCGGGCTCCACCGGGGCAGTCAAGGATGGTTGGGACGAGATTTTGCGCTTCCAACTCGATTCCCGCCACCGCCCCTGCAATCTGGTTGAGTTGATGCCACGCCTCAAGGAGCATTTACCCCCCTCGGCCTGACCGAATCAGCCCCCAAAAGCGCGCTTCGGCGCGTTTTTTTGCGCCCACCACGTTCTTTTTTTGTTCTTGACAAAACCGGCCTAAATGACCTTAATCAAACAAGAACGGATCATGAACATGATGTCATCCTCACGCCTCTACGCAAGCGCCGGCCTGCCCGCCAAAGCCATAAATGGCCGTGGCACCCAACTTGCTCCACCCAACCGCTTCGAAACTATCAGCCGAGAAGCCTTCGATGACGGCTGGCCCGATACAGAAGATGAACCGTCTGCCCCCCGCACCACTCTGCTGCGCGATGCCACCCGCCGCATCATTACCCGTAATGACAGTCCTGACCTCCCATTTGAACAAAGCGCGAACCCTTATCGCGGCTGCGAACATGGCTGCATTTACTGTTTCGCGCGCCCCAGCCATGCCTATTTAGGCTTCTCGGCAGGATTGGATTTTGAAACTAAAATCATCTGCAAGCCGGATGCGGCGCGGCTGCTTGAAAAAGAATTGTCGCGCCCGGGCTATAAGCCAGCTCCCCTGGTGCTCGGCTCAAACACCGATCCCTATCAGCCCGTGGAGCGCAGCCTCGCCATCACGCGCGCCCTGCTCGAAGTGCTTGAGCGCTTCAATAATCCAGTCGCCAT
Source organism: Pseudomonadota bacterium (assembly GCA_021809435.1). Taxonomy (GTDB): domain Bacteria; phylum Pseudomonadota; class Alphaproteobacteria; order Acetobacterales; family Acetobacteraceae; genus Acidocella. The sequence continues at coordinate 371,177 of JAKBAD010000001.1, read as the reverse complement.
TGTCACCAAGTCGGCCGGCATTCTCCGCGATATGGACATTCTGGCCCGCATGGCCGCCAAAGGTCAGGCTCGGGTTCATATCTCCCTCACCACCCAAGATACCCGCCTGAGCCGCCTCATGGAGCCGCGTGCCGCTTCCCCTGCCCGTCGCTTGGCGGCAATCTCTAGCCTTACTGAAGCTGGCATACCGGTCACGATCATGGCCGCACCGCTCATCCCTGGGCTTAACGACGCAGAGCTGGAAAGCCTGCTTGAGGCCGGCGCCAAAGCCGGTGCCAGCGCCGCCGCCATGAGCCTGGTGCGCCTGCCCCACGAGGTGGCTGAACTGTTCGCCGCCTGGCTGCAAACCAATCTGCCCGAGCGAGCGGCACATGTCCTGAGCCTGATCCGCCAATGCCGCGATGGCCAACTCAACGATCCCCGCTTTCATCAGCGCTTCACTGGCACGGGCGCAATTCCAGAGATGCTCCACCAGCGCTTCGAGCGTGTCAGTCGCGCTCTCGGACTCGCGGGAGTTCAATCACGCCTTAACTGCGCCAGCTTCGCCATCCCCGGCGGCACCTCGAGCACTCATCAACTCACGCTTCTTTGAAATAGGAGACCACCATGCCGATCGTCCATATCATCATGGCCATGGCTTCACTGATGGGGTGTCTGAGTATGACCGTGGTGTGCGCTCTACAGATGCGTGCCATGGTGCTACTCGCCCAGCGCCTGGGCGCGTTACCAGCCGCCAACTGCCACGGCTACCACTACGCTCCCACCGCCGATTTCAGCTATCAGGCCAGATTTTCCGGCTGAACAATTCCGTTGCAGCGCCGGCCAGCTGGCAGACAATTGACTTTCCACAGCAAGCGCACGAAGGACGACATTGCTTCGGACAAATAAAGCGCTCAATTGTAAAGAAATTGGTCGGAGCGGCGGGATTCGAACCCACGACCCCCAGTCCCCCAGACTGATGCGCTACCAGGCTGCGCTACGCTCCGACCGTGGGGGGAGCCTCTAGCAATAATAAGCGTAACCGCCAAGGGGGCAGACGCCGATATTTCGTTCAGAACCGCCACCATACCGCACAATCGCCAAAAAACCGGCCTTTTGCCTCAAATTTTTTCTGATATTTTATTAAAAATCAGAGCTTACCAGACCAATCCGGGGCTTTTCTTGCCCGACTCGGCCTTAAAAACAAAACCTCCGGCCACAGGCCGGAGGTTTAAAAATCCGCAAAAGTCAGCGCCCTTCAATCCAGCAGCTTGCGCAGTTCCTCAAGCGCTGCCAGCGTCTCGGTCAGCAGCATCCTCAGCCGCTCGGTTTCCACCTCCCCCTTGGGGCGCACCCGCAATTGGGCCGACCGGTGGACCATGGCTTCCGGAGGCGCCTCTTGGGTCTGCTCAGCTTCTAATAATCCTGGCATGGGCAGTTGTGGAGACACGACAGGCTTTTTCATGACCTCCAGCTCCTCCATCGCGTCAACCGGGCCCGTGGCATTTTCCGCATGGTCAGCGGCTGATGCCGGCGCATCTTGCAACACGCCGCCACCGTCACGCAGTAAACGCTGAACGCCCTTGATCGTATAACCCTGAGTGTAAAGTAGATCAGCCACCCGGCGCAGAATCTGCACGTCCTCGGGGCGATAATAGCGCCGCCCACCGCCGCGCTTTAACGGGCGGACTTGAGGAAACTTGGTCTCCCAGAAGCGCAGCACATGCTGAGGCACATGCAGCTCATCCGCCACTTCACTGATGGTGCGGAACGCATCGGCGGTTTTGCGAAGGCGTTGACGGCTGGCATCACCGGCCCCTTCACCCAGCAGCCCGTCCTCATCTTCCGCGTTAAAATCTTCATCCACCATGCGGATCATCAATCATTCCGTACAATTACGCCGCAGGCGGGCGGGGAGAGGCATTCACCGCATCCCGCAACATCTGGCTGGGCCGAAACACCAGCACGCGCCGCGGCAAAATGGGGACTTCAACACCGGTTTTTGGATTACGCCCAACCCGACGCCCCTTTTGGCGAACCGAGAACGTACCAAACCCACTAATTTTCACTGATTTCCCGTCCTCCAGCGCGGTGGCGATTCGGCCGAGGACCAACTCCAGAAGATCAGCCGATTCGTGCCGGGACAACCCAACAGTCGCGTAGATCGCCTCGGTCAGCTGCGCACGGGTCAATGTGTTCATTTTTCAAGATTAGCACGCAGGCATTAAGAATCAACAATAGTTCGCACGACTCGTTACAAAATCTCCGAGCGGCGTTACAATCTATTGGTTTAAAACAGATTTTTTGGCGCTGAGCCGTCCAGCGCCACAACTCACAGGCGCAGCAGCGCCGCGCCCCAGGTTAACCCGCCACCTAAGGCTTCAAGCAGAACCAATTGCCCAGGCTGCATTTTTCCTGCTTCATAGGCCTGAGCAAAAGCCAGAGGGATGGAAGCTGCCGATGTGTTGGCGTGCAGATCCACCGTCATCACCACCCGCTCCGGGGGCAATCCTAATTTCTTACCCACGCCATCGATAATGCGCCGGTTGGCTTGGTGTGGCACCAGCCAGTCAATATCCGAAGCCGCAAGTCCGCTGGCAGCCAATGTTTCATTTACTGCCCCAGCCAGCAGATTAACGGCATGGCGAAAGACTTCGCGCCCATTCATCACCAGATATCCTGGCTTATCAGGCCGCCCCACCGCTCCATCGACATATAAAATATCGCCGAGTGATCCATCAGCGTGGAGATGGGTCGATAGAATACCTGGTCCATCCGCCGGCACATCGCGCGCGACCAGTAACATCGCCCCGGCGCCGTCGCCAAACAACACGCAGGTGCCCCGGTCTTCAAAATTCAGAATGCGCGAATAAACTTCGGATCCGATGACGAGCACACTCTCAACCTGGCCGGCACGAATCATCGCATCCGCGACCGACAGCCCATAAATAAAGCCCGAGCACGCCGCCGCGAGATCAAACCCGAAAGCCGCCTTGGCACCCAGAATGCCCTGAATTTGCACCGCCGTTGAGGGAAAAGCGTTATCGGGCGTCGAGGTGCCGACAATGATGGCGCCCAACTTGTCTGGCGCCAGCCCGGCGGCTTCGAGCGCCTTGCGCCCGGCTTCAGCGCCCATGAAGGAGGCGGTTTCATGCGGGGCGGCAAAATGGCGCTGCCGGATGCCCGTGCGCTCCACAATCCATTCGTCCGAGGTATCCACCCGCTCGGCCATCTGGGCATTGGTAACAATCTGCTCGGGCAAATAAGAGCCGATGCCCGCAAACACGGCCCGGCGGCACAAATCAGACATTCGGAGCGGCTTCCGCTGCGGCTGAGAGAAGAGCACGATCCATCGCCGCCAGCCCGTCGGCGATGCGGCTGTTGAAATCATTCTCAATCATATCGAGCGCCACGTCTACCGCATGGGCAAAGCCCAACGCGTCAGTGCCACCGTGAGACTTGACCACGACACCATTCAGCCCCAGCAGCACGGCGCCGTTATAGCGCCGCGGGTCGAGCGTCTCTTTCAATCTTTTCAGAGCATTGCGCGCGAGCACATAGCCAGCCTTCGCCATCAGCCCAGAACTGAACACGCGCTTCAACAGCTCAGCGACAAATTTCAGCGCGCCTTCACCGGTCTTCAGTGCGACATTGCCGGTAAACCCGTCAGTCACAATCACATCAACCGTACCAGCGGCAATGTCATGACCCTCGACAAATCCATAAAACTGCTTGGCAATCGGGCTGTCGCGCAGCGCACTCGCGGCCACGCGGCGGGTTTCGTCGCCCTTCCCCTCTTCCGAGCCGACATTGAGCAGCCCGATGCTCGGCGCCTGCAGCCCCAGCACAATGCGCGCGAACACATCGCCCATCAATGCGAACTCAACCAGATTACGCGAGTCGCACGCAACATTAAGACCCAGATCGAGCATCACCACATCGCCCTTGGCCGACGGCGCCACAGCGGCCATGGCCGGACGATCGATTCCCTTGAGCGTTTTCAGCACGATCTTGGAGAGCGCGAGCAAAGCGCCAGTATTGCCAGCCGAGATCACCCCGGCGGCTTCGTTATTCAACACCGCGTCAATCGCCCGGCGCATCGAAGAGTCGCGCAACCTCAAGCCCACAGTCGGCTTCATGTCGCCCGTGACCGCTTCGCTGGCATGATGCAGCGTCACCTGATTTTTCGGCAACCGGCTCGCCTCGATCAGCGGCCCTATGGTCGCTTCATCGCCAAACACAAGAAATTGCGCCCCAGCATGCCGCTCGGCCGCAATTTCCAATCCGGCGATGATCGCCTGAGGGGCATGATCGCCGCCCATGGCATCCACAGCCAGCACTACGCTCCGGCTCATTGATTACCTCGGGCGTTGATCACCACCACCTGCCAAACCCTTGCGCTCAGGCGCGCACGACGCCCTTGGCTTCCTTGCCGGCGCCAACAACCTCACGGTTGTCATAGTGGCCGCAATGGCTGCACACATGGTGCGGGCGCTTCAGCTCGCCGCAATTGGCGCATTCGGCATAGGCCTCGGCGCGCAGGGCGTGGTGGCTGCGACGCATGCCAGCGCGCGACGGGGTGGTTTTACGTTTAGGTACGGCCATAACTCTTACGCCTCAAAAATTGGTCACATCCTTCGGAAGGCGCGGCGTAGCAGAGCCGGGCCGCGCCCGCAAGTCATGGCTGCATTTATATAAGTCATTCATCGCCCGCAATTGCGGGCGGTTCACTCGTCCCGGGGCAACCGCGCTTTCAGCGCTGCAAACGGGTTGGCGCTGTCATCGTGGGCATCGCTCGGCAACGTGGCGCCCGGCGCGCGTGGATAGGGGTCAAGCGCCAGCGCCAATTGCTCGGCCAGGGCAGCCCCCAGGTCGAGCAGGTCATTTTCATAAGGAATCTCGTCCGGCCCCTCCAGGGTTTCGGGGGTCAGATCTTCTTCGTCCTCATCGCCGCGGGGCGCATGATGGCTGGCGGGCACAAAGCGCAACTCCGCCGTCTCGGCAATCTCGGCCTCGAACGGCTCCAGCGTCACCACGCAGCGCTGGATCAGGCGCGCGGTCATGTCGAGCCGCCCGCCAATCACGCCGCCCCGTTCATGAGCCAGGGTGAACACCCCCTTGAGCGCCGAAAGCGACACCAGATCAAAGCGCGCGGCCAAGATTTGGCGGCCATGTTCATCGGCCTCCAACACATGGCGTTGCGCGGATTCGTGGATTTGGGCGGCCCGTACCGTCTTGCTGAATTCATCTTCCATATGTGCTATATAGCCCGGGTGGATTGACAGTTAAGCCCCTGACGTGTGACCCACGCCCGGACCCTGGTTTTGTGAGGACAAACGCGTGCGCCAGCCCAAGCTGCCTTTGCCGATTCTACTGAGCCTGGTGCTCGCCCTGCCGGGCTGCGCCGTTTTCTCCGATGCCCCTCATTATCGCGGTGTTGCGGTATCCCAGCATGACCTGAACGAACTCGTCCCCGGCGTCTCCACCCAAGCCGACGCTCAGGCCCTGCTCGGCCCACCGAGTTTCATTGAGCAATTCGACCAGAATAACTGGGTCTATGCCAGCCAGGTTACCCATATGCGCATCGGCCAGACCGAGGGCATGCAGAAGCAGCATGTCGTGGTCCTTACCTTCGCGCCTAACGGCACCTTGCAGGGTATTTCCCAAAAAGACACCAAAGACGCCGTACAGGTGGCCATGGATGGCAAAACCACCCCCATGCCCGGCGGCAAGGCCAGCTTCATCCAAATGGTTGTTGGTGGCGTCGGCAGTTACAACCCCCTTGGCGCGGCATCTTCCGCTGGTGGCGGTGCCAGCGCCGCTGGCCCGCAAATCGGCGGAGCCAGCCCCATGGGCGGCTCGGGGCTCTGAGCGATGCGCCGGCGGCATTTCTGCGCGGGGCTCTCCTTCGCCAGTCTGGCCGCCGGGAACGCCTTTGCCCAAACCATCCCCCCCTCGTCGCCGCCAGCTAACCCCCAAACCGCCAAGCTCGATGATTGGGTCGCCCGGCAATTCTCGCGCATCGTGCTCGCCCGCTGGGGGGACCCCGTGCTACCTGGCGCCCCGAATTTCACCCCCACGCCGCTCACGGGTGACCAAGCCGCTTCGCAATTTCCCTATGACGGGGTCATCGCCGCGCTCATTGCTCCCCCCCCTTCCCAAGACGGTATCCCCCGCCTGGTACTGGTGGTGGCGAGCCCCGAAGCCCCAGCACGCATGGTCTTTCCGCCCGGACAGGACAACCCCACTGTTGCTGGCCGCCTGCAGGGCGTAACCATCCTCAATTTGCAATATCTCCAGGGCCGCTGGAAGACCGTCGATGGCGGCTATCAGTCCCGCCGCCTTTCGGATGGCACGCTGTGCCAGATCTCAGGCCCCGCCGCACAAGCCATCGGCGGCACTGTGCAGGGCGTAATCGGCCCCTCGGCCGGCACAGCCACCCCATGGGGCAATGTGTTGCTGACCGAAGACCATCTCGATGCCTGGCTCACCCGCCTCACCACGGTTGGTTACGGCTATGGCAACCCCGCCCAGGCGCCGCGTTTTGGCTGGGTGGTTGAATTCAACCCGCTCGATCCGGGCTCGATTCCCATCAAGCGCACGGCCCTCGGGCGGTTGTCGCGCGCAGGCATCACCGCCACGCAAACGCCAGATGGCCGGCCAGTGGTGTTTTTCACCGAAGATGCGCCGGCGGGCCGGCTGTTCCGCTTTGTCGCCACCACCAACGCCACCGATGGCACCGCCCTCGATTCGGGCCAGCTCAGCGTCGCGCGCATCACCAATACGGGCATAAGTTGGACCGCGCTTGGGCAGGATGTCCCGACCCTCGCCGGACTTGCCGGTATCCCCTCCGGTTCCCCGTTCGATGCCCCAGGTGGTCTCGTGCTGAGCCCCGATGGCGCGACTCTCTACCTCGCCTGCGCCGGCAACCCCGCCCGCGCCACGCCCGATGCGCTAAACCCCCGCGCGGGTGATGATAACGGCCACGTCATCGCCTTTGATCTTCCCTCTGGCGATGCCACGGCGGCTAATTTCGATGGCCGGCTGGTGCTGATCGCGGGAAATCCGGCCACTGCCCAGGGCACCTCCTACGCTCCCGACAGTAAAGCTTGGCTGCGCAAGCCGCGCACGCTCAGCCTCGATGGTTCCAATCATTTGTGGATCGGCACCGACCAGCAGGGCAACACGGCCCAAACCGCCGACGGTTTCTTTATTCTGCCTGTGGGTAATGCCGGCATCGGCCCGGTTTCAGCCGCCTATCTCGCGCCCACGGGGGCCGCGGCTGGCGGTGTGGCGTTTGATGCCAACAGCCATACAGGATTTGCCATGGTCCGCCACCCCGGCGCCACGCCCACCGCCAGCTTCAATTTTCCCGCCACACGCTGGCCGACTCTCGCCCCCGGCATGCCCCCGCAATCCACGCTGATCGGCTTGGTTGGGACGTGATCGAGATCCGCACGGGGATATTTGGCGACGAGATTTTCGCCGCCTGTTTCGCCATACGTTGGACCGTGTTCGTCGAGGAGCAAAACGTCCCCGCCCATGAAGAACGCGACGCCGAAGACCAAGCCGCTGTACATTTTCTAGCCCTGATCGACGACACGCCCGTCGCCACCGCGCGCGCCACGCATCGCTCGCCGCATCTGGTCAAGCTCAGCCGGGTAGCCGTGCTCAAGCCCTTCCGCGGCCAAGGGCTGGGCGAAGCGCTGATGACCGCCGCCCACAACGCCTACCCAGGTACCGATTTCACCCTCAATGCCCAGCTCCACGCCCTGCCCTTTTACCAGCGGCTTGGTTACCAAGCCGAAGGCGCGGCGTTCGATGAAGCCGGCATAGCGCACCGGCACATGGTCAGGCTGTCATCATCATCGAGGTGAGATGGGCGCGCACCTCATCGCCAAGCGGCGCCGAGCGGCGGGTTTTATTGTTCATCTGCACAATCACGGTCACGGCGGTCGCCACACAGCGCCCCTCCTGATACACCGCCTGCACAAAACTGGCCGACGAGTTGCCGACCGACTTAATTCCCGAACCAATCTCCACCGTGCCAGGCCAGAACACCTCGCCACGATAATCCAGCTCCAGCCGGGCAATCACGAAGCTGAAATCAGGATCCTTCAGCCCCAGCCCCGCTCCCTCCAGCAGCGCCACGCGCCCGGTTTCCAAAAACGTGGCGAATACCGCGTTATTCACATGGCCCTGGCGGTCCGTATCGCCATAACGCAGCTTATCATAGGTTTGGCAGGGAAACTCAGTGAGTTTGGGCAATTCGGTCATGACACTCCAGGTATGGTTTTGCCGGGATTGAATAACCCGGCTGGGTCTAACGCCGACTTTATGGCACGCATCATGTCCAATTCAACAGCACTCTTATGGGTGAGCATACCCGCCAGCCGCAGCTGGCCAATGCCATGCTCGGCCGAAAAGCTACCCGCCATGGACACTGCCAACCCCTCGATCGCACGGGAAATCGCCTCCTTCACCGGCGCCAGATCGGCGACTCTCCGCCCCTCGGGCGGGCGGATATTGATGTGCAGATTGCCATCGCCCAAATGGCCGAACACATTGGGGCGGCACCCCGGATAATTTTTTATGATCAGTTTATTGGTGGCCGTAACCATCTCCGCCACGCGCCCCACCGGCACCGTGATGTCATGTTTCACCGCGCCGCCTTCCGCCAACTCACCCGCCGAAATGGCCTCGCGCAGCGCAATCAGCTCATCTCGCTCCCGGCCCGATTGGGCAATCACGGCATCTAGCGCCAAGCCTTTTTCCAGCGCGGTTTCCAACACATGTTGGAGCAGATCATTGGGGAGCCGCCCCTCATCAAGGCTCGAAGCCTCCAGCAGCACATAGCCGGGGGCTGCAAAGGGCAGGCGCCGGCGGGGGCTATGAGCGGCGCCCAAAAGGGCCGCTGGCGCGTCCATAAACTCGCACAGCGTCAGCGCCGTGCCCAATGCGTCACGCGCCGCCTGAAACAGCGCCACCGCCGCCGCCACCGAGCCCACCCCCACCAGCGCACTGCCGCGCGCCTTGATGGCCGGTGAGAGCTTGAGCGTCGCGGCGGTAATCACGCCCAGCGTACCTTCGCCACCAATAAACAGCTGCTTCAAATCATAGCCGGTATTATCCTTGCGCAAGGCGTTCAGCCCCTGCCAAATCCGGCCATCCGCCAGCACCACTTCCAGCCCCAGCACCTGCGCGCGCATCGAGCCATAAGAGAGCACCTGCATCCCTCCGGCATTGGTCGAAATCACGCCACCAACCTGCGCGCTCCCCTCGGCGCCAAGCGAGACCGGGAACAAGCGGCCAGATTCAAACGCTTGATCCTGAAGCTCTTTTAGCGTCAAGCCCGCATCCACCGTGATCGCATCAGTGGCCAGATCAATTCCGCGTACCGCCTTCATGCGCGCCAGCGACAGAACAACCTGCCGCCGCCCCGCCACCGGCACCGCCCCCGCCACCAGCCCGGTATTGCCTCCCTGGGGCACGATGGCCGCGCCATATCGCGCACATAATTTCACAATTTCAGAAACTTGCTGGGTATTTTTCGGCAACAGCACCGCCAGCGCCGGGTTATTCACCAGCCCGCGCCAGTCTCGCTCATAAGCCGCACGGTCGGCGGCGCTGATCAGCATGCCGCCATCTCCGAGCACAGCCCTCAGGTCCGTGACAAACTCCATGGTCACCCGCCTGTTGCAAGCCCTTCCTCAGGCCTCAGCCAAGGACGCCCGCCTGACAGGGAGAGATCTTTCTCAAGATCTCTCCCTATCCATTAAAAACAAAGCCTTAATGCTTCTTGCCCAGCTTATATTCGAGTGCCTCTTCCGCCGAAGCCACACCGCCATGAGCGGCCGACCAGGCCATGGGGTTCTCCAGGAATTTCCGCACACCCGAGAGCGCGGCCTCCGAAAAATAAGGTTGCGACTTGGCGGCCTCGAGCACATCCCACCAGGTACAGAGATGGTGCAGCGAGATATCCATGCTCGCCAGCGTCTCGAAGCTGCCGGGGAACACGCCATAGAAAAACACCACGAACGTATGGTTGCAAACCGCCCCGGCCTCGCGCAGCGCCCGCGCGAACTGGATCTTCGAGCCGCCATCCGTGGTCAAATCCTCAACCAGCAGCGTGTTCTTACCCTCGGGCACATCGCCCTCGATCAGCGCGTTGCGCCCAAAGCCCTTGGGCTTTTTGCGCACATAGGCCATGGGCGCGTGCATGCGCTCGGCAATCCAGGCGGCGAACGGAATGCCCGCCGTCTCACCGCCGGCCACCGCCTGGATGGTCTCATAGCCAACATGACGCGAGATCTTCTCGACCGCGAGATCGCAAATCTTGGCCCTTGCGCGCGGGAAATAAATGATTTTCCGGCAATCGATATATACCGGCGACTTCCACCCCGAGGTCAGGGTATAGGGTTCCTCGGGGCGGAAATTCACCGCCTTGATCTCCAGCAGCAGCTTGGCGGTGGTGAGCGCCGCGTCGCGGTCCCAATCCGATGCCCAGTCAATCCGTGCCGCAATACGCCCGCTCATGGCAAAACTCCGCTTAATATACGCAATGCCCCTCTCCCTAGCCTCCCCAGCGCATCCCTTCAATGCACCGGCGCACTCTGGCACAGGGTTGTCAGCCCGCGCCGTGATGTTATTGAGGGGCCATTCTTTGGAGAGAGAACCAATGGCAAAAATAAAAGTCAAAACCCCGGTCGTGGAGATGGACGGCGACGAGATGACCCGCATCATCTGGGGGTTCATTAAAGAGAAGCTGATTCTGCCCTATCTCGATATCGACCTTAAATATTTTGACCTCGGCATCCAGAAGCGCGACGAAACCAACGACCAGATCACCATCGACTCCGCCAACGCCACCAAGCAATATGGCGTGGCCGTGAAGTGCGCGACCATCACCCCCGATGAGGCCCGCGTGACCGAATTCGGCCTGAAGAAGATGTGGAAGAGCCCCAACGGCACCATCCGCAACATCCTCGACGGCACCATCTTCCGCGAGCCGATCATCTGCCGCAACGTGCCCCGCCTGGTTCCGCACTGGTCGCAGCCCATCGTGGTCGGCCGCCATGCGTTCGGCGACATTTACCGCGCCACCGACTACAAGGTGCCCGGCCCCGGCAAGCTCCAGCTGGTTTATACCCCCACCGAAGGCGAGCAGGTGGTGCTGGATGTGCATGATTTCCAGGGCGCGGGCGTCGCCATGGGCATGTACAACACGGTTGCCTCCATCGAGGGTTTCGCCCGCGCCAGCTTCAATTATGGCCTCGCCCGCAACTATCCGGTCTATCTCTCGACCAAGAACACCATCATCAAGGCCTATGATGGCGTGTTCAAAGACACGTTCGAGCGCATCTTCGAGTCCGAGTTCAAAGACAAGTTCGCCGCCGCCAACCTCACTTATGAGCACCGCCTGATCGACGACATGGTCGCCTGCGCGCTCAAATGGAGCGGCGGCTATGTCTGGGCCTGCAAGAACTATGACGGCGACGTGCAGTCCGACATCGTGGCCCAGGGCTTTGGCTCGCTCGGGCTGATGACCTCGGTGCTGCTCAACCCCGATGGCACGGTCGTCGAGTCCGAAGCCGCTCACGGCACCGTGACCCGCCATTACCGCGAGCACCAGAAGGGCCGCCAGACCTCGACCAACCCGATCGCCTCGATCTTCGCCTGGACCCGTGGCCTGATCTATCGCGGCAAGTTCGACAACACCCCCGATGTCATCAACTTCGCCGAAACCCTCGAGCGCGTGTGCATCGAGACGGTGGAAGCGGGCGACATGACCAAGGACCTCGCCCTCCTGGTCGACAAGAACGCCCCCTGGCTCAACACCCAGGACTTCCTCGACAAGATCGACGCCAATTTGCAAGCGGCGATGAAGTAAACACCATACCGGCGGGGCCCAAACCCCGCCGGTTCTCGTTCACCCCCTCACGGGCCAACCAGCCGCACCAATCGCTCAGCCTCGATCCGCGCCAGTTCGCCCCCTCGCTCCGCCCGCAGCCGCCGCTCGGCTTCCCTGTTCCACTCATCCCCGATCTTGCGCGTCTCTCCCGTGCCTGCCTGCGCGCCGTACTCCGCCGTAACACCCACCGCCTGGCTGATTTTGTCCAAGGTCGCTTCGCGATCGCGTACCATGCTCTCATAGCGCAACATCTCAAACCCACGCCCATGGCGCTTAAGCATGCGCAAATTATCGTTCTCCTGCTCGACCAGATGCGCCAGCCATTCCAAAATCGCTTCGGTATCATAGCGAGGCGGCGTCGCGCTGTCTGGGTCGGTCGAGTGGTAGCGTCCCGTGGTGACTGCACGGTAGAGCGACACGGCCTGAGCGGCGATATTTTCTCGCCATAAATTGAAAAACACCGTCTCCGGCCCAAACGCTTCGAAAAACGCCGCCTCACCAAACAACCGCACATCCACGGCTCGCGTTTCAAGCCCAAACAGGCCGTTTTGCGTCTGGCGACGGCGGCGCAAGGCATTGAGAAACCTCACCGGCTCGGCGGCGTTGAGAAACTGCGCAACATCGCGGATGAACGCCGGGTTCAGATATTCCTCCGGAAACCCCAACCGTCTGGTGGCGCTGAGCATCGAGGTCAGCCATGTGCTGCCTGAACGCGCCGAGAAAAAAATCACATAATCGCGCACGGGCAACTTCGTGCCCCATATGTTCTGCCGATACGCTTCACCCTCAACCTCAAGCCCGGCCACGAGTGTCTCGAAGCGCAATTCTTCATTGTCCTTCATGGTCTCGGGTTAGCACAACTTGTTTAGCATAACAGATCCTTGCTGGAGCCCCCACCCGCCACAAGTATCCGTGCCAATCAAAACAGCTTATTGATTTGCCGTTCCCAATCCTGAACCTGAGCCCTAACAAAGGGAAACTCGTCAATTAATCTGCCGTGCTGGGTTGCCAAATCGTCAAGATATCCCATCAAGGACCGGACAGCCCGCATCGCCTCGTCAACAGAGGCGGAGTAGCGCAGCCCGCCTCCACAATATCTCGCCGGGTCATCAATCAGGTCGGGTACTTCATTCTTGAACCCCATAAAGCGCGGATTACGCAAAAAATTCCCAGGCTTGTCGCGCAAGAAATCGAACGGATCATGATAATGATAAGCCGTCTTGCGCCCCACTTCGGCTTGGCCACTGGCCAGAACCTTACTCCACCCGCGTACAAATTTCGCGATATATTGAAACGGTGACCGCTCGGAGTAATGGGCAAGCCATAAATCGCTGTTCACAACGCTGTTTATTGGACGGCTCCGCAACCAAGCCCAATGAGAGCCATGCTCGATGACAATATCTGCTTCCGGCAATCCCCCCCTTAAGATGATCTTGTACGCGTCCGACGGGGGCCTGCGCCTGGTAATCCTGACGGGAACAACAACCTCGGCAGGATTATCTTGCGATGTCGCAAAATAATTGACCATTGGTATCTTCACAACCTCAATCCGAGGAGATCCGCTCATCAACCGTTCCAGGTAAGCGCGTGCACCATCGGAAACGGCACGATCATCGATAAACTCATCGGCATCAAGGCAAAACACCCAGTCAGGGGCATGCTCGCGCATCGCAACATTATACATATATGTGAGGGCGTTGCCTTCGTTAAATGTCACCGCCCGGCTCTGAAACACCGTAATCGGCAGTCCCTCTTGCTTCAGAGCGGTGAGAATTTCGATTGTTCCATCCGAACTGCCGTTGTCCATGAACACATGATGCTGCACAAAAACTGCGGTATGGCGGGTAAAAGCCTCGATAATGTCGGCTTCGTTCAAAACCCGCGTAATCGCTACGATTTTCATGATCACCACCAGTTACTCGTTTTAAGAGAAGGAATAATACCCACTGCGCCGACCCGGCCAGTCCCAATAGCATGGACTACGCGCCAAGCTACCAGCGGGGATGGCGCGAGTATCTGGCGCACACCGTTCACCACTCGCCAGCTTGAGTGCGGCATCACCCCTCACCCAGCAGCCGCTCAATCCGCGCATCCGGCACCGCCCACAGCAGCGCTGGCACCCATAGCAGCCCAAAGGCAAGCTTAGGCCACGCCAACACCGCCAATGCCACCCCGCCGGCATAAATCCACACCGAAATCCGGCCCTTGCAATCCGCCCCCACGGCGCGGGCCAAAAGTCCCTCGCGTCCCTGCCCGCGAATAAGCGTTCCTTGCAACAAAAAATACGCCACCGCCGCCATCAGCAAGTCTAACCCAAAAAGCCCCACTGGCCCGCGCGCCAGCCCGTCCTGGGCAATCCAGCCGGCACAGAATGGCAGCAGCGAGAGCCAGAACAGCAAATGCAAATTGGCCCACAGCACACGCCCGCCCACCGCCTTCACCGCCTGAAACATGTGGTGATGGTTGTTCCAGTAAATGCCGACATAAACAAAGCTGAGCACATAAGAGATCATCACCGGCCACAGCGCCAGCAAATCGCGCCAGCCTGCCCCCGCCGGCTCATGAAGCTCGAGCACCATGATGGTGATGATGATCGCCATCACCCCATCGGTGAACGCCTCCAGCCGGCCTTTCTGCATCAGGCTTTTTCCATCCGCGCCAATCTCACCAAGGCTTTCAGCACATCCTGCGCGTATTTCATGCGCGCTGGCAAATCCATTTCGCGCACCACCACCAGCTTCTGGTCGGGCCGCAGCTTCACCAGCCCGCCCTTGGTGCCAATCCACTGTATCAACCCGGCCGGATTGGCGAAATCATGCTTGCGGAACGAGACCACCATGCCCTTCGGCCCGGCCTCTATTTTCTCAACATTGGCCGCCCGGCAGGCGCGTTTGAGCCCCACCACCGCCAGCAGATTTTCCACCTCTGAAGGCAGCGGCCCAAACCGGTCCACCAGCTCGGCGGCCAGCGCCTCCGAATCGGCATCCGACTCGAGCGTGCCAATGCGCCGGTAAAGCCCCAGCCGCACCGGCAAATCGGCCACATAAGCCTCGGGGATCAGCACCGGCAGCCCCAGGCTGATCGAGGGTGTCCAATCCCGGTCAGCCGCCTTCTTGTGCGCCCCCTGCGCCCTTATCTCGTTCACCGCGTCCTGCAGCATCTGCTGGTAAAGCTCTATGCCCACCTCGCGAATATGCCCGCTCTGCTCGTCGCCCAGCAAATTGCCCGCGCCACGAATATCGAGGTCGTGTGAAGCCAACGTAAACCCAGCGCCCAGCTGGTCGAGCGTCTGCATCACCTCCAGCCGCTTCTCGGCGGCCGCACTCAGGCGCTGATGGGCGGGCCAGGTCATGTAAGCATAGCCGCGCTGCTTCCCGCGCCCCACGCGCCCGCGCAGCTGATAGAGCCCCGCCAGCCCGAACATATCCGCCCGGTAAATAATCAGCGTGTTGACGGCCGGCATATCGAGGCCGGATTCGATGATGTTGGTGGCCAGCAGCACATCATATTTGCCCTCGCCAAACTCGGTCATCACCCGCTCCAGCTCACTGGGTGCCAGCCGCCCATGGGCCATCACGGTGCGCAGCTCGGGCACAATATCGCGCAGCCGGGCCGCCATCGGTTCCAGATCCTCAATCCGCGGCACCACGCAAAAAATCTGCCCGCCCCGGAATTTCTCACGCGCGATCGCCTCTTTAATCACCAGGCTGTCAAACGGCATGATGAAGGTGCGCACGGCCAGCCGGTCCACCGGCGGGGTGGTGATGAGCGAGAGGTCACGCACCCCCGTCAGCGCCAGTTGCAGCGTGCGCGGAATCGGCGTGGCGGTGAGGGTGAGCACATGCACATCGGCCTTCAGCTCTTTCAGCCGCTCCTTGTGCTTCACGCCAAAATGCTGCTCCTCATCCACAATCAGCAGCCCCAGCTCGGCAAAGCTCACGCCCTGGGCCATGAGCGCATGGGTTCCCACCACAATATTCACCGTGCCATCCGCAAGCCCGGCCTTCACGGCGCTGGCGTCCTTGGCGGTCACCAACCGCGAGAGCTGCGCCACCCGCACTGGCAGGCCGGCAAAGCGCGCGGCAAACGCCCGGTAATGCTGGCGGGCCAGCAAGGTGGTGGGCACCACCACCGCCACCTGCGTACCCGCCATGGCGGCCACAAAGGCCGCGCGCAGCGCCACCTCGGTCTTGCCAAACCCCACATCGCCGCAAATCAGCCGGTCCATCGGCTTGCCGGCGGCAAAATCCTCGATCACATCGCTGATGGCCTTCGCCTGGTCCTCGGTCTCGGTATAGGGGAAGCGCGCGCAGAATTCCGCGAACGAGCCTTCCTCTGGCGCCAATAGCGGGGCTTCGCGCATCTGGCGCTCGGCGGCCAGCCTGATCAGCCCGGCGGCCATATCCTGAATACGGTTCTTGGCCTTGGCCTTGCGCGCCTGCCAACTCGCCCCGCCCAGCTTGTCGAGCGAAACGCCATCGGTTTCCTGCCCAAAGCGCGAGAGCAGCTCGATATTTTCAACCGGCAGAAACAGCTTGTCCCCGCCATCATAAATCAGCTTCAGGCAGTCATGCGCGGCGCCGTTCACGGTCACCGTCTCCAGCCCCTCATAGCGGCCAATGCCGTGGTCCTGGTGCACCACCAAATCACCGGCTTCAATCTCGGTGGCATCGGCAATAAACTGGTCGGCCCTCTTGCGCCGCTTGGGCGGGCGGGCAATGCGCGCGCCCAGCAAATCCTGCTCGGCCACCACGGCCATGCGGTCGGTGACAAAGCCGCGCTCCAGCGGCAGCACCGCCAGCGCCACGGTGCCCGGCTTCAACGCCCGCGCCTCATCGGCCGAGGCCACCGCCCGCGTGTCCTTAATCCCGCGCTCTTTGAGCATCAGCCCCAGCCGCTCGCGCGCACCCAAACTCCACGCAGCCACCACAATGGTGCGGCCCGTCTCGGCCCATTTGCCGCGCAAATTGGCAAAGCTCTCAAACGCCGCAATGCCCTGGCCTGCCAGAATCGGCGCGGGCCGGCCGCCATAATCCACCCCTTGCGCGGCGCCATCCGCGCGCGCGAACGGGGTCATCTCAAAACAAGGCCCGCGCCCCAGCGCCTTGGCCCAGCCATCCTCATCCAGATAGAGCATGCCGGGCGGAATCGGCCGATAAGCCGGCTCTCCTCCGCGCGGCGGCAATTTGCGCTCGGCATAATGGTCCGCAATCAGCTCAAACCGCGCCCCTGCCGCCTGCCCCACCTGATAATCCAGGCTCACGGCGGCGTTGGGCACATAGTCGAACAGCGTCTCCATATTTTCAGCGAATAGCGGCCCGTAATGCTCAAACCCCGGGTGCCGGTGCCCGGCGCTGACCGAGACATAAAGCGGGTCCTCGACCGATTTCGGTCCGAATAATTCCCGCCACTGCGTGCGAAACCGCGCGACCGACGCCGCATCGAACGCCACCTCGGAAGCCGGGTGAAACGCCAGCCCCGGCAGCGCCTCGCCCGAGCGCTGGGTCTCCGGGTCAAACCGCCTGATGCTCTCAATCACATCGCCAAACAGATCAAGCCGCACCGGCGCCGCCTCTCCAGCGGGAAACACATCCAAAATTCCGCCGCGCAGCGAATATTCGCCAGGCTCCATCACCGTGCCGGTGCGCCGGTAGCCATCCGCGTCCAAAAACGCCGCCACATCCTCAAGCGCCACGGCCTCGCCCACCGCCAGCCTCAGCCCGGCCCCGGCCAGCACCTGGCGTGGCGGCACTTTTTGCAGCGCCGCGTTCACCGTGGTCAGCACAATGCGGGGCCGGCCGGGCTCGGCCTGCAGCTTCGCGAGCGCGGCGATCCGCTCGGCAATCACCCCGCCATTGGGCGAGGCTCGGTCGTAAGGCAGGCAATCCCAGGCCGGAAACGCCACGATTTCCGCCTCGGGGCCAAAAAACCCGATCTGCTCAGCCAATATGGCCAGCCGCGCATCATCGCGGGCGATGTGCAAAACCGGCCCCTCATGCTCATGCATGCGCCGCACCAGCAGCAGCGCATCCAGCCCCTCAGGTACGCCGAATACGGGGGTCATATGGCCCGGTTCAGCGCCGCTTCGCGAATCCGGCGCATCATCGCGCCATCGGCATGCGCGGGTATGGGGCGGCGCCCGGTCAGCCAATCGGCCAGCTCGGCATCGGGAAACTCCATCACCGCCTCCAGCTCATCGAGCTCGGCCGGGGTCATGGCGGCGATGTTCGCCTTCACGAAATCGCCGATCAGCAGATCATTCTCAAACGTGCCGCGGTGCTGGGCGCGAAAAATAATGCGCCGGCGGCGGGCGTCGAGTTCGGTCGGGGGCACGGGGGGTAAATCGGTCATGGCGGGTTGCGATATAGGCCGGGTTTGGCCAAGAGTCAGCATGTGAGTTCAGACAGTCTTCTTCCCCTTCGCGCATCGCTCGCCACTCTGCCGGGTTTAGGCCCCCGGCTGTCCACGCTCATGGCCAAGCTGGTGGGTGGCGATTCGGTGCGTGACGTACTGTTTCACCTGCCCACCGACTGGCAAGACCGTCGCCACCGCCCCAAAATCGCGCAAGCCCAGCCCGGCGAAATCGCCACGCTCGAGGTCGAGGTCGTGCGTATCGAAGCCCCGGCGCGCAAATCCCAGCCCCACCGCGTGGTCATCTCCGACGGTACCGGCTTTGCCGAGATCGTGCTGTTCCACATGGCGCGCCTGCAGCAGTTCCCGGTGGGCGCGCGGCTCATCGTCTCGGGCAAGCTCGAGCGCTTCCGCGACATGCTGGTCATGTCCCACCCCGATTACGTGCAATCCGCCCTCCAGCCGGCTGAGTTCCCGTGGATCGAGCCCATCTGGCCGCTCACCGCCGGCATCACGCCCCGCACCATGCGCCGCGCCGCCCTGGCCGCCCTCGCGCGCCTGCCCGAGCTGCCAGAGTGGCACGACCCCACCCTGCTCAAACAACGCCACTGGCCGGGTTTTGGCCAGGCGCTGCGCGCGCTCCACGCCCCCTCCGAGTTGCCCGCCCAAAAACCCGCCGAGCGCCTGGCCTATGATGAGCTGCTCGCCCGCCAGATCAGCTTCGCCATCGTGCGCGGGCGGCGGCGCAAGCGGGCCGGACGGTCCTTGACCGGAGATGGCCGGCTGCGCGCCGCGGCGCTCCAGCGTTTCGGCTTTCCCCCCACCAGCGGCCAGCTCCAGGCGCTCGCCGAAATCGATTCCGACCTCGCCGCCTCTCACCGCATGTTGCGGCTGCTGCAAGGCGATGTCGGCTCGGGCAAAACCCTGGTCGCTCTGCTCGCCTGCCTGCGGGCGGCCGAGGCCGGCGCCCAGGCCGCCCTGCTGGCGCCCACCGAAATTCTCGCCAAACAGCATTTCGCCACCTTCCAGCGTCTCTCGCCCGTGCCGGTGGTGCTGCTCACAGGTTCAGTACAAGGCACGGCGCGGCGCAAAATCCTCACCGGCCTGGCCGATGGCACCTTCCCCCTGGTGGTCGGCACCCATGCCATCTTCCAAAAGCACGTCGAATTCAAAGACCTCGCCCTGGCGGTAATCGACGAGCAGCACCGTTTCGGCGTCGATCAGCGCCTGGCACTGGGCCAAAAAGGCGAGGCGACCGATCTGCTGGTCATGACCGCCACCCCCATCCCCCGCACATTGCTGCTCACCCATTGGGCGGAGATGGACGTCTCCCGAATCACCGAAAAACCCCAGGGCCGCCCCACCATCACCACCACGCTGCACTCGCTGGCCGAGCTTGAAAAAATCGAACAGGCCGTCGAGCGCGCCATCGCCAAATCCGGGCGGGTTTATTGGGTGTGCCCGCTGGTCAACGAATCCGAAGCCCTCGACATCACGGCCGCCGAAGCCCGTTTTGCCCATCTGCGCCAGCGTTTCGGGACTGAAGCCGTGCTGGCCCACGGCCAGATGGAGCCCGAAAAGCGCGACGCCGCCCTCAAGGCCTTCGCCACGGGCGAGGCCAAACTCCTGGTCGCCACCACCATCATCGAGGTGGGCGTGGACGTGCCCGAGGCCAATATCATGATCATCGAACATGCCGAGCGCTTCGGCCTCGCCCAGCTCCACCAGCTGCGCGGGCGCGTGGGGCGCGGCCAGGCCGCCAGCTTCTGCCTGCTGCTGCACGAGCCCAGTATCGGCAAAACCGCCCGCGCGCGCCTCTCACTCTTGCGCGACACCGACGACGGCTTCCTCATCGCCGACGAGGATTACAAGCTCCGCGGCGCGGGCGATTATCTGGGCACGCGCCAATCCGGCCTGCCCGGCTACCGCCTGGCCGATCCCGCCAAGCACGAAGCCCTGCTCGCCACCGCCCGGCAAGATGCCGTGCTGCTCCTCCAGCGCGACCCCACACTTACCACCCCGCGCGGCCAAGCGCTGCGCCTGCTGCTCAATCTGTTCGACCAGCGAGACGCCATCGCCACCGTCCATTCCGGCTGAAATAAAACCAACAAACATCTGATATTACATGTTTAATAATCAAAAACACCCCCGTCCCGGCGTTGGCGTCATCCTCATGCGGGATGATGAAGTGCTGCTCATTCGCCGCGCCAAGCCTCCCGGCGCCGGCCTCTGGTCACTGCCCGGCGGCAAGCAGGAGCTGGGCGAGACCGCCGAAGCCGCCGCAAGGCGGGAATTATTCGAGGAAACCGGCCTCACCTGCGGCCCGCTCACGCTCATCGGCCATGCCGACATCATCGAGCGCAACTCTGCTGGCAGCATTGAATTCCACTACACCGTGCTCGATTTCGCCGCCCCCTATATCGGCGGCGAGCCGGTAGCCGCCGACGATGCCAGCGCCACCGCCTGGGTGCGCGAGGCCGATTACAGCCGCTACGCCCTCACCCCCGCCCTGCTGGGCATGCTCAGTAAAATAAAAGCTCCACCGCGCTGATCAAGCGCTTGGCATCAGGCGCCGTGACCGAGGAAAACCATTCCTCCAGCTCCCCCTGCTTGTTGATCAGATATTTATAAAAATTCCAACGCGGTTTGGCCAAAAACCGCGCCTCCTCGACCACCCATTTAAAGAACGGATGAGCATTTGCCCCCACGCAATGCTCTTTGGCGGTAATGGTGAAGGTAACGCCATAATTTTTCTGACAAAATGCCGAAATATCATCGCCTTCCAAAGGTTCCTGACCGCCAAAATCATTGCACGGCACGCCAATCACCACCAGCTGGTCAAATTTCCGGCTCAACGCTTCCAGCGCGCCCAACTGGGGGGTGAAACCGCAGCCGCTGGCGGTGTTGACCACCAGCATCGGCCGCCCCGTGAAGGCGCTGAGCGGCAGATCATCCCCCTGCAGTGTCTTGAACGAGAAGTCATAGGCACTGGCCATTTCCGCCTCCAGAATTTACATTCGGCTTCATGAGCACTGAACCACCGATCACGGCGCTGATCAACGTCATGCGCAGGCTTCGTGATCCCGCAACCGGCTGCCCGTGGGACAAGGTGCAGGATTTCGCCACCATCGCCCCCTACACCATTGAAGAAGCTTACGAAGTCCAATCTGCCATCCAGTCCGGCGACCCCGCCGCCCTGAAGGATGAGCTGGGCGATCTGCTGTTCCAGGTCGTCTATCACGCCCAAATGGCGGCCGAACGCGGCTGGTTCGGGTTCGATGACGTGGCCCAGTCCATCACCGCCAAGATGATCCGCCGCCACCCGCACGTGTTCGGCGATGAAGCCGCGCGCACCGCTTCGGGCCAAACCGTGGCCTGGGAGGCGCAAAAAGCCCAGGAACGCCAAAGCCTCGCCCAGCATGGCGTGCTGGACGGCGTGGCCACCGCCCTGCCGGCCCTCAAGCGCGCGCAAAAACTCACCGCCCGCGCCGCCCGCGTGAAATTCGACTGGCCAACCCCCGAAGCCGTGCTCGACAAGCTGGATGAAGAAACCAGTGAGCTGCGCGCCGAGCTGCCCGGCGCCGACAAGGCCCGGCTCGAAGATGAGCTGGGCGACATGCTGTTCGTGCTCGCCAATCTGGCGCGCAAGCTGGGGCTCGATGCCGAAACCAGCCTGAGCGCGGCGAATGAGAAATTTATCCGCCGCTTCACCCGCGTCGAGGCTCTGCTGGCCGCCCAGGGCAAAACCCCGGCCAGCTCCAGCCTCGAGGAAATGGACGAACTCTGGAAGACCGCAAAAACGGAGGGATTATGAAGACTCTGCTCGAAGGTTATGAGCGTTTCCGCACCGGCTACTGGAAGGAGCACAAGGATCTCTACTCCACCCTGGCGCGCGATGGGCAATCCCCACCGGCCATGGTCATCGCCTGCTCCGATTCACGCGTCGCCCCCGAGGCGATTTTTGATTGCGCGCCGGGCGAGATTTTCGTGGTCCGCAACGTCAGCGCCCTGGTGCCGCCCTATGAGCCAGACACTCACAAGCACGGCACCTCGGCGGCGCTCGAATTCGCCGTCAACGCCCTGAATGTCCGCACCATCCTGGTGCTTGGCCATTCCAAATGCGGCGGCATCGCGGCTCTGATGAAAGGTCCCGGCCAAGGGCATGGCGACTTCATCGACCGCTGGATGGAAATCGCCGCTCCAGCCCGCCAGCGCGTGTGCGACTCGCCCGAGCTGGCCAATGCCAGCTTCGCCGACCAGTGCGCCGCCTGCGTGCGCGAGGCGCTGCACGAATCCCTCGCCAATCTGCGCACCTTCCCCTGGATCGCCGAACGCGTGGCGCAAGGCCGCCTCGAACTCGCCGCCACGGTGTTCGATGTCGAAACCGGCCAGCTCGAACCTGTCGATTAGCCGCGGCCACGGGCGGGCGGCTTTGTTGCACCGCAAGAGCCGCCCTTGACCTGGTCAAGTCCGGGGCTAAATCTTGCCCTGGCAGGACCAAACATGGATCAGTTCGCAGAGCTCGGCGCCCCGTCATCCACCCAGGCCGCCATTCAGCGCGTGCTGGTTGGCGAACAGAGGGGTGTGCGCGCCGCGCTGCTGTTCGCGGGGCCGGCGCTCGTCGCCTCCATCGCCTATATGGATCCCGGCAACTTCGCCACCAACATCCAGGCGGGCGCGGCCTATGGCTACCAGCTGCTCTGGGTTGTGGTAGCCGCCAATTTGGTGGCCATGCTGTTCCAGGCGCTCTCCGCCCGGCTTGGCATCGTCACCGGCCGTAATCTGGCCGAGACCTGCCGCGACCATTTTCCCTCCGCCATATCCGTGGCACTCTGGCTACTCTCCGAACTGGCCGCCATGGCCACCGATCTGGCCGAATTCGTTGGCGGCGCCATCGGATTTTCGCTTCTCAGCAATATCCCCCTCATGGCCGGCATGGTCATCACCGGGCTGCTCACCTACGGGCTGCTGGTCGCCGGCGGGCGCGGCTTCCGGCGCATGGAAATGATCATCGGCGCGCTCGTGCTCACCATCGCGCTCTGCTACATCTCCGAACTGATCTTCGCCGCACCGTCCTGGGTGGCGGTGGCGCGTGGCTGCGTCACGCCCTCCCTGCCCGATGCCAACGCCCTGACCATCGCGGTCGGCATCATCGGCGCCACGGTCATGCCCCACGCGCTTTATCTTCACTCCGGCCTCACCCAGGCCCGCGCCCGGCCCCGGCACGATGAAGACCGCGCCAAACTGCTCACCTTCTCCAACCGCGAGGTGATCATCGCCCTCACCATGGCCGGTCTGGTCAATATCGCCATGGTGATCATGGCATCGCGCGCCTTCCATGCCGGCCACGCCGATGTCGCCGACATCGGCACCGCCTATCATACATTAAGCCCGCTCCTGGGCGCGGCCTCGGCGTCCATTTTCCTGGTGTCCCTGCTGGCCTCTGGCGTGTCGAGTTCCATCGTCGGCACCATGGCGGGTCAGCTCATCATGCAAGGCTTCATCCGCCGTCGCGTGCCGCTCTGGGTGCGCCGGGGCGTCACCATGATCCCAGCCTTCGTGGTCGTCGCACTTGGGGCCAACCCCACGCGGGCCCTGGTGCTCAGCCAGGTGGTGCTCTCCTTCGCTCTGCCCGTGCCCATGTTCGCCCTCGTCTATTTCACCGCCAAGCCCTCGCTCATGGGCCGGTTTACCATCGGGCCGCTGTTGCGCGGGCTGGCGTTCGCCGCCGCCTTGTTCATCCTCGCGCTCAACATCATGCTTCTGGTTCAGACCTTGGCCGTCTAAAGCCGCCCAGCGCGCTCATAAACGGCGCCTTGGGCATCAACGTCGGCATGATTCTTGCAAAATCAGGCATCTATTAAAGCCCCTCCATGGCGTGCTTCATGGCCCATCAACTCTCAACGGCCCCTGCCTGGCCCAAAAAACCCTACAATTCATATAGGCAATCATAAATTGCCGCCCCTAAAAATCTATGACAGACTGGCATCACAACAATCAACCGGACTGCCCACACATGGCCCTCACCAGCAAACACCCCGAGACCCTCGCCCTGCATGCCGGCTGGCGCGCCGACCCCACCACTGGCTCGGTGGCCGTGCCGATCCACCAAACCACCTCCTACCAGTTCAAATCCCCTGAGCACGCGGCCAATCTGTTCGCGCTCAAAGAGCTGGGCAACATCTATACCCGCCTGATGAACCCCACGACCGACGTGCTCGAGCAGCGCGTCGCCGCGCTCGAAGGCGGCGTGGCGGCGCTGGCCGTGGCGTCGGGGCAGGCGGCTTCGGCTTATTCGGTGCAAAATCTAGCGCGCGCGGGCGACAACGTCGTCGCCTCCACCGACCTTTACGGCGGCACCTGGAACCTGTTCGCCAACACCCTCAAGGACCAGGGCCTCGAGGTCCGCTTCGTCGACCCCGCCGACCCGCACGCCTTCGCCAACGCGACCGATGAGCGCACCCGCGCCTATTATGCCGAGACCCTGCCCAACCCCAAGCTGCGCCTGTTCCCCATCGCCGAAGTGGCTGAAATCGGCCGCAAACAGGGCATCCCGTTGATCATGGACAACACCGCCGCCCCGCAGCTCGTGCGCCCGTTCGAGCACGGCGCCGCGGTGGTCATTTATTCAGCCACCAAATATCTCGGCGGCCACGGCACCTCGCTCGGCGGCGTCATCATCGATGGCGGCAATTTCGACTGGCAAGCCCACCCTGAGCGCCAACCGCTCATGAACACGCCCGACCCCTCTTATCACGGCGCCGTCTGGGCCGAGGCCGTCAAGCCGCTTGGCCCCATCGCCTATATCATCCGCGCCCGCGTGGTGTTGCTGCGCGACCTTGGCGCCGCGCTCTCGCCCTTCAACGCCTTCCAGCTCATCCAAGGCGTCGAGACCATGCCCCTCCGCATGGCGCGCCATTGCGAAAACGCCCTCAAGGTCGCGCAATTCCTGCAAACGCGGGCCGATGTCACCAAGGTCATCTATCCCGGCACCGCCCAGGGCACCGACCGCGCGCGCGCCGACAAATACACCAAAGGCGGCTATGGCGGCCTGCTCGGGTTCGAGCTCAAGGGCGGCGCCGAGGCCGGTAAGGCGTTCATCTCGGCGCTCGAGCTGTTCTACCATGTCGCCAATATCGGCGATGCGCGCTCCCTCGCCATCCACCCCGCCAGCACCACTCACAGCCAGCTCTCCCCCGAAGACCAGATCGCCACCGGCGTCTCGCCCGGCTATGTGCGCCTCTCCATCGGGCTTGAACATATCGACGACATCCTCGCCGACCTGAACCAGGCCCTCGACAAAACCGCCTAAGCCCCACCGCCGGGGGCGCAAGCCCCCGGCTCGTCACTGGCGGCCCTGGCAATTTCATGCAACCCTGCGTTCATGCCCTCGATTCCGCAAATCGACCGTCTGCCACCCCTGCCCACCCACAATAAAGGCTGGGTTCCCGTCGTCATCATCGCCGCCCTGGTGCTGGGCCTCGCGGTCGCGCTCAACCCGCTGGTGCAAATCAGCTCCGGCTATGTCGGGGTATTGGCCGATTTCGGCTCCGTTCAGCCACTCCCTCTGAATCCCGGCCTGCATGTGCTGGTGCCATTCTATCAACAGGTCTATCCGGTCTCGGTACAGCCCCAAACCGTCACCTCCAACGAGACCGCCGCCACCCACGACCTCCAGAATATCGACACCTCAATCGCGGTGACCTTCCACATAGACCCAATCAACGCCCCTGATTTTTACCAGAATTTCCGTGATTTCGACACGCTCGGCGCGCGCATCATCGCGCCCGTGGTCAGCAATGACGTCAAGGCCGTCACCGCCAATTACGATGCCGAGGAGCTGGTCACTCAGCGCGAGCAGGTCGATTCCCAGATCAAGGATATGATCGTCGCGTCCCTCGCGCCCTATCACCTCACAGTTGAGACGGTCAACGTCGCCAATTTCGCCTTCTCCCGGGCCTATAGCCAGGCAATCGAGCAAAAACAGGTGGCCCAGCAGCAGGCCCTCCAGGCGCAATATACCCTGCAACAAGCGCAAATCACCGCCCAGCAGCAGGTCGTCCAGGCCAAGGCTCAGGCCGATGCCGCAGTGGCCACCGCCACCGGTCAGGCCCAGGCCCTCCTGCTCACCTCCCAGGCGCAGGCCAAGGCCAACGCGCTCATCGCCCAGTCCCTCACCCCCACATTGCTGCAGCAAAAAGCGCTGGATAAATGGGACGGCACCCTGCCCCACTATCTCACCGCCGGCGCCCCCCTGCCCTTCATCGGCACTGACCCCACCTCGGAGAACCCGGGCAAATAGCCCGCGCACACAGATCTGCCCTCATCACGTCAGAGCGGGCGCGCCAAGCTCCCACTCCGGCGGAAACGGGCCTGATTATTTGGTGAATTTAAACGTCCAGCGGTCGCTCTCGCCAATGGCGAGATAGCGCGCCCGGTTCTTGGCGCCACCGCGCAATACAGGCGGCAAATCCCACACCCCGTCGGGGTAATCCTTCACATCGCGCGGATTAGCGCCAATCTCCGATGCCGCGACAAACTTAAACCCCGCCGCCCCAATCAATTTTTTCGCATAAGCTTCCGAGACATAGCCATTCCTGGCCATCGGGTCTTGCGGCTTGTCGGCGAACCAGCGGTGATCCTCGATGCCAAAAATTCCCCCGGGTTTGAGCGCGGCATAAATCTCGGCCAACAGCGCCGCCGCCCGCCCCTGCTCAATCCAGTCATGCAAATTGCGGCATGAGAGGATCAGATCATAACCCCCAGGCGCCCCCAGCGGTCCGTGGCCAAAGGGCACGGTGAGCACCTTTCCATAGCGCGCCGGATCGGCTTCCAGCTTCCGTTCAAAGCGCGCTTTCAGCCTCTGCTCATCGGGCGTCAAATCTGGAATGGCCGCCACATATTCACCGTGAGCGGCCAAATAGGGCGCCAGAATCTCGGTCCAGTACCCGGCGCCCGGCTGAATTTCGAGCATATCGAGCCTGTCATTCAGCCCGAAAAACTCCAGCAATTCATAAGGATGTCGGTAACGGTCGCGGGCTATATTGGCAGGGCTTCGCCTGGGGCCGGCAATATCGGCCCGAAGCGCCGCATCGCCTGCCTGCTGCGCCCATGCCGGCGCCCCCAGCGCCGCCGTGCCCAAAGCCACAAACCCGCGCCGTGTCAGCTCCATGCCCGTCCCCCGCTCAGATCAGCTCTTTCACCATCTCCGCCGGCCGGCAGGCCTTGGCCCCCTTGGCCGTCACCACTACAGGGCGGTTCAGCAGCACCGGATGCGCGGCAATGGCCTCCAAAATCGCCTCGTCCGAGGCATCATGCAGCCCCAGCTCACCGGCCAGCGGTTCCTTGGCGCGCAGCAGCTCGCGCGCGCCCCCGCTCATGGCCTTGGCCACCCCCGCCAGCTCCGCCCGCGAGGGCGGGGTTTTCAGATACTCGATAATCTCGGGCTCAATCCCCGCCTCGCGCAGCAGCGCCAGCGCGTTGCGCGCGGTGCCGCATTTGGGGTTGAAATAGATTTTCGCGCTCATCGCCGCCCCCTCACTTGTGGATCATGGTGCCGATACCGCCTTCGGTAAACAGCTCCAAAAGCAAGGCATGGGGCACCGTGCCATCCAAAATCGTGGCGCCGCGCACGCCTTGCGCCACGGCTTCCAGGCATGTCTCCACCTTGGGAATCATCCCGCCTGAAATCGTGCCATCCGCAATCAGCTCATGCACCTGCGCGGTTGAGAGATCGGGCAGCAGCGTCTTGGTTTTATCCAGCACACCGGCCACATCGGTCAGCATCACCAGGCGCTGGGCATTCAGCGCCCCGGCCACGGCACCGGCTACCGTATCGGCGTTGATGTTATAAGTTTCCCCCTCCTCGCCGGTACCCACCGGCGCGATCACCGGAATCAACCCCGCCCCCGTGAGCGCGTGAATCACGCGCGTATCCACAAACACCGGCTCCCCGACATGACCGAGATCCAGCACCTTCTCGATGTTTGAATCCGGGTCCTTCACCGTCCGGGTCAGCTTGCGCGCCCGTATCAGCCCGCCATCCTTGCCCGAAATCCCCACCGCCAGCGCGCCGGCCTTGTTAATCAGCCCGGCCACCTGCTTGTTCACCGAGCCGGCCAGCACCATCTCCACCACTTCCACCATGGCGGCATCGGTCACGCGCAAGCCGTGAACAAAATTGCTTTCAATATCAAGCCGTTTTAGCATGGAATTAATCTGCGGCCCGCCGCCATGCACCACCACGGGGTTAATCCCCACCTGCTTCAGCAGCGCGATATCACGGCCAAACTCATTGGCGAGCGTGCCATCCATGGCGTGCCCGCCATATTTCACCACAATGGTCGCGCCCGAATAGCGGCGCAGATAGGGCAGCGCCTTGGCAACGATATGCGCCTCATGCGCGGCATTTTTCATGGCCTGCTCGTCCACTTGCCTCTCCTCACAAAAACGCCGCGATCTCAGCGCGCAACGCCTCAATCCCCAGCCCCGTTTCGCTGGAAGTGGTGATGATATCGTTGAGCGCCGCGGGATGCTTGCGCACCAAAGCCGCCACTTCCGCCTGCTTACGGGCCAGGGCACCAGGTTTCACGGCATCGGCCTTGGTCAGTACCACCTGAAAGGCCACCGCGGCCTGATCGAGCAGCTCCATCACCGTCTGGTCCGAAACCTTGATCTCCACCCGGCAATCGAGCAGCAGCAGCACACGGCGCAAATTTGGCCGCCCGCGCAAATAATCCAGCATCAAGCCCTGCCAGTCGCGCTTAATTTCCTTGGGCGCCTCGGCATAGCCATAGCCCGGCATATCCACCAGCACGAGCGGGCTGGTGCCGACATGGAAGAAATTGAGCTGCCGCGTCCGCCCGGGCTGATGCGACACGCGCGCCAGCGCCTTGCGGCCCGTCAGCGCGTTCAACAGCGATGATTTACCCACATTCGAGCGCCCGGCGACCGCGATTTCCACGCCCTCCGCCGGCGGCAGTTTTTCCAACTGCTGCGCGGCGAAGAAGAACTCGCATTGTCCGGCAAAGAGCTTGCGCCCCGCCTCGATCTGCTCTGGGCTGAACGGCTCGGAGCCCTTCAGCTCCGGGCCGGGGCCGCCTTGCCCGCTTGGCGCATGATCAGCCATTGCTGCCCCACCGAAAGAATGTTGTTGCACGTCCAATACAGCACCAGCCCGGCCGGCGAGCGCGCCAGCATGAAGGTGAAGATCAGCGGCATGAACTGGAACATACGCGCCTGGGCCGGGTCAGCCGGCGCCGGGTTCAGCTTCTGCTGCATGAACATCGTCGCGCCCATGATCAGCGGCAGCAGGCCAATATGCAGCATCGGCAGGTATGTGGTGGGATCAAACGGCAGAAGCCCGAACAAATTGAACAGATTGGTCGGGTCGGGCGCCGAAAGATCATGAATCCAGCCGTAAAACGGTGTCTGGCGCATCTCGATGGTGATGAAAATGACCTTATAGAGCGAGAAGAACACCGGAATTTGTAACAGCATCGGCAAGCAGCCCGAGGCCGGATTGATCTTCTCGGTCTTGTAAAGCTCCATGGTCGCGGCCTGCAGCCCGGCCTGGTCGTCCTTGAACTGGGCCTTGAGCGCGTTGATCTTGGGCGACAGCGTCTTCATCCGCGCCATTGAGCGGTAGGAATAAGACGCCAGCGGGAAGAACAGCAGCTTGATGCCGATGGTGAAGATGATGATGGCGAGACCGAAATTCCCCGTCAGCGCGTTCAGGAAGTCGAGCGCGAAGAAGATCGGCTTGGTCAGAAAATAGAGATGCCCGAAATCCACCGCCTTGTAGAAATTCGGGATGCCATATTCGCTCGAATAGGCATCCAAAATCTTCACCACCTTGGCGCCGGTGAACAAATGCGACGTGAACGAGACCGAAGCGCCAGGCGCCACCGTCTCCGCCTTGGCGGCAATGAACGAGGTCTGATACGCCCCGCCATCGCCGTCATTCACGGTTGCATAGCTCATCGAGCCGGTAACATTGGCGCTCTGTTCGGGCGCCACGGCAGCCAGCCAATATTTGTCGGTAATGCCAATCCAGCCGCCCGGCGCGGTCTCGCTGTAAGCCACGCCGCCGGCGGCCTTCTCACCGTCCGACTTCAGATCCTTATATGATTCCTGCTTGAGCGTGTTGCTAAACACCCCCAGCGGCCCCTCAAACGATACCCAGGTCTGAATGGTCGTGGGCTGATAATCCCGCACCACGCGCGACCAGGGATAAAGCTGCACTTGGGTGCTGCCGGCATTCACCACTTTCTGCTGCACGGTGAACATATATTGGTCGTCCACCGAGACCAGCAGCTCGAATGTCAGCCCCTGACCATTATTCCAAGACAGCGTCACCGGCGAAGCGGGGGTCAGCTCAGGCGCCGAGGCGCTCCACAGCGTACTGTCATCGGGCAGTTTCACGCCCGCGGGCGCGCTCCAGCCAAACTGCACATAAGTCGGGGTCTTTCCACCGCGCCGGCCCATAATCTGCACCAGCGGCGAGTTGGCGGCTTCGGTTTCGTGGTAGGTCTTGAGCACCACATCATCAAACACCGCGCCGGTCAGGCCAATGCTGCCTTTAACCAGTGGCGCATCCACCGCCAGGCGGGGGCCGTTATCAACGGTCTGGGCGCTGGCCGTACTGGCTGCCCCCTCTTGGGTGCCAACGCCACCGGTCTGGGTCGTGGGTGCGTTCACCTGCGCGGCCGGGGGCGGCGCATGCGGCAGAAATTTCTCCTGCACGAAGGTGAACACCCCCAGAATGATGAACGACATGACGAGAGCTGTAATCAGGCGCTTCTGGTCCATGGTGGATCAGCAATCCTTGAAAGTTTTGGGCACGGGGTCAAACCCGCCCGGGTTCCAGGGGTGGCAGCGCAAAATGCGCCGGGCGGCCAGCAAGCTGCCTTGCGCCGCGCCATGGGTGCCAATTGCCTCGCGCGCATAGGCGCTGCACGAGGGGTAGAAACGGCAATTCGCCCCGATGACGGGGCGCAACGTCAGCTCATAAACACGAATCGCGCCTGAGAGCATCAAGGCGGCGGGGCTCATGCCAACACCTCGTCAACCGCCCGGCCCAAATTGGC
Source organism: Pseudomonadota bacterium (assembly GCA_021809435.1). Classification (GTDB taxonomy): domain Bacteria; phylum Pseudomonadota; class Alphaproteobacteria; order Acetobacterales; family Acetobacteraceae; genus Acidocella. The sequence continues at coordinate 339,848 of JAKBAD010000001.1, read as the reverse complement.
GCATAGCGACGAGAATTTCACCCGCCCCGTTTCGTGGCGGGCAATCAGCACCAGCTCCACACCGCGCAAATCACGCCCGGCCAAAGTCAGCCGCGCCGCCTCACGCAGCCGGCGCTTGGCGCGGTTACGTGCGACGGCGTTACCGATCTTCTTGGTGGCTGTGTAGCCCACCCGCAGCTCATCACCCGCTACAGCTCTGGCGGCCTGCAGCACCAGCCCCGACACGGCCTTCTTGCGCCCAATGCTCGCCAGGCGCAGAAATTCCGCGCGCTTTTGCAGGCGTTTGGGTGCTTTCAGCCTGGGCAAGCCGGCCTCCCGCGCGCGGGCGCGCAAAAATCAGGCGGAGAGCTTGGCGCGGCCCTTGGCACGGCGGTTGGCCAGCACCTTGCGGCCACCCACGGTCGCCATACGGGCGCGGAAACCGTGCCGGCGCTTGCGGACAATTTTGGAAGGTTGATAGGTCCGTTTCACGTTGAGACACTCCGGCGAATAACAAAAAGGACAAAAACGACATCTCGCCCAGCTGTTGCCAACCTGGGCGGGTTGGCGCCCTATAAGCGCAGCCCCCCTCCTCGTCAATCATCCCGCGTCGTGTTCCACCTTTTGGGTGTCTTGCGTCGCCGGCGATCTCGGCGCAGCTTCTTCTTATGGTGGCAGCTTATTCCTCTTCCTCTCCCCGCATCAGCCTGGCGCTTCAGGGCGGCGGCGCGCACGGCGCCTTCACCTGGGGCGCGCTCGACAGGCTGCTCGAATCGGGGCTGCGCGTCTCGGCCATCAGCGGCGTGTCGTCTGGCGCCATCATCGCCACCATGGCGGTGCAGGGCTATGTGCAAAACGGCCCCGAGGGCGCGCGCGCCAAAATCCGCGAGCTCTGGGCGCGCGTCGCGGATGCCCATGTCATCAACAGCGTCTCCCCGGCGCTCGACTGGATGTGGGGCTGGGGCAAGGGGATCGAGTTCGGCAACGAGCTGGCCATGACCGGGCTGACCACCGCGCTCCGCCTGTTCGATCCCGGCCAGCTCAACCCGCTAGGTCAAAACCCCCTGCAACCTCTGCTCGAAGATTTGGTCGACCGCACCCTGCTCCGCGATCCCGCGGCGCCCCAGCTTTATGTTGCCGCAACCGATGTCGAATCCGGCATGGCCAAACTGTTCACCAACGCCGAAATCGGCGTGCCGCATCTGCTGGCCTCATCCTGCCTGCCCATGATGTTTCCCGCCGTCCGCATCGGCGACCGCCATTACTGGGATGGCGGCTATTCCTGCAATCCGCCGCTTGCCCCCCTGCTCACCCCGCGCCCCGAGCGTCTCATTCTCATCCGCGCCCAACCCCGCCAGCGGCGCGGCGTGCCCAGCTCCACCGCCGACATCGTGCATCGCCTGCACGAAATCGCCTTCCAAGCCCCGCTTGACGCCGAGCTAAGCCTGCTGCCCCGCCACACCAATTTGCTCGATATTTCCGCCGATGAAGCCCTCGGCGCCCATCCGCTCAGCTCCAAAATGAACACCGACAAGGGCTTCCTCGACGCCCTGTTTGCCGCCGGGCGCGCGGCCGCCGAGGCCGCGCTGCACACCACATGAACGCCCTCAAGCGTCTCAAACGCCCGCGCTTCGAGCTGTTTGGCGATTCGCTTTCTGGGCGCGTGTTATGGTTCACGGTCAGCGTCATTTTACTCATGGAGCTGGTCGTCATCACCCCTGGCCTGGGCATAGAGCGCCATAGCTGGCTGGCCGAGCGCATTACCCATGCCTATCTGGTCACTTATGCCGTCCAGAGCGACACCGGCGCCCAAATCCCGCCGCCCCAAACCCTGCTCGCCCTCACCGATACCGAACAAATCACCCTGCTGCGCCCAGGCTTCCCGCCGCTGATCATCGGCCAGCCCGGCCCTCCCCTCGTCAGCGATGGCGAAACCAGCATCGATGGTGAAACGCTCGCCTACAGCACCTGGCGCGCGGTGGTGCGGCTGGTGGGCGGTGGCGGCGTGACGCCAACAATCATCGCCGCCGCCCCCGACGATTCGGGCGCCGTTCTGAAACTGGTGGTCAACGGCGCCGCCCTCACCGCCCATCTGCGCGCCTACGCCCTGCACACGCTCATTGTCACCATCATCGTGGCCCTCATCACCGGTCTGCTGGTCTATTCCGTGCTCGACCGGCTGCTGGTGCGGCCCATGCGCATCATCACCAGCTCCATCCGCAATTTCCGTGAAGCCCCCGAACAAGCCAACCAAAGCGATCTGGCCTGGCTCGCCACCCGCCCGGAAGACGATATTTCCAGCGCGGCGCGCGAGCTGAAAACCATGCAAGACGAGTTGCGCACCGCGCTCTGGCGCAATGCCCGGCTGGCGGCGGTCGGCACCTCGGTCGCCAAGCTCGCGCATGATCTGCGTAACATCCTCAGCACCGCGGTCATGGTGGCCGACCGGCTGCAATCCATCCCCGATCCCGCCGTCCAGCGCGCCACGCGCACGCTCATTCCAGCCGTTGACCGCGCGGCCCAGCTCGTCACCCGCACCGTCGAATTCGCCCGCGAAGGCCCACCGCCCATCACGCGCACCGCCGTCACCCTGGCCGAGCTGATCGATGAGGCCATCCTCGTGGTACAGCCCTATGAAGCGGCCGTGCACATCGAAAATCTCGTGCCCACCTCCCTCGTCCTGCCGCTCGACCGCGCGCAAATTTTTCGTGTGCTGGTCAATCTGCTGCGCAACGCGGTCGATGCTGGTGCCCACAACATCGCCATCAGCACCATCATTCAGGGGGGCCTCACCCGCATGCGCGTGGCCGATGATGGGCCCGGCCTGCCGCTGCGCGTGCTCGATAATCTGTTCAAGCCCTTCACCGGCACCAGCCGCCATGGCGGCACGGGTCTCGGCCTCGCCATCGCGCGCGACATCATCCGCGCCCATGGCGGCGAGCTGACGCTCGAGCAAACAAGCCCGCGCGGCACCATCTTCGGCATGGACCTCGCCATCAGCGACACCCAACTCTAACCCCCGGCGCGCCAATAGCCTCTGCCTTCGCGGCTAAATAAATAATTTTTTTCCAATCCACGCCTTCAGGTGGCAAAATATACGTTATTTTGCAGCCAACCTTGCGTTTGGTAAAAAAATATCCTTCTAACCTCCTATGATTCCGGTGGTCCTCCTTCCTGCCCGCGTGCGGCTCGGCCTGGTTGGCGCGGGCGCGCTCGGCCTGCGCCGCTTGGCCGCTCTGCGCACCGGTGCTGGCGACACTCTCACCCTCTTCACCACCGACCCCGCCTTCGCCGACCAGTCGGGCCTTGCCGCCCCCACCGGCCTGCCATCCGATCAAGATCTCGGCGCATTACGCCTGCTCTGGGTCGCCGGCGTGCCCGAGCCGCAGGCCCGAATCTTGGCCGCCCGTGCCCGCGCGCTGGGCGTGCTCGTCAATGTCGAAGACGTGCCCGAACTCTGCGACTTCCACGCCGTCTCCGAAATCCGCCGCGGCGATCTGCTGCTCACCATCTCCACCGGCGGCACGGCGCCCGGCCTTGCCGCCGCGCTGCGCCGCTGGCTCGAAGCCTGGTTCCCCGCCCACTGGGCCGGGCGCGTGGCCGAAATCGCCGCGCTGCGCCGCCTATGGCGCGCCGAGGGGGCAACCATGCCCGAAACCGCCCGTCGCATCGATAGCCTGCTCACCGAACGCGGGTGGCTACCCGCCGCGCCCACCGCCAAGGACGACCCTCATGCCTGACAGCCTCTCCGCCACCACCACCGCCTTCACCACCTTAAGCGACGCCCTCACCCGCCGCTTTCCTGGCCGCATCGCCCTCGTCTCCTCCTTTGGCACTGAATCAGCCGTGCTTCTGCACCTGGTCGCCCAAATCGCTCCCGCCACCCCGGTCATCTTCCTCGACACGCTCAAACTCTTCCCCGAGACATTGGCCTACCGCGACACGCTCACCACCCGCCTCGGTCTCACCGATGTGCGGGTGATCAGCCCCAAGCCCACCCGTCTGGCCAAATTCGACCCCGACGGCACCCTCTGGCAGCGCGACACCGACCAATGCTGCGCGATTCGCAAAACCAATCCGCTCGATGACGCGCTCGAAGGTTTCGACGCCTGGATCACCGGCCGCAAACGCGCCCAGGCCGCCACGCGCGCGCATCTCGAACTGGTTGAAACCGGCGCCGATGGCCGCGTCACCGTCAACCCGCTGGCCTTCTGGTCAGATGCCGACCTGAGCGCCTATTTCACCGCCCACAACCTGCCCCGCCACCCGCTCGAAGCCCAAGGTTACACCTCCATCGGCTGCGCCACCTGCACCCGCAAACCCCTGCCCGGCGAAGATAAACGCTCCGGCCGTTGGGCGGGCAGCGCCAAAACCGAATGCGGCATCCACCTGCCGCGCGCCATGAAGGAACCAACCTGGCCGGAGGCGTTCAACTTCGAGGTTTGAGGCTCAGGAATTTAATAAAACTATTTGTTTTATTAAATTTTTGCGCCCTTAGGGCCGTATGTGTCTAAACAAACACATGAAACTGCTCGCAAAATCTACAATAGAGATGAACACTCTCAGCCGCCGCGTTTGGGGAGCTTTTTATAAAAAGCCCCCAAACCCCGAAAAAATTTTTATTAAATCATATGGTTGTCGTTTAAAGCTAAGGGCAATCCAAAACAAAAACCACCTCAGTGTGATGGTTCTGCAATCTAACGGATTCCAGAACCGGCTCCCTACACATGATGTCCACTCACCCGCTCCCCCGCGTCATGGCTCAGCCGCGCGCATAGCGGCGCCGCCGCCAGCGCCACCAGCGCCACCAACACAAAGGCGGCATCATAATCAGCCTGCTCGGCGGTGGCATGATGGTGCAGCCGTGTCGCCACCTCCAGCGCCCCCGCGCCCAGTACAATGCCCATCGTCAGCGAAAGCTGTTGAATGGTGCTGTAGAGCGCCGTGGCGGCCGAGAGTCTGGAGCGCCCGATCTCCGCATAGGCAATGGTGTTAAAGGCCGTGAATTGCAGCGAGCGGAACAGTCCGCCGACCAGCAAAATCGCGTCCAGCGTCAGGCTCGGCCAGGTCGGCTGAAACAGCGCCGCCACGCCAATGAATCCGGCCGAAATCACGCCATTCCACATCAGCACATGCCGAAACCCGGTACGCGCCAAAATCGGCTTGGTCAGCGGCTTCATCAAAATCGCCCCGCCGGCCGAGGCAAAGGTAATCAACCCGCTTTGCAGCGGCGTGTCGCCAAACCCCAGTTGCAACAGAAGCGGCAATAAAAACGGCATGGCCCCCACCGCCACCCTGAACAGGCTGCCCGCGAGCACCGAAACAGCAAAGGTCGGCTCGCGCATCAGCGTAAAATCGAGCGCTGGATACGCCACTCCCCTGGCATGGGCTACATAGCCCGCCACGGCGCCCAGCCCCAGCACAAAGGCCGTCAGCGTCCAGCTCAGCGGCACCAGGTCGCGGCCCACCGTCTCCAGCCCGCTCATCAAAAACACCATCGCCAGCCCCGACCAGACCAGCCCCGCCAGATCCAGCCGCTTGGCCGCCGCCTCGTCGCGCACATCCCTGATAAACAGGCTCACCGCGACCACGCCAATCACCCCAATGGGCAGATTAATGCCAAACACCCACCGCCACGAGGCCACCGAGACAATAAATCCCCCCAGCGGCGGCCCCAGAATCGGCCCCACCAGCGCGGGCATGGTCAACCACGACATGGCCGCCACCATCTGCGAGCGGCTGATGGAGTTGAGCAGCAGCAGCCGCCCCACCGGCAGCATCATGGCACCGCCCAGCCCTTGCAGCGCGCGTGCCGCCACCAGCGCCGCCAAATTGGGCGCCAGCCCGCACAGCAGCGAGGCCAGCGTGAAAATGACAATGGCGATGCGAAAAACCTGCCGCGCGCCAAACCGGTCGGCCACCCAACCAGACGCCGGAATGAACACCGACAGGCTGATGAGATAAGAGGTCAGCGCCACGCTCATATAAAGCGGCGGCACGGCGAACGAGCGCGCCATGGCCGGCAGCGCCGTGGCGATCACGGTGCTGTCGAGATTTTGCATGAACAAGGCGGTCGCCACAATCACGGCGGTCAGGCGCATGCGCGCCACCGGCACCGGCTCATCGAGCGCCTCCGACGGCGGCTCGGCGTCTGCGTCAGCCACGCGCGCGCGTGCTCCGCCTCACGGCGCCAGCACCCGCGCCTCGTCGGGCAGCATCACCGGAATGCCGTCGCGGATTGGATAAGCCAGCCCGGCCCGCTCGCTGATCAACTCGCCCTTCTCGCGGTCATAGATCAGCGGTCCACGGCAAACCGGACACACCAAAATCTCCAGCAATCGCGGATCGGGGGTTTTGTGCGGCAGCTCGCTCATCTCTCAGCTCAGCCTCGGCCCATTGCCGCCGCTGCCATCATCGAACGAATCGATCCGCAGCAGGGCATAAAGTGCCGCCGCCCGCGCGCCCAGATCGCGCGCTTCCAGCAGCGCCTGTTTTTCCTCATTGGTAAACGGGCAGGCCATGGCCAGCGCATTCACCAGCGCCGCGTCATTCACCGACAGCAGCGCGCGCCAGTTTGCCTCGCTAATGCCCATGGCGGCAAAATAGCCGCGCATCGCCGCCACCATCTCCTCACGGCTCATGGGCAGGCCGCCCTCGCCGTCAGCCTCGCGCAAATCGGCCGCGAATCCGCTCAACCCCGCCTGCACCCGCCGATACCCCCGGCGCATCTCCAACTCCTCGACAATGGTGAACCTGATCACCCCCGTCAGCGTGATGAGATAGCGCCCGTCATCGGTTTCAGCGAAGCTGGTCACCCGCCCAAGACAGCCCACCCGGTAAAGCCCAGGCCCATGCGCGCCCTCGGGCAGGCGCCGGTCGGGCTGCACCATGCCCACACAGCGCCCCTCGCCCATGCAATCCTCGATCATCGCCAGGTAGCGCGGCTCGAAGATGTTGAGTGGCAAATGCCCCCCCGGCAGCAGCAGCGCGCCGCCGAGCGGAAACACCGGAAACATGTCCGGCAGCTGTTCAAGGGTGGGTTTCAGAATCGGCATGTCACGAAAACAATACCGTCGAGAGCTTGCGCCGCGCCGCCATGGTGGCCGGGTCATCCATGCCCCACGCCTCAAACAGCTTCAGCAGTTGCTTGCGCGCGGCATCGTCGCTCCAAGCCCGGTCACGCTTGATGATCTCCAGCAGCGCCCCGGCCGCCTCCGCGCGCATGCCCGAGGCATTGAACGCGGTCGCCAGCTCATAGCGGGCTTCATGGTCATCGGGGTTGGCGTTCACCCGCTCAGAGAGCCCGGCCATGGCGGCCTGGGCCTTACGCCCCTCGGCGGCCAGCGCCAGGGCCGAGCGCGCGCCGCTCACCTCGGGATGTTCGGCCAGCTTGGGTGGCACGCGGCTCAGCACTTCGGCCGCCTCATGCTCATCGCCCATCGCCATCAGCGCGCGCGCCAGCCCGCCCCAGGCCTCGGGCTTGTCGGCATCCTGCTGCACCGCCGCCGCATAAACCGAAGCCGCCTGCTCGGCCTGCCCGGCCTCCAGCAACTCCTTGGCCTGGGCAATCAAATCCGCGCTCGGCGCGGCCGATCCGGCCATTTTAAGCAGCGCCTCCACGAATCGCTTCACCTCGCTCTCGGGCACCGCGCCCTGGAACATATCGGCCACCTGCCCCTGCCAAAACCCCACCACCGTCGGCACCGACTGCAGCGGCAGCCCCATGCGCATCAGCTGGGCCATAAGCTGCTGGTTCTTGTCCACATCGATCTTCACCAGCCGCACGCGCCCCTGCTGCGCGCGCACGACTCGCTCGAGCGCCGGGGTGAGCGTCTTGCACGGCCCGCACCAGGTTGCCCAAAAATCGACCAGAATCGGCAATTTCATCGAGGCATCAACAACCTGATCCATGAAATTGGCCTGATTGCCCTCAATGATCACATCAGCCGCGGCCGGGGAAATCTGCTCGTCTGAAGAGGCGAAAAGGGTCATTCTCGTAAGTCCATCCTTGCTTTACGCCACTATATAGTATCGCGGGGCGCTCTCACACCCCGCTAAAATTAGTGTGCCATCGGCACTTGCAATCTCCAGACAGGGTCAGTAAAGGATCGCCCACGCCGCGAGCGGGCGTAGCTCAGGGGTAGAGCACAACCTTGCCAAGGTTGGGGTCGAGGGTTCGAATCCCTTCGCCCGCTCCAGTCGACACCACATCCATCCCGGATGTTCATATATTGCGCCAGTGAGCGGGCGTAGCTCAGGGGTAGAGCACAACCTTGCCAAGGTTGGGGTCGAGGGTTCGAATCCCTTCGCCCGCTCCAATTCACCGCTCTTCGGCGGTAGTTTTCAGCTTATTCACACATCGTCAGCCGTCTCGTGGTGGAAACAGCGCGCGAGACATACGCCACCAATGTCCCGTCGGGCATAATCAGCCGCCGCCGGCTCAGTAATGCACGCGCGCGGGCAGCCTGATCCAATCCTCATAAACCTTATAGGCCTCGTCGCGGTGTTCGCTCAGCTGAATGGCGGGCACCGAGCGCTCGGCCGGCGGCTTGGCCAGCTCGCGGTAGAATTCGGCGTCATCGAACTTGATCGCCTCGGCATCCTCGGCGCCGCACGCATAATAAACCCGCCCGATCCGCGCCCAAAAAATCGCCGCCATGCACATCGGACACGGCATGCCGTTCACATAAATCTCACAGCCAGAGAGATCAAAAGCCCCAAGCCGCGCGCTGGCGTCCCGAATCGCGGTCACCTCCGCGTGCGCGGTCGGGTCATTGCTCGAGAGCACGCGGTTATGCCCCTCACCCACCACGGCGCCGTCTCTCACAATCACCGCGCCAAATGGCCCGCCATGGCCCCCCGTCATGCCGGCCTCGGCCAACGCAATCGCCCGGCGCATGAATTCATCATGGATCATATTTGCTCTCCCCGCCCCAAATTCTGCCAGAGCCCCCGCCGCGCCGCAACACGCCCAAACCCCCTTGCCCACGTCCCATGCGCGGCGCACACTCACGCCCAAGCCTCATACAGGAAGGTTCCCATGGGCAAAAAATACGAAGAGCAGCTCCGCCACCTGCAAATCGAGCTGGTGAAACTTCAGCGCCACGTCATCTCCCAGGGCAAAAAAGTGCTCATCATCCTCGAAGGCCGCGACACCGCCGGCAAGGATGGCACCATCAAGCGCATCACCGAGCATCTCAGCCCACGCGACATCCGCGTCGTCGCCCTGCCCAAACCCTCCGATGTCGAAACCACCCAATGGTATTTCCAGCGTTATGCCGCGCATCTGCCGGCGGCGGGCGAAATCGTGCTGTTCAACCGCTCCTGGTACAATCGCGCCGGGGTCGAGCATGTCATGGGTTTCTGCACCGACCATGAGTATCACGATTTCCTGCGCGCCGTGCCGGTGTTTGAAACCATGCTGGCCCAGTCAGGCATCATCGTGATCAAATATTATCTCGACATCTCCAGGAAAGAACAACAAAAGCGCCTGGCCGATCGCCATAAAGACCCGCTCAAGCAATGGAAAATCAGCCCGATCGACGAAAAAGCCCTGCATCATTTCGACGATTACACCAAAGCCCGCAACCGCATGCTGCGCGAAACCGACAGCGCCGCCGCCCCCTGGATGGTGGTGCGCGCCGGCGACAAAAAAACCGCCCGCCTCGCCATCATCGCCGATTTGATCACCCGAATCGATTATAAAGACGCCGAAAAACACGAGCTCCACGAAGACATCGTCTGCCGGTTCGATGAAGCCTGCCTCACCAATGGCATGCTCGCCTCATAGTCCGCCCCGCGCGACTCGTTATTGCGGGCCCTTGGGCAAGGCGCGCGCAATCCGCATCAAGCCAACATCGCGCACCCCCAACTCGGCCAGATGCGCGATGGTGTTTTCCAAATACTCCCGGCACGTGCCCAACTCACCATGCGCCCCGGCAATCATCGCGGCCGACTGCTCAAGGCTCAACTCGCGCGTATAGCGCGGGTGGGAATGATTCGAGACAAAGGTGAGCGCGCGGAAACTCTGCCCCTTATGCAGCAGCGTCACCCAGCGCGCATTATAAGACCCGCCATACATTTCGCGCTGCCACACCAGCCCCAGCTCCTCGCGCAGCTTGGCGGCGGCAATCCTGAACGCCACGCCCCGGCACGCCCCGCCCCGGTCGAGCGCCAGCATCAGCCCGGGATTATCAATCGTTCCCCGGCCCATATACATTTTCAGGCAAAACCGCCGGTGCCAGCCGCGCAACAGCGCACAGCGTTTCTCCACATACTCAAACGCCGGATTCCAGATCAGCGAGCCATAGCCAAACAACCATAAATCCTCACCCGCCTTGTGCTGGGCCAGCACAGTCTCGAACAGCTCGGCCATTTCCGCCTCTGTCCGCCATTTCATATCGGGGTGGGCATTGGCGTGCACGCGCTGCATCTCGCGCACCGCGCCATTCAGCAGCGTCTCACGGGTAATTTGCAGCTTCACGGCGCCTCCGTCTCATCACCGCGCGCCAACATATCCTCCTCACGGGGCGCGGGCTCTGGTGCCTGGGCCCGCACCGGCCCCGTGGGGTCAATCAGCAATTCCTCGCGCTTGGGCAGTTCGCGCAAATCATTCAACCCAAACTGGGCCAAAAATGCCGGGGTAGTGCCCCACAACGTGGGTCGTCCGGGCGTTTCGCGCCGGCCCTTGGGCGTCACCAGCCCGTTTTCCAGCAGCAAATCCAGCGTCACCTGCGAGAGCGCCGCGCCGCGCATCTCCTCGATCTCCGGGCGCGTCACCGGCTGATGATAGGCAATGATCGCCAGCGTCTCCATCGCCACCCGAGGCAGCCGGCGCGGCACCTCGACCACTTTGCGCAAATAGGGCGCGATATCGGGCGCGGTGCGGAACTGCCAGCCACCGCCGACTTCAACCAAATTCACCCCGCGCGGGGCATAAAGATCCACCAATGCCATCAGCACCGCCTCGGCCTCCATGGCATCAGGCAGCAACTGCCCCAGCTGGCGGGTGGAAAGCGGCTGCGGCGCCGCGAAAATCGCCGCTTCCGCCAGACGCAGCGCGTTGGTCATTTCATCACTCATGCCGCCCCTCCAATTCCGCCACCTGGGACCGCACCAAAATCGGCCCGAACCGTTCATCCTGGCGCAACAGCAGCCGCCCGTGCTTGGCCATTTCCAGCCCCGCCACCAGCGTCGCCGAGAGCGCCGCGCGCTTGGCCAAACCATCGCCAACATTATCTGGAATAAACTGCTCAAGCGACGACCAGTCCGGCAAACTGCCCAGCAACCGCCCAATCCGCTCCAGCGCGTTCTGCACCGAAAAATACACCATCGGCTTGGGCCGGTATTGCTGCTTGCCCCCCGCGCGCCGACGGGCCGCCAAATAGGCTGAGAGCAGCCCACTCATCTCCAGCCGCAGCTTCGAGCGGTCAGTCTCGGTAAAATCCTCCAGCACGCCCCGCCCAAACACATCCCAGCCCAGCTGCGGCCGTTGTCCCAACCACGCCGCGGCCTGCCGCATGGCCTGCAAATCCATAAGCCTGGCCTGCAAAATCTCGGCCGCCGTCTCGGCGTCGTCAGGCTCGCCAAGCTCGGGCACCAGCAACCGAGATTTCAGCCAGGTCAGCCAAGCCGCCATCACCAGCCAGTCGGCCGCCAGCTCCAGTCGCACCCGGCGCGCCCCTTCAATCACGGCCAGAAACTGCTCGACCAGCTGCAAAATGGAAATTTTCGCCAGATCCACCTTTTGGGCGCGGGCGAGATCGAGCAGCAAATCCAGCGGCCCCTCGAACCCCTCCAGATGCACAACCAGCGCCTCAACTTCCATTGGCATTCCCCGTCAGGGTCAACACCATATTTTCAGCCAATGGCAGAATTTTGTTCAAAGCCATATTTACCGGGTCATATCCGCCCGGAAGCAACAGTGGAATCCCAAACAAAACCACAAAAACCAACAAAAGACCATATTTTTCAAGGCGCGCGTAGCCTCTGGCCAACGGCAGCGGCAGCAAGGCCAACAAAATCCGCCCCCCATCGAGCGGCAGCAGCGGGGTCAGGTTGAACAGCCCGATGACCAGGTTGATCTCTATATAAAACAGCCAGAAATCGGTGAAGCTGCCGCCATGCAGGGCGAGCCCGCCAAAAATCGCCTGGACGAAGTTCGAAGCCGGCCCCGCCAACGCCACCAGCCCCATCAACCGGCGCGGATCGCGGTAGCGGCCCCAGCGCAAATTGTGAAAATTCACCGGCACGGGCTTGGCCCAGCCATATAAAAACCGCACCTGCCCAAATGCCGCGATCTGCCCGGCGGCGAGCAGCAGCGGCAGCAGAATGGAGCCGAATTTATCTATGTGCTTGAGCGGGTTAAGCGTCAGCCGCCCGCGTGATTTGGCGGTGTCGTCGCCCAGCCACCATGCCACCAGCCCGTGGGCCAGCTCATGCAGCACCATGGCCGGAATGAGCGCCGCGATGACCAGCAGCACACCGGCGCTCACCCCACCGCCTCCAACACCTCGCGGTTGCCCGCCATGTCGCCGGGGCAATAAAGCACCACATCGCACCCCGCCGCCAAACATTGCCGCGCCAAATCTGAGAGCGTGCCCGAGAGCGCCTTCATCGCCAGATCATCCGACATGATTTTGCCCTCAAACCCGATTCGCCCGCGGATCACCTCACGGATGACGATGGGCGAGAGTGTCGCCGGGCGCTCTCTATCCCATTGTTCATAAAGTATATGTGCTGTCATCGCCCAGGGCAGATGCCGGTTGGTGCGAAATGGCAGATGGTCCGCCTCGTCATTCACCGTCACACGGGGCAAGGCCAGGTGGCTGTCGCACATCGCCCGCCCATGGCCGGGAATATGCTTGATCACCGGGTCGATCCCCTCATCCAAAATACCTCGCGCCAGGGCGCCGCCCAGCTCGGCCACCAGCTCCGGCGGGCCGGTGAACGCCCGGTCGCCAATCACCGCATCCGCGCCGTCTATGTTCAAATCCAGCACCGGCGCGGCGGTCATGGTAAAGCCCTCGGCCTTCACCATCGCCCCCAGTGCCCGGCCATGGGCATAAGCGGCCTCTTTGGTCCTCAGGCTGGCGGCGGGCGGCAGGGCGGGCCAGTGGGGCGGCTTCAGCCGCGCCACCCGTCCGCCTTCCTGGTCCACCATCAGCACGGCGGCAGGCCCCAGAACGGCCTTGATTTCCGCATTCAGCGCCCGCACCTGCGCGGGGGTCTCGATGTTGCGGGCAAACAAAATAACCCCGAGCGGCTGATGCTCGCTCAATAAAGCCCGCTCATCTCCGGTCAGGCACGGGCCGGAAAGCCCCAGAATAACAGGTTTCACTTGCTCACCACCGAACAGCGCGCGCCCTTGGCCACCAGCCCGGCGCAGAAAGAGGACGCCGCCGCGCCCGAAGGGAATCCGCCCAGCCGCACCAGCCACTGGCTGCCAGACGGCAAAATCAGCGGGCTTCTGCCTTTCAACTGGTCGGGAAATTGTTTCTGCAACCCGTTCCAGGCGGTCATGGCACCGGCCAGGTCGGGCGCCTGGGCCAGCAGCACCATGGCGGGCACATCGGCCAAACCGGGCAGCGGCGGCGCGGGGGGAGACATTGCGCCACCCGCCGGCGGAGCGGCGGCTGGCGGCACGGCTGCCGGCGTCAGCCCCGCGGCCTGGTCGAGCTGGCTGATATCGGGCGCCGCCGTCTGGGGCGCGAGTTGGGGCGTGGCGCTGAACTGCGCCAGATTGCCCGACATGATCGGCACATTGGCGCCCGGCACCACCATGCCGCCAGGGCTGGTGGGCACCACGCGCAGCGGCACATCGGGGGGGGCGATCTCGGGCGGTGGCCCGAACCCGCCAGTGCGGAACCCGCTATAGAATAGCGCGATCAGGATAACGACGAGCGATATCCCCCCCGCCCCCAGCGCCATGCGCATGATGGCGGGATCGATACGCTGTCCCCGCCCCTGGTTGGGGGCGTAGATGAAATCATCCTCCTCGTCGAACTCAGGCAGGCTCACCGCATCTCCTCAACCGGGGTTACACCCAGCACGGCCAGGCCCGAGCGAAGCACAATGGCGGTGGCCGCGACAAGCGCGATGCGCGCCGCCGTCTCCACCGGCTTGTCCTCTAAAATGAAGCGCAGCTGGGCATTTTCGCGCCCGGCATTCCATAGCGCATGAAAATCACTGGCGAGGTCGTGCAAATAGAATGCCACACGGTGCGGCTCGCGCGCCTCGGCCGCCTGCTCCACCAGCCGCGGCCAGGTGATAAGCCGGCGGATCAGCGCCATCTCCTCGGGCGCGCCCAGCGCCACCAGATTGACATTGGCATCGGGCGGGGGCGCCGCGCGCAGCACCGAGCGCGCGCGCGCATGAGCATATTGCACGTAAAACACCGGGTTCTCGCGCGTTTGCGCCACCGCCGCCGCGAGGTCGAACTCCATCTGCGCGTCGGATTTGCGCATCAGCATCGAGAAGCGCACGGCATCGGGCCCGACCTCGTCGATCAGATCGCGCAGCTCGACGAAGGTGCCGGCGCGCTTGCTCATGCGCACCGGCTCGCCGTTTTTCATCACCCGCACAATCTGGCACAGCACCACATCGAGCTTCGCCCCCGAGAGTGCCTTCACGGCCGCCTGCATGCGCTTGACATAGCCGCCATGGTCAGCGCCCCAGACATTGATGAGCCCATCGCGCCCGCGCATCACCTTGTCGGCGTGATAGGCAATATCATTGGCGAAATAGGTGTAGGAACCATCGGATTTAGCGATCGGCCGGTCCACGTCATCGCCAAACTGGGTGGCGCGGAACAGCTCCTGTTCACGCGGCTCCCAATCCTCGGGCGTTTTGCCCTTGGGTGGCTCCAACACACCGCGATAAATTAATCCCTGATCGCGCAAGGTCTGCAACCCGCGCGCCACGCCACCGGCCTCGACCAGCGCGCGCTCGGAGGAGAACACATGCTGGCGCACGCCCAGCGCGGCGAGGTCTTCCTTGATGAGATCGAGCATCCGCCCGACCGCGAAATCGCGGAACCGGTCGATCCAGTTGGCCTCGGGCGTTTCGGCGAATTCATCGCCATGCAGTTTGGCCAGCTCCTCGCCCAGCGGCACCAGATAGGCGCCGCCATATTGCATGCCGCCGGGCACGGTATCGATATAAGCCTGCGGGTCGAGCCCCAGCGCCTCGAGATAGCGCACATAGACCGAGCGGGCGAGCGCGGCCACCTGGGCGCCGGCATCGTTGATGTAGAATTCCTTGGTAACCTCGAACCCCGCCTTGGCGAGCAGGTTGGCCAGCGCATCGCCCACCACCGCGCCCCGGCAATGGCCCACATGCAGCGGCCCCGTGGGATTGGCCGAGACATATTCGACATTGAGCTTGAGCCCCCTGGCTTGGCGCTGGCCATAAGCCTCGGCGGCCCGCAGGATGACCGGCAGCTGCGCCAGCAGATAAGAGGGCGCCAGGGTGAGATTGACAAAGCCCGGCCCGGCGGCCTCGGCCTTGGCGATTTCGGGGCGCGCGCTCAGCCGCTCGACCAGCCCGGCGGCCAGCTCGCGGGGATTTTTGCCCGCTGTCTTGGCCGCGATCATGGCGGCGTTGGAGGCCATATCGCCATGCGCCACATCCTTGGTGGGGGTCACCTCCACGCGGGCCAGCAGCTCGGGCGCCAAATCCGGCGCCAATTCGGCCAGGGCATCGAGAACAAAACCGCGCACGGCGGTGTAGAGATTTTCTTCAGACATGGCGTGCTTTCAGGCAGGGACCGAGGGATCGGTCAACCGGGAAAATTCATCCAGGGCATAACGATCGGTCATGCCGGCGACATAATCGCGCACCGTGGCGGCGGCTTGCGGGGTTTCGGGGCGGCCCGCGCGCTCGCGCCAATCATCGGGCAGCAGCTCGGGCTGACGCAGCAGCAGGGTGGCCAGGGTGCGGGTAACGTGCTCGGCCTTGTGGGTCTGGCGGTTCACGCGCCAGTGCCGGTACATGCGCTCGAACAGAAATTTCTTGAGCGCGCGGTTGGCCGCGCTGATCTCGTCGGAGAACCCGATGACCGGGCCGGACGCGGCGCGGATATCGTCGGCGCAGGTGGGGGAGAGTGCCTCCAGCCGGCGCGTGCTTTCGCGCAGCGCATCATGTACCAGCGTGTTGATGACCGCGCGCGAAAGTTCATGGCGCACGCGGTTCTGGGCGGTGGTGAGGGATTGCGCGGCTTGCAGCAGCTCGCCGATCACCGGCAGGTGCAAAATATCCTCGGGCTCGAACAGCCGGGCGCGCAACCCGTCATCGAGGTCATGGGTGTTGTAGGCGATATCATCGGCAAAGGCGGCCACCTGGGCCTCGGCCGAGGCATAGGTGAGCAGCTCCAGCCCGCGCGCGTCATCGAACGCCTGAATGGTGGGCGGCGGGTTGCGGAGCGGGCCATTATGCTTGGCCAGGCCTTCGAGCGTCTCCCAGGTCAGGTTCAGCCCATCGAACGCGGCGTAGCGCTGCTCGAGCTGGGTGACCACCCGGAAGCTCTGGTCATTATGGTCGAACCCGCCAAACGCCTTCAGCGCCTCGTTCAGCCCGCGCTCGCCGGCATGGCCAAAGGGCGGGTGGCCGAGATCATGGGCGAGCGCCAGGCATTCGGTCAGGTCTTCATCGAGCTTGAGCGCGCGGGCGATGGAGCGGGCGATCTGCGCGACTTCGAGGCTGTGGGTCAGGCGGGTGCGGTAGAAATCCCCCTCGCGGGTCACAAACACCTGGGTTTTATATTGCAGCTTGCGAAAGGCCGAGCAGTGCACCACCCGGTCGCGGTCACGCTGATAGGGGCTGCGGTCGTCAGACTTGGCCTGGAGGTGAAAGCGGCCGCGCGTTTCATGCGCCTGCACCGCGAAAGGGGCTTTTTCCATGTTCCAGCGATAACCGATTCCGCCCCTACCCTCCAGGGGTGTGAGCCCCTATATTGGCGCCATGAGCTTTTCCGTCTCTCACAGCGCGGCCCGCCGGGTCGCTGAAATTCTGGCCGCCGAGCCGGCGCTTGGCCTGCGGGTCGAGGTTCTGGCCGGCGGCTGCTCGGGGCTGCAATATAAATTCGACCTGACCCAGCAGGCCGCGCCCGATGACATGATCATCGAGCAAGGCGGTGTGAAGGTGCTGGTCGATCCGGTGAGCCTGGAGTTCCTGGCCGGCGCCGAGCTCGACTTCAAGGACAGCCTGATGGGCGCGCATTTTTTGGTAAAAAACCCCAACGCCACGGCGTCTTGCGGGTGCGGGACCTCGTTCTCCGTTGATTGAAATCACCAGCTGGAACATCAACTCGGTGCGCGCGCGCGAAGGGCTGGTGACGAGCTTTCTGGAGCGCGTGCGGCCCGATCTGCTGCTGCTGCAGGAAATCAAGTGCGAGGACCACCAGTTTCCCGCCATGGCGTTCTCGGCGCTGGGCTATGACAGCGTGGTGGTGGGCCAGAAAGCTTATAACGGCGTGGCGGTGCTGCACCGGGTTCCGGTTGAGGTAACCGCCACCGCCCTGCCCGGCACCGCCGAGGAAACCCCGGCCGCGCGCTATGTGGAAGTAAAAACCCACGGGCTGCGGGTGGGGAATTTATATCTGCCCAACGGCAATTCGGGCGGCGAAGCCGGCTATGAATATAAACTCCGCTGGATGGCGGCGCTGCGCGAACGCGCGCTCTGGCTGCTGGGGCAGGATGAGGATTTCGTACTGGCGGGGGATTATAATGTCTGCCCCGCTGATTTCGATTACGCCAAGGGCGCCATATCGGCCAACGACGCGCTGGTGCGTGCCCCCACCCGCGCTTCCTTCCGCGCCCTGCTCAATACCGGCCTCACAGAGGCCGTGCGCGCCCTGCACCCGGCCGAGCCGCTCTACACCTTCTGGGATTACCAGGGCGGCGCGTGGGACCGCAATTGCGGCCTGCGCATCGACCATGCGCTGCTCTCCCCGCGCCTGGCCGAGCGGCTGGTGAGCGCCAAAATCCACAAGGACGAGCGGGCCAAGCCGCAACCCTCCGACCATGTGCCGGTGAGCTTTTTTCTCGAAACCTGAGCTGCGCGCCCGGCTGGTTCCGGGCGCCTCGCTTCAGACGTGAAAACTCTCGCCGCAGCCGCAGCGGCCTTTTTCGTTGGGATTCTCAAACGTGAACCCCGAGGCTAGCTTGTCGGTTTTGTAATCCATCACCGCGCCGATGAGATACAGCGTCGCCTTGCGGTCAACCAGCACGGTCAGGCCGTTGGATTTCACGATCTCGTCGCCTTTGCCCGGCTCCGCGACCCACTCCATTTCATAGGAATGGCCCGAGCAGCCCTTGGTGCCGACCGAAATGCGCAGCAGCTTTGGCTCATCGCTGCCGGCATAGAGCGCGGCGAGGCGCGCGGCGGCGGCCTCGGTGAGGGTCATGATGGGGGGAAGTTCGCGCAGCGCCATTTTCACCGGCCTCTCAGAACATATTCAGCATCAGACGGGCTTCTTCGCTCATGCGGGTCTGGTCCCAAGGCGGATCCCACACCGTTTCCACCGTTACCTCGCCCACACCCTCGATGATCTCGACCGCATGCTTCACCTGCTCAGGCAGTTCCTGCGCCGAGGGGCAGCCCGGCGCGGTCAGGGTCATCTCGACCCGCACATCGCCGCCCTCCTCGATCTCGACCGCATAGATAAGGCCAAGTTCGTAGATATTGACCGGAATTTCCGGGTCAAACACGGTGGCGATGGCGGCGATCACGGCATCTTCCGTCACACGCGGCTTGGTTTCGCCATCGGGTGTCCAGGATGTCACCGGCGCGAGCTTTTCCTCATCAGCCATGGCACTACCTCGGGGTTTGCGAAAAAAGGGCCAGAGTTTCATTCATGCCAACACCTGCTTGATGCGCCGCAAGCCCTTGGCCAGCGCATCGATTTCCTCAATCGTGGTATAGAGCCCAAAGGTCGCGCGGGCGGTGGCCGAAACGCCCAGCCGGCCCATCAGCGGCTCGGCGCAATGGTGCCCGGCGCGCACAGCGATGCCCATTTTATCGAGCAGCGTGGCGATATCATGTGCGTGCGCGCCATCCATGACAAACGAGATCACGCCGCCCCGGTCTTGCGCCGCGCCCAGAATGCGCAGTCCCTCCAGCTTCGCCAACTCGGCCAGCGCATGGTCGGTCAGCGCCTGCTCATGCGCGGCGATGGCGGCAAAGCCTATGGCGGAGATATAATCAATCGCGGCGCCCAAACCAATGGTCTCAATGATCGCGGGTGTGCCGGCCTCGAAGCGAAATGGCGGCTTGGCCCAGGTCGATTGCTGGTAGCCGACATGACCGATCATATCTCCCCCGCCCATGAAAGGCGGCATGGCGTCAAGCAGTTCGGCGCGGCCATAAAGCACGCCAATGCCCGTGGGGCCGTAGAGCTTGTGGCCGGAAAAGACCAGGAAATCGGCATCGAGCGCCTGCACATCGGTCGGGCGGTGCACCACGGCCTGGCAGGCGTCAAACAGCACATGCGCGCCGCGCGCGTGGGCATAATCAGCCAGCCGGCGGGCGGGCGTGTACGTGCCCAAAACGTTCGACATGGCGGTGACGCTCAACAGCTTGACCCGGCCATCGGCGAACACCTCATCGAGCGAATTGAAATCAATCTCGCCCGCATCGGTGATTTTGATAATACGCAGCTCTGTGCCATGGGCATCGCGCAGCATCTGCCAGGGCACGAGATTGGCGTGGTGCTCCATCTCGGTCACCGCCACCACATCGCCCGGCTTGAGGTAAGTGCGGCCATATGTGTAGGCCACGAGATTCACCGACTCAGTGGCATTGCGGGTGAACACGATCTCATCGCGCGAGGCCGCGTTGATGAACGAAGCCACCTTGCCGCGCACCGCCTCGTAAGCATCCGAGGCCGCTTCCGACATATAATGCAGCCCGCGATGAACATTGGCGTATTGATGTTCCATCACGAAGCGCATCGCATCGATGACCGCGCGGGGCTTTTGCGCCGAGGCGCCGGAATCGAGATAGACCAGCGGCTTGCCGTGCACGCGCGCGGCTAGAATCGGGAAATCCTCCCGCACCCGCTCAACATCGAAACTCTTGGTCACGGCGTTCATGGGGTGGTCCACCACTTACCAATCGCCTCGATCAGCAAGCCATGCGCGGCCTCGTCGGTCACGGGGGCGAAGGCTTCCTCGAGGAAGGCGTGAATGAGCATCGCGCGCGCCTCGGGCTCATCGATGCCACGGCTGCGCAGATAGAAAAGCTGCTCGGCATCGAGCGCGCCGATGGTGGCGCCGTGCGAGCATTTCACGTCGTCGGCGAAAATCTCCAGCTCGGGCTTGATGTCCATGGTGGCGTGGTCGGACAGCAACAGCGCCCGGCTCATCTGGTAGCCATCGGTTTTCTGGGCGCCCTTGGCCACCTCGACCCGCCCCTGAAACACGCCGTGCGCCTCATCGGCGAGCACGGATTTCACCGTCTGGCGTGAGGCGCAGTTGGGCGCGGCATGGCGCACCACGGCGGTAAAATCCCCGTGCTGCTCGCCGCGCAGAAGCTGGGCGGCGTTCAGGTCGGTGCGCGCCTGCTCGCCGAGCAACGAAACATGCAGCTCGGTGCGTGAAAGCTTGGCGCCGATGGTGGCGGTAAAATGCTCATAACCCGCGCCAGCCGCGATGTTGGCGCGAATCAGCGTGGTGTTGAACGCCTCCGCGCTCTCCTGCTGCAGGCGTATATGGGTGAGCACGGCGCCGTCATGGAGCGAAATATCGGTCACTGGATTATGCCAGTAAACGCCATCGCCCTTCACCAGCTCGATCAGCATGAGCCGGGCATTCGCGCCCAGCGTGATACGGTGGCGCAGATGGGCGGCAAAGGGCATTTCGCCCGCATTGTACGAGACCATGAGCAGCGCGCCGGCATCAACGCCGGCCGGTACGCTCAAGGTCAGCCCATCCTGCGCCTGCTCGGCGTTGATATGCGCGAGGCTCTGCGGGCCATGCTCCTGCACGGGCGCGAAATCCTGCGCATGGTCCAGCCGCGCTGAGAGCGCCTGGCTCATCCGGCCGTTTGCAAACACCACGCGCGGGCCAGCAAACGCCGGCAGATCCGGCACGGCGGCGGCGGGCACCTCGCCAAAGCTCAGCCGCTCCAGCGCGCGCAAATCGGTATAGCGCCAGGCCTCGAGCTTCTTGGTGGGCAGCGCGGTCATGCCGCCTCCACCCCCGCGTAACCACGGGCTTCCAGCTCCAGCGCCAGCTCCTTGGGGCCAGAGCGCACAATGCGCCCCCCGGCCAGAACATGCACCACATCAGGCACGATATGGTCGAGCAAACGCTGATAATGGGTGATGACCAGTGCCGAAAATGATGGGCTACGGAGCGCGTTCACGCCTTCCGAGACAATGCGCAGCGCGTCGATATCGAGCCCCGAATCCGTTTCGTCGAGAATCGCGAGGCCGGGCTTGAGCAGCGCCATTTGCAGCATCTCGTTACGCTTCTTCTCGCCCCCCGAAAACCCGACATTGACGTTGCGCTTCAAGAAATCCTCGTTCATCTGCAAGGATTTTATGGCCGCGCGGGCGGATTTCAAAAACGCCACGGCATCGAGCTCAGGCTCGCCGCGCTTGCGGCGGACGGCATTGAGCGCGGTGCGCAGAAAATTGGCATTCCCCACGCCCGGCAGCTCGACAGGATATTGAAAGGCCAGAAAAATGCCAGCGGCGGCGCGGTCCTCGGGTGCGAGCTCAAGGATGTTGACGCCGTTATAGAGCACCTCGCCATACGTCACCTCGTAACCATCGCGGCCCGAGAGCACATAAGACAGCGTGGATTTACCCGCGCCATTGGGGCCCATGATGGCATGCACCTCGCCCGTGGGCACGGTGAGGTTAATGCCCTTGAGGATTTCCTTATCGCCAATGCGGGCGTGGAGATTCTTGATTTCGAGCATCAGCCGACCGAGCCTTCCAGAGATACAGACAAGAGTTTTTGCGCTTCCACCGCGAATTCCATGGGCAGTTCCTTCAGCACATCCTTACAAAAACCGTTCACGATCAGCCCCACCGCATCTTCCTGCGAGAGCCCGCGCGAGCGGCAGTAAAACAACTGATCCTCGGCGATCTTCGAGGTGGTGGCCTCATGCTCGACCTTGGCGCTCAGATTGCGGTTCTCAATATAGGGCACCGTATGCGCGCCGCATTCCTCGCCGATCAGCAATGAATCGCACTGGGTGAAATTGCGCGCGCCCGAGGCGGCGGGCAAAATCCGCACCAGCCCTCGATAGGTGTTGTTCGACTTACCCGCCGAAATCCCCTTGGAGATGATGGTGCTGCGCGTGTTCTTGCCGATATGGATCATCTTGGTCCCGGTATCGGCCTGCTGGTGATGGTTGGTCACCGCCACTGAGTAGAACTCGCCCACCGAATTCTCGCCCTGCAATATGCAGCTCGGATATTTCCAGGTGATGGCCGAGCCGGTTTCCACCTGAGTCCAGGAGATTTTGGAATTACGCCCACGGCAGGCGCCGCGCTTGGTGACGAAATTATAAATCCCACCGCGCCCGTCGGCATCGCCCGGATACCAGTTTTGCACGGTGGAATATTTGATGGTGGCGTCGTTCATCGCCACCAGCTCAACCACGGCGGCATGCAGCTGATTTTCGTCGCGCTGGGGCGCGGTGCAGCCTTCGAGATAGGAGACATAAGCCCCCTCATCGGCGATGATCAGCGTGCGCTCAAACTGCCCGGTATTGCGGGCATTGATGCGGAAATAGGTGGAAAGCTCCATTGGGCAGCGCACGCCCTTGGGGATGTAGACAAAGCTGCCATCCGAAAACACCGCCGAGTTGAGCGCCGCGAAGTAATTATCGCCCTGCGGCACCACTGAGCCCAGATATTTCTTCACCAGCTCCGGATATTCGCGCACCGCTTCCGAGATGGGGCAGAAAATCACCCCGGCCTTCGCGAGCGTCTCGCGGAAGGTGGTGGCGACCGAGACAGAATCGAACACCGCATCCACCGCCACGCCCGCCAGGGCCGCGCGCTCATTGAGCGGAATGCCCAGCTTCTCGTAGGTCTTCAACAGCTCGGGATCGACCTCATCGAGCGATTTGGGCGCCGCCTTGGCGGGGGCGGCGTAGTAATAATAATCCTGATAATCGATGGGCGGATGATGGATATGGGCCCATGCGGGCTCCACGCTCTCGCACCACAGCCGGTAAGCCTTTAGCCGCCATTCCAGCAACCATTCGGGCTCCTGCTTCTTGGCCGAGATCAGCCGCACGATCTCCTCCGACATCCCCTTGGGAAATTCCTCCATGGCGATGTCGGTGGTGAAGCCATATTTATATTTCTGGCCCGCCAGTTCCTCGGGCGTGAGTTGCGTGTCAGACATTGTGGTTCATCTCAGCTTCAGTCAGGCGCAGCCCCTGGGGCAGCGCGGCCACGGCCATGTCGGCCAGGGAAATATTGTCGAGCGCGGACCTTATGGCATCATTCACCGGCCCCCAGCGCCCCGCCACCGGGCAAAGCGGCTGGCTGTCACACGAGCCCGGGGTGCCATCGACACAAGATGTCAGCGCAATGGGACCATCGATCGCGACGATGATCTCAGATACCGCGATCTCGCTCAGCGGCCGGGCCAGCCGGTAGCCCCCCCGCGCGCCCCGCGTGGAGCTGACCAGCGCGGAACCCGCCAATAATTTGAGCACCTTGGCCACGGTAGGCTCGGGCACACCAATGGCGGCGGCAATGCCGGGCGAGGTCTCGACACCCTCAGCGGCGCTCAAGCGCACCAGCGCCGCCACGGCGTAATCTGTCAGGCGTGAGAGTTTGAGCATAGGGTCTCCGGTTAAACGTACCTTTCTGGTCCGGTTTTGCGGAGATGGGGTAAACGCCGCCTCCCGTCAACCCATGCGCTCAAGGATTTGCAACAATTCTGCCGTGTCCGCCGCGCTGTGTGGCGCGTTGGCCTCACCATAGCCCCAGCGCACATGCACCGCCGGCAGGCCCAGCCCCTCGGCGGCGGCCAGGTCGTTGTGGTGGTCTCCGACCATTATGGCGTCCGTCACCTCCAGCGCCGCCAGCGTGGCGGCCAGATGGCGCGGGTCGGGCTTTTTATAAGGCACCGAATCTCCGCCCAGCACGGCTGCGAAAAACCCCGAAAGACCAAGGGCTTCGAGAATTCTCACCGCCGGGGCGTGGGGCTTGTTGGTGCACACGGCCATCAGCACATTGCGCCGCGCCAGCTCACCCAGCAGCGCCACCATGCCGGGATAAACCGCCGTGCGGGTGACCGGGTTGGCCTGATAATCCTCGATGAAGGCAGCGAGATAGGCCGGGTCATAGGCCAGCCCCCGGGCGGCGAAGGCGCGCTCGAGCAGCGGCTTGGCGCCATCGCCGATCATGGCCATCACCTCGGCCTGGGGCAGCGGCGCCAAGCCGTTGGCCGCCAGCACGCGGTTCACGCTGGCCGCGATGTCGGGCGCGGAATCGACGAGCGTGCCGTCGAGGTCAAAAATCACCGGGCGCATGAAACACTCCGAATAACAATGTGATGGCGCGGGGCTTTGACACAGAAGCGGCGCCATTGCTACCGCAATGCGGTAAAGGTTTATCAGGCGTAAAGGGGCAGGCTGATGTGCGGCATTGTAGGCGTAGTGGGGCGCGGCGAAGCGGCGGAAATTCTGCTCGATGGCTTGAGGCGCCTGGAATATCGCGGCTATGATTCAGCTGGCATCGCCACGCTGGTGAACGGCCATATCGAGCGCCGCCGCGCCGAGGGCAAGCTGCGCAACCTGGCCAAGGCGCTGCTCACCACCCCCCTGCCCGGCACCACCGGCATCGGCCACACGCGCTGGGCCACCCATGGCGCCCCCACCGAGAGCAACGCCCACCCCCACGCCACGGCCCGCGTGGCCGTGGTGCATAACGGCATCATCGAAAACCACCAGGAGCTGCGCGCCGCGCTGGAAGCCAAGGGGCAGGTGTTCGTCTCCGAAACCGACACCGAGACCGTGGCCCAACTGCTCGATGTGCTGCTGGCCGAGGGGCACACCCCGGTGGAGGCCGCCAAGGCCGCCTTCGCCCAACTCGAAGGTGCTTACGCCCTGGCCATCATCTTCGCGGGCCATCCCGAACTGATCATCGGCGCCCAGCGTGGCGCGCCGCTGGCCATCGGCTATGGCGCCGATGAAATGTATCTCGGCTCCGATGCCCTGGCCCTCGCCCCGCTCACCCGCGAGCTGGCTTATCTGGAAGATGGCGACTGGGTGGTGCTTACCCGCGACGGCGCCAGCTTCCATGACCGCGACAACACCCCGGTGCAGCGCGAGAAAAAGCTCACCGCCCTCACGGGCGCGGCCATCGGCAAGGGCAATTTCCGCCATTTCATGGAAAAGGAGCTGCACGAGCACCCGGTGGTGATCGGCGATGTGCTGCACCGTATGCTCGATGGCGGCACGCCCCGCCTGCCCGCCCTGCCCTTCGATCTGGCCGCCATCAAGCGCATCACCATGAGCGCCTGCGGCTCGGCGTTTTATGCCGGGCTCACCGCCAAATTCTGGCTCGAGAACCTTGCCCGCGTGCCGGTCGAGGCCGATGTCGCCTCCGAATTCCGCTACCGCGCCCCCCCGCTCGATGAAGCCGGGCTAGGGCTTTTGGTCAGCCAGTCGGGCGAGACGGCCGACACCCTGGCCGCGCTGCGCTACATGAAAACCGAGGGGCAGAAAATCCTCTCGGTGCTCAACGTGCCCGAGAGCACCATGGCGCGCGAATCGGACGCGATTTTGGAAACCATCGCCGGGCCCGAAATCGGCGTCGCCTCGACCAAGGCCTTCACCGCCCAGCTCACCGTGCTGGCGGTGTTCACGCTGGCCCTGGCGCGCGCGCGTGGCACGCTGAACGAGGCCGAGATCGCCCGCCTTTCTTATTGCCTGCTCGAAATCCCCGCCAAGGCGGCGGAGTGCCTGGCGCTCGAAGCACCGATCAAGCAGCTCGCCAAGCGCGTGGCCGAGGCGCGCGACGTGCTCTATCTCGGCCGTGGCGGCTGCTTTCCCATTGCCCTCGAAGGCGCGCTGAAACTCAAGGAAATCAGCTACATTCACGCCGAGGGCTATGCGGCGGGCGAGATGAAGCACGGCCCCATCGCGCTCATCGACAAATCCGTGCCGGTCATCGCCATCTGCCCCTCGGGGCCGTTGTTCGACAAAACCGCCTCGAACCTGCAAGAGGCGGCGGCGCGCGGCGGGCAGATCGTGGTATTCTCCGACAAGGCCGGCGCCGCCCAGCTCGCCAATATTGCCGCCGAGACGATTCTGGTCCCCGACATCGACCCCTTCGCGGCCCCCATTCTGCACGCCATTCCGGTGCAGATGCTGGCCTATCATGTCGCCCTGCTCAAAGGCACCGATGTGGACCAGCCCCGCAACCTCGCCAAATCGGTGACCGTGGAATAACCCCTGGCAAACCAAGGGGCTCCATGCCCCCTGGCTTGGCAAGCCCCCCCGAATCGGGGCCCACGCGCTCGCCCACAGCACCCCCCAACAGCCTCATCAAGCCCGCCCCCTCGACATCAGCGCGGAGATTTTCGTTCACTCTTGCTCTCAATTGGCGTCCCCGGCGGGATTCGAACCCACGGCCCCAGGATTAGGAATCCTGTGCTCTATCCTGCTGAGCTACGGAGACGCCGGGTGCTCATAGCCCAAGAGCGGTGCGCCCGCCAGTCCTGGCGAGGCTCAGTTATTCTGGGCGACCAGCGGCACCGATGACCCCAGCGTGGCCGCATAGCTAAGCTTGGTGGGGCCAGCCGGGTAACCGTTTTGCTGCAATATATAAGCCATCACGTCTTCATATTGCTCATGGGTCAGGCTGCCGGGCTGGGTGGCGGGCATCATGCTGGTGGTCTGGCTAAACACCGCCCCCACGGTCTTCTGAGCGCCGGCACTGGCAAAACTCTGCCCCGCCAACGCCGGTCCGGCGCCACCGTTCAGATCAGCGCCGTGGCACATGGCGCAGTTGGTGTCGTAAACCTGGGCACCGGCCTTGGCCTGATCAGCCGTATAGAGCGCGGGTGGCGCGGCCATGGCGCTGCTGGCGGTAGCGCTGATGAGAATAGCGGCAGATAATTGGGAAAGTTTCATGGCTCTCTCCTGCCAAGCAGCATCAAATGGCGCGCCCTGGTGGAGTCGAACCACCGGCCTCAAGATTAGAAGTCTCGTGCTCTATCCAGCTGAGCTAAGGGCGCTAATATACTTAAGGTAGAATCCGGCGCCTCAGTGCGTCCAGTTCTCTTTGCGGTCGAAGCGGAAATTATCGGCATAGACCTTCGGCTTGCGCACGCGCTCGACGGGGATTTCCACATCATACGCAATCCCCTCGGCCTCGGCATAGGCAATGGCGGCCTCGCGGGTCTCGAAGCTCAAGCGCAGCTGCTGGCGGGTATCGTCCCCACCGGTCCAGCCCATCACCGGGTCACGCGTTTTCTGCCGCTCGGGCTCATATTCCAGCACCCAGCGCTGCGTGCGCGCCAAGCCCGACTGCATGGCCGACTTAGGAGGAAGATAGATCCGTGCCCGCATATGTCCGCTCCAAACTTCAACTGGTCGGGGCGCCCGGATTCGAACCGGGGGCCTCTTGTACCCAAAACAAGCGCGCTACCAGGCTGCGCCACGCCCCGACGATGTTACGCGCCTAGGCGCTTACCCTTGACCAAACTGCTTGGCAACAACCTTATCGCCAACACTGATCTGATCCTTGGCGGTAATCCCCCCCTCCAGCTCCAGCACGGCCGTCACCGGCACACCGCTGCTTTCAATGCCCAAGCTGTAAGGCACGGCATTTTCCGAAATCGCCTTGATCGTGCCATCCGCCCCGATAAACACCATGTCGAGCGGCACCACCGTGTTCTTCATCCAAAACTGCGCCACCTGCGGCGCGGGCAAGGGAAACAACATGCCGCCATCATCGGCCACGCTTTTGCGCCACATCAGACCGGTGGTCTGCTCCTGCTCTGTTGCCGCCACTTCAACGCTAAAGGCCAATTTCTGGCCCTGGTCGTTAACAATGGTCAGCGCCTCGGTCGGCAAAGGCGGCTGCGGGCCGGTCGGATCGTCATTCACGCTTTGCGCATGGGCAGCCGCACCGGCAAGCCAAGCCAAGCCCAAGACGATCGGCAAAACTCTCATGTCACCCTCCATTGCGCCTTCCTCTTGCCCGGCTCTTGGCCTGCTGGCAAGCAGGCAGGGCAATGAAGCGTCTGCTCCTTTCCCCTTTGGCGCCCGCCCTGCTGCTGCCCCTGGCGGCGCTGGCACTTCGCCTGCCTTATCTCAACCGCGCGGTGCTCGACTGGGATGAGAGCCTCTATTTCCTCATGGCGCAAAGCTGGCATGCCGGCCATCTGCCCTACACCGCCGTGTGGGACAATAAACCCATCGGCATCTATGTCATTTTCGCCCTCTTCCAATATCTGGCGCCCGGTGTTGCCGCCATGCGCCTGGCGGCCGCACTGTTTGTCGGGGGGTTAAGCCTCACCAGTTTCGCGCTCACCCTCACCCTCACCGGCGAGCGTCTGGCCGCCTGGATCAGCGGCATAGCCGTACTGGTGTGCGCCATGGCCAATGATGGCCTCTCAGCCAATACCGAGCTGTTCATGGCCAGTTTCACGGCGCTTGCCCTGTTGGGGGCGCTGCGCGGCTGGCCGGGTCTGGTGGTGGGGCTGTGCCTGGGCTGCGCCTTCATGGTCAAATATGTCGCCATCACCGAGGCCCCCCTGGTTCTGGCCGTGCTCGCCCTGCGCAGGCGGCAGGTGGCCCCGGTGGCCTGGGCAATTCTGGGCGCGGCCCTGCCGTTGCTCGCCGCCATCGCGCTTTATGCGGCCGCCGGGCAGCTACCGCTCTGGTTCACCTGCTCGATTCTGGCTAATTTCCGCCGCGCCGCCGTTCCCATACCGCCCGGCACCGCATGGTGGGGCATCAGCACCCAGCTCATACGTTGGGGTACGCTCTATGCCGCCACCGCCCTGCTGGCGGCGTTTCGCGGCACGCGCATGGTGGCGCTGTGGCTGGCCCTGGCGCTGGTGGGGGCCAGTGCCGCCAAATATTTCTACGACCATTATTTCCTCCAGGCATTACCCCCCGTTTGCGTTGGGCTGGGGCTGTTCATCTCGCGCTTACCGCGCCGGGTCTGGCTACGCGTGGCGGCAACGGCGGCCCTGCTGGCACCGCCCGCCTGGGCCGGGTGGCAGGCCTATCGCTGGGCGCTTAGCCCTGACGATGTGCGCCTCGACGCCGCGGCCATCACCGCCCTCCACCCGCACAGCCTGTATGTGTTCGACGCCCAGCCGATTCTCTATGCCCTCACCGGCCTGCCCGCCCCCACACGCTATGTGCTGCCCTCGGTCATTGCAGGCAACCGTCTGGCGCCGGTGGCGCAAATCAACCCCTCGGCCGAGCTGGCGCGCATCCTGGCCACCTCCCCCCAACTCATCATCCGCCGAGACCCGCCACCCGGCCCTGATTGGGCGAATGAAGCCATCTCAGATCAGCTCAACGCGGCTCTGGCGGCTCGTTATCACGTTGCCGCCCACCCGCCAGGCGCCGTGCTCTATCAGCTCAATTCAAATTAAGCGCGGTTTCCAACTGGTAAAACGCGGCTTCGGCGGCTTCGGCGGTTTTGCGCAACTCGGCATTGCCAAAAAACCCCTCGGCGCGCAGGGCGGCCATGGTGGCGGGCAGCCCTTGGGTATAAAGCATCCGGCCCAGGCGCTGCATGGCGTCCAACGTCTCCTGTGCCACCACCTGCTGGCCAATAAACTCCAGCCCCGCCTTGCTGCCCACCGTCCAGCGCGTGCGGGCGCGATAGGTGGTGCCGCCTGTCATGTGCAGCGTCACCTCATCGGGCAGCACCACCAGCGCGCCCAGATCAACCAGCGCGCCGGTCTTTGATTCATCGAGCACCAGACAGTTGAAACAGCCCTGGCTGAGCGCCGGCCCCACGGCGATCTTGGCGCTTTTGATCACCGGCATGCGCTGGCTGACGCGCCGCTCGATCAAGTAAGATTGCCGGGACGTATTGGCGTCCGCCATCTCGGCCGCGCCGTTTGTTGAGCCTTGCAGCATCGGGTCAGTCTTTCAAAACAAAATGGCCCCGCTAATTTGCCCGCATCTGGTTAACGGCCCGCTAAGCCCCGGCTTGATCCACATCAATGCCTCCTAAAGGCCATTTGGCTAACGCAACCCAATATTTGCGTGGGTAATCACAACATGGCGCTCATCAATCTTGAAGCGTTCCGGGCCGCCCCCCTGGCCACGGAGCCGTTCCAATACAGCCTCTGCCCGGATTTTCTGAACACCGACGAGGCGCAAGCCATCCGCCGCGACTTTCCCGAGATCGCCCATCCCGGCCTCTACCCGGTCGAAGCAACCAGCCCCGGCCCCAAATTCCAGGAGCTGATCCGCGAGCTGACCAGCCCGCGCGTAACCGCCGCCTTTTCCGAGAAATTCGGCGTCGATCTCACCAACCGCCCGACCATGGTCACGCTTCGCGGCCGCTGCCAGGAAAAAGACGGCCGCATCCACACCGATTCGGAAGCCAAGCTGATCACCGCCCTGCTCTATTTCAACGATGGCTGGGAAGCCGAAGGCGGCCGCCTGCGCCTGCTCGGCTCAGACAATCTGAACGACATCATCGCCGAAGTGCCCCCCAATCTCGGCACGCTGGTCGCCTTCAAACGTTCCGATAAATCCTTCCACGGCCATGAACCCTATATCGGCGTGCGCCGCTACGTCATGATCAACTGGATGACCTCGGGCCTGGCCGCCCAACGCGAATTGATGCGCCACAAGCTCTCGGCCCAGACCAAGAAAATGCTCAATTATGCGTGAACCCGCGCCGACCGCCCGGCACTTCCTAAGCGCGCTAAGTGCGGCCCGGCTCAACACCGCGCCCTACCGCCACTGGCTGCTCGAAAACATGCTGCCCAGCCAAATGGTCGATGACATCGTCGCCCTGCCCGTGGCCGCGCCAGCCATCTCCGACACACAGGGCCGGCGCGAGACACACAACTCCACCCGCTGGTTTTTCGGGCAAACCGAGCAAGCGCAATACCCCGTCTGCCGTGATCTGGCCGAAACCCTGCAAAGCCCGGAAATCATCTCCGCGCTCGCGCAAACCTGCGGGGTCGCTCTGGCGGGCAGCTCGCTGCGCATCGAATATTGCCTCGATACCAACGGCTTCTGGCTCGAACCCCACACCGACATCGGCGCCAAATATTTCACCATGTTGATCTATCTGGCCGACCCGCCACCCGGCGAGCCATGGGGCACCGATATCTATGCCTCCGCCACCGAATTCGTCGGCACTGCCCCCAGCGGGCGCAATCACGGCCTCATC
Source organism: Pseudomonadota bacterium (assembly GCA_021809435.1). Taxonomy (GTDB): domain Bacteria; phylum Pseudomonadota; class Alphaproteobacteria; order Acetobacterales; family Acetobacteraceae; genus Acidocella. Next base: position 308,509 of record JAKBAD010000001.1, on the reverse strand, counting down.
TTCATCCCCGGCGCCAACACCTGGCACGGCTTCAAAAAGCGCCAGATCACCGGCGTGCGCCGCTCGCTCATCGTCAACTATGTCACGCCCGAATGGCGCTCGCGCCACGAACTCGCCTTCCCCGAAATGCCGGTATCATAACCCCGGCAAGGCGCGGCGTCTGCATGGCGCAATCATCACGAAAGCCTATTGATTTCCTACGCCGAGAACTGAATAACCTCGCGCACCAGCGGATAGATTTCAGTCTGCCAGCGCTTACCCGAAAACACCCCATAATGCCCAACACCGGTCTGCACATGGTGGCGTTTGAGCATCGGGCGCAAATTCGAGCACAGATCGAGCGCCGCCGCCGTCTGGCCAAGCCCGCAAATATCGTCGCGCTCCCCCTCGACCGTAAACAGGAAGGTGCGCTTGATCGCCGAGGGTTTCACCCGCCGGCCCTTATACTGCAATTCACCAATGGCCAGCTCATGGCGCATGAAAATGCGCTCGACCGTCTCGAGATAAAACTCCGCGGGCAAATCCATCACCGCCAGATATTCATCATAGAAGGTCCGGTGAGTGTTCGCCGACTCCAGATCCTCGGTGGCGAGTGAACGGAATTGACGGACATGCGCGCCAATATGCTTGTCGAGATTCATCGACATAAACGCCGTGAGCTGCATGAAGCCAGGATAAACCCGCCGCCCCGCGCCCCTGAACCGCCACGGCACCACACCGATCATCTTATCCTCGAACCAGTGCATCGACTTGCTCTTGGCCAGCAAATTGACCTTGGTCGGGTTGCGCCTTGTATCAATCGGCCCGGCCATCAGCGTCATCGAGCGCGGCGTCGCCGGATTATCATCCTCCGACATCACCGAAACCGCCGCCAGCACGGCGACCGTCGGCTGGCAAACGCCCACCACATGTGCGCGCGGCCCCAGCTGCTCCAAAAACGTAATCACATGCTCAACATATTCATCAAACCCGAATCGTCCGGCTTCAGTCGGAATATCGCGGGCATTGTGCCAGTCGGTCACATACACGTCGTGGTCTTGCAGCAGCGTCTCGATGGTATTGCGCAAAAGCGTGGCAAAATGGCCCGAAAGCGGTGCCACCACCAGCACTTTGGGTTGGGCGCGGTCGCTGTCTTTCTTAAAATGCAGCAAATCGGCAAAGGGGGTGGCATACACCACCTCCTCAATAATTTTCACCCTGTCATTGCCCAGCGTCACGCTCTTTATGCCATAGGCCGGGCGCGCATGGGTTGTGCCGGCGTGGGCAAACACATCGAGCGCGGCGGTGAAATGGCGCAAAAAAATCCCATAAGGCGTGCGCGGGGCAAGACTGCGCAAAACCCGGCTCGAATGACGTGCCACCTTGCGCCACGGGTCCACAAGATCGGACTGCGCCTGATAGAACTGGTAAATCATTCGTCTACCTAAACCCCCAAAGCGTGAACTCGTTGCGAACCGGCATTTCTACCATTGTGCGGGCGAGTCGGCTTTGTTAATCACGATTCCGTCCGTAGAACAAGGAAAGGGTGAACATGACCGAGGCGACCCTCCTCATCAGCAGCAAGAACTATTCATCTTGGTCACTGCGCGGTTTTCTTCTGGCGAAACTTTCGGGGCTGACTTTCAGAGAAGAGCGCGTCTCCCCCGACGATCCCCGCGCCCGTGAAGAACTGCTCATGCGCACCTCGTCAATCCTGGTACCCTGCCTGATTCACGGCGATATCAGCGTATGGGACACCATCGCCATCGCCGAATATCTGAACGAAACCTTCCCCGAAGCCGGCATGCTGCCGGCCGAGCCTCATGCCCGCGCGCGGTGCCGCTCGATCTCTGGCGAAATGCATTCCGGCTTCGCGGCGCTGCGCTCATCGCTACCCATGAATTTGCGTTTTCGTAAGCCAGGCTTCACAGTTTGGTCATCCGCGCAGGCCGATATCGACCACATCTCGGCCATCTGGCGTGACTGCCTGAATATCTGGAAAGGCCCCTTCCTGTTCGGCGCCACCCCCACCATCGCCGACTGCATGTACGCCCCAGTGGTCACGCGCTTTTTGTCCTACGACGTGAATGTCGGACCGCAATGCCAGGAATATTGCGACACCATCCTCTCCTGGGCGCCAATGAAGGCCTGGATCACCGACGCCAAGACCGAGCCGCAGGAAATCATCGAACTCGATCTTGATTTTTAAGAAACATCGCCCTTTTGGCACCCAAAAGGCGTTCAGCCCCCGCTGAACGCCTTATCTATTTGAAATATAACAATTTAACCAAAAATCCGGAATCTGCACTATAACGCCGGCCGTGTGCACTATTTTGCAACACCCCCCCCATCTGGGGGATCACTCCTCATCGCGCTCGGCCCGCACCAGCACCTCGCGTTTGCCCACATGGTTGGCGGGGCTGACGATTCCGTCCTTCTCCATCTGTTCAATCAGCTTGGCGGCGCGGTTATAGCCAATGGTCAAACAACGCTGGAGGTACGAGGTGCTGGCCTTGCGGTCGCGCGCCACAATCGCCACCGCCTGGTCATAGAGCGCGCCTTCCGAGGTGGTATTCCCCCCCACAGCGCCCGCCGCCCCAGCCGGCCCGCCGCCGCCATCCTCATCCACATGCTCGGTCACCTCATCGAGGTAATTAGGCTCGCCCTGCTCACGCAGATACTCAACCACCGCCTCCACCTCGGCATCCGAGACAAACGGCCCATGCACGCGCGTAATGCGCCCGCCGCCCTGCATATAAAGCAGATCACCCTGGCCCAGCAGCTGCTCCGCCCCCTGTTCGCCCAGAATCGTGCGGCTGTCGAATTTCGAAATCACCTGGAACGAGATGCGAGTCGGAAAGTTCGCCTTGATGGTGCCGGTGATGACATCAACCGAGGGTCTCTGCGTGGCGGTGATCACATGAATACCGGCCGCGCGCGCCTTTTGCGCCAGGCGCTGCACGCAAATCTCAATCTCCTTGCCCGCCACGATCATCAGATCGGCCATTTCGTCGATGACCACCACAATAAAGGGCAGCGGCTCCAGCGCCAGCGGCTGGTCCTCAAACGTCGGCTTGCCGGTCTCTGAGTCGAACCCGGTCTGCACACGCCGGGTCACCACCTCACCGCGCGCGCGCGCCTCATTCACCCGGTCGTTATAGCCCGCGATATTACGCACGCTCAGCTGGCTCATCGCCCGGTAGCGCCGGTCCATCTCGCGCACCACCCATTTCAGCGCGGCCACCGCCTTGGGCGGCTCGGTCACCACCGGGGTCAGCAAATGCGGAATGCCATCATAGACCGAGAGTTCGAGAATCTTCGGATCAATCAAAATCAGCCGGCACTGCTCGGGCGAAAGCTTATAGAGCAGGCTCAAAATCATGGCGTTCACGCCCACCGACTTGCCCGAGCCCGTGGTGCCCGCAATCAGCAAATGCGGCATGCGGGCCAGATCGGCAATCACCGGCGCGCCAGAAATATCCTTACCCAAAGCCAGCGAGAGCGCGCCATGCTGGGTCTCCCACATGGCCGAGCCCAGCAACTCCGAGAGATACACCATCTCGCGCTTGGCGTTGGGCACCTCGATGCCAATCACATTGCGCCCCGCCACCACCGCGATTCGCACCGCCACCACCGAGAGCGAGCGGGCAATATCCTCGGCCAGCCCCACCACGCGCGCCGAGCGTATGCCGGGCGCCGGCTCCAGCTCGTAGAGCGTCACCACCGGGCCGGGCCTTATCTCGACGATTTTGCCCTGCACGCCGTAATCCTGCAGCACGGTCTCGAGCAGCCGGGCATTGTTTTGCAACGCCTCCTCCGAATGCAGCCCCTCCAGCCGCGGCGGCGCGGGCTTGAGCAGGTCGAGCGCCGGCGCCGTCCAGCCCATTTCGGGCAGCGGCAGGCGCTCCTGGCGCAAGGCCGGCTTGGGCGCGGCCACCGGCTTCACCGCCGGGCGCACAGCCCCGCCCGGCAATGCCGCCGCTCCAGCGAGAAAAGGCAGCTCATCCTCGTCATCTTGCGGCTCCGGCCTGGGCACCCAGGCATCATCCCGCGCCCCCATGCGCGGCTCGGCCCTGGCCGGGCGGGGCGTTGGCTGTTCCAGATGCGGCTGCAACATGGTCAACCAAGAAGACACCGCCTCCGCCCCGCGCTTCGAACCCTCCATGGAAGCCGCGGCCGCCCGCGCCGCCCGCGCGCCACCCGCGCGCCACTCGCCGGGTGAAATCCCCAGCGCGAAGGCAAACGCCCCCAGCGCCAGCAGCAGCGTCAACACCAGCACCACCATGGCGCTGGCATGCGCCGCCGCGCCCAAACCGCCAAGCCTCAGCACCCCACTCAGCAACAGCCCCGTGGCCCCCCCCGGCCCGGCCGGCACCGGCCAATTCAGGGCGTCACCCGGAATCAGCGCGCAACCCAGGCTAAGCGCCCCGGCGGTCAGCGGCATGGCCAGCACCCCCATCGTCAGGCGCAGCTTCAGGCGCGGCACGCCGCCCCGCGCGCTCAACCGGTAAGCCCAGGCCAACAGCAGCATGGCGGGCATGAACCCGGCAACGCCAAACCCCTGCAGCAGCAAATCGGCCGCCCCCGCCCCCGGCGCGCCAACCAGATTGGCGACATGCGCATCGGTCGCGGTATCGAAAGAGGGATCGGCGGGATGATAGCTCGCCAGTGCCAACAACAAGGTCAGCGCCAGCAGCGCCAAGCTTAGCCCGGCCAGCTCGAAAACCCGCCGGCGCAGCTGCGCGCGCATCGAAGATGATATGAATTGCCGTGAAGCTGAATCGACCGCCATGGGCGAATCTATACTTACCAGCGGCTGATCTTCAAAGTTTTTTATACGTCATCCCACGCCAGATCCACGGGCACGAAGGGCGCCTGGTGCGGCGCCCCGGCGGCAAACAAAAACCTGGCGCCCGCCGCGCCCAGCGTCACCCGCACTGCCGAAACCGTGCCAAACCCGGCATTTTGCGTGGGCACGATGTTGATCTGCCCGGCCCGCATGCCGCCCCTATCGGCCAGCAGCGCCGCCCATCCGGCCGGGCTCTCGGCCCGAAAACGCGGCAAATGCCGGCCGATCCGCTCCATCCCCACATCATCCAGCTCGCCGGCGGTCACCATATGCACCCCCGCATGCAGCCGCGCCGCCTGCGGTCGCCCCTGCCCCAGCCCACGAAGAAAAAACGCCCCCGCGCCATCGGCAATCACCATGTTGAAAGGGCGGTAATCCGCGGCCTCCAGCGCGGCAATCGCGGCCGTGGCGGCCTCCGCGCTATCATGGGCAAGCGCCAGCAGCGGCAACTCCCCGCGCGAGCGCTTGCCGGGCTCGGGCCCCAGCGTGCCTTCGCGGTTGAGCACACTGGCAAACACTCCAAAGCGGTTGAGCGCCGCCCAGGTACCGCCCGCCACCTCATCGCGCCCGCCAATAATCCCCGGCCAATAGCGCCCCGGCGGCTGCCAGGGGCGGCTCGTCATCTCGTCGCGGTTGGCGGCAATCTCGACCACCCCATCCATCACCCCAATCACCACCGTGCACATCTCACACCTCCAGCGCCCTGCGGATCATGGTCAAATGATCCGGCACCGCGAACGCGTCCGGGGTCAGCGCCGCCACCGCGCACACATGCACATTCGTCGCGTCATCGCCCGCCATCAGCGCCAAATCGCGCAAATCGCCCGGCACGCGCAGGCAAAACCCCTGGGTCGAGACGGTGAAAAACTCCCCCCGCCGGATCGGCCGGCCCGGAAAATCATTATAAGCCGCGCGCACATCAAAGGGCCGCTCAAACAGCCGGGGGCCAAGCGGCACGGCCCGCGCGCGCGCCAGCAGCTGGGGCGGAAACCCCACCTCCTCCACAGCCTCACGCCGGGCGGCATCCTCGCCGCGCTCCACCTCGCCACCGGGCAGCTCATCGAGCAGCCCGCCCGGCAGCGCCCGCTTGCCCCGGCCGGGATTATGCAACCGGGTGATCAGCGCCACCTGCCCCCGCTCATCGAGCACCACGGCATCGGCGGCATGCACAGCCCAGGCGCGGCGCGCGCTGCCATCGGGCAACCGCACCAGCCCCAACTCATGCGTGGCGGCCGAAGGATTGTCGCCAAACCCCCCAGCCACCGCACGCGCGATAATTTCGGCGCACAGGGCTGGGTCTATGAGCATATGGTCGCGAATAATCTCCATGGCCGCGACCCTGACCCGCCCCAGCCGGTTCGTCAAACCCGAGATTGTCCGCGCGGCCACTTGGCGGCTTTGTCCCGCCCCTCACCCAGCGCCACCACCGCGCGCATCAGCACGGCGCCAGCCAGCGCCGCGCATACGCCCGCCGCCAGCATTTCCACGTCCATGCCCACCGCCTGCGCCGCCAGCGAAGCCCCGGCCAACGCCCCCGTGCTGACCAGAAAAGCCGCCAGCACCATCAGGTTTGCGCGCATCTTACACCGCCTCATCGTCATTGGCTGAGGCGTATTGAGCACCGAAGCGGTTAACCCGCATTGCGATACGTCAATAGCTACACAACCAAACCGATTCGGGCCTGCTCAGGGCCGTGGCGCTCAGCTCCAGTGCGCCGGCACCCAAATGCCCGCCGGCGACCAATGGCCCTGCACCCACACATGCCAGCCCGGATGGCGGCGCACATAATGCCCCCGCACCCAGTGATACCGGGCCCCATTCCACGCCCAATGGCCGGGCCGCCAGATATAAGCCACAGATGGGGACGGCGGCACATATTCGGGGCGCAGCGGCGGCGGGCCCGGGTGCATCACCACCACCGGCGGGGCCGGTGGCGCGGGGTGAACCATCACCACCGGCGCGGGTCGGGGCGGCGCCGCCTGCACGGCGCAGGCGGCCAAGGGCAGCAGCCCCAGAACAGCGAGATGAAAACGCATCACACGCTCCTTGGTCAAAACGGATGCGCCTTCATACCCCGCCACACGAGGCGAATTTATGTCGCCCCGGTTACCATTTGCAACGGCTCAGCCGTGGCCGAACACACGCTTGAAAATCGTGTCCACATGCGCGTGGTGCATTTCGGCGCTCATGGCGGCCGAAATCGCCTGCTCGGTCACGCGCCCCGCCACCTCCGGGTCCGCCAGCAGATTCTCGCGGAAGGTGCGGCCTTCCGGGGTGCCCAACTTCATCCAGGTCGCCATGGCGTTGCGCTGGATGATCTTATAGGCATCTTCCCGCAAAATCCCGGCCTTGGTCAGCACCAGCAGCACCTCGCCCGAATGCACGACCCCGCCCAGACTCTCCACATTCGCGGCCATCTGCTCGGGATAAATGGTCAGCTTGTCCATCATCCCAGCCAGCCGCACGAGCGCGAAATCCAGCGTCACGGTCGCATCCGGCCCAATGCCGCGCTCGACCGAGGAGTGCGAAATATCGCGCTCATGCCACAGCGCCACATTCTCCATGGCCGGCACCACGGCCGCGCGCACCAGCCGCGCCAGCCCGCATAAATTCTCCGAAAGCACTGGGTTACGCTTATGCGGCATGGCCGAGCTGCCCTTCTGCCCGGCATGGAAGAACTCCTCCGCCTCGCGCACTTCCGAGCGCTGCAAATGCCGCACCTCGGTCGCCAGCCGCTCAACACCGCTGGCGATCACGCCCAGCGTGGCGAAAAACGCCGCATGGCGGTCACGCGGAATCACCTGGGTGGAGACCGCCTCGGGCGCCAGGCCGAGCTTGGCGGCCACAAACTCCTCCACCCGGGGATCGACATGCGCGAACGTGCCCACCGCGCCCGAAATGGCGCAGGTGGCGATTTCGGCCCGCGCCGCGATCAAACGCTGCTTGTTACGCGCGAACTCGGCATAATGCCCGGCGAGCTTGAGGCCAAAACTGGTCGGCTCGGCATGAATGCCATGGCTGCGGCCGATGGTGAGGGTATATTTATGCTCCATCGCCCGCTTGCGCAGCGCCGCCAGCACCAGCTCCAAATCGGCCAGCAACAAATCCGCCGCCTGCACCAGCTGCACCGAGAGGCACGTATCGAGCACATCCGACGAGGTCAGCCCCTGATGGACGAATCGGCTATCCTCGCCCACCCGCTTGGCCAGCCAGGTAAGAAACGCGATGACATCATGGCGGGTCTCGGCCTCGATGGCGTCGATTTCCAGAACATCACCCTCGGTGAACACCGCCATCGCGGCGTCGCCTTTCTCGCGGATGGTCCTGGCCGCGCCCTCGGGAATCAGCCCGTATTGCGCCATCGCCTCGCACGCCAGCGCCTCGATCTCGAACCAGATGCGGTACTTATTCTCCTGGGTCCAGATGGCGGCGGCCTGCTGGCGGGTATAGCGCGGGATCATGTGCGTGGTTCCTTGAGCTCTGCGAAATCTGCGCCCCCCTAAAGCCCAGCGAAGCCGGATTGACAAGCACGCCCCCGGGCGCGAGGGCTCTGCCCATGGATATTTTAGCGCTCAGCGCCATTCTCGCCCAGGTTCTGCTCATCGACCTCGTGCTGGCCGGCGATAACGCCATCGTCATCGCGCTGAGCGTGGCGAAGCTCTCACCCGACCAGCGGCGCACCGCCATTCTGGCGGGCATTGGCGGCGCCATGCTGGTGCGCATCCTGTTCGCGCTGGTGGCGGTCAAGCTCATGGCCATCATCGGCCTCACGCTGGCGGGCGGCGTGCTGCTGCTATGGGTGGCCTGGAAAACCGCGCGCGAACTCAAGGGCGGCGAGGCGGGCGAGTTCACGGCCGCGCCGGTCAGCCTGAAAGCCGCCATCTGGCGCATCGTGATGGCCGATATTTCCATGAGCCTCGATAATGTGCTGGGCGTGGCGGGCGCGGCGCGCGGCCATATGGCGGTGCTGGCGCTGGGGCTGGTCCTTTCGGTCGGGCTCATGGGGCTGGCGGCGGCGCAGGTGGCACGGCTCATGCAACGTTTCCCAGGACTGGCCTGGGGCGGCATCGCCATCGTCGCCTATGTCGCGCTCGACATGATCTGGACAGGCTGGCACGAGGTGGCCGCGCATTTCGCGCTCTAAAACAGCGCCCCCGCGCCGGCGCAAAACAGCACCACCAGAATCGGGCGCGCCTTGCCCATGGTCAGCAGCGTCAGCGCACCAATAATCACCGGAAAATCCCAAGGCCCCTGCACGGTGCTGAGCGTGAATAAATTCACCAGCGCCGCCCCCAGCAGCCCGACCACGGCCGCATTCAGCCCCTTCACCACCGCGCTGATATGGGACCGCTGACGCCAAACCTCCCAATAAGGCAGCGCGCCCGCCACCAGCAGCAGCCCGGGGGCAAAAATAGCCAGCAAGGCCACCACCGCGCCAACCGGCCCGTCAATCACCTGCCCCAAAAACGCCGCCACCGTGAAAAGCGGGCCAGGCATGGCCTGGGCCACGCCATAGCCAGCCAAAAACAACTGCGGCGAAATCATCCCCGGCACCACCACGGCATCGCGCAACAGCGGCAGCACCACGTGGCCGCCGCCAAACACCAACGCGCCCGAGCGGTAGAACGAGGCCGCCAGCCCCACCAAACCCGTCCTCGGCACCGCAAATGCAAGGCCGAGCAGCCCCACAAACAGCGCCAGACATATCAGCGCCGCGCCATGCCCCCGCGGCGCGGCACCCGGCTCATCAAACTCACGCGCCAATCTGCGCTTTTCGCGGTGTCTCACCAGCGTGCTGTCATCGAGCGCCAGCCAGCCAATGGCCCCGCCAATCAGCAGCACGGTCAGTTGCCCGGCCGTGTTGGGCAGCAGCGCCAAAATCGCCGCCGCCAGCAAGGCCAGCGCCCGGCGCGGCGTATCCGGGCACAGCGTTATGGCCATCTGGTACACCGCCTGCGCCACCACCGCCACGGCGGCCAGTTGCAGCCCATGCACCACATCATGCATCACCGGATAGGCGCTCAATCGCTGGTCGAGCAGGGCGGCCAGCACCATGAGCAGCGCCGAAGGCAGGGTAAAGCCAAGCCACGCGGCCAGCCCACCCAAAAGGCCCGCGCGCTTGACCCCAATGCACAGCCCCGCCTGCGACGAAGCCGGCCCCGGCAAAAACTGGCAAAGCGAAATGATGGCGCCAAAATCCTCGGCGCTCAGCCAGCCCCGCTCCTCAACAAAAGCCTTCCGAAAATATCCCAGATGCGCAACGGGTCCGCCGAACGAACTCACGCCCAGCACAAAAAATGCGCGCAAAACCTCAAAAGCGGAGCCACGCCTCATCACACGAGCATGGCACCAAAACGCTTGCCCCCCAGAATATGGGCGTGGAAATGCGGCACCTCCTGCAAGCTGTTTGGCCCTGAGTTGCAAATCAGCCTGAAACCGTCGCCGGTTGCGCCCACCAGCTCGGCCACGCGGCTCACCGCGCGCCAAAACCCGGCAATTTCCTCAGCGCTCGCCTGGGCACCAAAATCATCCACCGCGACATATTTGCCCTTCGGAATGACCAGCACATGAATCGGCGCCTGCGGTCGAATATCGTTAAAGGCGAGCGCGAATTCGTCCTCATAAATCGGCTTGGCCGGAATCTCGCCCCGCAGAATCTTGGCGAACACGTTGTTGTCATCATAAGCCATGGCGCACCTCAGGGAATTTTCTTGGTCGGAAAGCCGATCTGCTCAGGCTTGCGAGAGGCCTTCTCGGCAATGCCGCTCATCCCCTCGCGGCGCGCCAGCTCAGACCATACCTGCTCGGGCCGCAGCCCGGCATCCACCCACAGCACCATCAGGTGATAGAGCACATCGGCGCTTTCCCCGATCAGCGCGGTCTTGTGCCCGGCCACCGCCTCAATCACCGTCTCCACCGCCTCCTCACCAAATTTCTGCGCCACCTTGGTGGTGCCACGCGCCAGCAACCTGGCCGAGTGGCTCTGGTTGGGGTCGGCATCCTTGCGTGAGAGCACAGTCGCCCACAAGCGGTCGAGCACACGCGCATCGGGCCCCGATAAAGGCGGCGGAATCACCGCCGGCGCGCGCGCGGCGGCTTTCTTGCCCAAGGCCGTCTTCTTGCCCGAAACCGCCTTCTTCTCGGTTGCCTTGTCAGAGGTCGCCACCTTCTTCCGGGGCGCGGGGACCGGTGTTTTGTCGGCTTTCTTGGCCATGACGGACCTGCGACTCCTTCAGCTTGTGATCAAACGAGGCTCTCGTACCGGCAAATGCGCGGCTTTCAAAGCATCTTTCACCTGGGCAATGGTAAATTGACCAAAATGGAACACGCTCGCCGCGAGCAGCCCCGTGGCGCCGGCTTGCGCGCCTTCAACAAAATGCCGCAGCGTGCCCACCCCGCCCGAGGCGATCACCGGCAACCTCACCGCGCCACAAATCGCGCGCAGCAACTCCAGGTCAAACCCCTTGCCCGTGCCATCGCGGTCCATCGAGGTGAGTAAAATTTCCCCCGCCCCGCGCGCTTCCATCTGCTTGGCCCAGTCCAGCACATCGAGCCCCGTGCCCGTGCGCCCGCCATGCGAGAACACCTCCCATTTGCCCGGGGCGGACTGGCGGGCATCAATCGCCACCACCACGCACTGGCTGCCAAACTTCTCCGCCGCCTCGCTCACCAGCTCAGGCCGCGCGATCGCGGCTGAATTGATCGAGCATTTATCAGCTCCCGCCAGCAAAAGCCGGCGCATATCCGCCACCGTGCGTATGCCCCCGCCCACGGTAAGCGGCAAAAACACCCGCTCGGCCGTGCGGTGCACAACGTCGAGAATCGTATCCCGGTTATCCGAAGACGCGGTGATATCGAGAAACGTCAGCTCATCGGCCCCGGCGGCGTCATACACCACCGCCTGCTCCACCGGGTCTCCGGCATCGCGCAACGAGACAAAATTCACCCCCTTCACCACCCGCCCGTCCTTCACGTCCAGGCACGGAATCACGCGCAGTTTCAGCATGAAGCCAAGGCCTCCGCGGGCGAGAGCGAGCCATCATACAGCGCCCGGCCGAGAATCGAGCCGTTGAGATTCGGCTGCCCCAAAGCCGCCTGTTTCAGCGCCACGATATCCGCCACCGAAGCCACCCCGCCCGAGGCGATCACCGGCACGCGCACCGCCCTGGCCAGCGCCACGGTCTCTTCCAGGTTCAACCCGGTCTTCATGCCATCACGCGCGATGTCGGTGTAAATAATCGCCGAAATTCCAGCATCCTCGAAACGCCTGGCCAGCTCGGTCGCGGCAATGTCTGAAACCTCCGCCCAGCCTTCCGTGGCCACCATGCCGCCCTTGGCATCAATCCCCACCACCACCCGGCCCGGAAACAGCCGCGCGGCCTCCTTCACCAGCGCCGGGTTCTTGGCCGCCGCGCTGCCCAGAATAACCCGCGCGATACCCGCCTCAAGCCAGGCCTCCACCTGCGCGATCGAGCGTATGCCGCCGCCCAGCTGCACCGGCACGGTCACATTGGCCAAAATCGATCTCACCGCCTCGCCATTCACCGGCTTACCGGCAAAGGCGCCATTCAGGTCCACCACATGCACCCAGCCAAACCCGGCTGTCTGCCAGGCCTTGGCCTGGGCGCCGGGGTCGGTGCCAAACACCGTCGCCTGGTCCATTTCGCCGCGCAGCAGGCGCACACAGGCACCATCCTTCAAATCAATCGCAGGGTAGAGCGTCAGGGTCATTTCAGCTTCTTGTAATAAAAATGGCCAGGAATGGTCTGCCCGCGCACACGGGCATAAGCCGGATGAGTGCCCCAACGCGTGAAGCCCTCGGCCTCATAAAGCGAAATGGCGCCTTTTTGGGTCGCGCGCACATCCAGATTGAGCACATAAAACCCCAGCGCGCGGGCGCGTTCCTCGGCCTTGCGCAAAATCTCACGCGCCAGCCCGTGGCCGCGCGCATAGGGGGCCACGAAATGGTGCATCATCTGCACCGAGAATGATTGCGCCTCGTTATTGCGCGAAGGTTTTTGCAGTTGCGCGGCGCCATACACCATGCCGTCCATGCGCCCCACAATCAGCTCGCGCTCGGGCACCAGCAGCACGCCGCGATAATATTGCTCCACCACCGAGGCCTTGGGGGCTCTGACCCAGCCAAAACCGCCGCCATCGAGAATGGCCGCTATGGCCGCCTCGCTAAGAGCGTGCAAATCGGCTTCATCCTCGAAGCGTTCAAGCCGCTCTGCATAGAGCGACGCGGGGGGGGGCAGGGCTTGGCTCACGGCAGCCTCTTGGCGCCAATGGCGATCAATTTCAAGTGAGTCTTGCGTGGCGAACGGGCGTTCGCGCCACTCACGGTGTCCAGGCGAGAAAATTGCCCAGAATGGTCAGCCCGACCTGCTGGCTTTTCTCCGCATGAAACTGCGTGCCGGCGCGGTTACCCGAGGCCACCATGGCCACAACCTCACCGCCATACGTGGTGGTGGCGATGATCTCCTCAGCACGCCCGCCCGAAAGCGCATAGGAATGGACAAAATAAGCATGATCGCCCGGCACCAGCCCCGCCAGCAACGGGTGCGCGCCGGGCTCAAACTGCAGCTCGTTCCAGCCCATGTGCGGCAGGCGGTTATCGCCCACCTCCATGCGGGCGATCTCGCCCCTCACCCAGCCAAAGCCGGGCGTCACGCCATGCTCCAGCCCGCGCTCGGCCATCAGCTGCATACCCACGCAAATACCCAGAAAGGGCGCGCCCTCATCCACGCGCCTGAACAGCGCCTCCTCCAGCCCGTCCACGCTTTTCAATCCGCGCGCGCAATCGGCGAACGCCCCCTGGCCAGGCAGCACAATCCGCTCCGCGCGCGCGACAAGCTCAGGGTCGGCGGTAATGCGCACATCGGCCGCAATACCCCGCTGCGTGGCCGCCAGGGCCAACCCCCGCGCGGCCGAGGCCAGATTGCCGCTCTGATAATCAATAACCGCGACCAGCATGGGCTCAGATCACACCCTTGGTCGAGGGAATCTCCCCGGCCGCGCGCGGGTCAATCGCCACCGCCTGGCGCAACGCCCGCGCCACCGCCTTAAACGCCGCCTCGGCCACATGGTGGGCATTCTGCCCAGCCCGCTCGATGACATGCAAATTGAACAGCCCATTGCCCGCCAGCGCCCGAAAAAACTCCTCGACCATCTGGGTGTCCATATTGCCAATATAAGGCCGCTCGAACTTCACCCCCCAAACCACAAACGCCCGCCCCGAGAGATCCACCGCCGCCTCCACCAACGCCTCATCCATGGGCACGATGGCATGGCCGAAACGGTTGATCCCGCGCTTGTCTCCCAACGCCGCCTGTAACGCCTGGCCGAGCAAAATACCCACATCCTCAACCGTGTGGTGGGCATCAATGTGCAAATCGCCCTTGGCCTTCACCGTCAGATCAAACAGCCCATGGCGCCCGAACGCGGTGAGCATATGGTCAAAAAACCCCACACCGGTGGAAATATCGGTGCGCCCCGTGCCATCAGGGTTGAAGCTGATGACGATGTCGGTTTCCGAGGTTTTGCGGCTCAGTTCGATTTTGCGTGTCATGGCGTTGGCCTACAACAATCTGGCTGGAATTCAAACCGGGCGGCGCGGCACCACCATCTTGCAGGTAATCACCTGCACCGCCTCGCCTGCCCCGTCGCGCGTCTCAATCCGCACCACCGCCATGCCGCGGTCAGGCTTCGAGCGCAGCGGCTTTAACTCCATCACCTCGCTCACCGCCACCAGCTCGTCACCCGGGCGCACGGGGCGTGTCCAGGCAATTTCCACGCCAGCCCCAATCAACCCGCCAGCAATCGGCACGCTCTCCACCATCAAGCGCATGGTGGTGGCCGCCGTGTGCCAGCCGCTGGCCGCCAACCCGCCAAAAAAACTCTCCACAGCCGCCTCTGGGTCGGTATGAAAAGGCTGCGGGTCATAATCCCGCGCGAAGCCGATAATCCCCTCGACGCTCATCCTCACCGCCCGGCTGGTAAAGCGCAGCCCGGGGGTCAAATCCTCGAAATACAAGCTCATGACCATAACATGTACATTTGCGCGCAAAAAGAAAGGGGCGCGTAAAGTCCCGCCCCTACCCATTGTTCCAGATTGTTTGAACGAGCCGTTTCAACCGTCCGATCCGAACCTTCCGGCCCCGATCAGACGGTGATTGCCCTCGCCGCTCAGGCGCGGGCAATCATCTCCACCCCATCGAGCAGCTTGGCCCGCACCCTGGCCGGCACCTGCCGCGCCGACTTGGCACGCGGATAAGGCAGCTCCATAATCGCCTCATCAGGCGCCGTGCGCTCATCCCAATTATGGAAATGCATCCGGTCGACGTTATCGACAAAGCTCTCCACCGCCACGCCCTCGGCCAGCAGCAGCTCATGGCTCGCCAGCTCGACATGGTAATAAGTGAAGAACTCGGCCACATCACGTTCGCGCACCACGTTCACGCCGTTCACCAGCGCGCCCGCCTGCACCAGCAGCCCATCCATGAACAGCGCATGATCCGGCGAGACCAGCAAATCACGCTTAGGCAGCCCCTCGCCCAGCGCCCCGGCCATCACCCGCACGGGGTAAGAGCGCAGAGGGTCCGCGAAGGCCCTGGCCACATGGCTCTGGCCCATCCAGCGCACCGGCAGCGCCCGGCCATCGGCGGTCAGCACCAAATCACCCGCCTGCAGCGTCTCCACCGCCACCTCGCCATCGGGCGTGGCAATCGCGGTGCCCGCGCAGAAGCACAGCGTGATCACCAGCGCGCCCGTGCTGTCCGTCGCCTGCAGCCAGCTCGCGCTGTCGCCCGCGCTCAAGCCCACATCCAACGTCACCGACTGGCCATTGGCGCCATCGGTCACCACCAGCGTGCCGTTGTTGTAGGTCTCGGTCAGGCTGTCACCGGCGGTCAGGCCCAAATTGGCGGTGCTCAGCGTAATGGCGTCGCCCGTGCCAAAATTGATCAAGCTGGCGCCCAGCACGCCACCCGTCACATCCGTGCCCGAGAAATCGATCGACGTGCCGGCGCCATTGCCCAGCATGTCAATCACCCCGCCCAGGCTGCCCGCCGCCACCAGCGACCCAGCATCAACGATCGAGCTGAGCGAAGACCCGCCCGCCAGCGTCGCCGTCACGCCGCTATTCACCGTCAGCGTGCCCGGACCCGTGATCGCCTGGCTATCCGCGAAATTCGCCGCCAGCGTCACCTGGGCGCCAGCGCCAACCGCCACCGCCACCGCATCCGTGCCGCCCAGCACCAGCGTGCCGCTATCGGCAATCCCCGCCAGCGTCGTCGCGCCCGTCAACGTCGCCGAGCCCGCCACGCTCAGCGTGCCCGTGCCGATCAGCGACCCCGCATCCACGAATGAGCCGCCCGACAGCACCGAAATCGTACCATTATCGGTCACCCCGCCCGACGTCACCGTCGCAGACGCGCCCGAGGCAATGGTAACCGCATCGAGCGATCCCAGATTATCGCCAGGCGCCACCCCACCGGAATAATTGGTCGGGCTCTCAAATGAGCCATTACCCGTGAAGGTGTAGGAAGGATCGTGCGTATGAGCCAACTGAATGGTCAGCCCGTTGGTGCCGATCAGCCCGAGAAAGGCCCCGCTATTGAGCGTATCCGCCAGCGCCCCGGCAATCGAGACGGCATTCGAAGACAGCACGGCACCGGTCGAATTCGCCGTCACCGCCTCCGTCAGCACGCCGGTCACGGTGTCATAGCTCAACACCACGCCTTCACCCACGGGCACGCTCACGCCGGTAATCACCAGCTGGTCGGATGTACCAAAGTCGATAAGGTCCGGCGCGGCATTGCCCGTGGCAAACGCCACCGCCGTCTTGGCGCCATCGCCCTCCATGTTAATCGGGCCACCCAGGCTGCCCGCCGCCACGATGGTGCCATGATCAATGATCGACCCCAGCGACGTCCCCGCCGCCAGCGTCGCCGTCACGCCGGCATTCACCGTCAGCGTGCCCGGACCCGTGATCGCCTGGCTGTCCGCGAAATTCGCCGCCAGCGTCACCTGCGCGCCAGCGCCAACCGCCACCGCCGCCGCATCCGTGCCGCCCAGCACCAGCGTGCCGCTATCGGCAATCCCCGCCAGCGTCGTCGCGCCGCTCAGCGTCGCCGAGCCCGCCACGTTCAGCGCGCCCGTCCCGCTCAGCGACCCGCCATCCACAAACGCGGCCCCGGCGGCCACCGAAATCGTGCCGTTATCCGTAACCCCGCCCGAAGACACCGACGCCGTATTCGCCGCAATCGTCACGCTCTCCAGCCCCGAGAGCACATCCCCCGGCGCCACGCCGCCCGCATAATTCGCCGGCGCCTCAAACGAGCCATTGCCCGTGAACGTGAACCCGGTCGCCACCGTCGGCGCCAGTTCAATCGTCACCCCCGAGGCCCCGACCAGATCAACGAACGAAGAGGTCGACAGCACACCCGACGCCGTCCCCGTGATCGACACCGCGTTCGATGACACCACCGCACCGGTCGAATTCGCCGTCACCGCCTCCGTCAGCACCCCGCCATTATAAGACAGCGCCAGGCCATCCCCGCTGGGCACGCTCACCCCGGTCACCACCAGCTGGTCCGTGGTGCCAAAATTCGTCAGCACCGGCGCGGCATTGCCCGTGGCAAACGCCACCGCCGTCTTGGCGCCATCGCCCTCCATGTTAATCGGGCCACCCAGGCTGCCCGCCGCCACGATGGTGCCATGATCAATGATCGACCCCAGCGACGTCCCCGCCGCCAGCGTCGCCGTCACGCCGGCATTCACCGTCAGCGTGCCCGGACCCGTGATCGCCTGGCTGTCCGCGAAATTCGCCGCCAGCGTCACCTGCGCGCCAGCGCCAACCGCCACCGCCGCCGCATCCGTGCCGCCCAGCACCAGCGTGCCGCTATCGGCAATCCCCGCCAGCGTCGTCGCGCCGCTCAGCGTCGCCGAGCCCGCCACGTTCAGCGCGCCCGTCCCGCTCAGCGACCCGCCATCCACAAACGCGGCCCCGGCGGCCACCGAAATCGTGCCGTTATCCGTAACCCCGCCCGAAGACACCGACGCCGTATTCGCCGCAATCGTCACGCTCTCCAGCCCCGAGAGCACATCCCCCGGCGCCACGCCGCCCGCATAATTCGCCGGCGCCTCAAACGAGCCATTGCCCGTGAACGTGAACCCGGTCGCCACCGTCGGCGCCAGCTCAATCTCCACACCCGAATTGCTCTCCAGCGCCACGAATGAAGCCGTGGAAAGCCCCGAACCCGCAATCGTCAGTGCCGTGGCGGCAACCGTCCCGCCGGCGTTTTTGGTCTCCGAAACCGTCAGCACCCCGCCGCTATAGCTGTAAGCAAGCCCCTCGCCGCTGGTCAGGCTCGGCAGCACCGAAGCGCCGACATCAATCCTGTCTCCGCCGCCAAAGCCGGTGATGGTGCCGGCGAATCCAGCGGCATTATCATTGACAATCAGCGTATTCGGAGACGTGGCGCCGCCCAGCGTGCCAAACTCCACGGTCACCCCGCCATCGCTGCCGGCGGTGTTATAAAGCCCAAACGTGGCACCGTTCTGAATGGTGATGGTGCCATTGCCGGCCAGCGAATCATAAGTCGAAAGCGTGGTCCCCGCGCCGCTCACGGTCATGCCACCACTGGTTGTAACCGTGCTGCCCGCGCCGCCCAGCGTGCTGGTGCCGCCGGTAATGGCATTATTCCCAGACTGAATATATTCCTGCCCCGCGCTATTGGTCCCCGCCACAATCATGCTGGAAACCGACCCCGCCAGCGTAATGGTGGTGAGAACCGAGCCGTTGGTGGTAATTAATTCCGGCGTGCCATCAACCGTGGTGAGCGTGATGTTGGATGTCGAGGTAAACCCATTCACCGCGATCGTGTCGGTTGACCCAAACCCCGCCACCGTGCCCTGAAACAGCGTCCCGGCGGTAATCGCCAGCGTGTTGCCCGTTCCGGAGAAGGAAATTAACTCATGGCTGGCAACACTGTTAGATAAAGTCGCCTGCGCACCATTCTCGACGATGACATAACCATCAATCGTACCGGCGGAATTCGCGGTGTTGGTGCCATCAAGCAATGTTCCGGTAGCATCAAGCGTGCCACCATTATCAACAATCCAGCCCGCATTGAAGAAATTCGCCAGCGTGCCTGTTTTAGCCGTATAGGTGGCATCGCTGATAATCAGCTTGCCGCCCGAGCTGATGCTGATAAGTCCGTAATTCACCAAGCCGTGGAGAGACTGGGCATTACCCGCAACGATGTTGTCGATGGTTAAGGTAGAACCAGTCCCAACGGCAATCTTGCCAAAATTATCGTCAATTGTCTCAACCGTCAGAGTATCTGAACCAACGGCAAGAATACTCATGTGCTTGTCATATTGCGGCGTCACCGTCTGCGCGCCGTGCAAGCCTGACAAGGTACCGTACGATGGCGTAAGAGTATCCGCGTTACCGTAAAAAATACCCGCCGCAATCCCAAGCAGCGTAAGATTGGCACCATTGGTCAGGGTAATGCCAACACCATCCACCTGCTCCATAACGTAATTGGAAAGCTTTGTACCACCGGCAATAACTGTCTGATTGACATGAATATAATTAGAAGCAGGCGCCGATCCATACGCTACCGCAATAGCCATGGTTGGCTGATTTGAAACCGTTCCGGAGATAACAACCCCCTCCGAGCCAGTAGCGCTGATGGTGGGCGCCGCGCCTGTGCTCCAGTTGGAGGCGGTGAACCAGTCGTTCGGATAATTACTATTACCATTCCAGCTGTCAGACATACCCACACACTCCGGAGTCATTACTTCCCGGCAGCCCGCGGCAACCAGAAATGTTTAATTAATCAGACCCCCAAATGCACAGAACTCCCCACAAACGGAACAGGCTTACCCCCGCGCGCGCGAACACATTTTCGCGAGCAAACAGCCAAAGCAACAAAAATCCCCCTCAAACCACCATTTTTGAGACACTCACCCGTCATAAACTTCTCGTTATAACGACAGTCCTAATGCCCCTTTTTAACGCCACCTCCGCAGCCATCCCCCGATTCGTCCCGGCCCCGCCACTCAACCAGCGCGATATCCCCCTCCAAGCCCCCGGCCATCCGCGCCATTTGCCCTTGCGGGCACGGCGCTTCGTGCCAAACTCCTGTGTGCAACCAAAGAGTGAACCCCATGTCGCGCCCCAGCCTCGTCGGCATTCCCGCCTGCACCAAGCTCATTTCCGGCTACATCCAGCACGCCACCCCCGCGCGTTACGGCGCCTCTCTCCTGGCCGCCGCCAACGCCGTGCCGGTGCTCATCCCCCCGCATGGCGAGTCCATGCTCCCCCTGCTCAGCCGTCTCGACGGGCTGATGTTCAACGGCTCGCCCTCAAACATCGCCCCCACCCTCTACGGCGCCGATTACGACCACACCCCCGAAGATCACGACCCCGCGCGTGACGCCACCACCCTCCCCCTCATCCGCGCGGCGCTGGAAATGGGTTTACCCGTCCTCGGCATCTGCCGGGGGCTGCAAGAGCTCAACGTCGCCCTTGGCGGCACGCTGCACCAGCAGCTCCACAACATCCCCGGCCGGTTCGACCATCGCGGCGGCGAGGGTGAGCGGCGCTTTGCTCTCAAGCATGGCGTTACCCTCAGCGGCACGCTCCAGCGCATCATCGGCCAGGATGAAATCATGGTGAATTCCCTGCACGGCCAGGGAATCGACAAGCTGGCCCCCGGCTTGGCGGTCGAGGCCCTGGCGCCCGACGGCACCATCGAGGCCGTGCGCGTCGAGGCCGCCAAGGGGTTCAACATCGCCGTGCAATGGCACCCCGAATGGGAAGTCAGCGCCTTCCCCGACCGCACCCGCCTCTTCGCCGCCTTCGGCGAGGCCTGCGCGGCCTACCGCGCCGCACAGGGCTGAATTTGGCGCCCCCAAGGCAAGCCCGCCGAATTTTCGCCCGAAATCACCGCTACCCCCATCTCGAACCAGGAGGATCCCATGGATATCCAGACCATCGACGACCAATATAACCAGCTCCAGGCCCAGGCCCGCCAAACCATCGGTGAGTTGCAATCCCTCGGCCAAAAGCTCCAATCCGCCGCCCAATCCGGCGACCCCAACGCCCGCGAATGGTTCCTCGATCTCAAAAGCGTGGCGCTGGCCATCCAGGCCGAGCAGAATCAGGTGAGCAACCTGCTCCAGGCCTTGCATAATTTCGTTGCCGCCCAGGCCCAGGCGCTGCCCCAAAGCGTGCCCCAGTCCCTGCCGCAATCCCCCTGGGGCAACCCGCCGCAGCCCTATGCCCAGCCAGGTTACCCGCAGCAATCCCCCTACCCCCAACAGCCTTATTACCCGCCGCAACAAGGCGGCGGACTGCTGGGCGGCTTCCTCAACTCCACCTTCGGCCGCGCCATCGAAATGGGCGCCGGCTTTGGGATCGGCGAAGACCTGATCAATAAAATCTTCTAACCTCACCGGGGAGGCGCGCGGCCTCCCCGCCCATGTCACACATAATCAGCCGCGCTGGTCTCATCGCCCTCGGCGCCAGGGGCCAGCGCGTTGAACACCGGCGTCAGCACCCAGGCCACAAACAGGTTCAGCAGCAGCGTCGCCAGCGCGATATAGCAAGGCACCGTGTAGCCAAACACATGAAACGGCCAGATGGCCGCGGCAAAATGATTAAGCGCCGCCAGCCAGGTGGCCACGCCAATGCCCACCGCCAAGCCCACAAACAGCGCCCAGCCATTGAGCCGGCGGGTAAACACCGAAATCATGATCGCCGGCACGGTCTGAATCAGCCACATACCGCCCAGCAGCTGCAACTGCACGGCAAAGGTGAGCGGCAGCGCCAGCACAAACACCAGCGCCCCCAAAATCACCAAAATCGAGAACAGCTTGGCCACCTTCGCCCCGCCATCCGGGCCATGGCGCAAAAACTGCCCCCAAATATCGCGGGCGAAAATATTGGCCGCCGCAATCGCCATAATAGAAGCCGGCACCAGCGCGCCAATGGCGATGGCCGCGAACGCCACGCCCACAAACCAGCCGGGCAGCGTCGCCATCAGCAGCGCGGGCACCGCGAAGCTGGTGCCGTAATGCGCGAATCCGGCGGCGAATTGCGGCATGGTCTTCAGCCCCATGGCGACCGCCATAAAGCCCAGCAGCGCCAAAAACCCCAGCATCAGCGAATAGGCCGGCAGCAGCACGGCATTGCGCTTAATCACCTTGGGGCCAGATGAAGACAGCACGCCCGTCATGGTGTGCGGATAGAGAAACAGCGCCAGCGCCGAGCCCAGCGCCAGCGAGCCATAGGCCGTGAAGCTGCCGCTCGAGCCCGCGGGCGGCTGGGCCAGCAGCACCAGCTTGGCCGGCACCTTGGCGAAAATCGCCCCAAACCCGCCAAGCTCGGCGGGAATGGTGATGATCGCCACCAGCACGGTGAGGTAAATCAGCAAATCCTTGACCACCGAAATCACCGCCGGCGCCTTCAGCCCGGCCGTATAGGTAAATCCCCCCAGCACCAAAAACGCCAGCACCAGCGGCAGATGCCCCGGAATACCCAGCGCCCCGATCACGGTTTGCATGCCCACCAATTGCAGCGCGATATAAGGCATGGTGGCGACAATGCCGGTCACCCCCACCGCCAGCGCCAGCCATTTATTGCCATAGCGCCCGCGCACGAATTCCGGCGCCGTGATATACCCCCGCGCCTTCGCCACCCGCCACAGGCGCGGAAACACCGTAAAGAGGATCGGATAAATCAAAATCGTATAAGGCATGGCGAAAAACCCGATCGCCCCGGCACCAAACATCAACGCCGGAATGGCGATGAACGTATAGGCCGTATAGGCGTCGCCCCCGATCAGAAACCACGAGAGCAACGTGCCAAACCGCCGCCCGCCAAGCCCCCATTCCTCGATATGGTTGGCCGTCTCGCCGCCAAATTTCGCCGCCGCGAAACCCAGCCCCAGCACCAGCGCCACGAGGGCGAAAAAAATCACCATCGGCAAGGTCACGCTCATTGCCCAGCCTCCTTGCCCGCTTCCGCCCGGTAAACCAGCCAGATCAAGAACGAAGATACCGGCACCAAAGCCATCTGGTACCAGTAGAAAAACGGAATCCCGAACAGCGTCGGCGTGATGCGGTCATAAAACGGCACATCAAGTGCCAGCACCACCACGACGATCAGCAAAATGCGGATCATGTCAGCTCCCCCTCTTATAGCTTACAGATGGCCCACCCCCCCGCGCTTGGCAAGCGCTCAGCCGCCCGCCGCCACCGGCACCGCCGAAACCGCATTGGCGGGCGAGCCGCTCAAAATACGTGTACTAATCAGCACATAAACCAGCGTGTTGCTCTGCGCGTCATACATGCGCGTGAGAATGAAATGCTTGAACAGGAACGACGCCTGAATCGAGCTCATCTCCTCTTCCGCCGGCAGGCCGGGCGGCACCGTCACCGGCCCGCGCGCCACGCATTGCAGCGCGAACTGGCTGGGGTTTTCGGCCACCCCCACGCCGCCGCTCACCCCGCCAGTCTGGGCAAACGAGATAAAGCAAGAAACATTGGCCACTTTCGGGTCGTCCACCCGCTCCACCACCACCTTGTCATTGGGGCCAAACAACCGGAAATTCGTGCTCACCGCGCCAATTTCGGTGGCATCATGGCTGCCGGGCCCGGCCAGCAGGCCAAACCCGAACCAGGCCAACAGCGCCAGCCCCGCCAGGCTGAGCAGCGTAAAGATCAGCTTGTTCAT
The DNA here is from genome assembly GCA_021809435.1 of Pseudomonadota bacterium. Lineage (GTDB taxonomy): Bacteria > Pseudomonadota > Alphaproteobacteria > Acetobacterales > Acetobacteraceae > Acidocella. The sequence goes on along the minus strand of JAKBAD010000001.1, from coordinate 284,930 downwards.
CGTCCCTCCCCCAAAACCGTCAGCTCATCGTAGAGCGCCAGCGTCCGCGCGCATATATGCTCATCCAAAAACGCCGCCTCCACCCGCGCCCGCCCGGCCTGGCCCAGCCGCGCGCGCAAGGGCGCATCCTCAATCAGCCGCGCCAGCGCCGCGCACAGCGCCTCCGCATCGCGTGGCGCCACCAGCAGCCCGGCCTCGTCGCCCAGCGCGGCGCGGCAGCCGGCAATGTCGCTCGCCACCACCGCCCGCCCGCAAGCCATCGCCTCGAGCAGAATTTTCGGCAGCCCCTCACCGTAATATGATGGCAGGCAGACAATATGCGCCCCCGCCAACAGGCCAGGCATGTCAGCCACCTCACCCAGCCAGCGTACGCCCTGCGCATCCGCCAGCGCCGCCACCTCATCGGCGCGCAAACTGTCCGGGTTGCCCGCATCGGGCGCGCCCGCCAGCCAAAATTCAGCCCGCCCACGCAGCCGCCCCGCCGCCTCCGCGAACAGCTCCACGCCCTTGGCCCGCAACAGCCGCGCCGCCATCACCACCCGCACGCGCCCCCCGGGCGGTGCGCTCGGCACAAAACGCCCGCCATCCACCCCCGCCCCCGCAATCACGCGCACACGCCCCGGCGCGGCCAGCCCGGCGCGCAGCATCTCGTAGCGGTCGGCCTCAGTCTCAAACACCGCCACGGCGTTGGGGGGGGTGAGCGTCACACGCAGCCAGGCGCGCACCAACGGGCGCAACCTCCGCGCCAACCCCCCGCTTGAGGAAAACACAAACCCCAGCCCTACCGGCGCGTTCACCACCGCCCTCACGCCGGCCAGCCGCGCGGCCAGCCCGCCCAGCAAAATCGGCTTCATCGCCACATGATGCACCAGATCAGGCCTCAACGCCCGGTAAAGCCCACTCAGCCGCCAAACGAGCCGCATATGCGCCAGCGGGTCCAGGCTCGCGCGCTCAAACGCCACCGGCACCAGCTCAATCCCCAAGGCCCGTATCCGCGCCGCCGCCGGGCCTTCGCGCGCCACCACCACCACGCGCCATCCCGCCGCCCGCGCGGCCAACGCCCGGGCCAGAAAATGCGAGGCAAAAAACCAGTCGACGGTCACCACAAACACCAGCACGCGCCCGCGCGCCGGGGCCATATTCACCCCTTGCGCGCCAATGGCATCTTTCACCCCTTGCGCGCCAATGGCATCTTTCACCTCTTGCGCGCCAATGGCGCGACAAATTGCGGTTCAGTGTCCCACGGAAACAAAATCCAGGTATCCTGGCTGACTTCGGTAATAAACGTATCCACCACCGGCTTACCCGCCGCCTTGGCGTACACGGTGGCGAAATGCGCCTTGGGCAGCAGCCCGCGCACCACTTTCGCGGTGGTGCCGGTATCCACCAGATCGTCAATGATCAGCCAGCCCTCGCCGTCTCCGGCGGCCACGGGCGGCTTGGTCACCACCGGCTCGCCGCGGCTTTCCTCGTCATAGGTCACGATCGAAACGGTCTCGATCAGCCGGCATTCCAGCTCGCGCGCGATAATGGCGGCTGGAATCAGCCCCCCGCGCGTAATCGCGACAATTCCCTGCCATTGCTGGTACGCATGCAGCCGCCAGGCAAGAGCCTTGGCGTCTCGATGCAACTGATCCCAGGTCACAATAAAATAACGTTCAGCCATGCCAAAGCCATAAAGAACGCCCCGTCACAGGGCAAGTGAATCACCAAAATACCGCCCGATAACCCCGGCAATCCGCGCCGCCGCGCGGGCATAAGTGGCGCGGTCGAAATGCGCGGTATCTGGCCCGGCCCAGTCAGGCGGCGCGAACTCGAACATATCGATCACCTCTACCCCTTCCAGCGCCGCCGCCTCGCGTAGCACATCGTTAAGCGCCCGCGCGGCGGGGAAGTGACTGAGCGGCTGCTCAGGATGGTTGCGCCAAACTTCAGGCGCCAGCATGAACATCACCAGCCGCGGTCGCCTAGCCAATAGCGGCGCCAACAGCCTCCGCAGGCGGTCTTTCCCCAGCGTCCCCACACAGCGCCAGCCCGCGCACAAAGCCCGCCATGCCGCCATATTTTCGGGCGCGGCCAGAAACGGCGCGGCCTCGTCCTCACGCAGGGTTGTCACGTCGATGGTGGCGTGTGGGTCTCCTTCAAGCAAAAACGGCAGCGCCACACCCTCACGCTCATAAAGCTGCACATAAGAATCGGACCAAAAACTCAGCACCCACGTCTCGCGCGCAAGCCTTGGCGCCGCCAGGGCCGAGTGCCAATCCTCCGCGCGCAGGCCAATCTCCTCAAGCGCCGCGCGCGCGGCGCCCTCGGGCGGGGTCAGGCACAGTGGCAGATAAGCCGCGTGGTCGCGCCGCATTTGCCGCCCGGCGCGGATGGTATTGAACTCCACCGCCATCTCCTCCGCCATCGCGCGCAGATAATGCGACATCGCCGAAAGGTCGCACCCTCCACGCAGCACCAGCCGGTCGATCACAGCTCGTCCCTGCCCCAGCGCGCCGGCTGGATTTTGCTCCATAATCCAATCCACCGCCGGGCCATCGAGCATCGCCGCCACCGTCCCGGCCACGGTAATCTCGGGCCTGCCCAGCCGCTCATAAAGCCAGCGCTCCACCCCCATATCGAGCAAGCGGCACGAGAAGCAAAAATGCACCAGCCGCGCCGCGCCAAACCCGCCAACGCCCGCAAAAAACCCAGCCAGACCATAATCGCCATAGCGGTCGCGCACCTCAATCAGGCCCGCGAACATATCAAACCCCGCAAGCTCGGCGCGCAAGGCGGCCTCGGCATCCACCTCAGGCAAGCGGCGCTTGGTGAAGTTGAGCTGGTTGGTACGGTTAATCAGTTCCACCGCTCTGGGTAAATGCGCCTCCACATCGCTCACCAGCCGCACGCAAATGCCGCTTTCGCGCAAAAACGCCGCATCCTCCCCGCGCGCCCCGCCACGCGCCACGCGCCGCCCCTCTAACAGCTTATACTGCGCCAGCCGGGTTAGCCCCTCATCCGCGCGCCCGCGCAAGCGCGGGTTTGCCAGTAGATGCGCCACCAACTCAGGCCCGGCGACATTCAACCCCGGCACCACCCGCTCCGCCTCGGCCAAATTAGCGGGCTCATCGTCGATCAACAGCACACAGGCCGGGCGCAGCTGCGCCGCCTCGATAATTTCCGCCACCCGCGCGCCCTTGGCGCCAAAGCCGATATCGGCGAACACGAACGCCCCCGCCATACCCTGGCCCGCCAGCACCGCCCACACCGGCTCGGGCTCATTCTTCGAGCAAATGGCGTTGATGATACCACGCCGGTTAAGCGCGCGCACAATCTCGGCCGCGCTGGCATCGGTCTGCGCGGTCCCCTCGGCCAGCACGCCCGGCCAATACACCCCGTCCAAATCCCAGATAACGAGGCGGATCTCCTCCATCACACCGTGAATTGCTCGGTGATGATCCGCTCCGAAAGCGCCCGGTCGGGGTCGAACAGCACCGCGGCCCCCACGCTGCGGTCTTCCGAAACCGCCACCGAGACCACATCGCGCACTTCCGTAAAATCCGCCACCGCCGCCACCGGCCGTTTCTCGGCTTCAAGCACCTCGAACAGCACATCCACGCTCGAGGGCAGCAGCGCGCCCCTCCAGCGCCGGGGGCGAAAGGCCGAGATGGGGGTAAGCGGCAGCAAATTGGCCGAGAGCGGCACAATCGGCCCATGCGCCGAGAGGTTATAAGCGGTCGATCCGGCGGGCGTGGAAATCAGCACCCCGTCGCAAATCAGTTCCGGCAGCCGCTCGGCATGATCGATGGAAATACGGATCTTGGCGGCCTGGCGGGTCTGGCGCAGCAGCGACACCTCGTTCAGCGCCATCGCCTCCTCCACCACGCCCGACGCGGTGATCGCATGCATGCGCAGCGGGTGCAGCACCGAGAGATGCGCCTTGCGCACCCGGTCAGGCAGCTCCTCCTCGCTATACTCATTCATCAAAAACCCGACCGAGCCGCAATTCATGCCATAAACTGGCAGCGCCACGCCCAGCACCCGGTGCAGGCATTCCAGCATCATCCCATCGCCGCCCAGCGCCACCAGCACATCGGCCTCTTTCGCCGGCACCTCGCCATAGCGGGCGGCCAGCCGCGCCTTGGCCTCCTCGGCGCTAGCCGTGCGGGCGGCGGCAAAGGCGAATTTCACGCCAGTTTCCGGTGTTCGAGCACCGGCATATTGGCGCGCACCCGCGCGGTCAGCCGGTGGTCAATATCGGCCACCGCCCAGCCCTGGCCATCCGAGGCCTTGGCCACCACATGCCCCCAGGGATCGCAAATCAGCGAATGCCCGTAAGTCTGGCGCACCTCGCCATTGCCCTCGGTGTGTGCGCCATAAGTTCCGCACGCCGCGAACCAGCACTGGGTCTCGATCGCGCGGGCACGGATCAGCACCTCCCAATGATCCTTGCCGGTTTGCAGGGTAAAGGCGGCGGGCAGCAAAATCACCTCGGCCCCCGCCCGGCGCAGCGCCAAAAACAGCTCGGGAAAGCGTATATCATAACAAATCGCCAAACCCACCCGCGTCTCGCCGATCATACAGGTCACCACCTCCTCGCCCGCGCCATAAATAGCGCTCTCGCGGTAGCCCTGGCCATCGGGGGTGGTGATGTCGAACAGATGGATCTTTGAATAGCGCGCGATCTCCTCGCCCGCCGGGTTAAACACCAGCGTGGTGTTATAAAGCTTCTCGCCGCGCACCTCCCCGATCGAACCGCCATGCACATGGATATTAAAACTCATGGCCAGCCCGCGCAAAAACTCATAAGCCGGGCCGCCGCTCTCACCGGGGCTGGGCAGCACCTCACCAGCGGCGAATTTCTGCGCCCTGGTGCCGCCCAGGCAGGTCCACATCTCCGGCAGCACGACCAGATCGACCTTCTGCCCGGCCACCAGCGCCTCCACCAGCCCGCGCGCCTGGGCGATGTTTTGCTCCTTCTCCGCCCCTGGCGACATCTGAATCACCGCAACGCGCATGGCCACTCCGCTCATTCCACAAGCTTCAGTCTAGCCGCAATCGCCCGCCCTGGCCACGGCCAGCAGCGAGAGCCCAAACGGCAGGTCGGTTTTGGGCAAAATCAGCGCCTCGGCGCCAAACAACCAGGTCAGCAGCGCATTCACCGGCGCCACCGGCACACCCGTCGCCGTCGCCCGCTCACGCCCCAACAGCCGGTCGAGCCCACGCAGCACAAACGCCACAGGCAGCAGCGGCGCGTTCATATAACTCAGCCGCTCCACCACAAACCCCGCCGCCTCCAGCCTGGCCCGCAATCCCGCCCGCGTATAGCGCCGCTTATGGTGCAATTCGCGGTCATGGGCGCCAAACAGGCTGGGGTGAGCGGGCACGGTCAGCAACAGCCGCGCATTGGGCGCCATGTGGCGGGTCAAAACCCGCAGCGCCGCCTCGTCCTCTTCCACATGCTCGAGCACATCAAACAGGCACACCAGCCCAAACCGCTCCCCCGCCAGCCCCAGCCCGTCGGGCAGCCTGCCCGCCCGCACATCCACCCCGGGCATCAACGCGCGTGAAATCTCGCGCGCCTCCTCATCCATTTCCACCGCGGTCACGGCGCCAAAACGGGCGAGCATGGTCAGGTTCCCGCCGGTGCCCGAGCCCAGCTCCAACACCCGCGCCCCCTTCGTCAGCCCCAGCCGCGCGATCATGGCCGCCAAAATCCGTCGCCTTCCCACAAACCACCAATGCCGTCCTTGCTCGGCGGCCATGGCCCGATAAGCGCTACTCTCCACGGTGCAGCTCATAAATCTGGCGCACGATATAAGTCGGACGCTGCTTGGTCTCGACATAAATACGCCCGATATATTCCCCCAGCAGCCCAACCGAAATCAGCTGCACCGAGCCAAAAAACGACACCGCCACAAACAACGACGCATAGCCCGGCACCGACACGCCCGATATCAGCGTGTGCACCACGATGAACAGCGTATAAGCCACCGTCAGCAACGCCCCCGCCACGCCCATATAGGTCCAGATTTTCAGCGGCGCGGTCGAGAAGCCGGTGAACCCCTCGAGCGCGAAATTCCACAACGCCAAGCCAGAGAATTTCGTTTCCCCCGCGGCCCGCGGGGCGCGCGCGTAATCAAGCGTGACGGTCCGAAACCCCACCCACGCAAACAGCCCCTTCATGAAACGCTGGCGCTCGGGCAGCGCCTTCAACGCCTCCACCACCTTGCGGTCCATCAGCCGGAAATCCCCGACATTCTCCGGAATCCGCGTCTTTGAGAGTTTGTTATGCGCGCGGTAGAACCATTGCGCGGTCTTGCGTTTGAGCACCCCATCGGTCGAGCGGTCGATGCGCCTGGCCAGCACCACCTCGGCACCGGCCCGCCACTCGCGCACCATGTCGGCAATCAGCTCCGGCGGATCCTGCAAATCAGCATCGATCGGAATCACCGCCTCGCCCCGCGCGGCGTCAATTCCCGCCGTCAGCGCCGCCTCCTTGCCAAAATTGCGTGAAAACTCAATCACCTTGAACCGCGCATCGCCCCGCGCCAGCGCCACCAGCTTGAGCAACGTGCCGTCCGATGAACCATCATCCACACATAAAATCTCCCACCGCGTGCCAGGCACGGCGTCAAGCACCGGCAGCATGCGGTCGGCAAAGACCTGAATGGCCGCGGCCTCGTTATAAAACGGCACAATGAGAGACATCAGCTGGGTCATGATCCACCCGCCATCTCGCACCGCCATCGCGCCAGCGTCAACTCTGCCCAGGCCAGCAGCACCGCCAGCAGCCGCGCCACCAGCCCCCACCATAGCGCCTCGCGCACCATCCAAACCACAATATAAGCCGCCATGCCCGCGCCCGCGCCCCCCACCAGCCCGCCCACCTCCAGCGCGCCAATGCGAAACAGCCCCTCGCTCATCAGCCCCACCGCCACCCAGGCCGCGCGCGGGCGCAATTGATAGAGCCCAGGCAACGCAAGCAGCAGAAAAATTCCTCTATAATCAATGTTTTGGGCCAACAAAAAGCACGCCACAATCAACATCGCTCCCGCCAGCAGCAGGCGCTGGGTAAACGGCGCCAGCTCCGTCAGCCCGGCCCGGCAGGCAGCCCTGCCCCGCCAGCCTCGCCAAACCAGCAGCGCAACCAACCCCCAGAACAGCCCATGCAGCGCCGGCGTGAGCTGAAAGGCCGTGATCTCGGCCCTGCTCGCCCCGCGCGCCAAGCCCTGCCACACCCCCACGGCAAGCGGCACATCGAGCGCGCCAAAACAATTCCCCAGCGGCGGCCCGTGCGGCACCAAGGTCAGCGCCCGCGCCAATCTGGCGCCAAACCGCCACAAAAACACCCCGCCCAGCAAGGCGGCCGGGCCCGCCGCCAAGGCCAACCAGCGCGCCCGCTCGCGCGCCACCAGCGCCAGCAGCACGGCGGGGTAATATTTCAGCGCCCCCAACAGGCCAAACAGCCCATAGGCCACCAGCCGCGCCGCGCCGCGCCCGCCCAACAGCCCCACGGCCAGCAACACGCCCAGAAACAGCAGCGCATCCAAATTCGCCCGTTGCAACGCGAAAATAACCGCGCCCGACACCGTCCCCAGCACCCGCGCCACCAGCTCACCACGGCTTTGCGATGCCGGCAACGCGGCCTGAGCGGCCAGAAACACCAGCACCAAGCCCAGCCCCAACATTGCCGTCTGGGTGTAGAGCACCACCAGCCAAGGCCAATGCAGCAAAAGTGGCGCATAGCTGTAAACCCCGCCGCCCATGCAGGCATTGGGTACCCAAACATTAACCCCCCGTTGCGCGCACGCCGCCGCCTGCCCTATGGCGGCAAGGTCGTTAAACAGCCCTCTGGCCGGCGGAATATCGATCAGATGCAGCAGCGCGCCATAAATGCCGGGCGCCAGAACATACAACCCCGCCACGACGGCCAGCACCGCCCCGCCCGCCATACTGGGCACAAAGCGCGCCCCCCTCACGGCCGGGGCACCTGGAACAGTTTCATGCCATCCACATCCCGCTCCCCCCAGCCCGAGGCGCCAAGTCCCGCCAGCAGGTCAGGCGGCGTCTGAGGGGTGGCGATGATATACCCCGTCCCCGTCCGTCTGGCATAAGCCTCAATTTGCGCCGCAAGATTTGGTACCGGCAACCCCAGATAAGCCTTCATCATCGCGTGATCCCGCTGCAATGCCACCGGCGGAAAGCCCAGATAGGCGCTGGTCAACTTGAACCCGAAGCCGCTTTGCGCCTGCCAATAGGTGGCCTCGCTATGAAACCCCACCGGCAGCACCAGCACGCTCTGCCCCGCCCCAATCACCGACACCAGCCGCCCCGGCGCAAAGAGCGGCGCATCGGGGCGCGGCACGGCCGGGCGCGGGGCTGGCCAAAGCGTCAGCACCACCAGCCCCGCCCCCAGCAGGCGCCGCCAGCCAAAAGCCTCAGCCAGCCACAGCGCCCCAACCGGCGCGATCACCACCCCCGCGAACAGCATCAAGCGCGCGGGCAGCGCATTGCCCAGCAAGGGCAGCGCATGAAACAGCGCCCAGGGCATGGGCAGGCCGGTTTCCACCCCGCCCAGCCACAAATGCGGCCCCAGACTCGCCACCAGCACACCACCCAGCAGCCAGGCCAAATATCCCCGCCCGCGCAAATAGCCCCACAACAAAACCACCAGCGGCAAACCAAGATACCCCGCTTGCTCCCCCACCAGCCCGGCAAAACGGTGGCTGAGCGGCGCGCACAGCGTGCCCCCCAGCCAGGTGGTCGCGGTGGGCACAATAAAATTAAGCGGATCGGTCGAGAAATAATCCGGCCAGGCGGCGGGCAGGTGCATATCATTGCGCCCCATCACCATCGGCCAGAGCAGTGGCGAAACCAGCACCAGCAACGGCGGCACCACCCATAGCGCGTCCACAAACACCCGGCGCAACGCCGCGCGCCGTTCGCGCAGCCGCCACCAGGCCAGCCCCCAGGCATAAGCCGCGAACACCACGCTGAGCGCGAAAATTTCGAGCGAAATTCCGGCTTCCAGCGCCATCATCACCGCCGCCAGCCCAACCGCCCGCGCACGCCCCACACGACCTTCAAACCGCGCCCATACCAGCCACGCCACCAGCGGCAACAGCGCGGTCAGCGAAAGATTAAGCTGATCATTCTGCCGCGCCATGGCGTAGCTCGAAAACGCGAACAAAAACCCGCCAAACCAAGCCGGCAGCACGCGGCGGGTGAGCGCGAAACAAAATGCGTAGGCCGCAAGCGCATTGAGCAACGGCACGGCCAGGGTGAGCAGATCATAGCTCACCGCCACCCCAACCGCCCACGTCAACGGCCAAGCCAACAGCGCGATGACCGGAATACAGTTCACCCAAATCAGATTCAGCCCCTGCGGCGCCCAGATCATTGTGCCGAAGAACGGGTTGAGATGGTGGGTCAGCGCATACGGCCACCAGCCAAGATACCAAATAAATGCGGTCGTATCCCCATCACCGCCTAATAATATCCGTCCCAGATCAACCCCGTGCCACACCACCAGCGCCACAATCAGCGCATAAGCCCCAGCCGCCGCCACATGCCGGCCCCAAAGCGCCGGCACCTTCACGGCGCCCCGCCCGTCAGCGACAGCACCACCGCATCATCCACCACCCGGCCATGTACCCCCAGCCTCTCCAGCGCGCTCACCAGCCCCGGCGCGGTGCCGGGCCCCGCCACGATGTCATCGGCCCCTTGCGCGCGGCAATAGGCCAAAAACGCCGCCGGAAAGGCTAGGTCGTCGAGCCCAAAAAACCCACGCATCAGCGTGGCGTTTCCCTGCAGCCGTTTGGGTGGAAACCCCAGATACCCCGCCACTTGTGAAAACCCGAATCCGCTCTCAACCTGCCAATAAATCGCCGGACTCTCAAGGCCGAACGGCAGCACACACAAGCGCGGCGCCACACCTAACGCCTCCCGCACCTCAGGGGGGGCAAAAAACCGCGCACCGGGCACCGCCTGCACCGGACGGGCCGTCGGCCACAAAGCCAGCACCATCAGCATCGCCAGCATATACCGTCCCCGCGTGGGGGCCTCGGCCAGCCACAAAGCCACCACCACGGCAATCACCAAACTGGCATAAAGCATCATGCGCGCGGGCAGAGCATTGCTCATCAGTGGCAAGCCATGCAGCAAAGCCCAGGGCATGGGCAAACCGGTAACATGTCCCGCCAGCACCAGCGCCGGCCCGCAGGCCAGTACCATCACCCCCAGCAGCAGCCCGCGCAAATAATCCCGCCCGCGCCGCAACGCCCACCACAACACCACCACTCCCGGCAGCCCCACATAGCCCGCCTGCTCCGAAACAAACCCCGGAAACCGCCCCGAGAGCGGCGCGAACCACGCGCCCCCCAGCACATCGAGCCTAGTCGGCACAATCAGGTTCAGCGGGTCGAGCACGAAAACATAAGGCCAGAATTTCGGCAGCGCCAAGTCGTGAGGCAGGGCAAACAGCGCCCATAATAGTGGCGCCAGCAACACCAGCAGTACCGGCGCCGCCATCAGCCCATCCCCCGCCACCCCCAAAAGCGCCGCGCGCCGCGCGGGCACCAGCCACAGGGCCAAGCCCCAGGCCAAGGCCCCGTTCACACACAAGGTCGCGAAAACTTCCAGCGAAATCCCCGCCTGCGCCGCCAGCCCCAAAGCGCCCCCAAGCACAAACGCCTTGCGCCCCACACGCCCTTCCAACCGCAGCAGCACCAGCCACACCAGCAACGGCACCAGCGCGGTAAAGCTCATATTCAGCTGCTCATTCTGGCGCGCCATCATGTAGCTCGAAAAGCCGAACAGCGCCCCCCCGATCAAGGCTGCCCCAAACCGCCGCGTGAGATGCCAACACACCCCAAACGCTGCCCAAGCCGCCAGCACCGGCGCCGCCAGGGTGAGCAGATCATAAGCCGCCACCGGCCCCAGCGTCACCGTCACCGGCCAGGCGAGCAAGGCCAGCACCGGCACGCTGGTCGCCCAGCCCATATCCAACCCCTGAGGCGCCCACACCATATGGCTCAAAAACGGGTTGAGATGATGCCCCAGCGCATAGGGCCACCAAGCCAAGCTCCATATAAAAATATACGGATCAGCACCCCCACCCCATATCTGGCTCAGCCCGGCGCCATGCGCCGCCACCGCCCAGCCCCCCGCCAGATACACCGCCAGCGCCGCGCCATAAGCTCCAGCCCGGCGCCCAGGCATTCGCGGTCAGGCCTTCGGGTCGGTCAGGCCGGTGGCGCGGATGCGCGCGGCCTCCTCATCCCAGCCCTCGCGCTCCACCACGCGCAAAAACAAATCCACCCGCGTCTCCAGCAGCCGCTCCAACTCCACCCGCGCGCGCGCGCCAATCTGCTTGATCCGCGCCCCCTTCGAGCCGATGAGTATGCCCTTATGCCCCGCGCGGGCCACGTAAATCACCGCGTCAATCCTGATCTTCCCCGGCAGCTCCTTAAAGCTTTCGGTCTCCACCGTGGCGCCATAAGGCACCTCGTCGCGTGTCTGGAGGAAAATCTGCTCCCGCACGATCTCGGCGGCCAGCAGCCGGTCCGGCAGATCGGTCATTTCGTCCTCGGGATAGAGGAACGGGCTCTCGGGGAGTTGAGCCGCGCAAAAATCCAGCAGCGCCTCCACGCCATCGCCGGTCTCCGCCGAAATCATGAACACCCTGGCGAATTCGGCCATTTTCGCGGCTTCCTCGGCCAGCGGCAATAGTTTCTGGCGGTCGATCAGATCAATCTTGTTCAACACCAGCGCCACCTTGCCGCCCTTCGTCTCACCCAGCCTGGCGGCCACCTCCTTCACATGGTCGGTCAGCCCGGCCTTGGCGTCCACCAGCAGCAGCGAAAAATCCGCCTCCCCCGCGCCTTCCCAGGCGGCATGAACCATGGCCCGGTCCAGCCGGCGCTTGGGGTTAAAAATCCCCGGCGTATCGACGAAAATAAACTGCGTCTCCTCGCGCACCAAAATCCCCAGCACCCGCGCGCGGGTGGTCTGGGCCTTGGGCGTCACAATCGAAACCTTAGCGCCGGTCAGGCGGTTCAGCAGCGTGGATTTCCCGGCATTGGGCGCGCCGATGAGCGCGATAAAGCCGCAACGAGTGGTCATTCGGGGAGTGTCTCCAATAATTTGCGCGCGGCTTCCTGTTCGGCGGCGCGCTTGGCGCTGCCCTCGGCCTCGGCCCAGGCCTCGCCGACATGCGCGCGCACCACAAAGCGCGGCGCGTGCGAAGGGCCGCTCTGCGCGACCACGCTATAAGCCGGCAGCGCCAGCGCGCGCTTGAGCGCCCATTCCTGCAGGGCGGTCTTAGGGTCTTTGGGCGGCGTGGCCTGCTCATCCACCAAACTGTGCATCACCCGGCGCACAAAGGCACGCGCGGCATCCAACCCGGCATCCAAATAGAGCGCGCCAATCATCGCCTCCAACGCATCGGCCAGCACGGTCGCCTGCGCCGAAACGCCGCGCTTCGCCTCGCCTGGCGCCACCGCGATCATCTCCGCCACGCCATGCTCCTCGGCAATGCGCGCCAGCGTGGGCTTGGAAACCAGCGCCGCCAGCCGCGGCCCAAGCTTGCCCTCCTGCTCGGCCGGAAACCGCTCAATCAGCCATTCCGCGACAATCAGTCCCAACACCCGGTCGCCAATAAATTCCAGCCGCTCATTCGAGCCCACCCCCTTCGCCCCCGCCGCCGAGCGGTGAGTAAGCGCCTCGCTCAGCAGCACAAGCCTGCCAAATTGGTGGCCCAGCAACATCTGGGCGGCATCTTCGCGGCTCACGATATACCGTGGAGCATCCGGCCCCACCGAATTTCGAACGGCCAGTACCACACTTCCCAAAACGGATGCCGCAGATCGATGGAGAAGAAAATCACCTCCGCCGGACCAACCAAATTCTCCGCCGGCACAAACCCCACCGGCCCATCCATGAACCGGCTATCCTCCGAATTATCGCGCGAGTCGCCCATCATGAAATAATCTCCCGCCGGCACGGTATAAACCGGGGTGTTATTGGCAAAATCGCCATTGGTGCCGGGCAGGCGCAAAATCTGGTGCACGCGGCCGCCGGGCAGCGTCTCGGTAAAGGCGCGGCCGGCCATCGGCGCGCCCGAGCTGTCATCCACATAAGCCCCGGCATCGGCTTCCGGCACGGGCTGGCCATTCACCAGCAGCTGCCCATTGGTCACCTGAATCTTATCGCCCGGCAGCCCGATGACGCGCTTGATGAAATCCTCATCCAGCTGTCCAGGCGGGCGAAACACCACCACGTCGCCACGCTTGGGCAAATGCCCGCCAATGCGCCCCGAGAACAGGTCGGGCGCGAAGGGAAAAGAGAAGCGCGAATAGCCATAAGCGAATTTATTCACGATGAGGTAATCCCCCACCAGCAGCGTCGGCACCATCGAGCCCGACGGAATATAAAACGGCTCGAACAGGAAGGAATGAATACCCGTCGCGATCACCGCGGCCCAGAACAGCGTTTTCACCAACTCGCCAAAACCGGCCGTCTCACCTTGCCGCGCCATCGCCCATCCCTTCAACATCGCCGCGGTTTCAAACAGCCCCCGGGCCGGCTTGTCAAGAAAACGCCGCCCGAGACGCCATTTTCAGTGAATAAGCTTAAAAAACCGCCGATAGCGCAACTCAAAGGGCCATTCCCAAAATTCCCAGCCCGGCGCCTGCACGTCCATCGAGCCCAGCACCATCACCGCTGGCCCCAGCAGGTTCGCGGCCGGCACAAACCCCACCGGCCCATCCAAAAACCGGCTATCTTCCGAATTATCGCGGTTATCGCCCAACATAAAATAATCGCCCGCCGGCACGGTATAAACCGGGGTGTTGTTGGCATCCACACCGCTATAAACCTCCGGCGCGTCCGAGAGTTTAAGCATATCATGCACCCGGCCATTGGGCAGGGTCTCCTTGAACCGCTCGCCCACCACCGGCCCGCCATCGCTGTCATCCACATAGCTGCCTTCATCGGTACGCGGCACCAGGGCGCCGTTGATATAGAGCAGCCCGTTGCTGATCTGCACCGTATCGCCCGGCAAGCCGATGATGCGCTTGACCAGCACCTCCCCCGAGCCCGAAGGCGAGACAAACACCACCACATCGCCGCGCCTGGGCGCGTGCCCGCCAATGCGCCCAGACCACAAATCCGGCGCGAACGGCAACGAATAGCGCGAGAACCCATAAGCAAACTTGTTGATGAACAGATAATCCCCCACCAGCAGCGTCGGCACCATCGAGCCCGAGGGAATCCAGAACGGCGCAAACAGGAAGGAATGGATAAACATGGCCGCCAGCCCGGCGATCACCAATGTCTTAACCGTCTCAAAAATCTCTTTCGCGCCCATATGACCTATCCTTAATGGCCGCGCTTCAACCGCGCGGCTTGCTCCTTGTCAACAAATAGGTGCAAACACGCGCCCACCGGTTCACTGCCTGGAGACTGATGACCACCATGGCCCTGCGTAACGCCCTTTTCTCCGCCCCGCTCGGCGCGGCCCTTCTCGTTGCGGCCCCGGCCGCGGCCAAAACCCACCATTACGGCGCGGCCCACAGCGCGGCGGCGGCCATCACCGCCCAAGCCGAAAGCGACAAGATCGGCGCCACCCCCGCCCCCAGCGGCCCGCCCCCCACGCCTGACAGCCCGACGGCCGACAAATCCACGCCGCCGCCCCCCATCCTTCCCGACATGACCGCCTACGTGCTGATGGACGCCAAAACCGGCGCCATCCTGGCCGAGGCCGCGCCCCATCTCCAGCTGCCCCCCGCCAGCCTCACCAAGCTGATGACCGCCCACCTGGTCTACCAGGCGCTCCATCACGGCGCCCTCAAGCTCGACCAAACCGTGCCGGTCTCCGTCAATGCCTGGCACCAGCAAGGCTCGACCATGTTCATCGACCCCAACTCCGTGGTCACGGTCGACCAGCTCCTGCACGGGCTGATCATCGATTCGGGCAACGACGCCGCGGTCGCCCTGGCCGAGCAGGTCGCGGGCTCCACCAGCACCTTCGTGCAGATGATGAACACCGAAGCCACCAAGCTCGGCCTCACCGACACCAACTACACCAACCCCACCGGCCTCCCCGATCCCGCGCTCCATACCTCGGCCATGGATGTCGCCCTGCTCTCGCGCGCCATCATCCAAGATGAGCCCGAATTCCTCGATATCTCGAAGCAGGAAAGCTACACCTACGCCAACATCACCCAGGCGAGCTGGAATCCGGTTCTGGCCAAGGACCCGACAGTGGACGGCCTCAAAACCGGCCTGACCAACGAAAGCGGCCATTGCATCGATGCCACGGCACTACGCGGCAATATGCGCCTCATCGCCGTGGTCACTGGCGGTCCCACCTGGGGCGCGAGCACCGCGGCCATCGAATCGCTGCTCGATTACGGCCAGCGTTTCTTCACCGACACCACCATCGCCCAGCCGGGTCAGCCGGTGGGCACGCTGGTGAGCCAGGCGCTCAATTCCGGCTCCGTGCCGGTTGGCGCGGCTCAAACCGTCACCCTCACCCTACCCACCGATGCGGTTAACGCGCTGACCCACAGCATCACCTACACCGCCGACCCCACGCCCGGCATCACCAAGGGCGAGCAACTCGGCACCATCACCTACAGCGCCAACGGCAAGGTTCTGGCCACCGTGCCCGCCGTCGCACTGGCCGATGCCCCACCCGCGACCTTTATGACCAACCTCAAACGCAAGCTGAGCCACTACCTATGAGCGACACCCCTCCCGACCGCCTGTCGGTCGATCCCGCCAGCCAGTTCTTCAACGAATCCCTGCTCGAGCGCGGCATCGGCATCCGCTTCAACGGGATCGAGAAGCATAATGTCGAGGAATATTCGGTCACCGAGGGCTGGGTGAAGGTCTCGGTCGGCAAAACCGTCGACCGCCACGGCAAACCCCTGACCATGAAGCTGAAAGGCAAGGTCGAGGCCTATTTCCGCGACACCGACGCCGCCTGAACAAACCTCCCCGAAGCTGGCCCTTTTTCAACAAGGGCCAGCCCCAAATTTTTATCCAAATTTTTTTACATCGTCAGCGCGTGGCCGAAAACGCCATGGCGCCCCTATCCCGGCCGCTTCACATCCCGTCTGGCCGCGGGGGTAATCTCCGCATAGGCCGTCGCGCCCCCACCGCGCAGCATGATCCCGGCGCCAAACATGTCAAACACGCCATCCACCAGCAGCGCCTCGTCAATATGCACCGCCACCACCTCGGCCAGCACCAGCCAGCTTTCCACCAGCCCCCCAGCGGCCGATTTCAGTTGCACGATATCCGCGACCAGACACTCAAACCTTACCCGCGCCTCAGCCACCATCGGCGCCCGCACCAGCCGGGCCGGAGCCTCGGTCACACCCGCGCGGGCAAATTCGCTCGCCCCATAAGGCATCGCCGCGCTGCTCTCGTTCATCGCCGCGAATAAGTCCCTGGTCACCAAATTCCACACCAGCTCACCGGTCTCGCGGGCATTGCGCAGCGTGTCCTTGGCCCCGATCGAGGAAAACCCGATGATTGGCGGATGATAATTAAAGGCGTTAAAAAACGAATAAGGCGCCAGATTGACCGAGCCATCCGCCCCCCGGGTCGAGATCCAGCCGATCGGGCGGGGCCCGATAATGGCGTTGAACGGGTCATGAGCCAGACCATGCCCAGCCTTCGGTTGATAAAAATAGTCAGCCATATGCGCCCCCTTTTGCCCGCATATGGCTCACCCCCCGGCACGCGCCAAGGGGTCAGGCATCGCTGTAACGCTCCGCGCGCCACGCACAAATACGGTCGCCGCCATAAAGTCTGGCATCGGCCAGCGCCCGCGCGGCACGGCGCGTCAGCTCCAGCGGGTTATAGAGATCATCCATCCCCGTCGCCGCCGCCCCGCAGCTAATCGAGAGCAGCCCATTTTCCCGCGCCGCATCAGGCAGGTTCAGCGCCCGCACGGCTTCCAAAATCTGGTTGGCCACACACAGCGCCCCCGCCTCATCGGCCAGCGGCAGCAGCACAACAATCTCGGTCTCGCCATAGCGTGCCACCACATCCCCGGTGCGCCGCGGCAGCCCCCCCACCAGGCGCGCCACCTCCTTAAACGCGGCTTCCGCCTGGCGCACCCCATAATGGCTCGAATATTGGTAATATTGGTCAATCTCAAGCATCACCAATCCCAGCGGCTTCTTACTGCGAATGGCGCGCTTGAACTCATAGCCCAGGCTGGCATCAAATTGTTTGCGGTCGGTCAGCCCGGTCAGCAAATCCTCCGCCGGTCCTTCCACGCCACCGGCATGCTGGGGCGGGCGCTGACCCTCCGCCCTGGCCTCCGTCACATCCACCATCACGCCAAACAGCCCCTCCACATTGCCGTTCCGGTCAAACCGCGCCTCCCCGCGCAGCACCACATGGCGGGTCTCGCCATCGGGCCGGCGCAGCCGGGCGGCCACGTCGAGTTTGCGGCCATGGTCCATCGCCTCTTCCAGCAGCGCGCTCAGCCGCTTGCCATCGAGCGGATGAAACGCCCCCAGCGCCGACTCCAGACTAGGCACATAATGCTCCCGCCACAGCCCATGAATCCGGTACATCTCGTCCGACCACACCAGCCGCCCGCCCTCAATCGTATAGTCCCAGTGTCCCACATGGCCCGCGGCCTCGGCCATGCCCAGCCAGGCCTGTGCCTGTAAAGCCCGCGCCTCGGCCCGCTCCATGCGCCTGTTCAAGTCCGAATTCAGCACCCGCAACCGCCCGTCTTTCAACCGCCGGACCATCGGCCACAAAAACCCCGGCGGCGCCAAAAACAGCAGCGCCGTGATCAAATCCGCCACCGCCGCCAGCCCGGGCGGGGTAAAGCGCGCCAGCACCGCCACGGCCAGCCCGGTCTGCACAAGGGCGGCGCTCAGCAAGCAAACCATCAGCGCCGCCCGCCGCCCTTGCAACAAACTCGTCTCCGTCGCGGTAAATAAATCATTCACCGCATAGGCCAGGCACAAAAAGCTGAACGCGAGAATTTCATGGCTCAGCGGCCCGATCACGGTGCCCGGCCCCATCACTGCGTATACCATCTCACCCCCTTTCCGGTGAAACCGGTTAACCGCCGGTTTCAGTTGGGATGATGAGGCAACAAAGTTAAGGCGTGCCTAAAACCCGCCCCGAAATAATCACCTGCGCATAGGCATACGGATATTCATCCGTCAGCGTCACATGAATAACCGGCTCCATCCCCGCCGGCAGCAAGCTGTGCAGCCGCGCCAGCGCGCCGCCGGTCAGCGCCATGGTCGGCTGGCCGGTGGCCAAATTCACCACCCCCAAATCCGACATGAACACCCCGTGCGAAAACCCCGTGCCCAGCGCCTTGGCGCAAGCCTCCTTGGCGGCAAAGCGTTTCGCGTAAGAGGCCGCGCGAAAATGCGCCCGCCGCTCCGCGCGGCTTTGCTCGGTCGCGGTGAACACACGTTGAACAAAACGCGCCCCGTGGCGCTCCAACGTTTTTTCAATGCGCCGGATATCGCAAATATCCGACCCCAGCCCAATAATCACGAGCGCGCCCGTTCCACCTGCGCAATTCCCGCCGCGCCGCGCAGCCCGGCAATCACCTGCGCCAAATGCCGGGCATCGCGCACTTCCACATCCACCAGCGTCTCAAAGAAATCCTGCTGGCGGTGCACCACCTTCAGGTTTGCCACCGCGCCTTCCTGTTTCGAAATAGCATTGGTCATATTGGCCAGCGCATGCGGGCCGTTATGGGCAATCACGCTCACCCGCCCAACAAATTTCTGCGCCTTCGGGTCCAGCTTGGCCAGCGCCGCGCTGTCCCAGTCCACATCGATAAACCGCTCCGGCGTCGCCGCGAATGTCTCGAGCGTGGCGCAATCCTTGGTATGAATGGTCACACCCTTCGAATTGGTCACAATCCCGACAATCCTGTCCCCCGGCAGCGGGTGGCAGCAGCCGGCATAATGCACATCCATGCCCGCCACCAGCCCGGTCACCGGCATGCCGCCATCGCCCTTGGCCGCCGTGCGCGGCGAACGCGCGCTCAGCCCAGCGCCAGGAAAAGCCGGCAACACCCGCGGCGCGCGCGGGGCGCGCAGCTCGGGGTAAGCGGCATTGACCACATCCTTAGGCCCCAGCGTGCCGGTCGCCACCGCCACATATAAATCATCCACGCTGGCCTGTTTCAGCTGCTTGGCAACCGGCTCCAGCACCTTCTCCGAGCCATCCACGCCCTCCTGGCGGAAGGCCTTGGCCAGCAGCGACTTGCCGGCATCGCGGTGCTGATCGCGCATCTGCTGGGCCAGAAACCGCCGCACCCTGGCGCGCGCCTTGCCGGTCACCACAAACCGCTCCCAGGCCGGGCTCGGCGTGCCGCCACGGGCGGTCAAAATCTCCACCTGGTCGCCGTTTTGCAGCTCATAGCGCAACGGCATCAAGCGGCCATTAATGCGCGCGCCCACGCAGGTATCGCCCACCTGGCTATGCACGGCATAGGCAAAATCCACCGGCGTCGCGCCACGCGGCAGCTGAATCAGCTGGCCCTTGGGCGTGAAGCAGAACACCTGGTCCTGGTACAACTCGAGCTTGGTATTTTCCAAAAACTCATCGGGCGCGGCGGAGTTTTCCAAAATCTCCAGCAGGTCCTGCACCCAGCGGAATTTCTGCACATCCTGGCCCGAGGCATCATTTTGCTTATAAAGCCAGTGCGCCGCCACGCCCGCTTCCGCCACCGCCTGCATATCGGGCGTTCTAATCTGAATCTCAATTTTTTGGTTGCGCGGCTGGCGCAGCGTCACACCTGTGTGCAGAGACTGATAGCCGTTGGTCTTGGGCGTCGAGATATAATCCTTGAACCGCCCGGCAATGACCGGATAATTGGCATGAATCGCCCCCAGCGCCACATAGCAATCGGCGCGCGTCGGCACGATGATCCGAAACGCCATGATATCCGAGAGCTGCTCAAACGCCACATTGCGCCGCTGCATCTTCTGCCAGATCGAGTAAGGCGATTTCTCCCGCCCCGAAATCTCAACCCCCGAAAGCCCGGCATCGAGACAAACCTTGGTGAGTTCCGTCTTCACCTCCTCGATGACATCGGCCCCCTGCCCGCGCAAAAAATTCAGCCGCGCCTGAATGGTGTCAAACGCCTCGGGGTCGATTTCCGCGAACGAGCGTGTCTGCAGCTCGGTCTTCACCGCCTCCATGCCAATACGCTCGGCCAGGGGGGCATAAATATCCATGGTCTCGCGGGCGATCCGCACGCGCTTATGCGCGGCCGAAATGGCGCCCAGCGTGCGCATATTGTGCAGCCGGTCGGCCAGCTTCACAATCAGCACCCGGATATCCTTGCTCATGGCGAGCACCAGCTTGCGGAAATTCTCCGCCTGCTTGGTCCGGTCAGATTGCAGCTCCAGCCTGGTCAGCTTGGTCACGCCGTCAACCAGTCCGGCCACCTCGCCGCCAAAGCGCTTGCCAAGCTCGGCCAAGGTCACGGCCGTATCCTCGACCGTATCATGCAGCAGCGCGGTAATAATGCTGGCCTGGTCGAGCTTATAACCCGCCAGAATTCCGGCCACCGCCAGCGGGTGGGTTATATAAGGCTCGCCATTATCGCGCCGCTGCTCGGCATGCGCCGCCTCCGCCACCCCATAAGCGGCATCGATCAGCGCCGGATCAGCCTTGGCGTCATAAGCCTTGATCCGCGCCAGCAAGCCGCGGATCTCAGGATGAAAAGGCGTCGCCCCGGTGTTCAGCCCCTCGGGCAGGCAGGCCGGCGCAGCTTTACGCGCCCCCATGCCCACGCCTCACCGGCGCGAGTTCTTGCCGCCGAGCTCCGCCTCGATGGCGGCCTGAATGTCCTCGGGCGTCATTTCCTCGGCCTCGGCGGCCATGGCCGCGGCCTCTTCCTCGGCCGAAACATCCTGCAACCCAAAGATGTTCTGCTCGGTGGGGATGAGATCGACCACCTCCTCATCCACGGGCTCAGGCTCGGGCACGCGTGAGAGCGACTTGACCAGATCCTGCTCCAGCCCCTCGAAGCTCAGCGTCTCATCCGCGATTTCGCGCAGCGCGACGACGGGGTTCTTGTCATTGTCGCGGTCGATGGTCAGTTGCTCGCCACGGCTGATGTTCCGGGCACGCTGCGCCGCCAGCAAAACCAGCTCAAACCGGTTGGGGACTTTCAGAACGCAGTCTTCGACGGTAACGCGGGCCATCAACAACTCCAGCGGCGAATAAATTGAACGCCTGCCTTAACAAGCAGGCCGCCCATATGCAAGTCTTTAGCTCTCTGTTTTACACGCACCGGCCTTGTCGCCAAGCCTCAGCCCTCGTCATCAGCCCAGGGCTGTATCTCTTGCGGGGGCAGTTCGGCCAGCAGCGTCGCCACGCTCTGGCGCAGCACCGGGTGGCGCCAGCCCGGCGCCACGTCCAAAATCGGCCGCAGCACAAAGGCCCGCTGGTGGGCGCGCGGGTGCGGCAGCACCGGGTCTGGCACCGCCCTCACCAGCCCATTCAGGTCGATGATATCGAGATCCAGCGTGCGCGGCGCATTGGCCACCGACCGGCTACGGCCAAAATCCGTCTCAATTTTTTGTAATTGTTTCAACAGCACCTCAGGCGGCATATTGCCTTCCGCCCTGATCATGCCATTACAATAAGCCGGCTGGGTGGGGTCGGGCCACGCGGCCGTGCGATACCAAGGCGAGAGGGCGCGAACCACAAGCCCCTCTATCTTGCGCACGGCTTCCGCCGCTTTCCGGCAGGTTTCGTCAGCCTGCTCACCATTGACACCGGGCAGGTTGGCCCCAATTGCTATGAGTATCATTAAGTCCTATGACCCATCGCCTAAATTCATCCCGCCCACTCCAAGCGTCTCTCTTTTCTAACATTTGAATTTTTTTTGTACACATCATTGTACGCACACAACACAGGCAAAAAACTCATGCGCCTTTCCCCGCAGGAACGCACGACTCTGTTCATCGATGGCGCCAATCTCTACGCGGCCACCCGCAGCCTCGGCTTCGACATCGACTACCGCAAGTTGCTCGAACTGTTCTCCACGCGCTCCAACCTGCTCCGCGCCTATTACTACTCCGCCCTCCTCGAAACCGAGGATTACTCCCCCCTCAAGCCGCTCACCGACTGGCTGGCCTATAACGGCTACAGCCTGGTCACCAAACCGGCCAAGGAATTCACCGACACCCAGGGCCGCCGCCGCATCAAAGGCAATATGGACATCGAGCTCGCCATCGACATGCTCGAGCTCGCCCCCCACATGGATCACGCCGTGCTGTTCTCCGGCGACTCCGACTTCCGCCGCCTCATCGAGGCCGTGCAGCGCCGCGGCGTGCGCGTTTCAGTGGTGTCCTCCGTGCGCACCAGCCCGCCCATGATCGCCGACGAGCTGCGCCGCCAAGCCGACCAGTTCATCGAACTGGCCGACATCGCCCCCGAATTCACCCGCCGCCAGGCCGAACCCCGCACCCGCGCCCGCGAAGACGACGAACCCTGATGTCCTTCGCCGACCCCGGGCACGATTGCCCGCTCTGTCCCCGCCTGGTCGCCTACCGCACCGCCAACCGGCGCGATATCCCCCACGGCTTCAACGGCCCCGTGCCGGGCTTTGGGCCATTATCCGCGCGCCTGCTGGTCATCGGCCAGGCGCCGGGCGTCAATGGCGCCAACACCACCGGCCGCCCCTTCACGGGCGATGTCGCCGGGCGCCTGCTTTATGCCGGCCTCGCCAAATTCGGCTTCGCCACCGGCACCTACGCCGAGCACGCCGATGACGGCCTGGCCCTGCATGATTGCCGCATCACCAACGCGGTCCGCTGCGCGCCCCCCCAACACAAGCTCGAAACCGCCGAGGAAAAAACCTGCCGGCCGTTCCTGGCGCGCGAGCTGGCCGCCATGCCAAACCTCCGCCTCTGCCTCGCCATCGGTGAAAAGCCCCACAAGGCATTATTACAGGCGCTGGGCGCCAAACCCTCGGCGTTCAAATTCGCCCATGGCGCGGTCCACACCCTGCCCGGCGGGCTCAAGCTGGCCGATTCCTTCCACACCTCGCAATATAACGTGAACACCGGCCGCATCACGCCCGCCATGTTCGAAGCCGTGCTGGCTAACGTGAAAGTCGAGCTCAGCAGGGGGTAATGATTAGAGGGGGGGGTAATTATTAAAAGGGTGCCAAGGATTCCGCCCCTTTTTTGTAAAAAAGGGGCGGCCCCAAAAAACTTTTGATAATATCAGTAAATCAGGGAATTCAGCGGTTGCGCAGCAGCCGCGCCTTGTCGCGCGCCCAATCCCGCTCCGCCGCCGCCTGGCGCTTGTCGGCCTTCTGCTTGCCTTCCGCCAGCCCCAAAGTCACCTTGGCCAAGCCGCGCGGGTTGAAGTGAATATCAAGCGGCACCAGCGTCTGGCGGTCACGCGCCACCGCGCTCAGCAGCTTGTTGCGCTCCTTGCGCTTCACCAGCAGCTTGCGCGCCCCGCGCACATCAAAGCGCGCGAACACCCCGCCCTGATATTCCGGGATATAGAGATTGAACAAATAAAGTTCGCCGTCGCGCTCACCGGCCCACGCATCGGTCATCTGCGCGCGCCCCAGGCGCAGAGATTTCACCTCCGCGCCATGCAGCACAATCCCCGCCTCGATGGTGTCGAGAATCTTGAAGTCAAACCGGGCCTTGCGATTCTGCGCGGCAACGCCGTGCGAAATCATGCCCGATTTCTTGTCGTCCTTGCTCACGCCAGCACGCCGGCCTCAACCATCGCCGCCCGTATCCGCTCGGCCGAAGCCTCCGCAACAGGCGCCAGCGGCAGGCGCACATGGTTGGCGCCAAACCCCAGCAGCGAGGCGGCATATTTCACCGGTCCCGGATTGCTCTCGCAAAACATCGCGTCATGCAGGCTAAGCAGCTTCATCTGCACCTCGAGCGCGCCCTTAACGTCGCCGCGCGCCCACATTTCGTGAATCTGCGCGCATTGGCGCGGCGCCACGTTCGAGGTGACCGAAATGCACCCATGCCCGCCATCGGCCAAAAAGCTCAGCACCGTATGGTCCTCGCCCGAAAGTTGAATGAAATCGGGGCCGATTTCCTTACGAATATGCAGCGGCCGGGTTAAATTGGCGGTGGCGTCCTTCACCCCGACAATATTTTTAATCTCGGCCAGCCGCTCCATCGTCTCCACGCTCATATCAATCACCGAGCGGCCGGGAATGTTATAAATCACCACCGGAATCGTCACGGCGGCGGCAATCGCGGCAAAATGGCGGTAAAGCCCTTCCTGGGTTGGCTTGTTGTAATAAGGCGTCACCACCAGCGCGCCATTCGCCCCCACCGACTCGGCATATTTCGCCAGCTCAATCGCCTCGGCGGTCGAATTCGAGCCCGCCCCCGCCATCACCGGCACGCGCCCCTTGGCCTGTTTCACGGCGGTTTCCACCACCAGCTTATGCTCGTCATGGCTGAGCGTGGGCGATTCACCCGTGGTCCCCACCGGCACCAGCCCCGTGGTCCCATTAGCGATCTGCCAATCGATCAAACGCCGATACGCGTCCAGATCGAGGCTGCCATCCTCGTGCATGGGCGTAATCAGCGCGGTCAGCGAACCGTGAAACATTTTCGTGTTCTCCTACAGGCCTTTCACCTAATGCCCTACAGCTTTTCGGGCAAGCGCGTTTGGCCCGCGCGCCTCGCGCTGCTACAGTGCGCGCCATGAAAGCCTTGGCCGTTCTGCCGTTCCTGCTCGCCCCCGCCCTTGCCTGCGCGCAGGTTCCCGCCTCACCCCAAATCATGGCCGATATCCGCGGCGGCGACTTCCAGGGCGCCCAGGCTCTGGCCGCCCAAACCGGCGACCCGCTGGTCGCCAAGCTGGTCACCTTCTTCCAGCTCACCTCGCCCGGCGGCGGCACGGCCGATGACATCACCCGCTTCCAATCCCAAAATCCCGACTGGCCAGACCAAGGCCTGCTCGCCTTCCGCGCCGCCCAAGCCGCCGGCGCCAGCCCCACGCCCCGGCCAACGCCCGAATTCATCATCCAGGCCGAATCCCTGTTCGACGCCAAACAATACCCACAAGCCGTCCAGCTCTGGACCTCCAGCGCCGCCCAGGCCCTCGCCGCCGCCACCCCAGACGAACAAGCCCAATTCTGGCCCGATGCCGCGGCCCTCGCCCGCACCCTGCTGCTCCAGCATGATGCGCGCGCGGCTTACCAGGTCGCCACCGCCATCACGCCCCCCGCCGCCCAGGCCGAGCAGCTGGCCGACCACGACTTCCTCGCCGGCTTCATCGCGCTGCGCCTGCTGCACAATCAAACCCAGGCCGCCGCCTGGTTCCGCCAGCTCACCGCCAGCTCTCCCGCCGCCATCACCCAGGCCCGCGCCTGGTACTGGCTAGGCCGCGCCGAGTCGGGCGCCGATGCCCAGTCCGCCTATGAGCGCGCCGCCCAATACCCCGACACTTTCTACGGCCAGCTCGCCTCCCAGGCCCTGGGCGAGAGCCCCCAAACCCTCGCCGCGCGCATCAAAGCCAGCCACCCCCCCGCCCTCACCCTGCAAGACGCGCTGGATTTCAGCCTCATGGAGCTGCCCCGCGCCGCCGTCCTCCTCTCCCAGATGAACGACGACAAAGACGCCGCCACCTTCCTCGACCGCCTGGGCGCCGTCGCGGGCGATGATAAAACCCGCGCCATGGCCGCCCGTCTGGCGCTCTCGCTCAACCTGCCCCAATCAGCCGTCTCCATCGCCCGCTCGGCGGGCATGGCCGGCCAGGTGCTTCTGCCCGATGGCTGGCCCATGCCCTACACCCCGCCCGCGTCAGGCCCGCTCGAGCCCGCGGTCGCCTCCGGCATCATGCGCCAGGAAAGCAGCTTCGACGCCACCATCATCTCGGGCGCGGGCGCCATGGGCCTCATGCAGCTCATGCCCGCAACCGCCCGCCTCACGGCCCGCAAATATGGCCTGCCCGACTCCAACCCCTTCAACCCCGACCAGAACATGGCCCTGGGCGAAGCCTATCTCTCCCACGAGGTCGCCAATTTCGGCAATTGCCTGCCGCTCGCCATCGCCGCCTATAATGGCGGCCCCACCAACGTCGTCCGCTGGATCAAAGCCAATGGCGACCCCGAAATGCCCGCCGCCCAGGGCGGCGCCAACATCATCGATTGGATCGAGGAAATCCCCTATAACGAAACCCGCAACTATGTTGAGCGCGTGTCCGAGAACATCGCCATCTATCGCGCCTTCCTCAACGGCTCGGCCGACCTCACGGTGACCCCATGGCTCAAAAACTGACCCCCTGGCGCCTCCTCTGCGCGGGCCTCGGTGCGGGGCTTTCCCCCAAGGCCCCGGGCACGGCGGGTTCGCTGCTCGGGCTGGCGCTGGGCGCCCTGCTGCTCTGGCTTGGCCATCTGCCGCTGCTCTTTGGCATCATCCTCACCTCTGCCCTCGGCGTCCACGCCATCAGGCAGCTCCCGGGAGACGCCGCCACTCGCGACCCCGGCTGGATCGTGATCGATGAAATCGCCGGCCAGATGATCCCGCTTCTGGCCCTCTACCATGTCACCCCCGGCGGCCTGCTGCTCTCCTTCGCCCTGTTCCGTCTGTTCGACATCCTCAAGCCCGGCCCCGTCAAATGGGCCGATGCCCGCCACGATGCCTGGGGCATCATGCTCGATGATCTGATTGCCGGCGCCCTCGCCTGGGTCATCATGCTGGCCCTGCATCTGGTCTCGCCGCTGTGAGCGCGGCAAGCCTCGTCGCCGCCCTCACCGCCCAGGGCCTCACCCTGGCCACCGCCGAGAGCTGCACCGGCGGCCTCCTCGCCGCCGCCCTCACCGATATTCCCGGCGCCTCCGCCGCCTTCACCCATGGCTTCGTCACCTACGCCAACCAAGCCAAAACCAGCATGCTCGGCGTACCCGCCGCCCTCATCGCCCAACATGGCGCCGTCTCCCCCGAAATCGCCGCCGCCATGGCCCAAGGTGCCCGCGCCCAGTCCGGCGCCAGCCTCGCGCTCAGCACCACCGGCATCGCCGGCCCCGCCGGCGGCTCCCCCAAAAAACCCGTCGGCACGGTCTGGTTCGGGCTGGCATCTTCGCGCGGCGTCGCTACATACAGCCGAGTTTTCCCGGGCAACCGGGCAGAAATCCGCCGTCAGGCCACCGATTTCGCCCTCGCCCTGCTGCTAGAGGACGTCAGCAAACCATGACCAAATCCATCACCGCCTGGCAAAAAGCCAAGCAGGAAGGCCGCAAACTGGCCATGATCACCGCCTACGACCACGCCATGGCCCGCCTCGCCGAACAAGCCGGGCTCGATGCCCTGCTCATCGGTGATTCGCTCGGCATGATGATGGCGGGCGAGAAAGACACCCTGCCCGTCTCGCTTGAGCAAATGGAATACCACACCCGCATCGTCGCGCGCGCGGTCTCCAGACCCCTGGTCATGGCCGACCTGCCCTTCGGCGCTTTCGAGGAATCCCCCCAACAAGCCTTCGCCGCCTCCGCCCGCCTGCTCAAGGCCGGGGCCGATATCGTTAAGCTCGAAGGCGGCGCCGTCATGGCCGAAACCGTGGCGTTCCTCTCCGCCCGCGCCATCCCCGTCTGCGCCCATATCGGCCTCACGCCCCAGCATGTCCGCCAGTTCGGCGGCTTCAAACGCCAAGGCAAAACCCAGGAAGCCGCCGATAAATTGTTCGACGACGCCCTCGCCCTCCAGGCCGCCGGCGCGCGTATGCTGCTCATGGAAGCCATCCCCGCCGATCTCGCCACCCGCATCACCCAGGCGCTCGACATCCCCACCATCGGCATCGGCGCCGGCAACGGCACCACCGCCCAAGTCCTCGTCCTCCACGACGTGCTCGGCCTCAACCCCGATAAAGCCCCCAGTTTCGCCAAACCCTACCTCAACGGCGCCGAACTGCTCACCCAGGCCCTCACCGCCTACGCCACCGAAACCCGCGCCGGCACCTTCCCGGCCTGAAGCTGGGGCGTTGGCTGGCTCAAGGAGGCACCGCCCCCTTGGATCCCCCGCCAAGGGCCGAGAGGCCCTTGGAACCCATCCGTCATGAAAAAGGGGACCCACAAGGGGTCCCCTTTTTCATGGCAAACCATTGAGGTCCAGGGGCTCGGCCCCTGGCAGGGGGCGCAGGGGGACGCTGTCCCCCCGCGTCAGTCATCCCCCCAGCCTCAAGCCGGCACGGCGCCCGAAGGCAGGTCGGGGGCCTTGGGCGTGGCGGTCGGCACCGAGGCGCGGCGCGAATCGGCCATCGGCTCATCCACCACCTTGCGGGTGATTTTTTCACCCTTGATCACCTGCTGAATTTCATCCCCCGAGAGGGTTTCATATTCCAGCAACCCCTGGGCCAGCGCCTCCAAATCATCGCGCCGCTCGGTCAGGATACGCTTGGCCTCGGCATAAGCATGGTCGATAAAGGCGCGCACCTCGGTATCGATCTCGCGCGCCGTGGCCTCCGAGACGCTCTTATTCTGCGTCACTGAATGGCCCAGAAAGACTTCCTGGCCATTATCGCCATAAGCCACCATGCCAAGCTTCTCCGACATACCCCACTCGGTAATCATGCGCCGCGCGGTGTCGGTAGCCATCTTAATATCCCCCGAAGCGCCGTTCGAGACCTTATCCGTCCCAAACACCAACTCCTCGGCGGCGCGCCCGCCCATGGCCATGATCAGCTGCTGCAACAGCTTGATCTTGCTCATCGAATAGCGATCCCCCTCGGGCAGGCTCATCACCATGCCCAAGGCCCGCCCGCGCGGAATGATGGTGGCCTTATGCACCGGGTCGCATTCGGGCAGCGAGATCGAGCAAATGGCATGCCCGCCCTCATGATAAGCGGTCATGCGCTTCTCATCGTCGCTCATCACCAGCGAGCGGCGCTCTGTACCCATCAGCACCTTGTCCTTGGCGTGCTCAAACTCCGCCATGGCCACCACGCGCTTGCCAATGCGCGCCGCCAGCAGCGCCGCCTCGTTCACCAAATTGGCAAGATCCGCGCCCGAGAATCCAGGCGTGCCACGGGCAATCACCTTGGCGTCCACATCGGCGGCCAGCGGCACCTTGCGCATATGCACGCGCAAAATCTTCTCGCGCCCCATCACATCGGGGTTGGGCACCACCACCTGGCGGTCAAAGCGGCCAGGGCGCAGCAAGGCGGGGTCCAGCACGTCGGGCCGGTTGGTGGCGGCAATGAGAATCACGCCCTCATTGCTCTCAAACCCATCCATCTCCACCAGCATCTGGTTCAGGGTCTGCTCGCGCTCGTCGTTACCGCCGCCCAGGCCCGCGCCACGGTGGCGCCCCACCGCGTCGATTTCGTCGATAAAGATGATACAAGGCGCATTCTTCTTGCCCTGCTCAAACATATCGCGCACGCGGCTCGCGCCCACGCCCACGAACATCTCGACAAAATCCGAACCCGAGATGGTGAAGAACGGCACATTGGCCTCACCGGCAATGGCGCGCGCCAGCAGCGTCTTACCCGTACCGGGCGGGCCAACGAGCAAGCAGCCCTTGGGAATCTTGCCGCCCAGCCGCTGAAATTTCTGCGGGTCGCGCAAAAACTCGACGATCTCCTGCAACTCACCCTTGGCCTCATCGATGCCGGCGACATCCTCAAACGTCACCCGCCCCTGTTTCTCGGTCAGCAACCGCGCGCGGCTCTTGCCAAACCCCATGGCGCGCCCGCCGCCGCCCTGCATCTGGCGCATGAAGAAAATCCACACCCCCAGAATCAGCAGCATCGGCGCCCACGAGATAATGGCGCGCACAATCCAGTTCCCGCCATCGATCGGCTTGGCGGTCACCGACACGCCGGCATCCTCCAGCTTCGAGACCAGCGCGGCATCTTCCGGCGCATAGGTTTCAAAGCTCTTGCCGTCCTTGGTTTGCCCGGTAATGTCCTGGCCCGTGATGGTCACGGCCTGCACCTGGTTATTTTTCACCTCGTCCAGGAAGCTGGAATAGGCAATCTGCGAGCTGTCACTCTGCTGGCTGGAGGGCTGGAACACATTATACAGCACCACCAGAAACAGGGCGACCGCGACCCAAAGCGCGATGTTTCGACCCAGATTATTCATATATCGAAGCCCAATTCATTCCTTCCCGCGTCAGCCTGCCCCGTCTGGCAGCAAACCCCGCGGTTACATAGATGTATATTCTGCACCGTTTTCCCAGGCCTGTACAAATAATTTGCCGTAACCCACGGTTTCAGGCCCAAAACGGCCGGGAGGTCAGCGGTTGCGGCGGGCAGAATCGCGCCGGCGCCGGAAACTCAACCTCTCCGCCCTCCCCGCGCAGCGCCGGCATCGCCGCCAGCACAGCCCTTGGCAAACCGCCATGGCCGCGAAACTGCCGCGCCGCCTCGCCCAGCGCGCCCAACCAACCGCCCGCCTCGCCTTCATACAAAAACCGACCATCCCAAACCACGCCCGGCCAAGCCGCCACCGGCGGCGCGCAGGCCGCCGCCTCGCGCACAAACAGCCAACCCGCCCCCATCCGGCCGGCGGGCAAAATCCGCACACCTCCCAAAGTCGCGGGCCGCAACCGCCCGGCCAGCCGCGCCAGCGCCTCGCGGCGGGGCGCATAGGCCGCACCGCCCAGCGTGCGCAGCAGCGCCCCCAGCGCGCCTTCGGGCATCGTGCCGGCCTCCACCAGCGCAAACCCCTCGAGCCGCATGGCCACATAGCGGGCCAGAAACTCAGCCTCGCTTACCTCGCGCGCCGCCCGTGCCGCGCCCCCACACGCGGCCCTGCCCGCACCGTCCTGGCGTATCCGCACCCGCTCAAACCGCGCCATCGCGTTCGATGGATCCTCAACCCACGCCATACCCTGCGCGCCCAGCCAGTCCCGCACCGCCTGCCTGCCAAACCCAAGCAAAGGCCGCAGCACCACCACCTGACGCCGCGCGCTCCAGCGGCTCATCCCTTCAAGCCCGGCCTCGCCGCGCATCGCGCGCATCGCCACCGTCTCGCCCTGGTCGTCGGCATGGTGGCCGAGCAGCAAAAACACACAGCCCGCCTCACACGCCGCGCGCGCCAGCGCCTCATGGCGCGCCCCACGCGCCGCCGCCTGCAGCCCCGCGCCTCTGGGCAGATCGCGCAGCGTCAAAATCCCGGCCTCAATGCCCCGCGCCGCCAGCCGCGCGCGGGTCACCTCCGCCTCCGCCGCCGAGCCAACGCGCAACCCATGATCGACAATAAACGCCCGCACCCGCCCGCCATGGCGGCGCACGAATCCCTGGGTCAGCAGCGCCAGCGCGGTCGAATCCGCCCCGCCCGAAACCCCCACCGCCAAATCCCAAACCCCCGTGGGCAGCAGCGCGCACAGCGCGGCGTCAAATAGCGGGGGCGAAAGTCTCAGTGGCACCCGGCCTTATGGGCAATCTGCCCGGCCCGCACCTTCTCGCTGGCGCTCGGGCTGGTAAACTGGCTGTTGAACGAGGCCAGCGTGTCGCAGGCCGCCTCATTTTGCGAGATATTGGCCAGCGACCCGGCCAGCCCCAGCAACGAGCTGGCGGCATATGTGCCCGCGCGGTTCATATTATAGGTGGCATCATAGGCAATGGCCGCGTCCTGGTCATCGCCCTTGGCGCTGTAAGCCTGGCCCACCAAAAACTGCGCCCGGTAGGCCTCCGGCGCGCGCTTGTTATTGGTCACCAGCGCCTGGGCCATCTGGGCGGCACTCCCGTAATCATGCCTGTCATAAGCCACGAGCGCGGCATGCAGTTGATCGCGCGGCGAGCCCGCGGCCGCCACCGGCGCCATGGCCTGCCCGCCAGCCTGCGCCCCCTGCGCGTCTCCCGGCTGGGGCACCTGCGCGCTTCCCGGTTGCGGCGCCTGCGCGCCAGCCTGCCCGCCATTGCTCATCTGGAACTTGAGATCCCCGATCTCCTTTTCCGTCTGCGCGTTCTGGGTGGTCACCTGGTTTTGCAGCGCGTCCACCTTACCGTTCAAATCCCGCACCTGGCTTTGCAGCTGCTGCACCTGGGTGAGCAGCGTGGCCACAATATCGCCGCTCTGGGGCGGCGCACTGCTCTGTCCGCCGCCATTATAGCCGCTCCCGCCATAGCCGCCGCCACTTCCCAGCGCCGAGCCGCCGCCCCCGCCCGGATTGGCCTGCAGCTGCTGCACCTGGCTTTGCAACTGCTCAATCTCATTTTGCAGCGTAATGCCTTCCTGGCTCTGAATATCCTGCTGGGCGCGCACGGCGGGCGCGGCCAGGGTCAACACGGCGGCGAGGGCAAAGGTGATATGGCGCATCTTCGGTCCGGGATAATGAAAATTGTCTCGTGGTTATACCGTCATGGCGGCAAAAACAAAACCGGCGGCACTTGCGTACCGCCGGCTGTGAATTTCCCGCACTCTGCGAAAAACCTCAGATCGGGCTTAGTTGCCCTGCGGGTTGTAACCCTGCACCGAGGTGATGGCATTGCGGTTCTGCTGCCAGGAGGCCTCGTCATGGCCGGTGGCAACCGGACGGTCCTTGCCATACGAGATGGTCTGGATGCGCGAAGCCGCCACGCCCTGAGCGACCAGATAGTCGCGGGCAGCGTCGGCGCGGCGGTTGCCGAGCGCCAGGTTGTAGGTCTCGGTGCCGCGCTCGTCGCAGTTACCAGCAACCAGCACGTTGACCGAAGGATACTTGCCGAGCCAGGCGGCCTGGCGGGCGAGGGTGGAGTTGGCGTCGCTGGTCAGGCTGGCCTTGTTAAAGGCGAAGAACACGCGGTCGCCGACATTGGCAACCAGGTCCTGCTCGCTGCCGGCGGCCGGGCCGGTGGCAGCGCCGGTGCCGGTGCTGGCCTGGGTGGCGGGGTGAGAGCAGGCTGCCAGCAGGGCCAGGCCGGCGAAAGCGCCCAAAGCTTTGAATTTCATGTTAGAACCGATCCCTGTCCGATGGGTGAGCGATAAAGTCTGATTTGGTTGCGTGTTCACGATGAACACATAAACCTGAGCGGCCATACTCTTTGATCCCCTCCAGGGTCAAGCGCCAGTTAAGAGCAAAACAATGTCTGCGAACGGCTTATCGGCCCTTGCCGAATTTTCTTTCAGGCTGTTGAGAATAGGTAACACTGCCTCGCCGGCCCGCCCGCGCCTCCCCCGCGCCGCGTGGCTTGACAAGTGCCCCCCGGCCATGTCTGGCAAGGCCGCAGAAACTGGGATGAATGAAGATGTCAGGCGATGATTTGAAGTTATTGCTCGAACAGGCCGAGGCCGAGATCAGCACCGCCGATGCCGCCCGAATCGAGGCTCTGCGGGTCTCCTTACTGGGCAAAAACGGTGCGGTGACAAATCTGTTAAAGTCACTTGGCGGCATGGAACCCGAGGCCCGCAAGGAAGCTGGCGCCCGCATTAACCACTTGAAAACGCAAATCACCGATGCGCTTTTCGCGCGCCGCGCCGTGCTCGACGAAGCCGCCCTCACCGCCCGCCTCGCCGCCGAGCGCGTCGATGTCACCCAACCCCCGCGCCCCGAGCCCACCGGCACCCTGCATCCGCTCTCGCGCACGGTCGAGGAAATCGCCGCCATCTTCGGCGCCATGGGCTTCGTCCTCAAGGAAGGGCCCGACATCGAATCCGACTGGAATAATTTTTCGGCGCTGAACATCCCCAGCCATCACCCCGCCCGCGCGATGATGGACACATTCTACCTCCAGGCCGCGCCAAACGAGCGCCCCGCCGTTCTGCGCACCCACACCTCGCCCGTGCAAATCCGCACCATGCTTGAATGGGCGGCCAAACAAGCCGCTGGTGAGCCGGTCGCGCCCATCCGCATCATCGTCCCCGGCCGCACCTTCCGCGCCGACCACGACGCCACCCATTCCCCCATGTTTCACCAGTTCGAAGGTCTGGTCATCGGCCCCGACATCACCCTCGCCCACCTCAAGGGCTGCCTGATCGACTTCCTGCGCGCCTTCTTCGGCGTGCCCAGCCTGCCCGTGCGCTTCCGCGCCTCCTATTTCCCCTTCACCGAACCCTCGATGGAGGTCGATATCGGCTGGAACAAGCGCACCGGCGAAATCGGCGCCGGCACCGACTGGCTGGAGATTCTGGGCTCGGGCATGGTCCACCCCAACGTGCTGGCCAATGTCGGCATCGACCCGCGCAAATACCAAGGCTTCGCGTTTGGCGTCGGTCTCGAGCGCATCACCATGCTCAAGCATGGCATCAACGATCTGCGCCTGTTCTATGAAAGCGACATTCGCTGGCTCCGCCATTACGGCTTCGCCGCTCTTTCCCCCGCCAGCCTGCATGAGGGCATCTGAACCATGAAATTCTCTCTCTCCTGGCTGAAAGACTGGCTGGAAACCGACGCCCCGCTGGAAACCATCCTCACCACCCTCTCGGCCATCGGGCTCGAGGTCGAGGGCGTCGAGAACAAGGCCGAGACGCTCAAGCCCTTCGTCATCGCTGAAATCCTCGAGGCCAAACAGCACCCCAACGCCGACCGCCTGCGCGCCTGCCGCGTGAGCGCGGGCGGCGCCGAGCTCTCGGTGGTGTGCGGCGCACCCAATGCCCGCACCGGGCTCAAGGTGGTCATGGCCCCCATCGGCGCCTATGTGCCGGGCTCGGGCATCACCCTCAAGGCCGGTGAAATACGCGGCGTCAAATCCGAGGCCATGCTCTGCTCCTACACCGAGCTGGCGCTGGACGGCGATGGCGAGGGCATCATCGAACTGCCCGCCGACGCCCCCGTCGGCACCCCCTTCGCCCACTGGGCCGGGCTCGACGAACCAATCATCGAAATCGCCATCACCCCCAACCGTGGCGATGCCCTCTCCATCCGCGGCATCGCGCGCGACCTCGCGGCCGCCGGCCTTGGCACCCTCAAGCCCTTCACCGCTCCCGCCATCGCGGGCCAGGGCGCCTCGGCCATCCAATGGGTCAATCACTACCCCGAGGCCTGCCCCTGGATTCTCGGCCGCACCATCCGGGGCGTGAGAAACGGCGAGAGCCCGGCCTGGCTGAAACAGCGCCTCGAGAGCATCGGGCTACGCCCCATCAACACCCTGGTCGACATCACCAACTACTTCACCTACCATCTCGGCCGTCCTCTGCATGTCTTTGATATTGCAAAACTCTCCGGCCCCACCCTCACGCTGCGCCCCGGCCAGCCGGGCGATGTTTTCCAAGGTCTCCACGGCAAGGCGCTCCAAGCCGGCCCGGATGATTGCGTCATCGCCGACGGCCAGGGCGCCCAGTCGCTGGCCGGCATCACCGGCGGCGAGCAAACCGGCTGCGATGAAGGCACGGTGGATGTGTTCCTCGAATGCGCCCTGTTCGACCGCGTGAAAATCGCCCAAACCGGCCAGCGCACCGCCATCCACTCCGACGCCCGCGCCCGCTTCGAGCGCGGCATCGACAGCCAGCTCCTGCCCGAAGCCCTGGCCGCCGCCACCCAGATGATCCAGGATCTCTGCGGCGGCACACCGTCCGAGGTCACCGAAGCCGGCCAGCGCCCGGCATGGACGCGCCAGGCCCGGCTGCGTTTCGCGCGCATCAAATCCTTCGGCGGCTCCAACATCCCCGCCGCCGAGGCCGTCGCCTCGCTCGAGCGCCTGGGCTTCACCATCGCCGCGCAGGATGACCACAGCGTCACCGTCAACGTGCCGTCCTGGCGCAACGACATCGCCCAGCCCTCATCGCTCGACCAGGCCCCCGATCTGCTGGGCGCCGAAGCCGCCGCCGAAGGCGCCGCCGAAATCGAGCCCGAGGTTGACCTGATCGAGGAAGTGCTGCGCCTCAAGGGGCTGGATGCCATCATCCCCGAATCCCTGCCGGTCTCGGGCATCATTCCCGCGCCCATCCTCACCCCCAAACAGGCCCGCACCGCCCTGGCGCGCCGCGTGCTGGCGGCGCGCGGCCTAGCCGAATGCGTCACCTTCTCCTTCGCCGACGACCAAAGCTGCGCCCTGTTCGGCGCCGCGCCCGAGAGTCTGCGCCTCGCCAACCCCATCGCCTCCGACCTCAACCAAATGCGCCCCACCCCCCTGGTCACGCTCGCCCAGGCGGCCGCGCGTAACGCCGCCAAGGGGTTTGGCGATATCGCGCTCTTCGAGGTCGGCCCCGCCTACGCGCCCGACCGCACCCAAACCCTGGTGGCGGCGGGGCTGCGCACCGGCGCCACGCCCCTCTCAGCGCTGGTCCCCGCCCGTAAATATGACGTGTTCGACGCCAAGGCCGACGCGCTCGCCACCCTGGCCGCCCTCGGCGCCCCCATGGATGGCATCACCACCACCCAGGGCGGGCCCGATTACTACCATCCCGGCCAATCCGGCGAGCTGCGCCAAGGCCCCAAACAGCTTCTGGCGCGCTTTGGCACGCTGCACCCCAAGCTGTGCGCGGCGCTCGACCTGCCCGAAGGCGCGGTGGCGTTTGAAATCTTCCTCGACGCGATCCCCGAGCCCAAGCGCCGCAAGAAAACCGCGCCCACGCTCTCGGCCTTCCAGCCCCTGCGGCGTGACTTCGCCTTCCTCGCCAGCGCCGAACTGGCGGTCGAATCGCTGTTGCGCGCCGCCAAGGGCGCCGACCGCACCCTCATCGCCAATGTCGCGCTGTTCGACCGCTACGCCGGAAAAGGCGTGCCCGAAGGCCAGGTCTCGCTGGCCATCGCGGTCACCATCCAACCCACCGATAAAAGCCTCCAGGATGCCGAGATCGAGGCGCTATGCACCCGCATCGTCGCCGAGGTGAGCAAAAAAACCGGCGCCACCTTGCGCGGATAAATCCAACTTTTTGTTGTCAAAAGTTTTTTGGGGCCGCCCCTTTTTTACAAAAAAGGGGCGGAGTCCTTGGGGCGCTTTTTGAAAAAAGCTCCCCAAACCCCGCAAAAACTTTTAATCATTATCCAAAGGGGTGGTTCAACAGCGCATAAACCCTGAGCGCCGAGGCCAGTTTCCGCGCCGGGTCGCGCGCGGCATCCAGCCGCGTCACCAGCGCCGCCAAACTCTCGCCCTCGGCGTGCGCCAAAGCCTCCAGCGCGGCCCAGAATTCCCCCTCCAGCGCCACCGAAGTCCGGTGCCCCGAGAGGCTGAGGCTGCGTTTCTCAAGCATCTTTCTGGGCGTAGAGCAGGGCTGGCAAAAACACGAACGTCGCCACCAGCACGGCAGCCAGCGAAATCAGCAGCAACACCCCCATGCTCGCCGTGCCCCGGTCGGCGGATGCCGCCAACGCCCCAAACGCCGTGCCGGTGGTCAGCGCCGAAAACAGCACCGCCCGCGCCGTGGCCGAGGCCCAAAACCGCCGCAGCCCGGCGCGGTAATTCATCACGAAATACACATTGAACGACACGCCCACCCCCAGCAGCAGCGGCAAGGCGATGATATTGGCGTAATTAATCTCCACCCCCGCCAGCTTGGCGAACAAGGCGGTCAACAGGCACGAGAGCAGCAGCGTCGCCAACACCTGCGCCATCTCGCGCGCATCCCGAAACACCACCGCCAAAATCACCGCAATGGCGATAAAGGCCAGCACCGCCGCTTCCCTGAACGCCCCCAGAATGGTCTTGGCGGTCTCCAGCGTCTCCACCGCCGGCCCGCCGGCCTTGGGGTCAACCGCCAGCACCGCCTGGGCAAAGTCCTTCATCCCCGCCGTGGTCGCGGCTTCGGGCCCGGGCACCACCTGCACCCGCACGCGCCCATCGGGCAAAAACCAGTCCCGCGCCACGCTCTGGGGCAAATTCGCCTCGGTAATCCGCGTAGCCGCCAAACTCTCTCCCAGCTGGGCCAAGGTCTGGGGCAAAAACCGCACCAGCGCGTCATTGGCGGCCAGCAGCTGGGCATCGGGCGCGCGCGCGAGCGCGGCGATCGCGGTGCCAATTTCGGCCAGCGGCGCGCCCGCCGGCAGCCTGTCTCGCACCGCCGCTATATCAGCCGCCGTCTTGGCAAAGCTCGCCCGCAGCGCCTCGGCGCTGGGCGGCGCCTTGGGGGGCGCGCTGGCGGCCAGCAAGGTGGGGGCCAGAATCGTTTGCGCCTGGGCCAGCATGGCCAGCTTGGCGTCCTGGTCGTCGGGTACAAAGGTGGCGCCCGAAATCACCGCCGCCACGCCTTTCAAGCCCGCCAGCCTGTCCCCCAGCGCCCGCGCCGCCGCCAAATTGGGCGCCAGCATATCGGCGTAAAACGGGTTGGTCTGGGGGTTATCCATCATGCCGCTCAGCGTGCGCATGCTCATCGTGTCGGGGTCTTTGGTGTCGAGCGGGTTGGCGTCGAACCTCACCAGCGCCCCGGCCACCAGCCCGGCCATGCCCAGCACCGCGAACGCGCCCAGCACCATGGCACGCTTGCGCTTCAGCCAGCCATCCACCCGCCGCCCCATCGGCAGCCCCACCTCGCGCCCCTCGGCGCGGGGCCTGAAGAGCATGAGCAGCGCGGGCAAAAAGGTCAGCGTGCAAATCAGCGCGATGAACATGCCCGCCCCGGCAATCTCGCCCAACTCCGCCACCCCAATGAACGAGGTCGGCCAAAACGCCAGAAACCCGCACGAGGTGGCAATCGCCGCCAGCGCGATCTGCCCGCCCGCCTGGCGCGCGGTCTCGTCGAGCGCCGCGCCCAGCGCCTTTTCATGCATGCTCACATCGCGCAGCCGCACGCAGAACTGAATGGCGAAATCCACCGCCAGCCCAACAAACAAAATCGCGAACGCCACCGAAATCAGGTTCATCACCTTCACCGTCAGGGCGGCGAACGAAACGGTCAGCACCAGCCCCATCACCAGCGTCAGCAAAATCGGCACAATCATCCGCCACGAGCGCACGGCAAAAAACAGCCACGTGGCGATCAAGACCACCGACACCGCGCCCCCCGCCGCCAACCCCTGGGTGAGCGACGCGAACTCCTCATCCGAAAGCGGAATATCTCCCGTATAATCAACGCTTACCCGGCCTGCCTTCACATCCGGCAGCGCGGCCGCCACGCGCATCATCGCGGCGGTCGGCGCGCCGCCCGGCTGCAAATCCCCCTGGTTCAGCACCGGGTGGGCCAGCACCATCTCCGGCCCGCTCTCCAACCCGCCGCCCATCAGCCCCGCCCATGAGAGCGGCTCCGCCCGCCCCGCGGCCGCCGCCCGCAAACTCGCCGCCACCGCCGTCAGCGCACCGTCATAAGGCGTCAAATCCGCCCCCGCCCCCACACCCTGCGCCAACAGCGAAAGCCCCGTCGCCAGCCCCCGCCCCGAGGGATCAGCCGCCAGCTGCCCCAAAAACGGCTGCGCCGCCACAATCTGGCCCAGCAGCTTGGCCAACTGGCCGGTGGGCAGCAGCAGCAGCCCCTCGCGGGCATAAAACGCATCCCCCGCCGGATAGGCCGAATCGTGAAAATCCGTCTTGTCCCGGTTCAGCGCGGCGTTCAGCGCCACCGCCGTCTCGCGGGCCTCCTCGGGCGTGGCGCCCTTCACCACGGCCACAATCAGCCCATCAAACTGCGGAAACTGCCTCGCCTCCTCCATCTGGGCTTGCCGCCAGGGCAGCGAGGCCGCGAATAAATGGTCCGTATCGGTATCAATCGCCAGATGCCCGGCGCTATAGCGCAGCCCGAGCGCGGCCAGCACCACAAACCCCAGCACCACCAGCGGCGCGAATCGCCGCGACAGGCCAACCGCGCTCACCAGCACCCGCATGCTCAAAACCCCGTCCGGTTCAGTAAGCCATCCCCGATATGGCCAGCCGCATGAACAAATCCGCCAGCACCATCTGCAAGGCCTGCAGCAGCAAAATCGCGATCAGCGGCGAGAGATCGACCGAGCCGAAAAACGGCACCACCCGGCGGATCGGTTGCAGCACCGGCATCACCAGCCGGGTCAAGAAATCATTCACCCCGCGCACCAGCGGGTTTCGCCAATCCACCACGCCAAACGAAATCAGCATGCTGAGCACGGCCCAGATGATGATCGCCAGAATCATCAGATGAATCGCCTCGCCGATCAACCAAAACAATGCCGCCACCATGGTTTTCCTCGCAGTTTGTCCGCCGCCCCCAGTTAATCGCGCAATCGGGTCAAGGCAATGTTGACACCGCGTGTGAGATCAGGCACATGCCGCCCCCACAAGGACCCAGACATCCTGGTCGGGCCGGGGCTGTAGCTCAGTTGGTAGAGCGCATCGTTCGCAATGATGAGGTCAGGGGTTCGATTCCCCTCAGCTCCACCAGGGTCCTTTTTCATGTCAGATCCCACCCGCCTCGCCGCTTACACCCTCCTCCGCGCCGTGTTCGGCAAGGGCCAGACCCTCGATCACGCCCTCAACCTGCTCCCCAAGATCGAGCCGCGCGACCGCGCCGCCGCCCACCGCCTGGCCGCCTGCGTGCTGCGCCACGCCGGCACGCTCGATGAAACCCTCGCCCCCTATCTCCGCCGCGAACCGCCCGACGAAGTACGCGACATTCTGCGCCTCGGCGCGGCGGGCTTCCTCTATCTCCAAACCCCGCCCCACGCCGCCGTCGGCACGGCGGTCGATCTGGCGCGCGCCAAAAAACTCGCCCCCTTCGCCGGCCTCATCAACGCCGTGCTGCGCAAGCTGGTCACCGCCGGCCCCGCTGTGCTCGATGAGCTGGACCAACCCAAGCTCGACACGCCCGCCTGGGCCTGGACCAGCTGGGGGGCCAACGCCCGCGCCATCGCCACCGCCCACGCCGCCGAGGCCCCGCTCGACATTTCCGCCCTGCCCGGCTTCACCCCCGAAACCGGCCAGCCCCTTCCCACCGGCAGCTTCCGCTTCCCCGCCGGGACCAATGTTCACGAGGTCCCCGGCTTCGATGACGGCAAAGTCTGGGTGCAAGATGCCGCCGCCGCCCTGCCCGCCCGTCTGCTCGCCCCCAAACAAGGCGAGCGCGTGCTCGATCTCTGCGCGGCACCGGGCGGCAAAACCGCCCAGCTCTGCGCCCTGGGCGCCGTCGTCACCGCCGTCGAGCGCGACAAATCCCGCCTCACCACCCTGCGCGGCAACCTCGCCCGCCTGCGCTTAACGGCCGAAACCATCCAAGCCGACGCCACCCTTTGGCGCCCCGATCAGCCCTTCGGCGCCATATTGCTCGATGCCCCCTGCAGCGCCACCGGCACCATCCGCCGCCACCCCGAGCTTCCACACCTGCGCAAACCGCGCGATCTCGCCACCATCACCGCCCTGCAAGATGCCCTGATCGACGCCGCCTACGCCATGCTCAGCCCTGGCGGCCGGCTCATCTACGCGGTCTGCTCCCTCCAACCCGAGGAAGGCGCGGCCCGAATCGAGGCCGCCATCGCCCGCCTGGGCGCCCACCGCCACCCGCTCACCCTCCCCGAACTGCCCGAAGCGCAAACCCCCGGGGGCGACATCCGCACCCATCCCGGCCTGTGGGCCGAAAGCGGCGGCATGGACGGATTCTTCATCGCCCGCCTCATCAAACCCCGCGCCCCCGCCGCACCGGCCGAAGAGATCGAATGCGCCTCGCCCCCCTGCCTGGCCCGCGACATCGACCCGCTCTACCGCGACGCGCATTAACCATCACCAAGCCTTGCGGGGGACCGAGTCGCACCGCTACAAGCGGCGCATGACCAGCCCCCTCATCGCGCCCTCCCTGCTCGCCGCCGATTTCGCCAACCTCGCCGCCGAGGTCCGCGCCGTCGAACAAGCCGGTGCCGACTGGCTCCACCTCGACATCATGGACGGCCATTTCGTCCCCAACCTCACCTTCGGCCCGCTGGTCGTCAAAGCCCTGCGCAAGCACACCACCCTGCCGATGGACGCTCACCTGATGATCGCCCCCGCCGACCCCTACATCGCTGCCTTCGCCGAGGCCGGGGCCGACCACATCTCCGTCCACCCCGAATCCGGCCCGCATCTGCACCGCACGCTCCAGCTCATCCGCTCTCTTGGCAAAAAAGCCGGCGTGGTCCTCAACCCCGCCACCCCCATCGAGAGCATCCTCCACGTCCTCGATCTGGTCGACATCATCATGGTCATGACCGTGAACCCCGGCTTTGGCGGCCAGGCCTTCCTGGGCTCGCAGCTGCCCAAAATCGCCGCGCTCCGCCGCCTCATCGACGCGCAAAACCCCAACATCATCCTCCAGATCGATGGCGG
Source organism: Pseudomonadota bacterium (assembly GCA_021809435.1). Lineage (GTDB taxonomy): Bacteria > Pseudomonadota > Alphaproteobacteria > Acetobacterales > Acetobacteraceae > Acidocella. The sequence goes on along the minus strand of JAKBAD010000001.1, from coordinate 242,867 downwards.
CATCACCCCCAAAACCGCGCCCCAGGTGCTGGCGGCCGGCGCCACCTGCCTCATCGCGGGCACGGCGGTCTATGGCGCGCCCGATTACGCGGCGGCCATCACCGCCCTCAAAACCGCGCCCGCCACGGGCCCCGACCTCACCCCCACCGGCGGATGAGCGACCTCCGCCGCCCCCGTCCCGGCCTTGGCCGCAGGGTTCGCGGCCTGTTCACCCGGCTGCAAGCCCTGCGCGCGCCCAGCGCCCCCGACGCGCCCGCCCTCTCGCTCCGCGACCCCTGGCCGGGCGATCCCGCGCGCGGTGCCCGGCTGGTCAAGCTCGAGCTTGATTACGGCGGCGCCACCCTCACCCTCACCCCCGAGAGCTTCACCACCCAGGGCGCCACACCGCTGCTCCGCGCCCACCTGCACGGCTTCACCTGGCTGCGCGACCTGCGGGCCCTCGGCACCGATGCCGCCCGCTCCCGCGCCCGCGCCCTGGTGCTTGCCTTCATCGACACACCCAAGCCCGATCCCATCGCCCAGGCGCCCGACATCATCGGCGCCCGCCTCACCGCCTGGCTCGGCCATTATGATTTTTTCGCCGCCAGCGCGGATGATGAATTCCGCCAGTCCCTCATGGCCCGCCTGGTCCTCGACAGCCGCCATCTCAGCGCCGACCTGCCCCCCGAAACCATCGATGGCCGCGCCCTCACCGCCCTCAAGGGCCTGCTGGCCGCCAGCATCGCCATGCCCGGCCACGTGCCCTACCAGCCCCGGGCACTCAAATTCCTCACCCCCGAGCTGGCCCGCCAGTTCGGCCCCGATGGTCTGCACGCCGAGCGCGGCCCTGGCGCCCATCTCGCCGCCCTGCAAGACCTCACCGAAATCCGCGCTCTGCTGCAAGCCGCCAGCACCCCGCCCCCGTCCGACCTGCTCACCACCATCGAGCGCGCGGCCGCGGCCCTGCGCGCGCTCCGCCACGGCGATGGCGGGCTGGCGCTCTTCAACGGCACCAAAGAAGAAAACCCCCATCTGATCGACCTCGTGCTCGCCCAGGCCGGCCGCGCCAAAGGCCCGCTGGCGGCGCTGGGGCCTGGGGGCATCCACCGCCTCGCCGCCGGCAAATCCCTGCTCTTCGTCGATGCCGGCAGCCCTCCCGCCCCAGGGCTCGACCGCTTCGCCCATGCCGGTACGCTGTCGTTTGAATTTTCCTTCGGCAAAGAGCGCATCATCACCAATTGCGGCGCCGCCCCCGCGCTCAGTTCCGCCTGGTCGTCCGCGCTGCGCGGCACCGCCGCCCACTCCACCCTCAATCTCGGCGATCTCTCCTCCGCCGAAATCCTCCAAACCGGCCTCGGCCGCCGCCCCCAGCACGTCCAGGCCCACCGCGAAGACAGCCACGGCGTCCATTGGCTCGAGGCCAATCACGATGGCTGGAAAGCCACCTTCGGCGCCATCCACCACCGCCGCCTCGGCCTCTCCGCCTCGGGCGATGAGCTGCAGGGCGAAGACCTCATCGAAGCCCCCACCGGCCAGTCCTTCGCCATTCGCTTCCACCTCCACCCCGGCATCACCGCCTCCCTCGCGCAAGATGAAAGCTCCGTGCTGCTGCGCTCTGGTGGTGGCGTCGGCCTGCGCCTGCGCGCCGAAGGCGCCCCCATCCGCCTCGAAGACAGCGTCTATTTCGGCCAAAACCAGCCCCGCCGCGCCGAGCAAATCGTGCTCCCCGGCCTGACCGACGGCCCCCAGCACATCAAATGGACCATCACAAGGATCTGACATGCGCGTTCTGTTAACCGGCGGCACCGGCTATATCGGCTCGCACACCGCCGCCGTTTTGGCCGCCCGTGGCCACCACATCGTCCTGCTCGACAATTTCTCCAACTCCGAGCGCGACGTGCCAGCCCGCCTCGAAGCCCTCACCGGCCAAAGCTTCCCCGTCATCGAAGCCGATATCCGCGACACCCAAACCCTAACCCAGACCCTCCAAACCCACGCGATCGACGCCGTCATCCATTTCGCCGCCCTCAAGGCGGTGGGCGAGTCAGAAGCCGACCCGCTGCTTTATTACGATATGAACATCATCGGCACCATCCGCCTGCTCCAGGCCATGCAGGCGGCCAGCGTCAAACATATCGTGTTCTCCTCCTCCGCCACCGTTTACGGCCAACCCGAAAGCTCCCCAATCCTCGAGGATTTTCCAACAAGGGTTGAAAACATCTATGGCCGCACCAAACTGGTCATGGAAGATCTGATCCGCGATCTGGCGCGCACGAACAAACTCTCTGGCGCCGCCAATCTGCGCTACTTCAACCCCGTCGGCGCCCATCCCAGCGCCCTCATCGGCGAAACCCCGCGCGGCGTGCCCAACAATCTCATGCCCTATGTCACCCAGGTCGCCACCGGCGAACGCCCGCACCTCAACGTCTTCGGCAATGACTACAACACGCCCGACGGCACCGGCGTGCGCGACTATATCCATGTCGTCGATCTCGCCGAGGCCCACGCCCTGGCGCTCGAACATATCTTCGCCAACAACGTGTCGGTGACAGTCAATTTGGGCACCGGCGAAGGCACTTCGGTGCTCCAGCTCGTGCGCGCCTTCGAGCGCGCCACGGGCCGCGAGATCAAAACCCTCATCGCCCCTCGCCGCCCGGGCGATGTCGCGAGCTACTACGCCAACCCCGCCCTGGCCGAAACACTCTTCGGCTGGAAGGCCAAACTCAATGTCGAGGATATGTGCCGCGATGCCTGGCGCTGGCAGGCCAAACGCGCTGGAATCAACGATATTTAGTCAAATTCATAAAAATTTTTGCGGGGTTTGGGGGGCTTTTTATAAAAAGCCCCCCAAGACTCCGCCCCTTTTTTAAAAAAAGGGGCGGCCCCAAAAAACTTTTACTCTCTAAACCGCCCCCGGCGCGAACGCGTTAAACGCAATCATCGTGCTGGTTTCAGCAATTCCCGGCACCTTGTGCAACTGGTTGTTCACAAACTGTCCCGGATCAACCTCATCGTCCAAATTCATCACCGCCAGCAAATCATAATGCCCGGAGATCGAATAAATATGGCACGGAATAACCTTATCGATAATATCCGCCGCCACCTGATAAGCCTGCCCCAACTGGCATTTAATCTGCACAATCAACGTTTTCATCGCCATCTCCCGCTATAAACCCAAATCCAGCTGCGCGCCCCGGGGCTTGTCCGCCCGCACCGCCACGCTGCCGTCAGCAAAGCGCAAATTCAGCGCCGCCCCCGGCTTCACGCTGGCCGCCTCCGTCACCGCCCCGCCATCGGCGCGCGTCACCAGCGCAAAGCCCCGCGCCAGCACACGCTGATAAGACACCGCCTCCAGCCGCGCCGCGAGCGTCTCCAGCCGCAACCGGTCCTCGCGCAACCGCCCCGGCAGCGGCGCCGCCAGCCGCTGCGCGCGCAGCGCCAAAGCGGCGCGCCGCGCGGCAATTTCCGCGCCCGGATGCGCCAGCCGGTAGCTCGCCCCCTCCAGCCGCTTCTGCGCCACCCGCAGCAACGCGGGCAAGCCCTCGCGCAGCCGCCGGGCCAGCAGCTCCACCCGCGCGCCCAACAGCCGCACCGCCTCGCGCGGGCTGGCCAGCGCCACCCGCTCCAGCCGGGCGCGCTTGGCGGCCATGAAGCCGGGCAGCGCCAGTTCCAGCCGCTCGCCCCGGTCATCCAGCCGCTGGCGCGCCGCGCCCACCATGGCGGGCAAATCGGGCAGCCGGGCCACCGCCCGCTCCAGCCGCGCGCCGTTCACCGTCATATGCCGGGCCAGCGCGCCCTCCAGCCGGCTCGCCTTCTGGGCCAGGTCGGCCAGCAAATCCAGCCGCGCGGGCACCGCCATTTCGGCGGCGGCCGTGGGCGTGGGCGCGCGCCGGTCGGCGGCAAAATCAATCAGCGTGGTGTCCGTCTCATGCCCCACCGCCGAGATCAACGGAATCTCACTCGCCGCCGCCGCCCGCACCACCGCCTCGTCGTTAAAGACCATGAGGTCTTCCAAACTGCCGCCGCCGCGCGCCACAATCAGCACATCGGGCTTGGGCATCCCCTCGGGCAGGGCGTTAAACCCGTTAATCGCCGCGGCAATTTTTTCAGCCGCGCCCTCGCCCTGCACCATCACCGGCCACAGCAAAATCAGGCGCGGAAACCGCCGCGCGATGGTGGTTTTAATATCCTGCAACACCGCCCCCTGGGCCGAGGTCACCACCCCCACCACATTGGGCAGCATCGGCAGCGGGCGTTTACGCTCAAACAGCCCCTCCTGGCTCAGCCTCACCCTGAGCGCCTCGATTCGCGCGAGCAGCGCGCCCGCCCCGGCATATTCCAGCTTCTCCACAATCAGCTGATACTCCGAGCGCTCAGGATACGAGGTGATCTTGCCCGTGGCGATCACCTCAACCCCGTTCTCGGCCTTCAATCCCACCTTGGGCACCGCGAACTTCCAGATAATGGCGCGTATCTTCGCGCCCTCATCCTTCAGCGCGAAATATTGATGCCCCGAGCCATAAGCCTTGAACTCGGTAATCTCGCCGCGCACCCGCACGCGCCCGAACGAGCCCTCGAGCGTGCGCTTCACCGCCCCCGCGATGTCGGAGACTGAAAATTCCGGAATATTCTGGCCGATTTCACTCATAGCCCGAGAGTATGATACCACGCCCCCCAGCAACAGAGGGGTTTCATCATGCGTGTATTGATCATCGGCTCCGGCGGCCGCGAACATGCCCTGGCCTGGTCCATCGCCCAAAGCCCCCTGCTCACCAAGCTCTACGTCGCGCCCGGCAATCCCGGCACCGCGCAAGTGGCCGAGAACGTCGCCATCCGCACCACCAACATTGGCGGGCTGGTCGAATTCGCCGTCGAGCATAAAATCGACCTGGTGATTCCCGGCCCCGAGGCGCCGCTCGTCGCTGGCATCGCCGATGCCCTGGCCGAGAAAAACATCCCCTGCTTCGGCCCCAGCGCCGCCGCCGCCGCGCTCGAGGGCTCCAAGACCTTCACCAAGCAAATCGCCGACGCCGCCAACATCCCCACCGCCACATGGGCCGGCTTCACCCACGCCCTCGAAGCGCATGAATATATCGAGGCCACCGGCGCCCCCATCGTCATCAAGGCCGATGGTCTGGCGGCGGGCAAAGGCGTGGTCGTCGCCACCACCCCCGAGGAAGCCCACCAAGCCATCACCGACATCATGGAAGACAAAATCCACGGCCAGGCCGGCGCCCGCGTGGTGATCGAGGAATGCCTGATCGGCGAGGAAATCTCCATCTTCGCGCTGTGCGATGGCGAAACCGCCCTGTTCTGCGGCGCGGCCGCCGACCATAAGCGCGTCGGCGAGAACGACACCGGCCCCAACACGGGCGGCATGGGCGCCATCTTCAACCCGCCCTGGGCCACGCCCGAAATCATCGACGAGAGCATGGCAAAAATCATCCGCCCCGCGCTCGCCGAAATGAGCCGCCGCGGCACGCCCTTCAAGGGCTTCCTGTTCGCCGGCCTCATGGTCACGGCCCAAGGCCCCAAGCTCATCGAATATAATGTCCGCTTCGGCGACCCCGAATGCGAAACCGTGCTGCCGATGCTCAAATCCGACCTGCTCAGCCTGCTCAAGGCCGCGACCGAAGGCCGCCTCGCCACCGTCGGGTTGGAATGGCACCCCGGCAGCTCGGCCACCGTGGTCATGTGCGCCAAGGGCTATCCCGGCGCCTATGCCACCGGCTCTGAAATTCACGGCCTCGATGAAGCCGCCACCCAGCAAGGCGTGCACATCTTCCATGCCGGCACCATGGCCGAGCAAGGCGGCATCCTGGCCAATGGCGGGCGCGTGCTGGCGGTCAACGCCACCGGGCCAGACCTGCGCGCCGCCCTTTCGCGCGCCTATGGCGCCATCGCCACCATCGCGTGGGAGGACGGCTTCTGCCGCCGCGACATTGGCAAGCGCGCCCTCTAAACTGCCGCCCGCCCTGGCGAGCGCGCCATCGCCCCACCGGCCCTTGCTCGAGGCCGCGTGGGGCGCCCTGCCCTACGCGCCGCCACCGCTTGACGCCGACATCCTCTTTCTCTGTTTCACCAACCGTTGCGGCTCCAATTATCTGGCCCAGCTGCTCGCCGCCACCGGCGCCTTCAACGAGGCGGGCGAATATTTCAACGCCACCACCATCCTCGAACACACCACCCGCCTCGGCCTCACCTCGCTGCCCAGCTACATGCGGGCGCTCTGCACCGGCCTCCTGGCCCATCGCGGCCCGCTCGCCATGAAAACCTCGCCCGACCAGCTGGCCCTGCTCACCCAAACCGGCGTGCTCGACGCGCTCGGCCCCCGCGCCCGCTTCCTGTTCATCGAGCGCACCGACCAGCTCTCCCAAGCCATTTCGCGCGTCATCGCCGCCCAAACCGGCCAGTTCTGGGCTCATCAGCCCCGCCTGGGCGAACCCGCTTATACCCGCCCCGCCATCGAGGCCGAGCTCGCCAACATCGCCTACGCCAACGCGCTGTTCCGCGCCTTCTTCGCGGCCAACCAGCTCGCGCCCATCCATGTCTCGTACGAGGAAATCCTGAAATCCCCAGCGCCCATGCTGGCGCGCGTGGGCTCAGCCTTCGGCCTCACCCTGCCCGCGCCCAACCCGGCCAAGCTCACCATCCAAAAACAGGGCAACGCCCTCAACGCGGCGTGGCGGGCGCGTTATTTGGCCGGGGCGTAATAAGCCGCCCCCAACCGCCAAATCGCCACCAAGCCCAGCGCGGCAATCACGCACAGCCCATAAATCAGCCCGGCCGGCCCGCCTATGGTCATCACCGTGCCCAGCAGCGGCGGCCCCACAATGCCGCCCACCGTATACACCACCATCGCCAGCGACATCGCCGCCGCCAGCGCATCGGCGGGAAATTTCGCCCCCAGCTTGACCATGCCCACCGTAAACAGCGCGCCTTGCGCCAGCCCCCAGCCAAACATCTCCGGCCACGCCGCGCCACGGCCAAACAGCACCGGCACCGCCAAGGGCAGCACCACCATCATGGCCGCGGTCGCCAGCTGCAACGCGCGCCGGTCATGCTTGTCGGCCAGCACCCCGCCCAGCGCCGCGCCAATCGCCACGCCCGCCTGCACCAGCACCACCAGCAGCGCCGCCACATGCTCGCCTTCCCCCTCGCCCAGCCCAAACAGCGGCAAAAGCGAGAGGTTGCACGCCTCCGTCAGCCCCACCAGCGCAATGCCGATAAAAGGCGCCGGCGCGGTTTTCAGCAGCGTCCAGGGGTGCAGCGCCACGGCTGGCGCCTCCGCCGGGTGCCCGCGCTCGCGCCCGGCCACCACCAGCGCCAAAATCGCCACCAGCACCACGCCGCAAGCGGCCAGAAACGGCAAGCGCCCGCTACTGCCCGAAAGCGCCAGCATCCCTGGCCCCACCGCCATTGAGCCGCTCAGAATAAATTCATAAAGCCCAATCAACCGCCCGCGCGCGGCCTCGGGCACGGCGCCGTTCACCCAGGTATCCATGCCCGCCCAGCGCAACGCCAGCGACACACCAAGCACCACGCACAGCCCGCTCCACAGCATCACCGACCGGCTGGCCGCAAACCCCGCATAAACGCAAAACGCCAGCGCCAGCCCGGCCAGCACCATGCGCTGCAACCCCACCCGCCTGATCAGCCCCGGGATGAAAAACGACACCCCAAGCTGCCCGGCCCAAGGCAGCCCGGCAATCAGCCCGGCATGGGCATCGCTCACCCCCTGGCTTTTCAGCGACATCGAGAGCAGCGGCAGAAACATCCAAAACGACCCCGCCGAGAGAAACGAGGCCGCCACCACCAGCAAAATCCGCCATTGCCCGCGCATGTTCAGGCCGCCAGCGCCTGCGCCCGCACCAGCCTGGCAAAGGCGCCGTCATGGGCCAGCAACTCGCCATGGGTGCCCTGCTCCACCACACGCCCCTCGCTCATCACCACAATCAAATCGGCATCGCGCACGGTCGAGAGCCGGTGCGCCACCACAATGGTCGTGCGCCCCTCGCGCAGCTTGCCCAAAGCCCCCTGCACCAGCGCCTCCGCGTGGGTATCGAGCGCCGAGGTCGCCTCATCAAGCAGCAAAATCCGGGGGTTTCGCAAAAACGCCCGGGCAATCGCCACGCGCTGGCGCTGCCCGCCCGAGAGCCGCTGGCCGTTCACCCCCACGCGGGTGGCAAAGCCCTCGGGCATCTCGTCAATAAACCCGCAAGCCGCCGCGCGCGCCGCCGCGCGCACCTCGTCCGCGCTGGCGCCCGGCCGGCCTAAGCGGATATTGGCCTCGATCGTGTCATCGAACAGCAGCGCCTCTTGCCCCACATAGGCCACGGCGCCGCGCAGACTGGCCAGCGTCACCCCCTCAATATCGGCGCCATCCACCCGTATCACCCCGCCGCTCGGCGTATAAAGCCGCGGAATCAGCGCCAGCGCCGTTGATTTCCCCGCCCCCGACGAGCCCACCAGCGCCAGCATCTTACCGGGCGCGGCGGTGAATGAGAGTCCGCTCAGCCCCACCCGCCCATCGGGATAAGCAAACGCCACCTCCTCAAACCGCACCTCGCCCGGCCCCACGGGCAACGGCCCGGCATCGGCGCGGTCGGCAATGGCGGCGGGCTCGTCAATCACGTTAAACACCCGCGCGAGCCCGGCCAGCCCTTCCTGAATGGCGGCATTCATGGTCCCCAGCGCGCGCAGCGGCCGCGAGGCGATCAGCATGGCCGAAATAAACCCCATGAAATTGCCAATCCCGCCCGAGCCCGTGGCCGAGCGCCAGCCCTCGAACCCGATCACCATCGCCACCGCCACCCCGGCCAGCACCTCGAGCATCGGGTCCAGCCGCGAGCGCAGCTGCGTCATGCGCAGCAAGGTCTGATAAAGTTCCCCAAAGGTCCGCTCCGCGCGGGCAATCTCGTGGTCCTCCAGCCCATAGGCGCGCACCACCCGCCCCTGCGCGAAGCTCTCATTGAGCATCGAGGCGGCAATGCCCATGCGTTCCTGCATCCCCCCCGAGGCGCGCCGTATGCGCGTGCCGATCTTTTGCACCGGCAACACCGCCAGCGGGTAAATCACCGCCGCGATCAGGCTCAGCTGCCAGTCAATGGTGATCATCGACACAATCAGCCCCACCACGGTCACCGCGTCCGCCACCGCGTTCACCGCCCGCGTCATCGCCTCGCGGATGATGGTGGCATCGGTGGTGAAGCGCGCGGCCAGCTGTGCCGGCGCCTCGCGCTCCACGCGCGCCAGCGCCGCGCGGGTGAGGTGCGCGAACATCCCGCCCTGCAACCGGCGGATCACCAGCAGCACCATGTCCTGCGTCAGCACCGCCTGAAAATACATCGACACGCCCTTGGCCGCGGTCACCGCCAGCACCATCAGCGGCACCTGGTATAAAATCCGCGCATCCTTGTGCTCAAACAGCCTGAACGCCCAGTCGATCAGCACCGGATAGAGCGCCGTGGTCCCCGACATCACCAGCGTCGCGGCCACGATCAGCGCCATCCGCCCCTTGAACCGCGCCACATGGTCGCGCCACAAACGTTTAATCAGGGGCGCGGTGGCGGCGGCGGGCAATGAAGCTTTCATGGCCGCGCATTAAGCACAGTTTTGGCCCGGACAGAAATGCGCTACACGCGCGGCCATGGATACCATCTACAAAGGCGACCTCTCCACCCGCAAAGGCCGCCGCAACGCCTGGATCGACGCGCTGTTCGTCGATCACGCGGTGCTACGCCTGTGGTGGACCAATTTCGCCCCCGTCGAGCCGGGCGTGCTCTACCGCTCCAACCACCCCACGCCGGGCAATCTGCGCGCCTTCACGCATAAATTCGGCCTCAAATCGCTCATCAACCTGCGCGGCCAGGCCAAAAACGGCTCCGATGCCCTCTCGCGTGACACCGCCCGCAAGCTCGGGCTCGATTTCTACGACATGGCCTTCGAATCCCGCGGCGCCCCCCACCGCGAGCGCATCCTGCGCCTGGCCGAGATCATCGCCCACATGCGCGGCCCGGCCCTCATCCACTGCAAATCCGGCGCCGACCGCGCGGGCCTGGCGGCGGGGCTGTTCGTGCTCATCCGCGGCGGCACCACCCAGGCCGCGCTCAAACAGCTCTCGCTGCGCTTTGGCCACATCAAGCACTCCAAAACCGGCATCCTCGATGCCTTCTTCGAGCTCTATGCCCGCACCGGCGAAGGCCGCAAACCGTTCCTCGCCTGGGTGCGCGAGGATTACGACGAAGCCGCGCTGCGCGCCGCCTTCAAGGCCGGCAAAGTGGCCGAGTTCATCAATGCCCGCCTCCTCGCGCGTGAATAATGCCCTGACCGCGCGCTCCTTGCCTCCCCCTCATCGCCTCCTCAGGCAATCGCGCGGCGCACCAGCGTGGTCGCCACCCCCAGCAGCACGGCGGCGATCAGCATCATCGGCCAAACCTGCCCCCACACCACGCGGCCCGGCAAATCCTCCAGAAACAACCCGCGCGCGACCACCATCATGTACCTGATCGGGTCGGTATAAGAGAGCCATTGCAGTAATTTCGGCATATTTTCCACCGGCGCCGCATAGCCCGAAATCATGATCGCGGGCGCCGCATACACAAACACGCCCAGAATCGCCTGCTGCTGGGTCTCGGTCACCGCCGAAATGGCCAGCCCAATGCCCACCCCAGCCAACGAAAACGCCACCAAACACAGCTCCAGCACCCACACATGCCCGGCAAAGGGCAGCCCAAACAGCACCAGCGAGGCCACCAGCACGATATTGGCCTCCGCCAGCCCCACAATCACCGCCGGAATCGCCTTGCCCAGCATAATCTCGGGCGCGGTCAGGGGCGTCACCAGCATCTGCTCAAACGTCCCCAGCTCCTTCTCGCGCGCCAGCGACAGCGCCCCCACCAGCACCGTCATCATCAGCGAGAGAATCACCACCAGCCCCGGCAAAATAAACCATTTCGAGTCGAGCGCCGGATTGAACAAATTGCTCACGCTCACCACCACCGGCGGCGGGGTGGCGCCGGGCAGCCTGGCATTATACAAGGCCACGATCTGGGCGGCATAATCGCTGGCCAGCAGCGCCGTGTTCGAGCGCCTGGCATCGAGCAGCATCTGCACCGGCGCGGTCTTCCCCGCCAAAATATCGGCCGAAAAATCCTGCCCCACATGCAGCACCGCCACCGCCTGCTTATCCTCGATCGCCGTGCGAGCCTGCCGCTCGCTCCACACCGCCCCCACGATATGAAACGCCTCCGAGCCCGCGAATCCCCGTATCAGCTCCGCCGACTGCACGCCCAAATCCTCGTTCCAAACACAAAGCGGCACATGCTTCACATCGTAATTGGCGGCATTGGCGAAAATAATCACCTGCACCAGCGGCGGCACCAGCAGCACGAAGCGGGTCTTGCCATCGGCCCATAACGAGGCCAGCTCCTTCATCACCAGCGTGATAATCCGTCCCCACATGGCGCGCTCCTCAATCCAGCCTGCGGCGCGTCACACGCAGCGTCGCCACCACCCCAATCAGCCCGGCCATGGCCAGCCCGGCCAAATTGGGCCACAGCACCGGCCACACATCGCCCGCCAGAAAAATCGTCTGCAACGCCGCCACGAAATACCGCGCCGGAAACAAATAGGTCAGCGCCCGCAGCCAGCCCGGCATCGAGGCAATATCAAACAACATCCCGCTCAGCATGATGGCGGGCATCATGGTGGTCAAAAACGCCACCTGCGCGGCCACGAACTGGTTGCGCGCCAGCGTCGAGATAAACAACCCCTGCGCCAGCGTGAACACCAAAAACAGCGCGGCGGTGAAACACAGCGCCAGCACCCCGCCCCGCAGCGGCACCCCGAACACGAAAATGGTAATCAGCACCGACATCGCCATCGAGCCCATGCCCAGCCCGAAATAGGTAATCAGCTTGGCCCCCACCAGCTCGCGCATGCTGGCGGGCGAGGCCAGCATGCTCTCCATCGTGCCCCGCTCCCATTCGCGCGCCACAATCAGCGCGGTCAGCAGCGTTCCGGTCATCGACATCACCAGCGCAATCACCCCAGGCACAATAAAATTGGCCGAGCGCAGCTCCGGATTATACCAAAAGCGCGGCTCCAGCTCGGCGCCGCCGCTCACGCTCAGCGCCCGCTCGGTGCCCACATCGCTCAGCCACACGCCAAACGCCCCCTCCACATACCCCGCCATCAGCGCCGCGGTGTTGGGGTCGGTGGCGCTCACCGCCAGTTGCGCCCGCGCCGGCCAGCGCGCCGGACGGGCCAGGCGGGCGGCAAAATCCTGGCGCAACACCAGCACGCCGCGCACCTCGCCCGCATCGAGCGCGGCGCGCGCCGCCTGCCCGCTCGGCGCCCAATACACCTCCAAATAAGGCGTCGCCCCCAGCGCCTCGGTGAGCGATGAGGTGACATCGCCGCCACCTTCCACATAGGCCGCCAGCTTCATATGGTGCGCATCCAGCGACAGCCCGAAGCCATTGATGATCAGCAGAATGAACGGCAGCAAGAACGCGATCAGCAACGATGACGGATCGCGCAAAATCTGCAGCGCCTCCTTGCGTATCAGCCCCCGCAAACGCTGGCGGTTCATGGCGCGCCCTCCCGCCGGGTGAGGGCAATGAAGGCATCCTCCAGCGTCGGCTCGGGCTTATCCGCCGTTTTCACCCGCGCGCGCAGCGCGGCGGGCGTGTCCACCACCACCACCTGGCCGGCATTCACAATCGCCAGCCGGTCGCAATATTCCGCCTCATCCATGAAATGCGAGGTCACCAGCACCGTCACCCCGGCATCGGCCAGCGCCCCAATGCGCGTCCAAAAGGCCCGGCGCGTCAGCGGATCAACGCCCGAGGTCGGCTCATCAAGAAACAAAATATCTGGCTCATGCAGCAGCGCGCAAGCCAGCGAGAGCCGCTGCTTCACCCCCAGCGGCAACGCGCCGGCCGCCGTCCCCGTCATGCTTTCAAGCTCAAAATTCCGCAGCGCCCGGGCAATCGCCGCCGCCCGCGCGGCGCCCCGCAAGCCATAGGCGCCGGCAAAAAACTCCAAATTCCGCCGCACGCTCAACTCCCCATACAGCGAGAATTTCTGCGCCATATAGCCAAGCCTGGCGCGCGCCTGGCTGGCCGCGCGCAGCAAATCCCGCCCCGCCACCCGCGCCAGCCCCGCGCTTGGCCGCAACAACCCGCATAACATGCGAAAAATGGTCGATTTACCCGCCCCATTCGGCCCCAGCAGACCAAAAATCTCGCCCCTCTGAATGGCAAAACTGACATCATCAACGGCCACAAACGCGCCAAAGCGCCGCGTCAGTCCAACCACCTCAATCGCCGGTCCATCCGCCGCGCGCGCCCCCCGCCGTGGCTCGGGCGCCAGCTCGCCCACCGCAAGCTCGGGGGCTTTTTGCAGCAGCGCGGCCACAAACCCATCCTCGAATCGCGGCGGCGCGGCGCGCAAATTCGCCCCGCCCAGCAGCGCGGCCTCGGGGACGGGCGCGCCCGGCGCCATCACCAGCCGCAGCGCATCGCCTTCCACCAGCGCGTCGAGCACACCGCCTTGCGCCTTGGCCCGCCCCACCGCGTGGCGCCGCTCGGTGGCTGCCACATCCAGCCGAAACACCCGCCCGGCGAGCGGCGCCAAAAACGCCCCCGGCGCGCTCTCGGCCAGCAATTTCCCCTCATGCAGCAGCAGCACATGGGCGCAGCGCTCCGCCTCGTCGAGGTAAGAGGTCGCCCACACCACCCCCATATCGCCACCCGCCATCATCCGCTCGACAATCCGCCAAAGCTCGCGCCTCGATGCCGGGTCCACCCCCACGCTCGGCTCATCGAGCAGCAGAATTTTCGGCTTCGAGAGCAGCGCGCAAGCCAAGCCCAGCTTCTGCTTCATCCCCCCCGAGAGCTTGCCCGCATTGCGCCCCGTAAAGGGTTTGAGCGTGGTGAACTCAAGCAGCATCGCCACCCGCTCATCGCGCACCGCGCCGGTCAGGTTATGCAAATCCGCGAACAGCGCGAGATTTTCCCCCACCGTCAAATCCTCATAAAGCCCGAAGCGCTGGGGCATATAGCCGGTGGCGGCATGCGCGGCCTCGGGCGCGCCACCCAGCACCTCCACCCGCCCGCGCGTGGGGCGCAACAGCCCGGCCAGCAGCCGCAGCAAGGTGGTTTTGCCCGCCGCATCGGGCCCCACCACGCCGGTAATCACGCCGGGCCGTATCTCCGCGCTCAGCCCGTCAAGCGCCGTCGTCCCATCCGCGAACTCATAGCCAAGCCCCTCCAGGCGCGCGAGCAGCCCGCTCACCGGCTCACAGCCCCGGCAGGGTAATGGTCACCGGCATGCCCTGGCGCAAGCCATCATCGGCATCCGTCACCCGCACCCTGAACCGGTAGACCAGCTGGGTCCGCAAATCCGGCGTCTCCACGGTCTTGGGCGTAAACTCCGCCTCGGGCGAGACATACCCAATCACCCCATGATAGGTCTTCGAGCCCGGCGTATCCTCGGTAATGGTCACCTTGGTTCCCGGCGCCACATCGCCCAGCATGGTCTCGGGCACAAAGGCCCGCACCCATGTCTCCGAGGTATTGGCCAGCGCGTAAATCACCGAGGAGGGCAACACCACCGTCCCCGGCTCCACCACGCGGGTCATAATCACCCCGTCCACCGGCGCATAAAGCCTGGTGTTGTTCTCCTCGGTCTGGGCCAGCGCCACCTGCGCGCTCGCCTGCGCATAAGCCGCCCTGGCGGCGGCAATCTCCTCGGGGCGCGGCCCGTTCACCAGCTCGGTCAGCTGCGCCTTGGCGCCGTTCACCGCCGCCTGCGCGGTATCAAGCGCCGCCTTGGCATCATCGAGCGCCTGTTGCGGCGTGGCGCCCTTGCCGGCCAGCCCGGCCTGACGCTTATAAGAAATCTGCGCGTTTTCCAGCTGCGCCTGCGCCGATTCCAGCTCGGCCCGCGCTTTGTCGATCTCCTCAAACCGCGACCCCGCCAGCAGCAAATCCAGCTTCGCCTTGGCTTCCCCCTGCTGCGCCCGCGCCAGGGCCAGCGCGCTGGCATAGGTACCGTCATCGAGCGTGGCAATCAGCTGCCCCGCCTTCACCTTGTCGCCCTCCTGCTCGGGCATGCTGGCCACCCGCCCCTCGGCGTTGAAGGCCAGATCAACCTCCCGGATCTCGACATCGCCATAAAGCTCGCGCGCCTCAAGCCGGCTCTGATACCACCACCAGCCCAGCCCCAGCGCCACCAGAACCGCCCCGCCCAGCGCCAGCCTACCCTTCACGCTCACCGCCATGTCCCGCCTCCTGGGCTTGTCCTATACGGTACCCTGGCGCGGCGCATTGATCCCCGTCAACATCTCAGCCCACCCCAGCTCAGGGCCGGCCCTCAAAACGGCTTCACCGCCCCGATCTCGGCATCCAGCCGCACCTGGCCGTTGGGCTGGTCAATCGTCTGCACCGCCGTCACCGGCTGCGCATAAATCGCCCAGCGCCGGTTGGCGCGCACGCCATAAATCAGCGCCACGCCATCCTCATCGGCATAAACCCCACCGCGCCCGGCCCGCGTCCCTTCGGGCTTCGTCCCCCGCCCGGCGGTGCACAAATCATAATGCCCAACGCGCACCGCGCCATCGGCGGCGCGCTCATAGCCCACCGCACAGCCCTTCACCGTCGCCGTGATCATGAAATCCGGCCCGTCCTGCGGGTCGAGCCGCATATATGTGCCCGTGCCCCACGGCAGATAATAAAAAAACACCGGCGCCTCGGCCCCGCCCAGCTCCTCGCGCGTGGGCTTGAACACCGCCCCGCCGCTGCGGGTCGGATAGGCCATCTCGAACTCAAATCCGCGCACCTGGCTGTTGGCCGCGCCGTCATTCCCGCGCACCCCCATCATCACCACATGGCGGCTGAGAAACCCAACCGCATCCCCCCGCAGCCCGCGGGTGATGACCTCATAAGCCTCCCTGCTCATACGCCGCTCCGCTCCAAATGCCCCCTGCCTGGCCGCCCATGGCGGACGAGGTTTCGCCCTTGCACAAGGAGTAACCGCC
Organism: Pseudomonadota bacterium; assembly: GCA_021809435.1. Classification (GTDB taxonomy): domain Bacteria; phylum Pseudomonadota; class Alphaproteobacteria; order Acetobacterales; family Acetobacteraceae; genus Acidocella. Next base: position 226,843 of record JAKBAD010000001.1, on the reverse strand, counting down.
AAGCCTAACCCGCGCCCCCGGGCAACGCCATTAAAACAATATTCATATCGTAAATATTGCTTTGTAATAACACCTTGTCAGGCCCGCCACCCGCGCCGGCTTCCCTTGCCCCCGGCCCGCATCAAGCCCATCATGCAAAGCGCCATGGCCAGCCCGCCCGTCCCGCCCGAGAGCTTCACCCCCCAGCCGCTCAGCGCCTGGCGGGAATGCGCGCATTGCGGGCTGGTCTCACACCTGCCCACCCGCCGCCCCGGCTTCGTGGCCGACTGTCCACGCTGCGCCCAGGCTCTGTGGCCCATGCAGCGCCGCCATCACTCCTTCCCGCTCGCCTGCGCGGTCGCGGCGCTGCTGTTCTACCTGTTCGCCGTGCTCGCCCCTTTTCTCGAAATCGAAGCCTATGGCCGCTTTTCCCTGGCCCGCCTCACCACCGGCCCCGCCGAGCTGATCGCCCAGGGTTTTGGCGCGGTGGCGGCGCTGGTGTTCGCGGTCACGCTCATTTTCCCCGCCGCCAAGCTGGGCATTCTCATCATCACCCTCTCGGGCCTCGAGCTGTTGCCCAAGCCCTGGCTGCGCGCGCTGTTCCGCTGGTACGAGCCGCTCAGCCCCTGGGCCATGCTCGATGTCTATTTGCTGGGCTTTCTGGTTGCCTACACCCGCCTCACCGCCACCGCCCTCGTCCATCTCGATACCGCCCTCTACGCCCTCATCGGCTGCATGCTGGCCGGCGCCGCGGCCGATGGCAGCCTCGACCACGAAGCCATCTGGTCAAGCCTCGATTCCAGCACGCCCGGCCCCACCGCCCCCGAGGCCGGCGCCATCTCCTGCCATCGCTGCCACGGCCTGTTCACCGCCCTCCCGGGCGATCGCTGCCCCCGCTGTACCACCATTTTGCACCCGCGCCGCGCGCACGCCCTCTCGCGCGGCTGGTCGCTCACCCTGGCGGCGGCGTTTCTCTACATTCCCGCCAACATCTACCCCTTCATGGCGGTCACCAAGCTCGCCCGCACGCAGGATTTCACCATCATGCACGGCATCATAGAGCTGGCCGAAGTCGGGCTCTGGCCGCTGGCGCTGCTGGTGTTTTTCGCCTCCATCACCATCCCGCTCATGAAACTGCTGACCATGGGCTACATCCTCACCGCCACCCAGCAAGGCCACACCGAGGCCCTGCTGCTCCGCACCCGCGCCTGGCGCATCCTCGACCTCATCGGCCGCTGGTCGATGATCGATGTGTTCATGGTCTCCATCCTTGTCGCGCTGCTGCGTTTCGGGCAATTCGCCTCTGTCCGCGCCGAGCTGGGCGCGCTCTGCTTCGCCGCCGTGGTGGTGCTCACCATGTTCGCGGTCTCAGAATTCGACCCCCGCCTGATGTGGGACGCCGCCCGGAAAGACGACACGCCATGAGCGCCAGCCAAACCCCGCCCGCACCGCCCGCCCCCCCCAAGGCGGTCATCCGCCGCCCGCGCTTTCAGCTGGTCTGGCTCATCCCCCTCATCGCCGCGGTCATCGCCGGCTATCTCGGCTACCGCACCATCATCGAGCAGGGCCCCCTGCTTACCCTCACCTTCACCACCGCCGACGGCCTGCAAGCCGGCCAAACCCAAATCAAATACAAGGCCGTGGCGCTGGGCACGGTCGAGAGCATCGGCCTCAGCCCGGATAATTCCCACGTCATCGTGAAAGTGCGCATGAACGCCACCGGCGCGCGCTTCCTCACCTCCCACGCGCGCTTCTGGGTCGAGCGCCCGCGCTTCAACCTCGCCGACACCTCGGGCATCGAGACCCTGGTCTCGGGCGCCTATATCGCCGTCGATCCCGGCCCCCCCGGCGGCCATTATCAGCGTGATTTCTCCGGCCTCGAGCAACCCCCCGGCGTACGCTCCGACGAACCAGGCCGCACCTACGTGCTCACCGCCCAATCGGTCGGCTCGCTCAATTCCGGCTCCCCCATTTATTTCCGCGACGTGCTGGCCGGCGAAGTGCTGGGCTACGATATCGGCGATGGCCTGGGCCCGGTCAAAATCAACGTCTTCATCCGTGCCCCGTTCGATGATCTGGTCCGCCCCGACACGCGGTTTTACAACATCTCCGGCGTCTCGCTGGGCGTTCAGGGTGGGGTGCTGCACCTCGAGCTGCAATCCGTGGCGGCGCTGGTGGCGGGCGGCATCACCTTCAGCCTGCCCGATTCAGCCGCCACCGAACCAGCCAGCCCCACCAACAGCATCTTCCCCCTCTATCCCTCCGCCCAGGCCGCGCAATCGGCCAGCTACCACACCCAGGTGCCGGTCATCACCTACCTCACCGGCGATGTATCGGGCCTCACCCCCGGCTCGCCCGTGGTCATCAACGGCATGCAGGTGGGCGATGTCACCTCCGTCGGCCTCCAGGTCGACCCCGCCGCCGGGCTGGTGCGCGTGCGCGTGGCCATGAACCTCCAGCCCGGGCGCGTCCTGCCCGAGGCCCACCTGCCCTCCACCGCCCAAATCGACAGCGACCTCACCACCCTGGTCGCCAAGGGCCTGCGCGCCGAGCTGGCCTCCGAAAGTCTGGTCACCGGCCAGAAGGAAATCGCCCTGGTCATGGCCCCCAACGCCGCCAAGGCCACCACCAGCACCGAGACCGGCGCCCTGGTCATGCCCTCGCAACCCGCCGGGCTCGACCAGATCATCGCCAACGCCACCGATATCTCCGCCAAGCTCGACCGCCTGCCCTACGCGCAAATCGGCGATAATCTCAACAAGCTGCTGGCCACCTCCAACGCCACGCTGGGCGGCAAACCCATGCAACAAACCATCCAAAACCTCGCCGCCACCCTCGCCAGCGCCAACCAAACCCTCACCGGCCTCAATAACAACTTCGGCCAGGACAGCGACTTCCAACACCAGCTCGACGACATATTGCGCCAGACCAGCGCCGCCCTCACCTCCGTCAAGGCACTGTCCGACCAGCTCAACAACAACCCGCAAGCCTTCCTGTTCGGGAGAAGCAGCCCATGACCAGCCCCCTGCCCCGCCGCGCCGTGCTGGCCTTGGCGCCCGCCGCCCTGCTCGCCGCCTGCGCCAGCCCCCTGCCCACGCCCTACCGCCTCACCCCCCAGCCGGGCGCGTCCAACCCCGCCCTCACCGCCCGCATCGCCGTGCGCGCGGTCGGCGTACCCAGCTATCTGTCCCAATCCGGCCTGCTCAAACCCAGCCCCGGCAACGCGCTCAACGTCTACGACAACGCCGCCTGGGCGGGCGACATCGCCCAGCAGCTCCAGGAGGTGATGGTCGAAAACCTCAGCCAGCGCCTGCCCAACGCCCAGATCCTGGCTTCCATGGGCGCCATCGGCGCCCCGCCCGACCTTTATCTCGAACTCCAGCTGCTCGATTTCGCCCCCGACGCCACCGGCACCCTGCACCTCGCCGTGCAGCTCGCCGTCCGCCCGGCCAACGCCCCGGCGCAATCCCCCGCCTGGCGGCTCAAAACCCTCACCCTCAGCGCGCCCGGCGCCACCAGCCCGCAAGCCCTCGCCGCCGCCATGAGCACACTCTGGGCCCAAACGGCCGATGCCGCCCTGCCCCTGCTGACCGGCCCATAAAGCCCGCATAAAATTATCACGTTTTCGTGAGCCTCGCGCGCCCCCACCCAAGCCCCGCCGCCAAGCCTGGTGTCCCGCTTCTGAAATCCACAGGATTTCAGAATCATGGTGGACACCTGCAAAATCAAAAAGATCGTGTGATTCAGCTTCAGAAATTCGCGATATGGAATATCGCGAATTTCTGAACCATCACACTCGCGGGTTGGTTCGCCAGGCCGGCCAAACCGTTTCAATATCAGCATAAAAACCCCATAAAACCGCTCCCCGCCGGTCCTCGCCGCGCTTGCGGTTTGGCCCATCGCGCCTACCCTCAAAGGCTCAAACCTCTTGTGCGGAACAGCGCTTTCACCATGCAGCCCACCTCCACCGCCGCCAAACCCCTGCGCCTTGCCGCCGTCATCGGCGTACTCGGCGTCGTCTATGGCGACATCGGCACCAGCCCGCTTTACGCCCTGCAAACCTGCCTCGGCTATTTCCCCGCCAGCCAGCTCGCCCGCGCCGACGTGCTAGGCCTGCTCTCCCAGATGTTCTGGGCGCTCATCATCACCGTCACCCTCAAATACGTCACCTTCGTCATGCGCGCCGACAATAAAGGCGAAGGCGGCATCCTCGCCCTCACCGCCCTGGCCCAGCGCGCCGCCGCCACCCCGCGCACGCGCCTGGTTCTCGGCCTGCTCGGCATCATCGGCGCCGGGCTGTTTTTCGGCGACGGCATGATCACCCCGGCCATCTCCGTGCTCTCCGCCATATCCGGCCTGCAAGTGGTCTGGCCCAGCCTCTCCAACACCCTGGTCGAGGCCGCCTCCATCCTGGTCATCACCGTGCTGTTCATGGCCCAGAAGCACGGCACCGCCCGCGTCGGCGCGGCGTTTGGCCCGGTCATGGTGGTGTGGTTTCTCAGCATCGCCCTGCTCGGCACCGCGCAAATCCTCAAGGACCCGCAAATCTTCGCGGCCATCAACCCCTATTTCGCCTTCAGCTTCATGGCCCGCCACAAGCTCTCCGCCTTCATCATTCTGGGCGCGGTGGTGCTCACCGTCACCGGCGCCGAGGCGCTCTACGCCGACATGAGCCATTTCGGCCGCAAACCCATCCGCCTGTCCTGGAGCTGGTTCGTCCTGCCCGCCCTGTTGCTCAATTATTTCGGCCAAGGCGCGCTGGTGCTGGCCAATCCGGCCGCCGCCGCCAACCCGTTCTTCATCATCGCCCCCGCCTGGGCGCAAATTCCGCTGGTGGTGCTGTCCACCATGGCCACCATCATCGCCAGCCAGGCGGTCATTTCGGGGGCCTACTCCATGGCCCGCCAATGCGTGCAGCTCGGCCTGTTCCCGCGCATGGAAATCCGCCACACCTCCGCCACCGAGGAAGGCCAGATCTACGTGCCCCAAATCAACTGGCTGCTGGCGGCGGGCGTCATCTTGCTGGTGCTCACCTTCCAAACCAGCAACAACCTCGCCTGGGCCTATGGCATCGCGGTCACCGGCACCTTCATCTGCACCAACATCCTGGCCATGTTCGTCTATCGCCGTGTGTTCGCCTGGTCGGTGCCGCTCACCGCCCTGGTGTTTGGCGCCTTCCTGGTGGTCGATCTGGCGTTTTTCGGCGCCAACCTGCTCAAATTCCTCCAAGGCGGCTGGGTGCCGCTGGGGCTTGGCCTGCTGGTGGCGGTGGTCATGACCACCTGGCAGCGCGGCCGCGCGCTCATTTACGCCCGCTGGACACAAGACAGCCTGCCGCTCTCCTCCTTCATCACCCGCCTGCCCAATTCGCGCGTGCTGCGTTGCCGTGGCACCTCGGTGTTCCTCACCGGCAATCTCGATTACGTTCCCGGCGCGCTGCTCCATAACCTCAAGCACAACCAGGTGCTGCATGAGCGCGTGCTGTTCGTGCGCGTCAACACCCTCGACATCCCCGCCGCCCCGCCCGAGGCGCGCGCCCTCATCCACGAGGCGGCGGAGAAAATCTACCAGATCACCCTCAATTTCGGCTTCATGGAAAGCCCCAACGTGCCGCGCGCCCTGGCTGAGCTTCCCGGCCTCACTTTTGACCCCATGACCACCAGCTATTTCCTGGGCCGCGAGAGCATCGTGCCGGCGGGGGTGAGCAAGCTCAAATTCATCCGCCGCTGGCTCTTCCTCTACCTCGCCCGCAACGCCATTCCCGCCACCGAATTCTTCCAAATCCCCGCCGACCGCGTGGTCGAACTCGGCGTCCGCATCGCCATCTAACCCCCGCGCCCCTTAAGGGCCGAAAGCGGAAGGTCCGGTTTCGGCATGACAAAGGGCAAAATTGGACATTCGTTGAACCATCGCACCAATCTGCAATTTGATAAAGACGGCCATTTTCGCACCAGCACAATTCATTGTCATCCATGTCCCAAGCGCCCTGGTTATACTTGTTGATAGTCATTGGCCGTTAAATTGATGCTGAATTTTCTATTTAATTTGCTAGTCGCCAACCGTTTAGCGATCTACCGCCATAGGTTGTTTCGAAGCTATTCATTGCGGCACGGAATTGTCCTAGCATCAGTATTACATCGCTGTTTTCCGGCAATTCGTCATCGTCAAGCAAGTTTAGGAATTCTCGTTGAGGCTCTTCTTGGAGTAAGGCTAAGATTGGTTCTAGAACACGGTTTACAATCTTCACCTTACTCTTGCTCACGGGCTCACTTGCCTTTTTCTTGGAAAGCTCCTGAAACTCTCTGTACAGGGAATCGAGCAATGGATCTAAGAGTTTATATTGCTTAACTTGTTCGGCAGTCACTGTGTTAGTTTGCATGGCTTTTCTCCATCATTTACGGGGTCGAGGAGGTACAGTATAAATCGAATCTGCGGCGACCCAAACCCAGCCGCTATCATATTTTTCGATATTCTCGCACCGAACCTTCTCGAACGCCTCGACATATTGGGCGACAACCATCGCAACATCACTTGCGACTGGAATTTCGTCGTCATCAAATGTCTCGAAGCCAGAAATCGGCTTCGTGCCCGAAAGTAGTCTATTGGCACTTTCGAGTACGCCATTAATGATTTTGAGTTGAAATGGTGTGACTGGCTCGTTTGGTTTACGTTTTACCGCTGCCGTTATCTCAGATTGCAAACCATCAAGATTTGCTATTACGGTTCGGACTTCCTCAATTTGCTCGGCTTTCAGCTTTGGCATTAAACTGGACACTCCTTTATGAACTGAAGATAAGCTCGCTTGAGCACGTCCAACGGCGGTCGTTTCTTCTGTTCAAACAAAGCTACCATCAAAGCTAAATCAGCGTCAGTGATTGGCAATATCGCGACCCGCTTTCCAGACCAGAGATCAACAGTATTTTTTCGTATCGATCTTGGCAATGGGTTGCGCGTGACAATCACACCGAAACGGCCAAATTCGTTGCCCAAATATCGATGTAACTGGTTGATATGTTCGCGCTCAATTTTAGCGACATTCTTTAGTTCCATCACCAATTGGCGGCTCTCGAATTGTTTCTCGATGTCACTGAGAAACTCAACTTCTCTATTGTTATAGAAGATCAGGTCTCGGATTTGCGCTCCACTGTCAGTTCGCACTTGTGTATCTGCAAAGTCGAGCTGAGGGTAAAACATATTGGCTAGAAGTGCGGTAACTGCATCTTCGTATTTTTTGTCGGCGTTGTCGTTCTTGCCGCTGGGAAGCTTTTGGATTTCAGCAAGCTTGCGTTGTGCTGAGATGAGGGGAATTTGCTTGAATAGAGGATCATTACTGCAATCTGCAGCCGTGCGCTCCTTCAGTTTTACATATTCTTCAACCGCGCCCCAGTTATCTCTGTTATACGACAGGAGGTTTACCCGGTCCCATACCACCTCATTGAAACGTTCGTCTTTCGGGATGTACGATTTAAAGTATTCATCGAAACTGATCCAAGGAGCAAGACGAAGCCATCTCTTAGGCACTAAAATTATCGGCCGTGCTGTTGTGGGGTGAACTGGCAGTTTTGTTTTTATGCCAACAAGTGAGTGTGTTCTAGCATCAAACACATTTGGAACGGTTACATCTGTCAATGGCAAACATACACGCTCACATTCTTCGATAGTGAAATCAATCAGAAACGACTTCACAAAATTGCACGTGAAATCACTGATTCGGTCCTTAGATAAACCGTCAATAAATAGCTGCGTTTCTTCAAGATGGCCCATGCCGCCGCTTGCATAACGAGGAATGCGAGCAAAAAGTTGGAGGATTTGCTCGGCGGTATTTTTGCCGATGCGCTTTCCTATTCTCGTTGCAGATGATCCTAGTCCGACCTCATCGCATTCGGACATTTGGATGAATAATGCCGTTACCTCGTCCAACTTACCTTTATTAGCTTCTAAGCCCAAGCGGTTGAAGGACTGGATCATGCTCGCGTGCAATGAATAGTCTTGCTGTGACGGTGACTTCCAAAGCAAAAACGGATCGACGTAGAGTGGCAAATCCTCATCCAAGAATGGGATCGCAAATGGCACCGTCGCTTGAGCGAGAGATAACCCATAATGTTCAGTCAGACGTGGTCGGACAATGGCCATAGCCTTAAATGGCACAATCAGGGGTTAGGTTGTAGTCTCTTTCGGTGTTAAATATGGCATGTTTTTTAGGGATTATGTTGCGATTGTGCCATTCAACGGCTGCTCATGCATTGCGCCCTGTCCTCAATGTCCCCCATCATAGCCGTTGTAGCGCTCTCCTCGCATGTCCGCTTCGGAGAAGCTCCGACCGGTCGATCAGCGGCGATAATGGGCGCAGAGCCTCCGTAGCGCAATTGTCGCATAACCCAGAATATACGCAACAACCAAAGCCCTCAGCCCCCTGATAAACTTTACAAACACGCCCCACCCTTTACCCCCCACCCGCCGCGCCATATCAAAGGGCACAGGAGCCCGCCATGTCCGATCCCCACACCCAAGCCCATTACGGCCCCCGCGCCGGGGCCTATGTTGCCAGCGCCGTCCACGCCACCGGCGCCGATCTCGATTTCATCGCCCAAACCCTGCGCCCCCACCCCAGCTGGTCGGTGCTCGATCTGGGCTGCGGCGGCGGTCATGTCTCCTACACGGCCGCCCCGCTCGTGGCCCGCGTCACCGCCGCCGACATCACCGCCCCCATGCTCACCGCCGTGCAGGCCGAGGCAACCGCCCGCGGGCTTGAAAACATCACAACCATCCAGGCCAGCGCTGAGGATTTGCCATTTCCGGCCGGTCATTTCGATGCCGTGCTCTGCCGCTTCTCCGCCCATCATTGGAGCAACTGGAGCACCGGCCTGCGCGAGGCCAGGCGCGTGCTCAAACCCGGCGGCACCGCCCTGTTCATCGACACCACCGCCCCCACCCTGCCCCGGCTCGATAGCCACCTCCAAACCATCGAGCTGCTGCGCGACCCCACCCATGGCCGTAACCATACGGTGCCGGAATGGGTGGCCGAGCTGGCCCGCGCCGGGTTCAGCCTCACCGGCTGCCAGAGCTGGAACTTACGCATGGAATTCCCGGTCTGGACCGCGCGGACCAAAACCCCGGAGGTCATGCTGGCCGCGCTGCGCCACCTCCAGGCCACCGCCCCCGAGGAGGTGAAAACCCATTTCGCCATCACCCCGGATGGCAGTTTCGACCTCGATGTGGTTTTGTTCGCGCTCACCACCGCCTGAACCCACACAAACCCACATAAACCCACAAAAAATATGGTTTTGTGTGGGTTTATGTGGCCAAAATATGCCGATTTGTGGCTTTGCCCCCGCTTTGCATCCCGCCCCAAATGCGCGACACTGCCCCCATGAGCGACTCCCCCCTGCAGGTTGACCTGATTGCCGTGCTGGTCGCGGTAACCGGGGGCGAGCCGCGCGTGCTCACCATCCAAAATGGCTTCGCCCTGCCCTCCGGCCCCCTGCAAACCGGCCACCGCTCCCTCCAGGCGGGCTTGAGCGCCTGGGTCGAGCGCCAAACCAGCCACAAGCTCGGCTATGTCGAGCAGCTCTACACCTTCGCGGGCCAGAGCCTCTCAGAATCACGTGGTGTTTCAATCTCTTATCTAGGCCTCACCCGTGAAGCCCCCGCCCATCTCAGCGGCGCGCTGTGGCGCGGCTGGTATGAATATTTCCCCTGGGAAGACCAGCGCCAAACCGCCGATCTGGCCGCCGCCCTGGCCGCCCGCCTCGCCGCCTGGGCCAAGGGAAACCAAGCCCGCCAGGCCCGGGTAGAAGGGCTGTTTGGAGCCGGGTGGAACGAGGAATTGGTGCTACCCCGTTACGAACTACTCTGGGAAGCCGGGTTGCTGCCCGAAGCCGCCCGCCACCACCAAGCCACCCCGCCCCTGGCCCCAGGGCTGGAAATGACCCATGACCACCGCCGGATTCTGGCCACCGCCATGGCCCGGCTGCGCGCCAAGGTAAAATACCGCCCCGTGGTGTTCGAGCTGCTGGCCCAGGATTTCACCCTGCTCGAGCTTCAGCAGACCATGGAGGCAATCGCCGGCGCGCGGCTGCACAAGCCCAATTTCCGCCGGCTGATCGAGCAGCAGGAGCTGGTGGAGGAAACCGGCCGCGCCACCCAAGGCCAGGCCGGGCGCCCGGCCAAGCTGTTCCGCTTCCGCCCCTCGGTACTGGCCGAACGTGGCATTGCCGGCACCAAGCTGCCCCTGACCCGCTGAAATTTAGGCTTGCGCTGTTATTCTCAAAGTGAGTATAACGCGCCTGTATGATTTATACTCATTCAGAGTATAATGCAGGAGCGTGACATGAACCCGACCGCCGACCATGAGTGCGATGTGTGCATTGTGCCCTGTTTCGACCGCGAGGCCGTGGCCGATGACATTGCCGCCATTCAGGCCCTGAAGGCCAAGCATAAGGCCATTGTGCTGGCGCATAATTACCAGCGGCCGGAGATTTTTCATGGGGTCGCCGATATTGTGGGCGATTCGCTGGCCCTGGCGCGCGAGGCGGAAAAGGTCGATGCCGATGTGATCGTGATGGCCGGAGTACATTTCATGGCCGAAACGGCCAAGCTGATGAACCCAGGCAAGACAGTGCTGATCCCCGACCTTGAAGCCGGATGTTCGCTGGCCGAATCCATCACGGCGGCGGATGTGGCGGCGTTGCGGGCGCGCTATCCGGGCCGGCCGGTGGTCGCTTATGTCAACACGTCGGCCGAGGTGAAGGCGGCGGCTGATATTTGCTGCACTTCGGGCAATGCCCGGCAGGTGGTGGAGTCTCTGGGCGTGCCGGAGGTGATTATGCTGCCCGACCAATATCTGGCCGCCAATGTCGCCGCCGAGACGGATGTGAAGATCATTCCCTGGGCGGGCGCGTGCGAGGTGCATGAGCTGTTCACCCCCGCCGAGATCGTGAAATTGCGGCTGAATTTTCCGGGTGTGGTGGTGCTGGCCCACCCCGAATGCCCGCCCGACGTGGTGGCCGAGGCTGATTTTTCCGGCTCGACCGCGCGCATGGTGGAGTATGTGAGCCAGCACAAGCCCGCCCGCGTGGCGCTGGTGACCGAATGCTCGATGAGCGCCAACATCGCCGAGGCGAGCCCCGAGACCGAGTTTGTGCGCGCCTGCAGCTTCTGCCCGCATATGCAGCGCATCACGCTCAAGGGTATCCGCCGGGCGCTGGAGACGATGAGCCATGAGGTGATGATTCCAGATGAGCTGTTCGCCCCGGCGCGCCGGGCGGTCGAGCGGATGCTGGCGGTGAAGTGAATAAAAGTTTTTTGGGTGCCGCCTTTTTTTTAAAAAAGGCGGCGTTCCTCGTGGGGGCTTTTTGAAAAAAGCCCCCACACCCGCAAAAACTTTTGAAACTTGGGACAGAGGCTGATGATCATTATTGGCGCGGGTGTGGCGGGAATGAGCGCGGCGCTCTCGGCGGCGCCGCATCCCGTGACGCTGCTGGATGTTGGAGGGGCGGCGAGCCAGCTTTCGCAAGGCGGGCTGGCGGCTGCCGTGGGGGGCGACGACAGCGTCGCCGCCCATATCGCCGATACGCTGGCCGCCGGGGCGGGCTTGTGCGCGCCCGAGGCCGTGGCCCGGATTGTGAGCCAGGGGCCGGCGCTGGTTGAGCGGCTGCTGGCACTGGGCGTGCGGTTTGACCGCGCGCACGGCGCGCTGGCGCTGGGGCTGGAGGCCGCGCATTCGGCGCGGCGAATTCTCCACGCCCAGGGCGATGCCACCGGCGCCGAGCTGATGCGCGCCCTGACCCAGAAAGTGGCCGCCACACCCTCGGTCACCCGGCTGACCGCCCGCGCGGTGCGGCTGCTGGCCGATGAGAGCGGGATAAGCGGGGTGATGCTGGCCGATGGCACGGTTTTACCCGCCGACCGCGTGCTGCTGGCCACGGGTGGCCTTGGCGGGTTGTTTGCCCGCACCACCACCCCCGAAGGGGCCATTGGCGCCGGGGTGATGCTGGCCCAAGATCTGGGCGCGGCGCTGGCGGATTTGGAATTCATTCAGTTTCATCCCACCGCGCTCGATGTCACCGGCCGGGTGACGCTGCCGCTGGTCTCGGAAGCGGTGCGTGGCGAGGGCGCGCGGCTGGTGGATGAGACGGGGGTTTATTTCATGAACGGCGCCGATCTCAGCCCGCGCGACCAGGTGGCGCGCGCCGTGTTTGCCCGCCAGCAGCGCGGGCAGCGGGTCTATCTCGACGCCACCCATATGGGCGCGGGCTTTGCCACGCGGTTTCCGGCCATTGCCAAGGCCTGCCGGGAGGCTGGGATCGACCCCGCCCGCCAGCCGATTCCGGTAACCCCGGCGGCGCATTACCATATGGGCGGCGTGCGGGTGGATGCGGGAAACGAAACCAGCGTGCCGGGGCTGTTTGCGGCGGGCGAAGTGGCCCGCACCGGGCTGCACGGCGCCAACCGGCTGGCCAGCAATTCGCTGCTCGAGGCGGCGGTGTGCGGGCATGAGGCCGGGCTGGCCATGGCCGGGCGCGCGCCCCGGCCTGTGCGCCCGCGCGCCAAGCCCTCCTTGCCCGCGCCCGATATTGCCCCGATACGCCCGCTGATGAGCGCGCATTTGGGCGTGGTGCGTACCACAACAGGGCTGGAGACGGCGCTGGACGCTTTTGCGGCCATGCCCCAAAACCCAGCCGCCAGGCTGTGCGCCGCCATTGCCCGCGCGGCGCTGGCGCGCGACATTTCGGTTGGCGCCCATGCGCTGGCCCCCACCCTGCACGATATGAAAGCCGCCTGATGAACGCTCTGCCCGCTATCATGATTGAACCCGCCGTGCGCGCCGCGCTGCTGGAGGATTTGGGCCGCGCGGGGGATGTGACCTCGGCCGCCGTGGTGCCCGCCGCCGCCACCGCCCGCTGCCAGCTGGTGGCGCGCGAGGTGGGCGTGGTGGCGGGGCTGGACTTTGCCCGGATGGCCTTTGCGCTGAGTGACCCGGGCATTGAATTTTCGGCCCACATGGAAGATGGCGCGCGGCTGGTGCCGGGGCAGGTGATTGCCGATATCGCCGGCAATGCCCGCGCGGTGCTCACCGCTGAGCGGGTGGCGCTGAATTATCTGGGCCATCTCTCAGGCATTGCCGCGGCCACGCGGGGCATTGCCGATGCCATTGCCCACACCAAGGCGCGCATTACCTGCACGCGCAAAACCACGCCGGGGCTGCGCTTTGCCGAGAAATACGCCGTGCGCATGGGCGGCGGCGCGAATCACCGTTTTGGGCTCGATGATGCGATTTTGATCAAGGATAACCACATCGCGCTGTGCGGGGGCGTGGGCGCGGCGCTGCGGGCGGCACGGGCGGCGGCCGGGCATTTGGTGAAGATCGAGATTGAGGTGGATACGCTGCCCCAGCTGGCCGAGGCGCTGCCCGAGCGCCCCGATGCCGTGCTGCTCGATAACATGGCGCCCGCCACCTTGCGCGAGGCGGTGGCGATGATTGCGGGCCGGGCGATTGCCGAGGCCTCGGGGCGGATTAACGCCGAGACGGCGCCCGCCATCGCCGAGACCGGTGTGGATTTGCTCTCGGCCGGCTGGCTGACCCATTCGGCCAAGGTGCTTGATATTGGACTGGATTTTTGAGGCTGGGCGTTTGTCCCCCCAACGCCCCCCTGTGCCAAGGCGGGGCACTCATGCTAGGGCTTGGGCAAACCCAAGGAGACAACCATGGCAGAGTATGAGACCCTTTTGATCGAAACCCACGGCGCGGTGACGCTGGTGCGGCTGAACCGCCCGGCGGCGCTGAATGCCCTGAACTCGCAGGTGCTGCGCGATTTGATGGCGGCCTTCGCGGCCTATGAGGCCGATGCCAGCCAGCGCTGCCTGGTGCTCACCGGTTCGGAAAAGGCCTTTGCCGCCGGGGCTGACATTAAGGAAATGCAGCCGCTGGGCTTTGCCACCATGTATGGGCAGAATTTTTTCGCCGGCTATGACCAGGTGGTGGGCACGCGCAAGCCTTGGCTGGCCGCCGTGAGCGGCTTTGCCCTGGGCGGCGGCTGCGAGCTGGCGATGATGGCCGATTTCATTCTGGCCGGTGACAACGCCAAGTTCGGCCAGCCCGAGATCAAGCTGGGCACCGCGCCGGGCATGGGCGGCTCACAGCGCCTGACCCGCGCGGTGGGCAAGGCCAAGGCGATGGAAATGTGCCTGACGGGGCGGTTCATGGATGCTGGGGAAGCCGAGCGGGCCGGGCTGGTTTCGCGCATTGTGCCGAAAGAAAGCCTGGTGGAGGAGGCGCTGAAGACCGCCGCCGCCATTGCCGCCATGCCCCCCCTGGCCGCCATTGCCAACAAGGAGCTGGTGAACGCCGCGTTTGAGACCAGCCTCTCGGCGGGGATTCATTTTGAGCGTCGGCTGTTTAACGGTTTGGCCGCGACCCGGGACAAGGAAGAGGGCATGGCGGCGTTTATCGAGAAACGCCCCGGCAACTGGACGGGCGAATAACCGCCCCATGACCAACCCGGAAACCGCGCGCGCGATGCTGGCCCTGCCTGAGCATAAGCTCAGGCGGGCGCTGAGCGCGGAGCTGCATCTGCGCCGGTTTCCGCGCTTTGGCTCACCCGCGCGGGTGTTGCAGGTGGTGATGGTCTCGGACGAGGCCGAGCTGAGCCGCGACCGTGCCGCGGCCGAGGATTTATGCGCCCGCTTTGGCGTGACGCCCGAGCCCGGCAAGCATTTCGCCGCCCAGTTGCCGGGGGTTTATTTTGTGTGGGAGCGGCACGCGGAATTCACCTCCTATAGTTTTATTTGCCCCGGCCCGGTGGAGACGCTGTTCGACCATGACCCGCTGGCCAGGCTGCCCGCTGACTGGGTGGCGCGGATTCCGGGCGAGGTGCTGCGCGCCACCCATATCGTGGTGCTGGGGCCAGACACCCCCGCGCCTGACCCCGAGACGATTGCACGGTATTTTCCCGATCCCGACCATGTGAGCTGTTTGGTGGCCAGGGGCATGGCGCGGATCTGGTCGGAATTTAGGGTGCATGAGGATGGCGTGGGGCGGCTGCTGATTCACGACCACGGGCTGGGCGCGGGGGATTTGGCCCGGCTGGTGCAGCAGATTCAGGAGCTGGGCAATTACCGCAACATGGCGCTGCTGGGCCTGCCCGCCGCGCAAGCCGAAGGCGGGGCGCTGCGCGACCTGGAGGATAAGCTGGCGCAGGTGACCGCCGAAATCGCGGAGACGGCGGTTTCGAACGGGGAGGATGAGCGGCTGCTGGGGGATTTGACCCATCTGTCCGGGCAACTGGCGCATTTGAAGGCGCGCACCAGCTACCGCATGAGCGCCACCGAAGCCTATGGCGAGCTGGTGGCCGAGCGGCTGAAGGGGCTGGCGCCCGAGCGGATTGCCGGGCACCCCGCCTTGACCGATTTTACCGAGCGGCGGCTGAACCCGGGCTTGCGCACCTGCCGGGCGTTTGTGCGCCGGCTTGATGACGCGGCGAGCCGGACGGCGCTGGCCTCCTCGCTGCTGCGCACGCGGGTTGAGACGGTGATGGAACGCCAAAGCCGCGACCTGCTGGCCTCGATGAACCAGCGCGCGCGCCTTCAGCTGCGGCTGCAGCAGACGGTCGAGGGGCTCTCGGTGGTGGCGATTTCTTATTATGCGCTGGCGCTGGCGGGGTATGTGTTTCATGCCGTGCAGGAGCTGGTGCCCACGCTGAATGCCACGCTGATGAGCGCGCTGGCGCTGCCGCTGATTGTTGGCGGGGTGGCGTGGTCGATCCGGCGGATGACCCGGCGCTTGCATTGAGTAAGTATGATTTGCCAGCACAACGATCAGGCGGAGGAAAATTTTTCCCGCGGCAGCCCCGCCGCGCGAAGGCTTGGTTTGTTGCGGATTGCGCGCACGGGCGGGCTTGCGTAATGGTCGGCGTGACGTGACGTTGAGAGGACCCCATGACGATTTTGTGGATTTTGCTGATTATTACCTTCGTGCTCTCGGCTGTCGGCATGATGCCGACCGCCTGGTACAAGGCGATGGGGGAGTGGTGCCTCACTATCTACCGCAGCCAGAGCCGCAAGGCGTTTGAGAAGGAGCTGGCCCGGCTGACCGCGCAGAGCGGCTTCGCCGCCGAGACCAGCTATTTTGGCGAAAATATCGGGCTGGCGGTGGATCGTGGGCGCGGGCTGCTGTTTGCCGCCAATCTGATGGATGGCAAGGTTTCGGGCGCGGTGGTGAAACTGGCCGAAATTGAGGCGGTGACGCGCGGGCAGAAGCGCGATTATGGGTTCTATGATTATTTCATCGACATCACCGCCCAGGGCCAGAGCGCGCCGGTGCGGGTGATTTGCGGGGAGCGGCCGGAAAAGGCCGAGGAGATTTTCACGCTCATCGGCACGCTCAAGGCGGGTTGAGGCCAACCCCAGCACTATGAAGGCCCCGCGTTCTGGCGGGGCCTTTTTTTTGGCTCAGGCGCAGGGGGTAAGCGGCGTGGCCGGGCGCGTCCAGGTTTCGGAGCGGCCGAGCAGCGGGATGCCGATATAGCCGCGCACGGCGAGGGTGCCGTCTCCGGGCAGTTTCATCTGGGATTTATAGGTCTTGCCGCCTTCGGGATCGTAAATCCAACCGCCGCCCCAGGAGGCTGGGCCGGTTTGGGTGAAATTGCCCAGAATCGGCAAACCGCACAGCAGCCGGCCTTGCAGGGCCGGGTTGGGGTTGTGGACATCGGTCTTTTTTTGGCCTTGCGGGTTGAGGGGGTTACGCAACCACTCGATCTTGCCGCACAGATCGGCGCCGCAGGGGGCGATGAGGATGCCGGCTTTGCCTGAACCATCGACCCACCAGCCGGTGGGGCTGGCGGCGGCTGGCGCCGCCGGGGCGGTTTGCGCCCAGGCCGGGGCTGTGGGCAAGATGGGCGCCAGGCACAGCATTGTGCCCATGGCGGCGAATTGAATGAAATTTTTTGCAGACACTTGTATGATGACTCCCTTTTGCGTATTTAGTATTCCGTATACGTTAACTAATAACTGATATCCAAGCCGTACGAAAGAGCTGGCGCGACGCATGGCGCCGAATTCACAAGGGAGAAACAGAAATGCGTAAACAAACTCTTGGCACGCGCATGAGGCTTCTGACAGGGGTGGCAGGCTTCGCGGTGGTGCTGGCGGGGGCTCACGCGGCACGGGCTTCGGGCTTTGGGCTGCGCGAAGGCAATGCCGACTGGCTGGGCACCGCTTTCGCCGGTGACGAGGCCAAGGCCTATGATGCCTCGACCGTGTGGTCGAACCCGGCGGGCATGGCCCTGCTTGATCAGAACGAATTCGAGGGTGGGGTCAGCCTGATCGCGCCCTCCATCACCTTTCATGGCTCGGCCACCGACCCGACCACGGCGCCGATTGCCGGGACGCAAGGCGGCAATGACATTGCCCCGGCGGCCACGGGCGCGTTGTTTGGCGTTTATGTGCTCAACCCCGATTGGCGGCTGGGTGTTTCGGTGACCGCGCCTTATGGCGAGCGCACCGCCTATCCGTTCGACTGGGTGGGCAAATATCAGAGCCTGGTCTCCTCGATCACCGATATCAATTTGGGGCTGGCGCTGTCTTATCGGGTGAACCCTAATTTCTCGATCGGGTTCGGGCCGAATTTCGACTATTTCCAGGCGCGCCTGACCCAGGGGGTTTATACCGGCGTCAATGCGCTCTACGGCACCCCTGTTGCCCAGATCAAGGGCAACTCGATCGGGGTTGGATATAATGTCGGCGCGCTCTACCAGTTTGACGACGGCACGCGGCTGGGCATTGATTATCGCTCGCGCATCCGCCACGATTTATACGGCTCGCAGAGCATTGGCGCGCCGGCGGCTTATGGGGCGACCTTCGCGCCCTTCAATTCGGCGGCCACCACCTCCATCACCTTGCCGGATTCGCTGAGTGTCGGCCTTTATAAGCAGATCACCGACAAGCTCGCCCTGATGGGCACGGTGCAGTGGACGGAATGGTCGCTGTTCAAGAATCTGGCCGTGACGGTGAAGAATGGCACGGGCAACACCACCATTGTCGAGAATTACCGCGATGCGTGGATGGCCGCGATCGGCGCGAATTATCAGCTGACCGACCGGATTTTGCTCCAGACCGGCTTTGCCTATGACGAATCGCCCGTGACCGCGGCCTACCGCACCACGCGCGTGCCCGATGCCAACCATTATGATGTGGGTGTTGGCGTGCAGTATAAGCTGACGCCCAACGTCACCCTCGCGGCGGCCTATGGGCATGTGTTCACCTCGGGCGGTTCTATCCATAACTCCGCCTCGGCGGCGGCGGGCGTGATTACGGGCAATTACGGCCTCTCGGACAACAGCGCCACCGTTGGCGTTGATGTGAAGTTCTGAGACGAGGCCTTTTCCGGCCGGGATGACCGGCCGGAAAAAATTTTTGGCAATCAAGTAACGTATAGGTTAAGATGCGACCTGAAAATGGCACCACAAGGCCCTTAAGGGCGTGAGAGCAAGGGGAGCAGAGATGGCGGCGCAAGACAGGCTTTATACAGTGACGCAGCTGGGCGCGGAGCTTGGCGTGACGGCGCGCACGCTGCGGTTTTATGAGGATAAGGGGCTGATTGCGCCCAAGCGCGCGGGCACCACGCGCATTTACACCCAGCGCGACCGCGCGCGGATGATTTTGATTTTGCGCGGCAAGCGGCTGGGCTTCAGCCTGCGCGAGATCAAGGAATATTTGGAGCTTTATGACGCCGACCCGAGCATGAGCCAGCAGAACCGGGCGCTGCTCAAGGCCGTGCGGGCGCGCATGAAGCTGCTGGAAGACCAGCGCGTGGCGCTGGAGCAGACTTTGACCGAACTCAAGGCCATTGAAACCCAGGTCGAGACGATACTGGGGCAAAAACTGGCCACGGCCTAACCCCCCCGCGCGCGCCGCGACCGGGCGCACGGACCATATTTTTGAGGAGAGTTTCATGCAACATACCGTGATTGCGGGCTATGTCCGCTCCCCCTTTACCTTGGCGAACAAGGGCGCGCTGGCCCGTGTGCGGCCTGATGATCTGGCCGCGCAGGTGGTGGCTGCGCTGGTGGCGCGCACCAAGGTGACGACCGCCGATATCGAGGCGCTGATCATGGGCTGCGCTTTTCCCGAAGGTGAGCAGGGCTTGAACATCGCCCGGCTGGTGGGGCTGCTGGCCGGGCTGCCGCAAAGCGTGGCGGGGTATACGGTCAATCAGTTCTGCGGCTCCTCGATGCAGGCGGTGCATATGGCGGCCGGGCATATCGCGGCGGGGGCGGGTGAGGTGTTTATCGCCGCGGGGGTCGAGAGCATGAGCCGGGTGCCGATGGGCGGGTTCAACACCATGCCCAACCGGGCGCTGATTGAGAAAGTGCCCGCGGCCTATATGGGCATGGGCGAGACGGCCGAAAACGTGGCGGCGCGCTGGAACATTTCGCGCGCCGAGCAGGAGGCGTTCGCGGTGGTGAGCCAGCAAAAAGCCGCCGCCGCGATACAAGCCGGGCGGCTGGCCGAGGAAATTACCCCGATTGAGAGCAAGGCCGGCATGGTGGACCAGGATGGCTGCCCCCGCCCCGACACCACCGCCGAGACGCTGGCCGGGCTCAAGCCCGCTTTCAGCGCCACCGGCTCGGTGACGGCGGGCACGTCATCGCCACTCACCGATGGGGCTTCGGCGGTGCTGGTGTGCTCGGAGGCTTATGCGGCGCGCAACGGGCTGCCGGTGCTGGCGCGGGTGAAGGCCTATGCCTCGGCCGGGTGCGCGCCCGAGATCATGGGCATTGGCCCCGTGGCCGCGACCCGCAAGGCGCTGGCCCGCGCGGGGCTGAGCATCGGCGACATTGACGTGGTGGAGCTGAACGAGGCGTTTGCCTCGCAGTCGCTCGCCTGCATCCGCGATTTGGGGCTTGACCCGGCCAAGGTGAATTTGGATGGCGGGGCGATTGCGCTGGGCCACCCGCTGGGCGCCACGGGCGCGCGCATTACCGGCAAGGCCGCCAGCCTGCTGGCCCGCGTGGGTGGCAAATATGCGCTGGCCACGCAATGCATTGGCGGCGGCCAGGGCATTGCCACCATTTTGGAGCGCGTGTGATGGCCGTGTTCAACAAGATTGCCGTGATTGGCGCGGGCACCATGGGCGCGCAAATTGCCGCGCATTGCGCCAATGCCGGCGCCGAGGTGCTGCTGCTCGATATTGTGCCCCAGGGTGCTGGCAACCGCAACGCGCTGGCCGAGGGCGCGCTGGCCAAGCTGCGCAAGACCGAGCCGGCGGCGTTTATGTCGGACGAGGCGGTGAGGCGCGTGAGTGTTGGCAATATTGAAGATGATTTGTGGAAGCTGGCCGAGAGCGACTGGATCGTGGAAGCGATCATCGAGCGGCTGGATTTGAAGCAGGCGCTTTATGCCAAGATCGATGGCGTGATGAAGGACGGGGCGGTGGTGTCTTCGAACACCTCGACCATTCCGCTGAGCGCGCTGACCCATGGCTTGAGCGAGCGGTTCAGGCGCGGCTTCTGCATTACGCATTTCTTCAACCCGCCGCGCTATATGCGGCTGCTGGAGCTGGTGACCGCGCCCGAGACCGATGCCGCGCGTGCCGATGATCTGGCCCGGTTTATTGATGTGCGGCTTGGCAAGAGCGTGGTGCGGGCCAAGGACAGCCCCGGCTTTATTGCCAACCGGCTGGGGGTTTATTGGCTGCAGGGCGCTGTGGTGGAGGCGGTGAAGGCCGGGCTGGATGTGGAGGTGGCGGACGCGCTGATCGGCCGGCCGTTTGGCATCCCCAAGACCGGGGTGTTTGGGCTGGTGGATTTGGTGGGGCTGGATTTGATGCCTCATATCAATGCCAGCCTGGCCGCCACCCTGCCCGAGGGCGATGCGTTTCATGCGCTGAATGTGAAGCTGCCGGTGATCGAGACGATGATCGCGGAGGGCTATACGGGGCGCAAGGGCAAGGGCGGGTTTTATCGCCGCGGGCCCAACAAGGCGCGTGAGGCGATTGATTTGGTTTCAGGCGCGTACCGGGCCGTGCGCAAGCCCAACGTGGCGGAAGCCAAGGCGCGAGACCTGAAGAGCATTTTTGACGGCACCACGCCGGAAGCGCGCTATGCCGCCACCGTGATGGGGCGCACGCTGGCTTATGCGGCCTCGCTGATTCCCTCGGCCGCCGAGCGGATCACCGATATCGATGAGGCGATGAAGCTTGGCTATAACTGGGCTTTGGGGCCGTTTGAGCTGATCGACAAGCTGGGTGCCGGGTGGTTTGCCGACTGGCTGACGCGCGAGGGGCTGGCGGTGCCGCCAGTGCTGGACGCCGCGCGCGGCAAGCGGTTTTATGAGGTGAAGGACGGCCGGCTGTTTGCCCTGCAAGACGGTACGCTCACCCCCGTGACGCGCCCCGAGGGGGTGCTGCTGCTCGCCGACATCAAGCGCGCGACCAGACCGATTTTGAAAAACCCCTCGGCGGCGCTGTGGGATATTGGCGATGGGGTGGAATGTTTCGAATTCACCTCGAAGAGCAATTCGCTCGATCTGGCCATTATGGAGCTGCTGGGCCAGGCGATCGCGCGTAAGCCCAGGGGGCTGGTTATTCATAATGAGGGGCGGAATTTCTCGGTCGGCGCCAATTTGGGGCTGGCTATTCTGGCCGCCAATGTGGCGGCGTGGAGCGAGATTGAGAAACTCATCAAGACCGGGCAGGAGACTTATAAGGCGCTGAAATATGCCCCCTTCCCCGTGGTGGCCGCGCCGAGCGGCATGGCTTTGGGCGGCGGGTGCGAGATTTTGCTGCACTCGGATGCCATTCAGGCCCATGCCGAGCTTTATGCCGGGCTGGTGGAAGCGGGCGTGGGGCTGATTCCAGGCTGGGGCGGGTGCAAGGAAATGCTGGCGCGCTATCTGGCGAGCCCGCGCCTGCCCAAGGGGCCGATGCCCGCGCCGGTGAAGGTGTTTGAGATGATCTCGACCGCTTATGTTTCGAAATCGGCCGCGCAGGCGCAAAAGGCGCTGATTTTGCGCGACGGCGACGAGGTGACCATGAACCGCGACCGGCTGCTGCATGACGCCAAGCAAAAGGCGCTGAAGCTGGCCGAACATTATACCCCGCCCGCGCCGCCTATATTCCGGCTGCCAGGCGACGCCGGCGCTACCGCGTTTGAGATGGCGGTGCGCGATTTTCACGCCAAGGGCATGGCCACGGATTATGACGTGGTGGTGGCCGGGGAGCTGGGCGGCATTCTCTCGGGCGGCACGGCCGACCCGACCGGGGAGGTGGATGAGGATTTTGTGCTTGGCCTGGAACGGGCGGCGTTCATGCGGCTGGTGAAGCGCGAGGGCACGCTCGCGCGGATTGAGCATATGCTCACCACCGGCAAGCCGCTGCGCAATTAAAGGAGCGAGAGAGATGCAAACCTACAAGGCCCCGCTGCGCGATATGAAATTCGTGCTGCACGAGCTGATGAACGACGCGCCGCTGCCGGGGCATGAGGAATTCACGCCCGAGCTGGTTGAGTCGATTTTGGAGGAAGCCGGGAAATTCTGCGCCGAGCAGCTGCTGCCGCTCAATGCCAGCGGCGATTTGGAAGGCTGCGCGATTGAGAATGGCGTGGTGCGTACACCGGCGGGTTTCAAGGCGGCTTATGACGCCTTTAACGAAGGCGGCTGGGGCGGGCTGGAGGCGGCTGTGGAATTTGGCGGCCAGGGCGCGCCGGCCACACTGGCCAAGCTGGTGGAGGAGATGATCTGCGCCACCAATATCTCGTTTGGCATGTATCCCGGCCTGACGCAGGGGGCGGTGCGGGCGCTTGAGATTCATGGCACCGATGAGCAAAAGGCGCTTTATTTACCCAAGATGATCTCGGGCCAGTGGTCGGGCACCATGTGCCTGACCGAGCCGCATTGCGGCACTGATCTCGGCTTGGTGCGCACCAAGGCCGTGGCGCAGGCGGATGGCTCTTACCGGATTACCGGGGCGAAGATTTTTATCTCGGCCGGGGAGCATGATCTCTCGGAGAATATCATTCATCTGGTGCTGGCGCGCCTGCCCGATGCGCCCGCCGGCATTAAAGGCATTTCGCTGTTCGTGGTGCCGAAATTTCTGCCCGATGCCGACGGCGAGGCGGGCGGGGGCAATGGGGTTTCGTGCGCGGCGATCGAGCATAAGCTGGGGATCAAGGCGTCGAGCACCTGCCAGATGAATTTCGACGAGGCCCAGGGCTGGCTGGTCGGGCAGCCCAACCGCGGCATGCAGGCGATGTTTGTGATGATGAACGCCGCCCGGCTGGGCGTGGCGACGCAGGGGCTGGGCATTGCCGAGGCGGCGTATCAGGGCGCCGTGCTTTACGCCAAGGAGCGTTTGCAGGGGCGCGCGCTCTCGGGCGCCAAATATCCCGAGAAGGCGGCGGACCCGATTATCGTGCACCCCGATGTGCGGCGCATGCTGCTGACCATGCGCGCTTATGTCGAAGGCTCGCGGGCGCTGGGCGCCTGGGTGGCGCGCCGGTTGGATGAGGCGAACCACGAGCCCGACCCGGCCAGGCGCGCCGAGGCGGAGGAGTTTGTGGCGCTGCTGACGCCGGTGGTGAAGGCCTTCTTTACCGATGCCGGGTTTGAATGCGCCTCGCTCGCGGTGCAGACTTATGGCGGGCATGGTTATATTCGCGACCATGGCATGGAGCAGCTGCTGCGCGATGCCCGTATCGCCATGATTTATGAGGGCACCAACGGCGTGCAGGCGCTGGATTTGGTGGGGCGCAAGATGCCAGCGAATTTTGGCCGCAGTCTGCGCCGGTTCTTCCACCCGGTTGCCGAGTTTATCGACGCCAACAAGGACCACCCGATTCTGGGCCGCGCGGTCGGCGGGTTTGGGCGGGCTTTTGGGGCGTTGCAGCTGGCGACGTTTTTCATCGCCGAGAAGGCGCTGAGCGATGCCGAGGAGGCCGGCGCGGCGGCCACCGATTATCTGCGCCTGTTCGGGCTGGTGGCGCTGGGCTTCATGTGGCTGAAGATGATGAAGCTGGCGCTGGAGAAACTGCCCGATGCCGGGGCGGATGCGCCGTTCTACCAGGCCAAGCTCTCGACGGGGCGGTTCTATCTGGAGCGCATGTTGCCGCAGGTGGGGTCTTTGCTGGCGGTGATCAAAGCCGGCAAGGGCGCGCTGATGGAGATGCCCGAAGAGCTGTTCTGAGGCGCCTGAACGCCGAAAAAAAGCCTCCCGCGCGGGAGGCTTTTTTGTTTGCGGAGGTTCAGACGGGCTGCCGGGTTTGGACGATTTCGAGGGCGCGGGCGAAGGCTTCATCGGCAGTGAGGTGGGTGGTGTCGATGAGGGTGGCGTCGGGCGCCTGGATGAGCGGGGCGGCGGCGCGGGTGCGGTCGGCCTCGTCGCGGGCGGCGACATCGGCGATGACCTCGGCCAGGGGCACGGTTTCGCCGCGTGTCTGAAATTCCAGCCAGCGGCGCTGGGCGCGGGCCTCGACGGAGGCGGTGACGAAGAGTTTCACATCGGCGTTGGGGAAGATGATGGTGCCGATGTCGCGGCCATCGAGCACGGCGCCGTGCTGGCCGCCAAAGCGGCGCTGGAATTCGAGCAGGGCATGGCGCACGGCGGGCAGAGAGGCGACCTGGGAGGCGGCCTTGGAGGTTTCGGTGTCGCGCAGGTCGGGGCGCTCGAAATCGGCCTGGGTGAGGCTTTGAGCGGCGTGCAGGGCGGCTTGTTCATCGGCCGGGTTGGCGCCGGCCACCAGCACCCGCTTGGCGGTGGCGCGGTAGAGCAGGCCGGTATCGAGGTAAGGCAGGCCGAGCGCGGCGGCCAGGCGCTTGGCGAGCGTGCCCTTGCCGGCGGCGGCCGGGCCGTCGATGGCGATGATCATGGGGTGGACAGTCCGGCGCCCAGCCCTTGCATGAGGGGCACGAAGCCAGGGAAGGAGGTGTCGATGAAGCTGGCATCGTCGATGCGCACCGGCTGGGCGGAAGCCTGACCCAGCACCAGGGCGCTCATGGCCAGGCGATGATCCATGTGGGTTTCGACCAGCCCGCCGCCGGGCAGGCCGCCAGTGCCGTGGATGATCAGGTCATCGCCCTCGATTTCGACGCGCGCGCCGTTGACGCTGAGCAGGGCGGCGGTGGCGGAGAGACGGTCGCTCTCTTTGACGCGCAGCTCGGCCAGGCCGCGCAGGCGCGACGTGCCCTGGGCGAAGGCGCACAGCACGGCGAGGATGGGGTATTCATCGATCATCGAGGGCGCGCGCTCGGGCGGCACATCGACCGCCTTGAGGGTGGTGTGGATGGCGATGAGGTCGCCCACCGGCTCGCCGCCCTGGGTGCGGGCATTATGCACGGCCAGGCTGGCGCCCATTTCACGCAAGGTCTCGAACAGGCCGGCGCGGAGCGGGTTGAGGCCGACGCCTTGCAGGGTCACGTGCGAGTCGGGCACCAAGAGCGCGGCGGCGACGGGAAAGGCGGCGGAGGACGGATCGCCCGGCACCACCACATCGGCCGCGACCAGCTCGGGCTGGCCCCACAGCTTGATGCCCCTGCCCCGCCCCACGCGCTCGACATCCACACGCGCGCCGAAATGGCGGAGCATGTTCTCGGAATGATCGCGCGTGGGCTCGGGCTCCTCGACCTCGGTGACGCCACGGGCGTTCAGGCCGGCCAGCAGCACGGCGGATTTGACCTGGGCGGAGGCCACCGGCAGGCGGTAGCTGAGCGGCATGGATTCGCGCGCGCCCCGGATGGTGAGCGGCAGGCGGTTGCCCGAACGGGCCAGGAACTGCGCGCCGGTTTGCTTCAGGGGCTCGATGACGCGGGCCATGGGGCGTTTGCGGAGCGAGGCATCGCCGGTCATGACGGCGTAAATATCGTGGGAGGCGAGGATGCCGGCGAGCAGGCGCGCGGCGGTGCCGGAATTGCCCATGTCGAGCACGTCCGCGGGTTCGGTGAGGGCGCCGATGCCGCGGCCAGAGACCAGCCAGTCATCGCCGTCACGCGAGATTTCGGCGCCCAGCGCGGCCATGGCGGCGGCGGTGCGCAGCACGTCCTCGCCGGTGAGCAGGCCGGTGATGCGGGTTTGCCCGACCGCCAGCGCGCCGAACATGAGGGCGCGGTGGCTGATGGATTTGTCACCGGGCACGGAGATGGTGCCGGTGAGCGGGCGAGCGGGCTTGGCGCTGGCATACGGGCGGGGGGATGGGGCGTTCATGGCCCCGCCGATTAGCACGGCTGAGCGGCTTTGCCATAGAGTGAAGGCAAGAGGTTTGACAGGAAAGGCGCGCCGTGGCATCGCCCCGACCTTGAGTGAATTGATTTGACCTGAGGGTGACATGGCGAAACCGGAACTTGGTGAAAAACATACCTGCGTCTCTTGCGGCACGCGGTTTTTCGACCTCGGCAAGGCGCCGGCCTTGTGCCCGAAATGCGGCATTGAGCAGCCCGCCGAGCAGCCGCGCCTGAAGCGCACCGCGCCGCTGCCCGAGGAGCAGAAGAAGGCCGCCAAGCCTGAGATCGACGCGGATGATATTGACGTCGAGGTGCCTGATGATGGCGACGACGAGGATATTCTGGAAGATACCGATGACCTCGACGATGGCGCGGACGTGATTGACGCCGATATCGACGTGCAGCCCGAGGGCGGCGAGGACGAACGGTAAAGAATTTAAAAGTTTTTTGGGGTGTGGCCCTTTTTTACAAAAAAGGGCCACCTCTTTCCCCGCCACTAAAAAAGCCCTCTGGAAAACCAGAGGGCTTTTTTAGTGGAACACGTGTTTAGTGGACCATGTGGGGCCTTTTTGAAAAAAGGCCCCACACCCCCAAAAACTTTTGAAATTTACGCGCCCGCCTGGGTGACGAACTTGGTGACCAGATAGGGCTCGAGACCTTCGGCGCCGCCCTCGGAACCGTAGCCGGAATCCTTGACGCCGCCGAACGGGGTTTCGGGCAGGGCCAGGCCGTGATGGTTGATGGCCACCATGCCAGATTCCAGCTCGGAGGCCAGCGCCGTGGCGGTTTTGGTATTGCGCGTATAGGCATAGGCCGCGAGGCCGTAGGGGAGACGGTTGGCCTCGGAGATCACTTCATCGAAGGTCTGGAAGGGACGGAAGATGGCAACCGGGCCGAACGGCTCCTCGTTCATCAGGCGGGCATCCATCGGCACATCGGCGATGGCGGTGGGCTCGAAGAAATAGCCCTTGTTGCCCGCGCGCTTGCCGCCCGTGCGCACGGTCGCGCCCTTTTGCACGGCATCGCCGATCAGGGCTTCCATGGCCGCCACGCGCCGGTCATTGGCGAGCGGGCCCATGGTGGTGTCGGGCTCCAGGCCGTTGCCGAGCTTGAGCGCCTCGCACTTGGCCACGAACTTGCCGAGGAACTCCTCGTACACGCCTTCCTGCACCAGAAAGCGCGTGGGGGCGACGCAGACCTGGCCGGCATTGCGGAACTTGTTGGCGGCCAGAATCGTCGCCGCCGCATCGAGGTCGGCGTCGTTGAAGACGATGGAGGGGGCGTGACCGCCGAGCTCCATGGTCGCGCGCTTCATGTGCTTGCCGGCCAGCGCCGCCAGATGCTTGCCGATGACCGTGGAGCCGGTGAAGGAGATTTTGCGGATCACCGGGTGCGGGATGAGATATTCGGAGATTTGCGCCGGCACGCCAAACACCAGCTGCACGGTGCCGTAAGGCACGCCGGCATCGATATAGGCGCGCACCAGCTCGGCGCAGGAGGCCGGGGTTTCCTCGGGGCCCTTGAGGATGAAGGCGCAGCCCGCCGCCAGCGCGGCGGAGATTTTGCGCACCGCCTGGCTCATCGGGAAGTTCCAGGGCGTGAAGCCCGCCACCACGCCCACCGGCTCACGCAGGGAAAGCTGATAGACGCCGGGCACGCGGTTGGGGATGACGCGGCCATAGGCGCGGCGGCCTTCCTCGGCAAACCAATCGACCACATCGGCCGAGCCCATGATTTCGATTTTGGCTTCGCCCACCGGCTTGCCCTGCTCCATGGTCATCAGGCGGGCGATATGGTCGGCGCGCTCGCGGATGAGGTCGGCGGCGCGGCGCATGATCTTGCTGCGCTCATAGGCGGTCATCTTGCGCCAGGTGGCGAAGCCCTTGGCGGCGGCTTCCAGGGCGGCGTCGAGGTCGGGGATCTCGGCGTGGGCGAGCGTGCCGATGACCTCTTCGGTGGCGGGGTTGATGACATCGAGCGTTTTGCCGCTTTGGGCGTCGCGCCACTGGTCGCCGATGAATAGTTGCACGTTCTGGTACATTGGTTCCTCCTGAAAACGGCGGGCCAGATGGGCGGCCCGCCTGATTGACGATAAAACGGGGGCGGGCCGCTCAGCTCTCGGCGATGACGCGGCGCATGATTTCGACCATTTCGCTGATCTGCTCGGGGGTTGAGGCGAAAGGCGGGGCCAGCACGATGGATTCGCCAGCCGCGCGCAGCACCAGACCCCGCTCGAAGGCGCGGCGCAATATGCCAAAACCGCGCTCGCCGGGATTGCCCTTGGGCGCCACCTGCACGGCGCCAAGCAGGCCGTGGCCGCGGGTATCGACGACATCGGGCAGGGATTTGCAGGCGGCGATTTGCTCGAGGAAACCAGGGCTCAGGGCGCGGACGCGGGCGAAGCTGTCTTCCTCGCGGTAGATTTTGAGCGTGGCGAGCGCCGCCGCGACCGCCGCGGGGTGCGCGGAGTAGGTGTAGCCATGATAGAATTCGACGGCGTTTTCGGGCGCGGCGTCGAGGATGGTTTGCTGGATGTCCTCGCGCACGGCGACGGCCGCCATGGGGATGGAGGCGTTGTTGATCGCCTTGGCCATGGTGATCAGGTCGGGCGTGACGCCGAAGGTTTGGGCGGCGAAGGCCTGGCCGGTGCGGCCAAAGCCGGTGATCACCTCATCGAAGATCAGCAATATGCCGTGTTTGGTGCAAATATCGCGCAGGCGCTGGAGATAGCCCTTGGGCGGCACCAATATGCCGGTGGAGCCGGCAACGGGCTCGACGATGCAGGCGGCGATGGTGTCGGCGCCGTGGAGCTGGACGAAACGCTCCAGATCATCGGCCAGATCGGCGCCGTGCTCGCCCTCGCCCATCTGGAAGACATTTTCCTTGATGTGGGTGTGGCGCAGATGCGCGACGCCGGGCAGGCCGACGCCAAAGGATTTGCGGTTATTGACCATGCCGCCAACCGACCAGCCACCAAAGCCCACGCCATGATAGCCGCGCTCGCGGCCGATGAAACGCTGACGCGCCCCCTCGCCGCGCGCGCGGTGATATTGCAGGGCGACTTTCAAGGCGGTGTCGACCGCTTCGGAGCCGCTATTGGTGAACAGGATGCGGTTGAGGCCGGGCGGTGTGAGGGCGGCGATTTGGGTGGCCAGCTCGAAAGCCACCGGCACACCATATTGAAAGGGCGGCGCGTAATCGAGCGTTTCCATTTGCCGATAGACCGCGTCGCGGATTTCGGGGCGGCCATGGCCCAGCGGGATGCAATAGAGGCCAGACGAGCCATCGAGCAATTTATCGCCTTGAGGTGTAAAATAATAAACACCTTCGGCGCGGGAGATGAGCCGGGGCTGCTCATGGAACTGGCGGTTGGCCGTGAAGGGCATCCAATGATTGGCTAGCGGCGCATTGCTGCCGTGGGCGACGACGTTCATGGTACACTCCTTCACACCATGGAGATTACTATTTTAAACACTCTCTGTCAGCTTTTTCTTTGCGGGCACGCATGAGCCACCCGCATGACGGGCAGACGGGCGGGCGCGGGGAAAAAACGTCAGGGCGCGCGCCGTATTTGAGACGATTTAGGGCGCCGCGTCACCCTTGCTCAGGCACATGCCTGGGTGATGACGGGCGCAAGGGCACGGTATTCGGCGATGCGGGCGGAGCCGGGACGCCAGGCAAGCGAGAGGGTGCGCCAGCCGCCAGCGCCTTCGAGGGGACGCAGCTCGACGCCCGTGCCCTGGGCGAGCCCGGCCTGGATGGCGAGGCGGGGCACCAGCGTGACACCCAGCCCGCCCGCCACCATTTGGATGAGGGTATGCAGGGAGGTGGCGGCGAAGCGGGTTTCGCGGGTGGAGGTGTTGCAGACGGAGAGCACCTGGTCGCGCAGGCAATGGCCGTCTTCAAGGAGCAGGAAATGCTCGGCCGCCAGCGCCGCCGGGGCGATGGTGGCGCGGGCGGCCAGCGGGTGGTTTGGCGGCAGGGCGGCCATAAATTCATCCTGCAGCAGGGCCAGTGTTTCGGCGCCGCCCGAGACGCACGGCTCGGCCAGGATCAGCAGATCGAGCTGGCCGTCTTCGAGCTGCTCGGTCAGACGCTCGGTCTGGTCTTCGCGCAAATACAGCTTGAGACCAGGAAAGCCGGCGCGCAGCAGCGGCATGAGGCGGGGCAGCAGGAACGGGCCGATGGTGGGGATGAGCCCCAAACGCAGCGGGCCGGACATGGGGGCGCGGGCGGCATCGGCGGTTTCGGCCACCAGGGCGAGCGCGGCCAGGGCCTCGCGGGCTTTTTCGACCAGCTCCTGGCCCAGCGGGGTGAACACGGCGTGCTTGGGGGCGGAACGGTCGAGGATTTGCGCGTCCAGCCCGCGCTCGAGCGCCAGGATGCCCGCCGAGAGCGTGCTTTGCGAAACCGCGCAGCTTGAGGCCGCGCGGGAGAAATGCCCCGTCTCGGCGAGCGAGACGAGGTAGCGAAGCTGTTGGGGGGTGGGCAGGTAGGCGGCCATCAGGCCGCCGGTGCCAGACGGATGAGGTAATCGAACGCGGAAAGCGCCGCCTTGGCCCCCTCGCCCGCCGCGATGATGATTTGCTTGTAGGGCACGGTGGTGGCGTCGCCCGCCGCGAACACGCCGGGCTGGGAGGTTTCGTTGCGCAAATTCACCTCGATCTCACCGCGCGGGGATAGCTCGATGGTGCCTTTGAGGAAGTCGGAATTGGGCACCAGCCCGATTTGCACGAAGATGCCCGCGAGGTCGAGGCGGTGGAGGTCGCCAGTGTTGCGGTCTTTATAGGACAGGCCGGTGACCTTGTCGCCATTGCCGTGCACCTCGGTGGTTTGGGCGGAGACGATGACGGAGACGTTGGGCAGGCTCTGGAGCTTGGCTTGCAACACGGCATCGGCACGGAGCTGGTGGTCGAACTCGATGAGGGTGACGTGGGAGGTGATGCCGGCCAGATCGATGGCGGCCTCGACGCCCGAATTGCCGCCGCCAATGACCGCGACCGGCTTGCCCTTGAAGAGCGGGCCATCGCAATGGGGGCAATAGGCGACGCCTTTCGTGCGGTACTCAGCCTCACCCGGCACGTTCATGGAGCGCCAGCGGGCGCCGGGCGAGAGCACCACCGACTTGGCCTTGACCGCCGCGCCGGAGGCGAGCTGCACCTCGAACAGGCCGCCCGGCTCGTTGGGGGGCACCACGCGCTGGGCGCGCTGGCCTTTCATGATATCGACCCCGTAATCGCGGGTATGGGCTTCGAGGGCGGCGGCGAGCTTGGGACCTTCGGTGTGGGGAACGGAGATGAAATTCTCGATCGCCATGGTGTCGAGCACCTGACCGCCGAAACGCTCGGCCACCACGCCGGTATTGATGCCCTTGCGCGCGGCATAAATGGCCGCCGCCGCGCCGGCCGGGCCGCCACCGACGACCAGCACATCGAACACGGATTTTTTCGAGATGGCCTCGGCCGCGCGGGCCTCGGCGCCGCTATCGAGCTTGGCGAGGATTTGCTCGAGGCTCATGCTGCCGGCGCCAAATTCGGCGCCGTTGAGCTTGACGGTGGGCACGGCGAGGATTTTCTCGGCCTCGACCTCGGCCTGGAAGGCCGCGCCATCGACCGCGATGTGGCGGATATTGGGGTTGAGCACGGCCAGCACGTTGAAGGCTTGCACCACCTCGGGGCAGACCTGGCAGGATTGCGAGAAATAGGTGGTGAAATTGTACTCACCAGGCAGCGCCTTGATCTGGTCGATCAGCTCGGGCTCGATTTTGGGCGCCACGCCGCCGGTTTGCAGCAGAGCCAGGATGAGGGAGGTGAATTCATGGCCCATGGGCAGGCCGGCGAAGCGGATGCCGCGATCAGCGCCCTCGCGGATGATTTCAAAGGAGGGTTTGCGGGCGTCGTCGCCATCGAGGCGCAGGGTGATGCGGGGGGATTGGGCCGCGATGTCTTCGAGCAGGCCGCGCGTTTCGGTGGACAGCGCCCCTTCATCGAGCGATGCCACCAGCGTGATGTTCGCGGTCATGCGGGCGAGATAGGCCTGCAACTGGCCCTTGAGGCTGTTGTCCAACATGGGTTTATCCTGATGTTTCTAGAGAGGGCGCGGGCGATGGGAGGTAATGCCGGGCGCGACAGGGTGGCTGGCCCTCGCGGGCCAGCCGGGTAGGCGGAGGAGTTAGATTTTGCCGACCAGGTCGAGCGAGGGGGCGAGGGTCTTTTCGCCTTCCTTCCACTTGGCGGGGCAGACCTCGCCGGGGTGAGCGGCGACATACTGCACGGCCTTGATCTTGCGCAGCAGCTCCTTGGCGTCGCGGCCAACGCCGCCGGCGCTGATTTCGACGGTCTGGATGACGCCGTGCGGGTCGATGATGAAGGAGCCGCGATCAGCCAGGCCGGCGGCTTCGATGAGCACATCGAAATTGCGCGAGATCACATGGGTCGGGTCGCCGACCATGACGTAGTTGATCTTCTGCACGGCGGCCGAGGTATCGTGCCAGGCTTTGTGGGAGAAATGGGTATCGGTGGAGACCGCGTAGATCTCGACGCCCAGCTTCTGGAATTCGGCGTAATGGTCGGCGAGGTCTTCGAGCTCGGTGGGGCAGACGAAGGTGAAGTCGGCGGGGTAGAAGAACACCACCGACCACTTGCCCTTGAGGCTGGCCTCGGTGACGTCAATGAACTTGCCGGCCTGGAAGGCCTTGGCGGCAAAGGGTTTAACTTCCGTGTTGATCAGCGACATGAATTACTCCTTCGAGTGGTTTGATCTCAACAGGGGTGGTTCTATCGATTTTTTCGCTATCGGGGAAATTGATTTTTTTGGCTTGGATGATCGATTGGAGCGATAGATCACGTCCTGAATCTTCAGAAGCCTAGAGCGACATCCAATCAAATGGAATCGTTTGATTGGATAAAGTTACTCGCTTAAACAAAGCGTTAGAGCATTTTTCATGAACTCATGTGAATAAAAAATGCTCTAGCACGCTGGGGGGCACTGGCAAGAGTTTGCCCCCTGCCCTGTTCGGCGCGGCTTGGGGTGGCGCCGGCCTGGGGGGTAAACGTTTTTTTGGGGGGGGTGTTTTTCAAAACGCCCCCACGGGCCACTAAAAAACCCGCCCCCTAGCAGGGGCGGGTTTTTTAGTGGCTTGAAGAGGTGGGGAGCTTTTTGAAAAAAGCTCCCCACACCCCGCAAAAACTTTTGCTCCTGGGCCGAGCCTTAGCCCTGGCGCTCGAGCATCATCTGCTTGACCTTGCCGATGGCTTTCGCCGGGTTGAGGCCCTTGGGGCAGGTCTGGGTGCAGTTCATGATGGTGTGGCAGCGATAGAGCTTGAAGGGGTCCTCCAAGGCATCGAGTCGCTTGCCGGTGGCTTCGTCACGCGAATCGGCGATCCAGCGATAGGCGGCCATGAGCACGGCGGGGCCGAGATAGCGGTCGCCGTTCCACCAATAGCTGGGGCACGAGGTGGAGCAGCAGAAGCACAGGATGCACTCCCACAGACCATCGAGCTCGGCACGCTCTTCCTTGCTCTGCAGGCGCTCGGCATCGGGCGGCGGGGCGGTTTCGGCCTGCAGCCAGGGCTCGATGGAGCGGTACTGGGCATAAGGCTGGCTCAGGTCGGGCACCAGATCCTTCACCACCGGCATGTGCGGCAGCGGATGGATGGAGACATCGCCCTTCACGTCGTCGATCGGCTTGAGGCAGGCGAGGGTGTTGGCGCCGTCGATGTTCATGGCGCACGAACCGCAGATGCCTTCGCGGCAGGACCGGCGGAAGGTGAGCGTCGAGTCGATCTCGTTCTTGATCTTGACGATCGCATCGAGGACCATGGGGCCGCATTTGTCGAGGTCGATCTCGTAGGTATCCATGACGGGGTTTTTGCCGTCGTCGGGATTCCAGCGATAAACCTTGAACGCCTTGACGCGCTTGGCGCCGGCGGGGGCTTTGTAGGTCTTGCCCTCGCCGATCGTCGAGTTCGCAGGCAGCTTGAATTCAGCCATCTTTCTGCTCCGCTTTTCTTAGTAAACGCGCTTCTTGGGCGGGAAGACCGACACTTCGTTGGTCAGTGTCTGCATCTTCACCGGGCGATAGGTGAGGTCGACCTTGCCGTCCTCATGCACATGGGCGACCGTGTGCTTCATCCAGTTGGCGTCGTCACGGTCGGGGAAATCGTCGTGCGCCTGGGCGCCACGGCTTTCCTTGCGGGCTTCGGCGCCCACCATGGTGGCGGCGGCATTGCCCATCAGGTTCTGCAGCTCCAGCGCCTCGACGAGGTCGGAGTTCCAGATCAGCGAGCGGTCGGCGACTTTGAGGTCGGCCTGGCCGGCCCAGAGCTTGCCCATTTTCTCCACGCCCTCGGTGAGGGATTTGGAGTTGCGGAACACCGCCGCGTGGCCCTGCATGGTGCGCTGCAGCTGATCGCGCAGCTCGGCCACGGGGGTGGCGCCGTTGGCGTGACGGAGCTTGTCGAAGCGGGCGAGCGAGGCGTCG
Organism: Pseudomonadota bacterium; assembly: GCA_021809435.1. GTDB lineage: Bacteria > Pseudomonadota > Alphaproteobacteria > Acetobacterales > Acetobacteraceae > Acidocella. The sequence goes on along the minus strand of JAKBAD010000001.1, from coordinate 192,174 downwards.
CCCGCGCCTGCGGGCAGCGGGGCCTGGGTGGCGCCGGGCTTCACGGTCTCGGCGGCGCGGTGGGCGGCGGCGCGGCCGAACACCACCAGGTCGAGCAGCGAGTTGGTGCCCAGGCGGTTGGCGCCATGCACCGACACGCAGGCGGCTTCGCCGACCGCCATAAGGCCCGGCACCACGGCATCGGGATTATCGGCGGTGGGGCGCAGCACCTCGGCTTTATAATTGGTCGGGATGCCGCCCATGTTATAATGCACGGTGGGCAGAACCGGGATCGGCTCCTTGGTGACATCGACACCGGCGAAGACGCGGGCGGTCTCGGAGATGCCGGGCAGACGCTCGTGGAGAATGTCGGCGCCGAGATGCTCGAGATGGAGCAGGATGTGGTCTTTGTTCGGGCCCACGCCGCGGCCTTCATTGATCTCGATGGTCATCGAGCGCGAGACGACGTCACGCGAGGCGAGGTCCTTGGCGGTGGGGGCGTAGCGCTCCATGAAGCGCTCACCTTCGGAGTTGGTGAGGTAGCCGCCTTCGCCGCGCGCGCCTTCGGTGATGAGGCAGCCGGCGGGGAAGATGCCGGTGGGGTGGAACTGGACGAATTCCATGTCCTGGACCGGCAGGCCAGCGCGGATGACCATGCCGCCGCCATCGCCCGTGCAGGTGTGGGCGGAGGTGCAAGACAGCCAGGCGCGGCCATAACCGCCGGTGGCCAGCACCACGGTCTGGGCACGGAAACGGTGGATGGAGCCATCTTCCAGGCACCAGGCCATGACGCCGCGGCAGGCGCCTTCGTCATCCATGATGAGGTCGAGGGCGAAATATTCGACGAAGAACTCGACCTCGTGCTTCAGGCTCTGCTGATAGAGCGTGTGGAGCATGGCGTGGCCGGTGCGGTCGGCGGCGGCGCAGGCGCGCATGGCGGGCTCTTTGCCGTAATCCTTCATGTGGCCGCCGAAGGGGCGCTGGTAGATCTTGCCGTCCTCGGTGCGCGAGAAGGGCATGCCGTAATGCTCAAGCTCGCGGATGGCGGGGATGGCCTCGCGGCACATATATTCGATGGCGTCCTGGTCGCCCAGCCAGTCCGACCCCTTGACGGTGTCGTACATATGCCAGCGCCAATCATCCTCGCCCATGTTGCCAAGAGCCGCCGAGATGCCGCCCTGCGCCGCGACGGTGTGCGAGCGGGTGGGGAAGACCTTGGTGATGCAGGCGGTTTTGAGGCCGGCCGCGCCCATGCCGAGCGTGGTGCGCAGGCCAGAGCCGCCGGCGCCGACGACCACGACATCGTAAGTGTGGTCGATGACATTGTAAGCCCCGAAGGCGGGCTTTGAAATCGCGTTCATGAGAGCGTTATCCCCTTCAGAGAGCGAGCTTGAGGATGGAGATGACCGAGAGCAGACCCAGCAGGATGACACCCGCCTTGACGATGAAGGTCAGGGTGATGCGCTGGGCCTCAGGGCGGACATAATCTTCGATGACCACCGTCAGGCCGAGCCCGATATGGTGGTAGAGCGTGACCGCGAAGGCGATGAACAGCACCGCGTTCCAGGGCAGCGCCATGTAGGCGGCGACGCCCGCGGCATCGGCATGGCCGAGCGCCACCACCGAGAAGATGGCATAGAGGGTGAGCGGAATGAGCGCCACGGAGGAGACGCGCTCGGCCCACCAATGGGCCGAACCGGCCTTGGCGGCGCCCAGGCCCTTGGCGCGGCCAAGCGGCGAGCGGCGGATATGGATGGAGGGGTTGGAGTTGCTGCTCATGATCTCACCACACCAGATAAGCGGCGACCACGGTGACCGCGGCCAGGATGAAGGAACCGGCGATGACCAGCTTGCCCGAACGGTGCATGTCGGGCAGCTCGAAGCCTTTGCCGGCATCCCACGCCAGATGGCGCAGGCCGTTGAGGAAATGGTACCACAGCGCCCAGGTGAAACCGGCCAGCACCAGCAGGCCAATGACCGAGCCGTAAACCGCCTGGACCACGGAGAGCACCGAGTCGCCCGCGGCGGCGGCCGCCAGCCAGACGGTGAGGAACAAGGCGCCCGCGCTCAAGGCCACGCCCGTGATGCGGTGCATGATCGAGGTGCCCGACGAGATGCGGACCATGTTATAGGCTTGCAGATGCGGTGAGAGCGGCCGGCGGACCAGCTTCCCTTCCGAGTTACGCCCTACCATCAGGGCTTCGCGGACATCCTTCATGGAAAACCTTTCAGTGTGGCCGTTACACGCAATTTTGTGCAGGTGCTTAGTCCCCGGTTTGGCCGAGGTCAACGCCGGTGCCAGGATGGGACAGGCAAAAAAACGCTCCCCCGTTCAGGGGGTGAGACGGAACAAAGTGACCTCGCGGAAATCGCCGTCTTCCAGCTCGCGCAAAGTCGGGACTTTATAGGTTGCGAGCCGCTCACCGGGCGATTGAGGGCGGTATTTGCGGCCTGGATCACCCATGATGACCGGAATTTTCGCAGAGCAGGCACGTAGCCAGGGCATGATGTGAGCGGCCATCGGCGCCTCGTAACAGACATCGCCGACGAGGATGATGTCCCATGTGGGCGGGTGGCCGACCAGGTCTTCTATGCGCGCAGAGACGGCAAGATTGTTCAGTTCGGCGTTGAGCGAGATGACCGCGCCGGCGAGGGGATCGATGTCGGCGGCTTCGACATGAGCGGCGCCGGCGCGGGCCGCCGCCAGCGCGGCCAAGCCGCCGCCGGCCGCGAAATCAAGCACGCGCAGGCCGCGCACCAGCGTGGGGTGGAGGGTGATGTGGCGGGCCAGAGCCTCGGAGCCCGGCCAGGCGAAGGCCCAGAAGGGCGGGGCCAGATCATGGGTGGCGAGGAAGCCTTCGGTCGCTTGCCAGAGCGGGGTGATTTCGGTGGCGAGGTATAAACGCAAATCCGGCTCCAGGACGGAGCGCCCCGGCGCCAGATGGCCGCGAATGAAGGCTGACAGGGTGGCTGCTGGCATGGGGGAGCCGCGCCGCGCGGGCGGCGCCGGCGCTTAGAGGGCCATCTGGCGGAATTTTTTGCGCGGGGCGCGGGCGTAGGGGTCGATGGTGGGGATGTTGGCCTCGGACAATTCATCGAGCAGGCGCTCGATGCGCTGACGCTCATGCGCCTGGGTGGCCCAGCGGGCCGCGAACGGCCACAGCACGAGGGTTAATTGCATGAGCAAAGCCATGATGCCGGCGGCGGTGCGGCCATCGGCGAAAAATTTCGCGCAGGGAAAAATTTTGTCCATTTTGAACGACGGCATCTCGGCAAATCCCTCAAGGCGGCAATGCAAGTTTGTCGCAACAACTTATCGTAAGTCAAGACAATTTATCGGGCAAAATCTTAGCTTTTCATAGGTTTATCAACAAGAGTTGGACATGTATGGCATGTGGCCGGGGTGCCGCCAGAAAATCAATGGGTTGCGGAGGTTTTCTGAAGCAAATCGGCACAAATCCCGCCCCAAATCCGCGAGAAACTTCTAAATAATGAGCAAAGCTTTGCGCTGTTCCGATAAATTTTCAAAGATCCCTGTCACGGTTACGGTGTACCGCCCCGCTATAGATGAGGAAACTGTCATTTTAACCCTCAGTCAACAGTCGGCTTGTCTCTGGTGAGGACGGTCACGGGACTTTGGCGGGTTTGTAACTATAGTGTTATTGTTTTGATTTCGGTTAAATTATCCGAATTTAAATCAACGGCTTATCGGCGATCCGAAAAATCTTCCCGACGCACGGATATACAACCGGAGGTTTTTTTATGCGAATTTTCGGCGCCAGAGACCGGTTTTTTTGGTGAATTCACGGCAAACGAGCTGGAAAAAACTGAATTTGCAAATCAGCTATGCGCCGCGCGAATAATTGAGGCGCTGTTTCCGGGGGACCATAGCTGGCGCGGCGACAATCCGGAGCCGGGACGCCTGGGGGCGGCCGGCCTGGACTGTATCAAATTGGCGCGTTCAGGGGTGCGGGGCGGCCAATTGCGATTCGAGGGCCGCCACCCGGGCTTCCAGCGCCTCGACCTGGGTTTTGGCCTTGGCGGCGAGCTCGGCCATGGCGTCGAACTCCTCGCGCTTCACGAGGTCGAGGCGGCGCACCACCTCCTCGGCGCGGGCGCGGGCGAGGGAGCCCAGCTCCTCACGCAGGCCGGCCAGGGCCGAAATGGCGCCGCCGGCGACGCCGGCCAGGTCATCGAAGAATTTCGGACGATCATTCATCTCGGGGGGCCTTCTCTGTTGGTCTCAACCTCCATATAACCCCGGTCATGATACTGGTCACGGGTGGCGCTGGGTTTATTGGGTCCAATCTGCACGCGGCGCTGGCCGCCGACGGGCGGGAAGTGGTGGTGGCCGATTGGCTGGGCCATGACGGGCAGAAATGGCGCAATCTCGCCAATCACCCGCCCACGCAACTGATTGCCCCCGAGCAGCTCGAGGCGTTTCTTGAGCATGATATGCGCATCACCGCCATTGTGCATCTGGGCGCCATTTCGGAAACCACCGCCACGGACGCCGATTTGGTGTGGCACACTAATGTCACGCTCTCGCAGAAGCTGTGGCACTGGTGCACCGAACGGCGGGTGCGGTTTATTTATGCCTCCTCGGCCGCCACCTATGGCAATGGCGCGGCCGGGTTTGATGATGAATTCTCGCTGCCCGCGCTCCGGCGCCTAAAGCCGCTGAATTTATACGGCTGGAGCAAGCACGCCTTTGATTTATGGGTCGCCGGCCAGGCGGCCGAGCATGCCAGGATGCCGCCCGCCTGGGCGGGGATCAAGTTTTTCAATGTTTATGGCCCAAATGAATATCATAAGGGCAAGATGATCTCGGTGGTGAAGGTGAAGCATGACGAGGTGCGCCAGGGTTTGGCGCCCAGGCTGTTCCGCTCGGACCACCCCGCGATTGCCGACGGCCAGCAGGCACGGGACTTTATATATATTGACGATGTGGTGGCGGCGCTGAAGTTTTTGCTGAGCGTGCCGGAGTTGCGGGGCATTTATAATCTGGGCACCGGGGTGCCGCGCTCTTATGCTGATCTGGCCGCCGCGGTGTGCCGGGCCAACGGGGTGGAGCCGCGGATTGAGTTTATCGATATGCCGGCGAATTTGCGCGGGCAGTATCAGAGCTACACGGCCGCGCGCATGGACCGGCTGGCGGGGATTGGGTTCAATCACCGCTTTCATACGCTGGAGGAAGGTGTGAGCGCCTATATTCGCAACCATTTGCTCAAGGCGGATTCTTATCTGTGACGGTTTTCACCTGGCCTGATTTCTCGCCGGTGCTGTTCAGCATTGGCCCGTTTGCCGTGCATTATTATGCACTGGCCTATATTACCGGCCTGCTGCTGGGCTGGGCGCTGGCGCGCAAGCTGGTGCGCATGGCGCCCATTGCCGCCACCCATGAGCAGGTGGATGATTTTCTCACCTGGGCGGTGCTGGGCGTGCTGGTGGGCGGACGGCTGGGCTATGTGATTTTCTACCAGAGCCATTTCGAGAGCTGGGGGCATATGCTCACCCACCCGATCGACATCATCGCGGTGTGGCGGGGGGGCATGGCCTCGCATGGCGGGTTTATTGGCGTGACCATCGCCATCATCTGGTTTTCGCTCAAGAACAAGCTCGATATGTTCACGTTTGGCGACCGGGTGGCGGTGTGTGTGCCGATTGGGCTGTTTTTGGGGCGGATCGCCAATTTCATCAATGGCGAGCTGTGGGGGCGGGTGGCCGATGCCGGCTCGAAATTCCCGGTGCTGATGATCTATCCGCAATCGGGGACGATGCTGCCGCGCTACCCTTCCGAACTGATCGAGGCGGCGACCGAGGGGCTGATCTTGTTCATCGTGATGATCAGCGCGGCGCAGAGCGACAGGCTGCGGGCACGGCCGGGGTTTTTGGCCGGGCTGTTTCTGGTGCTCTACGGGGTGGCCCGCATTTTTTCGGAATGTTTCCGCGAGCCGGACAGTTTTCTGGGGTTCTTGCCGTTTCACACCACCATGGGGCAGATTCTCTCGGTGCCGGTGATGATTGGCGGGGCGTATCTGATCTGGCGGAGCGGGCGTGAGCGTTCGGCCTGAGCGCTTCGACGCCTTCATGGCGCGGGCCAATGCGGCCTATTACGCCACCCATGATCCGTTTGCCGATTTTGTGACCGCCCCCGAGCTGACCCAGGTGTTTGGCGAGCTGCTGGGGGCTTGGGCGAAATATGTCTGGCGGGTGATGGGCGCGCCGGATGATATCATTCTGGCCGAGGCCGGGCCCGGGCGCGGCGTGCTGATGGCCGATGCGCTGCGCGTGTGGCCCATGCGCAATGTGCATTTCATTGAAAGCTCGCCCAGGCTGCGGGCCGAGCAGCGGGCGCGCGTGCCCTTTGCCACCTGGCATGAGCGGCTGGAGACCGTGCCGCCGGGGCCGATGATTTTGCTGGCCAATGAGTTTTTGGACGCGCTGCCGGTGCGCCAGTTTGTGCGGCGCGAGAGCGGCTGGTGCGAGCGGTTTGTGCACGAGGGCGCGCTGGTGGATTTGCCGAGCGCTTATGACTTGCCCGACGACCCGGTGGGCAGCGTGCGGGAAGTGAATGAGGGCGCGCTCGATTTTGTGCGGGCGCTGGCCGCGCGCGGGGCGGTGGGGCTGTTTATTGATTATGGCCCGATGGAGTCGGGGGTGGGCGACTCGGTGCAGGCGATACGCGCGGGGGAGTATGCCGACCCGCTGGCCGCGCCGGGTGAGGCCGACATTACCGCCCATGTGGATTTTGCCGCGCTCAAGCGCGCCGTGCATGCCCAGGGGCCGGTGAAGCAGAACCGGTTTTTGAGCGCGCTGGGGCTGTTTGAGCGCACCGACCGGCTGGCCCAGGCCAACCCCGCCAAGGCCCAGGATTTGCGCCAAAGCGCCCACCGCCTGACCGAGCCCGAGGCCATGGGCAGCCTGTTCAAGGTGTTGTGTGTGTGTCCGCCTGATTTTGCCACCCTGCCGGGGTTTGAATGACCGAATTTCTGACCGCCCCCCTGCCCGCCCGTCATGGGTTTTTTACCCGCTGTGGTGGGGTGTCGCGGGGGCTTTACGCCAGTCTGAATTGCTCGTTTTCATCGGATGAGCCGGTACTGGTGCGGGAAAACCGCGCCCGCGTGGCCGCCGCGCTGAGGGGCGATGCGGGGCGCTTGCTGGGGGTGAAGCAGGTGCATGGCGCCGAGGTGGTGAACGTGACCACGCCCTGGAGGGAGGGCGATGGACCGAAGGCGGACGCCATGGTGACGCGCCTGCCCGGGCTGATGCTGGGGATTATCACCGCCGATTGCGCGCCGGTGCTGTTTGCCAGCGCCAATGGCGTGGTGGGGGCGGCGCATGCCGGCTGGCGGGGCGCCGTGGGCGGCGTGCTGGAGGCGACGGTGCGCGCCATGCGGGCGCTGGGCGCCGAGGGGATTTGCGCGGCCATCGGGCCTTGCATTCATCAGCCTAGCTATGAGGTGGGCGCGGATTTGCGCGATGCCGTGCTGGCGGAGGGCGCGGCGGATGAGCGGTTTTTCGCCGCCGGGCGGCCAGACCATTGGTGGTTTGATTTGCCGGGTTATTGCCTGGCCAGGCTCAGCCGCGCCGGGGTGGCGGCGCAGACGCTGGGCGTGGATACGTGCGCCGATGAGGCGCGGTTTTTCTCCTACCGGCGCAAATCATTGCGCGGCGAGCCCGTGACCGGGCATCAGATTTCGGTGATATGCTCATGAAAAAACTTGCCGCCGCCCTGCCCTTTTTGCTGCTGGCCGCGTGCGGTACGGCGCCGCAGCCGTTTTTGGGCAAACCCGGCGCGGTGGGCGCCAAGCTGGCCCAGCCGCCCGCGCCCGTGCTGTTCATTCCCGCCCCCCCGCATGCCGGGCTGAGCCCGGCCGGCGCGCAAGCCTATGCGCAGGCGCTGGCCAACGCGCTGAGTGCCCAGGATGTGCCCGCCGTGCCCGGGCCGGTGCAGGGACAGAACTGGCATCTGGAGGTTTCGGCCAGCGCCATGGATGGGGAAATGACGCCGCATTTTGCCATTAAAGGCCCGGACGGCAAGGATTATGGCGATGTGACCGGCGCGCCGCAGCCCCAGGCGCAATGGGTGATGGCAAACCCGGCCGTGCTCAACGCCAGCGCCACCCAGGATGGCGCGACGCTGGAGCGGCAGCTGACGCAGATCAATGCCGCGATTCAGCAGAGCAACCCCGAATCGCTGGAAAACCGCACGCCGCGCGTGCTGGTGGGGCACGTGACGGGCGCGCCGGGGGATGGCGACCAGGCGCTGGCTTATGATTTGGGCCGGTATCTGGCCTCGCCCGATCTGGCCGTGACGCAAAACCCGGCGCTGGCGGATTTTACCGTGAATGCCACCGTGAAAACCAAACCCGATGCCGGCGGACAGACGCTGGTGGAGCTGGACTGGGTGGTGAGGGACCGCAATGGCCGCGTGACCGGGCAGGTGACCCAGCTGCATGATCTGAAGCTGACCGACATTACGCCTTATTGGGGGGATGTGGCGGCGGCGGCGGCGCAGGAGGCGGCCAGCGGCGTGCAGGATGTGGTGAGCAACGCCGTGCTTAAAAAAGCCACCGCGCCCGTGAAATAACCACGCCGCCGGGTCAGAATTCGTGGAAGGCGAAGAACGCCGCGAGGCCCAGGAAGCCAAAGGCGACGATTTGGTTCCATTTCACCGCCTCGCCCAGATAATAGGTTGAGAAGACGGCGAATACCGAGAGGGTGATGACCTCTTGCAGGGTTTTGAGCTGGGCGGCCGAATAGACCGTGTAGCCGATGCGGTTGGCGGGCACGGCCAGGCAATATTCAAAGAACGCCAGCCCCCAGCTGAGGGGAATGACCAGCCAGAGCGGGGTGGCGGGAAATTTGAGCTGGCCGTACCAGGCGAAGGTCATGAACACGTTGGAGCCGAGCAGCAGCGCAATGGGCACGAGCGCGCGCACGGTTGGCGAGGCGCTGAGAAGGGTGTTCATTGAAGGCTCCCCACAAAAGATCGCGCGTTTATGTGGCGGTGAACCGGCGGGGAGGCAAGAGGGAGATGGCCGGGTGGGTCAGCTCTGCTGGGCGATGAGGGTGAAGCTGACGCCGACATCGAGCCCGACATAGTCGCCCGTGGCCCAGGCGCCCTGGCCGACGCCGAAATCGGTGCGGTGGAGGGTGAGCGTGCCCTTGGCGGTGGCCTGGTTGCCTTTGATGTCGAGCGTGAAGGGGAGCATGAGCTTTTGACTGTGGCCGCGCAGGGTGAGCGTGCCGGTGGTGGTGAATTTATCGCCACCCAGCGGCGTGAAGCCGGTGGCGGTGAACACCGCCTTGGGCGTGGCGGCGATGTTGAACCAGTCGGATCCGGGCAGGGCTTCATCGCGCTGCGGGTCGCCGGTTTTGGCCGAGGCCAGGTCGATGGTGATTTGTACCTTCGCGGCCTGGGGATGGGCGGGGTCGTAGGAGATGGCAGCCTGCCAGGAGGAGAAGCTGCCGGTGAAGGCGGCGCCTGTCTCGGTGCCGGTGAAGCTGAGCGTGCTTTGGGCGGGGGCCATGGACCAGCTGGCGGCGGCGGCGGGGCTGGCGGCAAGCAGCAAGGCGGGCAGAAGCAGGGGTTTCATGGTGATCACCTGATCCAGGGCGCCATGCGGCGCAGGATGTTGTCGTGCTTGAGGAAATGGTGGCGCAGCGCGGCCAGTATGTGCAGCGCGATCACGCCCAGCGTGCCATAGGCCAGATAGGCGTGGACATCCTCGGCCCAGGGCTCGAGGGCGGCCTTGTTGGGCAGGCTGGCGAGAAAGGGCAGAGCGGGCCAGGGGATGAGGCCGTAGAGCACGGTGGGGATGTTGTAGGGCGAGAGCGACACCACCGCCCAGCCGGCCAGCGGGATGAGCAGCATGGCGAGATAGAGCAGGTGATGCGCGCCGGCGGCGGCCTTGCGCTCGAGCCCGGTGAAATCGGGGTCATAAGCCGGGGGTTTGTGGGTGGCACGCCAGAGCAGGCGCAGCACCACCGCCAGCAGCACCGTGACGCCGACCGATTTATGGAGCTGATACAGGGTGAATTTGGTGGCGAGGGGGAAAGAGAGCGTCGCCATGCTCCAGCCCAATGCCAGCTCGAAAATAATGCCCAGCGCGATCACCCAATGCAGGGTGATCGCCACGGCATCATAGCGCGGTTTGGCGCTCATCAGGGCTGGACGAAGGCGGCCGAGATGATCAGCGTCACGTCATCGCCGATCAGGGGCACGTAGGTCTTCTGGTTGAAATCCGAGCGCTTGAGCTCGCCGGTGGCATTGAAGCCGATGGTGTATTGCTTGGTGATGGGGTTGATGCCCGAGGCGTTGAACTTGACCTTCAGGGTCTCGGGGCGGGTGACGCCGTGGAAGGTCAGCTCGCCGGTGACGAGGGCGGTGTCATGGCCGGTGCGCACCAGCTTCTCGGATTTGAACTCGATGGTGGGGTATTTGGCGGTGTCGAACCATTCGGGGGAGTTCAGCTCGCCATCGAGCTTGGTGTTGGTGGTGCTGACCGAATTGGCGGGGATGGTGATGTCGAAGCTGGTTTTGCCGAGCGCCTTGGGGTCGAGCGTGAGGCTGCCCGAGGCGCCGGTGAAATTGCCATACCAGGTGGTGAAGCCCATGTGCGAGACGGCGAACAGCACGCGCGTGTGGGTGGGCTCGACCTGGTAGGTGCCGGCTTTGACGTCGGCGGGGTTGGTGTCGACGTTTTGGGCCATGGCGGCGAGCGGCGCCAGGGTGAGCGCCGTGGTGAGGGCGAGGGTCGAAATCTTCATGGAAATGGTCCTTAACAAAATGATCAGAGCTTGGCGATCTCGGCCTGGGCCGCGGCGATGGCGTCATCTTTGAGGGCCGGCATGTTCACGCCTTCGGCGCGGATGACGGAAACGTTGGTGAGGCCAATGAAATTCAGTGCCCCGACCAGATGTTTTTCCTGGTGGTCGAAGGGGGCGAAGGGGCTCTCGCCGGAATAGAGGCCGCCGCGCGAGGAGGCGATGAACACGCGCTTACCAGGATCGACGAGGCCCTGGGGCTGGCCGTCTTCGCCGTATTTGAAGGTTTTGCCGGCGGCGAGCAGGCGGTCGAGGAGGGATTTGAGCTGGCTGGGCAGGCCGAAATTATACATTGGCGCGCCGATGACGATGATGTCCGCGGCGAACAGCTCATCGAGCGCGGCCTGACCGCGGGCGATGTCGGCGAGGGTGGCTTCATCGGTGGGCGGGTGGCCGAACAGCGCGCCGATATGGGCTGGGCTCATATGGCCGAGCGGCTGGGCGGCGAGGTCGAGATAGGAAACCTCGAGCGCCGGGTCGGCGGCCTTGAACTGGGCGACGATGCCCGCCGAGAGTTTGCGGGAGACGGAATTGTCGCCGAGCACGCTTGAATCGATATGCCAGAGTTTGGCCATGTCACACTCCTGTGGGTTGGCCGCCGGGGCGGCTTTATGGGGCAGCAGATAAGCCTGGCGTTATCGATGTAAAACCCTATAAATAAATATGGGTAATATCTGTTTTACCGATAGGAGGCGGAGATGCTCGAGGCCGTGACGCTGGACCAGCTGCGCATGTTCGTGGCGGCGGTGGAGCAGAAATCCTTCTCGGGCGCCGGGCGGGTGCTGGGGCGGGCGCAGTCGGTGGTGAGCCAGGCGGTGGCGGGGCTGGAGGACCAGCTGGGAGTGAAGCTGTTCTCGCGCGAGAGCCGCACGCCCGCCCTGACCCCCGAAGGCGAGCTGCTGCTGGCCGATGCCCGCGCCGTGCTCAACCGGCTGGGAGCGCTGAAGGCGCGTGCCAAGGGCATGAGCGCGGGGGTGGAGCCGGAACTCTCGGTGGCGGTGGATGTGATGTTTCCCATGAGCGTGCTGACGCGCACCGCCGCCGCCTTTGGCGAGGCGTTTCCGTTCACGCCGCTCCGGCTTTATGTGGAGGCGCTGGGCGGTGTGGCCAAGGCGGTGCTGGAGGGGCAATGCCAGCTGGGAATCGTGGGGTCGCTGCCATTCATGGTGACGGAGATGGTTTCGGAGCGGTTGCTGGGGGTGGAGCTGGTGCTGGTGGCCGCGCCTAGCCACAGGCTGGCGCAGCAAACCGGACGCTTGAGCGCGCGCGATCTGGCCGGGCAGTTACAGCTGGTGTTGACCGACCGCACGGAGCTCTCACGCGGGCGGGAGTTTAATGTGTTTTCATCGCGCACCTGGCGGCTGGCCGATATGGGCGCCAAGCACGCGTTTTTGCTGGCCGGGCTGGGCTGGGGCGGCATGCCCATGGAGATGGTGGCCGATGATCTGGCCGCTGGGCGGCTGGTGGCGCTGACCCCCGAGGATCACCCGGCCCGCGATTATATGACCATGTCGGCCAGCTATTTGCGCGAGACGCCGCCGGGGCCGGCGGGGCGGTGGTTTATTGAGCGGCTGAAGGCGGAGGCGGGTTAGCCCGCCAGCGTGCGATCGGGCCGAAAGGCCCGTGAATCGCCCGCTCAAACATAGGCTGGCGGGTTAACCCGCCAGCGTGCGATCGGGCCGAAAGGCCCGTGAATCGCCCGCTCAAACATAGGCTGGTGGGTTAACCCGCCAGCGTGCGATCGGGCCGAAAGGCCCGTGAATCGCCCGCTCAAACATAGGCTGGCGGGTTAGCCCGCCAGCTGGTTTAAGGGCTGGAAGCGGCGCAGATAATCGGCGAGGCGGTTCAGCTCGCCATCGGCGCCGCAGGCGGCGACGTAGCCATCGGGGCGGACCAGCCAGACACCGCCGGGCTGAGGCGGCGGGCGCAGGGCGGGTTCGAGCATGGCGGCGAATTCCTGCTGCACGGCCATTACGGCGCGCGAGGGATCGGCAAACAGGGCAAAACGCGGGCCGTGCGCGCCGATGGGCGCCGCGTTGGGATGGGGGGGCATGCGATCTCCGGGTTGCGGACCGGGCATGGGGGCGGCGCATGGCCCGTTGAGGGGGCTTTGGTCGTAGCCGGTGGAGAGTTTGGCCAAGCTCTCGGCCACTGATTTGCGCAAGGGCGAGAGGCCGAAAAACAGCCCGCCCAGCAGGTTGCGCGCCAGGCGCAGCGTGGGGCTGCGCAGCAGGGCCACGGCCTCGGCGCGGCCGGTTTCGGCCACCACCTGGGCGGCGGCCACGTGGCGCTCGGCGGTGTAGCTCTCGAGCAGGGCTTCGGCATTGACCGTGCCGGCCGCCACCAGGGCCAGCTTCCAGGCTAGATTGACGGCATCCTGGATGCCCATGTTCAACCCCTGGGCGCCCACGGGGTTGAAGACATGGGCGGCATCGCCGACCAGAAAGACATGGCCTTGGCGGTAATCGGCCATGTTGCGCTCATGGATGCGGAAGCTGGAGAACCATCTGGGGTTGATTAGTCGCAAGCCGCCGGGGCCACGGGCCTCGAGCCGGGACTGCATGCCCGCGAGGTCGGGGGTGATGGGCTGGGTGCCGGCGCCGCGCGGCACCTCGGCGATGACGCGGTACTGGCCCTGGCCGAGCGGGAACAGGCCGAGGAAGCCATCCTCGTGCCAGAAGGAGAGCAGCTCGTCTTCGGGGAAGGCGGCGCCTTCGAGGGTGCCGTCGGCGATCAGCCAGTCGGATTGCAGGGCGGCGCCGGTGGAGGACAGGCCGAGCGCGCGGCGCACGAAGCTGGCCGCGCCATCGGCGCCGACCAGCCAGTCGGTGGTGAGTTGGAAGCTTTCGCCGGAGTCGCGCTTGAGCGTGGCGGTGACGCCGGTTGGCCCGTCTTCAAACCCGGCCAGTTCGGTGGCGCGCTCGATGAACACGCCCTGGGCGGCCAGATGATCGATGAGCAGGCGCTCGGTTTGGGCCTGGGGGAGCAGGAGGGCGAAGGGATAGGGCGTATCGGTGCCCGCGAAGCCGATATGGCCGATGCGGCTATGCCCGGCCATGACGTTGACCGCCCGGATTTTGCGCCCCAACGCCACCATTTCGCCGCTTAGATGCAGGCGATCGAGCTGTTCGAGCGTGCGACTCCAGAGGAACAGCGCGCGCGACTGGGTGGTGGGAGCGGGCTGTTTGTCGATGAGGCGCACCTCCAGCCCGAAACGGTGCAGCTCGGCGGCCAGGGTCAGCCCCACCGGGCCGGCGCCGACGATCAGTACCTTGGTGGCCATATCCGCACGCTCCTTATCGGGCCGGGGCCAGGCTGCCCGCGGGCTGGGCTTTTGTGCGGCAAGCCTGACCGGCTCGCCTTGATGTGCGTCAACGGCTGAAACGGTTTAGAAACCGAACATATGGTCGAGGGAGAAGCGGCCATCCTGGGTTTCGAGCCCGTGATAGCCGAACAGGCGGCAGGTGAGGTCGCGGATGAGCACGTAGCCGCGCTCGCCGGCGGCGGCCAGCTCGGCGGGGGTGAAGTGATCCGAGGGGCGGAACAGCAGCGAGCCGGAGCAGGGAATGGCCACGCGCCGGGTGGCGAGCGAGGCGCCATCGGAGCCGTGGAGTTCGAGATCGGTGCTGGACTGGGCGAGCCAGGCGGCGGAGGCGGGATAGATGAGGGCGCAGACGCTCGCGAACCCTTCGAAGCCGAGCTTGAGGAATAGCCGGGTGGACAGGCCCGGCGGCTTGCCGGTGTAGCTTTGCGGCTCGTTTTTATAGGTCATCAGGGTGTTGAAGATATGGCCGCCGAAGCTGCTCTCGGCGGCATGGCCGGTTGTGCGCTGCTCATAGCGGAACAGCCCGTGCAGCCAGCCATTGGCCTCGCCGCCGGCGCGGAAATCATAGACCAGCTCGGCATGGCCGCCCGTGGGCAGGGCATCGGGGGGGAGCAGATCGTCGAGGTCGGTGAGGGACTGGTGGGCGCGGGGCAGCACGCCCAGAAAATGCGCGGCGATCTTCTCGCCGCTGGGGGCGAAAATATCGAGACGCAGCGGGGTGTTGGTTTCCTCGTGCGCCATGGGGGTGGGCAGCACCAGGGTTTTGAAGTGCCCGCGCGGCAGGATGGGAAAGGGCAGCAGATAGCCGCGGCCAAGCTCGGGCGCCAGGGTTTTGATGCCGGGATCGGGCTGGAGGTCGGCGCGCTCGACATTGACATGGGCGATGCGGGTGCGCTGCTGGCGCGTGACCTCGTAGCGCGGGCGCACGACATGGCGGCCGGTGCGAACCTCGATTTGCGCGGGCCAGGCGAGGGTGGGCAGCAGGGCGGCGATGTCGATGGCGGTGGTGGCGAAGGGGGCGAGCGGTTGGGTGAGCGGGGTGTGACTGTCCTCGCCCATGGGGTTGAGGGTGACGGCGCCGGCCGGAATGGCGACCGCGTGGCTGTTTTGCAGCCAGAGCGTCACGCGCTCACCGGGCGCGGGCGCGGGCAGGCCGGCGAAGCGCAGCGAGGGCCAGGCATTGGCGTCATGGGTGACGGAGAGCGAGGGGTTGGCGTGGGGGGCGAAGCTGTCGAGCGCGTATTTGACCACGTCGTGGCCCTGAACGCCGACGGCCTGGATGAAAAGCTGGCCGGTGAAGGGCGGCAGGCTGAAGCGGGCGCGGACCACACGGCTATCGACCACGTAGCCGCCGGGGCCGGTGGGGGCTTCATCTTCCCACTCAGCCAGCACGGCGCCTTGGGAATCGAAGAGGATGTGGAAGAAGCGCAGCGCCGTGGCGCCGTAGCCGGCCCAGTAATTGGCCGTGGTGAGGCGGGTGGAGAGCGCGTCATCGTCGCGGAAGAAGGCGAAATTGGTGGCGAAATTTTGCGGCGCCAGATAGCGCGTGGGCGTGGAGAGCAGATGGGCGGGGATGCGCGCTTCATCGAGCGTTAAGACAGGGACGTTTGGGGGGGCGAAGCGCGCCAGGCGGGCGGCGATACGCCCGGCCTCGAAGGCGGCGATGAGCACTGTGTCGGCTTGGGATTCGGGCAGCTGGGTGAGCGGGCGGGCGATGTGGCCGCCGATTTGTTTGCCGATGCTTTGGCTGTCTTGCACATAAAGGCCGGAGACGGTGAGCGCGGGGGCGAGCGCCAGCAGCGCGGGCGAGAGGCCATCGAGGTCGATGAGGGCGATACGGCCCGCGCGCTCAGCCAGGGCGGTCAGGGCGCGGGCCGCCAGCGGGTGGGAAAGGGCCTTGTAGACGACATTGCCGCCCTTGGCGTTGTCGAAGGTTTCGATATCGAGCATCGCGCGCCCCCCAAAAACTTTGTTTACAGCCCCAGCCGGCGGCGTAGCTCGGCGCCGGCCTCGGCCGTGTCATCGAGCGGCTGGACGGGCCAGAGATCGAGCTGGCCCTCGAAATTCCGCACCCGGCCGTCGCGCGCCAGCTCATCCATGAAGGCGCCGATGCGGGTGGACTTGCCGGGCAGGCGCACGAGATAAACCGGCGCATGGGTGGCCACGGCCTCGGAGACCATGGAGACCGAGTCGGCGGTGGCGATGATGGCGTCGGCGCAGGCGAGCATGCCGAAATAGGGATTCTCGCCCTCAAAATTCCAGATCCAGGCGCCCAGCGGCTCGAGCACGGCGCGCAGATGGGCGACGACCTCGGGGCCGGTGCGGCGCGAGGGCGTGATGACCAGCCCGCAGCCCGGCGCGATGCGGGCCAGATTGGCCGCCAGGGCGGCGGCCTCGGGGGCCTCGAACCGGTAGCGGCCATTGGAGCCGCCCAGCAGCACGGCGACCAGCGGACGCCTGAGATGGGCGAAGCGCGGCGCCCAGATGGCGCGCTCGGCGGCCAGGCGCGCGGCGGTGACGCGGTGAAGCGCCGTGCGGGTGATGATGACGTTGGCGCCGCTGATGCCGTCATGACGGGCGGCGAGGATGGCATCGAAGCGCGAGAGGCGCATGCGCGGGTGCTGCACGGCCACCGCCGCGGTGTTGATGCCGCGCAGTGCCGCCGCCACGCGCGCGCCCGCCCCGCCCACGCCCATGACCACCGGCGGCAGGGGGGCGCGAAAGGCCTCGGCGCCGACGGCGAGTTTGGGCAGCAGCCAGAAATTGGTGGGTATGCTGGCCCAGGGCTTGCGGAAGCGCAGCGTGCTCAGCTCATGCGCGAGGCCCGCGGCCTCGGCCAGGCCCAGGGCCTGGCTGCGCAGGCCGGCCAGGTCAGTGCAAAAAATTCTCACATCCACCATGCGCTGGCTTTGACCGGCCCGGGCGCGCGCGTCAACCCACATTGCGCGCCAGCGTAACACGGCTACAGTGCGGCCCATGACGCCGAGCCCCCCGCCCGACGATGCCCCCGACAGCCTGCCCGACCTTGGCGTGCATATAAGCCCGCCCGCGCTGGGCCGCTGGCGGCAGGGCAATACCGGCATCGAGGGCTTTACCAGCCGCGCCGCGCCCCGCGCGGGGCCGCATGTGGTGATGACCGCGCTGGTGCATGGCAATGAGTTCGCCGGGGCCATCGCGCTTTGCGAATGGCTGGAGGCCGGCTTTACCCCGCCGGTGGGGCGGCTGACGCTGGGCTTTGCCAATCTGGCGGCATTTGACCGGTTTGATCCCGAAAACCCGTTGGCCAGCCGCCATGTGGAGGAAGATCTGAACCGGGTGTGGGACGATTTCGCGCTGTTTGGCGTGCGCCGCTCGGTGGAGCTGGACCGCGCGCGCGCGATGCGCCCGTTGATCGATGGGGCGGATATTTTGCTTGATTTGCACACCATGCTGTGGCCCGGCGCGCCGCTGCTGCTGTGCGGCGCCGGGCCGCGCGGCGCGGCGCTGGGCCGACAGGTGGGCACGCCCGCCACGCTGGTGGCAGATGCCGGGCATGTGGGCGGCAAAAGGCTGATTGATTATGGCCGCTTTACCGAAGGCGGCGGGCAGAACGCGGCGGCGCTGCTGGCCGAAACCGGGCTGCACTGGCACCCCGATGCCGTGGCCCAGGCCCGCGCCACCATTGCCGCCACGCTGGCCGCCGCGGGGATGCTCGCCCGCCCTGCCCCACCCCCGCCGCGCTTTGCCGAAGTGGTGCAAACCGTGACCGCGCGCACCAGCCGGTTTCGATTCGCGCGGCCCTTTGCCAGCGGCACGGTGATTGCCGAAGCCGGCACGGTGATTGCCCATGATGGCGACACCCCCGTGCGGACGCCGGAAGATAATTTGATGCTGGTGCTGCCCAGCCTGAAAGTGGCGCATGGCCACACGGCCGTGCGCCTGGCGAGGCTGGCGGGACACTAGCGTGAGATGACATGACTTGGTGAGTGGTCAGATTGCCCCCGCCGGCGCGGGGCGGCATCATGGCGTCATGATGAATGGGTCACGCATGGCGCTGGTGGTTTTGGGCATGCACCGCAGCGGCACCTCGGCCTTGGCCGGCACGTTTGCCCGGCTGGGATTTGGCGCCCCGCGGCTGGCGCTGGATGCCTCGGAGGATAATCCCGGCGGGTTTTACGAATCCGCCCCCGTGGTGAAGGCTAATTACGATGTGCTGCAAACGCTGGGGGCGTTTTGGAATGATTGTTTCAATTTCGATCCAGAGCGGGTGGGGGCGCATATGCCCGAGGCGATTGTGGCCAAGCTGGCCGGCGTGCTCGAGGCGGCGTTTGACCCAGACCGCCCCCCGGTGCTGAAGGACCCGCGCATGTGCGTGCTGTTTCCGCTCTGGGCGCGGGTGTTCGCGCGCCTGGAGATGACGGCGCCCGTGCTGCTGATGTTGCGCCATCCGGCGGAGGTGACGGATTCGCTGGTGCGGCGCAATGGCCTGCCCGCGACCGGCGCCGCGGCGCTGACCCTGCACCATATGCTGGAGGCCGAGCGCGCGACCCGAAACGCGCCGCGCGCGCTGCTGAGCTATGATGAGTTGCTCGATGACTGGCAGGGGCTGGTGCGGCGGGCCGTGCGCGAGACGGGGCTAAACCCGCCGCGCGATGTGGCGGCGGCAAAGGCGGAGATTGAAGCGTTTTTGGACCAGACGGCGCGCCACCACAATGCCTGGCCCGGCGCGCCCATGCCAGGGGCGGCGCCTGTGGCGCGGCTGCTGGAACAGGCCTGGAAGGCGCTGGTGTTTCTGGCCCGGGTACCTGGAGACGGCATGAGCATGGCGGTGCTCGACCATGTGCATGGGCAGTTCAGGGCCATACGTAAAAATGGGGCGCTGAGGGCGCTGATTATCGACGAGGCGGGCGAGAGCTGAGGGGGGAGAGTTTTGGGGGCGCGCGGGCGTGGTTATTTTAGACCTCGCGAGACGATCCCGCCCTTTTTTGTAAAAAAGGCCGGCCCAAAAAACTTTTTCATTATTATTCAGGGCGCAAACAAACGCCGCCGTCAGTTGAACAGGGCGTTGTAGAGGGCCTGCCAGCTCAGCCTGTCGGGCGCGAGGAGCAGGCCGCCTTGGGTATCGGACGGGCGGTAGGGTGTGCCATCGAAGCGGGCGCTGTGGCCGCCGGCCTCGGCGTGGAGCAGCACGCCGGCCGCGTGGTCCCAGGGCAGGAGCTTGCGGAACATTTGAACATGCACATGACCGGCCGAGAGCATGCGATATTGGTGGGCGGCGCAGCGATAATCGGTGACGGCGGCAAGGCGGTCGAGGCGGTGGAGCACATGGGAGCGCATGGGCTCTTGCATGTAGCGCCAGGACATTGAGCCGACCATTTGTTCGACCGGCACGGGGGCGCTGACATGCAGGCGGCGCGCGGTGCCGTCATGCGCGCGCAGATAGGCCCCCTGCCCTTTGAGCGCGTAGGCGCAATCATCGCTCACGGGGTCGAAGATGAAGCCGGCCTGGACCTCGTCGGCTTCGACCAGGGCGGCCATGATGCCAAAGAGCGGCAGCTCGGCGGCGAAATTGGCGGTGCCGTCGATGGGGTCGAGCACCCAGACGCGGCCGGGCGCGCGCAGGCGCTCGACCGAGGCCTCGCCGCGCGAGACGGCTTCCTCGCCGATCACCTCATCGCCCGGGAAGAGCCGGATGAGCCCTTGGGTGAGCGCGCGTTCGGCGGCTTCGTCGGCGACCGTGACGGGGTCGAGCGGGCCGGATTTGGCGCGTACATCGTCCTGGCTGAGATTCTTGAAGCGGGGCATGACCTCAGCCCGCGCGACATGGCGCAGCAGGGCGATGACGTTGGTGACCTCGGTGGGGGTCATAGGGCTTCGAACCTCGCCTTATCGGCCGCCGAGAAGCGCACGGTGAGCTTGACGCGGGCTTCGTTGTCGTCGCGCGCCAGCACCTCGCCATGGCGGTAGGCCCAGGCGATGCGGGCGCCGTCGGTGACGGGGATTTCGACCTCGACCTGCTCCATATGGGCGGAGAGACGCTGATCGATGATGGCGAGTAGGCGGGGCAGCCCCTCGCCCGAGAGGGCGGAGACGGCGACGCCTTCGCCTTGCACAACCTCGGCCACGCCGCCCAGCAGGTCGGCTTTGTTCAGCACCTCGAGCGTGCGGTCCGGCCAGGTTTCATCGAGTGCGCCATCGCGCGCCAGGCGGGCCAGCACGGCGCGCACGTCACGCGCCTGGGCTTCTGTGTCGGGGTGGGAAATGTCGCGGACATGCAAGAGCAGATCGGCTTCGGCCACCTCCTCGAGGGTGGCGCGGAAGGCGGCGACCAGCTCGGTCGGCAGGTCGGAGATGAAGCCGACCGTGTCGGAGAGGATGATCTGGCGGCCCGAAGGCAAGGTGAGGCCGCGCATGGTGGGGTCGAGCGTGGCGAAGAGCTGGTCTTGCGCATAGACCGTGGCGCCGGTGAGGGCGTTGAACAGGGTGGATTTGCCGGCATTGGTGTAGCCGACCAGCGCCACGATGGGATAAGGCACTTTTTTGCGCGCGCCACGGTGCAGGCCGCGCGTGCGGCGGACCTCGTCAAGCTCGGTTTTGAGCTTGACGATGCGCTCGCCGATCAGGCGGCGGTCGGCCTCGATCTGGGTTTCGCCGGGGCCGCCGAGAAAGCCGAAGCCGCCGCGCTGGCGCTCAAGATGGGTCCAGGAGCGGACCAGCCGCGAGCGCTGATAGTCGAGATGCGCGAGTTCGACCTGCAACGCGCCTTCACGCGTGCGGGCACGGGCGCCGAAAATATCGAGGATCAGACCCGTGCGGTCGATGACCTTGGCGCCCCAGGCTTTCTCGAGGTTGCGCTGCTGCACGGGGCTCAGGGTGGCATCGACCACCACCACATCGACCGCGAAGGCGCGCAGGGACGCCGCCGCGATTTCAACCTGGCCCTTGCCGAGCAGGGTGGCGGGGGTGACGCTGCGCAGGAAAAAAACCTGCTCATGCACGATGATCAGCCCGATGGAGGCGGCCAGACCCACCGCCTCGGCCAGCCGGGCCTCGGGCGTGCGGATCCGTCCGGCCTCATGGGCCGCCTGTTTGTCCCAGGGGAGCAGAATCGCCGCCCGCTGTGGCGGCGGCGCGGTGTCTTTCATCGGGCCGCCGGGTCAGTCCTGCTCGGGGTCGTATTGCGGCTCGGCGGCGGGGCGGCTGAGCTTGAGCGTGGAGCCGGTGGCGGCGGCGCCTTCGGCCGGTGCCGGGGCGGTGCCTTCGGCGCGGGCGGCATCGAAGAGCATGATGGGCGCGCCGGGCATGACGGTGCTGATGGCGTGCTTGTAGACGAGCTGCGTGTGACCATCACGGCGCAGCAGGACCGAGAAATTGTCGAACCAGGTGATGACACCCTGAAGCTTCACGCCATTGACCAGGAACACCGTCACCGGCGTCTTGCTCTTGCGAACGTGATTCAGGAACACATCCTGTACATTTTGGGATTTTTCGTTGGCCACGGCGGATTCCTTGTTTTTGTCGCCCCCCCCGGGGCGAAATCTGGTTACTCAATAGCGTTTAAAGTTTAAGTTTATGGCAGCGGCGTGGCGCGCCATGCCTGGAGGGCTAAATATCTGCTCTCGCGCGCGCCCGCAACATGAGCGCGAATTTATTCTGGTTTACCCCGCGTGGTTTTGCCATCCCGCTCTGTTTCAGGACAGTTTTGCCGTAATCATTACAAAATTGTTATGTTTTCAACGTTAACACGATCAAAACGACAGCGCCCTCCGCTCAGAATTGGCCCGATACGGCGAAGGAACCGAACTCGTGGAACTGGCCAGGCTGACCGTAGAAGCGGCGGGTTTGGAAGATTTCGGTGTAGGAGAAGCGAAAGCCGCGCCAGATGACGGCCGCGCCCAGGGCGAAGCTGCCAACCACGGGATAGGCATCGACATGGCGGCTGGTGTGGAAATCCGCGCCTTGCAGGGTTTCATCATGCCCAACCGCGCGGCCATAGGCGCCGGCATAAATATACCAGGCGGTGGGGCCGGCGGTGGTGAAGGCATCGCCACCGCCGCTGGAGGGTTGGAGCAGGGGGGCGCCGAAATCCTCGTTCAGCCCCTGGCCGATGCGCAGGGCCAGGCCGGGCTGGAGGTAGTCTTGTGTCAGCCCCACCATGCCCGAAAGCTGGGGCAGCGCGTCGGTTTCGAGCCCGGCCAGATGCCCGAGCGGCGCCCGCCAGATGCGCGCGGCATAGAGATCGACCGCTGGTTCGGTGGGGAGCTGGTAGGCCCAGCCATGGGTGGCGCCCTGGCCGATGAGGCTGTGAAAGTCGTTCTGCACGATCTCGCCGCCGGCATCCTTGCCGATCACCCCGGCATCGAGCGTGGCCATGGTGCGGGTGGTGGCGGTGTCGGCGATGAGGCCGAACTGGGCGACCAGATAGCCGGCATAGGGTTCATCGTACGGGTTGGGGTTGATGCGCAGCGTGTCGGCCGGGGTGTAGAGCTGCTGGAGCAAGCCGAGGCTGACACGCTCGTCGCCCGGGCCGAGCAGGGCGTGGCCAAAGCCCGACAGCCAGGCGGGAACGTCGCCGGCGGGGGATGTCCAGCCGACATGCAGGCCGTTGACGTAATAGCGGTCGGTGCGGCCGGTGAGGCTGATTGAGGCGTTTTCGTCCTGGAGGGTCCAGATGCCGGCGGCGCTGTTGAAGCTTTGCGCGTGGGCCGGCGCCGCGCCAAGCACAGGCGCGGCCAGCGCCAGAGCGAGCAAAATTTCGACTGATCGGGTCAAACTATACCCCCCTGAAAACAATGACGGCGGAATCGGTCCGGGCAACATAGTGAATTCATGCCACGTTTTAAACCGCCTGGCGCGGAGGGCTGGTAACCAGGGCGGCGTGCGGGCTTGGCAGGCGGACAATTATGATGCATCATATTTTCATGACCCGGGAAATGACCCTCACGCCCCAGATGGCGAAAGACGCCGCCGCAAGGCTTGGGCTGGATGGCGCGGTTGAGCTGCTGGCCTCGGAACGCGACCTGACCTGGCGGCTGGTGAGCGGGGGCCGGGCGTTTGTGCTGAAAATCTGCCATGCCGAGGAAGCGCCCTGGGTGGTGGAGTTTCAGCTCGGCGCGCTGCGGCATTTGGCCGCGCGGGCGCCAGCCCTGCCGGTGCCCCGTGTGCTGGCGCATGCGCGGCTGGGCTATGAGGATGGCGGAGAGCGCGAGACTTATGTGTTGAGCTGGCTGGATGGCGCGCTGCTGAGCCACCACCGGGACGGGGCCGCGCAAGCGGCGGCGATGGGCGCCATGATGGCGCGGATGTGCCTGGCGCTGGAAGATTTGCCGCCGCCCCCTGCCCCGCCCGCGCAATTATGGGATGTCGCGCGGGCACTGCAAATCCGCCCGATGCTGGCCGGGATTGAGCCGGGCCCCGCGCGGCTGGCCGGGGCGGTGCTGGATGAATTCGAGGCCCGGGTGATGCCCAGGCTTGGCACCCTGCCGCGCCAGGTTATTCATAATGACTGCAACCCGCATAATGTGTTTGTCGATCCGGCGGATCCGGCGCGCATTACCGGGATTATCGATTTTGGCGACCTGACGGTGGCGCCGCGCATGTGCGATCTGGCGGTTGGTCTCTCTTACCAGATGCAGACCCCAGAGCTGCGCGCCACGATTCCGGCCTGGCTGGCGGCTTATGGGGCGGTGGCACCGCTTTCGGCCGGGGAGCGGGCGGTGCTGGCGGGGCTGATACGGACGCGCATGGCGATGACGGTGGTCATCTCATCGTGGCGGGCGGCGCGGGCGCCTGAGAATGCCGCGTATCTGCTGCGCTACCGCGCCGGGGCGATGGCCTGCCTGGAGGCGGGCGAGGGGATTTTTGAGGGGATGTTTGGCGATGAGTGAGTTGATCGACCGGCGCCGGGCGTTGCTCAGCCCCTCTTACCGGTTGTTTTATGACCGGCCCGTGCATCCCGTGCGGGGCGAGGGCGCTTGGCTTTTCGAGGCGGACGGCACCAGGCTGCTCGATGCCTATAATAACGTGGTGCCGGCGGGGCATTGCCACCCGAAAGTGGTGGCCGCCATGGCCGCGCAGAGCGCGCGGCTCAACACCCATACGCGCTACCTGCACGAGGGGATTTTGGACTATTCGGCGCGGTTGCTGGCGAAGTTTCCAGCCGAGCTGGCGCGGGCGACCTTTACCTGCACGGGCTCGGAGGCCAATGATCTGGCCATCCGGGTGGCGCGGTTTGTGACCGGCGGGACGGGGATTATTGTTACCGAAAACGCTTATCACGGCGTCAGCGGGCTGACGGCGGAGATTTCGCCCTCGCTGGGCGAGGCGGTGGCGTTGGGGGCGCATGTGCGCGCCGTGCCGGCCCCCGCGCCGGGGGTGGAGTTTGGCGCCGAGGTGGCCAGAGCCTGCGCGGACCTCGCCCGCCACGGCATAAAACCCGCGCTGCTGGTGGTGGATACCGTGTTTTCCTCGGACGGGGTGTTTTCCGACCCCGCGGGGGTTTTGGCGCCCGCCGTGGCGGCCATTCATGCCGCGGGCGGGTTATTTTTGGCCGATGAGGTGCAGCCCGGATTTGGGCGGTTGGGCGAGACATTCTGGGGCTTTGCCCGCCATGGCGTGGTGCCCGACCTGGTGAGCATGGGCAAGCCGATGGGCAATGGCTACCCGGTGGCCGGGCTGGTGGCGCGGCCCGAGATGATGGCCGAATTTGGCGAAAAGATAAGATACTTCAATACGTTTGGCGGCAACCCCGTGGCGATGGCGGCGGCAATGGCGACGCTTGAGGCGATTGAGGAAGAAGGTTTGCAGGACAATGCCCGCCGGGTGGGCGGGTTTTTGCGCGCCGAGCTGGGCGCCAGGGCGGCCGTGCGGCAGGTGCGCGGGGCGGGGTTGTTTTTGGGGGTGGTGCTGGAGAGCGGCGCGCTGGCCAGCCGGGTGGTGAACCGTATGCGCGGGCTTGGCGTGTTGATTTCGAGCGCTGGCCCCAAGGGGGATGTGCTGAAAATCCGCCCGCCCTTGGTGCTGAGCGAGGATCAGGCCGGGATGCTGGTGGCGGCGTTCGACAAGGCGGTGGCCGATGGATGATGTGCGCGCCACGCCGCGCGAGAATTTGAGCGAAGCCACGTACCGGGCGCTCAGGACCGCGCTGATGCGCGGGCGGTTCCGGCCGGGTGAGCGGTTCAAGATTCGTGAGCTGGCGGCGGAGTTTTGCACCAGCGTGACGCCGGTGCGCGACGCGCTGTGGCGGCTGGTGCAAGATGACGCGCTGGAATTCCGCTCGGCGCGCGATATTCGGGTGCGCGCGCTCTCGACCGCCGATTATCTTGAAATCAGGGCCATGCGGGTGGCGCTGGAGGGGCTGGCGGCGCGCCAGGCCGCGGCGCTGGCCGACGATGACGCGCTCGATGGCCTGGCCCGGCTGCTGGAGCGCCACGAACGGGCGCTGGCGCGCGGCGCGCTGTTGGAGGCGCTCAGCGCCAACCAGGAGTTTCATCTGGCCTTGGCGGCGTGCGCGCGCATGCCGATTCTGGCCGCCACGCTCGAGCGGCTGTGGCTGCGCATGGGGCCGCTGATCGCGCAGAATTTTGGCGCCCGCGAGAGGGGCATGATCGAGCACCATTATCCGGTGCTCGACGCCCTGCGCGCGCGCGATGGCGAAACGGCCGCGGCCGCGATTGCCCGCGATATTGTCGAGGGCGGCAAGGGATTGCTTGATTATTTAACACGCGCGGAGGCGCAAAACCATGACTGACACAAGACCCGTAATGCTGCTGACCGGCGCCAGCCGGGGCATTGGACATGCCACCGTCAAGCTGTTTCAGGAGCGCGGCTGGCGGCTGCTGACCGTGTCACGCCAGCCCTTCTCGCCCGAATGCCGCTGGCAGGAGGCGAGGGAGAGCCATATTCAGGCTGATCTGGAGGATCTCTCGTCGATTCCAGCGCTGGCGGACATTGTGCGCGGGCGGTTGGCGGATGGTAAATTGCAGGCGCTGGTGAATAATGCCGGCATCTCGCCCAAGGGGCCAAATGGTGGGCGGCTGGGCGTGATGGGCACGGATGCCGCGCTGTGGACGAAGGTGCTCAATGTCAATCTGGTTTCGACCGCGCTGCTGGCCCGCGCCTTGATGCCGGAGCTGGAGGCGGCGCGGGGGTCGATTGTCAATGTCACCTCGATCGCGGGGTCGCGGGTGCATCCGTTCGCGGGAGTGGCTTATGCGTGCTCGAAGGCCGCGCTGGCGGCGCTGACGCGCGAGATGGCGCATGAATTTGGCGGGCGGGGCGTGCGGGCCAACGCCATTGCGCCGGGCGAGATCGCGACGTCGATCCTCTCGGAGGGGACGGATGAGCTGGTGGCGGCGGAAGTGCCGATGAAGCGGCTGGGCACGCCGCGGGAAGTGGCGGAGACGATTTATTATTTGTGCACTGATCAGTCGTCTTATGTGAATGGCTCGGAAATTCACATTAATGGCGGACAGCATGTGTGAGGGCGCCGGCGTGGGCGGCGAACTGGTTAGCCGTTGACGACGCTGGTGAGGTCTTGGGCGATGCCGGTGATGTCGGGCTTGCCCAGATCTAGGCCGGCGATGATGAAGGCGGCCTTGCCCTGCGCATTGAACACATAAATGCTCGAGGTGTGGGAGACGCTGTAGACGGGCGTTTTGGTGACGCTGTAGGCCACCCGATAGCGCCGCGCGAGGCTGGCCAGCTGGTCGGGCGTGCCGCGCAGGCCGATGACGTTGGGGCCGAAAATGGCGGCATATTGGGCGAGCAGGGCCAGATTGTCGCGGTCGGGGTCGACGGTGACGAACAGGATGGTGAGGTGGGCGGCGGCTGGGCCCATTTGCTTTTCGATGCGGGTGAGGTCGAAGAGCGTGGCGGGGCAGACATCGGGGCAATGGGTGTAGCCGAAATAGAGCAGGACCGTGCGGCCGCGCAGGGCGGCGGCGGTGAGCGGCTTGGCCGTGGCGGCGTCGGTCATTTGGAAGCTGAGGTCGGGCATCACGCCTTGGACGTCGATGTCGTTGGGGGAGACCAGCTTGAGTTTGCAGGCGGTGAGAGCCAGCAAGGCGAGGCCAAATAGCGGGACGGTGAGAGCGCGCATGGGGGGAGCTTAGCGCGCGGCTAGCGATTGGGCAAAACCGCTGGGGCGGGCGGCAATGGCCCGCGACCGCGCGGTCAGGGGTTATGCCTCGCCGTCATCGGCCAGGCCCAGCAGGGTTTGGGCGGTTTGGCCCTCGACCATTTCGACGGTTTTGAGCACGCGGGCGACGGCGCGGGTGCGCACGCGGGCTTTTTCGATGTTGCTGCTCATGGTCTGGGCATTGGCGGCGAGGCGGATGAGGACTTCGTCCATCTTGGTCATTTCGGTGCGGGTGGCGCCGAGCAGCTTGCCGATTTCACCGGCGCGCTTTTCGAGGTCGAGCGTGACGTGGCCGAGATGGATGGTTTGCAGCAGGGCGGGCAGCAGGGTGGGGCCGAGGATGATGATCTTCTCGCGGGCGCGGATGTCGTCGATGAGACCGGGCGTGCGGGCAATTTCGGCGAACAGCCCATCGGAGGGCAGATACATCACGGCGAAATCGACCGTTTCGGGGGGGCTGACGTATTTTTCGCGGATCTTGCGGGCCTCCAGCCGCACGCGGGAGGTCAGGCCATCGCGCGCCTGGCGCTCGGCGTCCGCGTCGGCGGCCTCGGCGGCGGTGAGCAGGCGCTCGTAATCCTCGGTGGGAAATTTGGCATCGACGGGGAGATAGAGTTTTTCACGCGAGGGCATGCGCAGCGCGAAATCGACCCGTTCGCGCGCGCCATCCTTGACCGCGAAATTGCGCTCGAAGGAGCCGGGGGGGAGGATTTGCTCGAGCAGGGCGGCCAGTTGCGCTTCCCCCCAGCCGCCACGGGTTTTGACGTTGGAGAACAGGCGCTTGAGGTCGCCGATCTGGGCGGCGGTGGCCTGGACCTCGCCCATCGCCTGTTGCACCTGGGCGAATTGCTCGAGCACGCGGGCGAAGGAGGCGCTCATTTGCTGCTCGACCGCCTCGTGCAGCTTCTCGTTCACGCTGGCCTGGATGGCGGTGAGGCGGGATTCCAGGGTTTGGGTGGTTTTTTGGGCGTCATCGGCCGCTTGGCGGCGCAGTGAATCGAGCGTGGTGGCGACCGATTGGGTGGCGGCGCCGATTTGGGCAAAGGCCTGCTTCAGAGCATCGGTGGTGCCGGACTGGATGGCGGCGGTCAGCCGGCCTTCCATGGCCGCGAGGTTGGCGCGCAGGAATTCCGATTCGTTGCGCTGGCCCGAGAGCAGCTTCTCGATGAGCAAAGTGAGCCGCTGCGGCGCGGCCCTGGCCGATTGCCAGGCGAGAAAGGCCAGAACGGCGGCCAGAAAGGAAAGCGCGGCGGCGAGGGTGACATAAGGGTCCATGCGCCGAGCCTAGCGGTGCCGACCGAGTCGCGGGCAAGGCGGAATGGTGATAGGCTGGAGCCACGTTCACACGGAGCCTGATATGTATAACAGCTATAATAGTGCCGTGACGATCATCGCGCTGTTTTTCATCGCGCTGGGGGTGGCTTGTATTTATTTCGTGCAGATGGTGCCGCTGGGGGTGGCGCTGATTGTGATTGGCGTGGTGCTGGGGCTGACGCTGCGCACCTGCGCCGAGTGGGAGCGGGCGGTGATTTTGCGCCTGGGGCGCTTTGCGGGTGTGCGCGGGCCGGGGCTTTATTTCCTTATTCCCGCCTTTGAGGCGGTTTATACGGTGGTCGATACACGCCGCCAGAGCACCCGCATTTCGGCCGAGGACACGCTGACCGCCGACGCGGTGACCGTGACCATGGACAGTATTTTGTTTTGGCGCGTGATGGATGTGAAACGCGCGGCCACCGAGCTGACGGATTACCGCTCGATGGTGGCGCAGGTGGCGCAGACCAGCCTGCGCGAGGTGATTTCGGCGACCCGGCTCTCGGCGCTGCTCTCGACCCGTGAGCAGGTGGACGAGATGCTGCAAGGGCTGATCAAGCGCAAGACCGATGGCTGGGGGATTGGCGATATCGCGGTTGAAATACGCGATGTGAAGATACCGCCCGAGCTGAACGACGCCATGAGCCGCAACGCCCAGGCCGAGAAGGAACGTGAGGCGCGCGTGACACTGGCCAGCGCGGAGGTGGCGATTGCCCAGCAGATCGCCAATGCCTCGCATATTTATGCCGCCAACCCGGTGGCGCTGCAGATACGCCAGATGAGCCTGATTTATGACATGAACAAGGAGCGCGGGGCGACGATTCTGGTGCCGACCGAAATGGCCAACGCGCTGGGCTCGACCATTGCGCTGAATGTGCCGCCGCCCGGCCCGGCACCCGGCTACACGCCCCCTGCCCCGCCACGGCCCATGACCCCGCCGGGGGCTGGCGGGTCGGTGCCGCAGACGTAATCTGGCGGTTGTTCAGGCCGCGCCGGCCAGTTCGCGGGCGAGTTCGGCCATGAGCGCGCCAGCCGGCAGAGCGCGCGCCATGGCCACCCCCTG
Source organism: Pseudomonadota bacterium (assembly GCA_021809435.1). Taxonomy (GTDB): domain Bacteria; phylum Pseudomonadota; class Alphaproteobacteria; order Acetobacterales; family Acetobacteraceae; genus Acidocella. The sequence continues at coordinate 162,546 of JAKBAD010000001.1, read as the reverse complement.
CCCTGCCCATTGGGCGCCATAGCTGGTTTCGCCCTTGGCCTTGGCGGCGGCGTTGAGCGCCTTGCCGGCATCATAGGCGAGCGGATAAGCGGCCGGGGGCACAGGCGTGGCCTGCCCCCAGGCGGTGAAGCCATTGGCCAGGCAGCGCGCCGGGCGGCCGGAGATGGCGCGGGTCATGACCGTGGCGGGCTGGGCGCGCAAGGCGGCGCGGTAGGCGGCATCGGCCGCGCTTTCGGGGCATGCGATGAAGGCGGTGCCGAGCTGGGCCGCCACCGCGCCCAGGGCCAGGGCGGCCTTGATGCCGGCGCCATCCATGATTCCGCCCGCCGCGATGACCGGCAGGGAGGTGCGCGTGACCAGCAGGCGCGTGAGCGTGGCGGTGGGCAGGCGCGCATCGGGGGCGTGCTCATCGAACAGGCCGCGATGGCCTCCGGCCTCATAGCCTTGGGCGATCAGGGCATCGATACCCGCGCGCGCGGCTTGCTGGGCTTCATCGAGGCTGGTGGCGGTGGCGAACAGCAGGCATCCGGCCGCTTTGAGCGCGCGGATACGCGCTTCATCGGGGAGGCCGAAATGGAAGCTGACCACGCGCGGACGGGCTTCGAGGGCCACGGCGAGCTGGGCATCGTCGGTGGCGAAGCTTGGGTAGAGATTGGTCAGCCGCGCGGGGGGCTGGGCGCCAAAGCGGGCGAATTCGGGAGTGAGCGCGGCCAGCCAGGCGGATTCGGCCGCCTCATCGCGCAAGGGGGGGCGGTGGACGAAAAAATTGGCGTTGAGGGCATGGGGCGTGAGGGCGGCGGCCTCGGCCAGGGCGGCGCGCGCCTGGGCGGGCGTGCTGGCGCCCAGGCCGAGCGCGCCAAGCCCGCCGGCATTGGCAACCGCAGCGGCCAGCGCCGGGGTGGAAACGCCCGCCATGGGGGCCTGGAAAATGGGCAGCGACAGCCCGAGCGCGGCAAGGAGAGAGGACATGGCGCCACTCTCGGCGCCTGTTGGCCGCGCGGCAAGATGGCGGGGTTGATGGCAGACCTGAAATAGCGCATGCCCGGCCCGGCAAGGAGGCGGGGATGAGGGTCTATCTGGTTGGGAAGAGACGGGCGATCACCAACTGGCTGGAAGACACGGAGGCCGGGCTGCGCGCCGCCGGACACGAGGTGCGCTGCGGGATTTTACGCAATCCGAGCCTCGCCCCCACGCTCAACCGCTGGCTGCTCGCCGAGGCCGCGGGCGCGCCGCTCACCAGGCTCATGGCCGCGCGGATGCGCGCGTTCAGACCGCATGTCATCATCGTCATCTCGGCGTTCAGCGCGCCGGTGGCCGCGCTGGCCAGGCTGCGCCGTGCCGCGCAAGGCGCGCCGGTGGTGGGGTGGGTGGGCGATATATTTGATGAAAGCCACCGGCTTGTCAGTGAATTATTCGATCTGGTCGCGTATACTGATCGCCGGTTTTTGGGGCTTCATGCCCAGTTGGGGCTAAAGCCCAGAGCTATTTTTTTGCCCCATGCCGTTTCGCATGCCGACCGCCAGCCCCCCGCCACCCCGCGCGACCCCGCCATGGCGTTTGTCGCCAACCCCACGCCGGGCCGGCTGGCCCTGATTAAGGCGGTTAATGCCCCGCTGGCGCTGTATGGGGCCGGCTGGTCGGCTGGTGAACACCCGGCCCACCAGGTATTTGCCCGCCGCTACAGCCCCCTGGAAGTGCAGCAGCTTTATGCGCGCCACGCGGCGGTGCTTAATATCCGCCATGAATTGAACGTGCTCTCGGGACTCAACCAGCGCAATTTCGCGCCCTGCCTGCAAGGCGCCACGCTGATTACCGATTGGCAGGATGATCTCGGACAGTGTTTTGAGCCGGGCGAGGAGGTTTTGGCGTATCGCAATGCCGATGAGTTGAATGAACTCTATGCCCGCGTGCGCGCCGAACCCGATTTTGCCGCCCGCATCGGCGCGCGCGGCCAGGCGCGGGTGCTGGGCGAGCATTTGTTTGGTCACAGGCTGGAGCGATTGCGGGCGGAGCTGGGGTTGGCTTCGGGATAATGAGCGTTTGCTGGCGTTCCGCGCCGCGCCCAGCTGGGCTATGAGCAAGAGTTGCAGGATGAGAGAGGGGAAACCATGGCACAGAGACTGGCACCAACGTTGAAATTGCAAAATGGCGTGGAGATTCCACAGCTTGGGCTGGGCACATGGCCCATGGATGACGCCCAGGCGGCGGCGGCGGTGAGGCAGGCGATTGGGCTGGGCTACCGGCTGATCGACACGGCCGAGAATTACGGCAACGAGACCGGCGTGGGCCAGGGGGTGAAAGCCTCGGGCGTGGCGCGCGGGGAGATTTTCATCACCACCAAATTCAACCGCCAATGGCACAGCCAGAACGGCGTGCGCGAGGCGGCGCTGGGCTCGATGAAGCGACTGGGGGTTGAGTATATCGACTTGCTGCTCATTCATTGGCCAAACCCCGGCCAGGGGCGGTATCTGGAGGCTTATGAGGCGCTGACCCGGCTGCTCGAGGAGGGCTTGGTACGCGCGATCGGGGTTTCGAACTTCAAGCCCGCGCATTTGCAGACCCTGTTCGATGCCGGGTTCGTGCCGCATTTGAACCAGGTGCAGCTCGACCCTTACCGCCAGCGGCGCGATATTGTGGCGATTCATAAAGCGCGCGGGATTGTGACGGAAACGTGGAGCCCGATCGATCGTAACGGCGCGCTGCTTGAGGATGCGTTCATTAAGGGGCTGGCGGCGAAATATGGCAAGACGCCGGCGCAGATCGTGCTGCGCTGGCATGTGCAGTCGGGCTATGCGACCACGCCGAAATCGGCTGATCCGGCACGCCAGGCGCAGAATTTGGATATTTTCAGCTTCGCGCTGACAGATGAGGAATTCGCGGCGCTCAACGCCCTCGACAACCCCGCCGCGCCGGTGCTCGATTCGGATGCGTTCGGGCATTAGAGCGGGATGCGTTATCACACACCCGCTCTAACCTGATTTTGGCGAGCAATTTCATGAAGTTGGATTGATGTCTTCGACTTAATCCAACTTCATATTGCTCTAACGCCCCAACACATCCACTCTAAATTTCCAAAAGTTTTTGGGGGTGTGGGCGCTTTTTCACAAAAAGCGCCCACGTCTTATTTTGAGTTTCTTTTTTAAGTTATCGGCACTTCACATCGCGGCTTCGAAAATGGCGATGACCTGCTTGAGCGTCGCCTTGCGCGGGTTGGTGAGCATGCAGGCATCCTTCTGGGCGTTGCCGGCCATCACCTCGTGATCGGCTTCCTTCACGCCGAGCTCGGCAAGGCCTGAGGGAATGCCTACGGATTTGGAGAGGGACTTGATGGTGTCGATGGCCAGCTCGGCGGCCTCGGGGGTGCTCAGCCCTTCGGTCTCGGCGCCCAGAAGCTCGCCGATGGTGGCATAACGCTCGGCTTTGGCGATGAGATTAAAGCTGCACACATGAGGCAGCAGGATGGCGTTGCAGACGCCATGCGGCAGATTATAGAAGCCGCCCAGCTGGTGGGCCATGGCGTGCACATAGCCGAGCGAGGCGTTGTTGAACGCCATGCCGGCCAGATATTGCGCGTAGCACATGGCCGCGCGGGCTTCCATGTCATCGCCATTCGCCACCGCCTTGGGCAAAAACTCGCCGATCAGGGCTATGGCTTTCTCGGCGCAGGCATCGGTAATGGGGGTGGCGGCGGTGGAGACATACGCCTCGACCGCGTGGGTCAGCGCATCCATGCCGGTGGCGGCGGTGAGGCTGGGGGGCATGGCCACCATCAGGCGCGGATCGTCGATGGCGATGAGCGGCGTGCAGCGCCAATCGACGATCGCCATTTTCACATGTGTCGAGGAGTTGGTGATGATGCAAAAGCGCGTCATTTCCGACGCCGTGCCCGCGGTGGTGTTGATGGCGATGAGGGGGGTCATGGGCACGCTTGATTTATCGATGCCCTCATAATCGCGGATATGGCCGCCGCCGGCGGTGACCAGGCCGATGCCCTTGGCGCAATCATGCGAGGAGCCGCCGCCCAGCGAGACGATGAAGTCGCAGCCTGCGTCCTGATAGACTTTCACGCCGTCATGCACGTTGAGGTCGGTGGGGTTGGGTTCGGCGCCCGCGAAGATAACGGCTTGCAGCCCGGCCTCGCGCAGATACCCCTCGATGAGGGTGGAGACACCCATTTTGTGCAGCCCGGCATCGGTGACGATGAGCGCTTTTTTGGCGCCCAGGGCCTTGGCGCGCGGGCCGGTCTCGCGCGCGCAGCCAGGCCCGATGAGGGTGACGCAGGGAATGAAGAAACTGTCGGTACGGTCGGCGATGTTATGATAGCTCATTTACGTTTCCTGATCGTTTTGTTTATGTGCAAAGATTGCGGGTTTTGGTCGTCCCACGGGGAGCACGTGATGAACAGCAAGAGCCGTGCCAAACGCCAGGCGGCCTGAACCGCCGCTCACAACCGGGGCGGGTGCTGCGTTACGGAACAGTGTGGCGCATTATTTGTGGCGAGACGGCGCACATGGGGCAGGAGCACGGAATTGACAAGGCCACGGCACCGCGCTTCCCTATAGGGAAACCACGAGGGAACTGCCATGACCAAATTGCTGACCGAAACCCATGGGGCGGTGAGCCTGATTCGGGTTAATGATCCGGCGACGCGCAATGCGCTGACCATGGAGATGATCGACGGGCTGTGCGAGGCGCTGACGCGCGAGGAAACGCGGGCGCGGGCAATTGTGCTGGCCGGACGGCCGGAGGCGTTTTGCGCCGGCGCCAATTTGGGCGGGCCGGGCGGGGGCATTAAGCCGGGCGAGACGGATTTGGGGGGCTCGGTGGCGCGGCATTTGAACCCGCTGGTGCGCAAGGCGCGCGATCTGGCCGTGCCGCTGATTTGCGCCGTGCAGGGCTGCGCGGCGGGGTTTGGTGTGTCGCTGGCGCTGCTGGGCGATTTGATCGTGACCGGAGAGAGTGCCTATTTCGCGGTGGCGTTTGGCAAGATTGGGCTGGTGCCCGATGGCGGCGCGCCCTGGCTGCTGACCAAGGCCGTGGGGCGCGCGCGCGCGATGGAGATGATGCTGCTGGGCGACAAGGTGACCGCGCCGCAGGCGCTGGCCTGGGGGCTGGTGAACCGGGTGGTGGCCGATGAGCAGGTGGAGGCCGAGGCGCTGGCCATGGCCACGCGGCTGGCGGGGGGCTCGGGCAATGCGCTGCGCCTCACCCGCCAGGCGGCCTGGGCGGCGTGTGGCTCGACGCTGGATGAGGAGCTGGCGTTGGAGATTGAAAATCAGCGCGCGGCCGGGTTGCACCCGGATTTCGCCGAAGGGGTGGCGGCGTTTTTGCAAAAACGTGCGGCGAAATTTGGGTAGGGACATAAAGAGTTTGGGGCGCTTTTTGGCAAAAAGCGCCCCAAACCCCGCAAAAACTTTTGGATGTTTGGGCCGCTCAGGCCAGTTTTACCTCGATCAGGCAGGGGCCGGGTTCGCGGCATGAGTTGGCCAGGGCTTGGTGAAGTGCCTCGGCGGTGGTGACGCTGTGCGCGGGCACGCCCATGGATTTGGCCATGGCGCACCACTCTATGGCCGGGCGGGCGATGTCGATCAGGTTCATGGCCTGGGGGCCGGGGCTGCCGGCGCCCATGTTGGCGCATTCGGCCTTGAGGATGGCGTATTGGTTGTTGGCGAAGATGAGGGTGGTGATGTCGAGCCCCTCGCGCGCCTGGGTCCAGAGGGATTGGATGGTGTACATGGCGCTGCCATCGCCCACCAGGCAAAACACCCGCCGGCCGGGCGCGGCCAGCGCGGCGCCGGTGGCGAGCGGCGTGGCATAGCCAATTGAGCCGCCCATGTTGTTGATAAGATCATGGGGCTTGGCGCCCATGGTGTGGCCCATGGTCTCGCGCCCGGTGGTGAGGGATTCATCGACCACGATACACCCTTCGGGGATGGCGGCGGCGAGCGCCTGGGCAATGCTGAGCGGCGTGAGCGCGCCAGTGGGGGGCGGGGTTTCGAGGCGCGGTTGCACCAGAGGGGGGCTGGCTGATGGACCCAGGGCCTCGAGCAGCATGTCGAGCGCCTGGGCGCTGTCTTCATCGGGCGCGGCGAGGGTGTGGACCAGCGTGCCCGGCGCCTTGAGCTGGCTGGGCTTGCCGGGATAGGCGAAGAACGCCACCGGCTCGGTGGTTTCGAGCGTGATGAGATGGCGGATGGGCGCGAGGAAGGCGATGGCCTGATCAACCGCGTAGGGGATGCGCTCGAGCGGGGTGCGGCCGGCGCCGCGCTCGATGCGGGCGGTGAAGAACTGGCTGCCCAGCCGGCAGCCCGCCGCCGCCACGCGCCCGGCCAGCGCCAAAGCCCGCCCGCGCGTGGCCTTGTTGGCCAGAATGAGCATGGCGGGCTCGCCCGCGCGCAGCACGCGCGCGATGGCCTGGATGCGCGCGGGATCGGGGGTTTTGAGCGGGGTTGGGGCGAAGGCGGGCAGCGCGGCCGGTGGGGCTTCGGCCCAGGCGGTGTCTCCGGGCAGGATGAGGGTGGCGATGCGGCCGGGATGAGCGGCGGCCGCGCGCACGGCGGCGGCGGTGTCCCAGGCGATATCGACGGCGGAGGCGGAGCGGCGCAGAAAATGACTTAAGGGACGGGCCAGGCCTTCGAGGTCGGAGGCCAGAGGCGGGTCGTATTTGAGGTGGGAGAGCGCGTGCTCGCCCACGATATTGACCATGGCGCTCGAGGCGCGGCGGGCATTGTGGATGTTGGCCAGCCCATTGGCGAGACCGGGGCCGAGATGGAGCAGCGTGGCGGCGGGGTGGTCACGCATGCGATACCACCCATCGGCCGCGCCGGTGGCCACGCCCTCGAACAGGCAGGGCACGGCGCGCAGGGGCGCGCCATCGAGCGCGGCGAGGAAATGCATTTCAGACGTGCCGGGATTGGCGAAACAAATCTCGACCCCCTGCCCCGCCAGGGTTGCCACCAATGTTTGAGCGCCGTTCATGAAGCCTCCGCGTTTTCGGAGAGCGGTCTCCGTATGGTTTGCCGGTTAACGGTTTTTGCGGGCTTGGGCGGTCTTTCGCAAGTCAAAACATGTGGGGTCACAGGTCGCGGGCGGTGCAGAGGGCGAGTTCGAGCAGGCGTTCGAGCACTTCGGGCTCCTGCGCGCCGGCGATGGCGTGTTCGCCCTCGATGAGGAAGCAGGGGACGCCGTTGATGCCGAGGCGGTGGGCATGCAGGTTCTCGGCGTGCACGGCCTCGGCGCCCTCGCCAGAAGCCAGAAACTCGGCGGCCTGGGCGGCATCCAGGCCGCAGGAGGCGGCGAGCGAGGCGAGCACGGCGTGGCTGCCGATATCCTGCCCCTCGATGAAATGAGCGGCGAAAATATGCTCGACAAGACGGGTGGCGACGCCGGCGCGCGCCGCTTCGCGCACCAGACGGTGGGCATCGACCGAGTTGGGGGTGCGGCGGATGGCGGCGAAATTGAAGGCCACGCCCTCATGCGCGCCCAGCTCGGCGATGGAGGCATATAACCGGCGCGCGCGATCCTCGGCGCCGAATTTGCGGATCATGTAATCGGCGCGGGGCATGCCGGTGCGGGGCATGTCGGGGTTGAGGAGGAACGGGCGCCAGCTCAACTCGACCGGCATATCGGGCCGGCGGGCGAGCAGCTGGAGCAGCCGGCGGACGCCGAGATAACACCAGGGGCAGACGAAATCGAACACGATTTCGATGTTCAGGCGCGCGGGCCGGGGGGCGAGGGAGTTCATGGCGCTGATCTTAGCCCAGCGGGGCGGGAGGCGCGAGAAATTTGCTGCCCCCCTGGCCCCGTGCCCGGCCGCGACCCTGCCCTGCCCGCGCGCCCCCTTGCAACCCGGGCTGGCGGGGCCTTATGGCAGGAGCTTGGCCTAGCCCGCCATGAGGGCTGGGCCCCGACCTGGAGACCCATATGCCCCCCCTGCGCACAACCCTGCTCGCCTGCCTGACCCTGAGCCTGGGCGCCACACCGGCGCTCGCGCGCTCCTATCTGACCCCGCCGCCTTCGGGGCAGGTGATCCATCTGTTCGGGCCGGGTTCGGTGTTGAACCAGCTTCCTGGCCTGGGGACGAACGCCCCGGCGGCGGCCCCTGGAGTTGCCGCCACGCCGAGCCCGGCCACCATGGGCGGTGCCGAGCCGGGCAACGCCGCCAGCAGCCCCACATTGCATGATGTGCTGCACCAGATGTTTGTGACCGGCGACCCCAACGCCACACCTGGCCAGAGCTTTGCCAAAGGGCGCCAGAACACGCCTTGAGGGCGATCGCCTTGGCATGACAAAGGCGCCCGGGCGAACGCGGGCGCCTTTTTTCGTGGCGGGCTGGTCGGTTCTGGGCTGGTTAGTCCTGGGCTGGTTAGTTCTGGGCTGGTTAGTTCTGGGCTGGTTAGTCCTGGGCGCGCAGGGCGTTGGCGCGCTGTTCGAGATGCTGGGCGAGGTCATCGAGCCGCCAGGCCTCGATGTCGTAGAAGGTGATGTAGCCGCGCTTCTTGACGTCGATTTCGGCGAAATGATCGATGACGGGGCGGAAATTGGCGGCCTTGGCCTGGGCGAGGGTCAGGTGGCCGTCATGGGTGGTGTTGGCGGTGTAGAAGTCGAGGAGCATCTGCTCGGGGCCAAAAGCGCCGCGATGTGCGGGCCGCATGGGGCCGCCGGGGCCGGGATAGCCCATGCCGGGACCAGGCCACGGCGCGCCCGGCGACGGGGCGGGCGGGGTTTGCGCCAAGGCCAGGCCGGGAGCCAGGGTGAGCAAGAGGGCAAGCGGGATATGGCGCATCAGGAGATCTCCTTGAGAGGGGCTGTTTGCATGCCGGGTTTTTAGCGCCTGCCTGTAACGCTTATGTCTCCCAAGGGTGACAAACAAAAAACGGCGCCGCGAGGGCGCCGTTTTCCGTAGCTGCGATGAGCGGCCGATTAGCGCGAATAGAACTCGACCACCAGGTGCGGTTCCATCTGCACGGGATAGGGAACATCCGACAGCTTGGGCGCGCGCACGAAGCGGCCCTTCATGGCGCGATGGTCGATCTCGACATATTCCGGCACGTCGCGCTCGGCGGACTGGGCGGCATCGAGCACCACGGCGAGCTGCTTGGACTTCTCACGGACCTCGATCACGTCGTCGTTCTTGACCTGATAGGAGGGGATGTTCAGGCGCTTGCCGTTGACCAGCACGTGGCCGTGCGAGACGAACTGACGGGCGGCGAAGGGGGTGAGGGCGAGCTTCATGCGGTAAATCACCGCATCCAGGCGGCGCTCGAGCAGCTCGATCAGGTTCTCGGAGGTGTCGCCCTTGCGGCGCACGGCCTCTTCATAATATTTACGGAAGGATTTTTCCGAGATGTTGCCGTAATAGCCCTTGAGCTTCTGCTTGGCCATCAGCTGCACGCCGAAGTCGGAGGGCTTCTTGCGGCGCTGGCCATGCTGGCCGGGGCCGTATTCGCGCTTGTTGACCGGGGACTTGGCACGGCCCCACAGGTTCACGCCAAGGCGGCGGTTGATCTTGAATTTGCTTTCAGCGCGCTTGGTCATGGCGCGGACACCTTTCTCGTTCGAATTGCACCGGTAGTCTCGTCTGGGGTTCTCACGAACACCGCGACGAGCGGGCGCAAGCGACCACCGCTTGTCCGCGTTCCCGGCAATGGGGGGCGCGGGTACAGGGTTATGGGGAGAAGGTCAAGGGGGAGTGGGGAAACGGGCCCAATATTGGGCGATGGCGGCGAGGGTGAGGGTGATTTCGGCGCGCGCCTGGGTGAGGGAAAGCTCGGCGCGCGCGCCCATCCAGGTGCCGGTATCACCGATGGCGGGCGGGTGCCAGCCCGTGCCCAGGCGCAGGCCCGGTGTGGGCGCGAGGCAGACGGAAAGCTCACGCCAATCATCGGAGGTAGGGGCGGTTTCGGCCGGGGCGGCGGTGGGGGCGAGCAAAATGAGGCGGCGCACGGGGCGGGGGAAGCGAAAGCGGGCCAGGCGCTGGGTATTGGCCTGGGTGAACTCGGGCCAGGCGGTGATGCCGCCGGAGAAGGCTTTGAGGCGGGGCTGGTAGGTGCGGGTGAAGCCCTGGGCCTCGGCCACGCGCGCCAGGGCTTGGCGGGCACGGGTGAGCTTGAGGCCGCTGGTGACGATGGGCGCGAAGGGCCGGCGGGCCGGCGAATGGCGCCCGCGCCCGGTATAGAGCGCGGCGCGGTTGCCGGTATCGAGATAGGATTCGCAGGCCAGGCCATCGGCGAGCAGGATGTCGTGGCGGTCGAGCTCCAGATGGTAATAGCTGGCGGCCTTGGCGCCGCGCTCACGCGTGATGGTGACGCCATTGACCAGGGCGGTGACGGGGATGAGCACGCCTTCGAGGAACAGGCAATGATTGGGCGAGAGGCGCAGCGCGCGCGCCGGGCGGCCGGGGCCGAAGGCGTGGGGGGCGATGAGCACGGGCCAGGCTTCATGGCCGGTGGCGCCGGCGAGGTCGAGCGTGCGCCAGCCCAGCCAGCGCACCGGGCGGGTTTGGCCAAAGGCGGTGACCACCGGATCGCCGGGAGAGAAGCTCTCGACGGGGCGGTAGCCGTGAGGGGTGAGGATGGGCGTGCCGCGCGCGAAACAGGGTAGTTGGCCATTGACGGTGAGCAGCGCGCCGCCCGCCTGATCGGCGAGGGTGGTGAGGGTGCCGCCGCCAAGCGCCAGGGAAAACGCCGCCACGCCGCCGATTTCGACCATGCCGCCCGCATAGGCCACGTGGCTGGGATTGATGCCGACGAGGTCGATGGCATCGCCCCCCGCCATGCCAGATACCGGCAGGCTGGCCTGGGTTGGATCATCGAGGATGAGCAGGGCGTTGCCGCCCGCGAAGCCGATGCCCCCTGCCCCGCTGGCCGCGCCCGCCAGCTCCAGCGTGCCGGTGGAAGCCACCACGAGGCTGCCAGGCGCGCTGAGCGCGCCGCCCACCAGCAACTGCCCGCCTACGGCCTCAAGCCCGCCGGTGAGGGTGAGAGACGTGTCTTTGATGACGCCCTGGCCGGTGAGGGTGCCGGCCTCGGTGAGGGTGGCGGCGGCGAGCGTGCCACCCGTGAGGCTCACCGCGCCAAGCGTGGCGCTGGCCCCGGCCGCGATGAGCCCGGCGGCCTGCACCAGCCCGGCGGCCGTGTTGAGCCCCGCGGCCATGAGGGTGGCACCCGGGCCAAGCGCGAGCAGCCCGCCCGTGAGGGCGAGCGTACCGGTTACGCCGAGCGAGGCCTGACCGCCCAGCGCCAGCGTGCCCGCGCCGGCATAGGCGGTGAGCGCCGCCGTGGCGGCATTGGCCAGGGTGATGGCGCCGCTATTGGCCAGCGTGCCAAGGCTGAGCGCGGCGCCGCCAAAGGCCAGCAGGGTGGCGCCCGCGTCCAGCGTGGCCGTGGCGGCGGCGAGGCTGCCGGCGAGGTTGAGGTTAGCGCCGCCCTGCAGGTCGATGGCGCCGGCAAATGTGGCGGCCCCGGTGATGAAAGCCGCGCTGCCCGCTGATTCGCCAAGCGTGCCGGTAACCGAGAGGCTGGCGCCCCATATATCGAGCTGGCCGGGACCGGCGGTGTCGCCCAGCGTGACATTGCCGGTGAGCCAGGCGCTGGCGGCCGGGCCGAACAGGGCATCGCCGCCGGCATCGACCAGCAGGGCGGTGCCGCCATAGCCCGCCGCGCTGATGGGGGCTGAGAAATCGGCGGTGCCGGTGACGGCCAGCCCCCCCACGGCGAGCGGCTGGCCGATGGCGCCGGTGGTGCCGGTGAAGCTGACCAGCTCGGCCGCGCTGAACGCCGCGCCGGGGGTGAAGGCCGCGGCGCCGGCGGCGGCGGGCGAGATGGAAATGGTTTCGGACAGGCCGCCCGGTATGCCGGTGGTGGCTGTGAGGGTGAGTTGGTCGGCAAGGCCGGTGCCCAAATAAGAGAGCGCGGCCAGCTCGGCGTTGAGCGCGCTGAGGCTGGCGCCCGTGAGCGTGATGGTGGGGGCGAATGACGCCCCCCCCACGGCCAGGCCGCCATGGCCAACCGCAAGGGTGAGGCTGAGCGCGTTGGTGGTGGGGGCGCCAAGCGCGAGCGCCAGCCCGGCGAGGAGCTGCGGCGTGCCGGCGCTGTCGGCCAGCGGCGCGGCCTGGCTGAGCTGAGCCGACGCCGCGCGCAGATAAATGGCCGGGTCGCCCTGTGTGTCGAGCCCCGCGGCGACGGCCAGGCTGGCGGGGATGGCGGCCGCGAAGGTGAAGCTTTGGGTGGAGCCATATTGATCGATGCCCGCGACAGCGAAGCCATTGGCGGTGACGTTATAGACGCTGACGCCGGTGAGGCCGGGGAAGACCAGCTCATCACCCGCCTGGAAACCGGCGATGGTGCCCGCGAAATTCTGTGCGCCGGAGATGATGAAGGCGCCGCCCTGCCCGCCCAGCGTGCCGGCATAGCCGCCGGTAAGCGGCTGGGCGGCGGCGGTGAGGAAACTCAGCGTGACATCGGAGGCGATGGTGAGCGGGGTGTTGAGGAACACGCCATAAAGCTGAGCGAGCGGGCCGAGCACCATGGCGCCACCGCCTTGCACCGCCAGATCGACCCCGCCAGTGACCGCGCCCGCCGCGAGGGTGAGCGTGTCGCCACTGGGCGCGAGGATGGTGCCGGCGCCCGTGATGAGGCCGGATTCGGAGAAATACCCGACGCTGAGCTGGCCCGCGCCCGCGAGCACCGCGCCGGTGCCGAGCGAGATGCCTTCGGCGTAGTCGGTGGCGATGGACGCGGCGGCGGAGAGGCCATTGGCGAAGGTGAGCACGGCGTTGGGAGCGAGCGCGAGATGACCGGCGATGACCGGCGCGGAGGCGGTGAACACCGTGCCGGTGACACTGAGGGAGGCGGCCGAGAGCTGACCCCGCACCATGCTGGTGCCAGAGAGGGTGAGGCCGGCCTCGGGCACCAGGAGGTTGGCGCTGGGCGCCAGGGTGAGCGCACCGGCCGCGGGGCCGATGAGTTCGGTGAAGCCGGTGAGCGGGGTGGTGAGCGAGGTGGGGCCTGAGATCACGGTCTCACCGCCCAGGGCCAGCGTGCCGGTGCTGGCGAGGGTGTGGGGGGAATAGAGGAACAGATTGCCGGAGGTGACCGACTGGGGCAGCGGGCCGCTTAAATTCCAGAGCGTGTAATAGAGATTTTCGCCCCATTGCGTGACGCCGGTGACGGCGAGGCCGGTGAGCAGGCTGTTGACCTCGGCCAGCTCATTGGCGGTGAAGGTCAGTTCGATCTGGGGGCTGCCGACGCCGGTGGCCGCGACGCCGCTTTGCGCGCCAAGGCCAGGCAGCAGCAGCACGCCAGACGTCACTGAGAGGGTGAGGCTGAGGGTTTCCTCGCGCCCCAGCCCCATGGCGGCGAGGCCGCTGGCGATGGGGTCGGCGATGAGCAGGCCGGGCACCAAAGCCACCGTGCCCGCCATAACCGGCACCAGCGTGGGCGGGGCGACGAAGGCCGGGCCGAGGGTGGAGATGGCCTTGACCGCGAAGGTGGCGGCGGTGGCCAATGCGCCATCACTGGCCGTGAGGGTGAGGAGATCGCTGGTAGCGCCGAGGGGTTCGGCGAGGGTGAGGCCCGTGAGGGCGGCGTTGAGCTCGAGCACCGTGCCGGAGAGGGTGAGCGCATCGCCCCCGCCAGCGAGGGTGACGCCAGCCGCGCCCGCCACCGCCAGCACCGCCTGGCTGTTGCCCGCCGTGAGCGTGACACTGAGTGTGCCAGAGCCGCCAATTTCCGCCAGGCTGGGTGGGGGCGGCAGGTCGATGAGCGAGGATGGCGAGGCGGATCCGGCCAGGACGCTCAGCGTGGCGGGGGCGGTGATGTCGATCTGGCCGGGCACGGGGGCAGGTTATACAATCTCTGACTTAAAACAAATTATATTTGGCAACCTATGGATGTTTTCGGGGGTGATTTTTTTACGCCCGGCATGGTTCTCTGGCGCGTCCGGCCCCATACTGGGACCATGAAGACCGTGCACAAGAAACCCCGCGTTAAGGCCGCCAAACCCGAGACCGGGGAGAGCGTGAAGCCGCCAAAGGCCGCCAAAGCCGCGAAGCCGGCCAAAAAGCCGCGCGCGCTGGCCGGGCTGGAGGGGCAGCCGGCGAGTCCCCTGCCCTCGCGCGAGGCGCTGCGGGCTTATTTGGCCGAGGCCGCGAATGTGCCGCACATGCGCGACATCGCGCGGGCGTTTTCGGTGCCGCATGAGCAGAAAAAGGCGCTGCGCGGGTTGCTGAAATCGCTCGAGGGCGAGGGCGCGGCGGAGCGCGCCGGGCGCAAGCGCTTCAGCGATGCCGGGCGCCTGCCCGAGACGGCGCTGGTGGAGGTGACGGGGCTCGACCGCGACGGCGAGGCGATTGCCCGCCCGGTGGCATGGGATGGCCCGGGACGCCCGCCGGTTATTTTCATGGCGCCCGAGCGCCGGGGCGCGGCGGCGCTGGCGCCGGGCGCGCGCGTGCTGGCGAAATTGCGCCGTGTGGGGCCGGATAAATATGAAGGCCGCACGATCAAGCGGCTCGAGGAGCATGGCGGCTCGATCATCGGGGTGTTTCACCCCATGACCCATGGCGGCGGGCGCATTGAGCCCGTGGAGAAGCGCCAGAAGACCGAATGGCAGGTGCCCGAAGGGGAAACGATGGGCGCGGTGGATAATGACATTGTGCGCGCCCTGCCGCTGCCGGGCAAACCCTTTGGACCCAAGCCCGCGCGCGTGACCGAGCGCATTGGCTCGGCCAATGATGCGCGCTCGGTGTCGATGATCGCCATCGCGCAGGCGGGGATTCCGGTGGAGTTTCCCGAAGACGCGCTCAAAGAGGCGCGGCGCGCCCGGCCGGTGAGCCTGGGCAAGCGCGCCGATTTGCGCGCGCTGGGGCTGATTACCATCGATGGCGCGGATGCGCGCGATTTTGACGATGCGGTGTTTGCCAGCGCCGAGCCGCACGGCTACCGGCTGATTGTGGCGATTGCCGATGTGGCGCATTATGTGAAGCCCGGCTCGGCGCTGGAGCGCGCGGCGCGGGTGCGCGGCAATAGCTGCTATTTTCCCGACCGCGTGGTGCCGATGCTGCCCGAGGAACTCTCGAACGGGTTGTGCTCGCTCAAGCCCGGCGAGGACCGGGGATGTTTGTTTGTGGAGATGCACATAGATGTGCATGGCAACAAGCTGCGCCATGCCTTTGGGCGCGGGATGATGCGCTCCTCGGCGCGGCTGACTTACGAGCAGATTCAGGCGGAGTTTGAGGAAAACCCTGAACAGCACGCCGCGCTTTACGCCGCCTTTCATGCCCTGCACGAGGCGCGGGAGCGGCGCGGCACGCTCGATCTGGATATTCCCGAGCGCAAGGTGGTGCTGGGCGAGGATGGGCGGGTGCAGAGCATAAAGCCGCGCCCCAGATTGGCCGCGCACCGGCTGATCGAGGAATTCATGATTTTGGCGAATGTCTGCGCTGCGGAAGAGTTGGAGCGGCTGAGACAGGCCTGTATGTATCGCGTTCACGCCCCGCCCTCGGCGGAGAAATTGGACCATTTGCGCAGTTTTCTGCACACGCTCGACATCTCGCTGAAGGCCGGCGACCAGCTGCACCCGCGCGAACTCGACCGGATTTTGAAGCTGGTGGAGGGTACGAAGCAGGCCGTGCTGGTGAATGAGACGATTTTGCGCTCACAGTCTCAGGCGGAATACAGCCCTGAAAATATTGGACATTTTGGCCTGGCGCTGAGCCGGTACGCGCATTTCACCTCGCCCATTCGCCGCTATGCCGACCTGCTGGTGCACCGCGCGCTGATTACCGGGCTCAAGCTCGGGCGCGATGGGCTGAGCCCTGATGACCTGGCCGGCTTCGCCGACACGGCCGAGCATATCACCGCCACCGAGCGCCGGGCGGCACTGGCCGAGCGCGATTCCACCGACCGGTATCTTGCGCTCTATTTGCAACACCGCGTGGGAGAGTTGTTCGAGGGCCGGGTTTCGGGGGTGACGAAATACGGGCTATTCGTCACTTTAGTGGAGAGCGGGGCAAGTGGATTCTTGAGCATGGCAAATCTGCCGGACGATTACTGGGTGCATGATGAGGCCACCCAGAGTCTGTGCGGGCGCAAGAGCCGCGTGGTGTTTTCATTGGCCCAGGAGCTGACCGTGCGGCTGAACGAGGCCAAGCCAATGACCGGCGGGCTGCTGCTGGGCTTGGGCGAATGGCCCGAGGGCGCCAAGGGCAGCAAACCGGCCGCGCCGCATAAACGCGGCAAGATGTCACAGTCCAAACCTCCTCGAGAGAAAAAGCGGCGCAGGTGAAACGGGCGGGGCTTCTTTTTTTGTTTGTGCTGTGGCTGCCGGTGGCGCTGGCGGCCCGGCCGGCCATGGCCGCCACCGCAGGGTTCGACCAGGGGCTGGCGGGGGCCGTATGGTCGGCCGCGCTGGCCTATATCGCGCCGCGCTCGCTACAGGCGCTGACCTTGCCGCAAATGACCCTGTGGGGGCTGAACGGGCTGGCCGCGCTCGATCCTGACCTGACCACCAATATGCAAGACGGGCAGATCCGGCTTTATGGCCCCAATGCCCTGCTGCTGGCCGTGCCGGCGCCCGGCGCGGATGCCGACGCCACGGCCTGGGGACAGGCGGCGGCGCGAATCGCGGCGACGGCTTATGGCGCCTCGCCCGCTTTGCAGCAGGCCGGCACGCAAGGGATCATCGGCAATTTCTTCGATGAACTGTTTAATCATTTCGACCCTTATTCACGCTATGAGAGCCCGGACCGGGCGGCGCAGGATGAGCTGATGATTTTGGGCCTGGCCGGCACCGGGCTGACGCTCACGGCCGATGCCGGACATGTGGTGATTGGCGCGGTGGCCGCCGACAGCCCGGCGGCCAATGCCGGGCTGCTGCCCGGGCAAATGGTGCTGGCGATGAATGGCCGCGCCACCAGCCCCGCGCAAATAGAGGCGTTGAACGCCGCCATGAATGGCGTGAACGGCAGCACGGTCAGTTTCAGCATTATCGACCCCGAGGCGACCGATGGCAGCAGCCCGCCAACGCCCGAAAGCGTGACGCTCACGCGCGCGCTGATTCCGCCCCCCACCGTGTTCACCGAGGCGCCGCTCTCACCCAATATCGCGGTGCTGCGCATCACGGGGTTCAATAAAGGCACGGGCGATCAGTTCTCGCAGGCGCTGGGCACGCTGATGCAGCAGACGCCCCCGCCCAGCGCGCTGGTGCTGGATTTGCGTGGCAACCGGGGCGGCGTGCTCTCGCAGGCGGTGCTGGTGGCCGATTCGCTGATGGCTTCGGGGCTGATTGCCCAAACCCAGGGACGCGACCCGGACGCCGACCAGCAATTCAAGGCCGAAGGCGCCGATTTGACCAATGGCGCGCCCATTGTGGTGCTGGTCGATGGGCAGACGGCCAGCGCCGCCGAGATTCTCTCCTCGGCGCTGGCCGATAATGACCGCGCGGTGGTGGTGGGCTCGGGCACGCTGGGCAAGGGGCTGGTGCAGACCCTGACCGCCCTGCCCGATGGCGGCGAATTGTTTGTGACCTGGAGCCGCGTGCTGGCGGCCCGCGGCTGGCCGCTGCAGGGGCTGGGCGTGATGCCGCAAGTGTGCACCAGCCTCGGCGCGCTGGCGGCGCAGACGCAGATGAACGCGCTCGATTCGGGGCATAATCTGATGGGCTCATCGGTCACGCGCGAACGCGGATTGCGCGCGCCCGTTTCGATTGATGCCGAGCTGGCGCTGCGCGACCAATGCCCGGCCGCCATTGGCACCCCGCTCGATTTGCGCGTGGCGCACCATTTGCTGACCTCGCCCACCGCCTATCGGGCCGCGCTTGTGCGGTGAACGAGAGAAACCCTTGACGACCCAAACCCATTGCGGCATACGCGCGCACCTGGAGATTCTGAAACATGGCAAAGTCTAACGTTGTTCAAATTAAGCTCGTTTCCACCGCGGATACCGGGTATTTTTATGTGACCAAAAAGAATGCCCGCGCGCAGACCGGCAAGCTTGAACTGAACAAGTATGATCCGGTTGTGCGTAAGCACGTGAAGTTCAAGGAAGCCAAGATCAAGTAAGATCGGGCACGCCCCTTCGGGCGTGTTTCGCGTTCCTTTAGGTTCACCCACCCGGCATGCCCAGGCATGCCGGGTTTTTGTGTTTCAGAAATGCGCCCAGCCGGTGCGAGGAAGCGGCAGATCCGCGCCATCGCCCCCCAGTACGCGCACGCCCTGCCCGGCGGTGAACTGGCCGATGCGGGTGACCGGCACGGCCCCGCAGGCGGCGCGCAGGGCGGCATCGTGCCCTGGGGGCACGGCGAGCAGGAGTTCGTAATCATCGCCGCCGGTAAGGCGCTCGGGTAAGGCTGCATCGCCGAAGCGGGCGGCCTCTGGCGAGGTGGGAATGGCGGCGGCCTGAATGGTGGCGGCAAGGCCCGAGGCCTTGGCGATGTGGCCGAGATCTTGCACCAGCCCGTCTGAGATATCGATACAGGCATGGGCGAGGCCGTGCAGGGCGAGGCCCAGGCGCGGCGTGGGCAGCAGGGAGCGGCTGGTCAGGGTGCCGTCCTGGTCCGTCCATTCGCCTAGGCGGGCTTTGAGGCCCAGTATGGCGTCGCCGATGGTGCCGGTGACCCAGATTTCATCACCCGCCCGCGCGCCCGCGCGCGTGAGCGCGGCGCCCTGGGGCACGGCGCCGATGGCGGTGATGGACAGAGCGATGCCAGCTTTGGAAGATGACGAGTCGCCGCCCATGAGGCTGATGCCGTAGCGGGCCTGATCGGTTGCCAGCCCCTCGGCGAAGCGGGCCAGCCAGGATTCGGGGGTTTGCACGGGCAAGGCGGTGGTGAGCAGGTAGCCCAGCGGCGCGGCGCCCATGGCGGCGAGGTCTGACAAATTGCGGCGCAACAGCTTGCGGGCGATCAGCGCCGGGTCATCGCCGGGAAGGAAATGCACCGATTCGAGCATTTGATCGACGGTGAGCACGAGCTGGACGCCGGGCGGCGGGGTGAGCAGGGCGGCGTCATCGCGCAGCCCCAGCCCCTCCGGCCCGCTCAAAGGGGCGAAATATCGCGCGATGCGGTCGAATTCACCCGCCATCAGGCGGCGGGGAACTCGGCCGGGCGCAGCAGGTGGGCGAGCTTGTCGAGCACGCCGTTCAACATGCGCGGTTCATCGCCCGAGAAGAAGCCATGGGCGACGTCGAGAAACTCGTTGATGACGACCTTGGCGGGCGCGGCATCGTTCAGCCACAGCTCGGCGCCGCCCGCGCGCAGGCTCGCGCGCAGCACGGGGTCGAGGCGGGTCATGGGCCAGGACTCGGGCAGGGCGCTGGCGATCATGCCATCAATCGTTTCCTGCTGGAGCGTGGCGGTACGCACGAGGCGGGCGAAGAGCGGCACATCGGCCTCGGGCAGCTTGCCTTCCTCGATGGCCTCCGCGCCCGGCAGCGCGCCGATGCGGTGGCGGACGAACTGGTCGATCACGGTTTCCGCGCTCAGCTCGGCCTGCTCGGCCTGATAGAGCGCCTGCACGGCGGCCATGCGGGCCAGGGTTCTGGGCCGGGGCTTCATGCGCCGAACCGGCGTTTGAGGGCGATTTGGCCAAGGCAGGCGGCGGCGGCCTCGGCGCCTTTATTGGCGCCGGTCTCGTGGCTGCGGGCCATGGCCTGGGCCAGCGTATCGACGGTGAGCACGGCCGTGCCGGTGGCCAGCCGGTGGGTGGTGGCGACGCGCAAAATACCGTGCAGGACCGAGTCGCAGATGAACTCGTAATGGTCGGTCTCGCCGCGGACCACGCAGCCGAGCAGCACGAAGCCATCGAACCCGGCATGGGCGGCGAGCGCCAGTGCCTGGGGCAGCTCATAGGCGCCGGCGACCTCGATCTGTTCGACCTCGGCGGCGGCCTGGGCGAACAGCTCGAGCGCGGCGGCCTGCATGCCCTCGATCACCTGACGGTAATAAGGGGCTTTGATGAGCAGGATGCGCGGCGCGGGGCCAGGCAGCGCGGGCGCCACGGGCGCGGGGGCGTGTTGGGTAGCCAAGTTTATTACTCCTGCTCGGTGATCGGCCGCTGTTCGATGATGTTGAGCCCGTAGCCTTCATGCCCAACAATATGGCGCTTGTGGTTGGACAGCAGGATCAGGTTTTTGACGCCCAGATCGAGCAGGATTTGCGCGCCGATGCCGTAATCGCGCAGACCGAAGGCCCGGGGCTTGTGTTCGGCGAATTCGCGGATGCGCTCGGACAGGGCGTTCTTGCGGTAATCGCGCACCACCACCACCGCGCCGCGCCCGGCTTGCTCGATTTGACGCATGGCGCCGTGCAGCGAGGTCATATGCGGGGTGCCCAGCACATCTCCCACCAGATCGGCGCCATGGACGCGCACGAGCACCGGCTCATCACCCGAAATATCGCCCTTGACCAGCGCGAGATGCTCCAGCCGGTCGATCTTGCTTTCATAGGCGATCACCCGCCACATTTCGCCGGTGACGCTGGCGATCATGGCTTGTTCGACACGCTTGACCAGCCGCTCGGTGTGGCTGCGATGGGCGATGAGGTCGGCGATGGTGCCGAGCTTGAGATTATGGCGCTGGGCGAAGGCCACCAGATCGGGCAGGCGCGACATGGTGCCGTCGTCATTGATGATTTCGCAGATGACGCCGGCGGGGATGAGCCCGGCGAGGCGGGCGATGTCCACCGCCGCCTCGGTATGGCCGGCGCGGACCAGCGTGCCGCCATCGCGCGCCATGAGCGGGAAGATGTGGCCCGGGGAGACGATGTCATCACGCCCGAGCTCGGGGTTGATGGCCACCGCCACGGTGCGCGCGCGATCGGCCGCCGAGATGCCGGTGGTGACGCCTTCCTTGGCCTCGATGGAGACGGTGAAGGCGGTTTCGTGGCGCGTGCCGTTGGCCTGGGTCATCAGCGGCAAGCCGAGCGATTCGCAGCGCGCGCGGGTCATGGCCAGGCAGACCAGGCCGCGCGCGTGTTTGATCATGAAATTGATCGCCTCGGGGGTGGCGAACTGCGCGGGGATGACGAGATCACCCTCGTTCTCGCGGTCTTCGTCATCGACGAGGATGAAGATGCGCCCGGCGCGGGCCTCTTCGATGATTTCCGATGCCGGCGAGATATACTCGTTCAGGCTCGTCTTCTTATGGCCTTCCATGAGGTGTTTTCCCTGCTCGCCCGCGTTGCCGCCAGGCCCTATGAATCATTGCAACCGAAAGCTTCAGGCTTTGTTAAACGCCAATTGCCGGGCGACATAGCGCGCCAGCATGTCGATTTCCACATTCACCTCATCGCCTGGCTTGAGCGTGTGAAAATTGGTGTGGGTGAGGGTGTGGGGGATGATGTTGACCCCAAAGCGCGGGCCTTCAACCTCGTTGACGGTGAGCGAGACGCCATTGAGCGCCACGCTGCCCTTGGCCGCGACATAAGGCGCGAGGCTGGCGGGTAGCGCGAAGAGGAAGCGGGTGGAGCCGTGCTCGGGCGTGATGGCGGCGACAAGGGCCAGCCCATCGACATGGCCAGAAACCAGATGGCCGCCGATTTCATCGCCCAGGCGGAGCGAGCCTTCGAGATTGATGCGCGTGCCGGGCGCCCAGGCGCCGAGATTGGTTTTGGAGAGGGTCTCGGCCGAGACCTCGACCGCCCACCAGCCGGGGCCGGACTCGACCACCGTGAGGCACACGCCAGAATGCGCGATGGAGGCACCAAGCTCGGCCACATGCCCAGACCAGGGCTCATGAGCCGGCGCTTCGATGGTGAAGCGGGCATCCCTGCCCTGCCCCAGCGCGGTGACCGATTTGACCGTGCCGACGCCGGTGATGAGGCCCGTGAACATGGGATCAGAATTTCCTGAAATGGGTGACGATGTCCTCGCCCCAGATTTGGCGCGAGACAGCACGGAATTTTGGGGCGAATTCGAGGCTTTCAAGCCCGAACCCCTGGGCGGCGGGCCAGCCATCGCCGCCGATGAGCACGGGCGCGTGGAACCAGCTGAGCCGATCGACCAGGTTTTCGCGCAGCAGCCCGGCCGCGATGGTGCCACCGCCCTCGGCCAGCACGCGGGTAAGGCCGAGCTGGGCCAGCGCGGCAAGCCCGGCGCGGAGATCGACCCCCGCGGGGGAGGCGGGTAACTCGGCCAGGGTGACGCCAGCCTCGCGCAGCGCCTTGAGGCGGGCGGGATCGGCGCCATTGCGGTGGAGGATGACCAGCGGGTCGGTTTGGGCGGCGCGCACCAGCTTGGAGAGCAGCGGCGTGCGCAGATGCGAATCGACCACCACGCGGGTGAGCGGGGCGGCACGGTAGCCCTCGATGCGGCAGGTGAGCTCGGGGTCGTCGGCCAGCACGGTGCCGACGCCGACCAGGACGGCATCGTGCCGGCCGCGCAGGGCGTGGGTGGCGCGGCGGGATTCGGTGCCGGTGATCCATTTGGACTGGCCGGAGGCGGTGGCGATGCGGCCATCGAGCGAGGAGGCGAGCTTGAGGCGCACCAGCGGACGGGAGTCGCGGATGGTGAGGGCAAACCCCTCGATCACCGCCTCGGCCTCTTGGGTGAGCACGCCATCGATGACCTCGAGGCTGGCCTCGCGCAGGCGCCTGATGCCGGCGCCGTTTACCTTGGGGTGGGGATCATGGGCGCCAATGACCACGCGAGCAATGCCAGCCCCGATGAGCGCCTCGGTGCAAGCCCCTGATTTTCCGGCAAAACAGCACGGCTCAAGGGTGACATAGGCGGTCGCGCCACGGGCGGCTTCGCCTGCCATGGCCAGGGCGTTGATTTCGGCATGCGGGCGCCCGCCGGGCGAGGTGGTGCCCCGGCCAAGCACCCGGCCACCTTTGACGATGACGCAGCCGACCGAAGGGTTGGGCGACGTTTGCCCAAGACCCCGGCGGGCCAGGGCGAGGGCGGCGCGCATGAACAGCTCGTCGCTCACGGAGGAGGCTCATCGGTGGCCAGGGGCGTGCCATCGAGCCGGCCGAGAAACTCGTGGAAATCGCGGGCCTCGCGGAAATCACGGTAGACGGAGGCGAAGCGGACATAGGCCACCGCGTCGATTTCCTTGAGGGCGGCCATGACTTCCTCGCCGATGGCGCCGGAGGTGATTTCGGTCTCGCCGCTGGCTTCGAGCTTGCGCACGATGCCGTTCACGATCCGCTCCTGGCGCTCGGCATCGACGGGGCGTTTGTTGAGCGCCACGCGGATGGAGCGGGCCAGCTTGTCGCGGTCGAAGGCCACGCGCCGGCCATCGGCCTTGAGGACCACCAGCTCGCGCAGCTGCACGCGCTCGACGGTGGTGAAACGCTGCCCGCAGGCGGTGCAGAAGCGCCGGCGGCGGATGGCGCTGCCATCATCCGTCGGGCGGCTGTCTTTCACCTGGCTATCGACTTCACCGCAGAACGGGCAGCGCATGAGAGCCTCAGCGGTAGATGGGGAAGCGCGCGCACAGCGCCTTCACGCGCGCGCCCACTTCGGCTTCGGCGGTGGCGTTGGTGCCATCGTTGGATTTCGCCAAGCCATCGAGCACCTGGCCGATCATCTGGCCGATCTCCTTGAACTCAGCCAAGCCAAAGCCGCGCGTGGTGGCGGCCGGGGTGCCGAGGCGGATGCCGGACGTGATGGCGGGCTTGGCGGGGTCGAACGGAATGGCGTTCTTGTTGGCGGTGATGTGGGCGCGCTCCAGGCTGGCTTCCGCCGCCTTGCCGGTGGTGTTCTTGGGGCGCAGATCAACCAGCATCAAATGGCTGTCAGTGCCGCCGGTGACGATGTCGAGCCCCTGCTCGACCAGCGTTTGGGCGAGCATTTTGGCGTTGGCCACCACTTGCTTCTGGTAGGCGACGAATTCGGGGGTCAGCGCCTCGCCGAACGCCACCGCCTTGCCGGCGATGACATGCATGAGCGGGCCGCCCTGGAGGCCGGGGAAGATCGCGGAATTGATCTTCTTGGCGATATCCTCATGGTTGGTGAGCACCATGCCACCCCGGGGCCCGCGCAGGGTTTTGTGGGTGGTGGTGGTGACCACATGGGCATGGGGCAGCGGGTTGGGGTAGATGCCCGCCGCCACCAGACCGGCGAAATGCGCCATGTCGACCATGAAATAGGCACCCACCTCATCGGCGATGGCACGGAAGCGGGCGAAATCGATGAAGCGGGGATAGGCCGAGCCGCCGGCGATGATGAGCTTGGGCTTGTGCTCGCGGGCCAGGCGCTCCAGCTCCTCGTAATCGAGCAGACCATCCTCGCGGCGCACGCCATATTGCACGGCGTTGAACCATTTGCCCGACATGTTCGGCGCGGCGCCATGGGTGAGATGGCCGCCCGCCGCCAGCGACATGCCCAAAATCGTGTCGCCGGGCTGGATGAGGGCGAGGAACACCGACTGATTGGCCTGCGAGCCGGAATTGGCCTGCACATTGGCAAAGCCCGCGCCGAACATCTGCTTGGCGCGCTCGATGGCGAGGCTCTCGACCTCATCGGAAGGGCCGCAGCCGCCATAATAGCGCTTGGCGGGGTAGCCCTCGGCATATTTATTGGTGAACACCGAACCTTGGGCGGCCAGCACGGCGGCCGAGACGATGTTCTCGGATGCGATCAGCTCGATGCCGTCCTGCTCGCGGGCGAGCTCGCGGCCGATGATGGCGGCGACGGCCGGGTCGGTCTCGGCGAGGGACGCCTGGAAGAAACGGGTGAGATGGGACGGAAGCGTCTGGTCGTTCATGGTCACACAGTCTCCGAAGGAGCGGGGTTGAGCTTGGCGAGCCGGCGTTCATGCCGCCCGCCTTCGAATTCGGTGGTGAGAAAGGCGCGCACGATATCGAGCGCCACTTCCTCGCCCACAATGCGCGCGCCGAGCGCGATGATGTTGGCATCGTTATGCTGGCGGGTGAGGCGGGCGGTGGTGACATCATGCACCAGCGCGCAGCGGATTTTGGGGTGACGGTTGGCGGCGATGCTCATGCCGATGCCGGTGCCACACACCAGAATGCCGAGATCGGCCTCGGCCCCGGCCACCACGCCGCACACGGCATGAGCATAGTCGGGGTAATCGACGCTGGCATTATCGTGGGTGCCGAAATCGCGCACGTCATGCCCGGCCTCGAGGATCGCCTTGGCCAGACGGTTTTTCAGGCTCACACCGCCATGGTCGGCGCCGAGCGCAATGATCAAAGAACGAGTCATGCGCCCCCTTATCATGGGCTTATGCAGAAGGGAAACGGCCTGGCGCCGACCCCGATATGCATAAGCCTCAGGCGCGGAGCTCAGAACACCAGCCCACCGATGCCGCCCAGCACACCAAAGGCGCAGGTGATGGCGCAGACGATGGCGACCAGCCAGAGATACGCGCCCTTGAGCCGCTGGTGCGCGGGCAGGGTGACCTGGGCAAGGCGGACCAGGAAGCCCAGCACCACGGGCAGCAGCAAGGCATTCATGACCTGCACGCCAACATTGAGGCTGACGAGGTTGGGCCACATGCCCACCAGCGCCGCGCCGCCGATGACACACAGCGCATAGACGCCATAGAACCATTTGGCCTTGAGGGGGTGGTATTCGAGCGAGCGGCGATAGCCAGCCACCTCACCCAGCCCCCAGGCCAGCGCCAGAGACGCGACGATGGCGGCCACCAGCCCCGCGCCCAGCACGCCAAGCGAGAACACCACGCGCCCGGCTTCCTGACCGAGATAGGGGGTCATGGCGTCGCTCATCTGGCCCACGGTGGCCAGCGAGGCGGTGGCGGCGGTGGGACGGATGGCGGCGGCGGCGGCGATGAGCACGGCCGCCATGACCAGCTGGGTAATCAGCGCGCCGATGGCGGTGTCCCACTTGGCGGCATAAAAATGTTGTGGCTTCAGGCGCTTATCGGCCACGGCCGATTGCTGATAAAAGACCATCCACGGCATGATGACGGCGCCGATATTGGCCGCCACCAGATATTCATAAGAGCCGTTAAAGACCGGCACATGCACCGCGTCGCGCGCCATCTGCCCCAGATCGGGGTGAGCGACCCAGGCGACGAAGAAGAACGCCAGCTCGAACAACCCAACGCCCAGCGCGACGCGCTCAACCCGCCGGTAAGACCCTGTGAACACGATCGCCAGCAGCACCGCCACCGCCAAGCTGAGCGAGACGTAATGCGGCACGCCGAACAGATCCCCCACGCCCGCCACGCCCGAGAACTCGGTAAGCAGCGCGCCGATGGTGGCAATGCCCAACCCCGCGGCCGAAAACCAGGCCCATTTGGGGCCAAAAGCCTCGCGGATCAGCTCGCCATGGCCTTTGCCGGTGAAAATGCCCAGGCGGACGGTGAGCTCCTGCACGATATAGAGCACGGGAACCAGAATGATTTGCGGCAAGAGCAGCTTGTAGCCCCATTGCACGCCGCTCTGGCCGGCGGTGATGATGGAGCCGACATCGGTATCGGCGAGCATGACCACGAGGCCCGGCCCGAACACCGCGATGAGGTTGGCCCAACCGGGCAGGCGCCAGCCCCGACGCGGGTGATGCTGTTGAGCCAAACCGCTCATTGAGCCCTGCCCTCCCCGCTGTTGTTCCGCCGGGCCGTCTCCGGGCCTGCTATCGCGCGACTGCAAATCATTCTCATCCTTCTGGCACGCCCGACAGGTTTCACAAAACCCTCCATCCGCTCATTGATTTGGATCAATTTTAGGCGCTGTTTTAATTGCGACTAATTCTCATTTGCAAATACACATGACACCACCCAGCCCTGCCTGTCAAGCGGCTTCTGTGCCCGCGAAAACCGGGTTATAGGCACCGCATGACCACGTCCCGCTTCCCCACCATCCGCCTGCGCCGCAACCGCTTTGACGATGCCACGCGCCGGCTTGTCGCTGAGCATCGCTTGAGTGCCGATGATCTGATCTGGCCGATTTTCATCCGCGAGGGGAATGGCGAGCCGACGCCGGTGGCCACCATGCCCGGCGTGTTTCGCACTGGGCTCGATGGCTTGGCGCGGCATGTGGAAGAGGCGGCCAAGCTGGGGATTCCGGCCATCGCGCTGTTTCCCGCCACACCCGCGGCGCTGAAAACGCCGGGCGGCGAAGAGGCTTTGAACCCTGAAAACCTGATCTGCCGCGCCAGCCGGATTTTGAAAGCCGAATTTCCCGACATCGCGCTGGTTGGGGATGTCGCGCTCGACCCTTACACCGACCATGGCCATGACGGCGTGCTGGTTGATGGGTATGTGGCCAATGACCAGTCGGTGGAGATTTTGACCGCCCAGGCGGTGAATCAGGCGCGGGCGGGGGTGGATATCATCGCGCCGTCGGACATGATGGATGGGCGGGTGGCCGCCATTCGCGCCGCGCTCGATGAGGCCGGGTTCATCAATACCCGCATCATGGCTTACGCGGCCAAATATGCCTCGGCCTTTTACGGCCCGTTCAGGGATGCCATTGGCACTGGCGGGGCGCTGAAGGGCGACAAGAAAACCTACCAGATGAACCCCGCCAACACCAACGAGGCGCTGCGCGAGGTAGCCCAGGACATTGCCGAGGGCGCCGATATGGTGATGGTCAAGCCTGGTATGCCGTATCTCGATATCATCCGCCGCGTGCATGAGCGGTTCGAGGTGCCGACCTTCGCGTATCAGGTCTCGGGGGAATATGCGATGATCATGGCGGCGGCGCAAAATGGCTGGCTCGACCACGACAAGGCGATGATGGAGAGCCTGCTGGCCTTCAAACGCGCGGGTTGCGCGGGGGTGCTGACCTATTTTGCCCCCCAGGCGGCAAAATTCCTGAACGGGTAGAGGCGAAATTCGTGGCAGCTCCCGGTAAAGTCGCGCCCCCCCTCTGGCCCGGCGCCGTGCTGCCCGATCTGGCCGGGCAACTGGCCATTGTCACGGGGGCGAACAGCGGTGTCGGGTTTCAGGCGGCGCGGGCGCTGGCGGCGGCGGGGGCGGATGTTGTGCTGGCCTGCCGCTCAGCCTCCAAGGCCGAGGCCGCGCTGGCGGATATTGCCCCGGTCGCGCGCGGGCGGGTGTGGACCGAGCTGCTGGACCTGGCCGATTTGGCCAGTGTGCGGGACTTTGCCGGGCGGGTGAAGGCGGCGCATAGCCGGCTTGATCTGCTGCTGAACAATGCCGGGGTGATGGCGCCCAAGCACCGCCTGACCACGGCCCTAGGGTATGAGCTGCAATTCGGGGTGAATTTTCTCGGGCATTTTCTACTGACCGCGCTGCTGCTTGAGCCGCTGATGAACGCGCCCAGCGCAAGGGTGGTGCAAGTGGCCTCGCTCGCCCACCGGCAGGGGCGGCTTGATTTTGCCGACCCGCACGCCGAGCGGGCTTATGTGCCCTGGCGCGCTTACCGGCAGTCGAAGCTCGCCATGCTGGTGTTCGCGCTGGAATTGGCGCGCCGCGCGCGGGCGGGCGGATGGGGGGTTTTGTCGGTCGCGGCGCATCCTGGCATTGCCGCCACCGAGATTGTGCGAAACGGCCCGGGGCTATCCAGCCTCACGGCGCTGGCCATGCAGATCGGCAAGGCCTTCGTGGTGCAGTCAGCCGAGGCCGGGGCCTGGCCGCTGGTGCTGGCCGCCACCGACCCGGCCGCGTCTCAAGGCGCCTATTACGGGCCAACCGGGTTTATGGAATGCAACGGCCCG
Organism: Pseudomonadota bacterium; assembly: GCA_021809435.1. Taxonomy (GTDB): domain Bacteria; phylum Pseudomonadota; class Alphaproteobacteria; order Acetobacterales; family Acetobacteraceae; genus Acidocella. The sequence goes on along the minus strand of JAKBAD010000001.1, from coordinate 133,940 downwards.
CCCGGCTTGGCGCGCATCATGCCCCATGCCCGCGACGAGGAGACGGGCCGGCAGCTCTGGGCGCTGGCCGAGCGGCTGACAGGCGAGCGGCTTATACCCGGCGGGTGAGCGCGGCCACCAGCACGGCCAGCCGGTCACCCGCGCCGCGCCGCGCCGGGCATGGCTGGCCGGCTCGAAGGCGGGCGAGATCGCGGCTTGCGAAGACCGCCGCGCCCCAGGCCGCCGCCACGCCGCCCGGCGGGCGGGTGGCCAGCAGGCGCGCGGCTTCGGCCAGCAAAGCCTCGCGCGGGGCGAAATCCTCGGGCCTTGGCTCGGCGCGGTGGGCGCGGCGGTGTTCGGCATTGCGCACCAGCCCCACCAGCGCCTGTGCCGTGCCCAAATCCTCAAGCGCCGGATGATCGCTCCCCAGCACCTGCCCGGCCATGCGCGCCAAGGCCCCGCCGCTGGCTCGGGCGAAACCGGCCACTTCCTCGGGCGCCAATCCCTCCGCCTGGGTTTCGCGCGCGTCAATCAGCCCGAGCAGGGCCTCGCGGCTGAACAGCCCCCGGGCCAGCGCGGCGGTGAGCGGGGCCGCCAGCTCATGGGCGCGCGGCGCGCCCTCGGCCAGTTCACGCCACCATTGCAGGCGCATGAGCGCCAAAGGTGGCTCGCTGGCCACCTCCACCGCGCGCGCCAGCTCGTGATTGACCAGAAACAACAGCGCCAGCGGCGCGCGCCTTGGCGCGGGCGCGAACAGGGTGGCGAAATAACGGTCGGGGTCTTTCTCCCTCAACCCGATCATCAATTGGTCGCTTGACGGGGGCATCGACACTCCATAGCTAAGTCGGCACGACGAAACAAACATCTGGAGAGTGCCCCATGGCGTTTACCCTGCCCACCCTGCCCTTCGCTTACGACGCCTTCGCGTCGCTCGGCATGTCGGCTGAGACGTTTGAGTACCACCACGGCAAGCACCATAATGCCTATGTGGTGGCGCTGAACGGCTTGGTGGAGAAGAACGCCGATCTGCAGGGCAAGTCGCTCGAGGATCTGGTCAAGCTCTCGCACAACAAGCCCGAGCTGACCCCGGTGTTCAACAATGCCGGCCAGCACCTCAACCACAGCCAGTTCTGGGATAGCCTCTCGACCAAGGGCGGGCGGATTCCGGGCAAGCTCGAAGCCAAGATCGTCGAGGATTTTGGCTCGGTGGAGGCGTTCAAGGACGCCTTCAAGCAGGCCGGCGTGACGCAGTTCGGTTCGGGCTGGGCGTGGCTGGTGCTCTCGCCCGAGGGCAAGCTGAAAGTGACCAAGAGCCCCAACGCCGCCACCCCGCTGGTGACCGGTGAAGGCAAGATCCTGCTCACCTATGACGTGTGGGAGCATGCCTATTACATCGATTTCCGCAACCGCCGCCCGGATTATATTTCCAACTTCCTCGACAAGCTCGCCAACTATGAGTACGCCGAGTCGGTGCTGCTCAGCGCGTAAGACGCCTGTTATTTTAGTGTGGATAACCCGCCCCCCCGGAGCCTGCTCCGGGGGGGTTTTCATGGCCAATGACCCCAGAAAAAGCCCGGAAAACCGGCGCGTTGGGGCCAAAACGGCCCCCGCGGTCAGCCTGTGGATAAGATTGTGGTTGTTGGCTGTATAAAACTAATAAATCAAAGCTTAACAGCGCGACATTTATTAAAATTGATCCGTTTTCCCCGACGGTTCCGGGGCGGGTTGATTTTTACGTTTTCCCTCCCAACATCCGCGCGATCCTTTCAAGACAGGAGCTTTCATGTTCGTTTGCACCGGCTACGGCACCCAAGACCCCGCCGCGCCTCTGGCCCCGCTTCAAATCAACCGCCGCGATCCCGGGGAATTCGATGTCGAGATCGAGATACTCTATTGCGGGGTCTGCCACTCCGACCTGCATTTCGCGCGCAATGAATGGGGCTTTACCCAATACCCCGCCGTGCCGGGGCATGAGATTGTCGGCCGGGTGGCACGGCTGGGCGGCGGCGTGACGAAATATCAGGCCGGCGACCTGGTGGGCGTGGGCTGCATGGTCGATAGCTGCCGCAGCTGCGTCTCTTGCCGCGAGGGGCTTGAGCAATATTGCGATGGCGGCTTTGCCGGCCAGACTTACGGCGGGTTCGAGTCGGTGCTGCAAGAGCCCAGCAAGGGCGGTTATGCTGAGCGCATCGTGGTTGATGAGAATTTTGTTCTGCGCATCCCCGAGACACTCGACCCCGCCGCGGCGGCGCCGCTGCTGTGCGCGGGTATCACGCTCTACTCACCGCTCCGGCACTGGGGCGCCGGGCCTGGCAAGAAGGTCGGCATCATCGGGCTGGGCGGGCTTGGGCATATGGGCGTGAAGCTCGCCCATGCCATGGGCGCCGAAACCGCGCTCTTCACCACCTCCGAAGGCAAGATCGAGGACGCCAAACGCCTGGGGGCCGATCATGTCATCCTCTCCAAATCCGCCGAGCAAATGGCGGAACATACCGAGAGCTTTGATCTGATCATCGACACGGTCGCCGCCGCCCATGATCTCTCATCTTATTTCAACACGCTCAAGCGCGAGGCCACCATGGTGCAGGTTGGCGCGCCCGACCGGCCGCTGCCGTTCAATGTCTTCCCCCTGCTGGTCAAGCGCCGCAATTTCGCGGGCTCGATTATTGGCGGTATCCGGGAGACACAGGAAATGCTGGATTTCTGCGGGGCGCATAACATCACCGCCGATATCGAGCTGATCCGCATGGATCAGATCAACGACGCGTATGAGCGGATGCTGAAATCCGATGTTAAATTCCGCTTCTGCATCGATATGGCGACGCTGAAGGGATGAGTTGCTCAAGGGGGCACTGCCCCCTTGAATCCCCCGCCAAGGGCCGGGAGGCCCTTGGAACCCATAATGAGAGAGAGTCTGGGGAGCGTGTTTCCTCGTCAGGCCGTGGCGGCTTTGCCTTCGGCGCGGTCTTTGAGGAAGGCCTTGAATTCCAGACCTTCACGCAGGCGGCGCACCAGCATTTGCGGCGACGCCAGCATTTCCTTGACGATTTCCCAGATCTTGGAGGGACGGAAATAGAATTCCCGGTAGAGCGTCTCGACGCTCTCGAAGATTTCCTGGTGCGAGAGATGCGGGTAGTGCAGCGGCGCGATCTGCACGCCGTGATCGTCGATCAGCTCGGCATGCGCGATATCGAGCCAGCCCTCTTTCACAGCCTGGTTATAGAGGAAGGTGCCGGGATAGGGCGCGGCGAGCGACACTTGGATGGTGTGCGGGTTGATCGCCTTGGCGAATTCGATGGTTTCGCGCAGCGTCTCGCGGGTTTCGCCGGGCAGGCCGACGATGAAGGTGCCGTGGATCATGATGCCGAGCTTGTGGCAATCCTCGGTGAAGCGCTTGGCGACCTCGATGCGCATGCCTTTTTTGATATTGTGCAAAATCTGCTGGTTGCCGCTCTCATAGCCCACCAGCAACAGGCGCAGCCCGTTGGCCTTGAGCACCTTGAGCGTTTCGTACGGCACATTGGCCTTGGCATTGCACGACCAGGTGACGCCAAGCTTGCCCAGCTCCTTGGCGATGGCCTCGGCGCGGGGCAGATCGTCGGTGAAGGTGTCGTCGTCGAACATGAACTCCTTCACCTGCGGGAACAGCTCTTTCGCGCGCTTGATCTCGGCGATCACGTTCTCGACCGAGCGGGTGCGGTATTTGTGCCCGCCCACGGTCTGCGGCCACAGGCAGAAGGTGCAGTGCGATTTGCAGCCCCGCCCAGTATAGACCGAGATATAAGGGTGCTTGAGATAGCCGATGAAATAATCCTCGATGCGCAGATGCTTCTTGTAGACATCGACGACGAAGGGCAGCTCATCCATGTTCATGAGCAGCGGGCGGTCTTCGTTCTTGATGATCTCGCCCGCCTCGTTGCGCCACCAGATGCCCTTGACATCGGCGAGCGGGGCGCCTTCGGCGATTTCCTTGATGGTGAAATCGAACTCATTGCCGCACACGAAATCGAGCACGGCGGCTCGCTCCATCGATTCCACCGGCTGCACGGCCACCTTGGCGCCGATGAAGCCGACTTTGAGCTTGGGGTTTTGGGCCTTGAACTGCTCGGCCACCTTCACATCGTTGGCGAAGGAGGGGGTGGAGGTGTGGATGATCAGCAGATCATGGGTTTTGGCGTGGGGCAGCACGTCATCCATGGTCAGCTTGGCGGGCGGCGCGTCGATCAGCGTGCTGTCGGGCAGCAGCGCGGCGGGCTGGGCCAGCCAGGTGGGGAACCAGAAGCTCTTGATCTCGCGCCGGGCCTGGTAGCGCGAACCGGCGCCGCCATCGAAACCGTCGAACGAGGGGGGCTGCAGGAACAGGGTTTTCAGCACGGACATGGGTCTCTCTCTTCTGGCAGGCGTCAGGTCAATTCAGGGTCAGGGCACCATGGTCGGCGCGCAGCGACTGGCCGCGCCACGCGACATGGTTGCCCGCGAAACTCGCCACGTAAATGGCGACAGACAGGGCTTCACGCAACAAAAAAACCGCCCAGGGTGTGGGGTTTTCGAGCCCCAGGGCCTGGCGGATGAGATCGGCCGTGGCCAGGCGCGTGGTGAGGCACAGGCCAAACAGCACCAGCGCCCAGGGCGCCAAGCCCGAGAGCGCCACGGCCAGCGCCGCCCAGAATAGCGGCAATTGCAGCACAGAGGCCGCATAGGCACCCGGCACCAGCGCGCGGATGGTGCGCGCCCAGCGCAGCTCGTGGGTGAATAAGGGCCCGAGGCGCGCCTCGGGGACGATGGTGGCGGGCACGGTGCGCGCCAGCACCACCTGGCGCCCCTTGGCCTGCACCAGACGGCCCAGTACCTGGTCATCGGCCAGATGATTGGCCACCGCTTCCAGCCCGCCGATTTCGGCCAGCATGGCGCGGGTGAGCGCCAACGTGGCGCCCAGCCCATCCTGGCGGCCCAGGGCGCGGGCCAGCACCACGCCGGGCAGGAAGGTATAATTGAGCTGCGCGGCCCCGGCCAGGCCGGCCGGGGTTTGGCTGGCCTCCAGGCCCGTGTAGAGCGTGGTGGCAAGCCCGGCGCCAGGGGCTTCGAGCGCGGCGACCACGTGATCGAGGAAATCGGGGGGCAGAAAGATGTCGGCATCCGACATCACCAGCACATCATGCTTGGCGGCGGGCAGCATGTTGAGCAGGTTGGCGACCTTGCGGTTGGCGCCGTGGAGGGTTTCATCGATCACCAGGGCCACGTCGCGCGTGGGATGGCGGGCGCGCAGGCGCTCGATGAGGGGGATGACCGGGTCGGTTCTGTCCTGCACGCCAAACACCAGCTGGCAGGTGGGATAGGCAAGGGTGAAGGCGGTTTCCAGCGCGGCTTCCAGCCCCGGCTCCAGCCCGCATAGCGGCTTGAGCAGCGTGACCGGTGGGCGAGTTGCGGGAACGGGCCTAGGCGCGGCGGTGAAGCGGCGGGTGAGCCAGGCGCCCGCCGCCATTTGCCCCATGCCGATGCCGGCCGCGCCAGCCGCGAGGAACGCGGGCAGCAGCATGCTCAGTTGGTGCCCGAGAGCGCGGCGATTTTGGCGCTGAGCGCGGTGATCAGCGCCGAGGCATCGCCCGCTTTGACCAGCGCCGCGAAATCGGACTGGTGGACGGCCACCTGGCTGATGGTGCCGCCCAGCAACACATCGGAAATGCGCCAGGCGCCATTCACCTGATGCACGACATAGTCAATTTCGGTGGGGGCGGAGCCATCGCCCGGCTTGATCTGGGTTTCGACGATCTTGGCCGCGCCCAGCGGCTTTTCGGCGGGCAGCAGCACGAATTGCTCGCCATGATAGCCGTTGAACTGCGAGGCATAGGAGGCGACCGTGAAACGGGCGAACAGGTCGATCAGCGCGGTCTGCTGGGCGGGCGGCAGGGTGGCCCACAAGAACCCCACCGAGTTCTGCGCGACCGTTGGCAGATCATAGGCGGCGGCGACGATGGGGGTGAGCGCCTTGGCGCGGGCGGCGAAACCCTGCCCCGCCGCGCCCTGCTTCATGGCGGCGAGCAAGCCGGCATCGAGCGCGGTGACGGGGGCGCTTTCGGGCGAGGCGGCGCGGGCGGCGGCAGGGCCCGCCAGCGCCAGCCCGAGCAGGAAAATGCGAAAATGCCTGATCATGCCGCTCGCCTTAGCACCTTATTGTGCCGGAATTGCGACAAAGCCCGGCGCCAGATCGACCCCCAGCGCGGTGAGCGCATGGGTGACGATGTGCTTGGCGGTCAACCCGGCATCGATCAGCTGGGCGGCGGGGGTGTTGTGGTCGATCAGCCGGTCGGGCAGCGTCATGGGGCGGAATTTCAGCCCCCGGTCGAACGCGCCGGTCCAGGCAAGATGCTGGGCCACCGCCGCGCCGAAACCGCCGGCAGCGCCGTCCTCGATGGTGATGAGCACCTCGTGATGGCGGGCGAGCTGGTCGAGCAGGCCAGTGTCGAGCGGCTTCATGAAACGGGCATCGGCCACGGTGGCGGTGAAGCCGCGCGCCGCCAGCTCGTCGGCGGCCTGTTTGGCCTCGAACAGCCGGGGGCCGAGCGCCAGAATGGCGACGCTCGAGCCTTCGCGGATGATGCGGCCCTTGCCGAGTTCGAGCACCGAGCCACGCGCGGGCAGCTCGAGGCCCACGCCCTCGCCGCGCGGGTAGCGAAAGGCGCTGGGACGGTCATCGATGGCGGCGGCGGTGGCGACCGCGTGCATCAGCTCGGCTTCATCGGAGGGCGCCATGATGACCATGTTGGGCATGGGGCCGAGGAAGCAGAGGTCGTAAGCGCCGGCATGGGTCGCGCCATCGGCGCCGACGAGGCCCGCGCGGTCCATGCAAAAGCGCACGGGCAGGTTTTGCAGCACCACGTCATGCACCAGCTGGTCATAGCCGCGCTGGAGGAAGGTGGAGTAAATGGCGCAGAAGGGCTTCAGCCCCTCGGTCGCCATGCCGGCCGCGAAGGTGACCGCATGCTGCTCGGCAATGCCGACATCGAACATGCGGGTGGGGAATTTGGCCTCGAACTTATCGAGCCCGGTGCCGGGCGACATGGCCGCCGTGACCGCCACGATGTTGGGGTCGGCCTCGGCCTCGGAGATCAGTGCCTTGGCGAACACGGCGGTGTAGGTCGGCGGGCCGGGCGGGGCTTTTTTCTGCTCGCCGGTGACGACGTTGAATTTGCTCACCCCGTGATATTTATCGGCCGCGGCCTCGGCGGGGGCGTAGCCCTTGCCCTTTTGGGTCACGACATGCAGCAGCACGGGCTCGGCGGCATCCGAGTCGCGCAGATTGCGCAGCACGGGCAGCAGATGGTCGAGATTATGGCCATCGATGGGGCCGACATAATAAAACCCCAACTCCTCGAACAGCGTGCCGCCAGTGAGGATGCCGCGGGCATATTCCTCGGCCCGGCGCACGGTGCGCTCAAGCTGGCGGGGGAAGCGCTTGGCCATCTTGGCGGCGAAATCGCGCATCGAGAGGAAGGAGCGCGACGAGATGAGCTTGGAGAGATAAGCGCTCATGGCGCCGACAGGCGGCGCGATCGACATATCGTTGTCGTTGAGGATGACCAGCAGCTTCGAGCGCCGGGCGCCGGCATTGTTCATGGCCTCATAGGCCATGCCGGCCGACATCGAGCCATCGCCGATGACGGCGATGACATGGCGCGGATCGGCCTCGTGCTTTAGGTCGCGCGCCACCGCCATGCCCAGCCCCGCCGAGATGGAGGTGGAGGAATGAGCGGCGCCGAACGGGTCGTATTCGCTCTCCGAGCGGCGGGTGAAGCCCGAAAGCCCGCCCGGCTGGCGGAGCGTGCGGATGCGGTCGCGCCGGCCGGTGAGGATTTTATGCGGGTAACATTGATGCCCGACATCCCAGATCAGCCGGTCGCGGGGCGTGTTGAACACCGCATGGATGGCGACGGTGAGCTCAACCACCCCAAGCGACGAGCCCAGATGTCCGCCGGTGGTGGAGACGGTGTCGACCGTCTCGGCGCGCAGCTCATCGGCCAGTTGCTTGAGCTGGTCGGCGGAGAAATTACGCAGATCGGCGGGAATAGTGACCCTGTCCAGGAGGGGGGTTTTCGGCGCCATCAGTTCAGTTCCCCCGCATAACGCGCCCGACAAACCCGCATCATCGCCTCGTATATCAACTCAACCCCACATGCCGGTTCGCCCCGGCCCGACTCATTGGTTACCCGAAAATTCACGGACACATAGGCCCACCACGCCCGAAAAGCCAGCCCAAAAGCTCATATCCCCCGCCTGACCCACGGGCCCGCTGGTAAACTATAATGCGAAAGTACAGAGTTGAGCTTGCGGATTGTGGAGGCAATGACCTAATGCAGAGCCAGAATGCCTTTTGGCGTGACTGACCGGTAACAGGATTGACCATCGATGGACGGATCAAACAGCAAGACCTTGCGCGTCATTCTGGCGCAGCCCCGCGGCTTTTGCGCCGGGGTCGAGCGGGCGATCGACATTGTCGAGCGCGCGCTGGTGAAGTTCGGTCCGCCCATTTATGTGCGCCATGAGATTGTCCATAACCGCCATGTGGTTGAGGATTTGCGGGCCCGCGGCGCCGTGTTCGTGGATGAGCTGGACGAGGTGCCCGATGGCGCCTGGACCGTGTTCTCGGCCCATGGCGTGGCCCGCAAGGTGGTGCAGGCCGCCCATGACCGCGACCTGCCGGTGATTGACGCCACCTGCCCGCTGGTGGCCAAGGTGCATGCCGAGGGCCGCCGCTACGCCGCCCAGGGGCGCGAGCTGGTGCTTATTGGCCATGCCGGGCACGCCGAGGTGGAGGGTACGATCGGCCAGATCGATGGCACGGTGTATCTGGTGCAGACCGTCGAGGATGCCCAGACGCTCGAGGTCAATGACCCTTCCAAGCTGGCTTACATCACGCAAACCACCCTCTCGGTCGATGATACGCGCGGCATCATCGCGGCGCTCAAGGAGCGGTTTCCCGAAATCGCGGGGCCGGATGTGAAGGATATTTGCTACGCCACCCAGAACCGCCAGGAGGCCGTGCACAGCCTCGCCAAGGTGGTGGATCTGCTGCTGGTGGTGGGCTCGAAGAACTCCTCCAACTCCAACCGCTTGCGCGAAATCGGCGCCGAGCTTGGGCATCCTTCCTACCTGATTGACGATGCCGCGGCGCTGCGCGCTGAATGGTTTGCGGGCGTGACCCGCGTGGGGGTGACCGCCGGCGCCTCGGCCCCCGAGATTTTGGTGCAAGGCGTGATCGAGGGGTTGCGCGCGTTCGGGCGGGTGGAGATCGAGCTGCTCGACGGCACCCCCGAAGATGTGAAATTTAAACTGCCGGCCGAAGTGGCCAGCCTGTAATCGCGGAGAGAGTGATCCGATGGGCGTTCCGTTCAGCCAGGCCGTGGGCGTTGGCAAATATGTTCTTACCCAGCATCTGAAGGGCAACCGCCGCTACCCGCTGGTGCTGATGCTCGAGCCGTTGTTTCGCTGCAACCTCGCCTGCCAGGGCTGCGGCAAGATCGATTATCCCGCCGAGATCCTCAATCAGCGCATGAGCGTCGAGGATGCCGTGCGCGCGGCCGAGGAATGCCCGGCGCCGGTCATTTCCATCGCCGGCGGCGAGCCGCTGTTGCACAAGGATTTGCCGCAAATCGTGGAGGCCTATCTCAAGATGGGCCGTTATGTGATTTTGTGCACCAACGCCCTGCTGCTCGAAAAGAAGATCGACCAGTACAAGCCGCATAAGAATTTCTGCTGGTCCATCCATCTCGATGGCGACAAGCAGATGCACGACCACGCGGTGGACCAGGACGGCGTGTATGAGCGCGCGGTGGAGGGCATTAAGCTCGCCAAATCCAAGGGCTTCCGCACCTCGATCAACTGCACCCTGTTCGAGGGCGCCGACCCGGACCGCGTGGCGGCGTTTTATGACACGGTGAGCCAGCTGGGGGTCGAGGGCATGACCACCTCTCCGGGCTATGCTTATGAGCGCGCGCCCGACCAGCAGCACTTCCTGAACCGCACGCGCACCAAGGAACTGTTCCGCGCCCTGTTCAAGCGCGGCAAGGAGAGCAAGAAGCGCGGGATTAGCTGGAAATTCACCCAGTCGCCCTTGTTCCTCGACTTCCTGGCCGGCAACCAGACTTATGCCTGCACGCCCTGGGGCAACCCGACCCGCAACGTGTTTGGCTGGCAGCGCCCGTGCTACCTGCTGGGTGAAGGCTATGCCAGCACCTTCAAGGAACTGATGGAAACCACCGAGTGGGACCGCTACGGGGTGGGAAATTATGAGAAATGCGCCGATTGCATGGTGCATTCAGGGTTTGAGGCGACCTCGGTGATGGATTCCATTCAGCACCCCTGGAAGCTGGCCAAATTCGCGCTCCAGGGCATCAAGACCGAAGGCCCGATGACCAAGGATATCGACCTCACCAAGGCCCGCCCGGCGGAGTATGTGTTCTCGCGGCATGTCGAGACCAAAATGGCGGAAATTCATGAGGCCAAGGCGGCGCGCGTGGCCGCCGCCCTCTCGGCGCCCGCCGCCGAGTAAAAAACGCCGGCCTTTATGCGCTGAAGGCCGGCAGGCGGGCGAGATGGGATTGCAACGCCGTTTTGGCGGCGTTGGCGTCCCGCCCGACCTTGATCAGCCCGGCGATCTGGCCCGGCTCACGCAGGAGCGAGCGCAGGATATGGCCCAGCCGCACCCTGCCCTGTTCATCGAGCGCGTCGATGGCGGCGCTGGGCAGGTCGCGATCGGCGGGATCGGCCACCGCGCGCAGCACGGCAAAGGCGATTTCACGCGACTGGGCAACACGCGCCACCGCGCCCGATTCGAGATCCACCGCCGCCGCCCCCGTCCGGGCGCGGAGTATGGTTTTTTCGCGGGCGGTGGCTACCACCTTGGGCGCGGCCAGAATCGGCGCGCCGGTTGAACCGCCTAGAAATTCCATCAGCTTATAGTCGCACGGATAGATAATCCGGCCTTCGAGCACCGAAGAGGGAATGAGCACCGTGCCAGGTGCGATGCCGGGCGCCAGACCACCAGCGAGGCCAAAGCTGATGAGCACCTGGGCGCCACCCGCCAAGAGGGCGCGGGCGGCTGCCTCGGCTCCCAGCGGCGTGCCGCCGCCAACGCGCACCATGAAACCGCTGCGCGCCAGCCAGTCGGCCTCGGCCCGCAACCCGGTGACAATGCCAATTTTTGCCCGTTCCATGGCTCGCGCTTTCTCAGGCTCCGGTTATATCTCGCAGGCTTTAGCATAAGCGGGGTGGATTTGTCCGCTGGCGGGGCGGCGTTTTTAAATTGTTTCCGTCGCCCTGCGTGGGGCCAGGGCCCGCATGGCCAGACTGGCCAACACCAGCCCGCCCAGAATATCGGTGAGATAATGGCCGCCCGTGCTGGGCGAGGCCAGGATGATGGCCAGATTAAGCGCCAGAAACGGCCAGCGCGCTGGGCCCGGCAAGGCACGGGCGGCCTGCATGCAAAGCAGCGCCAGGCAGGCATGGAACGAGGGAAAAGAGATCAGCCCCTCGGCGGTGGCGAGGTTGATGGTGCGCAGGGCACCGTCACGCAAGGCGGCATATTGGGCGACATAAGGCACCGCCAGCCCGCCCGGCGGGTGAAACCAGGCAAACGGCCCCGTGGCTGGCAGCAAAACGCCGAGCAGGATGGTGGCCAGCGCGGTGACCGCGAACAGGCGCCACAGCCTGACCGCCGCCGCCCCCCGCCCGGTCAGGCTGAGCAGCAGAAAGAGGGCAATGAATTCCGGCCCCAGCAGCAGATAAACCACCGAGAACACCGCATGAACCGGGGGATGCGCCAGCACCCAGCCATCGAGCGCGGGCCAGTGAAAGTCGAGCATGGCATCGGCGGCGGCGAATCGGGAATCCCATAAGGGGAGGCGCAGCCACGAATCGAGCAGCATGTTCAGCGTTTCGGCGGCGGCGGTGAACAGGATCAACCGCAGGCCCAGCCACGCCAGCAAGCCCAGGCGCGGAACAGGGCGTGGCCCCGTATAGACCCAGCCCAACACGCCCAGCGCCAGGGCCGCCATGCCAATATGAAAAACTGGCACCCAGGCCAGCGACATGCCGGTAACGGCGAACAACAACGCATCGGCCAAGCCGAGCGCCGCGATGATCCAGAAGCCACCGTTTGTGAGCTGTGCGTGTCGCATGGGAGGGGATGAACTGAATGGTGAGCCCGGTGGGGGTCGAACCCACGGCCAACCGATTAAAAGTCGGTTGCTCTACCTCTGAGCTACAGGCTCTTCACCAAACAGGGCGCGACTGGCGCGCCCCGCATCGTGGGGGGCTTAAACTATCTTTCGCCCCCCAAAGTCAAGTCAGGCCACGACCATCTTGATGATGGAATCGGGGTCTTGCACCTGACCGTTCGAGCCGGCGCCTTTCTTGATCTGGTTGACGGCATCCATGCCCGCCGTGACCTGGCCGACGATGGTATATTGGCCGTCCAGCCAGGGGCTGGGGTCGAAGCAGATAAAGAACTGCGAATTGGCCGAGTTGGGGTCTTGCGTGCGGGCCATGCCCAGCGTGCCGGTCAGGAAGCTGGCATCGTTGGTGAACTCGGCCGGCAGGTTGGGCAGCTGCGAGCCACCCATGCCAGTGTTGGTGGGATCGCCGGTCTGGGCCATGAAGCCGGCGATGACGCGGAAGAATTTGCAGCCGTCATAAAAACCCTGGCTGGTCAGCTCGGCCAGGCGGGCCGAGGCCAGCGGCGCCAGGTCGGGGCGCAGCGTGATGGTCACGTCGCCATATTTCAGGGTCATTTTCAGGGTGGTGGGGGTGGCCGTGTCGGCTTGGGCTTCGCTCATGGTTAATCCTGTGGTGGCGAGTGGGGCCGCGGCTGCGGCGGTTAAAAGGGTGCGGCGGCGCATTATGAATGGCCTTTCAGCTTGGCGATGGTGGCGGCGGCGGTGTGAGCGGGCACGAAGCTCGAAATATCACCGCCATATAGCGCGACATCCTTGACGAAGCGCGAGGAGATGAACTGGTGGCGCTCGGAGGCCATGAGAAACACCGTCTCGATTTCGGGGTCGAGCCGGTAATTCATGCCGGTCATCTGGAATTCATAGTCGAAATCGGAGACCGCGCGCAGGCCGCGCACGATCATCTTGGCGCCGACCTCGCGGGCGAACTGGATGAGCAGGGTCGAGAAGGGCCGTACCTCGACGGCGATGCCCTGGCGTTCGGCGATCGGCGCCACTTCGGCCTTGACCAGGGCCACGCGCTCATCGAGCGCGAAGATCGGGCCTTTGCCGATATTCACCGCCACGCCGACCACGAGCCGGTCGACCAGCTTGGCCGCGCGGGAGATGATGTCGATATGACCGTTGGTGATCGGGTCGAACGTGCCGGGGTAAAGGGCGATTCGCTCAGCCATCTTCCGTCGTCTCCTCTTCTGCTTCCAGCACCGGAAACACGCTGGTCACACGCTCATCATCGCCGACGCGGAACAGCGTGACACCCATGGCGGCGCGGCCCGTGACACGCACCTGGTCAACCGGCACGCGGATGAGCTGGCCGCCATCCGTCACCAGCATGATGTCATCGCCAGGGCGCACGGCAAAGCTGGCCGCCACGGCCGTGCCGTTGCGCTTGGCGTTGAGCGTGATGTTGGCCACGCCCTGACCGCCGCGCCCGGTGACGCGGTATTCGTAAGCTGACGAACGTTTGCCGAACCCGCTGTCGGTGACGGTGAGGATGATCTCTTCCATGGCCGCCAGCTCGGCGTGGCGCTCATCGGAGAGCACGACCTCGGCCACCGCCTCATCGGCTTCGGCCGTCTCGGCGCCCTCATCCTCGGTGCCGGCGGTGCGGGCCTTGAGGTAGGCGGCGCGCTCTTCAATGCCAGCCTCGACATGGCGCAGCACCGAAAGGCTGATGACCACGTCATCGCCCAGCAGGCGGATGCCGCGCACGCCGGTCGAATCGCGGCCTGAAAACACGCGCAGCGTCTCATCGGTGATCTGGAAGCGGATGCAGCGGCCCGCCCGCGTGGCCAGGAACACGTCATCACCCTCGCGGCAGGTGGCCACGCCGATCAGGTGATCGCCCTCGTCGAGCTTCATGGCGATCAGCCCCGAAGCGCGGACATTTCTGAAATCGGCCAGCCGGTTGCGCCGCACATTGCCCGACGCGGTGGCGAACACCAGATGCAGGCTCTCCCACAGGGTTTCATCTTGCGGCAGGGGCAGCACGGTGGTGATCTGGTCGCCGCCCAGCTCGGGCAGCAGATTGATCAGCGCGCGCCCGCGCGAGTTGGGCGCGGTCTCGGGCAGGCGCCAGACCTTCTCGCGGAACACCTTGCCGTTTTCGGAGAAGAACAGCACGAACTGGTGGGTATGGGCGTTGAACGAGCGGGTGACGATGTCATCGCCGCGCGTGCTGGCCGCCGAACGCCCCTTGCCGCCGCGATTTTGGGCGCGGAACACTTCAAGCGGGGTGCGCTTGATGAAGCCGTCGCGGGTCAGGGTAATGACCATCTGCCCGGGCTCGATCAGGCTTTCATCGTCGAGATCAGAGGCGGTATCCTCAATCGAGGATTTGCGCGGGCTGGCGATTTTCTCGCGCGCCGCCAGCAGCTCGGTCTGCATCACCTCGAGCCGGCGGATGCGCGAGCCGATGATGGCGAGATATTCCTCGATCCGCACCGCGACCTCGCCCAGCTCATTGTGGATTTTGTCGCGCTCCAGCCCGGTGAGGCGGGCGAGGCGGAGTTCCAAGATCCCGCGCGCCTGGGCGTCGGTCAAATGGATGGTGTTGCGCTCAGAGACATGGTTGCCCTGGTCATCGACCAGCGCGAGCAGAGAGAGCACATCATCGGCCGGCCATTCGCGTTCCATGAGCGCGATGCGCGCGCTGTTTGAATCGGGCGCGGCGCGGATGATTTTAATGACCTCATCGATATTGGCGACCGCGATGCCAAGGCCGATGAGCAGATGGGCGCGGTCGCGGGCCTTGGAGAGATCGAAGCGCGCACGGCGGAGAATCACCTCTTCGCGGAACTCGATGAACAGGCCAAGCAATTCCTTCAGCCCCATCTGCCGCGGGCGGCCCTTGTCGAGCGCCAGCATGTTGATGCCAAAGCTCGATTGCAGGTTGGTCAGGCGGTAGAGCTGGTTGAGCACCACTTCGGGCGTGGCGTCGCGCTTCACCTCGATGACGATGCGCATGCCATCGCGGTCCGATTCGTCGCGCAGATCGGCGATGCCCTCGATCTCCTTGGCGCGCACCAGCTCGGCGATGCGCTCGAGGAGTGTGGATTTGTTTACCTGATAGGGAATTTCGGTGACGATGATCGCCTGGCGGTCCTTGCGGATTTCCTCGATCTCGGCACGTGCCCGCACCAGAATCGAGCCCCTGCCCGTCTCGAAGGCGGAGCGGATGCCTGAGCGCCCGAGAATGATGCCAGAGGTCGGAAAATCCGGCCCGGGTACGATTTTCATCAGCTCATCGAGGGTGATTTCGGGGTTCGAGATCATGGCCAGCACGGCATCCAGAATCTCGCCCGGATTATGGGGCGGGATGTTGGTGGCCATGCCCACGGCAATGCCGTTTGAGCCGTTGATGAGCAGATTGGGGAAGGCGGCGGGCAGAACCTTGGGTTCTTGCTCGCTCTCATCGTAGTTGGGCTGGAAATCGACGGTGTCTTTGTCGATATCGGCCAGCAGCAGCATGGCCGCGGGCGCCAGGCGCATTTCGGTGTAACGCATGGCCGCCGGCGCGTCGCCGTCGATGGAGCCAAAATTGCCCTGGCCGTCGATGAGCGGCAGGCGCATGGAGAAATCCTGCGCCATGCGGACGGCCGAGAGGTAAATGGCCGAGTCGCCGTGCGGATGGTAGGTACCCATCACATCACCGGTCATGCGCGCCGATTTACGGTATGGCTTATCGGGCGTGTTGCCCGCCTCGTTCATGGCGTAGAGAATACGCCGGTGCACGGGCTTCAGCCCGTCGCGCGCATCGGGCAAGGCGCGCGAGACGATGACCGACATGGCATAGTCGAGATAGGATTTGCGCATCTCCAATTCGATGGAGACAGGCTCGCCCGCCCGCGCGGGCGGCATCGGCGCCCCGGGCTCTGCTGGTGTATCGGTCATGTCAGGTGTTCAAGCCTTCGCCTGCCTTCGGAGAGTCCGTCAGCGTTACTTTTAAGCCATTGAAAAAGCTGTAAATTATATCAATCATTGTCTAACACCTGTAGCACAGCACGCAGGGGTTTACAAATTCACCCCAAACCTCCATGCAAAAGCCCCTGCCCCACTTGCGCCCGCCGGGATCATCGGCAACAACCCAAGCGTGTCAATTGGATGTTTCACGATTAAGGACCAACCGGTGCCGCACACGGCGCTGCCCATTTATGTGATTTCCCTGACCCGCTCGCCCGCACGGCGCGCGGCCATCAGCGCCCAGCTGGCGGCGCTGGGGCTGACGTTTAGCTTCATCGACGCGATCGACGGCGCCCGGCCCCTGCCCAATGCCGCCCAGGCCTATGACCGTGAAAAACGCCTGCGGGTTTATGGCACTGAACTCTCCCCCCACGAAATTGGCTGCGGGCTGAGCCATGTGAAAGCCTGCGCCGCCATCGCGGCTGGCCCCGCGCGGGCGGGCGTGGTGCTCGAGGATGACGTGGTGCTGGCCCCCGACCTGCCCGCCGTGCTGGATGCCGTGGCGGCGCTCGAGCGGCCGTTTGATATCATCCGCCTGGCGGGCAAGCGGGCGCGCAAATGCAAGCCCGTGCAACAGCTGGCCGGGCGCCAGCTGGTGAGGTTGTTTGGCGGCGCTTGTGGCACGCAAGGTTATGTCATCACCGGGGAAGCGGCACGCCGGTTCATCGGCTATGCGCTGCCCATGACTCAGCAAATCGACATTCTGCTCGATGAGTATTATTTCCACGGGTTAAACACATTTTCCGTGCTCCCCCACCCGGTGCGCGAGGACGAAACCCTGCCCAGCACCATTCCCGCCCGCGCGCAGGGCGGAGCGCGCCACGGGCGGGCGTTGTTTTACCGTATCATGCCGCGCAAATGGCCCAGTGACATCGCGCGGTTTTTCTACCACTGGCGCCATTATCGCCTGGGGGCGGAGTAAGTTTACGCCTGGCGGCTGGTGGCCAGGCGCGCGGCGCGCAAAATCGCGCGCAAATCGGCCAACGCGACATCGAGATCATGGTTCTCGACCACATAGTCAAACTCCCGGGCATGGGAGATTTCGGCCTCCGCGTGGGCCATGCGGTGTTCCACCTGCTCGGGCGTGTCACCGCGCTTGGTCAGGCGGTTTCGCAGGGTCTCGAGGTTGGGCGGGCGGATGAACACGCCCACCACATCGCTCGGCATGGCGGCCTTGATCTGGCGAAAGCCCTGCCAGTCAATGTCGAACATCACATCCTGGCCGGCGCGGAGCGCGGCTTCCACCTTGTCACGCGGGGTGCCGTAAGAGCGGCCAAACACCCGCGCATATTCGAGCAGCTCATCGCGCGCAACCATGTCATCAAACCGCTCCTGGCTGATGAAATAATAATGCTTGCCCTCTTTTTCGCCCAAGCGGCGCTCGCGGGTGGTCACGCTCACCGAGAGGTGCAGCTCGTCATCCTGCTCGAGCAGCAGGCGCGAGAGGGTGGTTTTGCCCGCCCCCGAGGGCGCGGCCAGCACCAGGCAGAGCCCACGCCTACTCAATGTTTTGCACCTGCTCGCGCAGCTGCTCGATGGCGGCCTTGAGCGCGAGCCCGATGGAGGTGAGCGCCAGCGACGCCGATTTTGAACACAGCGTGTTCGCCTCGCGGTTGAATTCCTGCATCAGAAAATCCAGCTTGCGGCCCACGGCGACGCCCTCGCGCAGCAAGGCGCGCGCGGCCTCGATATGGGCGCTCAGCCGGTCAAGCTCCTCGCGCACGTCGGATTTGGTGGCGAGCAGGGCGATTTCCTGGGCCAGCCGTTCCTCGGGCAGGTTGGGCGTGCCGCCGATCAGCTCAGCCAGTTGCGCGGCCAGGCGGGCGCGGTGGGCCTCGGGTTGTTTGGCGGCCTCGATCCTGGCGGCGGCGATCAGATGCTCGATCTCCTCGACATTGGCGGCGACGATGGCGGCAAGCTTGGCACCCTCGGCGCGGCGCGCCTCATCGAGCGCGCGCAGGGCCTGGAGGAACGTGGTCTTGAGCGCCTCGTGCAAGGCGAGCTGCGCCTCTTCGGAGAGCTCTTCCTGGCTGTTGGCGCTTTTCATCACGCCTGGCAGGCCGAGAATCAGCTCGGCGCGCGGCGGCAGAGCGCCGGGAATATCGTCGGCCAGGGCGATGGCCAGTTCCTTGA
Source organism: Pseudomonadota bacterium (assembly GCA_021809435.1). Lineage (GTDB taxonomy): Bacteria > Pseudomonadota > Alphaproteobacteria > Acetobacterales > Acetobacteraceae > Acidocella. The sequence continues at coordinate 115,641 of JAKBAD010000001.1, read as the reverse complement.
TGCGGTGAAGCGCCTCGAGATCGGGCATGATCGCGCCCGCCTGCTCGCGCTTGAGGGTGAGCCCGCCGCTGACATTGCCGCGCTTGAGGCTCTTGCCCACCAGCTCACGCAGGGGAAATTCCAGCGCCTCGAAGCCCGAAGGCAGGCGCAACTTCACATCCAGCCCGCGGCCGTTCACGGAGCGCAGCTCCCAGGCGAAGCTGGCGCCGCTGAGCTCGCCCGTGGCGCGGGCGAAGCCGGTCATTGACGACAGGCGCGAGGTATTTTGTGCATGGTCGGTCATGGACCGCCTTTTAGCACCCCCCTGCCCCGCTGGCGATATGTCCCCCCAACGCCCTGCCTGCCTTCGCGGGCAGATTGTTAACGATACCGTCATAAGTTTTTGCGCCGCAACAACGGCATTGCACAAAAACGCCGCAACGCACAAATTTTTTCCAAAATACTGTCACAGAACTGTTATGGATAGAAACATTTCATATAACTAGGCAAAAATTAACTCTTTTGCGCTATTTCCCGTCTGGCCCGCCCCGACGGGTTGGGCTAAAAGCCCATCACAACTTGAAGGTTGATAAAATGCCGACCAAATTCCAGCCCGGTTTCATGTTGTGGGCTGTGCCGCGTTTTCACCGGCAAGCCGAAAATATGGTTGACGCCCACACCAGGGGCGTGACCACCCCTGATGGCTCCCCCGCCAAAGACAGCAGCACCTCCCTCACGAACAGCGACAAGCTCCGCTTTTTCAGTGGCCTCGGCTCGCACGGTCACGATATGAACGACACCACCAGCCCTGAGCCCAACCGCGCCCAGCGCGCCCCCGCCCTGCAGCATTAACCGGCCGCGGGCGGCGGCCATTTCCCGAAACCCAGCCTTACGCTCTATGCCTTGCTAAGCGGTGCCGCCCGTGCGACATCGCGCGCCAGCCGCGTGACTGGCGCTGAGATGGCAGACCATCGGGGAGCGCGGCCGAAACCGCCGCGCGCCTGGGCATTCTATTGGTTGATACAGACTGGAGCCGCCCCGTGACCGATATTGTGCGCATCAAGACCGCCCTGATCTCCGTTTCCGACAAAACCGGGCTGATCGAATTCGCCCGCGCGCTCGAGGCGCATGGCACGAAGATCCTCTCCACCGGCGGCTCGGCCAAGGCACTGCGCGAGGCTGGCATTCCGGTCACCGAGGTTTCCGAACATACCGGCTTCCCCGAAATTCTGGATGGCCGCGTGAAGACGCTGGTGCCCCAGGTGCATGGCGGCATTCTGGGCCGCCGGAGCGTGCCTGAACATGTCGCCCAGATGCATGCGCACAACATCGCCCCCATCGATCTGGTGGCGGTCAATCTCTACCCGTTCGAGGCCACCGTGGCCAAGGGCGCGCCGTTCGAGGACTGCATCGAGAATATCGACATTGGCGGCCCAGCCATGATCCGCTCGGCGGCCAAGAACCATGAGAGCGTGGCCGTGCTCACCGAGCCCGCGCATTACGCCCAGGTGCTGGCCGAGCTGGCCGAGCATGGCGGCACCACCAGCGGCACCCGCCGCACGCTGGCGGCTGCCGCCTACGCCCGTACCGCCGCCTATGACGCCGCGATTTCCAGCTGGTTCGCGGCCCAGAACGGCGTTGCCTACCCCGAGCGCGTGAGCTTTGCGGGCGAGAAGAAACAAGAGCTGCGCTATGGTGAGAACCCGCACCAGACGGCGGCCTTCTACACCACCCAGCCCGCCCGCTTTGGCGTCGCCACCGCCACCCAGGCCCAGGGCAAGGAACTCTCTTATAATAATTACAACGACACCGACGCCGCGTTTGAGTGCGTGAGCGAGTTCGACGCGCCGACGGTGGTGATTGTGAAACACGCCAACCCCTGCGGCGTGGCCAGCGCGGCCAGCACGGCGCAAGCCTGGGATGCCGCGCTCGCCTGCGACCCGGTTTCGGCCTTTGGCGGCATCGTCGCCCTCAACCGCCCGCTCGATGAGGAGACGGCGGCCAAGATCGCCACCATCTTCACCGAGGTGATCATCGCCCCCGCAGCGACCGAGGGCGCCAAATCTCTGCTCGCGAAGAAGAAAAACCTCCGCCTGCTGATCACCGGCGGCGTGCCCGACCCGCTCGATGCCGCGCGCACCTTCAAATCGCTCTCGGGCGGGTTTTTGGTGCAAACGCGCGATGCCGGGCGGATCACGGCCGCCGACCTCAAGGTGGTCACCGAACGCGCCCCCACGCCCACCGAAATCGAGGACATGCTGTTCGCCTTCCGGGTGGGCAAGCATGTGAAGTCGAACGCCATTGTATATGCCAAGAACCAGGCGACGCTGGGGGTTGGCGCGGGGCAGATGAACCGGGTTGACAGCGCGCGCATCGCCGCCTGGCGCGGCAAGGCCGCCAATCTCGACTTCACCGGCTGCGCGGTGGCGTCTGACGCCTTCTTCCCCTTCGCCGATGGGCTGGAAGCCGCCATTGCCGCCGGCGCCAGTTCGGTCATCCAGCCGGGTGGGTCTATTCGTGACAACGAGGTGATCGAGGCCGCCAACAAGGCGGGCATCGCCATGGTGTTCACGAATATGCGCCATTTCCGCCACTAACGTGCTATAGAAGGGCACCATGCCACTCAATTTGCCTTTCGTGCTTCCCGACTGGCTGCCCGGCTGGGCCATCGTGCTGGTGGCGCTGCCGGTGCTGCTGTGGGGGTTGGCGTTTCTCATGGTGCCCTTCTCGGTGTTTGGGGTGAAATCGCGTCTCGAATCGCTCGAGGCCCAGCTCGATCAGATGCAGGATGATCTGCGGATTATGGGAATGCGCATGAGCGGCGCGCTGCCGCCCGTCACCCGCGCTGATTATGTCGATGATGTACCCGATTTCGGACTGCTCAAGAAAACCCGCGCGAGTTACACGCCCGAGCCGCGCGCGGCCCAGCCCCCGCGCGATGCCTATGCGCAAGGCTTGGACCAACCCGCCGCGCCACGCCGCGCCGCGCCCGAGCCCGAACCCAAGCGCTTCGCCCTTCCCGCCGAACCGCCCGCCCAGCGCTTTGCCCCCGCGCGCGAGCCCCTGCAGCCTTATGCGCGGGAACGGCTGACCCCGCAGCCTCAGGCGCCGCGCCCCCGCCGGACCGAGCCGAAGCTCGACTGACCCGCATGCGCCTGCTGGTAACGGGCGCGGGCGGCTTTATTGGGAGGGCCGTGCTGCGCGCGGCGCTGGCCGCCATGCCCGGCGCCACGCTTTATGCTGGTTTGCGCGCGCCGGCACCGGTGCCAGATGGCGCCACGGCGCTGGTGCTGGGCGATTTGGCCCACGCCACGCTGGCCCTGCCGCCGCTCGATGCCGTGATCAACGCCGCCGGACTCGGCCACCGGCGCGGCCTGCCCAGTGAACTTTGGACGGCCCAGAACGTCACCGCCCCCGCCCGCTTGGCGCGGGCCGCCCGCGCGGCCGGGGCGACCCGGTTTGTTCACCTCTCCAGCGCTTATGTGCTGGGCCGGGCACAGCCCGGGCCGGTGACATGCGCCACGCCAGCGGCGCCGGCCGATCTCTACGCCCGCAGCAAGCTGGCCGGTGAACAGGCGGTGCGCACGGGCTTTGGCCCGGGGCTGGTGATTTTACGCCCCGCCCCCGTGCTGGGCGCCGGCGCCAAGGGTAACCTGCCCCGGCTCATGCGGTTGATTGCCCAAGATGTGCCGCTGCCATTTGGCGCGCTCACCAACCGGCGCTCTTTCGTGGCGGTCGAGGATCTGGCCGACTTGGCGCTGGGCCTGCTCATCGCCCCCCTGCCAGAAGCCCCGGTTCTGGCCGCACACCCCGTGCCCCTCACCCCGCCAGATTTATGCCGCGCGCTCGCTCAAGGGCTCGGCCGGCCCGTCCGCCTGCTGATAGCGCCCCCTATTTTGCTCAAAGCCACGCTATGCGGGCTTGGGCAATCGGCAATTTGGCAGTCTTTGGGCGAAAATTTTCATATCACTCCGCCAAGCGGCGCCGAAGGCTTTTGGAATCCACAGAAAAATCCTGCAACTTCCGCCACGGATGCGGCGCGGTATTATAATACCACAATCAAAACCCCTTGACCCGGGAGGCTTTTGCACCCATAAGCCCGCCACTTCGTTTACTTGGGTGAATTATGAAAACGACGCTCTCCATCAAACCGGCGGACGTGCAGAAGGACTGGGTCCTGATCGACGCCGAAGGCCTGGTTCTGGGCCGCCTGGCCACCATCGTGGCCAACCGCCTGCGCGGCAAGCACAAGGCCACCTTTACCCCGCACGTCGATTGCGGCGACAATATCATTGTCATCAACGCCGAAAAGGTGAAGGTGACAGGCAAGAAGCTGACCGACTCGGTGTTTTATTATCACACCGGCTATGCGGGTGGCATCAAGGGCCGCACCATCAAGGAGCGGCTGGCCAGCAAGAACCCTCAGTCGGTGGTTGAGAAGGCGGTTGAGCGCATGATCACGCGCGGCCCCCTGCAGCGTCAGCAGATGAAGAATCTCTACGTCTATGCCGGGCCTGAGCACCCGCACGCCGCGCAGCAGCCAAAGTCGCTTGATGTCGGCGCGCTGAACTCCAAGAACAAGAGGGCCTAATCGATGTCCGCGACCAACAACGCTTTCGCCGGTCTGAAGGACCTGACCGCCGCCGCCGCCGCGGGCACCCCCGCCGAAGCCCCCAAGCGTGAGCCCAAGCGCGATGCGCTCGGCCGCTCCTATGGCACGGGCCGCCGCAAAAACGCCATCGCCCGCGTGTGGGTGAAGCCCGGCAAGGGCGAGATCATCATCAATGGCAAGAAGGCGCCGGTGTATTTCGCCCGCCCCGTGCTGCGCATGCTGATCACCCAGCCCTTCCTGGTGGCTGACCGCTACAACCAGTTCGATGTGTACGCCACCGTCACCGGCGGCGGTCTCTCAGGTCAGGCCGGCGCCGTGCGCCACGGCATCTCGCGCGCCCTCTCGCTCTATGAGCCCGAGCTGCGCGGCATCCTCAAGGCGGCCGGCTTCCTTACCCGTGACCCGCGTATGGTTGAGCGTAAGAAGTACGGCAAGCCCAAGGCCCGCCGCTCCTTCCAGTTCTCCAAGCGCTAAGCTGCACCAGAAAAACCCCGGCATATGCCGGGGTTTTTTGTATCATCCACACACATGCGTAAACTATTTCCGACCTTGACCGTCATGGCCCTGGCCAGTCTGTGCGCCGTGATCCTCGATATGCAGATCATGGACAGGCGCCTCCTGCAAACTCATACGCTTGTGCCCGGCGATCTCACCCAGTTCCGTACCATCGCGGCATTCGCCGTCCACGCTCATAACGGATTGGCAATCGCCGCTAAAAATCTGCTGTATCCACCTCCCTTTTTAATTCTGGCGCTACCGCTTTCCTGGCTCTCACCGACCGATGCCTATCTCGCTTGGATGCTGGTCGGCAGCGCAACCCTTGCGATAGCCACGCTCTTCCTCAGCGATAGTCGCGCAGTCCTCGTGCTGACACTCGTCTCCTCCGCGACGCTCTACTGTCTGGCCATGGGCCAAACAGGCGAATTCGTCTCTGGTCTACTCTTGATTGCCCTGTCTCAGGCAGATCGACGACCAACTCTTGCGGGAATTGCTTCTGGCTTCCTGATTATCAAGCCACAATTTGGCTTATTGCTGCCTATCTGTTTTTTAGCCAGTCGCAATTGGCGATCGTTGATTTCCGCGTCTGTTACCGCCGTACTGCTGATCGCCCTGCCTTGTCTGATATTTACCCCTGACATCTGGCGCGCTTACCTTGACCACAACACAATTGTCGCCCGCCATTTCATCGATCAGTCCTGGCCACAATTTTATCAATATCCAGCCGTCACAGTCTTTCTGACACTACGCAGCCTGGGAGTTGATTTGTACACGACCTATATCTGTCAGGGTGTTGCGAGTGTGGCGGCGGCTCTTTTCTGCTGGCTGGTCTGGCGTCCTTCCGCGTCTGTTGCGCCTCTAAATCGCCTCGCACTAACGCTCTGCCTCGTTTTTCTAGCAACACCTTACGCCTATGTTTATGATCTCCCCGCCCTTGGCGCAGCTCTCGCCGCACAGGCGGCAGGGGAGAATTGGCGCAGGTTAGCGCCGTTGGCCTTATTCTGGATATTTACAAGCCTGTTCATCTTCTTTGCGATCAAGCTATTTCTTGTCGGAGCGCCAGTCATTGCTGCCATAGCCATGCTGATCTGGCGATCACACGCCGTCCCCGTAAGAGCCGCGCATATCTGATCAAGCTACCGCAGCAGCGCCGCAAACTCCGCCTCGTGTTCGTAATCAGGCATCAGGGTACGCAGGGCGTCGTCACGATATGTGGCGGGATGGGTATAAATCTCCGTCCGCCCATCGGGCAGCATCTGGAGCAGCCGCGCCATGCGCTCTGGGGTCATATGCCCCGACCATTTGAGGCCAAACACCTGGTCGGGCAGTTCCAGCCCGCGGGCTTGCCAGCGCAGCAGCCTCGTCCAGCCATATAGCGCATACTCGGCCAGCCCCACGCGCTCGCCCAGCGCCTTCATCACCGCGGGCGGTTCGGCGGGCACGCGCAGGCGCTTTAGCCCATGGCGTTTGCCCACCTCAATCATCATGGCCGCGATGGTTGGGTGCAGGTGGAAATGCTTATGCGCGTCGGCATGGTGCAGTTCCAGCCCGGTGGCGGCGAAGGCCGCGAACTGCGCCTCGATCTCGGCCCGCAACTGGCGCCGCGCGGCGGGAGAAAAAAAATATTTTACCCCCAAAGCCGCCTGGTCCGCTGAAAAACGGCCATCGGGAGTGGTGATATCAGGTAACCGCCCATGGCCGAGGCATGAATCGCCCTCGACCAGCACCAGATGCAGCCCCACCCGCAGGCCCGGCAGGCGCTTGGCGCGCTCGACCGCATCGGCGGCCTCGGGCGCGGCCACCATTAAGCTGGCCTGGTTCAGCCGGCCTTGGGTGTGGGCGCGCTCCACGGCCTCGTTCACGCCCAGGGTCAGGCCGAAATCATCGGCGGAAAATATGATCTCGCGCGTCATCGGGCTCAGGATTCCGAGCGCGGCAGCCAGGGGATACGGGCGAAGCCGATACCATCCTCGGCCAGGGACTCGGCTTCAGCCTGGGTGCTTTCGCCGTAAATGCCGCGCGCCTCGGCCTCGCCATTATGGATGCGCCGTGCCTCCTCGGCGAAATCACCCCCCACATAATCGCAGTTTTTCTCCACCTCTTCGCGCAAGCGGGAGAGGGCGGCACGCACCGCATCGGGCATCACGCCGCCGGCATGCGGCTGGGCGGGCGGCTCGGGCGGCAATATTTCCGTCGCGGCCACCAGCTTGCCCTTGCGCGGAATGGCCGGGGCCATGAGCGCGCGTGTCACCTGGGCACTGCCGCAGACGGGGCACGTTACCAGCGCCGCCGCCACCTGCGCCTCGAAGCCGGCGGCATCTTTGAACCAACCGTCGAATTCGTGGCTATCGGGGCAGCGGAGCTGGTAATGAATCATGGCGCCAACAGCGCGTCGAGCTTGCCCGCGCGCTCGAGGGCGAACAAATCATCGCAGCCCCCCACATGTTGGCCCTTGATGAAAATCTGCGGCACCGTGGTGCGCCCGCCGGAGCGCGCGATCGCCGTCTGGCGTTCGGGCGTGCCGTGGGGGGCATTGATTTCGGTGACCACAACGCCCTTTTCGGCCAGCAGCGCCAGAGCGCGCGCGCAATAGGGGCAATAAGGCTGGGTATAAATTTCAATATTGGCCATTTGCCTGAATTAGCGTCGCCGCGAAACTATGCAAGCCCCAACCTTGGCGCGGTCTTCATTCCCTCGGCGCGCGCCCGCTCGGGCGGCGGCAGGTCGCGCAAGCCCACGCGCGCCACGGTCAGCACTTCCACCCGCGCGGCGCCGCCCGCCAGCAGGGCGCGGGCACATTCATCGGCGGTGGCGCCCGAGGTCATCACATCATCAATCAACAACACACGCTGACCGGCAAGCCGCGCCCCCGCCCGAGCCCGAATCGCCCCCGACAGCTCAGCCGCGCGGGCCGAAAGGCCCAGCCCCTCGAGCGGGGCGGTGGCGCGCACGCGCTCCAGCGCCTCGACATCCACCGGCCGGGCGGCCGCGCGCGCCAGCGCCACGGCCAGCAACGCCGCCTGGTTGAAACGCCGCCCGCGCAACCGCGATAAATGCAGCGGCACCGGCACAATCAGGGTACAGGCCGCGATCATCTCGCGGCCCGGCCGGCGCATCAACTCGGCCAGGCCGCGCACGGCCTCGGTATGGTCGGCATATTTCAGCGGCAAGAGCAGCTTGCGGGCCGTGTCATCATAACTCAACGCCGCGCGCGCGCTGGCAAAGGCGCGGGGCTGGGCAAGACAGGGGGCGCAACACCCGCCGCCGCCCGGGCCCATGGGCACGCCGCACAGCGCGCATACCGGCTCGGTGATGAAGTTGGCCGCGCGAAAACAATTCAGGCAGAACTGCCCCTCCCGCTCAACCGGCGCATCGCAGGCGAGACAAGAGGGCGGCAACACAGTATCCAGCATCCATCTCAACAGGGGTTTCATGTGCATCCACTCTTTGATTTCGACGCCCTGACCAAACACCGCGCACGCGCCGCGCGCGGCTTTGCCGCCATCGCGCCGGTGCTCGAAGACCTTTCCGCCCGCCTGCTCGAGCGGCTCGATGACACCAGCCGCCGCTTCACGGACGCGCTGGATTTTGGCGGCCGCGGCCTGACCGCGCCGGTGCTGGCGGCGCGCGGGCTGCGCGTGACCTCGGCCGAGTTCACGCCCGCCTGGCTGGCAAACGCCCCAGGCGCGCGCCACCTGATCACCGATCCGGCCGATTTTGCCCTGCCCCAGGCCGCGTTTGACCTGATCATCGCGCCGCTCAGCCTGCATTGGTTCGATGATCTGCCTGGCGCGCTCATCCAGCTGCGCCGCGCGCTGCGCCCCGATGGGCTGTTTCTGGCTTCCGTGCCACTGCTCGGCACGCTCCAGCCGCTTCGCGAGGCCTTGCTCGAAGCCGAGGAGGAGCTGACCGGGCGGGTCAGTCCGCGCGTCTCGCCATATCCCGAGCTGCGCGACGTGGCCGGGCTGCTGCAACGCGCCGGTTTTGCCTTGCCGGTGGCCGATCTCGAGGAGATTACCCTCTCATACCGCGCCCCACTGACCTTGCTGCATGATTTGCGGCTGGCCGGGGAAACCAATGCGCTCAGCGCCCGCTCGCGGCGCATTCCCCCCCGCGCGCTGTTTCCGCTGGCGCTGTCGCGGCTACCCGTGCAGGAAGGTCGCGTGCTCATGCCGCTCAAGCTCGGCATTCTCACGGGCTGGGCGCCTTCATAAAAACCCCGCCTTCCTGAAGCTGAGCCAAGTGCCGTTGCCGACGATGACATGGTCGTGCAGCACGATCGACAAGGCCTGGGCGGCGCGCTTGATCTCCTTGGTCATGACAATGTCGTCTTCCGACGGAGAGGGGTCGCCGCTGGGGTGGTTGTGCACCAAAATCATGGCGGTGGCGTGCAATTCGAGCGCGCGCTTCACCACTTCGCGCGGATAAACAGGCGTGTGGTTTACCGTACCCTTGGCTTGGGGCACATCGGCCAGCAGGCGGTTGCGGTTATCGAGAAACAGAACCCTGAATTGTTCGACCTTCTCGCGCGCCAGCACGGCCTGGAGATATTCCATCAACCGGTCCCAGTTGGAGAGCACGGGGCGGTAGAGCACCTCGGCCTTGGCCAGCTTCTGGCCCGCGGCCTGCACGATTTTGAGCGCCGCCACCCCGGCCTCGCCCAGGCCTTCGGTTTGCAGCAGTTCGGCCACGCTGGCCGAAATGACATTGCCGAACGAGCCAAACCGCGCCAGCAACTCGCGGGCGATGGGTTTGGTATCACGCCGGGGCAAAGCCAGAAACAGCACCATTTCAATCAGCTCGTGCTCGGCCAGGGCCTCGGGGCCGGCGGCCAGCAGGCGCTGACGCAGCCGCGCGCGATGCCCCTCCACCCCGACCGCCGGACGCTCGGGCCGGATTTCGGGGGAGAGGGAAGCGGGCACCGAAGCATCGGCAAAACCATTAATTGCACGTTTATCACGCATAACACGCCAAACGTGCCACGACTTCAGGTTTAAGAAAAGCTTAAACCTCGCTCACAGATACTTTATCCCCCTCACGGAAATGTCAGGCTCCATTCCCTTGTCACACATCCAACCCGCGCCTAGAGCCTTGGCAGGACCGGCGCCCACGACCGGCCAGCGGCTTGCAATGAACAATAAATAGCCAGGGCGGTTGCAGGACGTTAAGGTGGCAGACCCCGCGCTGGCAAATTTATGAGTTGATAAACATTACCCGATAGGTACAGCCACATGCTGATCTCTTATCTGCTGACCAGATTACCCATGCTCGCACACATGCTGCGGGCTGACCGCCGCGCGGTCACCGCCATTGAATACGCAATCATTGCCGCTGTCATGGCCGTGGCCGTTTTTGGAGGGGCGAAAACGATCGGCCCCTCGCTGAGCGTCACCTTCAACCAGGTCGCTTCCGAACTCTGACGTTTCGGGCGAAAAAACCACAATCACCCCACGGTAAACATCAGACTTTCCCGACTTGCGCCGCCTTGGCACCAACAAGATAAGCTGACGGTTCATTTTTATTTTGTGAGCTGTGCTTATGCTTGTTTCCCTCTTGCGTACCCGCCTGGCCATGGCCACCGCCCGCTTGGGTCTTGACCGGCGCGCGGTAACGTCTCTCGAATATGCAATCATCGCGGCTGTCATGGTCGTGGCCGTCGTGGGAGGCGCGAAATCCATCGGCGGCTCCCTGGCCTCGAGCTTCGGCCAGGTTGCTTCTGAATTATAGACGGTTTTTCATATGATGAAAAACCGTCCAACATTGTTTTAGCTGACACTAGAGACGGATTCAGACACCAGAGCGCCCCGCGAGGCGGGGTAATTTGATGTCATCCACTCTAACCCCTTCACCGCGCACAGCTAAAAACCACAAACGCCCCACGGGCGACATCGCGCACTCCCGACTTGTCGCCCCCCGCGCTAGGCAGGATAAATTTACGGTTCGTCACAACTTACAGAGAGCCGTATCCATGCTTGCTGCCTTTCCGCGCTTCTGCCTCGCCGTGGCCGCTACCCGTATGGGCATTGACCGGCGCGGGGTGACCGCCATTGAATATGCGCTCATCGCCGCGCTCATCGCGGTGGCCATTGTCGGGGCGGTCAGCACACTTGGCTCGCACCTTTCGGTGAGTTTCAGCGGCGTCGCCTCGGAGCTGTAACCACACCGATATCAGCCGGCTGCTTCCTGGCCGGGCTTATGATCGCCAGCCAGCAGCATATAAACGGCCGGCACCACGAACAATGTGAACAATGTGCCGATCGAGAGCCCGGCGCCGATCACCGTGCCCATGGCAAAGCGTGACGCCGCGCCCGCGCCCGAGGCGAAAATCAGCGGCACCACGCCCAGCACCATGGCGGCGGTGGTCATCAAAATCGGGCGCAGTCGGATATTGGCGGCGTATTCGATGGCCTGGCGCTTCTCCATACCGGTCTGGCGCGCCTCATTGGCGACCTCGACCATCAGGATGCCATGCTTCGAAACCAAGCCCATCAACGTCACCAACCCCACCTCGGTGTAAATGTTGAGGCTGAGATTATTAAAGCCCAGATAGATGAAAATCAGTGCCCCCGCGATCGACATCGGCACGCTGACCAGAATGATCAACGGATCGCGGAACGAGTTGAACAAGGCGGCGAGCGCCAGAAAAATGATGATGACGGCAAAGATGAAGGTCAGCACGAAAGCGTTCGAGGTTTGCATATACTGGCGCAACTGCCCGCCATAATCGAGCGTGTCGGCGGGGGAGAGATATTTCGCGGCCAGGGTTTGCAGGGTTTCCAGCGCATCGGCCTGCGCCACGCCGGGCGCGATGACGCCCTCGATGGTCGCTGAATTCTGCTGCTGGAAATGGTTGATGCTCTCGGGGATGACAGTCATTTTGATGTGAGCGACAGAGGAGAGCGGCACATTCACGCCGTTGATGTTGGCGATGTAGTAGTTATTGAGATCAGCCACATTGAGCCGCGCCTGGCGGTTGACTTGCGGAATGACCTTGTAGGACCGGCCATCGAGATCGAAATAATTCACATAACCGCCGCCCAGCGCCTCGCCCAGGGCAGCGCCGATCTGGCTCATGTTGAGCCCCAGCGCCGCGGCCTTGTCGCGGTCGATCACCACGCTGGCCTGAGGCTGGTCGAGCTTGAGGTCTGAGTCGAGAAACACGAACTTGCCGCTGGCCTTGGCGGCCGCCAGGAGCGCCTGGACGCGGGGATAGAGGGCGTCAAACCCATCGGTGGTTTTGATGACGAACTGCACCGGAAACCCCTGCGAGCCGGGCAGAGGCGGCAACGGAAACGCCGCCACCTGCTGGCCGGGATCGTCTCTGTTGACGATGTTTTGCAGCTCGGTCTGAAGGGTGGTGGCGTCGGGCCGCTCACCCCAGGGTTTGAGCACGGCGCCCAGAAAATCCTGCCCAGGCACGTTGAACTGAAACGTATGCGCCACGCCATCAGTTTTGAGAATCCGCGCATTGATCGCGCGGTCCCATACCGCATCGGCTTGCACCGTGGCATCTGGCGCATTGGTGGAGGAAAACAGCACCAGCCCCTGGTCCTCGATGGGGGCCAGTTCGGATTTGGCGCCGGAGGCCAGAAAATAGATGGACCCCAAAATGATAGCGGCGAAGGCAATGGTCACCGGCACCGTATCCAGGCTCAAGCCCAGCGCCCTGGTGTAGCGCTTGTGAACGACCTCGAAAATATGGTCGATGGTCGAGATCATCCGCCCTTCCCAATTGGGCTGCTCACGGTCGATATGCCGCAAAAACCGTGATGAGAGCATGGGCGTGAGGGTGAGCGCGACAATCGCGGAAATGGTCACCGACCCAGCCAGCGTGAAAGCAAACTCGGTGAACAATGCGCCGGTAAGCCCGGATTGGAAGCCAATGGGCACATAAACCGCGATCAACACCACGGTCATGGCGACAATCGGGCCGGCCAGTTCGCCAGCCGCCTGGCGTGCCGCCATCAGCGGCGTTTCCCCCAAATCCAGATGGCGGTTGACATTCTCGACCACGATGATGGCGTCATCGACCACCAGCCCAATGGCCAAAACCAGCGCCAGCAGCGTCAGCAGATTGATCGAGAACCCCAGCACCGCCATCATGGCGAACGCCCCGATCAGCGACAGCGGAATCGCCACCACCGGAATGAGCACCGAGCGCGGCGAGCCTAAAAAGGCGAACACCACCAGCGTGACAATGCCCAGCGCCTCACCCAGCGCCTCCACCACCTCACGGATCGAGGCATGCACGAAATCGGTACTGTCATAGACAATGGTCGCCGCCAGCCCGGTGGGGAGCGAGGCTTCCACACTCGGAAACACCTTGCGTACACCGCCTATGACATTGAGCAGGTTGGCGTCAGGGGCAACCTTGATGCCCACATAAATGCCCGGCTTGTTGTCAAAACTGACATCTTGCTCATAGGTGTCACTGCCCAATTCGACCGACGCCACATCCCTGAGCCGTACAATGGCGCCGTTTTGCTGCTTGATGATGAGTTGCTTGAACGCATCCGCCGAATGCAGCTCCGTCGAGGCCACCAGCGTGATCTGCGTGGTCTCGCCCTTGGTGTTGCCCAGCGCGGCGATGAAATTATTGGCCGCCAGCGCATTCCATACATCGGTGGCGGTGAGGCCATAGGCCGCGAGCTTGGCGGGATCGAGCCAGATGCGCATGGCGAAATTCTGCTCCCCCAGAATTTCCGCCGTCTGCACACCGGGCACGGCCTGCAAGGCCGGCTGGGCGACACGCGACACGTAATCGGTGATCTGGTTGGGCGTCAGCTGGTCGGAGCGGAAAGCAATATACATCGCATCCACCTGCTGACCGATTTGCAGCGTGATGACTGGCTGCTGGGTACCGGTGGGCAATTGCGAGAGCACCGAATTCACCTGAGCCTGAATTTCGGTCAGCGCGGCATCGGGGTTGTGATTGAGGATGAGATTGACCGTGATGACCGACTGGCTGGGCAGGCTTTGCGAGGTCATGTAGTCAATGCCGTTCACCTGCGCGACCGCCTGCTCAATGGGCGTGGTCACGAAGCCCGCCACCGTGTCGGGCGCCGCGCCCGGATAGGTGGTGGTGATGGTGATGGTGGCGTTTTCGGTTTGCGGAAATTGCTGCACTGGCAACGTGCCCACCGCGCGCAGGCCGAGCACGAGGATGAGCACGCTCACGGCCACCGAGAGCACCGGCCGGCTGATGAACAGATCGGTAAAGCGCTTCATCTGGCTTAGCCCCTTATTCGTTGGGCGGGGTGGGGGCGGGGTTGTCGGCGGGCTCGATCGCGTTGTTCACCATCACCAGCGAGCCGTTATGCAGCTTCATCTGCCCGGCGGTCACCACCATGTCGCCGGGTTTAATGCCCGACAGCACCGCCACCTGGTCGCCGCGCGTGTCGCCAAGCTGCACGAACACCTGGGTCGCCAGATAGCTCGGCCCGCTGGTCACCGCGCCCGGCGCGGGGGCGTGGGGGGTGAGCACATAGACCGTGTCGCCATAAGGGTTATAGGTAATGGCCGCCTGCGGCAGCGTGATGTGGGTGGCGGGCGCGCCGCTGGCCACGCTCACCTGGGCAAACATGCCAGGCACCAGCTTCAGCGCCTTGTTATCGATGGTCGCGCGCACGCGGATCGAGCGGGTCGCCTGATCAACGGCCGAATCAATGGCGGAGACGGTGCCGGTAAAGCTCTGGCCCGCATAGGTATCCACGGTCACCTTCACCGTCTGGCCAACGCTCACCGCGCTCACATCCTGCTGGGGCAAATAGAAATCGGCGTAAACCGGGTTGAGTTGGGTCAGCGTCACCAGCCCCGTGCCGGGCGAGACATATTCGCCCGGATTGACATTGCGAATGCCCAGCCGCCCCGCGAAGGGCGCGCGGATCAGCGTCTGGTCGAGCAGCGCCTGTTGGGCCTTCACCTGGGCGTTGGCGGCCTCGAGCGTCGCGCGGTCGGTGTCGATCTGCGCGCGCGACACCGCCTGAGCGGCGAACTGCTTGAGGTCGCGGGCCAGGTTGATCTGGTCGAGCTTCGCCTGAGCCTGGAGCTCGGCCAGCTGATCGGGCAGGGCGTTTTGGCGCAAGCTCACCAGCAGCGCGCCTTTTTGCACCAGCTGGCCGGAGTCGAAATTGATCGCCTCGACCGTGCCGGCGATTTCGGGGGCGAGCGTCGCGCCCTGCACGGCGGTGAGGGTGCCGACCGCGCTGATCTGGGGTTGCCAGCTCGATGTCTGAGCGACCATGGCCGCGACCGTCGGCTCGGCATTGGCGAAGCCCTTGAGGAATTTCGCGATCATCACCGACTTGAAGGTGCCAAACCCGAACACGAGGCCAAACAACCCACCAACGACCGCGAGCATCACGATCATCCGTTTTTTCGCACTTACCGCCATGCTCAAACCCCGCCCATCATCATGGGATCAACCCGCAACATTTCTGGTTCACGTCTTGGCGGTGCCACCAGCCGCCCCCCATCGCCACATACAGCGCGGCGGTATCTGAGAGCCGGGCCGCGCGCGCCTTGATATCGTTGATCTGGGCGCTCTCGGCGCTCACCTGGGCGTTCAGCACGGCAGTCAGCGGTTGGCCGCCCAACTTATACTGCGCCTCGGTCACGGCGAGCGAGCGCGCGGCGGCCGTGCTGGCGGCATCGGCCGCGGCCACCTCGGCGGCGTCGGTCTCCAGCGCGCTCAGGGCATCGGCGACATTTTGGAAAGCGCTGACCACGGTCGCCTGATATTGCGCCCCCGCGGCCTTCATGGTGGCGATGGCTTCCTTGCGCTGAGCGCTTAGAATACCGCCTTCGAAAATTGGCTGGGTAACCCCCGCCATCACGCTCCACAGCAGCGTTTGGGGGGTGAAAAGCGTGGCGGTGTTGATCGCCTCATGGCCAATATCGCCCGAGAGGGTGATCTGGGGCAGCATATTGGCATCGGCCACACCCACGGCGGCGGTGTCGGCGTGCAGGGTGGCGGTGGCGGCACGGATGTCGGGGCGCTGCAGAAGAATTTGCGAGGGCACGCTGACCGGCACGTTGGCCGGCAGGGTCAGGCTGGCCAGCGTGAAATCCTGTTCATGGAAAGCGCCTGGAAACGCGCCGACATAGGCCGCGATCTGATTGCGCTCGGCGGCCAGCGCGGCTTGCAGCGGCGGCAGGGCGGCCTGCTGCTGGGCCAAGGCGGCCTGTTGCTGCAAGGCGGCGGCGGGGGCGGCCGCGCCGTCAGCCACTTGCGCCTGCACAATGGCCAGCATCCTGGCTTCATCGGCGATGATCTTTTGCGTCGCCACGATCTCGTCATGGTACTGGGCATCGAGCACGGCCGCCTGCACCAAATTACCGGTGAGGCTCAGATACGCCGCCTCCAACTCCTCACGCTGATATTGGGCGAGCGCTTCCTGCTGCTCAATGCCCCGGCGCGCGCGGCCGAACAGGTCGATGTCATAGCTGACACCGATGCTCCCCTGATACAGCGTGTAGGCGGAAAAAGGATTTTTAGAGGGCGGATTGCCAAAGGCGGCGGTGGCGGCGGTCGAGGCTACCTGGTGCTGATAATTGCCCGAGATACTGATCGTCGGCAGCAGCGCGCCCTCCCCCTCGCGCACTTGCTCCTCGGCCAGCACCAAATTCTGCTGGGCGGCCGCCAAGGTCGGGCTGTTGGCAAGCCCCTGCTTGAGCAGCGCATCGAGCGCCGGACTCTGGAACAGGTGCCACCAATCCCCTTCAATATCGGCGCCTTGCGCAAACCCCTGAGCCACGCCGCCCGCCTGCGCGGTGCGCGCGGGCAGGGGATCGGCGGTCAAGGGGACAGCGGGCGCCTTGGGGGCGTGAAAATCCGGCCCCACGGCACAGCCCGCGAGGGCCAGCGCCAGAACCGGCGTCGAGAACGAAAAATGGAAACCCGTTGGTTTCATGCCTCCCGAGGTAAGATCATTTCTCCCATACGTCAAGCGTGTCTTTTTTATTAAAACCATTCCAATAAAAACTTGCGGGTTTCTCAACGCTGCTTTTAAAACAGGCCCATGTCAGCATCCCCCCGCCGTCCGCGCGCCAGCGTTTCACCCGAGCCGCCCCGCCTGACCGAGCTCCTCGCCGCCGCCGAGGCCGTGTTTCTCTCTAAAGGCTATCACGAAGCCACCATGAACGATGTCGCCCGCGCCGCCGGCATGTCGAAGAAGACCGTCTATGAGCTGATCCCCTCCAAGCCCGCGCTGCTCTCGGCCCTGCTCAGCCACCGTCAGACCCAACTCGAACTCCCCCCCTACGAAGATGGCTGGAGCCTGCGCGACGCGCTGATCGCCAATTTGCTCGGCCTGGCCCGCTTCATGCTCGCCCCGCCCCAAATCGCGCTCACCCGCCTGTTCATGGCCGAATTTTCCCGCGGCCCGGAATTGGGCCGGCAGTTTTTGCGCCGCCATATGCTCAAGGCCAAAACCCAACTGACCGAGGCGCTGCTGACCTCGGCCCGCCTGCCCATGCACGAGCCCCCGCCCGGCTTTCCCAGCAGCAAGGAGCTAGTGAACATGCTGGTGGGCATGGCCATCGGCGAATTCCATATTGGCATGTTGCTGGGGTTTCACACGCCGCCCTCGCGCGCCGCGCTGGCCCAGCGCATCACCCAGGCGGTCGATCTGTTCATGGCCGGATGCGAGGCGCTGTGCCCCTGCGCCGAGCGGGGTCAGCCGCCAGTGGCCGACATATAGCGCGCCACCGCCGGGCGGGTGATTTCAAATTCGTGCCGCTCGGGCTTGATGCCCATGGCCGCGCGCACCAGATCGGCCAGCTCTTCATCAGAGGCGCCGGCGCGCAGGGGGGCGCGCAAATCCACCGCCGCGTCATGGCCCAGGCACAAATAAAGCCGCCCCTGCACATCCAGCCGCACCCGGTTGCAGCTGGCGCAGAAATGCTCGGAAAGCGGCGTGATGAAGCCGATGCGCGTACCGGTCTCGGCGACCTCCCAATAGCGCGAGGGACCGCCCGTGGCATGTGAGCTGGGGCGCAGCGTCCAACGCTCGGCAAGCCGCTCCTTCACCACCGCCAGACTGAGATGCGTCTCTCCCCGGCCGCTCATCTCGCCCAGCGGCATGGTCTCGATCAGCGAGAGGTCAAACCCGCGCGCGCCGCACCAGGCCAGCATGGGCGATATCTCATCCTCGTTCACGCCCCTGAGCGCCACCATGTTGATCTTGACGGCCAAGCCCGCGGCGGCAGCGGCCTCGATGCCGGTCAGCACATCGTTCAGATGGCCAATGCGGGTGATGGCCGAGAACCGCCCCTCCTTGAGCGAATCGAGCGAGACATTCACCCGCTTCACCCCCGCCGCCACCAGCTCATCGGCAAAACGCGCCAGCCGCGCGCCGTTGGTGGTGAGGGTCAGCTCTTCGAGCCCCCGCCCGAAATTGCGCGCCCCCACCTGGGCCATCAGCCCCGTCACGCCAGCGCGCACCAACGGCTCGCCGCCAGTGAAGCGCAGCTTGCGCACCTTTAAGCCAACGAACACGTCACATAAGCGCCCGATCTCTTCCAGGCTCAGCACCTCGGCGCGGGGCAAAAAATTCATCTCCTCCGCCATGCAATAGGTACAGCGGAAGTCGCAGCGGTCGGTGACCGACACGCGCAGATAAGAGATATGGCGTCCGAAACCGTCCTGCATGGCGCTGATGTTGGCAGCCCCCGCCCTCAGCGCAAGACGGGTCTTCTCACTCATCTTCGTCAGCTGCCTCCAACGCCACCACGCGCGTATCCACCAGCACCTTGCCAGCCTGTTCAAACATCACCGTGACACGGTGGCCGATGGCCGTTTGCACCATCCCCGGCCCCCATTCGGGCTTTTGCGGGTGGCGCACCCGGTCGCCCGGCAAAAACTCAGAGCGCTCCACCGCACATCTCCAGCGCCGCGCGCATATGGGCGGGCACCGGCGCTTCGGCCTCAATCACCTCCCCCAGCGCCGCCAGCCTGATGCCACGCGCCAGCAGCTGCAACGCCCCCGGCCCGCCGCCATAAACCGCGTCGCCCATGATCGGGTGGCCAATATGAGCCGCATGGGCACGAATTTGGTGGGTGCGCCCAGTGCGGGGGCAAAACTCCACCAGCGCCTGCCCCTGCCCCACCGCCCGCACGCGCCACGCCGTCACCGCCGCCTGCCCCCCCGGTGAGACGGCCATGTTCCAGGCCCGCCCCCGCGTCACCTTAAGCAAGGGTGCGTCGATCACCCCTTCGGCATGGCCGGGCACGCCCCTGACCACCGCCCAATAGGTTTTGCGTACACCATGGCCAGCAAATTCCGCCTGGATTTCAAGCAACGCGGTTTTCTTGAGCGCCACCACCAGGCACCCGGCGGTGTCGGTATCGAGCCGGTGGGCGAGCCACGGGCCGTTGCGCCCCACCCGCCACAGGGGGAAAAAATCCTCGACACTCGGCCCGCCCGCGCGCCCCGCATGCACGGGCAGCCCCGCCGGCTTGTTAATGACCAGCGCGCCCCGCGCGCGCCACAAAATTTCCGGCGCGCCGTTCACCCGCGCAAATGCTCGGGCACCGCCAGCCCGAGCCGGGTGGGAATATCCCACTGCTCCACCTCGCGGCGATATTCCACGAAACCGGCGCGTAAATAGCCAGGCAAAGCGCGCGGATGGTCGGCGCTGCAGGTGTTTACCAGCAGTCCGCGCAGCCCCACCGCCCCCTCGAACGCCGCCAGCACGGCATGGCGCAAAAACGTGCCCCCCAGCCCCTGGCCGATGAATTCGGGGGTCAACCCGAAATAATTCAGGTTCACGTAAGGCCAGTAGCTGGCATCGAGCTCATAAAACCCGGCGATCCGGCCGTTGACCTTGAGCAGCCTGATATCGAGCGTGGCGCGCGAGAGATGCTCAGCCAGCATGTCGTCGGGCATCAGCCGGCGCATCCACCATAGCCACTCATGGCCCACCGCATCATAAATCTGGCGGTACTCGGCCACGCTCAGGCTGGCTTTTTCCACGCTAACACCCGCGGGCCATGCCACTGGCCGGCCCAGCGGCGGCTCGAGCATGCGCAGAAACACCACGGTCACCTGCACGTGCTCCACCGGCTCGCCCTGTTGCGGCCGGGCATAGTCGCTCGGGTGGGCCATTAATCGTCGAGGAAGCTGCGCAGCTTGCGCGAGCGCGAAGGGTGCTTGAGCTTGCGCAGCGCCTTGGCCTCGATCTGGCGGATACGCTCGCGGGTGACGTTGAATTGCTGGCCAACCTCCTCGAGCGTGTGATCGGTGTTCATGCCAATGCCAAAGCGCATGCGCAGCACGCGCTCCTCACGCGGGGTGAGGCTGGAGAGCACGCGTGTCGCCGCTTCGCGCAAATTCGCCTGCACGGCGGCGTCGAGCGGGATGATCGCGGCCTTGTCCTCGATGAAATCGCCGAGATGGCTGTCCTCCTCGTCACCGATCGGGGTTTCGAGCGAGATCGGCTCCTTGGCGATTTTGAGCACCTTGCGGACTTTTTCCAGCGGCATGCCGAGCTTCTCGGCCAGCTCCTCAGGGGTCGGCTCGCGGCCGATCTCATGGAGCATCTGACGGCTGGTGCGCACCAGCTTATTGATCGTCTCGATCATATGCACCGGAATGCGGATGGTGCGGGCCTGATCGGCGATCGAGCGGGTGATCGCCTGGCGGATCCACCAGGTGGCATAGGTGCTGAACTTGTAGCCGCGGCGATATTCGAACTTATCCACCGCCTTCATCAGGCCGATATTGCCTTCCTGGATAAGGTCGAGGAACTGCAGGCCGCGGTTGGTGTATTTCTTGGCGATCGAGATGACGAGGCGCAAATTGGCCTCGATCATCTCCTTCTTGGCGCGGGTGCTGTCGCGCTCGCCTCGGGAGACGGTCTGGAACACCCGGCGGAATTCCTCGATCGGCAGGCCGGCTTCCGCCGCCACCCGGCCAATCTGGGCGCGCAGCTCGGCCACCTGATGGTCGTGCTTGCGCACGAATTCCTTCCAGCCCTTGCCCGGCAGCTCGCCCACATAGGCCAGCCAGCCCGGGTCCATCTCACGGCCACGGTAATGCATGAGGAACTCCTCACGCGGCACCTTCACGCTCTCGGCCAGGCGCAGAATCTGCCCCTCCAGCGAGTTCAGGCGCTGGTTGAGCACCTTGAGCTGGGCCACCAGCTCCTCGATGCGGTTATTATGCAGCCGCACCTGCTCGACCTTGGCCACCAGCTCATCGCGCAGCTTCTCATAAGCCTTCTCGTTGCGCGAATTGACATCGCCACCGGCGGTCAGGTTCTCGATGCGCTTGGTCTGCAGCTTGGAGAGCTTGTCGTAGAGCTTCTCGATTTCCTCGAAATGCTGAAAGATCTCGGGCTTGAGCTTTTCCTCGAGCGCCGAGAGCGACATGCCCGCGCCCTCACCGTCCTCGTCCTCCTCCATCTCCTCATTGGCCGAGAAATCCTCGCCCCCCGCCGCTTCCTCGGCGTCGATCTCCGAGCCCGCCTGCATGGCCTCGAGGTCGATGACATCGCGCAGCAGCACCCGGCCGTTATTGAGCGCCTCATGCCAGGCGATGATGGCGCGGAAGGTGAGCGGGCTTTCGCACAAGCCCCGGATCATCATGTCCCGCCCGGCCTCGATGCGCTTGGCGATGGCGATTTCGCCCTCGCGCGAGAGCAGCTCCACCGAGCCCATCTCGCGCAGATACATGCGCACCGGGTCATCGGTGCGCGAGACCGCGCTCTCCGAGATATTGCCCGCCTGCTCCTCGTCCTCGGCGGCCTCTTCCTTGGGCTGGGCCAGGGCCTCGGCCTCTTCGCCCTCCTCGGATTCCACCACCTGGATGCCCATTTCATTGAGCATCGCCATGATGTCTTCAATCTGCTCCGAGGAGTTCTGCTCGGCGGGCAGCACGGCGTTCAGCTCATCGAAGGTGATGTAGCCGCGCTCCTTGCCCTTGGCGATCAGGCGTTTGACGGCGGCGGATTGCGTGTCCAGCACATTGGCGTCGGCTTCGGCCTCGGGCGCAGCGGCCTCAGTGGTGGCGGTCGGCTTGGTGGCCATAATCTCTCGAACTCCGATTGAAGCGGCGTCTATATTTTAAAACTTGTAAGATAGGCAATAAGCTTGCCCAAAAACCCGGTCAGCCCTCGGGGGCGCCCGTTTCGCCTCTCAGGGCGCGAGACAGCAATTCATTGTATTTCTTAAGCTTTTCCCAAGCTGCCAAGTCATCCATACGGCTCTTCCAATCGGTTTCTGCGCTATCCCGGTCGGCGCGCAGCGCATCGAGGCTCGATGTCATCATCGTAAACCAGCTCCACCATACATCCTGCGCCTCCGACGGGCTGGCATCGGGCGCAAAGCGGAAATCCGACGCGGCGGCGGCCTGCACACGGCCCGCCACCGCATCGAGGTCATGCGCCTTGAGATGGGTTAAGAGATTCTGCCTGTCAAGCACCCCATGCCCGGCCGCGAACTCATGCAGCGCCGCGCGCAGGGCCTCGCCCTCCTCATCGAGCCCGACATGGGCGAACGCCTCCTCAAGGTCATGGAACAAAGTCGGAAATTCCAGCAAGGTGGCCAGCATCAGCCGGGCACGCTTGTGGTCGGCCGCCGCCACGTCGGGCTCGGGGCGCGGCGGCAGGGCAATGGTGGGCGGCGCAAACCCGCCCGCCATCGCCCGCCTGCCCCCGCCACGCGGGGTAAAGGGCGTCTGGCGGGCGCGGCGCTCGGCGAAAAACCGCTCGAGCAGCAAGGCGCGGTATTCCGAGCCCAGCCCTTTATCTGGAATCCGCCCGGCCATGTCGATGAGATGCTGGCGCAGGCTGGCGCGGGCCTCGGGCGTCTCAGCCCCCATCGCGCTCTTCACCATGTCATACATCACCTCCGAGAGCGGCTTCGCGCCCTCGAGCGCGCGGGCAAAAGCCTGGGGGCCTTCGCGCTTCACCAGGCTGTCGGGGTCGTCTTTCGGTGGCAGCGCCAAAAACCGCAGCCCCTTGCCGGAATCGAGCTTGGCGAGCGCGATCTCGATGGTCTTGAGCGCCGCCCGCTGCCCGGCCTTGTCGCCGTCAAAGCAAATCACCGGCTCAGGCGTCAGGCGCCATATCTCGTCCAGATGCTCCTCGGTCAGCGCCGTGCCCAAGGGCGCCACCGCGCCGCCAAACCCGGCCTGGGCCAGGCTGATGACATCCATATAGCCCTCGACCACGATCAGCTTTTCCCGCCCGCGCCGTACGGCCTCATAGGCGCTGTTCAGCCCATAAAGCGCCCGGCGCTTGGCAAATACCGGCGTCTCCGGGCCGTTCACATATTTGGGCTGGCCATCGCCCAGCACCCGCCCGCCAAACGAGATCAGCCCGCCCTTGCGGTCGCGGATGGGAAACATCACCCGGCCGAAAAACATATCCACCGGCCCCTGCTCGCCGCGCTTCATCAACCCGGCCTCACTCAGCTGCTCGGGCCGCACATCATGGCCCCTCAGCGCCGCCGCCAACTGGCCGCGCCCCTCGCCCGACCAGCCCAGCCCAAAACGCCTGATGGTTTCGTCCAAAAGCCCGCGCCGGTGCAAATACGCCAGCGCCTCGCGCCCCTGGGGTTCATAAAGCCAGCGCGCATAAGTGCTGGCCGCCATGGCCAGCACATCGGCCAGATCGGCCCGGCGCTTTTCGGCTTCCGCCGCCTGGGGGCTGGGTTTTGGCACCTCCAGCCCGGCCTGCGCGGCCAGTTCCTCCACCGCCTCCATGAAGGAACAGCCGGTGGTTTTCATCACGAACGTGATCACATCCCCATGCTCGCCGCAGCCAAAGCAATGGTAATGGTCGTCATACACATAAAAAGACGGCGTTTTTTCGCCGTGGAACGGGCAGCAGCCCTTGCGCTCACGCCCCGAGCGGGCGAGCTTCACCGTCCTGCCGATCACGGTGGCGATCGGCAGGCGGCGGCGCAGCTCATCCATGAATTGCGCGGGCAGCGCCATGGTTACGCGCCCAGCAGCGCCTTCACCACGCCCGACACCACGCCCATATCAAGCGCCGCGCCATGGCGGGCCTTCAGCGCGCCCACCACCTTGCCCATATCCTTCACGCTCGCCGCCCCGGTTTCGGCAATCACCGCCTTCACCGCCGCTTCCAGCGCCTCGCCTTCCAGCGTGGCGGGCAAAAATTCCGAGATCACGGCAATTTCGGCCTCTTCCTTGGCGGCCAGATCCTCACGCCCGCCCTGACGGTAGAGCGCCACCGAATCCCGGCGCGATTTGATCATCGAGCGCAGCATGGCAAACACCTCGTCATCCGAGACCTTGTCGATGCCCTTGGGGCGCGCGGCAATGTCGGTGTCCTTCAGCTTGGCATTGATCAGGCGGATGGCCGATGTCCGCTCCGCGTCCCGCGCCAGCATCGCGGTCTTGAGGGCGGCGGTCAAATCGTCTCTTACGCTCATTTCCATACTCCGGAAAAAATTTCCGGCCCCACCAGTCTCCCGTTGAGGCCGGATCAAATATCCAGTATGGATCATATCATGCAAATGTCCATCGATGAAATCCTCCGCCGCCTCGGCGGCAACGAGGCTGCGGCCAGCCTCACCGGTGTCTCGCTCGAAGCCGTGCGCAAATGGCGCAGCGCCAACGCGGTCCCCCCCCGCCACTGGCCCGCGATCATCGCGGCCACCGGCCTGTCCATGGAAGATTTCTCCGCCCCCGCCAGCTCCGAGGTGCCCGTGGGCGCCACCGCCGCGCTGGTGCTGGCCGATGGTTCGGTGTTCTGGGGCCGGGGCTTTGGCGCCTTTGGCACCTCGGCGCCCTCCGAGCTCTGCTTCAACACCGGCCTCACCGGCTACCAGGAAACCCTGACCGACCCCTCTTATGCCGGCCAGATCATCACCTTCACCTTCCCGCATATCGGCAATGTCGGCACCAATGCCGATGACGAGGAGGCCGCGCGCATTTTCGCCCGCGGGCTGGTGACCAAGGAGGATTTCACCGCCCCCTCCAATTACCGCGCCACGGCCGATCTCGGCGCCTGGCTGAAAACCCAGGGCATCCCCGGCATCGCCGGCGTCGATACCCGCGCGCTGACCTTGCGCATCCGCGATCTCGGCGCCCCGAGCGCCGTGCTTTGCTTCCCCGAGGATGGCAAGTTCGACCTCAAATCCCTGGCCGCCCAGGCCGCCGCCTGGAGCGGCCTCGAAGGGCTCGACCTCGCCAAGGAGGTCACCTGCGACAAGCCCTATCATTGGCAGGGCGGCACCTGGAGCTGGGAAAGCGGCTTCTCCGCCCCTGCGCCCACCAAGAAAGTGGTGGCGGTTGATTATGGCGCCAAGCGCAACATTCTGCGCAGCCTGGCCCAGGCTGGGTGCGATGTAACGGTGGTGCCCGCCACCGCCACCGCCGAGCAGATTTTGGCCTATAAGCCCGATGGCGTGTTCCTCTCCAACGGCCCCGGCGACCCGGCCGCCACCGGCATTTACGCCGTGCCCGCCATTCAGGGCGTCATGGCGGCGGGCGTGCCCATTTTCGGCATCTGCCTGGGCCACCAGCTGCTGGCCACCGCTTTGGGCGGGCGCACCTATAAGCTCGATCGCGGCCATCGCGGCGCCAACCAGCCGGTGAAAGACCTGACCACCGGCAAGGTCGAGATCACCTCGCAAAATCACGGCTTCGCGGTCGATGAGAAGAGCCTGCCCGCGGGCGTCGAGGTCACGCATGTCTCGCTGTTCGATGGCTCGAACGAGGGCATAGCCTGCCCCGCCAAGCGCGTGTTCTCGGTGCAATACCACCCCGAGGCGAGCCCCGGCCCGTCAGACAGCGCCTATCTCTTCACACGCTTTGTCGAGGCGATGGCCTGAACACCACCCCCAAAAACACGCGAAAGTTTTTGAGGATGTGGGGGCTTTTCCCAAAAAGCCCCCACAAAGCTGGCCGCCTTTTTGCACAAAAAGCGGCACCAAAAAACCGTTAAAACCTGGCTGAACGACAGGATACCACCATGCCCAAACGCACAGACATCAAATCCATCATGATCATCGGCGCCGGGCCGATCGTCATCGGCCAGGCCTGCGAGTTCGACTATTCCGGCGCCCAGGCCTGCAAGGCGCTGCGCGAGGAAGGCTACCGCGTCATCCTGGTCAACTCCAACCCGGCCACCATCATGACCGACCCGTCATTGGCCGACGCCACCTATATCGAGCCAATCACCCCCGAGATGGTCGAGAAAATCATTCTCAAGGAAAAGCCCGACGCCCTGCTGCCCACCATGGGCGGGCAAACGGCGCTCAACACCGCCATGAGCCTCGCCAAATCAGGCGCGCTCGAGCGGCTGGGGGTTGAGCTCATCGGCGCCAAGGCCGAGGTCATCGACCGTGCCGAGGACCGGCTGAAATTCCGCGACGCCATGGCCGAAATCGGCGTCATGGGCCCGAAATCGGCCATTGCCCACACGCGCGAGGAAGCCGCCGCGGCGCTCGAGCTGGTCGGCCTGCCCGCCGTCATCCGCCCCAGCTTCACGCTGGGCGGCACCGGCGGCGGCATTGCCTATAACCGCGAGGAATTTTTCGAGATCTGTCTGGGCGGCATCGACGCCTCGCCCACCAACGAGGTGCTGGTCGAGGAATCGGTGCTCGGCTGGAAGGAATATGAGATGGAAGTGGTCCGCGATTCGGCGGATAACTGCATCATCGTCTGCTCTATCGAAAACATCGACCCGATGGGCGTGCACACGGGCGATAGCGTCACCGTTGCCCCGGCGCTCACCCTCACCGACAAAGAATTCCAGATCATGCGCGATGCCAGCATTGCGTGCCTGCGGCGCATCGGCGTCGATACGGGTGGCTCGAACGTGCAGTTCGGCATCAACCCCAAAGACGGCCGCATGGTGGTCATCGAGATGAACCCGCGCGTCTCGCGCTCCTCGGCGCTGGCCTCCAAGGCCACCGGCTTCCCCATCGCCAAAATCGCCGCCAAGCTGGCGGTGGGCTACACGCTCGATGAGCTGCAAAACGACATCACCAAGGCCACCCCGGCCTCGTTCGAGCCGGTGATCGATTACGTGGTCATCAAAATCCCCCGTTTCACCTTCGAGAAATTCCCCGGCACCCCGGCGCTGCTCTCGACCTCGATGAAATCGGTGGGTGAGGCGATGGCCATTGGCCGCAATTTCGCCGAAGCGCTGCAAAAAGGCCTGCGCTCGCTCGAAACCGGCCTCTCGGGCCTCGATGAAATCGAAGCCCCCGGCGATGGCGGGTTCGACGCCTTCCGCGCCGCCCTTTCCACCCCCCGCCCCGACCGGCTGCTGATGGCGGCGCAAGCGCTGCGCGCCGGGCTCTCGGTCGAAGACGTGCATCACGCCTGCAAGTTCGACCCCTGGTTCCTCAACCAGATGCTCGCGATCATCGAGGCCGAGCGGGCCGTGAAGGCGAACGGCCTGCCACGTGATGCCCACGGGCTGCGCCGCCTGAAAGCCATGGGCTTCTCCGACAAGCGCCTGGCCGAGCTGACCGGCGCCAAGGAGGCCACCGTCACGGCCGCCCGCCTCAAGCTGAACGTCACGCCGGTTTATAAGCGCATCGACACCTGCGCCGGCGAATTCGCCTCGGCCACATCTTATATGTACTCCACCTATGAAGGCTCGTTCGGCACCCCGATCGACGAGGCCGACGTGTCGGAGCGCAAGAAGGCGGTCATCCTCGGCGGTGGCCCCAACCGCATCGGTCAGGGCATCGAGTTCGATTATTGCTGCGTCCACGCCGCCTACGCGCTCCGCGAAGCCGGTTACGAGACCATCATGGTCAACTGCAACCCCGAAACGGTCTCGACCGATTACGACACCTCCGACCGCCTTTATTTCGAGCCGCTCTTCGCCGAGGATGTCATCTCCCTGCTGCGCAAGGAGCAGGAGAAGGGCACGCTGCTCGGCTGCATCGTGCAATATGGCGGCCAGACACCGCTCAAGCTGAGCCAGGCGCTCGAAGCCGCCGGGATTCCCATCCTCGGCACCAGCGCGGATGCCATCGACATCGCCGAGGACCGCGAGCGCTTCCAGGCGCTGCTCCAGCGCTTAGGGCTGCGCCAGCCCGAAAACGGTATCGCCCGCTCGGGTGAGCAGGCCGAGGCCATCGCCGAGCGCATCGGCTACCCGGTCATCATCCGCCCCAGCTATGTGCTGGGCGGCCGGGCGATGGAAATCGTCTATGACCGCGCCGGGCTCATGCGCTATATCCGCGAGGCCGTGCGCGTTTCGGGTGACAACCCGGTGCTGATCGACCGTTACTTGAACGAAGCCTCCGAGGTCGATGTCGATTGCATCTGCGATGGCGAGAGCGTTTATGTCGCGGGCGTGATGGAGCATATCGAGGAAGCCGGCATCCATTCGGGCGACAGCGCCTGCTCCCTGCCGCCCTATTCGCTCTCGCCCGCCATCGTGGCCGAGCTGCATGCCGAAACGGTCGCCATGGCCAAGGCGTTGGGCGTGGTTGGGCTGATGAACGTGCAATACGCCATCCAGAACGATCTCATCTACGTGCTCGAGGTCAATCCCCGCGCCTCGCGCACGGTGCCGTTCGTGGCCAAGGCCACGGGCGTGCCGGTGGCCAAAATCGGCGCGCGCGTGATGGCGGGCGAGAAGCTGACCAGCTTCAAGCTCGATGACTCGGTCGCGCCGCGCCATGTGGCGGTGAAAGAGGCGGTGTTCCCCTTCGGCCGCTTCCCCAATGTCGATACGCTGCTCGGGCCTGAGATGAAATCCACCGGCGAGGTGATGGGGCTCGACACCAACTTCGCCCGCGCCTTCGCCAAGGCGCAACTGGCGGCGGGTGAAGGTCTGCCGGTATCGGGCACGGCCTTCCTCTCGGTCAAGGAAACCGACAAGGCCGCCATTTTGCCCGTGGCCCGGCGGCTGGCCGAAATCGGCTTCGCCATTGTCGCCACCGCGGGCACGGCCAAAAAGCTCGAAGAGGCCGGCATCCCGGTCAAGCGTGTGAACAAGGTGCTCGAAGGCCGCCCGCATTGTGTCGATGCCATCCGCTCGGGTGAAATCCAGCTGATCATCAACACCGCGCTGGGCGCCCAGTCGGTGGCCGACAGCTTCGATATCCGGCGCTCCGCCCTTACCCATAACGTGCCCAATTTCACCACCATCTCGGGGGCGCGGGCGGCGGCGCATGCCATTGCTGCCCTAAAAGCGGGCACTCTTGATGTTGCGCCGCTTCAGTCGTATTTTCCACAGCCCTTCTGAAGTTTTCCGCCGGCCCGCCATGGTGGCGCCGGCGGCTTTTGTTTCATCCACGCGCCATCGGGGGCGAATGCCCTTGAGGAGAAAAAGTGCAGAAATTCCCTATGACCGCGGCAGGTCTCGCGGCACTTGAAGACGAGTTGCGGCATTTGAAGGCGGTCGAGCGCCCGGCGATCATCCGCGCCATCGCCGAAGCCCGCGCCCATGGCGATCTCTCGGAAAACGCCGAATATCACGCCGCGCGTGAACGCCAATCCTTCATTGAAGGCCGGATCTCGGAGCTCGAGGAAATCACCTCGGCCGCCGAGGTCATCGACCCCGCTTCGCTGTCGGGCGACACGGTGAAGTTCGGCGCCACCGTTCAGCTGGTCGATGAAGACTCTGAGCTTGAAGTCACCTACCAGATCGTGGGCATGCACGAGGCGGACATCAAGCGCGCCCGGCTCTCAATTACCTCGCCGCTGGCGAAAGCGCTCATCTCGAAGCGCGTGGGGGATACGGTCTCGGTCCCCGCTCCCGGCGGCGATAAATCCTACGAGATCCTGAAAATCACTTACGGCTGATGCCGGCCGGCCCCAAGGCCGGCGGGCATGCGCGCGGGCGCTGATGGCAAGTCCGCGCGTCACATCAAAAGGCTTGGACCATGATCTCCTTTGAAGACGTTCTCGCGGCATCCAAACGCATCGAGGGCTCGATCCTCAACACTCCCTTTCTGCGCGCCGATGGGCTTTCGCGCTTAACGGGCGCCGAAATCTACATCAAATACGACCATCTCCAGGCCACCGGGGCGTTCAAGGAGCGCGGCGCGGCCAACCGCATCGCCCTGCTCTCGCCCTCTGAGCGCAAGGCGGGGGTGGTGGCCATGTCGGCGGGCAACCATGCCCAGGCCGTGGCGCGCCACGCCAAACTGGCGGGCATCAAGGCCACCATAGTCATGCCCAAGCACACCCCGGCCACCAAGGTCACGCGCACGGCCTCGTGGGGCGCCCAGGTGGTGCTGCACGGCGACACGCTGGCCGAAGCGGCCGCCGAGGCAAGGCGGTTAGAGGCCGAGGACGGGCTGTTCTTCATCCACCCCTATGACGACCCGGCCGTGATGGCGGGCCAGGGCACCATGGCGCTGGAAATGTTCCAGGCGGTCCCCGACCTCGACGCGCTTTTGGTCGCCACCGGCGGTGGCGGGCTGGTCGCGGGCTCGGCAATGGTCGCGCGCCATCTCCAGCCCGGATGCAAGGTTTATGGTGTCGAGGTCGAGAATTATTCCGCCTTCGCCCAGGCCCTGGCGGGCGAGCCCATCCGTGTCGGTGGCCCCACCATCGCCGAGGGCATCGCGGTCCGCGATATCGGCCTCCAGCCGCTCGATGTGCTGAAAAAACTCGACGTGCCCGTGCTGGTGGTCTCCGAGCACGAGGTTGAGCGCGCCATCGGCCTGCTGGTCGAGAGCTGCAAACAAGTGGCCGAGGGCGCGGGGGCCACGGGGCTGGCCGGCGTGCTCAGCTTCCCCGAGCTGTTCCGGGGCAAGAAGGTCGGCATCTCCATCTGCGGCGCCAACATCGATTCGCGCATTCTGGCCAATACCCTCATGCGCTGCCTGCTGCGCGATGGCCGGCTGCTCCGTCTGGTCATCGAAATGCCCGACCGCCCCGGCATGCTGGCCGAGGTTTCGACCCGCATTGGCGCGCTCGGCGGCAACATCCTCGAGGTTGCCCATCACCGCCTGTTCTCCAGCCCCTCCGTGCAAGATGCCCAGCTCGAAATCATGATCGAAGCGCGCGATGCCAATCACGGCGCCACCATCGAGGCCTCTCTGGCTGAGGTTTTCACCATTCGTCGCGCATAAAAGCGCCCTGAGATCAGGGGGCGCGCCCACCGCCCCCTGAACGCCCCGCTCGTCCACCCCACTCGCCCCGCTCATGGGCGATCACGCCAATGTTTGTTCACTTACCAAGCAAACAACGCTACTCATACGTGTGATATGGCCGGATTGTCCGCCCATCCCAGCAACAGCCACATACCGGCCTATCTCCGCCGCCAGGGGCATTGCGGCTTTTATTGAGGAGTTGGCAAAACACATGACCAGCCAGCCTCCCCCGGTCGAGCGTCGCCGGGACGCCCGTAAACCCGTCATCAAAAGCGTGAAAATCGCCGTCGGCTCAGATATTTACCATGGTTTCCACGATGGTCTGGTGCTGAACGAAACCTGGCGCGGCGCCTTGCTTGACCTGGGCGCTCCCACCGCGCTGCCCGAGATCATGACCCTCTATTTCGGCGCCGGCCCCCGCAAGGCCCGGCTGCGCTGGTCGGCCGGACCACGTGTGGGGGTTGAATTCCTCAGCGAGCAAATCCTGACGCCTGAGCATATCGAGGCCATGAAGCGGCTGGGCCGGATGTTGCACACCCAAGGCTTGCCCACCGTCATGGCCGCGCTGCGCGCCGAGCGGTTTTTTGGCAATGACGGCCTGCGCAAAACCGCCGAGGCGGCCGAGGCCGCGTTCCTCGACCTCGAAACCCGGCTGACCTTGGGCTGACCCCAAGGCCACCCCGCATTCAGCCGCGCGCCAGCACCCGCCCGGCGACGGCGTCCAGCTTGACCACCAGGTCCGGGTCGCGCGCCTCGGGGGCGGTGATCAATGCATATTCCAGCGCGGTGTCACAGCCATGCGGGCAAGCCCCGCGCGGGCTGTTCAGGCGCGGCAGCACATCCTTCACCAGCGCGCGCGCCTTCTCGGCATTGCCCAGCAGCACTTTTATCACCTGGTCCACCGTCACCGCGTCATGCTCTTCGTGCCAGCAATCATAATCGGTAACCATGGCGACCGTGGCATAATCAATCTCGGCCTCGCGGGCGAGCTTGGCCTCGGGCATGTTGGTCATGCCGATCACCGAGCAGCCCCATTGGCGGTAGAGATTGCTCTCGGCCAGCGTCGAGAATTGCGGCCCTTCCATCACCATATAGGTGCCGCCGCGCGTGTACGGCAGCTCGAGCGCCTTCAGGCTGGCTTCCAGCGCATCCCCCAGCCGCGCGCACACCGGATGCGCCATGGACACATGCGCCACGCATCCGGCCGTGAAAAAACTCTTCTCGCGGGCAAATGAGCGATCGATGAACTGGTCAACAATCACAAAATGCCCCGGCGGCAGCTCCTCTTTGAGCGACCCCACGGCCGAGATGGAGAGAATGTCGGTCACGCCCAAGCGCTTCAGCGCGTCGATATTGGCGCGGTAATTGAGCGTCGAGGGTGACAGTTTATGCCCGCGCCCATGGCGGGGCAGAAACACCACCTTCATGCCGCCAAACCGGCCCACCAGAAACTCATCCGAAGGCGCGCCCCAGGGTGTTTCCACCTTCACCCAGTGCGTATCGGTCAACCCCTCGATATTATAAAGCCCCGACCCGCCAATGACCCCGATCACCGGCTCCTTCACATCCGCCATGCGCAACCCCTTCTCTCAAACAGCTCGTTTGCCGGCGGCTTTACAAAGCTTTTCCGGCTTTGGCCATGGCCCGTCCGGTTCGGCGGGCAACAGGCGAGCGCCCAGGGCCTCGACCAGCCGTCCATTGAGCAAATTGGCCAAAGCCTCGGGCGAGAGGGGGTAAATATTGCTCAGGCTATATTGCCCAGCGGGGCCAAATCTCACCACCCGCACAGTCTTGCGTCCCGTGCGCACCACTGCGAACCCCGCCCCCGCATCCGCCCAGCTAAACCACCGCCGCCCAATGCTGAACCCCTCGGGACGAAGGCGCAGCGTATACCCCTCCGTCATGCCCTTATAGGCCGCCATCAGCAGCAGCCCGCCAAAGAACCCAATATTCAAAACCCCAATAATCATCCCCCTCGGCGTGCGGGTGGACATGGCCCACACCCCCACCGCCACAAACCCCAGCGCCAGCGCCATATAAAACAAAAGTTTGCCCAGAGATGGCCGGATCACCTCGCCCACCCCCTCTCCATCTGGCCTGAGGTCAGGCATCGTCACCTCCACGGCGCGAGGCCGCCGCGCGCGCCGCGCGTAAATGCCCGTTCAGCAACTCAACCAGCGCCTCGGTCGGCAGGGCGTAAAAATTGGCGAAGCCGCGCAAGGCCCTGGGGCCAAATGCCACGGTCAGGGTCATGCCCCCCTTGGCGCGCACGGCCACAAAGCCGGGCTCAGCCTCCGCCCAGCCATGGCGGCGCGCGCCAATCGCGAAGCCCTCTGGCGTAATGCACAAATCAAGCGCTGAGCGCCGCACGCGCCAGAGCAGGAGCGCGCCAATCACCAGCCCCACCAGCGCCAGCAGCCCGCCGAACAGGCCAAGCTCGAGCACGGGCTGAAACATCAGCCAGCCACCGCCCGCCACCAGCACGGCCATGAGCCCCAGGGCCGCGCCAATTCGCAGCCGAGCGGGCCGCAGCACCAGCGGACGGTCAGGGGAGGATAAATTATCTGGCATTCCACATCTCCGGGCTCACACCCGGAGGTTGCGTGGTTTTGGCGTTTACGCCAAGGGGTCAGAAAGGAATTTCGTCATCCAGGTCCGGGCCGGGGCGGGCATCCCAGCCACCCACCTGGCGAGGCGCCTGCTTGGGCTGAGCGGCGGGGCGGGGCGCATACTCATCGCCCCCCATGGGCGCGCCCTGGCCGCCACCGGCGCGGTCAAGCAGCACCAGCTCGCCGCCAAACCGGCCCAGCATAATCTCGGTGGTATAGCGGTCCTGGCCAGACTGGTCGGTCCATTTCCGGGTTTGCAGCTTACCTTCCAGATAAAGCTTCGAGCCCTTGCGCAGATATTTCTCCGCCACATCGGCCAGCCGCTCATTCATGATCACCACGCGGTGCCACTCGGTCAGCTCCTTGCGCTCGCCCGAGGCCTTGTCGTTCCAGCTATCGGAAGTGGCGACGGTGAGATTGACGATCTTCATGCCCGACTGGGCATTGCGCACCTCGGGGTCCTTGCCGAGATTCCCAACCAGGATCACCTTGTTCACACTACCGGCCATATCGGGCTCCTCACTTTTCGCTCATCTCATTCAGGCAAAGGCGAGTGTGGTAGCGGTCTTTGCCCCTCCTGTCCATGCGCCCCCATCAGCCCCCTCTCATGACATTGACGTGACATCCCTTCCCTCCGATAAGCCCCCACGCTCTCCCTGTTTCCCGCCCGAGGTGTGCCGTTCGCCAGATTGCCGCCCTGCCCTACCGCGCCACAAGTCCGGCGCTCAACGCCCCCGTGGAGGTGCTGCTGGTCACCTCGCGCGGCACGGGGCGCTGGGTGCTGCCCAAGGGCAACCGCATGAAGGGGCTAAGCCCCCACGCCGCCGCCGCGCGCGAGGCACTGGAAGAAGCGGGGATAGAAGGCGCGGCCTGTCCGGCGGCCCTGGGCAGTTACCGCTACCGCAAGCAGTTGCGCACCGGCGCCGCGCTGATGGTGGATGTGGATGTCTACCCCTTCGCGGTCACATCCGAACTCGCTGAATGGCCTGAACGCGCACAGCGCGAGCGCCGCTGGTTTCCCCTGCCCGAGGCCGCCAAACTGGTCGATGAACCAGACCTGCGCGTGCTCATGCGCGGGTTCCGCGCGGCTGAATTCGCAACCCTGGACACCAAAGGCGCCCTGCTCACCAGATTACTGGCAGCCAAGGAGGAGTTTCGCATGTTTCACTGGCTCCAGGCCCTGCTGCCCCGCAAGCATCAGTTCTTCGACATGTTCGAAGCCCACGCCCAAACCCTCAGCGCCGGGGCGGCCGCGCTCACCCGCCTGTTGCAGGGCGGCGCGGGCATGGACCAGCATATCCGCGAAATCACCGAGCGCGAGGACGAAGCCGACACCATCACCCGCGAGGTCAAGCGCAGCGTGCGCCGCAGCTTTCTCCCGCCCTTCGATCGCGGTTCCATCACCAGCCTGATCTCAGCCATGGACGACGCGATCGACGAAATGCTGCACACAGCGCGCGCCACGGGGCTCTACGAACTCCGTGAATTCCCGCCCGAAATGCGCGACATGGGGGCGATCATCGTCGATTCGGCCCGCCTGTTGGCCGAGGCCATGCCGCTCCTGCGCAACATCCACGCCAATGCCGCGCGTCTCCACGAGCTCACCGGGCGCCTCGTGCGGCTCGAAGATCAGGCGGATGACATTCACGCCAAGGGGCTGAAAACCGCTTTTAAAACCCACGGCGCCACCAACCCCATGGGCTTCATCGTGGCCCGCGAGTTATTCAACCATCTCGAGCGCGTGATCGACCGGTTCGAGGATGTCGCCAACGAGATCGACGGCCTCGTCATCGACCACGCCTAAACCGCCAAATGATATGAGATGGCCCCGCCTCCTAAACCAACGCGGCTTCACGTTGGCCCACGGGCGGGGGCGCGGGTTTGATCTCCTCGCCGGTTTCGAACCTCGCCAACAGCGCCATGATCCGCTGCCCCTCCTGCGCGAGAGACTGGGCCGCCGCCGCGGTCTCCTCAACCATGGCGGCGCTCTGCTGGGTTACCTTGTCCATCTCCGAAACGGCCTCATTCACCTGCCTCAACCCCTCGGCCTGCTCGCGCGCGCTGGTGGCCAGGCTGGCCACGGTATGGTTAATGCTGGCCACATGCGTGGCAATGCCTGTTAGCACCTCGCGGGCATTCTGCACCGCGCTCACCCCGGCGGCCACCTGCGCGCCCGAGGCCGAAATCAATGTCTTAATCTCCTTCGCGGCATCGGCCGAACGCTGAGCCAGGGCGCGCACCTCGGTGGCCACCACGGCAAAGCCCCGCCCGGCATCGCCCGCGCGCGCCGCCTCAACCCCCGCATTCAAGGCCAGCAAGTTGGTTTGAAAGGCGATTTCATCGATCACCCCGATAATCTGGCCAATCTGGCGGGCACTCTCGTCAATCCGCCCCATGGCCTGCACGGCCTCGGCCACCACCGCTTCCGAGCGCTCAGTGTCTGTTTGCGCGCCGCCCACCGCGCGCCGCACCTCCTCCACCCGGTTGGCGGCCTGCCCGACCATCGAGGTAATTTCCGCAATGGCCGCCGCGCTCTCCTCCAGGCTGGCGGCTTGGCGCTCGGTGCGCTCGGCCAGCTGCCCCGCCGAATCGCTCACCGCCCCCGACATATCCCGTACCGCCGCCCCCGCGCCCGCAATCGCGCGCATGGCGTCCCGTAAAATTCGCGCCGCCTCGTTAAAATCAAGCCGTAGAGGATCGAGCGAGAGCATGAGCCGGGTGGTGACTTCCTGGTTCAGCTCGCCCCGCACCAGCCGGCCCATGGCGGCGGTGATTAACCCCACATCATGCATCCGCTCTGTCAGATCGAAGGCGATCTTCACCACCTTCACCAGCTTGCCGTCCGTATCGAATACCGGATTGTAGGCCGCTTGCAGCCATATCTCGCTGCCATCCCCGCGCACACGCCGAAATTCCCCCGACGAATACTCCCCCGCCCGCAAGCTCTGCCAGAATTGCGCATAGTCGGCGCTGGCGGCATAATCGCGGGTCACGAACATGGCGTGCTTGCGGCCTTTAATCTCTTCCAGCCGGTAGCCCATGGCCGCCAGAAAATTCTCGTTGGCGTCCAGAATGGTGCCATCAAGCGCGAATTCCACCACCGCCTGCGAGCGGTTTACGGCCTCGATCATGCTCGTATCGCGCAGCGCCCTGGTCTTTTCCGCGGTCACGTCAAATGCCAAGGCGACGATGCGCCGCACCGCCCCCGCGCGGTCACGTTCGGGCGCATAAACCGCGTGCAGCCAACGCCGGCGGCCATCGCGCCCCGCCCGGCAGACCTCGCGGTGCACCACCTCCCCATGCGCCAGCTGGGCCCAGAACGCGGCATATTCGGGCGAGGCCGCATAATCCGCCGGCACCTGTTCGCGGTGCGGCCGGCCAATCACCGCCTCGGCCTCCAGCCCCATCAGCTCGAGATACACCTCATTGGCGTCAAGCACCCGGCCATCGGGCGAGAGTTCAACAAACGCAAACGCCGCCCGCAGCGCCCGCAGCGCCGCCGCGTCTCTGAACATGCTCCTCACGCCCGCCATTTCCCCGCCGCTCCGCGCCAAATCAGGCCAAGCCTATCTCAAAAAGTTTAACGCCCCGCTAAACACAAAAACCCCCGGCAGGTTGCCCTGCCGGGGGTCGTGTCACGCGGGCCTTGCGGCCGGGTGATTAGTCTTCGGTCTGCTGGTTGCGGCGGCGGATGGCCGCGCCCAGAATGTCGCCGAGCGAAGCGCCCGAGTCGGACGAGCCGTAATCGGTGATCGCCTGCTTGTCCTCGTCAATCTCCTTGCCCTTGATGGTGAGCTGGAGCTTGCGGGCGGCGCGGTCGACGGCGGTGATCTTGGCATCCACCTTGTCGCCCACGGCGAAGCGCTCGGGGCGCTGCTCGGCCTTGTCGCGGGCCAGTTCGGCGCGGCGGATGAAGCCGGTCAGCACGTCGTCCACCTTCACCTCGATGCCGTTGCTCTGCACCGCGGTCACCACGCAGGTCACCACCTGGTTCTTGTGGATACGGTCGAGCACGCCAGCGGCCGGATCGACCTCAAGCTGCTTGATGCCGAGCGAGATGCGCTCCTTCTCCACGTCCACGTCGAGCACCTTGGCCTTGACGACCTCGCCCTTGGCGAACTTGGCAATGGCGGCCTCTCCGGCCTCTTCCCACGAGATGTCGGACATGTGCACCATGCCGTCGATCTCGGCGCCAACCGCCACGAACAGGCCGAACTCGGTGATGTTGCGGATTTCACCCTCGACCACCGACCCGATCGGGTGCTCGTCGACGAACTCTTCCCACGGGTTGCGGCTGACCTGCTTGAGGCCGAGCGAGATGCGGCGCTTGGAGGCATCCACATCGAGCACCACCACTTCGACTTCCTGCGAGGTCGAGACGATCTTGCCCGGATGGACGTTCTTCTTCGTCCACGACATCTCGGAGACATGCACCAGACCCTCAACGCCGGCTTCCAGCTCCACGAAGGCGCCGTAATCGGTGATGTTGGTCACGCGGCCCGACACCTTGATGCCCGGCGGATACTTGGCTTCCACGCCTTCCCACGGATCGGCCTCGAGCTGCTTCATGCCCAAGGAGATGCGCTGGGTATCGGCATTGAAGCGGATCACCTGCACCTTCACCGGCTGGCCAATGGTCAGCGCCTCGGCGGGGTGGTTGATGCGCTTCCAGGCGATGTCGGTGACATGCAGCAGGCCGTCAACGCCGCCCAGATCAACGAACGCACCGTAATCGGTGATGTTCTTGACCACGCCATCCAGGATCTGGCCTTCCTTGAGGCCATGGATAAGCTCGGAACGCTGCTCGGCGCGGGTCTCTTCGAGCACCGCGCGGCGCGACACCACGATGTTGCCGCGCTGGCGGTCCATCTTCAGAATCTGGAACGGCTGGGCCACGCCCATGAGGGGCCCGACATCGCGCACGGGGCGGATATCGACCTGGCTGCCCGGCAGGAACGCCGTGGCGCCGCCCAGATCGACGGTGAAGCCGCCCTTGACGCGGCCATGAATCACGCCATTCACGCGGGTCTGGGCCTCGAACGCCTTCTCGAGCTGGGTCCAGCTCTCCTCGCGGCGAGCCTTCTCGCGCGAGAGCACCATCGCGCCGTCTTTGTCTTCATAGCGCTCGATGAACAGGTCATAAACGTCGCCGGGGTTCACCTCGGGCTTGGCGCCAACGGGGGCGAACTCGCGCAGCGGCACGCGGCCTTCGGACTTGAGGCCGACATCGACAATCACGAAATCATCGTCGATGCGCAGCACGCGGCCGGAAACGACAGACCCCTCAAAGCCGCCACCGGCGCCGAGGGAAGCATCGAGCAGGGCAGCGAAATCATCGCCGCCGGTATAGACGGGGGAATCGGTATGGCGCGAAGCGAGAGAAGAAGAAGCCATGTGGCTTTAATATCCTATCAGGCGGGCGAAATGCCCGGTGGGGTGTGCGCCGCACGCGCGCCGGTCTGGCAGGTCACGCGCAACGTCTAACCGCCCCAACCCAAATGCGAGTGGGGCGGCCGGTTGAAGATGGCGCGTGGTTTAGCCCCGCGGCCACGGAAGTCAAGCAAATTGCCGCCTCCCGCGCTGATTTTATGCCGCCCGCGCGCAAATCCGCTTCATCGCGCCCGTGAAGGCCGGGCACAGGCTTCGCGTTCGCCGATTAGCTGCTATAAGCCCCTCGCGATGACACATCTTGCCCCCACCCTTGCCCGCGCGGCCCTCCTTGCCCTGGCTCTTGGCCTTGCCTCCTGCGCCGCCAAAGGCGGCCAGGACAGCCACAGCGATTTCGCCACCGGCGCCATGCCCCCGGCCGATCAGGCCTACGCGGTCGCCATCAAGCAGCTGCAAGACGAAAAATACGACCATGCCGTGTCGGATTTCGACGCCATCGAGGAAACCTATCCCTATTCCACCTGGTCGAAGCACGCCGAGCTGCTGGCGGGCTACGCCGAATATAAAGAGATGGATTACGACGATGCGGTCACCTCGCTCGACCGCTTCATCTCCCTGCATCCGGCCGATCAGGAAGCCGCCTACGCCTATTATCTGAAGGCGCTGTGCTATTATGA
This sequence comes from Pseudomonadota bacterium, assembly GCA_021809435.1. Lineage (GTDB taxonomy): Bacteria > Pseudomonadota > Alphaproteobacteria > Acetobacterales > Acetobacteraceae > Acidocella. The sequence goes on along the minus strand of JAKBAD010000001.1, from coordinate 75,831 downwards.
GCGCATCGAGGATGTGGACCGCGACCAGACCGCCACCAATCAGGCCATCGCCTCCCTCGACGATGTCATCACCCGCTACCCCGACAGCGCCTACGCCCAGGACGCCCAGGTCAAGCTGCGCCTGGCCTATAACCGTCTGGCCGGCCACGAAATGGCCATCGGGCGCTTCTATCAGAAGCAGCATCTCTACATCGCCGCCATTGGCCGCTACCAGGATGTGGTGACCAATTACCAAACCACCACCTACACCCCCGAGGCACTCGAGCGCCTGGTTGAAACCAACCTCGATCTCGGCCTGACCGATGCCGCCCTCCGCGCCGCCTCGGTGCTGGGATATAATTATCCCGGCAGCCCCTATTACGAGCACGCCTATGAGTTGCTCCAAGCGCACGGGCTGGTTACCCAGGCCGCGCAAAGCTCGGCCGACTCAAACGCCATCTCGGCGCCGCCCGCGCCGCCGGCCCATCACTGGTACTGGCCCTTCTAAGCCACCATGCTCACCAGCCTCTCGATCCGCGATGTGGTGCTGATCGAGCGGCTGGATTTGCACTTCGCCGCCGGTCTCACGGCACTCACGGGCGAAACCGGCGCCGGCAAATCCATCCTGCTCGACAGTCTCGGCCTGGCTCTTGGCGCGCGCGCCGATTCGGGGCTGGTGCGCGCGGGCAGCGCCCAGGCCATGGTGGTGGCCAGCTTCTCGGTGCCGCCCAGCCATGAGGTCTGGGCCCGCCTCGCCGACCAGGGACTCGAGCCCGGCGAGGATATTTTGCTCAAGCGCATCGTCACCCGCGATGGCCGCTCCCGCGCCCTGATCAACGACCAGCCGGTGAGTGCTGGCTTCCTCAAAATCATCGCCGCCCTGCTCATCGAGGTACAGGGCCAGCACGAGCAGGTGGGCCTGGCCGACCCCGCCAACCATATCGGCCTGCTCGATGCGTTCGGCGTGCCACCCGCCCCGCGTGAGGCGGTGAGCGCCGCCTTTCGCGCCTGGAAGGCCGCGCAGACCAGGCTGCGGGAGGCCGAGGCCCGCATCAAGGATGCCGCGCGCGAAGAGGAATATCTGCGTTTCGCCGCCGATGAATTATCCAAACTCGCCCCCGTGGCGGGCGAGGAAGAGGCGCTGGCCGCCGAGCGCACGCGCCTGCAAGCGGGCGAGCGCCGGGCCGAGGCCATCGCCGGCGCCCTGGCCGAGCTGCGCCCGCGCGACCGGCGCTCGGCCAATCCCGGCGCGGCCTTGCGCGCGGCCGCCAAGGCGCTGGCCCGCGTCACCGTGCCCGCCGGCCAGATCAACCCAGCCGGCCCGGCCATGGCCGCCATCGAACGCGCCGAGGTGGCGCTCGCCGAGGCCGAGGATTTCCTCGAGCGCCTCGCCGCCGCCGAGGAGGATGATCCGCGCGCCCTCGAAGCCACCGAGGAACGGCTCTTCGCGCTGCGCGCCGCCGCGCGCAAGCACGGCATAAGTGTCGCCGAGCTGCCGGGCTTCTTCGAAGACCTCAAGGCCCGGCTGCGCGCGCTCGATTCGGGCGTCGCCGACATCGCCGCGCTGAGCGCCGAAACCACCCGCCTGCGCGCCACCTATGCCGAGGCCGCCGCCGCCCTCTCAGCCCTGCGCGAAACCGCCGCCCAGGCGCTGGAGCGCGCCATCATGGCCGAACTGCCGCCGCTCAAGCTCGAGCGCGCGCGCTTCGTGGTCGAGCGGTCCTTGTTGGCCGAGACCGCCTGGGGGCCCAAGGGCGCCGACGCGGTGCGTTTTCTCATCGCCACCAACCCCGGCGAGACACCCGGCGCGCTCGACAAAATCGCCTCCGGCGGCGAGCTGTCGCGCCTCATGCTGGCCATGAAAGTGGTGCTGAGCGCGGGCGCCAGCGTCGCCACCCTGATTTTCGACGAGGTCGATTCCGGCATCGGCGGCGCCACCGCGGCCGCGGTGGGCGAGCGCCTGGCCCGCGTGGCGCAAGGTGTGCAGGTGCTGGTGGTTACCCACTCGCCGCAAGTGGCGGCCAAGGCGCGGGCGCAGCTGCGCGTGGCCAAGCGCGTGGTGGCCGAGCGCGCGGTCACCGATGTCGAAACCCTCACCCCCGATGAACGCCGCGAAGAGATCGCGCGTATGCTGGCCGGCACCCATGTCACCGACGCCGCCCGCGAAGCCGCCGCCAGCCTGCTCCAGACATGACCGACAAAACCCGCCTCAAAACCCTGCTCGCCCAGATCGACGCCGCCAACCAAGCCTATCACGAGCGCGACGCCCCCGAGATCTCGGACGCCGATTACGACGCGCTCCGCCGCGAGGCCGAAACCATTCTGGCCGCCCACCCCACCTGGCGCGCCGAAGCCAGAGCCTTGGCGCAGGTGGGCGGGCGCGTGGCCACGGGCTTTACCAAGCTGCGCCACATCGTGCCCATGCTCTCGCTCGACAACGTCTTCACGCCCGAGGAGTTCACCGAATTCCTCGCCCGTATCAGGCGTTTTCTCGGGCTCGATCAGTCCGCGCTCACCTTCGTGGCCGAGCCCAAGATCGATGGTCTGTCCATCTCCCTGACCTACGAACATCGCCGCCTGACCCGCGCCGCCACCCGTGGCGATGGCACCGAGGGCGAGGACGTCACCGCCAACATCCTCACCCTGCCCGGCCTGCCGCGCGACCTGCCCGCCGACGCCCCCGATCTTATTGAAATTCGCGGTGAGGTTTATATGACCAAGGCGGATTTCCTGGCCCTGAACGCGGCACAGGAAAAACAATTCGCCAACCCCCGCAACGCCGCCGCCGGTTCGCTCCGCCAGCTCGATTCGCGCATCACCGCCAGCCGCAAACTCTCATTATTTGCCTACGCGTGCGGCGAAGCCTCTCAGCCCGTCGCGCAAACACACTGGCAATATCTACAAAAACTCAAAGAGTGGGGATTTGCCGTCAACCCGCTCTCAGCGCCAATCCCCGAGTCAGAAGCCGCAACCTTCCAAACCCAAATCGGCGCCCAGCGCGCTGACCTGCCCTACGACATTGACGGCGTGGTCTATAAAATCAACGACCTCACCCTGCAAAACCGCCTGGGCTTTGTCGGCCGCGCGCCGCGCTGGGCCACGGCCTGGAAATTCCCGGCCGAAAAAGCCACCACCTTGCTTGAAGACATCGAAATCCAGGTTGGCCGCACCGGCGCGCTCACGCCGCGCGCCAAGCTCACGCCGGTCAATGTCGGCGGCGTGCTGGTCACCTACGCCACCTTGCACAACGAAGATGAAATCGCCCGCAAGGACATCCGCATCGGCGACATCGTCGAGCTGCAACGCGCGGGCGATGTCATTCCGCAAATTCTGGGCGTGGTGAAGCGTGGCCCGGGCGCGCCCTTCGCCTTTCCCACCACCTGCCCCGCCTGCGGCGCCCATGCGGTGAGGGATGAGGACGAAGCCATCCGCCGCTGCACGGGCGGGCTGTCCTGCCCCGCGCAGGTGCTCGAGCGGCTCATCCATTTCTGCGCCCGCACCGCGTTCGACATTGAAGGCATGGGCGAGAAAACCGTGCGCGAATTCTTCACGCTCGGCTGGCTGAAATCCCCGCCCGATATTTTCGCCCTGCCAGCGCGCGAGCCCGAAATCGCCACCCGCGAGGGCTGGGGACCGGTCTCGGCGGCCAAACTCTCGGCCGCCATCAATGCCCGGCGTGTCATCGGGCTGGAGAAATTCATTTTCGCGCTGGGCATAAGGCGCATTGGTGAGACCAACGCCAAGCTGCTCGCCCGCCATTACGGCTCCTACACCGCCTGGCGCGCGGCCATGGAAGCCGCCAATGTCATCGGCTCCGACGCCAGGCTTGAACTGGGCTCGATCTCGGGCATCGGCCCCACCATCGCGCAAGACCTCGTCGCCTTCTTCGCCGAGCCGCATAATCTGGCAACGCTCGATGCCTTGACCCGCCACCTCACCATCGAGGATGCCCAGGCCGCAACCCTCTCCGATTCGCCGCTGGCCGGCAAGGTCATGGTGTTCACCGGCACGCTCTCCATGGCCCGCCCCGAGGCCAAGGCCCGCGCCGAGGCGCTGGGCGCCAAAGTCACCGAATCGGTCTCGAAAAAAACCGACTATGTGGTGGTCGGCGAGGATGCCGGCTCGAAGGCCAAAAAAGCCGCCGAGCTCGGCATCACCATCCTCACAGAAGCCCAATTTCGTGATATGGCGGGGTTGTGAATCTGCTGCCCCCCTCGCTCGACGCCTTCCTGCTCGTCTTTCCGGCGCTGTTCTCCATCGTCAACCCGCCCAGCAGCGCCTTCATCTTCCACGAGGTCACCCACGGCCAAACCCACGCCGAGCGCGTCAAGCTGGCCGGGCGCGTGGCCCTGTACGCCACGCTGGTGCTGTTGGTGGCCATGTGGGCGGGCACCTACATCCTCAGTTTTTTCGGCATTTCGCTCAATGCCTTGCGCATTGGCGGCGGGCTGGTGCTGGGCGTGCGCGCCTATGAAATGCTCTCCGCCCCCGACACCAACCAAGCCCGCAAGCAAAAAGAAGCCGCCCCCGCCGCCGCCGCCGACCCCGACGAGCTCTCCGGCTTCGCCTTCTTTCCGCTCACCCTGCCCTTCACCACCGGGCCCGGAACCATCGCGGTGGCCATTTCGCTCGGCACCGCCCGCCCCGATGATTTGAGCGGCATGGCCGGCTTCTATATTGGCTCGCTGCTCGCCGTGCTCAGCCTGAGCCTGATGATCTGGGGCTCCTACCGCGCCGCCAACCGGCTGGCGCAGCTTCTCGGCCCCACGGCGCGCGTGGTCATCGGGCGCCTCACCGCCTTCCTCCTGCTCGGCATCGGCGTACAAATCGCGCTGAATGGCGTCATCCCCGTGTTGCACGAGGCGCTGGCCAGATAATCGCCACCTCCCCTCGCAAATCATAACGCGGCTTATTATATAGCTCGTTATGGAAGTAGATTTCGAACAGGATCTCTCGATCCAGCTGCACGACGTCGCCCGCCTCACCCGTGTGGTGGCCGACCGTTGCGCCCGTCTCCAGGGCATGACCCGCGCGCAATGGGTGGTGCTCATCAAGCTCTCGCGCACGCCCGGCCTCACCCAGCGCGAAATGGCCGACGCGCTCGAAATCGAGCCGATTTCCCTGGCCCGCCTGATCGACAAGCTGCAAGCCGCCGGGTTGGTCGAGCGCCGGGCCGATCTGGCCGACCGGCGTATCTGGCGCCTGCATCTCACCCCGGCCGCCACGCCGGTGTTGGCCGAGATCATGGCCCGGCGCAACCATCTGGTGGCGCTGGTGCTCAATGGCATGACCAGCGAAACCCAGGCCGCCATGCTGGCGGGGTTCAAACTCATGAAACGCAATCTGGCCGGGCTGCTCGAGGCCGCCCCGGCCGAGGAGGATGCATAATGTCCGAACAGGCCATCACCCCCGGCAGCACCGCGGCCAAGCCGGCCGGCATGCCTTCCGCCCGCGCCCAAAGCCTGCGCCTGCCGCTCATGCTGGGCGGGGTGGCGGTGGTGGCGCTGGCGGCTGGCGGCATGTGGCTGTTCGGCGGGCGCTATATCGACACCGACGACGCCTATATCGACGCCGCCCATGTCGCCCTCTCCACCGATGTCTCAGGCCTGGTCGCCCAGGTTTATGTCACCGACAATGAGCACGTCACCCAGGGCCAGCCCCTGTTCGCGCTTCGCCAGGGCACATTCACCGCCAACATAGAGGCCGCCCGCGCCCAGCTCGCCCAGGCTGAACAGGACGTGGCGGTGCAAAAGCGCGCCTACGCCCAAGCCCTCGCCGAGGTCAGCGCCCAGAGCGCCGAAATCGCCAAGGATAAGGCCGATCTCGCCCGCTACGCCGCGGTGGTCGCCAAGGGCGGCATCACCCGCGAGGTTTACCAAAACGCCCAGTTCGCCCTCACCGCCGATCAGGCCAAGCTGGCCGCGCTCACCAGCGCCGCCGCCGCCGATCTCGCCCGCCTGCAAGGCAACCCCGACATCGCCCCCCAAGCCACCCCCGAATGGCAGGCCGCCAAGGCCACGCTCGACAATGCCCTGATCGCGCAAAAGAACAGCGTGGTCACCGCCCCCTATGCCGGCACGGTCTCCAATGTCGAGGCTCTGCAACCCGGCATGTTCCTGCAAGCCGGCCAGGCGGCGTTTGGTCTTGTCTCCGACCAGGATGTGTTCATCACCGCCCAGCCCAAGGAGAGCCAGCTCACCTATGTCCGTCCGGGCGATGAGGTGGAAATCAGCGTCGATGCCTATCCCGGCGAAAGCTGGAAGGGCGAGGTCGAGAGCATCGCCCCCAACTCCGGCTCTGAATTCTCCATTTTGCCCGCGCAAAACTCCTCGGGCAACTGGGTAAAAGTGGTGCAGCGCGTGCCGGTGCGCATCAAAATCCTCTCCGGCCCCAGCCTGCCGCTGCGCGCCGGGTTCAGCGTCGAGGTCAGCATCGACACCCACCACCATAACAGCCTCGCGGATCTGTTCTGATGCCCCGCGAGGCCGGCGTCGAGCTGCATGTCAAGCATCGCGGGCTGGTGGTGGTGTGCCTGATGATCGCCACGCTGATGCAGGCGCTCGATTCCACCATCGCCAATGTCGCGCTGCCCTATATGCAAGGCTCGCTCTCCGCCTCGTATGATGAAATCACCTGGGTGCTGACCTCCTACGTGGTCATGGCCGCGATCATGACCGCCCCCATCGGCTGGCTGGCGCTGCGCTTTGGGCGCAAGAACCTGTTCATCTTGGCGCTTGCCGGGTTCACCATCACCTCCATGCTGTGCGGGGTAGCGGGCTCGCTCACGCAAATCGTCGCCTACCGCCTGGCGCAAGGCGCCTTTGGCGCGGCGCTGGTGCCGCTCTCGCAATCCACCATGATGGATATGTACCCGCCCGAAAAACGCGGCGCCGCCATGGCCATGTGGGGCATGGGCGTGATGGTGGGGCCGATCATGGGCCCCACGCTCGGCGGCTATCTCACCGCCGCGTTCGACTGGCGCTACGTGTTTTTCGTCAATCTGCCTTTTGGCATCGCGGGCGTTCTGGGGCTGCTGGTCTTTCTGCCCAAAACCCCCGCCCGCCCCGAGGAAAAATTCGACTGGACCGGCTTTCTCCTGCTCTCGGGCGCGCTGGCCGCGCTGCAAATCGCGCTCGACCGCGGCGAGGAGCTGGACTGGCTGGGCAGCCCCGTCATCACCGCCTGTTTCGTGGCCGCCGGGCTGGGGTTCTACCTGTTCGGCGTGCACATGTTCACCGCCCGCAACAGCTTCATCCCGCGTGAGATTTTCAAGGACCGCAATTTCTTCGCCGGGCTGGTCACCATGTTCTCGGTGGGCATCATCCTGGTCGCCAGCTCGGCCCTGCTCTCGCCCTTCCTCGAATCGCTGGCCAATTACCCGGTCGCCACCGCCGGCCTGCTCATGGCGCCGCGCGGCATCGGCATTCTCATCACCATGCAAATCGCCGGGCGCCTCACCAACCGCTTCGACCCGCGTAAAATGATGCTGCTGGGCTATGTCATGCTGGCCGCCGCGCTCATCATCCAGGAACGCTGGACGCTCAACACCTCCCAATGGTGGATGGTCTTCACCATCACCCTGCAAGGCATGGGGCTGGGCATGATCTTCGTGCCCCTGCAGGTGGTCGCCTTCTACACCATCCCCGGCGCGCTACGCACCCAGGGCACGGCGCTGCTGGCGCTTCAGCGCAATATCGGCTCGGCCATCGGCATCTCGCTCACCTCCGCGCTGCTCGCCCACATGACCCAATATGAACACGCCGTGCTGGCGGGTTACGTCACCCCTTTCGCGCGCCCGCTACAGGCGGGCGGCACGGTGAGCGCGCTGCTCAACCCCGCCACGCCTCACGGCGCCGCCCTGCTCAACACGCTGCTCAACATCCAGTCGCAAATCATCGCCTATGGCGATGATTACAAATTCATGCTGTTCACCGTGCTGCCGGGCGCGCTGTGCATTCTGCTCATGCGCCGCCCGCCCACCCCATCCACCATGGCCCCGCCACTGCTCCAAGATTAACCCGCCCTCGGATCGACAAACCCGCGCGCATGGGTCCATGATACAAGCGCACGCCAACCGGGAGATGCGCGGGAATTGTCGTCCAGTCTGCAAGCCGAAATCCATGCCATCCGCGCCAGCGGGCTGTTTTTCTTCGCCTGGTACACCAGCCAGCGCCCCGCCCTCACCGCCCAGGGCGCGGATGGCGTCGAGCATTTCTGCCTTCAGGGCTGGCGCGAGGGTGCACGCCCCAACCCCTATTTCGACCCCGCCTGGTATCTCACCCGCTACCCCGAGGTGGCCACCGCCAGCGTCAATCCTCTGCTGCACTACATCGCGTTTGGTGAAGCCGAAGGGCGCGACCCCTCCCCCTGGTTCCACACACTCTGGTACCGCGAGACCTATCACCTCGCCGCCAGGGAGCCTGCCCTCAAACATTACCTCGCGCGGCGCCTGAGCGGCCAGGTCAACCCCGTGCCACTGTTCGATGCCGCCTGGTACCTCGACGCCAACAAGGACGTCGCCGCCGGTCAAGCCGATCCGTTCGAGCATTTCTGCAGCTTCGGCGCACGCGAGGGGCGCGATCCCAGCCCGGAATTCGACGTCAAATTCTACACCAACCGCTACGGCGCGCTCATTGGCGGCCAGAATCCGCTGCTCCACTATCTCACCCACCGCGATACCGGCCTCTTCCTGCCCAAACGCCCCGAGCAGGAAGGGCTGATTCCCGTCGCCGTGAAGCGCGCCACCCGCCCCGCCGCGCATTTCGAGGAGGTCAGCCCCGCGCCCGCCCACGCCCCGCGCCGCGCCCGCCTGCTCGCCTTCTACCTGCCCCAGTTCCACCCTATCCCCGAAAACGACGCCTGGTGGGGCAAAGGCTTCACCGACTGGACCAACCTCGCCCGCGCCCTGCCCCGGTTCGTCGGCCATCTCCAACCCCGCGTGCCCCGCGATCTCGGCTTTTATTCCCTCGAAGACCCGCGCATCCTGCCTCGCCAAATCGCCCTGGCCAAAGGCGCCGGGCTCGAGGGGTTCGTGTTCTACAGCTACTGGTTCAATGGCCACACGCTGCTCGAAACCCCGCTCGCGCGCTTCATGGCAGACAAATCGCTCGAATTTGGCTTTTGCGCCATGTGGGCGAACGAAAACTGGACCCGCCGCTGGGACGGGCTCGATAGCGAAATCCTGATCGCGCAGGATTATCTCGAGCGCGACGATGACGCCCTCATCGCCCATTTCGCGGCAATGTTCGCCGATCCGCGCTATATCCGCGTGCAAAACCGCCCGCTGCTCATGCTCTACCGCCCCGGCCTGATCCCCGACGCCCGCCGGCGCATCCGCAAATGGCGCGAAATTTTCAAAAATAATCACCAAGAAGCGCCGCTGCTGGTGATGGCCCAAAGCCTCTCGGACGAATACGACCCCACGCCCTATGGGCTCGATGGCGCGGTCGAATTCCCGCCCCACAAGCTCAGCCAATCCACCCCCTGCCTGAACGCCACGCTCGACCTGCTCGACCAGGATTTCGACGCCACCGTGCATGACTATGCCGACATCGCCGAAACCTCTCTGCGCTTGCCGCCACCCGCCTTCCCGCTCATCAAAACCATCGTGCCCAGCTGGGACAACGACCCCCGCCGCGAAGGCAAGGGGCTGGTCATTCACGGCTCAACGCCCGCCAAATACCAGGCATGGCTTGAAAAACTCATAGATTATAGCGAGCAAAACCCATTTCACGGCGAGCGGCTGGTGTGCATCAACGCCTGGAATGAATGGGCCGAGGGCGCCTATCTCGAGCCCGATCTTCATTCCGGTGGCGCCTATCTCAACGCCACGGCGCGCGCCGTGGTCGCTCATGAACCAAACGACCTCACCGCCGGCCTGCTGCTGGTTGGCCATGATGCCGCTCCCCACGGCGCGCAAATGCTGCTGCTCAACCTCGCCCGCCAGCTCGCACGCCGCCATGGCGTCAAAATCCATGTGCTGCTGCTGGGCGTCGGCCAGCTGCTCGGCAAATATTTCGAACTGGGCGACATCACCATCGCCTATGTCAAATCCATCATCACCGGCCATCTCGACCAATACCAGGCCATGGGCGTCAAACACGCCATCGTCAATTCCGCGGTCTCGGCACGCGTGGTCCCCTGGCTGGAGGCGCGCGGCATCCGCACCACTTTGCTCGTGCACGAACTGCCGCAGGCGCTGAAGCATTACAAACTCGAAATCGAATCCCGCGCCGGCGCCGAAGCGGCGGCCACCTTGGTTTTCTCCTCGCGCTTCGGCGCCGAGCGGTTTCTGGCCGCCACCACTGTCACCCGCCCCGATGCCCTCATCCTGCCCCAGGGCAATTACCACCAAACCATATTCTCCCCCGCCGCGCGGGCCAAAATTCGCCATGCCCTGGGGCTCGATGACCAAGCCTTCCTCATTCTCGGCCTGGGCTATGGCGACATCCGCAAAGGCTTCGATCTGTTCCTCCAACTCGCCCGCCGGCTCGGCGCCAGCCGGGGCGATGTGCATTGCCTCTGGGTCGGCGATATCGACGCCACGCTGCACACCTATCTGGAACCCGAAATGGCCGCCCTGACCGAGGCCGGCTACTTCACCCATCTGCCCTTCACCACAGCCACCGATGAGTATGTCTCGGCGGCCGACATACTGGCCCTGCCCTCGCGGGAAGACCCTCTGCCCACGGTGGTCATGGAAGCGCTCTGCGCCGGCACGCCGGTGGTGGCATTCGAAGGCGCCGGCGGCACGCCTGACCTGCTGCGCGCCCACCAGGGCGGCCTGACCGCCCCAGCGGGCGATCTCGACAGCTTCCAGGCCGCGCTCACCTCGTTGCTCAACCACCCAGCGCTCGCCGCCGCCCGCCCGCGTCTGGCCGCCCAGGCCGCCGCCGCGTTTGATTTCGATGCCTACAGCGCCCGCCTGCTGCACCTCGCCATGCCCGGCCTCAAATCCATCTCGGTGGCGGTGCTCAATTACAATTACGCCCGTCACCTGCCCGCGCGGCTCGAAAGCATCTTCGCCCAAACCTACCCGGTGAGCGAGGTGCTGCTGCTCGATGACGCCTCGCGCGATCATTCCCTCACCACCGCGCGCGAGACCGCCGCCCGCGCCGGGCGCAGCCTCACCATCCTCGAAAACACCACCAACCAGGGCGTATTCGCGCAATGGCGGCGCGCGGCCGAGGCCGCCACGGGCGAATATATCTGGCTGGCCGAAGCCGATGACCTCGCCCACCCCACATTACTCGCCCGCCTCGCCGCCGCCCTCGACCAAGCCAGCGCCCCCCTGCTCGCCTTCGCCGATTCTCAAGCCATCGACGACACCGGCGCCCAGGTGATGCCTGATTATAAATCCTATTATTTCGAATCCGGCGCCCAAGCCCTGCTGGCCGACGGGCTCTGGCCCGCCCGAGACTTCGCCGCCCACTTCCTCACCCGCCGCAACCTCATCCCCAATGTCAGCGCGGTGCTCTGGCGGCGCGCCGCCCTGCTCAAGGCGCTCGAGGCCACGCCCGACCTTGAAAGCTGGAGCCTCGCCGGAGACTGGCGGCTCTATCTCGCGTTGCTCACCGGCCAAACGGGCGAGATCGCCTATGTCTCAGCCCCGCTCAACATCCATCGCCGCCATGCCGGCGGCATCACGCACCAGCTCTCCCCCGCCGATCACATTGCCGAAATCGCCCGCGCCCAGGCCTTCGCCGCCCAGGCGCTCGGCCTTGACCAAAACTCCCGCAAAGCCCAGGCCGCCGACCTCGCCCGCGTGGCCGAGCGGCTGAACATCTCCGCGAAACGCCCCGTTGCCAGACGCCGCAAGTTCTGATTGAACCCCTCCCATCAAGCCATCGAGCAGGATCGTTTTTTCATGCGCATATTTCTTACAGGCGGCTGCGGGTTCATTGGTTCCGCCGTGGTCCGGCGCGCCATCCGGCGTGAGGGTCACGAAATCGTCAACATCGACAAAATGACCTACGCCGCCTCGGAAGATGCGCTCGAAGACACGCGCCACCACCCCAACCACACGCTCATCCGCGCCGATATCTGCGACGCCGCCGCCATGCGCGCCGCCTTCGCCGCCCATCAGCCCGATGTGGTCATGCACCTCGCCGCCGAAAGCCATGTCGATCGCTCGATCGACGGCCCCGCCGCCTTCGTGCACACCAACGTCACCGGCACCTTCACCCTGCTCGAAGCCGCGCGTGATTATTTCATGACATTGTCAGGCGCGCGCCGCGAACGGTTCCGCTTCCATCACATCTCCACCGATGAAGTGTTCGGCGCCCTCGCGGATAACGACCCGCCCTTCACCGAACACACGCCCTACGACCCCCGCAGCCCCTATTCAGCCTCCAAAGCCGCCTCCGACCATCTGGCCCGCGCCTGGATGCACACTTATGGCCTGCCGGTGATCGTCTCCAACACCACCAATAATTACGGTTTCTGGCAGTTCCCCGAAAAACTGATCCCGCTCATCACCCTCAACGCCATCCTCGAAAACCCGTTGCCCGTCTATGGCGCCGGCCAGAACACCCGCGACTGGCTGTTCGTCGATGACCATGCCGAGGCGCTGCTCAAAGTGGTCAGCCAGGGCGTGCCGGGGCAAACCTATTGCATCGGCGCCCGCCAGCCGCGGCGCAATATCGACGTGGTCAAAACCATCTGCGCCATCGTCGATGAACAGCTCGGCACCCCAAACGGCGCCCGCGAGCGGCTCATCACCTATGTCACCGACCGGCCAGGCCATGATCACCGCTATGAAATCGACCCGTCCTCGGCCGAGACCGCGCTCTCCTGGCGCGCCGACCATGATTTCGAACGCGGTCTGCGCGCCACTGTGAAATGGTATCTCGATAACCGCGCCTGGTGGGAAGCCATCCGCGCCAAGCGTTATGGCGGCGAACGCCTGGGGAGCAACACATGATCAAAAAAGGCATCATCCTGGCCGGCGGCTCGGGCACGCGCCTGCACCCGCTCACGCTGGCCACCTCCAAGCAGCTGCTGCCGGTTTACGACAAGCCAATGATCTTCTACCCCCTCTGCACGCTCATGCTGGCGGGCATCCAGGATGTGCTGATCATCTCAACCCCCCAGGATATGTCGCTCTTCCAACGCCTGTTCCACGACGGCTCCCAGCTCGGCATCCGCATCTCCTACGCCGTCCAACCCTCGCCCGACGGCCTCGCCCAGGCCTTCCTCATTGGCGAGGAATGGATCGATGGCGAACCCTGCGCCCTGGTGCTGGGCGATAATCTGATCCATGGCGATCATCTCTCCACCCTGCTGCGCGCCGCTGGCGCGCGTGCCGAGGGCGCCACCGTGTTCGCCTATCAGGTGCGCGACCCCGAGCGCTACGGCGTGGTCACCTTCGACAGCGACGCCAAGGCGATCTCGATCGTCGAAAAACCGCAGGCGCCCACATCCAACTGGGCGGTCACCGGACTCTATTTCTACGATCACCGGGTGGTCGAGCTCGCCAAGCAGGTCAAACCCTCGGCGCGTGGTGAGCTCGAAATCACCGACCTCAACAACATGTACCTCCAGGAAGGCACGCTGAAGGTCGAGCGGCTGGGCCGCGGCACCGCGTGGCTCGACGCCGGCACCCCCGACAGCCTGCTGCAAGCCGCCACCTTCGTGCAAACCATCCAAAGCCGCCAGGGCAATCTGGTCGGCAGCCCGTCCGAGGTCGCCTTCCGCATGGGCTACATCTCCGCCGCCCAACTCGTCAGCCGCGCCGACACGGTCGCCAAAACCGAACTCGGCCGGGTACTCAAAGACATCGCCAACGGAGCCGCCCAGGCATGACCATCCAGCCCCTCCAGATCCCCGAGGTCAAGCTGATCACCCCGCCCAAATTCGCCGATTCGCGTGGGTTTTTCTCTGAAACCTGGAGCGCCGCCAAGCTGCGCGCGCAAGGCTTCGACGAACATTTCGTGCAGGATAATCACAGCTATTCAGCCGCCAAGGGCACCATCCGCGGGCTGCACTGCCAGGTCGCGCCGTTTGTGCAGGGCAAGCTGGTGCGCGTGGTGCGCGGCGCCATCTGGGATGTCGCCGTCGATATCCGCCACGGCTCGCCCACCTATGGCCAATGGGCAGCCGCCGAGCTTTCGGCGCAAAACTGGGCCCAGCTCTGGATTCCCGGCGGGTTTCTGCACGGCTTCTGCACACTCGAGCCCGATACCGAGGTGATCTACAAAGTCACCGCCGATTACGACAAAGCCTCCGAGCGCGCGGTAATCTGGAACGACCCCGACCTCGCCTTGCCCTGGCCCGTGGAACCCGGCGCCGAGGCCCTGTCGGACAAAGACAAGCTGGCCCCCAAACTCTCCGAACTCTCCGAGCCCTGGTTCACCTCTCCATGATCCTCATCATCGGCGCTTCCGGCCAGCTGGGCGATTCGCTGGCCAAACTCTGCACCGCCCAGGGGCTCGATCATGTCGCCCTCGCGCGCCCCGCGGTCGATCTCGCGCAGCCCGAAACCCTGGCCGCGGCGCTCACCGCCACCAAACCCACCTTCGTCATCAACGCCGCCGCCTATACGGCCGTCGATAATGCCGAGAGCGACGAGGCCGCCGCCATGGCGGGCAACCATACCGGCCCCAAAGCCCTGGCCCAGCTCTGCGCCGCCGCCAACGCCGTGCTCATCCATGTCTCGACCGATTATGTGTTCGACGGCAATAAAGGCGCGCCCTATCTGGAGACCGACGCAACCGGCCCCACCGGCGTTTATGGCCGCACCAAGCGCGATGGCGAAACCGCCATCCTGGCCACGCCCGCCAAGGCGGTCATTTTACGCACCGCCTGGGTCTATTCCGCGCACGGCAAAAACTTCGCCCGCACCATGCTCACCGCCGGGCGCAAACTCCCCCACCTGCGCGTGGTGGCCGACCAGCGTGGCACCCCCACCGCCGCCGCCGACCTCGCCGCCGCCATCCTCGCCATCATCGCGCGCATCCGCGAAACCGGCTGGCGGGCTGAGTATCGCGGCATCTTCCACGCCACCAACCAGGGCGAAACCACCTGGCACGGCTTCGCCGCCGCCATCTTTGAAGAGGCCGCCAAACAAGGCTACCAGCCGCCTCACATTGAGCCCATCACCACCGCCGACTGGCCCACCCCCACCCGCCGCCCGCCCGATTCACGGCTGGATTGCTCGAAACTGCGGCAGATATTTGGCGTACAACTCCCCCCCTGGCGCGCGAGCCTGCCCACCATTGTCGGCGCCTTGCTCCAAGCCTGACCGCGCCCGCCCCGGCACGGGCGGTTTTTTTGCTGCCAAGCAACAAAAACCGCCTGTATCTCCACTCAAAAGCAGGTATATCTCGACGCTGAGATAGATAAATCTCGACTGTCATATGAGCTGTAACCCAAAAATGTTTCTTCGCCCGGCACGTCACTGTCTGAGCCACGCAGAACCGGGTGGCATTTAATGGCTAAACTGCATCCCGCCCTGGCACGCGCCGGCGTCACCATCCTGCTCTCCACCTTCAACGGCGCCCTTTATCTCGAGGAGCAACTGGCCAGCCTGTGCGCCCAAACCGTGACCAGCTGGGTGCTCTATTGGCGCGATGACGGCTCACAAGACGACACCACCGCCATCATGGCCGCCTTCACCGCGCGGCTGGGGGCGGAGCGGGTCATCCGCTCGCCCTCCTCGGGCCGGCATATGGGCGCGGGCGCCAGCTTTCTCACCCTGCTGGCCGAGGCCGCGGGCAGTAATTTCATCGCGTTCGCCGACCAGGATGATGTCTGGCTACCCGGCAAACTGGCCGCCGCCCTGGCCATGCTGGCCCCGTCCGGCGACCGCCCGGCGCTCTATTGCGCGCGCCAATATCTGGTCAATGAACGGTTGGAGGGGCGCACGCTCTCTGTGCTGCACCGGCCGGCGGCGCATTTTCCCGCCTGCCTCACGCAAAACATCGCCAATGGCAACACGCTGGTGCTCAACCAGCCCGCGGCGGCGCTGGTCGCGCATGCTGGCCAGCCAGCCGGTACGGTGCATGATTGGTGGAGCTACATCGTCATCTCCGCCTGCGGCGGCGAGATTTTGTTCGATGAACGCCCGCAAGTGCTCTATCGCCTGCACAAAACCAACCATATCGGCCGCCTCCAGCCGCTCTATAAGCGCGCGCTCGCGGCGCTCAGGCGTGGCCCGCAAATTTACATGACCATGATGCACCGCCACGCCAACATGCTGGGCGAGCGGCCCGCCAATCTCAGCCCTCAGGCCCGGCGCGACCTGCGGCGCATCCGCGCCGGGCTGCATGGCGGCCTGGCCAGCCGGGCGGCGGCACTCACCTGTCCGCGCTTCCGCCGCCGGCTATTCGCCGAGACGCTGCTGTTCCGGGCCTGGTTCATGTTCGCCCCTCACCGCCCCCAGGCACAGGGCCACCAACAGGCACTGCCCCCGCTGGCCGCCATGGCCGCCGAGCCCCCGGCCAAATAGCCTCACACCAAAACAGCCACCCAGGTTCCCCCGGATGGCTGTTTTCTGGTCACACCATTTAGAGTCGGCATTATGCCTCGCGAATATCCTGCCACTCTTCGGTAAAGGGGCGCTTGCGGAACGTCGCCCAGAAGAAATTCATGGTGTAGCGCAGGCCAATGGTAAACACGCCCTCGCCCACCAGCCGCCGCCCCGACGATTCAGCCGGCAGCCGGAAGGTGAATTTCACCCGTCCAACCTTCGAGAGCCGGTTCGCCATGTCGGTATCCTCACCATAAAACGAGAAGCGGTGATCGGGATTGCCCAGCTTCAGCATCGCCGCGCGCTTGACGATGAAATTGCCACCCTGGAGCATGGCGCCGACATTGAGCACATAATGGTTGAACATATAGGCGAGCCAGGCGACCCGGTAATAGGCCGCCACCACCATGTTCACCTTGGCGGGCACGCCGTAATACACATAAGGCCCCGAGAGGGCGACCAGCGTCTGCCCGCGCTCGAACTGGCGCAGCACCTCGGTGAGCCAGCCGCGCGGCACCACCGTGTCGGCGTCGATATTGGCGATCAGCTCACCGGTCGAGTGCTCAAAGCCGCACCAGCGCGCCTGCACCAGCCCCTTGCGCGGCTCATCCACCACCCGCACGCCTTCCACCGCCTCGGCGACCGCGCGGGTATTGTCGGTGCTGGCATTATTGACCACAATAATCTCCGCCTGCTCGCCCAGCTTTAGCCCCACGCGCTCAATCTCGTCGCGGATGGCACGCAGCGAGCGCGGCAGCAGCGCCTGCTCATTATAGGCGGGAACGACAAAACTGATCTTCATGCGCACAAACTCCACTCGACTCGTCAGCGTTAAGCTTCCAGCCCTGCTATCAACAGAGCCTTGTCATAAAAGCGAATGACCGTTTGGTGACATGTGGCCAAAACCGCCCGATCCCGGGTGTCACACGGCGTTTTTACACCCCCAGAGTTGACAGCGCCACCAACAATAGGCATACGGCGCCACCTATTCTTATTCTTTAGTCCTGAGAGCCGTCATGAAGATCCGTAACTCCCTGAAGTCCGCGAAAACTCGCGACAAAGACTGCCGCGTCGTCCGCCGCCATGGCCGGGTGTACGTGATCAACAAAAAGAACCCGCGCATGAAGGCGCGTCAGGGCTAACGCCCTTACAGGTTCACGGCGCTCAGCGCCGCAGGCAACCCGGCCCTTGGCCGGGTTTTTTGTGTCTTCCCTTTAGCGCCCCAGCGTGCGGGCCGGCCCTGCCTGGGCCGGCCCCGCCCTTCAGCCCGCCAATAGCCGAGGCCAGAACATGCCGGCCTTGGCCCGGTAAGCGGCATAATCAGCCGCCAATCCGGAGCGCTCGAACTTCCGCTCCTCCTTGCTCGCCGCATGGGCATAGAGCGCGGTCATCACCACCGGCGCGGCCCAGCCCACCAGCCCTGGCACCGCCAGCGCCGTGCCCAGCCAGAACAGCACATAAGCCAGGTAGAACGGGTGGCGCACATGGCGATAGGGGCCGGATTTGAGCAAAAAACTCGGCAGGTCGGTATCAAAGGCCAGCGTCGGCGGGGTCTTGCGGCTGGCCGAGACCGCCCAGCCAAACACCCCAAGCCCGGCCGCGAACAGCGCCAAAGCCAGCCCCCACATCCCGCTCACGCCATGGGCGATGTTCCAGAAAAACAGCAGCGCGAAGCCAAGCGAGAGCGCGCTGGTCAGCTGCATGCCACGCGGCATGGCGCCCGTTGAGCGAAAATGCCCGCGCACCCCCCACGAGAACGCCACAAAACAGGCAAGCCCAGCCAGGCCGGTGACCGAAACAGCAATCTGGCTCATGGCTCAGCCCTCCACGAACACGTTAACGGTTTCGCCCCGGAACAGCCCGGCATAAGCCTCCCAGCTCGCCTCATTCATGGCCACGAACGGAATTTCCTCGCACGAGCGGAAATATTTTTCCCGCGGGCAGGCCATCAGGTTGGTCTCGAACTTCACTCCCGCATAGCGGCGCGGCCCGGCGACATAGCCAAAATGCATGCGCCGATAGAACGGCGTATGGTTGCGGCGCACGCAGTTCACCATCATGTCCGTGCCCTGCCCGATGACGAAAAACGACACGAAACGGTAGAGAATAAACACCATCTCATAGCTGTCGCGATAATCGGGGTGGCGCACCAGGCGGTTGATCTCGGCGATCTTGGGCGGCCGGCCATGGGTCACGCGCGCCGCCACCTGCTTCATCTCCTCGGGAAAAATGCGGGTCGCCGGAATCTCGTCGAACCCTTCGAGGCCGGGTGTATAATCAAGCGTGCTCAGCCGCATCGAGGCCGCGGGCTTGCCGTCCTTGTAAACCACCACGCATTGCTGGTTCGGGCGCAAATCATCAGCATCCGAAAACAGCCCATCGGGCCGCGGGTCGATATAGCCACCCGCCAGATACGAGGCATGGCGGATGGCATAAGCCTCACGCTTGGTTTGCTCATCGAGCGCCATGCGCGCGGTATAGCCTTCGGGCAGCGGCGCGGCCGCCAGCGCGCCGCGCATGATGTTCGTCGTCATAATCTGTAAAGCAGACATTTTGTCCTCCTGAGGTTCAACCAAAACAAGAGGAATTTTTAACCATTTCACGTTCGGCGTGCATCATGAATCGCCGCCCGGCCCATCAGCGATCAGCGCCGGATGCGAATCCTAACCTCTTAAGAAACCTTAAGTATTTTTGTGAAGCTGTTGTTTTAGGCTCGCCAGCCCAGCGCTCCTCCGCCGTTTGCACCCCTCCAGCGCCGCTCCATGAAAAATAAAAAAATGCGTGCGATCGCTGTGATCTACCGTTAAGGTTGAGGCATCCACGGCGTGGTTTTCCAAGGATCGGGTCATCGACTCGAACCCGGGCCTCCCAGTCGTTACGGTTTAGCATTTCGGAGGGGCTGATTTCGGCACACAGATACGGCACCACGGCGCCCAAGGCCGCCGGTTTTGGCCTTGGTCAAAGGCTGAGGCGGCTGGTTGTGCGCGTGCGCCATCTGGCGGGGCTGCTCGAAGACACCCACGTCATGCCTGGCATCGCCGAGCGTCTGCTACTCGACCAGGCAACCGATTTTTCCTATCTCATCACCGCCATCTCACTGCTCGGCGTCAGCACCGCCGGTCTGCTCTACTGGGATTTCTGGCACAATTCCGGCGACCCCTGGCGCATCACCGGCATGGCCTCGGTGCTGCTCTGCTACCTCGTCATCGTGGTCAGCGCCGCCCTCTGGGTCCGCCAGCGCCACCCCACCGCGCGCCACGCCAAGCGTTATATCACCTTCATGAGCCAACTGCTGGTGCTGCTCGGCATCTCCTGGTCGCTGTTGCTCACCGCCCTGGCCAGCTCGGCTCATCCGGCCCAGCTTTCCATGCTCTATGGCGTCATGGTCGGCTGTCTGGCCACACCGGTCATGGTCTCACCGGCCCTGTGCGCGCTGGCCTATTGGCTGCCGGTTTCCATCGGCATCGGCATGGCGGTCATCGTCTCGGGCGTGGCCGATTGCTTCGCCATCTTCGATTTGCTCTCCTTCATGCTGCTTACCGGCTTTTGCATCCTCTACCTCAACCGCCGGCTCAATGAGCGCGCCATCGGCGCCATCCGGCTCGAGGAAAATGCCGAGGTCATCAAGCTGCTGCTGCGCGATTTCGAGGAAAGCGCCTCGGATTGGCTGTGGGAGGCCAACGCCGCCCTCGAGCTGCAACCCGTCAGCCCGCGCCTCGCGCAAGTGGCCCGCCGCGCGCCCGAGGGGTTCACCGGCAAGCTGCCCGCCGCCCTGCTCGGCCCCGTCATCGAGCGCAACGGCCTCCCCGATCCCGCCATCGCCCGGCTCATGCGCGCCATGGATGAACGCTCCCCCTTCCGCGACCTGGTGGTGCCCGTGATCGTCGAGGGCGAGCAACGTTTCTGGTCGCTCACCGGCAAGCCCATCCTCGACAAGCGCGGCCATTTCGCCGGCTATCACGGTGTCGGCTCCGACATTACCGGCCAGCGCCGCCAGCAGGAACAAATCGCCTTCCTCGCCCGCCATGACAGCCTGACCAAACTCCCCAACCGCGTGCTGTTCTCCGAGTTGCTGCACGAGGCCTGCACCCACGCCGATCAGCACGGCATCGCCCTGCTTTGCCTGGATCTGGATAATTTCAAGCTCATCAACGACACGCTCGGCCACGCCACCGGCGATGCCGTGCTGGTGGCGGTGGCCGAGCGCCTGAAGGGCGCCATGCGCCAAGGCGACATCGCCGCCCGCCTCGGTGGCGATGAGTTCGCCATTATTCTATATACCAACGACATCGAGGAGGCGTTGCGCGTCGCCGCCCGCATCATCGAGCGCATCAGCCGCCCCTATCGGTTCGATGGCCAACTCGCCCATATCGGCATGTCCATCGGCCTCACCACAGCCCCGCAAGACGGCAAAACGCCCAGTAAATTAATGAAAAACGCCGATCTCGCCCTCTACCGCGCCAAGGCCGAGGGGCGCGGCGTCGCGCGCCTCTACGACCCCGCGATGGACCAGCGCCTGCAAGGCCGGCGCCAGATGCAGGCCGGCCTGCGCCGCGCGCTCACCGGCGGCGAGTTCTATCTCGAATACCAGCCCCTCATCGACCTCACCAGCAAACGCATCACCGGCGCCGAGGCGCTCATCCGCTGGCGCGACCCCGAGCGCGGCCTCATCAGCCCGGCCGAATTCATCCCCATCGCCGAAGAGTCCGGCCAGATCAACGAGATCGGCAACTGGGTGCTGTTCGAGGCCTGCAAAACCGCCGCCACCTGGCCCGCGCCCATCAGCATCGCCGTCAATCTCTCGCCGCTGCAATTCCGCGACCCCGCCCTGCTCGACAGCATCAAGGCCGCGCTGAGCGAATCCGGCCTGCCCCCTGAGCGGCTGGAGGTCGAAATCGTCGAATCGGTCATGCTCGAGAGCAACACGCAAACCGAATATGCGCTCTGGCAGTTGCACAGCCTGGGCGTGCGCATCGCGCTCGATGATTTCGGCACCGGCTATTCCTCGCTCTCCTATCTGCGCCGCTTCCCGTTCGACAAAATCAAGATCGACCGCTCCTTCATCCGTGATCTCGGCTACGAAAAAGACGACAGCTCGATCATCCTGGCCATCATCGGTCTGGCCGAGCGCATGAACATGGTGGTCACCGCCGAAGGGGTTGAGAACGAGGAACAGCTCGTGCTGCTCAGCGCCTATGGCTGCACTCAGGGCCAGGGCTATTTCTTCCACCGCCCCCTGCCTCCAGCCCGCTTCCTCGAAGCCCTGCGCGCCAGCGAAACCGACCGCGCCACCCCACCCCCCGCCAATGCCGGCGCGGTGTTGTAAAAAAGCGGCGCTGGCCGGGAATTCACGGGAGGTTTTTGAGAAATCCCCACCTCCCTCAATAATTTAAATCATATCAATACTTTAAATAAACCCCACAGGCGCAGTTTATGGGCTCGCCCCCCTTGGCCGCGCGCGGCCGGCATGGCTAAATGCCGGGTCATGAGTGATGCTACCGGTGCTTCCCCCGCGATGGCCCAATGGTTCGCCATCAAGGCGCGGCACGAAGATGCGCTGCTGTTCTTCCGCATGGGCGATTTCTACGAGCTGTTCTTCGCCGACGCCCACGCGGCGTCCAGCGCGCTCGACATCGCCCTCACCCATCGCGGCCAGCATCAGGGCCAGCCCATCCCCATGTGCGGCGTGCCGGTCTCCCAGGCCGAAACCTACCTCGCCCGCCTCATCCGCCGCGGCTTCCGGGTCGCCATCGTCGAGCAGCTCGAAGACCCGGCCGAGGCCAAGGCGCGTGGCGCCAAAGGCCCCCTGAAGCGCGACGTGGTGCGCCTCGTCACCCCCGGCACCCTCACCGAGGAGTCCCTCCTCGAAGCCGGGCGCGCCAATTACTGCGCCGCCATCCGCGAACAGGCCGGCCAGTTCGGCATCGCCTGGGCCGACATCTCCACCGGCCTGTTCGAAACCGAGGCCACCAGCCAAGCCGGCCTGCTCGCCGTGCTCGGCCGGCTCGATGCCGCCGAAATCATCGCCCCGCCCGGCGTCGAGCTCGGCCCCTTCACGCCCAAACGGGTCGATATCAGCCGCATGGCGCTCGCCCTACCCGCCGATGAAGACGCCGCCCGCCGCGCCATCGCCCATAAATTCGGCGCCGCCAGCCTCGATGCCTTCGGCGATTTCACCGCCCCCGAGGCCCTGGCCGGCGCCACGCTGCTCTCCTATCTCACCGCCACCCAAATGGGCGCCGAGCCGCGCCTCTCGCCGCCCGTCAGCGCCGGTCTCCAGGGCCGTCTGGCCATGGATGCCGCGACCCGCCAAAGCCTCGAACTGCTCACCAACCGCACGGGCGAGGAAGCCGGCAGCCTGCTGGCCAGCATCAAGCGCACGGTCAGCGCGGCGGGCGCGCGGCTGCTCGCCACCTGGCTCAGCGCCCCGCTCTACGACCTGCCCAGCCTCACTGCCCGCCAAGCCGCGTGGCTGGCGCTGCGCGACACCCCCCAACTGGGGGAGATTCGCGACCAGCTCAAAGGCGCGCCGGACATGGCCCGCGCCCTCTCGCGCATAGCGCTCGGCCGCGCCTCCCCGCGCGACCTCGCCGCCATCCGCGCCGGGCTCAAACTGGCCGCCGGCTTAGCCCCCCTGCTGCCTCGGGGCATTGCCCTGCTCGATCACGCCGCCGCCCACCTCACCCCCGCCCCTGGCCTCGCCGCCACCCTTGCCCACGCGCTGGCCGAGCCCGCACCGCTGCGCCTCGAAGATGGCGGCGCCATCGCCCCGGGGTTCGATGACACGCTCGATTCCGAGCGCGCGCTCCGCGACGATACCCGCCAGGTCATCGCCGCCTTCCAGTCCGAGCTGGCGGCGCGTTACAACGTGCCTACCCTCAAAATCCGCCACCACGCCCAGCTCGGCTATGTGCTCGAAGCCCCCGCCGCCGCGGTCGAGGGGCTGCGCGCCCATCCCGAGCTGCAACTGCGCCAAGGCATGGCCAATGGCGCGCGCTTCACCCACCCGGAGCTTGCCGCCCTCGACCAGCGCATCACCGAAGCGGCCTTTCGCGCCGGCGCCCGCGAGCGCGAGCTGTTCGCGGGGTTAATCCGCGAAACCCTCGCCCATGCCCGCGCCCTGGCCGCCTGCGCCGAGAGCCTCGCCCTCCTCGATGTGCTGCAATCAGCCGCCCATCTCAGCGCCTCGGGTCGCTTCGTCTGCCCCGAACTGACCGAGGATGAAAGCTTCGAAATCGAGTCCGGCCGCCATCCCGTGGTCGAGGCCGCGCTTCCCCCCGGCGAGCGTTTCATCCCCAACCACGCCAACCTCTCCGCCCCCCAGCGGCTCATGCTGCTCACCGGCCCCAACATGGCGGGCAAATCCACCTATCTGCGCCAAAACGCCCTGCTGGTGGTACTGGCCCAGAGCGGCCTGCCCGTGCCCGCCGCCGCCATGCGCCTTGGCTTGGTCGACCGGCTGTTCTCGCGCGTCGGCGCCGCCGACGATCTGGCCTCGGGCCGCTCCACCTTCATGGTCGAAATGACCGAAACCGCGGCGATCCTCCACCAGGCCGGGCCTAAAAGCTTCGTCATCGTCGATGAAATCGGTCGCGGCACTGGCACGCGCGATGGTCTGGCCATCGCCCAGGCGGTGCTGGAAACCCTGCACAACGCCAACCGCTCCCGTGCCATATTTGCTACACATTTCCATGAGCTAGTGCAGTTGGCCGAGGCCCTGGCCCGGCTTCAGCCCTTTACCATGAAGGTGAAGGAATATCGCGGGGAAGTGATATTCATGCACGAGGTTGTGGAAGGCGCCGCGGCGCGCAGCTGGGGCGTGCATGTGGCCCGTCTGGCCGGCGTGCCCGAGCCCGTGACCAAACGCGCCGAAGCCCTGCTCAAGGCCGCCGAGCGCGGCACCGCCGCCGCCGCGCCGCTCCCCCTGTTCGCCGCCGCGCCAGAACCCGAACCCGCCGCGCCTTCCCCCCTGGCCGCGCAGCTGCTCAGCCTCGACCCCGACACCCTCACCCCCCGCGAGGCTCTGGCCCGGCTCTACGAGCTACGCCAAACCGCGCGCGACATGCATGCCGCCCCCGCGCAAACGCGCAGCTCGCCTGCGCGAGATGCTTTCCAAGCCAAGACGGATTGATCTACCTTGCCCGACATGCCCGAAATGACGAAGTCGCCCGAAATCGCCCATGAGCTTGCCCTGCTGCTCACCGCCCCCGAGCTGCCCTTGCGCGAAGCCGCGCTCAGCGCCTTCCGCCGCCAGCTTGGGCGGCTGCAAAGCCATGTCCAGCTGCGTTTCGAGAAGGAGGGGCTGAACGGCCTCCAGGCCGCGCGCTTGCACTCACGGCTGATGGACGAGCTGGTCTCGGCGCTGCTCGCCTACACCCTCAAATCCGTTCCGCAAGATGCCCGCAGCCGCCTCGCCGTCGCGGCCACGGGCGGCTATGGCCGCGCCACCCTGGCGCCTTTTTCCGACATCGACCTGCTCTTCCTCTATGCCGGCCCGCCCTCGCGCGCGCTCGATCAGGCGGTCCAGTTCATGCTCTATTTCCTGTGGGATCTGGGGCTCAAGGTTGGCCATGCCACGCGCTCGGTCTCCGAGTGCCTGTCGGAAGCCAAGGGCGATGTCACCATCCGCACCTCCCTGCTCGATGCCCGCTGCCTGGCCGGAGACCGGCCGCTTTTCGCCGAATTCCAAACCGCCTTCCGCGCCGATTGCGCCTTGGAAGGCCCGTCTGAATACATCACCGCCAAACAGGCCGAGCGCGACGCCCGCCATAAACGCTTCGGCGACACGCCCTTCATGGTCGAGCCCAACGTCAAGGAAGGGCGCGGCGGCCTGCGCGATCTGCAAACGCTCTATTGGCTGGCGCGCTATGTGTTCAACACCTTCGCCATGTCCGAGCTGGTGGGCAAGGAGGCGCCGGGCGGCGGCATCCTGACCGAAACCGAGGCCCGCGCCTGCAAGCGTGCCTGGGAATATCTCTGGACCGTGCGCTTCCACCTCCATTACGTCGCCGGCCGCGCCGAGGAACGCCTGACCTTCGATCTGCAGCCCGTGGTCGGCGCGCGCATGGGCTATACCCGCCATGGCCGCCAAGATGGCGTCGAGCGCTTCATGCGCCATTATTTCCTCATGGTGCGCGAGGTGGCGCGCGTCACCGCCGTGTTCGAGCCCGCCCTCATCCGCGCCGCGCTCGGCCCGCCCGCCATCGCCGCCGAGACCGACAAGGCCCTGATCTCCGAAGGCTTCGTGCTGGCCGATGGCCAGATTCTCTTCGCCCCCGGCCACGACCCCGCCACCGACCCCACCTCCATCTTCCGCATCCTCATCGAGGCCCGCGACCGCAAGCTCGAACTCCACCCCCTGGCGCGGCGCGCGCTCATCCGCTCGGCACATCTGGGCGCCGAGCTGCGCGGCAACAAAGACGCCGCCGCCCTGTTCATGAACCTGCTCTGCGGCTCGCACGAGGCCGGGCACGACCCCGAGTGCAACTCGGCCCTGTGGATGGGCATCCTCAACGAATCCGGCATTCTCGGCCGCTTCCTGCCCGATTGGCGGCGCATCGTCGGGCAAATGCAGTTCGACACCTACCATGTCTACACGGTCGATGTGCACACCGTGCAGTGCATCCGCAACCTCAACACCATCGAGGCCGGGTCGCTCAAGGAAATCGCCCCCATCGCCTCCGACCTGATCGGCCAGATCCAGTCTCGCCGGGCGCTCTACATGGCCATGGTCATGCACGACATCGCCAAGGGCCGCGGCGGCGACCATTCGGTGCTCGGCGCCGAGCTGGCCCTCACCGTCTGCCCCACGCTCGGCCTCTCGGCCGAGGAGACCGAAATGGTCTCCTGGCTGGTGCTCCACCATCTGCTGCTCTCGCAAACGGCGTTCTCGCGCGACATCGACGACCCCAAAACCATCCTCGACCTCGCCGACACCATCCAAAGCCCCGAGCGCCTGCGCCTGCTGCTCATCTTAACCGTCGCCGATATCCGCGCCGTCTCCCCGAAAGTGTGGAATGGCTGGAAAGCCACCCTGCTGCGCGAGCTTTATGCCCGCGTCGCCGAAGTGCTCGAAGGCGGCCTTTCCACCACCGAGCGCGACACCCGTATCGCCCGCGTCAAGGATGTCGTCTCCGAACTGCTGGCCGACTGGGCACCGGCCGAGCGTGACGATTTCCTCTCGCTGGGCTACCCCTCCTACTGGCTGGGCTTCGACCCCGAGAGCATCGAGCGCCATGCCCGCATGATCCGTGACGCGCGCGCCCGCCACGCCCCCCTCACCGTGCAAACCGAGCCCCTGCCCGCCCGCGCGGTTACCGAAGTGGTCGTCTACACCGCCGACCATGCCGGGCTGTTCTCGCGCATCGCCGGCGCGCTGGCCATCGCCGGCGCCTCCATCGTCGATGCCCGTATCCATACTTTGACAGACGGCATGGCCCTCGACACGTTCTGGATTCAAGACGCCATGGGCGGCCCGTTCGACACGCCCCACCGCCTGGCGCGCCTCGCCACCCTCATCGAGCAAGCCCTCTCCGGCCGGCTGCGCCTGGCCAGCGAAATCCGCAAGGCGACCAAGAGCGTGGTACCCGCCCGCATGCGCGCCATGCACGTACCGCCGCGCGTGGTGGTCGATAACCGGGCGTCGAACCGCCACACCGTCATCGAGGTCAATGGCCGCGACCGCCCCGGCCTGCTGCACGATGTCACCGCCGCCATCTCCGAAGAGGGACTGCAAATCGCCTCCGCCCATGTCACCACCTACGGCGTGCGCGCGGTTGACGTGTTCTATGTCAAAGACGTGTTCGGCATGAAAGTCGAGAATGAGCGCAAGCTCTACCAGCTCCGCCAGGCGCTGCTCGCCGCCCTCACCCCCACCGCCGAAGACCCGCCCCCCACCGCCAAGCGCCCGGCGGCCTGACATGAGCGCTGCACCCGGCGCGGCGCCAAAGGTCCACGGGCGCGCACATCGCTTCCCCCTCGCGCGCGCCGGCTTTCTCGCCTGCGCCTTCCTCATCCCCGGCCTCATCGGCACCTTCGCCGCCTACAGCATCCCCGTCCCCGCCATCGATGAAGCCGCCCAGGCCAGCGCACTCGAAGCCCTGCTCACCGCCCCCAGCCCTGCCGCCCTGCAAGCGCAAATCGCCGCCCTGCCCACGCAACTCGACCCCGACACCTACGCCCTCATCGCCAACCCCACCCAGCCCCTGCCCGCCCGCGTGGCCGCGGCCGAAGCCAATATGCGCCGCGAAGTCATCGCCCAAGCCCAGGCGTCGGCCTATAGGGTGCGGCTCATGGTCATCACCATGACCATCCTCGGTGCCCTGTTCGGCATCTCCCTGCTTGGACCCGAAAAGCCATGACCGACCACGTCAATTCCTATTACGCCGCCACCGCCAACCGCAAAGATGCCCGCGCCCCCCTGCAAGGCGCCATCACCGCCGATGTCTGCGTCATCGGCGCCGGCTTCACCGGCACCAACACGGCACTCGAGCTGGCCGAGCGGGGCGTTAAAAACATCGTCCTGCTCGAAGCCGTGAAAGTCGGCTTTGGCGCCTCTGGCCGCAATGGCGGCCAGATCGTCAACGGCTATTCGCGTGATCTCGACGTGATTTCCAAAACCTATGGCGAGTCCGCTGGCCGCGTGATCGGCGGGCTGGCCAATGCGGGCGGCGACATCATCCGCGCCCGCATCGCCAAATACGGCATCGATTGCGCGCTCGTGCCCGGCATGCTCATCACCGGCTTCAACGCCCGCCAGATGCGCGGCTTCGAACACCATATCAAAAGCTGGAACAGCTTCGGCCACGACCAGTTCGAGCTGCTCGAAGGCGCCGCCGCCCTCAGCCCCCACGTGGCCAGCCAGCGCTACGCCGGCGGCCTGCTCGATAAAAAAGGCGGCCATCTGCACCCGCTCAACCTGGTGCAGGGCGAGGCCGCGGCCTTCGAATCGCTGGGCGGAACAATATTCGAGACTTCTCCCGTCACAGCGGTCGATCTCACCACCAAAACCGTCAAAACCGCCCAGGGCGAGGTGCGCGCCAAAACCATCGTGCTGGCGGGCAATGCCTATCTGCACGGCGTGCTGCCCAAGCTCGAAACCCGCATCATGCCCGTCTCCACCCAGGTCATGGCCACCGAGCCGCTGGGCGCGCTCGCCACCAAGCTTCTGCCCTCGGGGGTCTGTGTCGAAGACGCCAATTATTTCCTCGATTATTTCCGCCGCACGCCCGAAGGCCGGCTGCTCTATGGCGGCGGCGTGGTCTATGGCGGCCAGGACGCCGAGAGCGTGATCGCCAAAATCCGCCCCCTGATGGAAAAAACCTTCCCCGAGCTCAAGCACGTGCGCATCGATTACGCCTGGAACGGCAACTTCGCCCTCACGCTCACGCGCTTCCCCCAGCTCGGCTCACTCACGCCCGATGTCTATTTCAGCCACGGCGATTCAGGCCACGGCGTCACCACCACCCATCTGCTCGCCCGCACCTTGGCCGAGGCCATCACCGGCGACCGCACGGTTTATGAAACCTTTGCCGCCTTGCCTTATTTCCCCTTCCCTGGCGGCCGCCTGCTGCGCGTGCCGCTCACCATCGCCGGCTCCTGGTGGTACCGCCTGCGCGACCGGCTGGGCGTCTAGCAGAATCATACTAAAGACGTGGGGGCTTTTTGTAAAAAGCCCCCACACCCCCAAAAACTTTCAATAATTTTCGGGCTCAGTCCTTATCGGCGTAAGGGTTGGTGGTGCCGCGCAAATACAGCCTGATCGGCACGCCCGGCAGCTCGAACACCTCGCGCAGCGAATTCACCAGATAACGCTGATACGTCTCGGGCGTCTGCTCGGCGCGGGTGCCAAACAGCGCGAATGTCGGCGGGCGCGATTTGATCTGGGTGATATAGCGCAGCTTCAGCCGCTTGCCGTCCACCAGCGGCGGTGGAAACCGCTCCAGCGCCGCCTCGAACCAGCGATTGAGCTGCGAGGTGGAAATGCGCGTGTTCCATTTCTCATAAACCGCGCGCAACGCCGGAAACAGCCGGTTCACGCCCTCGCCGGTCTCGGCCGAAATCGGCACCACCGTAATGCCCTTCATCTGGGCCAGTGAAATGGAAATCCGGTCGAGCGCCGCCTTGCGCGCATCGCCCCGGTCATCCACCGCGTCCCATTTGGTCAGGGCGATCACACAGGCCCGCCCCTCGCGCTCAATCAGCCGCGCGATATGCATATCCTGCTCGCCCACGCCCTGGGTGGCATCAATCGCCAGCACCACCATCTCGGCGCGCTTGAGCGCCTCGATCGAGGAGGAGGTGGACATTTTCTCCAGCGCCTCGTCAATCTTGGCGCGCTTTCGCAGCCCGGCCGTGTCCACAATCCGGTATTGCAACCCGTCGGGGCCGGTAAACTCCGCCGAAACCGCATCTCGCGTCAGCCCAGGCTCGGGGCCGGTAATCATCCGCTCCTCGCCGAGCAGATAATTCATCAGCGTCGATTTCCCGGCATTGGGCCGCCCGACAATGGCCAGATGCAGAGGCTTGTCCTCGCCCTCCGCCGCGTCGCCCTCGGGGGGCTCGGGCAGGCGGGCGGCGATATCCGACATCAGGTCGTAAATACCCTCATTATGCTCGGCCGAAACCGCCACCGGCTCGCCAAACCCCAGCTCATAGGCTTCAAGCGCATTGGCAATGCCGCCCCGCCCCTCGGCCTTGTTGGCAATCACCAGCACCTCGCGCCCAGTGCGGCGCAGCCAGGTGGCAAAATGCCGGTCCTCGGGAATCAGCCCGGCCTTGGCATCAAACACAAACAGCACCAGATCGGCGTTTTCCACCGCATGCGCGGTCGAGGCGCGCATCCGCCCCGGCAGCGTATCGTGCGCGGCTTCCTCAAGCCCGGCGGTATCCACCACCAGCACCTGCCGCCCGCCCATCTCGCACTCGGCTTCCTTGCGGTCGCGGGTCACGCCCGGCGTGTCGGCCACCAGCGCCAAACGCTGGCCGATCAGCCGGTTAAACAGCGTGGACTTGCCAACATTAGGCCGCCCGGCAATGACGATTCGCGGCAGCACGGTCAGCTATACACCGTCAGCAGGGCATTGCGCGTGAGCTGCACGAGCAGGCCATTGGCGGCCACGGGCGTCAAATCGGCGGCATCGTCAAGCTTGACGGTGCGCGCAACCTGCCCCGCCACCGGGTCGATGATGGCGGCCTCGCCATGATCATTCACCACCACCAGCGCGCCATTCAGCAACACCGGCCCGGCCCAGGCAATCGGGTCTTTCTGCGTCTCGGGCTTCTTATAGCGTGGCAGTGGCAGCTTCCAGCTCACCAGCCCGTCATCTTCATGAATGGCAAACAGCGTTTGGCGGCTGTCGAGCACGAACAAAAAGCCTCCCGCCGTCGCCGGGGTCTGGCCGCCATGGGCGGTGTGCGTCCACACCTTGTTGCCCGAGTGCAAATCCACGGCCATGAAGGTACCGCCGAGATTAATGGCATACACCACGCCGCCCGTAATCACCGGCGCCGCGACGATATCCGAGAAATCCAGCCCCGACCCACCAGTATCCAGGCTCTGCTCCCACACCGGCGTGCCTGAAACAGCATCGATCGCGGCCAGCAGCCCGTTCGAGAATCCCCCCACCACCATGCCCTCGGCATAGGCCGGCGCCCCGCTATTGGCCACCGCGGCCGATGAGGGCGTGCCCACCGAGCCCGAAAACCGCCAGCCTGGCGCGCCCGAGGCGGCATCGAACGTCTGGAGCAGGTCATTGAGGTCAATCACCGCCACCAGCCCACCACCCACCATGGGCGCCGTGCGGGCGGGGTAATCCAGCGCCTGGCGCCACAAAATCTTGCCGCTCGCGGCGTCCAGCGCCAGCACTTCGCCAAAGCCGGTGCTGGCATAAACCGTGCCGCCCTCAAAGGCGATGCCGCCGCCCAAATTCTGCGCGGTCACGTGCGCGGGGCGGGTTTTGGTCGTCCACAGCCGGCTGCCATCGGCGGCCGCAACCGCATGCACGGCGCCATCGGCGTCAAACACAAAAATGCGCGCGCCCACAATCAGCGGCTGGGCGGTCAGCGGCTGACGATACCCGCCCTCCGCGCCCACGCTCACCGCGAAGCGCCGGTTAAAGCCCAGCGGCGCGGTCACGTTGCCGGGCGCGTGGGCGGCATTGCCAAAGCTCTGCGTCCAGGCGGTCAGCTCGGCCGGGGCGGGCAGGCTCACGGCCGGCGCATCCACCGACACGTCAAGCGGGCTGCTCACCGGCATCACCGGCAACTGGTCGCCAATAATCGGCGGCTTTTTCTTCGCGCAGGCGGTGAGCAGCCCAAGCAACAGGCTGGCTGTATAGGTACGGCGTCGCATCATGGGCGTATTCATCCGTTCAAGCTGGCAAGCAGCCCCTGGGCGCGGTTACGCACGCCGTCCGGGGCGGAGGGGTCGGTGCTGAGCTGTTGCAACAGCGCCTTGGCAAGATCAGGCTTGCCCTGGTGAAGATAGACCAGCGCCTGCACCTCGCGGGCAAGAGCGTGATAGGCATTGCCCTGCGCGGTCAGCGGCTGAATGCGCCCAAGCACCTGGTCGTCGGGCGCATGGCCCGCCTGGGCCTCGGCCCACAGCAGGGTGGCCAGGTCGCGCAGGCTGCCATCGGCCTTGGCGTCGCCGCTCACCTGGTTCCACAGGCTAATGGCCTCACCGCCATGCCCGGAATCCGCATAAAGCCCGGCGGCCCGCAACTTCGCCAGCACCTTATAGCCCTCGGGCGCGGTCGCGGCGAACTGCACCAGCGCCTTGGCCGTCTGCGTCGCCTGGTCGGCGCTGATTCCGGCATCCTGCTGGTCGGCGGTCTGCGTCAAAGCGAGATACTGCGTCGCCGCCTGGTCAGCCCGCGCGGCCTGCCGGCTCTGCCAGACCTGCTGTGCCCCCACACCCGCCAGCACCAGCACGCAGGCGGCCAGCAGATAGCCGCCATAACGCTTGGCCAGCGCAACGGCCCGGTCATGGTGCAGCTCCTCGGTTACCTCGTCAAAAATATCGACCACGCGTCGCTTCCCTTACTGGCTCGGCCTCTCTTAGCCGGGCCCTTCGCCGGCGGCAATCGCGCGTTCCAGCCGCGCCTTAATCCCCGCCCGCCCAATCAACCCCAGCAGCGGCGCCATTTCGGGGCCGTGCGCCTCGCCGGTCAGTGCCAGGCGCAGCGGCTGATACAGCGCCTTGCCCTTGGCAGTGGTGGCGGCCGAAATGGCCAGCGTCCAGGCTTTCCAGGCGGGCTGGTCAAATTCGCCGGGTGGCAGCACGTCAAGCGCGGCCTTCAGCACGGCCATATCCTCAGGGGCTGGCGCCGGCGCGTCAAAAGCGCCCTGCACCACCTCCCACCAGCGGCGCGATTCGGTCAGCAGCTCCAAATTCCCCTTCACCGCCTCCCAAAACGCCTCCGTAGCCCCCTCGGGCAGCCGCGCGTGCACCTCTTCAAAGCTCAGACGGTGCAGCAGCTTGCGGTTCAGCGCCAACAGTTGTGTGGCATCGAATCGCGGCTGCGAGCGCGAGAAATCCCCAAACGAGAACGTCGCGATCAGCTCGGCCATCGGCACGGGCGCCGGGTCCTTGCTGGTGCCAAGCCGGGCCAGATACGCCGTGATCGCCCCTGGCTCAATGCCGTCCTTGCGCAGCGAGCGCAGCGAAATCGAGCCGATGCGCTTCGAGAGCTTCTCGCCCTCACCGCCCGAAATCAGCGGCAAATGCGCGAATTTCGGCAAGCTGGCGCGGGTAATGGCGCGGAACAGATCAATCTGCACCGCCGTGTTCGACACATGATCCTCCCCCCGGATGATATGGGTAATGCCGTGATCGGCATCATCCACCACCGAGGTGAAGGTGTAGAGCGGCGTGCCATCGGCCCTGATCAGCACCGGGTCCGAGACGGTGGGCAGCCTGATCGTGCGCTCCCCCAGCACCAAATCGGTCCAGGCCACCGCGCCATCCGAGAGCTTGAAGCGCCAATAAGGCGTCTTGCCATTGGCCTCGGCGCTGGCGCGCTGCTCTGGCGTCATGCTGAGCGCGGCGCGGTCATAAACCGGGGGCAACCGGCGCTTGATCAGCGCGTTGCGCTTGGCCGCCAGCTCATCCTCATTTTCGAAACACGGATAGAGCCGCCCGGCCTTTTTCAGCGCCTCGGCCACCTCCGCATAGCGCGCCAGCCGGTCCGATTGCCGGGCCGTCTCATCCCATTCAATCCCCAGCCAGCGCAGATCATCATAGATTCCCTGCTCATATTCCGGGCGGCCACGCTCATGGTCGGTATCATCGAGCCTGAGCAAAAACGTGCCGCCCATGGCGCGGG
Organism: Pseudomonadota bacterium; assembly: GCA_021809435.1. Taxonomy (GTDB): domain Bacteria; phylum Pseudomonadota; class Alphaproteobacteria; order Acetobacterales; family Acetobacteraceae; genus Acidocella. Next base: position 42,057 of record JAKBAD010000001.1, on the reverse strand, counting down.
CGGCGAGAAAATTGACCAGCGCGGCCCGGGCATTGCCAACATGCAAATATCCGGTGGGGCTGGGAGCGAAGCGGACTTTAACCATTGCCCCCGGTTAGCCGATTTGCCCGCCCGGGGAAAGGTGACCCCGCCCTTCGTTCACAACTCCGCCACCACCCGCTCAATCACCCCCGCCCACTCATAAGCGGTGGTCTGGCGATAAAGCTTGAGGCTCGGATACCACGGGCTATCCTCGCGCCCCAGCAGCCAGCGCCAATCGGGCGCCTTGGGCAGCACCAGCGAGGCCGGCGCGCCAATGGCCCCCGCCACATGCGCCACCGAGGTATCAATCGTCACCAGCCGGTCGATATTTTTCAAAATCGCCATGGTATCGATGAAATCCGAGATCTCCGGGCCCAGATTCACCAGCGGCGCGCGGCCATAATATCCGCCCACCTGGGCAATCTGGTCGCCCTTCTGCACGGTCAGCACCACCACGTCATCACGCGCGAACAGCGGTGCGAACTGGGCGAGCTTGAGCGTGCGCTTCTTGTCGTTCTTGTGCGTCGGCCGCCCAGCCCACACCAGCCCGATGCGCTTTTTCCCCCGCGGCGTCAGCCTGTCCAGCTTCTCGCCCCACGCCCTCACCAAAGCCTCCGGCGGGGCCAGATAGCCGGCCGGGGGAATATTCTCTGTGGTCAGGCCATAAAGCCTGGGCAGGCCAGAGAGCGGGATATAGGCGTCGAACTCGCCGGTATCCTCCCAGCGCGTGACAATTTTCCCAATCCCCGGCAACTGGCGCAAAATCGGCACCAAATCGCCCGAACAAGCCAATACCGGCCGCGGACAAACCGACGCCACCCACGGAATCAGCCGCCCGAACTGGATGCAATCGCCAAACCCCTGATCCCCAATGACCAGCAGCCGCCCCGGCGGCAGGGGCGTGCCATCCCATTGCGGCTTGTCTGTCTTGGGCAGCATTCCCTCGGCCTGCTTGAGCTTGAAGCGCCATTCATAGCTCTCCCAGCCTTCTTTCAGCCGCCCGGCCAGCAGCAACGCCTCGGCCTTCTCAAAATGCGCCTCCGGATAGTCTGGGTCCAAGGCAATCGCCGCCTCCGCGGCCTGCACCGACTCCTCAAGCTCCAGCCGCTCATAGTGAATGAGCGCCAAGTTAAACAGCGCGCGCGAATCCTGGGGCGCCAGCTCCACCGCCCGCCGCCCCGCCTTCACCGCTTCTTCCAGCCGCCCGGCGCCCCGGTAAACCTCGCACATATTGCGCGGATAAAGCGCCACATTGGGCGCGATCTCCTGCGCCGTCTCCATGCGCTCAATGGCTTCATCAAGCCGCCCGAGCCGGTAAGAGACAATCCCCGCCAGATGCAGAATATGCGGATGCTCCGGCATGGCGGCGAGCATGCGCCTGGCCAAATCATCCGCCTCGGCCAGCTTGCCATCCTGCTCCAGCCGGGCGAGCTTTTCCAGCGCTTCCGAAAGCGGCATCACCTGCGTGCCGGGCGGCAGCGGGGGCTTGGCGGCGGGTGGCGGCGCGGCGGTCTCAGACATCATCGCCCTCCTCATAGCCCTGCTCAGCCAGCCACGGCGCCAGCCGGTCGCGTATGTCGTCAAACAAATCCGACGCCGCCGCCCGGTACGCCTTATAGCGCCCCACACCGCGCTCATGCACCGGCTCGCGCAGCGCGGCATGGGCTGGCTGCGGGTCGGGCAGGCGGGCGTCATTGGCCCGCAAAACCGCCGCGCTTGGCAGCTCGCCCGCCGCGCCGATAAACGCCGCCACCCGCGCCAATTGGCCCCGCGGGTCAGCCACCATCTCCTCGTAGCGCACCGGCAAATAACGCAGCGTCAGCTGCGCGCGGTAATGGCGCAGCATCTCGCTCCACAGCTCGAAATAGCGGGCGAGCGCCGGCAGCCCCACCTGCGCGCCGGCCTCCAGCTTCCGGTCCTGAACAAAATTGCTTATCATCAGGTCATAAGGGTGGCGCACCACATGAATAATCGGCGCCTCCGGGAACAGCAGCTTGATCAGCCCCAAATGCCAGATATTATCCGCCGCCCGATCGGTAACAAAACCAGGCTGGCCGGCCAACAGCCCCCGCCGCGCCCGGCTGGTCAGATAAAGCGCGCGCAACTGGTCGGGAATCAACGCGCCATCCCCCACCAGCAGCTCGTCGAGCCCCTCGGGATACCCAGCCTCGCTGCCCGTGAAACGCGCCACCTCACTCGCCAGCGCCGCCACCGGATACGCCTCGTCTCCGGCAACAACCCCTGGCAGTTGGGCCAGCATCTGCTCCAGCAGCCCGGTACCCGCGCGCGCGAACCCGAGCAGAAATACCGGCTGCACCGGCGCCCCCCCGGCGCGCGGCAGCGGCAGCGTGCGCTCACCGATGAAATACGCCTTATACCGCGCCAGCCGGTCCTCCAGCGGGCCGGGGTCAAACGCCAGCCCGCCGCGCTCGCGCTGCACCCGCCGGGCCATGCTCGCCTGCTCCAGCGCGTCGGCATAGTGCCCCAGCCGTTCAAAGGCCTGCGCCCTGAGCAGCAATTCGGGCGCCAAAAGCTGCTCGGGCTCACCCAGCCGCTCCAGCGCCGCCGCTGGCGCGCCGGTATATAAATCGCCCATCGCGCGCAGCAGCCGCAGCGAGCGGTCATCGCCCCAGCTGGCCAGCGCATCGTCCAAAATCTTCAGCGCATTGGCGCGGTTGCCGCGCGCGAATTCCACCTGCGCCGCCCCGCCCACGGCGCGGCGGTTATCGGCGCGCCCCGCCAACGCGCGCTGATAAAGCGCCGCCGCCTCCTCCATCCGCCCCTGCAATTTCAGGTTCCAGGCCAAATTGGCCAGCACCAACCCATCTTCCTGCCCCAGCAGTTGCAGCGCGTGGCGATAATGGCGCTCACCGGCCAGCAAATCATTGGTCTCGGTCAGCGTCACCGCCATGATATGGTGGGCATTGGCATCTTTCGGCGCGGCCTTCACGGCGGCGGCGGCAAAGGGCAGCGCCTCGCCATGGCGCCCCTGCGCCACCAAATACTGCACAAACTGCCCGTTTGCCTGAGCCCGTATTGGCGCGGGTCCGGGCAGCCGGGCCAGTCTTGCCCCCAGCACCTCGGCCGCCGTGCCGCGCTTCTGCGCCTTGCGGAGTTCATAAAGCACACGCAGCGCCAGCCGGTTATTGGGGGCGGCATCCAGCACAGTCTGGGCCAACGCCTCCGCCTGGGCGTATTTTTTGTCGTTGAACAGCCTGGTCGCCTCGGTCCCTTGCGGGTCCAGCAGCGCCACGGCCGCCTCGCCGGGCAAGGCCTCAGGGTCGAGCGCACAGCAGCGCACCGCACGCAGGCCACTGCCGCAAGAACAAAATTCGTTCACCCGCCTGGCCTCCACCGTCGCTGTCGTTACTTCTTTCTGCTCATCTTCTATGACAAACTTCTCCCCCCTCGGCAACGCATGCGTGCAGCCGCGTCAAACTGCAAAACGCTCGCAAACAGGCCCAAAGCCTTGACCGGCAAAACACCCCACGCCACATCTGGGCGGATTTGAGAAAGGACCATCATGCGCGATTTTTCGCAGCTTTCCGAGCGTGAAGTGCTGGCGCTGGCCATTGGCAGCGAAGAGGAGGACGGCCGCATCTATCTCGACATTGCCGAGCGCCTGCGCGAGGACTATCCCGCCTCCGCCCAGATGTTCACCGAGATGGCGGCGGAAGAGAGCGTCCATCGCCGCCGCCTGCTCGACCTCTACCGCGAAAAATTCGGCGACCATATTCCCCTTGTCCGCCGTCAGGATGTGCGCGGCTTCCTCAACCGCAAGCCGGTCTGGCAGCTGCCCAAACCCAGCATCGATGAAATCCGCGCCCTGGCCGAGAGCATGGAGGTCGAAACCCAGCGTTTCTACCGCACCGCCGCCTCCCGCGCGACCGACGTGTCGATTCGCAAATTGCTGGGCGATCTGGCCGATGCCGAGGTGGAACATGAGCGCCGCGCCGAACAGGTCGAGGCCGCCAACCTCCCCGAAAATATTCGCGACGAGGAAGACGAGCACGCCCGCCGCGCCTTCATGCTGCAATATATCCAGCCCAGCCTGGTCGGGCTCATGGATGGCTCGATTTCCACCCTGGCGCCCATCTTTGCCGCCGCCTTCTCCACCGGCCGCCCGTTCGATGCGTTTCTCGTCGGCGCCGCCGCCTCGCTGGGGGCCGGCATCTCCATGGGCTTCGCCGAGGCCCTGTCCGATGACGGCTCCCTCACCGGCCGCGGCACGCCCTACATACGCGGCCTCGTCACCGGCGCCATGACCATGCTCGGCGGTTTGGGCCATACCTTGCCCTTCCTCATCCCCAATCTGCACATGGCGCTGCTCATCGCCATCGCGGTGGTGGCGGTCGAATTGTCCGTGATCTCCTGGATCCGCTGGCGCTTCATGGACACCTCGCCGCTCCGCGCCACCATCCAGGTGGCGTTTGGCGGCGCGCTGGTGTTCGCCGCCGGCGTGCTCATCGGCGCGGGGTGAGGCGCCACCGCCGCTTTTTCAAAATCGGCACAAAATACCAGCCCTTTTTTGAAAAAAAGGGCTGGACCCAAAAAACTTCTGATAACTTATGCGCTGCCTATAAGGTGTTGGCCGGTTTCCGCCGGGTCTTCAACAACAGTCCCACAGCCATGAGCATCACGACCATCAACATCAGAAACAGCCACCCCCCCACGTAAACCAGCAACCCGGTATGTGTCACATAAATATCGTAAGCATAAATACCCGTACGTGAAACCAAACGGACAGGATAAACATGGCCTGATTGAGGATCAGCCGTGCGCGGACTGGTCACAAGCACAAACAGTTCCGCCGCGACAGCAGAGAGCGCCGCCGGGGTCCAAACAAAAACAACAAACCATGTCAGAATTTTTTTCACCGACATGATTTTCCGCCTCGGCCCTTACGCCTGCTCGCGCGGATAGGTGATGACCGAGAGATAGGTCATCGGCGTCACCACCAGCTTCTCCGGCCCGTGCGGCGCGGCCGAGTCGAACAGCAGCGCATCGCCAGGGGCCAGATGGTAAGACTGGTCGCCATGCCGGTACACCACCTCGCCCGAGAGCATATAAATAAACTCCGTGCCCTCATGCTGAAACGCCGGATACGCCGAAGCCCCGGTCTCGAGCGTGATCAGATACGGCTCCACCACCACATCGCCACCCAAAGCCGCGCCCAGCAGGCTGTATTTATGCCCAGCCTTGGTCCCGCGCCGCTCAATCGTCACCCCCGTGCCCGCCTTCACATACGAACAATCGCGCTTTTCCTCGAAGGTCGAGAAGAAGGTGGTGATCGGCACATTCAGCGCCCCGGCCAAGGCCTGCAACGAAGCGAGCGAGGGTGAAATCTGCCCGTTCTCGATCTTCGAGAGCATCCCGCCCGATAAGCCCGCCGAAGCCGCGAGTTCCGAAACCGTAATCCCCACCCGCCGGCGCAGCTGGCGCACCTGCACGCCAATCGCCTGCTCCAGCGTCAGGTCAGAGACCGAAGCCGCCCCTGACCCGGTCGAAAAACTCTCGGCCAGCCCCTCGGGCAGCCCCGCCTCGGCCAAAGCCTCGGGCAGTTTCGCCTTAATCTGCTGCACACGGGGCTGCTTCAAACTTGGGCTACGATGCGTCTTCATGCTCTCCTCACCCCCTACTTAAAAGCGCATTCCCCAAAAGGCCAGACATGATTACCAGATCATGTCACCCTCTTTAGCCGCCCGCCGGAAACTGCCTGTCTTTTAATCAGTTGTGCAAATTTTCCAGGCGCTTGAATGCCGTCAGCGTGTTGCGCAGCAAACACGCAATGGTCATCGGCCCCACGCCGCCGGGCACGGGCGTAATCGCCCCCGCCACCGGTGCGGCGGCGGCGAAATCCACATCGCCCACCAGCTTGGTCTTGCCCGGCTCACGCCCCGCGACCCGGTTAATGCCCACATCAATCACCACCGCGCCGGGCTTCACCCACTCGCCCTTCACCATCTCCGGCCGCCCCACCGCCGCCACTAAAATATCGGCGGTGCGGCACAACCCGGGCAAGTCGCGGGTCTTGGAATGCGCCACGGTCACCGTGCAGTTTTTCTGCAACAACATCTGCGCCACCGGCTTGCCCACCAAATGCGAGCGCCCAATCACCACCGCGTTCAGCCCGGTCATGTCCGGAATCAGGCTCTCCAGCAGCAAAATACAGCCCAGCGGCGTGCAGGGCACCAACCCCTCCAGCCCCGCCACCAGCCGCCCGGCATTCACCACCGTCAGCCCGTCCACATCCTTCTCGGGCGAGATGGCGGCAATCACCTGCTCAGCGTTCAAATGTTTAGGCAGCGGCAGCTGCACCAGAATGCCATGCACCTCCGGGTCGGCATTCAGCCGCGCCACCAGCGCCTCCAGCTCGCTTTGCGTGGTCTGCGCCGGCAGCCGGTGCTCGAACGAGACCATGCCCACCTCCACCGTCTGGCGGGCCTTGTTGGCCACATACACTTTCGAGGCCGGGTCCTCCCCCACCAGCACCACGGCGAGGCCGGGTTTTTTGGCCAGCCCCGCCACCTCGGCGGCAATGGTCTCACGCAATTGGGCGGCAAACGCCTTGCCATCGATGATCCGGGTCATGTCTCTCCAAGCTCCTGCGGGCGGGCTCTCTATAAGCCGCTGGCGCGCGCCAACAAGGGGTCAGCTGGCAAACACCACCGTCTTGCCGCTGTTCAATATCACCCGGTTCTCCAGCTGGTAGCGCACCGCGCGCGCCAGCACCCGCCGCTCGATATCGCGGCCCTTGCGCACCAGGTCATCGGGCGTGTCGGCATGCGAAATGCGTTCCACATCCTGCTCGATAATCGGCCCCTCATCGAGATCGGCGGTGACATAATGGGCCGTCGCGCCAATCAGCTTCACGCCCTTGGCATGGGCCTGATGATAAGGCTTGGCCCCCTTGAAGCCGGGCAGGAAGGAATGGTGGATATTGATGCACCGCCCCGAGAGTTTCTGCGCCAGCGCGTCGGAGAGAATTTGCATATAGCGCGCCAGCACCACCAGATCAGCCTGGCTGTCCCTCACAATCCGCCAAATCTCCGCCTCCTGCTCCATCTTGGTCGAGCGCGTGATGGGCAGGTGGTAAAACGGCAAATCCCCCAAATCCAGCCCGTTCAGCGCCTCGCGCGGGTGGTTGGAAACCACGCCCACCGGCATCATCTCCAGCTCGCCAATCCGCCAGCGATAGAGCAAATCCTCCAGACAATGGTCGAATTTCGACACCAGCAACAGCACCCGCTTGGGCACCGCCTGGTCGTTCATGGCCCAGCTAAAGCCAAACTCGCCCGCAATGGGCGCAAACCCGTCGCGCACCGCGCCAATCCCCACCTCGCCCAGCAGATCAAAGGCAATGCGGGCGAAAAACTTGCCGCTCTCGGCGTCGTCAAATTGCTGCGCCTCGCGAATATCGGCGCCCTGGCGGAACAAATAGGTCGAGACCGCCGCCACGATCCCCGGGCGGTTGAGGCAAGAGAGGGTCAGAACAAACTGGGCTTTCGACATAGTGTGGCCTTGATGAAACTGGAGTTGCAAAGCTGTTAGCGCGCGCACCGCGCCGCCTTCAACCTCGGGCGCGGCAATTGCGCTCGGCGGCCATCAGCGCCTGGTGCAGCGCCCCGGCATAAGAGCGGTAACAAGCCAGCACAAACCCCTCGCCCTCACGCCACAGCCTCACGCCAATATGCGCCGCCATCGTCAGCGCCACATCGTCAGGCCCAAAACGCTCAACATCAATGCTTACCACCTGGCGCAGAATATCCAAGGCGCCAGCCCCGCGCACGGCCAGCAGCGCCAGCCCGTCGCCCTGCGCGCTCACCGCCGCCTGTCCGGCCAGCGCCAGCGCCAGCGCCTCGGCATCGCCCTCCTGCACCAGCCAGCTCGCCGGTCCGTTCCACAGCGCCAACTCGTTGCGCTTGGCCGGCCCCGGCAAGCCCAGCCGCGCGCGCAGCGCCGCCTCCTGTCCGCGCAAGGCGCTCACCGCCACCATCGCGCGGGGGGCCAGCGGCACCACCGCCGCGCTCGCCGGCAGGGTCATCTCCGTGGCCTCAAGCATATAACCGGCTCCCTTCCGGGTCGTATTGCACGGGCGCGACAACCTCCGCCAGAAAATTCCCCGCCCGCACGGGGTCATAAACACGCACCACCTCGCCCAGCCTGGCCGGGCCGTTTCGCAGCATGGCCAGCCCGATTGAGCCCAGGCTCGGGCTCCGCGCCGCCGAGGATACCCAGCCCTGGTCATGCGCCACCGTCAGCGGCGCGCCCTCGGGCAACACATGCGCCCCCGCGCGGATGACATCGCCCGCCCTCACCGGCCGCAGCCCCACCAAAGCGGGCCGCGCCGGATCGCACAGCGCCGCGCGCGCCGCCATCGCCCGGCCAACAAACTCCTTTTTCCGCGACAGCAGCCTGGCCAACCCCAAATCATGCGCCGTGGTCTGGCCATTAAATTCCGGCCCCGCCGGATGCCCCTTCTCAATGCGCATGATCCCCAGCGCCTCGGTGCCATAAGGGGCGATGCCAAACTCCTCACCCGCCGCCATCAGTGCCCGCGCCAAGCCATTGCCATAGCGCGCCGGCACGGCAATCTCATAGGCCCGCTCCCCCGAAAACGAGATCCTGAAAATCCGCGCGGGCGTACCCCCGGCAATGGTGAGCGCCTTGCAGCCCATATAAGGCAGCGCCTCGTCGTCAATGAGGCTGGGCTCATCGGCCAGTTTTCGCAGCACGGCGAGCGATTTCGGCCCCGCCACCGAAAGCTGCGCCCACTGGTCGGTCACCGACATCAGCGCCACATCCAGCTCCGGCCATAAAACCCGCGCGCAGAATTCCAGATGCTGCATCACCCGCCCGGCATTGGCCGTGGTGGTGGTCATCACGAACTGCGTATCCGAGAGTCGCGCGGTGGTGCCATCATCCATGGCAAACCCGTCCTCGCGCAGCATCAGCCCATAGCGCACCCGCCCAACCGGCAAATTAGCCCAACCATTGGCATAAACGCGCTCCAGCAGCACCACCGCATCGGGCCCCTGAATATCAATCTTGCCCAGCGTGGTGACATCGCAAAACCCCACCTTGCCGCGCACAATATTCACCTCGCGCTGGGCCGCCGCCAGCCAGTCCTCAGCCCCTCGCGGATAATATTGCGCCCGCAGCCACGGCCCCACCTCGATAAATTTCGCCCCCAACGCCTCGGCGAATTCATGGGTCGGCGTGCGCCGCACGGGCCGGAATTCCGCGCCCCGGTGCGCGCCCACCAGCGCGCCAATCGCCACCGGCACATAAGGCGGGCGGGCGCGCGGCCCGGCCAGCTCGGCAATCTCCTGGCCGGTCATCTGGGCCAGCACGCCCAGCGCGTTCACATTGGCGGTCTTGCCTTGGTCTGTCGCCATGCCCAGCGTGGTGTAGCGCTTCACATGCTCAGGCGAAACAAACCCCTCGCGCACGGCCAGCGCCACATCCTTCACCGTCACGTCATTCTGAAAATCGACAAAACTCTTCCCGGCAAACTGTCCCCCATGCCAGTGCGCCCTGATCCCCGGGTTAATCCCCTCGCCCGCCGCCTTGCCCACCACGCTCATGCCCGCCGGCAGCGCTCCGGCCTTAAAGGCCGCAATGCCCTCATCCCACACCGGCTTGGCGCCCAAATGGGTGGTGAGCGAAATATTGGGCGTGAACCCGCCCGAATTGGCGATCAAATCCGCCCTGATCCGCAAAACCGAGCCATTGGCCTGGCGAATTTCCGCCCCCCGCACGGCCAACCCGCCCAGCGCGCGGGTCACCACCGCGCCCGCGAACACCGGCACCCCGGCCGCGCGCGCGGCCTCATGCACCAGCGCCGAACTGCCGGGCCGCGTATCCACCACCGCGTTCACCGCCACCCCCGCCGCCGCCAGCGCGCCAATCAGCCTGGCGGGCGTGTCATGGTTCAAAAACACCACCGCCTCACGCCCCGGCGCCACGCCATAGCGGGCCAAATAGGTCGCCACCGCATCCGCCAGCATCACGCCCGGCCGGTCATTATGGCCAAACAATAACGGCCGCTCCAGCGCCCCCGTGGCCAGCACGCAGCGCCCGGCCACAATCCGCACCAGCCGCTGGCGCGGCCCCGGGCCGCTCGGCAAATGGTCGCTCAACCGCTCCAGCGCCGCGTAATCGCCGTCATAGGTGGCAAACACCGTGGTACGGGGCAAAAATTTCACGTTCTCCGCCAGCACCGGCGCGGGCCCCAGCGGCGCATACTCATCCACCAGCAGCACGCGCGGGGCGGTCTTCGCCGCCTCATTCGCCGCCGCCACGCCATCCGCCCCCGCCCCCACCACCAGACAATCGCAAAACTCGGTGGTCTTCTCATAAATATCAGGGTCGGGCAGGCCGCTCGCCCGCCCCAACCCGGCCGCGCGCCGGATCACCGGCTCATAAAGCCTCTCCCAAAACGCCGCTGGCCACATAAAGGTCTTATAATAAAACCCCGCCGCCAGCAGCGGCGCCAGCAGCCCGTTCACCGCCATCACATCATGCGTCAAACCGCCCACGCGGTTCTGGCTTCGCGCGCTCAGCCCATCAAAAATCTCCACCATCGTGGCCCGCGTGTTGGGCTCGCGCCAAGCTCCCTCGCGCACATCCACCAAAGCGTTCGGCTCCTCCGCCCCCGCGCTCAGCACGCCGCGCGGACGGTGATATTTGAACGAGCGCCCAAACAGCGTCACGCCATTGGCCAACAGCGCCGAGGCCAGCGTATCGCCGGCGAACCCCTCATAAGCCCGGCCATCAAACCTGAACCTCACCGGCGTGGCGCGGTCCACCAGCCCGCCGGTGGCCATTCTGAATCCGCTCATGGCAGCTCAACTTTCAAGATTTCATGCGTCGAGACATCGCGCGTCACCTTGAGCCACGCCCGGCAGCCCCCCTGATGGTACCAATATTCCCGCCGCGCACCGGGCAGATTATCGCGCAGATATACATAAGCCGCCCAGTCCTCAGTGGGCGAAGCACCGCCATCCGTGGGCCGCGCGCGCTCGGCATCCTGGGTGTAAACAAATTCCTCCGCCCCTCGCGGGCCGCAATACGGACATTCAATGCGCATCAGTGCAGATTCGGCTGCGCGCCGACCCCTTTTTCGTCAATCACCCGGCCCTCCGCAAAGCGCCCCAGCCGGTAGCCCGCCGCCGCCTCATGCGGCGCGCCGGTGGCCAGCAAATGCGCGCAACAAAACCCGGCGCCCGGCACGGCCTTGAACCCGCCATAACACCAGCCCGCATTGAGAAAGAGCCTCCCAACCGGCGTCGCATCGATGATCGGCGAGCCATCCATGCTCATATCCATCACCCCGCCCCAGGAGCGCAGCAGCCGCAACCGCCCGATCATCGGCATCAACGCCATGCCGCCCTCGCACACATCTTCCACCACCGGCAGATTGCCGCGCTGGGCATAGGAATTATACCCGTCAATATCCCCGCCAAACACCAACCCGCCTTTGTCTGACTGCGAAATGTAAAAATGCCCGGCCCCGAACGTGATCACGTTGTCTATCAAGGGCTTCAGCCCCTCGGTCACAAACGCCTGCATCACATGGGTCTCAATTGGCAGCCGCAGCCCCGCCTTCGCCGCCAGCACCGATGACGCCCCCGCCACACACAACGCCACCTTGCCGGCCTTCATCGTCCCCCGCGTCGTCTCCACGCCGCATACCGCCCCGTTCTCGAACATAAAGCCGGTGACTTCACAATTTTCGATGATATCGACCCCCAAACGGTCCGCCGCGCGCGCATATCCCCAGGCCACCGCATCGTGCCTTACCGTCCCGCCGCGCCGCTGCACCAGCGCGCCCAGCACCGGAAATCGCGCAGTCTCATAATCCAGAAACGGAATTTCCCGGCGCAACTGCTCACGGTCGAGCAACGCCGCGTCCACGCCATGCAGCCGCATCGCATTGCCCCGCCGCGCATAAGCATCCCTCTGCGCGTCAGAGTGATAAATATTGAACACGCCGCGCTGCGACACCATGGCATTGTAATTGAGATCGCGCTCCAGCCCCTCCCAAAGCTTGAGCGAGAGTTCATAAAACGCCACATTCTCAGGCAGCAAATAGTTCGAGCGCACAATGGTGGTGTTACGGCCGATATTGCCACTCCCCACCCAGCTTTTCTCCAAAACCGCAACCCGCCCCACGGCAAAATTCTTGGCCAGATAATAAGCGGTCGCCAGCCCCGTGCCGCCCCCGCCAATAATGATCACATCATAAGCAGGCGCCGGGCTGGCCTTGCGCCAGGCTGGCATCCAGCCGGTATGCCCCTTCAGGGCCTGGGTCAAAACGGTGAGAGCGGAATAACGCATGATCAGCCATTAAATTCCTGGTGATTAAATATAATGAACCACAGGAATTTTTGTCTGTCAACGAGTCCCCCGCTCAAAGGGCGGTCAGAGTTCCAAAACCCCCGGCCGGTAGCTAAGCGCGAATTCCCGCTCATGCGTCACATAGCCCCGCGGCGCCGATGCCAGACGCACCCCGTTCACCTCGCTGTCATGGCGATAATGGGTATGGCCGTGAATCCACGCATGGGGCCGTGTCGGTCCAAACTCCTCCAACAGCGTGGAGGCATAAGCCGGCGCGATATCGTCGCGCCGCGCGCCCAGCCCTTCGGGGCTAGGCGCGTGGTGGGTCACCACCAGCACCTTAGCCTGGGGGTCTTCCAGCCGCAGCCGCACCACCTGGTCGCGCAGCCATTGGCGCGAGACCTCATGGCGCGCCAGCGCGTGCTGGGGCATAAACCGCGAGGAGACGCGATAAATCAGCCTATGGTCATTCATCCGCCGGGCGGCGAACTCCATGGCCTCGTGCGGGTGGCCGCGCAGGCGGTAATCGGTCCACAGCGTGCAGCCCAGCACATGCAGCCGCCCGCCATCAAACTCGAAACTGGCGATCGAATTTTCCAAAAACTTGACCCGCCCCTTGGAATGCAAGGCCGCCGAATGCAGCGCGGGGTCAATCAGATCCATATGCTGGTGGTAATATTCATGGTTGCCGGCCACCAGCACCACGGGGGCGTTGAAAAACCCAGCCACCTGCTCGGCATACACCACGCTGCGCAAGCCCTGGTGAATATCGCCCGCCAAAACCACCAGGTCGGGCTTGGGCAGTCCGGTCAGCATCGGCCCGCGCCAGGGGTGGCGCTGCGGGCTTTTATGACGGGCGACAAAATCATTCCACCCCGCGATGGAAAGCCGCCAGCGTTCCATCTCTATGTGCAAATCGCTCATATGCAGGATGCGGATCATCTCCCTCCTCGCACCCACAAATATAGCGACAACGCCACCAACAAAAAGCAGATCACCTGCCACAACCGTGCATCGCGCAGCCCCAGCCACAGCGTCGGGCGCGGCATGGGCTCGGCGCCCTCGGTCAGGCCAATCTGCAGGGCCTTGGCCAGCTCCCCGGCATTGGCAAAGCGCCGCTCGGGCTCGGGCGCCAGCGCGCGCTTGAGCACCTCGCCCAACCACGAGGGCAAATCGGGCCGCAGCCGGGCAAGCGGCAGCTTCTCGCGCTGCCCGAACGGAAACGGCCCACCCGCGAATACCCGGTATAAGGTCACGCCCAGCGCATACACCTCCGAACGCCCCGAAACCGGCGCCCCCTTCAGCAGCTCGGGCGCCATATAGCGTATGGTGCCGCCGGTCTTGGTGGCGTCGGCCACATCAATGCCGGGCAAATAAGCCAGCCCCAAATCCAGCAGCCGCACCTCGCCGCGCGCCTTCAGCAGCATCACGTTCTCAGGCTTGATATCGCGGTGGATGACCTGAATGGCGGCCAGATCCTGCACCGCCTCGCACAGCTTCAGGGCAATCCCCACCCCTTCGGGCAGGCTCACCAGTGGCCCGCGGTTGAGCCGCCGCTCCAACGTCTCGCCCTCATAATAAGGCATGACCAGATAAAGCGATGAGCGCCGCTCGATCGGAATATCGATATAATGCACCACCACGCTCGAGCGCACCGCCCCGCCAATCCACGCCTCGCGCATGAATCCGGCGCTGAACACCTCGTCTTGCAGCATGGCGGGCAGCGGAATTTTCATCGCCACCACCCGCTGCCCCTCGGTGTCAAAGGCTTTTTTCAGCAGCGTATAGCGCCCGCGAAACAGCGTCTCGCCAATCTCGAATCCATCCCAAACATCGCCCTCGCGGGGCGGCGGGCGCAGGGGCAGCTCTTTCAGCGCGGCAATGGCGCGGGTCTCATTGGGCGCGGGCAGGGTTAAAATACGCAGCGCCATCACCGAAACATCGGCCCCCGCCGGCAAAGTCAGCGCCGCCAGCACCTGCTTGGCCAAACGCTCCACGGGCTGCCCGGCATCGGGCACGGCGTCGAGCGCGGCATAAACCGCCTCGGGCAACCAATCCTCCACCCCCGCCAGCAACACCAGCACATCGCCCGCCTCGGCCAGCTCCTCGGCATGGTCCACGGTCACGTCCTGGTCGAGCCCCAGCGCGCGGGCGGGCATGGTCTGGGCGGGGCGCACATGGGCACGCATCAGCGGCGTCACCACGCCACCGCGCACCCGGTAAAGCTGGCAGGCGCCAATTTGCACCAGCCCCACCTCGCGGTGCTGCAACACCACCCCCGAGAGCGAAACCGGCGCCAGATGCCGCGAGGCATCGCCCTGCATATGCCCCGCCAACCACCGATTGACGGATGCCAGCGACAATGAACTCGCCCGCCGCCCCGAGAGCGTGCGCGGCGCGCCAAAATACCCCTCCGCGAACCCATGCACGGCCGATTGCGCCGAATCCCGCCCCGCCAGCCCGCCCGTGCCCTCCAGCCCGTGGCCGCGCGCCATCACGGCCAGCAGCCCGCGCTCGGCCGCGCCAAACGGCGCCCCCTCATAAACCGCATAAAAATTACGCGAGACCTCAGCCCCCTGCGTGCTGGCAAAGCCCAGCGCCAGCGACCACGCCCCCGCGCACAGCGGCGCCGCGCCCGGCGTCTCAGCCGCCATCACGCCCCGGCTCCCAGGCCACATCGCCCGCCCCCTCGGCATTGGCCACGCGCGCGAGCACAAACAGCAGATCCGAGAGCCGGTTAAGGTAAATCAGCACCAGCCGGTTCAGCGTCTCGCCCGGTGCCTCGGCCAAATGCACCACCGCCCGTTCGGCGCGGCGCACCACCGTGCGGGCCAGATGCAAAAACGCCGCTCCCGGCGTCCCGCCCGGCAGCACAAACGAGGTCAGCGGCGCCAGGCTCTCATTCAACCGCCCAATCTCGCCTTCCAGCCATTCCACCTGCGCCGCGCTCACCCGCAGCGCCGGGCGCTCCTGGCCAAGCGGCAGGCACAAATCGGCCCCGACATCGAACAAATCATTCTGGATACGCCCAAGCAGCTCCGCCACGCCCAGCGGCACCTGTGTCCGCGCCACGCCGATCGCGGCATTGGCCTCATCCACCTCACCCAGCGCGGCAATGCGCGGCGCCGATTTGGGCAGACGGGTGCCATCGCCCAGCGACGTCTCCCCGCCATCCCCCCCCCGTGTAACAATACGATCCAACCGCACCATGTTCACATTGCACCACGCGCCGCCCTCACCCGCAAGCGTTTCCGCCACCGCCCGCATGACAAAGACCGCGCAAAATCCGCGGCGTGTTTATCCCCGCCTCAGGCCACGCCCGCGCGCAGCAGGTCATGAATATGCACCAGCCCCACGGGCTTATGGCCCTCCACCACAAACACGCAGGTAATGCGCAAATCATTCATCCGCGCCAGCACCTCGGCGGCCATGGTGTCGGCGGTCACGGTCTGGGGCCGCTTGCCCATCGCCTGCTCCACCTTCATATCGGCGAACCCGTTCTGAAAGGCCCGGCGCAAATCGCCATCGGTCAGCGCGCCAATCAGGTTGCCGCCCTCATCGACCACCGCCGCAATACCAAACCGCTTCGAGGTCATCTCGACAATCCCGGCCGAGAGCATGGTGTCCTTATGCACAATCGGCAAATCGGCGCCCTTGTGCATCAGCTGGGCCACGCTCAGCAGCTGCGCGCCCAGCTTGCCGCCGGGGTGATAGCGCCGGAAATCACGCGCCGAGAATCCCTTGCGCTCCAGCAGCATCACCGCCAGCGCATCGCCCGCCACCATCTGCATGGTGGTGCTGGTGGTGGGCGCCAGCCCGTTGGGGCAGGCCTCCTCGGCGGCGGGCAAAAACAGCCCGATATCCGCCGCCCGCCCCAGCGCCGAGCCCGGCTTCGAGGTCATGGCGATCAGCGTAATGCCAAACCGGCGCGTGTAGGTGATGATATTGGCCAACTCCGGCGCCTCACCCGACCAGGAAAGCGCCAGCACCACGTCAGTGGGGGCAATCATGCCCAAATCGCCATGGCTGGCCTCGGCGGGGTGCACAAAATGGCTGTGCGTGCCGGTGCTGGCCAGGGTGGCGGCAATCTTGCCCCCCACATGGCCCGACTTGCCCATGCCCGTCACCACCACCGAGCCACCGCTCTGCTCAATCGCCAGCACCGCGCGCACAAAATTCTCGGCCAGCGGCCCGGCCGCCACCGCCGCGCGCATCGCCTCCAGCCCGCGCTGCTCGGTCTCCAGCGTGCGTGCCAGCCGCGCCACCGCCGCCCTGGTCTCGGGTGCCGCCATATCGGGCTCGGGCACCGCCGCGCTCATCATCACTTGCCCGCCTTGGTCAGCGCGTCATACACCATCAAATCCTCGATCAGCCGCTCGAAATCCGCGAGCTTCACCATGTTCGGCCCATCCGAGGGGGCATTGTCCGGGTCCGGGTGGGTCTCGATAAACAGCCCCGCCACGCCCACCGCCACGGCGGCGCGCGCCAGCACGGCCACAAATTCCCGCTGCCCGCCCGAAGCCCCGCCCAACCCGCCCGGCTGCTGCACCGAATGGGTGGCGTCAAAAATCACCGGCGCGCCAAACCGTTCCATGATCGGCAGGCTCCGAAAATCCGACACCAGCGTATTATAGCCAAAGCTGGTGCCGCGCTCGGTGACCATCACCCGCGCATTGCCCGAGCCGGTCACCTTATCAATCACATTCTTCATATCCCAGGGCGCCAGAAACTGCCCCTTCTTCACATTCACCACCGCCCCGGTCTCGGCGGCGGCGATCAGCAAATCGGTCTGGCGGCACAAAAACGCCGGAATCTGCAAAATATCCACCACTTCGGCCACCGGCGCGCAGTGCTCGCGCTCATGCACATCGGTCAGCAGCGGCAGCCCCAGCCGGTCCTTGATATCGGCGAAAATCTGCAACGAAGCCGCCAGCCCCACGCCCCGCCGGCCGCCGAGCGAGGTGCGGTTGGCCTTGTCGAACGAACTTTTAAACACCAGCCCCACACCCAGCCGCCCGGCAATCTCCTTCAGCTCGGCGGCCACCTCGAACGCGTGCGCCGCGCTCTCAATCTGGCACGGCCCGGCAATCAGGCTGAGCGGCAGGTCATTGCCAAAGCTCACCTCCCCCACGGTAACAACAGGAGCGGGCGTCATCTCGGTCATGGTCATGGTTCCCCAAGGGCTGGTTAGCGCCTCATATCGCCAACGGGGCGCAAAACCAACTCCGCCCGCGCACACAAGCCCCGCGCCTCACGGTTACCCCTGATTGCTTCCCCACCCGCGCCCCGCTCCGCCCGCCCCGCATAGCGGGGTTGAGAGAGTTTTTTGCTCTTTACGGCCAGCAACGCCAAAATAGAGGTTAACATTTTTCTCCAGAGCGGCTATCACGCGGCGGATTTTCTCATTTAGCGGAGTTTAGAGTCTTGGCGACGATGTACACCGAGACGGTCACCACCGTCCGGCACTGGACCGACCGGCTATTCAGCTTCACGGCCACCCGCAATCCCGGCTTCCGGTTCATCAGCGGGCAATTCACCATGATCGGGCTGACCATCAACGGCAAGCCGCTGCTGCGCGCCTATTCGGTGTGCAGCGCCCACCACGAAGACCATCTCGAGTTTTTCTCGATCAAGGTGCCCAACGGCCCGCTCACCCAGCATCTGCAAAAAATCCAGGTGGGCGATGAGCTTCTGGTCGGCGCCAAGCCCACTGGCACGCTCATCCAGCAAAACCTCAAGCCGGGCAAAACGCTTTACCTGCTCTCCACCGGCACCGGCCTCGCGCCCTTCGTCTCCATCGCCAAAGACCCCGAGACCTACGACCTCTACGACCATATCGTGCTCGCCCATGGCTGCCGCGAAATCGCCGAGCTCGGCTATGGCGAGGAAGTCGTCAACAAGCTCTATAACGATGAGTTCTTCGGCGAGCTGGCGCGCGAGAAGCTGCTCTATTACCCCACCGTCACCCGCGAGCCCTTCCGCCATAATGGCCGCCTCACCGCCTTGTTCGAGGCCGGCAAACTCGAAGCCGATCTCGGCCTGCCCGCCCTCAACAAAGAGACCGACCGCGTCATGCTCTGCGGCAGCCCGGCCATGCTGAGCGACCTGCAAACCATGCTCGAACGCCGCGGCTTCGCCGAAGGCAGCCACCATGAGCGCGGCGAATATGTGATCGAGAAAGCCTTCGTCGAGAAATAACCCGCCCAAAGCGGCCAAACGCATCGCCACAAGGCGCCACCCCCGGTGGCGCCTTGTTCGTTGATACAGATCAATGCCAGGTTGCCGTAATCCGCGTCTCCTCCTGGGCGTGTGAGGCCCCTGCCTCACGCGGCCCACGAGTCACGCGGAGCGCAAAATGGCGACCAATCTATATACCGAGACGGTAACCTCCCTCACCCATTGGACGGATACCCTCTTCAGCTTCCAAACCACCCGTAATCCCGGTTTCCGCTTTCTCTGCGGTCAGTCCACGCCGCTCGGCATCGTGGTCGATGGCCACCCCCTGATGGAGGGCGAAAACCCCGTCCTCAAGCCCGCCTCCCTGTGCTCGGCCGTGCATGAGGAACATCTCGAATTCTTCTTCTCCACCGCCGATGGCGGCGACCTCACGCGGCGCCTCGCCGCCATGAAACCGGGCGACCAGATCGTGGTCGGCGGCAAACCCGCCGGCGCCCTCACCCTCAACAACCTCTCGCCCGGCGCCCGGCAGCTTTACCTGTTCGCCACCACCTCGGGCCTCGCCCCCCTGCTCTCCGTCATCAAAGACATCGATACCTACGAGTTCTACGATTACATCGTGTTCGTCCACAGCGCCCGTCACGCGCGTGAGTTGGCCTTCACCGAAGCCAGCATCACCAACCTCCTCAAAGACGAATATTTCGAGGAGATCGTGCTCAAAAAACTATTCTTCTACCCCACCGTCACCGGCGAGCCCTATCTCACTGTCGGGCGCATCACCACGCTGCTCGAACAGGGCAAGCTGGAAATGGATCTCGGCATGCCGCCCCTCGACATCGAAACCGACCGTGTCGTGATGTGCGGCAACAAGAGCATGGTCCAAGACATCCGCACCCTCCTCGAAGCCCGCGGCTTCACCGAAGGCAGCCACCAAACCCAGGGGCATTTCCTGGTCGAAGCAACGGTCTGAACGCCCCCCCCAAACCATGCGCCCCTGCTCTCTGGAACCGCCCCTTTTTCACAAGAAAGGGGCGGATGGTCTGGGCAGCGTCTGCCCTGCCGTCATCCGGCTCTCCATCAATAGATGAGAGGGTGATTCAGACATAAGATCGCCCCGCGAGGCGGGGCAATCTTATGTCATCACTCTAAAGCATTTTCCATTCACATGGGTTCATGAAAAATGCTCTAACTCTTTGTTTAAGCGAGCAACTTTATCCAATCAAATGATTCCATTTGATTGGATGTCGCTCTAGCTGCACCCCGCCTGCCCCACCTGGCACGGCGATGACTGGGCATTGGATGACTGGGCATTGGGGGCGTTCAGCACAATCAAAATCTTCTGCCCCACCACCTGCACTTCCACCGGCGTGCCCAACGCATCGATATTGGCATAAAGCGCCTTTTTCGGCCGCGGGTCGCTCGTCTGCCCCGCCACCCCATAAACCGACCACACACGCTTGCCCTGCGCCATGGCCGCCTGGGCATCGGGCAGGTCGGTGGCCAGGCTGGTCTTCAGCACATCTTGCTTCGCGGGCGGTAAATACACCTTCAGCAGCTTCGGCCCATACAGGTCAGGCACATAAATCACGTCTCCCGGCGCCACTTCGGCGGCCAGCATCTGGGCCGCCAAATCCCAGCGCGGCTTGGTCTCGGCCTGGTAATAAGCGGCCAGATTGACCGTCAGCACCATGGCCAGTCCGGCCACGCTCAGCCCCCTCGTCCAAGGGCGCAACCGGCGCAGCGCCACCGCCGCGCCCACCCCCGCCAGCACCGAAAACGGCGCCGCTGACCAAAAAATATAGCGCGGCACCAGCACGGGCTGCCACAGCGAAAACAGCGTCAGCGCCACGGGCAGCACCAGAAACGACAGGCCCAGCGCGGCCAGCACGCCGGGGCGGCGGCGCAGCGTCCAGGCGGCGGTGGCCACGGCGGCCGCCAGCAGCACATCCACCCCCACCAGCAGCGGCACCTGATACCCCCGGTCGAGCAGCCGGAAACTGGTGGCATCGGCGATATGCATGAAATAGACCGACCCAAAACTATACCACAGCCGGGCGAGATCGAGCGGCGGCACCCAAGCCAGCGTCGCCACAAATCCTTTGAGCTGAAACAGCTCCAGCAGCGCATAAAGCGGCGCGGCGAGCGCCAGAATGATCAAATTGGCCACCAAAACATTGCGCGCCAGCCCCCGCCTGTCCGCCGCCTGGGCGATCATCACGGCAAAGATCAAATTGGCGCTCATCAGCCACAGCAAGCTATCGGGCAGCACATCCACCGCGCCGGCGGTGCCCAGAATGAACAAACCCCACCCCAGCCGTTCTGCCCCCTCGCGCAGCGGACGCGCGGCCGCCGGCACATCCAGCGCCAGCCGCACCACCCCATACAGCCCGACCAGAATCAGCATCATGATCAGCGTGTAAGATCGCGCCTCCTGGCTGTAAGCCAGCGAGGCCGGCGAGAGCCCCAGAAACAACGCCGACAGCAGCGCCGAAAGCCGCCCGCCCACGCGCTCGGCGATGATATAAACCAACGCCACCGCGCCAGCGCCAAACACGGCCGAGGGAAACCGCAGCCAGAACTGAAAATTCTCCAGCTGCGTCAGTGGCCGCAACAGCAAAAAATAGACGGGCATGTGGTGATTCTGGAACGAATCCAGCACCAGCTTGGCGGGCGGCAGGGTGGCGCGCTGCAGCGTGAACACCTCATCGAGCCAAAATGGCCGGGCGCCCAGCCCAATCAGGCGCAGCACCAGCGCCACGCCAAAAACCAGGCCCGGCCAGCCCAGCCGCTCTAACCGGTCCTGGGTCACGCGGCACTCTCGGCGGCCATCGCCCCCGGCTCACGCGCGGGGCGCCAGTCACGAAAAAACGCCCGGCCGATGGCGGCGGCAATCTGTTGAAGATGAATCTGCACGATATCGAGATACTCATGCAGACCAGTGGCGAGAATATGGCCAAGCGGTTTTTCGGTGAGCAGCGCGCGCACGAACTCCGCCTCCTCAATCGCCTCCCCGGCCTGGTTGAGCCCATAAAGCCGCCGCAAATCATCCAGATGCGCCTCAACCCGGCGCACGCACAGCAGCACCGAGCGCGCGCTCGAAGGGTCGCGCAGCATGAACTGCACCACATCCTCGGCCGAGAATTCCGCCCGTGCCTGGCGCTTGAAGGCATGATACCCCGCCCCCGCCCGCAGCACGGCGTTCCATTGCGTCAGCTCCGCCACACGCGCCTCCTCGGCTCCCTTGGGCAGCAGGGCGGTGTATTTAATGTCGAGCATGCGCGTGGTCTGGTCGGCGCGCTCCAAATACCGCCCCAGCTCATAAAAATACCACCCCTGGTCACGATAGAGCGTACCCATGGTGATGCCGGTATGCGCCTGCACCCCTTCCTTAATGCGCGTGCACAGGCGCGAGAGCGCATCCCCCTCCAGATCAGCCGGAGAAATGGCGCTGACAAAACGCTGAAACATATTGATCTGGCGCCACATTTCGGTGCTCATCAACGGCCGCAGCGTGCGCGCGTTGGTGCGCGCGCCCTCCACGCTCGCCGGAATCGAGGTCGAGTTGCCCTTATCGAGCAGATAAAACCGCTTGATATGCGTGGCATCGGCCGAGAAGCCGCGCTCGACGAAATTGGTCTCATCGGCATTGATCTTGATCAGCCCCCACCACGCCTCGGTCTCAAATCCCGGGCTCTCGAAGCTTTGCGTCACATCGATCAGCCGGGCCAGATTCTCCACCCGTTCCAGATAGCGCGCCATCCAAAACAGCCCCTCGGCATCGCGGGCCAGCAGCCCGGCATCTCGCATCTGGCTCATAGCCCGCCCTCCGTCCCAAACTCCTCGGCCAAAACCCAGGTATCCTTCGACCCCCCGCCCTGGCTTGAATTCACAATCAGCGAGCCGCGCTTCATGGCCACGCGCGTCAGCCCGCCGGGCAGCACCCAGCTCGAGCGCCCGGTGATGATAAAGGGCCGCAAATCCAGATGCCGCGCCCCAATCCCCTCCTCGGCCAGCGTCGGCGCCACCGAAAGCCCGATCATCGGCTGGCTGATCCAGTTCTCCGGGTTGGCCAAAATCGCCGCGCGCGAGGCCTCCAGCTCCTCCTGGCTCGCCCGTGGCCCAATGGTAATGCCATACCCGCCCGACTCCCCCACCGGCTTGGTCACCAGCTTATCCAGATTATCGAGCGTATATTTCAGCCCCTCGGGCTCGCGGCAAATATGCGTCTCGACATTGTCGATCAGCGGCTCCTCGCCCAAATAATATTTAATAATCCGCGGCATATAGGCATAAACCGCCTTATCGTCGGCCACCCCCGTGCCCACCGCGTTGGCAATCGCCACCTTGCCCGCGCGCCACGCGCCAATCAGCCCCGGCACGCCCAGCATCGAATCAGGCCGAAACACCAGCGGGTCGAGAAAATCGTCGTTCAAGCGCCGGTAAATGGTGTGCACACGCTTGAGCCCGGCGGTGGTGCGCATGTAAACGCGCTCATTTTCCACCACCAAATCGGCCCCCACCACCAGCGGCACGCCCATTTCGCGGGCCAGAAACACATGCTCGAAATAGGCCGAGTTATAAATACCGGGCGAGAGCAGCACCACTTGCGGGTCATCTGTGCCCTCGGGCGCCACCTCGGCCATGGCGGCGCGCAGGCGGCGGCCATAATCATCCACCGGGCGCAGCTTTATCCCGGCCATCAGGTCGGGAAAGGTGCGCAGCATCAGGTGGCGGTTCTCCACCACATAAGAAACCCCCGAGGGCGTGCGGGCATTATCCTCGAGCACCCTGAACTTCCCCGCCTCATCGCGGATGATATCGATGCCGCAAATATGCGCATATGTGCCATAAGGCACCTGAAAATCCTGCATTTCCGGGCGGTAATTGGCATTGCCATACACCAAATCGGCCGGAATGATCCCGTCCTTGACCACCAACCCCTTGCCGTAAATATCGCCCAGAAACGCATTCAGCGCCGCCACGCGCTGCACGCAGGCGCGCTCCATCAAATCCCACTCACGCGCGGTCAGCACGCGCGGAATGCAATCGAAGGGCAAAATCCGGTCGATGGCGGTGGCATCTGAATACACCGTGAAGGTCACGCCGAGATCAATCAGCTCGGTCTCCGCCGCCGAGGCCCGCGCCCGCAGCGCATCCAGCCCAATGGCCTTCAGCCGCTCGGCCAGCAAATGCGGCACCGGCCCGGCCTCGGGGCGCGGGGCGGTGAGTTCGCAAAAAAACCGTCCGGCCGAATAATCCGGCCAGAGCGTGGAAAATAAATTCGTCAAACCCCAAGCCTCCGCATCAGGAGAGAGAAACACCACGTGCCGGCGTGGCGCCGGGCAAAAAATCCTGCCGCTTTTCGCGGCATCGAGGCGGAAGGCGCCCTGCTTTTCATCATGCGCTAACCATCCATTGACGCCTTTTCGTCATGTTCCCCTCGCAAGCTGTCACCAAAACCGGGCGGGCCGCAAGCCCTCCCGCGTGGCACCATGCAAACGCCGTACCCAAGGGCGGCAAGCGCCCCGCCCAAGCCCCCGTCCGCCCGCTGGAAGAGGATTTTCCTGGTAGGCATGACCGAGTCAGTCTGTTAATCGCATGAGAATGTTTACCATTGCCGCCGCCTGTGACGAGATGATCGACCGCCAGGGCCGCATCCGCACGCCCTGGCTGCCCATCATGGGCGCGGCACGCGACATCGGCCCCGAAGAGCTCGAGCGCCGTGGCGCCGCCCTCAACCGCCAGATCGGCCTGGCCGCGCCCTTCGGCCAGCCCCCCCGCTTCACCGCCGACCCGCTGCCCGTCCCGCTCACCGCCACCGAGTTCGCCACCCTCGAAGCCGGCCTGAAGCAGCGCGCCCGCCTGCTCTCCGCCACCCTCGAAGACCTCTACGGCCCGCAAACCCTCCTGCGCGGCGGCCATCTGCCGCCCGCCCTGGTGCTGGGCGACAAGCATTTCCTGCGCCCCATGCACACGCGCGGCCCCCTGCCGCGCCCCCGCCTGTCGCTTTACGCCGCCGATGTGGTGCGTACCCCCGAAGGCGGCTTCGCCCTGCTCGCCGACCATACCGGCATGATTCCCGGCCTCGGCCTGGCGCTCAATCTGCGCCGCTGGTCGTCTGGCACGGTGCCCGAGCTGTTCCGGGCCGGCGGGCTGCGCTCGCTGCGCCCGGCGCGCGAAATGCTGGTCGATCACCTGCACCGCGAGGCCGAGGGCGGCATCGTGGCCGTGCTCTCGGCCGGCGCCGCCAACGGCGCCGAGCACGACACGGTCGATGACGCCCTGCTCGCCCGCGCGCTCGGGCTCATGCTCATCGAGCCCGGCGACCTCGCCACCCGCAACGGCGCCCTGCACATGAAAACCCTGAGCGGGCTGCTGCACGTCTCCACCCTGCTGCGCGGCATCTCGGGCATCGACATCGACCCCCTCGAGCAAGGCGGCCGCCCTGGCCTTGGCATCCCCGGCTCGTTTGGCGCCATCCGCGCGGGCGTGCTTGAAATGCTCAACGCCCCCGGCTCGGCGCTGCTCCAATCGGCCGCGCTCAAGCCCTATCTGGCCGGGCTGTTCCCCGCCCTGCTCGCCGAATCCCCGCTCCTGCCGGACGCCCCGGCCAATGCCCGCCAAACCGCCTCCAAAGCGCCCTTCACCTGCCGCCAGGGCTTTACCGGCCTGCCCATGAGCCTCCGCCTGTTCGCCTGGCATGACGGCGCCGAGTGGCAGCTCCTGCCCGGCGGCCTCGGCGTCCCGCTCGAATCCCCGCCCCTGCCCGGCGAACTGCCCGGCATCAAGGATGTCTGGGTGCTCGATGCCGAGGAGCCCCGCCTCATCGCCGGCGCCGCCCCGGCCGAGCCGCCCGAGCGCGTCAAATTCCTGGCCGCCGCCCATCTGCCGTCCCGCCTGGCCGATAATCTGTTCTGGCTCGGCCGCTCGGTCGAGCGCCTGGAATCCGCCTGCCGCCTGCTCATGCTGGCCCTGCCCCGGCTCGAATCCGGCACCTCGCTCCCGCGTGACATCGCCGAGCGCGCCCTGCTGGCCCGCTGCCTGGCCCAGGCCGGGCTGCTACCGCCCGACATCGCCACCGCCTCCATCTCGGGCCGGCTGCTGCGCCAAACCCTCACCCGCCGCCGTCCCCTCGCCGGGCTGCTCAAGGAGGTCGGGCGCCTGATCGATGCCTCGTCCGAGCGTCTCTCGCCCTCCATGCTCTCCACCGTGCGCTTCGCTCTGCACCAGGCCACCGAGGCCCTGCCCAACGAAGAAACCGCCCTGCCCACCATGCTCAATTTCGCCGCCACCTTCGCCGGCATCGCGGCCGAGAACATGTCGCGCGAGGGCGGCTGGCTGTTCCTTGAAATGGGCCGCCGGCTGGAGCGCGGCGAAAGCATGGCCGAAGCCCTGGCCATCTTGCTCGACGCGCCGCCCGAGCGCCTCGAGCCCGGCATGGGCTTGAGCATCGAGCTGGCCGATTCGGTGCTCTCCTACGATCTGCGCCATGCCGGCATATTGGCGCCCGGCCCGGTGCTCTCCATGCTCCTGGCCGACCTCGCCAACCCCCGCGCGCTCGGCTTCCAGGCCGCCGCCCTGCGCGCCTGCCTCGAGCGCCTGGGCGCCGACGATGACGCCGCCACCGCCCACCTTCTGATGCAAGACATCCTCAACCTCGCCGGCCAGGTGCGCGGCCTCACCCCCGCCCTCGCCAGCGTCGCCGCCCGCCTGCGCACCTTATCAGACCGCGTGCATCACCGCTTCTTCACCCTCCTCCCCGAAGCCCACGCCCTCGACGATGACGAGCTGATGGACGCCGCCCAATAACGCCACGATTTTGACGCCCCGCGCCAAGCTGTTACCCTGCACCGCATCATGACGCGTTACCGCCTGCACCACGCCACCACCTACGAATATGAATCCCCCGTCGTGCTGGGCACGCATTTCATGCACCTGCTCCCGCGCGCGCGCACGGGCCAGCAGGTCATAGAGGCCGCGCTCACCATCCTCCCCGCCCCCGATTCCCGCCGCGACGAGATCGACCATTTCGGCAACACCACCACCACGGTCTCCCTCACCGGCGCCCACAAGCAATTCGCCGTCACGCTCGACGCCACCATCGACGTCGCCCACCCCCCGCCTCCGGCGCCCGAAACAACCCCGCGCTGGGAAGCCATCAACGCCCGCGCCATCCAAGACCCCGACGTGGCCGAATTCTGCCTTACCTCCAAGCTCACGCGCTTTCATAACGAGATCGCCGATTACGCCACCGTCAGCTTCCTGCCCGGGCGCAAAATCCTCGAAGGGCTGATCGAGCTGAATACCCGCATCTACACCGAGATGACCTACGTCCCCGGCGTCACCACCAACGCCACCACGGCCCTGCACGCCTATAAAACCCGCATCGGCGTATGCCAGGACTACGCCCATTTCATGCTCGCCTGCCTGCGCGCGCTGGGCCTGCCGGGGCGCTACGTATCGGGCTATCTGCGCACCCTGCCGCCACCCGGCCAGGTCAAGCGCCGCGGCGCCGACCAAAGCCACGCCTGGGTCGGCGCCTGGTGCGGCCCCGATATTGGCTGGGTCGATTTCGACCCCACCAACAACCTCATCATCGCCGATGAGCACGTCACCCTCGCCTGGGGCCGCGATTTCGCCGATGTCTCCCCCCTGCGCGGCATCATTCTGGGCGGCGGCCGCCACATCGTGCGCGTCGGCGTCGACCTCGAACCCGTGCTTACCTGATCCCCCTCACGTAAATATGATCCCGCTCACGTAAAGTTTCATTGCGCCCCCGTCAGGGTGATTGGCATCACGCGGCTTAATTTCGCGCTCAACGAGCGCTGGTTTTTAAGCATCGCGAGCAAAGCCAATGTCTAGCAGCTATTTCACCGTCAGCAATCTCACCAGCACTTCAACCTCCCCTACCCTCGGCAACAGCGCCGTCACCGAAATCCTCACCGGCGCCTATGGCACCAGCGGCACCGAAGTCACCGCCTCCACCCTCACATTCGCTGGCGGCAGCATCAGCTTCTCGGGCGGCGCGGGCACTTATCTGGGCTATAGCAGCGGCGCCTGGGCGCCAGGCTCGAGCACCACGGGCACTGGCGGCATCGCCAATGATTATTTCACCACCGCGTCGGCGGGCAGCGTCACATTCGCCTTCAGCACCACCGAAAATTTCTTCGGGCTGGAATGGGGCTCGCTCAGCGGCGGCAACACGCTGACCTTCTATAAAAACGGCACGGCCGTTTACACGCTCAGCTATACCACCCTCACCAATGCCGGCCTCACCGCCCAAAACACCTATTATATCGGCGTCAACATCGCCGGCGGCTATGACCAGGTGGTGGCCAGCGGCAGCACGTTCGAATTCGCCAATGTCAGCTATTCCGCGAGCACCAGCATCACCTCGGCCGCGGCCCTCACCACCGGCACGGGCGCGCAAACCACCACGCCCTATTTCACCACCACCAGCGCCACCACTCAATATCTCTGCTTCCTCGAAGGCACGCTGATCGCCACCCCCACGGGCGAAGTCCCGGTCGAATCGCTGGCGCCGGGTGACATGGTGCTCACCCATAACGGCCCCGCCCAGCCCGTGCGCTGGCGCGGCGAGCGCCGCGTCGCCTCACGCTTCGCCGACCCTCTGCGCGCCTATCCCATACGCATCCAGGCCGGCGCCCTGGCCGATGGCCTCCCCCTCCGCGATCTGTGGCTCTCCCCCGACCACGCCCTGCTCGTCGATGGCATCCTCATTCAGGCCGCCGCCCTGGTTAATGGCATCACCATCACCCGCGCCAGCACCATGCTCGCCTGTTTCACCTATCACCATATCGAGCTGCCCACGCACAGCCTGCTGCTGGCCGAAGGCGCGCCCGCCGAAAGCTTCGTCGACAATGTCGATCGCATGGCCTTCGACAACTGGGCCGACCACCCCGAAGCTCCCCCAATCCCCGAGCTGCCCCTGCCGCGCGCCAAATCCGTCCGTCAGGTTCCCCCCGCCATCAAGGCGCGCCTGGCCGCCCGCGCCGCCAATTTCACCGCCGCACAAGCCGCCTGAGACAAAAAAACCCGCTCTCGAGCGGGTTTTTCCTCAACAGGGCCAACTCAGCGGCCAAAAGGCCGCCATATCGAGGGCATGAAGAACACAGCCCCCACCAGCGCGGCCAACAAAATCAGCGGCACCAGAATCACCGCCGCCCAGAACATCACGCCAATCAGCGCCAGCGCCACGCCAAACAGCGCCAAGCGGACCAGAAACACCAGCCATTTATTCGGTGGTTTCGCCCCCGTGAACTCTCCTTCCGGGGTCATGTCGATGATCGGGCCGTTCTCAACCATGGGATTCAGTCCAAATCGCTGAGCGCGGTATTGAGCCGGCCCAGATACTCATCCGTGGCGCGCGCATAATCATGCTCGATCTCGGAAGAGAATTCCGAGGTCGCGTTCCACAGCGTCTCACGCAGCAGCGAGGCACATTTAAACGCCCTGAACATGTCATATTCCTCGCGCTCGAAGGGGCGCCCATAATAGGCCTCAAGCAGCGCGATGTCATCTTCCCGGCGTAAATTATTGTTCGAGGACAGGTTGGCCAAATCAAACAGCGCGGCGTTGAATCCGGCATAATCCCAGTCCAGCAGCCACAGCCTGGCGCCGTCGTCAAACATGTTCCCGGCCAGCAGGTCATTGTGGCAAAACACAATCTCCACCCGCCCGATGCGGGTTTCGAGAAAATCATTAATCTCCATCAGCCGCGGCAACTCGTTCACAATGCGCGACTCGGCACGTGTGAGCGCCTGCGAATAAGAGCGGTTGACGTGAAACACCCAAAACGAGAGCAGCGGCCCCTGTAAAAACGCCGCCATCGAGGTATGGCAGCGCCGCAGCAAGGCGGCCACGCGCAGCAAATTCTCGGGCTTCACCACCTCCTGGGCATTCAGGCTGCGCCCTGGCAGCAGCCGGCTCACCATCACGCCCGGGGCGGTGTAGTAAATCTTGGGCGAAATCCCCGCCCTGGCGGCGGCCCTGGCGGCGGCCTGCTCGTTAAAGCGCATCACGCCATGCTCGGGCCGGTCCTGGCCCAGCCGCACGGCAAAGCGCTGACCATCGGCCTGCAACACGCCATAGTTGCGGTTGGTGGTGCCGCCCTCGAGCGGCCAAATCTTGATCGGCCCCGTCCAGAAGGGGAGTTGCTCGACCTCCAGCAGATTTTGGTCGGCCATCACTTCATTCACGTCTGCCCACCTCCCGATCGCGCAAGTACCCAGCGACAATAGCCCCATGAAAGCACGGACCCGCCGAGAAATACAGCGCCCGCCCGCCGCTAATTAACATAAATTATACCGCCGCCGCGCCAGTGGCGGCGGCCGGGCTCTAACGGTAGACTACCCCCCAATGTCAAACCCCGACCTCTTCGGCGCCGCCGCCCCGGCGCCCACCGCCACCCAAGCCAAGGCCGAGCGGGCACCCCTGGCCGAGAAATTGCGCCCGCGAACACTCGCCGAGGTGGCAGGTCAGGCCCATCTGCTCGGCCCCGAGGGCGCGCTCACCCGCATGCTGGCGCGCGGCGTGCTGGCCTCCTCCATTCTCTGGGGCCCGCCGGGGGTGGGCAAAACCACCATCGCGCGGCTGCTGGCCACGGCGGCGGGGCTGCGCTTCTGCCAGGTCTCGGCGGTCTTCTCGGGCGTCGCCGACCTCAAAAAACTCTTCGACGAGGCCGAGCGCTTCGCCGCCAACAGTCAGCGCACCTTGCTGTTCGTCGATGAGATCCACCGCTTCAACCGCGCCCAGCAAGATGCCTTCCTGCCGGTCATGGAGGCAGGCACCATCACCCTCATCGGCGCCACCACCGAAAACCCCTCCTTCGCCCTCAACGGCGCGCTGCTCTCGCGCGCCCAGGTGTTCGTCTTGAAGCGCCTTGATGACGAGGCCATGGAAACCCTGCTCGCCCGCGCCGAAACCCTGAGCGGCCACACCCTGCCGCTCACCCCCCCCGCCCGCGCCAGCCTGCGCGCCATGGCGGATGGCGACGGCCGCGCCCTGCTCAACCTGGCCGAGCAGCTTTTCGCCCTGCCCACCGGCGAAACGCTCGACGAAACCGCCCTCACCACCCTGCTCTCGCGCCGCGCCGCCCTCTATGACCGCGACCGCGAAGAGCATTACAACCTCATCTCCGCGCTCCATAAATCCATGCGCGGCTCCGACCCCGACGCCGCCCTCTACTGGCTGGCCCGCATGTTCGCGGGTGGCGAGGACCCGCGCTACATCGCCCGCCGCGTCACCCGCTTCGCCGCCGAGGATATCGGCCTCGCCGATCCCCAAGCCCTGCCCCAGGCCTTGGCGGCGTGGGAGGCCTATGAGCGCCTGGGCAGCCCCGAGGGCGAGGTCTGCATCGCCCAGGCGGTGGTCTATCTCGCCACCGCCCCCAAATCCAACGCGGTCTACAAGGCCCTCGGCGCCGCCAACCGCGCCGCGCGCGAAACCGGCAGCCTCATGCCGCCCATGAACATCCTCAACGCCCCCACCAAGCTCATGAAAACCCTGGGCTACGGGCAAGGCTACACCTACGACCACGACACCGACGACGGCTTCTCGGGCGATAATTATTTCCCCGAAGGCATGGGCCGCCCCGATTTCTACCGCCCCCCCGAGCGCGGCTTCGAGCGCGAAATCAATCGCCGGCTCGCTTATTGGGCCAAATTGCGCGAAGAGAAGGCATGAAAGAGTTCCTCATCGACGATACCGCCGCCGACCAGCGGCTCGACCGCTATCTCCGCCGCGAAGTGCCGGGCCTGACCCAGGGCGTGCTGCAAAAATTGCTGCGCACCGGCAAAATCCGCCTCAACGCCAGCAAAACCGAGGCCAATGCCCGCCTGCAAACCGGCGACATCCTCACCCTCCCCGAGATCGCGCCCCCGGCCGAGCCCCCCAAACAGCGCCAGATCGTGAAAATGGACCCCGAGCGCCTCAAGGCCCTCAAAGCCATGATCATCTATGAGGACGACGCGCTGATCGCCCTCAACAAGCCCGCCGGCCTCGCCGTCCAGGGCGGCTCGGGCATCAATGTGCACATCGATGGCATGCTCGACGCCCTGCAAGCCGACAACCCCGAGCGCCCCAAACTCGTCCACCGCATCGACCGCGACACGTCGGGCCTGCTGCTGATCGCCAAATCGGGTAAAATGGCCACCAAACTCACCGCCGCCTTCAAGGGCCGCGATGTCGAGAAAACCTACTGGGCCCTGCTCGCCGGCGTCCCCGAACCGTTCGAGGGCCGCATCGACCTGCCCTTGAAGCGCGTCGAATTCGGCCAGACCTCGCGCGCCGAACCCACCAACCGCCGCGACAAAGACGGCCAGAAAGCCATCACCGATTACCGGGTGCTCGACCGCGCGGCCATGCGCTTCTGCCTGGCCGAGCTCAAGCCCCATACCGGGCGCATGCACCAGCTCCGCGCGCATTGCCTCGCCATGGGCACCCCCATCATGGGCGATGAAGCCTATGGCGGCGCCTTCGCCGAGCATTTCGCGCCCCAGCTCCACCTCCACGCCCGCCGCCTCACCATCACCCACCCCCTGGGCGGCACCCTCACCCTCGAGGCCGAGCTCCCCGACCACATGCGCGCCTCGCTCAAATATCTGGGCTTCGCCACCCCGCCCGCGGCCAAGCCCATGCGCCGGGTCTAAATGCGCGAGCGCGCCGCCTGGCTCTGCGCGGCCCTGGCACTTGCCGGGGCCGCCCACGCGGCCGACCCGGTCGCGTATCGTGTCGAATTCGTCAAATCCGGCGACCCGGCGCTCGATTCGGCGGCCGCCCAAGCCTCCACCCTGGCCGCCCTGGCCCAGGCCCTGCCACCCGCGCCCGTAGCCCTCATCAGGCGCGCCCAAAGCGACACCGCCCTCTTCACCACCATCCTGCACAGCCTGGCTTACGATCAGGGCACGGTCAGCATCACCCTCGACGGCCACCCCCTCACCAGCCCCAGCCTGCTCCCCACGCTCGATGCCCTGCCTCCCAAACAGCCAATCACCGTCAAGGTGACATTCCAAAAAGGCCCCGCCTACCGGCTCGGCGCCATCACCCTCACCGGCGCGCCGCCCGGCCTGGCGCTCCCCCCCCGCCTGCGCCCCGGCCAGCCCGCCACCGCCGCCCCCATCCTGGCCGAAGCCGCCCGCCTGCAAGCCACCCTGCGCGATCAGGGCTATGGCTTCGCCACCGTGCCCACGCCCCGAGCCATCGCCGACCCCATCACCCACACCCTCGCCATCACCTACCAAATCACGCCGGGCCCACGCGTCAGCCTGGGCAGCATCACCTTCACCGGCCTCACCCGCACCAACCAGGCCTTCCTGCGCCGCCACTCTGGCCTCACCCCCGGCACGCCCTATTCCGCCGCCGAAATCGAGGCCGCGCGCGCCCGCCTGCTCGCGCTCGGCATTTTCGCCAGCCTCACCACCGCCCCCTTACCCCCGCCCGATGCCACCGGCCGCGTGCCCGTCACCTTCCAGGCCGACATGCGCAAACGCCACAGCGTGACACTGAGCGCCGACTACGCCACCGACACCGGCCTCGGCCTCGGCACCTCCTGGCTCGACCGCAACCTGCTGGGCCGCGCCGAAACCCTCACCCTGTCCGCCAACGCCACCGGCCTCGGCGGCACCGGCACCAAGGCGCCAGGCTACGACCTCAAGGCCGATTTCCAAAAACCCGATTTCCTGAGCCAAAACCAATCGCTCGATCTCTCCATCGAGGGCTTGCGCAGCGCGCTAACCGCCTATGATCGCACCGCCCTGCTCACCACTGCCGGGCTCATCCGCCCGCTCAGCCCCAACCTCACCCTCCACATCGCCGGCCAGTTCACCAGCGAGCGCGTGCACCAAGAAGGCGTCACCCGCAGCTATGTTCTGGCCCAGCTTCCCGCCAGCCTGCTCTTCTCCACCGTCCAAAACCCGCTCGAACCCACGGGCGGCTGGCAGGCCGGGCTGGCGCTCACGCCCACCAAGCCCCTCATTGGCGGCCATGCGCCCTTCCTCATCGCCAGCGCCAACGGCTCGGCCTATCTCCGCCTCTCGCGCGCCACCCTC
Source organism: Pseudomonadota bacterium (assembly GCA_021809435.1). Taxonomy (GTDB): domain Bacteria; phylum Pseudomonadota; class Alphaproteobacteria; order Acetobacterales; family Acetobacteraceae; genus Acidocella. Next base: position 8,449 of record JAKBAD010000001.1, on the reverse strand, counting down.
ATCGCCGTCCACGCCCAGCTGGCGGGCATTTACGGCGCCTCCCTGTTTCAGGTCCCGCCCGATGAACGGCTCTATGCCGGCGGCTCTGGCACGGTGCGCGGCTTCACCTACCAAACCATCGGCCCCCTATTCCCCGATGACAAACCCAAAGGCGGCCTCTCCCTCGACGCCTTCAGCCTCGAGCTGCGCCAGCACCTCACCCCCCATATCGGCCTCGTCCCGTTCATCGATGCCGGACAGGTCGGCGCCGGCAACGCCCCCTTCACCGGTCAGCTCCACGTCAGCGCCGGGCTGGGCCTGCGCTATTACACCGCCATCGGCCCCATCCGCCTCGACCTCGCCTTCCCCCTCAACCGCACCGCCGGCAGCGGGGCCTTCGCCCTCTATGCCGGCCTGGGAGAAGCGTTTTGACCCGCCCGCCGCGCGCATGGCTGTGGGGCCCGCTCGCCACGCTGGCCCTGCTGGCGGTCATGCCTCTCGCCCTGCTGGCCATCCTCAACACCCAACCCGGCCAAAGCTGGCTCGAGACCCAAATCAACCAGCGCGCCGCCCCTTATGTGCATATCGAGGGGCTGAACGGCGTCCTGCCCGGCCATCTGGCGCTCTCCAGCCTCACCCTTGCCGACCCCCAAGGCCCCTGGCTCAGCGCCACCGGCCTCTCGCTTTCCTGGTCGCCCTGGGCGCTGCTCTCCCACCATCTCGCCATTGGCACGCTCAGCGCCCAAACGCTCGCCATTCCGCGCCCCCCCGCCTATGGCGGCACCACCAGCCATAGCCCCAGCCTGAGCTGGATGCGCTGGCGTCTCTCGGTCGGCCAGCTCGCCCTGCCTCACATCAGCCTGGGCGCGGCGCTGGCGGGCGAACCCATGGCACTCAGCGCCCAGGGCGGGCTGCACAATGCCAGCCAACTCACCCTCGCCGTGCAGCGGCTCGATGCCCCCGGCCACCTCACCCTCACCGGCCCGCTCGCCAACGCCAAACTCGACCTCACCGCCCCCCTGCGCGCCACCACCCTCACCGCCCAAGGCACGCTCGGCCTGCTGCCGGGCGCCTTCCACGCCGCCCTCACCCTCACCGCCACCAACCTCGCCCCCCTCACCGCCAGCCGCCTCGCCGGCCCGGTGAGCGCCCAGGTCACCGCCACCCCCAGCGCCCAGGGCGAACAGCTCGGCCTCACCCTCGCCCCGCATTTCACCTCGGCGCCCCCAGCGGTGCTCACCCTGCTGGGCGCCACCCCCCAGCTCACCGCCCAGGCGCACCTCACCAGCACCGCCCTGGCGCTCGACACCCTCACCCTCACTGGCCCGCGCGCCAGCCTCACCGCCACGGGCACGCTCTCGCCCCAGGCCCTGGCGCTCGAAACCACCCTCACCCTGCCCGATATCAGCGCGCTCTCGCCCAGCCTCGCCGGCCATGCCACCCTGCACGCCGCGCTCAGCGGCCCCACCGGCAACCTCACCGCCCATCTCGCCCTCACCGGCCAGGCCGACGCGCGCAACGCCCCCAAGGCCGGGCCCTTCGCCCTCACCCTCACCGCCAACCACCTGCCCAGCGCCCCTCAGGGCCGGCTCACCGGCACCGGCAGCTTCGCCAACGCGCCACTCACCCTCAGCGCCGCCTTTGCCTGCACCACCCTCACCGCCTGCCAGGCCAAGCTGCCGGCCGCCACCTGGCGCTCTCTCCACGCCACCGGCCAGCTCACCCTCACCCAAGCCTTGCCCACCGGCACGCTCACCTTCGCCATCGGCCACCTCGCCGACCTCACCCCCCTGCTGCCCCAGGCCCACGGCCTCACCGGCGCGCTCACCGCTCAGTTCGCCTATCAAGGGGGCGAGGACATCGCCGCCAGCCTGCAAACCCAAAATGCCGGCGGGCTCTGGGGCGTGCGCGGTCTCACCGCCCGCTTCACCGCCAAGGGCAAACTCTCCGCCCTGCCCCTCACCCTCACCGCCCACGCGCAAAGCCTGCATGGCGCCCCGGCCAGCCTAACCGCCACCGGCCTGTTCACCCGCGCCGCCAACCGCCTCACCCTCTCCGCCCTCACCGCCAGCTGGAACAACCTGCCCGCCGCCCTCACCGGCCCGGCCACACTCTCCACGGCCCAAGGCTGGGCGCTCACCGCGCCGCATGTCACCCTGGCCGGCGCCACGGGCGCGGTCACGGGCACATTCACCCCCGCGCTCAACGCCACCGCGAACCTCGCCAACCTGCCACTCCGCCAGCTCGGCAAGCTCTGGCCCGCGCTGGCCGGGCTCACCGGCACCGCCACCGCCACCGCCCGGCTCACCGGCACGCTCGCCCACCCCACCGGCACCCTCACCCTCGCCGTAGCCAACGTCACCGCCCCGCAAACCTCTGGCCTGCCGCCGCTCCAGGCCAGCGCCCAGGCCCAGCTCCGGGGCACCACCGCCACCCTCACCGCCCATATCAGCGGCGATGACAAGCTCGCCCTCACCGCCCAGGGCCAGGTGCCGCTCACCGCCACCGCCCCGCTGGCGCTTCACCTCACCGGCCATGCCCAGGCCGCCCTGCTCAACCCCTGGCTCGACGCCTCCGGCACCGCCCTCAAAGGCACGGCCGCGCTCGACCTCACCCTCACCGGCGCCATCGGCGCCCCCAGGGTCACCGGCACCCTCAGCCTCACCCAGGGCGATGCGCTCAATATCGGCGCCGGCCTGCACCTCTCAAACATCGACACCACCGCCACCCTGACCAGCCAAACCCTCACCCTCACCCGCTTCACCGCCCAGTCCGGCCACGGCACGCTCAACGGCCAGGGCCAAATCAGCCTCGCCCTGCCCACCTGGCCGCTCACCCTCACCCTCACCGCCACCAACGCCCAGCCCGTGCAAACCGACCTGCTCAGCGCCACCACCAGCGGCACGCTCACCCTCAGCGGCGGGCTGCGCGGCGCCCTCACGCTCGCCGGCACGCTCGATATCAGCCGCGCCCTCATCACCATTCCCAAATCCCTGCCCGAAAACATCGCCGTGCTACCCATTTTGCAAAAAGGCGCGCCGCCCCCACCGCCCAAGCCCCCAAGCCCCTGGCCCCCCCTGTCCTGCGACATCGCCCTCAACGCCCCGCGCGACATCCTCATCCAGGGCGACGGGCTGAACGCCGAATTTGGCGGCCATATGCGCCTGACCAGCGCCGCGGGCCCACTCACGCCGCTCGGCGCCTTCACGCTCATCCGCGGCCAGCTCACGTTGGCGGGCCATCTGCTCACCTTCACCTCCGGCCGGGTCAGCTTCACCGGCGAGGGTTACGCCCCAACACTCGACATCGAAGCCAGCACCACCACCAGCGCCGGCACGGCCACGCTCATCATCGGCGGCACGGCGGCGGCGCCCACCATCACCCTCACCAGCACGCCCCCCGCCCCGTCCGATGAAGTGCTGGCACAATTGCTGTTTGGTCAGAGCAGCTCCAGCCTCTCGCCTTTCCAGGCGGCCTCGCTGGCGCTGGCGGTGGCGCAGCTCTCGGGCGTCGGCTCGGCCCTCAACCCCATCGACAAGCTGCGCAGCACACTCGGCCTCGACCAGCTCTCGGTCGGCTCAGATTCCACCGGCGCCCCCACCGTGCAAGCCGGGCGCTACATCGCGCCGGGCATCTATGTCGGCGCCGCCCAATCCACCACCGGCCAAGGCACCAGCGCCAATGTCGAGATCAATCTAGGCCACGGTCTGCACCTCAACAGCAGCACCGGCACCACCACCACCGGCACCGCCTCAAGCGTCGGTCTCAGCTACCAGTTCGATTATTGAGCGGCCGGGGGCACGGTGAAAATGGCGAACCCGTCCACCTGTTTCATGGGCCAGCCAAACCCCTCGAACAGCGCCAGAAGATCAGGTTGAACATCAGGCGGGGCGAGCACGAATTGCGTCCCGGTGGCAAAGCAATATTGCCTGATCTGCCCGCCCACACCCGCCGGGCGCAGGCCGAATGAAATATCAACCAGACCAGGAAACTTCATCTCCTTCGCCGGCGGCATACCCAAAAATCCCCGCGTGGCGGCGAACCCGAACTGGTTCTGCGCCTGCCAAAGCGGCGAAGCATCCTGATCCCAGCCCGGCAAAATCAGCACACGTGGATGCGGCATCGCCACCACCGCCTGCAACCGTCCCGGCTGGAACAGCGCCGCCAGTGGCACGGGCTTCACCGGGTGCGGTGCTGGCATCAGCATCAGACACGCGAACGCGCCCAGGGCCATACGCCGCCGCCCACCCGCGAGCCAGAGCGCACACAACACCGCCACCAGCAGCGAGGAATAGGCCAAAAACCTCACCGGCAAGGCCGAGCCCAGCAGCGGCAGCCCAACCACCAGCCGCCACGGCAAGATAATCGGCGTCTGGCGCCAGTTCCACCATAAATTCGGCCCCAGACTGCATAGCAGGATCACCAGCAGCAGCATAAACGCGAACCGCATCGCCGCCTGCCCACCGCGCTCGCGCGCCAGCAGCCCCAGCATGGCAATCAGCGGCAAGCCCGTCACCGCGTCATTTTCAGGCAACCAGCCGCAAAACCCATATTGCCACTCCCGCCCGAGACGCGGATCAGTCAACATGATCCGCGGCGAAGGCACCACCAACCCTCCCAGATGCGCGACATGAAAATACGCCCAGCTCAATGGAATCTGCACATCCCGATACATCAGCATTGGCATCAAAAATGGCGCGCAGCATAGCACGACGCCCACCATCGCCACGCTCCCCTCGCCCAACAGCCCCAGCAGCCTGCCGCGCCAGTCGGGCAACATAACCAAGGCCAGCAGCCAAGCGCCCACGCCAAACACAATCGTGGTGGCGAAGGTCTCGACCGAGAGGTAAAACACCGCCGTCAGCGTGGCGATCACGCCCCCGATCGCCATCCAACGCGAAATTTCGCCATTCATCCGCCTCACCGCCAGCAACACCAGCAAAGGCGGCGCGAAATTATAAGCGAGGTTCAGCTCCTCCAAGCATTCGGCCATCTCATAGCCCGAGAACGCGAACAAAAACCCGCCTATCAGCGCGGCCCAGCGGTTGCCGGTCAACCTGAGACACAACAGCCAGGAGGCGAATCCACTCACCACCGGGGCGGCCAGCATGGCCAGATTATAAGCCGCCGCCGGGCCCAGCGTCAGTGTCACGGGCGCGAATATCAGCGCCAGCAGCGGCACGCAGGTCGTCCACCCCAGATGAACGCCCCAAGGCTGCCAAGCCAGCGCGGTATATAGCAGCCCGGCATGATGCGAGACCGCATAAGGCCACCAGGCAAAAAACCAGATGAATGCGTAAACGTCCGACCCTGCGCCCCAAATCTGCGTGGTCACCCCCGCGCCATGGGCGATAATGCCATAAGCCGCCGCCAAATAGAGGCCAATAGCCCCCAAATGCCAGCGCCACGCCACAGCTCTCACACCCGCTCGCGGGTCGCCGAGAAGCTCAGCTCCGGAAAATTCTCCTTCATCCGGTTCAGCTCCCACGAGTTGCGCACCAGATACACCGGCGCCCCCTCGCGGTCCTCGGCCATGGCGCTCTTATTCACCTCGATGAAGAATTTCAGCCGCGCCGTATCGTCCGACGAAATCCAGCGCGCGGTATCAAACGCCGCCTGCTCAAACCCAATCGGCACGTTATATTCCGCCTCAATCCGGCTCGCCAGCACATCGAGCTGCAGCATCCCCACCACGCCAATAATCCAGTCCGCCCCGGTCATTGGCCGAAACACCTGGGTCACGCCCTCTTCGGCCAAATCCTCCAACGCCTTTTTCATCTGCTTGGCCTTCATTGGGTCGGCCAGGCGCACGCGGCGCAAAATCTCGGGCGCGAAATCGGGAATCCCGGTAAAGCGCAGCTTCTCGCCCTCGGTCAGCGTGTCGCCCACCCGCAGCGTGCCATGGTTGGGAATCCCGATGATATCGCCCGGATAAGCCTCCTCGGCCAAGCTCCGGTCCTGGGCGAAGAAGAAAATCGGCGCCTGAATCGCCATGGGCTTTTGCGTGCGCGAATGCACCAGCTTCATCCCGCGCGTGAACTTGCCCGAGCAAATGCGGGTGAACGCGATGCGGTCGCGGTGCTGGGGGTCCATATTGGCCTGCACCTTGAACACAAACCCGGTCACGGGCGCCTCGTCGGGGGCCACGCTGCGGGCATCGGCGGCGCGGGGCTGGGGCGGCGGGGCATTGGCCACCAGCCCCTCCAGCAACTCGCGCACCGAATAATCCTTGAGCGCCGAGCCAAAATAAACCGGGGTCAGATGCCCCTCCTCAAACGCCTCGCGGTCAAACTCGGGATAGGCCGCGCGAATCAGCTCAACATCCTCATCGAGCTGCGCCTGCTGCTCGGGCGGAATGGCGAAGCCCTGGGGCGCGGCCTCCTCGCCGGGCTTGCGCGCGCTCACCAGCCGGTCATTCCTGATATCGAAGCAGCCCTTGAACAGCCCGCCCATGCCAATGGGCCACACCATCGGGCAAATATCGAGCTGCAGCGTATCCGCGATCTCATCGAGCAGCGCGAAGGCGTTCTGCCCCTCGCGGTCGATCTTGTTGATAAACGTGGTGATCGGGATATTCCTGAGCCGGCACACCTCGAACAGCTTTTTGGTCTGCAACTCAATGCCCTTGGCCGCGTCGATCACCATCACCGCGCTGTCCACCGCCGTCAGCGTCCGGTAAGTATCTTCCGAGAAATCCTCATGCCCCGGCGTGTCGAGCAGATTGAACACCGCCCCGCCAAACTCGAACGTCATCACCGACGACGTGACCGAGATGCCGCGCTGGCGCTCGATCTTCATCCAGTCCGATCTGGTCTGGCGCCGGTCCTGGCGCGCCTTCACCATGCCGGCCTCGCGAATGGCGCCGCCAAACAGCAGCAGCTTCTCGGTCAGCGTGGTCTTGCCCGCGTCAGGGTGCGAGATGATCGCGAAGGTACGGCGCGGCGGCACGGCAAGGCGCGCCTCGGGGGAGTGCAAGGTCTGGTCCATCGCGGCGCGATAGCAGATTTCCCGCCACGGGCCAAACCATCCCCCCGCCCGCGCGCTCACCCAAGGGCGCGCATTCTAACCATCATTTCATGCGCCGCCCCACCTCCGCCACAATCCCACCGTCTTTGCTCTTCAATCAATCCTCACTAAATCTCCCTACAAGCCATCATGCGTTTTTGACTAAAGGAGTGTTGAAATGGAGCGCAAAACAGCCGGCCTGCTGGGCGCCTTGGCGGGCGTCGCGGCCCTTGGCGGCGCGGGCGGCGCACAGGCGGCGCCTCGCGGCCATGTCAGCCTCGCCGCCGCCTCCTACGCCGACCTGCTGGCCCCCGTGCCCAACGCGCTCGATGCCCTGCGCGCCCACAACGCCCAGCTCGCCGCCCAGGCCGCCACCGCCGGCCCGGCGCTGGTGCGGGTCGATGATCACCATCATCACCATCACCACCATGATTATTACGCGCCGCCCCCGCCCGAATATTACGCGCCGCCGCCGCCCCCCGAATATTATCCGCCGCCACCACCGGTCTATCACCACCATCACCACCACCATAACGGCGCGGCGATTTTCCTCCCCGGCATCGGCATCGAAATCAATTAACCCCGCCTGACCCTGGCCGAGAGTTTCTCTCTCTAGGTCCTGTCTGCATTTGGGGATTCCCTTTGTATTGGAGTTCTGATTCAAGGCTTGGGGAGGATTCGAGCCTTGAGCAGACGGACACTGACGGACGAGCAATGGCAGCGTATTGAAGGCTACTTACCTGGTCGTATTGGCCTCCCTGGTCGGAGCGGTGTGGACAATCGGCTATTTGTTGATGCGATCCTTTGGATGGCTGGCAATGCGGCGCGGTGGCGAGATTTGCCGGAGATGTTTGGCAAATGGACGGCGGTGCATGCGCGTTTCCGGCGTTGGTCTCATGCGGGCGTATGGGAGACACTTTTCCATACCCTGGCTGATACGCCGGATTTTGAATATGTCCTGATTGATAGCACCATCTCGAAAGTCCATGCCGATGCGGCAGGGGCAAAAGGGGGGCTGAAGCTGCCGCCATCGGCCGTTCGCGCGGGGGACTGACGACCAAACTGCACGCGGCCGTCGATGCGCTGGGCCTGCCTCTGCGCATCCATCCAACGCCCGGACATCACGGCGATTGCCCACAGGCAAAAACACTCCTGAACGGCCTGCGAGGCGTCGGTCATGTCATCGCCGATGCCGCTTACGATGCCGACCCGCTACGCGCCTTCATCGCCAATGATCTCGGCGCAACAGCCCACATCAAGGCCAATCCCAACCGCACAATCACCCCGCCCATCGACTGGAGGCTCTACAAGGAACGCCATCAGGTCGAGTGCTTCTTCAACAAACTCAAACGCTTCCGAAGAATCGCCCTCCGATGCGAAAAAACCGTCAAAGCCTTCATGGGCTTCGTGCATCTCGCCTGCGCCATGATCTGGTTACGATGAATGCAGACAGAACCTAGAGCGA
>JAKBAD010000003.1 GCA_021809435.1 Pseudomonadota bacterium | reverse complement strand
CCGCCGCCAGCGCCCCCTCCGCCTGGGTCAGCAGCGGGCTCAGAAGCGCCGTCGCCTCCGGCGGCGACAGAGACGCAAAATCAAGCCCACAGCAACGCAACTGACGAAGACCAGAACCGCAGGGACAGGGGGTGAGATCGACCATGCGCCGACATTACCGGCGGGGGCGGAACGTGGCTAGGGTCCGGTCTGGACGGCGGAGGGTTGAGCGGTTAGAGCCCGGATATGACCGGAAACAACCTGACCTGCCCGCAATGCTCGCTCGACCAGATTCACCTGGAGGGCGGCAACCATGTTTGTGACACGTGCGGCTATGAATGGCCCGCCGCGCAGGGCGAGGCCGCCGAGGTGATCAAGGACGCCAACGGCAATGTGCTGAGCCCCGGCGATACGGTGGTGCTGATCAAGGATCTGAAGGTGAAGGGCTCGTCGAGCGGGCTGAAGGTGGGCACCAAGCTCAAGAATATCCGGCTTGGCACGGGCGACCACGCCGTGGAGCACGGGGATTATTTCATCAAGCAGGAATTTGTGAAAAAGGCCAACTGAGCGGCTACGCGCGAAAACGCCGCCCGGGCCGGAGCCGGGGCGGCGTTTTGGGTTTGGGCTGACTGGAAACTCAGGTGCCGTCGGGGCTGTCGCTCAGCATGGCGACGTGATCCTCGCCCACCGAAACAACGCGGCAGGCGCCGCCACGGGCATTGACCACCGAGCAGGTGCTGTGAGCGGCATCGAAGCTGAGATCGGCGAGCTGGGCGCCCCATAGGGTGCGGCCGTGATGCTCGACACGCGCGATGCGCACGACGCCGGCGCCACTCAGGCGGTGCATGGCGAAGGCCTCGGTACGGGCCTTGGCGAGACGGGAATAGAGGCCGATTTGGGCGACCCAGTGGCCGGCATGGTCGGCGGCGAGGCGAGGCTCGGCACGGCGCGCGGCATAATGAGCGGGCGACGGCGGCGGCGGGGGCGGCAAGGCGAGCGCGGGCGTGGCCTCGGCCATTTGGGCGCCGGCCATTTGCGTGCCGGTGGGCAGGCCCGGCGGCGGTGCCGGCAACGGCGCGGCTTGGGCGAGTTGCGGGGCGGCGGCGGGCTGGCCGATGGCTGGCGTGAGCACCGAACCGTTGGCGGCCAGGCGCCCCTCGAACCCGGCATTGAGCAGGTGGGTCATCTGGGCGTAGGTGTCGCCCCAGCTGGGCTCGTGCAGCTCGACGCCGATGAGCACCCGCCCGTCGCGCACCGCGCTGGTGACGAGATTATGACGGGCAAGGTCGGTATAGCCGGTCTTCATGCCGGTGGCGCCGGGATAGGAGCGCAGCATGTTGTTGTTGCTGTAAACGGTGTGGCCACGGAAATTGAAGGACACGACCTCGAAGAATTGCTGATCCTCGGGGTAGTTGAGGACGATGTCGCGCGCGAGCAGCGCCAGGTCGCGGGCGGTTGTGACCTGGGTGGCGTTGGGCAGGCCCGAGGCGTTGGCGAAATGGGTTTGCGCCATGCCGAGCGCCTGGGCACGCGCGGTCATCAGCTCGGCACACCGCGCCTCGGAGCCGCCGCCGAGATATTCGCCGAGCGCGGTGGCGGCGTCGTTGGCGGACATGGTGGTCATGGCCAGGATGGCCGAACGGACGGAGATGGTGTCTCCGGGCGTGAGGCCGAGCTTCACCGGCTCGACCGCGCTGGCGTGGTAAGAGACGGGGATGCGGGTATCGAGGCTGATCTGGCCGGCGCGGAGGGCGCGGAACGCCAGATCGAGGGTCATGAGCTTGGTGAGGCTGGCGGGGTAGCGCGGAATGTCGGCGCCATTGGCGGAGAGCACGGCGCCGGACCGGGCATCGATGAGGATGGCGCTGACGCCCGCGGCGGTGGGACCGAAACCGGTATCGACCTGGTCATCCGCGCGGGTGAGGCCGGCGGTGGGCCGGTGGTAATAATGGTGGTAATAATGGTGATGGCGCGCGGATGCGCTGGCTGGCAGCGCGGACATAAAGGCGAGGCAAAGCCCCGCCGCCGCCGCCCCGAACCACCGCCTTGTCTGCCTGCTTCGCATTATGCCACTCATGGACCAGATGATCAGGCTTTAATCTAGCGTTCAAGGGTTGGCGCTGTCCAGGCTAAAATTGCACATTGTTATTCAAATGTTTTATAAAGCCAATGGCTTATGGGCGCAGCTTGAGGTGGCGGACAGCAAGCCCGGCAACACCACCCCGCGCATGACCTCACGGCGGTTTATGACTTTTGTGCGACGCACAAATTTTGCTTGACGGCCGGTATTTTTTCCCGCATAGAGTGTTTGCTGCACTGCGGTATGCCCATGACGGGGTGCCGCACGGCCCGCCTGGTTGGGGCCGCGCAGAATCGTTGATTTTTCGCGGGAGAGTTTACCATGAGCGCCACCAAGTCGAAGCCTGCCACCGCCACCTTTGAGACCGCCGCCGACAGCTCGGTGAAGACGTTTGAGAAGTCGGTCGGCGCGATGCGCGAGGGCATCGAGAAGGCCACCAAGAATTTCGAGGCCAGCCAGGTCAAGTTGAAGGAAGGCATGGAGAAGGCCGTGAAGACCTCTGAGGAGCTGCTGGCGTTCAGCCAGGGCAACCTGGAAGCCTTCGTGAAGGCCACCCAGATCTATGCCACCGGCTTCCAGGACATTTCCAAGCACATCGCCGCCGCCTCGAAGGCTTCGGTTGAAGAGTCGGTCGCGTTCAGCAAGTCGCTGATGGGCGTGAAGTCGGTGAAGGAAGCCGTTGACCTGCAGACCGGCTACACCAAGGCCTCGATCGAGAAAGCCGTTGCCGAGAGCAACAAGCTGGCCGACGCCGCCGTGAAGCTGACCGAGCAGGCCATTGCCCCGCTCGCCGCCCGCCTGACCCTGGCGGTCGAGACCTTCAGCAAGACCTCCGCCTGATATAACAGCTTCATCAGGCTCTCCCGCGAACCGGCCTGGCGCGCGCAACCGCGCCAGGCGACTTGGGCTTGGGCGGGTGGCGTCATGACGTTTGATGATGGCTGGTTCTGATGATGCCGCCGTGAACAAGGCCGGTTTTCCCGTTTCGACGGGGACCGGCCTTTTGCATTGCCGGGCCGCGCGCCCCCGGTGACGAGACGTTCACAATCTCATGTTTTTGTCGTTTGGGTGATATTCGCTCTTTTCTACGCCCCCCGGCATTCGATATGCTCAGGGCGCGGCGTATGCGCGGACCGGGGCAGGCGGTGGCCTGAACTGGAAATGGGCTGGACATGGGCTGAACATGGGCTGGACAAAAGGCCGTGGGCACCAAACATGACGGAGTGTGGCGCGGCGCGGCCGGCCGGGCCCCGTGGATCGGCGAAGGGAGCGGGTGCGGCGTGATGTGGGGTGATGGGTATGAGTGAGAACGATAAGCGCAGAGGTTCGGATGGTCCGAGCGCCAACGTGGTGGCGAAGCCGCGGCCCAAGACCCGCAAACCCACCATGTATAAGGTGCTGATGCTCAACGACGATTACACGCCCATGGAATTCGTGGTGCATGTGCTCGAGAGGTTCTTCCAGAAATCGCGCGAGCAGGCGACCCAGATCATGCTGCATGTGCACCGGCGTGGCGTGGGGGTGTGTGGGGTTTATACCTATGAGGTGGCCGAGACCAAGGTGACCCAGGTGATGGATCTGGCCCGCCAGAACCAGCACCCGCTGCAATGCACGATTGAGAAAGAATGAGGCTTTACTCTGGCCGCCGCATCGCCATTTCAAATGATTGTTCCCGTGTCGCGCATCGGGGACGACAACACCAAAATGCCAGCCGGGCCGGCAGTTTCAGCGCCCGGAGCCCAAGCCGCCGGTTTTCGGCGTGAAAGAACGGTTTGACCATGCTGTCTCGCAACCTTGAACAGACATTGCACCGGGCGCTGCAATTCGCGGCGGACCGCAAGCATGAATATGCCACGCTCGAGCATTTGCTGCTCGGGCTGCTCGAAGACCCCGACGCGCTCACCGTTCTGCGCGCCTGCGGGGTCGATCTCGACAAAATCAAGGCCGACCTGACCGAATTTCTCGACAAGGACCTGGCGGGGCTGGCCACCGACCGCGCGGGCGAGCCCAAGCCCACCGCGGGCTTCCAGCGTGTGGTGCAGCGCGCCGCCATTCATGTGCAATCCTCGGGGCGCGATGAGGTGACGGGGGCCAATGTGCTGGTCGCGCTGTTCTCGGAGCGCGAATCGCACGCGGTCTATTTCCTCCAGCTCCAGGACATGACGCGGCTGGATGCGGTGAATTTCATCTCGCACGGGATCGCCAAGAGCCCTGGCAAATCGGCGCCGCGCACGCCCACGGGCGCCGAGACGCCCGACCCCGAGCGCGAGGAAAAGCCCGCGCCCAAGCGCGGACAGGATGCGCTGTCGAATTATTGCATCAATCTCAACAAGAAGGCCAAGGACGGCAAAATCGACCCGCTGATCGGGCGCGAGCCGGAGATTGAGCGCACGATTCAGATTTTGTGCCGCCGCACCAAGAACAATCCGCTTTATGTGGGCGACCCCGGCGTGGGCAAGACCGCCATTGCCGAGGGGCTGGCCAAGCGGATTATTGACCGCGACGTGCCCGAGGTGCTGCTGAACGCCACCATCTATGCGCTCGATATGGGCGCGCTGCTGGCCGGCACGCGCTATCGCGGCGATTTCGAGGAGCGGCTGAAGGCGGTGGTGACCGAGATGGAAAACACCCCCGGCGCGGTGCTGTTCATTGACGAGATTCACACCGTGATCGGCGCGGGGGCGACCTCGGGGGGGGCGATGGATGCCTCGAACCTGCTCAAACCCGCCCTCGCCCAGGGTACGCTGCGCTGCATCGGCTCGACCACCTATAAGGAATTCCGCAATTACTTCGAGAAGGACCGCGCGCTGGTCCGGCGGTTCCAGAAAATTGACGTGAATGAGCCGAGTGTTGAGGATACGGTGAAGATTCTGCGCGGGCTCAAGACCGCGTATGAGAAGCACCACAAGGTGCGCTACACGGATGAGGCGATCCGCGCCGCGGTGGAGCTGGCGGCCAAATATATCAATGACCGTAAGCTGCCCGACAAGGCGATTGACGTGATTGACGAGGCCGGCGCCGCGCGCATGTTGCTGCCCGAGAGCAAGCGCCGCAAGACCGTGACGCTCAAGGACATCGAGGAGATGGTTTCCAAGATCGCGCGGATTCCGCCCAAATCGGTTTCGACCGACGACAAGGAGGTGCTGCGCAATCTGGAACGCGATTTGAAGGGCATGGTGTTTGGCCAGGATGCCGCCATCGAGGCGCTCTCGGCGGCCATGAAGCTCTCACGCGCGGGGTTGCGCGACCCGGAGAAGCCGATTGGCAATTATCTGTTCTCCGGCCCCACGGGCGTGGGCAAGACCGAGGTGGCGCGGCAGCTGGCCTCGACGCTGGGTATTGAGCTGATGCGGTTTGATATGTCGGAATATATGGAGCGGCATTCGGTATCGCGGCTGATTGGCGCGCCGCCCGGTTATGTCGGGTTCGACCAGGGCGGCATGCTGACCGACGCCATCGACCAGCATCCGCATTGCGTGCTGTTGCTCGACGAGATCGAGAAGGCGCACCCGGATCTGTTCAACATCCTGCTCCAGATCATGGATCATGGGAAACTGACCGACCATAACGGCAAGAAGATCGATTTCAGGAATGTCATCCTGATCATGACCACCAATGCCGGGGCGGCGGATATGCAAAAGCCCGCCATTGGGTTTGGGCGCGTGACACGGACGGGCGAGGATGAGGAGGCGGTGAAACGGCTGTTCACGCCGGAATTCCGCAACCGGCTGGATGCGATCATTCCGTTTGGCGCGCTGACGCCCGAGATTGTGGGACGGGTGGTTGAGAAGTTCGTGATGCAGCTGGAAGCCCAGTTGGCTGACCGCAACGTGACGATCGAGCTGTCCTCGGCGGCCAAGGAGTTTTTGGCCGAGCGGGGCTATGAGCCGCTTTATGGCGCGCGGCCGCTGGGCCGGGTGATTCAGGAGCTGATTAAGAAGCCCCTGGCCGAGGAGCTGTTGTTTGGCAAGCTGGTGAAGGGCGGCGCGGTGAAGGTGACGCTGAAGGATGGCAAGCTGGCGTTTGACATGGCCGAGGCTTCGCCCCCTGCCCTGCCGCCGCCCGAACATGACGGCGACGACGAGAAGGCCCCGGAGGCGGCGCATTAAGACGTAAAAGTTTTTGGGGGCGTGGGGGCTTTTTACAAAAAGCCCCCACATCAAAGCATTAAAAAAGGCCGCCCTGATTTGGAGCGGCCTTTTTTAATGGTAAGAAGAGGTGGACCTTTTTTGAAAAAAAGGTCCACACCCCAAAAAACTTTTAACCCTTGTTCTGGCAGGGCAGGAGTTTGCGCTCGATCAGCGCCTCGGCGATTTGCACGGCATTCAAGGCCGCGCCCTTGCGCAGATTGTCGGACACGCACCAGAAGGCCAGGCCGTTCTCGACCGTGGGGTCGCGGCGCAGGCGCGAGACGAACACGGCATCCTCGCCCTTGCATTCGGCCGGGGTGATGTAGCCGCCCGGCACATGACGATCCTCGACCTCGATGCCCGGCGCCTTGGCCAGCAGGGCGCGGGCCTCGGCCACGTTCACCGGCTTCTCGAACTCGACATACACCGCCTCGGAATGGCCGATGAACACCGGCACGCGCACGCAGGTGGCGATGACCGGCACGTTGGGGTCGAGAATTTTCTTGGTCTCGACGGTCATCTTCCACTCTTCCTTGGTGGCGCCGTCATCCATGAACACGTCGATCTGCGGGATGCAGTTGAAGGCGATGTCTTTCTGGAAGACCTGCACCTCGGGCGCCTGGTTCACATAGGTGAATTTGGTGTTCTGGTAGAGCTCGTCCATACCCTCTTTGCCGGCGCCCGAGACGGACTGGTAGGTGGACACCACCACGCGCTTGATCTTGTAGGCCTCGTGCAGGGGCTTGAGGGCCACCACCATCTGGATGGTGGAGCAGTTGGGGTTGGCGATGATGTTGTGCTTGGCGAATTTGGGCAGGTCCTGGGGGTTCACCTCGGGCACGATGAGGGGAATTTCGGGGTCCATGCGGAACTGGGAGGTGTTATCAATCACCACGCAGCCAGCCGCGCCTGCGCGCGGGGCGTGAACGGCCGAAACCGAGGCGCCGGGCGAGAACAGACCGATATCCCAGCCGGTGAAGTCGAACGTCTCGAGATTTTGCACGGTGAGCACCTTGTCGTCACCGAACGAGACCTGCTGGCCGGCCGAACGGCCGGAGGCGAGCGCCGCCACTTCCGACACCGGGAAATTGCGCTGCGCGAGGGTTTTGAGGATTTCGCGCCCAACCGCACCGGTGGCACCGACAACCGCAACCCTGTAAGACATGACCAGAACTCCGAAAATGCGAAATAATGCAGGCTGAACTAGGGCCAATTGCCGCCGCGCGCAAGCAGGCTGGGGGCGGGGCTGAGCGAGGCTTTGAGCATGGCGGGCCATGGCGCATGTGATAAAGGCAGGTATGGAGACCAATTCAGCCGCGCCCTTCAGCCTTGCCGAACTGCTGCGCCACCGCGCCTTCGCGCTGTTTCTGCTCACGCGCATCTGCTCGAGCGCGGCCTATCAGATTGCCGCCGTGGCGGTGGGCTGGCAGCTTTACGCCCTGACCAGCTCGGCTTTTGACCTTGGCATGCTCGGGCTGACGCAGTTTATTCCCGCCGCCGGGCTGACCTTTTTCGCCGGCCATGCCGCCGACCGCTACCGGCGCCAGAGCGTGGTGCGGCTGTGCCAATTGGCCCAGGGGCTGACCGCGCTCGGCCTGACCTGGGGCAGCTTTGCCGGGTGGCTGACACCAGCCATGATTTTTATGGCCGTGGCGCTGATCGCGGCCGCGCGGGCGTTTGAATCTCCGGCCAGCGGCGCGCTGCTGCCCGCCACCGTGCCGGCCGGCAGCCTGCAAAAGGCCACCGCCATCTCGTCGAGCATGTTCCAGATGGCCACCATCATTGGCCCGGCGCTGGGCGGGCTACTTTATGCGCTGAGCCCCGGCGTGCCCTATGCGGTGATGGCGGTGAGCCTGCTGGGCGGCGCGCTGGTGACGGGGATGATAAAAACCGCCGCGCGCGTGGTGCCCAAGGAGCCCCCCACCCTGCAGGCGCTGTTTGCCGGGGTGGGGTTTGTGCGCGCCAACCAGGCCATTCTGGGCACCATCTCGCTCGATTTATTCGCCGTGCTGCTGGGCGGGGCCACCGCGCTGCTGCCGATTTATGCCCATGATATATTGCACACCGGCCCGTGGGGGCTGGGCCTGCTGCGCGGCGCGCCGGCGCTGGGCGCGCTGGTGACCACGGCGCTCGTTACCCGCGCGCCCTTTGAGCGGCGGGTGGGGCTGCGCATGTTTCAGGCTGTGATCGGGTTTGGGGCGGCGACAATGGTGTTTGGGCTCTCGCGCGAGATCTGGCTCTCGGTGGCGGCTTTGTTCGCGCTCGGCGCCGCCGATATGATCAGCGTGGTCATCCGGCTCTCGCTGGTGCAGCTGCGAACGCCAGATGAGATGCGCGGGCGGGTGGGGGCAGTGAATTACCTGTTTATTAACGCCTCCAACCAGCTGGGCGAGTTTGAGAGCGGCATGACCGCGGCGCTGTTTGGGGCGGTGCCGGCGGTGGTGATCGGGGGCGTGGGCACGGTGCTGGTGGCACTGTTGTGGATGCGGTTGTTTCCGGAGCTGAAAAATATCGAGAAGCTGGAATGATTCTGGGCAAAGCCTCGGTGTATGCTAGAGTGGTGGCGCATATGAGGCTGTGACGCCAGCCCCGCGTGAACGCCATAAAGGGAACAGGGCCATGCATTTTCTGGGCGCGTTATTTCAGGGGGTGTTTTTGAGCGCCTGGGCGGCGATGTCGCTGGTTGGCGTGGTCGATGGCTGGTGGACCGATTTGTTCAATTTTGTCGGGGTGCAGCAAAGCGACGACCAGTTTTACGCGCTGCTGTTGATTACCGTGTTCGTTGTGGTGTTCGCCATGCGCGCGCTGGGCGGGTATGCTGGCTGGTTTGTCATGCTGTTCATGGTGCTGGTCCTGCTCAACCGCATCATTCCGCCCCAACATTACAACCCGGACGCGACCACCAGCACCCAAAGCGCGCTGAGCGTGGCCACCCCGGCAATGGGCTGAAACGCGCGGATTTCCGCGGCAAAAAACATGTCGGTAACTTGACGTTTTTGTTAATATCTGAGCAGGGTTTTGGCGCGCCGGGGTCATGGCTGCCATGTTTGGCGCGCAATTAATTTAGCCCAACTGAACACGGCGAACCGCCGCGCTGGAGGTGAAGTGTGACCGCTGAGATAACCCCCGAACTTTATGGCATTATCGAGGAAAAAGGCATTGAGGAGGTCTCGCTGAAAGAGACCCATGGCAGCCCGAAGGCCGTTTTTGGCCTGTGGATGGCCGCCAATGTCGAGTTCGCCACCCTGACCACCGGCGCGCTGGCCACCTGCCTGACCGGATTGTCGTTTTTTCAGGCGATGCGCTCGATCCTGCTCGCCAACCTCATCGGCGCGGTGATTCTGGGCTATTTCAGCACCTTTGGCGTTGATTACGGGCGCCCGCAGATGATTCAGGGCGCCAACTGGTTTGGCCCGCTCGGCAACCGGCTGCCTTCGCTGCTCAATTTCTTCGGCGGGTTCTCGTGGTTCGCGGTCAACACCACGGCGGGGGCTTATGCGCTCAATCTGGTGCTGCATACCGGCCTGATCCCGGCGGCGCTCGGCATGTCGGTGGTGCAGATCGCCATCGCGGTGGTGGGGTATGACCTCATCCACGCCGCCGAGAAATATCTGATGTTCGTGCTGGTGCTGGCGTTTCTGGGGCTCACATTCATCGCGGTGCGGCATCTGGGGCTCTCGGCCCCGGCCAACCCGCAGACCATTGCCCAGATGGGCGGCACGTCGGGGGCGTTCATGCTCTCGACCGCCATCATGGTTGGGTATCAGGTGGGGTGGATTCCGTACTCCTCGGATTACACGCGCTATCTGCGCACCAACAACGATGCCGCCGGGGTGAAGAAGACCGTGTTCACCTATGCTTTCTGGGGCGCGCTGATCTCGACCGTGTGGATCGAGGGGCTGGGCGCGCTGATCGGCTCGTCGATCCCGTTCTTCTCCAAACCCTCTGATCTGCTGACCGTCTGGATGCCCGAATGGTTCAAGCTGCCCTTCCTGGTGGCGGTGATTCTGGGCACGATTTCGGCCAACATCATCAATATCTACTCGGCCACCATGTCGATCCTGGCGGTGGGCATCAAGCTCAAGCAGCATGTCGCCTCGATCAGCACCGGCATCATCGGGGCGGTCATCTCGGCCATTGTCATCAACTCGTTCGTCGAGAGCTACACCAATTTTCTGCTGGTGCTGGGCTATTGGACCATGCCCTGGATCGCCGTGACGCTGCTGTGCCACAAGACCGACCGCGTCTCGCGCCTGCCTGTCAGCGCGGCCTTCGTGGCCTGGATCGTGGCGGTGGCGGGCTCGGTGCCGTTTTGGGACCAGCAGCTCTATACGGGTGTGTTCGCCGCCAGCCACCCGCAATTTGGCGACTCGACCTTTATTGTCTCGTTCGTGATTGGCGCGGTGATGTATATGCTGCTCACCAAACCGGCCCCGGCGCGCTTGGCCGCGGCTGAATAAGGGACTGAAAAACTTATAGAGTTTTTGGAAACCGCCCCTTTTTGCGAGATAAAAGGGGCGGCTTTTTTGTGTGGCGCGCGCGGTGGCGCCGCTTTTGGCCCCTCAAACCGCCCGATAAATTCCAGCCCCGGCGATTTTCGGCGGATCCCCTTGGCGTGGCGGGGGAAATTCAAGTAAAGCTCCGCCATGACCGGCACTCCCCTTGAGCTTATCCGCAATTTCTCCATCATTGCCCATATCGACCATGGCAAATCGACGCTGGCCGACCGCCTGATTCAGTATTGCGGCGGCCTGACCGCGCGCGAGATGACCGAGCAGGTGCTCGATAACATGGATATCGAGAAAGAGCGCGGCATTACCATCAAGGCGCAGACCGTGCGGCTGCAATACCCCGCCCATGACGGCAAGACCTATGTGCTGAACCTGATGGACACGCCCGGCCATGTGGATTTTGCCTATGAGGTCTCGCGCAGCCTGGCGGCCTGCGAGGGCTCGCTGCTGGTGGTGGATGCGAGCCAGGGCGTGGAGGCGCAGACGCTGGCCAATGTGTATCAGGCGATTGACGCCAACCACGAGATTGTGCCGGTGCTCAACAAAATTGACCTGCCGGCCGCGGATGTGCCCCGCGTGAAGCAGCAGATTGAGGATGTGATCGGCATTGACGCCTCGGACGCGGTGGAGATCTCGGCCAAGACGGGCATCAATATCGAGGGGGTGCTGGAGGCGTTGGTCACCCGCCTGCCGGCGCCGAAGGGCGATGACAAGGCCGATTTGCAGGCCCTGCTGGTGGATAGCTGGTATGACCAGTATCTGGGCGTGGTGATTCTGGTGCGGGTGAAGAACGGCGTGCTGCGCAAGGGCCAGAAGATTCGCATGATGTCCACGGGCGCGGTGCACCCGGTGGAGCAGATTGGCGTGTTCACCCCGCGCATGCGCCCGGTGGATGAGCTGGGGCCGGGCGAGATGGGCTATATCACCGCCGCCATTAAAACCGTGGCCGATTGCAATGTGGGCGACACCATTACCGATGACCGCCGCCCCGCCCCCGAGGCGCTGCCGGGCTTCAAGCCCTCGGTGCCGGTGGTGTGGTGCGGGCTGTTTCCGGTGGTGGCGGATGATTTCGAGAAGCTGCGCGACAGCTTGGCCAAGCTGCGGCTCAATGACGCCAG
The DNA here is from genome assembly GCA_021809435.1 of Pseudomonadota bacterium. Classification (GTDB taxonomy): domain Bacteria; phylum Pseudomonadota; class Alphaproteobacteria; order Acetobacterales; family Acetobacteraceae; genus Acidocella. Next base: position 222,547 of record JAKBAD010000003.1, on the reverse strand, counting down.
CTTCCACTATGAGGCCGAGACCTCGGCGGCGCTGGGGTTTGGGTTCCGCTGCGGGTTTTTGGGGCTGCTGCATCTGGAAATCATCCAGGAGCGGCTGTCGAGGGAATTCGACCTCGACCTGATCGCGACCGCGCCTTCGGTGGTTTATAAGATTTACAAGACCAATGGCGAGGTGGAGGAGCTGCACAACCCCGCCGATATGCCCGACGGCTCGGTGATCGACCATATTGACGAGCCGTGGATCAAGGCGACCATCATGGTGCCCGATGAGTATCTGGGCTCGATTCTCACGCTCTGCTCGGAGCGGCGCGGCCAGCAGGTGGATTTGACCTATGTGGGCAACCGCGCCATGGCCGTTTACAAGCTGCCGCTCAACGAGGTGGTGTTTGATTTCTACGACCGGCTGAAATCGGTGAGCCGGGGCTATGCCAGCTTCGATTACCATATGGATGAGTATGCCGAGGCCGATCTGGTCAAGATTTCCATTTTGGTGAATGCCGAGCCGGTGGATGCGCTCTCCTTCATCGCCCACCGCTCGCAGGCCGACACGCGCGGGCGGGCCATTTGCGGCAAGCTCAAGGAGCTGATTCCGAAGCAGCTGTTCAAAATCGCCATTCAGGCGGCCATTGGCTCGCGGATCATCGCGCGGGAGACCATCTCGGCGCTCTCAAAGGACGTGACCGCCAAATGCTATGGCGGCGACATTACCCGCAAGCGCAAGCTGCTGGAAAAGCAGAAAGAAGGCAAAAAGCGCATGCGTCAGTTCGGCAAGGTGGAGATTCCGCAGAGCGCGTTCCTCGCCGCGCTGAAAATGGATGGCTGAGCCCCTTGTGGAACGGCCGGCATTTCGCTAAGCAGGCCCCCACGCCGGATGGAGAGATGGCCGAGCGGCTTAAGGCGCACGCTTGGAAAGCGTGTGTACGTTAATAGCGTACCCAGGGTTCGAATCCCTGTCTCTCCGCCATTTTCCTGAATTTTGTGATTGATCGCGCTGTTTGGGCGCGGTGTTTGTGGATGACACAGCAACGGGCTGAGCCTTGCGGTTCAGCCCGTTGCTGTTTGGCCGGGGTTAGCCGGATAGAGTGACCGGGCCGCCGCCGGTTGTGCCGGTGCCGGGGACCGAGCAGGTGAAGGCCATGACGGCGTTCCAGTAGCCCAGATCGTCGGATCCGTAGGTTCCCAGGTCATTCCAGTAGAGGGCGTAGGTTTCTGGCGGGTTACTGTCGCAGATGATGGCGCCATCCTGGGGGTTGGCGATGGCGTCGATCGCCTCGTTGTCGTTCTGGTCGTTCTGGGCGGTGAATATTGTCGGCTGGCTGGTGCCGTTCTGGATGGCCACCGTATGGGCGGCGTTGCCGTTCTTTTGCGGGTCGTAGCATTGGTGCGAGGTTTGATCCGGGGGATCAAACTCATTGCCGCTGTGGGAGGGGGGCTCGAAATAGCCGTAATCGCCTTTATAAGCCCCGGAGGTGATATAAAAACTCTGATAATAGTTGGGAACGAAGCCATTGCTGGTCAGGCCGCCGCTTGAATTATAGGTTGCGGCCGTGTCTTTATCGACCACTTTGCCGTTGCTGATGCTGATATTGCCGTCAACGTAGTTGGCCACCAGGCTGGACATGACGCCTGGGATCAGGTCGGTGAAGGTTTTGCCATCCCATACCGGGTCGATCGCCAGAACGGTGCCACCGCCATTCGCGGCCGTGCTGACCAGGATGTAATAGTCGGGCAGGAGGGCTTGGTTATTTTGGTTGGTGGGCACGGCGGTGCCCAGCGGTTGAATGAGCAGGGTACAATTGCTGTATTGCGGCTGGCCGACCGTGGTGCCCGAGGAATTGGACTGGGCGGCGGTGAGGTAGCTCGATTGATGGGCGGAACTCTCATCCGAACAACTTCCTGAGTTGCTGCCGTTCCAATTCCACCAATTTGACGGGGTTGTGGTGACGCCGTTGTCTTGTGCGTTTATGGCTGGGGTACAGCCGGCGATGGCGGGGGGGTAGATGTCGTTACTGCCGCTTACCATTTCGATGGAGCTGCTGGTGTAGAGGCCGGTGGAGTCATAGGGGGGATAGGCGGTGCCGCCATCGGTGTAAGTTTGCCCCGGGAAGGCGGTGGAATAGATGTTCAACCCTTGCCAGACCGCACCATCGCCGCCCTGATTGGCGAGGGTGGAGGCGATGTCCCCCGCGTAGGTGGCGTAGATCAGGGCGTTGATGTTGGTGCTGTAGCTGGTGCCTGCCTGGTCTGTACCGGACGTGGCATAATTGGGGCAAATGGCGGTGACGTGGTAGGTTGTGCCGTTGACGCTCTCGGATTTGACGAGGCCGGTGGCGACGAACGGCACCAGGGCGTGGTTGGTTTCAAATGTTGGGGGATAGCCGACCACCTCATAGGCCGAGGAATAGACATTGATGCTATCGACCGACGGGCCACCGCCAGAGGCGACGCCGGTGGTTGTATCGACGCTGATGGGATCGAGCGAGCCATACAGCGTGTGGGCGGGACATTGGCCGTATAGTTTGACCGAGTGAGAAACCTGCGACGAGGTTGTCACGTCCGTTTCATATTGATAACAACTCCACCACCCTTGAATACAGTAAGTTTGTGTGCCGGTCGGGCCGCTGGATGAGGTGTATGTGCCGGAGGGGGACCCGCTTGTGTCACAATTGCCGGAGTCATTTAGCTGCTGACAATAATAGACGTTAGTCGTGTACAGCGTGGAGCTGTAGGTCACGGTATCACCGTTTTGGTAATATGTGCCGAGCGAGTTTGAGGTTGAGTCGGTGTTAACGTAGAGCTGCGTGTTGGTCTTGTAATAGCCCGACGAGTGATAGCCATTGGCGCCGGTGTAATTGACGAAGGTGAAGGCAATGGGCTGGTTTTGCTGCAAGGAGATGGAGCCGCCCGCGCCCGCCGTGCCCGAGCTGGTGGACAGGGCGATGAACAGGTAATTGCAGGTGGACGAGGCCACGGTTTCTTCCAGCGCCAGGGGGCCGACGGAGGCATAATTGCCGCAATTGGTGCCGGCCGATGGCATGGTGGTGTAGTCGGGCGTGGCGCCGGCGCCGGTGCCGCTCATGGGCACCGCATAAGCGTAAATGCCGCTGACATCGCCCGCCGAGCCAAAGCCGGGGCTAGGGGGAATGTTTTTGCCCGAAATGGTGGTGGCGGGGAAAGAGGTGGTGGCCATGGCCGAGACGGTGAGCAGCTCGCTCGGGATGACATAGCTAATGAGGGAATTGGCCAGGCGGCCGCTGGCGGTGACGATGACGCAATATTCGGTGGAGGCCGGGCAGTTATAGGTGGAGATGGAGGTGGCGTAAGTATTGGGGCTGGTGGGGCCGCATTGGGTGGAGCTGCCGGTGCAGGTGAGCTCGACCGCCGAGCTGGGGCTGGAGACGAAATTGGCGATGGTGGAGGCCGTGCCCGAATAGGCGGCGGTGGCGGCGTTGTGGGCGGCGCTGGCCTGCTGGGAAGTTTGCCACGCACCGGCGCCGGCGATGGCGGCGGCATCGGCGGCGGCTTGCAGCTCGGCGCGGGTGGAGGCGATGCGCGAAATATCGACCGCGGCGGTGGCGCCCACCACCAGGGGCACGATCATCAGGGCCAGCACCATGGCGGTGACGGCTCGGCGGTCTTTGCGGAATTTGGCGAGGAGTGACATCATGGCGCGCGACCCTCCTTAATTATTCGTGTTGGTGCCATTACAGAGCTGCGTGGCCGCGTAGCTGGTGTAACAGGCGGTGTCGGATGTTGAGCATTGCAGCTCGGTTTGCGGGCTGGCGTAGATCCAGCGTGTGTAGATGTTTTGCGACAAGGTGGGCCGCGAGGGCAGAACCAGGCCGATGAGGCCCGGATAGGGCATGCTGGCCTGGACGATGATGGCATTGTCGCAGGGATAGGCGAGCAGGCCGGAGGTGCCGCTGGTGCCGGTGGTGCTGGGCGGCGAAGTGGTGGCCAGCCGCTCGGCGCCCGAGACACCGATGCCCGCCGACCCTGATTGGCCGTTCACCGTGGTGGGGGTGCAGTTGTTGCCCGAGACGGTGAAATCGGTCTCCCACATATCATAGGACGGGGTGGTGGTGTTGACCGTGGAGTTGGCGGTGCCGTTTTTGTTGGATTCAACGGTGACACTGGCGATTTTGAGCACCAAACCCGAGGCCGGAAACGGCGCCATGCCCGCCACCGCGCCCTGGCAGATATCTTGCATCGAGGCGAAGCTGGTGCCTTGAGCATCGATGATGGCGACGCCGGTGGTGTTGGCGGTGCTTTCGGCGCCCACCATCTGGGCGACGTTGACGGCCAGCATGTCGAGCTTGGCCTGGGTACGGTAGAGGGTGTTGAGCTCGACCACGCCGATGAGCAGCAGCAGCAGAAACGGCGCCACCAAGGCGAATTCGAGCGCCGCGACGGCTCGCAGGTCTTTTGTGAGCAGGCGTTTGATCATGGCGCCATCACCGTCGTGACAACTGAGTAGAGCGAGGCGGTGCCGTTTTCGGTGACGGCGCCGTTGGGCAGTGACATCAGGGTGATGGGCACGGGGAAGGCAACCTGGGCGAGGAGCACGGTCTCGCCGGCGGAAGTGCTGGCGGTGACGCCGCTGAACAAGGCCGGGGAACCGAGATTGCCGTTACTGTCAAAGGTGACGGGGGCCACGCTGTTGGCGCCCGCGCCAAAAAACTGCCCGCCCTGCACGGCATATTGCAAATTGGCCTTGCAGTTGGGCACCGCGGCGCCAAACTCGGCGCAGACGGCGGTGCTGAATTCATCGCCCGTGGTGATTTTGCCGATCTGGACCTCGCGGACCGCGTTGCGCACCGCGTCATCGAGGGTGAGCTGCCAGAACAGGTCGAGGGAGACCATGAGAATGCCAAACACGAAGGCGAAAAACACGCCTCCGATCATCGCGAATTCGAGGGCGGTGGCCGCGCGGCGCTCACGATACAGAAGCTGGAGATGGACGCGCAGACTGTTGCCTCTCATTTCACCTCGCCTTGGGGCGGACACCGGTTTGAGCCGCCCGCGCATAACGGGCGGCCCGGAATGAACCCGCCGGAACCACATATTAACTCAACCGGAACTATCTGTGATTCCTACACCTGACGTCATGAAAGGTAAATTAAATTGTTAGGTTGGCGGCCAGTTGCCGGGGCGGGCGGGGCGGCGAAGGTTAAAACGGGGGGCACCGGCGATATGGGATGGCGCACATCTTCTCAAAAGCTGAACGACCCGTTATCGTCTGTTTTCCGGAAGACCGGTGCCCGCTTGGTGGGCATGCGGGGTCCATTGCGGGCGCCACGCGGGCTGAGACAAGGCTATTTGCTGCTCATGGTTTGAGGCATCGGCTTGTCCGGTCCGTCTGGGGCTCAATTACGGGGGCTGTCTGACCTTGAACAACGAAGTGTTAACCTTGTCTGTCGCTCTGGGTGTCATTGTTATCGGTGTCGTCCTGCTTGTCGTTGACCTGATCAGCCGGGCCAAGCGCCGCGCGGCGGAACGGCCGATTGACATGTCGCGGTTCAACCAGAGCGTGGGCACTGACAGCCTGGGCGATGTGCAGGAATTTCCGCGCAAGCCTCGCAACCGGCCAAGCCTGAACGCGCCCGAGCCGAGTGAACCCAGCGAACCCAAGGAGTCGCTGCCGCCGATTGGGCTGTTTGCGCATGTGGCGCGGATGGCGGACGCTCAGCAGACGGGCGAGCAACTCCCCGAGGCCGGCGCGGCGCCCGAGCCCCTGACCTATTCCTCCGCGCCCTTCAGCGCGCCGGAGCCGCTGGCCTATGGGATGCCCGAGCCCGCGCCATTTACGCCGGCCGAAGCACCGCCCTATGAGCCGCCCGTGGCCTATATGCCGGCTGAACCCCCGGCTTTCGCGGCCCCCGAGCCCGTGGTTTACGCGCCGCCCGAGCCCCCCGCCATGCCCGAGCCCGTGGCGTATGCGCCGTTCGAGCCGGCCGGCGTGAGCGAGCCCGAGGCCGCACCGGCCAGTTCCAGCGTGCCGGAGCCGACCTTCTCGCGTGATTCGGGGCTTGAGGCCGAGGCGTCTGTTTACACCGAGCCTGGCGAGGATATGGCGGCGCGCCCGCTATTTGCTGAACCGGCCGCGCCCGAGCCAGCCTTGCCCGAACCGGCCGCCCCGCAGGACGAACCCGCCTGGATGCGCAGCCCGATTGTAACGCACCCGGCCCCAGAGCCCGCGCCGCTCCTCACCCCCGCCGCGCCCGCCGAGGAGCCGGCCTGGATGCGCAGCCCGATCGTGAAGCCACCGGCGCCCGAATCCGTGTTGACGCCCACCCCCGCGCCCGAACCCGTGTTGACCCCCGCGCCGGTTATCGCCCCCGCTACCGTGGCGGCGCCCGAGATGGCGCCAACGCCGACCCAGCCCGTGCTCACCTGCCGGGGCTATGGGGCGGGGTTTGGCAGCAAGATCGTGCTGGCTGACATTAATCTCGAGCTTCAGCCGCGCGGCATTACCACCCTGATGGGGCCGGTGGGCACCGGCAAATCGACCTTGCTGCGCTCGCTGGCCGGGATTTATGGCCAGAGCACGCTTTACAAGAATTGGGGCCAGGCCTGGTACCGCGGCAAACCGCTGGCGTTGGGCAACCGCCCGCTGCTGGTGGCCCAGCGCATCCAGCTTACCCAGCGCTCGGCGCTCGATAGCCTGACCTTCCATTTGCGCGACCAGATGGAGGGGGCCTCGGACGATGAGCGGCGCAGCTGGGCCGCCGATTGGCTGGGCCGCCTGGGTGCGGATTATATCATCCCGATGCTCGACACCTCGTTCATCGAACTCGAGCCCGTGTATCAGCGTGCGGTGACCATTTTGCGCGAGGCCGCCGCCGAGACCGAGCTGCTGATGATCGACGAGCCGACCTCGGGGCTTTCGGACAAGGATGCCAACATCCTGCTCGACCTGCTGATGCCGCTGGCCGAGCGCGCCGCCCTGCTGGTGGTGCTGCATAACCAGCGCCAGGCACGCAAGATCTCGGAGAAGATCATTTTGCTGGCCGGCGGGCATGTGCAGATTCACACCGACACCGCCAGCTTCTTCGCCAACGACACCAACCCGGTGGTGATGCAGTTCGTGGCCACCGGCAGCTGCGCCGTGCCCGCGCCCGACGCGCCGCGCGAGACGCTGGCCGAGCACGTGACCCCGCCGCCGCCCCTGACCGCCGAAGCCTTGGCCGCGATCAAGAGCGAAATCCGCAGCACGCTGGCGCCCGCCGCCGCCCGCCCGGCCCCGGTGGCGGAGCAGCCCGCGCCCGTGACGCCGCCGCCAGCCCCCGCCCCGACCGCCGCGACCATGGCGCCGCCCGCGCCACTGCCGGCGGTAACACCCGAACCGGTGGCGCCCGCCCCGGTGACAATGGCGCCGGCGACAATGGCGCCGCCCGCGCCAGCCCATACCCCGGCCAGCCCGCCGCCCGCGCATGTGATTGCCGCCCCCCCCGAAGCGGCGCCCAGCGCGCCTCCCGCCGCCCCTGAGCGCGTGGCGGTGACGCGGTATCCGGGTGCTTCGGCGGGGCCGCGCGGGTTCATCTGGATCGAGGAAGGGCGCCTGGCCGCGACGCCGATGCCCGGCATCACCACCGATGTGGATTATGACCTCGAACTGCTGAAGGGTGTCGGCGTGACCACGCTCATCACCCTGACCGAGAAGGATTTTCCCCAGGAGGTGCTGGCCCGGCACGGGCTGAAGAACGTGCATCTGCCAATCGCCGACCGCAAGGCGCCGACCCCGGCCGAGATGGACATGCTGGTGGTGCGCATGCGCGAGCTGCTGGATGCCGGCAAGGTGCTGGCCGTGCACTGCCTGGCCGGGCTTGGCCGCACGGGCACGATTCTGGCCGCCTATCTGGTCAAGGAAAAAGGCCTCTCGGCACAGGTGGCTCTGAACCAGATCCGCCGGTTCAACCGCCAGTTCGTGCAATCCGACGACCAGGAAGATTTTCTGGTGGAGTATGAGGTGCAGCAGGAACAGAACGTGCTGCGCAACCGCGCCACCGATGTTTCCAAAGCATGAAAAAAAATTCCTGATTCCGCGTCTGACGGCGGCCGGTTTGCTCGAAATCAATTTTTGGCAGGCCGGTCTCTGTTAAATTTCGACCACAAGGCGAAGTTTACGCAGTTTTAAGGAGTACCGACGATGAGCACAGCTTCCGATCTGGACGCGGCGATTGCCAAATCGATCTCGACGATTCCCGAATGTCTGGCGGCGGGGTATATCGATGTCGGGTCCGGCTTTTTGCTGGGCATCAAGACCGTTGATTCGCATCCGCGCGAGGTGATCGATTTGGTGGCCGCGGCGACTTCGGATTTGTTCCAGGGCGCCAATGTCGGCACGGTCGAGGCGATTTGGAAGCGCGCGCGCGGCGTGGAGAGCAACCGCCATTATTTCCAGGAATATATCATCAACTCGGATAACGCGATCCACGTGTTCATCCGCGGCAAGAAATATCAGGATTATGTGGCCGTGTTCGTGTGCCGCAACACCGCCAATATCGGCATGGTGCTGGCCAAATCACGCATGGCGATGCCGATGATCGAAAGCGCGGTTTGAGCCCCGGCGCCCGGGTTTTACTCGACGCGTGACGTAACGACGCCCGCCCCTTTGACCCGGGGCGGGCGTTTTTGGTTCAGGCCGGCTGAAGCCGGCGCACGAACTCCGCCACGCCGGTGGAGGCAGGCTCGGCGATGACGTCGTCGAACAGGTCCGTGCCGGTCGGTTTGGGGTTGATCTCGAACAGCCGGCAGGCACGGCCGTTCTCCAACGCGGTTTGGGCGAAGCCGGCGGCGGGATAGACAAGGCCAGACGTGCCGATGGCGCAGAATATATCGGCGGCGAGCAAGGCGCGCAGGCAGGTTTCCATCTGGTAGGGCACCTCGCCGAACCAGACGATATCGGGGCGGAGCGTGCCGCCCGGGCGGGCGCAGGCCGGGCAGGGTGTTTGCGGGGTGGCCGGGCCGGGCCAGTCGAGGATGGTATCGCAGGCGGTGCAGCGGAGCTTGCGCAACTCGCCGTGCATGTGCACCAGCCGCTGGCTGCCCGCGCGCTCGTGCAGATCATCGACATTTTGGGTGATGAGCAGAAACTGCCCGCGCCGCGCCGCGCGCCAGGCGCGCTCGAGCGCGGCCAGCGCCAGATGGGCGGCGTTGGGTGCCACACAGGCCAACTGGGCGCGGCGCAGATTGTAGAAATGATGGACCAGCGCCGGGTCGCGCGCGAAGCCGCGCGGGGAGGCGACATCCTCGATGTGATGACCCTCCCACAGCCCCCCGGCATCGCGGAAGGTGGAAATGCCCGATTCGGCGGAGATGCCAGCCCCGGTGAGGATGACGAGATTTTGCGGCGTGTGGGTCATGGGCTCTGTTTAGCCCACGGCGCGGCCGGGTTGAAACGTCTCTTCCTGGGCGTGCATGTTCAGGTTATGAGACCCCATGCCCGCACAAGCCGCCAAGCTGAAGCTGAACACGCTGGAACTCGGACGTTTCATCGCCGCCACGGTGGTGGTGCTGACCCATATCATCCCGGATTTAAACCCGCTGGCCGCGCCGGGCGCCGCGCCGCTATTTGGCGGCCACGGCGCGCCAGGTGAGCTGGGGGTGTGCTATTTTTTCGTGCTGAGCGGGTTTGTCATGGCCTATACGCACAAAGAAGATTTTGGGCACGTGGGGGGGGCACTGCGCTTTTGGTGGCGCCGCGCCTGCCGGATCTACCCGATATACTGGCTGGCGCTGCTGATTCCCCTGCATTATCTCTATAGCGTGATCACCACCCCCAAGGTTTTAGGCCTCTATCTGTTATCCTCGTTTGCCGGTACGCCGCCCACAGCCTTCACCCTGTCGCGCTTGCTGGATTTGGTTCTGCTCTCCCCCTTTGCCAACACCCCCTGGGGTACCACCGAGTTGATACCTCCGGCCTGGACGTTACGCTACGAGCTTGCCTTTTATCTGATGCTGGGCATGGCGATGCTGCCCTATATCGGCAAGCCGCTGCTGGCGGCCTGGGTGGCTTTGGTGTTCTGGCATTGGCTGCCGGTAAATATTTTGGCCTTCTTCAACGTGCCGCCGCCCTTTTTGCTCAATGATGGTTTTGTCGCGCTGCAGGGCAGGGCCGACAGGTTTGGCACGCCATTGGAGTTTTTCTTTTTCGCCGGCCTGGCCGCGGGCTGGGTATTTGCTAAACACCCGCCGGGGCGGCTCTGGGGCAGCTTATTGGCGCTGGCTGGGGCAGCCGGGATGGCCGATTTGCTACCTTCTATTGATTATGGGACGACGCAGGCTTTGCCGATGCCCACGCTGCTGGAGGGCGTATTGCTCGCCATGCTGATTGTCGGGCTCGGCGGGCTGGAGCGAGCGGGAGTTATCAGACTGGGGAAATGGGCCACAGTCGCCGGTATGATCTCTTATCCGCTTTATATACTGCATTTTCCGGTGCTGACCATGTTTGATGTGCATAAAGCCACACTGCATTGGGCGCTCTCCACCGGTGCGCTTTATGCCTTGGGGGCCGCGGCGTTATTGGGGATATATGGTCTCGCCGCCCTGGCCACTTATTTCTTCGACCAGCCGGTTCAGCGGGGATTGCGGCGGCTTTCGCGGCTTGTGGCCGGGCGGGTGGCGGGGCATAGGCGAGGGCAGACCGCCAATGCCGGCCTGGAGAGCAGCGCGCCATGAGTTTTTTGAGCCTCATCACCCCTTGTTATAATGAGGAGGCGAATGTTGCCGAGCTGCATGCGCGGGTGAGCGCCGCCATGGCGCGCGTGCCCGACTGCACGTATGAGCATATTTTCATCGATAATGCCTCGACCGATGAGACGGTGGCGCGGCTGAAGGCGATTTCGGCCGCCGACCCGCGGGTGAAGATTATCGTCAATGCCCGTAATTTTGGCCATATACGCTCGCCCGCCCATGCGCTGCTGCAAACCAGGGGCGAGGCGGTGATAAGTTTGGTGGCGGATTTGCAGGACCCGCCGGAGATGATTCCGGAGTTGGTGGCCAAATGGCGCGAAGGCTACAAAACCGTGCTGTGCGTGAAGCGCTCCTCGGCCGAGACGCCGGCGATGTTCTTGCTCCGCCGGGCTTATTACGCGCTGGTCGAGCGCATGGCCGCGATCCGCACGGTGCAGAATTTTACCGGCTTTGGGCTCTATGACCGCACCGTGGTGGAAGCCGTGCGCCAGATGGACGACCCCTACCCGTTCTTTCGCGGCCAGATCGCCGAGATCGGGCTCTCGCTCTACAAAATTCCCTATGACCAGCCGGTGCGCACGCGCGGGATCACCAAGAATAATTTCTATACGCTCTATGATATTGGCATGCTGGGCATCACCAACCTCTCGAAGGTGCCGCTCAGGCTGGTGACCGCGCTGGGGTTCGTGGCCGCCACGCTCTCGTTTCTCATCGGGTTGGCGTATCTGCTCTATAAGCTGGTATTTTGGGCGAGCTTTACGGTGGGCATCGCGCCGCTGGTGATTGGGCTGTTTTTTCTGGGCTCGGTGCAATTGGTGTCGCTGGGGATTATTGGCGAATATGTCGGCGCCATTCATACCCAGGTGATGAAGCGGCCGCTGGTGATCGAGAAAGAGCGGATCGGGTTTTGAGCTGGCGGGTACCGGCGCGGTGGCGGCTCTCGGCGCTGGGCGCGGCGGGGCTGGGGTTGGTGGCGGCGCTGCATGCGCTGTGGCTGCCGGGCTATTTATGGCTCACCACCCTTTCGGACGGGCAGCCCAAGCGTCATCCGTTCGTGGATTTGCATGATATTTTGCTGGCCGGGCAGTGCTGGCGCCAGGGCGTGAATGTGTATGCGCCGAGCGCCTGTTTGGGGGGCGGGGTGTTTAATTATGCCCCTGCCCTGCTGCGCCTGGCCTGGCTGCCCCTTGGCACCCCCGACACATTGGCCGGAGGGTTGTTGTTCTGCGCCGCCTATTTGCTGGCGCTCAGGCTGCTGCCGGTAAGCCAAGGGCGGTTCTGGCCGCTGGCGGCAGGGTGTTTTTCCACTTCCGCGTTTTACGCGCTCGAGCAGGCAAATTTGGATGTGCTGGTGTTTGGGCTGTGCCTGCTGGGTGTGTGGGCCCAGCGCGGGCGGTTGCCGGCGCGGCTGGCGGGCTATGGGCTGTTCACGGCCTGCGCGGCGGCGAAATTCTACCCCGCCGCGCTGCTGGTGCTGGCCCTGCGTGAGCGCCGCGCCGTGTTGCTGGCGCTGGGCGGAGCTGGGTTGGTTGTGGGGCTGGGGCTGGCCGTGCCGCTTTGGCACGGTATGGCCGCCGCGCTGGGGGCTATCCCCTCGGGCACACCGTTTCGGGCCACCTTCGGGCGCATAGATTTGGCGCGTGGGATGGTGATGCTGGGCTGGCTGCCCGGGCTGCCGGGGCTTGGCCGCGCGGGTACCGCGAGCCTGGCCTCATGGCTGATGGCCGCCGCCGCGCTGGGGCTGGCGGTGCGCGGGCGGGCCGGCTGGGCGGCGGCGCTGGCCCGGCTGCCCGATGAGGAACGGCTGTTGCTGGTGGCGGCCGGGGCGGTTTATGGGCTGTGTTTTCTGGCCGCGCAGAATGTGGAGTATCGTGAAGTGTTTTTGCTACCCACCCTGCCCGGCCTGCTGCGGCTGGGCCGCACGGGGCTGGTGGCGGGGATTTTTCTGCTGCTGTGGGAGGCGGCGGGGCGCGACCTTGTGGGGGGCATTACGCCTTACAGCTACCACCCTGGCGCCGGGCTGGCGGCTTTCTGGGCGGTGCGGGAGCTGGCCTCGTGGTGGGTGTTCACCGCCCTGGCCGGGCTGAGCTGGGCCTTTGCGGCCAGGGAAACCGGACGGTTGCGGCAGGGTTAAATTGACGCCAGATGCGGGAGTTCCTAATTTCCATTCCGTAAAGCTTTGGAGCCATTGCCATGCGTGCCTCGATTTTCGACAATCTCTTCGTGCTGGAAATGGCCAACAACCATTGGGGGCGGGTGGAGCGCGGGCTCAAGATTATCGCCGATTATGGCAAGGTGGTGCGCTATAATAATGTGCGCGCGGCCATGAAGTTCCAGTTCCGCGATGTTGGGCGGTTCATCCATAAGGATTTCCGGCACCGGACCGATATTCGCTATATTAAAAAAACCCTCGATACCGAGCTGAGCTGGGATGACTACCAGAAGATGACCCAGGCGGTGCGCAATGCCTCGATGATTTCGATGGCCACGCCCTTTGACGAGGTGAGCGTGGAAAAATGCGTGGAGCTCGGCATCCAGATCATCAAGATCGCGTCCTCGGATATCAAGGATTGGTTTTTGATCGAGAAGATCGCCACCACGGGCAAGCCGGTGATCATCTCGACCGGCGGCTCCTCCTTGCGTGATTTGGATGATATTGTCTCGTTCTTTGGCAAGCGCAACATCCCGCTCGCGATCAATCATTGCGTGTCGATCTATCCGTCCGAGGATTCGGAGCTGGAGATCAACCAGATTGATTTTCTGCGCGCGCGCTACCCCGAGAATGTAATCGGGTTCTCGAGCCATGAATATCATGATTGGCATAATTCGATGCTGGTGGCGTACGCCAAGGGCGCGCGGACGTTTGAGCGCCATGTCGATATCGAGGCGGATGGCATTGCCGTCTCGCCCTATTGCTCGCTGCCCGAGCAGGTGGATAGCTGGTTCAAGGCCTTCCATAAGGCGCAGGAATTATGCGGTGGTTCGGCGGCCGCCAAGCGCGTGCCACCCGAGAAGGAGGTGCGCTATTTGGACGGGCTGGTGCGCGGCGTTTATGCCAAACGCGACCTGCCGGCAGGGCATATTCTCACGGATGAGGATGTATATCTGGCCGTGCCATTGCAAAAGGGCCAGATTTCCTGCCGGGAGATGATGAAGGGTGAAGTGCTGATCAATGCCGTGGCGCAGGATGCGCCGGTGGCGTTTCGTAACATTGACAGCCCTTATGGCGCGGACTCGGCGCTGGCGCGGATGATTGACCAGCGCGGCATTGACCCCGAGGCACCAAACGAGGCCGCGCGGACCGCGCCGCGCCTGGTTTGATGATGCGGGTTGCGGATTATATCGCCGCGCGGGTGGCGGCGGCGGGGGTGACGCATTTTTTCACCGTGACCGGCGGCGGGGCGATGCATTTGAACGATGCGTTTTCGCGCAACAAATCGCTCACGGGCGTTTGTTTGCACCATGAGCAGGCCTGCGCCATGGCGGCGGAGAGCTATTGCCGCTTGAGCGGGCGGTTGGCGCTGTTGAATGTCACCACCGGGCCGGGGGGGCTGAACGCGCTGAACGGCGTGCATGGCGCCTGGACTGATTCGATTGGTATGCTGATTATATCGGGACAGGTGAAGCAGGAGACGATGGCTTCAAGCTACAATCTGCCGCTGCGCCAGCTGGGCGACCAGGAGGCTGACATTGTTTCGGTGGTCAAGCCGATAACCAAATATGCCGTGGTGCTGCGCGACAAGCAGGACACGCGCTATGTGGTGGAAAAGGCGCTGCATCTGGCCATGCATGGCCGGCCGGGGCCGGTGTGGATTGACGTGCCGATGGATGTGCAGGGCGCGCAGATTGACCCGGAGAGCTTGCCAGGCTTTGAGCCCGAGGACGAGGCACTGCCCTTTGACGCGGCGGCGGTGGCGGCGGTTTTGCGCGCGGCCAAGCGCCCCGTGATCATGCCCGGCACCGGCGTGCGGATTTCGGGCGCTTATGCTGAGTTTCTGAAGCTTTGCGATCTCACGCGGTTTGCGGTAGCGACCGCCTTTAACGCCCATGATGTGCTGCCCGATGACCACCCTGGCTATGTGGGGCGGCCGGGAACGGTGGGCGACCGGGCCGGCAATTTCGCGGTGCAGAATGCCGATGTGGTGCTGATTTTGGGTTGCCGGCTGAATATCCGGCAGATTTCTTATAATTGGGAAAATTTCGCGCCCCTTGCCACCAGGATTATGGTGGATATTGACGAAGCGGAATTGCACAAGCCGACGCTGACCATCGAGATGCCGGTGCATGCGGATTTGAAGGTGTTTCTGCCGGCGCTGAACGAGGCGCTGGCGGGGTTTGAGCCCACCAGGGCGCAGCTTGACTATGTGGGCTGGTGCCAGGAGCGGCGCCGGCGCTATCAGGTGTTGCAGCCCGCTTATGCGGATGATTCGCGCGGCGTGAATCCTTATATGTTCGCTGACAAATTATTCGAGGCGCTGAACGGGAACGCGGTGGTGGTGACCGCCAACGCCACCGCCTGCGTGACCACTTTTCAGGCGGCAAAGCTCAAGGCTGGGCAAAGGATGTTCTCAAATTCTGGCGCGGCCTCGATGGGCTATGACCTACCCGCGGCGATAGGCGCGGCTTATGCGGCGCCAGGGCGCGATGTTATTTGCCTATCGGGAGATGGCAGCTTCATGATGAACATGCAGGAGCTACAAAGCATCATCGCGCAGACGCTCAATATCAAGATCATGCTGCTCGACAATGCGGGCTATTCCTCGATCAAGCAGACGCAGCAGACATTTTTCGCTGATAATCAGTTTGGCTATGATGCCACCAATGGCGTCACCTTTCCCGATTTTGGCAAAGTGGCGGCGGCGTTTGGCTATGAGCCGGTGACGGTTGCCACCCATGCCGAATTGCCGGGCGCGCTGGCCCATGCCTTGGCGACGCCGGGGCCGCGATTTTTATGGGTGAAGCTCGACCCGCAACAGGGCTTCGCGCCGAAGCTTTCCTCACGCAGGCTCGATGATGGGCGGATAGTGTCATCACCTTTGCACGACATGGCGCCGTTTTTGACGCGCGAGGAATTGGCTGAGAATATGTGGAATAATGAAGATGCTTGACCGATCGAGAGGGGTGAAGGCAGTTATTCTGGCTGGCGGGCGGGGCTCGCGGCTTTCTGAGGAGACCGACAGCAAGCCCAAGCCGATGGTAGAGATCGGCGGGCGGCCGATTTTGTGGCATATCATGAAGATTTATGCGCTGCACGGGGTGACGGATTTTATCATCTGTCTTGGCTACAAGGGCGATAAGATCAAGGATTATTTCTACAACTATAATCTTTATTCCGCCGACATTACGGTTGAGCTGCGCTCGGGGGTGAAAATTCACAGCACCCAGGCCGAGGATTGGCGGGTGACGCTGGTGGAGACGGGGCAAGATACCCAGACCGGCGGGCGGCTGCGGCGGATCAGGAATTATCTCGGCGATGATGAGCTGTTTTGCATGAGTTATGGCGACGCGGTGGCTGATATCGACATTGCCGGCGAGATCGCGTTTCACCGCGCGCATGGTAAGCTCGCCACGGTGGCGGCGGTGCGGCCGATGGCACGGTTTGGCGCGCTCCATATTGAGGACGGGGCGGTGACGCGGTTTGAGGAAAAGCCGCCGACGGAAGCCGGGCCAATCAGCGGCGGGTTTTTTGTGCTCAATCCGCGTGCGCTGGATTTGATCGAGGATGATGCCACGCTGTGGGAAAAGGCGCCGATGGAGCGGCTGGCGGCCACGGGGCAATTACAGGCCTGGCGGCATGATGGATTCTGGCAGCCGATGGATACGCTGCGAGACCGGATTAATCTGGACCAGCTGATTGAGCGCGGGCAGGCGCCCTGGATCAAATGGTGAGCCGCCTGCCCGCGCCGGAATTCTGGCGGGGCCAGCACGTGCTGGTGACCGGCCATACGGGTTTTAAAGGCGGCTGGTTATCGCTATGGCTTTCAAAACTTGGCGCCGAGGTGGCAGGCTATGCGCTGGCGCCCGATACGGTGCCGGATTTTTTCAGCCTGTGTGGGGTCGAGGGCGTTTTGCGCCACCAGATTGCCGATGTGCGTGCGCTGGACGCGCTGCGGGGCGCGGTGGCATCGTTTCGGCCAAGGGTGATTTTTCATCTGGCCGCGCAGCCTTTGGTGCGCGCGTCGTACGCCCGGCCGATGGAGACTTATGAGACCAATATCATGGGCACGGCGAATATTTTATGCGCGGCCAATGAGGGGGCAAGCGTTGAGCGGGTGGTTATTATTACCAGCGACAAGGTTTATGCGGAATCGGATGAGGCGCATGGCGAAAGCGCGCCGCTGGGCGGGAAAGATCCATACAGCGCCTCGAAGGCTTGCGCGGAGCTGGTTGCGGCCTCTTACCCTTTGCGGGCGGGGCTGGGGGTGGCCAGCGTGCGGGCGGGCAATGTGATTGGCGGCGGCGATTGGGCGGCGGACCGGCTGGTGCCGGATTTCTTCCGCGCCATGTTGACGGGCGAGCGCCTGCGGGTTCGCAATCCACGCGCCATCCGCCCGTGGCAGCATGTGCTTGACCCGCTCTGCGGCTATATGCTGGCGGCGGAAGATGTTGGTGTGGAGAGGGTATCTTGGAATTTCGGGCCTGACGACGAGGCCGCCGTGACGGTTGGTGCATTGGCCGAAAAGCTGTGCGCTTTGTGGGGTGCGGGCGCGGCCTATGAGCTGGCGCCCCAGGCGGAGGCCCCGCACGAGGCGCCGGTGTTGCGGCTATCCTCGGCCAAGGCGCGGGCGGAATTGGGCTGGGCGCCGCGCCTGGGGCTGGACGAGGCGCTTCGCGAAAGCGTTGAGTGGTACAGGGCATTTGGGAGCGGTGCCGACATGAAAGCCTTTTCAACCGCGCAGATTGAGGCCTATGGCAGCCATGAATGATGAACTGAACGAACTGCGCGCGGAGATTTTACGTCTCTCGGCCCGCTATGCCGAGGCGGCGCACGGGGCGCGGGCCTTTGATGCCAAGACCTCACCGGTGCCGGTTTCGGGCAAGGTGGTGGGATCGGCTGAGATGGTTAATCTGGTTGATTCGGCGCTGGATTTCTGGCTGACCACCGGGCGGTTCAATGATGAGTTCGAGAAACGGCTGGCGCGCGCCACCGGTACGCGCTTCGCGCTCACTGCCAATTCGGGATCATCGGCAAATTTGCTGGCGGTTTCGGCACTGACCAGCCCGCTGTTAAAAAAGCGCGCGCTTGTGCCGGGTGATGAGGTGATTACCTGCGCGACCGGATTTCCAACCACGGTGAATCCGATTTTGCAAAATGGGCTGGTGCCGGTGTTTGTGGATGTATCTTTGCCTACTTACAATATCGACGCCAAGGCAATCGAGGCGGCGATCACGCCGCGCACGAAGGCGATTGTCATTGCTCATACGCTTGGAAATCCGTTCGAGTTGGACAAGATTTCCGCGCTTGCCAAGGCGCATGGCCTGTTTCTCATCGAGGATTGCTGTGACGCGCTGGGAGCGCGTTACCAGGGACGGACGGTGGGTACGTTTGGCGATATCGGCACGCTGAGTTTTTATCCCGCGCATCATATCACCACTGGTGAGGGGGGCGCGGTGTTTACCAGCCACAGCGTGCTCAAGCGCGCGCTCGAATCATTTCGAGATTGGGGGCGAGATTGCTGGTGTGCGCCAGGGCAGGATAATACGTGCAAGCAACGATTTGAGTGGCAGCTTGGTGGGCTGCCGGCGGGGTATGATCATAAATATATCTATGCGCATCTCGGCTATAATTTAAAGATGACCGACATGCAGGCGGCCATTGGTGTGGCGCAGCTCGACCGGCTGGATGAGTTCGTGCGGGTTCGCAACGAGAATTTCGCCATGCTGCGCAAGGGGCTTGAGCCGTTCGAGGCGCATTTGATTTTGCCCGAGGCGACGAGAGACGCCGAGCCTTCATGGTTTGGGCTGCCGCTCACCGTGCGGCCGGGATCGCCCATCGACCGCGCGGGGCTGGTGGGGCATCTCAACCGCGCGCGCATCGGCACGCGCTATTTGTTTGGCGGCAATCTCATTCATCAGCCTTATATGCGGGGGCGGAATTTCCGGGTGGCGGGGCCAACGCCCAATGCCGATCTGGTGATGAACCAGACGTTTTGGATTGGGGTTTATCCTGGCCTCACGCCCGCGCATATCGAGTATATGCTGGCGGCGTTTGAGAAATTTTTCAGCGCCCATGTTTGAGGGGCCGGTGATTATTACGGGCGCTGGCGGCTGGCTGGGCCAGGCGGCGCTGGAGCTGGCGGCGCGGGCGGGCGCCGAAATTTATGCGTTTGGCGCCACGGCGCGGATGCAGACACTGCGCGATGGCCGGGTGATCGCCATCAGAGCGCTCGGCGATCTGCCTCGGCTGGAGGTGAAGACCGCTCTGGTGCTGCATATGGCGTTTTTAACCCGTGAGCATGCCAGCGGGATGGAGCTGGCGGATTATATGGCCACCAACCGCGCCATTGCCGCGACGGTTGAGGCGTATATCCGCCGCCAGGGCGCGCGGGGGGTGTTTGTGCCGTCCTCGGGCGCGGCTTATGGGGCGGGGCCTTATGGCGAGGGCAAGCGCGAGGATGAAGCACGGTTTGGCGCGCTTGGCCGTGAGCTGGGCGTGCCTTGCGTGGTGATGCGGGTGTTCAACCTCGCGGGGCCGTTCATCAATAAACTCACCTCTTATGCGCTGGCCTGCATTATTCGCGATTTACTGGCCGGCGGGCCGGTTCGTCTGCGTGCTGAGCATCCGGTATGGCGGGGCTATGCGCATGTTTTTGATGTGCTCAACATCGCGCTCGGGCTGCTGGCGGCAGGTGAGTCGCCGCCAGTGTTCGACAGCTGGGGGGAGCCGGTTGAGCTCTCGGAACTCGCCGCGCGGGCGGCCGCAGTGCTGGGCAGGCCACTCACGATTGAGCGGCCCGCATGGCAAAATGGCGCCGCCGATGTTTATCTCGGCGACGCCACGCCCTATTTGGCCCATGCAGCCCGGCTTGGCCTGCAACCCGCCGCGCTGACGCGCCAGATTGAGGATACGGCCGATTATTTGGGCAGGTGCTTCTCGATATAAGGCGGCAGCCAGAAGCTCGCCACATGCACCTTGGGCGACCAATATTCGCCCGTGATGCCCGCCGCCGCCGCGCGCGCCGCGATGATTTCGACCGGCTGCTGGGTGAGCGAGGCATCCTTGCCGGCCCAGCCGAGGGTCATGTAGCCACCCACATAGGTGGGCACCGCGGCCACATAGGCGGTGACATGAGGGAAGAACTGCTTGCGGCGGAGCGAGGTTTCATAAAGCTCGTCGGCCTGCATGAAGGGCACGCCGCATTGATTCACGATCAACCCGGACGGGGTGAGGATGCGCGCGGCGTTTTGGTAGAACTCATCGGTGAACAGCACCTCACCAACGCCGATCGGGTCGGTCGAATCGACGATGATGACATCGAACGAGGCGTCGGGCGCTTTTTTCACATAGTCGATGCCATCGCCCACGATCACCTCGGCGCGCGGGTCGCTCCAGGCATTGCCCGAGATGCCGGGCAGGAATTCCTTGGAGAGGCGGATCACGTCGCCGTCGATCTCGGCCATCACGGCCCGCTCAACGCCCTTGTGCATGAGCACATGGCGCAGCACGCCGCCATCGCCCGCGCCGATGATGAGCACGTTCTTGGCGTTGCCATGCGCGAGCAGCGGCACGTGGGTGAGCATTTCCTGATACACGAACTCATCGCGCTCGGTGATCTGCACCACGCCATCGAGGGTGAGCACGTTGCCGTGGCTCTCGGTCTCGAACACCGCGATGTCTTGGAAGGGGCTTTGCACGCGCGCGAGCTGGCGGGTGAAGCGGAAGCGCTGACCCCAATCGGGGTAGAGGGTTTCATTGAACCAGGTGTCGGTCATGACTGGGAATTCCTGTTGCACGAAGCCGCGCGCTGGCTGAAATTTCATCAGCATGCGGCACAAAGCCGGGCCCGCGCGGTGGAGGCCGCGCGGTCTGGCAGGAAATTTGCGGAAAAAGCCCGCCGGAGCCAAAAGCTCCGGCCGTGGCTTCAGGCGATCAGGCCGCGCTTTTGCTCATTCACCTGGATATGCGACGGCGTGAAGGCCGCCTTCAGGAAGGGAATGAGCTTATAAGGGTCGGCGCAGCCGCACATGAACACATCGAGCGCGGCGAAGTTACGCTCGGGCCAGGAATGGATCGAGATATGGCTCTCAGACAGCACCACCACGCCCGAGACACCGCCATTGGGCTCGAAATGGTGGAAATGATGATGCAAGATGGTGGCGCCAGCCGCGACCGCGCCATCGCACAGCGTCTGATCGATAAGATCGGGCTGGTCGAGATTGGAAGCACCCCACAGATCAATGATCAGGTGCATGCCGGCGTATTTCACGCCGTCCTTCTCGATATAATAATCCTTTTGCGGCTCAGGTGAGACCGACGACATCGCCTGGTTTTCGCTCGGAGACTCCGAGACCATCCCCAGTCGGGCAAGTGCGTTCATTGCGAACCCCCTCAACTAGTAGACAGCCTGTAGAACGCGGCACCTTACCGCGCCCCCCTGGGCCAGTGGGGGCGGCTTATGAGGCCAATACCCCCCGGGCGCAAGTGATATTTTCCCCCCCGGCCATGATTTTTTTGTGTCGTGGCCGGGAGAGTTTGCAAAGCGCCTATTCAGCCGCCTCGGCGTAGGATTCGAGCGGCGCGCAGGAGCAGATGAGGTTGCGGTCGCCATAGACATTATCGACCCGTTTCACCGGCGGCCAGTATTTCTGGGCGCTGATATAAGGCAGCGGATAGGCGGCCTGTTCGCGGGTATAGGGGTGAGACCAGCTCTCGGCGCTCACCTCGGCGGCGGTGTGGGGCGCGTTTTTGAGCGGGTTGTCATCGCGCGGCCAGGCGCCATCGGCGATGTTGCCGATTTCCTCGGCGATGCAGAGCATGGCGTCGCAGAACCGGTCGAGCTCGCTCTTATCCTCGCTCTCGGTCGGCTCGATCATCAGCGTGCCAGCCACCGGCCAGGACATTGTGGGGGCGTGGAAGCCGTAATCGCCCAGGCGCTTGGCGATGTCTTCCACCTGCACGCCCGAGGTGGCGGCGAAGCCACGGCAATCGATGATGCATTCATGCGCGACACGGGCCTCCGCGCCGCGATAGAGGATGGGGTAGGCGCCTTCGAGCTTGGCGGCGATGTAGTTGGCGTTCAAAATCGCCACTTTCGTCGCCTCGGTGATGCCGTCTGGCCCCATCAGGCGGATATAGGCGTAGGGGATGGGCAGGATCAGCGCCGAGCCGAACGGTGCCGCCGCCACGGGGCCATAGCCGGTGGCGGGCCCGGCATCGGCGCGCAGCGGATGGTTGGGCAGATGCGCCACCAGATGCGCCGCCACGCCGATGGGCCCAACACCAGGGCCGCCGCCGCCATGGGGGATGCAGAAGGTTTTGTGCAGGTTGAGATGGCAGACATCGGCGCCGATATTGGCCGGGCTGGTCAGCCCCACCTGGGCGTTCATGTTGGCGCCATCCATGTAAACCTGGCCGCCCGCCTCGTGCACGGCGCGGCAGATGTCGCGGATCTGCACCTCGAACACGCCGTGCGTGCTGGGGTAGGTGATCATCAGCGCGGCCAAGTTGGGGCCGTGCTCGGCGATCTTTGTCTCCAGGTCGGCGAAATCGACATTGCCCATGCGGTCGCAGGCGACCACCACCACCTTATAGCCCGCCATGGCGGCCGAGGCCGGGTTGGTGCCGTGCGCCGAGGAGGGGATAAGGCAGATATTGCGCGCGCCCTGGCCGCGTGCCTCGTGATAGGCGCGAATGGCCAGCAGGCCGGCATATTCGCCCTGGGCGCCCGAATTGGGCTGGAGCGACACGGCGGCGAAGCCGGTGACCTCGGCCAGCAGGGCGGCCAGCTCATCGATGAGCTGTTTGGAGCCCTGGGTTTGGTCGGCGGGGGCGAAGGGATGCAGGCTGGTGAATTCGGGCCAGCTGATCGCCGCCATTTCGGCCACGGCGTTGAGCTTCATGGTGCAGGAGCCGAGCGGGATCATCGAGCGGTTGAGCGCGATGTCCTTGTCCTCCAGCCGCTTGAGATAGCGCAGCATGGCGTGCTCGGAATGGTGGCTGTTGAACGCCGCCTCGGTGAGGCAGGCGCTGGCGCGCGCGAGCCCGGCGGGCAGCGAGGCGGGCGCGGCATCGAGCTGGCCGCCGAGCAAGGCGGCCAGGGTTTCGAGCTCGCCGCGCGTGACGGTTTCATCGAGCGCGATGGCGATGCCGGTCGCGTCGATCCGGCGGAGATTGAAGCCGGCATCGAGGGCGGCCTGCATGAGGGCATCGGCCTTGGCGCCCGCCTCGATGGCGATGGTATCAAAAAACCGCGCGTGGCGGAGCTGATAGCCGCCCTGGCGCGCGGCATCCGCCAGCAGCCGGGCCTGGAGATTGATACGGCGGGCGATTTTCTTGAGCCCCTCGGGCCCATGCCACGCCGCATAGAACCCGGCCATGACGGCGAGCAACACCTGCGCGGTGCAGATGTTGGAGGTGGCTTTTTCGCGCCTGATGTGCTGCTCGCGGGTTTGCAGGGCGAGGCGCATGGCCGGGCGCCCGGCGGCATCGACCGACACGCCGACCAGACGGCCAGGCATGGAGCGCTTGAAGCCATCGCGGGTGGCGAAATAGCCAGCATGGGGGCCGCCAAAGCCCATGGGCACGCCAAAGCGCTGGGCCGAGCCCACGGCGACATCGGCGCCCATTTCGGCGGGGGATTTGAGCAGCGTGAGGGCCAGCAGGTCGGCCGCCACAATGGCCAGCGCGCCAGCCTTGTGGGCGGCTTCGATTTCGGCCGTGAGGTCGCGCACCTCGCCCGTGCCGCCGGGATAGTTGAGCACCACGGCGAAGGGCTTGGCGGCCTCGATGGCGGCGGCGTCGCCGGCGGGTACATCGACCACCTGCCAGCCCAGCGGCCAGGCGCGGGTGGCGATGACGGCGCGGGTCTGGGGCAGCACGTCGGCGGCCACGGCGATGACGGCTGAGCCGGTCTTGCTCAGCCCGTGCGCCATGGCGACCGCCTCGGCCGCCGCCGTGGCTTCATCGAGCAGCGAGGCATTGGCGATGTCGAAGCCGGTGAGGCTGGCGATCATGGTCTGGAAATTGAGGATGGCTTCCAGCCGGCCTTGCGAGATTTCGGCCTGATAGGGGGTGTAGGCGGTGTACCAGCCGGGGTTTTCGAGCACGTTGCGCAAAATGACCGGGGGCGTGTGGGTGCCGAAATAGCCAAGCCCGATGAGGGATTTTTTGACCACGTTACGCGCCGCCAGGGCACGCAGCACGGCCAGCACCTCGGCCTCGCCCACGGCGGCGGGCAGGTTGAGGCCGGCATTGGCGCGGATCTGCTCGGGCACGGTCTGGGCGATCAGCTCATCGAGACTGACCACACCGATGGTTTTGAGCATGGCGGCGATTTCGGCGGCGCGCGGGCCGATATGGCGGGCGGCGAACTGGTCCGCCGCCTCCAGCGCGCTCAGTTCAGCGAGAGCGCTCATGAAAGCGTGCCCAGGAAGGTTTCATAGGCCGCGCGGTCCATGAGGGCGTTGACGGCGCTGGCGTCATCGAGGCGGAGCTTGAAGAACCAGGCGCCCGATTCGGCCTGGCTGTTGACCAGGGCCGGGTCATCGATGATCGCCTGATTGGCCTCGACCACCGTGCCCGCGAGGGGGGCATAGACGTCGGACGCGGCCTTGACGCTCTCGACCACCGCCACCGCCTCGGCCTTGCCGACCGCGCGGCCGATTTCGGGCAGCTCGACGAACACGATGTCGCCCAGGGCCTCCTGGGCATGGTCGGTGATGCCGATGGTGGCGATGCCGTCGGCGCCGAGCGACACCCACTCATGATCTTCGGAGAAATAAATCTGGGTCATGGGAAAACCTTTCAGCGGGCGTAGTTGTGGGGAACGAAGGGCAGGGTCACGACTTGGCCGGCGAGCGGCTTGTCGCGCACGATGAGCTCAAGGGCGGTGCCGGGCTTGGCCAGATCGGCCCGCACATAGCCCAGCGCGATGGGCGCGTTGAGGGTGGGGGCGAAGACGCCCGAGGTCACCTCGCCCACGCGCGCGCCCTGGACGCGGATTTCGGCGTGTGAGCGAGCGGGCGCGCGGCCTTCGAGGCGGATGCCGACCAGCTTGCTGGCCGGGCCGCTGGCGAGCGCCGCGTTGACCGCCGCCGCGCCGATGAAATCGGCCATCTCCAGGCGTTTTTTGGAGAGGGCGAAATTCAGCCCCGCCGCGACGGGATTGGTGGTTTCATCGATGTCGTTGCCATAGAGCGGCAACCCGGCCTCGAGGCGGAGCGAGTCGCGCGCGCCAAGGCCCGCGGGCACGGCGCCACGGGCCAGCAGCAGCGCGGCAAGGGCCTCGCCATGCTCACCGGCGCAGCCGATCTCGAATCCGTCCTCGCCCGTGTAGCCCGAGCGCGTGACCACGCAGGCCATGCCCCCGATGGTGAGGGCGGCGGCATCCATGAATTTGAGCCCGGCGCCCTCGGGCAGCACGTCTTTGGCTTTGGGGCCTTGCAGAGCGAGCAGCGCGCGCTCGAAATGGGGTTCCACCTCGAGCCCCTGGGCGCGCATGTGCGCCACATCCACGTCCTTGCGCCCGGCATTGAGCACGGCCTGGAGATGCGTGCCGAAATTGGCCACCATCAAATCATCGATGATGCCGCCCGCCTCGTTGAGCAGCAGCGTGTAGCGCTGGCGGCCAGGTTTGAGGCCGGCAATGTCGCCCGGCACGAGGCGCGAGAAGCCCGCCACGTCACGGATGATGGCCTGGCCCATGTGCGAAACATCGAACAGCGCCGCGCCTTCGCGGGTGGCTTTGTGCTCGGCCATGATGCCGGCGAATTGCAGCGGCATGTCATAGCCCGCGAACTCGACCATGCGGGCGCCGAGGCGCCGGTTGAGCCCATCTAGTGGCGTTGTGTGCAATGAAACCCCCAAAAGTCAGCGTGCCGGGCGTGCAAGGCCCCGGCTGATCTGACCCCCCTCTGTCTTTGGACCTGAGAGATTCGAGCGTTTTTTACGCTCTTGACCCCGTCGGTGCGGCGGTGCGGCCGGCTTTCCAGAGTATCCTGTAACCCGTTCGCAGCCCTTTTGCCTGAGCGGTTCCGGGGGCCGGTTGCGCCTTCGGCGGCGGGGTTTCCACCCGCTCTCTCCTGCGTCTGATGAGGACAAGGCTATTTTGGCCCAAGGCACCGCGATTTGCAAACCCCAAAACGCCCACACCCCCTTGCATATACATTTGCAAACCCGGCAAATTGTCGCATACCATAAGAAAACAAGGATCCGAGGTTTCATGTCAGAGGCGTCCAAATCCAACCCCGCCCTCGTGGTCGAGGATATCCATAAGAGCTTTGGCAAGGTCGAGGTGCTCAAGGGCGTCTCGCTCACCGCCCATGATCATGATGTGATCGCGATTTTAGGCTCGTCGGGGTCGGGCAAAAGTACCTTTTTGCGCTGCATCAACCTGCTCGAAACCCCGGACCGGGGGCGGGTTTCGATCAAGGGCGAGCTGATCGAGATGAGGGACGGCAAGCAGGGCCGGCTGGCCGCCAACCCCAAGCAGGTGGAGCGGCTGCGCTCGCGGCTCTCGATGGTGTTTCAGCAATTCAATTTGTGGGCGCACATGACGGTGCTGCAAAATGTCATCGAGGCGCCGATGCATGTGCTCAAGCTCGACCGTAAAACCGCCATCGCCCGCGCCGAGGCGATGCTGGACAAGGTGGGGTTGGCGCACCGGCTCGATGCCTACCCGGCCCAGCTCTCGGGCGGGCAGCAGCAGCGCGTGGCCATTGCCCGCGCGCTGGCCATGGAGCCCGATGTGCTGCTGTTCGATGAGCCGACCTCGGCGCTCGACCCCGAACTGGTGGGCGAGGTGCTGAAAGTGATGCGCGACCTGGCGAAAGAAGGCCGCACCATGCTGGTGGTGACCCATGAAATGGGCTTTGCCCGCGAGGTGGCCAGCCGGGTGATGTTTTTGCACAAGGGCCAGACCGAAGAGGAAGGCGCGCCGCACGAGATGTTCAGCAACCCGCAATCGGAGCGGTTCCGGCAGTTTCTGTCCTCCACCCTCAAGCACTGAGGGGCTGGTTTTCGCGGCGGTTGAACTGGTGGAGACGCGAGGCAGCGTCTATCTTGCGGGGACTACACCTCTTGGGACCATCAGAGACTGAGCATGGCAGACGACCCTTATAAGGTTCTTGGCGTCGGGCGCGAGGCAAGCGCGGAGCAGATCCGCGCGGCCTATCGCAAGCTGGCCAAGACGCACCACCCCGACCTCAACCCCGGCGATAAAAAGGCGGAAGAGGCTTTCAAGGCCATCAGCACCGCCTATGACCTGCTGGGCGATGCCGAGAAGCGCGCGCGCTTCGACCGCGGCGAGATCGACGCGGCGGGCAATGAGCGCGCGCCCCAATTCCACCCGGGCGCGGGCGGGTTTGGCGGCGGCGGGTTCGACGATATTTTCGCCAACATCTTCGAGCAGCGCACACGCGGCCCGGCGCGCGGGCAGGATGAGCGCTATCTGGTCAATGTCTCATTTCTGGAAGCCGTGAATGGCGGGCCCAAGCGCCTCGATCTGCCGGCGGGGCAGAGCCTGGAGGTGAAAATTCCGCCCGGCTCATCGGCCGGCGATGTGCTGCGGCTGCGCGGCAAGGGCGCGCCCGGGCGCAATGGCGGGCCACCAGGCGATGCGCTGATCGAGCTGCAGGTGCATGGGCATAAATTTTTCCGCCGCGAGGGGCGCAATATCCATCTCGACCTGCCGGTGAGCCTGAAAGAGGCGGTGCTGGGCGGCAAGGTGACCGTGCCCACGCCCTCGGGCGATGTGGTGATGACGCTCAAGCCCCATACCGAGGGCGGCACCGAGCTGCGGCTGCGCGGCAAGGGCGTGCCGGCGCACGGGCGCCACCATGTGGGGGATTTGCTGGTGAAACTGGTGGTGAAGACCGGGCCGGTGGATGAGGCGTTGGAAGCGTTTCTGCGCGGCTGGGAACAGGCGCCCTTCGACCCCCGGGCCAAGCTTTGAGAAATGCCGCCTTTTTGAAAAAAGGCGGCACCCAAAAACTTTTGCGCCCAGGGGCGGTGCCTACTCTTGCCGCCGTGACGGGAACGGGGACCGAGACGGCAGGTTAGAGCGACATCCAATCAAATGGAATCATTTGATTGGATAAAGTTGCTCGCTTAAACAAAGAGTTAGAGCATTTTTCATGAACCCATGTGAATGGAAAATGCTCTAGGACTTCAGGTAGACCCGCGCCTCGATCATCAGACGTTTCATCTCGGCGATTGCCGCGGGCAGGCCGATGAGCAGCGCCTCGCCCATGAGGAAATGGCCGATATTGAGCTCCACCACCTCGGGGAACGCGGCGATGGGTGAGACATTGGCGAAGGTCAGCCCATGGCCCGCATGGCATTCCAACCCAACCTTGGCGGTGAGTTCAGCGGCCCGGCGCAGGCGCTCAAGCTCGCCGCGCTTGCCGTTGGCATAGGCCCCGGTGTGCAGCTCGACCACTTCGGCGCCGATTTCGGCCGAGGCCTCGACCTGAGCGGCCTCGGGATCGACGAACAGCGATACGCGGATGCCAGCCTCTTTGAGCCGCGCGATGGCGGGTTTGAGCGTGGCGCGGTTATTCACCACATCCAACCCGCCCTCGGTGGTGATCTCGGCGCGTTTCTCGGGCACCACGCAGCAGCCATGGGGCCGGAGCCGCATGGCGATGGCGACCATTTCCTCGGTCGCCGCCA
Source organism: Pseudomonadota bacterium (assembly GCA_021809435.1). Lineage (GTDB taxonomy): Bacteria > Pseudomonadota > Alphaproteobacteria > Acetobacterales > Acetobacteraceae > Acidocella. The sequence goes on along the minus strand of JAKBAD010000003.1, from coordinate 194,022 downwards.
TTTCGAAATTCACCGGCTTGCCCGCCCAGGCGCAAATCGCCTCGGCATCCGCGTCGCGGATATGGCGGCGGTCTTCGCGCAGATGGATGGTGATGCCATCCATCCCCGTGCCGACCAGCGCCTTGGCCACCGTCAGCGGATCGGGGTGGCCGCCGCCGCGGGCGTTCCGCAGCGTGGCCACATGATCGATATTGACGCCTAAGCGGATGGGCTTGGCCATGGTCAGATGTGCAGCGCGCGGCCATCGGCCGCCAGCGCGGCTTCCTTGACCACTTCGGAGAGCGTGGGATGGGCGTGGCAGGTGCGCGCCACATCCTCGGCCGAGGCGCCGAATTCCAGCGCCGTCACGCACTCGGCGATCAGCGAACCGGCATCGGGGCCGATGATATGGGCGCCGAGCAGCTTGTCGGTGGTTTTGTCGGAGAGCAGTTTCACGAACCCATCGAGCGCGCCCATGGCGCGGGCGCGGCCATTGGCCATGAAGGGGAATTTGCCAACCTTGTAGGCCACGCCCTGGGCCTTCAGCTCTTCCTCGGTCGCGCCGACGGCGGCGACTTCGGGCCAGGTATAGACCACGCCGGGGATGGCGCCGTAATTCACATGGCCCGCCTGACCGGCCAGGATTTCGGCCAGCGCCACGCCTTCTTCCTCGGCCTTGTGGGCGAGCATGGGGCCGGCGATGACGTCGCCGATGGCATAAACGCCGGGGACGTTGGTGGCGTAGTGCTTGTCCACCACCACGCGGCCGCGCTCATCGGTGGCGACGCCGGCGGCTTCGAGGTTCAGACCCTTGGTGTAGGCATAGCGGCCGATGGCGAGCAGCACCACGTCGGCCTTCAGCGCCTCGGCCTCGCCGCCCTTGGCGGGCTCGAGTGTGAGCGCGACCTCGTCGCCCTCGACGCGGGCGCTGGTGACCTTGGTGCCGAGCTTGAAGGTGAAACCCTGCTTGGTGAGAATTTGCTGGAAGCTCTTGGAGAGCTCGTTATCCATGCCGGGCGTGATGCGGTCGAGGAACTCGACCACCGTGACCTCGGCGCCAAGCCGGCGCCAGACCGAGCCCAGCTCAAGCCCGATGACGCCAGCGCCGATGACCACCAGACGGCCGGGAACCTTGTCGAGCTCGAGCGCGCCGGTGGAGGTGACGATCTTTTTCTCATCGACCTCGATACCCTTGAGGGGCACGGAGTCGGAGCCGGTGGCGATGATGATGTGCTTGGCCGTGTAGCCCTGGCCCGCGACCTCGACGGCGTTGGGGCCGGTGAACTTGGCCTCGCCCTTGAGCCAGGTGACCTTGTTCTTTTTGAACAGGAACTCGATGCCCTTGGTGTTGGCGCCCACCACTTCGGCCTTGCGAGCCTGCATGCGGGCAATATCGAGGCTCACCGAGCCGAGCGTGATGCCGTGATCGGCGAAGCCGTGCAGGGCCTCGTGATAATTCTCGGAGGATTGCAGCAGGGCCTTGGAGGGGATGCAGCCGACATTGAGGCAGGTGCCGCCGAGCGTGGCGCGCTTTTCGGCCACCGCGACCTTAAAGCCCAGCTGCGCGGCGCGAATGGCCGCCACATACCCGCCGGGGCCCGCCCCGATCACGATGACATCGAAATTTTCCGCCATGGCCCGTCTCTCCCAGATAGGTGCTGATATGCCCTGCCTCTTAGCTCCACCTTGGGCTTGCGGCAATTCGCCGGGCGCAAGGGTGGTTTCTTGCTTTGCGCACTGGCCCGTGGCTTTAGTCGGGCCATGACCGAATTTGCCGCGCGCGTTGGGCGCACCGAACTCGCCGCCACCTTCGCCATGGCCGCCCGCGCCCGCGCGCTGCGGGGCCAGGGCCACGATGTCATCTCGCTCTCGCTGGGCGAGCCTGACTTTCCCACGCCTGAGCCTGTGGTGGAGGCCGCGCACGCGGCCGCGCGGCGCGGCGAGACCAAATATCCGCCGCTGGCCGGGACCGAAGCCTTGCGAAACGCCGTGGCCGAGGCCTTCCACACCGACCATGGCGTGCGGATCAGGGCGCAGGATGTGCTGGTCACCAATGGCGGCAAGCAGGCGATTTTCAATGTGCTGATGGCGCTGACACAGGCGGGCGACGAGGTGATCATTCCCGCCCCCGCCTGGGCCGGCTATGAGCAGACGGTGAAGTTCACCGGCGCCGCGCCGGTGTTCGTGCCCTGCCCGCAGGACCAGGGATTTGTGCTCCAGCCTGACACACTGGACGCCGCGATCACCCCGCGCACCAAAGTTTTATTGCTCAACTACCCCAATAATCCCTCGGGGGCGGCGATGGACGAGGCGGGGCTGCGCGCGCTGGCCGAGGTGCTGCGCCGCCATCCGCATGTGTGGGTACTCTCGGACGATATTTATGAGCATCTGTTGTTCGATGGCCGCGCGCACAGCACCTTGCTGGCGGTGGCGCCCGATCTGGCGGCGCGGATCGTGGTGCTCTCGGGGGTTTCGAAGACCTATGCCATGACCGGCTGGCGCATTGGCTGGTGCTTTGGGCCTGAAAACCTGATCAAGGCGGCGACGCTGGTGCAGGCGACCGCGACATCGGGCGTGTCATCGGTGGGGCAGGCGGCGGCGGTGGCGGCGCTCACTGGGCCGCAGGAGTTCCGCGCCACCCGCGTGGCGGCTTATCAGGCCCGGCGCGACCTGGTGGTGGCGGCGCTGAACCAGGCGCCGGGCTTGCGCTGCCACAAGCCCGAAGGGGCGTTTTATGTGTTTCCCTCGGTCAAAGGCTGCCTGGGTAAGACCACGCCGGGCGGGCGGGTGCTGGGCACGGATGGCGATTTCGCCATGGCGCTGCTCGAAGAGGCGCATGTGGCCGTGGTGCAGGGGGCTGCCTTTGCCATGAGCCCGCATATCCGCATCAGCACCGCCACCAGCGAGACCGTGCTGGCCACGGCCTGTGCGCGCATTCAGGGCTTCTGCGCCAGCTTGCGTTGAGGATGTGCGCCCCCATCTCCTGTGACAGCCCCCGCGTGGGGCACCAACAGGAGGGACAGGAATGACGGTTGATGTGAAATACACCGCCCACGGCCACGCCACCGGCGGGCGCGCGGGGTCGGGCGCCTCGGATGATGGGCGGCTGGCGGTGGCGCTTTCGGTGCCCAAGGAGCTGGGCGGCGATTCGGGCCCCGGCACCAACCCTGAACAAATGTTCGCCATTGGCTATTCGGCCTGTTTTCTGGGCGCGCTGAAATTCGTGGCGGGCAAGGAGGATGTGAAACTGCCGGCAACCACCAAGGTCTCGGCCGAGATTGGCATTGGCCCGCGCGCTGACGGCGGAGGATTTGGCATTACCGCCGCGCTCACCATCAACGCGCCGGAGGTGGCGCGCGCCAGGCTCGAGGATTTGGTACGCAAGGCGCATATCGTCTGCCCCTATTCCAACGCCATTACCAAGACCGTGGATGTGAAGCTGACCGTGGCCTGACCATAGACAGGCGCCGCCTGACGGGGGCGCTTTTTTGCAAAATTCGCGATGCGGGAAAATGGTGGAGCTAAGCGGATTCGAACCGCTGACCCCCTGCATGCCATGCAGGTGCTCTACCAACTGAGCTATAGCCCCTTTCGGGTTCGGCTTGGTGGAGCTAAGCGGATTCGAACCGCTGACCCCCTGCATGCCATGCAGGTGCTCTACCAACTGAGCTATAGCCCCAAGCCGTGGGTGGGGCGTATAGACCGGGTTTCACGATTAGATCAAGTGGGGGTTGGCCGCAAAAGCGAATTATGTATAAGCCTCTCAGCACGTGGGGGCTTTGGCGCCCGCGCTTAGATCGATATTGGGGTGGATCGAATCGACAGATTCGAGCTAAACCAATGAAATTGATCGTAAAAACAAAGCGAGAGCGTGAGCGACGTCAAGCTATCGCGCTCTCTCATCGGCCGGGTTAGCACAGCGGTAGTGCAGCGGTTTTGTAAACCGAAGGTCGGGGGTTCAAATCCCTCACCCGGCACCACGCGCCCCAACAGCCAGGACTTGCCCATGATCATCGCCGCCCCGCGCTTATTTCTTGGCGACCGGTTCACCGGCCCCGGCGCGGTGGAGGTGCAGGGTGGGCGGATTGTGGCGCTGCATGAGGGCGAAACCACCGGCGATATTGTGCTCACAAGCGGGTTTCTGGCGCCCGGATTGATTGATTTGCAGGTGAACGGGGCGTTTGGCGTTGATTGCGCCATGGCCCAAGGCGCGGCGTGGGATGAGCTGGCGCACGGGCTGGCGGCTCGTGGTATCACCGGCTTTTTGCCCACGCTCATCACCGCGCCGCTCGCTGACCTCACCGCGGCGGCCAGCCGGGTGGCCGAGGCCGCCGCCCGCCATGGCGCGATTTTGGGGCTGCACCTCGAAGGGCCGTTTCTGGCGCCCGGCAAACATGGCGCGCACCCGCTTGGCGCCCTGCGCCCCCCCACACCCGCCGCGCTTGATGCCCTGCTCACCCCCGAGATCACCCCCCTGCTCCGCCTGGTTACGCTGGCGCCCGAGTTGCCGGGAGCCATGGAGGCCATCGCGCGGTTGCGCGCGCGCGGGGTGGTGGTGGCGCTGGGCCATTCAGCGGCGGCCGCCGCCGAGGTGAATGCCGCCATTGCCGCCGGAGCGACGCTGGTGACACATTTGTTCAACGCCCAAAGCCCGATGACCGCGCGCGCGCCGGGCCTCACCGGGCTGGGGCTGACCTCGGCGCATCTCAGCCCCTGCGTGATTGCCGATGGCGTGCATGTGGCGCCCGAATTGCTGGCCCTGGCCTTTGCGGCCTGCCCGCGCGCCATCGCGGTGACCGACTCGATTTTACTGGCCGGGCTGGCGCCAGGCGCGGTGCGCGAATTTGGCGGGGCGACGGTCACGCTCTCCCCCCAAGGCGTGGGCGTGCGCGACGATGGCACACTGGCGGGGGCAGCCATTACGCTCGATGAGGGGGTGAGGCGGCTGATCAAGGCCGGCATCGCCGCCGAAACCGCACTGGCGGCCGCCACCCAGCGCCCGGCCCGCGCGCTGGGGCTGAATGACCGGGGCGTGATCGCGCCCGGCGCGCGGGCTGATCTGGTGTGGTTTGACGATGAAGTTTACCCCCGGCAAACCTGGCTGGCCGGATGCGCTGGACCTGCCCCGGCACATGCCAGAGCCGGGACCGAAACCCCGCGCGCCGAGCTGCACGACCTGGATGACCGGCCAAGTTTTGAGATTGTGCGGCTGTTTCTGGCCCAGGAGCGGGTCGCGCAAACGGCGCTTGAGCAAGCCGCGCCCGCGCTCGCCCGGCTGATTGACGGGGTGGCTGAAAAGCTGCGTACCGGCGGGCGGCTGTTTTATGCGGGGGCGGGCACGTCTGGGCGGCTGGGGCTGCTGGATGCGGTGGAATGCGGCCCGACTTTTGGTGTCGCGCCCGGGCTGATCGTGCCGCTGCTGGCGGGGGGCACAAGCGCGTTTGTTGAAGCCGTGGAAGGCGCGGAGGATGACGGGGACGCCGCGCGCCAAGCCCTCACCGCCCATGGCTTTGGCACGGGCGATGCGCTGGTGGGCATTGCCGCCTCGGGGCGCACGCCTTTCACGCTGGCGGCACTGCACGAGGCCAGGGCGCGCGGCGGGCTGACCGGGGCGATTGTGAACAATGCCGCCAGCCCCATGGCCAGCGCCGCTGAGATCGCGGTGGAACTCCTCTCCGGCCCCGAGATCATCGCCGGGTCCACCCGGCTCTCGGCGGGGTCCGCGCAGAAAATCGCGCTCAACATCCTCTCCAGCACGGTGATGATCCGGCTGGGCAAGGTATATGGGCCTTATATGGTGGATATGCGCGCCACCAACGCCAAGCTGAAACAGCGCGCGCAGGCCATGGTCGAGCGGCTGAGCGGGGCTGGCGCGGCGCAGGCCGCACTTGCACTGGAGGCCAGCGGCATGCATGTTAAAAGCGCGGTGCTGATGCTGCGGCGAGGACTGGGCTTTGAGGAGGCCAGAACGCTTCTGGCCAAAAATGGCGGGTCGCTGCGCCGGGCATTGCAGGCCGGGTGAAACGGACGCGGTAAACGAGGTGCCGGGTGAGCGGCGTGATGAACATGGCGCGGCGGGTGGATGATTTTATCATCGACCATCTCTTGCAGCCCTGGGTGAACCGGGCGGAATGGGTGTTGGGCCTCAAGCTCTACACGCTGGCGCGCGCCTCGGTGGTTTTGGGGTTTGGCGGCGGGCTGATCTGGCTGCACCGGTTCGATGCCCCTTTGTCACTGGATTTCCTCGAGGATTTGTTCTGCCTGCTGGCCATGGCCGCGGTTGCCGTGCAGCAAATACGCGCCCATGAGCGCCACGCCCCCAAGCGTCCCGTGCTGGCGCCCGCCGTGCGGCTCACCGGGCTGGTGTGGCGCACGCTCTGGCTGCTCGATCTGGCGCTGTTTCCCTCGCAATTGCCGGTGGAGACCGGCGCCGAGCTGTGGAGCAGCTTTGCCTGGACCCTGTTGCTGATTCTGCCCTACTGGCTGGTGTGTTGCCGCGTGCCGCCCCCGCCCGAGCAACGCGTGAGCGGAATTTTGCGCCTGGTGCCGGTCATGACACGCTGACAATAATCCGCCGACATGGTTTGATGGCGCACTGAGTGGAGTGACCTCAGACCATGAGCGGGAGCTGCGGATGAATTTCAGCCGGATTTACGAAAAACTGCGCCGGATCAACGATCTTATCGCCATGCGGGCCAATGTGGTGTTCGCCAGCATGGGGTTTTTCTGGCTGTGTCTGGTGTTTTCGCTGTTGCCGCTGAAATGGCCGGCGACCATGCCGTTTGTGCAATATGCCAGCTCGGGCGTGTTGCAGCTGGTGGCGCTGCCGCTCATCGGGGTGGGGACGATTCTGGCCGCCCGGTCTTCCGACCAGCTGGCCAAGGAACAGCATGACGCGGTGATGGAGACGGTGAACTCGATGCGCCAGCTGATGAATGAGATTCACCAGCTGCACCTGGAGCTGCATAGCAAGGTGGGCGAGGTGCTGGAAAACCAGGCGCAGGATGACGACACCCCGCGCCCGGAATAAGGGGCGTGTTACACCCCGGCCTCGGCGAGGGCGGACACGCTGACCAGATCGAGACGCACGAGGGTCTGGTTGAGCAGAATATAAGCGATTTCGCCAAACGTGACCGGCCCGACGAAGCCGGCGGTCATTTTACCTTCCAGAGCGGCGTAGAGATAATTGAGGATGCAGTTGAACGAGAGCGCCGCGCCACCCGCCTGCGCGCCGCAATGGCTGCCATAGGCCGCCGCGTAATCGCCCACCGGCGCGGCCAGCCGATAGTGCCGCCCGGCCACCACGGGGGCGTAAAATTCCACCCGCTCGTCATGCACCGCCTGGAAGGAGACGTTGATCATCGCCCCAGCGTAATTGGCGACCAGCGGCAGGGCCTGGTTGGCCTGCACCTCGCGCAGGTAGGCGGCGAAATTGCGGGGCGCGCCGTTGACGAGGCATTCAGCCGCCGAGAAGCCGGTGGCGGGGAAGGTGATTTCATCCCCCTCGCCCTGGGTGAACAGGTTGATGATGTCGAGCTCGGCCTGTTGCGTGGCGGGCAGGGCCACGCGCATCACCACCAGCCGGTCGGTATGGGCGTCGCCGGTGCGGCCATCTACGGCCACGGGGGCGGTTTTGCCCAGCTCATCGAGATCAACGCCGGTGACCCAGCCGAGCACAGGCTGGTTATAAAGCCCGTCGAGCGCCGGGGCTTCAAGGGCGAAACGCTGATGCACCGCCGAGAAGGCCGGCACCAGCACATAGGAAAACCCGTTCTCGAAGCGGTTTTCGGTCAGGCGGGGTAGCTCATCGGGGCCGATGGTTTCGATGCGGGCATCCGCCGCCTCATCGATGATGGTGCAGAACAGATGGGCGCGGTCCTTCACGCCGCCCGTGCTGGTCATGAAATAGGGGGTGGAGCCGCCGATCCAGCGCCCGCGCGGCAGGCCGGCGAGCAGGCCGGCGGCTCCGGCCACCAGCATCACCTTACCTTCATGGATGAGCGCGGCCGCCTGATTAACCGTGAGGAATTCGTTTTTCATGTAAGGTCTCCGGGTCAGAGGGCCGCGAGATCGCGCGATGCGAAGCTGTTGGCGACGAAAAAATCATAAAGCTGGACGACGCTCGGCCCCAGGCTCTTGGGGTCGCGGCGTACATCGTCGCGCAAGCGGGTGATGAGCAGGCGCGTGGCCAGCGATGAGACTTTGGGCTCGGCACCGGTCAAGGCGCGCTGCCAGCGCGGATCGGTCTTGGCGGGAACGGACAAGTGCGTATCTCCGATATTGTTTTGCTGCCCCATCTCGTTAACGCGCCGCGGTTAGAACTTAATTAAGCCGCCCAACGCGAAGCGGCGCGCCCCGCCGCTTCCTTTGCCTCGCCACCCCCCGCTATATCAGACCACCACCCCAGGGAGTCGGGCAGCGTGGACAGGACTTTGCGGATGATCATCTTCCTGGCCGCCGCCGCCGGGTTCATGGAGTTTCTCGACGGCACGATCATCGTCACCGCGCTGCCGCGCATGGGGCAGGTGTTTGGCGCCACGCCCGTGGCCATGAATTTGGCGGTCACCGCCTATTTGCTGGCCGCCGCCATTGCGCTGCCCGCCGCCAGCTGGGCGGCCGAGCGCCACGGGCTGCGGCGCGTTTATGCCGCGGGCATCGCGCTGTTCACGCTGGCCTCGCTGCTCTGCTCGCTGTGCGATGGGCTCACCGGCTTCGTGCTGGCGCGCATTCTGCAAGGGGTGGGCGGCGGGGCCATGGTCTCGCTCGGGCGCCAGGCGGTGCTGCGCGCCACGCCCAAGGACAGGCTGGTGCAGGCCATTGGCACCATTGTGTGGCCGGGGCTGGTGGCGCCGGTCATTGGCCCGGCGCTGGGGGGATTTATCGTCACCCATGCCGATTGGCGGTGGATTTTCTACATCAACATCCCGCTCGGGCTGGCGGGGTTTGGGCTGGCGCTTAAGCTGATGCCCGCCCACAGCCCGGCCGCCGCGCGACGGTTCGATGCGCCGGGCCTGGCACTGCTGGCGCTTACACTGTTATGTCTGGTTGGCGGCTCGGATCTGATCGGCACCTCCTGGCCCGGCACGGCGGCGGCGCTGGGGGGCACATTGCTGTTTGGCTGGGCGCTGCTCGGCCATAGCCGCCGCGCGCGCGAACCGCTGCTCGATATCTCGGCCCTGCGCCATGTGTGTTTCAGCGTCTCCACCCTCGATGGCAGCTGGATGCGCATCTCCATCAACAGCGCGCCGTTTTTGCTGCCCTTGTTCTTCCAGCTCGGGCTCGGCTACCGGCCCGATCAGTCGGGCCTGCTGCTGCTGGCCTTGTTCGCCGGCAATCTGCTCATGAAAACCGCCACCACCCGGCTGCTGCGCACCTTCGGCTTCCGTAACCTGATGCTGGTCAATGGCGTCCTTGCCTCGGCCTCGCTGGCGGGGTGCGCGGTGTTCACCCCCGCCACGCCACTGGCCGTGATGGTGCCATTGCTGTTTCTGGGCGGGCTCACGCGCTCGATGCAGTTCACCTGCCTCAACACGCTGCAATTCGCCGATGTGCCGCAGGAGGAAATTCCCGCCGCCAACGCGCTGGGCGCGCTGGCGGCGCAGATGGGGCTGGGGTTTGGCCCGGCCTTTGGCGCGCTGTGCCTGAACATGGTGCGCGCGCTGGGCGGCGAGGCCAGCCCAAGCGCCGGAGATTTCCGCATCGCGCTGGTGTTGACCGGCGGTCTGGCGCTGGTGGGCACACTGGGCAGCCTGCGGCTGCCGCCCACTGCCGGAGCCCATGTGAGCGGCCACCGGACATAAAAAAGGCGCCCATTGCGGGGCGCCTTTTGCGGGTTCAGCCTTGAGCCTTGGCCTCGCGGCGGCGGCGGGTGAGGATGAACTCGGTATAGCCGTTGGGCTGGGTGCGGCCCTCGAACACCAGATCGCGCGCGGCCTGGAAGGCCGGGCCGTTCGGGTTCTCGGAGAGTTTACGGTAGGCCGGATCGCCCTCATTCTGGCGGTCCACCACCAGCGCCATGCGGGCCAGCGTTTCCTCGACCTGTTCCTTGGTCACCACCCCGTGGAACAGCCAGTTGGCGATGTGCTGGGAGGAAATACGCAGCGTCGCGCGGTCTTCCATCAGCCCGACATCGTGAATGTCGGGGACTTTCGAGCAGCCCACGCCCTGGTCCACCCAGCGCACCACATAGCCCAGCAGCCCTTGGGCGTTATTGTCGAGCTCCTGCTGGATTTCCTCTGGCGCCCAGTTGACGCCCTGGCTGAGTGGAATGGTCAGCAGGTCGGACAATTTGGCCGGGGCGCGATGCTTCAGCTCCTCCTGGCGGGCGAAGACATCGACCATATGGTAATGCAGGGCGTGCAGCGTGGCGGCGGTGGGCGAGGGCACCCAGGCGGTGTTGGCGCCGGCCTTGGGGTGGCCCACCTTCTGCTCGAGCATGGCGGCCATCAGGTCGGGCGCGGCCCACATGCCCTTGCCGATCTGGGCGCGGCCCTGAAGCCCGCATTCCAGGCCGAAATCGACATTGCGGTCTTCGTAGGATTTGATCCAGGGCTGGGTCTTGATGTCGTTCTTGCGGATGAACGGCCCGGCCACGAAGGAGGTGTGGATCTCATCGCCCGTGCGGTCGAGGAAGCCGGTATTGATGAACACCACGCGCGATTTGGCCGCCGCGATGCAGGCTTTGAGGTTGACCGAGGTGCGGCGCTCCTCATCCATGATGCCCATTTTGAGCGTGTTGGCCGGCAGGCCGAGCAGCGCCTCGACCGCGCCGAACAGCGCCACCGCATTGGCCACTTCCTCGGGCCCATGCAGCTTGGGCTTGACGATATAGACCGAGCCGGCGCGCGAATTGCGCCGCGCCTTGAGGTCGTGCATGGCGATCAATGAGGTGATCGCGGCATCCACCACCGTCTCGGGCACCTCTTGGCCGTTCAGGGTGATGATGTCGGTGAGCATGTGGTGGCCGACATTGCGCACCAGCAGCAGCGAGCGGCCATGAAGCGTGAGCGTGGACCCATCAGGCGCGGTGTAAACGCGGTCGGGGTTGAGCGCGCGCTCAAACACCTTGCCGTTCTTCTCGACCGGCGCGGTCAGCGTGCCCTGCATCAGGCCCAGCCAGTTGCCATACACCTGCACCTTGTCCTCGGCATCCACCGCGGCCACCGAGTCTTCGCAATCCATGATCGTGCTGATGGCGGATTCGAGGATAATGTCGGCGATGCCGGCCGTGTCGGCCTTGCCGATCGGGTGGGTGGGGTCGAGGATGATGTCGGCATGCAGATTATGGTTCTTGAGCAGCACGCTCTTGGGGGCCTGGGCCTCGCCCGTGTAGCCCGCGAACTGGGCGCCCTGTTTCAACCCCACCTCGCCCGAATGCAGCACCACGGCCAGATGGCCGTTATGCACCTTATAGCTCAGCGCATCGGCGTGCGAGCCGGTGCTGAGCGGGAAATGGGCATCGAGGAAGGCGCGGCCGCGGGCGATAACGGCATCGGCGCGCTTGGCGTTGAAGCCCTTGCCGCGCGCGATTTCACCTTCGTCGGGCAGGGCGTCGGTGCCGTAGAGCGCATCATAGAGGCTGCCCCAGCGGGCATTGGCCGCGTTGAGCGCGTAGCGGGCATTGGAGACCGGCACGACCAGCTGCGGCCCGGCGATATGGGCGATTTCATCATCGACATTGGCGGTATCGACGGTGAAGGGCGCGGGTTCGGGCACGATATAGCCGATCTCGCGCAGATACGCCTCGTAGGCCGGGGCATCGAATTCCATGCCCTTGCGCACGCCCATGTAATAATCGAGCTTGGCCTGGATCTCGTCGCGGCGCGCCAGCAGGGCCGCGTTGGTGGCCGAGAATTTCGCCACCAGCGCCGCAAACCCGGCCCAGAACGCGGCCGGCTCAACGCCGGTCCCCGGCAGTGCCTTGTCGTTCACGAACTCATACAGGCTGGCCGCGACTGAGAGGCCATGGGTCTCGATTCTGGACAGGCTCATTCTGATCTCCTTGTGTTTTGCCGCCTTTGTGCCGCAGAGCAGCATGGGACGGCAATATGTGGGCGGCTATGGCACAGCTGCGCCCCTGCTTGGAGAGGGTTTTACAAGCCGCGCTTGAAAATATGTAAAAGTTTTTACATTGTTTGGCGGCGCTGTTTTACAAAACCCCGCGCGCGGCAACTTGCTCCGCCCCTGACGGGCCTTTAGAAACGGTGCCGACATCACAAGGCCCGCCCATGCCCGCCACCGACCATCTCCTCCGGGTTGGCATCGCCATCACCACCTATAACCGCCGGGAGCAGGTGTGCCGGCAGATCGAGCATATACGGCGGTTCACTTCCGGCGCCTATGAGCTGGTCATTTGTGACGATGGCTCAACCGACGGCACGCCCCAGACCCTGCGTGATTTGGGCGAGGCCGTTATCGCGGGGGTCAATCGGGGCATTGCCTGGAACAAGAATCGCGGCATTTTCTATCTCATGGCCCTGAGAGGCTGCGACGTCGCCATCCTGCTCGATGACGACATGCTACCCGAAGAGCCCGCCTGGCAGGCCCGCTGGGTGGAGGGCGCCCTGCGCTGGGGGCATGTGAATTTCATCGCGCCGGGGCTGGTGCCGGGGGTTGAGGCCGCCGCCTGCACCGCCGCCAAACCCGGGGCCGTGGGGCGGCTTTTGGGGTCTTGTATCGCCTTCAGCCGCTACCCGTGGAGCCTGGTCGGGTATATGGACACGCGCTTTGGCCGCTATGGGCATGAACATACCGAGTTCACGAACCGCTTTTTGCGCAACGGGTTTGGCGGGATCATCCGCGAGGGCGCGCGGGAGCCGGCACATTATTATTATGTGATCTCCGGCGGGATCCGCCTGCTGGCGGGCACCTCCTCGGGGTCGGCCGCGGATGTCGCGGCCAATGCGACGATCTGGCGCCAGATCATCGCCGAACGCGCCCATACCTACCGCCCGCCCTGGCGAAACGATCCCCAACGGCTGGAGTTCATAACCGAAATGCGCCTGGCCGTTCAGGAGCGGGGGCTGGCCGTGCCCTATCAATCTGAGGGGTTTTTGTTCTTTTAGCGGCGCCCCGCCCCACGGGCTGGGCGAACAACCCCCTTGCAGGATGGGGGGTTTTGGGTCATCTACGATTACAGGTTCATGGCGCTTGGCGCGGGCTGTCCCTGACCGGCGGCTGGCAAAGTCCTGACCCTCACAAACAAGACCGCTCCAGCCGGCCTTTCTGGCCGGCATCTCCACCGTTTTCGGCTGGCCTCTGGGCCGGCAAGTTCAAGGACCCATGATCGCGTTGCCGTTGGCTTTTCCCTGGTTGGTTTCGGATGATGCCCGGCGCGGTTTCGGTCGCTTTCACTCTTTTTCTCATATTCGCGCGCTGAGCGCCCGCCTCTCGAGCCTTTTGGGCCGGGCCGGACCCATGCGCGCGCCCCGGAGTTTTCATGACCAAAAAAATGTTGATCGACGCCAGCCACGCGGAAGAAACCCGCGTGGTCGTGCTGGATGGTAACCGCCTGGAAGATTTTGACGTCGAGACCGTCAGCCGCAAGCAAATCAAGGGCAATATCTATCTCGCCAAGGTTATCCGCGTAGAACCCAGCCTGCAGGCGGCGTTTGTGGAGTATGGCGGCAACCGCCACGGCTTCCTGGCGTTTGGCGAAATCCACCCCGATTATTACCAGATTCCGGTCGCCGACCGCGAGAAGCTGATTGCCCTGCAGGCCGAGGCCGAGGAAGAGGCACGGCGCGAGGAAGAGGCGGCGGATGCCGCGCGCAGCGCGCGCGAGGCCGCCCGCGCCCGCAAGGCCGAGGCCAAGACGCAAGAGCCGACCGAGGACGATCTGCCCCCCGAGGCCGAGGCGAACGGCTCGTCATCGCCCGATGACGGCGCCGAGCCCGCCGCCCAGGCCCTGGCCGTCCGCCCCATCGCCATCATCTCGGCGCCGCCCCCGGGCGATGACGAGCCGCTGACCGCCCCCGCCGAGACCGGCATCGCCGAGGCGCTCGCCGAAGCCGCCCCCGCGCTCGAGGGCGAGACCGATTTCGCCCCCGACCCCGAAGCCCCGGCCGATGCCCGAGAGGCCGAGGCGATGCCCGCCGAACGCGCGGCTGAGGAGGCCGGCGGGGAAATGGCCGCCGAGGCGGCGGGGGAGAGCCCCGAGGCCGTGGAGACGCTGGGCGGTGAATTCGACGCCGAGCCGCCCGCGCCCGAACAGATTGGCGGCGATGGCGATGACGCCGCGGAAGCCCGCGAGCGCCGCCTGCGCCAGCGTTTCCTGCGTAATTACAAGATCCAGGACGTGATTCACCGCCGCCAGATCATGCTGGTGCAGGTGGTGAAGGAGGAGCGCGGCAACAAAGGCGCGGCGCTCACCACTTATCTGTCGCTGGCCGGGCGTTTCTCGGTGCTCATGCCCAACTCGCCCACCGGGGGCGGGGTTTCGCGCAAGATCACCTCGCAAGCCGACCGCCGCCGCCTGAAAGAGGCCATGGCCGAACTCGACGTGCCCCAGGGCATGGGGCTAATCGTGCGCACGGCGGGCGCCAACCGGCCCAAACCCGAGATCAAGCGCGATTGCGAATATCTGCTCCGGCTGTGGGACGATATTCGCGACCGCACCATGGATTCGACCGCTCCGGCGCTGATTTATGAAGAAGCCAGCCTGATCAAGCGCGCGATCCGCGATGTCTATACCCGCGATATCGAGGAAATCCTGGTCGATGGCCAGGAGGGCTTCAAGGCCGCGCATGATTTCATGCGCATGCTCATGCCCAGCCACGCCCGCAAGGTGCAGGGATGGGGCGAGGGCCAGCCGCTCTTCTCGCGCTATCAGGTCGAGGCGCAACTCGACGCCATGCTAAGCCCGGTGGTGCAGCTGCGCTCGGGCGGCTATATCGTCATCAACCAGACCGAGGCGCTGGTCGCCATCGACGTCAATTCCGGCCGCTCGACGCGCGAGCGCAGCATCGAGGACACGGCGCTGCGCACCAACCTCGAAGCCGCCGAGGAAGTGGCCAAGCAGCTGCGCATGCGCGACCTGGCCGGGCTGATCGTGATCGACTTCATCGACATGGAAAGCCGCAAGAACAACCAGGCGGTTGAGCGGCGGCTGAAAGAGGCGCTGAAGAACGACCGCGCGCGCATTCAGGTTGGCAGCATCTCGCATTTCGGGCTGATGGAAATGTCGCGCCAGCGGCTGCGCCCCTCGCTCACCGAGGCCTCGCTGATCACCTGCCCGCATTGCGGCGGCATGGGCCATATCCGCAGCCCCGAAAGCGCGGCCTTGCATATTCTGCGCGCCATCGAGGATGAGGGGGCGAAATTCCGCGCCGCTGAAATCTCGGTGACCCTGCCGCCCGAGATCGCCTTCTATTTGTTCAATCACAAGCGCGAGCGGCTCTCGGTGATCGAGGCGCGCTATGCGATGCGTGTGATTTTTGTGCCCGACGCCGGCATGACGGGTACGAATTTCCGCATTGAGCGGCTGCGCGCCCAAACCGTGCAGCCCATGCCTCAACCCGTGCGGCCCGAGCGCCAACTCGCCGCCCCCGTGGTTGAGAATTTTGACGAGGACGAGGCCGCAGACCTGCCCGAGACCGAGGGCGAGACGGAAGACAGCGCCACCGAGGCCAATGGCGAGGACAAGGCCGAGCGCGGCAAGCGCCGCCGCCGCCGCCGCGGCAAGCGCCGCGACGAGCGCAACGGTGAGACACCGGAAGGCACCGAAGCCGAGCCCGAGACCGAGGCAGCGCCCGCCATGCCCGTGGCGGCCGAGGACCAGCCTTCCGAGATCGATTTGGTGCTGGAAGCCGCACTGGGCGCCCCGGCCGATGAGCCCGAGCCCGCCCTGCCAGAAGAGCCCGCCGAGTTGACACTGGCCGAAGCGCCGGCCGAACCCGCCGAAGCCGCGCCCAAGCGCCGCCGCACGCGCGGCGGCCGCCGCCGCCGGACCGCCGGTGAAGGCGAGGCCGAGGCTGAAGCCCCGGCCGCCGCCGAGGTGCCGCTGTTCACCGACATCGCCGATATTTTTGAGGTGGCGGAGCAGCGCGAAGCCGAAACCCGCGCCCGCCGGCGGGCCGCGCGCAGCGCCGCCCCGGCGCCCGAACCGGCCGTTGCCGAGCCCCCGCCCCTGGCGGCCGAACCCGAGCCCGCGCCGGTGGCGCCCATTTCCCCGGTTGCCGAGGCGCCGGCTTTTGCCCAAGCTGAACCCGCGCCCGAGGCCACTCAGCCTCCCCTGCCCGAGGCCAGCGCGCCGGAGCCGGCCGCCAAGCCCGAACCGGCGGTGAAACCGATTGTGATTGGCGGCCAGGACGCCGCGCCCAACACCAAAAAGACCGGCTGGTGGCGCCGCTGATCACATCTTTGTGACCAGTAAGTTTCGCGGCCCGGACTTGCCCAGTCCGGGCCGTGTTTTTTGGCCAACAGCCCACCGCGCGGCACTGAATCTCACGGCCAATTCACTTGAAATGCCCTGTGAAACCGCGAAAGATCGCACGCGATGGCCGGGTTTCGGCCAAGCTAGACGGAGTTACTTGCCTCATGGCACTCAATTCGAATCAGTCCTACCGCCCATTGTCGGAAGGGTATGCCGGCTTCGGGGCGGCTTCGCTCGACCAGGGGCTGCGGGCTTATATGCTGCGCGTTTATAACTGGATGGCCTCGGGGTTGGTGCTCACCGGCATTATCGCCTACGCGATTTTCGCGGTGCCGGCGCTCAATGATCTGTTCTACACCTCCGAGCAGAACGCCTATGGCCAGCTCGTACAGGTGCCAACCATCCTCACCTATCTGGCCATTTTCGCGCCGCTGGGCTTTGTGCTGGTGCTCAGTTTCGGGGTCAACCGTCTCTCCACCACCACCGCCCAAGCGCTGTTTTGGGCCTTTTGCGGGGCCATGGGTGCCAGCCTGAGCACCATTTTCATGGTCTATACCCAAACCTCGATCACCCAGGTGTTCTTCATCAGCGCCGGCACCTTCGCGGGCACCGCGCTTTATGGCTACACCACCCGGCGCGACCTGACCTCGCTCGGCAGCTTCTTCTTCATGGGGTTGATTGGGCTCGTTCTGGCCTCGCTGGTGAATTTCTTCCTCCATTCCAGCGCGGTGCAGTTCGCCATCAGCGTGCTCGGCGTGTTCATCTTCGTTGGTCTCACGGCCTATGACAGCCAGCGCATCAAGGCCGATTATCTGCAATTCGGCGCCAGCTTCGGGCCGGCGCTGGCCGCCAAGCGCGCGGTGTACGATGCGCTGCAGATGTATCTGAACTTCATCAACCTGTTCATGTTCCTGCTGCAGCTCTTCGGCCAGCGCAACAATCGCTGAGGACAGCAATGACCTCACCCCTCCGCGCCACCGACTCGCTGGTTCTCACCTTTGTCGGGCCTGACCGGCCAGGATTGGTGAATTTAATTGCCGAAGCCGTGGCCCGCCATGGCGGCAACTGGCTGGAAAGCCGGCTGGCCAATCTGGCCGGGGCGTTCGCGGGGGTGGTGCTGGTGCAGGTTTCGGCCCCCGCGCGGGCCGGGCTCATCACCTCGCTGGCGCAGCTTGAACAAGAGGGGCTGCGTATCACCATCGCCTCGGGCCAGGAGACGGCAGCGCCCGCCGGCACGCCGCTGCGCCTGGAGCTGGTCGCCCATGACCGGCCGGGCATTGTGCGCGACGTAACCCAGACCCTGACCCGGCTGGGCGTCAATATCGAGGATTTCTCCTCGGCCCTGGAGAGCGCGCCCTTCACCGGCGAAACGCTGTTCAAGGCCCAGCTGAGCCTGAGCCTGCCGGCCGATGTGCCCGAGCCCACCGTGCGCGCGGCGCTTGAGCGCCTGGCCCATGAGCTGATGGTCGATATAAAAACTCCCGAACCTGTGTAAACAAAACGGCCCGTGAGGGCCGTTTTTCGTATCAGGCCTCACGGCCCAGGGCGGCTGAGAATTCCGCCCATTCGCGCTTTGAGAGCCCGGCGCTCTCGGCCGTGACCGTTTCGCCCGCCAGCATGCGCTTCACGGCCTCAAGCATGCGCGCCGAGAGCGTGACCGCGCCCAGGCGGTAATCGCGGAAAGCCTTGCAGGAGAGCGGCACCCAGGCCTCGACCAGCTTCAGCATCTCCTCGGCGTAAACGCGGATTTCATACTGCGCGTGGGAGTCGGCGCGCAAGCGCAGGAAATGGAAGAGATTATGTAAATCGGTCTTCCAGTACCATTGGGTATAGGTGTTGAGCGTCAGGTTCATGCGCGCCAGTTCACGCGCCAGGCCGATTTCGTCGCCCAGCATGTCTTCATAATGGCCATAGGTCGCCTCGGCATCGGCCTGCAGCAGGCCAAGCACGCGCGCGGCCGTTTTGGCATCGAGCACCTCGCCGCGGCCTTGGTTGTTCACCACCGACTGTTTGGCCAGATTTTCGGGCGCGGGGAGGTAATAATCCTTGTCGAGCACCGAATAGCGCGCCGAATATTCATTCACATTGGCGGTGCGGTGGCGAATCCACTGGCGAGCCACGAAAATCGGCAGTTTCACATGGAACTTGATCTCGCACATCTCGAAGGGCGTGGAGTGGTAATGGCGCATGAGGTAGCGGATCAGCCCCTCATCCTCGAGTGCTTTACGCGTGCCCCGGCCATAAGAGACCCGCGCTGCCTGCACCACGGCCCCGTCATCGCCCATATAATCGACCACCCGGATGAAGCCATGGTCGAGCACGGGGAAGGCCGTGAAAAGCTTTTCCTCGAGCGCGGGCACGGTGGGGCGCAGGGTGGCGTGGGTGCGGCCGCGCGCGGCTTCGATCTCGGTTGTCTGTTCTGGCGTCAGGGTCATGGCTGCTCATAGCGCGACGGGGCGCGTCCTTCAACGCGCCCCCTTTCACCGCAGGGCTTCGCGGTCTATATAAGTGTTGCCGGTTCGCCGGCTATGGCAATAAACGGTGCGTGGAATAAGCATTGTGGACCCGGGGGCGGTACCCGGCGCCTCCACCATTTATGGGGGCGAAACAGGCTCGACACGTGTAGTAAAGACCCATCTTTTGCTCGGCATTGTACCGCCGTCATCGGGCTATTTTTTAAATGCGAACGATAACAACGTTGCATTCGCTGTCGCTGCCTAAAAACAGCTAAGCGCGGTTCGGGGGGCACCGGGCAACAGAAGCCCCCCACTTTCCGCAAAAATTTTCTCTTTGGCCTATCGCAAACGGCATCCCAAGGTCCGCGCTTTTCGCGCCCCTGAATTTTGCGCAAAAAAAAGGCGGCGCGAATGCGCGCCGCCAAGTTTAGGGAGGAAACGTCCAAGAAAATAGGAGAGGAAACTCATCCTATGCCTCATTCTATAGCCGAGCCACGCGCCATGACGACAGAGGGGTTTTCGCAGCGCAGCAATGCGGAAATAGATGGGAGCGGTAATTTTATACACAGGATTTTGTGGCCATTAACCGGCCAGTGCAGAATTTTTCACTCTTCGGGAACCATTACGATCACCGATGCCTGGGCGGCGATGCCTTCGCCCCGGCCGGTGAAGCCTAACGTCTCGGTGGTGGTCGCCTTCACCGAGATTTTGCCCGGCGCCACATCGAGCAGTGCCGCCAGGCGGGCTTGCATGACCGCCGCGTGCGGGCCGATTTTGGGGCGTTCGCAGATGATGGTGATATCGGCATTGGCCAGCTTGCCGCCACGGGCTTTGATGCGCCCGGCGGCGTGCACCAAAAACCGTGCGGAATCAGCATCTTTCCAGCTATCCTCGGAGGGGGGGAAATGCCGGCCGATATCGCCCTCGGCGAGCGCGCCGTAAATCGCGTCGCACAGCGCATGAATGCCGACATCGGCATCCGAATGGCCAGCCAGGCCTTTCTCGAACGGGATCTTGACCCCGCAGATAATCATGTCGCGGTTTTCCGCCATGGCGTGAACGTCGAAACCGGTACCGATGCGCGGGGTCATTCTATGCTCCTGATTATGCCCCTCCGAGATGTATTGCCGCCGCGCGCGGCGTCAACCGTCTTTATTTAGTGCATTGCATGGCGCCCGGGCGGGCTGTACTTTGCCCAAATCATGAGCACATCGCCCACCCCCTTGATCAAGCCCATCCAAATCGGCGCCGGCCCGCGCGCCGTGACGATCAACGAGCCGGTGTTCCTGGCACCGCTCTCGGGCGTCACCGACCTGCCGTTCCGCGCGCTGGTGAAGGAAATGGGCGCGGGGCTGGTCGTCTCGGAGATGATCGCCTCGTGGGCGATGGTGCGCGAAAACCGCCAGACGCTGCAAATGGCCGAAGTGGTGGGCTCGGGCGGGCCCAACGCCGTGCAGCTCGCCGGCTGCGAACCCGCCGCCATGGCCGAGGCCGCGAAAATCGCCGTCGGGTTGGGCGCCGACCTGATCGACATTAATTTTGGCTGCCCGGTGAAGAAAGTGGCCATTGGGCAAATGGCGGGCTCGGCCCTGATGAAGGACGAGCTGCGCGCCGGGGCGATTTTGGAAGCCACCGCCAAGGCGGTGGAGGTGCCGGTGACGCTGAAAATGCGCATGGGCTGGGACCATACCAGCCTCAACGCCCCCAGGCTCGCGCGCATTGCCGAAGAGGCGGGCATCGCGCTGATCACGGTGCATGGCCGCACGCGCCAGCAATTTTATGAAGGCACGGCGAACTGGGATTTCGTGCGCGAGGTGAAGGAGAGCGTCAAGCTGCCGGTCATCGTCAATGGCGACATCACCTCCGAGGCCAAGGCCGCCGAGGCGCTGGCCCGCTCGGGCGCCGACGGGGTGATGATCGGGCGCGGCTCTTATGGGCGGCCGTGGTTTTTGCGCCAGGTCATCGAACATCTCACCACCGGGGCGCACCGCGCCGCGCCCAGCCTGGCCGAGCAGAAAGAGATATTGCTGCGCCATTATCGCGAGGTGCGGGCCTATTTTGGCGAGGGGCCGGGCGTGCGGCTGGCGCGCAAACACATCGCCTGGTACAGCCAGGGGCTGCGCGGCTCGGCCGCCTTCCGCGCGCAAATGAACCGGATGGACAATGCCGCTGAGGTCGAGGCGCTGATCGATGAATTCTTCGATCCGCTGATCGCGCAAGGTTTCGTCCGCCAGGACGACATGGCCCTCGCCGCCTGATGAATAGCGGGCTCAAGAAAGCCTTCGGGCTGGTCCGGCGCGCCCCCGCGCGGCCCCGGGCCGGCATTGTCCTCGAACCCGGCCAGTTGCTCGAGACCCTGCCGATCGCGGTGGTGGTGGTTGACGAGCAGGACCAGTTCGCCGCGCTCAATTACGCCGCCGAGGAATTTTTCGGCGCCTCGCGGTCGATGCTGCTCAACACCCCGCTGGCCGACACGCTCTCGCCCGATCATCCGATCTTTCTCATCCTCGAGCGCGTGCGCCGCGCCGGCATTTCGGTGGCCGAGCATAACATGATGTTCGAGGGGCCGCGCCTGCTGCGCCGGGGCTGCGCGGTGCAGGCCGGGCCGATGCCCGATTACCCCGGCCATGTCTCGTTCACGGTGCATGATGAATCGACCGCGCTCGCGCTCGATCAGCAAATGTCGGCGCGTAACGCGGCGCGCTCCCTCACCGGCATGGCGGCGATTTTGGCCCATGAGGTGAAAAACCCGCTCTCGGGCATACGCGGCGCCGCCCAGCTGCTGGAAATGAGTGCCCCCCCCGCCGACCGCGAGCTGGCCGTGCTGATTCGCGAGGAGGCCGACCGCATCCGCGCCATGGTCGAGCGCATGGAGACGTTTGGCGAGAAGAAGCTGGAGCGCCAGAGCGTCAATATCCACCGCGTGCTCGAGCATGTGCGCAAGCTGGCGGGCAGCGGGTTTGGCACCAAGGTGAAATTCACCGAGAGCTACGACCCCTCGCTGCCGCATGTGCAGGGCAACCGCGATCAGCTCATCCAGGTGCTGTTGAACCTGATCAAGAACGCCGCCGAGGCGATTGGCGCCGCCGAGCTGGGGGATGGCGAGATCCACCTCATCACCGGCTTCCAGCATGGCGTGCGGCTGGCCGCCGCCGCCGGCCGCTCGCGCCCCAACCTGCCGCTGTTCGTGGCCGTGCGCGACAATGGCCCCGGCATCCCCGAAGACATACGCCGCCATCTGTTCGAGCCCTTCGTCTCGACCAAGGCGACGGGCTCGGGGCTTGGGCTCGCCCTGGTCGCCAAGATCGTGGCCGACCATGGCGGGCTGATCGACGTCGAGTCCCGCCCCGGCCGCACCGAATTCCGTATCCACCTCCCGGTTTACGAAGACCCGGCTGAACGCTGAGCCCGCCATGACCCTGCCCACCATCCTCATCGCCGATGACGACCGCTCCATCCGCACCGTGCTCACCCAGGCTTTGGGCCGGGCGGGCTACCAGGTGCGCGCCACCGCCAGCGCCGCCACGCTCTGGCGCTGGGTGGAGGATGGCGAGGGCGATGTCGCCATCACCGATGTCATCATGCCTGACGAAAACGGGCTCGACCTCATCCCGCGCATCCGCCGCGTGCGGCCCGAGTTGCCGGTGATTGTGATGAGCGCGCAAAGCACGCTGACCACCGCCGTGCAGGCCACCCAGCGCGGCGCGTTCGATTATCTGCCCAAGCCCTTCGACCTGACCGAGCTGCTGGCCACCGTGGAGCGGGCGCTGAACCAGCCCTTGGCGCCCGCCGCCGCCAAGGCGGCCGAGCCGGCCGGGGATGACTCTCTGCCCCTGATCGGCCGCTCGCCGGCGATGCAGGAGATTTACCGCATCATCGCCCGGCTCACCACCACCGACCTGACCGTGATGATCAATGGCGAATCAGGGGCCGGCAAGGAGCTGGTGGCTCGCGCGCTGCATGATTTCGGCCGCCGCCGCCAGGGGCCGTTCGTCGCCATCAACATGGCCGCGATCCCGCGCGAGCTCATCGAATCCGAGCTGTTTGGCCATGAGCGGGGCGCCTTCACGGGCGCCACCAACCGCCATGTCGGGCGGTTTGAGCAAGCCAGCGGCGGCACGCTGTTTCTCGATGAAATCGGCGATATGCCGCCCGAGGCGCAAACCCGGCTGCTGAGAGTGTTGCAGGAGGGCGAATATACCACCGTGGGCGGACGTCAGCCGATCAAGGCCAATGCCCGCATCATCGCCGCCACCCACCGCGATTTGCGCGCGCTCATCCGCTCCGGCCAGTTCCGCGAGGATCTGTTCTACCGGCTCAATGTCGTGCCCATCCGCCTGCCCCCCCTCAGAGAGCGGCCAGACGACATCCCCGCGCTGGCCCAGCATTTTCTGGCCAAGGCCCAGGCCGAGGGGCTGCCCGCCAAAACCATCGATCACGCCGCCATGGCGCTGCTCGCGGGCTATCGCTGGCCAGGCAATGTGCGTGAACTCGAAAACCTCATCCGCCGGCTCGCCGCCCTGGTGCCCCAGCCGGTCATCAGCGCGGAGGCGGTTGCCCAGGAGCTGGCCGAGCACACCGCGCCTGAGCCGGCCGCCACCGAGAGCGCCGGCCCCAGGCCGGGCGGCGATGAGCCCGACAACATGACCGCCGTGGTCGAGCGCCATATTTCGCGCCTGCTCGCCGCCATCCGCGAATCGGGCGAGGAAGGCGTGCTGTATGAACGCGCGCTGGCCGATCTCGAGCGGCCCCTGATCCGCATGACGCTGGCCGAGACGCGTGGCAACCAAATCCGCGCCGCGGCGCTGCTGGGGCTCAACCGCAACACGCTGCGCAAAAAAATCCGCGAGCACGGCATTGGCGTGCAGCGCAAGGTGGGCTGACCATGCGCGCCCCCCGCCCAACCGGTGAGCCCGCCTGATGGCCATGCGTGATCAAGAGCCACGCTCGGGGCTGGCTTATTTCGTCGATCTGGCGCTGGGGCGCATCGCCACGCTGCTGGTGGCCTCGGCGGCGCTGCTGCTGGGCATCGCCTCGTTCGCGGTGTTGGCCGGGCGGGTCAAGCTCTCGCTGCATTCGGGCACGGCGGTCGGGCTCATCGTGGCCGATTTCGCGGCGCTGTTGCTGCTCATCCTGGTGCTGGTCGGGCGCATTACCCGCGTGCTGCTCGAGCACCGGCGCGGCGCCGCGGGGGCGCGGCTGCATGTGCGGCTGATGTTTCTGTTTGGCGGCGTGGCGGCGGTGCCGGCCATTCTGGTCGCGGTGTTCGCCATTGTGTTCTTCAATTTCGGCATCCAGGCCTGGTTCAATACCAGGGTGCAAACCGCGCTGGCTGAATCGAACCAGGTCGCCCAGGGCTATCTGACCGAGCACGAGAACGACATCCGGCTCGACGCGCTCGCCATGGCCAACGACCTCTCTCAGGCCGGCTCGGTGTTTTTTGGCAATCCCGACGAGTTCGGCTCCTATCTGGTCAATCAGACGGCGGCGCGCGGCCTGACCCAGGCGGTGATCTTCCAGCCCGATAATGGCGAGATCATCGCCTCCGCCGGGCTGTTCGCCGGCATGGCCGCGACCGTGCCCAATTCGCGCGCCATCGCCGCCGCCCAGACCGGCCAGGTGCCGGTGATCAGCGCCGCGGGCGGTACGTCCGAGCAGGCGGTGATCAAGCTCGACATCACCCCCCCCCTGATGCTGATGATCGAAAAGCCGATCGACCCGGCGATCCTCGATCACGTCAACAGAACCCAGCAGGCGGTGGATGAATATCAGCGTCTGGCGCGCAACCGCGCGGGGCTCGAAATCTCCTTTGCCCTCATCATCGCCGTGCTCTCGCTGCTGGTGCTTTCGGCGCTGGTCGGGTTTGGGCTGGTCATCGCCAACCAGATCGCCAGGCCCATCGGCCATCTCATCCGCGCCGCCGAGCAGATCAGCCAGGGCGATCTGGGTGTGCGCGTGCCCGAAAGCGCGACTGGCGACGAGGTGGCCGGGCTCTCGAAAGCCTTCAACCGCATGACCGCCGAGCTTGGCGCCCAGCGCGCCGAACTGCTCGATGTCAACCGCCAGCTCGATGAGCGGCGCCGCTTCACCGAGACGGTGCTGGCCGGCGTTTCGGCCGGCGTCATCTGGCTGGACCGCTTCGGGCGCGTCGAGCTGCCCAACCGCGCGGCCTCGGAGTTGCTGCAAATCAACCTTCTGCCCCTGATTGGCCGCAATCTGGCCGAGCTGGTGCCCGAATTCGAACCACTACTCACCAGTGTCATGGCCACCCCCGAACGCACCGCCGTCGCGCAGCTTGAACATGGCCAGGGGCGCGAGAAGCGCGTGCTGCTGGTGCGCATCGGCGCCGAAATGAACGATGGCGCGCCCGACGGGTTCATCGTCACGTTCGACAATGTCACCGAGCTCATGGCCGCCCAGCGCAAGGCCGCCTGGGCGGATGTGGCCCGACGCATCGCCCATGAGATCAAAAACCCGCTGACCCCCATTCAGCTCTCGGCCGAGCGACTCAAGCGCCGGTTCGCGCGCGAAATCACCTCCGACCCCGAAAGCTTCAGCCAATGCGCCGACACTATCGTGCGCCATGTCGGCGATATCGGGCGCATGGTGGATGAATTCTCGTCCTTCGCGCGCATGCCCGCGCCGGTGATGCGCCCCGAGGCCCTGGAGCGCATTGCCCGCGAGGCCATGACGCTCCAGCGTGTCGCGCATCCGCGCATCGACTGGGACGTGACGATCGACGCGCCGCTGCGCGCGGTATGCGACCGCCGACTGATTGGCCAGGCGCTGACCAACCTGCTGCAAAACGCCGCCGACGCCGTCGCCATGCGCGAAGGCGCCCACAGCGTGAAGCTGCATTTGTACCAAGACGGCGCCATGGCCGTGCTCTCGGTGACCGATGACGGTGTGGGCCTGCCCGAGGAAGACCGCCACCGGCTGGCCGAACCTTATGTGACGCATAAGCCCAAGGGCACGGGGCTGGGGCTGGCCATTGTCGCCAAGATCATGGAGGATCATGGCGGCTGGCTGAACCTGAAGCCCGCGCCCGGCGGCGTGGGCGCCGAAGTGAGCTTGACGCTGCCCGTCCTGACGGGCGAGGAAGATAAAACCGTGGAACGTCCGGGTGAAGGAACAAAGGAGTTGCCGAAGGAATGACCGAAATTCTGATCGTGGACGACGAGCCCGATATCAGGCTGCTCGTTGAAGCGATTTTGAAAGATGAGGGCTATGAGGCCCGTTCGGCGGGCACGTCGGACGAGGCGCTGGCCGCCTATCGCGCGCGCCGGCCCAATCTGGTCATTCTCGATGTCTGGCTGCAGGGCTCGAAGCTCGATGGCATCGGCATTCTCGAAGTGCTGCACCAGGAGGTGCCCCGCGTGCCGGTGGTGATGATGTCGGGTCACGGCACCATCGAAACCGCGGTCGCCGCCATTCAGCGCGGCGCCTATGATTTCATCGAGAAACCCTTCAACTCCGACCGGCTGCTGCTGGTGGTCAAGCGCGCCCTGGAAACCGCCAAGCTGGAGGCGGAGAATGCCGAGCTGCGCCAGCGCGTGGGGGCGGAGAGCAATCTGGTCGGCGATGGGCATGGCATCGCGCATCTGCGCTCGACCATCGAGAAAGTGGCGCCCACGGGCTCGCGCGTGCTCATTTCCGGCCCGCCGGGCGCGGGCAAGGAGACGGTGGCGCGCCTGATTCATGCCAAATCCCGCCGCGCGGATGGCCCCTTCGTGGTGCTGAGCTGCGCGACCCTGGCGCCCGAGAAATTCGAATCCGAGCTGTTTGGCGTCGAGGCCGGGGCCGATGGCTCCGGTTCCCCACGCAAGATCGGCGTGCTCGAGCGCGCCCATGGCGGCACGCTGCTGCTCGATGAGGTTTCGGAACTGCCCATGGAAACCCAGGGCAAGATCGCCCGGGTGCTGCAGGAGCAATCCTTCGAGCGGGTGGGCGGCAGTGGGCGGGTGAAGGTCGATATCCGCGTGCTCGCCAGCACCGCCAAGGATTTGCCCGCCGAGATCAATGCCGGGCATTTCCGCGAGGATCTATATTACCGCCTGGCGGTGGTGCCGCTGCGCGTGCCCTCGCTGAAGGAACGGCGCGAGGATATTCCGGTGCTCGCCGCGCAATTTCTAAAACATGCCGCCGAAATCTCGGGCCTGCCCGCGCGCATCCTGGCCTCTGATGCCGTGGCCGCGCTGCAGGCGCATGACTGGCCGGGCAATGTGCGCCAGCTGCGCAATGTCATGGAATGGCTGATGATCATGCGCGCGGCCGAGCCGGGGGAGATGCTCCATGCCGAGCATCTGCCCACCGAACTGGCCAGCCACGCGCCGAGCGCGCTCTCGATCGATCCCGAAGCCGACCTGATGGCCCTGCCGCTGCGCGAAGCGCGCGACGTGTTCGAGACCCAGTATCTCCAGGCGCAACTTTTGCGCTTCGGCGGCAATATTTCGCGTACGGCCAATTTCGTGGGCATGGAGCGCAGCGCCCTGCACCGTAAGCTCAAACAATTGGGGATTGGCGCGGCCGATGACCGGGGCGGCGCGTGAGATCCGACAAAACAACCCTTGAAAAGAAAACTTTTTTCATTTAAAGAAATTAAGACGATCGCCCGGCGCTGAACAAGGGCGGGATGCAGGGGTAGAGCCGCCTGTCCCACGGACAAACTCAGGTCTGGGGGTCATGCATGTCGGAATTGCGTAAGGACAGTTTGTCGTTTCTCGAGGCGTTGGGCCAATCGGTCGCCAACGTATCGCCCACGCTCACGCCGGCTTTGTCGGTGGCGGTTGTGGCTGGCATGGCGGGCACGGCGTCGTGGCTGGTTTTCGCGCTGTGCACGGTGGCGCTGGTCATCGTGGCGCTCAACATTTCCAAGCTCGCGGGGCGCATACCGGCGGCGGGCTCGTTTTTCATTTACGTCTCGCGCAGCCTCGGGCCGGTATGGGGCGTGCTTTCGGGCTGGGCGATGCTGGCGGCCTATATATTCACGGCCATGGCGCTCACCGTCGCCACCTCTCTGTTCGCCAAAACCTTCCTCTCTTCCATCGGGGTAAGTCTGGGCCTTCCCAATGCGGTGTTCTACCTCATCATTTCGGTGCTCATCTGGGCCTTCGCCACGCGCGACGTGCGCATCTCCTCGCGCATCGGCCTCACCCTTGAGGCCATTTCGGTGACCATCATCCTGGCGGTCATCGCCATCACGCTGGCACATTTCCACTTCAAGCCCGACACCACCCAAATCAGCCTCTCAGGCGCCAGCTTTGGTGGCATCACCCAGGCCATCGTGTTCGGCATTTTCTCGTTCGTGGGCTTCGAGTCGGCGGCTTCACTGGGCAAGGAGACCAAGAACCCCGAAACCACCATCCCCAAGGCGATCATCTGGACAGCCATATCCTCCGGCCTGTTCTTCATCCTCAGCGCCTACGCCATCACCCAGGGCTTCAACGATAATGGCGCCGCCCTCGGCAACAGCGCCGCGCCGATCGGCGATATCGCCTCGAAGATCGGCACATGGATGACCGCGCCGGTCTATTTCGGCGCCACCGTGTCCTCCTTTGCCTGCGCGCTGGCCTCGCTCAACGCCTTTGGGCGCATGCTGTTCTCGCTCGGGCGCTACCAGTTCGTGCATAATTCCATGGGGCTGGTACACAAGACCCACAAAACCCCGTTTCTCGCGCTCACCGCCGGCGCCGTGCTCAACCTCGTTGTGTGCGAGGCCTTCGCCGGGCAGACCGAGACCAACACTTATGGCTGGTACGGCACGCTGGCCTCTTATGGTTTTATCATCGTGTATCTTCTGTGCTCCATCGCCGCGCCGGTTTATCTCAAGCGCACTGGCGAGCTCAAAGCCTCGCATCTGGTGTTTGGGGGGCTGGGCGTGGTGTTCATGCTGTTCGCGCTGGGCGGCAGTGTCTATCCGGTGCCGGCCGCGCCTTACAATTATTTCCCTTACGCCTTTGGCGCCTATCTGCTCCTTGGCTTTGCCTGGTTCAGCTTCGTCAAGCTGCGCGCGCCGCAGGTCCTGGCCAGCATCGAGCATGATCTCGAAGGCGCGGTGATCGCCGCCAAGTAACGCGCCCGCAAAAACGGCCTCCCATGAGATCGGGAGGCCGTTTTTATGGCCTCAGCCCCGCCTGGGCAGGCTGGAGGCGACGAATTTGGGCGGCGGCACGTTGGCGGGCAGCACCAGCACGGCGCGCAGCCCGGTATTGGGCTCATCGGGGGCATGATTGTCGCCCAGGTAAAGCGTGCCGCCATGCAGCTGCGCCACCGCCGCCACCAGCGACAGCCCCAGCCCCGAACCCTGAGTATGGCGCGCGGCCTCGCCACGGTAAAAACGCTCGGTCGCGCGCGCGCGCTCGTTTTCAGGAATCCCCGGCCCGCGGTCAGCCACCACGATTTCCACCACCTGCTCATGGCGCTGGGCCTGGAAGCGTATGACCCCGTTCATGGGCGAGAATTTCAGCGCATTGTCGAGCAGGTTGGCCACCGCCTGCTGCACCAGCTGGCGGTCGCCGATCACGGGCAGCGGACCGTGGATCGAGCTATCGAGCTTCAGCCCCCGCTCCTCGGCCACGACGGCATAAAGCTCGTCCATGTCATGGAGCATGGGCGCCAGATCGACGGCGGCGAAGGCGGCCCGGCGCGAGCCCGCCTCGATTTCTGAAATACGCAACAGCGCCTCGAAAATGCCGGTAATGCCGTCAAGGTCCGAAATCGCCCGCTCGATGGCGGCCGACATGGTCTCGGGCGTGTGGGCGTGCAGGGCGGCATCTTCCAGCCGGGCGCGGGCGCGGGCCACGGGGGTGCGCAAATCATGGGCAATGGCGTTGGAGACTTGGCGCACGCCGTCCATCAGCCGGCCCAGCCGCTCGAGCATGTCGTTGATCACCACGGCCAGCTCGTCGAACTCATCGCCCACGCCACTCACCGGCACACGCCGCGACAGCTCGCCCCGCGCAATGGCGCGGGTCGTCTCGGCCACATCCTGAATGATCCGCCTGAACAGCGAGCGGATGAGCAATGCCCCGAACGCCCCCAGCGCCACCATGATGCCGAACGCCCAGATCAATGCATCGCGCAAAATCAGCCGCAGCTCGGAGCGCGCCTGCACATCGCGCCCCACCAGCAGGCGCGAGCCGTCGGGGAACATGGTGGCGCGCATCAGCGCCACCGAGGCGACGCCCTGGCGCTGCACCGGCAGCTCGTACCATTCCTGCACGCCGGTCAGCCCGCGCGGCCAGGAATCGAGATTGCCGACCACCGGCCGGCCCGTGGGATCGACGAGCAGGTAGATGGCGTTGACATTGGCGGCATCCGCCATGCGGTTGGCAATGGCCACGCTGAGCGCGCCCAGCCCGCCCATGCCCTCATGCTCAAGCAGGCCGAACTCGTCGGCGCGCACCTCGGCCTCCACCTGGTGCTGCAACAGCCCGAGGGTGGAATACCAGATGGAAAACGCCAGAATGAACGCCGAAACCCCAAACACCAGCGCATAAGCCACCGCGAAGCGCACCCCGGCCGAGCGGATGAACGGACGCAGCCGGCGCGGCTCGCCCGCCGCCCCGTCCGTACCGGCCATTTGCGCCCGGTGCGACATGGCGCCTCAGGGTTCCTCGACGCGCAACATATAGCCGGCGTTGCGTACCGTGTGCAGCAGCGGCTGGTCGAAGGGCTTGTCGATCTTCTGGCGCAAGCGCGAGATATGCACGTCAATCACGTTGGTCTGCGGGTCGAAATGATAATCCCACACGCCCTCGAGCAGCATGGTGCGGGTCACCACCTGCCCGGCATGGCGCATCAGATATTCGAGCAGCCGGAACTCGCGCGGCTGCAGCTCGATTTTTTGCGCCCCCCGGCGCACGCTGCGCGACAGCAAATCCATCTCCAAATCCCCGACCGCGAGGCGCGTGGTCGGCCCTTCGGCCTTGCCCCGGCGGGTCAGGGCTTCCACGCGCGCCAGCAGCTCGGCGAAGGCGAAGGGCTTGGTGAGGTAATCATCGCCGCCCGCCTTCAGCCCCTTCACGCGGTCATCCACCTGGCCGAGCGCCGAGAGAAACAGCACCGGGGTGACATTGTCCTGCGCGCGCAGTGTTTCCAGCAGCCGCAGCCCATCTATGCCCCCGGGCAGCATGCGGTCGAGAATGATGGCGTCGAAATTCTCGGAAGCCGCCATGAACAGCCCGTCGCGGCCATTATCGGTGTGCTCGACCGCGTGCCCGGCCTCTTTCAGCCCCTTGACCACGAACGAGGCGACATCCCTGTCATCTTCCACCACGAGTATACGCATCAGCTTCTCCTTTCACCCCGCCCGACCGGCGGCAGGTGACTTTATTTTAACCGGGGCGATATCCACGCCCCGCCCGCGAAACCGCCCCGGGCAACCGTTTCAGCGCCGAACCAGGCGGGGCTCCGGCGAATTTGCCCCGTCGCTCCCGCCATCGGGGGGAAAAACCCCCGCCGCGCCCAGGCCTCGCGGACTGTCTCCCCAGTCCTGCCATTGGCGGCAATGCGCCGCAAGCATGGCTAAAAAGCCGCGTTAATGTATTTCGTTCAAGCATCAATATAACCAACCCTGGCCAGAAACACCAGACAGGTTTACATTCAAAACGTTCCCCAACCTTGACCGAGAGGGTGACGACCATGACCAGCGACGACACCATCCCAGACCCCACCACCCCGCCACCGCCCCGCGAGACATTCGATCTCGATTATCTGCGCCGCGAATTCACCCGCCTCCGCGATGAGCTGGCCGGGGTGAAAACCACCCTGGGTAGCGAGGCTCATGAAGCGCTCGAGCGCATCGGCGCGCATCTCGAGGGGGCCGACCTCAAGGCCCGCGTCGCCTCGCTCGAGGAGCAGCTCGGCCATCTGAGCACCACCCTCAAGGACAAGGGCAAGGACGCGGCCGAGAAGCTCGAACACCAGGTGGCCGAAAAGCCACTGACCTCGGTGGCGCTGGCGTTTGGCGCCGGGCTGCTGCTGGCCAGCCTGCTGCGCCGGCCCTGAGCATGGAGTTACCCGCCCGCCTGAGCGCCGCGCTGCGCACCGGGCTGCTGGCGCTGGCGGTGGCGCTGCTGGCGCTGATGCTGTGTCTGGTGGCGTTCGGCTTTCTGGTCGCCGGGTTTTGCCTGTGGCTGACCGCGCATCTGGGCGCGCCGGCGGCTTCGGCCATTACCGGCGCGGCGCTGCTGGTGCTGGCCGCGCTCATCGCGCTGGGCGGGGTGCTGCTGGCCAGGCGGTCGCGCGCCGCACCGCCCGAGACGTCCGAAGCCGTGGCCGGCTCGGCGGCCTTGCCGCTGCTCTCCGCCCTGCTGGGCGCGCTGGTGCGCAAAAGCCCCAAGGCCGCGCTCATTGGCGCGCTGCTGCTGGGCATGCTGAGCGAATTTTTAAGCCCGACACTACCCCGCCCTGCCAGAAACTCCCGCCCTCAGGCCAGCGAATAGGCGGCTTCGGGCGTGTAGGTCGGCTGGTCCTTGCCGAGATAGGACGAGAACAAGATGACATTATCGGCCAGGATCGGCGCGGAGCGGTAGAGATTATGCGCCTGCACGAAGCTGGCCAGGGCGGGCGTCACCGGCTGGTCCATGCGCGCCAGCGTGACGTGGGGAGTAAAGCGCCGCCGCTCGATGGGCACGCCCGCGCGCAGCAAGGCCTGTTCCACCTTGGCCTGCAGGCGGGCGAGTTCGTCATTGCGCTCAACGCCGGCATAAAGCGTGTTCACCCGGCCGTTTTTCTCGAACCATCCCAGGCCCGAAAGCGAGAAGGTGAAGCTGCGCCCGCGCAGGGCGGCCAGGGCTGAGTCGATTTCCTCGGCCTGGAGGCGGTTGGCCTCGCCAATAAAGCGCAGCGTGAGGTGGAAATTATCTTCCGGCACCCAGCGCGCGCCGGGCAGATTGCACGACAGATCGCTCAACTCCGCCTTGACCTCCCAGGGAAGGTCGAGTGCCACGAACAGGCGCATGGACAGAGCCTTTCAGTTGCAAAGATCAGCGAGTCGGTGAGGCAAGAGTGCCCGACCACCCAAACCGTGGTCAATCATTATATGGGCGCGCAGGCGGCACGCAGCCAGCCCCGCGTGGCCTCGTCCAGATGCGGGCCGAGGCGCGCGAGCACCGTGGCGTGATAGGCGTTGAGCCAGGCCAAGGCCTCGGGCGTGAGGAGGTCAGGGGCGATGAGCGCCCGCGCGAAGGGCGCCATGGTCAGTGTCTCGAAGCACAAAAACGGCTTGGCGGCGCCGGGCAGGCTGGCCTGGCGCACCAGCACCAGATTTTCCAGCCGGATGCCATAAGAGCCGGGCAGGTAATAGCCGGGCTCGTTCGAGAGAATCATGCCCGGCTGCAGCGGCACGGGCCGGGCGGCGCGCGAAATGCCCGCCGGACCTTCATGCACCGAAAGATAAGACCCCACACCGTGGCCGGTGCCATGGTCATAATCGAGCCCCGCCGCCCACAGGCTGGCGCGCGCCAGCACATCGAGATGCGCGCCGGCCACGCCTTCGGGGAAGCTGACGGTGGCGAGCGCGATGTGCCCGGCCAGCACGCGGGTGAAATGCGCCTTCAACGCCTCGGGCGGCGCGTCCGGCCCGGTCCAGAGCGTGCGGGTGATGTCGGTGGTGGCATCGAGATATTGCCCGCCACTATCGATGAGATAGGCCTCGTTGGGCGAGATGGACCGGTTGGTTTCATCCGTGACGCGGTAATGGATGATGGCGCCGTTCTCGCCCGCGCCCGAGATGGCGGCGAAGCTCTCGCCACGGAAATACGTGCCCTGAGCACGGAACTCCAGCAATTTGGCGGCCACTGAGCGTTCCGTCTGGCCAATGCCATGCGCCGCGAACCAGGCCAGAAACCGCGCCATCGCCACGCCGTCGCGCTCATGGGCCGCGCGCGCGCCGGCCTGCTCCACCGCGTTCTTGCAAGCGCGCGGCAGGGCGGTGATGTCGGGGCCAGCAGCCAGCACGGCGCCCGCCGCGCGCAGGGTGGTTTCAAACCAGACAGGCTGGCTGGCGGGGTCGAAACGCACGGTCTGGCCGTGCAGGCCGGCCAGCAGGGCGGGCAAATCAGCGGGCGGGACGAGGCGCACGGCGGGGCCGAGATGGTCACGCACCGCCACGTTCACGCGGGCGGGCTCGATGATGAAATCCGCCCCGCCATCGGCGTGCAAAACCACAAAACCCAACACAACCGGACAGAATTCAACATCCGCGCCACGGATATTGAACAGCCAGCACACCGAGGTGGGGTCGGTGAGCAACGCGGCATCCTGCCCGGCGGCCCGCAGCTCAGCCCCCAGCCGGGCCCGCTTGTCAGCCCCCGCCTCGCCGGCAAAGGCCAGCTCATGCACCACCACCGGGCCAGCCGGTGCCGCCGGGCGGGCGGCCCAGATTTCATCGACCAGATTGGGCAGGGCGATCATCTCAACACCCGCGAAGCGCTTCAGCCCCTCGGCGCTGATCAGCCGGGGATCATAGCCGATGCGCGCGCCGGGCGCGGCGGCGCGCAGCCAGGCCTCGGGAGGGTCGAGGGTGATATGGCGGCGCTCGAACAGGCGCTCATCGGTCTGCTGGGCGAGCTGGAGGGTGTAGCGGCCATCCGAGAACACGGCCGCGCGGGTTTCGAGCACAATGGCCACCCCCGCCGACCCCGTGAAGCCCGTGAGCCAGGCCAGGCGCTCAGAGCTTTCGGGCACATATTCACCCAAATGCTCATCGGCCCTTGGCACGATGAATCCGGCAACCCCGTGGGCCGCGAGGCGGGCGCGCAAGGCTGTCACGCGGATGTCATGTTCTGAGCTCATAGGGCCCCCTTTTCGTTATGCGCGGCATACATGGCTGCTCAGGCGCGCCGATACAACCAGACTGGCGGGTTTCGCGCTATATTGCATTGCAGCGGAGGATAGTCCCTCCCAATTGCCGGCCCTGCTGGACCATGACGGTTCGGCGACCGGCCAAAACCAGTCACATCAGGTGTATCATGACGACCGCGACTTTCAACCACGGTGCCTTTGCCAAGTTCGGGGCGCTTTTCTTTGCGCACCAAGCGGCGCGTACCGGGGCTCCGCGCCATTACGGGCTGCTCAACGCCTTCCGCCGCTGGCGCGAGCGCCGCTCGGCCATGGCCGAGCTGGCCAGCCTCTCAGACCGCGAACTGGCCGATATCGGCCTGACCCGCGACGATTTGCCGGCGCTCTACAAAACCCTGTAAGGCCCGATAACGGCCCAAACACCCCCGCCCGGTCAGCTGGACGGGGGTTTTTTGTATCCGCCCGCCTGCCAGCCAGCGTGTATTATTCGGCCGCCAGCACCGCGCCGGCCGGGCCATCGACCATCGCCACCGCTTTTGAGAGATCGACCGAGAGCAGCCGCGAAATCCCGCGTTCCTGCATGGTCACGCCATAAAGCCGGTCCATGCGCGCCATGGTGAGATGGTGGTGGGTAACCACCATGAAGCGCGTGCCGGTCTCGCGCACCATGTCTTCGAGCAAGGTGCAGAACCGCTCGACATTGGCGTCATCGAGCGGGGCGTCCACCTCATCGAGCACTGAAATAGGGGCGGGGTTGCATTTGAACACCGCGAAGATGAGCGAAAGCGCGGTGAGCGCCTGCTCGCCGCCCGAGAGCAGCGAGAGGGTGCTGAGCTTCTTGCCCGGCGGCTGGGCGTAAATTTCAAGCCCGGCCTCGAGCGGGTCATCGGAGCCCACCAGCGCCAGATGCGCCTTGCCGCCATTGAACATGCGGCTGAACAGAGCCTGGAAATGCTTGTCCACTTCGGCGAACACGGCGTTCAGCCGCTCACGCCCCTCGCGGTTGAGATGCCCGATCGAGCCTCTGAGCTTGGCGATGGCCGAGGTGATCTCGCCCCGTTCGCGCTCGATGGTGGCAATCGCCTCCTCGGCCTCGCTCACCTCGATCTCGGCGCGCAGATTGACCGGCCCCATCTCCTCGCGCTCGCGGATCAGCCGCTCCCATTTGCGCCGCGCCTTATCCTCGGTTTCGGGCGAGAGCTCGGCGGGCGGGTCGGGCAGCACCGGCTCGGCGCCCAGCCGCTCGAGGATACGCTCGGCCACCGTGCCCCAGGCATGGTTGGCGGCGCTGATATTGCCTTCTTCCCGCGCCCGGGCCTCGCGGGCCGCGCTCACCGCGCTCTCGGCGGCGCGGGCGGCGCGGGCGGCCGCATCGGCGGCGGTTTGGGCGTTTTGCAGCGCCACGGCGGCGCGTTTATGCTCGCCTTCAATGGTTTGCAGATTATCGAGTGCCTCGCGGCGGGCCAGGGCAGCCGCCTCGGGCGCGGCTTCGAGCGCGGGCAGCGCGGCGTCGGCATCACGCAGCCGGGCGCTGAGGTCGGTCAGCCGGTCGGCGGCATCGCGCCCGCGCTCGGCCCAATCCTCCCTCTCGCGCGCCAGCGTGGCCAGGCGCAGCGTGCGCTGGGCATCGGCCGATTTAAGCGCCGAGAGCCGGTTGCGCGCCGCCGACTCGGCGGTCCGGGCCTGGCTGAAGGCGGCGCGGGCCTGTTCCACCGCCTGGCGGGCGGCGTTGACATCGGGAATGGTCGCGGCCTTCTCGCGCACCGCCTCCAGCGCCTTGGCGGCCTCCTCGGCCTCGCGGGCGGCATGGTCGCGCGCGGCCTCGGCGGCCTGGGCACGGGCACTCGCGCGCTCGGCCTCGGCACTTAAGCGGATAGCCTCGTTGCGGGCCTTGTCAAACCGTTGCTCAGCCTGGCGGCGGGCCTCGCGGGCCTCGGCCTCGGCGGCGCGCAGCCGCTCGCGGCTATTCTGCTCGGCGGCGCGGGCCTCACGCTCGGCGGCTTCGGCCTGGGCGCGCGCCTCGCGGGCCGAGAGGGCGGCGGCCTTGGCGGTCTCAACCGCGCCCGCCAGCTCGGCCAGCCGGTTGCGCTGCTTGAGCCGCACCGCCGCCTCGGAGGCCGCGCCCGCGCGCACCGTATAGCCATCCCAACGCCACACCGCGCCCTCGCGCGAGACCAGAATCTGGCCGGGGGTGAGATTACCCTGGTGAACATCGCCATCCGCCCCCTCGGGCAGCAGCAAAATATGGCTCAGCGCGCGTTTGAGCGCATCTGGCCCCTTCACCAGCTGGGCGAAGCTGTGCAGCGGCACCACGGGCAAATCCAGATCGGGCAGTTTGCGCCAATGGCGGGCGGCGGCGATCTCGGCGGAGGCCGAAAGCTCCTCGCGCAGCGCCGCGCCCAGGGCGGCTTCCAGCCCCGGGGGCACGGTGATCTGGTCGAGGATCGGCGCACCCTCGCGGCCGAATTTCTGCGCCAAAACCGCGTTCAGCGCGTCATATTCGGCGCTCACCTTGGCCAACGCGGCATCCTGGGCACTGGCTTTGGCACGGGCCTCGGCCAGCGCGGCCTCGGCAGCCTGGCGGGTTTTCTGGGCGTCTTCCTCGGCGCGCAGCTTGGCCGCCTCGGCGGCGATCACCGCCTCGCGGGCGGCCACCAGCGCGGCTTCGGCATGGGCGCGCTCATCCTCGGCCGCCTTCACGCGCGCGGGTTCGATGATGGCAGCGCTCACGCGGTCATGTTCGGTCTGGGTCTCGGCGGCTTTCTGGGCCGCGCGCTTGGCCCGCGCCTCGGCCTCGGCCAAGGCGCGGCGGGCTTGCTCGGATTCGGCGGCGATACGCGCCGCCTCCTCGGTGCGGCGGTTGACCAGCGCCTCGGCGGTGCGCAGCGCCTCGATCGCCTCATCCTCGGCCAAGCCAGCGGCTTCGATCTCGGCGGGGGCGGCCACGGTTTCGGCGGCCAGCCGGCGCTGCTCCTCCTCCAGCCTGGTGGCGGCGGATTGGGCGTCCTCGGTGAGTTTCAGCGCGTGGGCATGGTCGCGGGTGAGGGCGGCGTGGCGGGTTTTAGCCTCGGTGAGCGCGGCGCGGGCGCGGGTTTCCTGCTCGCCCACCTGCTCGGCGGCAATGCGCGCGCGCTCGAGCACGGTGCGGGCCTGGGCCTCGGCCTCGCGCAGCGCGGGCAGGGCGGCCTCGGTCTCGGCGGCCTGGGCGGTGCTGTGGGCGGCGGCGGCCATGGCCTCGGCCACCCGCGCCTCGGCCACGGCGAACGCCTCAGCCGCCGCTACGCGCCCGGCCTCGGCCAAGGCGCGCTGGAGCGAGAGCAATTCCGCCTCGGCCTGGCGGATGAGCTGGGAGATGTTTTTATAGCGGGTGGCCTGACGCGCCTGTTTCTTGAGGTCGGTCAGGCGGGATTCGACCTGGCCCTTGAGGTCATCGGCGCGCAGCAAATTGGCCTCGGCGGCCTTGAGCTTCAGCTCCGCCTCGTGGCGGCGGGCATGCAGGCCGGTGATGCCGGCGGCCTCTTCGAGCAAGGCGCGGCGTTCCTCGGGCCGGGCGCTGACCAGCGCGCCCACCCGGCCTTGCGAGATCATGGCCGAGGCGCGCGCGCCCGAGGCGAGATCGGCGAACAGGGTCTGCACGTCGCGGGCGCGGGCTTCCTTGCCGTTCACCCGGTAGCTCGAGCCCGCCCCACGCTCGATCTTGCGCGAAATTTCCAGATCCCCCGCCTCATGGAAGGGCGGCGGCGCGAGGCCGGCGGTTTCCTCGAGGGAGAGCGTGACCTCGGCCAGATTGCGCGCCGCGCGCGCGGTGGTGCCGGCGAAGATCACATCTTCCATCTCGGCGCCGCGCATGTTGCGGGCGTTGGATTCGCCCATCGCCCAGCGCAGCGCCTCGATGACGTTGGATTTGCCGCACCCGTTCGGCCCGACCACACCGGTCAGCCCCGGCAGAATCTCCACCGTGGTGGCGTCCGCGAAGCTTTTGAACCCGGCGATGCGCAGGCGGGCGAAACGGGCCGGCATGGCTCAGCCCTTGGCCGGCGCCTTGGCGGCGGCCTCGACCATGGCGGCGAAATCATCATATTCGGCGGCGCCGGGGTGAACCGTGCCGTTGATGACGAAGGTGGGCGTGGCGTTGATGTTATACATCTTCTCAGCCTCCTGCTGGCCGCTCAAGATGAACTGGGCGAGCTTGTCATCGTTCCAGGCGGTGTTGTAAGTGGCCTGATCCATGCCCGCGAGGGCGGCATATTTGAAGATCGAGGCATGATAATCCTCGCCGGGCTGGAAGGCCCAGTCATCTTGCGCGGCGAACAGCGCCTCGATGAAGGGGTAATATTGCTCGGCCGGCAGATAGCGCGCCACCTGCGCGGCTTTCAGCGCCACCTGGTCGAGCGGGAAATCATGGTAAATGATCTGGAGCTTGCCGGTATCGACCAGATTGGGCTTCACCTTGGGCATGGTGACCGTGGCGAAATGCGCGCAATGGGTGCAGGTGAGGGAGAAGAACTCCAGCGCCACCACCGGCGCCTTGGCCGAGCCAATGGAGCGCTGAGAATAGGGGTTGACCACGGGCGCCGCCGAGGCCGCCGCCGACTGGGCCGCCAGGGCGGGCCCGCCGAACAATGAAGCACCTACCAGGGATAGTGTGGAACGACGGGTAATCAGCATTTTTTCTCCTATATATAGTGTTGGCAGATTTGCGCGCGGGAGTCGAATCGGGAACGGCACTTATCCACGGGTTTTTAGGCCCAGGTAGAGTTTTGCCAAGGCTTCGCCAAGCTCGCCTTCGGGCAGGCCGGGCGGCGGGGCGATGTTGGGCGGGCGCGGACGGGGCGCGGGCGGCGCGGGCAGGCGGGGCGAGGCCTGCACGAAGCGCAGACGCTCGACCGTGCCCTGGCCCAGCCCCATGTTCAGGCGCTCGATGATCTGGGCTTCAACAAATTGCAGCTCCATGGCCGTGGGGCCCGAACAGCCCAGCGTGAGCGTGCCGCCGGCGAATTTCACCGGGCTGGCGCGCGCGCAAAGCTCGGGCCCGGCGAGCTGGGGCCAATCGGCGAAAAGCTGCGCGGCGGCGGGGGCGCGTTTTTTAAAGGCCGGACGGGTGATGGGGGCAAGCAGCGCCGCTATGCCGCGCGGGCCGTAGTTGCGCGGCGGCTCGGGCGGCGGCACTAATGGCGCTTGTGGCGCATCGGTCTTCCTCCCCCTCTTCACGCTCGGCTCCTTCGGCATCCCGGCTCCTTTCCTGGTACGCGCGCGCCCGCCGCGACCTGCCCTGGCGCGCCAAGCCCGGTGAGGCGGCGGCGCCTTACCATGTCTGGCTCTCCGAGATCATGCTTCAACAGACGGTGGCGGCAACCGTAAAGCCCTATTACGCTAAATTTCTGGCAAGCTTTCCGCGTATCGAGGATTTGGCGGCCGCTGGCGTGGAAGAGGTATGCGCCCTGTGGGCCGGGCTTGGCTATTATGCCCGCGCGCGCAATTTGCACAAATGCGCCCAGGCGGTGGCGGCATTGGGCGGGTTTCCGGCCGATGTGGCCGGGCTGCGGGCGCTGCCGGGCATTGGCCCTTATACCGCGCGGGCGGTGGCGGCCATTGCCTTCAACGCCCCCGTGCTGCCGGTGGATGGCAATGTGGAGCGCGTGACCGCGCGGGTGTTTGGCATTGAAGCCCCCCTGCCCCGCGCCAAGGCGCTGCTGGCAACCACCGCCGAGCGGCTGATGGACGACCCCGCCGCGCGCGCCGCACCCGGCGATTTCGCTCAGGCGCTGTTTGATCTGGGCGCCACCATCTGCACCCCCAAAAGCCCTGATTGCCGGGTCTGCCCGTGGGCCGATGCCTGCGCCGCCCGGGCGCGGGGCATAGCCGCCGAACTGCCACGGCGCGCGCCCAAGCCACCCAAGCCGCACCGCACCGGCGAGGTTTATGCGCTGATCGACCAGCAGGGCGAGGCGCTGCTTGAGCGCAACCCGCCACGCGGGCTGCTGGGCGGCATGCTGGTGCTGCCAAGCCAGCCGCCCGTGGCGCGCGCGGCGTGGCGCCCGGCCGGGCGGGTTTCGCATGTGTTTACCCATTTCACCCTTGAGCTGGCGGTGCTGGTGGCGCGCTGCCGGCATTTGCCCAACCAAGGCGAGCGCGCGCCCGCCGCCACCGCCCCGGTGCCCAGCGTCATGCGCAAGGCGCTTGACGCGGCGCTCGGCGCACTCAAAGTTCAGTCACATGACGATTGACCCCCATACCGATCCCCATGCCGGCCTGCTCGCCATCGATACCCATGTCGACATTCCCTGGCCGCCCGGTCCCAGCGCCTTTGAGGATGGGCCGCGAAATGTCGATTTTCCCAAGCTCCGGCGCGGGCGCTTGGGGGCGGTGTGTTTTGTCGCCTATATTCCCCAAGGGCTGCGCGATGCGGCGGGCTATGCCAAGGCGGTGGCCCGCACGCGCGAGATGCTGGGCGAGATCAACGCCATGGGGGCCCATGGGCCGCAAGGCGGCGTGGTCGCGCCTTCGGCCGAGGGCATAGAGGCGGCGTTTGCCGCCGGCCAGGTGGCGGTGGTGCCGGCCATCGAGAATGGCTACGGGCTGGGGCTTGAGCTGGCTACACTCGATGAGTTCGCGGGGCTGGGGGTGCGCTATGTCACGCTCACCCATAATGGCCACAACCAGATCGGCGATGCCGCCATTCCGCTGCGCGCGCTGGGCGATGACGAGACGCGCTATGGCGGGCTCTCGGATTATGGCCAGGAGGTGCTGGCGCGCATGAACGCGCTTGGCGTGCTGGCCGATATTTCGCACAGCGCCAAAACCACCATGATGCAGGCGGTGGAGCGCTCGAAAGTGCCGGTGCTGGCCACCCATTCCTGCGCCCGCGCGCTCTGTGAGCACAAGCGTAACCTCGACGATGAGCAGCTCGACGCGCTGGGCGCCACGGGCGGGCTGGTGCAGGTGACCATGGTTTCCTCCTTCCTGCGGCCCAAGGCGCGCACGGAGGATGTCTCGATCAAGGATATTGTCGATCATATCGAATATATCGCCCGGCGCATCGGCGTTGAGCATGTCGGCTTCGGCTCGGATTTCGACGGTGGCGGCGGCGTGAGGGATTTTACCGATGCCAGCCAGGCCCCCGCCCTCACCGCCGAGCTGGCCCGGCGGGGCTTTGGGCGCGAGGAGATCGGCAAGATCTGGGGCGGGAATTTTCTGCGCCTGCTGCGCCAGGCCGAGCGCTATGCCGCCATGCAAAATCCGGCTTTTGCGGCGGCGCAAAATACGCCATAGATCATGACCAAAATCGCGCGAGGAGCCCCGCATGTCGGCCGCCATGGAGAACAGGTTTAAACAGCGCCTTGCCCATGGCGAGGTGGTGATCGGCTTCTGGGTCACGCTCGCCGACCCTTATTGCGCCGAGATTTGCGCCGGTGCCGGGTTTGACTGGCTGCTGATCGATGGCGAACACGCCCCCAACGACCTGCGCTCGGTGCTCTCGCAGCTGCAATCGGTGTCGTCTTACGGTACCGAGCCGGTGGTGCGCCCGGTGGTGGGCGAGACGCACATCATCAAGCAGTTGCTCGATATCGGCGTGCGCTCGCTGCTTATCCCGATGATCGAGACCCGCGCGCAGGCCGAGGCGATGGTGGCCGCCGTGCGCTACCCGCCGCGCGGCGTGCGGGGCGTGGGCTCGGCCATCGCGCGCGCCTCGCGCTGGAACCGCATCGCCGATTATATGGAACAGGCAGATGACAGCGTGTGCCTGCTGCTGCAGGTGGAATCGAAGGCGGGCCTTGAGAATCTCGACGCCATTCTCGAAGTTGACGGGGTGGATGGGATTTTCATCGGCCCGGCCGATCTCTCGGCCTCGCTCGGCCTGCCCGGCCAGCCCGATCACCCGGAGGTGCAGACGCTGATTTTTGAGGCAATCGCGCGCATCCGCAAGGCGGGCAAGGCCGCCGGCATTCTCACCTCGAACGAG
Organism: Pseudomonadota bacterium; assembly: GCA_021809435.1. Lineage (GTDB taxonomy): Bacteria > Pseudomonadota > Alphaproteobacteria > Acetobacterales > Acetobacteraceae > Acidocella. The sequence goes on along the minus strand of JAKBAD010000003.1, from coordinate 151,448 downwards.
GAGGTGGTGCGGGGCTATATCGCGCAGGGCTGCAATTTCGCCGCTGTTGGCGTGGATGCGTCGCTGCTCGCGCGTGGCACCGAGGCGCTGGCCCGGCGTTTCAAGGCCGGCGGAGCGCTGCCCGAGGCGGCACCCGGCGGGGTTTATTAAACAATCAAAAGTTTTTGGGGCCGCCCTTTTTTTCAAAAAAGGGGCGGGTGAATTGGGGAGCTTTTTATAAAAAGCTCCCCAAACCCCGCAAAAATTTTTAATTATATGCCTTACGCGGCGCAGGCCTCGAAGCCACGGCGCAGCTGCGGGCGGTTGAGATCTCGGCCGATGAACACGATGCGGCTGGTGCGCGGCTCACCCTCTTTCCAAGGGCCCAGAAAATCGCCGTCGGCAATCATGTGCACGGCCTGGAAGGCGAAGCGCTTCTCCTCGTTTTTATATGACAAAATGCCCTTGGTACGCAGGATGTTCTGGCCCTGGGTCTGGAGAATATGGCCGATCCAGGCCTGGAATTTTTCGGCCGCCAGGGGCTTGTCGGTCGAGAGGGAGATGCTGGTCAGATGCTCGTTATGGGTGTGGCTATCCTCTTCAAGGAAGTCGGGCACGTTTTCGAGCACGCGCTTGAGATCGAACGCATTGAGGCCGAGCAACTCATCGGCCGGCACATCGCCCTTGGTGGCGGTGTGGATGACCGCGTAAGGGTTGATGGCCTTGATTTTGGCTTCCACGGCCGCCAATTCCTCGGGCGTGACCAGATCGAGCTTGTTGAGCACGATGACATCGGCGAACGCCACCTGATCCTGGGCCTCGGGGGAATCGGCCAGGCGGTCTTGGAAATATTTGGCGTCCACCACGGTCACGATGGCGTCCAGCCGGGTTTTGGCGCGCACATCCTCATCGACAAAGAAAGTCTGCGCCACCGGGGCGGGGTTGGCGAGGCCGGTGGTCTCGACGATGATGCCGTCCAGCTTGCCGGCCCTCTTCATCAGCCCGCCAATGATGCGGATGAGATCACCGCGCACCGTGCAGCAGATGCAGCCATTATTCATCTCGAACACTTCCTCGTCGCTATCCACGACAAGGTCGTTATCCACCCCCAGCTCGCCGAACTCGTTGATGACAACGGCGTATTTCTTGCCGTGCAGGCCGGTGAGCAGACGGTTGAGCAGGGTGGTTTTGCCCGCGCCCAAATAGCCGGTGAGCACGGTAACGGGGATCTGGTCAGTCATGTAACATATCCGCTTGTGGGTTTCTGGCCGCTATATCGGTACAAGATAGCGCAAAGCCAAGGATGAGGAAAAACCATCCCAGCATATAAAGGGTGGGGAATTCGTCGGTCGAGGCGATGGGCCAGGCGAAGGTGAGCACGGCGGCGAACAACCCGACACGCAGCGGATCGGGCTGGCGGCGCAAAAACCGGGCGGCGGCCCAGCACCAATAGCCCATGAGGGCCGAGAATAGCAGCAGGCCGGGAAAGCCTGAATCGGTGAGCGCCTGGAGGTAATAATTTTGTGGATGGCGGTTGCAAGCGCCCAGCCAGCGTGAAGTGGGGCCGATGCCCAGCCAGGGCAGGCCGGTATTGAAGCGCGGCGCGAGGCAGCTGGCGCGGTAACCGCGATAGCCAAGCCCATGCCAGGGGCTGTCTAGCCCCATCACCGCGGCGACGGTGAAAATCTCGCCATAGGGGCTCTGTGAGAAATGGCTGAGATTGGTGCGGGTCTCGCCAATCAGCTTGGCCTCGGTCGGTGGTGAGAGCACCGGCAGCGCCGCCAGCACCGCTCCCGCCGCCACCACGGCCGCCAGCGCCGCCAGCCGCAGGCGCGGACGATAAAACGCGACCACCACCAGCCCAAGCACGCCATACGCCACGCCCATGCGCTGGCCGATGAGCACACACGTGACCAGCCCCGCCGCCACCAGCCCGCCCCCCAACGCCCGGCCACGCCAGGTGCCGTGCCGCGCCAGCCATGCCGCAGACGGCAAAACGGCGATGAACAACAGATGCGCGAACAGCGCCCCGGCGAGCGGCTTGCGGAAGGGACCGGTGAGCGAACCATCGCCCCAGCGCGGATAGCCGAATATGTCATGCCCCGTGAGATATTGCTGCCAGCACTCCACGCCGATCCAGAGGCAGGAGAGCGCCAGACCCCACAGCACCAGCCGGCGCGCGGACGGGGTGGTGAGCAGCCAGGCCTGCAATGCCGCCGTGAACAATAACAACCGGCCAGTCACAAGGGCCTGGACGAAGCCGTCACGCCAGCCAGCGGCGCCAAAGCCCGGCCAGGGCCAGGGCGTTGAGCAAACCACCAGCCACACCCACCAAACCAGCGCCAGACGCACCCAGCTTTGCCGTGCCCAGGCAAACTCACGCCGCGCCGCCGAGCGCAGGAGAAACAGCCCGGCGATGACATCGATCAGCACATCGGCCACCGAGACGGCATGCAAAAGGCAAAGCGGCACCAGCGCCAGCAAAACCAGCGCGGCGCGGCGAAGCGGCGGTTCCGCCATGAGCTGAGGCAGGCGTATCATTATCTTGCACCATGTGGCGGGCCGGGCCGGCCCGTGACGCTGCTTAGCCGTTTTCGCCGCACCGGAGCAAACCCACGGCACAGCACCGTAGCCGAGGCTGCCGTTTTGGGTTATAGCGTAACTTAAGCGTTAGATGGGGCGCCCATCATCCCGCACAGCGCTGGCCCAAAGGGGGGCGGACCAACCAAAACAAGCAGGCGCGCGGCGCCGCGAGGAGATGTTTGATGAGCGACACGATCGACATTACCCGGCTGGAAGCCGCCATGGAGCAGGCCAAGGCGGTGCTGAAGGGCGCCCTGCTGGTGGGCAGCATCTGGGATCAGTCAACCGGCCTGCCATTGGTGGGCTATAACTCCAACCCCGCGGCCGCCGCGCTGCTCGCGCAACTCATCAAGATGCTCGACCAGCATCTCGCCACCTCGGGCTTTCCGCCGCTCGACCGGTTCGTGTTTCTCCAATTTCAGGCCGGCAAGGCGGGGCTGGCCATTCTCCACCCTTATAATCTGGTGCAAGGGTTGCTGATCGATACCACCAAAACCAATATCGGGGTGGTAATGTCGGTGCTGCTGCCCAAGCTGCTGGCGGCGATTTAGCGGGCGATGGGGGGTCAGAGGGGCGGCAGCAGAGCCTTTATCGCGCGGGGCAGCGGGGCCACCACCAGCGCTCGCGCGCGGTGCCAGGCGACCGAGAGCACCAGCAGCGAGCCGCCCGCGATCAACCCCGTGATCGATAAATCCTGATCGGCGAGGCCCGAGACCTTGAGCACCGCGCCAAGCGCCGAAAGCAGATAGGCCAGCCCCGAAACCAGCAGGGCGCGCCGGTCAACGGCCAGAGCCAGCACGGCCAGGGCCAGATACACCCCGATCGCGCCGCCCGCGCGGGCCAGGCCGGGGGCGGTCTGGTCGAGCAGGCCCAGCATGTGAAACAGCGGATGCACGATGAGCGGGGCCGCCAGCAAATGCAGCCAGAAGGCGACATCGGCCCGGCGCGTCTGGCGCGCGGGGTCGGACATATCCCATTTCAGCCCCAGCCCCAGCACGCCAAGGCCAGCGAGCAGCAACAGCAGCGGCCAGTCGGCACGCAGACCGGGAAAGAGCGAAACCACCAGCGAAAGGCCAAACAGCACCACCCCGCCAGCCCCCGCCGCCACCGTGATGGGCACATGAAACCGCCGCCAATGCACCCAGGCCGCCGCGCCCATCACCGCCGGGCCGATCAGCAGCGCGCCCATCACCACCGGCTGCGCGGCGCCAAGGGCTAACGCGAACGCCCCCCATAGCCCGGCATGAATGCCGATGAACCAGGCGAGGCTGGAGGCGATACCGGCGCAATAGGTGAGCAGAAGCAGCACCGAAGGCAGCGCCATGCGGCGCCGGGCGGTGAAATATTCGGCCAACCCCCATGAAGCGGCCGCCACCCACAGCCCCGGCACGCCGGTGGGCAGGGTGAGCGCGCCCACGGCGGTGAGCACCAGCACCAGCGCGATGCTGACGAAAATATCGTTAAAGCCGGTGAGCAGCCGGACATATTCCTCATCGACCGCAGGCGCGCCTTTTTGGGCGGCGAGGGCGGTGCGGAATTTGCGGGCGTCATCGGGGGTGAGGGTGCCGGCGCGGATGGCGGCGTCGATCTCTGATTCGGAGTACATGCAGGGCTTATGCCCCGCAAATATGGCTTTTTTGAACCCTGACCGGCGGGAAGATCAGCGCCACGAACGGGGCCTGCTCGTGCGGGCAGGCCCCTCGGGACGGCGCCGGCCGGTCAGACCTTGATCTTCACGTAAGACCCCGGCGCCTCCTCGAGCGCCTTGATCCCCCGGGCCTTGCCGGGCACACGGGCGGGCACTTTCTCGGCGTTGAAATTGGTCACCCAGCGATTCCAGTCCGGCCACCAGGAGCCGGCGACCTCGGTGGCGTTCTCGAACCAGGCTTCCGGATCGGCGGGCAGGTCCTTGTTGACGAAATGGTTATATTTACCGCCCTCGGGCGGGTTGACCACGCCCGCGATATGGCCCGACGCCGCCAGCACAAAGCGCACCGGCGCGCCGGTGAAATTTTTCATGCCCTTATAGGTGCTGGTCCAGGGGGCGATATGGTCTTCGCGGCAGGAGAGGAAGTAGAGCGGGGTCTTGATCTTGCCGAGATCGACCGGCACGCCCTTCATCGAGATGCCGCAGGGCTGGGCCAGCAGGTTCTTCTGGTACATGTTGCGCAGATAGAAACTATGCATGGCGGCGGGCATGCGCGTGGCGTCGCCGTTCCAGTACAGCAGGTCGAAGGGGAACGGCTCCTTGCCCATGAGGTAGTTATTGACCACGAAGGACCAGATCAGGTCGTTGGCGCGCAGCATGTTGAAGGTGGTGGCCATCTCCGAGCCTTCGAGATAGCCGCGCTTGTTCATCTTCTCCTCGAGCTGGCAGAGCTGTTCCTCATCGATGAACACGCCCAGCTCGCCGGCATCGGTGAAATCGGTGAGGGTGACGAAGAAAGTGGCGGAGGTGATGCGCTCATCACCCTTGGCGGCCATGTAGCCGAGCGTGGAGGCCAGCAACGTGCCGCCCAGGCAATAGCCGATGGCATTGACCTCTTTCGAGCCGGTGGCCTTCTCGATGACATCGAGCGCGGCCAGCGGCCCCTCGACCATGTAATCGTCGAAATTCTTCTCGGCCAGGCTTTCATCGGGGTTGACCCAGCTCACCATGAACACGGTGTGGCCCTGATTGACCAGATAGCGCACCAGCGAGTTCTTGGGCCGCAGGTCGAGAATATAGAATTTATTGATCCAGGGCGGCAGGATCATCACCGGGCGCTGATAAACGCTCTCGGTCGCCGGGCTGTACTGAATGAGCTGCATCAGCGCGTTCTGGTAAATGACCTTGCCCTCCGAGGCGGCGATGTTGCCGCCAACCGTGAAGGCATCCTGATCGGTCATCTTGATGTGCAGATTGCCGCGCCCGCGCTCGAGGTCGCTGAGCAGGTTGTTCAGGCCCTGGATCAGATTCTCGCCGCCCGTCTCGCGCGCGCGGCGCAGCACCTCGGGGTTGGTGAGGGCGAAATTGCTCGGACTCAGCGCGTTGATGAACTGGCGGGCGTAGAAATCGACCTTCTGGGCGGTCTTGGGGTCGAGATCATCGACGCCGGTGACCACATCGTTGATGTAGCGCGCCGAGAGCAGGTAGGATTGCTTGATGAAGTCAAAAATCTCGTTCTCTTTCCAGGCCGGATCGGCGAAGCGCTTATCCTTGGGGTCATGGGCGATCACGGGATCGGTGGGGGTGCCGGTGAGCAGGCGTTCGGCCGTGCTCTGCCAGAGCAGCATATAGTCGCGCCACAAGCCGAACTGCGCCTCGATCAGCGAGCCGGGCTTGCTCATCAGCTTGGTGGTCATTTCAAGGAAGGCATTGCCGACATTGAGCGGGTCGAACGACACGCCCTCGGCGGCCTGGCGCTTCAGCCAGTCGCCCACCAGGCGCTGGCTGCGCGCGGCGATATCGGCCATCGACCGCCCGAGCTTCTCGGGGTCGGGCAGCACGATGTCGGGCTGGGGCTCGGGTTTGTCAGCGGGGGGCATAAGGCTCTCCTTTCCGTGCGCGCCAATCTCGGGCAAAACACCCAAAGCCGGCGAGGCCGGCGATTCGGGTGAGGGGTGATATGGCGAGGTGGCGTTTCAAATCGGTCTGTCTGGTCGCTCTGGCGGGGCTTCTTTGCGGTTGTTCGGCCGGCGTGGATACGTACCACCAGATCGAAGGTGGCGCGATTGCGCAAAACCGGCAAGCCCCTCCGGGCGATAATCTGCCCTACCCCAACCTGGCCGATATTCCCCCGCCTTTGCCCGCCGCCGGGCCCAGCGCGCAGGCGGCCATGGCCACGCAGGCCAAAACCGGCATTTCCGCCCCCGCGCCCGGCGCGCTGGCGGGGCTGAACCTGCCCACCAGCGCCCCGCCCGCGCCCAACGTGCCGGGCTTGAACCTACCCGCCGCCGAGCTGCCCGCGCCCGCCGCCGCGCCATTACCCGCCCTGCCCGCCGCGCCGCCACCGCCAAGCCCGCCCGTAGTGCTTGGCTTTCGGCCTCATTCAGCCCTGCTGCCCGCCGCCGATGACGCCCCGCTGCGCGCCTTTGCCCAGCGCTATAAAGACCAAACCGTGCGCGTGGTGGGGTTTGGCGAAGGCAACCTCGCCCTTGCGCTGCAGCGCGCGCAACGCCTGGCCAATGCCCTGACCGCCGCCGGCGTGCCCGCCAGCGCCATTCGCATTACCGCCATCGCATCGGGTTCTGGCGGGTTTGTGCAATTCGTTTATTAAGCCCTGGTCTCTCACTCCAACACGAGAAGCATAGCTGACAATGTCCTCTGAAGAGTTTCACCGCATCCGCCGCCTGCCCCCCTATGTCTTCGCCGAGGTGAATTCGGCCAAGGCCAAGGCCCGCGCCGCGGCCGAGGACATTATCGATCTGGGCATGGGCAACCCCGACAGCCCGACGCCGCCCCATATCGTCGCCAAGCTGGTCGAGACCATCGCCGACCCTCGCAGCCACCGCTATTCCACTTCGCGCGGCATTCCGGGCCTGCGCCGCGCCCAGGCCAATTATTATGAGCGGCGCTTTGGCGTGAAGCTCGACCCCGAAACCGAGGTGATCGCCACGCTCGGCTCGAAGGAAGGCCTGGCCAACCTCGCCGCCGCCATCACCTCGCCCGGCGACACGATTTTGGTGCCCAACCCGTCTTATCCCATTCACCAGTTCGGGTTCATCATCGCCGGCGCCTCGGTGCGCTCCATTCCCGCCCATCCGGGCGAGGACATGCTGCGCGCCATCGACCGCGCGGTGCGCCATTCAGTGCCCAAGCCGACCGCGCTGATCGTCAATTTCCCCTCCAACCCCACCGCCTACATGGCCGACCTTGATTTTTACAAGGAGCTGGTGGCGCTGGCCAAAAAGACCGAAATCTTCATCATCTCCGACCTCGCCTATGGCGAGATCTATTTCGACGGCAATCCGCCGCCCTCGGTGCTGCAGGTGGAGGGCGCCAAGGATATCGCGGTGGAATTCACCTCGATGTCGAAGACCTATTCCATGGCCGGCTGGCGCATGGGCTTCGGGGTCGGCAATCCGCGCCTCATCAAGGCGCTGACGCGCATGAAATCCTACCTCGATTATGGCGCCTTCACGCCCATCCAGGTGGCCTCGGTGGCCGCGCTCAACGGCCCGCAGGATTGCGTGGAGGATATGCGCACCCTCTATCGCGAGCGGCGCGACATTCTCATCAAAGGCCTGCACGCGGCGGGCTGGGATGTGCCCTCGCCCAATGGTTCGATGTTCGCCTGGGCGCCGATTCCGCCCAAATACGCCCATATGGGCAGCCTGGAATTCTCGAAGCTGCTGATGGCCAAGGCCCGCGTGGCGGTGGCGCCGGGCATTGGGTTTGGCGAATATGGCGATGGCCATGTGCGCATCGCGCTGGTCGAGAACGCCCAGCGTTTGCGCCAGGCCGTGCGCAACATCAAAACTTTCTTCGCCGCCGATAATGGCGGCCCCGTGGAGCCGGAGGAGCCCGTTAAATGACTGAACTGAAACTGGGCATCGCCGGGCTGGGCACGGTTGGCGCGGGCGTGGCCAAGCTGGTGGCGGCGCAGGCCGGGCTGATCGCCCAGCGCGCGGGGCGGACCGTGCGGGTCAGCGCCGTCTCGGCGCGCGCCAAGGGGCGCGACCGCGGCTTCAGCCTGGAGGGCATCACCTGGCATGATGACGCGCTGAGCTTGGCCGCCGACCCGAACGTGGATGTGGTGGTGGAGCTGATCGGCGGTTCGGAAGGCAAGGCCAAGGCGCTGGCCGAGGCGGCCATCGCCCATGGCAAGCATCTGGTCACCGCCAACAAGGCGCTGCTCGCCCATCATGGTGTGGCGCTGGCCGAGGCCGCCGAGGCCAAGGGGGTGACCATCGCCTTCGAGGCGGCGGTGGCCGGGGGCATTCCGGTCATCAAGGCCCTGCGCGAGGGGCTGGCGGCCAATGCCGTGTCACGCGTGGCGGGCATTTTGAACGGCACGTGCAATTACATCCTCACCACCATGCGCGAGGAAGGCCGCGATTTCGCCGATGTTCTGGCCGACGCCCAGGCGCTGGGCTATGCCGAGGCCGACCCCAGCTTCGACATTGACGGCGTGGACGCCGCCCACAAGCTCGCCATTCTGGCCGGGCTGGCCTTTGGCGCCGAAATCGACTTCGCCGCCCTGCATGTCGAGGGCATTACCCGCGTCTCGGCGCTCGATATCGCCTTCGCGCGTGAGCTGGGCTACCGGATCAAGCTGCTGGGCATTGCCGAGCGCACGGCGGCCGGCATCTCGGCGCGCGTGCACCCGGCCATGGTGCCGCTGAACAAGCCCATCGCCACCGTCGATGGCGTGTTCAACGCCGTGCTGCTGGAAGGCGATTTCTCCGGCCCCGTGTTTTTGCAAGGGCGGGGCGCGGGCGAAGGCCCGACCGCCAGCGCGGTGGTAGCCGATATCATCGACATCGCGCGTGGCACCCAGCTGCCGGTGTGGGGCGTGAAGCGCGCCGACCTCGCCGCCGTGCCGATGGTGCCGATGGCCGAGCTGACCTCGGCCTATTTCCTGCGCCTCTCGGTGGTGGACCAGCCGGGCGTGCTGGCCGATGTCACCGCCATTTTGCGCGATGAGGGCATCAGCCTCGAATCCATGCTCCAGCATGGCCGCTCACCCGGCGAGGCCGTGCCCATCGTGCTGGTCACGCACGAGACCAAGGAGGCCGCGGTGGCCAGGGCGGTCGAGAAGATCGCCGCGCTCGCCTGCGTGCTCGAGGCGCCCGCCTTTATCCGCATTGAACCGAAACACTGAGGATTTGCCGTCATGAGTGAAATTCGTCGTCTTGGTGAGGTCTCCGACCGCAACCTCGCCCTTGAGCTGGTGCGCGTGACCGAAGCGGCCGCCATCGCCTCGGCGCGCTGGATTGGCAAGGGCAAGAAGAACGACGCCGACGGCGCCGCCGTGGAAGCCATGCGCAAGGCGTTTGACACGGTGGCGATCGATGGCACGGTGGTGATTGGCGAAGGCGAGATGGACGAGGCGCCGATGCTCTATATCGGCGAGAAAGTGGGTTGCGGCGGCCCGGCGATGGATATTGCCGTTGACCCGCTGGAAGGCACCTCGATCTGCGCCAAGGGCGGGCCGAACGCCATTGCCACCGTGGCGCTGGCCGAGAAGGGCAATTTTCTCCACGCGCCTGATATTTACATGGAAAAAATCGCCGTCGGCGGCGGGCTGCCCGAGGGCGTTGTCGCGCTCGACGCGCCGGTGAAGGAAAATCTCAGGAATCTGGCCCTGGCCAAGGGCGTTGAGGTCGCCGACCTGATGGTGTGCATGCTCGACCGCGAGCGCCACGCCGAGAAAATCGCCCAGATCCGCGAGGCGGGCGCGCGCATCATGCTGATCGGCGATGGCGACGTGGCCGGGCTGATCGCGGTGAGCCAGCCGCTCACGGGGGTTGATCTGTATCTGGGCTCGGGCGGCGCGCCCGAGGGCGTGCTCGCCGCCGCCGCGCTGCGCTGCATTGGCGGCCAGATGCAGGGCAAGCTGCTGTTTGAAGACGACACCCAGATCGCGCGCGCGCTGACCATGGGCATCACCGACCCCAACCGCATTTATACCACCGAGGAAATGGCCAAGGGCGACGTGATGTTCGCGGCCACCGGCGTGACCTCGGGCGCCATGCTCAACGGTGTGCGGCGCGTGGGGCATGAGGCGATCACCCATTCGATCGTCATGCGCTCGAAATCGGGGACGGTGCGTTATATCGAGGGGCACCATAATTTCGTGAAGAAGGCCGTGGTGGGGTAACGGTTTAGCTGTTGCCGAGAGGCAGGACGGCGCTCTGGAGGCAGGGCGCCGTTTTTATTGGGCACGTTTTTTGGGGGGAAGCTACCAGTCAGTTCACGGCCAGGGGAAGCAGATACCGGACATTCTCTTTCTGGCGGGGCTGGGCCGGAAACGGACGGGCGGGTTTTGGACGTTCAGTTCAAAAAAAGATCGTTATCGAAATGACCAAAGATTCGTAGGATGGGTAAGCGCAGCGCCACCCATCAACCGTGACGTTGCACAAAAGCGATGGGTAGCGCTTCGCTCACCCATCCTACACTTGCTGAGAAGATCTTTGTGATCTGCTGTTCACACAGCATCACGTTACAATCATATAGCTTGGCTTATTAAATTGTTACGCCATTCGATAATTATGGGAAGGAGCTTTGATAGCGTTAATTCTGTACTATCTCCCAAATACGCCAGCAAATTTGAGCATGTGTAATCGGCCCAGTCAGTGATCTTCTCGAGGTCGTCAATTGTCTTTTGAGCGTTCTTCGTTAGGTCGCCTTTTTTTGGGTTGTTTAAATCTTCAATCCACCCTTCCACGTGTTTCCAATAATTTGCTCCTGCATTTATGGCGGCGGCAAATGTCAGATTTTCCATTGCCGCTGGTGGAACTGCGAGAGCGGCTGATTTGGCGATCTTTAACGTTGTATGCGTTACCGTGAGATAGCGCTGAATGGCAACAAAGCCGTGGCCGATGAAATATTCCCCAGCCTCACACCATCCATCAGATTCGGGGTCGGCCGACCTTTTGATTGAGGTATTAACTTTGGCTAACTCATGATCTAGAAAACTGAGATGCTTACGTAGAAGCGCCAGATCGCGATCGACATAAACGTCATCGACCTTCATGAAACCCATGATCGTTTCCTTTTGAGAGGGGGTTTAGTCTAAACGCCGCTCGGAAAAGGTAGTCAACTTATAAATTCCCGGTGATCGTGATCATTGGTGGTTTGCCGTTCTGTGCGCCTCTATTATCGCGGGTTCGATTAATCTTAGACCTTTGTTTAATGGGCTCTCGGCGGTCGTGCACTGAGGCCGTCGGAGCGAGCTGCGTCGATCTCATCTCATGAGGCGCAAGGCTTGGTGCCAAAATCGGATAAAAAAAGCCCCTTCGCGTGAGGGGGCTTTTTTATCCGTGCGGGCCGTTCGGCCCCAGTGGGGTGCAGGGGGGAAACCCCTGCGGTGACCAGCTTAGCGGCGCAGGCCGAGGCGGCTGATCAGGGTCTGGTAGCGCTGGAGGGACTTCTTCTTCAGATAGTCCAGCAGCGAGCGGCGCTGGCCGACGAGCACGAGCAGGCCACGGCGGGAGTGGAAGTCCTTGGCGTGGGTCTTCAGGTGCTCGGTGAGGTTGGAGATACGCTCGGAGAGAATGGCCACCTGGACTTCCGGGGAGCCGGTGTCATTGGCGGCGGTCGCGTATTCCTGGATGAGGGCCGTGCGGCGCTCTGGCGTGATCGACATCGGGATATTCCTTATAAAAGCGGTTAAAACATGCGCTCCGGCTTCAGCCACCCATCGGAGAGTCGGGCCAAGGCCGCAGTGCGCCCCGCTGCCAGGATACGGACCAGCCCCTCATCGGGGTTGGCCTCTTCCGGGATCTTGCCCATCAGATCGACCAGGCTGATCGCCTGACCTTGTGAGAGGGCCAGAAATTCCGCCGCGTTCAAGGCCAGGGCCGGGATGTCGTCCAGCGCGGTCGAGAGGGGACGGAGGAATTCAGACAGAGTGGCGGGCGTATGCGCCTCATCGAGAAAAATGTCCAGAGGAACCGCCATGGCTTCGGTGAAGGGGCCGACGCGCAGGCGGCGCAGCACCGCGATATGCCCAACCGTGCCGCAGGCGCGCGCCAGGTCGCGGGCGAGCGCGCGCATATAAACCCCCTTGCCCGACTGCACCTCGAACGCGGCATGGTCGGCGTCGGGGCGGCCGATCAGCTCGAACCGGTCGATTTGCGCGGGGCGCGGGGGCAGCTCGGGGGGGCGGCCGTCGCGGGCCATGTCATAGGCGCGCTCGCCCGCCACTTTCAGCGCCGAGAATACCGGCGGCACCTGCATGATGAGCCCGCGAAATTGCGGCAGCGCGGCCTCGATCTGCTCATTGGTCGGGCGGGCGGCGGAGGTTTCAACCACCTCGCCCTCGGCGTCGTCAGTGTCGCGGGCTTCACCAAAACGGATGGTGAAGTGGTAAATTTTGGTCGCGTCCATGACATAAGGCACGGTTTTGGTGGCACTGCCGAAGGCGAGCGGCAAAATGCCGGTGGCCAGCGGGTCGAGCGTGCCGGCATGGCCGGCCTTTTGCGCGTCGAGCGCGCGCTTGACCTTGTTCAGCGCCTGGGTGCTGGTGATGCCCTGGGGTTTGTCGAGAATGATCCAGCCGTCGAGTTTGCGGCCTTTTTTGGTGCGCGCCATGAAATCCTGCGTATCAGTCAGTCTGAGGGCGCGGACATAGGGCAAAGCGCGCCGGGGGGAAAGAAGCCCACAAGAAATTCAGCACGGGCGGGTTTGAGAGTTAACGGGCAGGTAACCCCGGCATGGTGACATAAGCCGGCCTGGAAAAAGTCTCCGGCGTGTTTTCCAGCCAAGGACGAGACCCATGATGCCGGATGACCGGGTGTTTTTCGAAACCCCTTCCCTGCCCCCTGCCCCGCTCCACAGACAGGCGGAACCCACCCAAAACGCGCCCATGACGCCCGAGCTACTGCGCACCATCGTCACCGCCATGGCGCCCACGGCGCCGCCCGCCGAGGCCGAGGTGCCCGCGCCCGCCAGCGTCATCCGCCAAGCCGCGCCGCGCCAGGCGCCGGTGAAGCGGGACAAATTCATCGGCTTCGCGCGCGATGAGCAGAGCGCCAATCTGCTGCACGAGGTGCTGGGCGGCTATGTGCCCAACACCAACATCGTGCATGTGGTCGATTTTCGCACCAGCCTGACCATTTTGGCCGCCATGGCGACCCCCGAGATCGTGCTGATCGACCTCTCGGGCGAGGAACAGCCGATCAATGCCGTGCTGGACGTGGCCGATGTGGTCGAGCCGGGCACCATGGTGCTGGCGATTGGCGAGAGCCAGAACGTGAATTTCTACCGCACCGTCACCAAGGGCATGGGGGTGCGGGAATATCTGCCCAAACCGCTCACGCGCGGCGCCATCGAGCAGCATTTCCTGCCCCTCATCGCCAACCAGACGGCAAATGACCAGCCCCAGCGCGGCGGGCGGCTGGTGGTGGTGGCCGGCACGCGGGGCGGGGTGGGGGCAACCACCATCTCAACCAACCTCGCCTGGTATATTTCCAACGAGCTGCACCGCCATACCCTGCTCATGGATGGCGAACTGCACACCGGCACCGTCGCGCTCCACCTCGATATTTCGCCCAATAACGGCCTGACCACGGCGCTCGAGGCGCCCGAGCGGGTGGACCAGCTGTTCATCGAGCGTTCAACCCTCGATGGCGGCGGCCGGCTGCATGTGCTGGCCGCGCTCGAAGAGCTTGGCCGCGACATTGCCTATCAGCCCGAGGCGGCGGTGAAGTTCATCCAGGCGCTGCGGGCGCGCTATAATTTCGCCCTGGCCGATGCCGGATCGCGGCTTGAGCCTTTCGCGCGCGACCTGCTCTATAACGCCCAGCAGCGCGTCATTGTCATGGACCCCTCGACCATCTCGATTCGCAACCTTGAGCGGCTGCTCAGCCTGCCGGGCGGGGCATCGCAAAATCCGCGGGTGATCATCGTGCTCAACCGCGCGGGCGCGCCGGGCGGGCTGAGCCAGGCTTATATGGAACAAACCATGGGCATGCGCTTCGATGCGGTGATTCCCGACCTGCCCCGCATCGTGCCGCGCGCTGGCCAGCTTGGCCAACCGGCCGCCGCGATCAGGGGGGCGTTCCGCACCACCATCGCCAAGCTCGCCGGGGCGATTGGCGCGGGCAACGGCGTGCCGGCGGGAGGATGAGGCCGGCACCGCCCGATTAGGCAGAAACGCGGAAATATTGTATAACTCCGCCCCAACTGCCTTCTGGAGTATCCGCTGCCTATGTCCGACCCTACGCCCGCCCCCGAACACCAGGATGACGCTTACGATGCCGCCTCGATCAGCGTCCTCAAGGGGTTGGATGCCGTGCGCAAGCGCCCCGGCATGTATATCGGCGATACGGATGACGGCTCGGGCCTGCACCATATGGGCTTCGAGATCATCGACAACGCGGTGGATGAAGCCCAGGCTGGTTTCGCCGACCGCGTGGAAGCCGTGCTGAACGGCGATGGCTCGATGACGGTGCGCGATAATGGCCGCGGCATCCCCACCGATATCCACCCCGAGGAAGGCGTCTCCGCCGCCGAGGTGGTGCTGACCAAGCTGCACGCCGGCGGCAAGTTCAACCAGAACAGCTACAAGGTCTCGGGCGGCCTGCACGGCGTGGGCGCGGCGGTGGTCAATGCGCTCTCCGAGTGGATGGAGGTGCGTATCTGGCGCAATGGCCTCGAGCATTTCATCCGCTTCGAGCGCGGCGAAACCGTGCAGCCGCTCGTCGTCATCGGCCCCTCCGAGCGCCCGACCGGCACCGAGGTCACCTTCAAACCCTCGGCCGAGACCTTCACCCATGTCGAGTTTGATTACGGCGTGTTCGAGCGGCGCCTGCGCGAGCTGGCCTTCCTCAATTCCGGCCTCGCCATTTTGCTGCGCGATGAGCGCCACGAGCCGGTGCAGGAGGTGCTGTTTCACTATGATGGCGGCATCAAGGAATTCTGCACCTGGCTCGACCGCGCCAAGACCCCGCTGATCCCTGAGCCGATCACCGCCGCCGCCGAGGCCGCGGAGAGCGGCATCAAGGTCGAGTTCGCCTGCTCGTGGAATGAGTCCTATCACGAGACCATGCTCTGCTTCACCAACAACATCCCCCAGCGCGATGGCGGCACTCATCTGGCCGGGTTCAGGGGCGCGCTGACGCGCGTGGTGAGCGCCTATGCCAAAACCCTCGCCACCAAGAAAGACACAGCCGATTTCTCGGGCGAGGATATGCGCGAGGGGCTCTCAGCCGTACTCTCGGTCAAGGTGCCCGACCCGAAATTCTCCTCGCAAACCAAAGACAAACTGATTTCCTCGGAAGTGCAGCCCGTGGTGCAGGCGGCGGTCGCCGATGCGCTCAGCCATTGGTTCGAGACCCACCCCAAGGAAGCCAAGCTGATTGTGCAAAAAGTGGTGGACGCCGCCACCGCCCGCGAGGCCGCCCGCAAGGCCCGCGAACTCACCCGCCGCAAGGGCGTGCTCGACATCTCCTCCCTGCCCGGCAAGCTGGCCGATTGCCAGGAGCGCGACCCCGCGAACTCCGAACTCTTCCTGGTTGAGGGTGACTCGGCCGGCGGTTCCGCCAAACAAGGGCGTAATCGTAAATTCCAGGCTATTTTGCCGCTCAAGGGCAAGATTTTGAACGTCGAGCGCGCGCGCTTCGACAAGATGCTCTCCTCGGCAGAAATTGGCACGCTGATCACGGCACTAGGCGCGGGCATCGGGCGCGGCGAGCCCGACCAGGGCGGCTTCGATCCGGCCAAGCTGCGTTATCACCGCATCGTCATCATGACAGACGCCGACGTGGACGGGTCGCACATCCGCACGCTGCTGCTCACCTTCTTCTACCGCCAGATGCCCCAGCTCATCGAGCAGGGCTATCTCTACATCGCCCAGCCGCCGCTCTACCGCGCCAAACGCGGCAACGACCAGCGCTATCTGAAGGATGACGACGCGCTGGAAGCCTTTCTGCTCGAACGCGCGCTCGGCGAGGCCAGGCTCACCGCCCCGGGGCGCACGCTGGAAGGTGAGGCGCTGAGCGCCGAAATTCCCTGGCTGGGCCAGGCCGCCCACCGTTTGCGCGCGCTGGCGAATTTGCTGCCGGTGCCGTATCTCGAACAAATCGCCATTGCCGGGCTGTTCTCGCCCTCCAATTTGGGCGATGCCAGCAAGGACGCCACGCTGGCCACCCGGCTCAACCATATCTCGGCGGCCACCGAGCGCGGCTGGGTGGTGACATCTGACGCCGCCGGCATAAAGCTCGGCCGCACGGTGCGCGGCGTGGCCGAACATTACACGCTCGACGCCGCCAGCCTGCGCACCGCCGAGGCCCGCTACCTGGCCGAACGCGCGGCCAAGCTCGCCGATCTGTTCAGCGACGACACCACCCTGGCCATTGACGGCCCGGCCAAAAAGGTCACCGGCCCGGTGGGATTTTGGGATGCGCTGCTGGCCTATGGCCGGCGCGGGCTGACCATCTCACGCTTCAAAGGGCTGGGCGAGATGAACCCCGAGGAGCTGTGGGCCACTACCCTCGACCCTGAGGCGCGCCGCCTGCTGCAGGTGAAAATCTCGGATGCCGAGGATACCGACCAGATTTTCGCCACGCTGATGGGCGATGTCGTCGAACCGCGGCGGGATTTCATTGTCAGCAACGCCCTCAAGGTGGCTAATCTCGACGCCTGAGCCACCGCGCCAGGGCGGGCTGACACCGCCCTGATCGCTCAGCCGGGCCAGGCATCTTGAATGTTGGTCGAGAGCTTGAAGGGCGCGGGACGGGGCCCACCATTGACCCGCCATCTCTGCACCCGCCAAATATAGGCCAGCACCTCGGCACAGGCGCGATAGAGCACCACCGGCACATGGTCGCCCGGTTCCACCGTGCGGTAAATGGCGCGCGCCAGGGGTGGCGCCTCGACAATGGGGATGCCATGGCCGCGCGCGCGGGTCAGAATTTCCTGCGCCACCAAATCCACCCCTTTCGCCAGTAACAGGGGGGCGTCATCCACCCCGCGCCGGTAACGCATGGCACAGGCATAATGGGTGGGGTTGGCCACCACCACCGTCGCCTCGCCCACCTTGGTCATTTGCCGGGCACGCGCCATTTTGCGCGCCAACATGCGCTGGCGGGATTTAACATGCGGGTTGCCACCCGCCTCCTTCACCTCCTGGCGCATTTCCTGGTCGGTCATACGCAGGCGCTGGCGGTGGGCGCGAAATTGCAGTGCCATATCGGTAACCGCGACCATGCCGATGATCGCGCACACGGGCAGCAAAATTTTCGCGATCCCGCTAAATACCACCTCCGGTCCGGGTATCCGCACCCTCACCAGCGCGCTCAATCCCGGTTCGGCCGCCATGAATGCCAGCGCCGCCGTGCCGCCAATGACCAAAACCTTCACCGTCGATTTCATCGCCTCCCCGATCTGCCGGGCGGAGACCACATGCTCGAGCGCCCCCAGGCGGCTCAGATCAAACTTCACCAGCCCAAGGGAGAATACCCAGCCACCCAGCGCAAACGACGCCAGCAGCGAGAACAGCCCCACCACCAGCGCCACCTCCATCACCACCGAGGTAAAAACCCTGATCCACCCGCCCGCCACGCTGACATCGGCCGTGCCCGCCAGGCTCAGCCAGTCACCGCAGTAAGTGAAAAAACGCTGGGACACGCTGGCGAAAACCGAGAATCCCAACAGCATGGTCACCATGATCGCGGCGGCTTTTGGCAGATCGGTCGAACGGGCGATATCTCCACGCTCGGCCGCCTGCATGAGCCGCCGCTCGGTTGGTTGGTGCTTCTTCTCCCCATCATCATCGGACATCGTGAATCATCCAGGATGTGTAAATCATTCCCTTCTCGATGGATGAATGAATGACATCACCAAAGAACGGGATACTGGCGGCAAACACCGCCATGCAGACATAAATCATCAGCGGAAAGCCAATGCTCATTAAATTCAGGCTGGGCGAAAACACCGAGACAATGCCAACCGCCAGGTTGATCGTCATCCCCGCCACGATAACAGGCAGAGCCAGCTCCACCGCTTCGGCGAATATGGTTTGCCCAAACGCCGCCATGCTGCCCAACACCGCCGGATCAGGCAGGGCGATGCCGTGATCGAATGAATGGAAAAAAGCCGCCATCAGCCAAACCGGCCCGCCCGCCGCCATGAAGCCCATCAGCCCGATCCACAGCATGAGATCGTATAATACCGTTGTCTGGCCAGCACTGTCACGAAATTGCAGCTGCGCGAAAGACAGCCCCATGACCAGCCCACAAATCTCGCCCGCGCAGGCAATGGCGCTCACCACGATTTGCAGCACCAGCCCCAACAGCACGCCATAAAAAAATTGCTCCGCCAACATTATTGTGAGCGCCACCACATCGCCCGGCAAAGGCGGCAAACCAGCATGCCCCCACGCCACGAACCCAGCCATGGACATGGCCAGCAACGCCTTGGCCGGGCGCGGGATCATCTCTGAGCCATAGACCGGCGCCACCAGAAAAAATCCTGAAATACGCACCAGCGGCCATAGAAAATGACTGAGAATCAGCAAGATGCCGTCCTCTGACACTACCATGACACCCTGATTGCCTCTGGAATATGGCCGATGAATCCGGCAAGATTCGCGGTCAGGGTTCCAAAAATATAAGGCCCGAACAGAAAAATCCCCAAACCCACGGCGACAATTTTTGGCCCCAGACTCAGAACCGGATCATCGATCTGGAAAATACCCTGGATATAAGACACCACCAACCCAATCACCAACGACACCACCACAAACCAGGCGCCTATGCTCCATTCAAGGTGGAGCAGCCTTTGAAAAATAAGTAGATAGAATGGCACGCCTATTTCACCAGATAGCTGTTCGCCAAGGTACCAAGCACCAAAACCCAGCCATGGATGGACACGAACATCAGCAATTTAAGCGGCAATGACACGAGATTTGGTGAGACCATGATCATGCCCAGCGCCATGAGAATGGCCGCCACCGCCAGATCGACAAGTACAAACGGCAGATAGATGAGGAAGGAAATTTGAAATGCCGTTTCCAGTTCCGATGTGGCAAAGGCTGGCACCAGAATCCACATTGGTATATTCGTACTCGAAATATCTGTCTCCCCGCTCAAATCAACATAGAGATGCAGCGCGTCCTTTCTCGTCTGCCCTGCCATGAAGGCCTGGATCGGCGGCTCGGCCGCCTCAATCGCCTGCGAGAAGGTGATGGTACCGTTTAGGTAGGGCGTAAGCGCTACGTCCTGCTCTTTCTGCACTACGCCGCGCATGATGAATAAGGTTAAAATTAGCGAGAGCGCCACCAGAATCATATTGGGTGGCGTGGTTTGCAACCCCAAGGCCTGACGCAACACCGAGAGCACCACGATGATTCGTGTGAAGCAAGTCATCAGCAACAGCAATGACGGCAAAAATGCCAGGGTGGTGATGACGATGAGGGTTTGAACATTGAGCGAATAGGATTCGCCGCCATTGCTCGCAACACCCTGCACCAGATCGATCATAGCCGGCGACATTTTGAGAGTCCCATATTTTATCGAAGCCTCATCAAACCAAGGCCGGGCGGTATTTTATGCTCCGGCACAGGCAACCATAGTGTTGCGCCTCAATTCTGCTCGACAAGATTGGTGATATAAGCCGCCGAAAAAGGCGATGTGCCGCTATAAGGCCCAGCCTTGCTCATCGCATCATTGACGATTTTCAGAAATGCGCCCGACATGGCGGGCTGGTTCGCGGGGGCCATGATATCCTTCGCGGTCTTGGCCATCAAAAATTGAATAATCTGCGATTTGATGATGGGCGAGACACTGTCAAACGCCGTTGCGGCATTTTGGTCATAGGTGGAAAACTGCACGGAGATCTGGATATAAACCTGATCTCCACTATTGACATCAGACGGCACGCTGACGACCAGACCCGACATATCGGCGAAATATAGCGGCTTTGGTGCCACTGCCGCGTGTGTCGCGGCGGGCGCCTTGTGCAGCAGCATATAGGCGGCCCCGCCACCAGCGCCAACCACCAGCACCACACCGCCGGCAATCATCGCAATAATCGATTTTTTCATGATCGTTTAAACCGCCTGTACCAAAGACTCGAACATCGAATGTGCAATCGAAATCGCCTGCGCCGCCGCCTGATAGGATTGCTGATAGCTGGTTAGCAGCACACCCTGCTGATCGCTCGAAACGCCGGTTATGTTCTGCAAATTTGTACTTGCCGTGGTCTGCTGCGCGGCGGTGGCGCTGGCCAGATTTTGCGCGGCGGACGCATTTTCCCCAAGCTGAGTGGCCAGGCCGATGAAGCCGTTTTGTAGAGATCCCGCCGCCGTTCCTGTTGAGCTCGTCCATAAAGATGCCATGCGCTGCGCGTTGCTGCCGCTTGAACTGCCCCCCGGCGTGAGGCTGATGACATCACCCGCAACCGGCGTGCCGCTCACTGGCAACTGCCAATATTGCGTGCCCCCACCGGTCGATGGATAAGTCACCGCGATATTGCCGCCATTTGCCCCCAACGAACCCGTGGCAATGGCCGGCGTCGGGCTACCCGCCAGCGACACTGTGTAGCTTGAAGAGCTGGTAAAGTTCATCTGGAGATTTTGGCCATAATAGCTCGCCGGCACCACCGCCGCATTGGTGCTTGGTGTACTTACCACCGTATCAGCTCCCGCGCTTGCCGTACCGCCGTTATTATTCACAATCGAACCATCCGTCTGCAAACTTCCCGCGCTTGCCACATAAGGATCAGCCGCCGCAATATCCCCGCTCGTTACCGCCCTGGCGCTGATGCCACCCGCCGCGTTTGGCGCCGGGTTGACGACAAACTTGTCGCCCGCCGCCGGCGTCCCCGATACGGCGAGCGCAATGCCGGCAAAGCTCGGCGGCGTACCTGAGACCGGATAATTGGCACCCGAGGCCTGATCCACCGCATTCCACCCCGATGCCCCGCTATAGCTCAGCACAAATGGCCCGCCATCCAGCGGCAGGCTGGCGGGCGAGGCGATGCTCGCCGTCACCGTGGCCGTGCCCGTATTGGCACTGCCCGCCGTGACTTGCGGCGATGGAACCGAGAACAACGCCCCTCCCGGCTTACCCGCCAAAGTCAAACCCTGGGCTTGTGCGGCATTAACGGTTAAGCCAAACACCGTTGCCAGCGCTGAAACCGATTGCGACGCCGCCTGTGCGGCCTGAATGGTCGCCAACTGGGCGCCCAACGCGCCATCCGCCGCGCCAAGCGGAAGGCTGGCCCCGCCATTTCCCGCGCTTACCGTGCTAATGCCCGATGCCGAAATGCTGGTACTAAGCGTTTGCGCGCCCCCTTGGTCGAGCAGCACCGTGCCACCCGAGGTTACCAGCACACTGCCATTTTGCTGTGGAATAACGCTCACGGGTAGAATTTGAGATAATGAATCAAGCGCCGCGGTTTGTTGGTCGAGCAGGCTTGGGCTGTTTGGCTGCTGCACAAGGGTCTTGTTAATCTGCTGCAACTGCGCGAGCAGCTTATTCGCCGAGGTCACTTGCGTGCCCACCGCCGTTTGCGCCGAGGTCACCACACTGCCCAATTGCGCGCTGGCGGTGTTAAACACGCCCGCCGCCTGCCCGGCATCGGCAATCACGGTCTGGCGCTGGGCGGTGCTGGTCGGGTTCGCCGCCAGGGCGCTAATATCGTTAAAAAATTGATTGACGGCCGATTGCACATCACCGTTATTCTGCAGAGCGTTGGAAATATTCGTTAACGATGATGACATAACGCTAGCCGCCTGGTTGGCCGAATTTGCTGCCCAGAGCTGGGTTGTCGCAAATCCACCCGCGGCGCGGCTGATGGTTGGCGCCGCCACGCCGGCGCCAGGCTGGCCATATCCAGCCTGCGCCGTGAGTGACACAACGCTTTCTGCCGCGTAACCGGTTGTTGTTACGTTAGCAAGATTATTCGAGACAGCTGAAATCCCCGCCTCGAACATCTGTAGGCCACTATAGGCGATATTGATCGCGTTATTGATTCCACTCATCCGCCAACACCAGTCTTCATCTATTTGTTGAACCAGAAATCTCCGACATCATCTGTTTCATTTTATCAGATTTTGAAATCTCTATGATCTTCTGGGCATAATTAGCATCTGTTGCATAACCGCCACTCTGCAAGGCCTCGGCAAATTCAGCAACCGTCTGGCTATTTGTTGCGTCATTATACCTTGTTTTAATCAGCCGCTCATAATCACCAAGCGCCGTCGTAAGAGTGCTATAAGATCTAAAATTTGCTACTTCATTAATATCCACACCATTTATAAATTCCCGCGTCTCAAGATTTTGACCCGGCTCGCCATTTATCGCCTTAATACCAAACAAATTATTACCTGGCGTCGCGGCGCCCCAGCCGGTTTCAAGCGCTACCTGCGACAAAACACCAATTGCCGGCACATTCAAATCCGCCGATATTTTACGAACAACCGGCCATATCGCACTGGCTAAGTTAGTCCATTGATCCAAAGCTCCATCAGTTCTGGTCATGTCCGGCACATCCGCCAGCCCGGCGCCCGGTGTTGCCAGAGCCGCATTGGCAACCAAATCCTCAGTCAAAGGATGCTGGTCAATAATACGTACTGATGACGTACCCCCAACGGTATGTTTCCCATCAATCGATGCCATGATCGCATCCACCAGAGATTTGTCATATGATGAGAAATCATGTTCTGATACTTGCCAATTCATCAGATCCTGAAAATTACCCATGTCGGATGACTGATATCCCCCAGCGGTCTTCTCCATCTCCGAAAGCATATCATACCAAAGCGCACCAACCAGACGTTGAGCCGCGCTCTTTTCTGCGTTCTCCGGCTTTGGGGTTACATGAACACTGGCGAGATTCATATCACCTTCACCGCCCCATTAATCGCCCCTGCCTGCTTCAATGCCTCTATAATCGCGATGAGGTCAGATGGCGTCGCGCCAACCGCATTCAGTGCCGCGGCAACATCCTGCAGCGTTGCCGTCTTTGGCAATGCAATCACTTGCGCTTTCCCCTGTTTGGCATTCACTACCGTATTT
Organism: Pseudomonadota bacterium; assembly: GCA_021809435.1. GTDB lineage: Bacteria > Pseudomonadota > Alphaproteobacteria > Acetobacterales > Acetobacteraceae > Acidocella. The sequence continues at coordinate 128,216 of JAKBAD010000003.1, read as the reverse complement.
TGTACACCAACGGTCTGGCCCGTGCTCAATGGATTTGGCTGGCTCACTGAGTTCTGTGTTTGAATATTCACAGTCAGATCACCATGGCTCACCACCGCTGGCCCCAGAACCACCCCGGCATTCATAACGATTGTGCCGCTTTGCGCATCAACCACAATCGTCGGGTTAGGATTGGGCGGTGAGATGCTGGTACTCAGCACATCTGAAATAAACTCCATCGGGTTTCTGCCACCCGCGGAGACATCCACCTCACCCGGCGAGATTGCCTGCGCGCTTCCCTCGCCAAATTTAGCGGTAATGGCATCCGCGATTGCCTGCGCAACGGCAAAATCTGGTGAATTGACCAACAAGGCCGACTGACCATCAATCGAATAGGTTGCAGGAATGGTGGCGGCCAAAATTGCGCCATTTGGCAACGTGCCAACAGTCGGCACGTTTTGCGTGGTCGAGGTTCCTCCCGCGCCAGCTGAAAATCCGCTGACCAGCAATGGCCCCTGCGCCTCGGCATAAGTAGCATCGTTAGCGCCCCGCAATGGCGTAGGCAGCAATATACCGCCCGCCAGCGATGTCGCATTACCCACGGCCGACACCATGACATCTATACGCTGCCCGGCATGTGAAAAAGCCGGCACATCAGCGGTAACCATCACCGACGCCACGTCATTTGGCTGCATCGTGGTCACATTCGGCAGCGAGATGCCGAGATTTCTCAGCATATTCAAAATCGACTGCTGGGTATAGGGAACTTGCGTGGTCTGATCACCCGTTCCCGGTAAACCCACCACCAATCCATAGCCATATATCTGGTTAGTCGGCGCGCCGGAGACGGAAACAAGTTGCCCTATGGTGGTCACATCAGCTACCGCCATATTTGCATAGAAAAAAAGTAAGACCGTTTTATATAAGATATTTTTTATTTTCATCAGAACGGTGCTACTACATTCAAGAGTCTCTGCAACCAAGGAACCTGATGCGCGCCAGATGTCGGCCCATTACCAACATATTGCACATTCATATCCGCTACCTGGTTTGAACTGATTGTGGTGTTAGACGCAATATCATCCGGACTTGCGTAGCCAGTAACCACCAACGAGACGACATTTCCATTGATATTGACATTCGTCCTCCCTGCCAAAGCCAGCGTGCCATTGGCATCGACATTGGTAATCACCGCCTCAACCTGGCCACTGATATTGTTGGCCGCGACCGCGCTGCCCGCGCCGCTGAACTCCTGATCCGATGTCGCGCCGATACTGGGAGAAATTGATCCGCCATTCACCTGCCCAAAATTCATTGGGATACCCATGAAATTTGTCATTGAATCATTAATTGTGCCCTTGCGGGTCAAGGCTGTGGTATCGGTATTATTAGCAGCGCTCGTGGTAACAATATCGATGGTAACCAAATCTCCAACCCGCCAATCATGTCGAGGTTCATAAATCGATCCCGACGCAACGGGCATGAAAATCGATCCATTTTCCGATGAAGGCAAAGAACTCACCGCCACCGGAAAAGCCGCTGGCTTGACAAGTGTCGGCGCGCCCGGCGCCGCCGTCTGGCACGAAGCCAGCAGCATGACCACGACTAAGCTCAACCGCCTCATGACCCTGCCGCGGCCTGTGCCAGATAATTCATTTGGTTATCAACCGCCGCCGCCACCTGCGTGCCAAGTTGATATGACCGTTCAGCAGATATCATATCCACCATAGATTTCACCACATCAACGTTCGAAGCCTCCAGATAACTTTGATTGACCGAGCCCAGCCCGTTCGATTGCGGCGCCCCCGCGACCGCCGTGCCCGAAGAGGTCGTCGATGCGTACAGATTTCCACCAAGCGGCTGCAATCCCTGCGGATTTACAAAATTCGCCAACTGGATTTGTCCCACTTGCGTCGCCGTCGACGATCCCGGCAGCGTCACCGATACGGTTCCATCCGTGCCAATTGTCACTGACTGGGCGTTAGCCGGAATGGTTATAGCTGGAATAACCTGATAGCCAGACGATGTGACAAGCTGTCCCGCCGCATTAAGCTGAAATGCTCCATCTCGGGTATATGCCGTCTGGCCGGAGGGTAGATTCACCTGAAAATAACCCTGACCATTAATGGCCATATCCAAAGGATTACCAGTACTCGTCAGCGTCCCTTGCGTCTCCGTCTGCTTGATGGACGCGACTTTTACACCAGTTCCCAACTCCAAACCCGATGGATACACCGTCTGCCCAGTCGAGCCCGCGCCCGGCTGGATTCCATCTTGATAAAGCAAAGTCTGGAACTCCGGCGTTTCCGACTTGAATGCCGTGGTATTCACATTCGAAAGATTATCGGCGATCGTGTTCATCATCATCTGGCTGGCAGCCAGCCCAGTGGCGATCGTGTCCAACGCGTGATCCATCTTCGGCTACCTTCCAATTTCACAAATCATGCCAGAGATCAGCATCAAAACATCAAGCCTGGCTAAGAATATTATTCATATCTCTCGAGGCCGCGCTCTGGCTCTTCATCAACTCCGTCTGTAGTTGATAATCACGGCTATCATTAATCATGCTCATCATTGCCATTGTCGGATCTACATTCGAGTCATTCAAATATCCCTGATGCAGAGAGCCATTCTGAGAAGCCGGCAATGTTGTTCCTGATGGCGGCGTATAAAGGCTACCAGAGAGGGGGGTTAGAGTAACATTTTGTGCGCTGACAAGAGCAATCTGGCCGTAAGTCTGCACCTTCCCGCCCGGCGCCGAAGCAGGTACGCCTGAAATCGTACCATCTTGGGCAATGGTAACGTTCGTCAGCTGCGGCAGACTAATGGGCTGTCCGCCAACACCCAACACAGGGTTGCCGCCGGCATCGGTCAATAGTCCCGCCGCAGAGATTTGCAATTGCCCATTACGTGTCACGGCCATGCCGTTTGCCGTTTGCACCTGTAACCAGGCATCGCCACCAAGCCCAACATCCAGAGGATCCCCCGTGCGATTGAGCGCGCCCTGCCTCAAATCTGGCCCCGGGGTACTCACCAGCACATCTCCTCCAACCGGGGCGTTGCTGCCTTGGTAATAGGCGGTATCCGAAATTGCTTGCACGGCGGCATAACCAGGTGTGTTGGTATTGGCGATATTGCTCGACAATGCCTGCATACGCGCCCGAATCGCCTGCAATCCGGCCATGCCGGTATATAAGCTGTCGCTCTGCATCAGATTTGCGACAGGCGCGTGCTATCTTGCTGTTCCGTCTGGATAACGGACGTATTGGCTTGATAGGCCTGCTGATATTGAATAAGCGAAACGAGAAGCGATGATGTCGAGGCGTTCGATGATTCGAGATATCCGCCAGACAGCGTGCCCGCCAGCCCAGAGCCCGGGGTGTTCACCACCGCCTGGCCAGATGTTGACGAGGAATTATACAAATTACCGGTAACCGGCGCGAGCCCTTCGGGATTGAGAAAATTCGCCAACGCCAACGTCCCCGCGCTCACCGTTTGGCCATTTGAATAGGTCGATTGAATTTGGCCCTGGCTGTTGATTGAGGTGCCCGTGTAAGATCCCGATGCATACCCGTCATTGGTCAACCCGGCCACGGCAAAACTCTGCGCCGCCAAAGATGTTCCAGAAAAATTAAAGCTTAAATTAGAGTTCGCCGCGCCATTGCCCCAATTCACCGCCAATGACGCTGGACTGCCCGACGTGAGCGTGCCCGTGCTTGAGAAATTCAACGTTGTGAGATTTGTCGGTGTACCAATGGACGTGCCGGATGCCGTGAGGGGCTGGGCGTAAACTGTCCAGCTCGGCGTAGCGCCTGATGTGGCGGGTTGATTTTGAACCAGATATAGCTGCACCCTGTTGGCATTTCCCAGCGAGTCATAGGCCACCACCGAGGTGGTTTCGTCATATGTCGTCGAGTCAGCCGGGTTGAAGGGGGTTGTTGAAGGAATCTGCTTATCGCCGGAATTTAAATTCAGCGTCACACCCAAACTTCCGGTCGCCTGCGCCGGCACCGCACCGGTATTGATGGTAATGGTGCCCAGCGTGCTATTGAGCGCACCGCTCGAGTTTGTTGCATAGCCCATCAATGGTTTTCCGGTCAGCGTCTCCATTTGCCCGGTGGCACTGAGCTGAAAGGCGCCATCGCGCGTATATTGCTGCGCGCCATTATTGCTGACAATAAAATATCCCGAACCCTGGATGGCCGCGTCAAGCGGATTGCCCGTGGATGTCAAATTCCCTTCTGTCAGGTCAGATGAAATCCCTTCCGTGGTGGCACCAATGCCAGGCACATTGGAAACATTCGACGGATACATATCCTCGAACAGGGCCATCTGGCTCTTAAAGGCCGTGGTGCTGGCATTGGCCAGATCATTCGAGACCGTATTGAGACCTGTTTGCGCGCTAAGAAGGCCCGAAAGGGCGGTTTGAAGGGTCATGACGATCAGTCCAGAACGGTTTGAATTGACGAAACAGGCACGGTCGAGGCCGACCCGGCGACATTAAGCGTTGGTGTTGAACCGGAGAGATTGACGCCATTGACCGTGTAAACGGTGTAGGGCGTAACAGAGACCGCACCAGATGACGAAGACGTGGCGCTGACATCATATAAATATTTCGATCCCGCCGCGCCGCCGGTCCAGGTGAATTGATTTTGCCCCGCCGGCAGCGGCCCCAAAGACATAGTGCCCGCCAGCGTGCCATTTTGGTTTAAAACCGTTACGTTTGTGCTGGCCGCCGGCGCCGCCAGCACAAACGCCCCCTGGGCCGAACCGTTGGCATTGGTGGTGAGTACATCGCCGGTCACGGCGACCTTTTTACCAACCAGCGAAGCCGCCTGCGCCATTTGCGCGGCGCCGGTACTGGTCGTAATCCCGGCAACCTTTGAATTGAGCGAATTTATGCCCTGCACGGTCGAAATAGCGGCGAATTCCGAAGCTAACTGCGTGGGATCAGCCGGATTGGTGGGACTCTGATATTGCAGCTGAGCCGTGAGCAGTTTCAAAAAATCGGTCTGGCTGATACTGGCGCCGGACCCGGAGGAGGACGTGGTGCTTGCCGTAGTCGAGGCCGCAACCGACTGAGAATTAACCGCCGCGGTGGCGGAGCTTGGCGCTAAAATACTGGTCATCACCCCACCTGAAATGCTGAAATAATTTGCTGATCAATTTTTACCGATTGCTGAAGCAGCGCGACCGAAGCCGAATAGGAGTTCGAACTGTCGATCATGTTCACCATTTCATCAACCTGGTTGACGTTCGATCCGGTAACGTATCCCTGCTTATCGGCATACGGTGAGCCTGGATCATAAGTCTGCACGGCTGGTGCATTGCTTTGCACATTCGCGGCCACCTGCACGCCAAGATCGGTGGCGCCACTTCCCGTGCCACCGCCTTCGCCATCCACAACCGGCGCCGCTGAAAACACCACCTCCTGCGCCCGATAAGGCTGCTGGCCAGGTTTGGTGATCGAGTTGGCGTTGGCAAGGTTAGAGGCAATCGCCGCCATGCGCTGATTCTGGGCATTGAGCGACGAGCCGATAATGCTGAAAATATCCGTCACAACCCGCCTCCGTCTCACGCGCCGCTGGGGTTGGGGCGGAAGGCGGTGATGAGGTCGGAGGTCGATTGGCGCATGAACGACACGGTCGCCTCCATGCGCTCGCCGTTTTCCGTTGCCTCCAACCGTTCGCTGTCGAGCGATACGTCATTGCCATTCAGCCCCACCACGCCGTTTTGGCGATAGAGCGGCCCTGCATCGGCCGAGGTCACGCCAAGCTGGTTGCGCAGCGCGTCATCAAACGAGACGTCCGTGGCCTTGTAATTCGGCGTGTCGGCATTGGCGATGTTATCGGCAATCAGCGTCGCCCGCTGATTCAAAACAGACAGCGCCGCACCGTAAAAATCGATGATGTTCGTGAGCATCTCTGCAAAGCTCTATGAAAATGGGTCACATGCCCGCCACAGGCATGCGCCTCTTCTCGTAAAACCCTGGAGTTAATGCCCTGTAAAAATGCCCGTGTGAGGCTTGAATTTTAATCAAGCCCCGGCAGCGGCCCGGTCTTGTGGGGCACTCCTTGCCCCACTGTCATCGCGCGCCCGTACTGTAATAAACTCTTCGGCTTTGCCGTCAGCCGCCGTGGCGGGGGCAAAATGGGGGGCGGCACTGGCCGTCCCCCGGCGTTCCATCAGGTGTTCATCGCATCGAAGAAATCATTATTGGTCTTCGAATATTTGAGCTTATCAAGCAGGAATTCCATGGCATCGGTGGTGCCCATGGGGTTGAGGATGCGGCGCAGCACCCACATCTTCGACAACACCGATTTCTCCACCAGCAGCTCTTCCTTGCGCGTGCCAGATTTGGTGATGTCAATGGCCGGGAAGGTACGCTTATCCGAGAGCTTGCGGTCGAGAATGAGCTCGGAATTACCCGTGCCCTTGAACTCCTCGAAAATCACCTCATCCATGCGCGAGCCAGTATCGATCAGCGCGGTGGCAATGATGGTGAGCGAACCGCCCTCCTCGATATTGCGCGCCGCGCCAAAAAACCGCTTGGGGCGCTGCAGGGCATTGGCGTCCACGCCGCCCGTCAGCACCTTGCCCGACGACGGCACAACCGTGTTGTAGGCGCGTGCCAGGCGGGTGATGCTGTCGAGCAAAATCACCACGTCGCGCTTATGCTCGACCAGCCGCTTGGCCTTTTCCAGCACCATTTCGGTCACCTGCACATGGCGGGTGGCGGGTTCGTCGAAGGTCGAGGCCACGACCTCGCCGCGCACCGAGCGCGACATATCGGTCACCTCCTCGGGCCGTTCGTCAATCAGCAGCACCATCAGAAACACTTCCGGATGGTTGGCGGTGATCGAGGCGGCGATATTTTGCAGCATCACGGTCTTGCCCGTGCGCGGCGGCGCCACCACCAGCGCGCGCTGGCCCTTGCCAATCGGCGCCACCAGGTCGATGACCCGCGAGGTATAATCCTTTTGCATGCCCTTAACCGTGGGCTCGGCAACCTCAACTTCCATCTTCAGCCGCGCGGTGGGATAGAGCGGCGTGAGGTTGTCGAAATTGATGCGGTGCTTCACCGCCTCGGGGTTCTCGAAATTAATCTTGTCGACCTTGACCAGCGAGAAATAGCGCTCGCCATCCTTGGGCGCTCTGATCTCGCCATCCACCGTGTCGCCGGTGCGCAAGCCATAACGGCGCACCTGCGCGGGGGAGACGTAAATATCCTCGGGCCCCGGCAGAAAATTGGCCTCGGGGTTGCGCAAAAACCCAAACCCGTCGGGCAGGATCTCCAGCGTGCCATCGCCATGAATGGCTTGGTCATTTTCTGCCCAGGCTTTTAAAATCGCGAACATCATGTCCTGCTTGCGCAAAGACGAGGCATTCTCGATCTCCAGCTCCTCGGCCAGGGCGAGCAGGTCGGTGGGGGTTTTGGCTTTGAGTTCGGCAAGATGCATGGGCGCGAGAATCCGTGTTGCGCGGCCCCAGGGCCACGCGGGATGCAACAAAGGGAATTTTCAAACCACCCGCGAGCGCGCGGGCGCGCGGGCAAACAGGCGCAGGACGCACCTGTGATCGCTATCGGGGCAATCGGGGTCAAGGTCAAGCGTAAACCAAAAAGAAGTGGGGGGCTTTTTAAAAAAAGCCCCCCACACTCCGCAAAAATTTTTGCTTTTTAGGTTAGCCCGCGCGGTTGGCCACCAGATCGGTCACCACGCCGGGGTCTGCCAACGTCGAGGTGTCGCCCAGGCTGTCCGTTTCATTGGCGGCAATCTTGCGCAGAATGCGGCGCATGATCTTGCCCGAGCGGGTCTTAGGCAGGCCGGGCGCCCACTGAATGACATCGGGCGCCGCGATCGGCCCAATCTCCTTGCGCACCCAGGCCACCAGCTCCTTGCGCAGCGCCTCGGTGGGCTCCACATCGGCCACCAGGGTCACATAGGCATAAATGCCCTGGCCTTTAATGTCATGCGGGAAGCCAACCACCGCGGCCTCTGCCACCGCCTCATGCGCCACCAGCGCCGACTCGACCTCGGCCGTGCCCATGCGGTGACCCGAGACATTGATCACGTCATCCACGCGGCCGGTGATCCAGTAATAGCCATCCGCATCGCGGCGCGCGCCGTCACCGGTGAAATACAGGCCCTTGAAGGTCGAGAAATAGGTCTGCACAAACCGCGCATGATCGCCATAAACGGTGCGCATCTGGCCGGGCCAGCTATCGGCGATGCACAAATTGCCCTCGTTGGCACCGTGCAGCTCGTTGCCTTCGCCATCCACCAGCATCGGCTTCACACCGGGCAGCGGCAGAGTGGCCGAGCCGGGCTTGAGGTCGGTGGCACCCGGCAGCGGGCTGATCAGAATGCCGCCGGTCTCGGTCTGCCACCAGGTATCGACGATCGGGCAGCGATGCTCGCCCACCACACGGTCATACCACAGCCACGCCTCGGGGTTGATCGGCTCACCCACCGAGCCCAGAATCCGCAGCGATGTGCGCGAAGTCTTCTTCACCGGCTCCTCGCCGTCGCGCATCAGCGCGCGAATGGCCGTGGGCGCGGTGTAGAAAATATTGACCTGGTGCTTGTCCACCACCTCCCAGAAGCGCGACGTGCTGGGGTAGTTGGGCACACCCTCGAACATCAAGGTGGTGGCGCCGTTCGCCAGCGGGCCATACACAATGTAAGTGTGGCCCGTGACCCAGCCCACATCCGCCGTGCACCAGTAAACCTCGCCGGGATGGTAATCGAACACATATTGGTGCGTGAAGCTCGCCCACACCATATAGCCGCCGGTGGTGTGCAGCACGCCCTTGGGCTTGCCGGTCGAGCCCGAGGTATAGAGAATGAACAGCGGGTCCTCGGCGTTCATTTCCACTGCCTGGTGCTCGGGCGAAGCCGCGCCGCACACGTCGTGGTACCAAACATCGCGGCCGGCCTGCATCTCCACATCGCCGCCGGTGATCTTGGCGACAATCACGGTCTTCACGCTCGGGCAGGTCTTCAGCGCCTCATCGGCATTGGCCTTCAGCGCCACCTTGCGCCCGCCGCGGCGGCCCTCATCGGCGGTGATCAGCGCCACCGAGTTGCAATCCTGAATACGGTTGGCAAGTGAGTCGGGCGAGAAACCGCCAAACACCACCGAGTGAATGGCGCCGATGCGCGCGCAGGCCAGCAGCGCCACCGCGGCTTCCACCACCATCGGCAGATACACGGTCACCACATCGCCCTTCTTCACGCCCTGGGCGGTCAGCGCATTGGCGAGCCGGCATACTTTCTCATGCAGCTGGCGATAGGTGACCTTCTCCGACATGTTCGGGTCATCGCCCTCCCAGATGATCGCCACCTGGTCGCCGCGCTCGGCCAAATGCCGGTCAAGGCAGTTGGCGGCGGCATTGAGCGTGCCATCCTCGAACCATTTGATCGACACATCGCCATGATAAGAGGTGTTCTTGATCTTGGTCGGCGCTTTCATCCAGCTGATGCGCTTGGCTTCCTCGGCCCAGAACTTATCGGGCTCGGCAGCGGCTTCGGCGGCTTTCAGATTGTACTGATCCCGATTCATGAGCGCCGCGGCGGCAATCGCCGGCTTCACGGGCACAATTTCGATTTCAGACATTAAGTCCCTCCTTTATGATTATGTGTCCCCTCAACTATGCCAATTATCTTTGTCCCCCGGAAGGGTGATCCAATCTGGAACAGGGCAAAATTCACACGCTATTCCGCATAGCCCAGCCCGCGCATCACCTCCCCATGGTCGCGCTCAATCCGCGCCGCCTGGGCGGGGCTCAGCACCTCGCGCCAGCCACCGGCGCGCCCCGCACGGAAGAATTTCTCCCGCCCGCCACTGGCCGCATACCCCTCGCGCGCCTCCTGCCCGGCCAGTTCCTTGAAGCTCGAAAACTCAATGGCCCTCGCCAGCCGCGCCCGGTCCACCTCGCCCGTGCCCAAATAGCGGATGATGCGGGCGAAATAGCGCTCGGGCTCGGCCACCAAATCCTCATAGCGCACCAGCAGGCGCTGGCGGCCGCCCACCCACGAGCGCACATGCCCCGACCAGGAGGAGAGCAGCTCGAACACCTGCCGCTCATCCGTGCCGTTCACCGCTCCCGGCGCGGCCATGAACTCAATCGTCTCATCAATCCCGCGTCCGAGATAAGCGGCATAAGAAACCGCCACATCGCGCGGGTCGCGCACCACATAAACCGCCCCCGCCGTCACGCTGGGCGTCACCAGCGCCGTGCCATGCACGGCCAAATTGGCGTTATGGGTCTTCACAAACACCAGCTCCGGGCCAAGGGCGGCCAGCTCCTCGTGCACATGCGGGCGGCGGCTTTGCACCGCTTCGTCGCTCAGCCGCTCACCGGGCGCGCAAAACAACGCGGCCGCGCATTCGGCCAGCGAAAAGTCAGTCAGCCGGTTGATCGAATGCGGGCTGTCGGGTTGCGTGATGTAATTATGCAAAAACACCCGCAACCACGTGTTGCCTGACTTCGGATAAGACGCGAGCCAGACAATTTTACCCATTTCACACTCAGGCCGCGCGCGCGGCCGAAGGCGGCGGCTCGGCGCCGAACAGGAAGTCGATATCCTCGGCGCTGAACGCCATGCCGGCACCATCGGCGAACGCGATGCTGGCGAGTTCGGCCTTGCGTTGCTGCAACTCCAAAATCCGCTCCTCCACCGTGTCGGTGGCGATCAGCTTATACACAAACACCGACTTGGTCTGGCCAATACGGTGCGCGCGGTCGGAGGCCTGGGCCTCGATGGCCGGGTTCCACCACGGGTCATAATGAATGACCGTATCGGCCGAGGTCAGGTTGAGCCCGCGCCCACCGGCTTTGAGCGAAATGAGGAACAGCGGCACCTCTCCGGCCTCGAAGCGCTGCACCGGCGTCGCGCGGTCGCGCGTGTCGCCGCGCAGCTCAACGAACGCGATGCCCGCCTCATGCAGCCTCGGTTTGATCAGATCGAGCATCGAGGTGAATTGCGAGAACACCAGAATGCGCCGGCCTTCGGGAATCAGCTCCGAGACCATCTCCATCAGGTCATCGAGCTTGGCCGAGCTTTCCGTGCCCTTGTTCTCGCCAATTTTCACCAGCCTGGGGTCACAGCAGGCCTGGCGCAGTTTCAGCAGCGCGTCGAGCACAATCACCCGGCTCTGCGCCAGCGGCCGCTCGGCCATCTGCTCCCTCACGGTCTCATAGAGCGTGCCGCGAATGGTTTCATAGAGCTCGCGCTGGTCGGGGGCCAGGGTAATGCGGCGCAAAATCGTGTGCTTGGGCGGCAGCTCGGTTGCCACCTCCTGCTTGGTGCGGCGCAAAATAAAGGGCTGAATGCGCGCCACCAGCTGCCCGCGCACCAGCGGGTCGCCGTTTTTCTCAATGGGCGTGCGGAAGCGCTTGGTAAAGCTGCGCCGGTCGCCCAGCAGGCCGGGCATGAGAAAAGCGAATTGCGACCACAGCTCATCGAGATTATTCTCAATCGGCGTGCCCGAGAGGCAGAGCTTGTTGGTGGTTTTAAGCATGCACACCGCCCGCGTGGCCCGCGCCTCGGGAGATTTGATCGCCTGCGCCTCATCGAGCACCACCAGATGCCAGGGCAGCTGCTTCATGGCCTCGATATCGCGGGTCAGCACCGTATAGGTGGTCACCACCACGTTCACATCGTCGAGCTGCTCGCGCTTCTCATGGCGTTCGATGCCATGCAGCACCTCCACCTTCAAATGCGGCGCGAACTTGGCCAATTCGGCGGTCCAGTTGGCGATCAGCGAGGTCGGCACCACAATCAGCGCCGGCGAGGTCAGCCGCCCCTCGCCATGCTCCACGCAAATATGGGCGATGGTCTGGGCGGTTTTGCCCAGGCCCATATCATCGGCCAAGAACCCGCCCAGCCCATGGCTGGCCAGATGCTGCAGCCAATCCACGCCATATTGCTGATAGGGGCGCAAACTGCCCTTGAACTCCGGCGGCACAATGACCGGGATAATATCGGGCTCGCCCCGGAACCGCTCGACATAGGCCTCGATATCGGCGGCATTCTGCCACGAGGTGGTGAGCACATCCTCAAGCTCAAGCACCGTCGCCGCCGCGCCCACGGGCAGCACCAGGTTCTTGTCAGCCGTGCGTCCCGCCGCCTCGATCAAATCGCCCATCACGGCCAGCAGGCGCTTGATGCGCTCGGCCGGCAGCTTGATCACCCGGCCATCCTCGAGGCTGGTGATAATCTCACCCTCCACGATCTGCGCCGCCTCGATGCCGCCCTTGGCCAGCAAATTCTCCAAAATCGGCAGCAGCGGGTGGCGCTCGCCGTCAATCTCCACGCCAAATTCGAGCGAGAACGTGCCCGCCTCGCCATCCTCGACCGTGACATCGATATTGCCGACATTCTCGGCCAGCTGCGGGCCAAAATTGGCATCTATATGGCTCTGCCAGCCCAGCGCGGTGAGCTCGGGCACCCGCACGGCGACAAAATGGTGCCATTTAGCCGCCGCCTCGGGCCCGCGAAACACCAGCACGCGCTGACCACGGGCCGATTTGCCATCCGCCACGCGCATCTGCACAAACCCGTCCGGGCGCAGCAGGTCCAGCGCCTCGGCCTCGGCCGCCGGATCGCGGCGGATGAACGCGATCTGCCCGCCCGAGCGCACGCGGATGAATTGCGCCTCGTCCGCGCCATCCACCCGCACGCCGCCATAGTCAAAATCGAGCGTCAGCACGTCGATCATGCGGCTGCGGTTGAACTCATCAGGCCCCTGCAACCGGCGCAGGCGCAGCAGCGGCACGGCCTTGCGGTCCAGCACCATGGCGCCGGCCTCGGGCGCCTCGGGCATGGCCAGCGGCGCGATATTGGCGGCCTTGGGGCGCCGGCCGGTCTGGCGCACACGCGGCGCCTGCGCCGCCGGCGGGCGCTCGCGGGCGGGAATGATGGTATCGATCAGCTGCTTGGGCGCCTGCTTGCGCAGCTCGGGAAATTTGGCCAGCGCCGCCAGCGCGGTGGCGGCCAGATGCCGGCAGCCGCGCTCGCCGCAGGTGCATTCGCGCTCGGCGAACGAAATCCGACTGCCTTTCCGTTCGGGCGTGATGGTGGTGGTGCGGCGCGTGCCATCCATATCCTCAACCACACCGTCAATGGTATCGCCCTTGAGCGTGACGTCTTTGACAAATCCGAGCGCCATCAGGCTCTGCGCCCGGCGTACCACCGTCGCGTCAAAAACCCGGTCAAAATCCTCGGCGGAAAACGTCACCGGCATCGATCTTTACCACTCCAACAATCCAGACACCGCCCCGGTCCCCCGCGGGCGAAGGAGTCTAATACCCAAAACAGACGAAAAGGCGAGAGAAATATCTCGCCTTTTTTCGCAACCCGCCCGCGCGTGGCGAAGCGCGCTTGGTTATGTGAGCAGCGCGGTAAAGCCGTTGGTCAGCGGGTAGCGCCGGTCACGGCCAAATGCCCGCGAAGTGATCTTCACCCCCGGCGGCGCCTGGCGGCGTTTATATTCCGCCCGGTCGAGCAGCCGCACCACCCGCAGCACGGTCGCGCGGTCGAAGCCGGCTGTCACGATTTCGTCCACCGCGCGCTCTTCCTCCACCAGCTGCGCCAAAATGGCATCGAGCACCTCATAAGGCGGCAGGCTGTCCTGGTCGGTCTGGTTGGGGCGCAGCTCCGCCGAGGGCGGCTTGGTAATCACCCGCTCGGGCATGGCCGGCCCAGGCTGGGTGAGCGCCCCTGCGGGGTGGTGGGCGTTACGCCAATTCGAGAGCTCGAACACCGTGGTCTTGTAAATATCCTTCAGCACCGAGTAGCCGCCGCACATATCGCCATAAAGCGTGGCATACCCCACCGACATTTCAGATTTATTGCCCGTGGTCAGCAGCATCGGCCCGAATTTGTTCGAGATCGCCATCAGGATCAGCCCGCGTGAGCGCGACTGGATGTTCTCTTCCGTAATATCAGCCGCCCGCCCGGCAAAAGCCGGGGCAAGCGCCGCCTCGAACGCCGCCATGGCGCCCGAAATGGGAATGGTCTCGTAAGGAATACCCAGCATCCGCGCGCATTCAGCCGCATCTTCAAGCGAATGTGCCGAGGTATAGGGGCTGGGTAACATCACCGCGCGCACCCGCTCGGGCCCCAGCGCATCGGCGGCCACGGCGGCGGAAATGGCCGAATCAATGCCCCCTGAAAGCCCCAGCACCACGCCCGGAAAGCCGTTTTTGTTCACATAATCGCGCAGGCCCAGCATCATGGCCTGATAAATCAGCTCCAGCCGCCCCGGTTCGGGCGCCAGCGCCTGGGGCACGCATGTCAGCGTGGCGCCGTCGCGCCGCCATTCGGTCACGGTCAGAGCCTCGGCGAAATGCGGCGCCCGCAGCGCCACCCCGCCATCGGCATTGAGCACGAACGAGGCGCCGTCGAACACCACCTCATCCTGCCCGCACACCATGGCGGCAAACATGAAGGGCAAGCCGGTCTCGGTCACGCGGCGCTTGGCCAGCTCCACGCGCTTTTGCCATTTTCCGTCCTCGAACGGCGAGCCATTGATCGAGAGGATAAGCTCCGCCCCCTCCCGGCCCAGCGTCGCGGGCACGCCCGGAAACCACCAATCCTCGCAAATCAGCAGCCCCAGCCGGAAGCCCCGGAACATCACCGGCTTGGCCGCGCGGCCCGCGTCGAACACGCGTTTTTCATCGAACACGCCGTAATTGGGCAGCTCACACTTGGCCACGCGCGCGCTGATCACGCCATTTTCCAGCAAAAACGCCCCGTTATGCAGTTGCCCGCCGGTGCGCCAGGGCGTGCCCACAATCAGGCCGGGCCCGCCATCGGCCGTGTCACGCGCCAGCGCCTCGGCGGCGGCCTCGCACGCCGCCACAAAGGCGGGCTTAAGCACCAGATCTTCCGGCGGATAGCCCGAGAGGGAGAGTTCCGGCGTCACCACCAGATCCGCCCCTAGCCGCGCCGCCTCGGCCCGCACGCGCCGGATGGCGGCCAAATTCTTGTCGATCGCGCCCAGATGCAAATTCATCTGCGCGATGGCGATTTTCAGCGTCTCAGCCATCGTCGCGCGCGCGCAGCAAGAACTCGCGCCCAATCTTCACCAGCGGCCGGCCATCATAGGCAATGATATCGGCGGTGGCATAAGTCTCGCTCCAGCTTTCGGGAATGAAACTCCCCGTCCCCACCACATCGATCGGCGCGCGGGCATCGGCCATCACCGAGCATTTCTCCACCCCGAACCCCGAGGAGGCGACAATCCGCACCGCCCCGAATCCGGCCTGATCCAGGGCTTCGCGCATCCGCCAAATGGCGGCGGCCGAAACCCCGGTGCCGATAAGATAGCGCAGCTCCGCCTGGCTGCGATAGCGCCGCAAGGCGCCCGGCACATGGCGCTCCAGCACGGCATAGCTCTCCTGCGGGTCCAGCCCCTCCAGAAACCGCCCGCCATGGGTATCGAGCCGCACCGCCACCTTGCCCGCGGCCGCCAGCGCCGAAAACCGCCGGCAAACCTCCAGCGCGTCGCTCAC
This sequence comes from Pseudomonadota bacterium, assembly GCA_021809435.1. GTDB lineage: Bacteria > Pseudomonadota > Alphaproteobacteria > Acetobacterales > Acetobacteraceae > Acidocella. Next base: position 112,714 of record JAKBAD010000003.1, on the reverse strand, counting down.
TTCCCTGCCAAAATAATCCACCAGCACGGTCAGCGGCTCATCGGGGAAGGTCTCGTGAAACATCTCGGCGGCCCGCAGCGTCGAGCCGGCATAGCCGATCAGCGCATGGGGCATGGTGCCATACCCATGCGAGGCGCCAAAATAATGCGCCGTCCAGTCATTGGCATTGCCGATAAAGCCCCTGGCGCCTTCCCGCTGCGCCGCCGCCGAGCCAACAGCGGCGGCATAAGCCATGATCTCCTGCATCTCGGCGCCCGCGCAATGGCGGGCCTCCATGGCCAGAAACGCCGCCTTGGGCAACGCCACCGACATCTGGAACGCATTATGCGCCGCCACGCAGGCCGCGCCGATTTTTTGCAGCGCCACGGTTTCCAGGTCAGAGAGCGCGATGAACGAGCCGGTGACATAAGCCAGCGGCTCACCCGCGCCCACCCAGTCGCCCTCGGGGTGTAAAAGCTCGATGTCAAACACCTCGCCCCGCTCACGGGCCACGGCTTGCAGCCAATCCACCATCAGCGCGGGGGCCGAAACCACCGGCCGGCGCAGGAAGATGGCATATGTCACCCGCGCATCGCCAAAGCGGCGGACAACCGCCTTGGTGCGGTTGAAATAAGAATCCGTCCGGGCGGAAATCTCCGCCTCGGTCAGCGGCTGGGCGTTCATTTCGCCGCGCGGCCCGCGCGCCGGTTCTTCAGCCCCTCCGCCAAATAAAACGCCAGCTCCAGCGACTGCTCGGCATTCAGCCTGGGGTCGCAGAAGGTCTCATAGCGCGCGCCCAAATCCTCTTCCGAGAGCCCGCGTGCCCCGCCCACGCACTCAGTCACATTCTGGCCGGTCATTTCCAGGTGCGCGCCGCCCGCCACCGTGCCCTCGGCCTCATGGGCATCAAAAAAGCCCCGCAGCTCGGCCATGATGGCGTCGAACCGGCGCGTCTTCACCTTGGCGGCGGTGGTGATGCCGTTGCCATGCATGGCATCGCACATCCACACCGGCGTGCGCCCGGCCGCCTTCACCGCGCGCAGCAAAGGCGGCAGCTTGTCGGCCACCTTGTCGGCGCCCATGCGCGCAATCAGCGTCAGCCGCCCCGGCTCGTTCTCGGGGTCGAGAACATCCATGATCCGCAGCAGATCATCAGCCTGCATCGACGGCCCCACCTTCATGCCAATCGGATTCCTGATCCCGCGCATGAACTCCACATGCGCGCCATCCGCCTGGCGGGTGCGGTCGCCAATCCAGAGAAAATGCGCCGAACAGGCATAATACTCGCCAGTGGTCGAATCCTGGCGGGTCAGGGCCTGCTCATAAGGCAGCAGCAGCGCCTCGTGGCTGGTGTAAAAATCCGTCTCGCGGATTTGCGGCGTATCGGCGCTGGTCAGCCCGCAAGCGGCCATGAAGCCCAGCGTCTCGTCGATGCGCGTGGCCAGATCCTGGTAGCGCTCGGCGAGCGGCGAATTGGCCACGAAATCGAGGTTCCAGCGATGCACCTGATGCAGATCGGCATAGCCACCCGAGGCAAAGGCGCGCAGCAAATTCAGCGTGCCGGCGGACTGAAAATAGCCAAACTCCATACGCGCCGGATCGGGCGTGCGCGAGGCGGCGGTGAAATCCGGCCCGTTGATGATATCGCCCCGGTAAGAAGGCAGCGTCACCTCGCCCTGGCTTTCCGTGTCGGATGAGCGCGGCTTGGCGAACTGCCCGGCCATGCGGCCTAGCTTCACCACCGGCATGCGCCCGCCAAAGGTCAGCACCACCGCCATCTGCAACAGCACGCGGAACGTGTCGCGGATGACATTGGCGGTGAAATCCCCAAAGCTCTCGGCGCAGTCGCCCCCTTGCAGCACAAAGGCCTGGCCGCTGGCGGCCCGCGCCAGCGCGGCTTTGAGGTTGCGCGCCTCCCCCGCGAACACCAGCGGCGGGTACTTGGTCAGCCGCGCTTCCATCGCCTCCAGCGCCCCCTGGTCGGGGTAGGTCGGCACCTGCTTGATCGGGCAGTTGCGCCAGCTATCAATGGTCCAGCCGGTGTCGCGCGGGGCTGGGGTGATGGTATCCATGGTCTCTCCCGAAGGGCGGTGCTGAATTTCCGCCCTTATAGACGTGAAATAAGAGCGAACGCTACGGGGCGCCAGCGGCCCCTCCCACAAGTCTGGTCTGTGTCCGCAAGGTCACGAACTCCTCGGCCGCCGTGGGGTGAATGCCGATGGTGCGGTCGAAATCCGCCTTGGTGGCCCCGGCGGTGATCGCCACCGCCAGCCCCTGGATGATCTCGGGCGCATCCTCGCCCAGCATATGCGCGCCCAGCACCCGGTCGGTGCGCGCATCCACCACCAGCTTCATCAGCGTCTTGCGCGCCCGCCCCGAGAGCGCATGGCGCATGGGGGTGAATTTGGTCAAAAATATCCGCGCCTCGCCCCGCGCCACGGCCTCGGCCTCGGTCAGTCCCACGGTGGCGATGGGCGGAATCGAGAACACCGCCGTCGGGATATTGTCCAGGCTCACGCCGCGCGGACGGCCGCCAAACAGCGTGTCGGCCAGCGCATGGCCCTGGGCAGTGGCCACGGGGGTCAGGTTGAACTGGTCGGTCACATCGCCCAGCGCATAAATATGGGGCACCGAGGTCTCATAGCGCTCATTCACCAGCACCTCGCCCTTCGCCCCCAGCGCCACCCCGGCGGCGGCCAGGTTCAGCCCCGCCACGTTGGGCGCCCGGCCAGTGGCGAAAAACACCTCATCCACCTCCAGCACCCGGCCATCCGAGAGGCTGAGTGCCTTGGCATCCCCCCGGCGCTCGATCTTCACCGGCACCACCGCCGGGTGCAGCGCCACGCCATTGGCCTCCAGCGCCTCGGCCAGCCCGGCGCGCATATCGTCATCAAACCCGCGCAGCGGCAGCGGCTGGCGGTAGATCAGGTGCGTCTCAGCCCCCAACCCAGCAAAAATCCCCGCGAATTCAACCGCGATATAGCCGCTGCCCACCACCGCGATGCGCCCGGGCCGCGCCCCCAGCGCCAGCGCGTCATCCGAGACAATGGCCAGCTCCGCGCCTGGAATATCAAGCCCCGTCGGCCGCCCGCCGGTGGCGATCACAATCCGCTCGGCGCTGACAATCTGGCCGTTCACCTCCACCGCATGGGCATCTTTGAAGCGGGCATAACCGTCAAAAATCGTCGCCCCCGCCTGGGTCAGCAGCCGGTGATAAATGCCGGTGAGCCGCCCCACCTCCTTGTCCTTGGCGGCAATCAGCGCCGCCCAGTCATGACCGGTCACCTCGGTCTGCCAGCCAAACCCCGCCGCATCGGCAAAGCCTCCGCCATACTCCGCCGCCATGACCAGAAATTTCTTGGGCACGCAGCCTACATTCACGCACGTACCGCCCCAGAAGCGGGCCTCGGCCACCGCCACGCGCGCACCATGCCCGGCCGCAATGCGCGCGCACCGCACGCCCGCCGAACCGCCACCAATCACGAACAGGTCAAAATCCACCGTCTCACTCCTCAAACGCCGCGCGGCGCGGCGCACAATGTCAGCGCAGATAGGAAACCAACGCGAAGATTTTCAGGGGGGGGTGGCTGGGACGGGAGGATTCGAACCTCCGCATGGCGGAATCAAAATCCGCTGCCTTACCGCTTGGCGACGTCCCAATGCTGCGCCCTCATAGTCTGGCTTACCCCGGCTGGTAAAGCCCCCCTCCCCAACACCACCATCCGGGCCGGTCAATCATCGCCGCCGCCGCGCGCGCGGCCTGGGCGCTCTCGAACAGCGCGAAGCAGGTGGCGCCCGAGCCACTCATGCGCGCCAGCGCCGCGCCGGGCAGCGCGTTCAGCGCGGCCAGCACCTCGCCAATCACCGGCGCCACGCCAATCGCCGGGGCTTCCAAATCATTGGTGCACGCGGCCAGCCCGGCAATCATGTCGGCAAACCCCGCCCAGGCCGCGGGCAGCGCGGGCGGGGCGCTGAACGGCCCCGTGCGGGCTTTGAACACGGCCGGTGTCGGCACCGCCACGCCAGGGTTCACCAGCACCATGCCAAATTCGGGCAGGCTCGGCGCGGGCAGCAGAATTTCCCCAATACCCTGCATGCGCACCGGCTTTGAGGCCAGGCAAACCGGCACATCCGCGCCCAGCCGCAAGGCCAGCGGCGCCAGATCCACCTCCTCCAGCCCCCACAAATCGGCCAGCAACCGCAGCGCCGCCGCGGCATCGGCCGAGCCGCCGCCAATGCCCGAGGCCACCGGCAAATTTTTCTCAAGCTTCAGCGCCGCCCCGCGTGTGGGCGCCAGCAGCCGCGCCGCCTTGAGCAGCAAATTATCACTCTCGGCCCGCAGCACCGCGCCGAACGGCCCATCGATGGTCAGCGACAGCGTCTCCGCCGCCTCAACACGCACCACATCGCCAACATCGGCGAACACCGCCAGACTATCGAGCAAATGGTAGCCATCTCCGCGCTTGCCGGTCACGTGCAGACATAAATTAACCTTGGCCGGCGCGAAGCTCGACCTCACGACCCCGCCCCGAAATGCGTGGCGATCTTGGCCTCGATCTCGGCCTTCAGCTTGTCATCGGGCCCCAGCGAGAGCGCGCGCTGCCACTGGTAATCGGCCTGCAAGGGCAGCCCGGCCTGCCAGAACGCATCGCCCAGATGGCCGTTCACCTCGGCATCCGAAGGGTCAAGCTGCACGGCCCTGATCAGCGTCGCCAGCGCCTTGTCGGTCTGGCCTTCTTTCATCTGCACATAGCCCAGCGAATCCACCACCGCCCCGTCATCGGGGGTGAGCGACACGGCGCGCGTCAGCATTGCCTCGGCCTGGGCGAGATTTTCCCCATGCAGCGCCCAGCTATAGGCCAGATAATTAATCACATAAGGCTGGTCGGGCGAGAGGCTGAGCGCCTGCTTCATGTCGGCCTCGGCGGCGGGCCAGTTGCCGGTCTGGTCCTCGCACACGCCGCGGTCGAAATAGATCGTCCAGGCGCCTTCGGGCGGGGTGGCGCCCAGCACCCCGAGCGCCTGGGTGTAATAGGGAATGGCCTGCCCGCACTGCCCGGCCTGGCGCAGCGTCTCGGCCAGCGTGTTCAGCAGCAGCGGGTCATTGGGCGCGGTGGGCAGCAGCGCCTGCAACAGCGCCGCCCCCTGGGCCGGCTGGTTATTGGCCGCCAGCAGGGCGGCGCGCTGCATGGTGGCGGGGCCATAAAGCGGGTCATGCGCCGAAATCTCCGCCAGCGCGGCCAGCGCATCGCGGAGTTGGGCGGGGCTCGGCTGGGCAGTCCGGTCGCCCCCGCCGCCCAGCGTATCGGCCAGCAACAACCGCGCCGCCGAGAGGTCAGGGCGAAGCTGCAGCGCAAACCGCAAAAACGCCTCGCGCAGCAAGGTCTGCGACGGCTGGGTAAGCGCGCCCGCCAACGTGAGATACGCCTCCGCCACCCCTTCCGGCGCGGTGGTGATCACCGGCCTGCCCATGGTCTCCTCCAGGGCCGGCAGCGCGATCTCGAGATCGGGATGCGCCTGCACCAGCGTCTGCAGCTCGGCCTGGGCATCGGCGGTGTGGCCCTCGCGCGCCGCCCAGCTGGCCAAAATCTGCGCCAGCCGAAAATTCGGCTGGTCGGCGGGCACGGCGGCATAAAGCGGCCCGGCGCGCAGCCGGTCACCGGCGGCATCGGCAATCAGCGCGGCGTTGAGCTGGTACACAGGGCCGAACGAACCGTCGGCGAATCCGGCCTGCAACCCGGCCAGGGCGGCGGGCTCCTGGCCTTCGCCAAACTGCGCCCAGGCCACCAGCAGCGGCCTGATCAGCCCCATCAGGCCATCAGCGGGCAGGGTCTGATAAATCTTCGCCGCCCGGGCATAATCGCCGCGCGCCACGGCCTGGTTGCCCTCATACATAATGGCGATGGGATTGCCCGAGAGCGGCTGGGCGAATCGCCCGGCATCGGGCGCGCCGGCCAGCACGCCGTTCACAAACCCCTGCTCGGCCATATCCTGGCTGGGCGGCATGGCGGCATAGGCCGCGCTGTAAAACGCGAAAGCCGCGCTGGGGTCATGCTGCAGACTGGCATAATGGGCCGCCAGATACGCCCCATAAGCCGAACCCTGCGCTCCCACACCGGCCGCGCCCGAGGGGGACGCGTTGGCGCAGGCCGAGAGCAACGTGCAAACGGCCAGCGTGGCAGCGCGGCCGGACAGGAAAAGCCTTCTCATGCGTCTTCTCTAGCAGCCCGGCCCATTGGGAGCAAAACCACCTCCCCCCCTTCCGGCGCAGAGCGGCTTTCCCATATCATCGCGGCCACAACATTGCGTAAACCACACACCGTGACCCAGCCCCCCATCGGCGTTCCCGTCATCGAGGCCGCCCTCGCCACCCTCCCCGACCTGCCCGGCGTCTATCGCATGATCGACCGCAAGGGCGGCGTGCTGTATGTCGGCAAGGCGCTCAGCCTCAAAAAGCGCGTGGCCTATTACACCAAGCCGGCCCAGCTGCCCGAGCGGCTGTTTCGCATGGTCTCCGACACCGCCCACATGGAGATCATCACCACCCGCACCGAGGCCGAGGCCCTGCTGCTCGAGGCCAGCCTCATCAAATCCCTCAAGCCGCGCTACAACATCCTGCTCAAGGACGATAAATCCTACCCCTGGATTTTGCTCACCGAAGGCCACGACTACCCCCAGATCGAGAAATATCGCGGCGCCCGCCCGGCCAACAGCTCCGTCTGGGGCCCGTTCGCCTCCGCCTGGTCGGTGAACCAGACGCTGCAACTCCTCCAGCGCCTGTTCAAGCTGCGCTCCTGCTCGGATGAATATTTCAAATCCCGCACCCGCCCCTGCCTGCTCGCCCAAATCGGCCGGTGCAGCGCGCCCTGCGTCGCGCGCATCGCCCCGGCCGATTACGCCAGGCTGGTCAAACAGGCCAAAACCTACCTCTCGGGCCGCATCACCGAGCTGCAAAAAACCCTCACCGATGACATGACCCAAGCCGCCGAGGCGCTGGAATTCGAGCAAGCCGCCCAGCTGCGCGACCGGCTGCAAGCGCTTTCCTACGTCACCCGCACCGATGTATTCTCCCTCAACGCGCTGGGCGATGTCGATGTCATCGGCGCTCACATGGAAGGCGGCCAGGCAGCCATTCAGGTGTTTTTCATCCGCCACGGCCTCAATCACGGCAATCGCTGCTTCTTCCCCACCTCCAAGGGCGAGACGCTGCCTGAAATCATCAGCGCCTTCCTGGTACAATTCTACGAAGACAAAGCCGCCCCCCCGCTCATTCTGCTCGGTGAGGACCTGCCCGAGACCAAATTGATCGAGGAAGCCCTGGCCGTCACCGCCAAGCAGAAAGTCACGCTGCAAACCCCCAGGCGCGGCGATAAATCCGACCTCGTCCAGCGCGCCACCGAAAACGCCAAGGACGCGCTGAGCCGCAAGCTCCAGGAATCCGCCACCCAGCGGGCCCTGTTCGAGCAGCTCGAGGAACTCACCGCCACCACCCCCATCAACCGCATCGAAATCTACGACAATTCCCACCTCATGGGCACGTTTGCTTATGGTATCATGGTCGCGGCCACGCGCGCGGGGTTTTTAAAAACCGCCTACCGCAAATATAAAATTGAAAACCCGGCCATTACTTCTGACGATTTCTCGATGATGCGGGAAGTCTTCTCGCGGCGCTTTCGCAACTACACCGCCGAGAGCGATTTGCGCGCCGAGGATTACCCCGAGCTCCTGCTCATCGATGGCGGCGCCGGGCAATTATCGGCCGTGCGGGCCGCCTTGGCCGAATTGGGGGTCGATGACATCACCGTGCTCGCCATCGCCAAGGGCGTTGACCGCAATGCCGGGCGCGAATGGTTTCACATGCAAGGCCGCGAACCGTTTCAACTCCCCTTCGACTCACCCGTGCTGTTCTTCCTCCAACGCCTGCGCGACGAGGCCCACCGCTTCGCCATCACCACCCACCGCAGCGCGCGGGGCAAGGCGGTCACGGTCTCAGAACTCGAAGATGTGCCGGGCATCGGATCAAAGCGCAAAAAAGCCCTGCTCACCCATTTCGGCTCCGTCAAGGCCATCAAGGGCGCGACGATCGAGCAGCTCGAATCCGTCATCGGCATCAACCGCGCCACGGCCAAGGTGATTTTCGGGTATTTTCACCCGGAGGCGTGAGGGGCTGTTGACAAGCTTGCTCGGCCGTGGGTGGATGGCACAGTGACGCCCGCGAGCGGTCATTCGCCGGGGCTGGCCTGCAACGTCAACGCGCCCTTGATGGTCGTTCCTGGCCTATAGTGAGTTCCTTGATTGCGGACATTTATTGAGAGCCTTTTCCAAGCTGAACACACCCGAGACATCCGCCGCGACGAACCAGGGGGGCGCGTCGAGCGTGTGGGGCGGATGGTCTTGGTCAGGAAGTTCACCTAAGCTGTCCGTGGCAATCCATGTGGGTTAACATACGGCCATCGAAAGGAGTGCCTAAATTGAACCGCTGGGGGATACCTGCATGGCTGGAGGCGTTTGTCGTCGAGCGGGATCGTCAGTGCGTATATTGCGGCATTAATTTTTCGAAGCCCCCCTCCAAGCGGGGAGACCGTCCATCATGGGAGCACATTATCAACGATGCTCGGATCATCACCCCAGAAAACATTGCGCGGTGTTGCATATCTTGCAATGCCAGTAAGGGAGCCAAGGAGTTGAGGCTCTGGCTTGATTCGGGGTATTGTCAACGGAAGGGCATTAGACCCGGGACCGTCTCGCAAGTGGTGCGTACCGCATTAGAAGAGCAAGCGTAGGATGGGTGAGCGCGCGGCCACGGGAGGGCAAAATCGACTCCCGGTGAATTTGTGGTAATATCGGTTTCAAAAACGTCCAATCCACGCCAAAACAAGGATTTTCCGCGTGCCGCACAGCCTGCCGACCATGCCCCGTTCGCTCGACCCCGCCGAACAAGCCCGCATACGCACATTCCAAGCCCCCCTTCACTGGCGCGCGATTTGGCAAATGGTTTCGACCTTCGGGCTCTACCTGGCGCTGACCGTCGCCATGTATGCATCGGCCAGGCTGTCCGTCTGGCTGACCCTGCTGCTCGCCCTTCCCTATAGCGGCGTGATGGTTCGCATCTTCATCCTTCAGCATGATTGCGGGCATAATTCATTTTTCGCCACCCCCTCGCATAACCGTATGCTGGGGCGGGTCTGCAGCCTGGTCACGCTGACACCCTTTGCCTGGTGGCGGCGGGTGCATGCGCGCCATCACGTCACCTACAATAATCTCGATCGCCGCGGCTGCCCGGCGGATTTTTACACCGACTGCCTGACCATCGCCGAATATGAGGCGTTAAGCCCGTTCAAGCGCCTTCTGTACCGGCTCAGCTATAATCCGGCCCTCATCCATCTGCTGCAACCGCCCCTGGTGTTTCTCGTCCTGCAACGCGTGCCGTTCGATACGCCAAAATCCTGCATGGCCGAACGGCACAGCGCCTATGCGCTTAATCTCGCCCTGCTGTTGGTGTTCACGCCGCTGGTGTATTTTTTCGGCCTGAAAACAGTGCTGCTGGTGCATCTACCCGCCCTGATCCTGGCCTCGATCACCGGCATCTGGCTGTTCTCCGTGCAGCACCGGTTCGAAGCCTCACAATGGTTTTCCAAATCGGAGTGGTCACAGGCCCGCGCCGCCCTGCACGGCACCTCTTATCTGAAACTGCCGTTCATCCTGCGCTGGTTCTCCGCCGATATCGGCGTACATCATATCCATCACCTGCACCCCAGCATCCCGAATTACCGCCTGCAGGACTGCCATAATGCCTGCCCGCAAACGATGGCGCCCGTCACCACGCTGACCATCGCCGAGGCGCTGAAAACCCCCATTTTCGCCCTGTGGGACGAAACAAACCGGCGCATGGTGCCGTTCCCAGCCTGACAGCCTCCAGCGCCGGCCCAAACCTCACCCCCGCGCCAAAAACCCCACCAGCCGCTCGGCCTCCTGAGCAATCGGCTCGGCAATCGCCTCGGCCTTGCGCGCGCCCGCCTGCAAAATATGGTCAAGCGCGGTCGGGTCGGCCAAATATTCCCGGGTCCGCAGCCCAATCGGCTCAATATGGGCCACCAGCGCATCGGCCAGTTGCTGCTTGAACGGCCCAAACCCCGAGCCCGCGAATTTATGCAACACCTCATGCGGCTTCATACCCATAATGGCCGCATAAATCCCCACCAGATTGCGCGCCTCCGGCCGGTCCTCCAAATCCTTCACATGCTCGGGCAGCGGCGCCGGGTCGGTCTTGGCTTTTTTAATCTTCTGCGCAATCACATCGGCCGTGTCGGTCATGTTGATGCGCGCCATGTCCGAGGCATCCGACTTCGACATTTTCTTGGTGCCATCGCGCAAACTCATCACCCGCGCGGTTTCTTTCGGCACCACCGCCTCGATGCGCGGAAAAAACGCCACCCCGAAATCATGGTTGAATTTCTCGGCAATGTCGTTGGCCAGCTCAATATGCTGCAACTGGTCATCGCCCACCGGCACCTTGGTGGCGTGATACACATGAATATCGGCGGCCATCAGGTTGGGGTAGACAAACAACCCCGTCGAGACCGCCTCCTGGTCCTTGCCCGCCTTGTCCTTGAACTGCGTCATGCGCTTGAGCCAGCCCATGCGCGCCACGCAATTAAAAATCCAGCCCAGCCGCGCATGCGCCGAAACGGCGGATTGATGAAACAGCACCGAGCGCGCGGGGTCTATACCGCAGGCCAGCAGCAGCGCGGCCATCTGGCGGGTTTGCTCGCGCAGCCCGGCGGGGTCTTGAAACACCGTGATGGCATGCAGATCGACCAGGCAATAAATGCACTCATCCTCGCCCTCCTGCAGCGCCACCCAGTTGCGCAGCGCGCCCAGATAATTGCCCAAAGTGGCGATGCCGGTGGGCTGAATGCCCGAAAAAATACGTGCCATCTCGTCCTGTCCTCACACTCTTCCCAAGCGTTACCCCCGCGCGCCGCGCGCGGCAACCAGCCTCAGGCCCGCCGGCGTCGGCGCAGCAGTCGCCGCACATCGCCCAAATCAAACGCCCCCAGCAAAATGCCGGGCCCGAAATAAGCCACCCCCCCCACCAGCACAAACAGCAGAAACTGCGGAAGACTGGTTTTGGGCGTGTGAAACAACTGCTCCCCCCCCCAAATGGCGGCGGCCATCATGGCACCCGCGAGCAACATGCGCGGCACACGCCGGCGCGCCAGCTCATCGAGCGCGAAATGTCCGCGCTTACGCAAGAAAAACACCAGCAGCGTGGCGTTAAACGCCGAGGACAGCGTGGTCGCCAGCGCCGGCCCCACGGCCTTGAGCGGATGCATGAACAGCAGATTCAGGCATAAATTCAGCACCACCGCCGCCACGCCAATTTTCAGCGGCGTCACCGTATCGCCGCGCGCATAAAAGCCGGGCGTGAACACCTTGATCAGCGCGAACACCGGCAGCCCAAGCGCGAAAGCCGTGAGCGAATGCCCCGCCAGCACCGCGTTATGTTCCGTGAACGCCCCGCGCACAAACAGCACATCCATCACCGGCTTGGCCGCTACCGCCAACCCCACGGCCGCCGCCAGCGTCAGCATCAACACCGATTCCAGCGCCCGGTTCATGGCCGTCAGCGCCTCACCCGCCTCCCCGCGTGCGATATGGCGCGTGACCAGCGGCAGCAGCGCCGTGCCCGCCGCCGTGCCAATCACCCCCAGCGGCAACTGATTCACCCGGTCGGCATAATATAAAACCGACACCGACCCCGCCGGCAGCAACGTGCCGATGATGATATCGATCGAGACATTAAGCTGCGTCACCCCCGCCCCCACCAGCGCCGGCGCCATGCGCCGGAACAACTGCCGGATACGCGGGCTCAAGCGCAAACGCGGCCAGGTAAAGCGCATGCCCGCCCGCCTGATCGCCCACACCACCAGCGCCAATTGCGCCACGCCCGAAACCGTAATGCCCCAGGCCAGCGCATAGCCGGGATTGCGCGTATAAGGCGCCAGCCCCAGCATCGCGGCAATGGCGAACACGTTAAACAGCACCGGCGCGGCGGCGGCGGCGGCAAACCGGCTCATGGCGTTCAGCACGCCCGAAAACAGCGCCGTCAGGCAGACAAAAAACAAATAAGGGAACATGATTCGCGTCAGCGCCACCGCCAGCGCGAACTTGCCGCCATTGCCCGCGAACCCCGGCGCCAGCACATAGAGCACCCAGGGCATGAAAATCTCGCCCAAAATGGTAATGCCGCCCAGCCAGAACGCCATCACGGCGGTGGCTTCCTCGGCAAAGCCGGTCGCCGCCTCCAGCCCCTCCTTGTGCATCACGGTCGAGATGGCGGGCACGAACGCGGCATTGAACGCGCCTTCGCCAAACAACCGCCTGAACAAATTGGGCAGCCGCAGCGCGACAAAAAACGCATCCGCCACCGGCCCCGTGCCCAGCACGTAAGCAATCATGATATCGCGGACAAAGCCGAGCACCCGGCTCGCCATCGTCCACAACCCAACCGTGAAAGCGCCCTTGATCACCTCAAAAGCCGAACTTCACCTGGCGGTCATTGCTGGCCATCAGGGTTTTGTAGCGCGCCAGCGCCTGGAGCGGAAAGAACCGCGGATAGCCATGATATTTCAAATAAAACACCCGCGGAAACCCAACGGCGTTATAAGCCGCCTCGGTCCAGGAGCCCTGCTCATCCTGCGCGGCCTGCAAAAACCCAACCCCGCGCGCCACCGCCTCATGGCCGGCGAGCCCCGCCGCCATCAGCCCCAGCAGCGCCCAGGCCGTCTGGCTGGGCAGGCTCTGTTCCGCCACGCCATGAAACTCCCCCGCCGGCGCGTCGCCATAGCTCTCACAATCCTCGCCCCAGCCGCCATCTGGCCGCTGTTTCGAGATCAGCCACGCCGTCGCGCGTAAAATGGCGGGGTCCGCGTGCGGCACCCCGGCGGCGTTGAGCGCGCACAGCACCGACCAGGTGCCGTAAATATAATTCGTGCCCCAGCGCCCAAACCACGAGCCATCGGGCATCTGCGTCTGGCGCAGATATTTAACCCCGCGCTCAATCGCCGCGCGGTCCTCCGGGTAGCCAAGCTGGGCCAGAAACGAGACACACCGCGCCGAGACATCCTCGGTCGGCGGGTCCAACAGCGCGCCATGGTCGGCGAACGGAATATGGTTGAGATATTGGCGGTCGTTATTGATATCAAACGCCCCCCACGCCCCGTTGGTCGATTGCATGCCCAAAATCCATTCCCGCGCGCGGGCAATGGCCTCGGCATGTTTCGGGTCACCCAACCGGTGCAGCAACATGCCCGCCACCGCCGTGTCATCCACATCCGGGTAATGGGCATTGGCGTATTGAAACGCCCAGCCACCGGGCCGCACACCGGGCGCATTATCGGCCCAGTCCCCCACCACATCCAAAATCTGGCGCGGAATCAGCCAATCGCAGGCCGGTCCCACGGCCTCGCTTGCCCCGGCTTCCATCAGCGCATGGCCGGCCAGCGCCGTGTCCCACACCGGCGAGAGGCAAGGCTGGCAATAAGCCTCGTCATCCTTGACCACCAGCAGCTTCTTCACCGAACCGAACGCGATGTCGAAATGCGCGGCATCGCCCAAATGGTCGAACATCATCGCGGCATTGGCCATGGCCGGATAAATCGCCCCCAGCCCGTCCTCGCCGTTCAACCGCTCAATGGTCCAGTCAATGGCCTTGCGCACCGCCTTCTCGCGGCTGGCTTTGGGAAAATAAGGCTCGGCCAGGCGCAGCACTGAGTCCAGCCCCTTGAACACCGGCCCCCAGGCCGATTTATAAGGCCCCCTGATCCAGTCCCTTATCTCGCTCTGCGGGCGGGTGAACAGCTCATCCACATAAACCTGGCGCGGATTGCGCGCGCGCACCCGCTTGGCGCACAAATACATCAGCGGGGTCATCACCGTGCGCGACCAGTACGAGACTTTGCGCATGGTGAAGGGAAACCAGTCCGGCATCAGCACGGCCTCAATCGGCACCACCGGGCAAGCCTCCCACGGCGCGGCGCCATACAGCGCCAGCTGAATACGGGTGAACACATTGGCCCGCTCGGCCCCGCCATGGGCCAAAATCGCCGCCCGCGCGCGCGCCATATGCGGCGCATCCGGGCTGTCGCCAATGATTTTCAGCGCATAATACGCCTTCACCGAGGCCGAGAGGTCGAATTTCCCACCATGAAACAGCGGCCAGCCGCCGCGGTTGGTGTCATGGTTGCCCTGAATCCGGCGCAAATACACGCCGATCTTTTGCTCCAACGCCTCGTCTATGCGGTCGAGATGATGCTCGAGAAGCACATATTCGGCCGGAATCGTGGCGTCCGCCTCCAGCTCATAGCAATAATGGCCATCATGGCGCTGCTCGCCCACCAGCGCCGCGCGGGCACGCGAAATCGCGTTATCGAGTTGTTCAAACATGGCCAGCGGTGTGGCAAATTTTCACGCGCCCCGCCAGGGGGCACGCGCCAGTTCGCGCCCTCAGCGCCCAACCGCCACAGCCTATTTCACCACCAGAAAGCGGCTTCGCGGCTTTACCCCGGCGCCCACGGGCCAGCCGCGCCACATAGCGGCCTAAAACCCTATGCCAAAGGGGCGGAATTCCATGACCAGAAACGCCACCACAAACGCCACCACCAGCGCGCCAAAAAACACAGGGCTGGTCGTGCGCAGCAAAGGCGGGGGGGGCAATTCGGGTTCGGTCTCCAACTGGCGGCTCCGCGCGGCATGCACCAGATGGATGAACGGGTCATTGCCCCCCTCATCAACCTCCCGGTACTCATAGTCCGCGTGCGCCGCCCGCCAGTCCGGCACCATCCCGGCAGGCGGCAGTTCGGGGGCACCATGGGGCGGCTCGGCACTGGGCTCGGGCTGGCTTGGCGGCGGCTCGGGGGCGGCGGCATTAATCTCGGGCGCCGCGGGCGGCTGGTGGGGCGGCTCGGGGGCGGGCGCCTCGGCCATGCCCGCGCCGCCATCCGTCACGTCAGGCCATGCCGGCACCGGATTTTCCGCGGGCCCAGCACGCCATTGATGGCCACACTGCTCACAGCGCAGCCGTCTCATACGGCCGGCAAACACCTCATCGGGTACTTCATAGACCGTTGAGCAATTCGGGCAAACAATCTGCATCTCATCGTGATGCATGGCATTTTTGGCTGTGCCGCGCAATAACGTTGCCTTGGGCCTTTGAAAATATATCTTCGCCCCCCACCAGGCTCTTGCGGCGCGCCCCTGCCTGGCGGCACAGAAGCAGCAGCATCCGCGCAAGGGCACGATGGTTCTGTTCGAGGACGTCTGGTTAACATACCGGCACGCAGCGCATCCGGGGGCCAACACTCCGGAGGTTCTGCGCGGCATCAGCTTCGAGATCCCCGAAGGCGGCATGCGCTGGCTCACCGGCCCCTCGGGCGCGGGCAAAACCAGCCTGCTCAAGCTCATTTACCTCTCCGAACACCCCGCGCGCGGCCATATCGAGGTTCTGGGCACGCCGGTGGCCAAAATCGCGCGCAACCAAGCCAGCCTGCTGCGCCGGCGCATCGGCGTGGTCTACCAGGATTTCCGCCTCCTGCCGCAGCTCAACGCCTATGACAACATCGCCCTGCCCATGCGCCTGGCCCACAGGTCGGAAACCAACATCCATGCCGACGTGCTCGAGATCATGAAATGGGTCGGGCTCTCGCACCGCAGCCAGGCCCTGCCCTTCGAGCTGTCGGGCGGCGAGCAGCAGCGCATCGCCATCGCGCGCGCGGTGGTCAGCCGCCCCAAGCTGCTGATCGCCGACGAGCCCACCGGCAATCTCGATGACGACCAGGCCCAGCGCGTCATGTTGCTGCTCACCGCGCTCAACAAGCTTGGCACCACGGTCATCGTCGCCACCCACAACACCACGCTCATGCAGCGCCACCCCGCTCCCGCGCTGCGCATCGAGAGCGGCAGGCTGGTGCAGGATGGCTAACCTTCCCCACCCCCCGGCCGATTTTCTGGGTCTGCGCACCGCGCTCTCCGACCGTCTGCTGCCCCTGCTGGTCGGCGCCATGGCCTTCCTGGCCGCGCTCGGCATCGCGGGGGCTGAAGCCAGCGCCAGCCTCGCCGCCCATTGGCAGCAAGATGCCGCCGCCGCCCTGACCATCCAGGTGCCCGATCCTCAAGCCCAGGATGCCGGCAACGATGCCACCCGCCTCGCCGCCGTGCTGGGCGCGCTTAAAACCGTGCCCGCGGCCATGAATGTCGCGCAGCTCTCCCCGGCGGCGGTCAACCAGCTGCTCAGCCCCTGGCTCGGCACCGACCCCGCCGATCTCGGCCTGCCCCTGCCCGCCGTCATCACCGCCCACTGGGCGGGCGCTGGCGGGGTCGGGGCGCTGCGCGCGGCGCTGCAAAAACTCAGCCCCGGCACGCTGGTCGATACCGGCGCCCTCTGGACCGGGCGCGTCGCCGCCCTCACCACCAGCCTGCAGGCCTGCGCGGCGGCCGTGCTCATCATCGTGGCGCTCATCGGGGCGGCGGTGGTGTCCGTCGCCACTCATGCCGGCCTCGCCCAGCGGCGCGAGACCATCGTCATCGTCCATGAGCTGGGCGCCTTTGATGGCGACATCGCCAGCCTCATCGCCCGGCGCATCCTGCGGCTCACCGTCACCGGCGCGCTCACCGGCACGGCGCTCGCCCTGCCCGTGCTCGCCTGGCTGGCGCGCCTGGCAGCACCTTTCGCCGCTCCGTCGCTATCCACCGCCCTGCTCGGCCTGCCCGCGCCCTTGTGGGCGGCGCTGCCGGCCTTGCCGGTCCTGGCGGCCTTCATCGGCTGGGGCACGGCCCAGCTCACCGTGCGCGGCTGGCTGCGGACCCTGCCCTGATGGTCCGCCGTCCCCGCCGCCGCGCGCACTGGCTCCGCCGCCTCCGCCAGACATTGCTGGCGCTGGCCGGCGCCTGGGCGGCGGGGTTCGTGCTGTTCGTCATCGCGGTTTCCACCAGCGCGCCCCCCAACCCGCTTCCCCCGGCCGGTGGCATCGTGGCCCTCACCGGCGGCGATGACCGCATCAGCACCGCGCTCGCCCTGCTGGCCGAGCACGAGGCGCCGCTCATGCTCATCTCGGGTGCCGGGCGCGGCACCTATCTCGGCGATTTCACCGCAGACGACGCCACCGCCGCCACCAGATACGCCGCCGACATCACGCTCGGCCACATGGCCAACACCACCCACGGCAACGCGGTCGAAGCCGCGGCCTGGGTGCATGCCCACCACATAAGCTCACTGCTCGTCGTCACCGCCGATTATCACATGCCGCGCGCCATGACCGAGCTACGCCGCACCCTGCCCACCATCACACTCATCCCCGTGCCCGTGCGCCCGCCCGCCATGCACAAGCTCTTCACCCTGCCCACGCTGCGCCTGCTGGCCAGCGAATACACCAAATATCTGCTGGTCCGCGCCGATCTGCGCGGCTTCGCCAGCCATTTGCTGAAACTGGACCCCTGATCCATGCGCCTGCTCCGCTCGACGGTTTTCAACATCGTCATGTTCGGCAGCTGCGGCCTGCTCAGCCTGTGGTGCGTCCTCGCCGCCTGGGCCATGCCCGATGATTACATCCTGGTGGTGGCCCGGCTGTGGGCACGCCTCTGTTTCTGGGGGCTGCGGGTATTTTGCGGCATCACACTGCGCGCCGAAGGCTTCGAGACCCTGCCGCCAGGCGGCACCATCATCGCCGCCCAGCATCAATCCGCGCTCGATATCCTGGTTTGGATTCACCTGCTCCCCCGCCCGGCCTTCGTGTTCAAGCGCGAGCTCAAGCGCATCCCCATCTTTGGCCGGCTGCTCGAGCCCTCAGGCATGATCCCGGTCGATCGCGGCGGCGGGCGGGTGGCGCTGCGCTCGATGGTGGCGGGGGCCACCAAGGCCATCGAAGCTGGCCGCCAAATCGTCATCTTCCCCGAAGGCACGCGCGTCGCCCCCCATGTGCGTGGCCATCTGCGCCACGGCATCGCGGCGCTCGAACAGGCGGGCATCGCGCCCATTTTCCCCGCCTCCACCGATTCTGGCCTGTGCTGGGGCCGCCGGGCCTTTGCCAAAACCCCCGGCATGGTGCGGGTCACGCTCCATGCCCCCCTGCCCCCAGGCCTGGAGCGTGAAGAGGTGCTGACCCGTCTGGCCACGCTCTATTACGGCGCCCTGCCCACCCCGCTCGCCACCGAGGCCGCCGAGGCCATCTAAACCAATGAAATTGCTTGCCACAACATGAGTTGAGCGCGGGGGTGTAAACCCTTCTCACTCTACCCCCCTCAGGCCACGGCCCGCGCGCCCAAACAGGCGGCGATGAGCAGCGCGCCATCCAGCCCCAGCGCGCCGCCCAGGCCGAACCGCCCGGCAATCAGCCCAATCACCACCGGCCCCACCAGAAACCCCGCATAGCCCAGCCCCACCACCGCCGGCATGGCCTGGTGGGCGCTCAGGCCCGGCACCCGCGCCGCGGCCGAAAATATCAGCGGCGCCATATTGCCCGTGCCCATCCCCACCAAGCCAAACCCCGCCACCGCCACCCAGCCCGAGGCGCTTATAATGGCCAGCCCAAACCCCAGCGCGCCCAGCAGCGTGCCCAGCCGCAGCACGGCGGGCTGGCCAAAGCGGGTCGCCAGCCCATCGCCCAGCAGCCTTGCCCCCACCATCGCCACCGCAAAGGCGGCATAGCCCAGCGGCGCGTCGGGCAGGGGCATGTGGCGCTCAAAGCGCAGAAAAATCGTGCTCCAGTCGGTCGCCACACCCTCGGTCATGAAGGCCGCGAAACATAGCAGCCCCAACACCAGCGTGGCGCGGTTGGGCAATGCCAGATGCCGTCCCTCGGCCCGGTCATCCCCCGCGCGTCCCACCAGCCGGGGGGTCTGGGTCAGCGCCAGCGCGGCCAGCAGCCCGCTCACCGCCGCGCAAGCCGGCTCGCCCAGCCCCAGCCGCAACCCCAGGCTGGTGGCTAGCACAATGCCCAGCGTGCCCAGGCTGTAGCAGGCATGAAACCCCGACATCAGCAGCCGCCCCGCGCGCCGCTCCACCACCGCGCCCTGGGCGTTCATGGCGGTATCGAGCGTGCCAAACACCGCGCCATACACAAACAAACCCAAAGTGAACACGCCCGCGCTCGGCGCCAGGCTCAAAACCGGCAACAGCAGCGCCATGGCCCCGCCCGCCAGCGCCAGCGTCGCCCGGCTGCCCAGCCGTGCCACCAGCACCCCGGCCAGCGGCATCACCGCCACCCCGCCAAGCCCGCCCATGAACAGCACACCGCCCAACGCGGCATCGCTGATGCCAAAGCGAATTTTGGTAAACGGAATAATAATCGCCCAGACCGAAATCCCGATTCCAGCCATCACGAACACCAGACGCATGGTCCATTCGCGCGCGCGCGCCTCGGCCCAACCGCGCGCGCCCGGTCTCACACGGCGGCTTTCAGCTTCTTGGCTTCCAGCCCCTGCCAGGCAATCAGCACCGGCACGGCCAGCACAAAATCACGCGCCCGGCGCAGCAGCGAGAGCGAGAGCGCGATATCGGGCGGGATCCCGAAAATGGCGCCAAGCAGCGTATAAGTGGCCTCCTGAATGCCCACCCGGCCGGGAACGAAAAACGCCAGCGCCATGATCGCATGCAGCATCGATTCCAGGCACACGGCGTCGATATAAGACAGCGGCACCCCCAGCGCCCGGAACCCGACATAAGATGCCCCCGCCGTGCCAAACCAGCAGCACAGATGAAACGAAGCCCCCAGCGCCAGCCGGTCGCGCCGGGCATAAATGCTATCGAGCGATTCCTGCAGCCGGTCGATATGCGACGATGTGCCCTCGCCCGTGGTACCGGCGATTTTCTGCGCCAGCGCCCTGAAAATCTTGGCCCCCGTGCCGCGCTGGGCCAAAATCAGCCCCACCCCCGCAAACACCGCCACGCATAGCCCAATGGCCACGGGCATGAACAAGCTCGAGCCCGGCACCTTGTCGGCCAAAATGGCCAGCCCCACGCCAATAAACGCCAGCTGGGCCAAAAACTCCGTGGTCACATCGCCCAGCGTCGAGGCCACCGCATCGGCCAGCGCCACGCCGCCCATGGCCACCACCCGCGCCCCCAGCACAAACCCGCCCACCTGCGAAAAGGGCAGAAACTCGCCCGTGGCATCGCGCACCGCCCGCCCCCAGGCGCACAGCCAAAAACTGCCCCGCCGTTTTGAGCGCAGCAGCATCCGCCAGCTCAAGCCCAGCCCAAGCGTGATAACGATCTGCGCCAGCAGATAGAGCAGAAAATCCACGCGCCGCACGGTGACCAGCGCCCGCCCGACATCGGCGGCGCCAAAATAAATCACCAGCCCGGTAATCACGGCCACGCCCCCCAGCGCGAACACCGCCGGCAGCAATTTCAGATGCTTGGTCAAGGCAGGGCTGCCCCGGTATCGTCCATTTTGGTCTGCCTCTATGGTTGCGCCAAAAGCCGCAATGCGTTCTACCGCGAGGGCGGCGAGGCTGGTATATGGCGCCGGGCGCGTATTGCAAACTGTATTAGAGGTGAATTTTGGCCGATCAGGGTCTGGTTCTGGTAACGGGCGCCACCGGCTTTGTCGGCGCGGCGGTGGCACGCGCCGTGCGCGCGGCCGGGTTTTCGCTGCGCGTCACCGCGCGCGCGGGCTCCAACCTCTCCAACCTCGCCGGGCTGGAAGCCGAAACCGTACCGCTCGATCTCACCAACCCCGCGAGTTTCGCGCCCGCGCTCCAAGGCTGCCGCTACCTCCTCCACGTCGCCGCCGATTACCGGCTCTGGGTACCCGATGTCGCCGCCATGCGCCGGGTCAATATCGACGGCACGCTGGCCCTGCTGCGCGAGGCCGCCCGTCAAGGCGTCGAGCGTTCGGTCTATACCAGCTCGGTGGCCGCGCTCGGCCTCACCGCCAACGGCGCCCCGGCCGATGAAACCACCGAAATCCTGCCCGCCCACCATGTCGGCGCCTACAAACAATCGAAATTCGATGCCGAGCAGGCGGTGCGCGCGCTGGCGGCCAGCCAAAACATCGTCATCGTCAACCCCTCCACCCCCGTCGGCCCCGGCGATGTCAAACCCACCCCCACCGGCCAGATGGTGCTCGATGCCGCCCGTGGCGCCATGCCCGCCTATGTCGATACCGGGCTCAACATCGTCCATGTCGATGACGTCGCCACCGGCCATCTCCTGGCGCTCGAAAAAGGCCGCGCCGGCCAGGCCTATATATTGGGCAGCGAAAACCTCATGCTGCGCGACCTGCTCGCCCTCATCGCGCGCGAAACCAACCGCCCCGCCCCGCGCCTGCGCCTGCCCATCGCGCCGCTCATGCCCATTGCCTGGGTCATGGAGCGCATCGCCGAGCGCACGGGTACCCCCCCGCTCATGACCCCCGACATATTGCGCATGGCCCGCAAAACCATGTTCTTCTCCTCCGCCAAGGCCCGCACCGAGCTGGGCTACGCGCCCCGCCCCGCCCAACTCGCCGTGCGCGATGCGCTGGCCTGGTTCCGCGCCACCGGGCGCTTGTCATGATCGCCCTGCTCGCCTTCCTCATCTGGCTCTATCTGTTCCTCCTGCACGGCCAGTTCTGGCGCTCCACGCCCGAGCTGCACCCCGCCGTGCCGTTGCGCAGCCCCGATGTCGACATCATCGTGCCCGCGCGCGACGAGGCCGAAACCATCGCCCCCGTCATCGCCTCGCTGCTCGCGCAAGATTACGCCGGCAATTTCCGCGTCATCCTGGTCGATGACAATTCCACCGACGGCACCGCCGCCAAGGCCGGCACCAACCCGCGCCTCACCATCCTCACCGGCCAGCCACGTCCCTCCGGCTGGTCGGGCAAGCTCTGGGCGCTCTCACAGGGCGTGGCCGCCAGCACCGCGCCGCTGCTCTTGTTCACCGACGCCGACATCACCCACGACCCGCGCCACCTCGCCACCCTGGTCTCACGCCTCGAGGCCCCGCGCGCCGAAATGGTCTCCGAAATGGTGCGGCTCAACTGCGCCTCCTGGCCCGAGCGCCTGCTCATCCCGGCCTTCGTCTATTTCTTCCAAATGCTCTACCCCTTCGCCCAGGTGAACGACCCGGCCAGCAAAACCGCCGGCGCGGCGGGCGGCACCGTGCTCATCCGCCGCACCGCGCTCGCGGCCATCGGCGGCATCGAAGCCATACGCGGCGCGCTGATCGACGATTGCACGCTGGCCAAGGCGGTCAAGCCGCACGGCCCGATCTATCTCGGCCATTCCGGCCTCGCCACCTCCATCCGCCCCTACCCCCATGTGCGTGACATCTGGGACATGATCGCCCGCACCGCCTTCACCCAGCTCACTTATTCCTGGGCGCTGCTGGCCGCCACCATCCTCGGCCTGGCGCTCGTCTGGCTGGCGGCGCCGCTCTACGTGTTCGCCCTGCACCCGTCGCGCCCCGGCTTCTGGCTGGGGCTGGCCACCTGGTGCCTCAGCACGGCCTCCTTCCTGCCCACGCTGCGCCGCTACCGCCAGCCCTGGGCGCTGGCGCTCACCTTGCCGCTGGTGGCACTGTTCTACATGGCGGCCACCATCGGCTCGGCGGTCAACCACGCGCGCGGCCAGGGCGCCAAATGGAAATCGCGCGCTTACGGAGCCGACATCGGATGATCGCCAACGACAATCAGCGCCCCAAGCGCGCCGCCCCGCCCGCCACCATCGAGGCCTGGTCTGGCAAAGACCGGGGCGATGAGAATTTCCCCGTCGGCTCGGCGCTCATCGCCAAGCCGCTGCGCGCCCATGTGCACGCCTATTACGCCTTCGCCCGCAACGCCGACGACATCGCCGACAGCCCCGCCCTCTCCCCGGCCGAAAAACTCGCCCGGCTGGAGCAGATGGAGCGGGTTCTGATGGGCGGCGCCCAAAATGGCGCGCCCTCGGCCAAGCGCCTGCGCGACGCCTTCGCGCAATCCGGCGTCCCCGACATCCACGCCCGCGAGCTGCTCATCGCCTTCAAGCGCGACGCCACCAAAACCCGCTACGCCAGCTGGGCTGAACTGGTCGATTATTGCCGCTACTCCGCCGCCCCCGTCGGGCGCTTCCTGCTCGACCTGCACGGCGAATCCCACGAAACCTGGCCCGCCTCGGACGCGCTCTGCGCCGCCCTGCAGGTGCTCAACCACCTGCAAGACTGCGCCAAGGACCTGCGCGACCTCGACCGCTGCTACATCCCCCAGGACTGGCTGGCCGAGGAAGGGCTGCGCACCGACGATCTCGCCCGCCCCGAAACCATCCCCGCCCTGCGCGCGGTGTTCGACCGCATGCTCACCGAGGTGGAGGCCCTGAACGCCCAGGCCGCGCCCCTGCCGGGCCTGGTCAAAAACCGCCGCATGCGCCTCGAATCCGCCATCATCGTGGCGCTGGCCCGCAAGCTCACCACCCGGCTCCGCCACGGCGACCCGCTGGCCACGCGCGTGAAACTCACGAAGCTCGATGCCCTGACCGCCACCCTGAGCGCCCTGAAATACCTGCCATGACCCCCACCGACGCCGCCTACGTCACCGCCCTCACCAAGGCCTCGGGCAGTTCCTTCTATCTGGGCATGAAAAGCCTGCCCGCCGCCCGGCGCGACGGCATGTACGCCATCTACGCCTTCTGCCGGGTGGTCGATGACATCGCCGACGAGGAAGGCCGCGACTTCGCCACCAAACAGGCCGAGCTCGAGGCCTGGCGCCAACGCATCCACCGCCTCTACGCCACCACTGAGACCGACGGCCCCATCACCCGCGCGCTTGCCACCGTGATCCGCGATTTCGGGGTTCACGAGGAGGATTTCATCGCCGTCATCGATGGTATGGAAATGGATGCCGGCGCCCCCATCATCGCCCCCAGCCTGGCCGAATTCGACCTCTATTGCGACCGCGTGGCCTCGGCGGTCGGGCGGCTCTCGGTGCCAGTGTTCGGCGATGCCTCCGCCAAAGCCCGCGAAGTGGCCTGGTTTCTCGGCCGGGCGCTACAGATCACGAATATTTTACGGGACGTCCCCGAAGACGCCGCCCGCGGCCGGCTGTATCTTCCCCGTGAGGTTTTGGTCCGCCACAACGTGCCGCCGCAACCACAGGCAGCACTCGAATCCCCGGCCCTGCCCCAGGCTTGTTCCGACATCGCCCAAATGGCCGAGCACTATTTCGCCAGCGCTTTCCTTGCAATGCAAGATTGCAATCAACGCGCCATGCGGCCGGCAAAATTAATGGCCGAAAGCTACCACCCCTTGCTTAAGGCGTTACAGCACTACAATTTTGCGTATGAGAAAGGTCGTATTCGCTTGCCAAAATGGCGCAAGTTGGTCTTATTATTTCGTTTTCTGCTACCGCTTTGAGATTTGAGAGACACCATGAGCGTTCATGTCATTGGCGCCGGTTTGTCCGGCCTCGCCGCCGCATGTCAACTGACTGAGCTCGGCCATCATGTGGTGGTTTTCGAAGCGGCCAATCACGCCGGCGGCCGTGCCCGCTCTTATTTCGACAAACATCTCGACTGCCGGATCGATAACGGCAACCACCTGATTTTGTCAGGCAATATCTCCACCCTCTCCTATCTCCACCGCATCGGCGCTCGCCGTTCGCTCTCTGGCCCCAACGAGCCCATCTTCCCCTTCCGCAACATCGAAACCGGCGAGAGCTGGACGCTGCGGCTCAACCAAGGCAGCTTCCCGTGGTGGATGTTCTTCCGCTCCCGGCGCGTGCCCGGCACGGGGCTGCTGCATTACAAGGCGCTGCTCAAGCTGCGTTCGGCGGGCAAGGCCGAGAACATCGCCTCGGCGCTGGGCGGCACGGTCCATGGTCCGCTCTACCACAAGCTGCTCAAACCGCTGGCCATCGCCGCGCTCAACACCATGCCCGAAAAGGCCGCCGCCGCGCCGCTCAAAACCGTGCTTTCCGAAACACTCGAGCGCGGTGGCTATGCCTCGCTGCCCCGCTGGGCGCGGCTTGGCCTGTCGGAAACCTTTATCGACCCGGCGATTGACTGGCTGCGCGCGCGCGGCGCCGAAATCCACCTGGGCGAACGTGTCACCGAGCTCACCCACGGCCAGGCCACGGTGCTGGCGGTGCCGCCCTGGGTCGCCGCCGACCTGCTGCCCGGCCTCACCGTACCCACCGAATTCGAGAGCATCTGCAACCTGCATTTCAAATACAGCATGGACCCGGGCGAAGCCGGGTTCTGGGGTCTCATCGGCGGGCTGGCCGAATGGGTGTTCGTGCGTAACGGCATCGTCTCGGTCACCATCTCGGCCGCCAACCGCTACCTCGAAATCGACACCGACGTCATCGCCCAACGCGTCTGGGCCGAGCTGACCAAGGCCTTCGCCCTGTCGCCCGAAACGCCCCCCTACCGTGTGCTGTGGGAAAAACGCGCCACCATGGTCTCAAGCCCCGAGCAAATGGCCCGCCGCCCGGCCACGCGCACCCATAACCCCAACGTGGTGCTGGCCGGCGACTGGACAGACACCGGCCTGCCCGCCACCATCGAGGGCGCGATCCGCTCAGGCAACGCCGCCGCCATGGCACTCATCCACCCCGCCGACGACCGCCCCACCTAGTGTGATGGTTCTGAAATTCGTGATATTTCATATCGCGAATTTCAGAAGCTGAATCACACTAGCTTATTGAGTTTCCTCATCACGGTCGGCTTCACGCCTCCGGGCGGCCACGGCGCCACACCGCCACGCCCAGCATGGCCGAGAGCCCAAACATCAGCGCCCCCACCCATAAGGCTGGCCCATGGCTAGGCAGGCTGCCCTGGCCCAGCAGGGCAAACACCAGCGTCTGCGGCACAAACCCAACGGCCGAGGCCGCCACAAAAGGCAGCATACGCACATTGGTCACCCCGCCCGCCAGATTGAGCAGCAGGTTATTGCCCACCGGCATCAGCCGCAGCGCCAGCACGGACATAAACGGCGAATGCGCCAGCGTGCGCTCCAGCCACGCCAGGCGGGCGCCGAATTTGCGCTGGCAAAAGGCCCGGCCAACGGCGCGCGCCCATAAAAAATCCATCGCGCAAGCGGCCACCTGCGCCGCCAGCGCCAAGGCGCCACCATAAAGCGGCCCAAAGGCGAAGCCAGCGGCAAAGGCCGGAATCTGGCGTGGCACCCCAAAGGCGATCAGCAGGGTCGAGAGGCTGAGAAACATCACCTCCCCGCGCAGCCCGCCCAGGCCGAGCAGGCTGTTGAGTTCCGCCAGCGCCGCGCCATGGCCCAGCCAGGGCAACAGCGCCGCCACGGCCATCAAGCCGGCCGCCATCAAGGCGGGCTTCAACGCCTTCGCCGCCACCGAGGTCTGGCTGGTCTCGCGGGGCAGGGTCTGGCTCATTCCGGACGCTCGATCTGCGGCACCTTCCAGCGCCGCTGCAACCACGCCACGCCAAACAAATCGACGATGCCCACCTTCAGCCGCTGCCAGTTATTATAATGCGAGGCGCCATGCGCGCGCGCATGGTGGCGCACCGGCACCGAGATCACCCGCCCCCCCGCGCGCATGAACAAAGCGGGCAGAAAGCGGTGGATATGATCGAAATGCGGCAGCTCCAGAAACGCCTGCCGACGAAACAGCTTCAGCCCGCAGCCCGTATCGGGGGTGGCATCCTTGAGCAGATAAGCGCGCACCCGGTTGGCGATCTTCGAGCCAACCCGCTTGGCCTGGGTATCCTGGCGATGCACGCGGTGGCCGGCGATCAGCACGGGTCCAGGCCCCTTCGCCTCGGCGTCTCGCATCGCCTCCAGCATGGCCGGAATATCGGCCGGGTCATTCTGGCCATCGCCGTCGAGCGTGGCGACATAGCGCCCGCGCGCGGTCTTCACCCCCGTAATCACCGCCCCGCTTTGCCCGCAGGCCGTGCGGTGGCGCACGCGCACCAGGGTCGGCAGGGTGGCGGCCAGATCAGCCAGAATTTTCTGGGTATCATCCGCGCTGCCATCATCGACATACACAATCTCATGCGCGACGCCCGAGAGCGCGGCGCTGATCGCCTCGATCAGCGGGGTCAGATTCGGCCCTTCATTATGCACGGGCACCACCACCGAGATAACCGGCGCGGCGAGATCCTGGTCCGAGGGGGTCAAAAATCGGGTTTCTGCGTTCATGGAAGGCATAAAGTCAGGGCTTTGCGGCGTATCTGTGGCTTTTATCGTGTTTCTCTGTGGTCGCCCGCGCATCACGGCGCGGTCCAAAAAAACACCTCGTCCCGGCGTACTTGCCACGCCTGCCCCAGCACCGCCAGAGGGGTTTTTCGCGCGTCTCGCCCGCTGAACCCGCGTTTGTAACGCCGTCATCGCCGTTGGGCATCTTGGCGAGCGGGGGTCGCATCGCTATAAGCCCGCTCAACCGCCGGCGGAGACCGACAAGCTCCCGGCAGATTCAGAGTATTAAGGAACGGACGGCATGCTGATCTCGTTGCCACCCGACTACCGGCCATCGGACGACGAAGAGTTCATGAACCCGATGCAGACCGAATATTTCCGCCAGAAGCTGCTGCGCTGGCGCGCCGACCTCGTGAAAGAGGCCAACGGCACGCTGGCCTCGCTGGGCGAAGGCGGCATATTGGAGCCCGACATCACCGACCGCGCCAGCGTCGAGACCGACCGCGCGCTCGAGCTCCGCACCCGCGACCGCGCCCGCAAGCTGATCGGCAAGATCGACCAGGCCCTGCAGCGCATCGAAAACGGCTCCTACGGTTTTTGTGAGGAAACCGGCGAGCCCATCGGCCTCAAGCGCCTCGAAGCCCGCCCCATCGCCACCCTCTCGATCGAGGCCCAGGAGCGTCACGAGCGGATGGAAAAAGTCCACCGCGACGATTGATAAAAAAACCTGCCCTTCCCGGGGCAGGTTTTTTCGTCTCAGGCGTTCACCGCCGGCGCGCCACGGCGCCGTTCGGCCACTTGCGTCTTCATCGCCTTTTGCAGCTTCTCAAACGCCCGCACCTCAATCTGGCGCACCCGCTCGCGCGAGATGTTATAGCCCTTCGAGAGGTCCTCGAGCGTGGTCGGCTCATCCTTCAACCGCCGCTCGGTCAGAATATGGCGCTCGCGCTCGGTCAGGGTCTTCAACGCCCCAGCCAGCAGCGCCCGCCTCCCCGAGAGTTCCTCCCGCTCGGCGATCTCGGTTTCCTGGCTGTCGGCATCATCCACCAGCCAGTCCTGCCACTCGCCCTCGCCATCGAGCTTGATCGGCGCGTTAAGGCTCGAATCCGCGCCGCTCAAACGGCGGTTCATCTGCACCACGTCGGTCTCGCCCACATCGAGCAAATGCGCGATTCTCGCCACCTGCTCAGGCGCCAGATCGCCATCCTCGATCGCCTGCATCTGGCCCTTGAGCCGGCGCAGATTAAAAAACAGCTTCTTCTGCGCCGCCGTGGTGCCCATTTTCACCAGCGACCAGGAATGCAGGATATATTCCTGAATGGCCGCGCGGATCCACCACATCGCATAAGTCGAGAGCCTGAAGCCGCGGTCGGGGTCAAAGCGCTTGACCGCCTGCATCATGCCCACATTGCCTTCCGCAATCAGCTCGGCCACCGGCAACCCATAACCGCGATACCCCATGGCGATCTTGGCCACCAGCCGCAAATGCGAGTTCACCAGCCGGTGCGCGGCCTCCTGGTCGCCCTGGTCACGCCAGGCGCGCGCCAGCTTTTCTTCCTCTTCATGGGCGAGCATCGGGTAGCGGCGAATTTCCTGCATATATTTCGCCAGCCCCGAATCGGACGCCAGTAATGCCATCGTGGAGGCCATGAAACGGATACTCCTTTCATCTCCCGCGCTATCGGGCGCCACCCCCTGGCGCCGCCCTTGCGCGGTCTTGCCGTGGCTTGGTCCCAAGCTCACCGCCCATTGGCCATTACGGCCCAAACCGGACGGCGGATCACTCACCCCTTGCCCACGGTGCTGATTCAGAGCTTAGGGACGAAACACTGCCCCAGTCAACAAAAAGGACTTTACAAGTCCTGTTTCATGCGCATGCGAGCAATGCATCCAGCAGACCCATGAAATCCGGCGGTGGCGGGGCGTCAAAGCGCAGCATCGCGCCGGTCATGGGGTGCTTAAAGCCCAGCGTCTCGGCATGCAGCGCCTGGCGCGGAAAATCGAGCAGCAACCCCCGCGCCGGCTCGGGCACAAATTTCGCCGCCCCTGGCTTGCGCCGCAAATAAACCGGATCCCCGACCAAAGGATGGCCGATATGGGCCATATGCACCCGGATCTGGTGCGTGCGCCCCGTGGCCAACCGGCACGACACCATCGCCGCCCCCAGCCCGAACCCTTGTAAAACCTTATAATGGGTCAGGGCATATTTCCCATTCCGAGCCACCACCGCCATGCGTTTGCGCTCTCTGGGGTCGCGGCCGATATCGCCTTCCACATCGCCCGCCAACGGGTTCGGCAGCCCCCAGCACAGCGCGCGATAGGCGCGCTCCAGCCCCGCGCGCCCGGCAAAAAGGCTCGAAAGCCGGGTCAGCGCCAGCTCGGTCTTGGCCGCCACCATCACGCCCGACGTGTCCTTGTCCAGCCGGTGCACAATGCCCGGGCGGGTCTCGCCGCCAATACCGGTCAGGCTGGCGCCGCAATGGCTGATCAACGCGTTCACCAACGTGCCGTCGGGGTTGCCGGGCGCGGGGTGCACCACCATCCCGGCGGGCTTGTTGATGACAATCAGCGCCTCGTCCTCATAGAGCACATCGAGCCCAATCTCCTGGCCCTGCGGCAGGGCGGGCACCGGCGGCGGCAGCTCTATCTCATAAACCGCTCCCGCCACCACGCTCTCGGCGGGCTCTTGGGTCGGCGCGCCATTTCGGCTAACCCGTCCTTCCAGGATCAAGGCCTTCAGCCGCGAGCGCGAGAGCGCGCCCGCCCGGCCGGCCAGAAACGCATCAAGCCGCTGCCCGGCATCGGCGGGCAGGGCGGTAAAGGAGAGGTCGGATGAATGTGTCAGAGAATCAGCCACAGAATTTACGGGGGTTGAAGGCGCTGGTCGGCATCATGGGGGTGCTCATCATCCTCGGCACCACCGTGGTGGTGGGCACAATCATTCACCGGCTTTACACCAAGTTTGTCGCGCCGCCCACGGTGCCAACCGGCCAAAGCTTCACGCCACCGCCGCCCGGCCCCGTGGCCGTTCCCGCCCAGCCCCCGGCCAGCGCGAGCACGGCGCCCGCCAGCCTCTACACCGCCCCCACCGTGGCGCCCCCCCCGCCATCCGCGCCGCTCACCCTGCCGCCAGGCACGCACATCCAGGCCATCGCCCAGGCCGGCGCGGGGCTTGCCATCCTCACCACCGGCCCCTCGGGCCAATCCGTGCTGCTGCTCGACCCCGCCACCGGCAAAACCCGCACGGCCATTCAGTCGGCGCCATAATCGCGCCGCCAGTCAAAGCTGGCGGGCGCGGGATCAAAATACTCCGCGCCCACCCAGCCCTCATAAGGCAAATGCGCCACGGCCTTGAACAAGCGTGGAAAATCCAGCCACCCCGAGCCCGGCGCGCCACGGCCGGGAAAATCCGAGAACTGGATATGGCCGATGCGGTCAATCCGCCGCTCCAACCCCGAGAGCACATCCTCCCCGGCGGCGGCGGCGTGATAAAAATCATATTGCAGCGCCATATTGGGCGCGCCCACCTCGGTCAGCAACGCATCCGCCTCGGCATGGCCGCCCAGAATAAAGCGCGGATTATCCCGCCGGTTCAGCGGCTCGATCAATAACATGATCCCGCGTGCCGCCAACTCGGCGGCGGCCAGCCGCAGGCTCTCCACCATCGCCTCCCAGCAGGCCTCGGGCGCGCTGCCGTCTGGCACATTGCCCACCAGGCAGTTCACGCGCGGGCAGCCAATCTCGGCGGCATAATCACCACCCCGCAGCACCCCGGCCAAAAACTCCTCGCGCCGCCCGGGCAAACAGGCCAAGCCGCGCTCACCCTGGTCAAACTCCCCGGCGGGCAAATTAATCAGCGCCACCTCCACCCCCGCGTCGCGCGCCGCCTGGCCAAACGCCCCGGCGCTCATCTCGGCATGAGGAAACTGCGCCTCGATCGCCAAAAACCCCGCGCGCGCGGCCGCATCGGCCCGGGCGGCAAACGGCAAATCGGTGAACATCGTGCTGATATTGGCTGAAAATCTGAGCATACCCGCCCCCTCACCCGCGCCCAACCAGGGGCATTTTGGTCGCCATCACGGTCATGAACGCCACATTCGCCTCCAGCGGCAGGCTGGCCATATGCAGCACCGCGCTGGCCGCATGTTCCAAATCCATCATCGGCTCGGGCGCCATCCGCCCATCCGCCTGGCGCGCACCGGCGGCGAACCCCGCGGACAAATCAGTCGCCGCATTGCCAATATCAATCTGCCCGCAGGCAATGTCATGCGCCCGCCCCTCGAGCGAAAGCGCCTTGGTCAAGCCCGTGACCGCGTGTTTCGAAACCGTGTAAGCCAGCGCAAAAGGCCTGGGCACCTGCGCCGAGACCGAGCCGTTATTGATAATCCGCCCCCCCCTGGGGGCCTGCGCCGCCATCACCCGAAAGGCCGCCCGCGCGGCCAGAAACATGCCGGTCACGTTCACTTCCAGCGCCGCGCGGAAGGTCTCGGCGGGCATCTCCTCCACCGGCATGGCCTTGGGAAAGCTGCCGGCATTGTTAAACAGCAAATCCACCCGCCCCAACCGCGCCACCGCGTGGCCAAACAGCGCCTCGACCTCAGCCTCAACCGTCACATCGGCCACAAACGGGGTCAAATTAGGGTGCAGCCCCGCCGCCTCGGCCAGCACGCCCGCGCGCCGCCCAGCCACCACCACCCGCCAGCCTTGTTCCGCCAGCTTCAACGCCACGGCCCGGCCAATGCCCGTGCCGCCACCCGTGATCACGGCGATCCCGCTCATGCTTCGCGCCTCCTTGTTGTTTTTGACGCCAGCGCCATCAAATCACGTCCAGCCCCATCGCGCCAGATCACACCGCCCCCACACGGCCGTAGAGAACATGATACGCCGCGCGCAACCCGCCCTCGAACCGCGCCATCACCGCCTTGAGCGCGCGCGGCGAGAGCGGCCTATGCCCAGCCCTTGGCTGCCCCGCGCCCAACCGCTTGAGATCGCGGGCAAAGGCCCAGCCATCGGCCAGCTCATCCACAATCACCTCTTCCTCGATCTCCCCCCGCACCCCCTCGGGCCACGGAAACGCCAAGGCGTCGGGATAGTCATGCAGCCCGCATTCCAGCCCCAGCGCCGCATGCGCCGCCGCCCAGGCGCCAAAACTGCCCGCCCCCAGCGTCGCGAACATCAACTGCCCATTGGGCGCCAGCATCGCCCGCAAGCGGGCAATCGCGCCCGGCAAATCACCAAACCACTGAAACGCCAGGCTTGAAACAATCAAATCAAACCGCCCCAGCCGTGCATCGGGGGCTTGGCCATCCATCACCTCATAGCGCGCCCGCGCCCCCAACCGGGCCTCGGCCTGGGCCAGCATCGGCGGGGCAATATCGCTCAGCACCAGCGCCGCGTCGGGCCAGCGTTGGGCCAAAAGCGCGCCCAGATACCCCGTGCCGCAGCCCACCTCCAGCACCCTTTGGGGCGCAAACGCCACCCGCGCCGCCAGCCGTTCAGCCACCACGCGCTGCACGCGGGCAACATCGTCATACTGCCCGGCCTGGGCGCCAAACCGTCTGGCCACCGCGTTCACACCGCCACCTCCCGCAGCCGCGCCGCGCACCAGTCCGGGTCTTCCACGGGCAATAAATGCCCGCCCGGATGCCAGTTGATCCGTTCAAAACAGGCCTCGCTCATCGCGCGCGTCACCAACGGGTCGCCCGCCCCGCACAGCGCCAAATCAGGCTGACAGGGGCGCGCATCCCACGCCGCCAGAGCCTCCAGCCCCCAGCCCAGCCGCGCCACATCCGGCACAGCCCCGCTCTCACCCTCATAGCCAATCTGGCCCAAAAACGCCGCCAGCACCTCGCGCGGCTGCGTGGCCAAGCGCGCCCGCATGCGCGCCAGCACGCGCGGCGCCACACCCGCCGCAAACCCCAAACGCCCGGCAAAGCAGCTAAACCCGTTCACCGCCACCAGCCGGTCCCAGCCAAAGGGCCGCTCATGCATCAGCCACAGCACCCCCAGCGAATGCCCCACCGCCACCACCGGCCGCCCCTCTGGTATCGGCGGCTGGCAAGGCTTGCCAAAAAACCCCAAATCCCAGCCCAGCACGTCACCGGGCGCAAAGCGCGCGGCCAGCTTCGCCCAAAATCCGGCCTCCAGCCCCCAGCCATGCACCAGCACATAAACCGGCCTCATGGCGCCCCGCTCAGCCTGATCACCGCCGCCGCCAGCCGTTCCACATCCTCGCGCGTGTGCGCCGCCGAGAGCGTAAGGCGCAACCGGGCCGTGCCCGCGGGCACGGTCGGCGGGCGAATCGCCACCGCCAAAAACCCTTCCGCCTCCAGCGCGGCGGCCACCGCCAGCGTGCGCCGCTCCTCGCCCAAAATCACCGGCACAATCTGCGTCTCCGAGGCCCCCGTATCCAGCCCGGCGGCTTGCAGCCGCGCGCGCAGCAGCGCCCCCAGCGCGGCCACATGCGCGCGCTCGGGCGCCAGCTCGGGTATCAGCGCCAGCGCCGCGTCCATCGCGCCCAACACGGCGGGCGGCAGGGCGGTGGCATAAATAATCCCCCCGCAGCGGTTGACCAAATACTCCCGCAACGCCGCCGAGCCCGCCACATAGGCGCCAAACCCGCCCAGCCCCTTGCTGAACGTGCCCATGATCAGCCCATTGCCCAGCCCCTTGGCCAGACCAAACCCGCCCTCGCCCAGCACGCCGGTGGCATGGGCCTCATCCACATATAAAAACGCCCCAAAACGCTCCGCCAGCGCGGCAATCGCCGCCATATCGGTGCAATCGCCATCCATGCTGAACACGCTCTCGGTGACGATGAATCTCGGCCGCTCCAGCCCCGCATCGCGCGCCAGCAATTCGGCCAAATGCCCCAGATCATTATGCCGGTAGCGGATCTGCCGCACCCCCGCGGCCAAACAGCCATGAATCAAGCTGGCATGGTTGAGCTTATCGGCATAAACCAGCGGCTCGGCGCCCAGCACCCTGGCATCGAGCAGCGCGGGCAGCAGCGTGGCATTGGCCTGCACGCCCGAGACAAACACCAAAGCCGCCTCGGTGCCCTTGCCCGCCGCCAGCTTGGCCTCCACCGCCGCGAACGGCGCCAAATTCCCGCTCACCAGCCGAGACGCCCCACTGCCCGCGCCAAATTCCCGCGCGAACGCGCAAGCCCGCTCAATCAGCGCCGGGTGATGGCTGAGCCCCAGATAATCATTCGAGGAAAAATCCAGCACCGGCGCGCGCCCAGCCACCGCAATGCGCCCACCGGGCAGGCGCACCACATCGCGCAACACCCTAAAGCGCCCGGCCTCGCGCAGCCGCGCCAGCTCCGCGTCCCAAACCTTGTCAAACTCCACCATCAGGGCGCCGCTTTACGCCCGTTTGGCGGCGCGCGCAAAAGATCGTGGGGGCTTTTTGTAAAAAGCCCCCACACCCCCAAAAATTTTCAATTTTTTTCAGGCCGTTAATTAGGGCGCGGTGAGGAAATCCCGCACCAGCCCATTAAACCGCGCGGCATGCTCAATCTGCGTCCAATGCCCGCAGCGGCCAAACATATGCAGCTCGGCATCGTTGAGCAGCTCAAACAGCCTCAGGCTCGCCGCACGTGGAATCACCTGGTCCTCACGGCCATGCACAACCAACGCCTTGTGCGGCAATTTGGCGATTTCAGTCTCGTCTGAGGCCAGCTCATCCACCCAGCGCTGGCGCGGCGCGGGAAACATGGCCGAAAAACTCTCCTGAAACCCGGGCCGGATGCTCGCCTGATAGCGCAGCTCGGCCAACTCATCATTCACCAGCGCGCGGTCATAAGCAAAAATATCAAGCAGCCGCCGCATGGTCTCGAACGAGGGCTGATACCCCCACACATCATCGAGCCCCTTGGTGATGGGAAATCTCACCCCCACCGAGCCCATCAGCACCATCCGCCGCACGCGCTCGGGGTATTGAATGGCAAACGCCACCGCCAGCCCGCCGCCAAAGGAATTGCCGACCAGATCGACCCTCTCCAGCTCCAGCGCGTCCAGCAGCCCCTTAAGGTGCGCCACCCACAGCGCCTTGCCATAGCGCGCACCCGCGGGCCGCTCGGTAAAACCAAACCCCACCATGTCGGGCGCGATCACCCGCAGCCCCTCGGCAATCGGCCCCATATTCAGCCGCCAATTCGCCCAGGCCGAAACGCCAGGGCCAGAGCCATGAATGAACAAAGCGGGCAGGCCTTCGCCCACATCATGGTAATTCGTCGCAATCCCATTGGCGACGATGGTCCTGCCCAACTCCGGATTCATTCCACGCCCTCCGGCGGCTTGCCCTTCACCTCACCCCCGGCGGCGAAGTGCCAGGGCGGCACCTCGTTGAGGATGATGCGAATGGAGTCGCGCGGCGCGTTGATGCTCTCCACAATGGCATCCGTCATCGCGCGCACGAGCTTTTGCTTAAGCTCGAACGAACGCCCCTCGATCATGGTGACATTGACGATCGGCATGGTTATTCCCCAACCGTGAAAGAAACATCCCCAAGTTTCTGGAACATGCACTTGATGTGCTCGCCCACGCTCAGCGCATGCGCCGCCGTGGCACCGCCCGCCAGCACAATATCACCCGGCATCAGGCTCTCACCCGCGCGCCCCACCAGCCGCGCCGCCTGCACCAGCGAGCGAATGGGGTTGCCCAGAATGGCGGCGGTCGAGCCAATCTGCACCGGCCGGCCGTTCACTTCCAGCACAATGCCCAGATTCGCAACATCGGTATCGGGCTTCGCATAAGCGCCAACATAAAACCCCGAGGATGACGAATTATCCGCGATCACATCCGGCAGCGAGAATTTGAAATTCTTGTAGCGGCTGTCAATAATCTCCAGCGCCGGCGCAACGGCGTCCACGGCCCGCAAAGCCTCCGCCGCCGATACCTCGCCCGCGAGCGGCTTGCCGATGATATAGGCGATTTCAGGCTCAACGCGCGCATGCACATAGCGCGAGAGCGACAGCACCCCGCCATCCTCGAGCCGCATGGCATCCGTCAACCGGCCCCAGATCACCTCCGAGACCCCCACCTGCTGCATCTTGGCGCGCGAGGTCAGGCCCATCTTATAGCCCACCCGGCGCTCCCCGCGCGCCCAGCGGCGCTGCACGTTGAGCAGCTGGATCGCATAAGCATCCTCAATGGTCAGATCAGGATGCGTCTCGATCAACTGCGTCGCCTCGGTGGCGTTGCGCGCCGCGTCGTCGAGCATAATCGCCAGGGTCGAGAGATTCGCGCTCATGCCGCTTCTCCCCGCTGCTTGAGAATATCCAAGGCAACGTCAATAATCATGTCTTCCTGCCCGCCCACCATGCGCCGCCGGCCAAGCTCGGCCAGAATATCGCGCGTGTCCACGCCATAGGTCTTCGCGGCATTCTCGGCATGGCGCAGGAAGGATGAATACACCCCCGCATAGCCGAGCGAGAGGCTCTCACGGTCCACGCGCACCGGGCGGTCCTGCAACGGCCGCACCAGATCATCGGCCGCATCCATGAGCGTGAACAGCTCGCAGCCAGTCTCTATGCCATAGCGGTCCAGCACCGCGATCAAGGCTTCGAGCGGCGCATTGCCCGCCCCCGCGCCCATGCCCGCCAGCGAGGCATCCACGCGCACGGCGCCCGCCTTAATGCCGGCCACCGCATTGGCAACGCCCAGCGTGAGATTATGGTGCGTGTGCACCCCAATCTCGGTCTCGGGGCGCAGCGCCGCGCGCACCGCGCTCACGCGCTCGGCATATTGCTCGGGCAGCAGCGCACCGGCTGAATCGGTCACATACACGCATTCCGCGCCATAGCTTTCCATCAGCCTGGCCTGTTCCACCAGCTTTTCCACCGGCGCCATATGGGCCATCATCAAAAAGCCCACCGTGTCCATGCCCAAAGCGCGCGCGGCCTCAATGTGCTGGCGGGAAACATCGGCCTCCGTGCAATGTGTTGCCACCCGCACCGAGCGCGCCCCAGCCTGATAAGCGATTTTGAGGTCATGCACGGTGCCAATGCCGGGCAGCAGCAAAATGGTCGGCACCGCATGCGTGCACACGCTGGCCACGGCGGCAATCCATTCGGCATCGTCATGCGCGCCAAAGCCATAATTAAAGGTCGAGCCGGTCAGCCCATCGCCATGGGTGATCTCGATGGCATCCACCTTCGCGGCGTCCAACGCGCGGGCAATGGCCTGCACGGTGTCGAGCGAATATTGGTGGCGGATGGAGTGCATGCCGTCACGCAGCGTGACATCTTGCACATACAGCTTGTTCGGGTTCGGGCGAGCCATTTATGCGGCCTCCTTCATAAGTTCGCGTGCGGCCCAGCCATCGGCGGTCTTCAGCGCGGCCGAAGTCATGATATCGAGATTGCCTGCATAGGCCGGCAGATAATGCGCCGCGCCCTCAACTTCGAGCAGGATGGTCGTTTTGAGACCGGTCGAATAGCCCACACCCGGAATACGCACCGGCGCGTTATCGCCAATCACCTCGAACTGCACCTTCTGCTTCAGGCGGTAGCCCGGCACATAAGCCTGCACGGTCTTTTCCATCTCGAGAATGGAAGCCTCGATCGCCTCCCGGCTGCCACCCTGGCTGAGCACGAACACGGTGTCGCGCATAATCAGCGGCGGTTCGGCGGGGTTGAGAATAATCACCGCCTTGCCGCGCTCGGCGCCGCCCAGCTTCTCAATCGCGTGCGAGGTGGTCTCGGTGAATTCATCAATATTGGCGCGCGTGCCCGGCCCGGCCGATTTCGACGAGATGGAGGCGACGATCTCGCCATACACCACCCGCTCCACCGCGCGCTTCACGGCATACACCATCGGAATGGTCGCCTGCCCACCGCACGTCACCATATTCACGTTCGGTTCATCGATATTGGCGTCCCCATTGATCGCCGGAATCGTGAACGGCCCAATGGCGGCGGGGGTCAGGTCGATGACCTTCTTGCCATCCGCCTGCAAAATCGCATTGTTCTTCACATGCGCGCCGGCCGAGGTGGCATCGAACACCACCTTGATGTCCTTATAATTGGGCAGCTTGCGCAACCCCTCAATGCCCTCATGCGTCACCGCCACGCCCAGCCGCGCCGCGCGCGCCAGCCCGTCCGAATTCGGGTCGATGCCAACCATCGCCCCCATCTCGAGAGCCTTCGAGTTACGCATGATCTTGATCATCAAATCGGTGCCGATATTACCAGACCCGATGATGGCAGCTTTGATCTTGGCCATTCCTTATTCCTTCGCAAACACCGCGCGCACGGCACCCAGGCCTTCAATGCGCACATCAAACACATCACCCGGCGCCACGCCCACCATGGGCCCCAGCGCGCCTGAGAGAATCGTATCACCGGCCAAAAGCGGCTTGCCCACGCGCGCCATCACTTTCGCCAGCCACAGCGCGGCGTTGAGCGGCGAGCCCAAACAAGCGGCTCCCGCCCCCACCGAAACCGGCTCACCGGCCTTCTCCATCACCATGCCGCACAGGCGCGGATCAAAATCCGTCAGCCTCACCGGGCGAGATCCCAGAACATAAAGGCCGGATGAGGCATTATCGGCAATCGTATCGGTGATCCGAATGTCCCATTTGGCCACCCGCGAGCCAACAATCTCAATCGCCGGCACGGCATATTCAATGGCGCGGAACAAATCCGCCACGGTCAGATGCTCAGAGCTCAGGTCGCGCCCGAGCACAAAGGCAATCTCCGCCTCGACCTTGGGCTGCAACACATCCGAGAGCGCCACCTCCTCGGCATCGCCGCGCGCCATGTCGGCAAACAGCATGCCGTAATCAGGCTGATCCACGCCCAGCTGCTTCTGCACCGCCACCGAGGTCAGGCCAATCTTGCGCCCCACCAGCTTGCGCCCCGCGCTCAGCGCGCGGTCGGTATTGATCGACTGCACCGCATAAGCCCCGGCAACGTCCCCCGCCGCCAGCAACTCACGGATCGGCGTCGAAGCCACCCCCGTGCGCGCCGCCTGATAAAGCGCATCGGCGGCTTTTTGAATATTTTCCTGTGTACTCTCGGTCATGCTTGCGCCTTCCAACCTTGTGCATTCATCGGCGAATTTGCGGATGCGGGTTTCCGGCGGCTGTTTCTTGGTCTCGCCGCCACCCCCAGTTTACGCCCATCGCGTGAGATTTCATAATTTACCCGCACCCTGTTTTTCCATATGATGGAAATATGACCGAACCCGTCATTCCCCCCGCCAGCGCGGTCGAAAAAGGCATCGAGCTGTTCCTGGCCGTGCTCTCCGGCTCGGGCGCGCAATCCTTGTCGGTGCTGGCCAAACAAGCGGGGCTGCCAACCTCCACCGCGCACCGGCTCATTGGCGCCTATGTGCGCGCGGGCCTGCTGGTGCAGGTTGGCCGTGGCCGCTACGCCCCCGGCAACCGTCTCGCACCGCGCGATGAGCGCGCCGCCCTCATCGAAACCAGCCGCCCCTTGCTGCATGATTTCGCCCTCACCCATAATGTCGTCGCCCATCTCGGCGTGTTCGAGGGCGACATGGTCACCTATCTGGTCAAGGCGCGCGGCGAAACCACCGACATCTGGACCAGCGAAACCAACCAGCTCGAAGGCTATAGCTCGGCAATCGGCAAAATCCTGCTCGCCCATCTCGACCCCACCTCCCGCGCTGCCTATCTCGCCACCGGCCCCTTCGTGGCCTTCACGCCCCATACCATCACCGACCCCGCCGCCCTGGCGGCAACCCTGCAAACCGTGCGCGCCCAAGGCTTCGCCACCGACAATGCCGAGGTCGATGACAATCTCTTCTGCCTGGCGGTGCCCGTTCCCCGCCGCAAAGAGCCGGTGAAGTACGCCATCTCCGTCTCGTCACGGTCTCGCCAGCTCATGGCGCTGACCCTCCTGCCCGCCTTGCAAACCTGCGCGGCGCGCATCGGGGCCAGCCTGCCCGGTTAGCGCTTACAGCTTAACGCACACATTGGTGATTTCGGTATAGAACTCGAGCGAGTGCACCCCGCCCTCACGCCCAATGCCCGAAGCCTTGGCGCCGCCAAAGGCGGTGCGCAAATCACGCAGGAACCAGCTATTGATCCAGCAAATGCCAACCTCGAGCTTGGCGGCCACGCGGTGCGCGCGCGAGAGGTTTTCGGTCCACACCGCCGCCGCCAAGCCATAAGGCGTGTTGTTGGCGAGATGAATAACCTCCTCCTCCGTATCGAACGGGCGGATATGGCAGCAGGGCCCAAAAATTTCCTCGTTCACCACCGCATGGTCGTCGGGCAGCCCGGTCCAAATCGTCGGCTGCACCCACGAGCCGCCGGCCAACTCGGCCGGCATCTCGGGCACACCGCCGCCGGTCACCACCGTCGCGCCGCCCTCCACCGCCTTGGCGTAATAAGAGAGCACCTTCTTGCGGTGCACTTCATGAATCAGCGGCCCCATACCGGTCGTGGCATCTTCCGGCCGGCCCAGCTTCAGCCCCTCGGCGCCCGCCTTCAGCCGCGCCACGAATTCGTCAAAAATCGGCCGCTGCACATAAACGCGCTCGGTGCCCAGGCACACCTGCCCGCAATTGGCGAAAGCCGAGCGCAGCGTGCCCTCAATGGCCTTGTCCATATCGCAATCGGCGAACACGATGCCGGGATTCTTACCCCCCAGCTCCAGCGACACAGGGCGGATCCCATGCGCCGCCGCCAGCATGATCTGCTCGCCCGACTTGGTGGAGCCCGTGAAGGTCACGCCGTTCACGCCCTTATGCTCGGTCAAAAACTGCCCGGCCGAATTGCCGCCAAACCCGTGCACCACGTTATAAACGCCCTTGGGCACGCCCACCTTGTTCATCACCTCGCCCAGCAGCGTGGCGGTCAGCGGGGTCGCTTCCGAAGGCTTCACCACCACCGTGTTCCCCAGCGCCAGGCCAGGCCCCACCTTCCAGGTCATCAGCAGCAGCGGCAGGTTCCAGGGCGAAATCACCGCAATCACCCCGCGCGGCCGGCGCAGGCCATAATTCAGCGCGCCCGCGCCATCGGGGGTCGGCATGGGAAACGTCTCCGTCGAGATCGTCTTCGCCACATCGGTGAACATGGTGAAATTGGCCGCCCCGCGCGGAATATCGATATGCGAGGCCAGGCTCATCGGCTTGCCGGTGTCCAGGCACTCGGCTTCCAGAAACTCATCGAACCGGCGGTTGATCTCCGCGGCCACCTCGGCGAGCAGCTTGGTGCGCTCAACCACGGTCATTTGCCCCCAAGGCCCATCCAGCGCCTCGCGCGCGGCCTTCACGGCGGCATCCACCTCCTCGCGCCCGGCCTCGGGCACAAACCCGATGCGCGAACCATCGAACGGGCAAAAATTATCATACCTCTTGCCGCAGGCGCTCTTATAAACAAACTCGCCATTGATGAAATGCGCGGCGTCGCGGCGCTGGGCGCTTTCGGTCAATGGCCGGCGGGGTTGCGTTTGAACATTCATGATGAACTCCTCAAAATCTGACAGGCGCAGGGATTTCCCCAAACATCTTGTCCCTTGCGCGAAACTTGGCGCCGCCCAGGGGCGGCTTTCATGCCCGGCGCGGCTCGCGCCGAAGCTTCAGGCCTCTATCCCAATCGCCTTCAGCCCCGCCGTGGCACACACACAATCATCCTCTTCAGATCCACCAGAGACCCCAATGCCACCAATCACCACGCCCTCATGGCGCACCGGCAGCCCGCCGCCAAACAGCACCACATGGGGGCGCCGCGCGATTCCATCGAGCAGCACCTGGCTATGGCTCAGCGCCTTGGCCAGCCCCTCCGTCGGCGCGCCGAACACGGCGGCCGTATAAGCCTTGTCGCGGGCAATCTCGATCGAGGTGATAAACGCCCCATCCGCCCGCCCGAGCGCCACGAGCTGCCCGCCCCCATCGACCACCGCCGCCACCACCGCGACATTGCGCGCCTTCGCGGCCGCCAGCGCGGCGGCCACCGCCTGGCTGGCGGCTTCATAGCTGATGAACGACAGGGAACGGGTCAAACTCATGGCTCTTTCAGTCCTTAAAGGTCAGGTGTCAGCTCACCACCGACAAGAAGGCCTCGTTCATCTTCCGCTCATAATAGAAGATGCCCTTGCCCACCTGCGTCTCGTCCCAGGTGCGGGTCGGATGGTCGGGGTAATAAGTGTACCCACCAGCAAACACCTCATCGCGGTTGCCGGAGGGATCGAAGAAATAAATCGTTTCGCCACGCGTAATCCCATGGCGCGTCGGCCCAATATCGACCGAGATATTATAGCGCGTGATGATATCGCCCGCATGGCCCACCGCGTGCCAATCCTTCAGCTCAAATGCCACATGGTGCAGCTTGGCCGGCTCGGGGTAATTCACAAACGCGATGTCATGCGCCTTGGTCGAGCATGTCAGCCAAATGGCCAGCAGCCCATCGGGCATATCCACCCGCTCGGCGCATTTAAAGTCGAGAACCTTGGTGAAAAAATCAAGGTTTTTCTCAATATGCGGGCCATAGAGCAGGCAATGGTCCATGCGGCGCGCGGCCATGCCGTGCGGCTCCATATCCCACACATCGGGGTTATGAATCATCGGCTTGGGGTCCGAGAGATCGGCATGGGCATAAAGCTCGATGCGATGGCCCGAGGCGATGGTCCAGCCAATGCGGCGCCCCAGCCCCGGCTGCTCGCCGGCGGGCACATGGTCAACCGGAAATCCATACGCGACAATGCGCGCCTCGAACGCATCGAGATCGGCGTCGGACGCCACCTTGAACGCGAACATATCAATGCCCGCCTGATCGCATTTACGCAGCACCAGGCTGTGATGATCGAACTCATCGCCGCATTTGAGGTACACCCGGCCATCATTGCCGGTCGTCACCTCATAAAGCCCCATGCGCTTGGTGTAATGTTCGATCGATTTTTCCATATCCAGCACGCGCAGCTGGGCGAAACCTGGACGCAGAACTCCGGTAAGAGCCATTTTATTCTCCTGACGTTTGAGCAGCCGGCATTGATCCCGGCTTGTTAAGGCGCGGCGTCTCCAGCCGCACCGTGAGGTCACTGAGCGGATAGATCGCGCAGGCAAGCACCAGCCCCCGCGCCTCATCCTCCGCCGAGACACAAGACCGGCTCATCGGATCGGAGCGGTAATCCCCCTCCAGCACCAACACCCGGCATATGCCACAGCCACCACGCCGACAGCCCACAGGCAGCTTGCGTGGCAGACCCCTCAAACGGCCAAACCCCTGAGCGCGCTCCATGGCCACCAGGGCGCGCTCGTCTTCGTAGCATGTGGCCTCACCGGCACCTTCAACGGTGATTTTATAAGTCATCAAGGCCTCCCTCGCGGCCCGAGCCAGCAAACATCACGCCCCCCGCCCCATCGCGGCGTCGCTGCGAAGATCGGGAGAGAGCCATGCTGTTCCTCCTTCCGGACCGGCAAGCCTGATGCTCCCGGCATTGTTTTCTCGAAGCCTATCCTATCGGCGATCAGGCGCGAAGTGTCAATAATAATTTCGAGATTCTTGGCAATATCGGAAAATCCAATCCAGCCCCCCACTCTCCTACTCCTCGAAATTCATCAATAAACTTGTTTTTTTTCGTGACTTCGCTCATTTTCATCTCATAAACAGCCAAGCCGCAGGGCATCTGGAGACGACCATGAACAACATCTCGGCGCCCACCACCGCCCGCGCCTCGCACAGCCCCGCCAAGGCCCGCAGCCTGGTCGAGGCCGCGCACGGCACCATCCGCCACGAGATTCTCACCGGCGCCCTGGCCCCCGAAACCAAGCTCCGCTTCGAAATGCTGCGCGCCCGCTACGGGTTTGGCGCCTCCACGCTGCGCGAGGCCCTGACCCGCCTGGTCGGCGAGGCGCTGGTCACCTCCGAAGAGCAAAAAGGCTTCCGCGTCGCCTCCGTCTCGGTCGAGGATTTCGCCGACCTCACCCGCACCCGCGTCTTCATCGAAAAAGAAGCCCTGCGCTCCTCCATCAGCCACGGCGACGATGCCTGGGAAGGCCGCGTGGTCGCCGCCTATCACCGCCTGTCCAAAATCGAAGCCAAACTCGTCACCGGCCCCGAAGCCCAGCAGGACGAGTTCGAGGAACGCAACCGCGAATTTCATCTCGCCCTCATCAGCGCCTGCCCATCGCGCTGGCTTAATCACCTATACGGCATTTTATTCCAGCAATCCGAACGTTACCGCCGCCTCTCGCTGGTCAACCGCGTCATCTCGCGTGATGTGCACGCCGAACACAAAGCCATCTTCGATGCCGCCCTCGCCCGCGATGCCGACCTCGCCTGCAAACTCGTCGGCGACCATATCGAGCGCACGCTCACCGTCATGGCCAAGCTCTTCCCCTCCAAGAGCTGATGCTCCCGCAACTGTCCTTTTTAAGGACACCCCTTTGACATCGACAAAACGATAACAATTCGTACCATTTTTGCCATGCCCCGCACGCATAACTGTTGCACAAAAGTCACGCTTCTCCAGCAGCGTCATTCCCACGCCCCCCGACGATGACAAAGGCTTGACGCCCCCCCGCCATCCCTCGATTATAGTCAGACAATACAAACCAAATCGCTCACGAGGAAATTTCTAAACTACCAAAAAACCCATGGTGCATCAGCGTTTTTCACGAGTCGAACCCATATAGAACCGGGTCTTCACTGAAATTCGGGCACCATGACCGCAACCGGGACGGCACCCCCGGTAACGCCACTTGGCGCGGCGACAGCCATTCCACGAGCATTATGCTCCAGAATGACACAGGCCCGCGCAAAGACATGGCGGTGCCACTGGCCAGAACAATAGGGAGACTAACAGAATGTCTATTAAAACTAAACTCCTCACCAGCGCCGTGGCGCTCTCCATGGTCGCCGCCATGGGCATCCAATCCGCCAAAGCCGAACAGCTGTG
This sequence comes from Pseudomonadota bacterium, assembly GCA_021809435.1. Lineage (GTDB taxonomy): Bacteria > Pseudomonadota > Alphaproteobacteria > Acetobacterales > Acetobacteraceae > Acidocella. The sequence continues at coordinate 67,736 of JAKBAD010000003.1, read as the reverse complement.
GGATCCGTACCTGCGCGGCGTGAATGAAGGTCTGGCCGCTGGCGCCCTGCCCCCGCCGGGCGTTTATGGCGTGCTCAACAATTACTGGGCTGACTATGCCCTGTATGGCGCCAACGGCAAGAAGGTTCAAAACACCCACCTGACCGCCCTGGTCGAAGTCCCCGTCGTGCTGTGGGTTCCGGGCATCAAGGTGCTGGGCGCCGACTACGCCGCCGCCGCCGCTCTGCCGTTCGACTACACCTCCTTCCAAGGCACGCAGGGCCTTGGCCACACGGGCGGCGGCAATCTCGGCCTGTTCAACGCCGTGGTCGTGCCCGGCATCCTCTCCTGGGCCCTGCCTGACAATTTCTTCGTCAAGACCGGCCTGGAATTCTACCTGCCCACCGGCACCAACTCCTTCAAGGATCTGGCCGAAGGCAAGATGAACAACGGCGGCCTGCCCTCCGCCATGGGCTTCTTCGCCGTGCAGCCCGACCTCGGCTTCAGCTACCTCAACGGCCCCTGGAATCTGAGCGCGGGCTTCAACGTCAGCTTCCCCGTGACCGACGACAAGTATAATGGCATCTCCTACCACTCGGGCGATGAATTCTCGGCCGACTACACCGCCATGTACACCATGGGCAAATGGGCCTTCGGCGTCGGCGCCGAGCAGCAGGACCAGTTCACCCCCGACACCCAGAACGGCCTCAACGTCCACAACGAAGTCCACGATTTCGGCATGGGCCCGCTGGTCTCCTACCAGCTCGGCACCGTCAACGTCCTGGCCGAGTGGAACCACGGCCTCGTCACCCAGAACCAGGTCGCCGGCGACATCTTCAACATCCGCCTGCTGACCAAGTTCTAAGGCAATATGCGTTTGGCGTGACGCGATAGCGTCTAGTGTGATGGTTCTGAAATTCGTGATCTTGCATATCGCGAATTTCTGAAACTGAATCACACCAGCTTATTGATTTTCCTAGTGTCCACTATGATTCTGAAATCCAACGGATTTCAGAATCGGGACACTGGATAAACGCGTGAAATTACTGGCTAAACATAAACCAAAGCCTTCAGCTTTTCGCTGAGTGCTTAAAGTCTTCGAATCGCTCCCGCGATCAACTCGAAAAGCCGCCTCCCCCATCTGGGGGGCGGCCATTTTTCTGCCAAAACCGCGCGCCGCAATTGCCGCGGCGGCCGATAATGACTACAGCAAAAAACACAAACAAGCGTGGCGCCAACACGCATTTTGGTGACCGCGCCGGATGAATAACCGCCCCAGCCGGAGTCGCGCCCATGACAGACCTACCCTCCATCTTCGAAACCGATCTCGACCAGAACCCGGCCAATTACGTGCCGCTCTCACCGCTCTCCTTTCTGCGCCGCGCCGAGCGCGTTTTCCCCGAAAAAACCGCCGTCACCCACCACGCGCGCAGCTATAATTACGCCCAGTTCGCCAACCGCGTGCGCAAATTCGCCACCGCCATTCGCGAAGCTGGCGTCAAGCCTGGCCAATGCGTGGCCGTGCTCTCCCCCAACGGCCCCGTGCCGCTCGAAGCCCATTACGCCGCCCCGCTGGCGGGCGCGGTGCTGTGCATGATCAACACCCTGCTCGACAGCGCCGCCATCGCCTTCATCCTCGAGCATTCCGAAGCCAAGCTCCTGCTGGTGGACCGCGAATGGGCGCCCAAGGCCCAGGCCGCCCTGGCCGAACTCAAACACAGCCTGCCCGTGGTCGAAATCGCCGATGAAGCCGCCCCGGCCGGCCTCACCCTCGGCGCCCCCGAATATGAAGACTGGATCGCCCCGCACGAGCCCGCCGCCTGGTCTCTGCCCAGCGATGAGTGGAAGGCCATCGCGGTCAATTACACCTCCGGCACCACCGGCAACCCCAAGGGCGTGGTCTATTCCCATCGCGGCGCCTATCTTGGCGCGCTCGGCATCGCGCTCACCATGGGCCTCACCGTCCGCTCCAAATATCTCTGGACCCTGCCAATGTTCCATTGCTCCGGCTGGACCCTGACCTGGGCGGTCACGGCGGTCGGCGGCACCCATGTGTGCCTGCGCAAGGTCGAGGCCAAATCCATCTTCGACCTCATCGAACAGCAAGGCGTCACCCATATGTGTGGCGCGCCCATCGTGCTGGGCATGCTCATCAACGCGCCCGAGGGCGTGCGCCGCCAGCTGCCCCACCGCGTGCTGGTCGCCACCGCCGGCGCCGCCCCACCCAGCGCCATCATCGAAGGCACCGAGCGCCTGGGCTTTCGCGTCCATCACGTCTATGGCCTCACCGAGGTATACGGCCCCTCGGCCAATTGCGAAATCCAGCCCAACTGGCCCGCGCTCGACCTCACCACCCGCGCCAAGCTCATGGCGCGCCAAGGCGTGCCCGGCGCCACGCAGGAAGACCTCACCATCCTCGACCCCAGCGGCAACGAAGTCCCCAAGGACGGCACGACCCTCGGCGAGCTGGCCTTCAAGGGCAATGTGGTCATGAAGGGCTATCTCAAAAACCCCAAGGCCACCGCTGAATCGTTCAAAAACGGCTGGTTCCTCACCGGCGATCTCGGCGTGCTCCACCCCGATGGCTATGTCGAGATCAAGGACCGCTCGAAAGACATCATCATCTCCGGCGGCGAGAACATCTCCTCCCTCGAGGTCGAAGACGTGCTCTACCGTCACCCCGCCGTGCGCGAAGCCGCCGTCGTCGCCGCGCCGGATGAAAAATGGGGCGAAGTCCCGCTCGCCGTCATCACCCTCAAGGATGGCATGAGCGCGACCGACGCCGAACTCACCGCCTTCTGCCGCGAACATCTGGCGGGCTTCAAAATCCCCAAGAAATACATCTTCGGCGACCTGCCCAAAACCTCCACCGGCAAAATCCAGAAGCACATATTGCGCAAGCTGGCCACGCCATCAGAGTCCTAAACGTTTCAGCGGGCGCGGGCGTGTTTTCAAAACACTCCCGCATCATCACAAAGCCAGACCCAGCGCGATCGGCAAAAACACCAAAGCCGCCAAATTGCCAATCAGCACCATCGAAGCCACCTTGTCCGGCTCCTGGTTGTAACGCTCAGCGAATATATAATTCAGCACCGCCGGCGGCAACGCGCCAAACACCAGCAGCAGTCCTTTTTGCTCATGGGGCAGGGGCAGCAGCAAAATCGCCCCCGCGGCCATCGCCATGCCCAGCACCGGCCGCGCCACGGCGCCCAAAAGCCCATAAGCAATCGCGCGCGGATGCGAGAGCGCCAACCGCACGCCCAGCGCCATCAGCATCAGCGGAATCGCCACATTGCCCAGCATCGTCACCGCATAAAGCAGCGGCGGCCACACGGCGATGCCGCTGATGGCGAAAAACAGCCCGGCCAGCGTCGCCATCACGCTCGGCACCCGCCACACCGAGCGCAGGCTCACCTTATGGTCGAGTAGCCAGATGCCAAACGAGAATTGCAAAAAATTACTCACCGCGAAGGTAATCACCCCCGCCGCCAACGCATGCTGCCCAAAGGCCAGCACCGCCACCGGCAGGCCGAGATTGCCGCAATTATTAAACATCATTGGCGGAATCAGCGTTTTCGGGTCCATGCGCAGCATCCTCGCGAGCAAAAACGCGCCAACCCCAGAGCCCACCACCACCAGCAGCGTGCCCACCGCCAGCGGCACATAGCTCAGCACCTGCACATCCTTGCCGCACAGCGCCGAAAACACCAGCGCGGGCGTGAAGATTTCCACATTCAGCCGGTTGGCGGCGGTAAAATCGGGCCTCGCCTTGCGCCCCACCACATAGCCCAGCGCCACCACCGCGAACAGCGGAAACAGCACCGCGATAATCCGCTCACCCATGTCGCCCCCTCCTGCTCGTCCGCCACCTTACCGTCCGGCGCGTCAGTGCACAAACCAGGCACAAAAAAACCCGCGGCGGATGACTCCGCCGCGGGCTGGTCTCAAACCCCGTTCAGCTTAAGGGTTGAATTTCTCACGGGTGAGGGCATAGGCCACCACCATCAATCCCAGATACACAAAGGGGACAAAGAAGATCAGGCCTTCAAGATCACCAAGCATGGGTTACACCTTCCCGTTGGAGTTGGGTTCCTGGGTATCAAAGAGCACAGCCCCCGCCGCGGCAATCAGCACGATCATCGTCGTGCCGACCAGCCAGGCAAAGTACCAAGGCCCATAATCCCCCGCGACCACCGCCAGCGCAATGGCCAAGGCAATCACCACGGCCAGCCCAGCGAGTTTGAAAAACTTACCCATAATCAAAGCTCCTTAGTAGCTGTGGCTGTCATTAACGACATTCTCAACCTTCACCTTGCCGCGCATCACATAGAAGCACCACGAGGTGTAAGCGAGAATGATCGGGGTGAACACCAGGGCGAAGAACAACATCCAGCCCAGGTTATACTGCGACCCGGTGGCGTTCCACACGGTGAGGCTCACATTCGGGTCCGTCGAGGACGGCATCAGGAAGGGGAACATCGCCGCGCCGGTGGTGAAGATGGCGCCAATCCAAGACAGCGCACCGCACCACCAGGCCACAACCGGCACCCGCACCGCGTTGAAGAAGGCATTGCCCAGCATCCCCACAAACCCGATGGCGGGCAGCGCCCACAGCAGCGGATAAGCGTGGAAATTGTTCAGCCACGCGCCGGGCGCCAGGCCAACGGTCTGGCCGGTGAGCGGGGTGGCGGGCATGTTGGGGTCAACGGGGGCGGTGAACACAAAGCCGTTCATGTGGGCAACCCACACGCCACCCAGCGCGAACAGCACGGCGGCGACCACGGCGGCGCCAATGGCGGCCACGCGGGCGCGGCCAAAAATCGGCTCCTCACCGCGCAGCATCAGCATGGTGCCACCCTGGGCGATGGAGAGGCTGAGCGAAACCACGCCGCACATCACCGCAAAGGGGTTGAGCAGATAGCCCAGGAACGACTCATCCTGGAAATACTGCCCCGTCCAGCTGTAATGGTAGCCAACCCCCTCAAGCACGTTACCAAACGCGGCACCGTACACGATCATGGGCAGCGCGCCCGAGATCAGAAAGGCCCAGTCCCAGGTGGCGCGCCACGTGCTGCCCGCCTTCGAGCGGTACTCGAACGCCACGGGGCGCATGATCATGCTGAACAGCAGCAGGATCATGACCACATAGAACACCGAGAACGAGGTGGCGTAGAGGGTCGGGAAGGCCGCGAAGATCGCGCCGCCGCCCAGAATGAACCACACCTGGTTACCGTCCCAGTGCGGGCCGATGATGTTGAGCGCCACGCGGCGCTCGCCATCATTCTTGCCCACAAAGCGCAGCAGCGTGCCCACGCCCATGTCCATGCCCACCATCGTGCCCAGGCCCGAGAGCAGCACGCCTAGCAGAACGGCCCAGATGACTTTCAGAACAACATACATTTCCATGTCTTAAAACTCCTAGGGCTTACTGCCAGGATTTATCGGCGGCGCCGGTGGCGAACATCGGCGCCGCATGGCCGGCGGGCTCATGGTCTTCATGGTGCTGCGGGCCCAGGCGGCCGAACTTGAACATCAAGTACAGTTCAGCGGCGATGAAGCACGAATAGAGCAGCGCAAACCCGACCAGCGAGAAGGCCATATACCCCACCGGATGGGAGGACGCCGCCTGGAAGGTCGGCAGCCAGCCATAAACCGACCAAGGCTGACGCCCGGCCTCGGCGGTGATCCAGCCAAACTCGCAAGCGAGAATGGGCAGCGGGATCGAGAACAAAGCCGCCTTGAGCACCAGCGGGTGCTTCTCCAGCTCGTTACGCAGCGAGTAATAGGCCGCGAACGCGAACAGCACCACGAAATAGAAGCCCAGATACATCATGATGCGGAAGGCCCAGAAGGTCACGAACACATTCGGGATGGTCGCCTTCTCGGTCTGCGCGATGATGGCATCATGGTTGGCCGGGGTGATCTGGGTCAGGTCCTGGTTGGGCGCGAATTCCTGCGCCAGGAAGCCATAGCCCATATCCTGCTCGTGCTGCTGGAAGGTGGCCAGCGCGGCGGGGTCATGCGTCTCGCCAAATTGCTGCAGCGCGTTAATGGCGGTGATCCCGCTATCAATGCGCGGCCCGGCCTGCTGCTCAAGCGTGAGCAGACCCGGAATAACCCGGCTCTCCGAGTGGGTGATCAGCGGGGTCAGCACATAAGGAATGCCGATCTCGGCCACGTTGGACTGGGTGGCGTCGTTGGGCAGGGCAAACAGCAGCCAGGGCGAGGCCGCGGCCGAGCTGTTGGCGTTGCTGTCCTGCCACAGCCCCTCGATCGCGGCGATCTTGGTCGGCTGCACCAGATAATCCAGGCGCCCGAGCGCATCGCCCAGCGTCACCACGGCCATCGAGGAGACAATGCCAAACAGCGCCGCCATGCGGAACGAGCGGGCCGCGAACTCCTTGTGCACGCCGCGCAGAATGTAGAAGGACGAAACGCCCATCACAAACAGCGCGCCAGCCACGAACCCGGCGATCGAGGTATGCACGAACTTGGCCTGGGCATCGGGCGAGAACACCAGATTCAGGAACGAGTTGAACTGCATGCGCATGGTCACGGGGTCGAAGGCGGCGCCCTGCGGGTTCTGCATGAAGCCATTGGCGATCAGAATCCACAGCGCCGAGAGGTTCGAGCCCAGCGCGGTCAGATACGTCACGGCCAGATGCGCGGGCCGCGAGAGGCGGTTCCAGCCAAAGAACATCAGACCGATGAAGGTGGATTCCATGAAGAAGGCCATCAGCCCCTCAATCGCCAGCGGGGTGCCGAACACGTCGCCCACGAAATGCGAGTACATCGACCAGTTGGTGCCGAACTCGAATTCCATGGTCAGGCCGGTGGCCACGCCAATGGCGAAGTTGATGCCAAAGAGCTTGGCCCAGAAATGGGTCATCTCCTTGTAAATTTCCTTACCGGTGATGACATAAACAGTCTCCATCGCCGCGATCAGGAAGGTCATGCCCAACGTCAGAGGCACGAACAGGAAGTGATAAAGCGCCGTGAGCGCGAATTGCGCTCGCGACAGGTCTACGACACTTGGATCGATTAACGGCATTCCATATGCTCCGTTTCTAAACAATCACCCTGCCCGGCAAACCCTTCACCGGCAGGACCTTTCAAAAATTTTTATCGCCGCGCTTCGGTCCTTCTCCGCCGCCGCGAGCCTCCACCATGTGCGAAAGCCCCGCCAACAGCCCAAAAACCTGCACGGCAATCACCCATACGCTGCCGCGTATAAGCGATTCTCAAACTCCTGGAATTGATCCAGATCATAAGCCAGCGCAGGGAATTTTCGTTGTTTTACCGCAACACCTTAGCGCGCTCTGTGTTTAGATCGACGCGCCAGCGCAAACTAAACACATGAAATTGCTTCGCTCAAACGAAGAGCTAGCGTCTTCAGCAAATCGCTGAAGACTCTAAGGGGCGGCCCCAAGCCTCAATTCCCGGCGTCCACAGCGGTCAGATCCATGCCACCTCCTTGCTTGCGCGCACTCTGGCTGCCCTCGGGCAGCCTCACATGCCGGGTTCCTTACCATATTGTAAGGTTTGGCCATTGATCCAGATCAATAAACCAGCCCGGTTCTCAAGCTTTGTGCAAAGCAGCAACCGCCGGACCGGCCATCAGCCGCCCGGCCTCCAGCCGCCACACCTCATCCACCAGCGCCAGCGGCGCGGGCCGGTGGGTAATCACCAGCACGGTGCGCCCGGCCAGCACGGGGGCCAGATCGCGCAAAAACGCCGCTTCCGTGCCGGCATCCAGCCCCTCGGTCGGCTCGTCCAGAATCAGCCAGGGGGTGGGGCGCAGCACCGCGCGCGCCAGGGCAATCCGCCGCCCCTGCCCGCCCGAGAGCGCAATCCCCGCCTCGCCCACCACGGTGTCCAGCCCCTCGGGCAGCCCGCGCACAAAATCGGCCAGCTGCGCCACCTCCAGCGCGTTCATCAGCGCCGCCTCATCGGCATCGCCGCGCGCGAGCAGCAAATTATCGCGGATGGTGGTGTGAAACAGATGGCTGCGTTGCGAAACCACCGTGACCAGCCGGGCCATCTGCTCGGGCGTAAAGTTCCGCAGCTCCTGCCCGCCCAGCCGCGCGCTGCCCGCCTGATACTCATAAAACCGCAGCAGCAGATTAATCAGCGTGCTCTTGCCCGCGCCCGTCGGGCCGATAACGCCAATCCGCTGGCCCTCCGCCACGCGCAGCGTCACGTCTTCCAGCGCCCAGGGCCGGTCCGCGCCATAGCGCAGCGAAACCCCCTCCAACGCCAGATCAAACCGCGCGGGCCGCGCCGCCGTCACGGCCGGCTCGGCCACCGGCACGGGCAGGTCGGCCACCTCAAACACCCGCCGAGCGGCGGCTTTTATCTGCCCATATTGCGCAAACGCCTGGGGCAGCGGCGCCACGGCCTCAAACGCCGCCACCGCGCCCAGCGCCAGCAAGGCCAGATCGGCCGGGTTCAGCCCCGCCCCGGTCACGGCCTTGATGCCGGCGACCAACACCGCCAGCAGCGTGAAATTGGTGGCCAGCCCCGAAGCCGCGAGCGAAAGCCCCGCATACCCCGCCATGCGCCCCTGCGCCGCCTGCAGCCGCCCGTTCAGCGCCGCCGCCTCGGCCAGCGCGCCCGGCGCCGCGCCATAGGTCAGCAGCTCGGGCAGGCTTTGCGCGGCCTCCACATAATGCGTGCGCAGCGCGGCCATGGTGCTGGTCACCTCCGCGCCCGCCTTATGCCCCAGCCGCGCGGTCAGCATCGGCACCGCCACGCCGTTCAGCCCCAGCCCCACCAGCAGCCACAGCGCCGCCCAGCCCGAGAACCAGGCGAAAAACAGCGTCATCAGCCCAACCGTGATCCCCGCCGCCAGCGCCGGCACATAAACGCGCAGATAAAACAGATTCAGCGTGTCAATATCACCCGAGAGCCGCGCCAGCAGGTCGCCCGTGCGCTGATCCTTCAGCCCCGCCGGCGCCAGCGGCACCAGACGGCCAAAAAACCACGCCCGCAGCTCGGCCAGCAGCCGGAAGGTCGCCTCATGCGTCACTAGCCGCTCGCCATAGCGCGCGCCCACGCGCAGCGTGGCGAAAAACCGCACCGAGGCGGCGGGGGTGAAAAAATTAAACTGGTTCTGCACCGCGAAGCTCGACAGGCCAACAATCCCGGTCGAGGCCAAAAACCAGCCCGAGAGCGTCATCAGCCAAAAATTCGCCATCACCGTCACGCAGGCAATGGCGAGGCCAGAAATCATCCAGCCCTTTTGCGCGGCAAACAGCCGCACCAGGCGCCGCATCTCGTTCATGCCACCATCTCCCCGTAAGCCTGGCGCAAGCGCTGATAAACGCCCGGCGCCGCCATCAGCGCCGCCGCCGTGCCGTCCTGCGCCACCCGCCCCTGGTCCAGCACCAGCACGCGCGCGGCCCGCTCGGCCACGCTCAACCGGTGAGCGATGATCATCACCGCCCGGCTGGCCGCCATCTCGGTCAGCGCGTCCAGCACCAGCGCCTCGCTCTCGCCATCCAGGCTGTTGGTCGCCTCATCCAGCACCAGCACGCGCGGGTTCTTCAAATAAGCCCTGGCCAGCGCGATCCGCTGCACCTGCCCGCCCGAGAGCGCCGATCCCCCCTCGCCCACGGCGGCCGCCAGCCCGCCCGGCAGCGCGCGCACAAATTCCGCCGCCCGCGCCATGTTCAGCGCTGCCCACAGCGCGTCATCGGGGGCATCGGGCGCGCCCAGGCGCAAATTATCCGCCACCGAGCCATGCAGCAGCCGGGGCGATTGCGGCACATAAGCCACCTGCCCCCACCAGGATTCCGGGGCGATCCCGGCCAAATCCTGGCCATTGACCAAAATCCGCCCGGCGCTCGGGGGCATGAACCCCAGCAGCAGCTTGATCAGCGTGGTCTTGCCTGCGCCACTCTCGCCCAAAATCGCCGTCATACCCGTGGCGCCAAAGCGCACATCCAGCCCGGCCAGCACCGCGGGCCCGCCTTCATAGGCAAAGCCCACGCCCTCGCAGGCAATCTCCACCCGCGCCATGGGCGCCAGCACGCCCGCGCCCCTGGGGCTCACCGGGGCATCGAGCAGTTCATAAATCCGCCTGGCGGCGGCAATGGCGGTCATGCGCGCATGGTAATGCAGCGACAGTCCGCGCAGCGGCACAAAAAATTCCGGTGCCAGCAGCAGCACCAAAAACGCCGGATAGAAGCTGATATGGCCATGAATCAGCCGCGCGCCAAACAGCACCGCCACCAGGGCGATGGCGAGGGTGGCGAAAAACTCCAGCACGGCCGAGGTCAGAAACGCCACCCGCAAGCCTTCCATGGTCACGCGCCGGTACTCATCCGAGAGCCTGGCGATGATCGCCACCTCATCGCGCGCCCGGCCAAACAGCTTGAGCGTTGTCAGCCCCTGCAGCATGTCGAGAAAATGCGTGCTCATCCGCAGCAGCTTCTGCCATTGGCGCTGATTGATCGCCTCGGCCCGGTAGCCCACCAGCACCATGAAAAACGGAATCAGCGGCCCCGCGACCAGCAAAATCACCCCGCTGATCCAGTCCAGCGGCAACACCAGCGCCAAAATCGCCAGCGGCACCGCCACGCACAGCGCCATCTGCGGCACATAGCGCGAGAAATAAGGCTCGAGCGCCTCGATACCATCGGTCAGCGTGGCGGCGAGGTCGGCGCTGGCATCGCCCGCCATATCCACCGGCCCGCGCGCGAACATATGCGCCAGCAAATCATGGCGCAGCTCGGCCCTGATCGCCCGGCTGGCCCGAAACGCCGCCAGCTCGGCCGCAAAAGCCAGCAAAGCGCGCAGCACAAACAGCCCGGCCAGGCCCCAGAGCAGCCCGGTCACATCCGCCAGGCGCTGATGCGCGAAAATCACCCCATTCACCACATGGGCCAGCAGCACCGCCTGGGCAATGATCAGCCACCCCGCCACCATCCCCAGCAACACCGAGAGCTTCAACGCCCCCCGGGTGCGCTTGCCCTCGCGCATCAAGCGCGGATCGATACGCGGTGCCTTGGCGGCGGAACCCTGCCCCATGTCAATCTCCCGAATGCGGTGCGGCCTTAGACTGTTTTCCCTCAAATGAAAAACCGCCCAACATTGTTTTATCAAGCAATTTCATGTGTTTATCCAGGCGCTACCGCGTCACTCCAAACGCATATTGCTCTAAAGCAGCCGAGCGGGGCCGGAAAACCCCCGCCCCGTTATGAAACAGCCTGACTTACAAAACAAACGTCTCGGCCCGGTAGCCCTGCGCGAACAGCAGCGCCCGGTGGGTGCTGTGCTCCACACGGTTGGTCACCTCGGCGGCCACCACCGGCTTGGCGTGATACGCCACGCCGAGCCCCGCGGCCTTGAGCATCGGCAGATCATTGGCGCCATCGCCCACCGCCAGCGTGGCCTGGAGCGTCACGCCCCGCGTGGCGGCGAATTCGGTCAGCGCGGCCAGCTTGCTGTCCTTGTCCAAAATCGGCTCCACCACCTCGCCGGTCAGCGCCGCGCCATCGTCAATCAGCTGGTTCGAGCGGTGCACATCAAACCCCACCGCCTCGGCCACCCGGCCGGTGAAAAACGTGAACCCGCCCGAGACCAGCGCCGTGGTGGCGCCAAACCCCTTCATGGTGCGCACCAGCGTCTTGGCATCCTCGCAAAACTCAATTGCCGCCCAGGTCTTCTCCAGCGCGTCGAGCGAGAGCCCCTTCAGCATGGCCACGCGCTCGCGCAGCGCGGCCTTGAAATCCAGCTCGCCATTCATCGCGCGTTTGGTAATCTCGGCGATCTGGTCCTTGATCCCGGCAAAGGCCGCCAGCTCGTCGAGCGTCTCGGCGGTCACGATGGTGCTGTCCATATCCGCCACCAGCACGGCCTTGCGCCGGCCGCGCGGCTTGGTGAAGAACGGGTCCACCGCCTTGTGCGTCAGCACCGCCCGCAGCTCATCGCGCGCGGGCAAGGCGGGCGCCAGAAACTCCGCCGCCTCGCCATCCGAGAGCCAGGTGATTGCCGAACTCACGCCGCACAGCGCCTGCGCGCGTTTGACATCCTGAACAGACAATGGCCCCGCTTGCCGGTTGGCCACCAAAGTGACGATATAAGACATGGCCGCACCCGATAGGACAGACCGCGACATCCCGCAACGCCCGCTCGCCCTCATCGTGGGCCCCACCGCCAGCGGCAAATCCGCGCTGGCGCTGGCGCTGGCCGCGCGGCTGGGCGGCACCATCATCAACGCCGACGCCATGCAATGCTACGCGGCGCTGCGCATTCTCACCGCCCGCCCCTCGGTGGCCGATGAATCCCAAGCCCCCCACCGGCTCTATGGCGTGCGCGCGCTCAGCCAGTCCACCAGCGCCGCCTGGTGGCGCGAAGCCGCGCTCGCGGAGCTGGCCACCGCCACCTTCCCCATCCTCTGCGGCGGCACGGGGCTCTATATCTCCGCCCTCATCAACGGCCTCGCCACCATCCCCCCCCCCACCGAGGCTGCCCGCCACGAAGCCCGCGCCCTGCTCGCCCAGCTCGGCCCCGAGGCCCTGCACAAACGCCTCGACCCCGAGACCGCCGCCAAATTAAAACCCCAAGACAGCCAGCGCATCGCCCGCGCCTATGAGGTGCTGCGCTCCACCGGCCAGGGCCTCGCCCATTGGCAATCCCAGCCCACCCAGCGCCTCACCGGCTTCACCCCCCGCCTCATCCTGCTCGACCCGCCGCGTGACGCGCTCAAAGCCGCCATCGCCCACCGCTTCGACACCATGCTCGACATGGGCGCGCTCGACGAAGTCCGCGCCCTGCTCGCCCAAACCCCCGATCCCAGCCTGCCCCTGATGCGCGCCCACGGCGTGCCCGAACTCGCCGCCCATCTGCGCGGTGAGCTGAGCCTGCCCGAGGCCCGGGCCCGCGCCATCGCCGCCACCGCCCGCTACACCAAGCGCCAAGCCACCTGGTTCCGGCACCAGAAACCGGTCAGCAGCACAGACATGCAAATAATTCATTCAAGAATCACCTCCGCCACGCAACTTTCGGAAAGTATGATCGCCGATTTAGCTAATTTCCTAAATCATACCGGTTGACCTCCGCCCCCACACAAGCTAATCGCTTCCAACAAAATTCTTTCAGGGCACGACGATGGACGGCACCATACCGGCAACGGAACAGATGAACTCAGGCGCGGAGGCGGTCCTGCGCGCCCTCAAGGCGCAGGGCGTCGACGTCATTTTCGGTTATCCCGGCGGCGCCGTGCTGCCGATCTACGACGCCATTTTCCAACAGACCGAGATCCGCCACATCCTGGTCCGCCACGAGCAGGCCGCCGTGCACGCGGCCGAGGGCTATGCCCGCTCCACCGGCAAGGTCGGCTGCGTGCTGGTCACCTCCGGCCCCGGCGCCACCAACGCCGTCACCGGCCTGGTCGATGCCCTGATGGACAGCATCCCCCTGGTCTGCCTCACTGGCCAGGTGCCCACCCATCTCATCGGCAACGACGCCTTCCAGGAAGCCGACACCACCGGCATCACCCGCCAGGCCACCAAGCATAATTACCTGGTCAAAAAATCCGCCGATCTGGTGCGCGTGGTGCACGAGGCCTTCCACGTCGCGCGCACCGGCCGCCCGGGCCCCGTGGTCATCGACCTCCCCAAGGACATCCTGATCAACCCCGCCCCCTATCACGAGCCCACGGCCAAGGTGCACCGCTCCTACCGCCCGCGCACCGAGCCCGACACCGCCAAAATCAAAGAGGCGGTGGCCCTGCTCAAGCGCGCCAAGCATCCGGTGGTTTATGCGGGCGGCGGCATCGTCAATGCCGGCCCCGAGGCCTCGCGCCTGCTCACCGAGTTCGTGCGCCTCACCGGCATGCCCTGCACCAACACGCTGATGGGCCTGGGCACCTTCCCCGCCTCCGACCCGCAATTCCTGGGCATGCTGGGCATGCACGGCACCTATGAGGCCAACCTGACCATGCATGGCGCGGATGTCATGCTCAATATCGGCGCCCGTTTCGATGACCGCGTGACCGGCCGGCTCAACGCCTTCGCCCCCAGCTCGAAAAAAATCCATATCGACATCGACCCCGCCAACATCAACAAATCCGTGGCGGTCGATATTCCCATCGTGGCCGATGCCTGCAACGCCCTGAAAGCCCTCATCGAGGCCTGGAACGCCGACCCCACGCCCCAGGACAAGGACGCCCTGGCCCAGTGGTGGGCACAGATCGACATCTGGCGCGCCAAGCAATCGCTGCGCTACACCCAAAGCCGCGACCCGGGCAGCATCATCAAGCCGCAATACGCCATCGAGCAGCTCTATAAAGCCACCCGCGGGCGTGAAACCTACGTCACCACCGAGGTCGGCCAGCACCAGATGTGGGCGGCCCAGTATTTCAAATTTGAAAAACCCAACCGCTGGATGACCTCGGGCGGCTTGGGCACCATGGGCTACGGCCTGCCCGCCGCCATGGGCGTGCAGGTGGCCCACCCCGATGCTCTGGTCATCGACATCGCGGGCGAGGCCTCGATCCTGATGAACATTCAGGAAATGAGCACGCTGGCCCAGTACCGCCTGCCGGTGAAGGTGTTCATCCTCAACAATCATTACATGGGCATGGTGCGCCAGTGGCAGGAGCTTCTGCACGGCTCGCGCTATTCCAACTCCTATTCCGAGGCCCTGCCCGATTTCGTCAAGCTGGCCGATAGTTTCCACGGCGTCGGCCTGCGCGCCGAAACGGTCGATGACCTCGACCGCGTGATCGCCGAGATGATCGCCACCGACAAACCCGTCATCGCCGATATTTGCGTCGATGAAAAAGAGAATGTCTTCCCCATGATCCCGTCCGGCGCCGCGCATAACCAGATGCTGCTTGGCCCCGAACACGACGATGCGGGCCAGCCCGCCGTCACCAGCGCCGGAAAGGCCCTCGTCTGATGCCCGACAATCATCTCCGCAGCGCCACCATTTCCGTGCTGGTCGAGAACGAGGCTGGCGTGCTGGCCCGTGTCATCGGCCTGTTCTCGGGCCGCGGCTATAACATCGACAGCCTCACCGTCGCCCCGGTCGAGCGTGACGGCTCCAAATCGCGCATCACCGTGGTCACCCAGGGCACCGACATGGTGATCGAGCAGATCAAGGCCCAGCTCGACCGTCTGGTGCCGGTCTATAAGGTGCTCGACCTCACCGAGGGCCCGCATCTCTCGCGTGAGCTGGCGCTGATCAAGGTCATCGGCATTGGCGAGAAGCGTCAGGAGGCTTTGCGCCTGGCCGACGCCTTCCGCGCCCGGGTGATCGACGCCACCACCGAGAGCTTCACCTTCGAACTGACCGGCGCGACCGACAAGCTCGACGCCTTCCTCGACCTGATGCGCCCGCTCGGCCTGGCCGAGGTCTCGCGCACCGGCGTCGCCGCCATCGCGCGCGGCGCCAAGACGATCGGATAAGGCCCAAAAGTTTTTTGGGGCGCGACCCTTTTTTTCAAAAAAGGGTCGCCTCTTTCTCGTTCCCGCAAAAAAGCCCCCAAAATTGGGGGCTTTTTTGCGGGAAGACGTGGCCCCTTTTTGAAAAAAGGGGCCACACCCCCAAAAACTTCTATCCCCTCACACCGGCAGCGCGCTGGTCCGCTTCACCGTCCGCAGCGTCATGGTCGATTGCACCCGCCTGATCCCGGGCAGCTTGGTCAGCACCTCCGAGTGCAGCCGCTCCAAATCCTCCGAATCCCGGTACACCACCCGCAGCAAATAATCCGCCTGCCCGGCCAGCAAATAACATTCCTGCACCTGCGGAATCAGCTTCACCCGCGCCTCAAACGCATCGAGCTGCGCGCGGTCCTGGCCATCGAGCGTGATAAACACATAGGCCGTGCCCCGAAACCCGGCAATCTTCTGGTCCAGCACCAAATGCGTGCCGGCCACCAAATCCGTCCCCAGCAGCAAATGCAGGCGCCGCAAACAAGCCGAGGGCGAAAGATGCACCCGCTCCGCCAGCTCGGCATTGGTCAACCGCCCATCCTCTTGCAACGCATTCAAAATCTTGCGGTCGGTGTCATCGAGTTTCATCTTTCGAATTTTATGCGAATATTTTACCAAGAACAATCCATGTTGCAGCGCATATAAGGGGTTTCCGCCCCCAAATAGGCAGCAAATCTTTCACATTCTCTCATATCCTTCGCATATAATTCAGAGCCAAACTCCGCTCGAACCGCGAAGGGACAAAGCAATGCGTATCGGCGTACCCAAAGAGATCAAGGATCATGAAGACCGCGTCGGCATGGTGCCCAGCCTGGTCCATGAGCTGGTTGCCCACGGCCACAGCGTCACCATCGAGCGTGACGCCGGCAAGAATATCGGCATCACCAACGAGGATTTCGCCGCCGCCGGCGCCCATATCGCCGCCAGCGCCGATGAAATCTGGGCCAATGCCGAGATGATCGTGAAAGTCAAAGAGCCCCAGGCCGTCGAGCGCAAAAAGCTCCGCGCCGACCAATTGCTCTTCACCTATCTCCACCTCGCCCCCGACCCCGAGCAAACCCGCGACCTGATCGCCTCGGGCGCCACCTGCATCGCCTACGAAACCGTCACCAGCCCCGCCGGCACCCTGCCCCTGCTGCAGCCCATGTCCGAGGTCGCTGGCCGCATGTCCATCCAGGTCGGCGCGCAATATCTCGAGAACGCCTATGGCGGCCCCGGCATGTTGCTGGGCGGCGTGGCTGGCGTCACGCCCGCCAACGTGGTCATTCTGGGCGGCGGCGTGGCCGGCACCAACGCCACGCTCATGGCGGTCGGCCTTGGCGCCGATGTCACGGTCGTCGACCGCTCGCCCGACGTTCTGCGCCGCATCATCGCCAATTTCGGCACCCGCGTGAAAACCGCCTTCTCCACCCAGGCCACGGTCGCCAAGCTGGTCTCGGGCGCCGATCTGGTGGTCGGCACCGTGCTCATCCCCGGCGCCTCGGCGCCCAAGCTGGTCACGCGCGCCATGCTCAAAACCATGCGTCCCGGCTCGGTCATCGTCGATGTCGCCATCGATCAAGGCGGCTGCACCGAGACCTCCCACGCCACCACCCACACCGACCCGGTCTATGTGGTCGATGGCGTGACCCATTATTGCGTGGCCAACATGCCCGGCGGCGTCGCGCGCACCTCCACCTTCGCGCTCACCAACGCCACCCTGCCCTACATCGTGGCCCTGGCCAACAAGGGCTGGAAACAGGCCCTGGCCGACGATACCCACCTGCGCAACGGCCTCAACGTCTCGGCCGGGCAAATCACCCACCCCGCCGTGGCCGCGGCCCTCAACCTGCCGCTGCTGGCCGCCGACCGCGCGCTCGCCGCGTAAATTTTTCGCCGTGAGACCCGGCATCTCCGTGCCGGGCACCTTGAACCGCCAGTCTTTGAGGGAAGACTGGCGGTTTTTTTACGCCTTGACGCCACCCCGCCCCGCGCACACCCTCGGCGCGATGGCAAATCACAACCTCCCCGAGCGCCTCATCCGCCGCGCCCTCGCCCTGCTGCCCTGGCGGCTCAAAACCCGGCTGTTCGAAACCGCCTGCGCCTCGCTCGACGATCCCGAAATCATGCAGCGCCTCATCCGCCGCCTCGCGCCCCGCCTCAACATCACCGAGCTCACCGCCCAAGGCGATCTCGGCGCCATCACCTCGCTCGCCACCGACAGCACCATCTTCAAGCAATATCTCGATTCCGGCAGCTTCGCCCCCGACCTGACCGATGAAATCTCCGCCTTCCTGGCCCAAGGCGGCACTTACGTCGATATCGGCGCCAATATCGGCCTCACCACCCTGCCGGTGGCCCAATCCACCCCGGCCCAGTGCCTCGCCTTCGAGCCCGACCCGGTGAATTTCGCCCTGCTTGAACGCAACCTCGCCCGCAACCTGCCCGCCAACCGCGTCCGCCCGCACCAGCTGGCCCTGTTCGATCAGCCCGCCACCCTCACCCTGGCCAAGGCCCCCGCCAATATCGGCGATCATCGCATCACCCGAACAGCCCTCCCCGGGCGCGAGACCATCACCGTCCAGGCCCGCCCGCTCGATGAATTCCTGCCCGCGCTCACCGCCCCGCTCGCCCTCAAAATCGACACCCAAGGCGCCGAGCCCTTCATCTTCGCGGGCGGGCGCCAAGCCATCGCCCGCGCCGGGCTGCTGGCGGCCGAGTTCTGCCCCTTCCTCATGCGCCAGCTCGGCGGCGACATCGACGCCATGCTGGCCCAGCTCGCGGGGTTCTCGGCCATCGCCGTCAGCCCGGGCGGCAAGCCGGGCAAGCCGGTCTTTTTATCCCCCAACGATGCCCTGCCCCGCCTGCGCGCCTTCCTCGCCACCGCCCAACCAACCGACGGCGATTATCTCGACCTCCTGGCCCGGCGCTGATCCCCGCCTCACACTTCGCGCAGCGTCTTCTCCAGCGCATCCACCAGCATCGCCCCATGTTCGGGCGCAAAAGGCAGCGGCGGGCGGATTTTGAGCACATTGCCCTCCGGCCCCTCGGTGCCAATCAGCACCCGGCGCGCGCGCATGCCATTGGCAATCTTCCTGGCCAGTGCCCGGTCGGGCGCGCCGTCGCGGGTAATCTCCACCCCCACCATCAGCCCGGCCCCGCGCACATCGCCAATCGCATTATGCCGCAGCGCCTTAAGCTCCGCGCGCAGCAAATCCCCCGTCGCCCGGGCATTTTCGGCCAATCCCCGCCCCTGCAACTCCCGCAGCGTCGCCATCGCCGCCGCGGCCGAGACCGGATTGCCCCCAAAAGTCGAGAAAAACTCGATCTTGCTCAAAAACGCCTCGAGCAGCGCCGATTTCGCCACCACCGCGCCCACCGGAAACCCATTGGCCATCGGCTTGCCCAGCGTCACCAGGTCGGGCACCACGCCATGGCGCTCAAAGCCCCAAAACGCCTCGCCCATGCGCCCAAAGCCGGACTGCACCTCATCGCCCACCACAATCCCGCCGGCCGCGCGCACCTTCTCGGCAATGCGCGCGAAATACCCGCCCGGCACGTCCAGAATCCCGTGCGACACAAAGCCCGAATCCACCAGCAGCATGGCCACGCCAAATTTGCGCGCCTCCAGCGTCTCAATCGCGCGCTCCACGTCCTGCGCATAGGCCGCCGCCGCATCCTCGCCCCTGAACCGCCCCCGATAAACATCAGGCGGCTCCAGCTCCTGCACAAAACTCATGCGCGGCTGGGCCTGGGCGCCATAATAAGGCGAGAGCGCCGCCACCAGCTCGGTCACGCCGTGATAGGCGTTTTTAATCACAATCGCGCCGCGCTTGCCGGTCACCGCCCGGGCAATCCGGTAGGCGGCATCATTGGCCTCCGAGCCCGAATTCACAAACAGCGCGCGGTCCAGCCCCTCGGGCATGGTGGCGGTCAGCGCCTCGGCATACTCCACCACCGCCTCGTGCAAATAGCGCGTGTTCGAGCACAGCGTCGCCATCTGCGCGCCCACCGCCTCGGCCACGCGCTTATTGCCGTGCCCCACGCTGGGCACGTTGTTATAAGCGTCCAAATAGCGCGTGCCGTCGGGGGCATATAAAAACACCCCCTCGCCACGCACAAAATGCACCGGATCGTTATAAGAAAGCTCCAATCCCCGGCCCATCACCTGGTAGCGCCGGGCCTTGAGCGCCTCACTATCGGGCGCCACGCCAGAAGCGGCGGCGGCGCGGAATTTCGCCACCACCGCATCCCGCCCGGCGGTCAAATACGCCTCGATCGCCGGCACCGCCAGCGCGCTCAGCCCTCCCAGCTTGGCCGCCCCCTCGGGGTCGTTCTGGCCACGCCAGGCATGAATGGTGGCCGAGAGCGCATGGCGGGCGATGATGCACTCAAACAGCGCCTCCGCCTCGCCCTCGCGCAGGCGTGAAACCCCCTCATACCCCGCCACCACCTCGGCGGCATAGTCCAGCGCGCCCAGCCCCTCGCCCACCGTCTCGGCGGCGGTCACGGCAATGTCGAACACGCGCGGCCCATGAATCATATCGCCAAAATCGAGCAGCCCGGTCACGCTCCGCTCATCCTCGGCCACAATCATGTTGCCGGGGTGCAAATCATTATGCACCAGCTGGTGCGGCAAGCGGCTAATCTGGGGCAAATAATTCAAAAACCGGTCGAGCACGGCCTCCACCAGCACCCGCGCCTCGCCATCCTCGATCAGCGCGCCAAAGGGCCGCATCTGGGCAATGGCGCGCAAATCCCAGACAATTTTCTGCCCGGCGGCGGGGTGAAAAAAATTCTCCAGCGCGCGGTCGAGCCTGGCCAGCGTGGCGCCGGCATGGCGCAGCAGCGCGCGGCCGGGCTCCACCCCGTCCATCACCTTGCCGGGCTGAAATTCGAGCGCGCGCACCATATGCGCGGTGCCCTGCTCATCCTCCACCCAGCCATAGGCCGCGCCATCGCGGGTGCGGCGCACGCGCGGCACCGGCAGGCTGGGGTCCATCCGCGCGATATGCTCAAGCGCGCCCACCTGAAACTCCACCGCCTGCGGGTCCTCGCCGGGCCCCAGAATCTTGAAGATAATCCCCGGCCCCAGCGTGGTCTTGATGCGGAAATTCTGGTCCCGTTCGCCATAAAGCTGGCGCGCCTCGCCGCTCACCCCAAACATCTCGCGGGCAAACCCCTCGGCCTGCTCCAGCGCGAAGGCCGGCGGGCTGGTTTTCAAGGCAACAAGACGCAAAGACTGGGTCACTTCAACACCTTCCAGGGAGGTTTGGGGCGGGCCGCATGTTGCTCTGTCCACCGCCCGCAGACAAGACTTTGGAACACACGCCCCACCGCCCCGGAGTTGATCGCGCCCGCCACCCCGCCTAGTTTGCCCCCGCCCCCCTTGGGGGGCCAACCACCAGCCGGGCGCGCCTGCATGAAAATCCTGTTTGCCTTCGAAAATCCGCTGCCCAATTCCCAGGCCGACGCCGAAGTGTTCGCCACCACCGCGCGCTATCTCGCCCGCCACGCCACCGAGTCCTGGCTGCACACGCCGCTGGCGCGGGGCACCAGCCTGGGCGCGCTGTGGCGCTCGCTGGGGGTGCCGGTCATCCGCGCCTGGGCGCCGCTCTCACCGCCCGCGCTGCGCCATTTTTGCTGCGGCCTCACCCTGCCGCTGCGCCAAGCCTTCAAACAGGCCGATTTCATCTACACCCGCAATCTCTGGGTCTCGGGCCTGGCCATCCTGTTCGGCCAGCGCGTGGTGTTCGACCATTACCGCCCCTGGCCCGACCAGATCCCCCCCCTCCAGCATTATCTCTTCACCCTGTTTGGCCATCAGCGCTTCATCGGCGCCATCTGCCACTCAGCCTATACCCGGCAAAAATATATCGAGCTCGGCGTCCCGCCCGAAAAACTCACCTGCGTCCATAACGGCTTCGAGCCCGGGCGCTTCCACGCCCCCCTCGGGCCGGCCGAGGCCAAGGCCCATATCGGCCTCGACCCCGCGGCCAAAACGGTGGTCTACACAGGCCGCGTCAACCACAAAAAAGGCCTCGAGCTGGTGCTCCAAGCCGCGCGCCTTTGCCCCGAGCTGACCTTCCTGCTGGTCGGCTCCGAAGACCCCAACGGCCCCATCGAGCGCCAGGCCGCTGACCTGCCCAATGTCCGAATCATCCCCTGGCAGACCGACGCCACCCTGCCCGCCTATATTTTCGCGGCCGATGTCCTGCTCATCCCGCCTTCCGCCGCGCCGCTGGCCAAGTTCGGCTCCACCGTGCTGCCGCTCAAGCTGTTCTTCTATCTGGGCTCCACCCGCCCCATCCTGGCCGGCCAGACGCCCGACATCGCCGAAATCCTGACCTCTGGCGAAACCGCCCATCTCGTCCCCCCCGACTCCCTGCCCGAACTGGTCGCCGGCCTCAAACGCCTGACCACCGACGCCCCCTACGCCGCCCATCTCTCGGCCGGCGCCGCGCGCCACGCCAAGGGCTTCACCTGGGAAGGGCGGGCGGCCAAAATCGCCGCCGCCATCGAAGCCTGGCGCGCCGCGCCCGCCCCCGCGCCAGAGCCGTGGGATGGCGCCAAATGGCGCCGCTTTGGCAAACAATCGCGCCGCTGGCTCAAGCACCTGCTCACCACACGCTCGGTCATCCTGCCGCCCGGCGCCCTAGAGTGAGATGACATGAGATGGGATCGCCAAGCGCGTCCATCTCATGGCATCCGGCTCTGGAAGGCTGATCACACGCCCATCACCATATGTCGGCGTCCCCACCGCCACAGCCGCAGCCTCGTGCAGTCCCACAGCGCCTCCCCGCCAAACCCCTGGCCGGTTTCGCCCAGCTCATAGAGCGTCTCGCGCCCCGGCCAGCGGTGCAGCACGGGCCAGGTCCACACGCGGTGGCGCAAATATATCAGCTCCAGCCGGCGGGCGAGGCGGGCATTGGTGGGCACCACCCGCCGCGCCACCCAGCGCGCCGCCGCGCGCGCGCCAAACCCTTGGCTCAGCGGCGCGCCATAGCCCGTGCACCACTGCGCGAACCCCAGCTCGGCCCGCAAATCGCTCACCGCCCGGTAAAGCTGCACATGCTCCGGGTGGCCATATTCCCCCCACGGATTATGGCTCACCACATCCGTCATGCCCACGAGCCATGGCCGCAGCGCCGCCTTCAGCCGGGCAAAATTCGCCTCATAGCGCGCCCGCCCGGCCTCATCGGCAATCTCCACGCCAAACGCCGTCTCACGGGCGCGGCCCCACGCCACGCTCAACCGCACACCGCTCTCGGGAATGGCCAAATTCACCAGCCCCGGCAGCGGCAGCGCCGCCACCGCGCGCGCGCGCCGGGCGTTTTTAGCCCCGCCCCCCAGCTGGTCGCCAAAACAAATCACCACCCGCCCGGCCGCGCCCAGCACGCCCGAGAACCACAGCGCCTCATCATCGGGGTGGGCCACCACCAGGGCGGTGGTCTCAGCGCGCACGGGCGGCCCGCAACTCGTCATACATCGCCTCCAGCGCCGCGCTCTGGCGAGCAAGGTCGAACCCCGCCACCACCCGCGCCCGCCCGCCCGCGCCCAGCCGCGCGCGCAGCGCCGCATCGCCCAGCACCAGCTCCAGCCGCGCGGCCAGGGCCTCGGGGTCACGGGAGGGCACCAAAAACCCGCTCACCCCGTCCGCCACCGCCTCGCCAATCCCGCCAACATCGGCGCCAATCACCGGCACGCCCAGCGCCGCCGCCTCCAGCGTCACCATGCCCAGGCCCTCCTCGCGCCCCGATCTCGTGCGCACCGAAGGCAGCACCAGCACTCCGGCGCGGCGCATCCAGCCCAGCACCTCCTCATGCGCCATGGCGCCCAGAAACTCGGCCCGCACCCCCAGCTCTCCCGCCAGCGCCGCCAGCCGCGCGCGCAGCGGCCCCTCGCCAATCATCACCAGCCGGGGCGGGCGCGCCATTTTGGCTACGGCGCGGAGCAGATATTCCGTGCCCTTGACCTCCACCAGCCGGGCCACATGCAGCACAAACCCCTCATCCCCGCCCGCCGCGCGGGGCGTCAGGCGCGCGGTATCCACGCCGATATAATGCACGCGGGTCTTCTCCGCCGGAAACCCCTGCGCCAGCAGCTTGCCCCGGATGAAATCCGACACGCACAAAAACAAATCGCCCCGCCGCGCCAGCCGCCCGCGCAAAAACGGATAAGCCGCCCAGGCGGGCGAGGAGAGCAGCCCGGCCGTGCCCAGCGTGGCGTCAAACCCATGAAACGTGGTTACCAGCGGCGCGTTCAGCCGCGCGGCCAGGGGCAGCGCATAAGCGCCCTCAATGCCAAAATGCGCGTGCACCACCGCCACCCGCCGCCCGGCCAGCAAGCGCATATAGGGCCCAACATCGCGGCTCAGCATCTGCCACGCCGCCAGCCCATATTTAAAGCGCGGCGCCAGATCCTCGAGCGCCAAGGCCTCACCCGGCGCCGGGCCATAGCGCAACCGGCCCAAATAAAGCGGCCGGTAGCGCGCAAACGCCCCGGCCTGCTGGGTAATGAACGGCTCCGAGCGCCGGAACAGATTATGGCGCAGAATCAGCGCGACCGGCGCGCTCATCGCCTCACCCGGCAATGGGCGCATCCGCGCCGATAATCCCCATCTCCCGGCCCACCGCCTCGAACATGCCAATCGCCTGGTCAATCTGCGCCGCGCCATGCGCCGCGCTCACGCTCGAGCGCAGCAGCGCCAGCCCCTTGGGCGTGGCCGGCGGCAGGCTGACATTGGTATAAAGCCCGGCCTCGAGCAGCCTGGCCCAGAAGGCAAACGCCACCTCGGGGCTTGGCATAATGGCCGAAACCACCGGGTTGGGCTCGGGCCCCAGGGCAAAGCCCAGCCGGGCCAGCCCGTTATAAAGCCGCACGGCATTCTCGTTCAGCCGCGCGCGCAGTTCGGGGCGGGCGCGCAGCGCGGCCAGGGCGGCGCGCGTCGCGGCAATCACGCCGGGCGGCAGCGAGGCGGTGAACATATAAGGCCGCGTCGCCACCCGCAGCACATCGAACCCCTCGATATCGCTGACGCAAAACCCCCCAACCCCGGCCAGGCTCTTCGAGAAGGTGCCGACGATGAAATCGACATCGCCCTCCACCCCGGCGGCCTCGGCCAGCCCGCGCCCGGTGGCGCCCAGCACCCCCAGCGAGTGCGCCTCATCCACCACCAGATAAGCGCCCCATTTGCGCTTCACCTCGGCGAATTCCTTCAGCGGCGCGGTGTCGCCCAGCATCGAGTAAATCCCCTCGACGACAATCACCTTCTCGCCCGGCGTGCCATCCAGCCGGCGCAGCCGCGCATCCAGATCCTCGGGGCTGTTATGGCGAAAGCGCGTCACCTGGGCAGTGCCCAGCTTGGCCCCGTCATAAATCGAGGCATGCGAATCCGCATCCAGAATCAGATGGTCATCCTTGCCCGCCAGCACCGAGAGCATGCCCAGATTGGCCTGATAGCCGGTGGTGAACACCATGCCATGCTTGCGGCCATAAAACGCCGCCAGCTCGGTCTCCAGCCCCTTATGCCCGCCATAAGAGCCATTGGCGATGCGCGATCCCGTGGTGCCCGTGCCCTCGGCGCGGGTGGCGGCCAGCGCGGCCTCCACCACCTCGGGGTCATAGGTCAGGCCAAGATAATTATTGGTCCCCAGCAGCAGCACCGGCTTGCCGCGATAGCGCCCCTCGGTGGCCGAGATCATCGCCTCGAACGTGACATTGAACGGGTTCGCGCCCTGCGCCTCAACCTGCGCGTATTGCGCGCCCAGCGCGGCATATTTATCCAGCAGCGCCATGGGCTTAAGCGCCGGCCTTGAGCCCGCGCAGCACGGTCAGCAAATCCCCCAGCGTCTGAATCTCGGCGATCTTGTCGAGCGGCACCGACAGGTCGAGCCGGTCCTCGATCTCCATGACAAAATCCATCACCGCCACCGAATCCAACCCCAGATCATCGACGATATGGGTCGCCTCGCTCAGCTCCGCCGGTTTGGTCAGGGCGGCGCGCAGGGTCTCGAAAATCACGGTCTTCAGCTCGGCGTCATTATCGCTCATGTCTTGTGGCCAGTCCTGTCCTGCGCGCAAAGGGCAAGCTGGCCCCTGGCGCCGATGATAAAGCTTTCCTCAAGCTATACAGGCCCAGGTGGATTATTTAAAGAGCACGCCATTTGCGCGCCCTCTCACCCAGGGCGCGCTTTAAGGGCACGGGCGGTCTTGGTCATCACGCGCTACCTCACCTCCGAGATTGCAAAACCCCTGGCGGCGATTCTGGGGCTGCTCGGCGTGCTGTTCGCCTTCTACGGCATGGCCGAGGAGCTGGCCGATTCCGCCGCCGGCCTGATGCCCCCGCTCACCCTGCTGGCGCTCTCGGCCCTCAAGCTGCTCATCGCGCTCGATGTGCTCATCCCCATCGCGCTCTATCTCTCGGTGCTGCTGGCCCTCGCCCGGCTGGCCGGCGCATCCGAAACCATCGCCATGGCGGCACTTGGCATTTCCCCGGCCGAGCTGGCGCGCGCCGTGCTGGGCTTCGCGCTCACGGTGGCGCTGGGGGTTGGGCTGTTATCGGCCTTCGTCCGCCCCTGGGCCTACCGCGAATCCCACATCCTGAGCTGGCAAGCGGCCTTCTCCCTCGATGTCGATGCCCTGCGCGCGGGCATTTTCTACACCAGCGCCGATGGCGCTCAGGTCATTTTCATCACCCACCGCGAGGGCCATGGCGGCCCCGCGCAGGACGTATTCGTGCGCCGCCAGCTTTCCGACCATGCCGAGCTGGTCTTCGCCCAGCTCGCCGCCCCCCTGCACGACGGCAACGCCCGCACCACCGACCGCGTCTATCTGCAAAACGCCCATATCTACGACCTCTACCCCCAATCCCCCCTCAAAAACCAAATCGTCGCCTCCCAGGGGCTGGAGCTGAACGTCAACGAGGAAGCCATCGGCTCCCCCGGCTACAGCCCGGTGGTCGCCAGCCTCGGGCGTTTGCTGCATAGCGGTGACTCCGCCGACATCGCCGAGCTGCAATGGCGGCTTTCCACCCCCCTCTCGACCATTTTGCTGGCCCTGCTCGCCGTGCCGCTCTCGCGCGCCCGCCCGCGCCAAAACCGCCTCACCCGCTTCCTGCCCGCCGTGCTGCTCTATATCGGCTATTATCTGTTCTGCAGCGCGGCGCGCACCTGGGTGCAATATGGCCATCTGCCGGCCTTTCCCGGCCTGTGGGTGGCGCCGCTGACGCTGGCGCTGGTCACGCTCGGGCTCTCGCTCTGGCCCAGCCTCCCCCTGTCGCGCCGCGCATGACGCTCGAGCGCTATCTCGGCGGCCTCACCGCCCGGCTGTTTATGTTGGTCTCGGCCGGCATCACGGGGCTGGTCAGCCTGTTCGGCTTCGTCTCCCAGCTCTCGCTGGTGGGCAGCGGCGGCTATCATGTCACCGATGCCCTGCTCAACACCCTGCTCACCGCGCCGGGGCGCTTTGTCACGCTCAGCCCCGTGGCGCTGCTGCTGGCCTGCCTTCTGGCACTGGGCAGCCTCGCCCGCTGGTCCGAGCTGCAAGCCTTCCAGGCGCTCGGCCACCCGCCCGCCCGGCTCATCGGCGCCCAGGCCCGGCTGGTGCTGCCGCTCACCCTGGTGATTCTGGGGCTGGCGCAATTCGTGGTGCCGGCGGCGCAGTTCATCGCCCAAACCCATCAGGCCCAGGCGCTTGGCCCCGGCGCCCCGGTGCTGGCCAATGGTGGCTTCTGGGCCGAGCATGAGGGGCAATATCTCAACGTCCGCCGCTTCAATTACGACAACACCCCCCAGCAGATCGATATTTACGCCTTCACCCCCGACGGCCAGCTCACCACCGCCCTGCATGCCAAGCGCGCCACCATCGCCCCCGATGGCACCTGGACTCTGGTGCAGGTGCAGGAAACCGACATCACCCCCTCGGGCATCATCACCACCGCCGATCACCCCACCCAAAGCTGGACACCCTTTTTAACCACCCGCCAGATGCGCCTGCTCTCCCTGCCCCCCGCCGCGCTCTCGCCGCTCTCGCTCATCCGCTTCATCCATGCCGGCCACCAGCAAGGCGCCGAGGTCTCGCGCTACGAGCAAAGCCTGTGGGCGCTGCTCAGCCTGCCGCTCAGCGCGCTGGCCATGGTGCTCATCGCCGCCCCCTTCGGCTTTGGCGCGCCACGCCAAACCAATGCCGGGCGGCCCTTGTTCATCGGCGCGCTCATCGGGCTGGCCTTCGAGCTATGCCAGCAGCTCATCACCCAAACCGGCGAGCGCCTGGCCCTGCCCGCCCCGCTCACCGCCCTGCTGCCCAGCACCCTGCTGCTGATCATCGCGCTCAGCCTGCTCAGTCAGCAGCAAAACCACCTCACCCGCCGGCGGGCGACATAGCGGCCAGCCCCTCCCCGCCCGCTACAGCCAGCCTTGCGCCCGGTACCACGAAACGCTCTCCGCAAACCCCTCCCCCAGGCTGGTGCGGGGCGCATACACCTCGCGGGGCAGCAGCTCATCCGGCCCCACGGCCCAATCCGGGTGCGCCAGCTCGCGCGCCTTGCCAGCCGTGAACATCACCGCCCGGCCGCTCAGCGCGCCCAACGCCCCGTTCAGCCCCCCAAGCCCGCGCAACACCAAGCCCGGCACCGGCAGCAGCGCCCACGGCGCGCGCCCCTGCGCCGCCGCCGCCGCGCGCAAAATCTCGGCCATTTCATAGCCCTCGGGCCGCTCATCGGCGAGCGCGAAACACCCCGCCCGCTCGCCCAGCGCCGCCGCCGCCACGGCCTCCCCGGCATCCGCGCCATACATCATCGCCGCCCGCCCGCGCCCGGTCAGCGGCACCAGCCTCAGGCGCGCGACCTTGAACAGCGCCAGGGTTTCACGGTCATACGGGCCGTAGAGCGCGGGCGGGCGCAAAATCAGCGCCTCCTCGCCATACACGGCGCGCACCGCCTCCTCGCCCGCGCGCTTGCTGGCGGCATAATCCGAAAGCCCCGGCTCGCGCGCCGCCAGCGATGAAATGAGCACAAACCGCGCCTTTGGCGCCAGCTCGCGGGTCACGCGGGCCAGCCGCCCGGCGGCATGGGCGTTCACGGCGAAAAACTCCGCCCGCCCGCGCGCCTTCACCGCGCCCGCCACATGCACAACCACATCGGCCCCCGCCACCAGCCGGGCCAGCGCCGCCTCATCCGCGAGCGTGCCGCGCACCAGCTCGGCCTCCAGCGCCGCCGCGCGCCGCACCAGCGCGCGCACCGCAACGCCCCGCCCGCGCAAGGCCGCCAGCACATGCCCGCCCAAAAACCCGCTCGCGCCGGTCAGCGCGGCGCGCGGGGCTGTCATGCCGCGTCCGGGGTCGGCTCCAGCGCCTTGGCCTCGGCGCCAAACGCGCCGGCCAGATACATGGCCTTGGCCTTCGAGCGCGAGAGCTTGCCGCTCGAGGTCTGGGGCAGGCTGCGCGGCGGCACCAGCACCACGCGGGTCTCCAGCCCAAAGCGGCCGCGGAAGAACTTGCCGATCTCGCCCCGCAGCGCCTCGCGCGCCTCGCGCTCGAGCACGCGGCACTGCACCAGCACCACCACCTCCTCGGCCTCGCCCTGATCCACCGAAACCACCGCCACATCGCCGCTGCGCAGCGGCCCAAATTCGGCCTCCGCCGTCCATTCCAGGTCCTGCGGCCAGACATTGCGGCCATTGACCAGAATCAGGTCTTTCGCCCGCCCGGTGATCACCAGCTCATCGCCCACCCAATAGCCCAGATCGCCAGTGTCCAGCCACCCATCCGCGCTCAGCACGGCCTCGGTCTCCGCGGGGCTGTCGAAATAGCCTTCCATCAGGCTGGGGCCGCGCACATAAATCCGCCCCACCACGCGCTCGGGCGCCAGCGCCCCGGCCTCGTCGCGTATCTCGGCCTCATGGTTGGGCAGCATCCGCCCGCAGCGCACAAAGGCGCGCACGCGCTGGGTGGCGGCCGTGGCGGGCAGGGCGCGGTGCTCGGCCTCGAGCACGGCGCCGTCGATCACATCGGTCACCGCGCCCACGCCCAGCGGCGTGAAGGAGAGCGCCAGCGTCGCCTCGGCCATGCCATAGCTGGGCACAAAGGCGGTGTGGGCGAAGCCATTGCCCGCGAAGCGGGCGGCGAAGCGGGTGAGCACGCCGGGGCGCACCATATCGCCGCCAATGCCCGCCGCGCGCCAACGCGAGAGGTCGAGCCCCTCGGTCGAGGCCGTCTCCGCCCGGCGCACGCATAATTCATAGCCAAAAGACGGGCTGAACGAGATGGTCGCCCCCGTGCGCCCGATCAGCTCCAGCCACAGCAGCGGCCGGCGGGCGAAATCGCGGGTGGCCAGCACCTCCACCCCCACCTGGCAGCTCATGGGCATGAGGAAAAACCCCACCAGCCCCATATCGTGGTAAAAGGGCAGCCAGGTCACGGCATGGTCGGCCTCGGTCACTTTCAGCCCATAGGCGGCCATGTGGCGGGCATTGGCCATGAAAGCCGCCTGGGTCACCGCCACGCCGTGGGGAAACCGCGTCGAGCCCGAGGAGAATTGCAGATAAGCCAGCGCGTGCGGGTCCTGGGCGGGCAGGGTCTCGGCCTCGGGGGCGTCTTGCAGCAGCGCATAGGGGCCGCAGAATTTCAGCCCCTCCAGCCCCTCGATCTCGCTCATCCACCCGGCCAGCACCTCGGGCCCAAACAGCGCCCTGGCATGGGCGCGCTCCAGCATGCGGCGCAAATGGGCAATATAGCCCTCGCGGCCGCCAAAGGCCGCGGGCAGCGGCAGCGGCGCGGGAATCAGCCCGGCATATTGGCAGGCATAGAAGGCGCGGGCGAAATCGCCATCGCTTTCGGCCACCAGCCCCACCGTCTCGCCCGGCTTCAGCCCGGCGCCCAGCAGCTTGCGGGCCAGCGCCTGCGCCTGCGCGCGCAGGGTGACGTAGGGCAGCGCCTCGATCAGCACCCCCTTGCCGGAGTAAAAATTCATCCCCCGCGAGGTGCGGGCGGCATAATCCAGCGCCTCGGCGATGGTACCGAAATCGGCCCTCCGCAATGGGGGCTCTGCACGGAAAACAGCTTGAAGCTCAGTCATTCTGGGGCGCGTATCGTGTCACGATTGTCCGGGCTAACAGACTGACGCCCCGAACGCAATGCGCCACGGCAAAAGCGGGCGGTAAACAAGTCTTTCACACCATGTCACGGCCGCGCGCCCCGCCCAGCCGCCCGCTGCTCGCGTCACACTTGCGACACACGCCCCGAACGGGTAGTTACGGCTGAAGCTTAACATTGCGTCAGGGCCAGCCGGCCGCGCTCCCGCGCGCGGCCGCCCCTGGTCCAAACCGTGGCGTCCGCGCGCCATGGCGCTCAGACGTTGATTGGAACGAGGTTGATCATGGCTAAGAAAGACGGCATCCGCATCGCGATCGCCGGTCTCGGGAATTGCGCCAGCGCGCTCATCCAGGGGCTGCATTATTACACGCCCGAGCGCTGCGAAACCGGCGTGGTCGGCCTCATGCACACCGAAATCGGCGGCTTCCGCCCGTGTGACATCAAGGTGGTGGCGGCGTTCGATGTCGATGCCCGCAAGGTTGGCCAGGATGTCGCCACCGCCATTTTCGCCAAGCCCAATTGCTGCGTGGTGTTCGAGCCCAACATCCCCGAGAGCGGCGTCATCGTGCAAATGGGTCAGGTGCTCGACGGCATTTCCCCCCATATGGCAAATTACGAGGATGACCGCACCTTCCTCCGCTCGACCGCGCCCGAGCTGAGCCAGGACGAGATCGTCGCCATCCTCAAGGACCGCAAGGTCGATGTGCTGCTCAACTACATGCCCGTCGGCTCCGAGGCCGCCGCGCGGTTCTACGCCGATTGCGCGCTCGAGGCCGGCATCGGCTTCGTCAACAACATGCCGGTGTTCATCGCCTCCGACCCGGCCTACGCCAAAAAATTCGCCGACCGCAACGTGCCCATCATCGGCGATGACATCAAATCCCAGGTCGGCGCCACCATCACCCACCGCGTCCTGACCGACCTGTTCGCCAAGCGCGGCATCAAGCTGCTGCGCACCTACCAGCTCAACACCGGCGGCAACACCGACTTCCTGAACATGAAGAACCAGGAGCGCCTGGTCTCCAAGAAGAAGTCGAAGACCGAGGCCGTGCAGTCGGTCACCAAGAAGCGCCTGGAGGCCGAGAACATCCATATCGGCCCCAGCGATTACGTGCCCTGGCAGAACGACAACAAGGTCTGCTTCATCCGCATGGAAGGCCATATGTTCGGCGATGTCCCGCTCGACCTCGAGCTGCGCCTCTCGGTGCAAGACAGCCCGAATTCCGCCGGCGTGGTGATCGACATGGTCCGCTGCTGCAAAATCGCGCTCGATGCCGGCATCGGCGGCGTGCTCACCGGCCCCTCGGCCTTTTTCTGCAAGCACCCGCCCGCGCAGTTCACCGACGATGTCGCCTATGAGATGACCGAGGATTTCATCAAGACCAAGCCGGCCGCCAAGGTCGTGGCGGCCGAGTAAGCCGCCATGAAGGGGCTGATCGTCGCCGCCGGCCAGGGCACGCGCCTGCGCGAAAAAGGTGAGCAAAAGCCGCTCATCCCCATTCGCGGCGTGCCGCTGATCGAGCGTGTCATCGCCACCCTGGCCCAGGCCGGGCTCGAGGAGATCGTGGTCGTCACCGGCTACCGGGCCGAAGCGCTGACGCCCCGCCTGCGCGAGATCGGCCAGAAGCACGCTGTCACCATCATCCCGGCTTATAATCCGGCCTGGCAGCGGGCCAATGGCGTCTCCGTCTCGGCGGCGCGCCAGTTCATCGAGGGTGAATTCCTGCTCACCATGTGCGACCATCTGGTCGAGCCGGACCTGATCTCCGACCTCCTCGCCGCGCCGGTTGAGCCGGGCACCGTGACCCTCGCCATCGACCGCCAGATCGACCGCCCGCTGAACGACCCCGAGGACGTGACGCGCGTCAAGTTCGAAGGCAACCATCTGCGCGCCATCGGCAAGGTCATCCGCGATTTCAACGGCTTCGATACCGGCGTGTTCCGCTGCTCCCCCGTGATGTTCGAGGCCCTGGCCGAATCCCAGGCGCGCGGGGATGACAGCATCTCGGGTGGCATGACCGTGCTGGCCGAATGGGACAAGGCGCGCGTGTTCGATATCGGTTCGCGTTTATGGCTCGATGTCGATGACCCCCTCGCCTTCGGCAAAGCCGAGCAGTTGCTGGCCACCGGCAAGCTGTGACCAGCCCAGAACCGGTCAAACGCACCGAGGAAATCGAGAGCTGGAGCAATCTGTACCTGGTGCACCCGCTCTCGGGTGCCCTGGTGCCGGTTTTCGCGCGGCTGGGCATCACGCCCAATCAGGTCTCGCTGGCGGGGCTGGCCTGCGGCGTGCTGGCGGGCGCTTCCTATGCGCGCGCCGACCATCCGGCCTTCGCGGCGCTGGGCTTCGCCCTCATGTTCGCCTGGCATGTGCTCGACGGCGCCGACGGCCAGCTCGCCCGCCTCACCAACAGCTTCTCAGAGCTTGGCAAACTCATCGATGGCGTGTGCGACTATGTCACCTTCACCGCCGTCTATCTCGGCTTCGCGGTGCTGCTCATGCCGCGCGCGGGGCATTGGGTGCTCGGGCTCATCATCCTCGCGGGCGTGGCGCACGCTCTGCAATCGGCGGCGTTCGAGATGCAGCGCCAAGCCTATAACGCGCTCGGCCTCGGCCGCCGCTCGGCGGCCCTGCCCGATCTCGGCATTGCCGCCAAACCCGGCCTCGCCGGCGGGCTCTACCGGCTTTATGAGCGCGTGCAAATCCTGGTGTCGGGCGGCGTCGCCAGCTTCGCGCCTAGCTTCACCGCGGCCCTCGCCACCAGCCCGGACCCCGACACGCTGCGCGCCCGCTTTCGCGCCACATTCGCGCCCATCGTGCGCCAATGGTCGCTGTTTTCCTCCAACACCCGCACGGGGCTGATTTTTCTGTGCGCCATCACTGGCTGGCCGCTGCTCTATTTCGCGCTCGAGCTGCTGGGCCTGAGCGCCGCCCTGGCCTGGTACCTCACCCGCCAGCGCGCCCTCTACGAAAGCTTCAAATTTTAAAAGTTTTTGGGGGTGTGGACCCTTTTTACAAAAAGGGTCCACGTCTTCCCTGGTGTTTCTTGGCCCCTTTTTGAAAAAAGGGGCCAAACCCCCAAAAACTTTTGAGTTTTTAAATCTTGCGCTCGAATACCCGGTAAGTCTTGTAAGGGTCGGCGCCCAGGCTCTCATTCATCCGCCGCATCGGCAAATTGTCTTCCAGAATCCATGACAGCTCAATATGCGTGAGGCCTTTCTTCAGCCCGGCCTGGCGCACCATGTCCACCATCAGAAACGGCAGCAACCCGCCAATCATATCCTTGGCCACCGCCCGCTTCACCCCCATCAGCGGCACGCGCGCGGTCTTCACCCCCGCCACCTCCAGCCGCCAGAGCATCTTCACAAGGCCAAACGGCAACAGCTTGCCGCCCAGATCGTGGATCGCCTCGTTCAAATTGGGCAGCGCGATCAAAAACCCCACCGGCTCGCCATCGCGCTCCACCACCGAGGTGAAATCAGGCTTGATCAGCGGCTTGAGCGATTTGGCCAGATATTCGGTCTCAATCTCGGTGAGCGGCACAAACCCCCAGTTCCCGGCCCAGGCATCGTTGAAAATCCGCGTCACCATGCGGATCTCCTCGTTATAGCGCTTGAAATCGAGCTTGCGCACCGAGATGTTGGCGGGCAAAGGCCGCTCGAGCAGCCGGCGCACCGATTTGGGCAGCTCGACCCGCATATCATACCAATAGGCAATCACATCCTTGGCCTTCTCGAAGCCCAACGCCTCGAGATGGCCGCGCAAATATGCCTTGTCGTGGGGCATGAGCAGCACCGGCGGGGTGGTAAACCCGTCGATCAGCAGGCCGGTTTCCTCATTGATATTGAGGTTGAACGGCCCCTGCATCGCCACCATCCCGCGCGCCTTCAGCCAGTGCGCGGCGGTATCGACCAGGGCGCTGATCACCTCGCGGTCATCCTCGGCCGCCAGCATGCCAAACTGCCCGGCATGGCGGGCCTTGAGCTGCTCGTTATTGGCGTCGATCTGCGCCGAAATCCGCCCAACATCGCGCCCGCCCCGCACCGCCAGCCAGAACTGCACCTCGGCATGGCCAAAAAACGGGTTCTTGGGGCTGAGCGCTTCCTCGCGCTCCATATGCAGCGGCGCGATATAGGCCGGGTCGTCGGCGTGAAGCCGTTCTGGAAGCCGAATGAAGCGCCCCAGCATCTTCTTGTCGGTGACCGGTACGATCTGGATCGCGCTCATCACGAAAGCCCCCTTTGTTCTGCCCCGCGCATAGCAGCCCCGCGCCGTGGCGGCAAATCATCCGGCGGCGCCGCCTGATTGTGGGTTTGTGTGGGTTTATGTGGTTTTGGCCCGGAAAATTGTGGATTTGGCGCGTGGGTTTGTGGGGATGTGTGGGGTTGGCGCCTTAAACCCAACAGTAAGCATTTGCCTTTAAATTCGGCCCATGCGCGGCCCGCCACGGCCCGCGGATTTCATAGACGCGGTTTCCAGAAATCAGGAACGGAGCTGGGGTCGGCCATGGCCAGTGCAAAAGGCGCGGGGAGAGCAGGAATGAACGCCACGGGACCAAGACCATGAGCGTTCCGGTCCCCATTCTGGTGGTCGATGATTCACGCACCATGGTGCTCACCCTGGCGCGGGTGCTGCGTAAGGCCGGTTATCATGTCATCACCGCCCATGACGGGCAGGAGGCCCTGGCCAAGCTGGAATCAGGCGCCCGCCCGGCGCTCATCCTCACCGACCTCAACATGCCTGAACTCGACGGGCTTGGCCTGATCCGGGAAGTGCGGGCGCGCCAGGGGGTGGGTGCCACCCCCATCATCGTGCTCACCGCCGAAACCAGCGAAAGCGCGGCGCGCGCCGCGCGGGCGCTGGGCGCCAATGGCTGGCTCAGCAAACCCGCCGAACAGGCCGTGCTGCTCGACGCCATTTCCGCCAATCTGGCGCTGAGCCCCTGCCGCGCATGATCGACCCTCTGGAGCGCCGCAAAATTTACGCGGTGCTGGCCGCGCAGCTGGAGTTGCTGGGCGATTTGATCACCGGCGAGGCGCTGTTCGAGCGGCTCTGGTATTTCGCCGAGGTGCTGCCCGGCTTGGCCGGGCGGCTGGCGACGGGGGGCGAGGCGGCGGGCCAGATCGCCCGGCTCGATGCCGAGCTGGACGCGCTGTCCGTCCTCCAGGCCCAGCAGCTCGACATGGCCCGCCAGACGCTCGACATGATGCAAGCCGCCCTGCGCTTTGCCGCCCGCCAGCCCGCCGGCTTCATCCTCACCCCCGAGATACTGGCCGGGTTTTACACCACCCACACCCAGCGCCAGACCCACGCCGAGGCGCTGGCCGCCATGGCGCCCGCCGCGCCGGGCTGAGGGGCCCGCCCACAGGCCGGTGGAGATCTGGCGATCTCCCGTCCGTCACTCACCTCTCGAACCATGCCCGAGGCCATTGTCCATGCAGAGATGGTATGGCTGGCCTGCTAGCTTGACGCGCTGGGACGGAGGGACTACCCCGCGCGTAAGCCCTGCTAACAGGGGCAAAATAACGCAGTTCACGGCTGGTATAAGGAAGTAAAATGCAGAATGTGGTGCCGGGCGATACCGCCTGGGTTTTGATGTGCACGGTTCTCGTGCTGCTGATGACCGTGCCGGGGCTGGCGCTGTTTTATGCCGGCATGGTGCGCAAGAAAAATGTGCTGGCCATCATGATGCAGTCTTTCATGCTGTGCGCGGTGGTGACGGTGCTGTGGATGGTGGCCGGCTATTCGCTGGCCTTTGGCACCGGCAATGGCTGGATTGGCGATGGCTCGCGGCTGATGCTGGCCGGGCTGGGCGCGGGCTGGGACAAGCCCTTCACCATTGCCGCCGGCACCCCCTTTGCCGTGCAGACCACCATTCCCGAGAGCGTGTTTTTGATGTTCCAGATGAGCTTCGCCATCATCACCCCCGCGGTGGTGACCGGGGCCTGCGCGGACCGCATGAAATTCTCGGCGCTGCTGGTGTTTTTCTCGGCCTGGTCGCTGCTGGTTTACGCGCCGCTCGCCCATTGGGTGTGGGAGCCGACCGGCTGGCTGGCCAAAATGGGCATCGCCGATTTCGCGGGTGGCACGGTGGTGGAGATTAATTGCGGCATCACCGGGCTGGTGTGCGCGCTGATGCTGGGCAAGCGGCTGGGCTATGGGCAGGAAAACATGGCGCCGTGGAATTTGAGCTATGCGGTGATCGGCGCCTCGCTGCTGTGGGTGGGCTGGATGGGCTTTAACTCGGGCGGCGCCATGGGCGCCAATGGCCGGGCCGGCATGGCGGTGCTGGTGACCCAGATCGCCGCCGGCGGGGCCACGGTGGCCTGGACCTTTGTGGAATGGTTCGTGCGGGGCAAGCCCTCGGTACTGGGCGCCATTTCGGGCGCGGTGGCCGGGCTGGTGGCCATTACCCCGGCTTCGGGCTTTGTGCTGCCGGGGCCGGCGCTGCTGATCGGGCTGGTGGCGGGGGGCGTGTGCTTCTGGACCGCCACCGAACTCAAACATTATTTCAGCTATGATGACAGCCTGGACGCGTTTGGCGTGCATGGCATTGCCGGCATCATCGGCACGCTGGCGACCGGCTGGTTCGCGTTTGGGCCGCTCTCGAACGGCGCGGCGGTGGGCGGGGCGCATTTGCTCGCCGTGCAGGCGCTGGGCGTGGCGGTGACGATTATCTATTGCGCCGGCGTGAGCTGGGTGCTGCTCAAGCTCACCGACATGATGGTGGGGCTGCGCGTGACCCGCGAGGAAGAGCGCGAGGGGCTCGATATCGTGCTCCATGGAGAGCAGGTGTTTTAACGTTTAGTTTCATGGGTTTAACTCGTATCTGGCGATTCGGTTCAACCCAATATCGCGCTGCGGCCCGCTTGGCCTGGCTCACGCCGGGCGGGCCTGCATAGCAGTCAGCCGCTCGCCCGGCTGGCTGAACCGCCCGGCAATCGGGCAAGGAGAGGCGCGGACGGGGCCCCGGTTGGGGCCCTTTGTTATGAGGAGTGCGGTGATGAGTGTGTGGCGGCGGTTTTTGCCAACCCAGCAGCCCGTGGTGTGGCGCGATGCGCTGCGCGGCGGGGTGGGCGCCTGTGTGGGGTTGGTGCTGACCGGCCTGCTCAGCCGCCTTTGGCTGGGCCATGGCGGGCTGGCGCCCGCGTTGATCGCGCCCATCGGGGCTTCGGCGGTGCTGGTGTTCGGGGTGCCGGCCAGCCCGCTCACCCAGCCCTGGGCGGTGCTGGGCGGCAATGTGGTGGGGGCGCTGGCGGGGGTGAGCGCGGGCTTGCTGATTGGCCAGCCGGTTTATGCCGGGGCGGTGGCCGTGGGGGTGGCGCTGGTGGCCATGGCGGCGCTGCGCTGTGTGCATCCGCCGGGCGGCGCGGTGGCGCTGCTGGCGGCGCTGGGTGGGCCGCACATTGCCGCGCTGGGCTATGGCTATGTGTGGGCGCCGGTGGTGCTGAACTCGCTGCTGCTGGTGGCGGTGGCGCTGATCTATCACCGCGCCACGGGCCGGGCTTATCCGCACCGCGCGCATGCCTCGCTGCACCCCCACCCGGCGCCGGTGCCGCTGGTGCTGACGGCCGGCGACCTTGACGAGGTGCTGGCCGATTATGGCGAGACGGTCGATATCAGCCGCGATGATCTGGAAGCGCTGTTTCAGGAATTGCTGGGGCGCGTGCAGATGCGCGCCGACATTGTGCCGCCCCCCCGCCGGGCGGGCATGGACACCAACGGGGCGGGCACGGAGACGAAGCGCGGGCTGATTGCGCTGACCGGGTGGCGGGCGTAGGCTGGTGGCGGTTGAGGGCACCGGGGGCCTTTGATAGGCCATTGCCACGGGGCCACGGGGCCGGACACCATGCACAATAATCCCGAATAACAGGGAGATGATGCCATGTCTGGTCATGAACCCCATGCGGGGCGCCACGCCCCTCGCTCTTGCGCGCTGATTGGCCCGCATGGCGGGGGCAAGACCATGTTGCTCGAAGCGTTGATGGATATGGCCGGGGTGAAGCTGCGCCATGCCGGCGATAAGAGCCTGCCCGAGCCCGGCACCGAGACCCGGCTGTTCAACTGCACTTATATGGGCGATGACTGGTCGCTGCTCGACTGCCCCGGCGGCATTGAGTTTGGGGCCGAGGCGGCGGCGGCATTATGCGTGGCCGACATGGCGGTGGTGGTGGCCGAACCCGACCCCACGCGCGCCCCGGCTCTGCGCCCGGCTTTGGCCGCGCTGGCGGCGGCTTGCGTGCCGTTTGTGCTGTTTATTAATAAAGCCGACCAGCTGGCCGTGCCGGCCGCCGAGCTGATCTCCGCCATTCAGGCCGAGACCGGCACAAGGCTGGTGGCGCGCGAACTGCCGATTTTGGAGCAGGGGCGGATGGTGGGGTATGTGGATCTGGTCTCGGAGCGGGCTTATCGCTACCGGGAGCGCCTGGCCTCGGCGGTGGTGGCGCTGCCCGGTGACGTGGCCGGCGAGGAGCACAGCGCCCATGACGCGCTGGTGGACACGCTGGCCGACCGCGACGACGCGCTGCTGGAAAAGGTGATTGGCGGCGAGGCGGTGAGCGCGGCGGAGTTGTTCGCGCGGTTGCGCCACGATGTGGGCGAGGGCACGCTGGCCGAGGTGATGTTTGGCTCTGGCCTGCACGGCAATGGCGTGGCGCGGCTGTGGAAGACATTGCGCCACGATGCGCCAGACCCCAGCGCCGCCGCGCGCCGCCATGGGGTGGCGCCCGAGGGCGGACCGCTGGCGCAGGTGTTCAAGGTTTCTTATGCCTCGCAGGCGGGCAAGCTTTGCTATGCGCGCATCTGGCGCGGCACGCTGCGCGACGGGGCCAGCGACGGGGTGATGCGGGTGGGCGGGATTTTCGCCTTTCCGGGGCCAGAGGCGCAAAAGCGCGCCGAGGCGCGGGCCGGTGAGCTGGTGGCGCTGGGCAGGCTGGAGGGCGCGGTGGCGGGCACGGTGTTTGGCGCGGCGCAGGGCAGGCTGGGCTTTCCCGCCCCGCCGCCCGCGGTTTATGCGCTGGCCATCACGGTGCCCGACCATAAGGATGATGTGCGGCTCTCGACCGCGCTGGGGCGGCTGCTGGAGGAGGACACGGCGCTCAGCCTGACCCGCGACCCGGAGACGGGGGATACGCGGCTCGAAGGCCAGGGCGAGGCGCATCTGGCCCGGGCGGTGGAGCGGCTGCGCAAGGGCTGGGGGCTGAATGTGACCCTGGCGGGGCCGAAATTGCGGCTGAAAGAAACCATTCGCGCCACCGTGCAGGAGCATGCGCGGCTCAAACGCCAGACCGGCGGCCATGGGCAGTTTGCCGATGTGAAACTGGAAGTGGCGCCGCGCGCGCGGGGTGAGGGGTTTTTGTTCATCGACCGGGTGACCGGCGGCGCGGTGCCCAGGCAATATATTCCCGCCGTGGCGGCGGCGGCCGAGGAGGCGATGGCCAAGGGGCCATTTGGCTACCCGGTGGTGGATGTGACGGTGACGCTGCAAGATGGCGGGTTTCATAGCGTGGACAGCTCGGACATGGCGTTTAAGACCGCCACGCGCACCGGCATTGCCGAGGCGCTGGCCAAGGCCGGGACAATGCTGCTCGAGCCCGTGCATAAAGTGCGGGTGAGCGCGCCCAACACCCACACCGCCGCCGTGCAGCGGCTGCTGAGCGCCAAGCGCGGGCAGATTTTGGGCTATGAGGCCAAGCCCGGCTGGCATGGCTGGGACGAGACGCTGGCGCTGGTGCCCGAGGCCGAGCTGCACCGGCTGATTTTGGACCTGCGCGCCCAGACCGCCGGCCTGGGCACGTTTGTGCATGAATTCGACCATTTGGCCGAGGCGGCGGCGCATTTGGCCGAGCGGGCGGCCAAGCCGGCGGGGCTCTGATTTAGGCCGCGCCGGCGGGGAGGCCGAAGCCGTAGGCATCCATGCGCAGGATGGCGTGCTCGGTGGAGCTGTGCAGGCGGCGCGCGATGGGGCCGCCCGCGCCCAGGGCGGTGAAGAGGGGCAGGAGATGTTCCTCGGTCGGGTGTTCATCGGCGGCGAAGGGGGCGAGGCGGCGATAGGCCAGCAGGGCGGGCACATCGGCGCGGGTCAGGGCGTCGTGCATCCAGGCGGAGAAGGCGGTGACGTCGGGGGATTCGGGGGCGGTGACGGGCTGGCCACGGAAGCGGCGCAGATCGTGGGTGAAGCTGCCCGAGCCGATGATGAGCACGCCCTCATCGCGCAGCGGCGCCAGGGCCAGGCCGACCTCGTAGGCATGAGCCGGGCCGAGATGGCTTTGCACGGAAAGCTGGAGCACGGGGATGTTGGCCTCCGGCCAGGCCAGCCGCAGGGGCACCCAGGCGCCGTGATCGAGGCCGCGGGCGGTGTCGAGCGTGGCGGGGAAGCCCGCGCCAGCCAGGCGGGTGGCGATGGCTTGCGCGAGCGCGGCATCGCCGGGGGCGGGATAGCGCAGCTGATAGAGCGGGCGCGGGAAGCCGAAAAAATCGTGAATCGTGGCGTTTTGCGCGACCGCTGTGAGGGCGGGGGCTTGGGTCTCCCAATGGGCGGAGACGACCAGGATGGCGCGCGGCCTGGGCAGGCTGGCGGCAAGGCCGGCCAGGAAGTCGTGCGCCGGGGTGGGGGTGAGGGCGATCATGGGCGAGCCATGGCTCACGAACAGGCTGGGGAGGGTCATTTCGGTGGTCCTTTCACGGTTTATTTAGCCATGCGGTGATTGGTGGTTAACTGGCAAAATTTTGGTTATGATTATGCGTTTTCGCATGGAGGCGGGGATGGACTGGGAGGCGCTGCGGAGTTTTCTGGCCATTGCGCGCGAGGGTACGCTCTCGGGGGCGGCGCGGCGGCTGGGGGTGCGGCAATCGACCATGGGGCGGCGGCTGGCGGCGCTGGAGGACAAGGCCGGGGTGCGGCTTTTGGAACGCACGCCGCGCGGGCTGCGGCTGACCGCCGCCGGGGAGGCCGCGCGCGCCGAGGTGGAACACATGGAAACCGCCGCGCTGGCCGCCGCGCGGGCGGTGAGCGGGCGCGATGTGCGGCTGGAGGGGGTGGTGCGGCTGACCACGGTGAGCGATTTCGCCGGCGCGCTGCTGATGCCCGCCCTGGCCGGGCTGGCGGCGCGCTATCCGGGCATTGTGGTCGAACTGATCGAGGATGACCGCACGCTCTCGCTGGCGGCGCGCGAGGCGGATCTGGCGCTGCGACTGGCGCGGCCGCGCGGGCGGTCTCTGGTTGGGCGGCGGGTGGGGGCGGTGTCGTTCGGGCTGTATGCGAGCCCGGCCTATCTGGCGGCGCATGGCGCGCCGGGCGGAGGCGATGGCACGGGGCACCGGCTTATACTCGCGCGTGATGAGAGCGGGGTTTATGCCGAAAGCGACGCGCTGGCCGCGATGGCGCCACGCGCCGCCGTGGCGCTGCGCACCGATGACCGCGCCAGCCAGCTGGCCGCCGCGCGGGCCGGGCTGGGCATTGCCGCGCTGGGCCACCATGTGGCCGCCGGAACCGGGCTGGCGCGGCTGGACTCGCCCCCCCTGCCCAGTCGCGAATTATGGCTGGTGCAGCACCAAGACACACGCGATGTGGCGCGAATCCGGGCGGTGGCGGAGGCGGTGGCGGGGCAGATGCGCGCCGCCGCGCCGCTGCTGACCACGGGCGTGCCACCGGAATGAAACGCAAAAGTCATTAATCTATCACACTGCGCGGGGGCTGGGTGCGCTAACGGGCGCTCAGCCGAAGGAGTGTGTCTTGTCGATCAATTATATTATTTATCTCGCCGATTATTCAGACGGCGTGCTGTATGTGCTGGCGGGGCTGCTCGTGGTGGCGCTGGGGGTCATGATTGACCGCTTCTGGTCGCTGCGCAGCACTATTTTGCATGGCGCCTCGATTATCAACGCCACCACCGCCGCGCCGACGCTGGGCGCGGGCGAGCTGGCCCGCCTGCGCGACAAGGCGGGGAACCTGCCCGAGGCCGCGCTGCTCGATATGGCCGCGCGCCATGTGGGCATGGTGAGCACGGACGCCATGGCCAACCGGCTGGATGAAACGGTGATGCTGGTGGCGCCCAGGCTCGATCGCCGGCTGTGGATGCTGGACACCGTGGTGACGCTGGCCCCGCTGCTCGGGCTGTTTGGCACCATTATTGGCATGTTCCATGCCTTTAACGTGCTGGCCCAGCCCGGCCATGCCCCCGCCGAGGTGACCGGCGGCGTCGCCGACGCGCTGGTGGCCACGGCGTTTGGTATTTTCATCGCCATGCTCGGGCTGACCGGGTTCAATGCGCTCTCGAACCAGGTGCGCCATGTGCTGCATCAGCTCGATTGCATGAAGATGCTGATTGTCAACCGCACCGATGGCGCGCCCAACCTTGCCACCCATGGCGCCGCCGCCCAACCCGCCGCCCATGGCA
This sequence comes from Pseudomonadota bacterium, assembly GCA_021809435.1. Lineage (GTDB taxonomy): Bacteria > Pseudomonadota > Alphaproteobacteria > Acetobacterales > Acetobacteraceae > Acidocella. The sequence goes on along the minus strand of JAKBAD010000003.1, from coordinate 24,846 downwards.
TGGCCTTCGTGGAAGCCTGAGCCACCATGAAGATGCGCTATTTCGAATACCGCAAGGCCCGCATCGAGATCATTCCGATGATCGACGTGATGCTGTTCCTGCTGGTGTTTTTCGTCATCGTCACGTTGCAGATGATTCCCGATGCCGGGGTGAGCCTGCAACTGCCGACCTCCAGCCAGTCCGTCGATCTGCCGCATCCCAAGATCACGGTGAATGTGCTGCCCGACGGCACCATTCAGGTGAAGGGCCAGACCATGACCGACGCCCAGCTGGTGGCGCTGTTTCAGGCCAGCGGCGACCCGAGCAAGGTTGAGCTGACGATTGCCACTGATAAGACCACGCCGTTTCAGAAATTCATGAATGTGATTGATGACGCGCGCAAGGCCGGGGTGAGCGATGTGGGGATTGCCGCGCAGCCGGCCAGCGGCTCGTAAAAAAAAATTATGAGCTGAGTAAAACGCCCGCCTCTTGGAGAGGCGGGCGTTTTTTGTTTTGGGTGAGTGTTGAATATTATTGACGCTGTCTTGGAAGTTTAAGATTTATTTCGCCGAGTTGTAACAGTATTTTTCCAAAATTTAAGATAAGGCCCAGCCCAGCGAACCTCTGACAGGGTGGTTGCTTTTTATAACTGGGAGTCTTTCATGCGATATCGTTTCACACGCCGGCGCGTGCTCGTGCGCGCCTGCTCGCCGCTGGCGCTGGCGCTGAGCCTGGCGGCGGCGCCCGCCGTGGCGCAGACCGTGTCCGACGCGCCGGTCAATCTCGATCTTGGCTCGGTGCTGGCGACGGCGACGGGCGCGGCGGCTGATCTGGTGCATACGCCGGGCACCGCGCCTTATGAGGCGCCCTCGAAAGCGCCGCTGAACTCGTCGCAGCCGACCTCGCAGGTGACGCACAACACCATCTCCAACATGACCACGGGCACGGAGAGCTTCGCCGATATCGCGCGCCTCACGCCGTCGGTTTCGACGATCGATCCCAATGGTCCGGGTCTGCAGGAATCGAACGGCCCCGTGCTGCGCGGCTTCCAGGATGGCCAGTACAATGTCACGTTCGATGGCATTCCCTTTGGTGATTCCAACGACTTCACCCACCACTCGACCTCGTTCTTCGCCGCGCACCAGATCGGCCAGATGATCATCGACCGTGGTCCGGGCACCGCCGAGACGGTGGGCGATGCGACCTTTGGCGGCACCATGTCGATCCGCACGATCGACCCGAGCGCGCAGCGCAGCGTGACGCCTTATGGCGAATGGGGTTCGTGGGATACCAATATTGGCGGCGTGACGCTCAATACCGGCTCGATCCAGAGCGCCAACGGCACCTCGGCGGTGATTGACGCCGAGCATATGCAGAGCAATGGCGGCAAGACCAACACGCCGCAGGAACGCTCGAACTTCTTTGGCAAGGTGATGGTTCCGGTGAATGCCGGCACGGTCGTGACCGTGATGGTTGATTATAACAAGCTGTTCCAGAGCTTCGACACCGGCGCCACCGCCGCGCAGATGGCGATGTATGGCAGCGATTACGGCAACAGCACCGACCCGACCAGCCAGGGCTATTATAAGTATAACACCGACCATATCACCACCGATATGGAATATATCGACCTGCAGTCGAATTTCGGCAATGGCTGGCTCTATGACGGCAAGCTCTACACCTATGCTTATGATCACCGTGGCATGAACGGCGTTGATCCGACGCAGGGCATCATCGCGGGGAATGTGGTGACCACCACCGGCACCATCGTCTCGGGCGTGCCGTTGCAGCAAATGGAGATGGCTTACCGCTCGTTCGGCACCATTCAGCGTTTGCAGAAGAACCTGTCGTTTGGCGATGTGAAGACCGGTTTGTGGTATGACTGGCAGTATAATACCCGCTTCCAGGGCGAGTATGTGTATGTGGCCGGCCAGGGCATTTTGCCCAACTATACGGGCTATCCCTCGCCCACGCCGGGCAATTACGGCCAGATCGACCGTTTGCAGCATAACCAGCTCTACACCTTGCAGCCTTATGGCCAGATCGACTGGAAGCCGATTGACGGGCTGACCCTGACCGCGGGCGTGAAATACAGCATGTTCCGCCGGACCATGGACGCGCCTTATAACCAGGGCACGCAGACCGCGCTGGGCTATGACCATACCTGGGGCAAGCTGCTGCCGAGCGCCGAAGTGCGCTATGCCTTCAACCCGAACTTCACGGTGTATGCGCAGGCGGCCGAAGGCTTTCTGGCGCCCAACATGAAGATTCTCTACATCCCCAACCCGTCGAACAGCAATTTCAAGCCTGAGACCACGATCAACTTCCAGGCCGGCGGCACGTATCAGAACCAGAATCTGGCGCTCTCGGCGGATGTTTATAACATCCACTTCCAGAACTACATGCAGAAGGTCTCGGCCGGGCCCAACAGCTACTACACCAACATTGGTGGCGTGATTTATCGCGGCATCGAGGGTGAGGCGGCTTATACGCTGGGCTATGGCCTGACCGCGTTCGCCAATGCCGGCTATAATGAGGCCTTCCAGACCGGCACCAAGGACTATGTGGCCCAGGCCCCGCAGGGTACGGCCAATTTCGGCCTGATCTATGACAAGGATGGCCTCTACGCCTCGATCATGGATCAGTGGACGGGCGGCGAGTATTCGGGCAATGGCGGCACGGGTACGACCGCCACCAACCCCTATGCCAACAGCCCGGCGGTTGGGAAGTCTCCTGGCGGCTGGTACGATCCGTACAATGTCGTCAACCTCGCGGTGGCTTACACCTTCAACCATGCCGACCCGAACCGCACGCCGGTGAAGGTGAAGCTGAATGTTGATAACCTGACCAACAACAAGCAGGTGATTTTCGACCAGGGTTATTTTGGCGTGAATGGCGACCAGCTGGCTTATACCAGCCTCACCGGCATCAGCGCCTTTGTGAACCTGGAAGTGCCTATCAACTTCTAAACCCCTGTGACGGTTGTGTGAAATATGTCGGGGCCCGGTTTCCACCGGGCCCCGATGCGCTATCTGGCTGCCGGATTGATCGGAAATTTTAAGATGAACAACGCGACGATGTGGCTCACCCCGGAGCCGGAACAAGATGGCCGGCGCTTCATGGCCGCCCTTGGCTTGGGGCTGGCGCTCGAATTCGCCGCTTTGGCCGTGCTGGTGCCGGTGTTGCACCACGCGCCCGCCGCCACCCCGCCCAGCGTGGTGAAGCTGACCATACAAAACCCGCCGCCGCCCAAGCCCGCCCCGCCAAAGCCGGTGACCCCGCCGCCGCCGCCCGTGCCCCAGCCGCCCAAGCCCGTGACACCGCCCAAGCCGGTGCCGACGCCCAGGCCCGCCATGCACCATGTGGTGCGGCATTTGCCGCCGCCGCCCAAACATGTGGCGCCGCCCCCGCCGCCGCCGCCCGTGACCCCCCCCGCCCCCAGCGCGCCGCCCGCGCCGCCCGCCCCCAGCCCCGACCAGCTCGGGCTGTTTCGCCAGGCGATGCGCGATGCCGTGCAGGCGGTGGCCAACCAGGTTTATCCGGCGGCCGCGCAAATGACCGGCCAGGGCGGCAGCGCCGAGGTGACGTTTACCTATAATGACGGGCAGGTGACCGGCATCGCGCTCACGCGCAGCAGCGGCTACCCCCTGCTCGACCAGGCCGCCCTGCTGGCCGCGCGCGTGGCGCATTATCCGCTGCCGCCCCAGGGCTTCGCGGGGCGCACATATAGCGTCACCGTCGAGGTGATTTTCCGCCCCGCCGCCACCAGCGTGGATGGCGACTGACACGATGACGGGAGCCTTGCCCATGAAAGACGCCCTGAAGACGCTGACCGCCCTGGCGGTGCTGCTCGCCCCCCTGCCCGCCGCCGCCCAGCCGCTTTATCATCTGGCCGCCGTGGTGAAGCTGAGCGGGGCGACCAAATGGGATTATCTCAAGCTCGATAAACCCACCGGGCGGCTGTTCATCTCGCATGGCACCGAGGAGCTGGTGGTGAACCCCGCCACCCGCCAGGTGGTGGGCAGGCTGAGCGGGCTGCCCGGCAGCCACGGCGTGGCGTTTGACCCCGCGACCGGCGAGATTTGGGCCGATAGCGCCACCAAGAGCGTGGCCACCGTATTTGACCCCCACAGCCTGGCGCCGCTGGCCAGCGTGCCGGTGCTCGATGACGCCGATGGCATGGCTTATGATCCGGCCAGCCGGACGATTTTTGTCAGCGGTGGCGATGGGCACGGGCTGACGCCAATCAACCCCGCCACCCGCACGGCCTATCCCACCATCGCGCTGGGCAGCGCGCCCGAGGCGTTTGCCCCCGATGGCCAGGGGAATTTATATGTGGCGATGGTGGAGGCCAATGAGGTGGCGCGGGTGGATACGCGCACCCGCCAGGTGACCGCCCGCTGGCCGACCACCGGCTGCCTCGCCCCCACCGGGCTGGCGCTGGATGAGGCGCGGGGACGGATTTTTGTCTCCTGCCGGGGCGGCAGCCTGGATGTGCTCGATGAACGGACCGGGCGGGTGATGGTGACGCTGCCCATTGGGAAGGGCACGGATGGCGCGGCCTTTGACCCGGTGCGCCAGCGCGCGTTCTCGGCCAATGGGGAGGGGACGATCAGCGTGATCGATACCCGCCCGGCGGTGCCGAAACTGCTGGCGACGCTGCACACCGAACCCGGCGCGCGCACGCTGGCGGTGGACCCCAGGAGCGGTGATTTATTCACGGTCACCGCCAAGGTGGCCGCCACCATCGCCCCCGCCACCCCGCAGGGGCGGACGCATTATCGCTTCGTGCCCGGCACGCTGGCGCTCTATATTTACGCGCCCACGCCCTGAGCGGCGGGGTCAGGGCTCATCGTCGGCGCCGCCGCCCTGGGTGGCGTCGATCTCTTTCATGTTGTCGAGCAGCTTCATGAAATAATGCAGGGTGTGGCTCATGTCGGAGAGGGAGAAATCCCGCAGGGCCTGCTCGTAATAAGCGGCGATTTTGGGCTGGGCGCTGTGGGCCCAGACGGCGCGGCCGGCAATGGTGATTTGCACGATGCGCGAGCGCCGGTCGCGGGAATCGGGGACGATTTGGATATGGCCCGCCGCTTCCATACGCTTGAGCACGCCGGAGAGATTTTGCCGGCTGACCATGAGGTAGCGGGCCAGCTCGTTCACCGCCATGCCAGACGCCGCCTTGGTGCGCGAGAGCGCGCCCATGACCGCCCATTGCTGGGTGGTCAGGCCATCTTCGGCGACCGCGCGCGTGCCGGTTTTATGCAACATGTTGGCACATTGATAGAGCCGGAAGAAAATCCGGTTGGCGAGCTCGAGGCGCGCGACCGAGGCGGGCGGCGGGGCGGAGGACGGCATGAAGGCCTCGTGGAACACAGATTAATCCTTAAATGACTGAGATTTCGCGGCGCGCAAGCCCGGGGTGGGCGATGGCCCCGCGCGGATCTGCGCGCGTTTGTGCGGCGCGGCATAAATGAGACAATATATTTACTAAAAAACGCTTGCAGACCCGGCCCTGCGGCGTTAGGTAAATGACAACATATTTACGCACATTGCGCCAGCGGAGGAAACATGGCGAAGTTCACGGGCAAAACCGTTGTGGTGACGGGCGGCGGCGGCGGCATTGGCGGGGCGGCTTGCCGGCTGTTTGGCGCCGAGGGCGCGCGGGTGGCGGTGTTTGACATGAACCAGGCGGCCGCGCAGGCGGTGGCGGGGGAAATTGCCACCGCGGGCGGCATGGCGCGGGCCTTTGTCGCCGATATTACCGACCGCGCCGCGGTGGATGGCGCGCTGGGGGCCGTGGAGGCCGAGCTGGGGCCGGTGGATGTGCTGGTGAACAATGCCGGGTGGGATGTGTTCAAGCCATTTACGCAAACGGTGCCGGCGGAGTGGGAGCGGCTGATGGCCATTAACCTGACCGGCGCGCTGCATATGCACCATGCGGTGCTGCCCGGGATGGCGGCGCGCAAATATGGGCGGATTGTCAATGTCGCCTCGGATGCGGCGCGGGTGGGATCTTCGGGCGAGGCGGTTTATGCGGCCTGCAAGGGCGGGCTGGTGGCGCTGACCAAGACGCTGGCGCGCGAACATGCGCGCCACAACATCACGCTGAATGTGGTGTGCCCCGGCCCGACCGACACCGCCCTGCTGGCCGGCGTGGCCGAGGGGGCGGCGAATCCTGAAAAGCTGATCGAGGCGTTCACGCGCGCCATTCCGCTCGGCCGGTTGGGCCAGCCGGGGGATGTGGCGAGGGCAATGCTGTTTCTGGGCTCCGACGATGCCGCCTTCATCACCGGGCAGGTGCTGAGCGTGTCGGGCGGGCTGACCATGGCGGGGTGAGGAGAGACAAAATGTTTAAAGATATTCTCTATGAAGTTCGTAATGGCGTGGCGTGGATCATCATCAACCGCCCGGACAAGATGAACGCTTTCCGGGGCACGACGTGCGATGAGATCATCCGCGCGATGAACCGGGCGGGGTATGACAAGAGCATTGGCGCCATTGTGCTCACAGGAGCGGGGGACAAGGCGTTTTGCACGGGCGGCGACCAGACGGCGCATGATGGGAATTATGATGGGCGCGGCACCATCGGGCTGCCGATGGAGGAGCTGCACGCGGCCATACGCGACGTGCCCAAGCCCGTGATCGCGCGTGTGCAGGGCTATGCCATTGGCGGGGGCAATGTGCTGGCCACCATTTGCGACCTGACCATTTGCTCGGAAAAAGCCATTTTTGGCCAGGTGGGGCCGAAGATGGGATCGGTGGACCCAGGCTATGGCACGGCGTTTCTGGCGCGCGTGGTGGGCGAGAAAAAGGCCCGCGAGATTTGGTATATGTGCCGGCGCTATACGGGGCGCGAGGCGGAGGCCATGGGGCTGGCCAATTTATGCGTGCCCCATGAGCAGCTCGACGCCGAGGTGCAGAACTGGGGCGAGGAGCTGTGCGCGCGCAGCCCGACCGCGCTGGCCATTGCCAAGCGCAGTTTCAACATGGACACCGCCCACCAGGCCGGCATTGCGGGCCTGGGCATGTATGCGCTGAAACTTTATTACGATACCGATGAATCACGCGAGGGCGTGGCGGCGCTGAAAGAGAAGCGCAATCCTGAATTCCGCAAGTTCGTGAAATGAGCGCGGGCGCCATGAACCCTTATATCACGGAGGAATTGCGGGCGCTCGCCGATATGGCACGGCGCTTTGCCACCGAGCGCGTGGCGCCGGGATTTTTGGCCCGCGACCAGAACCGCGTGCTCGACCGCGATGTGATGCGCGAGATGGGCGCCATGGGGCTGATCGCGCCCGAGCTGCCCGAGGAATTTGGCGGGCTGGGCATGAGCCGGCTGGCGGCGGGGGTTATTCATGAGGAAATCGCCAGGGCGGATCTGAGTATTTCCTATATCAACCTGCTGGCCTCGCTCAATGGCCAGATTTTGGCCGCGCATGGCGTGCCCGGCGTGGTGGCGCCGTGGCTGCGCAAACTGGTGGCGGGCGAGGTGCTGGTGGCCATTGCGCTGACCGAGCCGAGGGGCGGCTCGGATGCCGCCAATTTGCGCCTGCGGGTGGAGCGCGTGGGCGATGACTATGTGCTGAACGGGGAAAAAACCTCGATTTCGGCGGCGGACCAGGCCGATGCGGCGGTGGTGTTTGGGCGCACGGGCAGCGTGGACAGCGGCGCGCACGGCGTGAGCGCGCTGCTGGTGCCGATGGATTTGCCCGGCATAACCCGCGCCCGCTTTGACTGCCATGGGCAGCGCGCGATTGGCCGGGGCTCGATCTTTTTCGAGAATGTGCGCGTGCCGGTGAACCACCGTTTGGGCGACGAGAACAAGGGCTTTGTGCAGGTGATGCAGGGGTTTGATTTCTCGCGCGCGCTGATTGGCTTGCAGGTGCTGGCGGTGGCGCGCGCGGCGCTCGAGGAAACCTGGGATTATGTCGCCGGGCGCGAGGCCTTTGGCAAACCGCTCTCGGCGTTCCAGGGGGTTTCGCATCCGCTGGCGGATTTTGACACGCAGGTGGCGGCCGCGCGGCTGCTGTGTTTGCAGACCTTGTGGCTGAAAGACCAGCATTTGCCCCACAGCGCCGAGGCCGCGATGTGCAAATGGTGGGGGCCCAAGCTGGCTTATGACGTGGTGCACCAGTGCCTGCTGTGTTTTGGCCATGGCGGCTATGACCGCGGGGTGATGGAGCAGCGTTTGCGCGATGTGCTGGGGTTTCAGATCGGCGATGGCACGGCGCAGATCATGAAGACGATCATTGCCCGCGCGCGCGCCGGGCGCGAGGCCGTGCCCGCGTAACGACGAACGATAATAACGTCAGAATGAGGAACAGGATCCATGAAGTTCGACGCCGTGCTGCTCGCGCCCCGGCGGGCCGAGATGGTCGCGCAAGGGCTGTGGCGCGACCGCACCATCAATGACGCGCTCGAGGCGTGCCTGCGCGCCTGCCCAGACAAGATCGCGCTATCGGCCTACCGGGTTGAGGCGGGCGATGCGCGGCGCTTTACCTATGCCGAGATGGCGCGCATGGCGGACCGGATCGCGGTTGGGCTCGCGCGCCTTGGCATTGGCAAGAATGATGTGGTGGCTTGCCAGTTGCCGAACTGGTGGCAGTTCACGCTGACCTATCTCGCCTGTTCGCGCCTGGGCGCGGTGATGAATCCGCTGATGCCCATTTTCCGCGCCCATGAGCTGCGCTTCATGCTCGGTCATGCCGAGACGAAATTGCTGATCGTGCCAAACAGGTTCAGGGGGTTTGACTTCGCGCAGATGGCGCGCGGGTTGCAGGACGATGTGCCCTCGCTCGCGCATGTGGTGGTGGTGGATGGCGAGGGGCAAGATGGGTTCGAGGCGCTGCTCTCGGGGCCGGAATGGGAGAAAACCACCGGCGCGCGCGAGATTTTGACCGCCAACCGGCCAACTGGCGATGATGTGACGCAACTGCTTTATACCTCGGGCACCACGGGGCGGCCCAAGGGCGTGATGCACAGCGCCAACACGATTGGCGCGAACATCACGGCTTATGCGGCGCGGCTGCATCTGGGCGCGGAGGATGTGGTATTCATGGCCTCGCCCATGGCGCACCAGACGGGCTTTATGTATGGGCTGATGATGCCGGTGATGCTGCAGGCGCGGGCCGTGCTGCAAGATATCTGGCAGGCGCCGCGGGCGGTTGAGATCATCCGCGCGGAATCAGCAAGTTTTACCATGGCCTCGACGCCGTTTCTCACCGATCTCTCCCAAACGGTGACGGCATCGGGGCTGGGCGTGCCGTCGCTCAAGGTGTTTCTGTGCGCCGGCGCGCCCATTCCCTCCACGCTCGTGGCCGCCGCGCAAAGCGCGCTGGGGGCCAAGATTATTTCGGCCTGGGGCATGACCGAGAATGGCGCGGTGACCACCACCTGCCCGGAAGACGATGATGAGCGCGCGGTGAACACCGATGGCCGGCCGCTGCCAGGCGTGGCGGTGCGGATTGCCGATGCCGAGGGGCATGAGCTGCCCGTGGGCGAGCCGGGCCGGCTGCTGGTGCGGGCCTGCTCGAATTTTGGCGGGTATTTGCACACGCCCGATTTGAACGCCACCGACGCCGAGGGCTGGTTTGACACTGGCGATGTCGCGCGGGTGGATGAGCGGGGCTATCTCCGCATTACCGGACGCAGCAAGGATGTGATCATCAGGGGTGGCGAGAATATTCCGGTGGTGGAAATAGAATCGCTGCTCTATCTCCACCCCGCCATTTCGGCGGTGGCGGTGGTGGGCTACCCCGATGAGCGGCTGGGCGAGCGGGCCTGCGCGGTGGTGGTGCCCAAGGAGGGGCAGAGCCTGACGCTGGCCGGGATTGTCGCGTTTCTCAAGGAGAAACAGGTGGCGCTGCAATATATCCCCGAGCGGCTGGAGGTGGTGACCTCCATGCCCGCCACCCCGGCGGGGAAAATTCAGAAATTCCGGCTGCGCGAGCAATTGCGCCGGCATGTGACGGAGGCGGCCCATGGCTGAGGAAATTCTCACCGAACGCCAGGGGCGGGTGGGGCTGATACGGCTCAACCGCCCGGCACAGATGAACGCGCTGAATGAGGCGCTGATGGACGCGCTGGGGGCGGCGCTGCTGGCGATGGACGACGATGCCGGCATTGGCGCGCTGGTGGTGACCGGCGATGAGCGGGCCTTCGCGGCGGGCGCCGATATTGCCGAGATCGCCGGCTATTCCTGCGCCGATGTGGCGGAGGCGCGGTTTATTACCCGCAACTGGGAGACGATACGGCGCGTGCGCAAGCCGGTGATCGCGGCGGTGGGCGGGCTGGCGCTGGGCGGAGGCTGCGAGCTGGCCCTGGCCTGCGACATTGTGGTGGCGGCCGAGGATGCGAAATTCGGCCTGCCCGAGATCAAGCTGGCGCTGCTGCCGGGCGCGGGCGGGACGCAACGGCTGGCGCGCGCGATTGGCAAGGCGAAGACGATGGATATGTGCCTCTCGGCGCGGCTGATGGGCGCGCGCGAGGCCGAGGCGGCGGGGCTGGTGGCGCGCGTGGTGGCGCCCGGCGCGGTGCTGGACCAGGCCTTGGCGCTGGCCGGCAAAATCGCCGCGTTTTCGGCGCCCGCGCTGATGGCGGTGAAGGAGGCGGTGGACCGCGCCTTCGAGACCAGCCTCTCGGAAGGCATATTGTTCGAGCGGCGCGCGCTTTATGCGCGGTTTGCCAGCCAGGATGCGCGCGAGGGGCTGCGGGCCTTTCTCGAAAAACGCCAACCGCATTTCACCCACCGCTGAGGAGCAAAGCCATGGCTTTGGATCATGAATCCTTCGAGATTTTGCTGGCCACCATTCAGCGTTTCATCCGCGAGCGGCTGGTGCCGGCGGAAAACCTGGTTGAGGACACCGATGAGGTGCCCGAGGAGATTGTCGCGGAGATGAAGGCGCTCGGGCTGTTCGGGCTCTCGATTCCCGAGGAATATGGCGGGATCGGGCTCTCGATGAGCCAGGAATGCCGGGTGGCGTTCGAGCTTGGGCGCACCGCCCTCGCCTTCCGCTCGGTGTTTGGCACCAATGTCGGCATTGGCTCGCAGGGGATTTTGATGGATGGCACGCCGGCGCAAAAGGCGGCAATCCTGCCGCGCGTGGCGAGCGGCGCGGTGGTGATGTCGTTCGCGCTGACCGAGCCCGATGCCGGCTCGGATGCCGCCGCGCTGAAAACCCGCGCCGAGCGCGATGGCGATGATTATGTGCTCAACGGCACCAAGCGGTTCATTACCAACGCGCCGCGCGCCGGGGCGTTTACGCTGATGGCGCGTACGGGCGGGCCGGGCGCGGGGGGGATTTCGGCGTTTATTGTGCCCGCCGACGCGCCCGGGCTGAGGCTGGGCAAGACCGACAAGAAAATGGGCCAGCGCGGCACCAAGACTTGCGACGTGATTTTGGAAAATGTGCGCGTGCCGGCGGAGGCGATCATTGGCGGCGTGCCGGGCGAGGGGTTTCGCACCGCCATGAAGGTGCTCGATCGCGGGCGGCTGCATATTTCGGCGGTGGCGTGCGGAACGGCGCGGCGGATTATCGAGGAGGCCACCGCCTATGCCCGCGAGCGCCGGCAATTTGGCAAGGCGATCGGGGAGTTTCAGCTCATTCAGGCGATGCTGGCGGATTCGCAGGCCGAAATGCTGGCCGGATGGGCGCTGACCCAGCAGGTGAGCGCGCGGTTTGACCAGAAGCCGCCCCAGGTGAGCGACCCCGAGGTGAGCATGCAGGCCTCGTGCGCGAAGATGTTTTGCACCGAGATGGTGGGCCGGGTGGCCGACCGGGGCGTGCAGATTCATGGCGGGGCGGGGTATATCAATGACTACAAGGTCGAGCGGTTTTACCGCGATGTGAGGCTGCTGCGGCTCTATGAAGGCACCACGCAGATTCAGCAGATCATCATTGGCCGCGAAATGCTGCGCGCGCCATGACCAGAGGCGGGCTGACCCTTTTGGTGCGCGGCGATGTGCTGGTGGCGGAAATCGATCATCCGCCGGTCAACGCGCTCTCGGCCCCGGTGCGGGCCGGGCTGGTGGAGATGCTGGCCAGGCTGGGCGCGGATGAACGCCTGCGCGGCGCGGTGATTACCGGCGCGGGCAGATGTTTCATTGGCGGGGCGGATCTTCAGGAGTTTGGCCGCCCGCCGGAGCCGCCGCTTCTGCCGGACGTGCTGGAGATGATCGAGGCTTGCCCAAAGCCCGTGGCGGCGGCGATGCGGGGCGCGGCGCTGGGCGGGGGGCTGGAGCTGGCGCTGGCCTGCGATGTGCGCGTGGCCGAGCCCGGCACAAGGCTGGGGCTGCCCGAGGTGACGCTGGGGCTGATACCCGGCGCGGGCGGCACGCAGCGTTTGCCGCGTTTGTGCGGGCTGGGCGCGGCGATGCGGCTGATTGGCACCGGTGAGCGGGTGGACGCGGAGGCGGCGCACGCCCTGGGGCTGGTGGATGAGGTGGCCGCCGATGCGCTGGGCGCCGCCATGGCCCGGCTGGGGCCTAAGCGGCGGGTGAGCGCGCGGGCCGTGCCGCCCGCGGCGCCCGACGAGATTTTGGCCGCCGAGGCCGCCGCGCTGAAGGCGGGCAAGGGCCGCCCGGCCGTGCGCGCCGCGCTGGCGGCGGTGCGCGACGCCGCCACCCTGCCCTTTGCCCAGGGGCTGGCCGCCGAGCGGGCGGCGTTTCTGGCGTTGCGGGCCAGCCCCGAGGCGGCGGCGCTGCGGCATATGTTTTTTGCCGAACGCGCGGCCGGGCGCCTGCCCGCCGGGCTGCGCGCGGCGCCCCGGCGGGTTGAGGGCGTGGCGGTGATTGGCGCGGGGACGATGGGGCTGGGCATTGCCCAGGCGGCGCTGGAAGCCGGGTTCGAGGTGGTGCTGTTCGATATGGAGGGCGGGAAGCTGGCGGCGGCGGGAGAGGCGCTGCGGGCCAGGCTGGCCGAGCGGGCGGCGGCGGGGCGGATTGCCCCTGAGCGGCTCTCGCCGCTCCGCCTGACGCTGGCGGCGGGCTGGGAGGCGATTGCGCCGGCGGATCTGGTGATTGAGGCGGTGTTTGAGGATTTGGCGGTGAAGCGGGAGGTGTTTGGGCGGATCGATTTATATGCCAAGCCCGGCGCGGTGCTGGCCACCAACACGTCTTATCTCGATATCGAGGCCATTGCCGCCGCCACATCGCGCCCGCAAGACGTGCTGGGGCTGCATTTTTTCGCGCCCGCCACGGTGATGAAGCTGCTCGAGGTGGTGAACACGCCAAACGCCGCGCCGGGGCTGGCCGCCACGGGCATGGCCTTTGGCCAGCGGCTGGGCAAGCTGGCCGTGCTGTGCGGCAACGGCTTTGGGTTCATCGGCAACCGCGTTTACAACGCTTATCGCACGCAATGCGAATTCATGCTCGAGGACGGCGCCTGGCCCGAGGAGGTGGATGCGGCGCTGGAAGCCTTTGGGTTCGCCATGGGGCCGTTCACGGTCGCCGATCTTTCGGGGCTCGATATTGCCTGGCGGATGCGCGCCGCCCAAGCCGCCACGCGCGATGCCAGGGTGCGCTATGTGCCGGTGCTCGATGCTCTGTGCGAACAGGGCCGGCTGGGGCGCAAGACCGGCGCCGGCTATTATGATTATGCTGGTGGCCAGCGCGGCGCGGGCAGCGATGAGGTGGTGCGCGGGGCGATTTTGGCCGCCGCCGCCGCGCGCGGCAGTGCCCGCCGCGCGCTGGCGGCCGAGGAGATCGTGCGCCGGGCGCTGGCGGCGATGGTGAACGAGGCGGCGCTGCTGCTGGCCGAGGGCGTGGCGGCGCGGGCGTCTGATATCGATGTGGTGATGGTGCATGGCTATGGGTTTCCGCGCTTTCGCGGCGGGCCGGTGCAGTGGGCGCGCACGCGCGACCGGGCGGCGCTCGCGCGCGATATCGACCTTATCGAGGCCGCCACGGGGTTTGGCTTCCGGCGCGGCCCGCTTGATCTCTTGCTCACGGAGGCCGTGCCATGACCGAGGCGTTGATTTGCGACTATATCCGCACCCCCTTTGGCCGCTATGGCGGGGCGCTGGCCTCGATGCGCGCCGATGATCTGGCCGCGCACCCGATCAGGGCGCTGCTCGCGCGTAGCCAGGCGCTTGAGCCTGGGCTGGTGGAAGAGGTGGTGCTGGGCTGCGCCAACCAGGCGGGCGAGGATAACCGCAATGTCGCGCGGATGAGCGCGCTGCTGGCCGGGCTGCCGGTTGGCGTGGCGGGCACCACGCTCAACCGGCTGTGCGGGTCGGGCATGGATGCGGTGGGCACGGCGGCGCGGGCGATCAGGCTGGGCGAGATGGGGCTGATGATTGCCGGCGGGGTGGAAAGCATGAGCCGCGCGCCCTTTGTGATGCCCAAGGCCGAAACCGCCTTTGGCCGCGAGAACGCGATTTATGACACCACCATCGGCTGGCGGTTCATCAACCCCGCGATGCGCGCGGCCCATGGCACGGACTCGATGCCCGAGACGGCCGAAAACGTGGCGGCGGATTACCAGATCGCCCGGGCCGACCAGGATGCCTTCGCCCTGCGCAGCCAGATGCGCGCGCAGGCCGCGCAAGCGGCCGGGCATTTGGCCCGCGAAATTGCCCCGGTGACACTGGCGGGCAAAAAAGGCCCCCTGGTGGTGGACGCCGATGAGCACCCGCGCGCCACCACCGCCGAGGCGCTGGCCGGGCTGCGGCCAATTGTGCGGGCCAACGGCACGGTGACCGCCGGCAATGCCGCGGGGGTGAATGACGGGGCGGCGGCACTGCTGCTGGCCAGTGCCGAGACCGCCCGGCGCCTGGGCCTGACCCCACGCGCGCGCGTGCTGGGCATGGCCAGTGCCGGGGTGGCGCCGCGCCTGATGGGCATTGGCCCCGTGCCCGCGACCGCCAAGCTGCTGGCCCGGCTGGAGGTGAGGCTGGAGGCGATTGACGTTATCGAGCTGAATGAGGCGTTTGCCGCCCAGGCGCTGGCGGTGACGCGGGGGCTGGGGCTGGCCGATGACGACCCGCGCGTGAATGCCTGGGGCGGGGCGATTGCGCTGGGGCATCCGCTGGGGGCCTCGGGGGCGCGGATCATCGGCACGGCGGTGAACCGGCTGCACGCGCAGGGCGGGCGCTATGCGCTGTGTTCGATGTGCGTGGGCGTTGGGCAGGGGATTTCGATTTTGCTGGAACATATTTGAGCCGGAACATTCTTTAGCCGATTGACGGCAAAGCAGGGCGATATTGCGCCCATAACCAACAAGGAGGACGACCATGACGATGACATGCCCCGGTGGGGCCTGGCTGAAGGCGGCTGCGCTTGGCGCGTTGATGACCGGGTTTTTTGCCCCCCGCGCGCACGCGACGCGGCTATGGGACCCTTATTTGCGCGGCGTGAACGAGGGCGTGCCCGCCGGCGCGCTGCCGCCGCCCGGCGTGTATGGGGTGCTTAACAATTACTGGGCCAGCTATTCTTATTTCGGCGGCAATGGCCATAAGGTTTCGAATACCGGGCTGTCGGCGCTGGTGGAGGTGCCGGTGGTACTGTGGGTGCCGGGCCTGCGGGTGCTGGGCGCGACTTATGCCGCGGGCATCGCGCAGCCGTTTGATTATAACGTCTCACCCGATCTCTCGGGCAAGGCGGGGCTGGGCAATTGGGGCACGTTCAACACGGTGCTGATTCCGGGCCTGCTCTCATGGCAACTGCCCCACGCGCTGTTTGTGAAGGTGGGGTTGGAATTTCAGGTGCCGGACGCCAGCTCGACCATGGCCACCACGCTCAATAATGGCGGCCTGCCCTCGGGCAATGGCTATGGGGTGGTGCAGCCCGATCTGGGGGTGAGCTATCTGGGCAATGGCTGGAATGTGAGCGCGGAATTCCACCTCGATGTGCCGCTCTCCTCGGACCATTATGCCGGTATCACCTACCGGTCGGGCAGCCAGATCTCGGTTGATTACACCATTGCCAGGACCATGGGGCCGTGGACGCTGGGGCTGGGGCTGGCGCAGGAGAACCAGCTGAACGCCGATACCCAGAACGGCGCCAAGGTGGCCAACAGCACGGTCACCAATTTCGGGATGGGGCCGCTGGTGGGCTATCAATTCTCGAATTTCGGCGTGATGGCGGCGTGGAACCATAATCTGCACGCGCGTAACGATGTGGCGGGCGATATTTTCAATGTTCGCCTGACCACGCGGTTCTGAACCGCCGCGACCCGGGGGCGGTGGCTCCCGGGTTTTGTTTGCCCTGTCGGCGTGATTACAATTTGTTCATGTAAGGTGCCCGGCGCCTTGGCCAACCAGGCGTGCCCGACGGCGGGACGGCCCGGAGCGGCACCAGCGTGGGCGGGCTGGAACGGTGAAGCTTGACAGCAGGGCTACGATGTTTTGATCGTTACGCCGATTGATTTGATGTCGTTTCTATTTTATTAATTTATGTACATACTAAAATTCTTTATGCATTGACAAAGCTGTCTCGTGGCGAAAGACTTGGGTACCCCGCATAGGTGCCCCGGGAAGGTGCCCACCGAGCGCTCCGATTGGGAGCGTGGAGGAGAATGGCCGTTCTTGCCGGGAGGGCCTGCACGATCTCTTCCGCTAAACCGCAAGGAGGAGACAATGCGCAGCAGATCATGGCATGTTGGCCTCGCCCTTTTGATGGCGCTGGCCATGGGGCTGGGCTGGGCGCGCGCCGCGACGCCCGTGGTGCCCGTGCCGGCCGCCGCGTTGCATGCGCTTTCGCAAACCCTGCAAGACCCCACCGCGCGGACGGCGCTGATTGATGAGATCAACGCCCTGCTGGCGGTGCGTGCGCAAACCGCGCCCCCGCCAGCAGGGCTGGCCGAGCGCGTTTCGGCACAAGCGGCGCGGCTGGGCGGAACGCTCACACATATTGCGCGTTTGGCGCCGGTGGCCGCGCTGGAGGCGTGGGGACGGCAGCTGGCGGGCAACGCCGCGCTGCGGCGCCAATGGCTGGCAGGCGCGGGGGTGAGCGGCGGGGTGGTGGTGCTGGCGGGGCTGATGGGCTGGCTGGCGCGCCGCCTGCTGGCGCCCGCCGCGCGGCGGCTGGGCGCGCTGGCCAGCGCGCCCCCATGGCGACGGACACTGGCCGGGTTGGGCGCGGCGCTGATTAGTCTGGCGCCGCCCCTGGTGCTGCTGGCGGCCGGGCTGGGCGCGCTGGCGGTGGCACCCACCATTCTGCCGGTGGCCGCCGCGGCGGATGCGCTGGGGCGGGCGGTGGTGGAGGCGGCGGCGCTGGCCGGCGGTATTGGCGCGCTGGCCGGAGCATTGCTGCTGGGCGGGCCAGGCGGCGGGCGTTTTTTGCCGCTCGACGAGGCCAGCGCCGATTACGCATTGGTGTGGGTGCAGCGCCTCTCGCGGTTTGGGGTTTATGGGTGGTTCGGCCTGACATTTGCCGGGCGGGCCGGGCTGGACGCGGATTTAGGCGCGGCGCTCCAGCGCGCTTACGGGCTGGCGCTGGCCGGGCTGGCGGCGATGCTGATTTTGCAAAACCGCAAGCCGGTGGCGCGCAGGATTCGCGGTGCGGGCGGGGGCGGCTGGCTGGGCCAGGCGCGGGCCGGGGCGGCGGGGATTTGGCATATCGCGGCCATTGCCTATTTGCTGGGGGTTTATGGCGTGTGGGCGGCCAGTGTGCCGGGGGGATTTAGCTTTCTGGCCCGCGCCACGCTGGGTTCGGTGCTGGTGCTGGCGCTGGCGCGTGGCGCCGATGGCGGGGGCAGTTTTCTGGCCGCGCGGTTTTTTACGGTGAGCCCGGCGCTGGAGCTGCGGCTGCCGGGGTTGCAGGCGCGGGCTAATTTATATGCGCCGCTGATGACCGATGCCGGGCGGGTGCTGATTTATGCGCTGGCCGCGCTGATGGTGGCGCAGGCCTGGGGGCTGGATGCGCTGGCGCTGCTGGCGACGCCAGGCGGCGAGCGGCTGGTGGGGGCGGTGGCCACCATCGGGCTCTCGGCCGGGGCCGCCGTGCTGGTGTGGGAGCTGGCTAATTTACTGGTGACGTTTTCGCTCTCGCGGCCAGGCGAGGACGGGGTGAGCCTGGAGCAGACCGCGCGCGTGCGCACGCTGCTGCCGCTGGCGCGCAAAATGCTGGCCATTGTGCTGGGCCTTGGCGTGGGGCTGGTGGCGCTGGCGACGCTTGGCATCAATATCGGGCCGCTGCTGGCGGGCGCGGGCATTGCCGGCATCGCGGTGGGGTTTGGCGCGCAGAGCCTGGTCAAGGATGTCATTACGGGGATGTTCATTTTGATGCAGGACGCGGTGGCGGTGGGGGATGTTGTGTCGGTCGCGGGCAGCTCGGGGCTGGTGGAGCAGATCACCATCCGCTCCATCCGGCTGCGCGACATGAGCGGCACGGTGATTATCATTCCGTTTTCGGAAGTTACGACGGTGCAGAACATGACCAAGGAATTCTCGTACGCGCTGTTCAGCATCGGGGTGGCTTACCGCGAGGATGTGGATGAGGTGATGGGCGTGATCGCGGCGCTGGGGGCGGAGTTGCGGGAAACGCCTGAATTCGCGCCGCTGATTCTGGCGCCAATCGAGATTTTTGGCCTCGATCAGTTCGCGGATTCGGCCATCATCATCAAGGCGCGGATCAAGACCAAACCGATCCAGCAATGGACCGTGATGCGCGAATTCAACCGCCGGATGAAGCGGCGCTTCGATGAGCTGGGGATCGATATTCCGTTCCCGCATCAGACCATTTATTTTGGCACCGATAAGCAGGGCAAGGCGCCGAGTGCCCATGTCGAGGCGCTGGTGGCGCTGGCCGGACAGGGGGCGCCATGATCTCGCTGCTGGCCGCCGCGCGCCTGCCGCGCAAGGCGCTGTTTCTCGATATTGACGGCACGCTGCTCGATTTCGCCCCCACCCCCGGCGGGGTGAGCGTGCCGCCCGGGCTGGCCGCGCGGCTGCGCCGGCTGCGCGACCAGCTCGATGGCGCGCTGGCCTTCGTGACCGGGCGGGCGATGGCCGATGTGGATGCGCTGTTTGGCGATGATTTCGCCACCGCCGCCGAACATGGCGCCTTTGTGCGCGATGGCGCGGGCGCGCTGCACCAGCTGGCCCGGCCGGTAAGCGCCATGGGCAACTGGCAGGCGGAGATGGCCGTGCTGGTGGCGGCGATGCCCGGCGTGATGCTGGAGCCCAAGCGGCTGGGCTTTACGGTGCATTTTCGCAAGGCCCCGGCGCAGGCGGGGGTGCTGCACCATGCGCTCAGCCGGCTGGTGGGCACGCAGGCCGAGATTTTGCCCGCCAACATGGCGTGGGAAGTGCGCCCGCCGCGGGCCGGGAAAGAGCGCGCGCTGGCCTGGTTCATGGGCCGCGCGCCCTTTGCCGGGCGGTTGCCGGTGTTTATTGGCGATGACGTGACCGACGAGCCGGCCATTGGCGCGGCTTATGATTATGGCGGCGTGGGGCTGCATGTGGGGCATGATTTCGCCGGCGGGCCGGCGGCGGTGCGCGCGTGGCTGACCTCGCTCGTGCGCGATACGCGGGAGGGCTGAGATGGCGGGGCTTGATTATGCCGTGACCGGGAATTGCGAGATCGCCTCGCTGATCGACCCGCGGGGGCGCCATGTGTGGTGCTGCTATCCGCGCCTCGATGGCGACCCGCTCTTTCATGCCCTGCTGGGCGGCGAGACGCCCGAGAGCGGGTATTTCGAGGTGCGGGTGGCCGATTTCGCGGGCAGCGCGCAGCGTTATCTGCCCAATACCGCCATTGTCGAGACCATGCTGCACGATGTGCATGGCGGGTGCGTGCGCATTGTCGATTTCTGCCCGCGCTTCCGGCGCTATGGGCGGATCTTCCGCCCGGCCATGCTGATGCGCCGCGTTGAGCTGGTGAGCGGCCAGCCGCGCGTGACCGTGGTGCTGCGCCCGGGCTTTGAGTATGGCGCGGTGCGGCCCGAGGCGGTGGCGGGCAGCCACCATGTGCGCTTTGCCGGGCCGGAGACCGCGGTGCGCCTGACCACCGACATGCCGCTCTCTTATTTGCTGCATGAGGCGGATTTTTCGCTCGGCCGGCCAGTGAGTTTCGTGCTCGGCCCCGATGAGCCGCTGACCAGCGCGCCCGGGCCGCTGCTCGACCAGTTCTTGCAAGAGACCATGGCCTATTGGCAGGGCTGGGTGGCGGATCTCAACATTCCCTTCGATTGGCAGGAGGCGGTGATCCGCGCCGCCATCACGCTCAAACTCTGCACCTATGAGGATACCGGCGGCGTGGTGGCCGCGCTCACCACCTCGATTCCCGAGGCTCCCGGCTCGGCGCGCAACTGGGATTACCGCTTCTGCTGGCCACGTGATTCCTATTTCACCATCAACGCCCTCAACCGGCTGAGCGCGACACGCACGATGGAAAATTTCATCGGCTATGTGCAAGATACCATGCTGCGCGACGCCAATGCCGAAATCGCGCCGCTATTCACCATTGCCCCCGGCATGGAGACCGAGGAGCGCATCGCCCCGGCGCTGGCCGGGTTTCATGGGTTGGGGCCGGTGCGGATTGGCAACGCCGCCCACGCGCAGCGCCAGAATGACGCCTATGGGGCGATTATTCTGAGCCTGGCGCAGATGTTTTTCGACGCCCGCCTGCCCGCGCGGGGTGATTTGGCGCTCTATCGCCGGTTGCGGCCGCTAGGAAAGATGGCCGAGCGCATCGCGCTCACCCCCGATGCCGGACCTTGGGAATTTCGCACCCGCGCGGATGTGCATACCTTCTCGGCCGCCATGTGCTGGGCCGCGCTTTCAAAGCTGGGGCTGATCGCGCGGGCGGTTGGCCAGATCGCCGAGGGGGACGCCTGGACCGCCAAGGCCGATGAGCTGCGCGAACAGATTCTGGCCCGCGCCATTGTGCCCAACGGGGGCTGGATTTCGGGCGTGCTCGATGACGCGGCGCTCGATGCCTCGGTGCTGCTGCTGCCCGAGATCGGCATGATCTCGGCCACCGCGCCGGCGTTTTTGAAGACGCTGGATGTGGTGGAGGCGCGGCTGATGCGCGACGGGTTTTTGCTGCGCTACGAAACGCCCGATGATTTCGGCACGCCCGAGACGGCGTTTTTGGTGTGCAGCTTTTGGTATGTGAACGCGCTGGTGATGGCCGGACGGCCCGAGGCGGCGCGCGGTTTGTTCGAGAAGATTTTGGAGCGGCGCAACCATGTCGGGCTGCTCTCTGAAGATTTGGACCCGCGCGGCGGTGAGCTGTGGGGGAATTTTCCGCAGACTTATTCGCAGGTGGGGCTGATTTTATCGGCGATGAGGCTGTCACGCAGCTGGGAGGAGGGCATGTGGCGCGGCTTGTCGTAGTTTCAAACCGGGTACCGGCTCCTTCGGAGCGCGGCGTGCGCGCGGGCGGGCTGGCGGTGGTGCTGGCGGAGGCGTTGCAGCCCGGCACCTTGTGGTTTGGCTGGAGCGGCAAGCGCCGGCACGGCCCCGCTCCGAAGGAGCCGCATATGCAGGAGGCCGACGGGATCAGCTATGCCACGCTCGATCTGGCGGAGGCGGATTACCAGCAATTCTATGCCGGCTTCTCGAACAGCGCGCTGTGGCCGCTGCTGCATTTGCGCACCGGGCTGCTGAATTACCGGCGCGAGGATTATGAGGGCTACCGGCGCGTGAACGCCGCCTTTGCCGCCGCGCTGCGGCCGTTGCTGCGCGAGGATGATGTCATCTGGATTCACGACTACCAGCTGTTCACGCTGGCGGTGGAGCTGCGCGCGCTGGGGGTGGCCAACCGGATTGGGTTTTTTCTGCATATTCCCTTCATGCCCGCGATGGTGATGCAGGTGCTGCCGCCCGCCGCCGACCTGCTGGCCGCGCTGTGCGCCGCCGATGTGGTGGGGTTTCAGACCAGCCGCGACCGCGAGGCGTTTTTTGACTCGGCGCGCGAGATTTTGGGGGCCACCATTGAGGGGGAGCATGTGTGCCTTGGCGCACGGCGCGTGCGGGTGGTGGTGGCGCCGGTGGGAATTAACGCGCGCGAGTTCAACCGCACCGCGGCGCGCGCCGCCGCCGGGCCCGAGGCCAGGCGGCTGGTGGAAAGCCTGGCCGGGCGCGCTTTGGCCATTGGCGCCGACCGGCTGGACTACACCAAGGGGCTGCCCAACCGCTTCGAGGCGTTCAGCCGCCTGCTCGGCCATTATCCCGAGCATGTGCGCCAGATCAGCTTTTTGCAGGTGGCCGCGCGCTCACGCGAGGAGGTGTTTGAATATGCCGATCTGCGCCGCGAACTCGACCGCAAGGCGGGCGACATTAACGGCCGGTTCTCGGATTTCGACTGGGTGCCGATACGCTATATGACCCGCGCGCTCTCGCGGCGGACGCTGGCGGGGTTTTACCGGGTGGCGCGCATTGGGCTGGTGACCCCGCTGCGCGACGGCATGAACCTGGTGGCCAAGGAATTCGTGGCCGCGCAGGACGAAACCGATCCGGGGGTGCTGATTCTCTCGCGCTTCGCGGGGGCGGCCGAGGAGCTGACGGAGGCGCTGCTGGTGAACCCCTATGATGCCGAGGAGGTGGCCGGCGCGCTGCACCAGGCGCTGACCATGAAGGCCGGCGAGCGCCGCGCGCGCCATGCCGCGCTGCTGGCCAAGGTGCAACACACCACCGCGGCCTCGTTCGCCAAGGGGTTTTTGGCCGCGCTGCACGTGCCCTCGGGCTGAGCGCCATTGCCAAGGGCGCGCCGAACCATGAAAACCGGCTTATGACCCAGCCAGACACCTCACCCAATGACAGCGCCCTCCCCTCGCCGCCACTTGGCCTGCTGGCGCTCTCGCTGCTGGCGCTGGGGCTGGGGCTGTTCACGGGCCTGGGCGCCGTGGTGTTCAGGGGGCTGATCGGGCTGATTCACGATGCGGCGTTTCTGGGCCATTTCACCTGGCATTATGACGCCAACCATTTCACTGCCGCCGCTCCCTGGGGGGCGGGGATTATTATGGTGCCGGTGATCGGCGGCATGGTGGTGACGTTTCTGGTGGTCAATTTCGCGCCCGAGGCGCGCGGCCATGGCGTGCCTGAGGTGATGGACGCGATCTTCTATCAGGGCGGGGTCATCCGCCCGGTGGTGGCGGTGATCAAGTCGCTCGCCTCGGCGGTGGCGATTGGCACCGGCGCGGCGGTGGGGCGCGAGGGGCCGATCATCCAGATCGGCTCGGCTCTGGGCTCGACGCTGGGGCAATGGGTGCGCATGGCGCCCGAGCAGCGCATTATTCTGGTGGCCGCCGGCGCCGGAGCAGGCATTGCCGCCACGTTCAACACCCCCATCGGCGGGGTGATGTTCGCGGTCGAGCTGATGATGCCCGAGATCGGCGTGACCTCGTTTTTGCCCACCGCACTGGCCACGGGCGCCGCCACCTTTGTGGGGCGGGCGTTTTTTGGCGACCAGCCAGCCTTTGCCGTGCCCGCCCTGGCGCCGCTGGGAACCAACCCGCAGGCCGCCGCCACGCTCCTGTTGTTCGCGCTGCTGGGGGCCGCGTGCGGGCTGGCCGCGGCCGGGTTCATCCGCGGGTTGCACGGCGCCGAGCGGCTGTTTGAGCGCGTGCCCGGGCGCTATACGCGCCACGCGCTGGGCATGGCGATGGTGGGGCTGCTGATTTACATCCTCCAGCGGGCTTATGGGCATTATTATGTGGAGGGCGTGAGCTACGCCACCATCGAGGCGCTACTGAACGGGCAGATGACCGCCAGCCTGCCGGTGCTGGCGGGGTTTTTGCTGCTGCTGTTCACGGCCAAGCTGTTTGCCACCTCGGTCAGTCTGGGCTCGGGCTCTTCGGGCGGGATTTTCTCACCCTCGCTGTTCATGGGCGCGACCATTGGCGCGGCGCTGGCCGCCACCTTGCAGGCGCTGCATGTGCCGCTGCCGGTGAGCGTGCCGGGCTTTGCCATGGTGGGTATGGCCGCCATGGTGGGCGGCAGCACCGGCGCGGCCATGACGGCGGTGACCATGATTTTCGAGATGACCCGTGATTACGGCATCGTCATGCCCATGATCGTGGCGGTAGCCACCGCGCTGGGCGTGCGGCGGCTGCTCTCGCGCGAGAGTATTTACACCATTAAGCTGGTCGGGCGGGGCCATGCCATACCCAAGGCGCGGCACGCCAATATGTTCATGGTGCGCCGGGCAGCGACGGTGATGGAGCGCGATGTGCAGGTTCTGCCCGCCGAAACCGGATTTGGGGCGTTTTTGAGCGCCGAGGAGGAAACCGGGCGCATGCGCCATGTAGTAGTCACAGAGGACGGCCATATTAAAGGCGTGCTGCGCATAAACATGGCGCTGCGCCGGGGCTTGGCCGAGGCCGAGCGCAGCATGACGCTGGGCCAGTTGGCCAACCGCAACTTCACCGTGGTGCGCGAAAGCACCATCGCCTATGAGGTGATCCGCCGGATTTGGACAAAGGGGGCGCTGATGGCGGTGGTGGTGCGCGATAATGTGGCCATGCCGCGCGGGGCGGATGTGGCGGGGGTGATTACCAAGGAGCATGTCGCCGACAGCGTGGCCGAGACGGTGATGGCTTATCGGGACGAGTGAGCTTTGGCTTAGCCTTCATGACGTATGAGTATACAGCGCTTATCTGATTTTTGGACTCGGGATTGGCGGCAAGACGAAGTATACATCCAGTGCAAGACGCGGGAACTACTTTTTTGGGCGCCGGCGTTCCCTGATGATATCTTCCAAGTTTTTTTATGCCGAAGTCTGAGAAAGCTGGGGTGCCTTCTCCATCTGGTCCATAGACCCAGACCAACCGGTCTTCTGGTGGGTAATCCCCCCGTTTTTAACGGGGCTTATTCGTAGAATTCACGCGGCCAGTTTCAGTTTCTGAGCGGGTGTCATTCCGCCTATGCCCATATTGGGCCGTTCGTTGTTGTACGTCCATAGCCATTGCGTGGCGTAGTCCT
>JAKBAD010000009.1 GCA_021809435.1 Pseudomonadota bacterium | reverse complement strand
ATCGCTCCCGCCAACAAGGCAACCATCTTAGCCCCAGAACCGCTAACCGTCAACACAGTCAGCCGCCCCGGTGGAGCGAGCGTTTAGATTATCAATCAAAATACGTCAACTCAGACAACAGTAAAAATCGGAATTTTTCTCCAAAAATTTCACAAGCCTTTGATTTTTAACAAAACAAAACTTTTGCGCCGCAACATCCCATCGCCGCGCCGCGCAAACCGCCCGATAAAAAAAATATCCCGGCCAGTGCCCCGGCCGGGATCTTTCACATCGTCTCGCGCTTAACCCGCCACGCCTTATACCACTCCACGAATCGCGGTATCCCCTCATCCAGCCGGGTTGCGGGCACATAGCCACACAGCGCGTTCAGCGCGCTCACATCCGCGCAAGTCTCCACCGGGTCGGCTTGCGGCTTGGGCAGATTAACGGTCACGGCCCGCCGCCCCAATTCGCGCTCCAGCAGCGCCAACAGGTCGCCCACCAGCTCGGCGCGGTTATTGCCGATATTGAACACCCGATGCGCCGCCTCATCCCCGGGCGGATGATCAATCACCCCCAAAATCCCGGCCACAATATCATCCACATAGGTGAAATCGCGCTTGAGCGTGCCGTTTTCATAAAGCGTCACCGGCCTGCCGGCCATAATCGCCTCGGCAAACCCAAAATACGCCATATCCGGTCGTCCCCAGGGGCCATAAACGGTAAAAAACCGCAACCCGGTCTGCTTCAGCCCGAACAGATGCGTATAGCTCGCGCTCATCAGCTCATCGGCCCGCTTGGTGGCGGCATAAAGCGATGACGGCCTATCCGCCCGCTCCGCCTCCGAATAAGGCAGCACCGCGCCCGTGCCATAAACCGACGACGAGCTGGCATACACCACATGCCGCACGCTGGGCGAATGCCGCGCCAGCTCCAGCACCGAGAGATGGCCCGTGAGATTGCTGGCCGCATAGGCAAACGGGTTTTCCAGCGAGTAGCGCACCCCGGCCTGGGCCGCCACATGCACAATCAGCGCCGCCCCCTCGCCCAGCTTGGCCAGCGCCTCATGGTCAGCAATATCGAGCTGATGAAACCTGAACCCCGCCCCCAGCTCACGCAGCCGCGCGGCCTTCAGCCGCACATCATAATAAGCATTGAGGTCATCGACCCCCACCACCTCACAGCCCCGCGCCAGCAGCGCGCGCGCGGTGTGAAACCCAATAAACCCGGCCGCCCCGGTCAGCAGAACCTTCATAACATTTCACCCCACCAGCCTGTCTTCGAGCAATGTCAAAATCGCGTGCCCCAGCGTGATATGGCATTCCTGCACGCGCGCCGTGTCATGGTCTGGCACCACCACAGCCTGGTCGCACAGCGCCAAGGCTGGCCCGCCATCGCCGCCCAGCAGCCCAATGGTCACAATCCCCATCTCCCGCGCCGCCTTCAGCGCGCCCAGTACATTGGCCGATCTGCCCGAGGTGGTAATGCCAAACAGCACATCGCCAGCCACCCCCAACCCCCGCAGCGGCCGGGCGAACATCTCATCCACGCCAAAATCATTCACCGCCGCGGTCACGGCCGAGGTATCGAGCGCCAGCGTTATGGCGGGCCACGAGGCACGCGGCTGGCTGCCCCGCAGCCTGATCACCCATTCCGTGGCCAAATGCTGGGCATCGGCGGCCGAGCCGCCATTGCCGCAAAATATCAGCTTGCGCCCCGCCCGCATGGCCGCCTCGCAGGCATCCACAATGGCCAGCACCTGCGCGGTCTCGGCCGCCAAGGCGGTTTTCAGCTCGGCCGAGCGTCTCAGCATGGCGCCAAAACGCTCAGCCTCTTGGGTCTGGTTAGAAATGGCCAACTCCCCGATCAGGTTGCTGGCCGCCTTATGCCAAATCCCGGCTTATTGCGCCACCCAGCCGCCATCCATCGAATGCACCACCCCGGTCATGGTCTCGGCGCCGTCCGAGCACAAAAACACCGCCAGCGCGCCCAGATGCTCCGGGGTGGTGAATTTATGCATCGGCTGCTTCTCCGAGAGCAGCTTCACCTTCTCCTCATCGATGCTGGTGCCATTGGCCTTGGCCCGGTCCTCGATCTGCTTTTGCACCAGCGGCGTCAGCACCCAGCCGGGGCAAATGGCGTTCACCGTCACGCCCGCATTGGCCAGCTCCAGCGCCGCCACCTTGGTCGCGCCCACCACGCCATGCTTGGCGGCCACATAAGCCACCTTGTTGGCGCTCGCCACCAGCCCATGCGCCGAGGCAATGTTGATAATCCGCCCCCAGCCCCGCGCCTTCATGCCCGGAATCGCCGCTTTCATACCATAAAACACCGCCGAGAGATTGAGCGCGATCACCTGCTCCCATTTCTCATTGGGAAACTCATCCACCGGCGCCACGAACTGGATGCCGGCATTATTCACCAGCACATCCACCGCGCCCAGCTCGGCCTCGGCGGCCCCAATCAGCCCCGCCACCCCCTCGGCCTTCGAGAGATCGGCGCCATTATAAGCCACCCGCACGCCAAATTCGGCGGCCAGCCCGGCCCGCAGCGCCTCAATGGCGGCGGCGTCGCCAAAACCATTGAGCATGATATCCGCCCCCTCGGCGGCCAGCGCGCGGGCAATGCCCAGCCCAATCCCGCTGGTCGAGCCCGTCACCACCGCGACCTTGCCTTTAAGTGCCATGTTCCGCTCCTGTCCTCATCCTGGTTTTCCCAATGATCCCGCAGGACCCGGCCGCAGGCAAGCCATGCCCCACGCCCTTCCCTCATTTAGGGGTTAACCAGGTCAATACACATGACGTTTCCGTCATTCTTACCCTCGGCCCACCCCGTCGCCCTGTCACACCAGCCGTCACATACCATATGGTGAGCCAGACAGATGGGAGCCCGCAACCACATGACCACCATCCCCCCGCATCGTCTTCACGGCAAATCCCGCCCCCTGGCGCCGGTTCCCCGTCCCCAGGGCTGCAACGGCATCGCGCTGGTGCTGCAAGGCGGCGGCGCGCTCGGCGCCTATCAGGCCGGCGTCTATCAGGCCCTGCACGAGGCCGGGTTGGAACCCGACTGGGTGGCGGGTGTCTCCATCGGCGCGGTCAACGCCGCCATCATCGCCGGCAACAAGCCCGAGGACCGGCTCGCCAAGCTGGAAAAATTCTGGCTCGACATCACCGCCCGCGACCCCTTCACCCTCTGGCCCGAAGGCGACGGCCCGCGCCTGTGGCGCAACATGTTCTCGGCCATGAACGGCATCCTGTTCGGCCAGCCGGGCTTTTTCAAACCCCTGCCGCTGGCTGGTTTCTTAGCCCCCCGCGGCTCGCGCGCCGCCACCTCCCTCTACGACACCTCCCCCCTGCGCCAAACCATCGAACGCCTGGTCGATTTCGACCTGATCAACGAAGGCGCGGTACGGCTGGCGGTCGGCGCGGTCAACATCGAATCGGCCAATTTCATCTATTTCGACAATCACCAAACCCAGCTCACCCCCGAGCACATCATGGCCTCTGGCGCCCTGCCGCCGGGCCTGCCCATGGTCCGCATCGGCCGCCATCATTACTGGGATGGCGGGCTGGTCTCCAACACGCCGCTCTCCCACCTGCTCGACCATATCGGCGCCAACAATATGCTGGTCTTCCAGGTCGATCTGTTCGCGGCCCAAGGCGCCGTCCCGCGTGACATGCCAGAAGTCCTGGCGCGCATGAAAGACATTCAATATTCCTCGCGCACCCGCACCACCACCGACCATTTCCTGCAAACCCATTGCCTGCAGAAATATCTGCGCGACGCCCTGCACATGATCCCCCCCGAGCTGCTCACCCCCGAACAAACCCGGCTCAAAAACGAGCTCGAACACCTCCCCGAGATCAACATCCTGCACCTCATCTACCGCCAGCAAGCCTATGAGGGCGACGCCAAGGATTACGAATTCAGCCGCATCTCGATGAAAGACCATTGGCGCACCGGCTATTTCGACACCCGCAACACCCTCGCCCAGAAAGACTGGCTGACCTTCAAGGGCGAAGGCGGCATCCACGCCCACGACATTCACCGCGTCATCGAATAACCCCGCCCCGCCGCCGCTTTTTGGGCGGCGCCCGGCGCGCCGCCAAAAAACTTCCCCCCACCCCCGCGCGCGCCGCTTGCCTAAGCCCCTGCCCCCATGGCAACCAGACCGCCTGTTCACACGCGCGGAGACAAGGGCCTTGAGCGACCTGTTCGAAACTTCATCAGGCAAATCATCCTACGGCGCCGAGCAGATCGAGGTGCTCGAAGGCCTCGAGCCCGTCCGCCGCCGCCCCGGCATGTATATCGGCGGCACCGACGAATCCGCCTTCCACCACCTCGCCGCCGAAATCCTCGATAACTCGATGGACGAAGCCGTGGCCGGCCACGCCACCCTCATCGAGATGACCCTCGAGCCCGGCAACCGCCTCACCGTGCGCGATAATGGCCGTGGCATCCCCATCGACCCGCACCCCAAATTCCCCAAAAAATCCGCGCTCGAGGTCATCCTCACCACCCTCCATTCGGGCGGCAAATTCTCGGGCAAGGCCTATGCCACCTCGGGCGGCCTGCACGGCGTCGGCTCCTCGGTGGTCAACGCCCTCTCCTCGAGCTTCACCGCCGAGGTGGCGCGCGAAAAACGCCTCTGGCGCCAGGATTATTCCAAGGGCGCCCCGCAAACCAAACTCATCGAGGTCGGCGCCGCCCCCAACCGGCGCGGCACCTCCATCGCCTTCATCCCCGATACCGAGATCTTCGGCGCCCAGAAATTCTCGCCCGCCAAGCTCTACAAGCTCTGCCGCTCCAAGGCCTATCTGTTCCGTGGCGTGCGCATCCGCTGGAGTTGCGACCCCAGCCTGCTCCGCCCCGACTCCGAAATCCCCGCCCAGGCCGAGCTGCATTTCCCCGGCGGCCTGCGCGACTCGCTCGATGCCGAGCTGAACGGCGCCGCCCTGGTGCTGCCCGAGATCTGGGCGGGCGAAGCCAAATTCGCCCCCGGCGCGGATGGCGCCGAGCAAGGCAAGCTCGAATGGGCCTTCGCCTGGACCGAAACCGGCGATTCAGCCATCGACACCTATTGCAACACCGTCCCCACGCCCCTGGGCGGCACCCATGAAGCCGGCATGAAATCGGCGCTGCTCAAGGGCCTGCGCGCCTGGGCCGAAGTGCGCGGCAACAAGCGTGGCGGCGCCATCATCGCCGAGGACGTGCTGGGCAATCTGCGCGCCAAGCTCTCGCTGTTCATCCGCGATCCACAATTCCAAGGCCAAACCAAAGAGAAACTCACCACCCAAGACGCCGCCAAGCTCACCGAAACCTCCCTGCGCGATCGTTTCGATCATTTCCTCGCCGGCGATCCTTCGTCAGCCGACAATCTGCTCGCCTTCGTCATCGACCGCGCCGAGGACCGCCTGCGCCGCAAGGAAGCCCGCGAAACCCCGCGCAAATCGGCCACCCGCCGGCTCCGCCTGCCCGGCAAACTCGCAGATTGCGCCACCGAAAACGCCGACGGCACCGAAATCTTCCTGGTCGAGGGCGATTCCGCCGGCGGCT
The DNA here is from genome assembly GCA_021809435.1 of Pseudomonadota bacterium. Lineage (GTDB taxonomy): Bacteria > Pseudomonadota > Alphaproteobacteria > Acetobacterales > Acetobacteraceae > Acidocella. Next base: position 109,350 of record JAKBAD010000009.1, on the reverse strand, counting down.
CGGCCAAACAGGCGCGCAACCGCAACACCCAGGCCATCTTGCCCCTCAAGGGCAAAATCCTCAACGTCGCCTCGGCCTCTGGCGAAAAGCTCAAGCAGAATCAGGAACTCAAAGACCTGATCGAGGCGCTCGGCTGCGGCACGGGCACCAGCTTCAACCGCGCCAATCTCCGTTACGAGCGCATCATCATCATGACCGACGCCGACGTCGACGGCGCCCATATCGCCTCCTTGCTGATGACCTTCTTCTACCGCGAACTGCCCGAGCTCATCCGCCACGGCCATGTCTATCTGGCCCAGCCGCCGCTCTACCGCATCACCCAAGGCGCCAAGAGCGTCTACGCCATGGATGACAACGACCGTGACCGGGTCTTGAAAAAATTCAAACCTGGAGCGAAACTAGAAATCAGCCGCTTCAAGGGCCTTGGCGAAATGCCCCCCGCCATCTTGAAAGAAACCACCATGGACCCGGCCAAGCGCGTGCTGCTGCGCGTCACCGCCGCGCCCGAACTGCGCGCCCAAACCTCTGAAATCGTCGAGCAACTGATGGGCAAACGCCCCGAGCTGCGCTTTCAATTCATTCAGGATAACGCAGGCCGGGCCATCGAACTCGACATCTAAGCGCGTCAGATCCCGGCTTCGGGGCCCGTCACGTAAACCACCGCATCCTCATCAAACCGCGCCTCGCACACCACGCCGGGCTCAAAATGCACCACCACGCCGGGCAGCAGCTCCACCACGCAGCTCTCCAGCATCAAAACGCCGCTGCCTTCCACCACCATCATAAACTGCTCGCCCTCATGCAGGCGCGGCGTGGTGCGCGTGCCCGCCTTCACCCGCACGCGCCGCCACCCGCCAGCGCGCCCGGCCATCCTCTTCACATCCGCCTTGTCATCGCCATCGGGCATATCAAAGCTCCTTGAAAATGCCTGCCATTCGCCACAACATCCGCAAAAAAACGGCCCGTGGTTTCCCGCGGGCCGTGTTTTTCAAGCCAGAGGCAAATCCTCAGACAAGCTTCTTCAGCGTCGGCGAGGCCTTGAAGCGCACGGTCTTACCGGCCTTCACCTTAATTTCCTCACCCGTGCGCGGGTTCACGCCCTTGCGGGCCTTGGTCTTGCGCACGGTAAAGGTACCAAACGACGGCAAGGTGAATTTGCCGTTCTTCTTCATTTCCCGAACAATGGCCTCGATCAGGTCGGTCGCGGCGCGGTGGGCGGCAACACCGGTAATCTCGGCCGATTCCTGGATAACTTCAGCAATGAATGCCTTCGACATTTTCAAGCCTCTTTCATGTTTTGCACGGCCCGCGCTGGCACGCCGCTCATCCCGCCAGGTTTCACCTCCGGCAACGCGCGGGGCCAGAACAAATTATGTTCAGGCACGTTGGGCAAATGTCTAGCCCGGGCCTTTTACAAACGCCAGAGCCCCAGGCGGGGGCTTTGGAAAAAATCTTCGTGTTCAGAGAAAAAATGGTGCCCAGGGGCGGAATCGAACCACCGACACTGCGATTTTCAGTCGCATGCTCTACCAACTGAGCTACCTGGGCACTTGGGTAGCGGGGTAGCCTAAGCCGCCCCCTGTTGCAAGACCGCTGGTGCTGTCACTGGGAATTGAACCCAGGACCTCTTCATTACCAATGAAGTGCTCTACCCCTGAGCTATGACAGCGACGCGGTGGGCGGCTCTATAATGCCCTCTCGCGTCTCGCGCAACAGGCATGATGCAAAGTTTTTTCCCCCAAGCTTGACGGCGGCCCCCGAAGCCGGTTTGAACACGGCCCATGCCCGCGCCAGAGCCCAAAATCCCGGCCCCAGCCCAAGCCCTCACCCCCGCGCAAGCCGCGCGCGCGGCGGCCGAGGCGGCGGCCCTGCGGGCCAATCTCGCCAAGCGCAAAGCCCAGGCGCGCGCCAAAGCCACCCCCGAGAGCGAAAAGAGCCCCCCAGAATGCCCGTGATGCCCGACCATTGGATCCGCGCCCAGGCCCTGGAGCGCGGCATGATCGACCCCTTCGTCGAAGAGCAGAAGCGCGACGGCGTGATCTCCTACGGCCTGTCCTCCTATGGCTACGACGCCCGCTGCTCCGACGAGTTCAAAATCTTCACCAACGTCGATTCGGCCGTCGTCGATCCCAAGAATTTCAGCCAGGCCTCCTTCGTCGACCGCCGGGGCCCGGTCTGCATCATCCCGCCCAACTCCTTCGCCCTCACCCACACGGTCGAATATTTCCGCATCCCGCGTGATGTGCTGGTCGTCTGCCTGGGCAAGAGCACCTATGCACGCTGCGGCATCATCGTGAACGTCACCCCCCTCGAGCCCGAATGGGAAGGCCAGGTGACCATCGAAATCTCCAACACCACCCCCCTGCCGGCCAAAATCTATGCGGGCGAAGGCATCTGCCAGTTCCTCTTCCTCCAGGGCTCATCCCCCTGCGAGGTCTCCTATGCCGACAAATCCGGCAAATATATGCGCCAGCGCGGCGTCGCCCTGCCCCGCCTCTAAAGGACCCGCCCATGGACAGTATTCGCATCAAGGGCGGCGTGCCGCTCACCGGCAGCATCGCCATTTCGGGCGCCAAAAACGCCGCCCTGCCGCTCATGGCCTGCGGTCTGCTGACCGATGAAACCCTGACCCTCACCAACGCCGCCCGCCTGGCCGATCTCGCCACCATGACCGACCTGCTGTCCCAGCACGGCATCACGGTCGAGTGGCAGGGCCGGGCCATCCATCTGGGCGGCAAAATCACCAACAATGTCGCCCCCTACGACATTGTGCGCAAAATGCGCGCCTCCATCCTGGTGCTCGGCCCGCTGCTCGCCCGCGTGGGCGAGGCCCGCGTGTCGCTGCCTGGCGGCTGCGCCATCGGCACCCGCCCGGTCGATCTCCACCTCAAGGGGCTCGAAGCCATGGGCGCCAAAATCGAGCTCGATGGCGGCTACGTCAACGCCTCGGCGCCCCAGGGCCTGCATGGCGCCACCATCGTCTTCCCCTTCGTCTCCGTCGGCGCGACCGAGAATCTGCTCATGGCCGCCAGCCTGGCATCGGGCACCACCACCCTCAAAAACGCCGCCCGCGAGCCCGAAATCACCGATCTGGCCCGCTGCCTCATCGCCATGGGCGCCACCATCTCGGGCCTTGGCACCGACACGCTCATCATCGAAGGCGTGAAATCCCTCCACGGCGCCACCCACGCCATTTTGCCCGACCGCATCGAGGCCGGCACCTATGCCTGCGCGGCGGCCATCACCGGCGGCAATCTGCTGCTCGAAAACGCCCGCGCCGCCGATCTCGGTGCCGTGCTGCATTCACTGCGCGATGCTGGCGTGGCGGTCACCGAGGAGCCCACCGGCCTGCGCGTCTGCCGCGCCAACGGCCTGCACGGGGTCGATGTCATGACCGAGCCCTTCCCCGGCTTCCCGACCGACATGCAAGCCCAGTTCATGGCCCTCATGGCGGTGGCCGAAGGCGCCTCCATGATCACCGAAACCATCTTCGAGAACCGCTTCATGCACGTGCCCGAGCTCAACCGCATGGGCGCGCGCATCAATGTGCACGGCTCGTCGGCCATCATCCGCGGCGTCAGGCAGCTCTCGGGCGCCCCGGTCATGGCCACCGATTTGCGCGCCTCCTTCTCGCTGGTTCTGGCTGGCCTCGCCGCCTCGGGTGAAACCACCATCGCGCGCGTCTATCACCTCGATCGCGGCTATGAATCGGTCGAGCAAAAACTCGCCGCCTGCGGCGCGCGCATCGAGCGCATCGCCTAACCACCTGCCCTCATTATCAAAAGTTTTTGCGGGGGCGCGGGGGGCTTTTTTCAAAAAGCCCCCCCGCATCCTCGTGCCCCTCAAAACTTTCAATTCCCTTCCGTGCCATTCATGCCATAGTGCCGCCACCACAACGTGAGCGGCCCCCATGAAACACACCATCACCGGCACCACCATGCCCGTGCTCCAAATCGGCCTCGACCCCGGCGAAGCCATCATCTCCGAGCCCGGCGAATTCTCCTGGATGACCGCCAACATCGCCCTCACCACCACCACCCAAACGGCGGGCGCCAAGGGGCTGTTCGGCGCGTTGGGCCGCGCCCTCTCGGGCGGCGGCCTGTTCATGACCGAATATAGCGCCCAAAACGGCCCCGGCCTGGTGGCCTTCGCCGCCAAAATCCCTGGCACCATCCACCAGGTCGATATCGAGCCCGGCCATTCCTACATGGTCCACAAGCACGGCTTTCTGTGCGCCACACCGGGCGTCTCGCTGCAAATCGGCTTTCAGCGCGCGCTCGGCGCGGGGCTGTTTGGCGGCAATGGCTTCATCATGCAGCGCGTCTCGGGTCCCTGCACGGCCTTCGTCGAGCTGGGCGGCGAAACCGTGGTCTACGACCTCCGCCCCGGCGAGAGTCTCCAGGTCCATCCCGGCCATGTCGGCATGTTCCAAGACAGCGTGGCGTTCGACATCACCTTCATGCGCGGCATCAAAAACGCCATTTTCGGCGGCGACGGGCTATTCATCGCCCGCCTCACCGGCCCAGGCAAGGTATGGTTACAAAGCATGACCGTACCAAATCTGGCCCACGCCATCGCCCCCTATCTGGGCGGCGCCGAATCCGCGCCCCAGCAAACCGCCCAAATCGGCGGCGCCGCCATCGCCGGCTCCATCCTGGGCGATATTTTCGGACGGAATTAGGCGCAAAAAATTTGGGGGGCTTTTTATAAAAAGCCCCCCAAACCCCGCAAAAATTTTTAAACCCTCTCAGGCCAGCGTGCGCGGCCTGCCCTCATCGTCAATGGCCACAAACGTAAACACCGCCTTGGTCACCCTAAACTCCTCGGTGCCCATGCGCGCCCGCCGCCACGCCTCAATGGCGATTTTCATCGAGGTCCGCCCCGTCGAGAGCAGCTCGCCATAAACGCTCACCTCATCGCCCACCTTCACCGGGCGAATAAAGCTCATCGCATCCACCGCCACCGTGGCGCAGCGCCCGCGCGCGGCCCGCTGCGCCAAATTGCCGGCGGCCAAATCCATCTGGCTCATCAGCCAGCCGCCAAAAATATCACCATTGGCATTGGTGTCGGCGGGCATGGCAATCACCCGCACCAGCGGCACGCTCTCGGGCGGCCGCTCTCCCCCCTGCTCGCTCATGCGCTCAGAGATTCTTCTCGATCCACGCCTTCAGCATGGATTTCGGCGCCGCGCCCACCTGCTGGGCGGCCACCTTGCCGTCCTTGAAGATCAGCAGCGTCGGAATCCCGCGCACGCCATATTGCGTCGGTGCCATCGGGTTCTCGTCGATATTGATCTTCACAATCTCAAGCTTGCCCTCAAAGGCTTCGCTCAAATCCTCCAGCGCCGGCGCGATCTGGCGGCAAGGCCCGCACCATTCGGCCCAAAAATCCACCAGCACCGGGCCCTGGGCCTTCAGCACATCGGTTTCAAAACTCTCATCGGTCACGGCTTTGGTCATGAAAACACCCACTCAAAGAGAAGAATTTTTTGCAACATGGCGCGTGGCGCCCCGCCAATCAAGCCATGGCGGCGTCATCGAGCCATTCCCCCGGCACATCCATGCCCCGCGCGCTCTCCAGCCAAACCAGCACCACCCGGCACGTCCGGCCCGGATAAATCTGTCCCAGCACCGCCCGATAAGCCGCCAGCTGGGCCAGATACGCCCCCGGCACACCGTCAAGCCCCTGTGGCGGCGCGCGGTCGGTCTTATAATCAGCCAGCCAAATCACCTCCTCACAAACCGCCAACCGGTCGATGATCCCGGCAATCTCGCGCCCCCTCACCACCCCCGCCAGCGGCACCTCGGCGCGCGAGCCGGGGCCAAAAAGCGGCGCCAAAGCCGGATCATCCAGCAGCGCCAGCACCTTATCGGCAATCTCCCCGGCTTCCGCCGCCACCTCGTCATGTCCGGCCAAAAACCGTAAAGCCGCGGCTCGGCGCTGGTCGGGCGCCAAATCCGGCAAATGCTCCAGCAGCGCGTGAATAATCGTGCCCCGGCTCATCGCCCGTTCGCGCGCGCTCCCCCGCGCGGCGCCCAGCGGGCTCACCGGCAAATGCCGGCGCGCGCCCTCCTCCACCGCCCGGCTCGGCCGAATCCGCTCAAGCCCGGCCGCCTCCTTGGCCGGCGCCAAGGCCCGCCAGTCCGGCGCCTGCCCCGCCCAGCCGGGCGGCACGGCACTCACCCGCGCGCTCACCCCGGCCACCCGGTCAGGCGGCGCCAGTTGCGGCGCGGCCAGCCAAAGCGCGCCGCTCTCCTCGTCGCGCACCGCCGCCAGCCGCGCAAACCCAGCCGCCACGGCATTATACCAGCAGCCATCGGGCAGTTTCTGCTTGCCCTGCAGCCCGTACACCAGCAGCTCATCCTCCGCGCGCGTCAGCGCCACATAAAGCAGCCGGTTATACTCGGCCATTTGCGCGCCCCAATCGGCCGCCTGCGCGGCGCTCACCGCGCTGGGCTTCAGCTCCGCGCGCGGGCAAAACACCGGCACACGCGGCCCGCCTTGCGGCGCATCCAGCCAAAACAGCGTCTCGCGCGCCTGGGGCAAGGCGGTGGTGTCGGGCAAAATCACAATCGGCGCCTGCAAGCCCTTCGCGCCATGTACGGTCATTATCCGCACAAAATCGCCCGCCTCTTCCTGTTCGCGCTTAATGCTTTCCGCCGAGAGCCGCATTTTCTGCACAAACCCCTGCAAGGCGGCCGGCTCCGTGCGGCCAAATTTCAGCGCCTCGGCGCGCAGCTCATCCAGCGGCTCGGCGGCCTCGCCCCCCAGCCGGGCCAGCAGCCGCGCGCGCCCGCCCAGCTCATCCAGCACCAGCCCCAGCAGCGCAAAGGGAGGCAGATAATCCGCCTTGCCGCGCACCGCCTCATAAAACGCCCAGGCCGCCCGCCAATCCTCGGCCTCCCCCGCGCGCTGGCGCAACGTCGCGTAAAGCGGCAGCCCGCCGCGCCCCAGGCACAGCGCCATCAACCGCTCATCGCTCAAGCCCCCCAGCGGCGAGACCAGAAACTGCGCGAAAGCCAGGTCATTTTCCGGCAGCAGCACCGCGTCGAACAAAGCCAGCACATCGCTCACCGCCGCCTGCGCGGTCAGCACCATGCGGTCGAGCCCGCCCACCTCGATGCCGCGCTTTTTCAGCTCGCGGGTTATGGCGGTGACCAACCGGTTGCGCCTTCGCACCAAAATCAGCACATCCCCCGCCCGCGCCGGGCGCCCGCGCGCGGGCAGGTCCTCGCCCAAGCGCGCCGCCACGTGACCGGCGATCTTCTCCGCCAACCGCGACACCGCCGCGCGCGCCGGCGCATATTCGCCCGGCGTGTCCCAGGCCGGCGGCGGCGGGGCCTCCTCGGCGCCCACCAGCGGCCACAACGTCACCCGCCCCGCCTGGCCCAACCGGCTCACCTCATGGCACAACAGCTCACCCGGCGCGGCCACCCCCTCACGCGCGAACCCCTCGGCAAACACCGCATCGGTCAGCGCCAGCACCGGCCCGCCCGAGCGGAACGACACCGACAGCGTGCCATCCTCCCACATCCCGCCCGCCGCCTTGGCCAACGCCCTGAAACGCGCATGATTGGCGCCAAAGGAGCGCAAATCCGCCCCCTGAAACGAGAAAATGGATTGCTTGGCATCACCCACCGCGAAAATGGTCCGCCTGGCCTCGCGCGCGCCCTTGCCAGCAAAAAACTCCGCCGCCAGCGCATTGGCAATCTCCCATTGCGCGGGCGCGGTGTCTTGCACCTCGTCCAGCAACAAATGGTCCAGCCCGCCATCGAGCTTATAAAGCACCCATTCCGCGCCGGGATTCACCAGCAGCGCGCTGGTGCGGCTGATCAGCTCATCATAGGTCAGTTGCGCGGCCAGCTCCCGCTCCCCCCGCTCGGCTTGCATCATCGGGGCCAGCAGCGCCAGCACCTGCGCGTTCAGCCGCAGCAGCCGCAAGGTTTTCAGCCGGTCCTCCAGCCCCAAAATCCGCTCGGCCTCGCGCCAGAGCACCTGCTTGATCGTCTCTCCCTCATCCCCCAGCGGCTTGGCGACATGGTTCTTAAACGTCTGCGCCTTGCCCTCCTTGGTAAAAAACGCCTCGCGCCACACCGTCCACGCCGCCGCGCGCGCGCCCGGCTCCTGGGCCAACCAATCCAGCAGCGGCATTGCCCAGGTCCGCCCGGTAGTGGTGCTGCGGCTGGCCAAAACCGTCAGCGCCTCGCGCAGCGCCCCCTCCAGCGGCGGCGCCACGGCCTCGGCCAGCACATCGGCCTCGGTCTCATCGCGCGCCCCCAACGCCGCGCGCACATGGGCGCCCAGCTCCGCCTCGCTCACCTTGCCCATCACCCCGGCCGCCTCGGCACAAAACCGCGCCGAGAGGGCGGCGAAGCTCTGCTCATCCGTCTCCGCCGCCAGCGCCGCCACGGCCTCAAAGGCGGCGGGCAAGGCCAGCACCGTCTCACGGGCATCGCGCAGGCGCGTGGCGGCATCCTCCTCATCGGCCAGCTCAAAATGCGGCGAGAGCTTGGCTTCGAGCGGAAACCGCCTGAGCAATGATTGGCAGAACGCATGAATGGTCTCGATGCGCATCCCCCCCGGCAGGTCGAGCACCTCGGCAAACAGCGTGCGCGCCCGGGTGCGCGCGGCCTCATCGGGCGCCACCCGCAACCGGCGCAGCGCCTGGTCCAGCTGGTCATCGGCCATGACCACCCATTCCCCCAGCCGCTGATTCAGCCGAATCCGCATCTCCGCCGCCGCCGCCTTGGTATAGGTGAGGCACAAAATCCGCCCCGGCTCGGCGCCCCCCAACATCAGGCGCAGCAGCCGGTCGGTGAGCAGCTTGGTCTTCCCCGACCCCGCCGAAGCCGCGACAAACGCCGAAACCCCAGGGTCCGAGGCTTGGCTCTGCTGCGCATTGGCCCGCGCGATCGCCTCGCTCATCAGCCCTCACCCTCCCATTCCGCCCGCCGCGAAACCCCGGCATACACATCATAAGGGTTGGCGCGCGCCGGGTGCGGCGCGGCCAAATAAGGCGTCGTCTCATCGCCATATTTGGCAAACAGCGCCGGCAGGCTCTGGGCGGCGGCGTCGATCACGGCACGCAGTTCGCCGGCTTTTTTCATCAGCTCGCGCGCCTCGCCCGGCGCCGCCCGGCCCGAGAGCCTGAGATAGCAAATCTCCCCCACCTCGGCGCCAAACGCCTCGCCAAACGCCCCCGCCTCGGCCATCACCGCCTCCAGCGGCAATTGCGGCGCGCTGCCATCGGCCACCGCCTTCTGGGACGGCACGGTGCCGGTTTTGTAGTCCAGCACCCGCACCAGCCCATCGGCGCCGCGCTCAAGCCGGTCGGCACGGCCCACCAGCTCAAACCCGCCCGCCACCGGCAGGCTGCCCTTCACCTCATGGGCCAGCCGCGCGGGCCGGCCCAGCAGCTCCCGGCGCGCGGCCTCCTCGGCCACCACCCAGCCGGCAATCCGCGCCAGCCGCGCGCGCCACCAGGCCAGCAAGGCGGCGCGCGGGCGCATCTCGCGCAGTTTCACCTCCATCAGCGCGGCCAGCCGGTCCGCAGCGCGGCCATCGAACACCTCCGGCCCCTCGTCGAAAAACGCCTTCAGCCCGGCATGCACAATCTCGCCGAACTGGCTGGCATCGCTTTCCTCATCCAGCGCGTCCAGCGGCGCCAGGCCCAAAATCTTGCGCGCATACACCGCATAGGGGTCGCTGATCAGCGTCGCAATATCCGAGACCGACATACGGCGCGGCCGCGCGGCCGCCGGCGGGCGCGGCGCGGGCGCGGCGCGGGGCGCGGGGGCGGGCGGCACATCAAGCTGCGTCACCCATGCCCCGGCCTCATGGGCGGGCAGTGCCAGTTTTTGGCCGGCCAGCAGCGCGTCCAGCCGGGCCAGCCAGCGCGCGGGCACGGCGGGGGCGCGCTCACGCCGGCGCGGCGCGCTCAGCACCAGCGCCGGACAGCCGGTCATCAGCCCAAAAAACCCATGCGCCGCCTGGCCCAGCTTCAACTCGGGGCTGGCCAGCCCCACCGCCTTGCGCATCGGCCGCGAGAGCCACGGCCCCGGATCGGTGGCGCCAGGCCACACCCCTTCCACCAGCCCGCCCAGCACCGCCACATCCACCGTCTGCAGCGCCGCCTCCTGTATGCCCCAAATGGCAATGCGCGGATGCCCGTCCTTGGCGCGCGGCCGGCGCACCACCGCGCCTTTGAGCAGCTCATCGAGCAGCTCGGGCACATGCCCGGGCTCGATATCGGGCAATCCCTCCAGCGCCGCCAAAAGCTCGCCAAGCCATAAACTCAGCGCGCCGCCCGCCTCACCCGCCCACAGCACCTCCGGGCCGGCCTGTTCATGGGTGGCCGCCAGCGCCTCCCCGGCCTCAATCAGCGCCCGCAGCGCCGCCACCGGCGCCACGCCCCGCCCCAGCTCCAGCGGCCGCAAGGTCATCTCCAAATGGGTCAGAAAATCCCGCTCATCCTGGCGCTCATCGGCCAGCCTGAAGCGCAGCCCCTCCAACCCCTCGGGCGGCCTGGGGCCGCGCAGGGCGTGGCGCTCCAGCCGGCGGGCAAAATCGCGGAAGGTGCCCGGCACCCAGCCCGCCGCGGCCAGCGGGTGCTTAAGCAGCGCGAGCAGCGGCAGCGGCGCGTAAGCACTGGCCCAGGCCCGCGCCAGCAGGCGCAAAAACATGGCGGGCGGGGTTTCGGCCAGCGGCTCGCCGGCGCTGTCATCGGCGGTGATGCCAAAGCGCCGCAGCGCCGCCGCCACCCGCGCGGCCAAATCGCGATCGGGCGTGATCAGCGCGGCCGAGCGCCCGGGCACCTCCAGCGCATCGCGCAAGATCATGGCGATCGCCAGCGCATCCTGCGCCTCGTCGCCCGCCTGCAAGCGCGTGAGCCCGGCGGGCGAAAGCGCCGCCACCGCCCGCCACGCGGCCAGATGCCGCGCCGGCCACAACGCCGCCGAAACCAGCTCTGCCCGCCCCGCGGGCACGGCGCTGGGGGGGGCGGGCAGCCGCTCCACCTCGGCGGGCAGCGCGCCAATGGCGCCCAGCAGCCCGGCAATGCCCGCCTGCGGGTGGCTGTCGGCCAGCTGGTCCCAGGCTTCGGCGGGCAAATAAAAATCGAACCCCGGCAGCACCAGCAGCCCCAGCGGCGCGCGGGCCACGGCGCGCGCCAGCCGGCCTATGGCGGGCGTGCCCTCGGCGGCCACCATCCACACCGGCAGCGCGGGCGGCGTCTCGCGCCACAGTTCGGCCTGCGCCGAAATCAGCCGCGCCAGCCGGGCCGCCGGGTTCATCAGCCCCCGCTCGGCCAAATGCGCCGGCCAGGCCCGGGTCAGAATTTCCAGAAATCGCAGCGTATCCTGCCAGTGGCGGGCCAGCTCGCCGCTCACCACGCCTGGCAGCGCCTCGGCCAGATCAATCTCGGCATGGTCCGCCTCATCGAGCAGCGCGGCCAGCTCGGCGGCCAGCGCCCAGGCGCCGGCCAGCGTGCGCGGCGCCCCGCCGGCGCCGTTCATGGCCAGCACCAGCCGGGCCAGCTCGGCCTGGCGCGCCGCCCCGTTCATGGCGGGCGGCAGCGTCAGCCCCGCCTGCAGGCTCAGCCCCGCCTCATCCACATTCCCCAGCGCGATGATGCGCGGCAGCAGCAGCGCCTGCCCGCCCCGCACCTCCAAAAACGCCGCCCCCAGCGCCTGCGCGGCGCGCTTGCTGGGCAGAATAATCAGCCCCTCCGCCGCGCTCCGCCCGGCCGCCGCCGCCGCCTCCAGCCACAGCCTGGCCAGGGCCGGCAAAAACGCCGCCTCGGGGGCAAAGGCGCCCACCCTCATGTGGCGTTGCCCACCACCAGCGCGGCCAGCGCCTCCTCGGCCAGCGCCAGCCCCTCGGGGGTGGAGAGGTGAAACCACACCCCATCATGGGTAATCGCCCCCAGCCGCCCACGGGCCAGCGCGTCATCCCACAGGCGGTTGAGGCTAAACACCACCCCATGGTCGGCGGCCAGCAGGGCGCGGCTCATCACCTGCACCCCGGCATAGCAAAACGGCGCCACATCGCGCTCGCCCCGGCGGGCCAGCGCGCCATCGCGCGGCCACACAAAATCGCCAAGCCCGGTGTCCGCCACCGCCCCCGCCGTGCGCGCCAGCAGCATCAGCGCGTCATGGCGGGCGGGGTCGAATCCCTCGCGCAGGCGGCGCAGCGCGGGGCTTGGCCCATCCACCCAGGTGGTATCGCCATTGAGCACATAAAACGGCGCCTCGGGCAGCAGCCCTTGCCCGGCCATCGCCCGCAGCGCGCCGCCCGTGTCGAGCAGCTGCGCCTCGCGCACCACCCGCACCTGCGGATAAGGCTCACAAAATGCCTCGATCTGGGGGGCCAGATGATGCGCGTTCACCACCACCCGCGTCACGCCTTCCTCAAACAAGCGCTCCAGCAGCCGCGCCAAAATCGGCTGCCCGCCCAGCGTCAGCAGCGGCTTGGGCGTGTTCTCGGTCAAGGGTCGCATGCGCTGCCCCTGCCCGGCACAAAAAATCACCGCCGTCTCAAAGCCCATCGCCCCACCTTTCCTCACCCCAGAGCACCGCTTCGCGGCCAGTTTCCGTCATGCCCAGCGTCAGCCTCAGCGCGCGGTCCGGCGCCAGCTTACCCAGCCGCCCAGGCCATTCCACCAGCACAATGCCGCCCTCCAGCGCCTCGTCCCAGCCCAGCTCGGCCAAGCCCTCGGGGCCCTCCAGCCGCCAAAGGTCATAATGCCACACCTCGCCCCGGGGCGTTTCATAAACCTGCACCAGCGTAAAGGTCGGGCTTGGCACGGCCAGCCGCTCATCGCCCGCCAGGGCGCGGATAAAGGCGCGCGCCAGGGTCGATTTGCCCGCCCCCAGCGGCCCCTCGAGCAAAATCACATCCCCAGCCCTGGCCCGCGCGGCCAGTTGGCGGCCCAGCCGGCTGGTGGCCGCCTCATCGGCCAATGTCACTCTGGTCTCTCTCATGCCCCCGTTTTGCCAATCCCCGCTTGATTGTGGAAGGGCACTGGGCCAAACCGCTGGCATGGAAACTCTCTCGACCGATGTGGTGATTATCGGCGCCGGCCCCACGGGCCTGTTCGCCGTGTTCGAATGCGGCATGCTCAAAATGTCCTCCGTGCTCATCGACGCGCTCGACGAGCCCGGCGGCCAATGCGTGGCGCTCTACCCCGAGAAGCCGATCTACGACATCCCGGCCCACCCCGCCATCGAGGCCGGGCAGCTCATCACCCAGCTCGAAGCCCAGATCGCGCCGTTCAAAACCCCCAAGCTGCTCGGCCGCAAGGTCGTCGCGGTCGAGGGTGAGGCCGGCGCCTTCACGGTCCGCACCGATGCGGGCGACGAGGTCCGCGCCAAGGCGGTGATCATCGCCGCCGGTGCCGGCGCGTTCGGCCCCAATCGTCCCCCGCTCGATAATCTGTCTGACTATGAAGCCACCGGCGCGGTGCGCTATTACGTCAAGCGCCGCGAGGATCTGCGCGGGCAGCGCGTGGTCATCGCGGGCGGCGGCGACTCGGCGGTCGATTGGGCGCTGGCCCTCCAGGGCGTGGCGCGCTCCATCGCGGTCGTGCATCGCCGGCCCAAATTCCGCGCCGCCCCCGAGAGCTGCGCCCAGCTCGACGAGCTGGCCGCCCAGGGCAAGATCGAGATGGTCATCCCCTACCAGCTCCACGCCCTGCACGGTGCCGAGGGTGAGCTCCGCGCGGTCGAGGTCGCCGATCTCGACGGCAACACCCGCCAGCTGGAAGCCGACGTTCTGCTGCCCTTCTTCGGCCTCGCCATGGAGCTCGGCCCCATCGCCGATTGGGGCCTCGAGCTCGCGCGCAGCCATTTGCGGGTCGATCACGCCACCATGCAAACCTCGCGCCCCGGCATCTTCGCCATCGGCGATGTCGCCACCTACGAGGGCAAGCTCAAGCTCATCTTGCAAGGGTTCGCCGAGGGCGCGGTGGCGGCGCACGCCATTTACGCCATCGTCAACCCCGACAAGGCGCTGCATTTCGAATATTCCACCAGCAAGGGCGTGCAAGCGGGGCCTTAACCCGCCGCCAACAAAAACGGCCCGGACGAGCCAGCGCTCCTCCGGGCCGTTTCATGTCCAGGCTGATCAGATCGAGGCTTCGATCTCAGGCATCGCCGCGCGCGCCTTGGTCAGCGCCATGCCCAAATTCACGGTGCGGCGGCACACGAAGCACACCACATAATCCGGGTTGAGCCGCGCGCGGATGAACACGTGCAGCAAATTCTTCGAGTTGACGATGATTTCCTCGAAATAACGATCGTTATTCTCGATCCCGCGCGATTTCTTGAACATGTTCTCAATGGCGACCACGTTCGGCCCCTGGAACAGATCGGAGGTGGCGGCGGCGAGCATATCAATCACCATGCTCGGGTGGGAATCAACCGTCTTGATATCGAGCAGCAGCCCCGACGCGACATCGACGACGCCGGCGGCCAGGCATTCGGGCACATTGCTGACTGATTTTGAAATGGCGTCGCTCAGATTGCTCACGGCATGAAGCTCCGTTTTGGTGTTGGTCGTGACTGGCATCCGGCGGCACAACGTCCTCCGGCATTCGCATTAGCCCGCCGCCCTCTTCACGGCACCCGAGGCGAGGCAACCATGAACAAGACCCGGCCAGGCCAGACATTTACGCACCCGGACCAGATGCGCGCCTGAACCTGTGGTGGTGGTAATCCAACCCCCATCATCCGGCAAGGCGGTTTTTTGATTCAGATCAATTTTCCAAGCCCCTCCCGCGCCTCAAATCGGCAATGCGCCGCTCTTCATGCGCTCCATGGCGAATCGCGAGGACACGTTGCGCAGCGGCACCATGGCGATGAGCTTGCGGTAGAACGAATCATAGGCCGAAATATCGGGCACCACCACATGCAGCAGATAATCGACATCGCCGCTCATCCGCCAGGCGCCGACGATTTCGGGGATTTTCTGCACGGCTTCGGCGAATTTCGCCAGCCACTCGGCCGAATGATCGGCGGTCTCGACCGACACGAACACCGACACCGGCAGGCCGAGCTTGTCGGCATCCAACAGCGCCACCCGTCCGGTGATCACCCCCACCTCCTCCATGCGCTTGATGCGCTTCCAGCACGGCGTGGCGGTCAGCCCCACCTTGTCGGCGATATCGTTGAGGGAAAGCGAACAGTCGGCGGCGAGCAGCCGGAGAATGGCGCGGTCGATATTATCGAGATCAATCATCAGTTAATCTGCTCTGCTTTCATTACGGGCCAGCACGGCTAAAACCTGGATACTCTACACTTGCAGTGGCGGCCGAACTGGGCTAGAGCCACCCCCGGGTTACGTCCCCCCACCGGGACGCTTTTCTTCTGCAAGGGAGACGTTTCATGGCAGATTTTTCTGCGGCCGCCAAGCCTGCCGCGCGTCCACAAAATCCTAATTTTTCTTCCGG
Organism: Pseudomonadota bacterium; assembly: GCA_021809435.1. Taxonomy (GTDB): domain Bacteria; phylum Pseudomonadota; class Alphaproteobacteria; order Acetobacterales; family Acetobacteraceae; genus Acidocella. The sequence goes on along the minus strand of JAKBAD010000009.1, from coordinate 93,905 downwards.
CCCCTGCGCCAAGCGTCCCGGCTTCTCGCTCGACGCCCTGAAGGACGCGCCCCTGGGCCGTTCGCACCGCGCCAAGGGGCCCAAGGCCAAGCTGGCCGAGGTTATCACCCGCTCCAAGGATATTCTGGGCATGCCCGCCGATTGGCGTCTGGGCATCGTCCCCGCCTCCGACACCGGCGCGGTCGAGATGGCGCTCTGGAGCCTGCTCGGCGCCCGCCCGGTCGATGTTCTGGCCTTTGAGAGCTTCTCCGAAGGCTGGGCGACCGATGTGGTCAAGCAGCTCAAACTGCCCGATGCCCGGGTGCTCAAGGCCCCCTATGGCCAGCTCCCCGACCTTACCCAGATCGATTTCAGCCACGATGTCGTGCTCACCTGGAACGGCACCACCGCCGGCGTGCGCTTCGCCAATGGCGATTTCATCCCCGCCGACCGTGAAGGTCTGGTGATCGCCGACAGCACCTCGGCGGCCTTCGCCATGGATCTGCCCTGGGACAAGCTCGATGTCGTCACCTGGTCCTGGCAGAAAGTGCTGGGCGGCGAAGGCGCGCATGGCATGCTGGCGCTCAGCCCCCGCGCGGTCGAGCGGCTGCTGACCTACAAGCCCGCCTGGCCGCTGCCGAAAATCTTCCGCCTGACCTCGAAAGACAAGCTGATCGAGGGTATTTTCGTCGGCGAAACCATCAACACCCCCTCGATGCTCTGCGTCGAGGACGCGCTGGATGGCCTGCGCTGGGCCGAGAGCATTGGCGGCCTCAAGGGGCTGATCGCCCGTTCGGAAGCCAATCTCAAGGCGGTAGCCGATTGGGTCGAGGGCAATGAGCGCGTGCGCTTCCTGGCCCAAACGCCCGAGACCCGCTCCAACACCTCGATCTGCCTGGCGATCGACGCGCCCTGGTTCACCGCGCTCGACGCGGAAGCCCAGGCCAAGGCCGCCAAGGCCGTGGCCAGCCTGCTTGAAAAAGAGGGCGTGGCACTCGATGCCGGGGCCTATCGCGATGCCCCGCCGGGCCTGCGCATCTGGGGTGGCGCCACGGTCGAGACCAGTGACATCGCGGCCCTGCTGCCCTGGATCGACTATGCCGTCGATACGGTGGCAAAAGAGTTCTGACGTTCTTTTTTAAAAAAAGAACCAAAAAAACTTTTGATCCCGGGGTCATGGGCGTTGGCTGAAACAACGCCCATGGCGGAACGGATCGAAAATTTTTTGCGCCGCTTTTTTTAAAAAGCGGCAAATCCACACAAACCCATATTTTGCCACGCAAAACCACAATTCGCGCGGCCAAAGCCACACAAACCCACAAATTCCAACAATTTCGCCACAAGGACGACAGACACATGGTCAAGGTTCTCATCAGCGATAAGCTTTCCCCCGCCGCCATCGAAATTTTCAAGGAGCGCGGCGTCGAGGTCGACGTGAAGACCGGTCTCACCCCCGCCGAGCTGCGCGACATCATCGGGCAGTATGATGGCCTCGCCATCCGCTCGGCCACCAAGGTGACCAAGGAGGTGCTCGACCTCGCCACCAACCTCAAAGTGGTCGGGCGCGCGGGCATCGGCGTTGATAACGTGGATGTGAAATCCGCCACCTCGCGCGGCGTGGTGGTGATGAACACCCCGCACGGCAATGCCATCACCACCGCCGAACATGCCATCGCCATGATCTTCGCCCTGGCCCGCCAGCTGCCCGAGGCCACCGCCTCGACCAAGGCGGGCAAGTGGGAGAAGAACCGCTTCATGGGCGTGGAAGTCACCGGCAAGACGCTCGGGCTGATCGGCTGCGGCAATATCGGCTCCATCGTCGCCGACCGCGCGGTGGGCTTGAAGATGAAGGTGCTGGCCTTCGACCCCTACCTGACCGAGGCGCGCGCCGTGGAGCTGGGCGTGGTCAAGGCCGATCTCGACACCGTGCTGGCCAAGGCCGATTTCATCACGCTGCATACCCCGCTGATCGAGGCGACGCGCAACATCATCTCGCGCGAGGCGCTGGCCAAGACCAAGAAGGGCGTGCGCATCATCAACTGCGCGCGCGGCGGGCTGGTTGACGAGGCGGCGCTCTATGACGCGCTGAAAGCGGGCCATGTGGCGGGCGCCGCGCTCGATGTCTTCGATGTGGAGCCGGCCAAGGAAAGCCCGCTCTTTGAGCTGGAAAACGTCGTGTGCACGCCCCATCTCGGCGCCTCGACCACGGAAGCCCAGGAAAACGTGGCGCTGCAGGTGGCCGAGCAGATTTCGGATTTCCTGCTCAAGGGCTCGGTGGTGAACGCGCTGAACATGCCTTCGGTGAGCGCCGAGGAAGCGCCGCGCCTGCGGCCTTATATGGACCTCGCCCGCCTGCTCGGTGCCTTTGCCGGCCAGCTTACCCGCGCGACCGACGGCACCATTCAGCGCGTACTGATTGAGTATGAGGGCGCGGCCGCGCCGCTCAACCACCGGCCGCTCAACGCCGCCGCCCTGGCCGGGCTGTTGGGGCCGGTGATGGATGGGGTGAACATGGTCAACGCCCCCATGCTGGCCAAGGATCATGGCATCGAGGTGGCCGAAGCCTCGACCGACCGCACGGGCGATTACCAAACGCTGGTGCGCATCACGGTGACCACCGACAAGCTCACCCGCTCTGTCGCGGGCTCGCTGATCGGCGCCGGGCGGCCGCGCCTGGTGGAGATCAAGGGCATCAAGGTCGAGGCCGATTTCGCGCCCCACATGCTCTATGTCACCAACAAGGACAAACCCGGCTTCATTGGCCGCTTTGGCATGCTGCTGGCCGAGGCGGGCGTCAATATCGCCACCTTCCATCTCGGCCGCGCGGCCGAGGGCGAGGATGCGATCTGCCTGGTTTCGACCGACGGCGCCACGCCCGACGCGGTGCTGGCCAAAGTGCGCGAACTGCCGCTGGTGATGCAGGCCAGCAACCTCGCGTTCTGAAGCCCCTTGCCCCGGCTGGTCCGCGCTTTATGGTGCGGCCAGCCGGAACGTGAGGTTGATGATGAGACGGGCTTTTGAGAGTGTGCGGCGCCTTGGGGAGAAAAACCTCCTTATGGCGCTGTTTTTCTGTTGCGCCCTGCCGGTCACCTGCCTCACCGCCCTGCTCACCCCCCCCGGCCAAAGCCCCGATGAGCCGGCCCATCTGATCCGCGCGGCCGGATTGTTGCATGGCCAGATCATCGCCCACCGCGTCACCGGCACCGATCCTTATACCGGCAAGCCCTGCCAGGTGACCGGCGTGCTGGTCGATCAGGGTTTGGCGCAGGCCTCGTTTGGCGCCGATACACCTTTTGACGGCCATCTGGTTTTCTCGGCGGCCAACCGGCAGGCCCTGCTGGACCAGCCGCCCTCGCATCAATTGATTTTTGGCGAGATCTCCAACACGGCGGTGTATTTTCCGCTCACCTATCTGCCCGCCACGCTGGGGCTGGGGGTGGCCAACGCGCTGGGCGCGCGGCCTTATTTTGCCCTGATCAGCGGCCGGTTATGCATGGCGGTGGCGTATGTCGGGCTTGGGCTGCTGGCGATTTATCTGGCGGCTTATGGCGAAGCCCTGCTGCTGGCGGTGCTGCTGCTCCCCATGGCGCTGTTTCTGGCCGGCACGCTCAACCAAGATGGCGTGCTGCTGGCGCTCACCTGCCTGGCCTGCGCGCTGCTCACCCGCGAGACGCGCCGCGCGCGGCTGGGAGGGCTGGCGGTGCTGGTTGTCGTTCTTGGGTCAAAACAGCCTTATATCCTGCTGCTGGCCACGTTTCTGGAGCCGCTCTTCGCCAAGGGCTGGCTGCGGCGGCTGGGCGAGGTGGTGGTGGCGGCGCTGCCGGTGACCTTGTGGGTGGTGGTGCTGGCGGCGCTGACGCTGGTGCCGTCACTGAAACAGCCTTACCATCCCGGGCCGCTCTTCACCGGCAACCCGGCCTTGCTGCTCGACCACACCGACGCCGCCGCCAACTTACATATTCTGCTGGCCCAGCCTTCACGGTTCTGGACGCTGCCGTGGGTGACCAATGAGATGTTCGGGCGCGACAAAATACCGCAAATGATTGGGATGCTGGGGTTGCTGACGATTCAGATGGCGCGCCCCGTGTACTGGCTTTGGGCGGGCGCGCTGCTGTGCGCGGCGGCGGGGTTGCTATTCACCACCCGCCCCGCCGGGCTGGCGGGCGGGCGCTGGCGCGACGGGTTGTTTACCCTGACGCTGATGTTTTTGACCTATTGGCTGCTCAATATCGTGTTTTACCTGTCTTGGAGCAATGTCGGGCTGAACTGGATCGACGGGATTCAGGGGCGGTATTTATTGCCGATGGTGCCGTTTTTGCTGTTCGCCATTCCCAGCCTCAGGCGCGGGCCGCAGCTGGGGCCGGTGCTGACGGCGCTGCCCGCCGCGCTGCTGGGGATGTTTGGCACGATCTATGTGCCGTGGCTGCTTGTTAAGAATTTCTATCTGCATTAGGCGCAACCAATGACCCCGCCCCGCATTGCCGTTCTGATCCCGTGTTTCAACGAGGAAGTCGCCATTGGCAAGGTGGTGGCGGATTTTCGGACCGCGCTGCCGGGCGCCGTGATTTATGTTTATGACAATAACTCGACCGATGGCACCCGCGCGGCCGCCAAAGCCGCCGGGGCGGTGGTGCGGTGCGAGGCGTTGCAGGGCAAGGGCCATGTGATCCGGCGCATGTTTGCCGATATTGAGGCCGATGCCTATGTGCTGGTGGATGGCGACGACACCTATGACGCCAGCGCCGCGCCCGCCATGGTGGCGAAACTGCTCGAGGATCAGCTCGATATGGTGAACGGGCAGCGTGTGGAGCAGGCGGGTGAGGGGCCGGTGGGGGCTTACCGGCGAGGCCACCGGACCGGGAATTTGGTGCTCTCGGGGCTGGTGCGGGCGGTGTTTGGCGACCGGATCAAGGATATGCTCTCAGGTTACCGGGTGTTCTCGCGGCGGTTCGTGAAAACCTTTCCGGCGCTGGCCGAGGGGTTTGAGACGGAGACGGAATTCACCATCCATGCGCTGGATTTGATGATGCCGCTGGCGGAACTGCCGGTTTGCTACCGCGAGCGGCCGGTGGGCTCGGTGTCGAAGCTGCGCACCTGGTCGGACGGGCTGCGGATTTTACGCACCATTGTGACGCTGGTGAAGGAAGAGCGGCCGCTGCGGTTTTTTTCGCTCACCGGGCTGGGGCTGCTGGCGCTGGGCGTGGGGCTGGGCGTGCCGGTGGTGAGCACCTATCTGGCCACCGGGCTGGTGCCCCGGCTGCCGACCGCCGTGCTGGCCACGGGCATTGTGATGATCGCCATGCTCAGTTTTGTGTGCGGCCTGATTCTGGATTCGGTGGCGCGGGCGCGCAAGGAGGCCAAGCGCATGGCGTATCTGGCGATTGCGCGCTGGGGCGAGGACAGCCTTAGATCATGAAGGTCCTGGGCGCGTGGCTGATTCCTGAGCGGCCACGGGCCGGACACGCGCTGTTGTTGAGTTTGGGCCTGCTGGCCCTGCGGCTGGGCGCCTATGGGCTGGTGACTGACGGGCTGGCGGCCTTGCCGCGGACCATGTGCCAATGGGATTGCGGGTTTTATCTGCGCATCGCCAGCGCCGGGTATGACCTGGCCCCCACCGCATGGCCGCCCGATTATGCCGTTACCACCAACTGGGCTTTTCTGCCGGCGTTTCCCGGGCTCATCGCCGCGCTGGCGGCGCTGACGCACTGGCCGCTGCGCCTGTGCGGGCTGGTGGTGGCCAATGCGGCGTTCGCCGGGTTCGTGCTGGTGGGGGTGCGCTACCTTGCCATGGTGCGGCCGGGCACCAACCAGGGGGGTGGCATCTGGTTTCTCATGGCGTTTCCGTTCGGGTTTTATTTCTCCCTGCCCTACACCGAAAGCCTGTATGCGCTGCTGGCGATGAGCGCGCTGCTGGCACTGGAGCGCGGCGGGCTGATGACGGCCGGGCTGGTGAGCGCGGGCCTGATGGTGACGCGGGTGACTGGCGTGCTGCTTTGGCCGGTTCTGGCCTGGACGGGGCTGGCCCCGGCCTGGCGCGCGTGGCGGGCGGGCGACCGGCACGGGGCCTGGGACCTGGCCGCGCGGGCCATGCCGCCCTTGGCGATCGCGCCGCTGGGGGTGACGGGGCTGATGGCCTATTTCCACAGCCATGTCGGCGATGCCCTGGCCTTTGCTCATGCGCAAGCCTGCTGGTTCCGGCATTTTGTCAACCCCTTTGCCGCCCTGCTCGACGGGCTGCTGGCGTTTGATGTGGGGGATGCCCTGTTCTTTCATGGCCAGAGCCAGTTTTTATGCGCGCTCAGCGGCTGTCTCGTGTTAGTGATGAGCGTGCGGCTGGCCCTGTTGAGGCGGTACCGGGACGCTTGGTTTTTGGCCGCCACCGTGCTGATGGCGGCGTCGAGCGGGCTGATATCGCTGCAACGGTTTGTGTGGGCAAACCCGGTGATGCTGCTGTTTTTATTCGACTGGCTGTGGCAGGGGCGGGCCCGGCGGCTGATGGCGCCGCTGCTGCTGGTTTGCGCGGCGGTGCAGCTTTATCTGGTTTATTGCTGGGGGGCGGGACGTGGCGGCCTGGTTTAGGGGCCTGGCCGGGCTGGCGCTGGGGCTGGGACAGGCCGTGGCCATGGGCGTGTGGATTTCGCACCCGCATGTCAGCCAGGCTTACCGGCAGTTTTTCATCTCGCGCACCCGCGATTGCTGGCTGCCCGATGGCGAGGCCGCGCAGAGCCGGGCGGCGCTGGCGGCGATGACCAGCTATTCACCAGGTAGCCTTGGGACATATCCGGCCTGCTACCTGCTGATGAAAGGCTGGGACGGGCAGGATGCGCAGGCGGCGTTTAGCGTCAATGAGGATGACTGGCTCGATTTGCCGCCGCCCGCCGGCGCGCGGCGGGTGACGCTGAGCTTCGCGGGGCTGATTCCACGCTCGGTCATGAAGATCAGGGTGTGGGTTGATGGCCGGTTCGCGGGGGAGGTGGTGACGCCGCAAACGCCGCGGCAAGCCTCGATAACGCTGCAGGTGCCCGACACGAGCGGGCGGGATGTGATTATTTCGCTCAAGCCGCACGAGCTAGATGAGGCGCACGGCATTGCGCTGACGCATATAGGCTGGGGATTTTGAGAGGACCGACGACCGCGCCGTGAGGCGCGGCCGGGGGGTTATGCCACGTCTTCGAGGTCGAGCGCGTAGCCGGCGGCGCGCACGGTGCGGACCACGTCGATTTCGCCGGGGCCGTTGATGGCCTTGCGCAGGCGGCGGATATGGACATCGACCGTGCGGGGCTCGACATGAATATCGCGGCCCCAGACGGCGTTGAGCACATCCTCACGCGAGAACACGCGCTTGGGGTGGCGCAGGAAAAATTCCAGCAGGCGGAATTCGGTGGGGCCGAGATGCAGGGTGCGGCCATTGCGCAGCACGCGATGGGAGGCGGGATCGAGGGAAATATCGTGGAAGGCGAGCTTGGCGCTTTGGGGCATGGCGCCGGAGCGGCGCAGCAGGGCGCGAATGCGGGCGATCAGCGCCTCGGTGTTGAAGGGTTTGGTGATGTAATCATCCGCCCCCGTATCGAGGCCGCGCACGGCGTCCTGGTCCTCGGCGCGGGCGGTGAGCATGATGATGGGCAGCTGGCGCGTGGCCGGGCGGCGGCGGAGCTGGCGGCACAGCTCGATGCCCGACATGGTGGGGAGCATCCAGTCGAGCAGCAGCAGGTCGGGCGGGGCCTCGGTGATGCGGGTCAGCGCCTCGCCGCCATCGCCGGCATCCTCGACGCGGAAGCCTTGTTTCTCGAGATTGTAGCGCAGCAGCGTGACGAGGGGGGCTTCGTCCTCGACGATCAGCACATAGGGCTTGTTATGGTCGGACATGGTTACTGGTTGAGCGTGTGAATGTAGGTGGCGGTGTTGTCGGCCTTGGGCCGGAAATCGGGGAGGTTTTCGCCGGTGATGGCGTAATAGGTCAGCTCGGCGATGTTGGTGGCGTGGTCGCCGATGCGCTCGAGGTTTTTGGCGATGAACATGAGATGCGTGCAGGGGGTGATGTTGCGCGCGTCTTCCATCATGTAGGTGATGAGCTCGCGGAAAATGGTGTTGTAGAGGTCATCGATCATCTGATCGGCGCGCCAGACGGAGATGGCTTTTTGGGGGTCGGATTCGCCCACCGTGTCGATGGAGAGTTTGAGGTTTTGCTGCACCAGCGAGGCCATTTGCCCAAGCCCCGAGAGGCCGATATGGCCGGCAGTCTGGCTGATGACGATGGAGCGCTTGGCGATGTTGGCGGCGTAATCGCCGATGCGCTCGAGGTCGGTGGCGACCTTGAGGGCCTGGATGACGTGGCGCAGATCATCGGCCACGGGCTGGCGCAGCGCCAGGAGCTTGACCGCCGTTTGCTCGACGGCCAGTTGCTCGGCGTTGATTTTGGGGTCGTGCTCGATGACGCGGGCGGCGAGGTCGGTGTCGCGCTGGATGAGGGCGATGGCGGCGTCGGCCACCGCGCGCTCGACCAGGCCGCCCATGGCGGCGATCATATCATGCAGGCGCTTGAGGTCGGCTTCGAAGCTGGCGACGATGTGTTTCGGCTCGTTGGGCATGGGGGTGACTTTCTGATCAGCCGAAGCGGCCGGTGATGTATTCCTGGGTCTTGCGCTCTTTGGGGGCGGTGAAGATCTGGCTGGTGGGCCCGACCTCGACCAGCTCGCCCAGATAGAAGAACGCCACCTGGTCGGCGCAGCGGCCGGCCTGCTGCATGTTGTGGGTGACGATGACGATACAGAAATCGCGCTTGAGCTCATCGATCAGCTCTTCGATCTTGAGCGTCGAGATGGGGTCGAGGGCGGAGGTGGGCTCGTCGAGGAGCAGGATGTCGGGGCGGACGGCGATGGAGCGGGCGATGCATAAACGCTGCTGCTGGCCGCCCGAGAGACCGAGCGCGGAGCTGTGCAGGCGGTCTTTCACCTCACCCCAGAGGGCTGAGCGGGTGAGCGCCCATTCCACGCGCTCATCGGCCTCGGCCTTGGAGAGCTTCTCGTGCAGGCGGACGCCGAAAAGCACGTTGTCGTAGATGGATTTGGGGAAGGGCGTGGGTTTTTGGAACACCATGCCCACGCGCCGGCGCAGGCGGTTGAGATCGACGCCGGGGGTGATGATGTTGTCGCCGTTCATCAGCACCTCACCCTCGGCGCGCTGGCCGGGATAGAGGTCGTACATGCGGTTGAGCACGCGCAGCAGCGTGGATTTGCCGCAGCCCGAGGGACCGATCATCGCCGTGGTCTGGCGGTCGGGGAAATCGATGGAGATGTTTTTGAGCGCGTGGGTCTGGCCGTAATAGAAGTTGAGGTTACGGATGGAGACGCGCGCGTTGTTGGAGCGGGCGGCGGTGCGGAGCGCCTCGGGAAGCGCGTGGTCAGCAGACATCGATTTCTGGCTCACTAATTCCATGGCCGCTTCCCTACGCGCCTTTCGTGACAATACGATGACAGGCAGGTGAAGCTTCGGTGACAGGAATAGCCTGTTCACCGCGTTCTGCAAACGCATATGAAAAACGGCCGGTGCGCGGGCACCGGCCGGGGAGACGCAGGCCGCCGGACGGGGTTAGAACCGCCAGGTGAGCGCGCCCGAAAGGCTGACATTATTGCCCGCCGCGCGGAACGCCGAGCCGGTGATCTCGGCCTGGGCCGAAAGGTTTTGGCCGAGCGCGACACTGGTGCCCGCCTGATAGATGGCCCAGGCCGTTTGCTGGCCGGGATAGCGCGAGGTGAGCGGCACCAGGGGCGAGGAGGTGAACACGGAGGTGAAACTGCCATTACGGCCCGCGAGTGGCAGCTCGGCGCCGAGCAGGGCGTAGGGGGTGAGTTGCCAGCCGGCCAGGTTGCCGGCCCAGGAGACGCGCAGGCCGGCGGTGGCGTCGAGCTGCTGGTCGGTTTGGGCGATGACTTGCTGGGTGAGCAGGGCGTCGCCCGTTTCGGTGTAGCCGTTCAGCCCGACATGGGAATAGATCAGCCCCAGCTCAGGCCCGGCGCTGAGCGCGGGGGTGAGGTGATAGGCATAGCCCGCCGCGCCCTGGAAGGCGATGCTCAGGCCCGCGGGCTTGCCGGTGACCGATCCGCCCAGATAAGCCGGGGTTTGGGTCTTGTACCAGTTCTCGCCCACCACGCCGCTGAGGCGCACATAGAAGGCCGGGCCGGTATAGGCGCCGTAGAGGCCGAATTCGAGCGCGTCATCATGCACCGAGCCCGCCGTTTTGGGGCTGGCCGTGGCGGTGGCATAGCCCACCGCCAGGCCGGCGACGGTGGCGGGGGAGAGATGATCCTCGAGGCCGAGGGTGGTGGTTTCCTGGCTGGAGGTGAAGCCGGCATCCTGGCCCTGGGTGGACTGGGCGCCAAAGCTGCCGGTTTCGGAGAGGAACAGCGACCAGTGGCGATCGGGCAGCGGGGCGTTGGCGTTCATGCCGCCCAGCGTATAGGAGGCGCCGGTGGCGCCGGCCGAGAGGGCGGAGAGGCGCTGGTCGAGCAGGCCCGTGAAGCCAGTGACCACGCTGGTGCCGAGCTGCGCGGGGATGGTGAGGTTTTGGAAGCCAATGAGGGACTCGGCCGCGTATTGGGCGATGATGTTTTGCGCGTGGGTGGTGGGGTGGACGCTATCCCAGAACAAATATTGGTTTTGCTGGGCGGTGGTGCCGGTGACGCAGGCCAGCACGGCGGTGCAGGCCTGGGTGACGTTGGTGAAGCCGTAAGTGGCGGGGTTGGCGATGACGTTGTTGAGCAGCTGCTCGGTGTTCAAGACGATGATGTTGGCCCCCGTGCTCTGATGAAGGGTGGCCATTTCGATGGGGAGATAGGTGTCGTGGTTGGTGGAGAAGGCGCTGCCCAGCGCGATGCCCTGGGGGGTGGTGTTGAAATTGGGGGTGACGCCGAGATTGGGCAGGTTGGGCACGATGAGCGTTTGCGCGCCCAGCCCGATGAGGGAACCGACATCGGTGGTGAGCTGGGAAATGGTGGTGGTGACACCGCTCGCAACATAGCTGGCGGCATTGGCGGGGTTGGCCTGGGCCAGTTGGGCGTAGAGGAAATAATTATTGGCGCCGCCCCAGAGGGTGACCACATCGGTGCTGGTGAAATGCCCCCCGGCAGCGGCGAAATTGGTGATTTCGGTGCTGATGCTGGGCAGGTTGTAATTGGTGACCGTGTTGGTGGTGGCGTTATATTCCTCGACATTGCCGAGGTAATTGACGCCGTTGACGGTTAAATTGCCGGTATAGGCGCCGCCATAGGCGTAATCGGTGGCGGAGGAGAAACCCAGGCCGGTGAGGCCGGGCAGATATTCGACCCACACGGGACCATTGGAAAAACGCCCCTGATAATAGGGTGCGGGGGGCTGGTGGATGAGGGCGAAGAGATTGCCGTCATCTGACAGGCTGTCACCGAAAACATAGAGGGTGCCGGCGGTGGCCGGGGCGCCGAGCAGCCCGAACAGCACGGTGGAGGCGAGCAGGGTATGCCTGGTCATGGTTGATCTCCCTTGATGAGTGGATTTTGGTTTCTTGGTCGTTGGGGTGGTCTTGGAGGTGTTCTGGGACGTGGTTTTGGACGCGGTGGTTAACGTTTACGTCTATTTATGGACGAAATATGGATACGCGCAATAAAATCTTGAAGTCCCCGGCTTCACAAAATTGCGTGACGGGATGGGGATGAGACAAAAAAAGAGGCGTTTTGGGGAAAACGCCTCTTTGCACGGATTAAGTTTTGATCGCCCGGTCAGCTTTTGACGATTTTGGGCGGCAGGGCCAAGCCGATGGACAGCTCCTTGAGCCGGTTGGCGGGCACCGGGGCGGGCGCGCCCATCATCAGGTCTTCGCCTTGCTGGTTGAGCGGGAAGGCGATGACTTCGCGGATGTTGGGCTCATCGGCCAGCAGCATGACGATGCGGTCGATGCCCGGCGCGGAGCCGCCATGGGGCGGCGCGCCGTAGCGGAAGGCGTTGAGCATGCCGCCAAACCGGGCTTCGACTTCCTCCGGCCCGTAGCCGGCGATTTCGAAGGCTTTCAACATAATGTCGGGGCGGTGGTTGCGGATGGCGCCGGATGACAGCTCGATGCCGTTGCAGACGATGTCGTACTGGAAGGCCTTGATGGTCAGCGGGTCCTGGGTTTCGAGCGCTTCCATGCCGCCCTGGGGCATGGAGAACGGGTTGTGCGAGAACACCACCTGTTTCAGCTCCTCGTCGTACTCGTACATCGGGAAATCGACGATCCAGCAGAATTTGAACTCGCCCTCCTTGATGAGGCCGAGATCGTTGCCGAGCTTGGTGCGCACGGCGCCGGCGAATTTGGCGGCTGCATCCGGCTTGCCGGCGGCGAAGAACACGGCGTCGCCCGCCTGCAGGCCGCACAGCTCGCGTATGGAATCGGCGCGCTCAGGGGAGAGGTTTTTGGCGATCGGGCCTTGGGCGCCGCTCTCGTTCCAGGTGATGTAGCCCAGGCCGCCAGCGCCCTCGGCGCGCGCCCAGTCATTGAGCTTGTCGAAGAAGGAGCGCGGGTTGGCGCCAGCGCCCGGCGCCGGGATGGCGCGGACAATGCCGCCGGCTTCGACGATTTTGGCGAACAGGCCGAAGGAGGAGCCACGGAACGCCTCGGTGACATCGGAGATGAGCAGGGGGTTGCGCAGGTCGGGCTTGTCGGAGCCGTATTTGAGCAGGGCGTCATCGTAGGCGATGCGCTCGAAGGGCGGCTTGCCGACCACGCGGCCATTGGCGAACTCATCAAACACGCCATGGAGGATGGGCTCGATGGTGTTGAACACGTCTTCCTGGGTGACGAAGCTCATCTCGAAATCGAGCTGGTAGAATTCGCCGGGGGAGCGGTCGGCGCGCGAGGCCTCATCGCGGAAGCAGGGGGCGATTTGAAAGTAGCGGTCGAAGCCCGCGACCATGAGCAGCTGTTTGAACTGCTGGGGCGCCTGGGGCAGGGCGTAGAATTTGCCGGGATGGTTGCGCGACGGCACCAGGAAGTCACGCGCGCCCTCGGGGCTGGAGGCTGTGAGGATGGGGGTTTGGAACTCGGTGAAATTGGCCTCGATCATGCGGCGGCGGAAGGAGGCGATGACGCCCGCGCGCAGCATGATGTTGCGGTGCACGCTCTCGCGGCGCAGATCGAGGAAGCGGTATTTGAGGCGCAGCTCGTCGGGGTAATTCTCGTTGCCCGCGACCTGGAGGGGCAGCACGTCGGCGCCCGATTGCAGCACCAGGCTCTCGACCTTGAGCTCGATGGCGCCGGTGGGGAGCTTGGGGTTCTGGGTGCCGGGCGCGCGCTCGACCACCTGGCCGGTGACGGTGATGACCGACTCGACGCGCAGATGCTCGGCCTGGGCAAAGGCCGCCGAGCCCGCCGGGAACACGCATTGGGTGAGACCGTAATGGTCGCGCAGGTCGATGAAGAGCAGGCCGCCATGGTCGCGCTTGGCGTGAACCCAGCCGGAAAGCCGGGCGGTCTGGCCGATATTTTCATGCCGCAGGGCGGCGCAGCTATGGGTGCGGTAGGCGTTTATCTGTTCCATGGGGGGCAAAGAAACCGCGCCCCCTTTCCTGTCAAGCCGGGAAGATGCAAAGGGGGAGTATGAGTGAGACAAAAACCGCCTTTATCACGACATCCCCACAACTGGCCGCGCTGTGCGAGCGGCTGGGACAGGAAAAATTCATCACCGTGGACACGGAGTTCATGCGTGAGAAAACCTATTACCCCGAGCTGTGCCTGATTCAGCTGGCGGGGACGGATGACGTGGCGGTGGTGGACGCGCTGGCGCCGGGGCTCGACATGGCCCCGCTGGGCGCGCTGCTGGCCAAGCCCGAGCTGGTGAAGGTGTTTCACGCCTGCCGCCAGGATGTGGAAATTTTTCTGCAGATGTATGACGCGGTGCCCGCCAATTTGTTCGACACCCAGGTGGCCGCCATGGTGGCCGGATTTGGCGACCAGGTGGGCTATGACTCGCTGGTGCAGGCGCTGACCGGCGCGCATATCGACAAGACCCACCGCTTCAGCGACTGGGCGGCGCGGCCGCTCTCGCGCGCGCAGGTGGAATATGCCGCCGCCGATGTGACGCATTTGCGGGTGATTTATGAAAAGCTCGCCGCCCGGCTGGAAAAAGAGGACCGGCTGGCCTGGGTGGCCGAGGAAATGGCCGTGCTGGCCGAGCCCGCCACCTATCGGGTGGACCCGGAGAAAGCCTGGGAGCGGCTGAAACTGCGCACCAATAACCGCCGGCAGCTGGCCATTATTAAAGCCGTGGCGGCGTGGCGCGAGCGGGAGGCGCAGCGGATCAATATTCCGCGCCAGAGGCTGCTCAAGGATGAGCAGATTCCTGAAATCGCCGCTTTGGCACCCGATACGGCCGATGGCCTGACACGCGCGCGGGGCATTAGCGCGGGCTTTGCCAATGGCAAGTCGGGGGTTTCGCTGTTGGCGACGATTGCCGCCGCCAAAGCCCTGCCCGAGGCGGAATTGCCCAAGCTTGACCGGCCACGGGACGTACCGCGCGCCTCGCCCGCTTTGGTGGCGCTGCTGAAAGTGCTGCTGAACGCGGCGGCGGAGCAGAATAATGTGGCGCCCAGGCTGGTGGCGGGCGGCGATGAGATTGAGGCGCTGGCGCTGGATGAGACCGCGCCCAACCCGATTTTGGAAGGCTGGCGGCGCGAGATGTTTGGCAATGACGCGCTGCGGCTGATCAGGGGCGAAGTGGCGCTCTCGACCAAGGGCAAGCGCATTCGGCTGGTGGAGCTGCCCGCCGAATGAGGCTGCGCCCCGCCCAGGCCGGTGAGGGGCAGGTTTTATTCGATATCACCAAGGCCGCGACCGAGGCGAAGGCCGGGGCGTTTTATAGGCCAGAGCAAGTGCGCGGCTGGATGGCGGGGTGCGATGCCCGCGCTTATGAGGCCGCGATCGCCGGGGGCGGTGTGAGGGTGGCCGCGCATGAGGGCGCCGTGCTGGGGTTTGTGGAAGCGGTGCCCGGGCTGATCCGCCGGCTTTATGTGCGCCCGGAGGCCATGGGCCAGGGGCTGGGGCGGCTGTTGCTGGAGGCGGGCTGCCAGATGGCCGGGCCGGGCGTGGTGCGGCTGGAGGCGACGCTGCATGCCGCTGGGTTTTATGCGCGCTGCGGGTTTGTGGAGACCGGACGGGCGCTGTTTGGCGAGCCGCCCGCGCGCGTGCCGGTGGAGGTGGTGCTGATGCGCCGCGAGGGCGCAAAACCGGGGTGAAATACCGGGTATTTCCTTACATCCAGGAAAATCAGGGGATTTAGTAATGAAAATCCGGGAATCACGGCGGTTTTCGGCGTGGTAAGGAAAATTCTGGATGGGGCGGGAAAATTCTGGCTGGTAAGGAAGTTTCTGGCTTTGGGGCGGCGGGTAAGGGATTTTCTGGATTGGTGGGAAAATCCGTGAAAATCGGGGGAAAAATCCGGGAAATTTACGGGGTGTTCAGCTTTGGGCCGGTAAGCCTCGAAGGCGACTCGGGAAGGAGTGGGATTTGATCACCAGTAAGCTGACGGCAAAGGCGCAAACGACCATTCCGCAGGCCGTGAGACGGCATTTGGGCGTGGCGGAGGGGGATTTGCTCGGGTTTATTCTGGATGGCGAGCGCGTGCTGCTGGTGAAGCCGCTGATTAAGACGCTGGGCGGGCCGGTGAGCATCTCTGGGGAGTGGGAATCGGAAGCGGATCAGAGGGCGTTTTATGGTCTTTAAGCGCTGGGATGTGGTGAAAATTCCTCACCCGATGAATGACACGCCGGAATTCCGGCCGGCTTTGGTGATTGTGGCCGGGGAGCTGCTGAAGCTGCACGGGCTGCTATGGGTGCTGATGATTACCAGCGCCGGCAACAAAGGCTGGCCTGGGGATATTGAGATTCAGGACACGATTGGCGCCGGGCTGGGCGTGCCGGCGGTGATCCGCACGGCGAAAATCTTCACGGTGGAGGCGGGCAAGGCCGAGCTGATCGGCGCGCTCTCGGGCGAGGCGCGCAAGGCCGTGGGCAACCAGGTGTTTGCCGCCATGGGGATCGCCGGGGCCGTGGCGGCCTGACCAGAGCCCCTGCCCTGCCCGCTACCAGATGATTTTGGCGAGGCCCGCGGCGGCAAGTGCGGCGCTGGGCGTGACCAGGGGGCAGTTGAGCCGGCGGGCCTGGGCGATGAGCAGGCGGGATTCGGGCTGGGGCAGCGGCAAAGTGGCGGCCTGGAGGGCGAGCGGCGCATCGATGGGGGCGAGGGTGAGTTCGGGGGCGGCCTGGAGCTGGGCGAACCAGTCGGCCGGGGCCATGCGCAATATGAGCCGGCCTTCATGCACCCAGCGGGCGATTTGGTAGGCGGAGAGCGCGGAGACGATGATTTCACCGCCGGGACGCTCGGCCTCGATGGCGCCGAGCGCGCGGGGGGTGAGGTTGGGGTCACGGTTGACCCACCAGAGCAGGGCGGTGCTGTCGAGCAGGACCATGGCTCAGGGTTCGGGTGGGGTGAAGCGCAGCACCGAGCCGCGCAGGGCTTCTAACTGGTCGGTCCGGGGGCGCCAGGGGCGGATTTCGAGCACGGGGACCCCGTTATCAGTGATGACCAGCGGTTTGCCGGTGGCTTCGATGGCGCGGAAATATTCCAGCGCGCGGGGTTTGAACTGGGATTTGGAAATTGTCTCGGCCATGACCATGGTCATAGGGGGTGGTCATGAACGCGGGGTTAAGGGCTGTTCAATAAATTATTGAAAGTTTTTTGGGTGCCGCCTTTTTTTCAAAAAAGGCGGCGGGATTTGGGGCGCTTTTTGTAAAAGGCGCCCCAAGCCCCCCAAAAACTTTTGATCAATCAGGCCAGCAGGGCGCGGATGGCGGTGAGGGCCTCGGCGGCCTTGGTGCCATCCGGGCCGCCGGCCTGGGCGGCGGATTTGTTGCCGCCGCCACCCTGGCCGCCCACCGCCGTGGCGGCCGCGCGCACCAGATCGACCGCCGAGACGGGCTGGTCATCGGACACGGCCACCATGATGGCGGCTTTGCCATCGGTGACCGCGACCAGCGCCACCACGCCCGATCCCAGGGTCTTGAGCAGCTCGGTGGCGATGGGGCGCAGCTCCTTGGCTGGAATGTCGCCGACCTGGCGCAAGATGGCCTGGGTGGCGCCCACCTGTTCGGGGGTGGTGGCGGTGGCCAGCACCAGCTTCTTTTGCAGCTCGGCCACCTGGCGCTCCAGGCGCTTTTTATCGTCCTGCAGGGCGGTGATGCGGCCGGGCAGCTCGGCGGGCGGGGCCTTGACGGTGGCGGCGGCCTCGGCCAGCAGGCGGCTTTCATCCTCGATCGCTTCGACCGCCGCTTCGCCGGCCAGAGCCTCGATGCGGCGGATGCCGGCCGACACCGCGCCCTCGGCGACGATGCGGAACAGGCCGATATCGCCCGTGCGGGCGACATGGGTGCCGCCGCACAGCTCGATGGTCCAGGCGGATTTATCCTCTTGCGGGAGCCCCATGGAGACCACCCGCACCTCGTCGCCGTATTTCTCGCCGAACAGCGCCATGGCGCCGAGCTTCACGGCTTCATCGGGGGTCATCAGGCGGGTGGTGACCTCGGTATTCTCGCGGATGCGGGCATTGACCTCGCGCTCGACGGCGGCCAGCTCAGCGCCCGTGATGGGGCGGGGCTGGGAAATGTCGAAGCGCAGCCGGTCGGGGCCGTTGAGCGAACCTTTTTGGGTGACGTGAGGGCCGAGGGCACGGCGCAGGGCCTCGTGCAGCAGATGGGTGGCCGAGTGATGGGCGCGGATTTTGGACCGGCGCGCATGGTCGACCGTGGCGATGACGGGGATGCCGGTTTTGGCCTCGCCCGCCTCGATGACGCCCAGATGCACCGAGAGGGCGCCCAGTTTCTTTTGGGTGTCGGTGATGCGGATGAGCAGGCCATCGGGGCCGGTGATGGTGCCTTCATCGCCCACCTGACCGCCGGATTCGGCGTAGAAGGGGGTTTGGTTGAGGATGAGGGCAACGTTGGCGCCGGTATTGGCGTGTTCGACGGGCTGGCCATCGACGATCAGGGCGGCGATGGTGGCCTCGGCGGATTCGGTGGAATAGCCGAGGAATTCGGAGGCACCGAGCTTTTCGTTCAGCTCGAACCACACGGCTTCGGTCGCGGCCTCGCCAGAGCCGGCCCAGGCGGCGCGGGCGCGGGCTTTCTGCTCGGCCATGGCGGCATCGAACCCGGCCGTGTCGACGGTTTTGCCCTCTTCGCGCAGCGCGTCCTGGGTCAGATCGAGCGGGAAGCCGTATGTGTCGTAGAGTTTGAAGGCCACATCGCCCTTGAGGGCGCCGCCCGCCGGGATGGTGGCGGATTCCTCGCGCAGCAGCGAGATGCCGCGCTCGAGCAGGGAGCGGAAGCGGTTTTCCTCGAGCTGCAGGGTTTCGGTGATCAGCGCCTGGGCCTGGGTGAGCTCTGGGTAGGCCTGGCCCATTTGGCGGATGAGGGTGGGCACGAGGCGGTGGAGCAGCGGCTCGCGCGCGCCCAGCAGATGGGCATGACGCATGGCGCGGCGCATGATGCGGCGGAGCACGTAGCCCCGCCCCTCGTTGGAGGGGAGCACGCCATCGGCCATGAGGAAGGCGCTGGAGCGCAGATGGTCGGCCACCACGCGGTGCGAGGTTTTGAACTTGCCGTCGGCGTCCTGGCTGGTTTCCTCGGCGGAGGCCAGGATGATCGCGCGCAGCGTGTCGGTGTCGTAATTATCGTGCTTGCCCTGGAGGATGGCGGCGAAACGCTCGAGGCCCATGCCGGTGTCGATGCTCGGGCGCGGCAGGGGCGTGCGGGTGCCGGGCGGGCCTTCCTCATATTGCATGAAGACGAGGTTCCAGATTTCGATGAACCGGTCGCCGTCTTCATCCGGGCTGCCGGGCGGGCCGCCCGCGATGCCGGGGCCATGATCGAAGAAGATTTCGGAACAGGGGCCGCAGGGGCCGGTATCGCCCATGCGCCAGAAATTATCGTCGGTTTTGATGCGGATGATGCGCTCATCGGGCAGGCCGGCGATTTTTTTCCAGAGGTCAAAGGCTTCATCGTCGGTGTGGTAGACGGTGATGAGCAGCTTGTCCTTGGGGAGGGCGAAGTCTTTGGTCAGCAGGGTCCAGGCGTGATGGATGGCCTGGTCCTTGAAATAATCGCCGAAGGAGAAATTCCCCAGCATTTCGAAGAAGGTATGATGGCGGGCCGTGTAGCCGACATTGTCGAGGTCGTTATGCTTGCCGCCTGCCCGCACGCATTTCTGGGCCGAGGTGGCGCGCACATAGGGGCGCTTTTCCTGGCCGGTGAAGACGTTTTTGAACGGCACCATGCCCGCGCTGGTGAACAGCAGGGTGGGGTCGTTGCGGGGCACCAGGGGTGCGGAGGGCACGATCTGGTGGCCTTGGCGGCCGAAATAATTGAGGAAGGTGGCGCGGATATCGTTGCTGGTGACCATGAAAGCTGAATTACAGGGAAGCCACGCGTTCGCCAAGGGTGGGCGCTTTTGAGGCACGAGTAGGCACCGCCCAAAAAAACAGAAGTTTTTGCGGGTGTGGGGGCTTTTTACAAAAAGCCCCCACGAAACCATGGCCCCTTTTTGTAAAAAGGGGCCATGCCACCAAAAACTTTTATAAGTTTTTCAATACGTTGTTAGTCGTCGCCGTTATCTTCGCCGCCGTCGGAGGCCATCAGCACCTCGGAGATGACGGCTGACTGGTCGCGGATTTTCTTCTCGATGGCGTCGGCGACCTTGGGATTGTCGCGCAGGAACTGTTTGGCGTTCTCGCGGCCCTGGCCGATGCGCTGGCTGTCGAAGGAGAACCAGGCGCCGGATTTCTCGACCACCCCGGCCTTGACGCCGAGATCGATCAATTCACCCGATTTGGAGATGCCCTCGCCGAACATGATGTCGAACTCGACCTGGCGGAACGGGGGGGCGAGCTTGTTCTTGACCACTTTCACGCGGACATGGTTGCCGGTGACTTCCTCGCGGTCCTTGATCGAGCCGGTACGGCGGATTTCCATGCGGATGGAGGCGTAGAATTTGAGCGCGTTGCCGCCGGTGGTGGTTTCGGGGTTGCCGAACATGACGCCGATTTTCAACCGGATCTGGTTGAGGAAGATCAGCATGGTGTTGGAGCGCGCCACCGAGCCGGTGATTTTGCGCAGGGCCTGGCTCATCAGGCGGGCATGGAGGCCGACATGGCTATCGCCCATCTCGCCTTCGAGTTCGGCGCGCGGCACGAGGGCGGCGACGGAGTCGATGACCAGCACGTCGATGGAGCCGGAGCGGACCAGGGTATCGGCGATCTCGAGCCCCTGCTCGCCAGTGTCGGGCTGGGAGATCAGGAGGTTATCGACATCGACGCCGAGTTTGCGGGCATAAACAGGGTCAAGCGCGTGTTCGGCGTCGATGAAGGCGCAGACGCCGCCGCGTTTTTGGGCCTCGGCGATGGCATGCAGGGCCAGGGTGGTTTTGCCCGAGGATTCGGGGCCGTACACCTCGATCACGCGGCCTTTGGGCAGGCCGCCAATGCCGAGCGCGAGGTCGAGCCCCAGCGAGCCGGAGGGGATGGTCTCGATGGCTTCGGTGCCGCCCTTGGCGCCCATGCGCATGATCGAGCCCTTGCCGAAGGCGCGTTCGATTTGCGCCATCGCGGCGTCGAGCGCCTTGTTCTTTTCAAGATCTGGTTTTGCCATTGGTACTGCCATCGGTGTTGCCTCCACAGCGTCCAACATCGACTCGATTTCTGTCAAACGCGGCTTTTTTGCGGTCGTGGCTGCAACCATAACGTGTTCTCCGTTAAAGACCAGAGGAATTTGTTAATCTGTGGTCGCACACTGCCACGCCTAGAACAAACGAGCAACATTTCTGTTAATAATTTGTTCGTTTTTTGTTCGAAGGTCCTCCTGCACTCTTATATTCGAGGGGAAACTCAGATGTTTTCCAGCAGACCGCAGCCGCGTTGAAGGTTTTTGGCGATGCGGGCGGCGGTGGCTTCGATGGCGGCGGCGGCGTCTGGGGGTAGGAGGGCGCGGGCGCTGTGGCCCCAGATGGACAACCAACGGGAGAACAGGGCCGGCGAAAGGCGGGAGCGGATGGCGACATGTTTGGCCATGGGGTTGCCGCTATAGCGCCCAGACCCCAGCATAACGCCCGACCAGAAGGCGGTGAGCTTGTCGAGATGTTCGGGCCAGTCTTGCACGATGTCGTTGAAGATGGGGCCGAGGGCGTCATCCTGGCGGATGGTGGCGTAGAAATTCTCGACCAGGGCGCGGAGTTGAGGCTCGGTGAGGTCGGACATGGGGGGCTCGCTATAAGATGAATGTTAAATACATCTTATAGCGAGCCAGGCCGGCGGGGAACCGAGGCGGCGGGGGAGCTGGGATGCAAAAAGGGCGCCCGTATTCGGGCGCCCTGTTTCGTGGCTTTGCATGACAACCACCTGATCGGAAATCAAATTTCCGGACAGGACGGCTGAAATTAATTTAGAGCGCGCCGCCGCGGCGGCCGATGGAGGCGCCGAGACGCAGGCGAAGGGCGTTGAGCTTGATGAAGCCCGCGGCGTCTTGCTGGTTATAGGCGCCTTGATCGTCCTCGAACGTGACCATGCGGGTGTTGTAGAGCGAGTTGGGGCTCTCGCGGCCCAGGACGATGACATTGCCCTTATAGAGCTTGAGCCGCACCGTGCCGGTGACGGAGGCCTGGGAGGCATCGATAAGGGCCTGGAGCATGCGGCGCTCAGGGGAGAACCAGAAGCCATTATAGAGCAGCTCGGCGTAGCGGGGCATCAGGCTGTCTTTGAGGTGGGCGGCTTCGCGGTCGAGGGTGATGGACTCGATGCCCCGGTGGGCGGCCAAGAGGATGGTGCCACCGGGGGTTTCGTACACGCCGCGCGACTTCATGCCGACAAAGCGGTTCTCGACCAGATCGAGCCGGCCGATGCCGTTGGCTTTGCCGTAGTCGTTGAGGCGGGTGAGGATGGT
This sequence comes from Pseudomonadota bacterium, assembly GCA_021809435.1. Classification (GTDB taxonomy): domain Bacteria; phylum Pseudomonadota; class Alphaproteobacteria; order Acetobacterales; family Acetobacteraceae; genus Acidocella. The sequence continues at coordinate 71,936 of JAKBAD010000009.1, read as the reverse complement.
GGCCGGGCTGAGGGCCTCGCCATTGATGCCGACCGCGTCGCCGTTTTTGAACTCAATGGTGATTTCGGTGGCTTTGTCGGGCGCGGCCTCGGGGGAAATGGTGCGCTGATAGACGATTTCGTCCGGGCCGACCGCCGGGTCTTCGAGCAATTTGCCCTCGGAGGAAGAGTGCAGGAGGTTGGCATCGACCGAGAACGGGGCTTCGCCGCGCTTGTCCTTGGTGATGGGGATTTGGTTGGCCTCGGCATATTCGATGAGCTTGGTGCGCGAGGTCAGGTCCCATTCACGCCAGGGGGCGATGACGCGGATGTTGGGGTTGAGGGCGTAATAGCCCAGCTCGAAGCGGACCTGGTCGTTGCCTTTGCCGGTGGCGCCATGGGCGACCGCGTCGGCGCCCACGGCCTCGGCGATTTCGATCTGGCGCTGAGCGATGAGCGGGCGGGCGATGGAGGTGCCGAGCAGGTACTGGCCCTCATAGAGCGCATTGGCCCGGAACATCGGGAAGACGAAATCCTTCACGAAGGTTTCGCGCAGATCCTCGATGAAGATTTGCTTGACGCCAAACATCTCGGCCTTCTTGCGGGCGGGCTCGAGCTCCTCGCCCTGGCCGAGATCGGCGGTGAAGGTGACGACCTCACACTGGTAGGTGTTTTGCAGCCAGCGCAGGATGACGGAGGTGTCGAGCCCGCCGGAATAAGCGAGAACGACCTTTTTGATGCTCTTGTCCATGCCCGCTTTTAAGGCCAGCGCGGGCGGATGAAAAGGCGGGCGTGCCATGCAAACAAAGCCTTGAAACAATTAAAAGTTTTTGCGGGGTTTGGGGGGCTTTTTGCAAAAAGCCCCCCAAGATAACCCGCCCTTTTTTATAAAAAAGGACGGCCTCAAAAAATTTTCAATTATTTCAAAGCCTTTAGGCTGGCTTCTTGCCCGCCAGGCCAAAGCTCTTGGCCAGCGAGGCGAAGAACAGTTTCGCGCCGCAGATTTGTTGCTCGAGATACGAGCCCGTGGCCAGGGCCTCGGGGGCTTTGGCGTCGCCCGTGGGGAGGAAGATGGGGGAGAAATCGGCGGTGCGGAAGATGACATCCCACAGCGAGAACACGCCGGCATAGTTGAACGAGCCGCGCCCCGCCGCGCGCAGCGCGTGGTGCAGGCGGTGGAAGCGCGGCGAGACGATGAGCCATTCGAGCGGGCCGAAGCTGACGCGGATGTTGGCGTGGGAAAAGCTCTCGATGAAGCGCAGCCCCAGGATGAGCAGGGGGAATTGCAGCGGCGGCACGCCGATGACCAGGCCGATGGCGAAGAACCACACGAAGGCGATGAAATCATCGAAGATGTGGTTGCGGTCATCGGACCAGAAGGACATTTGCCGCTGGGCGTGGTGGAGGGCGTGGAGCGCGTACCAGGCGCGGAAGGAATGCGAGAGGCGGTGGCGCCAGTAATCGGCGCAGTCGAGCAGCAGGGCGTAGACCCAGAAGGTGAGGATGGGGTGGCCGAACAGGCCGGGGATGAGGCCATCGAGCGTGACGGGGATGTGGCCGTGATCGACCACCCAGCCGGTGAACCAGGTTTGCGCCTGGTAAAACAGCAAAAACGTGATGACGGGGATGACGCCGACGCGGTTGAGCAGGGTGTAGAACACATCGACCAGCACGGCGTTGTTGTTCTCCCAGCGCTCGATGGGGAAGAGACGCTCGAGCGGCCAGCAGATGGCGTAGGTGATGATGACCGCGAACAGGCCGTACATGCAGACCAGGCACCAGTTGAAGGACAGCTCGTCCCACTCCATCCAGTGGAAATGATAGAGCACCGGCAGGACGGCGTATTGGTCCATGTAGCCGGCGAGGATGGAGAAGAACTGGTCGAGGCTGTGGAGCATGGCGGGGCCTTAGACGGTCTCGGCGGTGATGCGCCCGGGATGGGACAGGATGGTGGAGAGATAGATGCCGTGCGGCGAGCGCCCGACCTGGATGGTTTCATAATCGCCGGTCAGCGGGTCCATCACCGCGACCTCCTCGTTGAAGCGGAGCGCGATCCAGATTTTGCCGTCGGGGGCGATGCCGATATCGTCGGGGCCGCCATCGATGGGGTAGATGCGCTTGACCTCGAGGGTGACGGGGTCGAGGGCGGCGAGCGAGGTGCGGCCGACCGCGCGGTTGGAAACATAGAGGATCTGGTTCTGGGAATCGAGGAACACGTTATGCGCGCCGGGGCCGGTTTTTTGGCGGCGGGTGATGTGGCCATCCACCGGGTCGACCTCGACGATGCCGTTTTCGCCCATGATGCAGACGATGAGCTTGCCGTTCAGCCACAGCACGCCGGCGGGCGTGTCGCCGATGGGGACGGTCCAGCGGGGCTCCATGGTCGTCATGTCGAAGGAGAACAGGGTGTCGCTCTCTTGCTGGGAGGAGAAGCACCAGCGGGAATCGGGGGAAAAATCGAGGTGGCTGGGCATTTTGCCGGCCTTGAAGCGCTTGACCAGGGTGAGGCTGGCGGCATCGTAGACATCGACATGGTTGAGGCGGAGCGCGTTGACCACGAGATATTTGTTATCGGGGCTGTAGCCGAGCTGGTAGGGGTCGGCGATGGGCAAATGCCCCTTGGGCGCGCCGGTCAGCGGATCGAAGGCGAAGAAGGCGTTGCCGCCCGCATCGGTGACATAGAGGGTTTGGCGGTCGGGGGTGAGCGCCCAATGGCTGGGCTCGCGGAAAGCGGGCTGGGTGGCGATGATTTGCTTGGTGGTCATGTCGATGACCGAGATGGTGGCATCGCCGGAATTCATGACCATGCAGATGGGCGGGGGCGCGCCGGTATCGGCCAAAGCGGGGGCGGCGGCGAGGGCGAAAGGCAGGCCAAATGTGGCGCGGCGTGTGATCATGGTTCCGCTCCTAGTCCCATTTTTTGGCTTTGCGAAGATGGCTGGACGGCACTTAAACAAAACGTATCATGTGATTGTCAGCCCTGGGTTTTCCGGCGCTCGACGATGCGGGATGAGAATGAAAATCACGCGCAGGGGGACGCAAGGCTGGTGCGCCCCGGAAGTGCTTGAGATTTTTGGCAAAGGGGAGAAAACTGCCGCTCATGAAGCTGAATTACACGATGACCGGCCAGGGCGCGCCGGTGGTGCTGCTGCACGGGCTGTTTGGGGCGGCGCGGAATTTGGGTGTGCTGAGCCGGGCGTTAAGCGTTGATTTTACTGTGGTTGCCATGGATTTACGCAATCATGGCGAGAGCCCGCACGGGGCTGATATGCGTTTTACGACGATGGCGGCGGATGTGGCCGAGACGCTGGCGGGGATCGGCATTGGCCGGGCCGCGGTGGTGGGGCATTCGCTGGGGGGCAAGACGGCCATGGCGCTGGCCCTCACCCGTCCGGCGCTGGTGGAGCGGCTGTGCGTGATGGATATCGCGCCGGTGAGCTATGACCATGAGTATGATGATTTCGTGGCCGCCATGCTGGGTATTGAGCTGCACCCCGGCCTGACCCGCGCCGAGGCCGAGCGGGCGCTGAGCACGGTGGTGAAGGCCGCGCCCATGCGGGCGTTTTTGCTCAATAATCTGGTGCTGGGGGCAACGCCGCGCTGGCGCGTGGGGTTGAGCGAAATTCAGGCCGCGATGCCCGACATGCTGGCCTGGGAAGATCCGGCCGGCGCCGCCCCCTACCCTGGCCCGGCGCTGTTTCTGGCCGGCAGCGAGAGCGATTATGTGCGGCCTGACGATGAGGGCGAGATCGCGGCGCGCTTTCCCGCCGCGCGGGTGGCGCGGGTGGCGGGGGCGGCGCATTGGCTGCATGCCGATAAGCCCGCCGAGGTGATTGCGGCGCTGAAGGAGTTTTTGGGCGCATGAGTGAGCGGTTCGATATCATCATCGTGGGGGCCGGGATGGTTGGCGCCTCGGTCGCGGCGGCGCTGGGCGAGCAATGGCGCGCCGCCATTGTGGAAACCGAGGCCCAGGCCGGATACCACACCACCGGGCGCTCGGCCGCCATTTGGGTGCGCAATTACGGCCCGCCCGATGTGCGGGTGCTGACCGGGCTCTCGGCTGACTTCTACCACAACCCGCCCGCCGATATCGGCACCGACCATTTGGCCGTGGGGCGGGCGATTCTCTACCTTGCCCCCGAGGATCAGGTGGAGAATCTGGAGGGGCTGATCGGCCAGGGGCTGGGGGTTGAGGAGATTCCAATGGCGCGGGCGAAGGCGCTGTGTCCGGCGATCCGCGATGGCTATGCCGTGCGCGCCGGGCTGGAGACGGACGGGTTTGATATGGATGTGGCGGCGCTGCACCATTATTATCTCCGCCGCGCCAAGGCCGCCGGGGGGCAGCTGATGCTGCGCAACCGCGCCGACCGGATTGAGCGGCGCGACGGGCTTTGGCATGTGCGCACGGCGGGCGGGCATGAGGTGGCCGCCCCCATCATGGTGAACGCCGCCGGCGCCTGGGGGGATGAGGTGGCCGAGATGGCCGGGCTGCGCCCCATTGGGCTGGTGCCCTGCCGGCGCACGGCGGCGATCATCGACCCCGCGCCGTGGGCGGTGGAACATTGGCCGATGGTGCAGTCGGCCGGGCATGAATGGTATGTGCGCGCGGAAGCCCGCACCCGCCTGATGGTGACGCCCTGCGACGAGACGCCCATGCCGCCCCATGATGTGCAGCCCGATGATCTGGATGTGGCGATTGGCATAGACCGTATGCAGCGGGCGCTCGATATCGAGGTGCGGCGGGTGGAGCATGCCTGGGCGGGGCTGCGCACCTTTACCCCCGACCGCTCGCTGGCCTTTGGATTCGACCGCGATGCCGAAGGGTTTTTCTGGTGCGTGGGTCAGGGCGGATATGGCATTCAGACCGCGCCGGCGGCCAGCGCGCTGGTGGCCGCCATGATCAAGGGCGAAGATCCGGGCGAAGCCGGGGCGGTGGTGGCCGCCATTGACCCCATGCGCTTCAGGTAGACGCTTTCTCGCCGTTTTACCTTTGGCCCTGGGCGTTAGCGGGATGTTAAGCAAAACCGCTCAGACTGGCGCCATTGGAGTTGGCGAAGATGAGCGAGCGCGCACCACAGCCCCACGCACCACAGCCCCATGGGACGGATTTTGTTGGCCTGTCAGGCTGGGGGACGGCCAGCGCCGGGACAAGCGATTTTGCCCAAATGTGCGGCTGGGCCAAGCCCGCCCACGCCCCGCGCGACGAGGTTTTGGAAAAACGGCTGAAAGTGGCGTGGCTGCCCGACGGGCGGCGGTTGCGGCTTCGTAATGGGCCGCTGGATGTGGTGGTGCAGGGCTTTGGCCGGCCAAGCCATGTGGGGCGGGCTTATGATGCCGCGATCAGCCGGGCGCGGGAAATTTGCCAGGAGCTGGGGCATGATTTGCCCGCCTTGTATGAAGGCCGGGCGCCGCGCGGGGCGGCGGCCTGGGGGGCGCTGGCCGCCGTGGCGCGGCTGCCCGGCGGGTTGCGCCATGGCTGGGGGGCTTGTGTGGCGCTCAATGGCGCGATTGCCGATGAGGTGCTGGCCGCGATGACCAATGGCGCGCCGCTGGAACGCGGGTTTGTGAATAGCCGTGGCACGGTGGCGCTGCATCTGGCCGAGGGGCAGATGCTGGACGTGGCCGTGACCGAATGGCCCGGCCAGCGGCAAATGGCCGGGCGGGCGCCACTGGACTGGACCAGCCGCACCCGCGCGCTGGTGACCGCCGGCTGGCGGTTCGCGCCTTATGCGCTGGGGTGTTTGGAGACGTTGTGGGTGGGTGGACGGAGCGCGGCGCAGACCGCGGCTTCGGCGGCGGCGATTGCGCTGGAGGCGGCGCCAGGCGCGCTGCTGGCCGAGCTGGGGCTGGCCCTTGAGCGTTTTGGCGAGCGCGGCCGGGCCGCCGGGCAGCTGGTGTTGCCAGCCGGACTGACGCTGCCCGACGACATGGCGGACGAATTGCTGACGCTGTGCTTCACGCGGGCGGAGGATTTGCGCGCGGCCGGGCTGGTGACGATGGCGCTGATGGGCGTGGGGGGTGAGGAACGGCTGAGCGCGCCAGCGCCCATGACGCTGGAATTGCTCAATACCGCGCGCCATTGAGGGCTGAGCCGCCTCTGAACATGATCAGGAAATTTTGCGGTTTTTTTTTGGGGGGTGTTAAACCAATGAGATTGCTCGTCAAAGCATGAGTAGAGCGCGTGGGGGTAAACCCATCTCGCTCTAAAAGAGCGCCAAGACTCTGGCCCTTTTTTGAAAAAAAGGGCCAGACCCCAAAAAACTTTTGATTATTTGGATTCGTGATTTGAAGCCTGGTTCAGGCCTCACATCTCTCACTCTTGGGCGAGAAACACCGTGGCGGCACTGGCGGCGGCGGATGGCAGGGGCGCGCCCTGGATGAAGGCCAGTATGTCGGCGTTGGGGGTGGCGCGCGCGAGGTCGCGCGTGATGAGGTGATAATCGGGCGGGTAATAGGCCAGCGTGACCGGGGCGGTGGGCGGCAGGGCGCGCCAGCAGGCGCGCATGGCGGATTTGGGCACCAGCTGGTCGTGCCCGCCATAGAGAATAAGCGCGGGCTGGCGGAAGGATGAGCAGGCGGCCAGCGCTTGGTCCATGAGATCGACGAGGCCGGCGAGCTGGTCGGCGCGGGGAGCGTGGAGGGTGAGCGGGTCTTCGCCAAAGGCGATGAGGGCGGCTTGGTTGTCCGACGCGGTGACCAGGGCGCGGTGAGTGTAGAGGCGCTTGCCGGGGTCGAGGCGTGTCAGCGCCCACAGGCTGGCCCGGTAGAGCCAGGGCATGGTGGCGCCGCCCCAGACGGCGGGGGCGGAGATGATGTAACCATCGGCCAGGGGCGGATGGGCGGCGGCGCCCAGGAGCAGCAGCTCGGCGCCGCCCATGCTCTCACCCAGAAGATAGAATTTGACCCCCGGATGGGCGGCGCGCACCTGGCGGGCCATGTCGGCGGCTTCGGCCAGCATGACCGGCGTGCCCGGCCAATGGCCGCGATTGGGAGCGGCGCCGAAGGAGGATTGGTCGGGGGCGATGAGCTCGATGCCATGCGGGGTGAGGGTTTGGGCGAGGGTAACCCAGGCATCGCGGCTATCGGTGTAGCCATGCAGGGCGAGCACCACGGCCTTGAGTGGGCCTTGGGCGGGGTAGCGCCGGTAGGGCAGGCGCGTGCCATCTGACAGGGAAAAATAGCCCGAGGTGATGATGGGATGGCCGGGATAAGGCTGGGGTGTGCCAAAAGGCGGGTTGGCGCAGGCACTGAGCGCCAGCGCGGCCAGCCAGAGCTTGGGGGCGCGCGAAAATGCGGTTAGAAGGGCGCGACACTGACCCAAACAGGATTGGATGACATGACCGACACCACCACCCCGGAAACCGTGCTTGTGAAAACCCATTCTGTCTCCTGCGATGGCGGTGTGGGGCCGCTTGGGCATCCGCGCATTTATTTGCGCATCGTGGATAAGGAAATCTCCTGCCCTTATTGCTCGAAACGCTTTGTGCTTGAAGACGGCGCCGTGGATCACGCGCATTGAAACTGATTCTGGTTGACGGCTCGGGGTTCATCTTCCGGGCCTTTCACGCCCTGCCGCCCATGACCCGCCCCGATGGCGTGCATGTGAACGCCGTGTTCGGGTTTTGCAACATGCTCTCGAAGCTGTTGAAAGACCAGACGGGTAGCCATGTGGCGGTGATTTTCGACGCCGGGCGCGTGACCTTCAGGAACCAGATTTACGACGCCTATAAGGCCCACCGGCCCGAGCCGCCCGAGGAGCTGCGCCCGCAATTCGCGCTCATCCGCGAGGCGACGCGCGCGTTTGGCGTGCCCTCGATCGAGCTGGCCGGGTGGGAGGCCGATGATTTGATCGCCGCTTATGCCAAGGCCGGGCGCGAGGCCGGGGCAGAGGTGGTGATTATCTCCTCGGATAAGGATTTGATGCAGCTGCTGCGCCCGGGCGTGAGCATGTGGGATGCCATGAAGAACCAGCCGATTGGGCTGGACGAAGTGGCGGCCAAGTTTGGCGTGACACCCGACAAGGTGGTTGAGGTGCAGGCACTGATTGGCGACTCGGTGGATAATGTGCCGGGTGTGCCGGGCATTGGCCCCAAGGGCGCGGCGGCGCTGATTGGGGAATTTGGCACGCTGGACGCCGTGCTGGCGGCCGCGCCCGCGATGAAGCCCTCGAAACGGCGCGACGCGCTGATTGAGCACGCGGACAAGGCCCGGCTCTCGAAAGAGCTGGTGACGCTGCGCGATGACGCCCCCCTGCCCGTGCCGGTGGCCGATTTGGCCGCGACGCCCTGGGAGCCCGCCGTGCTGCGGGCGTTTTTGGCCGAGAACGGGTTTAAGTCGCTGATTGGGAAATTGCGGCTCGAAGGCGCCGGCGCCCCCGGCGCGCTGGAAGCCGAGGCGGCGCAAGCGCCGGCCGAACCCGCCGGGCCGTTTGGCCCCTACCCTGTCATCACCACGCCCGAGGCGCTGGCGGCGCTGCTGGCGGAGGCGGAGGTGAGCGGGTATTTAGCCATGGTCACGCTGGGTGACCACGCTGGATATGGGCTGTGCGCCCGGCCGGGCGTGGCTTCCTATGTGCCGGTTGGGCATAATTTGAGCCTGGAGGACGCGCCGCAACTGCCCCGCGAGGTGGTGCGCGCGGCGCTGGCGCCGGTGCTGGCCGACCCCGGTGTGCTGAAGATTTTTCACGACGCCAAGGCCGAGCAAAAAACGCTGGGCCTGCCGGTTGAGGCGTTTGACGATGTGATGCTGATCTCGGTGGCGCAGGATGGCGGGCGCTGGGCGCATGATGTGGAGACGCTCGCCCGCCAGCATTTGGGCCATGAGGCGAAGACGCTGGAACATGTGACCGGCACCGGGCGCGCGCGCCAGACGCCAGCCGATGCGCCGCCCCAGCGCGCCGCCGATTATGCGGCCGAGCGGGCCGATATGGTGCTGCGGCTGCATGGCGCGCTCAAACCCGCCTTGCGCGCCCACAAGGCTTTGGCGCTCTATGAGCTGGTGGAAAAGCCGCTGGTGCCGGTGCTGATGGCCATGGAAACCGCCGGGGTGATGGTGGACCGGGGCGATTTGGCCGCCATGTCGGCGGAGTTTGAGGGGCGCATGGCGGCGTTTGAGGCCGAGGCGCACAGGCTGGCCGGGCATGAGTTTAATGTGGGCAGCCCCAAGCAGCTGGGCGAGGTGCTGTTTGAGGAAATGGGCCTGCCCGGCGGCAAGAAGGGCAAGGCCGGCGCCTGGGGCACCGACAGCGCGGTGCTGGAGGGGCTGGCGGAGCAGGGCGTGGAGATTGCCCAGAAGATTATGGATTGGCGCCAGCTGGCCAAGCTGAAAAGCACCTATGCCGATGCGCTGGTGAACCTGACCGATGGCCAGAGCCGGGTGCATACGGTGTTTCAGATGGCGGCGACGACCACGGGGCGGTTATCCTCGATCGAGCCGAATTTGCAGAATATTCCGATCCGCACCGAGGAGGGCGCGCGGATACGCAAGACCTTCATCGCGCCGCCGGGGTTGGCGCTGATCTCGGCGGATTATTCGCAGATTGAGCTGCGGCTGCTGGCGCATGTGGCCAATATCGCCGGGTTGAAGGAGAGCTTTGCCAGAGCCGAGGATATTCATGCGCGCACGGCCTCGGAAGTGTTTGGCGTGCCGATGGCGGGCATGGATGCCATGACCCGCCGCCGCGCCAAGGCGATTAATTTCGGGATCATCTACGGCATTTCGGCCTTTGGGCTGGGGCGCCAGCTGGGCGTGGCGCCGGGCGAGGCGAAGGGCTATATCGACGCTTATTTCGCCCGCTATCCCGAAATTAAGACCTATATGGAGGCCGTTAAGGCCGAGGCGCGCGAGAAGGGCTTTGTGCTCACCCCCTTTGGCCGGCGCGTGTGGGTGCCCAAGATTGGTGACAAAATTCCGGCCCTGCGCGCCTATGCCGAGCGCGCCGCCATTAACGCGCCGCTGCAAGGGGGCGCGGCCGATATCATCAAGCGCGCGATGGTGAAGCTGCCCGGCGCCCTGCGCGCGGCCGGGCTGAGCGCGCGGTTGCTATTGCAGGTGCATGACGAATTGCTGATCGAGGCGCCGCAAGATGAGGCCGAGGCCACGGCGGCGCTGGCGCGCGACGTGATGCAGGGCGCCGCCAGTTTGAGCGTGCCGCTGGTGGTGGAAACGGGCGTGGGAAGGAACTGGGGGGACGCGCATTGACGCAACATAAATGCCCCCCGCCCGCGCGCGGCAGACTTACTGAAATCAAGTAGCGCCATGGGGGGACACATATAGGCTTGTGTTAAGCCTGGGGCTATAAACCGCGCGCGATCAACAGAGAGAACAGGAGCCGAGTATGAGCGCGAGCGCCGAGACCCAGACCAAGACCAAGGTTACCGCCCTGCCGGGTGATGGTATCGGCCCTGAGGTGATGGACGCCACCATCAAGATCCTCTCCGCCGCCGAGGCCCCGATTGAGTGGGAATTCGCCGAGGCCGGCGCCAAGGCGTTTGAGCGCGGCGTGGTCACCGGCGTGCCCCGCGAGACGCTCGACAGCATTGCCACCAACAAGCTGGCGCTGAAAAGCCCGCTCGAAACCCCCATCGGCTATGGCGGCAAGTCGGCCAATGTGACGATGCGCAAATTCTTCGAGCTTTACGCCAATATCCGCCCGGTGCGCGAATTGCCGGGCATTGCCACGCCGTTTTCGGGCCGCGGCATTGATATGGTGATTGTGCGCGAGAACGTGGAAGACGTGTATGCCGGTATTGAGCATATGGAGACCACGGGCGTGGCGCAGTGCCTGAAGCTGATGACCGCGCCGGGCTGCGAGCGGATCATCCGCGCGGCTTATGGGCTGGCTTTGGCCGAGGAGCGCAAGACCGTGACGGTGGCGCACAAGGCCAATATCATGAAGCTCACCGAGGGCATGATGAAGCGCATGGGCGAGAAGGTCGCGCGCGAATTCCCCGGTATCCGCGCCAACCAGATTATTATTGATAATTGCGCGCACCAGCTGGTGATCAAGCCGGAAGCCTTTGATGTCATCGTCACCTCGAACATGAATGGCGATATCATTTCCGACCTCGCGGCCGGGCTGGTCGGCGGGCTTGGCATCGCGCCCTCTTCGAATCTCGGCGATAACGCCGCCATTTTCGAGGCGGTGCACGGCTCGGCGCCCGATATCGCCGGCAAGGACATGGCCAACCCGACCGCGCTGCTCTCGGCGTCGGTGATGCTGCTGCGCCATATCGGGGCGTTCGAGGTGGCGGAAAAAGTCGAGCAGGCGCTGTTTGTGACGCTCGCCGAGGGGCGCAACCTGACCGGCGACCTCGCCCCGCGCGGCCATGGCGTGGGCACCAAGGCCTTCACCGACCAGGTGATCGCCAATCTGGGCCGCCAATCGGCCATGCGCTCGCGCACTTACAAGAAGCTGGAGCTGGCGGCGTGGCCCAAGCTCACCGCCCACGCCGAGCCGACCGACCGCGAGCTGGTGGGGATTGATATTTTCCTCGAGACCGATATGGGCGCCGAGCAGCTGGGCAAGACGCTCGAAGAGCTCTCGAAATACAGCCCGTTCAAGCTCACCGGTATCTCGAACCGTGGCGTCTCGGTCTATCCGCCGACGGGGGGCGAGACCTTCCTGGTCGATCATTTCGCCGCGCGCTTCATGCTCGACACGCCGTTTTCGCTCAACAACACCACCACCACCGGGCAGCCGGAGATTTCGTATCTGGTGCAGCGCATCGGCTCGAAATTCACCTGGATGCATATTGAGAAGCTGCAGCGCTTTGACGGCAAGGATGGCTTTGAACGCCCGCAGGGCGAAGGCTGAACGGCTTATTTGCAACTTCTACGAAACCCGGCCGCGAGGCCGGGTTTTTTGTTGGGGGCTGATGCGCGCGGCGGGCATTTTGACGCTTGGTGACTCTCGCTTATGGAGCGGCGCGGGGAGAATGACGGGACCGCGCCCCCGACGCGGATGAGGAAACGCGCCCCGTTACGGGCCCATGGGGATTTGAGGATTTTATGTCGCCACGCTTGCAGGCTGTTTTATTGACGTTGATCGCGGTGACGATGTGGGGAATGGCGCCGGTGGGCACGCGCTATCTGCTGGGCATGGCGTTTGGCGGGCTGCCGGCGGCCTCGTTCGCGGGGCTGCGCTATGGGCTGACCGCCTTGTGCTTTCTGCCGGTGGCGCTGACGCGGCTGCCGGGCTGGAGCGGGCGCGATTTGGCCATTGGGGTGGGGCTGGGGATGGTAGGGGTGACCGGGTATAACCTCGCCAATTCAATGGGCATGCGCACGGTCTCGGCCGGGATGAGCGGGCTGATCAACGCCGCGGAGCCGCTTTTGATCGTGCTGCTGGTGAGCCTGAAGGAGCTGCGCATGCCACGCGCCGCGACGATGGGGGCGGCGGCGGTGGGGATGGCGGGCATTGGGCTGCTGACCCATGCGGCGGGGCCGGCCGAGGGCACGCTGGCGGGGATGGCGCTGTGTTTGTTCGCGGCTTTGTGCTGGTCGGCTTATTGCGTGCTGGTGCCGCCGCTGCTGGCCCGGCGGGGCGCGCTGGGCGTGGCCAGCGTGACCATGGTGAGCGGCGCGCTGCCGCTGCTGGCGGTGGGCAGCCCGACCATGCTGCCCATGCTCCATGAGATGAGCCGCGCGCAATGGGAGGTGACCCTGGCGCTGACGCTGGGGCCGACCGTGATTTCGATTGTGGCCTGGAACAAGGGCGCGGCACGGTTGGGGCCGGAGGCGGCGGGGTGGTTTTTGTATTTGCTGCCGGTGATCGGGGTTCTGGGCGGGGCCGTGCAGCTGGGCGAGCCGCTGAGCTGGCCGGAACTGGCGGGGGGCGGGTTGATTTTGGCCTCGGTGTTTTTGGCCCAGCGTGTTTAAGGTGGGGGTGGCTTGGGCCGGGATGCGCGGGCATAGGCGCTGGTAATTTTTGATTGAATTGGTTTTTTAGCTTTACAATTTTTGCGTGTTTTTTGATGATACCGCCATGGCGCCGCGCGATATATGGTTTGAATGGCTGAACCATGGGCGCTTTGGCCGTGATGAACGGCTGCGCGCGCGGGTGGAAGCCGAAACCGCGCGGCTGGCCGGGCGGCTGCTGGACCATGTGCCCCTGCCTGCCGGCGGCGCGCTGGTGGATGTGGGGTGCGGCGCCGGGCTGGTGGGGCTGACCGCCCTGGCCCTTCAGCCAGACCTGAAGGTGACGTTTTGCGATGTTTCGGGCCCGTTGCTGGCACAGGCGCGGGCACGGGCGCCGGGCGGCCGGTTTTTGGAAGTGCCCGCCACGGCGCTGGCGGGCGTGGCCGATGCCAGCCAGGATGTGGCGGCGGCGCGCGCGGTGCTGGCTTATGTGGCGGATAAGGGGCGGGCTTTTGATGAGATGCTGCGGGTGCTGCGGCCCGGCGGGTGGATGACGCTGGCCGAGCCGGTGTGGCGCGACGAGGCGCTGGCGGTGCCGGCCATGGCGGCGGTGGCGATAAGCCGGGGTGATGCGCTGGCGCGCGCGCGGCATAAATGGAAGCAAGCGCAATTTAGCGGCGAGGCCATGGCGGCGCTGACCGGCTATAGCGAGCGCGACCTGCTGATGCTGGCGCGCGCGGCCGGGTTTGGCGAGGTGCATGTGCGGCTGGAAATTGACGTGGAGGCCAGCCCCGCCATGAGCTGGGCGGCGTTTTGCGCGCTCATGCCCCACCCGCTGGCGCCCAGCCTGAAGGAGATTGCGCTGAGCGCCGAGGAGCGGGCGGCGCTGGAGGCGGCGCTGCGCCCCCATGTGGAGGCCGGCACCAACTGGCGCACGCGCCGGGTGGCTTATGTGTGGGCGCAAAAGCCCGCATAGCTTATTCGGGGTCTTCGTCGTCCGGGGTGGGGGGCACGGGGATTTTGTAATCATCGCGCAGCCAGCGGCCGAGATCGATTTGGGCGCAGCGTTCGGAGCAGAAGGGCTTGCGCGCGGGTGAGGCGGGTTTGGCGCAGATGGGGCAGGTCATGTCAGCTCGTGCAAGGCGGGGCGGATGCGGGGGCGGGTGAGTTCGGCGAAACCATGGTGGGAGAAGCCAAGCAGGCGGGGCTTGAGCGGGTCAAGCGCCAGGGCGGCTTTGAGGGGCTCGGCGAGCTTGGCGCGCTGGGCGGATTTGAGGCCGGCGAAATCGATGAGCAGGGCGCCCGAGAGGTTACGCAGCACGATCTGGCGACAGAGCGCGGGGATGAGGGACTGGTTGAGCGCCAGCGGCGCCATGGCGCTGGCGGCGGCGGCGTCGATATCGAGCAAGGTGGCGGCGGGGGCGGGGGTGATGTGCAGGCGCGCGCCATGGGGCAGCGCGGCCGTGGGCTCGGCGAGGGCGGCGGCTTCGTCCTCGAAGGGGGCGAAGGCGTCGGCCTGGTGGCGCAGGCGGCCTTCGAGCGCGGGGCGGAGGCTGGCCATCAGCTCGTAATCATCGACCAGGATTTCGGCGCGGCCATGGGCCTGGGCCAGCTCGATGAGCGGGCCGGGACCGCGCTTGATGAGGCCGGGGCTCTCGCCCGGCGCCACGCCCGGCTGGACCGCGAGGCGCGGGCCCTTGCCGCCCTGCGGGCTGCGGGTGACGCGAACGGTGAGGTAGGTGCCGACGCTTTGCCCTCTGCCCCCGGCACTGTCCGGCAAGAAGCCGGACAAATCGGGGCCTAGGGCGACGAAACAGCCGGCCAGGGCGGGCAGTACGGCATCGACACGGCCGGTATAGAGATCGTTCACGCCATCGGGGGCGGCGGGGCGCCAGAGATAATATTCAGCCAGTTCGCCTTGCGCGGCGAGGGCCACGCGCACGCACCCGCCCCGGCGGGCGCCGATGATTACCATTGCCCGCCCAGGCCGCGCAGGAGATTGGCGGTTTCATGCAGAGGCAGGCCGACAACGCCGGAATAGGAGCCGGAGAGAAACTCGATGAACTGCGCCGCGCGGCCTTGGATGGCATAGGCACCGGCCTTGCCACGCCATTCGCCCGTGCTCAGGTAATTTTCGATCTGTACGGCATCGAGCCGGGCGAAGCCGACCACGGAGGCGGATAGCCTGGCGCTTGTACGGCCATCGGGCGCGCGAACGGCCACGGCGGAATAGACATGATGGCGGCGGCCCGAGAGCAGGCGCAGATAGGCACGGGCCTCGGCTTCGGTTTCGGTTTTGTGCAGCAGGCGGCGGCCAAGCGCGACCACGGTATCAGCGGCGATGGTGTAGCCCGTGGCGGGCATGAGCTTGGCAAGGGCCAGGCGCAGCGCATAAGCGCGCGGACGCTCACCGGGGAGGGGCGTCTCGTCGATGTCGGGCGCGGTGATGGTCGCGGGCTCTATGCCGATTTGGCGCAACAGCTCGAGGCGGCGCGGCGAGCCTGAGGCGAGCGTTACTTGAAGCGGAATGTGATACGGCCCTTGGTGAGGTCGTAAGGGGTCATTTCAACATTCACACGGTCGCCGGCCAGAACGCGGATGCGGTTTTTGCGCATTTTGCCGCTGGTGTGGGCGAGGATGACGTGGTCATTATCCAGCTTCACGCGGAACATGGCGTTGGGCAGCAGCTCGGTCACCTGGCCGCTGAACTCGATCATATCTTCCTTGGACAAACAAAACTCCGGAAAAAAGGGGAAACTCGCCGCTCACATGAGCCGGGATTGTCTTGCGGTCAAGATTTTCTGGCTATTTTCGTAGCTTGGCCGGTATGTTTTGGCCGGGTGATGGCGAGGTTTTGGCTCTGATGACGGCCAGAACCCCATAAAATATGGGGGCTTTTTGACAAAAGCCCCCATGGACGGAAAAACTTTGGTAAATTTTACCGCTTACTGAAGACGCGCCTTGACGGAGGCGGCGTGGGCGCTGAGCCCTTCGGCTTCGGCCAAAGCCACCGCCGTGGGGCCCAGAACCTCGAGCGCGCGGGGGGGCGTGGCGAGGTAGGTGGTGCGCTTCATGAAATCATAGACCGAGAGGCCCGACGCAAAGCGGGCCGTGCCGGAGGTGGGCAGCACATGGTTGGGGCCGGCGACATAATCGCCGATTGCCTCGGGGGTGTGGCGGCCCAGGAAAATGGCGCCGGCATGGCGGATTCTGCGAAACAGCCGGTCGGGCTCGGCCTGCATGAGCTGGAGATGCTCGGGCGCGATGCGATTGGCCAGAATCTCGGCTTCTTCCCAGTTCTGCACCAGGAGGATGGCGCCGTGGCGGTGCCAGCTTTCAGCCGCGATATCGCGCCGGGGCAGGGTTTGCAGCAGCTCATCGACCGCGCCGGCGACCGCCGAGGCCAGCGCGCCTGAGTCGGTGATCAGGATCGCCTGGGCTTCCTCGTCATGTTCGCACTGGGCGAGCAGGTCGAGCGCGATGTGGTGGGGGTTGTTGCCGTCATCGGCGATGATCAGCACTTCCGACGGGCCGGCGATGGAATCGATGCCCACCCGGCCAAACACCTGGCGCTTGGCCTCGGCCACATAGGCGTTGCCAGGGCCGACGATGCGGTCAACCGCGCGGATGGAGTGCGTGCCATAGGCCATGGCCGCCACCGCCTGGGCGCCGCCGACGCGGTAAATCTCGGACACGCCCGCCGCCGAGGCGGCGGCGAGAATGAGCGGGTTGAGCGTGCCATCGGGCGTGGGCACGCACATGGCCACACGGCGTACCCCCGCCACGCGGGCCGGCACGGCGTTCATGAGCACCGAGGAGGGGTATGAGGCCTTGCCGCCCGGCACATAGAGCCCCACGGCGTCGAGCGGGGTCCAGCGCATACCGAGGGTGGCGCCGGTATCGTCGCTGAATTCGAAATCGCGCGGGAGCTGGGCGCGGTGGAAGGTTTCGATCCGGCGGGCGGCGACGCTCAGCGCCTCGCGCAGGGCTTTGGGCACTTGCGAAACGCCCAGGCGCAGCTCGTCGTTGGTGACGCGGATATTATCCTGCGTCAGCTCCACGCGGTCGAACTGGTAGCTGAAATTGAACAAGGCGGCATCGCCGTGCTGGCGGACCTGTTCGATGATCTGGCGCACATTCTCGGCCAGCGCGGGGGCGGGTTGGGCGCGGGCCATGAGCACCGCGAACTCGGCTTCGAAATTAGCCTGTCTGGTCGTCAGCAGCTTCATGGTGTCAGAGCCTTTCTGAACGCATCGATCCAGGCCCCTATTTCGTCAGGCCGGGTCTTTAATGCAACACGATTCACCACCAGGCGCGATGAGACATGCGCGATCACGTCGGTTTCGACCAGGCCGTTGGCGCGCAGCGTGCTGCCGGTTTGCACGAGATCGACGATCATGCGCGACAGGCCAAGGCCGGGCGCCAGCTCCATGGCGCCGTTGAGGGCCACGATTTCGGCCTGGATGCCCTTGGCCGCGAAATGTTTTTTGGCGACGTTGGGGTATTTGCTGGCCACCCGGATGCGCGACTGGGTGGCGAAATCGGTCTGGCCGGCATCGTCCTTGGGCTCGGCCACCGAGATGCGGCATTGGCCGATGCCCAGATCGAGCGGGGTGTAGACTTCGGGATAGTCGAATTCCATCAGCACATCGCCGCCGCAAATGCCGATTTCGGCGCCGCCGAAGGCCACGAAGGTGGCGACATCGAAGGAGCGGACGCGGATGACATCGACGCCCGGAGTGCTGGTGGCAAAGCGCAGCTTGCGCGAGGATTCATCGGCGTAATCGGCCTCAGGGGTGATGCCGGCGCGGGCGAGCAGAGGACCGGCTTCCTTGAGAATGCGGCCTTTGGGCAGGGCGAGAACGATCGACATGAGGGGCGCTTACCATTGCCGCGTTTTGGTGGCTAGAGTTGGGTGGCCTTTGATCAACGCCCGGGAGCGGCGGTTTGCAGGCTAACTCCACACCTGGATCAATAGGTTAGCAGGTTAATGCACGAGGTTGGGGGTCATCTCGTTTTGGATGATGGCGGCGGCGGCGAGGCTGGCATTGGAGGCGATGGCGATGGGCGTGCCGTCGGCGGCGTGGATGGAGAACGCCCTGCCCTGCTCGGTCATCACCGGTTTGACGAAGGCGATTTGCTCAAGGCCCAGAGCCGCCAGCTCGGACGGGGAGATGTGGTGCATGTCGGGCGTGGCGCCGGGGATGAAACGGGCCGTGCCATCATGATGCTTGGTGTTCATCGGAGATCCTTTCAGGCCGCCGGGATGGTCCTTTCGAGGCCCCAATCTGGCAGGCGGAAATGTCTAAATGATGGAGGAAATGCGGCGTTATGTGGCGGAATCGGGAGCCTCGACGGTGCGGGGCGCCATAGCCTTGGCGGTGCCGCCGCGCGTGATGGGGATGGAGCGCACCACCGGCTGGGGCACGGGGCGCACCAGATCGACGTGTAAGAGCCCGTTATCGAGCCAGGCGCCCTTGACCTCGATGCCCTCGGCGATGACGAAGGCGCGCTGGAACTGGCGGGCCGCGATGCCGCGATGGAGGAAGACGCGGCCCTGACCATCATCTTGCTGGCGGCCACGGATGACGAGCTGGTTGTCTTCGAGGGTGATTTGCAGGTCATCCATAGTGAAGCCCGCCACCGCCAGGGTGATGCGGAGCGACACCGGGCTGAGCTGCTCGATGTTGTAGGGCGGGTAGCCGTCGGAAGAGGTTTTGGCGGCGCGTTCGATCATTTGTTCGAGATGGTCGAAGCCCAGGAATAGTGGCGAGGTGAACACTCGTGTCGTCATATGAAAGCTCCCCCATGAGTTGAGCGAAGCGGGTGGGTGGACCCTTGCGGCATCCGGATGATGCTATGTTGGGGATAAACCGCCGATGATGCAAGTGTTACGTTGCAGCGGGGCCGCGCGCGGACTACATGCGGCTCATGTCTGATACTGAAATTCACGCGCCCTTGCTGCCCATCCTGGTTTGCCCCGACCCGAAGCTGCGCCGCCATGCGCGCGCGGTGACGGAGGCCGACCGCGAGGAGGTGGCGGCGCTGATCCCCTCGATGTTCGAGACCATGTATAAGGCGCCGGGCATTGGTCTGGCCGCGCCGCAGGTGGGCAAGCTGCTGCGGGTGGTGACCATTGATCTGGCGCCCGAGAAAACGCCCCAGCCGATCGTGCTGATCAATCCCGAGATCATTGGTGCCTCGGAGGAGACGGCGGTGCAGGAGGAGGGCTGCCTCTCGGTGCCGGAGCAATATGCCGAGGTGGTGCGCCCGGCGCGGGTGAAGGTGCGCTATTTGGATGAGCACTGGCAGAAGCGGGAGCTGGAGGCCGAGGGGCTGATGGCGGCCTGTGTACAGCATGAGATCGACCATCTCGACGGGGTTTTGTTTGTCGATCACCTCTCTTCGCTCAAGCGCAATATTTTGCTGCGCAAGCTGGCCAAGGCCCAAAAGGAGCTGGCGGGGCGCAAATGAGACTGGCCTTCATGGGCTCGCCGGACTTCTCGGTGCCGGCGCTGAACGCCTTGGTGGCCGCCGGGCATGAGGTGGCGGTGGTGTATGCCCAGCCGCCAAAGCCCGCGGGGCGCGGCCAGAAGGAACAGAAATGCCCGGTGCACCAGGCCGCCGAGGCGCTGGGGCTGGCTGTGCGCACGCCCCGGCGGCTGCGCGGCAACGAAGAGGAGCTGGCGTTTTTTAAAAGCCTGGCGCTCGATGGCGCGGTGGTGGCGGCTTATGGGCTGATTTTGCCCCAAGGGTTTTTGGACGCGCCCAAACGCGGGTGCCTCAATATTCATGCCTCGCTGTTGCCGCGCTGGCGGGGCGCGGCGCCGATTCAGGCCGCCATAGCGGCCGGAGACGCAGAGACCGGCGTGACCATTATGCAGATGGAGGCCGGGCTGGATACCGGGCCGATGCTGCGCAAGGGCCAGATGACGATTGGCCCGCGAGACACCGCCAGCACGCTGCATGACGCGCTGAGCGCCATGGGGGCGGCGCTGATGATTGAAGAATTGGCTCACCCTTCGGCGCCCGAGCGCCAGGATGACGCGCTGGCCACCCATGTGGGCAAGCTGACGCGCGAGGATGCGCGGCTTGACTTCACCTTGCCCGCGCGGGTGCTGGAGCGGCGGATACGGGCCTATACGCCCTGGCCGGGTGCCACGGCCTGTTATGGCGAGGTGGTGCTCAAAATTCTGGCCGCCGAGATGGCCGAGGGGCACGGCGCGCCGGGTACGGTGCTCGATGACCGGCTGAGCATTGCCTGCGGCGAGGGGGCTTTGCGCGTGACCCGTTTGCAGCGCCCCGGCAAGGGGCCGATGGCGGCGGCTGAGTTTTTGCGCGGCCTTGCCATTTCCAAGGGGGCGCGGCTCTCGTGACACTGTGGGCGCTGGAAATTGAGTATGACGGCACACCCTTCATGGGCTGGCAGCGCCAGAAACATGGGCTGGCGGTTCAGCAGGTGG
This sequence comes from Pseudomonadota bacterium, assembly GCA_021809435.1. GTDB lineage: Bacteria > Pseudomonadota > Alphaproteobacteria > Acetobacterales > Acetobacteraceae > Acidocella. The sequence goes on along the minus strand of JAKBAD010000009.1, from coordinate 51,637 downwards.
TGGAGGAAGCCGCCGCGCGGGTGAAAGGCGGGGGTGAGGTGAGCGAGGCCGTGGCCTCGGGCCGCACCGATGCGGGCGTGCATGCGGCGGCGCAGATCGTGCAGATCGAGCTGCCCGACTTCACGCCCTTTCGGGTGCGCGAGGCGATGAATTTTCATCTCAAGCCGCACCCGATCGTGGTGCTGCGCGCCTGCCCGGCGCCGGAGGGGTGGAATGCGCGGTTTTCCTCGATCGGGCGGACTTATCGCTATGTCATCTCGAACCGCGCCGTGCCGCCCGCGCTGGAGGCCAAGCGCGTGTGGCATTTGCGCCAGAGGCTGGATGAACAGGCCATGCACCAGGCCGCGCAAAGGCTGCTGGGGCACCATGATTTCTCCTCCTTCCGGGCCTCGGCCTGCCAGGCGAAAAGCCCGCTACGCACGCTCGACCGGCTGGATGTGGCGCGGCGGGGGGAGAAGATCATCATCGAGGCCGCCGCGCGCTCGTTTTTGCACCATCAGGTGCGCAACATGGTGGGCAGCCTGGTGAAAGTGGGCGAAGGCGCGTGGACGGCCCAGAAACTGGCCGAGGTGCTGGGCGCGCGCAACCGCGCGGTGGCCGCCCAGACCGCGCCGCCCGAGGGGCTTTATTTTACCGGCGTGGCCTATGACCCGCCGCTTGCGCTGGAATAACGCCCGCGCCACTCTCGACGCTGACCTGGGAGTCTTGCGATGCCTCACGCCGATTTCGTGCATTTGCGCGTCCATTCCGCTTTTTCGCTCTCGGAAGGGGCGATCAAGCCTGACAAGATCATCGGGCTGGCCGCCGAGGATGGCATGCCGGCGGTGGCGATCACCGATACGTCGAATATGTTCGGCGCGCTGGAATTCTCGCAATATGCCACCAAGGCGGGGGTGCAGCCGGTTATTGGCTGCCAGATTGGGCTGAAGCGCGCGGGGGTGAACCTGCTGCCCGATAATGTGGTGCTGCTGGCGCAAAACGATGCCGGCTATGCCAATTTGCAGCGCCTGACCTCGCTGAGTTTTGCAGATGGCGAGGGGGTGAAGCCGCAGGTGGCTCTGGCACAGCTGCTCGACCATGCGGAGGGGCTGTTTTTGCTCACCGGCGGCGCCGAGGGGCCGGCCGGGCGGCTGCTGGCCGAGGGGCAGATGGACGAGGCCGAGGCCTGCCTGCGCGCCTTGGGCGAGGCTTTTGCCGGGCGCATGGCGGTGGAGCTGCAACGCCACGGGTTGGCGCTGGAGGAGGCGGTGGAGCCGGGGTTTTTGCAGCTCTCGGAGCGGTTGGATCTGCCGCTGGTGGCGACCAATGAATGTTTCTTCGCCACGCCCAAAATGTATGAGCCCCATGACGCGCTGCTCTGCATTGCCGAGGGCCGCGTGCTGGCCGAGAAAGAGCGCCGGCGGGTGACGCAAGAGCATTGGTTCAAGCCCGCCAAAATGATGCGCGCGCTGTTCGCCGATTTGCCCGATGCCGCCGACAACACGCTGGCGATCGCGCGTAGCTGCGCGGTGATGGCGCAAACCCGCAAGCCGCTGCTGCCGCGCTGCCCGAAAGTGCGCGAGGGCGCCACCGAAACCGAGACGCTGCGCGCCATGGCCGAGGAGGGGTTGCGCGCGCGCCTGAGCGCCAATGCCATACCCGAGGCCGAGCATGGGCAATATTGGGAGCGGCTGGAATTTGAGCTGGGCATCATCATTCAGATGGGGTTTCCGGGCTACTTCCTGATCGTCGCGGATTTTATTCAGTGGGCGAAGGATCATGCCATTCCGGTGGGGCCGGGGCGGGGCTCGGGCGCGGGCTCGCTGGTGGCCTGGGCGCTGCGGATCACGGATCTCAACCCGCTGAAATATGCGCTGCTGTTCGAGCGGTTCTTGAATCCCGAGCGCGTGTCGATGCCTGATTTCGATATCGATTTCTGCCAGGAGCGGCGCGATGAGGTGATTAACTACGTGGTTGGCGAATATGGCGCCGACCGGGTGGCGCAGATCATCACGTTTGGAAAGCTCCAGGCCCGCGCGGCGGTGCGCGACGTGGGGCGTGTGCTCGGCCTGCCTTATGGGCAGGTCAACAAGGTGGCGGAACTCATTCCCAATAACCCGGCCAAGCCGGTGACGCTGAAAGAGGCGATTGAGGGGGAGGTGAAGCTGCGCGAGATGCGCGACACCGACGAGGCGCTGGGGCGGTTGATGGAAATCGCCCAGCAGATCGAGGGGTTGTATCGTCATGCCTCGACCCATGCGGCGGGGGTGGTGATTGGCGACCGCAAGCTGGTCGAGCTGGTGCCGCTTTATAAAGACCCGCGCTCGGATTTGCTGGTGACGCAATATTCGATGAAATATGTCGAGCAGGCGGGGCTGGTGAAGTTCGACTTTCTGGGCCTGACCACGCTCACCGTCATCGACCGGGCGCTGAACTTCATGCGCACCCAGGGCGTGAGCCTCGATATTTCCAAAATTCCGCTCGATGACCCCAAGACTTACGAGATGATCGCGCGCGGGGATACGGCGGGCGTGTTCACCTTTGAAACCGCGGGCTACCGGGCGGCGCTGGCGCAGATGCGCCCGGACCGGTTTGAGGATCTCGTGGCCATTCAGGCGCTCAACCGGCCGGGGCCGATGGCCAATATTCCCGATTATTGCGCGCGCAAGAAGGGCGAGCAGGAGTGGGCGGCGCCGGACCCGTCGATCCATCATATTCTTGAAGAAACCTATGGCATCATCGTGTACCAGGAACAGGTGATGCAGATTGCCCAGGTGATGGCGGGCTACACGCTGGCGGGCGCGGATTTGCTGCGCCGCGCGATGGGCAAGAAGATCAGGGCGGAGATGGACGCGCAACGCAAGATTTTTTGCGATGGCGCGCTCGCGAAGGGCTATACAGAAGAAAAAGCCAACGAGATCTTCGACCTCATGGCGAAGTTCGCTGACTATGGCTTCAACAAATCGCACGCCGCGGCTTATGCGCTGGTCTCCTACCAAACGGCTTATTTGCGCGCCAACCATCCGGTGGCGTTTCTGGCCGCGTGCATGTCGCTCTCGATCACCAACACCGACAAGATCGCCATGCTGCGCGCCGATGCGCTGCGCAACCGCATCAGGGTGCTGCCGCCCGATGTGAACAAATCGCAGGCGGATTTTTGCCTCGAACGGCTTGAGGATGGGGCTTATGCCATCCGCTACGCGCTGGGGGCGATTAAGCGGGTGGGGCTGAGCGCCATGGAGGAGCTGGTGAAAGCCCGCGCTGGCGCGCCGTTCAAGGATTTGAGCGATTTCGCCGCGCGCATTCCGCCCAAGGCGCTGACGCGGGCGCAGATTGAAATTCTGGCCAAGGCGGGGGCGTTTGATTCGATCGAGCCCTCGCGCGCGCGGGCGTTCGCGGCGGCTGATGTCATCATCCGCACCGCGCAGGCGGGGGCGGAGGAGAAATCATCGGGGCAGATTGGGCTGTTTGGCGGCGGCGAGCCGGAGATTTTGCGCGTGCCCGACGCCGCGCCCTGGCCCGATGGCGACAAGCTGAGCTTTGAGGCCGAGGCGATTGGGTTTCATGTCTCGGCGCATCCGCTGGATGCTTATGCGCAATCGCTCAAGCGGCTGGATGTGACGCCGGCCGGCGCCATTGCCCGCAAGGCCGAGGCGGGGCCGACGCGGCTTAAGCTGGCCGGCATGCTGGGCGCGCGGAAAGAACGGATTACCCGCACGGGCTCGCGTATGATGTGGGCGACGCTCTCGGACACGCAGGGCAGTTTCGAGGTGACGTTGTTCTCGGAAGTGCTCAACCGCTCGCGCGAGCTGCTGAGCGATGGGGCGGCGCTGCTGGTGACGGCCGATGTGCGCATGGATGGCGAGGCGCTGCGCATCACCGCTTCCGACATCACGCCGCTGGACCAGGCGGCGGCGCAGGCGGGGGCGGGGATAAAAATATGGCTCGACCGCACCGAGGCGCTGGCCCCCATAAGGCTGCTGCTGGAGCAGGAAGGGCGTGGCAAGGGGCGCGTGGTGCTGGCGCCCAAGACCGGCCTTGAGCGCACGCTCGAGATCACACTGCCGGGGGGGTATAATGTCAGCCCACGGCTGGCCCAGGCGGTGAAGCTGATTCAGGGGGTTGAGCTGGTTGAGGATGTTTGACGCGGGCAGAAGGGCGGGGCGGTAGAAACAGCTCTGACAAGGCGTGATAAAGCGGCGTGCGGTTGACCAGCTTGGACGCGCTTACCCCCAGCATGGCCGAGAGCATGACCGGAATGGCGTTGCCGGCATTGCCGGTCATTTCCAGCACGATGACGAAGGCGGTCATGGGGGCGCCGACGACGCCGGCGAAATAGGCGGTCATGCCCAGCACCGCCCCCGCCCCCACCAGCCCCGCCCCGGCCAGCGCCGCGCCCAGCCCCGCGCCCACCGCCAGAGACGGCGCGAAAATGCCGCCGGGCAGGCCCGAAATGGCGGTGACCAGCGTGGCGATGAGCTTGAGCGCCCAGAAATCATTTGGCAGGCTGGCGCCCTCGATGGCGCTTTTGGCCTGATCATAGCCGGTGCCGAAGGTGGCGCCGTGCGAGACCAGCCCGCACAGCATGACGATGACGCCGCACGCCAGCGGCACCAGCCATTGGCGGCGCAAGGGATCGACGGCCATGAAGCCACGCAGCCAGAGCGTGCCCTCGAACATCAGCCGGGCGAACAGGCCACCGGCCAAACCGCCGCCAAGGCCGCAGAACGCCACCAGCATCCAGGTGTGGGGCTGGTCGAAGCTGGCGGTGCTGACGCCGAAATAGATGTAATTGCCCTCGAGCCCCAGCGAGATGAGGCCCGAGAGAATGACGGTGGTGATGACCCGGCTGTTGGTGCGGGCCTCGAACGCGCGGCTCATTTCCTCGATGGCGAACACCACCCCGGCCAGCGGCGCGTTGAAGGCCGCGGCGATGCCCGCCGCGGAGCCGGCCAGAATGAGGCCGCGCTGCTGAGCGGTGCCGAACAGGCGCGAGATTTGCAGCATGAGCGCGGCGCCCACCTGCACGGTCGGGCCCTCGCGCCCGACCGAGGCGCCGCACAGCAGCGCGATGAGGGTGAGGCCGATTTTGCCGACGCAAATGCGCAGCGATAGCAGGCGCTGGCGCTCGGGGCCGGGGCCGAGATGGCGGGCGGCGATGGCCTGGGGGATGCCGCTGCCCTGCGAGCCCGGAAAATAAACGCGCGCCAGATGAGCGCAAACCACGAAGCCCAGCGGCGTGAGCAGCACGGGCGCCAGCCAGAACCGGCCCTGAATCGCGAAAAAACGGCTTTGCGCCCAGTCGGCGGCGGCGGCGAACCCCACGCTCACCATGCCCACCACCAGCGCCCCAACCCAGAACGCCACCCGGTTGCCCCACAGGCGCCGCAGCACCCGCAACCGTCTCACTGCTTTTTTCATCCGGCTCTTGCCACCCTGTTCATGTACCGCTATTAAGCGCCCCCACACGGATATGGGCACATAGCTCAGCGGTAGAGCACCACCTTGACATGGTGGGGGTCACAGGTTCAATCCCTGTTGTGCCCACCATATCCGTTTTAAATCAAACATTTGTGGAATTGATACGCGGTGGACAGCCAAAGCCACCGCCGGTATGATCGCGCCTGTCGGACAAACAGAAGGTGCAGGCATGGCCATTCAAATTCTGCAGGCGATTACCCAGCATGTGAATTATCTGGCCATGGTGCGGCGAACGATTGCCGATGGGGTTGAGCATTCGCGCTGTTGCGACCACCATAGCTGCAAATTCGGCACATGGTACGACAGCGACGGCACCGGCATGGTGAACCGCCTGGCCACCGATGACATTACCGCGCTGTGGCGCGAGATTGGGCGCCAGCATGAGGCGTTTCATGCCGAATCGATGGCTGCCGTGGAGGCGCTGGCCACCGACCAGGCCAAGGCCGTGGCGCTGGAAACCGCGATGATGCAACGCTCCACCCTGCTGGTGAACAGGCTGCTGGACCTCGATACGCTGGTGACGCGCGCGGGCGTGGCCTGACGCGCAAGGCACGCCCCGCCCGCGCGGCATGAATTGCGCGCGGCCGGCTCAGGCCAGCAGCGTGGCCATGGCCTTGGCGTAATGATTGGCGTTCATGAACATCAACCCCAGCGTGATGGATTTGCTGGTGATGGTGCACAACACCGCCGACTGCCCCACATGCTGGATGAGCACATGGCCGCCGCTGGCCGAGACCAGGATTTGCTCGAGCGTGCCGCGCGAGAGCTCGCCGGCGATGCGGTCGCCCAGCGAGAGCATGGCGGCAACGATGGCGGCGACGCGGGCTTCATCCATGCCCGGCGCCAAGGCGGAGGCGATGATCAGACCGTCTTTCGAGACCAGGGCCGAGGCCTCGATCTCGCCTGAACTCGCTGTGAGGTTTTGCAAAATGGCCTGGATTTGAGCTTCACGCATCTTGGCTCCTCCCGCGATCTGGCGTGTGCTGAACGTAACCGATTTCACAACTCTGGCAAGAGCCCTCGGGGAGCGGAATTGTTATAACTAAACAACATCCCCTCGGGACGGTTACGCCCCGCCGATCCGGTTGATTAAACCGCTGGAGGTGGTGTCCATGAGGGTGAAGGCGTAATCGACCAGACGCATGACCGTGCCGATGGCGATTTCGGACAGCACGCCCTCCCCCAGCGCGCCGCGCAGGGCGGGCGGCAAAATGGCGCGCAGATAGGCCATGTTGGCCGCCAGCAGCACCGGAGGGATGCCGGCGAGCTGGTGGGCCTGACCGATTTGAAGCTGCCGGCGCGTGAAGTCGGGGCCGTAATCGCCGGTGAACAGGGTTTCCAGCCAGGCCATGTGCATGTCGCGCAGGCGCGCGGTGCCGTTGGGCATATGGCGGGCCATTTGCGGCTCGGCTTCCATGGCGTCGTAAATTTTGCGCGTCACACCCGGCAATACACCCATGACGAAGGGGCGCAGCGCCCCGATGCGGGCGCAATCCTCGGCGGTGAGCGGGCAGGCTGGAACATCGGGGACGCGCAGACCGGGGAATGGATCGGGAGACGCGATGCTGGACGGGGCGGTTTGTGCGGGGGGCTTGGGCAAAACGGGGGGCAGTTGCTGGCTCAGCTCGGCCAGGCGCGTGGCGGCACCCGCGATGGAGGGCAATTGCGACCCACCACGGCCATAACCGCCGCTGACCGTGCAGACCAGCGCGGCCGCGCCGGCCTGGCGGATCATCACACGCCGGGAGGCGGCGCTTTCGACCACCTGGCCCAGAGTGCCCTGGCCAAGATGGCGCAGATGCGCCGACTCGGGGGCGAGCAGCTCATCGACGGCGGCGAACAGTGCCTCGGGACCGGCGGCGGCGCGCGTGACATGGGCGATGATCTGGCCATCGCGGCCGACCAGGGCGGCTGCCTCGATGACGCGGGCCTCGGCCACCAAATTCTGCAATGCCGCGATGATTTTGGCGGTGGCGCCCGATTTATTGTGAAACCCTGACATGAGCGTAGTTATTCGCCGATTCCGGCATGGTGGGAAGGCGCGCTTTACAGTAAGTTAATGGTTTTTTTGGCCTTCCAGCCCAACATGGCGCGAGCTTGCTCGGCGCTTGGCGCTTAATTAGGCAAAGCCCCCCAAAGCGCGGGCTTTTGGCGTTTGGGCGCTACTCGGCGGCCCCTTCGAGGCGGGCGATCAGGTGGGTGTAGCGGTCATCCATCAGGGATTGGCAGAAAAGCAGCAGGCGGTTGAGCGCGGCCAGGGCGGCGGCGGCTTCGGGCGCGTCATCTGTACAGTCGCGGATGGTATTGGCGAAGGATTTGCTCAGGAACACCATGCTGGCGGCGGCCAGCAAGGGGGGCACGCCGGCATGGTCGTGGGCGAGGCCGATGGCACGCTGGCGGGCACAGAAGGCGGGGCCGTAATCGCCGGTGAACAGACTCTCGACCCAGACCTTGTGGGTCTGGTGCAGGCGCATTTCAGCATCGCCGATGAAGCGGGCCATTTGCGGCTGGGCCTTGATGACGGCGTAGAAGCGCGTGGTGATGGCCGGCAGATGAGCGGCGATGCGCGGCGCGAGGGCGCGGATGCGGGCGGTGTCCTCGGGGGGGAAGACGGGGCCGGGGGGCGGCGGGTCATCGGCCATGGGCGCAGAATCGGCGGGGGAGGTTGCGGGCGCGGGATTTTCGGCCTCGGAGGCGGGCAACTCTGGCACGGGGGGCGGCCAGAGGGCGGAGGCATCGGGTGCTGGAACAAGGGGGGGCTGGGGCGGCGCCTCGGGGAGCACGGGGGCAGAGGCGAGCGCGGGCGCCGCGATGGGCGGGCGAGATGCGAAATCGGGCAGGATGAGGGGCGTGGATGGCGGCGCGGACACTGGGGCCGGCGCGGCCTCTGGCGCTGGGGCTGCTGGCGGGGCCGGCGCGGCGGGGGGGGATTGGCGTTGCTCGAGCCAGGCGGCGAGGGCGGTGGTGTCGGGCAAGGGCAGAGGCAATTTGCCGCCGGCGCGGCTGAGAATGCACAGCACCGCCATTTGCTCCACCTGGCGCACCAGAACATGACCGCCCGGCAGGTTGGAGAGCATGAAGCCCTGACGGTTGATGCGCAGCTGCGACAGCGCGCCCGGCCCCGGCTGTAGCAGGGCGGCAAGGTAGCCGGCGATTTCAGCGCGGTCCATGTTCGGCGTGCCGAGGTCGGCCAGGCACGCGCCATCGGCGTCCAGCAGCGCCACGGCCAGAATCTGGCGATTATCCTCGACCAGCGCGTGCAGCGCTGTTTTGAACTCTTCCTCGTGTTTCACCTGGATGCGGCTTTTCTTTGTTTTGGCGTCGAATTATCTTACTCAACCTGTAAGATGCGGCGGTTTTTTGGCTTTGGCAATGGGGCCGCGCGGGGCGCTATTGGCTGGCCCAGATGATGCGGTGCATCCAGAGCAGTTCGGCGGTGGAGAAGCGCAATTCGGGGAAGGCCGGGTTGAGGCTGAGCAGCTCGATGCGCGAGGCGGTGCGGCGGACGAGCTGCTTGGCCATGACCGCGCCATTAGCCGTGCGGGCCACCACCCGGTCGCCCACCCGCACGGGCGCGGCGGGGGAGACGACGATGATGTCGCCCTCGCGGTAGAGTGGCTCCATGGATGAGCCCGAGATGCTGAGCGCGTAGGCGTTGGCATCCATGGTGGCGGGAAGCTCGACCTCGTCCCAGCCGGCGCCGGCGGGGTAGCCGCCATCGTCGAAAAACCCCTCGGCGCCGGCCTGGGCGAGGCCGATGAGGGGAATGCGCGTGCGCGCGCGGGGGCGCGTGTCGGCGATGACGCGGGCGCCGGTGATGAGGGCCGAGAAATCCTCCATGCGGGTGGCGGTGGCGGCGAGGATCTTGGCGATGCTCTCGGTCGAGGGCCAGCGCAATTTACCATCCGCGCCGCGGCGCTTGGAGAGGTTGAAGCTGGTGGGATCGAGCCCCGCCTTGCGCGCCAGCGCCGAGACGGACAGCCCGTGCTCGGCGGCCAACGTGTCTATCGCGCGCCAGATGTCCTCATGCCGCATCGGGGGCTCCGCAATCTTGCAACTTCAGAATATTAACGCCGGATGGCGACAAAACCAAGCGGAATTTAGGAATTTTATCCGTAAACATCCGGCCAATCGTTAATTTGTTCTTGTTTTGTTCGATTTGTAGGAATATAAGCCTTGCCAGGACACAACCTTAAGTAAATTCGCAAGGACATATCCCATGAGCTTCTCGCTGCGTAACCTGGCCGTTCTCGCTTATGCCAATGGCTTCACGCTCTGGCACTATAAGGCGGGGAACGATAATTTTGAGCAGGCGGAGCGGCCGGGTTATTTCGCCGACGCCGCCGATTTGCTGGCCGAGGGCGATATGGTGATGCTGACCGGCGCGCAAGGCGGGCGGATTGTGAGCATTGCCGGGCGCGGGCAGCGCATGCAGCTGGTGCCGCTGGTTTAGCGAAGACAGAGAGGATTTACGCGGGGGCCGGGGCGGTGGATCACCCCGGCCCCTGATATGATTGCAGGGCACAAAGCGCCAAGACAGGGGGATACGGGCCTTTATCCGCGCGGGTGGTTAAGCTAAATTCCGCTGATGGACAGCGTTCTCCCCAACTCATTGCGCAACGCCCCCGATGCACGCGGGCGGTTTGGCGAATTCGGCGGGCGGTATGTGGCGGAAACGCTGATGCCGCTCATTCTCGAACTCGAAGCCGCCTACGAGGCCGCCAAGGCCGATCCGGCCTTTCAGACCGAGCTTGAGTATTATCTCAAGCATTATGTCGGGCGGCCGAGCCCGCTTTGGCGGGCCGAGCGGCTCTCGAAGGAGCTGGGCGGCGCGAAGATCTATTTCAAGCGCGAGGAGCTGAACCATACCGGCGCGCACAAGATCAATAATTGTCTGGGCCAGATTTTGCTGGCCAAGCGCATGGGCAAGACCCGCATCATCGCCGAAACCGGCGCCGGGCAGCATGGCGTGGCCACCGCCACCGTGTGCGCGCTGTTTGGCCTGCCCTGCACCATTTACATGGGCGCGGTGGATGTGGAGCGGCAAAAGCCCAACGTGTTCCGCATGAAGCTGCTCGGCGCCGAGGTGGTGCCGGTGTCCAGCGGTTCGGCCACGCTGAAAGACGCCATGAACGACGCGCTGCGCGACTGGGTCGCCAATGTGCGCGACACGTTCTACATCATTGGCACCTCGGCCGGGCCGCACCCCTACCCCGCCATGGTCCGCGATTTTCAGTGCGTGATTGGCAATGAGGCGCGCGAGCAGCTGATGGAAGCCGAAGGGCGGCTGCCTGACATCGCCATTGCCTGTGTCGGCGGGGGGTCGAACGCCATCGGGCTGTTCCACCCGTTCCTCGATGAGGAGACGGTCAAGCTGATTGGCGTGGAAGCGGCCGGCAAGGGGCTGGAGACGCATGAGCACGCCGCCTCGCTCAATAAGGGCCGGCCGGGCGTGCTGCATGGCAACCGGACCTATTTGCTGCAAGATGAGGATGGGCAGATCATCGAAGCCCATTCGATTTCGGCGGGGTTGGATTATCCGGGCATCGGGCCGGAACATTCCTGGCTGCATGACATCAAGCGCGTGGAGTATGTGGGCGTGACCGATGCCGAGGCGCTGGCGGCCTTTAGGCTGTGCACGCGCACCGAGGGCATTATCCCGGCGCTCGAATCGAGCCACGCCATCGCGCATGTGGCCAAGATCGCTGGGCATATGGATAAGGACCAGATCATCTTGCTCAATCTCTCGGGGCGGGGGGATAAGGATATTTTCGCGGTCGCCCAGCATTTGGGGGTGGAGCTGTGAGCCGTATCGCTGGTGTATTCGCGGGGCTGAAGGCCGAGGGCCGGGCCGCGCTGATTCCGTTTGTGGAGGCCTTCGACCCCGACCGCGCGACCTCGCTCACCTTGCTCAAGGGCATGGCGGAGAACGGCGCCGACATCATCGAGGTTGGCATGCCCTTCACCGACCCGATGGCCGATGGCCCGACCATTCAGGCCGCCGGGCGGCGCGGGTTGCTGGCCGGCGCCACGCTCAAAGGCACGCTGGCGCTGGTGGCGGAATTCCGCGCCGACAACGCCCACACGCCGATTGTGCTGATGGGGTATTTGAACCCGATCTGCTCTTATGGCGTGGCGGCGTTTTGCCAGGATGCCGCCAAGGCCGGGGTGGATGGGCTGATTATTGTTGATCTGCCGACCGAGGAGGCCGATCTCGTGCTGCCCGATGCCGGGAAGAACGGGCTCGATGTGATCCGGCTGATCGCGCCCACCACCACCGATGAGCGGCTGCCCAAGGTGCTCGAAGGCTCCTCGGGGTTTGTTTATTATGTGTCGATCACCGGCATCACCGGCACGCGCACGGCCTCGGCCGAGGATTTGGCGCGTGATATTCCGCGCATCCGCGCCGCCACCACTTTGCCGATTGCCGTGGGGTTTGGCGTGCGCACGCCCGAGCAGGCGGCCACGGTGGCCAAATTCGCCGATGGGGCGATTGTGGCCTCGGCGCTGATTGAAACGCTGCGCCGCGAAAATGCCGAGGCCGTGCTGCGCGACGTGAAGGCGCTGAGCGCGGGCGTGAAGGGCGCGCGGGCGGCATAAGCCCCCTGCCCGGCTGGATGTGAAAAACCCCGGCGCGTTGGTGCCGGGGGTATAGAGATATCTAGAATGAGAGCCACCGCCGGTCACTCCGACTAACGGTGGCTTTCTTATTTGAACAAGAAATCGCGATCTTGGACTAAGGTTAAAGGTGAGCCGGGAGTTCCGATCTCCAGTTGCTCATGAGAATTAAAGTGCCGTCAACTGTCTCACCACTGTTCACGAGCTCCAACTCACCAACCGGCGTCGCATCGTCCCATTGGAAGTGACCAGAGAGGAAACTTAGCGCATCCCGCTTGTACGCGGCATCGAGGTTGTCGAGCTGATCTCCCTTGGTTTCCAGGATCGTGATTCGTGTATTTTCACCCTCCCTGTGAACGGCGAAGATGAAGTCAGGATATATTTTGGCCTTCTTCCACCCCTGGATACCATATTGTGTCCGCGCCACGTTCCGGTGCCACCACGTCAGCGCTTTTTCGCCATCGAGATACACCGCAACGTCGCGTTCGTCACCATTCAGCTCATTTTCGTAGATCGGAGAGAATAGGCTCTTTTCCAGCGGTCCGCCTGCCCGATTGACCAACTGCCGACCGTTCTCCGGCTCAGAGGTTTCGACAGTAAAAGGCATCCGCCAGTTACGTCCATCGAGCCGCAACCTGAATTGGATGCGCCCAGCATCGACCTCAGCCTTGAATAATGCTTCCGCACGCGCATTCCGGGCCTCGTCCAGCCCCTTGCGCAGTTCTTCAATAATCAGGCTGGCGAGCTGGCCGAGCCTCGCATCATCGAAGCCACGGGCGTGGAGCTGGCGAACCATGGCGGCCACGATTTCCCGGCCGACGAACGGGTTGAGGACAATATCCGAGATCATCCGCACCGCGTGCGCGGGATCAAATCGGAGGGTTTCCGAATTCGCTGCGACGGTTTCCCCGACCAACAGCTCTGTGCCGTCATCAGATAGCCTGATCCGTTGGAGCTGGCTTTCGGCCGCTTGGGCGTTTTCCGGGACGCGGTTCGCCAAGTCGGTCGGGTCGAAGCCCCTCCAGTCGATGGTGGACAGGACATCGGTTTCATAATCGAGATCGCGGACCTCTGCCTCGGCCACCAGCATGACCTTGGGCAGATAGATTTCCGTCGATTTGAAGGCTGGGCGGCGCTTGATCGTCCGGGCTGTTTTGCCGCTTCCTGCCTTGTCGTCCTGTGTCACCCGCAGCACCAAATCGCCAAGGCCGTCTTGTTCGAGGCCATCCTTGATCGCCTTGACCACAGATGCGGTATCGGCGTGATGGGTAATCACATGGCACTCATCAAGCGCCTCAATCCCGGTTTTCAAAGCGCCGGGTTGTCGGAGGATACGGCCGACGAGCTGTGTCATCGCCCTGAGGTGCGAGCTGGCGGCAAGGCTGCACAGCACATAGGCAAAGGGGCAGTCCCAGCCTTCTTGCAGAGCCTGCTTGGTAATGATCGCCCGCACGCGGTTGGTGGGCGCGAGCAGGTCTTGATTTTCCGGAGCGTTCAGATCGTTTTGTTGCGCTGTCTTGATGGCGACCTCGGCTGCGTCGAACCCGGCCGTCAGGAGCCAATCCTTCACGTCATCAGCGTGGATATGCCCGCTTTCCCGCTGATCGGCCCCGGTGCGTTCGACCTGAATCAGCATGATCGGCCGGATATAGCGTCCGGTATCCGCTTGGAGGCGACGAGCTTCCGCATCGAGGGCGTTGAGTTTGGCGAGCGCCGCGTTGAGTGTGGCCTTCCAATCGTTGCCTTGGCGCGGATCGAGGTTAAGGGGCATTTTTATCATGCCCTCCCTGTCCAGTTCCCGGCCGGTGACTTCCACGAGGACATTTGCATAGCGCCCTTCGCGGGGCTTACGGCCGCCGCGAGGTTGCACGTCTTGCGGCGTGGCTGTCAGCTCAAGCACGAAACACGGGTTGAAACCGTAGAGCGTGCCGAAGGCGAGGTCTGAGATGGCGCGATGCCCCTCATCCATGACCACCACAGGCCGTATGATACGCAGTGCGTTGCCCAAGGAGTCCTTGACCATCGGGAACATGCCGGTATACGCGGATAGGTTGGGGGTAAGATCGAGTGCCGCCTTATGTGCCTGCTGCTCCCCTTCCGGCGGGAAAAAACCGTGAACGTCCCCCCGGTCCTGAAACATTTTCAGGGAGTCTTGGGTTTCCCGGTTTGCGGATTGCAGCATCAGCAGCATGACGCACAGGTTCGTTTCCACATCCCGTGCATCAAGCCGGTCAGTCTTTCCATGATCCGCACCCGCCCGGCTGCGGCCCGGTCGAGGGCTTGCCGGTAGGGGTGCTGGCGGTCTTTCAGGCGCTTGAGGGTTTGCGTGTAGATCGCTTCATTAGGCACGATCCACAGGACAAAGCCGGTGTTGCGGTCCAGATAGCGGCCCATGATCCGCGATACGGCCGAGACTGCGAGCCACGTCTTGCCGCCGCCCGTCGGTACTTTCAGCACCGTGTTGGGCACGGGGCGATTGCAGCCGTCAAAGCGCGGCGAAAACGGGATTGCGGCGCGGGACGCAGGCAGTTTCCCAGCCGCCTTCATGGCCTCCCATGCCTCTTTTGAAAAGTCCGGCACGGCAAGGCCGAGGTCGGGGTCTTGAGCGGCGAGCGCAGCCACCTTGTCAGCCCGCGCCTTCTTGGCCTTGAGCAGATCAAGATAGGCGTCGAGTGCAGCGGTCACCCGGTCCTGATAGTCGAGCTGGCGAAACATGGCGTCAGCTCCGCTCAATCCGGTAGAGGGCGAACGGCAGCGGCACGAAATCGACCGGGATATTCTGTTCGGCCAGCATCTTCTGGCTCACAAAGCGGGCCGGGGCGATCACCAGATGACGCGCCTCCGGGTCCACACCCACGAGTTGCTTGGCGCGAGCGAGTGTGAGTGCTGCTTCTGGCGATTTGAGCCAATCGAGATCGGGCTTGTAGATCAGCCACACATGCTGACCTTGAACCCCACCGAGGTAGAAATCAGCCTCCCGCACGCGGGCAGGATCGAGCGCTTGGCTTGTCGCCATGTGGAACAGGGCAGCCCCCAGCCCTTCATAGGAGGGCAGGGTTTCACCGCTCAGCATACGGTCCAGCTCGACCGGCTCGCCAAGCGTGCAATAGGTGAACGAACCGCCAAGGCCGGTCTTATATTCATCGTCCTTCGATTTTGGTATTCCACGAATAAGTCGGCGCACACGCTCGGCCGTAAGCTCATCTGCGTAGCTCTCGCATTCTACGAGAATAAATCTACGGTTTCCCCCATCACGCTGGTTCATTTTCATGACAGCGTGCGCGGTTGTGCCAGACCCGGCGAATGAATCCAGAACGACCGCATTCTGATCGGCAGTGAACGAAAGTAGCCATTCAATTAATGTGTATGTTTTTGGATTTTTGAATGCCTGCTTTGATTCTGGAAAAATTTTCTTCAGTTCATTAGCGCCACGGCGGCCATCAATTTCGATGATTCCGGGCATTTTTTCCTTATAGTCTCTTAGATACGTCTTGAGGCGGATAAGCTGATCCGGGTCATCGCTGAAAATGATTCGATCTTGAGCTAGAAGCTCATCGCGCGTTTCTTCCGGAAAGCGGTATCCCATTAACGGTTGAGGAACTAATGTTTTAGTCTTCGGATTCATCAAGTCCCATCGGTAGCCCTCCCTACCGGGGTTGTGAACGCTTCGCGAGGCAGTGAAAATTCCCCCACGATCAATCTGGTTGTATTCTTGAAGGGGACCTAGCTGCGGCTTATGCAGACGAAACCACTCGCCATATAAAGATGATATTTCATCATCGGACATTTCGTCTTTAATAAAATCAGCTTCTTTTGACAGAAGAAGCTCTTTCAAATCCGACCAAGGCGAGTTCCAGATGGGCGCAACATCCCCACGATTCACGCAAAATACATGAATATACTCATGTTCTATAGCAATATTTGTGGGGTTGTTGTCCGTTGCGTTTTTCCAGACAATAGTCCCGAGGTGTGGGTTGTTTTGGGGGGTGTTGTTATCACCGAATGTAGCGTGCAGAAGGTGCTTAAATAACGCAACTTCATTGTCATCAATGCTTGCAAATATTACCGCGCCTGGCTTCATCAGCTCCCGCAGGAGCTGAAGGCGCGGCCACATCATACATGCCCATTTGTCGTGACGGAGATTATCATCAACCGTAATCGGATTGCTGTCCAACCACTCCCGGATCATCGGAGAGTTGACCTTGTCGTTATACGACCAATCGCTTTTGCCCGTGTTGTAAGGAGGATCAATATAAACGCAGTCCACCTTGCCCGCGTAGAGCGGCAGCAGGGCCTTGAGGGCGTGCAGGTTGTCACCATGAATCACAAGGTTGCCGTCAAGGGCAACCGGCCCGATCCCCTTCTTGGGATGCGGCACGAGCGGGCGGAAGGGCACGGCCAGATGATGGTTGTAAACGAACTCTTTGCCCTTGAAGCATAACTCAGTCATGGCTTTTCCCAGATACGCTTGCAGCGGTAGCGCCAACCGAGGCATGAACTGCCTCGATAGCGACAAGCCGCTGATATTCCTCGACAGACAGAACGACGACGACCGGACGGCCGTGCTTCTCGATCACCACAGGCTCAGCCCGCGCCGTGTCGATCAGCCGACCGAAATTGTATTTCGCGTCTTTGGCAGATTGAGATTGCATAGGTCCCTGCGAATCGATGCGTCGGCGTCATTCTGGCCATTTTAGCCAAAAGTACAAGACCGAGACTTGCCCAGGCGAGGAGGGCGTCTTGTGGGCAGAGGTACCCGGGGGATATGGTCCGCCCCTTTCTTGCGCCAGTTACCCCTTGCTCTTGTGGCGGATGGCCGCCAGCGGACTGTGACCAAGCACCCCAAGGAAATCAGCCAGCAAAGGGCGGATTTCCTGCAATTCGTCAACCTCAGTCACGATCCGGCGGGCCAATTCCGGATGTAGGCGGCAAACACCATCCGTGCTCAGCGTGAAATCGCTCGGTGTAAAGCTGCGGCCGGTAACGAACCGAAGGATGACTTCATCGACGGACGGACGCAGCGGCTCCACCAAGTCAAGCAGCAGAGCGGATCGCCCTTCCAGGGAGCGGTGCAAAAAACCAATGCTTGGATCGAGTCCAAGATTGGCAACCTCTATCCGGACTTGACTTTCAAGCACTGCATAGGCGTAGTTCAACATGGCCTGAACCGGGTGCCGTGCGAATTGATTACCATCATTCCGCTTTGCCCGGCGGAAGCCGACGGCTTTCCAAGTTTCAGGAATTGGCTTCCGCCCTGTTCCTGTCCAGGTTAGCGGAAGGCCTCGCCATGCCCTGAAATAAAGCAATGCGCACCGGCCTTCGACGCCGAGAAGTTCATCAATCGACCCGGACCAGCCTCGCTTTAGGATAGCAGCGTCTCGATGGAGTTGTGCCAATGCGTCGTTCTTGGCTTTTGAAGGTAAAAAATTTCGTTCCACTACATCAAGTGCGCGGGTAATTTTTCTGTGAATGATCCATGCGCCAACCTGCATAGATCGCTTTTGATTCTTAGATAAATCGAATTGAAGGCATCGTAAATTTGGATCAGTTCCTGCCAGATTGTTTCCGATGGAAGCGATAACCCGGCCGCGATAATCAATGTGAATGAGGGGGATATTCTGCGTGGCCAGCCAGGACAGAACATCCAAGGTTATAGCACCGCTGCCATCAAGAAGGATAATGCGGGAGAGAAGGTCTGTCTCGCCAGGGAATACCCGCCATTGTTCCCGTGTCTGTGGGTAATGCGTGAAGCCGTTTTGGATTTCCAGGGCACCGTGATTAACCCGCATTTTTATGCCATGACCGCTCAAAATGAGCGGCAGAATCTCGGCCTTTGGCCGACCTACGCCCCGCTTTCGTTCAGGCTTGCTGTTTTTCCAAAATGAGGCTCGTCCGCTCCAGTCGCTCGCATCAACATGCATTCTATTGGGTGGAGCTTGTGCTGCTTCATCTGTACCGCAGTTAGGCATGCTTTATACCATCAAGCATCATGCGATGGCACCATCGAGAAACCTTTTGTTGCTCGGAGAGCATCTAGGATTTTAGTGTATCCACTCGCCCATTCTGCCCTTCGCATCCTATGCCATACTAGAAAAATCAAAGCTAAATCTGATGGCTTGGCATATTTTATAAATTCATGAAACGCAAAAAACGCAGGCAGCTTAATATTCATATGCTTCGATATTGCTTCTGCAAACGCAGATAGGCCGAAGAAAAGTTGACGGAATTCTACGGAGACTTCCCGGAGAGATTGATCCATTTCTTTGTCAAGTTGATCAATAAATGGTGCCTCTGAAATCAAGTTTGATAAATTGATGAGCGGCTCCTCAATCGAATCTTTTAGCCACCTCATTAAGCCATCAAATATATTGAGATTTATCTTTTTTGTCCCCATCATTGCGCGCATGAAGGCATCATGCTTTGCATCTGCAAAGCCCCGGAAATTCCCAGTGGCAATATCAACCAGTACCAGCAAGGCTGCGTCAAAATTTTCACTGCCAACGCGCTTTCTGAGTTTTCTGGCTAATTTTGATGAAATGCGTTTTCCGGAAAGCGTCTGAAGCTCATCCCAAGCTGGCTCTGAAATATTATCATCTTCCGAATATAGTTTGTTTCGACCTTCGTGTAGGACGCCAATAATCCGGTCGAGTTCTATGGCAGATTTTTTTAAATATTCTCTCGAAAATTTCGGTCCCACGGAAAATCCGTACAACCATAAAATAAAGCCAATATCTTCGAGACTATGAATTTGCGCTTTTAGTCGGCATATCTCCAAGGTTTGTTGACCTACGCCCTGCGGGTAGAGACTTATAGACCCTTTTCCTCTCCCAAGACGCTTAACCTCTGGGGTAGGAATAAGCCCATCCCTATGCCATCGTGAGAGCGTCGTTGGCATGACATTAAATCCATGTTTTCCAACAAAATATATAATGTCTGCAGCCGCTTCTTTGCCGTCTGTCGCTGTCATGGAACGATATTACAGCCTTATATAATCCCCCTCAAGAAGTAACAGAGGCCGTTTGCTACGTCTTTGCTGTCTTGAACAGCAAGGACTCAAAATGAATACTTCGGTTGGTTTATCTTCGATCATTGCTGATCCTGCCTTGCAACCCCGCATCGGCGGCCTGGATTTTGATCATGTAAAAGCACTCGAAGCTGTGGCCGAGGCATGGCCGCCGCTCAAAGTGGTCAAACAAGGCGGTGGGTTTCTGTTGGTGGATGGCTTCCACCGCTTCGCCGCCGCGCAGAATCTCGGCCTGGAGACGATCTGCGCCGAAATTCTAATCCCGCCCGAGGATGGCGATTTGCTCGGGCTGGCTTTTGCATTGAATGCCGTGCATGGCCGTCCACTAACTTTGAGCGATCGGCGCGCCTTCGCAGCCCGGCTGCTGAAAGCTCACCCAGACTGGTCAGAGCGTGAAATCGCCCGCCGCGCAGGTCTGGTGCAGCCCACGGTGAGCAAAATCCGTCAGGAATTGGAGGCGCAGGCGGCAATCGCGCCAACCGATAGCCGGGTAGGGCGCGATGGCCGCAGCTACATGGTGCCCCCTAAAGGCCAGGCCAAGACGCCGGAAGCCTACCAAACTGGCCCGACGCTCTTGGAACGGATCGGCGATGCCTTCACCCCGGCAGAGCGCCGCAACCAGCGGGAGATTGCCC
Source organism: Pseudomonadota bacterium (assembly GCA_021809435.1). Lineage (GTDB taxonomy): Bacteria > Pseudomonadota > Alphaproteobacteria > Acetobacterales > Acetobacteraceae > Acidocella. The sequence continues at coordinate 31,900 of JAKBAD010000009.1, read as the reverse complement.
GTTACCTGCAAAAGCTGGCGGATGCCCTGGAAGACCAGGACAAGCTCACCGGCTTCGAGAGTATTGATAGCGCATCGGATGCCTGCCGGGCCGTGCTGGGCACGGAGGCCGCCCAAGAACTGGCCGACCGGCTGGGCTGGTCAGCCGAGAATATCCTGAAGATCGCCGAGGCTCTGGGCTACCAGCCCGAAGATCAACCCGCCGCCGGAGGGCTGGGCTAATGTGCGCGTGCGTCGTTCAAGGGCAGGATGGCGCGGATACCCCCGCGCAGATGGGGGTTCGAGTCCCACCCGCACGCTCCACCTCATCCGAGGTCAAAAACCTGACGGTCCGGGCAGTATCGCCCGGCACAATCCGGCAAATCATTATTGAGCGCCATTACCTCCATGCCATGCCAGCGGCGTGCTGGCGCTGCTTTGGCATTTATGCGGGAGAACAGTTGAAGGGGGCGGCGGTGTTCACCGCTGGGCCCCGCAATGGCTTCCGCGTGCTACATGGCGCGGCGCCTCAGCAGGTTGCCGTGCTGGCCCGACTGTGGCTGGCAGATGATCTACCCAAGAATGCTGAGAGCCGCGTGATCGGCATCCTGCTCCGGCTGGCCAAGCAGGAACGACTTTGGAAGCTTTTGCTCTCCTATGCCGATCCGGCAGCGGGACATGCAGGTATCATTTACCGCGCCACCGGTTGGCTCTATCTCGGGTTGGGCCAGCCGTCGCGCTATCTCGACCTCGGTGACGGCGACATTGTCCACCCACGCACCGCCTATGGACGGTTCGGGGCCAATAATCTTGGCCATTTGCGCCGGACCGGCATCGCCGCCCGGCAACTGATCCAGGCAGGCAAGCACCGCTACGTCTATGTTCTTGACCCGGCATGGCGCTGGCGCCTGCGTGATGCCGTGCTGCCCTATCCAGCCAGGGATGACGGGCCATGAGCAAGGGCCCCCGTGACTACAAGGCCGAATACGCACGGCGCATCACCCGGGGGCTGGAGCAAGGTCTGTCGCGCTCTCAGGCGCGCGGACACCCGAAACCCTTGGAACCCGCGAAGGCAACAATCACCAAAGCCACCAAGTCAGTTGGCACGCGCAAACCGGCCAAGGCACCTAAGTTCGATCGCCGTCTGGAAGATGGCTTCCGCGCCCTGCGTGACGGTCAAACACTGACAGCCAGCGCCAAATCCGTGCGCGTCTCACCCGAGCGTTTGCGCCGCTATGTGGCCGAAACGGGCATGGCCGAACGTAAAGGGAACCGCTGGATTATCGGCCCGGATGTACGCCCGCGCATCATGCAGATGTTCAGCAACGGGGAAGCCGTGAAAATCACCGTCGATCCGGATGAGGCCCGTTTGGTAGGTGCCTATCATTCCGCTGTTGGTCGGTTCTTAAACACCAATGACCCAGATTTCCTCGGGCTGTTTGATGGGCAATCCGTCACCGATATCACCGGCAAATCCTATCCATTCGAGACCGATCCGAACGCGCTGTATCGGCTAAGCGAGACCGGCAGCGAGAGTTTTGAAGACGTTTATCGCATCGTTGTTTGACAAGGAGCCACGATATGTCCACCCCGAAAAACTTCTCCCAGGGCAAATTCCGATCGATCCCGCCCGATGCCGAACGACGCAAGCAACAGGCCTTGCAACGGCTGGGTTGTGATACACCGCGCTGTGGCCTGTGCGGGGAGGCGGACCCGCGCTGCCTAGAACTGCATCACATCGCGGGGCAGGCCTATGACGGCACACTTGCCCCCCTATGTCGGAATTGTCATCGCAAAGCCTCGGACTTGCAGCGTGAGCACCCGCTGAAGATCGCCAATGAAGTGACCCTGGCCGAGCGGGTTGCGCATTTTCTGTTGGGACTGGCCGATCTGTTCGCCCTGTTGGTGGAGACGTGCCGGACCTTCGCCGTGGCCTTGCTCGACTATGTGCGGGAACAATCCGCCGGGTCGGCATCATCAACCCTTGAGGGGCGGACGTGACCATGCCACACTCCCTCACCAGCGCGCCCGAGGCGTTGCCCATTGCCATCCGTGCTTTTGTGCAACGGGGTGAGGGGTGCATCTTTGGTGGTGGGCGCGTCGCAACTCGGCAAGAGTTGAAGCCCTCGGCTTACACACTGATTTTTGATACCGAGACGAATATCGACGCCGCCCAGCAGCTGCGCTTCGGGTGTTTCCAACTCCGCAACGGCGAGGAACTGGAACAGGCGGGGCTGTTCTACGACCCCGACACGCTCAGCCCCGCCGAATTGGACGTGCTGAACGCCTACGCCATCAGCCACGATCTGTCGGTCGGCACGGTCGAAGACTTCATCGCCGAGATTTTCTTGTCTTATGGCTATGACTGCCGGGCGACCATCGTCGGCTTCAATCTGCCCTTCGACATCTCGCGTCTGGCTATTGGCCATGGCTCCGCCCGGGGCCGAATGATGCATGGCGGCTTCACTTTCAAACTCTCACCGCGCAAAGACCGGCCGGCCATACAGGTCAAGCATCTGTCCCGCCGCGCCGCAGTCATCCGTTTTGCCGTGCCCGGCAAGCAGCGTGCGCCACGGGGGATGCGCAAGCGCCACATCACCGTGCAACCGCATCGCGGCTTCTTTGTCGATATCAAAACTCTGGCGGCGGCACTTACCAGCCGGTCATTCAGCCTCGCCAGTTTAGGTGAGTTCCTCGGCGTTCACTCAGGCAAGCTTGAGACCGAAGATCATGGTGGGCCGTTGAGCGATGCGTATCTCGACTACGCGGTGCGCGATGTGCAGACCACCTGGGAATGCTTCCTCGCCCTGCGTGATCGCTATGACGGCCATGGGTTGACCGGCACGCCCGTTCATAAAATCTACAGCGAAGCCGGGCTGGGCAAAGCCTATCTCAAACAGATGGGCATCCGCCCCTGGAAAGAGACACAAGGCGCGATGCCACCTGAACTGATCGGCGCCATTGTCAGCAGCTATTTTGGTGGACGGTCGGAAGTGCATATTCGCCGCGAAATCAGGCAAATCGCCTATTGTGACTTCCTCTCGATGTATCCCACGGTTTGCGTGCTCATGAGATTGTGGCGCTTCGTCACCGCCGAGGGCATGACGTGGCACGACGCTACGGAAACAGCCCGGCAGATGCTCGCCACCGTCACACTGGCCGACATCCAGGCGCAGTGTTTCTGGCCCGGTTTAACGATGCTAGTGGAGGTGGCACCCGAAGCTAATCTGTTCCCGGTCCGGGCGAAGTACGGCGCCGAGTCGCATTACACCATCGGCCTCAACCATCTGACCAGCGACAAGCCGCTCTGGTTCACCCTGGCTGATTGTATCGCCGCCAAGATGCTGACCGGTAAGACGCCGCGCGTCTTGCGGGCGATACGATTTGAACCGGGGCGACCGCAGACGGAGATGAAACCGTGCAGGATCGCCGGGTATGCGGATTTTATGATCGACCCGCGCCGGGATGATTTTTACCGGCGCCTGATCGACCTGCGCAGCAAGACGAAGCAGCGGATGAAGACTGCGGACGCGACGAGCCGTGAACAACTCGACGCCGCCCAGATGGCCCTGAAAATCCTGGCCAACTCGACCAGCTACGGGATTTTCTTCGAGCTGAATGTCGAGGAGCTGAGCAAGCCGGACACCGCCCTGTGTTATGCCCGCCACGAGCCTGGGTATCCGGTAAGGATCGATCAGGACGAAACTCCGGGGCAGTATTTCCATCCGCTGCTGGCCACGCTTATCACCGGGGCGGCACGGCTCATGCTGGCCTGCGCCGAGCGGTTGGCCCTGGATGCTGGGCTCGACTGGGTGTTCTGCGACACCGACAGTCTGGCCATTACTAGGCCCGATACGATGCCCGAGGCCGAGTTCTGGCAGAATGTCGAAGCTGTGCGCGGCTGGTTCACTGCGCTCAACCCGTACACGGCCCAGGGTGACATCTTGAAGCTGGAGGAGGCCAATTACGGTCTAGACGGGTCAAAACCCGGAAAAGACCTATCTCCACTCTATTGCTTCGCCGTCTCGGCCAAACGCTACGCCCTGTTCAACATCAATGCCGAACGAGCGCCTGTGCTTCGCAAGGCTTCTGCCCATGGTCTCGGCCATCTCATCGCCCCCTATACCACTACCACTACCCCGACCCAGTTGCCCACACCTCTGGCCTATCTGCACGACATCGGGGTTGAACGCTGGCAGCATGACGTTTGGCACCGGATCATCAGTACGGCTCTGACAGGGCGCCCGGAACTGGTCCGACTCGATGACCTGCCCGGCTTTATCCAGCCTTCGGTGAGCCGCTATGCAGCCACCACGCCGGAGCTGCTGCGGTGGTTCAAACGCTTCAACCATGGCAAGCCTTACCGTGAGCAGGTCCGGCCCTTCGGCTTCATGTTGGCCTTCACGGCTAGCAGAGAGCCTGAAGGCGCCATGCTCGGAGGTCCAATGAATGCGGCCGCGAAACCGAAAGGCAGGCAGGCCGGAGACCGAAAAGCGAATGACACCCCTCGTGCCGTCGCACCATTCGATAGGGATATCGCCCGCGCCGCCAAGCATTGCTTTGACCGCGACACGGGACTACCCGTGTCAGCGAAGTCTCTGAAAACATACCGGCAAGCCCTGCTGCGCTATCACCTGCATCCGGAGGCGAAGTTCCTACACGGGGAGTATTTTGACCGGGGTGCCACGGCTCGGCGGCACATCCAAGCCATCGAGATTCAGCGAATCGGCAAGGAAGCGAATCGGTGGGAGGAGCAGTTCCACCTTGGCGGTGATCCTGAGGCGCAGGCGGAATACGGCGTTTCGGTGGATGATCGGGAACAAGCAACAGCCATGGTTAGGGACGCTGTAGCCCGATTTGGGCAGAGGAGGTTGGCCACGGCCGCCAAAATATCCAGAAATACCTTGGCTGCGGTGGTTAATGGCAAGGCAAAATTACCATGCCAATCAATGCCACGGCTGCGACGGGCAATCGCAAAACTCACTAATACCACCGCTTCCTGTCGAGGAGCCGAGTATTAATAACCTCTTGGTTCAGATTATTTGCTGAAATCTGCTGGCGCAAATGGGCCACAACGAAATCGAACGTGGACCTTAATTCAGAAAACTGACCTGCGTCTGTAGCATCGGTGTCCAAGTCCAAAAACCGTCCCAATCGCACAATCCTTTCTAACAATTCGTGCTTTTTAGCCTTCTCGGTTAGAAATTCTGTGGCCCTTGCAAGAAGGCGCGCCTGCCGCTCATTTTCTTGCCTTCGTTCTTCGGCCTCCTTTGCTAATCGGGCTTGCTCAGCCTCTTTGGCCCGCTGATTTTTCGCAATGGCGGCCCCGGTCACAAGGGTTACCATCATCTCGTTTATGTAGGTTTCAACCCCTGATGTTTTTCGGTCATACCAGCGCCCAAAGACCGGGGCCGAGCGCCAAGCAGCTTGCAGCGGATCACAAATTTCAACGACAAGCCGCCCAGACGGAATATAATCCCAGGTCCGGTAAACTTTGCGATTTTGGCTGTAGAACGTCGGATACTGGGCAACGTACTGGTCGTGTTTGGCCTGTTCCTTTAGCTCAGCTGTCGTAGGAACATGCTGTATCTTTACCTTTGTTTCATGAACGCTCAGTTTTAGGGGCTGGTTATCAACCATCACGTTGAATGTTGGGGTGGTTGTCAGTTGGTGCCCCCGTTCAATAACGGCCTCTAAAAACGTATTTATAAGAAGAATGGCCCGGTCAATTGAGCTTTGTCCGACAACGACGCCGATTTTATCTTCAGCACCGCTCGCTACAAATCCTTCATGATCTGGTTTTGCCTTCCGCAAGGCTTTTTCGGTGGCCGCTGCGATAGGGTGAAGCCTATCCGGGCGGGTAGTCGGAACTGTAATACGCCGCTCTGGTTTAGCTTCATCTCCCCGGGCGACTTCCTCGGCTTCAATCACGTCATCCGCGAGTTCTGGCCTATTATGGACCTTTAAATTTATTTCACCCGATTGACCCGGCTGTGGTGGCGGTAATGGTGTTTCCCGGACTTTCTTCCCATGCTGCAATTTGGCCCAGTAACCTAACGGGGGAAGCGGAATGCCGTACTTTTTGCAGACCTTGCGAATTGCAACGTCCGAAACGCCATAATCTTTCGCGACGTGTGTAACCGGCTTTGACCATACCAGTTGATATAGCTCATCACGTGTCATGGTGACGTCCTCTCAGTGTCTTCGCCGATAAGCTACCCGGCTCACGTCAAGAAGCCATATCTTGAAGCATATAAAAAAGAGCCACCCCGTGATGCGGGGGTGGCTCTCACTTCAGATATCTCTATACCCCGGCGCGTTGGTGCCGGGGTTTTTTGTTCAGTTATCATGTTGCCAGGGGCTGGTGTTTTGATGATCGCCGCCCTGATCGGGCGGGGGCGGACGGTAGCCGCCTTGCGGGGGATGCCAGCCACCGCCATTTGGCGGGGGCGGGTGGCCGCCATCGCGGTTCCCGTCGCCGGGCGGGGGCGGATGATCCCCATCGCGGTTCCAGCCGCCGGGCGGGGGTGGGCGGCCGCCGTCACGGTTCCAATCGCCGGGCGGGGGTGGGCGGCCACCGTCACGGTTCCAATCGCCGGGCGGGGGTGGGCGGCCGCCGTCATGATCGTGCCACTGTTCATCATGGTCACCGCCATAATAGCCGCCGCCCTCGATGACGAGCGGCGGGGCATAGACGGGGCTAGGCTCGGTATAGGCCGGGCGATAGCTCGGGCCGCCGCCATAGCCTTCATCGCCGGCATAGACACAACCCGTGAGCAGCAACATGGCCGTAATGGGGAGAACGAGATGTTTCATGGCGGCATTTCACCCTTCGCTTATGGCGATTTTAGGACGAAATTATCGCAAACCCCAGGCAAAAAAATCAGGGTTCTCCCATTTGGGCTTGCCATAGCGCAGGGGGGCGCCGTCAGGCAGCACCACGCGCCCGCCGGCGGCTTCAAGCACGGCCTGGGGGGCGGCGGTGTCCCATTCCATGGTGCGGCCGAGGCGGGGGTAGAAATCGGCCGCCCCTTCGGCGATGCGCAGAAACTTCACGCCCGAACCGATATTGAGCTTTGAGGCGATGGGATACTGGGCCAGGCAGGCGGCGAGCGCCGGGTCGCTGGCATAATGGCGGGAGGCGCAGACATAAAGCCCTTCGGGCGGGGGTTTGCGGGCATGAATGGGCTGGGTCTGCCCCCCTGCCCGCTTCCAGGCGCCAAGGCCCGTGGCGCCGAAATGCAGCTCATGCTTGGCCGGGGTGGCGACCGCGCCCAGCACCGGCACGCCGTTTTCAATGAGCCCGATATTGACGGTGAATTCATCGCGCCCGGCGGTGAATTCGCGCGTGCCGTCGAGCGGGTCGACCAGCCAATAGCGGGCGGTGGGGGCGGTGATGCGCCCCCCCGCCACCTCTTCCTCGGCGATGACGGGAAGCGCCGGAAAGGCGGCGCGCAGCCCCGCCGTGATCAGCGCCTCGGCCCGCTGGTCGGCGATGGTGACGGGGGTGGCGTCTTGTTTGGTCTCGACCGCGAAGCCCCTGGCCCGCACCTCGTTGATGAGGATGGTGGCGGCTTCGCATAATTCAACGGCTTTTGTCAGCAATTCCTGCATGACGCCCGTGTAGCCGATGGGCGCCGGGCTGGCCATTGCGCTCTGGCCAAGGCGCGCGGGTTTGTTATGGTTGGGGCGGAGTGATGACAATGAAGGGTGTTGCGATGCTTGAAATCACGTTTGCCAAGCCTGTTCTGCCCGAAGGCGGGGTGCTGGTGGTGCCGGTTGGCGAAGGGCTGGAGCTCTCGGGCTTGGCCATGGCGCTGGATGAGGCGCTGGGCGGCGGGCTGAAGCGGGCGCTGGAGGCGGCGGGCTTTAAGGGCAAGGCGGGCAGCAGCGCCACCTTGCTGGCGCCGGGGTCTTATAAGCGCGTGCTGGCGCTGGGGGCGGGCAAGCCGGGTGAGGCGCGCGGCGCCGAGACGCTGGGCGGCGCGGTGAGCGCGGCGCTGGGCAAGGAAGAGGCGGTGAGCGTGCTGGCCGACGGCGTGAACGCCGAGGAGGCCGCCGCGCTGGCGCTGGGGCTGCGGCTGCGCGCCTACCGGTTTGATAAATACCGCACCACGCTGAAAGACGATGAAAAGCCCAAGCTGGCCAAGGTGGCGGTGCTGACCAGCGCGCCAAAGGAAGCCGCGGCGGCTTATGAGCGCCTGAGCGCCGTGGCCAAGGGCGTGGAGTTGACCCGCGATCTGGTGACTGAACCCGCCAATGTGCTGTTTCCGGCGGAATTCGCCGAACGCTGCGAGAAGCTGAAGAAGCTCGGCGTGAAGGTGGAGGTGATGGGCCAGACGGAGCTTGACGAGCTGGGCTTTGGCACGCTGCTGGCGGTGAGCCAGGGCTCGGCGCACGAGCCCAAAATGGTGGTGATGCAATGGCTGGGCGACCCGGCGCATGAGGACAAAAAAGCCAAGAAGCCCGTGGCGCCGATTGCGCTAATCGGCAAGGGCGTGTGCTTCGATTCGGGCGGTATTTCGATCAAGCCGGCGGCGGGCATGGAGGATATGAAGTGGGATATGGCGGGCGCCGGCGCGGTGACCGGGGCCATGGCCGCCCTGGCCGGGCGCAAGGCTCGTGTGGATGTGGTCGGGCTGATTGGGTTGGTGGAGAACATGCCCTCGGGCACCGCCACGCGGCCGGGCGATGTGGTGAAGTCCTATTCCGGCCAGACGGTGGAGATTTTGAACACCGACGCCGAGGGCCGGCTGGTGCTGGCCGATGTGCTGCACTACGCCAACACCCGCTTCGCGCCCAGGCTGATGGTGGATCTGGCCACGCTGACGGGCGCCATCATCGTCGGGTTGGGGCATGAATATGCCGGGCTGTTCGCCAATGATGACGAGCTGGCCGCCAAGCTGGCCCTGGCCGGCGAGGCGGTGGGCGAGAAGCTCTGGCGTATGCCGCTGGTGAAGAAGGGGCAGTCTTACGACAAGGAGCTGAACTCGCCGATCGCGGATGTGAAGAATATCGGCGGCGGGCGGGCCGGCGGCTCGATCACGGCGGCGCAGTTTTTGCAGCGCTTCGTGGGGGAGACGAAATGGGCGCATCTCGACATTGCCGGCGTGGCCTGGGCGGGCAAGGACAGCGCCACGGCCCCCAAGGGCGCGACCGGCTTTGGCGTGCGGCTGCTGGATGAATTTGTGAAGGGGTTTGAGGGATAAAAGTTTTTGGGGGTGTGGGGCCTTTTTACAAAAAGGCCCCACGTCAGCTATAAAAAAGCCCCCGAAATCGGGGGCTTTTTATGGAAAAAGAGGCGGCCCTTTTTGTAAAAAGGGCCGCGCCCCAAAAACTTTTAAAACTTAGAGCATTTTCCATTCACATAGGTTCATGGAAACTGCTCTAACTCTTTGTTCGGGCGAGCAACTTTATCCAATCAAATGATTCCATTTGATTGGATGTCACTCTAGCCAAGGTTGGAAAGGTTGCGGCTCAGCGCCTCGACGCCGGGCAGGATCTTGCCTTCCATCCATTCCAGGAACGCGCCGCCAGCCGAGGAGAGGTAGGTCAGCTTATCCTGCACACCGGCCATTTTAAGCGCCGAGACCGTGTCGCCGCCGCCGCCCACCGAGATCACCCTGCCGTCCTGCGTCGCGGCCGCGATGGCATCGGCCAGCGCGTTGGTCGAGGCGTCGAACGGCTTGGTCTCGAACGCGCCCAACGGGCCGTTCCAGATGATGGTGCGGATTTCGGGCAGGCGCTTGATGAAGGCGGCCACCGTGGCGGGGCCGACATCGAGCGCCATGGCGTTGGCCGGGATCTCATCAACCTTCACCACCTGGGTCGCGGGGTTGGCCTCGAATTTCTCGGCCACCACCACGTCTTGCGGCAGGAAGATTTCGCAGCCCTTGGCCGCCGCCTTTTTCAGGATCTCACGGGCGGTGTCGTGCAGGTCAGCCTCTTGCAGCGACTTGCCGACATGATGGCCCTGCGCCGCCAGGAAGGTGTTGGCCATGGCGCCGCCAATGACCAGAATATCCACCTTGGCGACGAGGTTGTTGAGCAGGTCGAGCTTGGTCGACACCTTGGAGCCGGCGACGATGGCCGCCACCGGGCGCGCGGGATGGCCCAGCGCCTTCTGGAGCGCATGCAGCTCGGCCTGCATCAGGCGCCCGGCGAAGGACGGCAGATGCTTGGCCACGCCCTCGGTCGAGGCATGGGCGCGGTGGGCGGCGGAGAAGGCGTCGTTGACGTAGAGATCGCCCAGCTTGGCCAGCTCGGCGGCGAAGACCGGGTCGTTCTGCTCCTCGCCTTTATGGAAGCGGGTATTTTCGAGCACCAGCACGTCGCCGTCCTTGAGCTTGGCGACAGCCGCCTCGGCCACCGGGCCGACGCAATCCTCGGCGAACGCCACCTTGTGGCCCAGCACCGAGGCCAGGGCCTCGGCGATGGGTTTGAGCGACATCTCGGGCACGACCTTGCCTTTCGGGCGGTCGAAATGCGAGATCACCACCACGCGGGCGCCCTTGTCGGCCAGCTCCTTGATGGTGGGGACCAGCCGCTCGAGGCGCGTGGTGTCGGAGACCTGGCCGCCCTGCACGGGCACGTTCAGGTCGGCACGGACCAGCACACGCTGGCCCGCGACCTTCACGTCATCGAGCGTGCGGCTCGAGAGATTGTTCTCCTCGCTCACAGCGCACCGAAATAGGCGGCCGTGTCGGACATGCGGTTCGAGAAGCCCCACTCATTGTCGTACCAGGAAAGCACGCGGGTCAGGCCGCCATCGACGATGGTGGTCTGGGGGGCGTCGAAGGTGGACGAGGCCGGGACGTGGTTGAAATCGGCCGAGACCAGCTTGTCGGTCGAGTAGCCGAGAATGCCCTTGAGCTCGCCCTCGGACGCGGCTTTCATGGCGGCGTTGATCTCTTCCACCGTGCCCTGCGTCTTGAGCACCACATCGAGCGAGATGAGCGAGACGTTGGGGGTCGGCACGCGGATCGCGGTGCCATCGAGCTTGCCCTTCAGCGCGGGCAGCACCAGGCCGACGGCCTTGGCGGCGCCGGTTGAGGTGGGGATCATGCTCAGCGCGGCGGCGCGGGCGCGGTGGAGATCCTTATGGAGCGTGTCCACGGTCTTCTGATCGCCGGTGTAGGAGTGGATGGTGACCATGTAGCCGCGCTCGATGCCGAAAGTCTCGTGCAGCACCTTGGCCACGGGCGCCAGGCAGTTGGTGGTGCAGGAAGCGTTCGAGATGACTTCCATGTCCTTGGTCAGGGTCTTGTGGTTGACGCCATAGACGATGGTGGCGTCCACGCCATCGGCCGGAGCCGAGACGACGACCTTGCGCGCGCCCGCGGCCAGCAGCTGGGCGGCGGCCTCGCGCTTGGTGAACAGGCCGGTGCACTCCATGGCCACATCGACGCCCTGGAGGGGCACCTTGGACGGGTCGCGCTCGGCGGTGACCTTGATGGGGGCATAAGTGCGGCCCGCATGGGTGATGATCAGGCTGTCACCCTCGACCTTCACCTCGCCGGGGAAACGGCCATGGACCGAATCATAACGGAACATATGGGCATTGTCGGCCACCGAGCCCAGATCGTTGATCAGCACGGGCTCGACATCGGTGCGGCCGGACTCGATGAGGGCGCGCAGGACCAGGCGGCCGATGCGGCCAAACCCGTTGATTGCAATTTTCACAGCCATTTTGTTTGCTCCGTTTGATATGGTTATTTGGTGGTGACGAGGGTTTTGACCGCGCGCGCCACCGCGGCGGGCGTGATGTTGAAATGCTCGTAGAGCATCTCGGCCGGGGCGGAAGCGCCGAAACTGTCGAGCCCGATGAACGCGCCATCGGCCCCCAGCCAACGCGCCCAGCCAAAGCTGCTCGCGGCCTCGACACCGACGCGGGGCGCGGTGCCCAGCACCTCGGCACGGTAGCTCTCATCCTGGCGCGCGAACAGCTCGAAACTGGGCGCCGAGACGATGGCGACGTGGATGCCCTCGGCCGCCAGCGCCTGACGCGCGGCCACGGCGATGGCAACCTCGGTACCGGTGGCGATGAGGGTGGCGTGGCGTTTGCCGCCCTCGGCTTCAAACAGCACATAGGCACCGCGTGCCGAGCGGTTGGGGCCGGCCTGATCGCGCAGCGCCGGCACGCCCTGGCGCGAAAGCACCAGCAGCGAGGGGCCGGTGGTGTTCTTGATGGCCAGCTCCCAGGCCTCGGCGGTCTCGATGGCATCGGCCGGGCGCAGCACCAGCACGTTGGGCATGGCGCGGAACGAGGCCAGATGCTCGACCGGCTGGTGGGTTGGGCCGTCTTCACCCAGGCCGATGGAGTCGTGGGTAAGCACATGAATGGCGCGGATGCGCATGAGCGCGGCGAGGCGGATGGCCGGGCGCATATAGTCGGAGAACACGAAGAACGTGCCGCCATAGGGGATGAGACCACCATGCAGGGCGATGCCGTTCATGGCCGCCGCCATGCCGAACTCGCGCACGCCATAATAAACATAGCGGCCCGCGAAATTGCCGGGCTCGATGGCGCTCATGCCCTTGACCTGGGTGAGGTTGGAGCCGGTGAGGTCGGCCGAGCCGCCGAGCAGCTCGGGGATGGCGGGAACCAGCACCTCGAGCGCCTTCTGGCTGGCCTGGCGGGTGGCGAGCTTGGGCTTGGTCTCGGCGAGGGACGCCTTGTAGGCGCTCATGGCCTCGGCCCAGCCTTCGGGCAGCTTGGCCGCCATCACGCGCTCGAACTCGGCGCGCAGCGGGTGTTTGGCCAGGCGCTTGAGCCAGGCGCGGCGGGCGGCGGCACCGCGCGAGCCGGCCAGCTTCCAGGCGGAATAGACGGAGTCGGGCACCTGGAAGGGCAGATGCTCCCAGCCCAGCGCGCTCTTGGCGGCTTCGGCCTCGGCACCGCCGAGCGGCGCGCCATGCACGCCCGCCGTGCCCGCCTTGGTGGGCGCGCCCAGGCCGATGACGGTTTGGCAGGCGATGATAGTGGGGCGCGAGGATTTCTGGGCAAAGGCCAGCGCGCTGGCGAGCTGGGCGAAATCATGCCCATCGACCCGCTTCACGGCCCAGCCATAGGCGCTAAAGCGCTTGAGGGTGTCTTCGGAGCTGGAGGCGGCGGTTGAGCCATCGATGGTGATGGCATTATCGTCCCACAGCACGGTGAGCTTGTTGAGCTTGAGGTGGCCGGCCAGCGCGGCGGCTTCGTGGCTGACACCTTCCATCAGGCAGCCATCACCAGCGACGACCCAGGTACGGTGATCGACCAGGCTCTTACCGAACTTGGCGGCCAAGGCGCGCTCGGCCAGCGCGAAGCCGACGGCGGTGGCAAAGCCCTGGCCGAGCGGGCCGGTGGTCATTTCGATGGCCGGGTGCTCGCCATATTCGGGGTGGCCGGCGGCGGGGGAGTGGAGCTGGCGGAATTTCTTGATTTCCTCGATGCCCATGCCCTCATGGCCGGTGAGGTGGAGCAGGGCGTAGAGCAGCATGGAGCCATGGCCGGCCGAGAGGATGAAGCGGTCGCGGTCATACCAGTCGGGGGCGGCGGCATCGAATTTCAGCACCTTGGCCCACAGCGCCGTGGCGGCATCGGCCATGCCCATGGGCATACCCGGATGACCGGATTTGGCGGCTTCGACGGCGTCGATCGCCAGGGCGCGGATGGCGTTGGCCATCACCCGGTCCTCGGTCAGGGGGCGCGCCAGAATCTCCGCCTGGCGCGCGAGCGCCGCCTCGTTGCCTGAAATCTCGCCAATGCTTGCCATGTGTCTCTGATCCGTCGTGATGGGGGCGTGCATAAAGCGTGCGCGCGCCTGCTTCAACCCGGAGAGACCACATGACGGCCCTGTGGAGGGCCGCAAAAGCGGGTTTTTTCGCCCCCCTACCCCTTGGCCAGCCTGGCCATGGCCTCGGCCAGGGGGGCGAGGGCCTTGTCCATCTTCTCGGCCAGCTCCGGGGGCATGCCGATCTCGGCAATCGCGCGGCGGATGGCGTCCATCCACTGGTCGGCGGTCTTCTGGGTGACGTTCATTTTGGCATGGCGCGACATGATGCAAAACCCGCCGCGTTTTTCGATCCAGTGGCGCGGACCGCCCAGCCAGACCGAGAAAAACCCGGCCAGGGAGTCGCGCATGGGCGCGAGGTCGGGCTCGTGCATGTCGCGCAGCTCCTGGTAGCGCGGGTCTTGGTCCATGAGGTCGTAGAATTTATCGGCCAGGCGCCGCACGCCTTCGGCGCCGCCGATCAGCTCATAAGGCGAACGCCGCACCGCCCCCGCATCCGCCACCACATTATCCGCCACGTCGCTCATCGCCCTGCCCCTACGTTTCCGGCCGGTATATGCGCAGGATTTTTTGCACAAAACTTTGATTCAGATCATGGACTGACCGGTTAGACCGGCGCGGCGGCCAGAGCGCTGGTGCCCGCGAAACGCCCGGCCCGGATACCAGGAAAATCAATAAATGAGAGGGCGATTCAGACATCGGATCGCCTCTCAGGGGAGACAAAAAACCTCCCGCCTGGGCAGGCGGGAGGCTGTTTATGCCTAAAAGTGCGGCAGAGGCACCAAACCCTTAAACGGGGGGTTTAGCCGTGATGCTGGAGCATCTCGCCATGCTGGGTGATGTCGAGACCCTCGATCTCGTCTTCCTTGGCCACGCGCAGGCCCATGGTCAGGTCGATGAGCTTGAGGATGATGAAGGTGACGACGCCGTCATAGACGATGGTGGTGACGATGCCCTCGAGCTGCACCAGCACCTGGTGGGGGGCGCCTTCGATCAGGCCGGGATGGCCGCCGACCTCGTTGAGGGCGAACACGCCGGTGAGCAGCGCGCCGAGAATGCCGCCCAGACCATGCACGCCCCAGACATCGAGCGCGTCATCGTAGGAGAACAGGCTCTTGAAGCCGGTGACGCCCCAGTAGCACACCGCGCCAGCGGCAAGGCCGATGATGAGCGCGCCCGAGACCCCGACAAAGCCGCAGGCCGGGGTGATGGCGACCAGACCGGCCACCGCGCCCGAAACCGCGCCCAGCATGCTGGGCTTGCCTTTGACGGCCCACTCAACCAGCGTCCACGACACGACGGCGGCGGCGGTGGCGAGCTGGGTGTTGATGGCGGCCATGCCAGCCAGACCACCAGCGGTGAGAGCGGAGCCGGCGTTGAAGCCGAACCAGCCAACCCACAGCATGGAGCCGCCGATGAGGGTGTAGCCCAGATCGCCGGGTGCCATGTTCTCACGCCCATAGCCGGTGCGCTTGCCCACCATGATGGCGGCGATGAGGCCGGCCACGGCGGAGTTGATGTGCACGACCGTGCCGCCCGCGAAGTCGAGCACCCCCGCCGCGCCCAGGAAGCCGCCCGGCCCCCAGACCATGTGGGCGATGGGGCAATAGACCGCCAGCAGCCACACGCCCACGAACACCATGGAGGAGGAGAATTTCAGACGGTCGGCCGGGCCGCCCAGCGCCAGCACCGGGGTGATGATGGCGAAGGTGCACTGGAAAAAGGCGAACACGGTCTCGGGGATGGTGCCCGAAAGGCCGTTGAGGCCGGCGCCATTGAGCAGAACACGCGAAAAACCGCCGATGAAGGGCGCCAGCGGACCCGACCCTTGGGTGAAGGCCAGGCTGTAGCCGACAATGCACCACAGCACCGTGATGAGCGCCGTGGCGAAGAAGGACTGCATCAGCATCGCCAGGATGTTTTTACGGCGCAGCAGACCGCCGTAATAGAGAGCCAGACCGGGGACGGTCATCATCAGAACCAGCGCCGATGACGCCAGCATCCAAGATGTGTCGCCCGAATTCAAGGTCGGCGTGGCGCTCTGCGCAAAGGCCGGGGCGGCGCCCGCCATCGTCATCCCCAACGCTGCCGTGACAGCCAGAAGCGATCTCTTACTCATCAACTAGGTCCCTTTTTACTTTGCCATTGAACGACCTGGAGCCCGGGCAGGTCGGCAAAGCGTGTTCTGAAAAGCTCGGTAGGCGTTACGCTACCCGGCTTCGCAAACGCCGTGCCAAAACCGCCAGCGAGGCGGAGCCCGGGGACAGCGGCGCGGCGCGCAAACACTTGCTTAAAAAATAGGCGCCTCTGGACGCAATCCGTTCAACCATGGCCGGGTGGGGCATTTGTCCTGGGGGCGCGAATGTGGCAAACTGGCGTCACACTCGAAGACAAGGCGCGTGAGATGGAGCAACTGGACCAACAGCCCGTTAACCATGACTGCGAGATCGCCATTGTTGGCGCTGGCCCCGTGGGCGGCACGCTGGCTTTGGCGCTGGCGGCGACGGGACGTAAAATTCTGCTGGTGGACAAGGCCGATCTCGCGCCGATGGAAGACCCGGCCTTTGACGGGCGCACCTATGCCATCGCCGCGGGCTGCAAGCCGGTGATGGACCTGGCCGGTATTTTCGATGAGCTGCCTTACGCCCCCTGCCCCATCCGCGATATCGACGTGACCGACGGCAAGCTCGGCCGCCCGCCCTCGCCGCTCAAGCTCAATTTCTCCAGCAAGGATGTGGGCGATGACGCGTTTGGCTGGATCATCGAGGCGCGCTCGATCCGGGTGGCGATGAACCGGCGCTTCCGCGATGAACCCAACCTGGTGCTGCGCGCCCCGGCCAGCGCGCGGGTGACGCGCGATGATGACGGCGCCACGGTGACGGTGGGCGATGAGGTGTTTCGGGTGAAGCTGGTGGTGGCCGCCGAGGGCCGCCGCTCAGCCCTGCGCGAGGAGGCGGGGATTCCGCTCACGCGGCTATTATATCACCAGACCGCGCTGATTGTTTCAATCGCGCATGAGAAGCCGCACAATAATGTGGCACTGGAACATTTTCTGCCCGGTGGGCCGTTTGCCGTGCTGCCCATGACCGGCACGCCCGAGCACCCCAACCTCTCGGCCGTGGTGTTTACCGAGAAGGACGAGGTGGCCAAGCGGCTTTATGAATACACCGCCTCGGAGCTGAAGCCCGAGCTTGAAAAGCGCATGAATAACCGGCTGGGTGGCATTGAGCTGGTGGGGCTGCGCTGGCTCTATCCGCTCTCGGCGCAATTTGCCGCGCGCTATTACGACAAGCGCCTGCTGCTGGTGGGCGATGCCGCGCACGGCGTGCACCCCATTGCCGGTCAGGGGCTGAATTTGGGCTATCTCGACGCCACGGCGCTGGTGGAGATTTTGGAAGGCGTGGCCGACCCCGGCGCCCCCGAGGTGCTCAAGCGCTACCAGGCCGCGCGGCGCGGCGTGAATTTGGCCATGCTGATGGGCATGGACACGCTCGACCGGCTGTTCTCGACCAATAACGCCGTCATCCGGCTGGCGCGCGATATTGGGCTGGCGGCGGTCAACCGCATGCCCCGGCTCAAGAAGAAATTCATGATGCAGGCGATGGGGCACTGAGCTGAGCGCTCGGCGGGGGTTACATGGCGGACCATGAATCATCGTCTTCGGGCAGATCATTCTCCATCGAGATATTTAAATCCGCCCACGGTGAGCAAGTATCTTGGTCGCCATTGGTGTCGCTGATGATGTTTGTGCCCTTGAGAACTTCGACACCTGAATCGCCGTCGGCACCCAGATTTGGATTAGGGCCAAGGCTGTAGACAATATAGCTGTAATCGCCCTTGGTGAACCGAAGCTGTTGTTCGATGTTTGTGTATCGCCCGGACCAGTAGAACAGGTTAGCCGTATGAGCGTTGCCTGTTATCGTCAGATCCGTGCCGTGGGCTGTTCCATGGCGGTAGGTGAATTGATCCCCATCCTGCGTGACCGTGACCCATTTGCCCGCGGGAAGATGGCACTCAAATATCGTGACAGGCTTGGCGAAAGCTGGCGATGGACCGCCCGCCGCCAGGGTTGCGCAGGCCATGAGGAGTGTCAGGGCGAGAGGCTTCATGGAAGATCCATAGTCACCGTGCAGGCTGAAGACGCCGCTCAGGTTCCCTCGTCATCGGAGAGATGGCGTGTGCGATCATATCCTTGTCCGGGCGTGAGTGTCCACTCCTTGTCCTGGCGTGAGTATCCACTCCTTGTCCTGGCGTGAGTATCCACTCAACGGCCCTGAATGAGCGGCTGTTTTGGAGAACAGCACCGCCGCCGGTGACGGGCCGCGACGGGCCTTTGCCGCCTCACTGCAAATTCGCCGCGATGTTTTTAAAAATCTGCGCGGGCAGCAGGCCGCCGAGGACGCCTTTGGTGGGGGAATTATCGTCGTTGCCGACCCAGACGGCGATGATATCGCCTTGGGCATAGCCGACGAACCAGGCGTCGCGGTAATCTTGCGTGGTGCCGGTTTTGCCCGCCGTGTAGATGCCGGGTAAATAGGCATTTTTGCCCGTGCCGCCGGTGACGACCGCGCGCATCATGTCGGCCACCTCTTGCGCCTGGGTGGGGTCGGCTACCGGCACGGGCGGCGGGATGGCGGCGGGGGCGCCGTTGATGGCGGTGACCGCATAAGGCGTGACGCGCTTGCCGCCATTGAAAAACGTGGCATAGGCGCCGGCCAGTTGCAAAACGCCCACCCCGCCCGAGCCCAGGGCCATGGTGGCATCGTCGGGGAAATGATCATCGAGCCCGAGCTGGTTGGCCACCGCGATGACCCGCCTGGCCCCGCCCGCGCGCAGCAGAATGCGGATGGCGACCGTATTCATTGAATCGGCCAGCGCCTCGCTCATGGTGACATCGCCGCGATAGCCGGCTTCGTAATCGTGCGGGCGGTAGCCACGAAGGTCGAGCGGGCCGTCGAACAGGATGCTGGTGGGCGTGAGGCCGGCGCGCAGACCCGCCAGCCAAACAATGGGCTTGATGGCCGAGCCGGTCTGGCGCCGGGCCAGCGTTGCGCGGTTATAGCCCAGCCGGTCGCCCACCCCGCCCACCAGCGCGCGCACGGCGCCGGTTTTGGCATCGAGCACCACCACCGCCCCTTGCGAGACGTTGAGCGCCGGGCCTTGGCCCTCGATGGCGAGGTTGAGCGCGGTTTCGGCCAGCTTTTGGTCATGGGGGCTGAAGGTGGTGGTGAAGGTGATGTCCTCGCCTTCGGGCAGGGTGGCGCTTTGGCTTTGCATCACCCACAGCGCATACCACGAGGTGCGGGTGGTGGGGCTGAGCGCGTTGGCGAGCTGCGGCAGGGCGGCGGCTTCCTGGGCGGGGGAAATATCGCCCGCGGCCACCATGGCGCTCAGCACCTCTTGGCCACGCTGGGCGGCGGCATCGGGGGCGGCGATGGGGTTGAGCGATGATGGCGCCTTGGGCAGGCCGGCCAAAATCGCCGCCTGGGCCAGGGTGAGGCGGCTGGCGGGCTCGTTGAAATAAAGGCGCGCGGCGGCATCGACGCCATAAGCGCCCTCGCCCAGATAGACACGGTTGAGGTAGATGCTTAAAATTTCATCAGGCGTGTAGTGGCGGGTGAGCCAGAGGGCGAGAACCGCCTCCTGCACCTTGCGGCGCAGCGTGCGCTCATTGCCCAGAAACAGCGTTTTGGCGACCTGCTGGGTGAGGGTGGAGCCGCCTTGCACCACGCGCTTGTGCGCCAGATCGGTGAACAAGGCGCGGGCCAGGCCTTCGGTGTCGAAGGCGCCGTGGGCGTAGAAGCGTTTGTCTTCGATGTCGATGAAGGATTGGGCGACATAGGGCGGCAGGCTGGCGGCCGTGACCACCTGGCCCGAGGCATCGCCAAAGCGCGCGACCTGGGCGCCCGCGGGGTCGAGCAGCAAAATGGCCGGGCGGCGCGCCTGGGTGAGGGCGCTGTTGGGGTTGGGCAGGTTCCAGGTGAACCAGAGCACCACCAGCCCCAGAATCACCGCCCCCCAGATGGAGCCGATGATGAGCAGCCGCATCCCCGACCAGCCGAGCCGCGCCAAATACCGCGCGCGAGGCGAGAGCGCCGGCCACGCAAAGCCATGGCCCGCCGAAACACCCCCACGCGGCGGGGCGCGGCGGGGCGTGGCGGTTTTGGCGGCTTTGGGCGCTTTGGCGGTGGGTGGTTTGGGGGCAGAGGGACGACGAGCCATGACCCGAGACATGCCAAGCCCGCCGCGATGCGGTCAACGCTTATTGCGAAACACCGCAACTCCGGGTTAGGTGAGCGCGGCGCGGGTGTGGCGGAATGGTAGACGCACCGGACTTAAAATCCGTTGGGGCTTTGCCCTGTGGGGGTTCGAGTCCCCCCACCCGCACCAGAGCCAGGCCAAGCCTCGTGGCCCCTCACAAAAAACCCCATAAAAAAACCGGCCTGCCCAGCGCTGCGGCTGAACAGGCCGGCCTTTGGGGCCTCAGGCCTTACCAGACATATTTGGCCTGCAGGCTGAAGGTGTTGTTGCTGGTGGAGCCGCTATACTGGCCCGCCCAACCGGCGCCGAGCGCCCAGCGGCCGGCGTTCGAGAGCTCGATCCCCACCGCCGGGGTAAGCGCGCCGCCAGGGGCCGCCTGGGCGGTTTCGGTCATGCTGGCGGTGCCCAGCGTCTCGAGCACATGGTTATGCCGGTCGCCCAGCGTGCCAAGGCCGCCCAGGCTGGCCCAGGTGGTGAGGGTGCCGTGGCTCTCGGGCACGCTGTAGCCGCCCGTGAGGCCCGCGCCGAACTGCGCCATGCTGCCCGAGAGCGCGCCATATTGCAGGTCCAGCATACCGACCCCGCTCTCCTGCGTGCTGCCGAGATGGGTGTGCAGGTAGCTGACGGTGGCATAGGGCGTGAGGAAATAGCCCGAGCCGCTCATCAGCCGCTCCTGCAGGCGCAGCGCCGCGCCGACATAGGAGCCCGAGCTGGTGGCATGCGCGGTTTCGCCAAGCGGCGTCAGGCCGCGGGTCAGCTTGTCGTGCAGGTAGCCAGCACCCACATCGCCCGACAGGGTGAGACGGTTGACGTTGTAGATGCCATAAACCAACCCGCCGGCCGACGTGCCATCGACCGATGAACCGCCGCCCGAGGTGCTGGTGTAGAGGTTGGAGACCGCCGCGCCCAGCACCAGGTTGGGCGAGACATCGAAGCCCTTGCCGACGACAAAGCCCTTCTCGTTGATGTCATAGCCATTAGCGCTGCCGAACGCGCCGATGCCGTGCAGCCAATATCCATTGTCGGTGGCATCGCCACTCGCGGGGCCGGTGGTGAGCGGCGCCGCGAGGGCGGAGAGCAGCCCGCTATCCTGGGCGAAGCTGCTGGCCACATAGAACCGGCCACCGGCGAAGGCGGTGTCGGTCGCCAGCAACTCGAGGGTAACGCCATTGGCGCCGTAATTGACGATGGGCGTGATGTAGTTGGCGAAGAGCGGGTTGTAGGTGATGGTGCTGAACTGGCCGCTCACGCCACCGGCGGCGGTGATGATGTTGTAGGTGGTGCCGATGGTGTAGGTGCCGGTGTCAACCTGCACCCCGAGCGTGCCGGCCAAGCTGGCGGCGCCATGCACCACCAGCTGGTCATAGCCGATGCCCGCCACGGCGCTTGGCGTCACCTCGATATTGAGCAGGCCGGCGCTGGTTTGGGTGTAGTTGCCATTGATGGTGAGGATGCCGATGGAGCCGCCGGGCTCGACAACACCGCCATTGCTGACATTGCCGCCCACCGTGCCATGGCCGCGCAGCATGCCGCCAGCGCCCACCACCACATTGCCCCCCAGCATGGCGCCGGGGGTGGCGGCGTCGCCCACTTCGAGCATGCCGCCGGTGATGTCGGTGGTGCCGGTGAAGGCGGAGGAGTTGCCGTCCAGAATCTCGGTGCCGCTGGTGAGGTTAAAGCCACCGCTGCCCGCGAGAGTGCCCGCGAACACCGTGTTGGCGGCGGTCAGGCTCAGCGTCTGGCCGCCGAGCTGGGCGGTGCCGTTGCCCGAGAGGGTGGTGATGGAGGCGCCGTTCGTGGTGTTTGAGATGTCGAACGTGCCGGCATCGGCCACACCCGAGGAGGAGGCGATGGCGCCCGCCCCCGACAGAGCCAAAACACTGCCGGTGGCGATGCTGGTGGCGCCGGTATAGCTGTTGGCACCGCTCAGCGTTTCGGTGCCGCCAACCAGCGAGAGGCCGCCCGTGCCCTGTATGCCACCGCTGAAATTACCCGCGGCGTTGGTCAGGCTCAGCGTTTGGGCGCCGAGCGTGACGAGGCCGCTACCGTCCAGGCTGGTGATGCTGGCGCCGGCATTGGTGTTGGAAATGTCGAACGTGCCATTATCGGTGACATCGGACGAGGCGGCGATGGCGCCCGCGCCCGAGAGCGCCAGCGTGGCGCCCGCGCCGATGCCGGTGGTGCCGGTGTAGCTGTTGGCGCCCGTGAGGGTGAGGGCGGCGCTGTTCTGGACCAGGCTGGTTGGGCCGGTGCCGTCGGTGATGGTGCCGCCGAACGTGGAGGACGCGCCCTGGTTGGTGAGCGTGCCGCCATCGGTCACCAGCCCGGCACCCGAGAGGGCGGAGACAGTCTGGTTATACCCGCCGAGATCGAGCGTCGCCCCGGCATCGACGGTGGTGGCGCTGTTGGGGGCGAAGGCATTGGCCGCGCCCGCCAGCAGGGTGCCGGCCTCGACCGTGGTGGTGCCGGTGTAGGAATTGGCGCCCGATACGGTGACCGTGCCGGTGGTGGTTTTATCGAGCCCCCCCGTGCCGGTGAGGCTGGCGCTGATCACGCCCTGCTGCACGGCGAAGGTGCCGGTTGAGGAGAGCACGCCGTTTTGCAGCGTGCCGCCGGTGAGGGTGAGGCCGCCATTCAGCGTTTGGGTGGTGCCGCCGAGATCGACCAGCCCCCCGCCCGAGAGCGCGAGCGCGCCATTGGTCGCCGCCATGGTGCCGCCGGTGATGTCGAGCGTGCCGCCGGAGACGGTGTCGAGCAGGCCATTGACCGTGCCGCTGGACGTGACGGTGCCGAACGTGACCGTGACATTGCCCGAAATGACCCCGGTGTTGGTGAAGCTGCCGGCATTGTTGGTGAGCGAGGCGATGGTGCCCGCATTGCTGCCCGTGCCGCCATTTTCGGTGACCGCCCCAGTGCTGCCGCCGGTTTGGTTGGTGAACGTGCCGCCCGTCTGGCCGACCGTACCTGACACCGTGCCGCTGCTGGTGACCGAGCCACCTTCCTGCGTCACGTTACCCGAGATGGTGCCGGTGTTGGTGAAGGAGCCCGACTGGTTGTCGAGCGAGGCGATGGTGCCGGCATTGCTGCCCGTGCCGCCATTTTCGGTGAACGCCCCGGTGCTGCCGCCGGCTTGGTTGGTGAACGTGCCGCCCGTCTGGCCGACCGTACCTGACACCGTGCCGCTGCTGGTGACCGAGCCGCCTTCCTGCGTCACGTTACCCGAGATGGTGCCGGTGTTGGTGAAGGAGCCCGACTGGTTGTCGAGCGAGGCGACCTTGCCCGCATTGCTGCCCGTGCCGCCATTTTCGGTGAACGCCCCGGTGCTGCCGCCGGCTTGGTTGGTAAACGTGCCGCCGGTCTGGCCGACCGTGCCTGACACCACGCCGCTGCTGGTGACCGAGCCGCCTTCCTGCGTCACGTTGCCCGTGATGGCACCAGTGTTGGTGAAGGATCCGGACTGGTTATCGAGCGAGGCGACTGCGCCCGCATTGCTGGCCACGCCGCCATTTTCGGTGAACGCCCCGGTGATGCCGCCGGCCTGATTGGTAAACGTGCCGCCGGTCTGGCCGACCGTGCCAAACACCACGCCGCTATTGGTGACCGAGCCGCCTTCCTGCGTCACGTTGCCCGTGATGACACCAGTGTTGGTGAAGGATCCGGACTGGTTATCGAGCGAGGCGACTGCGCCCGCATTGCTGGCCACGCCGCCATTTTCGGTGAATGCCCTGGTGATGCCGCCGTTTTGGTTGGTGAACGTACCGCCAGTTTGGCCAACCGTGCCTGACACCACGCCGCTATTGGTGACCGAGCCGCCTTCCTGCGTCACGTTGCCCATCAAGCCGGTATTGGTAAAGCTGCCGGACTGGTTGTCGAGCGAGACGACAAAGCCTGCATTGCTGGCCACGCCGCCATTTTCGGTGAATGCCCCGGTGCTGCCGCTAACCTGGTTGGTGAACGTACCGCCAGTTTGGTCAACCGTGCCGGTAACGTTACCATAATTGATGATCGTGCCGCCGGTGAGGCTGGCGGTGTCGAGCGTGGCGCCCACATTATTGGTGAAGGTGCCAGCGGAATTGCTCAGGCCACCCGTGACCGCGCCGTTATTTGTGATGGTACCGGAATTATCGAGCCCGAGGGTCGAGGCCAGGGTCGCCCCACTCTCGATGGTGACAATGCCCGCGGCCGCGTTGGAGATGCTGCCGGTGACATTATACACGCCCGCCTGCACGGTGAGCGTGGCGCCGCCCTGGTTGGTGAAGGCGGTGTCGCTGGTCAGGTTGCCGGTGACATTGAACGTGCCGCCATTTTGGTTATCGACGCCGCCATTGATGACGCCCGCCGCGTTGACCAGCCCGGTATTGGTCAGGCCGCCACCGATGGTGCCGGTGGTGGTGAACAAGCCGGTGTTGGAGACCCCACCCTCGATGACACCCGTGGGCGCATTGCTGGCATTGGCGCTGTTGGTGAACAGGCCGGTGAGCGTGCCGGTATTGGCGAAGGAGCCCTGGGTGTTGGCCATCGTGCCGGTCCAGGTGCCGTTATTGTCGATCACGCCGCCGGAATTGACGGCGTTGCCGACCCAGCCGCCATTATTGACGATGGTGCCGGTGCCGTTGGCGCCCACGCCGATGGTGCCTTGCCACAGGGCGCCGCTGTCGTTGGTGATGGTGCCGGTGTTCGAGGCGATATCGGCGATATAGGTGCCTGAATTCTCGACCACGCCGGTGTTGGTCAGGGCATCGGTGGTGGTGCCGGTGTTGATGAGCGTGGCGTTGTTGGTGACATTGCCCAGCAGGTTGGTGCCGGCCAGGGTGGTGGTGCCGCCATTGGTCACCAGATCGGGGGCGCCGACGATGTTATTGAGCGTGCCGCCGCTGGCCTGGATGGCGGTGTTGGCCCCGCCGAGCAGGGTGATGGTGCCGTTGGCCAGCTCACCGCCCGAAATGCTGAGCCCGCTCTGGATGAGCTGGGTGCCGCTCAAATTGAGCGCGCCGGCCGTGATGTCGGTGGCGCCGGTCTCGGCGCCAACGGCGCCGGCCGCGCCAACCACCAGCGTGCCGCCGGTGATCGACGTGCCGCCGGTTTGGGTGTTGGCCACCGAGAGCGTGACCGTGCCGCCCGATACATCGAGCGCGCCGGCGCCACTGAAGCTGTCGGCGTAGGTCCAGGCCGGGTTGCCGGCCTGGTTCAGCGCCAGCGTGCCGGATTCGATCATGACATTGCCGGTGAGCCGGGCGCCCGTGCCCATGGTCAGCTCATTCGCGCCGCCGATGAAATCGAGCGCGTCGGCGCGGGTGGCGCCATTGCCGCCCAAGCCGCCGCTGATCACGCCATTATTGACCAGGGTGAGGTTATCGGCCACCAGGCCGACACCGCCCGCCCCCGCCACGCCCGCCGTGGCGCCGGTGCCCGTGGGCAGGCCAGCCGTGCCGCCATTGCCGCCCGAGACCGAAAAGCCCGTGCCAATGGTGAGGGTGCCAGGGGTGGCGGATTCAGAGGGGTTGTCGAACAGGCCGACGCCGCCCTGGCCACCATTGCCCGCGACCAGATTGAGGCTGCCGCCGCCATTGCCGCCAATGCCGCCCGTGGCGTTGGTGTTGAGCGTGCCGAGATTGCCCGTGCTCTCCAACACCGCGCCATAGCCGCCGCCGCCGCCACCGCCGCCATAATCGGCGGTGCCATTGCCGGCCCCGCCATTGCCGCCCGTGCCGCCGACCGCCACCGAGGTGGGCAGGCCCGTGCCGACATAGCCGTTGGAGCCGCCGCCACCGCCGGTGCCCGAGCCGATGGTGGGCGAGGTGGTGCCGCCGCCATTGCCGCCCGACTGGCCGAGATTATTGACCGAAACGCCGCCGCCCAGGCCCAGAGCCGGGGAGTTGGCCGCGCCGCTGCTGCCGCCATTGCCGCCGATAACGCCCGCGCCGCCACCGCCGCCCGTGCCACCCGAGCCGCCATTGAACATGGCCGAGGCCGCGCCTCCAGGGCCGTTATTGACACCCAGCCCCGAGGCGCCGCCCGCGCCGCCATAGCTTATGGCCTGCGCCAACGCCGGCGCGGCCGGCACCATGCCCAGAGCGAGCACACAGATCGCAACGCTCGAAAGCAACTCTGAACGCCGGCGGGAGGATTTCTGTTTCATGTGTGACGCACCCTGGTTGATGGTAAAAATCTGGCCGGCATACGCGTTACCAGACAACGCGCATGCCGCCCGAGGCCGAATAAACCGTGCCGCCGCTGGCGAAATCGCCATTCATGGCACCGTAAAGCTCGTAATTTTTGTCGAAGATCCAGCATGCCTGGGCCTGCACCAGCGCCGAGTCACGCGGCGGGCGGGCGCCCAGCAGCGTGAAGGCGAAGTTGTTGGCCGAGCCGAACGAGGCGACGAGGTTACGGTCGCTCGAGAGCTCGTGCTGCCAGGCCAGGCGGGCGCTGAAGGCGAGCGCGCCCTTGTCGCCCAGCATCACCGCATCGCCATAGCGCAGGCCCAGATCGATGGGCATGCTCTTGTTGGTGACCGGATGATAGCTCAGCGCCACCGCACCCAGCGCGCCACCGCCGGTTTCGGTGAAGGCGTTGGTGTTGAGCAGGCTGATCTGGAACGAGGCGAAGGGCTGGAGCGTGCCGAAATTGAACTCATAACGCTGACCAAGCTCGACCCGTCCGGTCCAGGAACCACTGAAGAAGGCGCCGTGGAGGCGGCCCGAGAGACCCGGCAGCGCTGCCGGCTGCACCCCGCCCACCAGCGCGCTCGGCGTGGCGCCGGGCACGAAGACGGAGCGGTTCTCGGTGTTCCAGAACCCATCGAGCGAGGAGATGGCGCTGAGATAGGTGTTGCCGCGCTCAAAGCCGCCATAGAGCGCCACATGGCCGAAATTCACATCGCCCGAGGTGGCGTGGTCATTATCGGCGAAGCTCATTTGTCCGGCCCCCGCCGCCACGCCCGCCACATAGCCGGGCAGACCGCGATATTCGACACCGCCCGCGACCGTGACGCCGGTCGAGGTCATGCCCGGCGCGCTGGTGCGGCTGTCATTATTGACATGGAAGCGCTCGCCGGTGGCGGTCACCCAGCTGCTCCAGTCGCGCCCGTCATGCGGGGCCGGGTTATCGCCGCCGCCGAGCGCGGCGCGGGCGGCCGCAACCGGACCGGCCCCGCCACAGGCGGCCCCGCAGGCATTGGCATCGAGCCAGTCGCCAATGCGGGAATTGACGGTGGTGATGAAGGAGTCGGTGGCCGCGAAGGCGGTTTGCACGGTCGCGGTGGCGCCGGGATTGCCGAGCGAGTCGTAAATCTGGCCCAGCTCCGCCACGGTGGGCACGTAATAGAGGTCGGCGGCGACCGGCACGAAGCCGGCCGAGGCGCGGGTGGTCTGGATCGCGTTGATCGCGTTGCCCACCGCCGCCTCGTTGGCGGTCAGCCCCGCGGGGGCGTAATTGACCACCTCCCGCAACAGCGCATCCGTGCCCGTGAACACCAGGCTGTTGGTCGATACCGCGCTCGGATCGGCCACCAGGGTCAGACCGTTATTGGTGATGCCATTGACGGTGCCAACCAGCACCTGCTGGTGCGTGCCGGTTTGCGCGAGGCCCGGATTGAGCACATTGAGCTCGACCGCGCCGTTCACGCTTGCCGTGTTGCTGACATTATAACTGTCGGCCGAGGTGGCGCCCGTGAAGTTGAGATCGGCGCCATAGATCGACGTCGAGGTCAAGGCGAGGTTGCCGGTGACGTTGACGGTGCCCACCGTGTTCCAATTGGCGGGGGAGCTGAAGCCGGCCGATGTATAAAGCCCGTTCTGGCCGACATTCACCACCGGCCCGGCGATGAAGGTGGCACCCTGGGCGTTGGTGAAGCTGTTGACGCCCGAGCCCAGATCGATGCTGCCGACCACGAGGTTATTGTTGGTGATGGCGCTGTTGCCGCCCGCGCCGTAAATGACCGTGCCGGTCAGCCCATCGGCCGTGGACAGCACGCCATTATTGGTGACGACATTGTTGCTCCCGCCAATCAGGCTGAGCGCATGGCCGCCGCCCGGACCGCCGGTGACAGAGACATTGCCGATGGCGACGGAAATGACGCCGTTGCCAGACCCGCCCGAACTGTCGGCGAGCAGGGCAGTGGAGCCCGCGCCCGTGGTGTCGATCGTGGCGTTCACCGCCAGATTCACCGCGCCGCCCGTGCCGCTGCCGCCAGCCGAGCCGATGAACAGGCCCGATGCCGGATCGGCGCCCAGCGTGCCCGACCCCGCGATGCCGCCGCCGCCGCCAACCGACTGGGCCACGACGCCATCCGCCCCGGCGCCCGAGGTGGTGACCGCCGCGTTGACAGTAACCGCCACCGCGCCGCCATTGCCGCTGCCGCCCGAAGCCAGGGTGACGGGGCCGGTTTCGGCCGTGCCGGTGGAGGAGAAGAACGACGCCGCGCCACCGCCGCCGCCAATGGATTGCGCGACGACACCCGCCGAACCAGCGCCCGTGGTGTTGACCAGCGCGCCCAGCGTCACCGTGACAGCGCCGCCATTGCCCGACGCGCCGTTGCTGCCACCCAGCGTGACCGCGCCCGCCGAACCGACACCCACCGCCGACGCCACGCCACCGCCGCCGCCGATCGACTGCGCGATGACGCCCGCCGAGCCGATACCGCTTGTGCTGATCTGGGCCTGGCTGGTGTAGGTGATGGTGCCGCCATTGCCCGCCGTGGGGCCCGTGCCGCCAACCGTGGACGACGACACCGCCGGATTTTGACCACCAGCACTGGCGAGGCTGGCAAATCCGCCGCCGCCGCCAATGGATTGCAGCACCAGAGCGGCCGCGCCATTGCCCTGGGTGGTGACCGTGCTGGGGGTGGTCAAGGTGATATCCTTGCCCGCGCCGCCAGCCCCCGTGCCGCCAACCGCGAAGCTGATGCCGTTGGTGCCGACCGTGAACCCGCTGGTGGCCGAAACGGTGGTCATGCCGCCGCCGCCGCCAATCGACTGGGCGACGATGCCTTGCGAGAGATCGCCCGTGGTCAGCACCGCGCCGGTGAAGAGGGGGAAGGTCAGCGCCGCGCCATCGCTCACGGTGCCGGCCGAGCCGCCATTCTCGAGCACCACGCCGAGCGGCGTGCCGGTGACCACGCCGGCCGCCAGGGTGGCCATGCCGCCGCCGCCGCCAATCGCCTGCGCAATGATGCCCGAGGCGTTGGCCCCCGTGGTCTGCACATAGGCGGTGTTGCCAAACGAGACCGCGCCCGCCGTGCCACCGCCCGTGCCGCTGCCGCCCGCCCGCGCGGTGAGCACACCGACATTATTGCCAACCGTCATGTCGCCGGTGAAACCATCGGTGCCGCCGCCGCCGCCAATCGACTGCGCGATGAGGCCCGCGGCGCCCAGGCCGCTGGTCAGCACCTGGTTGCCGTTGGTGGTGGCGAGCGCGGCGCCGTTATCCACCGCGCCATTGCTGCCGCCCACCGAGACGGTGACGCCCCCCCCCGCGGTGGTCAGCGGATCGGGCACGCTAAGGAAGGCCATACCACCGCCGCCGCCGATATTTTGCGCCAGCAAGCCATAAGACATGGCGCCCAGCGTCGAGAGCGTGCCGCCGCTGATATTGACAGTGACCGTGCCCGTGGAGCCGTTAGCGCCCGCCGAGGCGCCACCCACCGTGACACCCGCGGCATCGAGCGTGCCGGTTTGCGCCGAGATGCCAATGGCCGAGGCGCCGCCGCCACCCGCGATGGACTGCGCCAGCACGGCGACCGAATCATCGGCCAGAGTTTGGATGGTGCCGGTGCTGGTCACCGTGACAGTACCGCCCGAGCCGCCATTGCCACCCGTGCCACCCACCGCGTTGTTGAGCGTGCCACCGGCGATGAAGTCAACCGCCCCGGCAAATCCGCCCGTGCCGCCGCCACCGCCGATGGATTGCGCGATGACACCCACCGACCCCACCCCCTGCACCTGAATGGTGCCGGAATTGGTGACCGTGACATTGCCGCCCGCGCCACCCTTGCCGCCCGTGCCGCCCAGCGCGGTGCTAAGCCCGCCCGCGCCCGCGGTGATGGTGCCCGAGGCCGCGATACCACCATTGCCGCCACCACCGCCGATGGATTGCGCGATGACGCCGTAAGACTGCACGCCCTTGGTGACGATGGTGTTGGTGTTGGCCACAGTGACAATGCCACCCGCCCCGCCAGCACCACCCGCCCCGCCGATGGCGAGACCGGCACCGCTGCCCACCGAGCCCGAGCCGGTGAACACAAACCCGCCATTACCGCCGCCGCCGCCAATAGACTGCGCCTGGATACCGGTCGAGTCCGCGCCCGCGGTCTCGATCAGGCCGCCATTGGTCACCGATACCGCACCGCCATTGCTGGCGCCCAGGGCCGAGCCGCCAATGGTCTCCAGCGCCGCGCCACCAGCGCCCACGCTGAGCGCGCCGGCAAAA
The DNA here is from genome assembly GCA_021809435.1 of Pseudomonadota bacterium. GTDB lineage: Bacteria > Pseudomonadota > Alphaproteobacteria > Acetobacterales > Acetobacteraceae > Acidocella. Next base: position 1,458 of record JAKBAD010000009.1, on the reverse strand, counting down.
CCGCCAGCACCGCCGCCACCGCCGACCGACTGCGCCAGAACCGCGATGGACGATGCGCCCGTGGTTATCACCTGTCCATTATTCGTGACCGAAACAAGGCCGGACGCACCGCCAGCACCGCCAGCACCGCCGCCAATGGTAGCACTGGCACCGCCGAGCGCGGCCAGCGCGCCATCCACCGCGAAACCGCCATTGCCGCCGCCACCACCGATGGACTGCGCCTCAACGCCATAGGCCATGGTGCCCTGGGTCGAAATGATCCCGGTGGCGCTGTTGAGCACAGTTACATCCAGACCGGCACCGCCGCCGCCGCCCGTGCCGCCAATGGTGGTGGTAACCGCTTCCGTCGTTGAGGCCCCGGCGCCAATGGCGAAGCCGCCATTACCGCCGCCACCGCCAATGGATTGCGCGAGCACACCCGCGGCGTTGTCGCCCTGCATGACGATCTCACCCGCATTGGCGACATTCACGCTGTTGGCATTGCCGCCATTGCCGCCATCACCGCCAACGCCCGAGGTCACCGAAGCCCCGATCGCCGAAAGCCCGCCATCGAACGCGAACCCGCCATTGCCGCCGCCGCCGCCAATGGATTGCGCGAGGACGCCATAAGTGCCCGTACCCAGGGTCGAGAGGGTATCGGCGTTGCTCACCGTCACCTGTCCGCCATTGCCGCCGCCGCCGCCCACGCCGCCGGTCACGCCGGTCGTCACATTGGCGCCGCCGCCCACGGCAAAGCCACCCTCACCACCGCCACCGCCGATGGATTGCGCGATCACCGCGGAGGAGAAATCACCCTTGGCGACAATCACGCCGCCACCCGCCGCCGGGCTGATGGTCACCGCGACAGCGCCGCCATTGGCGCCCGCGCCGCCTGCTCCCGCCGCGACACCGGCATCACCGCCAAGCGTGTTGGAGAGCGACGCGAAGGTGGAATTGAGAACACCTCCCAGCGCGCCACCGACCGCAAAACCGCCCGCGCCACCCGAACCGCCGATCGATTGCGCGACGATGTCGGAGGCGTTGGCACCAGAGGTCGAAAGCCCCAGGGAGTCGGTGGTCACCTTCACGGCGCCCCCCGTTCCGCCGGCGCCACCCGGACCACCGATGGCATTCGCAATAACCGCCTTACCCGACAAGCCGGACATGGTAAGCCCCGCCCCAACCGCGAACCCGCCGGCACCGCCCGAACCACCGATCGATTGCGCCAGAATGGCGTTGGCCGACGCACCGCGGGTCACAACCACATCAGCATTCTGCACGGTCACACCACCAGCCGCGCCGCCCGCGCCACCCGCGCCACCGCCAACGGTCGCCTCAACCGTACCCGCCGTCGCCGAGGCGCCGACCGAGAAGCCGCCATTGCCGCCATCGCCCGCGATCGATTGCGCCGCGATGCCGCTGGCAAAATCGCCCTGCGTCTGCACCTGGCCATTGCCATCCGAAGCCAGCTGGGTGGTG
>JAKBAD010000008.1 GCA_021809435.1 Pseudomonadota bacterium | reverse complement strand
ATCGCTCCCGCCAACAAGGCAACCATCTTAGCCCCAGAACCGCTAACCGTCAACACAGTCAGCCGCCCCGGTGGAGCGAGCGTTTAGATTATCAATCAAAATACGTCAACTCAGACAACAGTAAAAAAAGCTGTTTTTTTCGCCCCCTCCCCTCCACGACCGGCTAAAATCCTAGAGAGACAAACATCTAATAGGCTGAAAAATAACAATAAAATTTTTTGTGGAATTTTCCATTCCACTCTATCTCCACACCTCAACGTGACAAGGGCGGAGAGGAACTCTCCGCCCGCCAAGCCTCACTTCACGCCGGGAACGCGTAATGCGCCTTCTCCCGCACGCCCCCCGCGGGCCAGCGCTGGCTCACGGTTTTGCGGCGGGTATAGAACCGCACGGAATCGGGCCCATAGGCCGAGAGATCACCGAACAGCGAGCGCTTCCAGCCGCCAAAACTGTGATAAGCGACCGGCACCGGCAGCGGCACATTCACCCCCACCATGCCAACACGGATATTATCGGTGAAATACCGCGCCGCCTCACCGTCGCGAGTGAAGATACAGGTGCCATTGCCATATTCATGGGCGTCAATCAGCGCCATTGCCTCTTCCAGCGTTTGCGCGCGCACCACGCACAACACGGGACCAAAAATCTCGTCGCGGTAAATGCTCATCCCGGGCGTCACGCGGTCAAACAACGTACCGCCCAGAAAATACCCCCCCTCATATCCAGCCACTCTGAGCCCTCGGCCATCGACCACCAAGCGCGCCCCCTCGGCTACGCCGGCATCGATATATCCCCTCACCTTCTCGAAATGCGGCTTGCTGATCAACGGCCCCATTTCGGCGCCGGGCTCTGTCCCTGGTCCAACTTTTAGCTTGGCCAAGGCCGCGCCCAGGCGCTCAACCAGCGCGTCGGCCACCTCATTGCCCACAGTCACCGCAACCGAAATCGCCATGCAGCGTTCGCCACAAGAGCCATAGGCGGCACCCATCAGCGCGCTCACCGCATTATCCAAGTCAGCATCGGGCATGACGACCGCGTGATTCTTGGCGCCGCCCAAAGCTTGCACGCGTTTTCCGTGGGCGCTGGCCGTCGCATATATGTATTCCGCAATCGGCGTTGAGCCCACAAAGCTCACCGCCTGCACCCGCTGATCGGTCAGCAGCGTATCCACGGCTTCCTTATCGCCATTCACCACGTTCAGCACACCGGGCGGAATCCCCGCCTCCAGCGCCAAGCGCGCGATATAGAGTGCCGCGCTGGGGTCACGCTCGGAGGGCTTGAGCACGAATGTGTTCCCACAAGCGATCGCCGCCGGGTACATCCAAAGCGGCACCATGGCCGGAAAATTGAACGGCGTGATACCCGCCACCACACCAAGCGGCTGGAATTCCGACCAGCTATCGATTTTGGGCCCCACATTCTTGCTGTGCTCGCCCTTGAGCAGTTCGGTGATGCCGGTGGCAAATTCCACATTCTCAATGCCGCGCTGCAGTTCGCCCCTGGCATCATCGGGCACTTTGCCGTGCTCTTTGGTAATCAGCGCGCAAATCTCGGTTGTCCGCGCCTCCAGCAGGGCCAGAAACCGCCCGAGCAGACGGGCCCTGCGGGCCGGAAGCGTGTCGCGCCAAGCCGGAAACGCCGCTTGGGCAGCGGCAATGGCCGCCTCGACGGTTGGCTTGGCGGCTAGTTCCACTTGCCCCTCCACCTTGCCCGTGGCGGGGTTATACACATTCTGGAGCCGGGCATGAGCACACGAAACCAGTTCGCCACCAATAAGATGGCCGATGGGAGACTGCATGAAATATCCTTTTACGCGAGCGAGGTAATGGCGTCGGAGACAGCGTTGAACAGCCCCTCGAGATCGCTCTTCTCTGAAATGAACGGCGGCCCGAATTGCAGCGTGTCACCGCCGTAGCGTACGTAATAGCCGGCCTTCCAGCATTTCATTGAAATCTCCCACGGCCGTCGCGCGGGCTCGCCGGGTGCCGCCTCGATCTGCACGGCGCCGGCCAGGCCAAAATTGCGGATATCAGCGACATATTTCAGCCCCTTGAGGCCGTGAATGAGGTTCTCAAACACCGGCGCCAGGGCATGCACGCGCTCGACCATCCTGTCTTGCTCAAACACCTCAAGCGCGGCGAGCCCCGCCGCGCAGGCCACCGGGTGGCCCGAATAAGTGTAGCCATGGGGGAACTCCACCAGATAGTCAGGCCCGCCCGCCTGCATGAAGGTGTCATAAATCTCGTGCGAGGCGATTACCGCGCCCATCGGCACGGTGCCGTTGGTGAGGCCCTTGGCACAGGTGATGAGGTCTGGCGTAACGCCAAACACCTGCGAGGCGAAATTGCCGCCCGCCCGGCCAAAACCGGTGATCACCTCGTCGAAAATGAGCAGGATATTGTGCTTGGTGCACAGCTCACGCAGGCGCTGCAAATAGCCCTTGGGCGGCACCACCATGCCCGCCGAGCCCGAGAACGGCTCGACGATGACAGCCGCGATGTTCGAGGCATCATGCAGATTGACGATCTCCTCCAGCACATCGGCCAGATGAGCGCCGTGCTCGGGCAAACCTTTCGAGAAGCGGTTCTCGTTCAGCAGCGTATGGGGCAGATGGTCAATATCGCCCAGCCCGCCGAAAATCTTGCGGTTGCCGACGATGCCACCAACGCTCGTGCCGCCGAAATTGACCCCATGATACCCCTTGGCCCGGCCGATCAGCTTGGTTTTGCTGGCCATGCCCTTCTGGCGCCAATAGCCGCGCGCCATTTTCAGCGCCGTATCGGCCGATTCAGAGCCCGAATTGGTGAAAAACACATGGTCGAGCCCAGCCGGCGCCAGGCTTGCCACCTTGTGCGCGAGCTTGAAGGCCAGCGGATGACCAAACTGAAAATTCGGCGCGAAATCGAGCGTGGCAATCTGCGCCGACACCGCCTTCACAATCTCGGGCCGGGCATGGCCAAAGCCCGTGCACCACAGGCCCGAGAGGCTGTCATACACCTTACGCCCCGCGGCGTCGGTGAAATACGCCCCCTCTGCCTTGGCGATCAGGCGTGGATTGGCCTTGAACTCGCGGTTGGCGGTAAAGGGCATCCAATAAGCGTTGAGCTCGGCGTCGGTCAAACCGGCAGCCTGGGCAACGGCGTCTTGCGAATCATAAGGGGCCATGGGGCGACTCTCATGCGAATGGTCAATGATTGACCCAAATTACGCCGCGCATTAGATAAATTAAATCCAAAGTTTTTTATCTTAACTTACAAAAAAACTTACCAATGATCCCACTCACCCGCCTCTCCGACATCGACCTGAAACTGCTGCGGATTTTCCAAACTGTCGTGGCCTGCGGCGGCTTCAGCCCGGCCGAGGCCGAGCTCAACATCTCCCGCCCCGCGATCAGCCAGCACATGGCCGAGCTCGAAGCCCGGCTCGGCCTGACGCTCTGCCAGCGCGGCCGGGCGGGGTTTCGCCTCACCGATGAGGGTGAGGCCGTGCATGCCGCTCTCACCCGCCTGTTCGCGGCGCTCGAGACTTTCCGTGGCGAGGTCAACGCCGTGCGCGCCGAGTTGCGGGGGGAACTGAACATCGGCATCACCGATAATCTCGTCACCTCCCCACGCATGATCGTCACCAAGGCGTTGCGCGCCCTCAAAACCAAAGGCCCGGCCGTGCGGGTCAATATCCGCATGACCCCTCCCGCCCAGATCGAGCGCGGCGTGCTCGAGGGGCAGCTTCATGTTGGCGTCACTCAAACCGGTCGCACTCTGCCCGGCTTGCGCGGCCTCACGCTCTACGATGAAACCTCGCATCTCTATTGCTCAGCCGATCACCCGTTCCACGCCTTGCCAGACGCTGGGCTCACCGCCGATCAGATCGCCAGGACCGATGCCGTCGCCCCCTCCACCCCCACCCCACCCAACGGGCTGAACGTAACCGCCACCGCCGCCGACCGCGAGGGCGTGGCGTTTCTCATTCTCACCGGCTGCTATATCGGCTTTCTGCCCACCCATTACGCGCGCCAATGGGTGGAGCGCGGGCAAATGCGCGCGCTCAAGCCTGAAACCTACAGCCAATGCGTGGAATACCAGGCGGTGACACGCAAAAGCGGCCATCCCAACCTCGTACTCTCAACCTTTCTCAGCCTGCTCTCGCCCGAGACCTGACCCCCCGCCCCATCTGGCCAAGAGCACGCCGGAGGCATAAACACCCGCCATGCGCCAAGCTGTCCCTCACCCCCCCCAAATCCGCCCCGCCACCCGCGCCGATGCGGCATCTCTCGCCATCATCGGCGACATGGCCACCCGCCGGCTATTTTCGCATCTGTGGGGCTTGGCCGCCGGGCCCGGGCAATCGCCCTTCGCGGTCGGGCGTGGAATCATCCGCGACCATGCCGAGCATTTCTCCCATTTCACCAACTGGCAGGTGGCCGAGCAGGCGGGCGAAATTGCCGGCGGCATGGATTGCTGCCGCCTGCCCGAAGGCGTCACCGCCGAGGCCATCGCCCAAAGCCCTCCGGTTGCCCAACCGCTCAACGCGCTCAAGGCCATCGCGGGGGGCACTTGGTATATCGTCGCCCTTGCCCTGTTCCCCGAATTCCGCGGCCAAGGCCTGGGCTCGCGCCTGCTCGCCAAGGCCGAAGCCGACGCCCAAGCACAAAACATCGCCCGTCTGACGCTCATGGTGGCGAGCTTCAACCCCGATGCCCAGCGGCTCTATCAGCGGTCGGGCTTTCACGAATGGGCACGCCGCCCTTTCACGCCCTTCCCCGGCTCAGATCCCGAGGGCGCGTGGATCTTGATGTATAAGGATATCGGCTAACTCCTACTCATCGATCCCCTTGGGCGCCGGCCAGCCCCATTCCTCATAGGTCTCGATAATCACCCGCCCGATGAGCTTCACCCAGGGCGAGGTCTCACCCGCCCGCCGGCTCATGATGATCGGCGAGGTCACATCCGGGTCTGAAAGCTCGCGGAACACGATATCCTCGCGCTTCGAGCGTTGCAGCGAGGTGGGCACAATACACACCCCCTCCTCGGCGGCCACCAGCCCAATGGCGGTCTGCACCTCCTTGGCTTCATGCACCACCTCAGGCGCATGACCGCGATCCTTGAACAGCGAGATCACCTGGTCGGCATAGCTCGGGCGCGGCTCGCGCGGGTAGATGATCAGCGGTTCATCGGCCAGGTGGCTGAGCGGCAACGGCCCGGTCTCGGCGGCCAGCCGGTGGGCGGCCGGCAAGGCCACCACCAGCCGCTCATGGCGCAGCACATCCCGGCGCACGGCCGGGTCATCCACCCGCACCCGCCCAAACCCAACATCGATCCGCCCCTCCTTGAGCGCCGGCAACTGCTCGAAACTGATCATCTCAACCAGCGACAATTCCACCTGCGGCGCGCTGGCGCGAAAGCGCCGGATGAGGTTGGGCAGCGCCGCATACATGGTGGAGGGCGCGAAACCAATGACAAAACGCTGCCGCGTACTGCCTTTCAGGCGTCTCATGCTGGTCTGCAAGCCATCCAGCCGCTCCAGCAATCCGGTCGCCTGCTCCACCAACAGCCGCCCGCCCTCGGTCAGCTTCAAGGGCCTGGCGTCGCGGTCGAACAACTCCATCCCCAACTCGGCCTCGAGTTGCTGAATCTGGCGCGAGAGCGGCGGCTGCGCGACATGCAGCCGTTCAGCCGCGCGCGTGAATGAGCGTTCCTGCGCGACCGCCAGAAAATAGCGCAGATGGCGGAGTTCCATGGTCCGTTTCCCTTCTGCCGCGTTTATAACAAAAGCCGGGGCCCGATCATATCAGGCCCCGGCTCTGGTCTGGTCTGGCGACCGCCTCAGGTCACGACGCTGAGGAAATTCTCATTGAGCTGGCGCTCATAATAGAAAATGCTCTTGCCGATCTGATTGACATCCCAGGTGCGGGTCGGACTGTCGGGATAATAGGTATAACCACCCGAGAACACCTCGTTACGGTTGCCCGAGGGGTCGAAGAAATAAATCGTCTGGCCACGGGTGATGCCATGGCGGGTCGGCCCGATATCAACCGAGATATCGTAGCGCGTGATGATATCAGCCGCATGGCCGACATCGTTCCAGCTCTCCAGATTGAACGAGATGTGATGCAGCTTGCCGGGCTCGTCATGCTTCACGAACGCGACGTCATGAGCCTTCATGCCGCAGGTGAGGAAGGCGGCGAGCAGCCCATCGGGCGGATCAAGGCGCTCGGAGAGCTTGAAATCAAGGCAGGTCTCGAAGAACGCCACGGTTTCATCCACATTCGGGCCGTAAAGCAACACATGGTCAAAGCGCGTGGCCCCCATGCCGTGGGGCTCGACGCTCCACACATCGGGATTATGCACATCCGGCCCGGGCTCCGAGCGGTCGGCATGGGCGTAAAGTTCGAAGCGGTGGCCGGCCGGCACGGTGAAGCCAATACGGCGCCCGATGCCCGGCTGCTCACCGGCGGACACATGATCGATGGCAACGCCATAATCGGTGATGCGCTTGGCGAAGCTGTCGAGATCAGCCTCAGACGCGACCTTGTACGCGACATAATCAAGCCCGGCGCGGTCGGCGGGGCGCAGCACCACCGAGTGATGGTCGAACTCATCCCCGCATTTCAGGTAAACACGGCCATCGGCGCCGCGCGCCACCTCATGCATGCCAATGCGCTTGGCATAATGCTCAACCGCCGCCTCCAAATCCAGCACCCGGACCTGCACAAACCCTGGACGCAATACACCAGTCATTGCCATTGTCTTTGACTCCCCAGTCAAAAGGCCGCCATTGCCGGTCAGCCGCTTGTGAATGTTATCGTCTGTTATATCCCACCGAGACGTTTCCCCCACCCTGCCCCCGGCGGCCATAACCGCTTTTTGGCAAAATGTCGAAATTTCCCGGTCCTAACCTAATACGCCCGACGCGAGACGCAAGAGGGTGAGAGCGATTCTCAGTTAAAATCTCGAAATTATGTGCCGCCCTGATCGCCACCGCCCACCGGCAGCACCGAACCGGTGATGTAGGAGGCTTCATCGGAGGCCAGAAACAAGATGGCGCCCACCTGCTCATCGAGCGTGCCGTAGCGGCGCATGAAGCTCGCCTGCACGGTCTGATCGATGAGTGTCTGGTACCAAATCTTCTCTTGCGGGCTGCGATCCTCGCCGCCGCGCGGAATCCGCCGCTCGGGCGCCTCGGTGCCGCCAGTGGCCACCGCATTCACTCGGATACCCTGCTCGGCATATTCCCAGGCAAGGTTGCGGGTCAGCGCGTTCACGCCCCCCTTGGCCGCGCCATAAGGCACGCGCATCAGCCCCTTGGTGGCAATCGACGAGACATTGACAATCGCCCCCCCGCCCGCGGCCAGCAAATGCGGTAACGCGGCATGGCAGCCCCAGAGGGTGGGAAACAGCGAGCGGCTGATTTCTTTCGAGATCTGCTCGGGGCTGTACTCGCCATAAGGCATGGCCCAGATGGTGCCGCCGACATTATTAATAACAATATCGAGCCGCCCGAACCGCTCCACCGCCGCCGCCATCACCTTCGCGGCGCCGTCATAGGTTTCGAGATCGGCGATGACAGCCAGAGCCGCCTCGCCCGCCTCGGCACACACCTCATGCACCAGCTCCGAGCGGTCCGCCAGCACAAGCTTCGCCCCCTCGGCGGCAAGCCGCAGCGCCACCGCCCGGCCAATGCCCTGGGCCGCGCCCGTCACCACCGCCACCTTGGCCGCGAACCGGCCCCGCCACACCCCGCTCATGCCGCCTTGCCCGGCGCCGCGCTGGTGGGGGCGAATTTCTCATAATAAAAACTGGCCGGCACCACGCCAATATTTTGAAAATGGGCGCGCACGGCCTCGACCATCGGCGGCGGCCCGCACAAATACACATCGACATCGCCGCCATTAAGCGCGCCATCGGGGATATGTTGGGTCACGAAGCCCTTGTTCGGATAAACGCTCTCAGGGCTCGCCACACAGGCCGACCACGAGAACCCCGCGATCTTCGCGCCATAAGCCTCGATCTTCTCAACCTCGACCAGATCGGCATCATGGGTGACGCCATAAATCAGATGCACCGGCTGTCCGGGCGCCGTCTCGGCCATTTCCGCCAGCATCGAGAGCATGGGCGCCAGCCCCGTGCCACCGGCCAGCAGCAGCAATGGGCGCCTGGCCTCACGCAGAAAGAAGCTGCCCGAAGGCCCGGTCAGGGTCAGCTCATCGCCGGGCTTGGCCTGGGTGGTGAGCCAAGTGCTCATCAGCCCGTTGGGAATGTTGCGAATTAAAAACCCCGCCGCGACATCGCCAGGCTTGGAGGAAAAAGAATAAGCCCGCACCTGCCCGCCCGCGCCCGGCACGGCAATGTTGACATATTGTCCGGGCAAAAAGGCCAGGGGGTTGGCCAGGGTCACGTTGAGCCCGATGGTGCTGGGCGAGAGCAGCTCAACCCCCGTCACCACCGCCTTGGTGGTGGTGATGGCGGTCTTGCAGGCGCTGGCGGGAGCGAGAACGCGCAATACGAGGTCGGTCTTGGGTTTCATCTGGCAAGCCAGAGCATAGCCCTCCTTCGCCTCGTCATCCGAGAGCGCGTCCTCGATATAGGACCCGCCATCGAACGAACCCGACTCACAGAACAGCTTGCACGCTCCGCAGGCGCCATCGCGGCAATCCAGCGGAATGTTGATGCCGGCACGGTAAGAGGCATCCGCCACCGTGTCGGTCTCGTTGCAATTGATGAAGCGCGTTACGCCATCCTCGAAGTTCAGTGCGACCTTGTAGCTCATTTCCGCTCCCCCGTTTTTGTTTTTAGATGTGGTACACGTCGATGACGTGGCGGATATAATCGTTCTTCAACACCACCTTCTTGCGGGTGATGACCGGCGTCTCGCCCGCCACGTTCAGAGTATAGAACGATGTGCCGAAAAACACATCGGTTGCCTTGTAACGGTGCGAATAAGTGACCCAGTTGAAGCGTACCGAGAGCGCGGCGCCGTCCTGCTCCAGAATTTCCACATTGGTGATATTGTGGCTGGTGCGGGGCTCGGGCATCGAGGCCGAGGAGCGCTCGGTACGAATACGGAAGATGCGGTCTTCCAGACCCGCCCGCGAGGGGTAGAAGATCAGCGAGATCTGCGTGTGCGGATCGGTAACCAGCGAATCATCTTCTTTCCAGGCCGGCATCCAGAATTCGGCGGCCTTGTCGTAGAAGCCAAGCCAGGTGTCCCAGTCACGGTCATCGAGCGCGCGGGCCTCGCGGTACAGGAAGGCCTGCACCTGTTCAATCGACAGCATTTTTGTTTCCTTCCCTTGCCTTACTTCTCGTCCAGCGCTTTTTGCATCACCTGCTGCCAATAGCGGTGCTGCTCGACATACAAGCCCTCATCCTCGGTGCGGATACCCGAGAGCAGCGGCTTGAGGCCGATGGTGTTGGCGATCTCGTCGGGGCCCTTGACCCAATGCTTGGCGCCGCGCGAAATATCGTTCCACGCCGCCGCGCGGCCCAGATACCCCTCCTGGCAGGCGCGGAATTCTTCCAGATCGTCGGGCGTGGCCATGCCCGAGGCGTTGAAGAAATCCTCATACTGGCGGATGCGGTGGGCGCGGGCCTCGGCATCCTCGCCCTTGGGCGCGATGCAATAAATGGTCACCTCGGTCTTGTTCACCGCGATGGGCCGCAAGATGCGGATCTGCGAGGAGAACTGGTCCATCAGGTAAACATTGGGATAGAGGCAGAGATTGCGCGAGCGCAGCACCATCCAATCCGCCATGGCCTGGCCGAACCTGGCGGCATATTCCTCGCGGCGGTGCCAGTTGGGGCGGTCCTCGGGGTTGGCCCAGTTGGTCCAGAGCAGCATATGGCCATGCTCAAACGAATATGACCCGCCGCCCTGCTTGGCCCAGCCGCCGGCCGACATGGCACGGATGCCGTCGGGCTGCTCAAGATCCTTGCGGCGCCCGGTGGTCGCGGCATAATTCCAGTGCGTGGCGGTGACATGATAGCCATCCGCGCCATTCTCGGCCTGCAGCTTCCAATTGCCCTCGAACACATAGGTCGAGGCGCCATCAAGAACTTCAAGCCCCTCGGGCGACTGGTCGACGATCATATCGATGATCTTGGCCGCCTCGCCCAGATGGTCCTTGAGCGGCAGCACGTCTTCCGTCAGGCTGCCGAACAAAAAGCCGCGATAATTCTCAAACCGCGCCACCTTGGTCAGGTTGTGTGAACCGTCCTTGTTAAAGCTCTCGGGATATTCGGCGCCCTCGGGGTCCTTGATCTTGAGCAGCTTGCCGGAATTATTGAAAGTCCAGCCATGGAAGGGACAGGTATAAGTACCCTGATTGCCGCGCTTGCGCCGGCACAGCGTGGCGCCGCGATGCGCGCAGGCATTGATGAAAGCGTTCAGCTCGCCCTGGCGGTTACGCGCGATGACGATCGGCTGGCGGCCGATATAGCTGGTGAAATAGTCGTTATTGTTCGGAATCTGGCTCTCATGGGCCAGAAAAATCCAATTGCCTTCGAAGATGGTCTGCATTTCCATCTCAAAGAACTGCTCATCGGTGAAGATATCGCGCCGGCAGCGGAAATTGCCAGTGGCGGCGTCGTCTTCCAGCGCGCTGGACAGGTTTTTGGCGAGATCGTCGGGCATATCGCTCCTCCAGAGGGTTTGTTGAGGCGGGCCCATGGGTCAGCGGCCCCTTGTCTTGCAGACCTTCTAAAATCTCGAAAATTTCAAGTCCAAGACTGTTTGGGTCCGGGTTCATACCCAAAAAGTATGCGCTTCCGCCTTGCGCGCCCAACACTCCAGCCGCCATCTTGAGGGCCAGAACCAAGATGAAATGGGGAGAGATTGTGATTTTATCACGCATTGAGCGGCCAGCCGGGCCGGCGCCGCGCCTGTCACAAATCAAGTCTGACCTGGGCGGCACCTATATCGCGCATGGCTTCATCGGCTGGCTGTTCGCGGCCACGGGGCCGGTGGCCATCATTCTCTCGGTGGGCGTGCGCGGCGGCCTGACCGAGGCCCAGATCGCCTCCTGGATTTTTGGCGTATTCCTGGTGAATGGGCTCATCACCACCCTGCTCTCCTGGGCCTATCGCGCCCCGCTGGCGTTTTTCTGGACCATTCCCGGCACCGTGCTGGTCGGCCCAGCGCTCAAAACCCTGAGCTTCCCCGAAGTCATCGGGGCGTTTTACGCCACCGGCGCGCTTATTTTGCTGCTCGGCGCCACGGGCTGGGTCAAAAAACTCATGAGCGCCATCCCCATGCCCATCGTCATGGGCATGGTGGCCGGCGTGTTCCTGCGCTTTGGCACCGACCTCGTCCACGCCCTCAAGGCCGATGTCACCATCGCCGGGCCCATGGTTCTCACCTGGCTGGCGCTCTCCACCTTCCGGCGCGTGGGCGAATTCCTGCCCCCCATCATCGGCGCGCTGCTCATCGGCATTGCCGCCGCCCTGCTCTCGGGCCAGTTCCATCTGGCGGGCGGTGGCGGCGTGGCGCTCGCCCAGCCGGTCTTCACCGTACCGCACTGGTCCTGGTCGGCCATGGTCGATCTGGTGATCCCCCTCACCATCACCGTGCTGGTGGTGCAAAACGGCCAGGGTTTCGCCGTGCTCAAAGCCGCCGGACACGAGGCGCCGATCGATGTCATCACCTTCGCCTGCGGCATCGGCGGTCTGCTCGCGGCGGCGGTGGGCGCGGTCAGCACCTGCCTGGCCGGCCCCACCAACGCCATCCTCACCTCCTCCGGCGAGCGCCCACGCCACTACACGGCCGCCCTCACCACCGGGCTGCTCTCCATCGTTTTCGGCCTGTTCGCCTCGGGCTTCACGCGCCTCATGCTGGCCGCGCCCAAACCCTTTATCGCCACGCTGGCGGGGCTTGCCATGTTGCGGGTGCTGCAAGGCGCTTTTGCCGCCACGTTCCGGGGCAAGCATACGCTAGGCGGGCTGGTCAGCTTTCTGGTCACCGTCTCCGACATCAGCCTGTTCAATATTGGCGCAGCCTTCTGGGGGCTGGTGGCGGGCTATTGCCTCTCGCGCCTGCTCGAAGCGCCGGATTTCCACGCATCATGAACCTGTCTTCATCCGGGCGGGATTGATCTTGCCATCCTGTCAGCCCGCGCCCATCTTGGGGGCGGGAAACAGCATCAGGCAGCGTCCATGACCGATAACTGGAGCCCGGAACGGGCCAAAGACATCATCTCCGCGCATCTCTCGCTCGAGGGGCCGTTGCTGCCCATTCTGCACGCGCTCCAACAAGAGTTCGGCTATCTCCCGCGTGAGGCGATGGTCCTCGTGGCCGAGGCGCTCAACATCACCCGCGCGGATGTGCATGGCGTGGCCTCCTTCTACCCCGATTTCCGCAGCCAGCCCCCTGGCCGCCATGTGCTCAAAATCTGCCGCGCCGAAGCCTGCCAGGCCATGGGCGGCGAGGAGAACGCCGAGGCGTTACTGGCGCGCCTTGGGCTCTCCTGGGGCATCACCAGCGCCAACGGCGCGCTCACCATCGAGCCGGTTTATTGCCTGGGGCTGTGCGCCACCGCCCCCAACGCCCAACGTGACGGCGAAGCCTTCTCCCGGCTCGACGCCGATACCCTCGAGGCCCTGGCGCGGGAGGTGCTGTGATGCGGCTCTACCTGCCCCGTGATTCGGTGACCCAGGCTCTGGGCGGCGAACAGCTCGCCACCGCCCTCAAGGCCGAGGCCGCGCGGCGCGGCATCACCCTCACCCTCACCCGCAATGGTTCACGCGGCCTGTTCTGGCTCGAGCCGCTGGTCGAGCTGGAAACCCCCGCCGGGCGCGTGGGGTTTGGGCCATTCACCGCCGCCGACATCCCCGCCCTGTTCGACAATCCGGCCACCCACCCCAAGGCCCTCGGCTTGGTCGCCGAGCTGCCCTTCCTCAAGCGCCAGCAGCGCCTCACCTTCGTGCGCGCGGGCGTGACAGACCCGCTGAGCCTGGATGATTACGCGGCCCATGGCGGCTGGGCGGGGCTGAACCGGGCGCGCGCCCTCTCAGGCGCCGAAATCTGCGCCGAGGTCACCAAATCCGGCCTGCGCGGGCGGGGCGGCGCGGGCTTTCCCACGGGTATCAAATGGGAGACGGTGCGCAAGGCCGAGGCCGCCCAGAAATACATCGTCTGCAATGCCGATGAAGGTGATTCCGGCTCCTACGCCGACCGCCTGCTCATCGAGGCCGACCCGTTCTGCCTCATCGAGGGCATGGCCATCGCCGCGCTGGCGGTGGGGGCCACGCGCGGCTATGTCTATCTGCGCTCTGAATACCCCATCGCCGCCGCTATACTCAGCCAGGCCATCACCCTCGCCGCCCAGTCCGGCCATCTCGGCGGCTTTCATCTCGAAGTGCGCCTCGGCGCCGGGTCTTATGTATGTGGCGAGGAAACCGCCCTGCTGGAAAGCCTGGAGGGCAAGCGCGGCGTGGTGCGCGCCAAGCCGCCCGTGCCCGCGCTGGTCGGGCTGTTTGGCCACCCCACGGTCATCAACAATGTCATCTCGTTGGCCACCATCCCGCATATTCTGGCCGATGGCGCCGAGGCCTACGCGGCCTTCGGGCTTGGCCATTCACGCGGTACCATGCCCATCCAGCTTTCGGGCAACATCAAGCATGGCGGCCTGTTCGAAACCGCGTTCGGCATCACGCTGGGCGAGCTGGTCGAGGAAATCGGCGGCGGTACAGCCACAAACCGGCCCATTCGGGCGGTGCAGGCGGGCGGACCACTCGGCGCCTATTTCGCCCCGCACCAGTTCGATATTCTCTACGGCTACGAAGAATACGCCAAAGCCGGCGGGTTGATCGGCCATGGCGGGCTGGTGGTGTTCGATGACCGCGTCAACATGGCCCGCATGGCCCGCTTCGCGCTGGAATTCTGCGCCCATGAATCCTGCGGCAAATGCACACCCTGCCGCATCGGCTCCACGCGCGGGCGCGAGCTGGTCGAGCGGATCATGACCGGGGGCGGCGCGGAACCGCACCTCGCCCTGCTGCGCGAGCTTTGTGACACCATGAAATCCGCCTCGCTCTGCGCGCTGGGCGGGTTCACCCCCTATCCGGTGTTGAGCGCGCTCACCTTGTTCCCTGAAGATTTCACCGCCCTTCCGGCGGCGGCCGAGTAGGAGGCAGTCATGGGTCTGATCAAGGAAACCGATTTCGGCACCAAGCTCGCCGCGGGCGCCCCCGTTACCCTCACCATCGATGGGCAAAGCGTAACCGTGCCCGCGGGCACCTCGCTCATGCGCGCCGCCGCCCTGCTCGGCACTCAAATCCCCAAACTCTGCGCGACCGACAGCCTCGATGCCTTCGGCTCCTGCCGGCTTTGCCTGGTCGAGATCGAAGGCCGCCCCGGCACACCCGCCTCCTGCACCACCCCCGTGGCTGAAGGTCAGGTCGTGCACACCCAAAGCGAGCGCCTGGCCAAGCTACGCAAGGGGGTGATGGAGCTCTATATCTCCGACCACCCGTTGGATTGCCTGACCTGCGCGGCCAATGGCGATTGCGAGTTGCAAGACATGGCCGGCGCGGTGGGCCTGCGCGAGGTACGCTATGAAAACGGCGCCACTCACCTCAACGCCTCAAAAGACGACTCGAACCCCTATTTCCAGTTCGATCCCGCCAAATGCATCGTCTGCTCGCGCTGCGTGCGCGCCTGCGCCGAGGTGCAGGGCACGTTCGCGCTCACCATCGCCGGGGCGGGGTTTGGCTCGCATGTCTCGCCCGGCATGGATGAGGCGTTCCTCAGCTCCGAATGCGTCTCCTGCGGCGCCTGCGTGCAGGCCTGCCCGACCGCCACGCTGATTGAAAAATCGGTCATCGAACAGGGCCAGCCTGAGCATTCGGCGGTCACCACCTGCGCCTATTGCGGGGTAGGCTGCGCCTTCAAGGCCGAAATGCGAGGCGAGACACTGGTGCGCATGGTGCCCTACAAAGACGGTCAGGCCAATCACGGTCATTCCTGCGTCAAGGGCCGGTTTGCCTGGGGCTATGCCACGCACAAGGAGCGCATCACCAAACCGATGATCCGCGCCGCCATCACCGATCCCTGGCGCGAGGTTTCCTGGGCCGAGGCCATCGGCCACACGGTGGCCGAGTTCAAGCGCATCCAGGCCAAATATGGGCCTGAATCGATCGGCGGCATCACCTCCTCGCGCTGCACCAACGAGGAGACTTACCTCGTACAGAAGCTGGTGCGCGCGGGGTTTGGCAATAATAATGTCGATACCTGCGCCCGTGTCTGCCACTCGCCAACCGGCTACGGGCTCAAGCTCACGCTGGGCACCTCCGCCGGCACGCAGGATTTCGACAGTGTCGAGCAGGCCGACGTGGTGCTGGTGATCGGCGCCAACCCGACCGACGGCCACCCCGTCTTCGCCTCGCGGCTGAAAAAACGCCTGCGCGAGGGCGCCAAACTCATCGTCGCGGACCCTCGCCGCATCGATCTGGTGCGCTCGCCTCATGTCGAGGCGGCGTTCCACCTGCCATTGCGTCCCGGCACCAATGTCGCGCTCGTCAATGCCCTGGCCCATGTGGTGGTCACCGAGACGCTCTACGACGAAGCCTTCATCCGTGCCCGCTGCGACTGGGATGAATTCTCCGAGTGGGCCGAATTCGTCGCCCAGCCCCGCCACAGCCCCGAGGCAACCGAGACGCTGACCACCGTGCCCGCGGCGCTAGTGCGCGAGGCCGCGCGGCTCTACGCCACGGGCGGCAACGGCGCCATTTATTACGGGCTGGGCGTCACCGAGCACAGCCAGGGCTCGACCACGGTGATCTCCATCGCCAACCTCGCCATGGCCACGGGCAATGTCGGGCGGCCTGGTGTCGGCATCAACCCGCTCAGGGGCCAGAATAATGTCCAGGGCAGCTGCGACATGGGCAGCTTCCCGCATGAGTTCCCGGGCTACCGGCATGTGGCCGATGACAGCACGCGGGCGATTTTCGAATCCGCCTGGGGTGTGGCGCTCTCCAACGATCCCGGCCTGCGCATTCCCAACATGCTCGATGCCGCGATCGAGGGTAGCTTCAAGGGCCTCTATATCCAAGGCGAGGACATCGCCCAATCCGACCCCGACACCCACCACATCACCGCCGGTCTCTCGGCCATGGAGTGCGTGGTGGTACAGGATCTATTTCTCAACGAAACGGCGTCCTTTGCCCATGTCTTCCTGCCCGGCTCAACATTCCTCGAAAAAGACGGCACCTTCACCAACGCCGAGCGGCGCATCCAGCGCGTGCGCAAGGTGATGACGCCGCGCAACGGCTACCAGGATTGGGAAATCACCCAAATGCTGGCCAATGAAATGGGCTATGCCATGAGCTACGCCCACCCCAGCGAGATCATGGATGAAATCGCCCGCACCACCCCGTCTTTCGCGGGCGTGTCTTACGCGCTGCTGGAAGACAAAGGCTCGGTGCAATGGCCCTGCAACCAGGCCGCCCCCGAAGGCACGCCGACCATGCATGTCGGCGGCTTCGTGCGCGGCAAGGGCAAGTTCGTGATCACCGATTATGTCGCCACCGACGAAAAAACCGGCCCGCGCTTTCCGCTGCTGCTCACCACGGGGCGGATTCTTTCGCAATATAATGTCGGCGCGCAAACCCGGCGCACCGAGAATACCGTCTGGCATGAGGAAGACCTTCTCGAAATCCACCCCGTCGATGCCGAGGATCGCGGCATCCGCAACGGTGACTGGATTACCCTCAAGAGCCGGGCGGGCGAAACCAGCCTGCGCGCCAAAATCACCGATCGCGTCTCGCCCGGCGTGGTCTACACCACCTTCCACCACCCGCTGACCCAGGCCAACGTCATCACCACAGATTATTCCGATTGGGCTACGAACTGCCCCGAATACAAGGTAACGGCGGTGCAGGTTTCGCACTCCAACGGCCCATCTGAGTGGCAGCGGCGCCAGCGCGAACATGGCGCGCTCTCGCGGCGGATCGAGACGGCATGAGCCCCATGGTCAAAATTGCCTCTCTCGCCTGGCGCAACGGCAGGCCGGTTGAAACCAGCCGCACCGTGCCCGAGGAAATGCCCATCGCGCTGTCCTATGATTTCATCCCGTTCGGCGTGATGATGGCGACCCCTGACGATCTTGAGGAGTTCGCCATTGGCTTCTCGCTGACCGAAGGCATCATCCGCTCCCCCAATGATCTCGCCGCGCTCGAGGTCATCGCCCAAAATGGCGGCTATGAATGCCGCATGATGCTGCGCCACGGCCTGCCCGAGGCGGTGAAGGCGCGCCGGCGCATTGGCGCGGGGCCGGTGGGGTGCGGGCTGTGCGGCGTTGAGCAGATCGAAGGCGCCTTGCGCGCCCTGCCGCCTGTACCCGCCGGGCAGCCGGTCAACCCGCACGATCTGCACGCCGCTTTTTCCCGCCTGCCCGCGCTGCAAACCCTGAACACCGAAACCCGCGCCGTGCACGCGGCCGCGTTCTGGGTGCCACAAACCGGCGAAATCGTGCTGCGCGAGGATGTCGGGCGCCATAACGCGCTCGACAAGCTGGCCGGGGCGCTCGCCAAACGCGCCATCCCACCCGCCAGCGGCGTGGTGCTGATGACATCGCGCGTGTCCATCGAGCTGGTGCAAAAAACCGCCATGCTTGGGGCCCCGGTCATCGCCGCCATCTCGGCGCCCACCGCCCTGGCCGTCCGCGCCGCCCAAGCCGCCGGCCTCACCCTTATCGCCATCGCCCGCTCGGACGGCTTCGAACTCTTCACCCACCCCGAGCGGATTTTGACAGAGGCCTCCTCCCATGTCGCCTGAACAACGCTCCCCTGAACAAGCATCGCCCGAAACAGCACCGCCTGAAAAACTGATCCGCATGGCAAACCAGATCAGCACCTTCTTCCAGCACCACCCCGAGGCCGAAGCCGAAATCGCCAGCCACATCAATGCGTTTTGGGAAAAGCGCATGCGCCGGCAAATTCTCGCCCACTTAGCCGCCGGCGGCGCGGGGCTCAATGAGCGGGTGAGAACGGCGTTGCGGCAGGTCAAGCCGGGCTAAAGATCAGGCGGCTTTCTCCAGCTCATCCATCGTCTCTCGTGCCGCCTGCTCCAGCGTCACCACATACGCCTCGTGTTTATGGCTGCCCTCAAACGCCAAAAGCGTCTCGCCCAACCTGGTAAGGCCAAGATTAACCGCCGCGCCACGCAGAGACCGCATAATCTCCTCGGGCGGCTCAGGCGCGCCATTGAGCAACGCTTGGCGCAGTGTTTCAATCATGGGGATGAGGGTCGCGCAAAAATGGCGGATGAGCCGCGTGAAGCTCTCATCCCCCAACGTCTCGCGCAGTTCGGCTTGTACCTGCCAATCAACCAACCCAGCCTCGCCGGCAACCACCACCACCGGCGCGCGCCTGAGCGCGATTGTGAACGTAAACCGGCTCCCCTCGCCCTCGGCCGAACTCACCTCGATGACACCACCCATTTTCTGCACCAGCCGATTGGCAATGGCGAGTCCCAGCCCAACCCCGTCATGGCGGCGGGTGGTTGAGCCATCGGCCTGGGTGAATTCAGCAAACACCCGCGTCTGTTCCCCAGGCGGTATGCCAATGCCGGTATCTTGCACGGTAAACCGCACCAGCACCACCTCGTCACGCTCCACCAAAGGCTCAATGACAACCCGCACCGCCCCGCGCGCGGTGAATTTCACCGCGTTGCCGACAATGTTCATGGCAATCTGCGAAATGCGCCCGGCATCGCCCATGAACCGCCCGCGCAGCGCCGGGGCGAGATGCCAGGAAAAGCCCAGCCCCTTGGCCCTGGCCTTGGGCCCGAGCACTGCTTCCACCCCCTTCATGATGCTGTCCAACTCGCACGGCGCCTCGGCCAATTCCACCTCGTCCGTCTCAAGCCGCGAGAAATCCAGAATGCCATTGATCACACCGAGCAGAACCTCCGATGAGGTCTGAATCGTCTCGGCAAACCGGCGTTGCTGCGGGGTTGCGGCATCCTCGGCCAACATCCCGGCCATCCCCAATATGCCATTCATGGGCGTGCGCAGCTCATGTGACATGTTGGCCAGAAACTCTGATTTCGCGCGGCTAGCCTCCAGCGCCGCGTCGCGCGCCTCACGCAACGCGGCGCTCAGGCGCCGTTCCGCCTCCACCGATTTCCGCAACTCCTCATTCATCTCGGTCAGCCTGTCACGCGCTGTTTTCAGCCCCTCGCGGGCATTATCAAGCCCACCGATCGCCCCGCCGATCCGCTCCTGCATCAGGTTGAAATTGGCGGCCATCTGGCCAAGCTCATCGTTCGAGCGCACCATCACGGGCTGAATATCAAGCGCGACATGCGCGGCCTCCAGCCGGCCTGTCCCCAACGCCTGCACGGCCTGCGCAAAATCCACCAGCGTCCCGCCGATCAACCGGTTGGCGGCGCGGCTCACCTCGCGCGCGGCGTGGCCAATCATACCCGGCAGCACAATGCCGACGGTAATGGTCAGCATGGCGACCGCGACGAAAATATCATTGAGCATGGCAACGG
This sequence comes from Pseudomonadota bacterium, assembly GCA_021809435.1. GTDB lineage: Bacteria > Pseudomonadota > Alphaproteobacteria > Acetobacterales > Acetobacteraceae > Acidocella. Next base: position 97,267 of record JAKBAD010000008.1, on the reverse strand, counting down.
CGCTGGCACGATCCGGAGGAATGAGGCTGACGGCGCTCATATACCCCGCGGCGTCGAGCGCCAGCACCGCCAGCATGGCACCGGTTAATTTCATGTGCAGTGTCTGGCCAAAGCGTATCTGCCCCTGGATGGCGCCATCCTCCAGCCGCCGCCAGATGTAGAAAAGCCCGCCCGAATAGGCCAGCGCCATCGAGAGCACCACGGTCGGCAGACCAAATTGCTCAAACCCCAATATCGTTGCAAGCCCCCACACCAAGGCCGCCACCAGCCCGAGCCCCAGCGTGCCCTTGGGCGCGCGAAACGGTCTGGGCAGATCCGGGGCATCGCGGCGCGCCAGCCACACCGCCACATTGGGTAACGCTATGCCGATGAGATAAGAGAAATTCGCCGCCGCGATCAGCCATACCGGGTCACCAATCAGCATGAACGCAATGGCCAGCATGGCCGTGGTCAGCGCCGCCACCCAGGGGGCATCGGTGCGGCTGTAACGTTTGGCGAACACCCGTGGCAGCAGCCCGTCCTCCGAAAGCTGCGACAACACGCGCGCCGCCCCCGCTATGGGCTGCAGCGTGCCATGAAACATGTTAAAAATAACAAACCACAGCGCCAGCAGCTTGCCGGCCGCGCCAAACAGCGGCGCGAATACCGGCCCCAGCGTCTGCGAAAGATCACCGCCCAGCGGCCCAGCCCCCAGCAAGCCAAACCACACCACCGGCAGCACGCCAAAATACAGCCCCGCCAGCAGCGCGTTGGCCAGCAGCGCGCGCGGCACGTTGCGGGTTTCGTCAATGGTCTCGCCCACATGGCAAAGCGCCGCCTCGAAGGCCGGCGCCCCAAAGCCAATGAGATAAAGCCCCGCCATGGCGCTGGTCACCTGACCAAACAAACCCGAGAACGGCACGGAGAGCCGGTAATCGAACGCCTGCTGCCAGTTCACGCTGCCCGAGAGTACCGGAATCAGCGCCGCCAGAAACGCCATCGTGGTGGAGAGGCTGGCAATGATCACGGCAACGCGCGTGGTCAGCCGGATACCGCCGACATTAACCCCAAGAAACAGCAACACAACGCCAATGGCGATAACATCGACCGGCACGCCCGGCAGCCAATGCCGCAACGCGCCCGCCGAGAACAGCGCCGTCACCCCACAGGTCGGCACCCACCCCCACCAATAACAAACCCCCGTGAGCACCGAGAGAATATCGCCATAAGGCTTGAAGGCGTTGGTACAGGCCGCCGCAATGCCACCCACCCGGTTGGGATACATCAGCACCAGCTCCAGCCACCCCGGCGCCGCCATATAAGAGAGCAGCAGCCCCAGCAGCAGCAGCGGCACGGCGGCGCTGCCCTGGCCGGGAATGGCCCCCTGTCCGGCAAACAGCGCGGCCATGAGAAAGAGACTCTGGTTCGAGCCTCCCACCGCGAGCGCGCTGGTACCCACCCAGCCAATCCGGCGCGGATGCGGCTTCGTGGTGGCGTCGTATCCAGCGCTCGCCTTGTCTGGTGTCGCTTCCGGCCCGGCCATCAAACCCCGCCCCTTTCCTCCCCTGTGGGATTGTGCCCGCCGGCGGCTTCCGCCCGGAACTGCACATATCGCGCCAAAGCCTCGTTCAACACCCCGCGGGTCAGCGGCTTGGTCAGAAAATCATTCATGCCCGCCTGCAGGCACTGGGCCCGGTGGCGGGCATCGGCGTTGGCGGTCACCGCGATGATATAAACGCCCGCCTCGCGTCCACGCAGCTTGCGAATGGCGCGGGTGGCGGTCAGCCCGTCTATGTCGGGCATCATCATATCCATCAGCACCAGATCATATTGCCCCGTGGCCACCGCCGAAATCGCCTCGACGCCGTTTTGCACAATCGCCAGCTCATGGCCCAGGCTGCCGAGCATGGCCTTGGCCACGATCTGGTTGATGTCGTTATCCTCGGCGAGCAAAATGCGCAGCCGACCGCTCGGCGGCGCCGTGGTGGGCGCTGAAGCCAGCACCTCGGGCGGCCGCACCTCCAGCGGTGCCCCCAGCGCGCCCAGCAGCGCCGCCTCGCTGGCGGGCAGTTGCAACGCCTCACCCTGGTGGGCGCCACCGCGCGCGCGCAGGCGCACCACCCGCAGCAGCGGGCCAAAGGGCAGGCGGTTTGCCTCCAGTTCGCCCTCCACCTCAAGCTGGGCGGCGAACTCATCGGCCAGCAACAGCGCGTCATAAGGCTGCCCCCGGGCGCGCGCGGCCCCCAGGCTGGCGCCAATCAGGCTCGAATCATCAACCGCCACCGCATCGCCGCCCATGGCCCGCACCTGCGCCGCCAGCAAATCCGCCGCCATGTTGTTTGGCGCCGCCACCAACACCCGCCGCCCGCGCAGCGGCAGGGGCCGCTCAAGCAACCTGGCCGCGCCCGGCTGCAGCGCCACCGGCAAGGTGAAGCTGAACAACGTGCCCTTGCCCGGCTCGCTGCTCACCTTGATCTCGCCCCCCATCAGCCGCACCAGCCGATGGCAAATGGCCAAACCCAACCCCGTGCCCCCGGCCTTGCGCGCGCCCCTGGCGGATAATTGCGTGAAACGCTGAAACAGCCGCGTCAAATCAGCTTCGGGAATGCCAATGCCGGTATCGCGCACATCAAAGCCAATCACGGCCTGGTCGCCGGCAATCTCGCCCACCCGCCGCACGCGCACGCTCACCCCGCCGAAATTCGTGAATTTCAGCCCATTGCCAATCAGGTTCAGCAGCACTTGCCGCAGGCGCACGGCATCCACCACCACCAGGCGCGGCACATCGGCCTCAAACACCGCCCCAATCGCCAGCCCCGCCTCCTCGGCGTTGCACGCCATCACCGACACGACATCCTCAACGACATTGGTCAGGTTGCAGGGCAGCGCCTCCGTCTCCAGCGCCCCGGCTTCGAGCTTGGAATAATCGAGCACATCATTGACGATTTCAAGCAAATGCGCCGAGGCCGCCCTGAGCGTGGCGGCATAATGGGCCTGCTCGGGCCGCAGCCCGGAGCTGCCCAGCATCTCGATCATGCCGATAATACCCGTCAGCGGCGTACGGATCTCATGTGACATGGTTTCAACAAAGCTGGCCTTCAGGGCCGCGGCCTCGTTAGCCGCCGCCCGCGCCGCCTCCGCCACCGCCGCCAGCCGTTTCAGCTCGCGCTTCTGCGTGCGCAGCTCCAGCTCATCGGCGGCCACGGCGGCCAAGCGCGTGAGCAGCGCCCTCTGCGTCACATCAAATGCCGGCCTGGGTGTGAAATCGATCAGGCACAACGTGCCAACCACAAACCCCTCGGCGGTTTTGAGCGGGGCGCCGGCATAAAACCGGATCGCCGGACCACCCGTCACCAGCGGATTACCCGCGAAACGCTCATCCTGGGTGGCGTCTGGCACCAGGCAAACGCCTTCATTCAGGATCGCATGGGCGCAAAACGCCATATCGCGCGGTGTCTCGGACACCCCAAGCCCGCGCACGGCCTTGAACCACTGGCGCCGCTCATCAACCAGCGAAATCAACGCCGCGGGCACGCCAAACATACTAACCGCCAGATCGACGATCCGTTCAAACGCCTCCTCGGGTGCGGTATCGAGAATCTCCAGCCGGCGCAGCGCATCCAGGCGCGCGGCCTCGTTAGTGGGCAGCGGTGCCGAACGATAGCTCATGCCCACCTCCCCAACAGAGCAGATACCCGCCCGCGGCCGGGGGCCTGCGCATGAGCCGCGTACCAAATCAACCGCATCGGCCAAAAAAGCCCGCTCATCCCTCCAAAAACATTGCCGCCACCAAAAGACACCATCATCAAACCACCTGCCAATTCCCGCTCCACCCGCTCATCAACCCGCACCAGCGGCGGCACCTCAACAAACCACCAAAACACGGGCACAGCCAGCGAGATCCCCCCACATCGCCCTTCTTGCGAGCGGCCATGCCGGTTGCCCCACTCCCCCAGACCAGTCCGGCAACCAAGGCGGCAGACCAACCCGCACGGCAACGCCCCACCATGGCGCGCCGCCAAGCGCTCAATAACAGCGCCGGGTAAACAACCAGCAATAAAACCACCCTGCGCCGCGCGCCCCACACATGGACGAAACGCAACGCAAAACTAAGTTGCCTCGTTCAGCGCATGGCGTAGGCTTCCCGCGGCATGGCCAGACGCCATGTCCATCTCCACACGATGCGCGAGGTTATAGATGGAACAGCTTCACTACGACGCACATAGCCGGATGCGTGAGCGCGAATTCACCATCTGGGAGGAAGCGGGCACCGATGCCATGGAGAGATACGCCCTCTGGCACAAGCTGCGCCCCCTGCTTGCAAGCCACACCACCCCCGCCAAGCTCCCGGCACGCAAACCGGCACTCGCGCAGGAGCCGCCTGGAGCAAAGGCTTAGCGATCATCGCACCGCGGGCAACAAACGGCGACGGGACTGAAAGGCCCCGCCGCTCCGTGAAGTGCCTCGAGAACGGCCGAACAAGCAGTACCGTCAATGCCAGTTTCAACCGGAGGGCCCTATTTTGCCCCAATAGGACGCCGCGCACCCAAAGCCCGCGCGACCTGAAACCCTGAATAATTTGAATATTTTGATGGTGGGTGCACAAGGATTCGAACCTTGGACCTACTGATTAAGAGTCAGCTGCTCTACCAACTGAGCTATGCACCCATCCGGCCCCAGCGTGATGCGCTGCGGTGGACGGGCGTATAACGGCCCCGTTCAAACTTGAAAAGCCCCAGCGCAAAAAAAATTTCATGCATTGACGAGTGTGCATGGGCCGTATCACATTAACGCATGGAGATATCCGCGCGATAAGGGGGCGGCTTCATGGCCTATGCGCTGCAACAACTGATAAACGGCCTGACCTTGGGCATGATCTACGGTCTCATCGCCGTCGGCTACACCATGGTTTACGGCATCATCGGCATGATCAATTTCGCCCATGGCGATGTGTTCATGATCGGCGCGTTTGTCGGCATCATCAGTCTCACTGCCCTCACCGGCATCACCTCGGTGCCGCTGGGGCTGCTCGCCGCCTTTGTGCTGGCGGCGGTGTTTTGCGGGGTGTACGGGTTTGCCATCGAGCGGGTCGCCTACCGCCCCCTGCGTGGCTCCTTCCGACTGGCGCCGCTCATCTCGGCCATCGGCATGTCCATCCTGCTCGAAAACTACGTGCAGGTGAGCCAAGGGGCGCTTGAGCGCGCCATCCCCAACCTCATCCCTGGCGGCTTCACGCTCATGGATGAAAATGGCTTTGTCGTGCAGCTTTCATGGATGCAGATCAGCATCGTGGTGGTCACGCTCATCGTGCTGGCGGTATTTACCTATATCGTCACCAAAACCCCGCTCGGCCGGGCGATGCGCGCGGTCGAGCAGGATGCCAAAATGGCCGCGCTGCTGGGTATCGACACCAACCGCACCATCACCCTCACCTTCATCATCGGCTCGTGCCTGGCGGCCTTCGCGGGGGTGATGTTCCTGCTTTATTATGGCGTGATCGACTTCTATATCGGCTTCAATGCCGGCATCAAAGCCTTCACGGCGGCTGTGCTGGGCGGCATTGGCAGCTTGCCGGGCGCGGTGCTGGGCGGGCTGCTCATCGGGCTGATCGAGGCATTCTGGTCGGGCTACGCCACCGTCGCCTACAAGGATGTCGCGGTCTATTCCATTCTCGCCATCGTGCTCATGTTCATGCCCAGCGGCCTTCTCGGCCGTCACGAGGTTGAAAAAGTATGAGCCGCGCTCTTGATATTTTGAAAGACGCCGGCTCAGTTGCGTTCTTCGCGCTGCTCATCTTCGCCCCCTTCCTCGGCGTGCAGCTGGGCGACAATAACGCCGGCAACCTCACCCTCGGCGCGCGCCCTGCCTTGCTGGCCGGCGCCGTGGCGCTGGTCTTTGGCGCGCGCGTGCTCATGCGCCTGTGGCAAGACCACCGCCCCACCACGCAGGCCGCAAAACTTAGCGCGCGCCTAAAGCCCGCCGGGCGCTTCATCGCCCCCGCTTTGCTGGTCTTCGCGCTCATCATGCCGCTGCTGCCCGGCGTGCCAGCGCAATATATCGATCTCGGCGTGCTCATCCTCACCTATATCATGCTGGGCTGGGGGCTGAACATCGTGGTCGGTTTGGCCGGCCTGCTCGATCTCGGCTATGTCGCCTTTTATGCCGTCGGCGCCTATTCCTTCGCGCTGCTGGCGCAGGATTTCAATCTCAGCTTCTGGGAATGCCTACCCCTGGCCGGCCTGCTCGCCGCCTGCTGGGGCATGTTCCTGGGCTTTCCCGTGCTGCGCCTGCGCGGCGATTATCTGGCCATCGTGACCCTGGCCTTTGGCGAGATCATCCGCCTCGTCATCACCAACTGGGTCAGCCTCACCGGCGGCCCCAACGGCATCACCGACATCCCCAACCCCAGCCTATTCGGGCTGCGCTTCGCCATGTTTCCGGGGCCTGGCACGGTCGCGGGGGTTTTCCACATCACGCCTCATCCCTGGCAGCGCATCGCGTTTCTCTACTACATCATCCTGGGCCTCGCGCTCATCACCAACTGGGTAACGCTGCGGCTGCGCAAACAGCCTCTGGGCCGCGCCTGGGAGGCCCTGCGCGAAGATGAAATCGCCTGCCGGGCGCTGGGCATCAATGTCCGCAACACCAAGCTCACCGCCTTTGCCATCGGCGCCATGTTCGGCGGCTTCGCCGGGTGTTTCTTCGCCACGCGCGACGGTTTCATCAGCCCCGACAGTTTCACCTTCATGGAATCGGCCACCGTGCTGGCCATTGTGGTGCTGGGCGGCGCGGGCAGCCAACTGGGCATCGTGCTCGCCGCCTGCGTGATGATCGGCGTGCCGCAAATGCTGCAATCGCTGGCGATCTATCGCATGCTGATTTTCGGCATCGCGCTGGTGGTAATCATGATCGTGCGCCCCCGCGGCTTCATCTCCGAGCGCCGCCCCACCATCAGCCTGGGCAAGGCCCAGGCCATCTCGGCCGATCTCATCAGCCAGGGCAAGGGCTGAGCCATGAGCATTCTCACAGTGCAAAACCTCACCATGCGCTTTGGTGGCCTCACGGCGGTCAATAATGTCAGCTTCACCGCCAAATCGGGCAACATCACCGCCATCATCGGCCCCAATGGCGCGGGCAAAACCACCTTGTTCAACTGCATCACCGGCTTCTACCATCCCACCGAAGGCCGCGTGACCGTGCATCAGCCCGAGCGCGACCTGCGGCTCGACAAGCTCGCCGGCCATGCCATCGCCCGCAAGGGCCGGGTGGCGCGCACCTTCCAAAATATCCGCCTGTTCGCGGGCATGACCGCGCTCGAGAATTTGCTGGTCGCGCAGCACAACAAGCTCCAGCACGCCACCGGCTTTGGGGTACTGGGCATTCTGGGCCTGGGCGGCTACCGGCGCGCCGAGCGGCGCGGGGTAGAGCTGGCCAAATACTGGCTGGCGCAAACCGGGCTGATCGAGCGCGCCGACGATCCAGCCGGCGCCCTGCCCTATGGCGCGCAGCGCCGGCTTGAAATCGCGCGCGCCATGTGCACCGAGCCAGTGCTGCTCTGCCTCGATGAACCCGCCGCCGGGCTCAACCCGCGCGAATCAGCCGAGCTGAACGAGCTGCTGCTCACCATCCGGGGCAACGGCACCTCGCTGTTACTGATCGAGCATGACATGGGGGTGGTGATGAAAATCTCCGACCATATCGTGGTGCTCGACCACGGCACAAAAATCGCCGACGGCTCCCCCGCCGATATTCGCTCCGACCCCGCGGTGATCGCCGCCTATCTGGGCGAAGGCGACGATGACGATCCCGACGCGCCCGGGGAGATGCAAGAATGACCACGCTGCTGGCCCTTGAAAACATCTCCACCTTCTACGGCCCCGTGCAGGCGCTGCGCGATGTCTCGCTGGAGGTCAAGGCGGGCGAGATCGTCACCCTGATCGGCGCCAACGGCGCGGGCAAAAGCACGCTGATGATGACGATCTTCGGCACCCCGCGCGCCAAATCGGGGCGTATCACCTATCAGGGCCGCGACATCACCGCCCTGGCGCCTTTTGAAATCGCCCGGCTCGGCCTCGCCCAATCGCCCGAGGGGCGGCGGATTTTTCCGCGCATGAGCGTCGAGGAAAACCTGCTCATGGGCGCGCAGGTGGTCAAATACGCCAATTACGACAAGCAACTCGCCCTGGTGTTCGAGCTGTTTCCCCGCATCGAAGAGCGGTTTGCCCAGCGCGCGGGCACGCTCTCGGGCGGCGAGCAGCAAATGCTGGCCATTGCCCGCGCGCTCATGAGCAAACCCAAGCTCCTGCTGCTCGACGAGCCATCCCTCGGCCTCGCCCCGCTGGTCATCAAGCAGATTTTCGGCGCCATCCGCCAGCTCAACCGCGAAACCGGCCTGACCGTGCTGCTGGTCGAGCAAAACGCCAACCAGGCCCTGCGCCTCGCCCACCGGGCCTATGTGCTGGTCAACGGCGTCATCACCATGCAGGGCAGCGGGCCCGAACTGCTGGCCAAACCTGAAATCCGCGCCGCCTATCTCGAAGGTGGCCATTGAACCGGGGCGGCAAACACGCCCATACTTCCCGGTGGCGCAGCCCGCGCCGTGCCTTTCATCCCCAGCACCAGAAAGGACTATCCATGCGCAAATTTCTTCTCGGCACCGCGGCGCTGTTCGCGCTCTCGGGCCATCTTGCCCACGCCCAGGTCAAAATCGGCGTGGCCGGGCCGCTCACCGGCCCCAACGCGGCCTTTGGCACACAGCTCAAAGTCGGCGCCGACCAGGCTGTGGCCGATCTCAACAAAGCCGGCGGCGTTCTGGGCCAACAAATCCAGGAAATCGCGCTCGATGACGCCTGCGACCCCAAGCAAGCGGTCTCGGTCGCCAACACGCTGGTCACCGATGGCGTGGTGATGGTCGATGGCCATTTCTGCTCGGCCAGCTCCATCCCGGCCTCCAAGGTCTATTCCGATAACGGCATTCTCGAAATCAGCCCGGCCTCCACCAACCCCGCTTACACCGATAACGGCTCGCCCTACATCTTCCGCACCTGCGGGCGCGATGACCAGCAAGGCAAGGTGGCGGCCGAATATATCTACAAGCACTTCCCCACCGCCCATGTCGCCGTGCTCGACGACAACTCCACCTACGGCAAGGGCATCGCCGATCAGGTGCGCGCCAACCTCGCCAAGCTGGGCTTCAAGGTCGCCTATAACGCCAGCTACACGGCGGGCGACAAAGATTATTCCGCCCTCATCTCACGGCTGAAGCAAGAAGGCATCACGCTGGTCTATATTGGCGGCTATTATTCCGATATCGGGCTGATCACCCGCCAGGGCGCGGCCCAGGGCTTCACGCCGCAATATTTCGCCGAAGATGCGGTGGTCACCCCGGCGCTGTGGCAAATCGCCGGCTCGACCGCCGAAGGCATGCTCATGACCTTCCCGCCCCCGGCAGAGAAAGACCCCGCGGCGGCCAAGGTGGTGGCCGAGCTGAAAGCCGCCAACCAAGACCCCACCGGCTATGTGCTCTATTCCTACGCCACCATCCAGGTCTGGGCCGAAGCCGCGACCAAGGCCGGCACCACCGACCCGACCAAAGTGGCCGCCGAGCTGAAATCCGGCGGGCCGTGGCCCAGCGTGCTCGGGCCGATTTCGTTCGACGCCAAGGGCGATGTGGTGAACGCGGCCTATGCCATTTATCGCTGGCATGACGGCAATTACGCCGTTTACGCCATGAAGCCCTGATCTCATGGCCTCGTGGGGGCTGTTGGCAAAACAGCCCCCACCCTTACCCCTCTTTTCTGTAAGGCCCATCCTCGGCCAGCAGCGTCATTTCCTGCTCGATCTGTCCCCGCTCCGCCTCCAAATACAGCCCCACCGCCCGGCACAACCCCTCATGGCGGATATAATGCGCCGAATAGGTGCGGGCGGGTAAATAGCCGCGCGAAATCTTGTGTTCGCCCTGCGCCCCGGCCTCCACCCGCCTCAACCCGTGCGCAATCGCGTACTCAATGGCCTGATAATAACAAAGCTCGAAATGCAAAAACGGCACGTCCTCATCCGCGCCCCAGTTGCGGCCATAGAGCGTGTCGCCCGAGCGTAAATTCAACGCCCCGGCAATCGGGCGGTCACCGCGCCAAGCCAGCATCAGCACCACGCGCTCGCCCAGCTTTTCCCCCAGCAGCGGAAAAAACTCCGGCGTCAGATACGCCCCGCCCCATTTGCGCTCCACCGTCGAGAGATAGAACCGGTAGAAATGCCGCCAGATCTCGGGCGTGAGCGCGGCGCCCGAGCGCGCCTCAAACCTCACCCCCGCCTGCGCCTCACGCCGCTCCTTGCGCACCGCCTTGCGCTTGCGCGAGGAAAGCGCCGCCAGAAACTCATCGAAACTCGCATAACCCTGGTTATCCCAATGAAACTGCACCCCCAACCGGGTCAGCCAACCGGCCTCGCCAGCCGCCAGCCACTCGTCTTCGGCACAAAACGTGATATGCACCGAAGAAGTGCCCAACTCCGCGCACACCGCTTCCAGCGCCCCCAGCATCTCCCCATAAGCCACCCCGGCCCGGCACAACAGCCGCGCGCCCGGGGCCGGCGTAAACGGCACAGCCACCTGCAGCTTGGGGTAATAATGCCCCCCCGCGCGGGTCAGCGCATTGGCCCAGGCATGATCGAACACATATTCGCCGTAAGAATGGGTTTTGGCATAGCAAGGCGCCACCGCCACCACCTCATCGCCGCGCAGCAGCGCCACATGGCGCGCCAACCAGCCCGTGCCCTCGCCCACCGAGCCGCTCTCCTCGAGGCAGGAGAGAAACTCATAAGAGAGGAACGGGTTATCATCTCCCGCGCATGCGGCCCATGCCGCTTGCCCAATCAGCGCAATACGGGGATAAACTTTCACGGTAAGGGATGGGAGAGCGGTCATGTCCAGCGAGATAGGCGCTGCCCCCCCGTTCCGCCAGAGAGAAACGAGGCTACACCATGACCCAGGCGCTCGCCCCTGCCCGCCACCCTGTGCTGCTCGCCGATTATGCGCGCCCTGACTTCACCGTCTCGCACGTCGATCTGACCTTCACGCTAAACATCACCGAAACGCTGGTGCGCGCCACGCTCACCCTGCACCGCGAAACCCCAGAGGCCGTGCTCAAGCTCGACGGCCAAGGCCTGACCCTGCTCGAAATCGCCCTCGACGGCGCACCGCTCGACCCCACACGCTATATCGCCCACCCCGACGGGCTAACCGTGACCGACGTGCCCGATGAGTGCACCCTCACCACGCTGGTCAAAATCAACCCCGCGGCCAATACCGAGCTTTCCGGGCTCTATATGTCGCACACCGGCTTCTTCACCCAGTGCGAGCCCGAGGGCTTCCGGCGCATCACCTATTTCCCCGACCGGCCCGATGTCATGTCGCGCTACCGTGTGCGCCTCGAAGCCGACGCCGCCACCTACCCCGTGCTGCTCTCCAACGGCAACAAGCTCGCGGAAGGCGAAACCGCCACCGGCCTGCATTACGCGCTGTGGGAAGACCCCCACCCCAAGCCCTGCTATCTGTTCGCCCTGGTCGCCGCCCGGCTGGTGGCGATGACGGATGAGTTCACCACCCGCTCGGGGCGCAAGGTCGATCTCGCCATCTGGGTCGCAAAAGGCGATGAAGGGCGCTGCCAACACGCCATGAACAGCCTCAAGCGCGCCATGGAATGGGACGAGGATTGTTTCGGCCTCGAATATGACCTCGACCTGTTCAACATCGCCGCCGTACCCGATTTCAATGCCGGCGCCATGGAGAACAAGGGCCTCAACATCTTCAACACCGCCTATGTGCTGGCCAGCCCCGAAACCGCCACCGACACGGATTTCCAAAATGTCGAGCGTGTCATCGCGCATGAATATTTCCACAATTACACGGGCAACCGCGTCACCTGCCGCGACTGGTTCCAGCTCTCGCTGAAAGAAGGGCTGACCGTGTTCCGCGATCAGGAATACATGGCCGACCGTTTCTCCCCGGCGGTCAAGCGCATCGGCGATGTGCGGCACCTGCGCGCCACCCAGTTCCGCGACGATGCCGGCCCCCTGGCCCATCCGGTGCGCCCCAGCTCCTATCTCGAAATAAATAATTTCTACACCACCACCATTTACGAAAAAGGCGCCGAGCTGGTGCGCATGGTGCGCACCCTCATCGGCCGCGAGGCCTTCCGCCGCGGGCTGCGTCTCTACCTCTCCCGCCACGATAATAGCGCCGCCACGGTCGAAGACTTCCTCGCCGCCATGCAGGAGGCCGAACCGCTGGTCGATCTCAGCGGCATGATCGACTGGTACGAACAGGCCGGGACGCCCGAAATCAGCTTCGAAGATGCCTACAGCCCGATGTCGAACACCTATGTGCTCACGCTGCGCCAGCACACCGCACCCACGCCGGGCCAGCCGGTAAAGCCCGTGTTCGCCATGCCCGTAACAATCGCGCTGCTCGACCCCAACGGCGACGAAATGGCCAGCCACACCCTGCATTTCACCGCCCCCGAACAAAGTTTCACTTTCGGTCACATCCCCAAGCCACCCACGCCCTCGCTGTTCCGCGGCTTCTCCGCCCCCATCCGGCTCAGCGGCTACTCGCGCGAGCGCCTGGCCTTCCTGTCCGCGCGCGACAGCGATTTGTTCAACCGCTGGGACGCGCTGCAGCAATATGCCACGCTGGTGCTGCGCGAAGCGGTGGAGGCTTACCGGCATGGCGCGCCCTTCCACCTCGATGCCGGGCTGACCGAGGCACTCTCCGCCACCCTGCGCCAAGCCCCGCGCGACCCCGCCTTCTGTGCCGAGGCGCTGATCCTGCCCTCCGAAACCCTGCTGGCCGAGAGCTTCGCCCAGGCCGATCCCACCGCCATCCATGCGATGCGCGAGGCCGCCCGCCGCGCGCTCGGGCTGGCGCTGCAAGAGCGGCTGAACGCCACCTATTGGGAGTATGGCAAGGTCAGCCCCAATGACATCAGCGGCCCCGGCATGGCCGCCCGCGCGCTCAAAAACGCCGCCCTCACCTATCTGGTGGCCGCCGGCGAACTCTGGCGCGCCGGCGAGCAATTCCACCGCGAAGACGCCAACATGACCGACAAGCTCGCCGCCCTCACCCTGCTCGCCGACACGCCCAGTGACCGGCGCGATGAAGCCCTGGCCAGCTTCCACGATGAGTGGCAAGACAACGCCCTGGTGCTCGACAAATGGTTCGCCGTACAGGCCCGCGCCACCGCGCCCGATACGCTGTCGCGCGTGCGCGCGCTGAGCACCCATCCAGCCTTCGACTGGCGCAACCCCAACCGCGTGCGCGCCCTGTTCGCCAGTTTCGCCGGCAATCCCGCCCGCTTCCACGACCCCTCGGGCCAAGGCTACCAGCTGCTCGCCGATGCCGTGCTCAAGCTCGACGCCACCAATCCCCAGCTCGCCGCCCGGCTGTTCACGGGGCTTGGCGCCTGGCGCCGATTCGTTCCGCATCTGTCGGGCTTGATGCGCGCCGAGATAGGCCGCATCTTAGCGTGCAATACGCTCAGCCAGAATGTTTTTGAAATGGCTTCAAAGGCCCTGAGCTGAAATTTTCCGGGGAGATCACCGCATGATCGAGCTTTATTACTGGACCACGCCGAACGGCCACAAGATTACGATATTCCTCGAAGAGTCCGGCCTCCCCTACCAGATCAAGCCGGTCAATATCGGCAAGGGCGAACAGTTCGACCCCACCTTCCTGAGCTTCGCGCCCAATAACCGCATTCCCGCCATCCGCGACCTCACCCCCGAAGATGGCGGCGCCCCGCTCGGCCTGTTCGAGTCCGGCGCGATCTTGGAGTATCTCGCCGATAAAACCGGCCAGTTTCTCCCCCGCCAAGGCCGCGCGCGCCATCAAACGCTGCAATGGCTTTACTGGCAAATGGCCGGGCTCGGCCCCATGGCTGGCCAAAACCACCATTTCAATCTCTACGCGCCCGAGCAAATCCCCTACGCCCAGCAACGCTACATCAAAGAAACCAACCGCCTCTACGGCGTGCTCAACCGCCAGCTCGAAGGCCGCGATTATGTCGCCGGTGATTATTCCATCGCCGACATGGCCTGCTATCCCTGGATCGTCCCCCACGAACGCCAGCAGCAAAAGCTCGAGGATTTCCCCGCCCTCCAAGCCTGGTTCGCCCGCATGGCCGCGCGCCCGGCCGTGCAGCGCGCCTATGCCCGCGCCGCAGAGATCAACCCCGCCCCCGCCGCGCCCACTGCGCAAAGCAGCGCCATCTTGTTTGGCCAAACCGCCGAGATCGTGAAGAGACACTCATGAGCCGTATCCTCTATGACCTCGCGGGCGAAGACGAATCCCTGCGTTTCAGCCCCTATTGCTGGCGCACCAAGCTGGCATTGGCCCACAAAAACCTAACTTACGACACCCTGCCCTGGCATTTCTCCGACAAGGACAAAATCGCCTTCTCCGGCCAAGGCAAGGTGCCCGTGCTCATCGACGGCAGCACCATCATCGCCGACAGCCAGCTGATCGCCGATTATCTCGAGGAAGCCTACCCCCACGAGCCCTCGCTGTATGGCGACGCGCCCGGCCGGGCGCTGACCTTCTTCGTCAAAAGCTGGACCGAGCGGGTCCTGCACCGCGCCATCTCGCTGGTCGTGCTGCCCGACATTCACGCCAAAATCGCCCCGCAAGACCGCGCCTATTTCCGCGCCACGCGTGAGGCGGCCTTCAAACGCACGCTCGAAGACATCGCCGCCGACCGCCAAGAGGCGCAAACCGCCCTGGACGCGACGCTCAAGCCCCTGCACGCGACACTGGACCAGCAACCCTTCATCGCCGGTGACACCCCAAACTACGCCGACCACATCGTCTTCGGCGCGCTGGCCTGGGGGCGCCTGATCTCATCCACACCGCTATTGAGCACCGACGATCCGCTGGCCCGCTGGATGGAGGCGGTGCTGGAAACCTACGGCCTGCCCGCCATGTTCGCGGCATAAAACACCGCGCCGCGATCCCCGCTTTGTTCCCACACCCCTGTAAGGGGAGCTTTTCACAAAGCTCCCCTTACATTCTTACGGCATCAAACTAAATCGCCAAACATCTCCGCCAGCGCGGCTTCGTTGGCAGCCACCACGCCGCGCTCGGTAATCAACCCGCTCACCAGCCTGGCCGGCGTCACATCGAACGCCGGGTTGGCAACCTGGCTCGAGGTCGGCACAATCCGCACCGTCGCGATTGAGCCATCGAGCGCGCGGCCGGTAATGGTGGCCACCTCCGCGCCCGAACGCTCCTCGATGGGAATTTCCGCCACACCATCCCTGATGGTCCAGTCGATGGTGGACGAAGGCAGCGCCACATAAAACGGCACGCCATTATCGCGCGCCGAAAGCGCCTTCAAATAAGTCCCGATCTTGTTGCACACATCGCCCGTGCGGGTGACACGGTCAGTGCCCACAATCACCATGTCCACCATGCCGTGCTGCATATAATGCCCACCGGCATTATCGGCGATCACCGTGTGGTTCACGCCATGCTTGCCCAGCTCCCAGGCGGTGAGCGAGGCGCCCTGGTTGCGCGGGCGGGTTTCCTCCACCCACACATGCACATCAATACCCTCATCATGCGCCATATAAATGGGTGCCAGCGCCGTGCCCCAATCCACCGTGGCAATCCAGCCGGCATTGCAATGCGTCAGCACATTCACACGCCGCCCGCCCACGGCCCGGGCCCTGATCAGCTCCAGCCCATGGCGGCCAATGGCCTCGTTCACCGCCACATCCTCATCGCAAATCGCGGCGGCTTCGGCATAAGCGGCCGCCACGCGCTCGGCGGCTGGCAGGGCCGCCAGCTTGGTGTGCATCCGGCGCAGCGCCCAGCGCAAATTAATAGCGGTGGGGCGTGTGGCGCCCAGCACTTCAATGGCATTGGCCAGCGCGCCATCCGAAGGATCGGCGCGCAGCGCCAGCGCCACGCCATAAGCGGCCGAGGCGCCAATCAGCGGCGCGCCGCGCACCAGCATGGCCTTGATGGCGTGGGCCATGGCCTCCATGCTGGTCAACCGCACCAGATCGACCGCCCAAGGCAGCTTGGTCTGGTCAATAATCCGCACCGACCATTTATCAGCCTCATCCACCCAAATCGAACGATAAGGCGTGCCGTCAATCTTCATCCTCAATCCCTACCTCAAACAGCGTGGGCGCGCTCAAAGCTTCTGGTAGAGCGCACAGACAAGTGTGAATAACCGCCGCGCGGTCGGAAAATCAATCACCACCTTGTCTTTCAGCCGCTCGGTCAGCAGTTCCGCCCCTTCATTGTGCAGCCCACGCCGGCCCATATCAATCGCCTGAATGCGCGCCTCGCGCCCTTCGGCCACCGCCTGGGCATAAGAATCAAGCAGCATCTGGTAATCTTTTATCAACATTTTGAACGGCCCCAGCGCCAGCGCCACAATCTGCACCGGCTGGTCTTCCTGGTCGCGTATATCGAACACCAGCCGGCCTTCCTGTACCGAAAGATGCAAGATCGACTGCAGCCCTGGCTGCGCGGCTGGAAAAAATTCATTCTCTTCGCGCAAATCATTCACGGCCTGCTCGCGGTCAGCCTCCTGAAGCGGTGAAATCCGATGCAGGGATTCACCTTCCAGAATGATCCGCGTCAGCCGGCCTGTCGGCTCGCTCATGATAAACCTGCCTCACTTGCGCCCCGCGGCACGCGCGCGGGCAACACCGCCAGCCCCCCCGGCGGGTCTCGTCATCAGCATAACCAGTTTGCGCGGGCATCACAAACATCGCGTTGAAGTGCAACACAGCCATGTGCGGCACAGCCAAACATGGCGCGCACCGCGCGGGCCGCCCCTGCCGTGTCCGTGCATCACGCCACCGCGCGCAACCCCAAGCCGCAATCGCACCGCGCAACTCATTCCACCCTGCGCAAATCGCGCCACACCCGCGAAAAAAAATCGTCACGGCTGCGCATTTTTGACGCTTTTTGTTGACAGAGGAACAAGGGAAGCGGAATAGCGAGTCTTGCGAGTTTCGTGCGATTCGCGTCGTTGCCCCGTCACTGTCAAGCCGCCGAAAAACGCGCATGCACAAAGGCCGGAAAGATGGCGTCAGCCGCGTGAAGTCAGGATGTCGTCAGCCATGTGACCAAAAGCGGCGTCAGCCGAACGATCAAGTTAGCGTGCTTGCAATTTGTGAAGAACCGGATTTTCCCCAACGTGATCCAAGGAGTTTCCCCGTGACCATCGAAGATACCACCGCCACCGGGCGCGCCCAGGCGCTGGCCGTGAAAGCCCCGGCGAAGAAGACCGCCGCCAAAAAACCCGCGACCAAGACCGCCACCGTGAAGGCCGCCGCCAAGAGCACGGCCACGAAGAGCGCAGCCGCCAAGAAAGCCCCGGCCAAAAAAGCCGCCGCCACCAAAACCACGACCGCCAAAGCCACGGCTGCCAAAAAAACCGTGAAGGCCCCGGCCAAAAAAGCCGCAACCGCCACCAAGAAGGCCGTGAAGGCGCCCGCCAAAAAGACCACCGCCAAACAGACCACCGCCACCAAGACCACCGCCACCAAGACCAGCACGGCCAAGAAAGCCGTGAAGGCGCCCGTCAAAAAAGCGACCAGCGCGGCCAAGAAAGCCCCGGCCAAAAAAGCCGTCACCGCCAAGAAGACCGTGAAGGCCACCGTCAAAAAAGCCACCCCCGCGAAAAAAACCGTGAAGACCCCGGCCAAAAAAACCGTCACCGCCAAGAAGACCGTGAAGGCCACCGCCAAAAAAGCCGCCCCCGCGAAAAAAACCGTGAAGGCGCCGGCCAAAAAAACCACCGCCGCCGCCAAGAAGACCCCGGCCAAAAAAGCCGTGAAGACCAGCGTGAAGAAAACCGCTTCCGCCAAAACCGTCACCGCCAAGAAGACAGTGAAGGCCACCGCCAAAAAGCCCGCCGCCAAGAAGACCGTGGCGCGCAAACCCGTCACGCGCCGCGCCAAATCCGCCACGCCGGTGATCGAGTTCGATGATATCCTGCTCGCCGAGCCCGCGCCCATGGTGGAAAAAAAGCCCCGCCGCACGCGCAAATCCGCGCCCCCGGCCGTCGACACGCAAGACCAGCCCGAACCCCATGCACCGGAAGCCGAGCCCGCCATCGTCGAAACGATCGCGGAAGAAACTCCCGAATTCTGAGGTTTCGCGCCTGACCCATCGCCAGGCATCACCGCCCCGGCACAAAAGTGGCCCGCTAGACTGTTTTTATCTGATGAAAACAGTCTAGCATTGTCTTGGCGAACCATTTCAACCGTCTGATCTGCACCTACCGGCTCCGATCAGACGATTATTGCTCTAAAAAACCCCGCTCATATTTGAGCGGGGTTTGTTTTATCCACGATCCGGCTTTCCCGAACTCATCACGCTCTCGGGCCTCACGCGCTTGTCAGCCATTCATCAATCAGCCGCCGGGCAATCGAATCCTTGGGCGGCAACGAAAATCCCAGCGCCGCATGAGCTTCAAGGTCAGCGCGCGTAAACCATTTCGCATCGCGCATTTCGGTCTCCTCGAGCGTAATCTCCTCGCTCTCCGCCTGCGCGACAAACCCCAGCATCAGCGAGGCCGGAAACGGCCAGGGCTGGCTCGATCGGTAGTGCACCTTGCCCACGCGCACCCCCACCTCCTCGGCCACCTCGCGGCGCACCGCATCCTCGAGCGATTCGCCCGGCTCCACGAATCCCGCCAGGGTCGAATACATATTGCGCTCGGGCGGAAATTTATGCGCCTGGCCGAGCAGCACGCGCTCACCCTTCACCACCAGCATGATCACCGCCGAATCGGTGCGCGGAAAATGCTCGCGGTCGCAGCTCGCGCACTGCAGCACCCAGCCCGCGCGCACCCGCCGCAACCCCGCGCCACAAGCCGGACAGAATTTATGGCTGGCCCACCAGTTAAACAAACCGCGCGCGGTGGCGCACCACCCGGCATCCTGCCCGGGCAGCCGCGCGCCAATGCCGCGCAATTCATAATAGGCGCCGGCCCCGTAATTGGGCGCGGCCTCATGCGCCGAAAGATCCACCGCGAACAGCGGCGCATCGGCCTCCACGCCCAAAAACACCAGCGTCTCGTCCCATTCGGGGCGCAGCGCCAGGCGCGCGGCCTGGGGCGCGGCATCGTCGCCCACCACCAGCACCTGCCCGCGCCAAAGCCCAATCGCGCGCGCGTCCGGCCGCGCGCGCGCCGCCGCCTGCCATGTTTCATCCTCACGCAGCAGCGCCGCGCGCTCCTGCCCACCCGCATAATGATTGGCTGTATTATTCATGCCCTAAAGCTAGGAAGGCACCCGGCAAATGCCAAGCTTGCATAAGCGCGCCGTTCGGGGGATAAGCCCCTCGGGAGATCGGCCGCGGACAGCGCGTGCCGCCAACCTGGTCAGGGCCGGAAGGCAGCAGCCATAACGGATTTCGCATGGGTCGCGGTTCGGTCTCCCACCTCAATAAGGTGCGCTGAAAAATTAAGGTAAGCTAAGCATGGGCCTGTTCGAGGACGACGATCCCCCGCCGCCCGGCCCGTCGCTGTTTGGCGATGAGCCGGCGACAGCCCCCCCCAAGGCCGCGGCCTACCGGGTGCTGGCCCGTAAATACCGCCCCACCACCTTCAACGACCTCATCGGTCAGGACGCGCTGGTGCGCACGCTGCGCAACGCCTTCGCCATGAACCGCATCGCCCATGCCTTCATGCTCACCGGCGTGCGCGGGGTGGGCAAAACCACCACCGCGCGCATTCTGGCCCGCGCGCTCAACTGCACCGGCGCCGATGGCACCGGCGGCCCCACCCCCGACCCCTGCGGCGTGTGCGAGAATTGCAAAGCCATCCTGGCCGACCGCCACCCCGACGTGGTGGAGATGGACGCCGCCTCCAACACCGGCGTCGATGATGTGCGCGAGATCATCGAGGCCACGCGCTTCAAGCCGCTCTCGGCGCGCACCAAGGTGTTCATCATCGACGAGGTGCACATGCTCTCGAAGGCGGCGTTCAACGCGCTGCTGAAAACCCTCGAAGAGCCGCCGCCCCACATCAAATTCGTCCTCGCCACCACCGAAATCCGCAAAGTCCCGGTCACCGTCCTCTCGCGCTGCCAGCGCTTCGATTTGCGGCGCGTGGCCATCGAGGTGCTGAGCGCGCATTTCACCCGCATCGCCGGGGCCGAGGGCATCAACATCGCCCCCGGCGCCCTCACCCACATCGCCCGCGCGGCCGATGGCTCCGTGCGCGATGGTCTTTCGCTGCTCGACCAAGCCATCGCGCGCGGCGCCGAGGATGGCGGCGAGATCACCGCCGCCATGGCCGCTGATATGCTGGGCCTCGCCGATCGCGGCTTCGTGTTCGACCTGATGGACGCGGTGGTGAAAGGCGACGCCGCCGAAGCCCTGCGCATCTCCGACGATTCATATTCCCGCGGCGCCGATCCCAGCCTCCTGCTCTCCGACCTGCTGGGCCTCGCCCATCTGCTCACCCGCTTCAAATCCGTGCCCAAACTAGCCGAAAGCGCCGCCCTGCCCGAGCTTGAGCGCACGCGCGGCGCCGCGCTCGCCCAGGCGCTGAGCATCCCCTATCTCGGCCGGCTCTGGCAAATGCTGCTCAAGGGCCTGCAAGAGGTCGACACCACCCCCGACAAGCGGGCCGGCGCCGAGATGATCCTCATCCGCCTCTGCCATGTCGCCGACCTGCCCCCGCCCGGCGAGCTGATCCGCCGCCTCACCGAAGGCGGCGAAGCCACCGGTGGCTCCCCCTCACCCGGCGGCCCCGGCGGTGCTGGGCAAGCCCCCAGGGCGCTGCTCGCCGCCAATGGTGGCATCATCCCCGCCCCCACCCCCCGCGCGCTCACCTTCCAGGATGTCGTGGCCCTGAGCGCCGCCCGGCGCGAGGTGATGCTCTACGCGCATCTGCGCCAATCGGTGCATCTGGTCCGCTTCGCCCCCCCGGTCATCGAGCTGCGCCTCTCCCCCACCGCCCCGCGCGACCTGGTGCAAAGCCTTGGCCGCCTGCTCGAAGCCGAAACCGGCCGCCGCTGGACCATCGCGCTCTCCCACCAGCCGGGCGAGCCCACGATTGATGAAGCCGAAGGCGTCGCCACCGCCCAAACCCGCGACGCCGCCCTCGCCCACCCGCTGGTGCAGGCGATCCTCGACACTTTCCCCGGCGCCCGGGTCGAAACCCTGACCCGCCACCACACTGAAGACGAGCCGGAAATCCCGGCCGACTGGGCGGCGCTGATCCCGCCCGATGAGCTTTACGAACAGGAGATGAGTGAATGAAAAACCTCGCCGGCATGATGAAGCAGGCCCAGCAGATGCAGCAAAAAATGGCCGAGATGCAGGCAAAGCTCGAGTCCGCCGAAATCGAGGGCGCCTCGGGCGCCGGTCTGGTGCGGGTGGTGATCAGCGGCAAGGGCGCGCTGAAATCAGTCAAAATAGACCCCAAGCTGGTCGATCCCTCCGAGCTCGAAATGCTCGAAGACCTGATCCTCGCCGCCCATGCCGATGCCAAGGCCAAGCTCGACGCCATGATGGAATCAGAGACCCGCAACGCCATGGGCGGCATCAGCCTGCCGCCAGGCCTGAAGCTGCCGTTCTAAACCCATGGGCGGCCCCGAGCTCGACCATCTGATCGGGCTGTTCTCCCATTTGCCCGGGCTCGGGCCGCGCAGCGCCCGGCGCATCGTGCTCAAGCTGCTCACCGAGCGCGAAACGCGCCTGGCCCCGCTCATCGGGGCGCTGCAAAGCGTGTCGGCCTTGGTGCGCAGCTGCGCGGTGTGCGGCAATCTCGACAGCCGCGACCCCTGCGCCATCTGCGCCGACCCCACGCGCGAGCGGCGGATCTGCGTGGTCGAGCAGGTCTCGGATTTATGGGCGCTGGAGCGCACGCACTCCTATCGCGGCAGCTATCATGTGCTGGGCGGTGTGCTCTCGGCCATCGGCGGCCGCGGCCCCGACGATCTGCGCATCAAATCCCTGCTCGCCCGCCTCGAAGCCGGCACGGTCGAAGAAGTGATCCTCGCCCTGCCCGCCACCGTCGATGGCGCCACCACCGCCCATTTCCTGGCCGAGAAGCTGCACGCCCTGGGCGTCAGAACCTCACGCCTGGCTCAAGGCGTGCCCATGGGCGGAGCGATCGACGTGCTCGATGAAGGCACGCTCTCAACCGCCCTGCGCGCCCGCAGCCCGGCCTGATCAATCATCATCATCATCGCCCCAGCCGCAATGCCAGCACCCGCCAAACACCACCGGCGGCGGCACCACGGCCACGGGCGGCGCCGCGTAGTAGCCGCCGCCATACCCGTTGGGATAATAAACACACCCCGTCAGCCCGGCGCTTGCCAGCACCAAAGCCAATGTGGTGGCCAGACGTTTTTTACGTTCGGACATGATTTGGTCCCTTTCAACAACACGGCGCCAAGCGATTTGATCGCATGCGAGAGGGGACGATATTAGCCGCTTATGGCCGCATTGCGGCAGTAAAAGAGCGGCAATGTATCAAGTTGTGGCCGCCAAGCCCCAGCGCGCGAGCGACGCGAGCCGAGGCTATTGCCCTGCCGCCGCGCGGCGGGCTAGCAGCACCAGCGCGGGCGCCACCCACACCAGCCACAAAACGGGCGCCACAGCCAAAATGCCCGGCACCCCAAAGCGCGGCGCCAGCCAATATTTGGCCAAGGCCCCCAGCAGCGCGGCGGCGCCAAACACGCCAATTTGCGGCCATAGACGGTGCGCGGCGTTGAGCAGCACACCCGGCACATTGGTAAAGGTGAGCGCCACAATCCATCCCGCCATAACCCAGAGCAGGCCGGTACCGATGGGCAGCGTGTTGTGCAGCCAAAAGGCCAGCACAGGCCGACCAAACGCCACAATGAGCAGCGAGCCGCCGAGGCTCAAGCCCAGCGTGGCCGCCAAGCCCCGCCACAAGGCGCGGCGCACCCAGCCATGGTCGCCCAGGGCCAGGGCCTCGGCGAAGCCCGGCCAGAAGGGCTGGGTTACCACCCATAACAGCCCCGAGGCGGTGGTGCACACCCGCAGAGCCACCGCCATTTGCGCCGAGGCCGCCGGCCCCAGCCACGAGAGGGCCATGATGTTGTCAAACACCCAAATGCCCATGCCCGCGGCCGTAACCAGCGAGAGCAGGCCGCTTTTGGCAAACACCGCCCGCAGCGCCGTACCCGAGGGGCGGCCCAGCGGGCGCAAATGCCGGTGCGCCAGCAGCACATGCGCCAAGCAGCCGCCATTGGCGACCAGCAACGCGCCATAAAACACCGCCACTAGCGCCATAACGCCCGCCCCCAGCGCCATTCCCACCAGCAGCCCGACCAGAGCCAGCGCCGTTTGCACCATCCCCCATAGCGCGGCGACATGGCCTTTTTGCAGCCCAAACCAGATATCAGGCCCGATGGAGAGGGGGATATTGGCAATCAGCGCCACCGCGGCGACCAGAAATGGCGGCGAGATGCACGCCCAGCCCCCCAAAATCGCCACTCCCCCCCCCAGCAGCACCAGCGCCGCCAGCCCCGCGCCACCAAACAGGGCGGCGGTAATGTGGCCCCGGCTCTGTTCGGGCGCGCCAGCGGCCACGCTGCGCGGCAACAGCGCCACCAGCGCCGCCCCCAGCCCAAATGAGAGCATTCCAGCCAAACTAAGCAGCGACGTGGCCGCCCCCCACACCCCAAACCCCGCCACCCCCAGCGCATGCAGCGCCAGCGGCAGGGTGATGAGCGACGCCACCATCTGCGCGAAACGCTGCGCCACCCCAGCGGCGGACGCAAGCAACAAACGATGAGCGCGGGGCCTGGACATGAGCCTGTGT
The DNA here is from genome assembly GCA_021809435.1 of Pseudomonadota bacterium. Lineage (GTDB taxonomy): Bacteria > Pseudomonadota > Alphaproteobacteria > Acetobacterales > Acetobacteraceae > Acidocella. Next base: position 73,463 of record JAKBAD010000008.1, on the reverse strand, counting down.
TGCCCGAGGCGAGGCGGGTGGCAAGGGGGGTGGTTGAAAGGATTGAAAAAACAATATTAGCTAACCGCCAGCCTAGAATATGAGGTTTACATGCCCGACCAAACCCCGACGCTTGAAATTGCCATGGCTGTCTATGGCGGAGAGCATGGCGGGTATTTGGAGCAGCAGCTTAAAACCCTATTCGCCCAAACCAACCAAGCGTGGAGGCTGCTGGTTCGAGACGATGCCTCACCCGACCGCACGCTAGACATTCTGCGCGCATGGCGGGAGCGTTACCCTGAACGCATCGTCATCATTGACGAGAACGAGCCCCGACGGCTGGGGTTTTGCGGCAATTTTTCGCGCGTGCTTGAAGTAACGCAGGCGCAATACGTGATGCTTTGCGATCAAGACGATCTCTGGTACCCAGATAAGGTCGAGCGAGCCGTACAAGCCATGCTCAAACTGGAAGATCAGTTTGGTTACGACACGCCTCTCCTCTCCCATACCGATTTACGCCCCGTCGATGGCTCTCTGCACATCATCGCCCCTTCATTTTGGGCGCTCTATAGATTTTCTCCACGGCACTACCGAAGCTTTGGCAGCGTATGCTTAGAAACTGTCATTTCGGGCATGGCGTCAATTTTTAATCGCGCTTTGATACAAAAAGCCGGAAAGATTCCTCCAGAAGCCGTGTTTCATGACGGATGGTTAGAGATTACCGCTGCTGCCTTCGGTTATGTCGAAGCCCGGCCGGAAATCAGCGCAGATTACCGCCGCCACACAAGTAACGCCTCACCATCACCACGAAGCATACTCTTCATGCTGCTGCGAATACTCAAAAATCCTATTGCGTGGAGACGCGGATATTGGCTGAGACGGGAGCCAAAACTGTCTCTTGCAAAGGCGTTTTTTGAAAGATTCCGAGACGATTTATCTACTCCCGACAGGCAAGCGGCCCAAGCAATGGCGGAATTCCGTCAAAAAAACTTCTGGCAACGCCGCCATGCCATCATCAAACATAGGCTCTTTTATTCTTCGCCGCTCTACACGCTGGCCTTCTTCATCCTAGCGTGAAGCGTCAGAGCGACGATACCACCTTGTTACCTTTAATTTCCCCCGCCGGCCCGCGCGGCACGGGCAGACCGGCGAGTTTGCGCTTAAGCCATGTAAAACGCTTATTCAGCCTGCGCATAAACATACCCGTGTTTGACAGGCGGTAATCCTGCGCCTGCTCCCGCGTCAGTTCCACCACCTTATAGGCTGGAAAAGTCGCAGTGATGTTGAACAGATCGCCGTCTTTTTCAAGGCTCCGCGCCCTGACATTAAAAAACCGCAACATGCCGCCCGCGATATCGCGCCAATACACCACGCCGGGGTTGAACACACAGCCCTCGGTAAGCGCATGAAATGCCGCTGGAGCTGCGCAATCGCGGGTTAGTACCACCCAATCTTTGGTATGTTTCACCTGGCGAAGGTCGGCAAGGGCACCCAGCCCGGTGAGAAACGGCAAAGCGGCGACTTCGGCCAGCGTGGCGCGGGTGGCATCGGTTGAGGCTATGGCATCAAGCTGGCCGGCGGCTTTCATTTGTGTAATCAGTCGGGTGGCCGCTTCATCGCCCAGGGTCGGCGTGAGCCACAGCACATAAGTAATTTTTTGCGGTACCAAGCGGCCGCGCGTCTTGCCCATGCGCTCCTCCTGATCCTCCATATAGGGTGTAACCCTTTGGTTGATCGAGTGTTTGTCGGCCTGGTAGGCCAGGGGATCGAACTGGTTCACCAGCCCCTTATCAACCTTAGGGCTGCGAATTTGCTTCAGCTTCTCAGCCCAAATGGGTGAAACATCGTCGGTTTCGTCATTGGCATCGCGCGAAGGCATGGCCAAACAGGCGCTGCACATCTCGCACCATTTCAATTGTTCGCCAAACTCATCCGGCTTGCGCTGCCACCAGCCTGGTTCAATCGGCCAGCCGCCGGGGCCGCCTAGCGTGGCATCCATGGCGGCGGCTACCTCGCAAAAAAACGCGCCCTTGGGCGTAATCGAAGCGCTCCACAAATTCTGCACCCAGCAGCGGTCGCGCATCTTCACCCACTCATCGTCTGGCACGCCAAGCTCCTGGCGGGTAACCATCAGGGTTTGGTGCATGCTGGGGTTGGAGTGATCATTGAGCAACTGATAGCCGAACGTATCCTGAATCAACTCGAAATGATCATAATAACGGGGCGTTACCGAGGTGAACAAGCCACGATGATTGCTGTAATCCACATGCCAAGCATTGGCCAACACATGACGCATCAGGTCTTTTTGAGGCTGATAGGGAGCGGTGGAGCGGTCATCATAGCCGATATTGTCACGGTAATATTCAACAAATCTACGAAATTCCGGATGAACGGTCGGCTCGCCGCCCATGATACCAACAATACCGCGAAACCCCTTGAGTGAGTCGACCGCTTTCTTGAAAGTTTCAAAATCCATAAAAAACGGCTCTTCATGGTGACCGCAAAAGCGTGTGCAATTGGCGCATTTGCGCGGGCACGCATTGGTGATATCGATCTGAATGATCTTCATATCCGCCGGCGACTTCATTTCAGCCACTCCTACTTAACTGAGCCCGGAATTGCGCTATAAATTTTCTACGCGCCGGAGGCTTAGATAGACATGAATGCAAGCCAGAGCAATCACAAGGGCGATCCGGCGGTTGATATCGTGCTGCCGTGCTACAATGCTGCGGCCTGGATTGACGAATTCGTGAACGGCCTGCTGGCGCTCAAGGGGGTTTCCTGGCACCTCATCGCGCGTGATGATGGCTCGTCTGACGGCACTCTGGCGCTCCTGAGGGCATGGCACGAGCGTCTGGGCCCGCGCATGACACTGCTCGACGCCGAGCATTCAAACAACCTTGGGTTGATTGGCAATTACAGTGCCGTGCTGGAAGCCAGCACCGCCCCCTGGGTGCTCACCGCCGACCCCGACGATGTGTGGCTGCCCAACCGCGTGCCCCTCACCCTTGCCGCCCTGCAAACCGCCGAAGCCGAAACCAGCGCCCAAACGCCCGTGGCCGTATGCACGGATGCCGAAGTGGTCAATAGCCAGCTCGGCCTGGTTGCGCCCTCTTATTGGCGCTGGTCGCGCACCAAGCCACTCAGCCGCCCGCGCCTGGCACGCGTGGCCATGGATAGCGTGGCCCTTGGCTCAACCATGGCCGTGAACCGCGCGCTACTCCGCAAGGCTCTGCCCTTACCCCAGAGCGCCGCCTATCAAGATTGGTGGCTGGCGCTGGTGGCGGTGGCCTTTGGGCGGTTCATCGCGCTGCCCGACATCACCATCCGTTACCGGCGCCATGGCGAGAACGCCACCAAAGATCCCTATTCCCTGTCGCTCGCGAGCGCAGCACAGCGCCTGCTGCGCGCACCCTACAGCCTGCATGCCCGCTTAGCTTATCTGCTGAGCCAAATTGCCCGCCAGACCGACGCGTTCGTGGAGCGCCATGGCCAGGAGCTGCCCTTCCAGGATGCTGTAGCCCTCAGCGCGCTGGCGGGCATTCAAAATCTTAACGCCTGGCCCAGGCGCTGGACGCTACTGCGCCACGGCTGTTTTTTCAATTCCGCGCTGAAAACACTGGGCTTGCTGTTGTTTTGCTGACGTTGTGGGAGTTTAGAATCGGACCATGAAAAAACTTCTTGTCACCGGCGGGGCCGGATTTTTGGGGTCGCATCTATGCGACCGCCTCATCTCCCAGGGTCACGATGTACTATGCGTGGATAATTATTTTACAGGATCAAAGCAAAACATCTCGCATCTGCTGGGCAATCCACGCTTCGAGGCACTGCGCCACGATGTCACCTTTCCGCTCTATATCGAGGTCGATCAGATCTACAATCTCGCATGCCCAGCATCGCCCATTCACTATCAGCATGACCCTGTACAGACGACCAAGGTGAACGTGCATGGCGCTATAAACATGCTTGGCCTGGCCAAACGGCTGCGGGCGCGCATTTTACAAGCCTCGACCTCGGAAGTTTATGGCGATCCCGATGTGCACCCGCAAACCGAGAATTACTGGGGACGGGTCAACCCTATTGGCATACGCAGTTGCTACGACGAAGGCAAGCGCTGTGCCGAGACGCTGTTTTTCGACTATTGGCGCCAGCACAAACTGGAAATCAAGGTCATGCGCATCTTCAACACCTATGGTCCCCGCATGCATTTGAACGACGGCCGGGTGGTTAGCAATTTCATTGTCCAGGCACTGCGCGGCGAAGATATCACCATCTTCGGAGATGGCTCACAGACCCGAAGCTTCTGCTATGTCGATGATCTGATCACCGGCATGGTGGCCTTGATGGAAAGCCCCGCGGCATTCACCGGCCCGGTCAATATCGGCAACCCTCACGAAATGACCATGCTCGAACTGGCCGAAGCCGTGTTGAGCCTTACGGGCAGCACGTCAAAACTCAGCTTCAAGCCCCTGCCACAAGACGACCCCCACCAGCGCCAGCCTGACATCACCCTGGCCCGAGACACACTCGGCTGGGCCCCCAAAACCCCGCTGACTGACGGGTTGAAAGAGACCATCCGATATTTCAAAACCGTGTTGGGCTAACCAACAAAAAAGCCGGGAAGCTCTCGCTTCCCGGCCCTTTTTAACCCACCCCGATCAGGCGCTCTTGGCCATGATCTCGTCCGCGATGTTGCGCGGCACCGGGTCGTAATGGTGGAACTGCATGGTGAAGCTCGCGCGGCCCTTGGTCATCGAGCGCAGATGCGAGATATAGCCAAACATTTCCTTCAGCGGCACATGCGCGCGCACGATCACGGTCGAGCCCGAGGCTTCCTGGTTCTGGATCATGCCACGGCGGCGGTTGAGGTCGCCCACCACGTCGCCCACATGGTCGTTGGGGGTGGTGATTTCCACGTCCATGATCGGCTCGAGGATGATCGGCCCAGCCTTCTTCATGCCTTCGCGGAAGCACGCCTTGGCGGCGATTTCGAACGCCAGCGCGCTCGAGTCCACGTCGTGATACTTGCCGTCAACCAGCGTGTACTTGAAGTCGACCGTGGGGAAGCCCGCGAGCACGCCGGTATCGGCCTGGTTCTTGATGCCCTTTTCCACCGCCGGGATATATTCCTTCGGCACGGTACCGCCGACAATCTTGTTCTCGAACAACACGCCCTCGTTACGCTCGCGCGGCTCGAACACGATCTTGACCTCGGCGTACTGCCCCGACCCGCCCGACTGCTTCTTGTGGGTATAGGTCTCGGTGTGCTCGCGCGAGATGGTCTCGCGATACGCCACCTGCGGCGCGCCGATATTGGCATCCACGCCATATTCACGGCGCAGACGGTCAATGATGATCTCGAGATGCAGCTCGCCCATGCCTGAGAGAATGGTCTGGCCGGTCTCCTGGTCGGTCTTCAGGCGGAGCGAAGGATCCTCAGAGGCCAGCTTCTGCAGGCCCAGCGTCATCTTCTCAACGCCTTCCTTGGTCTTGGGCTCAACCGAAATGTCGATCACCGGCACGGGGAAAGCCATGCGCTCGAGCACCACCGGGTCCTCGGCGGCGGCCAGCGTGTCACCGGTGCCGGTATCCTTCAGCCCCACGAACGCGGCGATATCACCGGCCGAGACTTCCGAAATTTCCTGGCGCTTATCGGCATGCATCTTATACATGCGCCCGATACGCTCCTTATGGCCCTTGGTGGTGTTGAGCACCGAGTCGCCCGACTTCAACGTGCCGGCATAAACGCGCACAAAGGTGAGCGAGCCGTATTTGTCGTTGATGATCTTGAAGGCGAGACCGGCAAACGGGGCAGCCGGGTCAGCCTTGATACGCCGCGCGTTGGGGTCTTCCTCCTGGCCTTCCTCGGGCGCCACCTTAATGCCGGGCACATCGACGGGCGAGGGCAGATAATCGAGCACGGCATCGAGCAAAGGCTGCACGCCCTTGTTCTTAAACGCGGTGCCGCACAGCACAGGGCGGAAGGCGCCGGAGATGGCGCCGGTCTTGATGGCGCGCTTGAGCGTCTCGACCGAGACATCGCCCTTCTCAAAATACTCTTCCATGCCGGCATCATCCACCGAGAGGGCGGTGTCGAGCAGCACCTGGCGGGCTTCCTTGGCCTTCTCCAGCATATCAGCCGGAATCGCCTCGTCGTGGAACTTGGCGCCCAGCTCGCCGCCTTCCCAGATGATCGCCTTCATCTCGACCAGATCGACAACGCCCAGGAACTGGTCCTCGATGCCAATCGGCAGCTGCAGCGGCAGCGCCACGATGTCGAGCTTCTCCTTCAGCGTGTCGAACGCGCGATAGAAATCGGCGCCGGTACGGTCGAGCTTGTTGATGAAGATGATGCGCGGCACGTTATAGCGGTCGGCCAGGCGCCAGTTGGTCTCCGACTGCGGCTGAACGCCAGCCACGCCCTCGATGATGAAGATGGCGCCGTCGAGCACGCGCAGCGACCGGTTGACCTCGATGTTGAAGTCGATATGGCCGGGTGTGTCGATGATGTTGATGTTGTGGCCGTTCCACTCGCAGGTCACGGCCGCCGAGGTAATGGTGATGCCGCGCTCACGCTCCTGGGCCATGTAGTCGGTGGTGGTGTTGCCGTCATGCACTTCACCAATCTTGTGCGACACGCCGGTGTAGTAGAGGATGCGCTCCGTGGTGGTGGTCTTGCCCGCGTCGATATGCGCGGTGATCCCGATATTGCGGATCAGTTTAAGGTCGGTATCAGCCATCAATGCCTCCACGGGCGGGGTAAGAAAGGGTCAAGCGGACAGAGCGCGCCGTTTCACGGGCGCGCGATTGCGGGCGCTTTTGCCTGCCCCCGCGTCAATTTGCAACCCCGAAAAAAGCGTGGCCGCCCGGCGCCGCGCACTGGCCCCGCCCAGCCTTCGCCCCCTCCGTGTCACCGGCCGCAGCACCCCTTGCCCTCCCCCCGTCGGGCAAGCTGCACCGGCGGGCACGGCACCGTGCCATAAGAGCAGAACACGCAGCAATCGCCCGGCTTGGGCCGCAACAGCGCGCCGCACGCCTCACAGTCATAAAAATACTGGCAGGCATTGAGCGGCATGGCGTCTTGCTTGCGGTGGCCACAATGCGGGCAGGTCAGCTCCGAGCGCGTTTCAGGCTCGAACGCCATCCCTACTCCCCCACGGCTAGCGGCTCACCAGCCACCGGCTCCACGCCATGGGCGGCAATCAGCGCGGCGGCCTCCGCCACCGCCTGCTCCAGCGCGCCCACATCGGTCCCCTTGGCAACCAGCGCCACCCCCCATTGCTCCCCGCGTTTATAAGGGTAGCTGCCCAGATCGATATGGGGAAAGCGGTTCTGTATCTCGGTCAACCCGGCGGCAATGCTGCCCTCAAACACCCCCACCCCGTGCACGGCGCGCATCTCAATCGCCGCGCCGCGCGGCAAAGTGGGCTCGAGCGTCTCGAACATCGATTGCATGATGCGCGGCACCCCCGCCATCACATGCACATTCCCCATCGAAAACCCCGGCGCCACCGAGGCCCGGTTTTTAATCGGCCGCGCGCCCCTGGGCATGGTGGCCATGCGCAAGCGGGCCTCGTTCACCCGCTCGCCCCAGGCCGCGCGCATGGCCTCGGCGGTTTCCTCATGCAGCTCCAGCGGCACGCCAAAGGCGGCGGCCACGCATTCGCTGGTAATGTCATCATGCGTCGGCCCAATGCCGCCGGTGGTGAACAAAACCTCATAAGCCGCGCGCAGCTCGTTCACCGCGCCAATGATACGGGCGGGAATATCGGGCACCACCCGCACTTCCTCAAGCCGTATGCCCAGCCGCGCCAGCCTCTGGGCAATGAACTGCACATTCACATCCTGCGTGCGCCCCGAAAGAATTTCATTGCCAATAATTAAAATAGCGGCGGTGGGGTTGCTCATAAAAAATCCCTCAGCATCGGAATCAACGGGCGGTCGGCGGGGGGCATAGGATATTCCACCAGCTCATCGGGCGCCACCCAGGCCAGCTTCTGCCCCTCGCGCCCCGCCGGCTCACCTTGCCAGCGCTTGCATAAATAAAGCGGCATCAGCAAATGAAACCCCTCATAAGCGTGCGAGGCAAACACAAACGGCGCGAAATCACGCGGATCTGTGACAATGCCCAGCTCCTCGGCCAACTCGCGCGCCAGCGCCGCCTCGGGCGTCTCGCCGGGCTCCAGCTTACCACCCGGAAACTCCCACAACCCGGCCATTTTCTTACCCTCGGGCCGGCGGGCGAGCAAAATCCGCCCGCGCGCGTCAATCAGCGCCACCGCCACCACCAGCAGCGTGCGCGCCGGGGCTGCCTCGGGCGCGGCCGGCTCCAGCCCCTCGCGCGGGCGTTTAAAATGTTTCACCGGCAGCTTATGGCCGGGGCGGCACATAAACACCTTGCTGCCCTTGCCATCCGCCGCGAATCCCAGCCGCGCCAGCACCGCCTGCGAGGCCTCGTTATCCGCCGCCGTGGTGGCGGTCAGATGCGCGATCGGCAAAGCGGCGAAGGCCCACTCCACCACCCGCCGCACGGCTTCGAGCGCATAACCCTGCCCCCAAAAAGCCCGGCCGAGCCAATAGCCCAGCTCGGCGGCTTTCTGTCCCTTGGCCAGCTTCAGCCCCACCGCCCCCACCAGCGTGCCGGTCTGGCTCTCCACCACCGCGAACTGCTCGGCACGGTGGGCGTCGCGGTCGGCGAGGCTGGCGGCGATCCACCCCTCGGCCAGCTCGGCCGGATAGGGAAAGGGCGCATCGGGCAACCGGCGGCAAATCTCCCAATCATTGATCAACCGGTGGAAATGCGGGGCATCCTCTGCCATAAAGGCGCGCAGTGTCAGGCGCGAGGTGCGCAGGCTGGGTCCGGGCGGTGTAGCGTCGGGCGCAGTGGCGAGCGGGCTTTGCGAATCGTACAAATCTGGCATCAAGTTAATTATGTAGCGTGCTGTTGAGCATACCGCCAGAACTGGGCAAACATGACAAACATGACCGCCGAAGCCGATCTGAACACGCAAATCATCGCCGCCATGGGCAAAAAGGCCCGCCAGGCCGCGGCCTCGCTCGCCCACATGCCGGCGGGCTCGCGTGATGCGGGGCTGCGCGCCGCCGCCGCCGCGCTGCGTGAGGCCGCGCCCGACATCCTCGCCGCCAATGCCCGCGACATGGAAAGCTTCCAGGGCACATCCGCCTTCGGTGACCGGCTGCTGCTCACCCCCGCCCGCGTCGAGGCCATGGCCCACGGCATCGAGGAGGTCGCCAACCTGCCCGACCCGCTGGCCGCCCCGCCCGAAACCTGGACCCGCCCCAACGGTCTGAAAATTTCGCGCGTGCGCCAGCCGCTTGGCGTGCTTGGCATGATCTATGAAAGCCGGCCCAATGTGGGCGCAGATGCCGCCTCCATCGCCATCAAATCCGGCAACGCCATCATCTTGCGTGGCGGCTCCGAGAGCTACCATTCCGGCAAGGCCATCAACGTCGCGGTCACCAAGGGCCTCGCCCAGGCCGGCCTGCCCGAGCATGCCGTGCAGGTCGCCCCGAGCACCGACCGGCGCTTCGTCGCCGCCATGCTGGGCGCGGCGGGGCTGATCGACCTCATCATCCCGCGCGGCGGCAAATCCCTGGTCGAGCGCGTCCAGGCCGAAGCCCGCGTGCCCGTACTCGCCCATGCCGAGGGGCTGAACCACACCTACATCCACAAGGCGGCCGATTTCGCCATGGCGCGCGCGGTGCTGGCCAATGCCAAAATGCGCCGCACCGGCGTGTGCGGCGCCACCGAGTCGCTGCTCATCGATGCCGCCATCGCTCCGGCGCTGCTGCCCTTGCTCGAATCCGACCTGCGCGCCCTTGGCTGCGCCTTCCGCGCCGACGCGGCCGCCCGCGCCCTCTGCCCCACGATGGACGAGGCCCGTCCCGAGGATTTCGACACTGAATGGCTGGACGCCGTGCTGAACGTGAAGCTGGTGGCGGGGGTCGATGACGCGCTCGCCCACATCGCCGCCCACGGCTCCGAACACACCGACGCGATCATCACCGATGATCCCCGCGCGGCCGAGTATTTCCTGGCCCAGGTCGCCTCGGCGGTGAGCATGTGGAACGCCTCGACCCAGTTCTGCGATGGCGGCGAGTTTGGGTTTGGCGCCGAAATCGGCATCGCCACCGGGCGCATCCACGCGCGCGGCCCCATCGGGCCCGAGCAGCTCACCACCTTCCGCTATGTGGTGCGCGGCACGGGCCAAGTCCGCCCCTGAATAAATTTTAAAAGTTTTTTTGGGGGCCGCCCCTTTTTTCCCAAAAAAAAGGGGCGGAGTTTCGTGGGAGCTTTTTGAAAAAAGCTCCCACACCCGCAAAAACTTTTGATCATAAAGGCGTCCCCCCTGATCATCCCGCGCTACGGTCACCGCCACCGGCTCTCCATCGGCATACTCGGCGGCTCCTTCAACCCTGCCCATGAAGGCCACGCCCACATCGCCCGCCAGGCCCTCGCGCACGCGCGCCTCAACCAGGTCTGGCTCATGGTCTCGCCCGGCAACCCGCTCAAACCCTCCAAGGGCATGGCGCCCTTCGCCCAGCGCCTCGCCAGCGCCGCCCGCCAGGCCGACGGCCACCGCCTCATCGCCACCGCCATCGAAGCCCAGCTCGGCACACGCTACACCATCAACACCCTCACCGCCCTGCAAACCCGCTTCCCGCGCGCGCGCTTCGTCTGGCTCATGGGCGCCGACAACCTCGCCCAACTGCCCAAATGGCGCCGCTGGCGCCAGCTCGCCGCCCGCGTGCCCATGCTCGTGCTGCCCCGCCCCGGCGAGACGCGCAAAGCCCTGGCCAGCCAGGCGGCCCACACGCTCGCCAAATATCGCCAATCCGCGCGCGCTACGCTAAAGCTCGCCCAGATGACATCACCGGCCTGGAGTCTGCTGCCCGTGCGCGAACATGCCGCCTCGGCCACAGCCATTCGCCAGGCCAACAACAGGAGCTGAGCCATAACCCGTCCCCCCTCACGCCAGACCCCCGCCCGCGGGACTGCCGCCGCCAAGCCCGCCGCGCCGCGCAAGCGCACCCCCAAAGCCACCGCCCCGGCCGAGGCCCTGCCCGCCATGCCCGGCACACCGCGCAAAAAAGCCGCCATCGCCGGGCCGCGCGGCAAAAAAGCCGCGCCGAAACTGCCGGTGGAAAAACTCGACCAGTTGCAGGCGCTCATCGTCGCCACGCTGGAAGACGACAAGGCCGAGGCACTGGTGGTGCTCGATCTGGGCGGCCGCGCCAGCTTCGCCGACCGCATGATCATCGCCACCGGCCTGGCCGACCGCCAGATCGCCGCCATGGCCACCCACCTGCACGAAAAACTCACCGAAGCCGGCTTCCGCAAACCCCTCATCGAGGGCGCGGGCGGCACTGACTGGGTGCTGCTCGATGCCGGCGACATCATCGTGCATCTCTTCAAGCCCGAGGCCCGCGCCATGTACGGGCTCGAGAAAATGTGGTCCGCCGAACTCGACGAGGGCGCGGACGAGGCGTGAGACTGCTCGCCATCGGCAAATCGGGCGGCAAATCTCCCGAAATGGAGATTTTCGCCCGCTACGCCAAACGCCTCCGGCCCGAACTGACGCTCCACGAGTTCCCAGACGGCGTCGGCTCGGCCGGCGAAATCAAGCGCCGCGAGGCCGATGCCCTGCTCGGCGCCCTCCGCCCCGATGAATTTCTCATCGCCCTCGATCTCGGCGGCCAAACCCCCACCTCCGAAGCCCTGGCCACCCAGCTCGCCACTTGGCAGGGGCGGGCCAAAAAACTCGCCTTCATCATCGGCGGCGCCGAAGGGCTCGATGCCACCGTGCTGGCCAGGGCGGGCGCCACGCTCTCGCTTGGCACGCTCACCTGGCCGCACATGCTGGTGCGCGCCATGCTGGCCGAGCAGCTCTACCGCGCCCACACCATCCTCACCGGCCACCCCTATCACCGCGCCGGGCGGCCCTGAACCACAACGCTTGGGTTTCGCCGCAATTTTCCCTAAATAGCCCTAAACTCACGCAGCCAGGATTGCCCATGCCCAAACACCCCGTGATGCTCGCCATTCTCGACGGCTTCGGCTGGAACGAAAACCGCGAGGACAACGCCATCGCCCAGGCCAGCACGCCGAATTTCGACGCGCTCTGGGCCAACTCGCCCCACGCCTTCCTGGCCACCTCGGGCCGCGTGGTCGGGCTGCCCGCCGGGCAGATGGGCAATTCCGAGGTCGGACACCTCAATCTCGGCGCCGGCCGCGTGGTCACCCAAGACCTGCCCCGCATCGACATCGCCATCGAAGACGGCACACTGGCCACCAACCCGGAGCTGGCCGCGTTCATCGCCGCCACCAAGGCGGGCACCGGCACCGCCCACCTCATGGGCCTGGTCTCGCCCGGCGGCGTGCACTCGCACCAGGAGCATATGGTGGCGCTGGCCGGCATTCTGCACGCCGCTGGCCTCAAAGTCATCGTCCACGCCTTCACCGATGGCCGCGACACCCCGCCCCAATCGGCCATCGATTTCGTCACCGCCTTCGATGCCGCGCTCGGCCAGACCGCCACCATCGGCACGCTGGTCGGCCGCTATTACGCCATGGACCGCGATAAACGCTGGGAGCGCGTGCAGCTCGCCTATGAGCTGCTGGTCAACGGCCAGGGCGAAGCCTTCCCCTCGGCCCGCAAGGCCATTCAGGCCAGCTACGCCGCCAATGTGCACGATGAATTCATCAAGCCCGCCATCATCGGCGCCTATCGCGGCATGCAAAACGGCGATGGCATTCTGTGCGCCAATTTCCGCGCCGACCGCGTGCGCGAAATCCTCACCGCCCTGGTCGATCCCAGCTTCACCGGCTTCCCCGCCACCCCGCCCACATTCGCCCGCGTCACCGGCATGACCGCCTATTCCGACGCGCTCAAACCCTTCATGACCACCCTCTTCCCCGCCGAACCGCTCGAAGACCTGCTGGGCGGCGTGGTGGCCGCGCGCGGCCTGAAGCAGCTGCGCATCGCCGAAACCGAAAAATACCCCCACGTCACCTATTTCTTCAATGGCGGCATCGAAACCCCCTTCCCCGGCGAAGACCGCATCCTGGTCCCCTCGCCCAAGGTCGCCACCTACGACCTCCAGCCCGAAATGTCGGCCGCCGAGGTGAGTGAAAAAGCCGTCGCGGCCATCAAATCGGGCGAATATGACCTGATCGTGCTCAATTTCGCCAACCCCGACATGGTCGGCCATACCGGCATGCTGGGCGCCGCCATCAAGGCGGTCGAAGCGGTCGATCAAGGCCTCGGCGCCATCTGGGCGGCCCTGCGAGAGGCTGGCGGCACGCTGCTCGTCACCGCCGATCATGGCAATTGCGAGCAAATGCGCGACCCCGAAACCGGCGGCCCGCACACCGCCCACACCACCGGCGTGGTGCCCGTGATCATCGCCGGCGGCCCGGCGGGCATCACCCTCCACGATGGCATCCTGGCCGATGTCGCCCCCACCCTGCTCAAGCTCATGCACATCGAGAAACCCGCCGCCATGACCGGCGACCCTCTGTTCGCTTGAGCCACCTCACCGCCCGGCCACGCCGCGCACTGGCCCTCGCCGGGCCGGCGCTCTGGCTGTGCCTGGGCGGCGCGGGCCTTGCTCAGCCCGCGGGCAAATCCCAGCAGGCCGCCGTCTTCGCCGCCCAGCAGGCGCGCACGGCGGCGGCGCTGCGCGTGCTCGAAACCCAAACCGCCGATCTCGGCACCCGTCTCGCCACCCTCGAAGCCGCCCAAACCCAGGCGCAAACCCAGCTCTCAGCCGCCCAAGCCGCGCTGGCCCGGCTGCTGCCCCTCATGCAGCGCCTCTCGGCGGCGCCCGCCCAAACCCTGCTCATCGCGCCGCAATCCCCGGCCGACTCGGTACGCGGCCTGGCGTTGCTCCAGGGTGTGGCCGCCGCCATCGTCAGCCAAACCCAGGATGTCGAAGTGCGCGAGGCCCAGCTCACCACGCTCATCGCCGCCGCGAAATCCTCCAAACGCCAGCTCACCCAGGCTGTCGCCGCCCAAAGCGCCGCCGATTCGGTGCTCAACGGCCAAATCAGCGCCGCCCGCGCCGACGAGCTGGCCGCCGCCGACGAGCAAGCCGCCATCCGCGCCGCCACCCTCGCCGCCCAAAACAAGCTCGATAATCTGCAAGACGCGGTCGCCAACCTCACCCCCGCCACCACCAGCGCCCGCCCCGCATCCCTGACGCTCCCCCCCGATTCGGGCGGCCCGCCGGTGGCCGGGCGCATCATCCGCCATTACGCCACCCCCACCGCCGCCGGTCCCGCCACCGGCCTCACCTACGCCGCCGCGCCGGGCGCCAACGTCGTCACGCCCTGCGCCGGCACGGTGCTGTTCGCCGGCCCCTTTCCCAGCTACGGCCAGGTGGTCATCGCCGATTGCGGCCATGGTCTGAGCGTGGTCCTCGCCGGCCTCAGCCTGCTCGACGTGGTGCAAGGCGAGCGCCTGGTGCATGGCCAGCCGGTCGGCGCCATGCAGGCCTTCACCCCCGCCACCCCCACCTATCAGCCGCGCCTCTACGTTGAGTTGCGCCAGAATGGCACGCCGGCCGATCCCACGTCATGGCTCAAATCGGGCGCCTCTGGATAAAGCCGCGCCGATGCTGTCTAATGGGTATGTTCCGTCTGGATTGAGGAAATAAGTTCTATGCGGTTGCGTCGTGGTTTATTGTTAGGCGGTGTGTTTTTCACGGGGCTGGCTCTGGGCACGGCGTCAAGCCCGTTCATGCGGGCGGTCGGGCAGGATGCGCCCGACAACTCCACCTATCAGCAGCTTTCCCTGTTCGGCGACATTCTCGCCACCGTAAAGCAAGATTATGTCATCGACCCACCGGCCGATAAACTCATCTACAATGCCGCCAACGGCATGATGGCCGGCCTCGACCCGCATTCCTCCTACATGAACGCCAAACAATATGCCGACATGCAGGTGCAGACGAGCGGCCAGTTCGGCGGCCTCGGCCTGGAAGTCACCGAGGTTGACGGGCTCCTGAAAGTCATCTCCCCGATCGACGACACCCCCGGCGCCAAGGCCGGCATCCGCCCCGGAGACATCATCGTCGAGATCAACGGCCACGCGACCGACGGGCTTTCCCTCGATGACGCGGTGAACAAGATGCGCGGCGCGCCCGGCACCAAAATCACCCTCACCCTCAAGCGCAACGGCATCACCACGCCCGTGCACGTCACCATGACGCGCGAGATCATCAAGATCCAGGACGTGAAATACAAGCTGTTCCAAACCAGCGCCGGGCCGGTCGGCTATATCCGCCTCGCCAGCTTCGATGAGAACGCCGACCCTCATATCCGCAACGCCATCACCAAGCTGCGTGCCCAGTCCGGCAAGCCCTTGCACGGCTATATCCTCGACCTGCGCGACAATCCCGGCGGCCTGCTCGACCAGGCCGTGGCCGTGGCCGATGATTTCCTCACCCAGGGCGAGATCGTCTCCACCAAAGGCCGCCACGCGACCGACGATCAGGTCTGGTACGCCCAAGGCACCGATGTCACCAACAACGCCCCGGTGGTCATCCTCACCAATGCCGGCACCGCCTCGGCGGCCGAAATCGTCACCGCCGCGCTCCAGCAAAACCGCCGCGCGCTGGTGCTGGGCACCAAAACCTTCGGCAAGGGCTCGGTGCAAACCATCCTGCCGATCGACAATGAAGGCGCGCTCCGCCTCACCACGGCGCTTTATTTCACCCCCTCGGGCAAATCCATCCAGGGCTTTGGCGTCACCCCCGACGTCAAGGTAAGCGACACCGCCACCCCCGACGATCAGTTCGCCGCGCTCCGCGAGGATGACCTGATCAACGCCTTCGCCAACCCCACCGGCCAGCAGAACATTCCCCTGCCCCCGGCCAAGCCCCTGCCCGCGGTGGCCGCGCAAATCCCCGCCGTGCCGCCGGCCAACTGGCCGAAATTCGATGCCACCAAACCCTCGACCGACTTCCAGCTGCAAATGGGCCTCAAGCTGATCGCCGGCATGAGCGCCCCGCAATGACCTCGGCCCTGCCCTATCGGCGCAATGTCGGCGCGGTGCTGTTCAACGCCACGGGGCAGGTGTTCGTCGCTCAACGCAAAGACCTGCCCGATGCCTGGCAACTGCCCCAAGGCGGCATCGACGCCGGCGAAGACCCGCGCGTGGCCGTGCTGCGCGAGTTGAAAGAGGAAATCGGCACCGACCGCGCCGAAATCATCGCCGAACATGCCGAGTGGCTGCGTTACGACCTGCCCCCCCACCTGCTCGGCGTGGCGTGGCACGGCCAATATCGCGGTCAGGAGCAGAAATGGTTCGCGCTCCGCTTCACCGGCACCGATGCCGACATCGACCTCGAAGCCGATTCCCACCCTGAATTCACCGCCTTCAAATGGGTGGCGCTGGCCGAGCTGCCAGCTCTGGCGGTCGGCTTCAAACGCCCCATCTACGAGGCCCTGGCGCGCGATTTCGCGCATCTTCGCCCCTGAACCGAGAGGAACATCATGCTGAAACTCACCGCCGCAGACGGCCATGCCTTCGAGGCCTTCGAGGCCGGCGACATCAACGCGCCCCGCGCCCTGGTGGTGGTGCAGGAGATTTTCGGCGTCAACGCCCATATCCGCGCTGTCTCCGAGCGCCTGGCCGGGTTCGGCTACCGCGTCCTCGCCCCCGCCTTGTTCGACCGCGTACAGCGCGGCGTCGAGCTTGGCTATGGCGCATCAGACATCGAACAAGGCCGCACACTCCGCGCCCAGATCACCGAAGCCGAGGCCCTGCAAGACATCGTCGCCACCGCCGCGGCCTTTGCCGGCCGGCCGGTGGGCATCATCGGCTATTGCTGGGGCGGTTCGCTGGCTTGGGCCGCCGCCTGCAAAACCGATAAATTCTGGGCGGCTTCGGGCTGGTACGGCGCCGGCATCGCCGCGCAAAAAGACCTCACCCCCACCTGCCCCGTGCAGCTGCATTTCGGCGAGCAGGACCATTCCATCCCACTCACCGACGTCGAAGCCATCCGCGCCGCCCAACCAGGGCTCGATGTGTTCGTCTATGAAGGCGCCCAGCACGGCTTTGGCTGCGAGGCCCGCGCCAGCTACTCACGCAAGGATTGGGAACTGGCCGAGCTGCGCTCGCTCACCTTCTTCGCCGAACATCTGCGCTGAGTCCTCAAGGGACGGAATTCTTGGGGGGCTTTGTGAAAAAAGCCCCCCAAACCCAGCAAAAACTTTTACCCCCTCACACGCCCTGAACGGATTTTGACGCCACCGGCGCCTTTTGCGGCCCCGCCAGCTTCTGCAAAAACGCCACCACCGCGTCGGTGTCCCAATCCGCGCCGCCCTCCAGCGCCACCACCGCCCGGCCATCGGGGCGCAGCACCACGGTCGCCGGAATCCCGTCCGCCCCCAGTAAATCCAAATCCGCGCCATCGGCATCGGTCGCCACGTGCAAATTCTGGTAGCCATGCGCCTTGATAAACGGCGCCACCGCATCCATGCCCTGATCGTCGATCGAAATCGCCAGCACCACACCGCCAAACGGCTTGATGCGCGCCGCCAGCCTGTTCAGGCTGGGCAATTCAATCTTGCACGAAGGGCACCAGGTCGCCCACAAATTCACCACCACCACCCGGCCGGCGAATTCATCCAGGCTGCCGGGCGTGCCATCGGGGTGAAAAAATTTCAGCCCCTTGAGCGGCAGGGGCGGATTAAGCTGCCCCCAGGCCTGATCGGCGCCGATCAGCGCCTCATCGGCCCACGCCCGATTGCCGAGCGCGCTCATGATCGCTAATCCAGGGATGGCGGTGATCAAAGACCGTCTGTTCAGATAAGGGCGTTTGCACGTGACCGACAAAAACGACACTCCGGTTAAAGGCCAGCTTCAATGGGGCGGGCGGTTCGCACAAGGCCCCGCCGCCGTCATGCAAGCCATTAACGCCTCAATCGGCTTCGATGCCAAGCTCTGGGCGCAAGATATCGCCGGCTCAAAAGCCCATGCCGCCATGCTCGCCAAACAAGGCATCCTCACCCCCGAGGACGAATCCGCCATCCAGGCCGGGCTCGACGCCATCAAAGCTGACATTGAAGCCGGTCAGTTCCCCTTCTCCGAAGCCCTCGAAGACATCCACACCAACATCGAGGTCAGGCTCGGCGAGCGCATCGGCGAGGCCGCGCGCCGCCTGCACACCGCCCGCTCACGCAACGACCAGGTGGCGACCGATTTCAAACTCTTCGTCCGTCAGGCAATCGACGACACCCAGGCCCAGCTCAAGGCGCTGATGCAGGCGCTCAGCGCGCGCGCCGCCGAATATGCCCACACCGTCATGCCCGGCTTCACCCATCTGCAAACCGCCCAGCCGGTCACGTTCGGCCATCATCTTCTGGCCTATGTCGAAATGCTCGCCCGCGACCAGGGCCGCCTGGCCGATGCCCGCGCCCGCCTGAACGAATGCCCGCTCGGCGCCGCCGCCCTGGCCGGCACATCCTTTCCCATCGACCGTTTCGCGACCGCCGAAGCGCTCGGCTTCGCCCGTCCCACCGCCAACTCGCTCGATTCGGTCTCCGACCGCGATTTCGCGCTGGAATTCTTGAGCGCCCTCTCGATCATGGCCATGCATCTCTCCCGCCTGGCCGAGGAAATCATCATCTGGTGCTCGGCGCCCTACAAGCTCATCTCCCTGTCGGATGCCTTCACCACCGGCTCCTCCATCATGCCCCAAAAGCGCAATCCGGATGCCGCCGAGCTCACCAAAGCCAAAACCGGCCGCATTTACGGCGCCCTCACCGGCCTGCTCACGGTCATGAAGGGCCTGCCCATGGCCTATGCCAAGGACATGCAGGAAGACAAGGAACCGGTGTTCGACGCGCTTTCCGCCATCTCTCTCAGCCTCGCCGCCACCACCGGCATGGTTACCGACCTCAAGGCCGATGAACCCCGCATGGCCGCGCTCGCGGGCTCGGGCTTCTCCACCGCCACCGATCTGGCCGACTGGCTGGTGCGCGTGCTCAAAATGCCGTTCCGCGATGCCCACCACGTCACCGGCCGCATCGTGCGCCTGGCCGAAGCCCAGGGCATCGACATCTCCGAGCTGTCCCTGGCCGAGATGCAGTCAGTGGAGCCGCGCATCACCGACGAGATTTTCGGCGTTCTGACCATCCAGGCCTCGGTCGCCTCGCGCACCTCATATGGCGGCACGGCCCCCGCCAATGTCGCCCAACAAGCGGCGCTGTGGCAGGAGCGTCTGGCATGAAACTCCTGCCCCTCACCCTGCTGGCCCTGCTCGCTTTGGCCTCCTGCGGCAAGCGCGGCACCCCCGTCCCGCCCGGCCCGGCGGGAGACATCACCTACCCCCACATCTACCCCGCGAACTGACCCATGGCAGATGTCTTCACCGGCCCCGAGCCCGACCTCGCCGGCCTGCTCGCCGCCCGTCCCGCGCTGACAATGCACGCCCATGCCGGGCTCTGCTTCGAGGACGTGCCCCTTAATTTGGTCGCCGAGCGCTTCGGCACCCCCACCTGGGTGTATGGCGCCGGCACCATCCGCGCGCGCTACGCCACCCTCACCGCGGCCTTCGCCGAGGCCAATCTGGCGCTCCACATCCATTACGCGGTCAAGGCCAACGACCATCTGGCCATCCTCTCCCTGCTCCGCCACATGGGCGCGGGGGCCGATATCGTCTCCCAGGGCGAATTCCTGCGCGCCCGCCGGGCTGGCATCGCGGCCGACCACATCGTGTTCTCGGGCGTTGGCAAATCGGTGCCCGAGCTGGAAACCGTGCTGGCCCAGGGCATCGGCCAGATCAATGTCGAAAGCGCGGAGGAGCTGGACAGTCTCTCCGCTACCGCAACCCGCCTTGGCCTCACCGCCAAGGTCGTGCTGCGCATGAACCCCGATGTCGATGCCGGCACCCACGCCAAAATCACCACCGGCCTGGCCGAGAACAAATTCGGCATCGCGCGCGAGGATATTCCCGCCCTCTACGCCCGCGGCGCGGCCCTGCCCGGCATCGAAATGCGCGGCCTCGCCCTTCACATCGGCAGCCAGATCCTCTCGCCCGCGCCTTACCAAACCGCCTATGCCCTCGCCGCCGACATGGTGCGCGGCCTGCGCGCCCAGGGGCAAAGCGTCTCCGTGCTCGACCTCGGCGGCGGCCTCGGCATCGGCTATCACGACGAGCCAGGCATGAACCCGGCCGCCTTCGCATCCGTGGTGCGCAAAACCGTGGGCGATCTCGGCGTGCGCCTGGTGCTCGAACCCGGCCGCTATCTGGTCGGCCCGGCGGGGCTGCTGCTGGCCCAGGTGCTGCTCGAAAAGCGTGCCGCCAAGCGCTTCGTGGTGCTCGATGCCGCCATGAACGAGCTGATGCGCCCGGCGCTCTACGAAGCCTGGCACGGCATTTTGCCGGTCGATGCCGCGCGCTTCCACCACCCCCAAACCCCGGCCGACGTGGTCGGCCCCGTCTGCGAAAGCGCCGATTCCTTCGCCTATGACCGCGCCCTGCCCGACCTGCCCCCCGGCGCGCTGGTGGCGCTGCTCGATGCCGGGGCCTATGGCGCGGTGATGAGCAGCCCCTATAACGCCCGCCCGCGCGCGGCCGCCGTGCTCATCGATGCCGGCACCCCCCACCTCATCACCCCCCGCCAAACCCACGAAGCCCTGTGGGCCGACGAGCTGGTGCCAAGTTAGCAGCTTGGCCGCAAAACCATTGCATTTGGCTGGATTGACTGATTCATTTCTCCTGATCGGAGGATAAGAGGCGCCGCGGATGCTCTGGTTCTGGTGAGCGGACCTCGCGCTCGGCGGTCTCGGCCTTTCGCAGCTACAAGAGCACCTGAATAGCGGCCTCGAAGACTGGCGCGGCATGATGACAAGCCCACCGGCTGTGGGATCGTGACGCATGGCGGGTCCCCTTGGCTGGGCGCAAGCTGTCGCAGCGTTCAGCACAGGCCCTTGGCCCATTGGCCAAGCTCAGCGCCTGCGGCGCGGTCACGGCTGGCACGGTGGCGTGTGTGCGTCGATCAGCCGGTGAAGGATATACTATGGAAATCAACACGGGTTGATTTGGCCTGAAACCAAGCCTCAGCCGATTTTGTCATGACAACAAAAAACTGCTGAATTATCCAGCCAATTGTCCAGAAAAATCAAGATGAGAGTTGTATACTTGGTTATATACTGGTCGCCATCAACCCTCAAAACCTCCAGAAAAATCGTCAGTTTTTGAAAATCAATGGCGTCCCGTACGGGATTCGAACCCGTGTCGCCGCCGTGAAAGGGCGGTGTCCTGGGCCTCTAGACGAACGGGACTAGGGCGGGGCCCTAGTATGACAGGCTGAAAACTAATTCAAGCCATACCAGGAAGTATTTTCGGCTTTGGCGGCATTTTCGTGTCATGGGCCTCCACCAGCGTCACCAGCCCGGCGATAATCTCGGCGGGATTGGGCGGGCACCCGGCGATCACCAAATCCACCGGCACCAGCGCCTTGGTGCCACCCAGCACCACGGGGCTGCCCTTGAACACCCCGCCATCCACCGCGCAATCGCCCACCGCCACCACCAGCGCGGGGTCTGGCATGGCGGCGCGGGCTTCGCGCAGGGCCTGGGCCATGTTGCGCGTGCTCACCCCGGTCACCAGCAAAATATCGGCATGCCGGGGGCTAGCCACAAAACTCAGCCCATACTGGGTCAGGTCATAAATCAGGGTCTGTGTGGCGCGCAGTTCCAGCTCGCAGCCATTGCAGCTGCCCGCGGCCACATGGCGAATGCTGAGCGCCCTGCCCAGCCTTTGCGCGGCAGCGGCCTCCAACCTGGCGCGCATTTCCTTGGCCAGCGCGGGGTCGGGGCGCAGCGCCGGGGCGGCACGGCGCAGCAGGTGCTGTATGGTGGTTTTCCAGACCATTACAAATCCACCCCCGCGTAAGAGCCGTTCATGGATTTATTGATGAGCGGAAAATCCGCCAAAATCGAGGTGGTGGCCGCATATTCCAGCAGCGGCCAATGCAGCGTGCTGGCATCGGCAATGAATATATCGGCAATCTGCCCGGCATCGAGCCGCAGCCAATACCATACCGGCCCCCTGAAGCTCTCGGCCACTCCCAGCCCCATGCCGGTGGCGGGTTCGGGCGCCAGGCACAGCGCACCGTCAGGCAAGCTCGCCAAAAACTCCCGCACCAGCCGAATGCTTTCGGGCATCTCCTCCAGCCGCACCTTAATCCGCGCGGCCACATCCCCCGCCTGCTCCACCGGCACATAAAGCGCAAACGTCTCATAAGGCGCATAGCCCGGGCTCAGCCTGGCATCTCCCCTCTGCCCCGAGGCGCGGCCCACATAGCCGCCCGCGGCATAAGCCTCGGCCAAGTCGGGCGGCACCAGCCCGGTGCCCACCACCCGGTCCTGCAGGCTGGCATAATCCTCAAACACCCGGCGCAAACTGGGCAGCTCGGCCTCAATGGCGCTCAGGGCGGCCAAAATCGCCTCGCGCCCGCCATCGGCCAAATCATCGGCCACGCCCCCCGGCACCACCCGGTCCATCATCAGCCTGTGGCCAAAGCCCGCCTGCGCCGCCTGGCACAGCCATTCGCGCAGCAGCGCGAAGCGGGCATCGAGAAACGCAAACCCCGCATCCCCCGCCATGGCGCCCACGTCCGAGGTATGGTTGGCCAGCCGCTCCAGCTCGGCCATAATCGCGCGCAAATGCACGGCGCGGGGCGGCGGCGTCAGCCCGGCGGCCTGCTCGGCGGCATGGGCAAAAGCCAGGCTGTGCGCGACCGTGGCATCCCCCGAAACCCGCGCCGCGAAGCGCGCCGCATGGCTGGGCGACTTGCCGCGCATCAGCGCCAGAATGCCCTTATGCTCATAGCCCAGCCGGGCGGTCAGGCGCAGCACCTGCTCGCCCTTCACATCAAACCTGAAATGCCCCGGCTCGATAATCCCGGCATGCACCGGCCCCACCGCCACCTGGTGCGCGCCCTCCTCGGGGTGGCGGGCAAAATTGGGCCAGGGGCTGGTGCCATCGGGCGCCGCGCCATGGTCAATGGCGGGTGGCGCGGCCTCAAATCCGCGCGCCACATGGCCATTCAAATCCCGCGCCAGGCGCATGAACCACCCCGCCCCCTTATGGGCCAGCGCCGGGTAGCCGCCCTGCTCCAGCGCCACAAACACCAGCTCGCCGGGATGATAGAGCGCATAGGCAAAATTCTGGTCAGTCCACAGCGCCACAAACCGGCCCTGCTTCGCCTGCCACTCGGCGGCTGAGAGTTCGCGTATCATGACAACCCCGCCGCAACCGCGCTGAGCAGCCCATAAAGCACCGGCGGCATGGCAAAAGCGAGCCCAAACGCCAACCCCAGATGCACCAGCACCAGATAGGTGCTGCGCGCCGTCTTCACCGGCCTGGTATGGTGGGGCGCGGGGCTGAACATCAGCGGCCCGAGATTGCGCAAAATCGCCACCGCGCAAATCAGCAACCCCAGCCCCAGCGGCAGCGAGGCCAGCGGCTCACGCTGAATCGTCTGGCTGACGATGATAAACTCCGAGGCAAACAACCCCGAGGGCGGCAGGCCGGTGAGCGCGAAAATACACCCGCCCAGCGCCAGCGCGGTCACCTTGTTGGTGTGCACCAGCCCTCTCAGGTGCGAAAACGCATAATGCCCCGGCGCGGTCGAACCGCGCAGCGCGGCGGCGCGAATAAGCGCCTGAAACAGCGCCGACTTGATCAGCGTGTGCAACAGCAAATGCAAAAGCCCGCCAAAAATCGCCACCGGTCCGCCAATGCCAAACGCAAACACCGCCACGCCCGAATGCTCGATCGAGGAAAACCCGAAAAACCGCCGCGAATCGCGCCGCCGGGAGAGCGAAAACCCGGTCAGGAAAATCGACACCAGCCCCAACAAAATCAGAAACGGCCCCGGCGCCATCGCCCCGCCATGGCTGGCATGGTTGGCGCCCAGCAAATGGCTGAAGCGCAAAATCGCCAGCAGCGCGACATTGAGCGTCAAGCCCGAGAGCGAGGTGGTCAGCGGCGCCGGCCCCTCGGCATAGGCATCGGGCAGCCAGCCATGCAGCGGCGCCAGCGCCGCCTTGGTGCCATAGCCAAACAGCAAGAACACAAACGCCAGGGTCAGCAGCGTGCCATCCATGCGTGGCGCCGCGCCCGCGAGCTGGGCAAAGCTCATGGCCGCCAAGCCCGGCCCCAGCGCCGGCTGGGCCGCCAGATAAACCAGCATGGTGCCAAACAGCGCCAGCGCGATGCCCACGCCGCCCAGAATGAAATATTTCCAGGCCGCCTCCAGCGCCGAGGCCGTGCGCGGCAAGCTCACCGCCAGCGTCGCGGCAATGGTTGCCGCCTCCATCGAGGCCCAAAGCAGCCCGATATTATCGGCATACAACCCCGCCAGCGTCGCGCCGGTGATAATCTGGCACATGGCATGATAAAGCCGCCAACGCCGCCCCCCCAGCCGCGCCGCCGCGCCCCGCACATAAAAAATATTCGCCACCGCCGTGGTAAACCCGGCAAACCCCGTGGCCGCGCCAAACACCAGCCCCAGCTCATCGGCATGCAGCAGCCCGGCGCCGGGGCCCCAAAATGCCACCAGCGTGAGCACAAACACCCCAAAGCTCACCGCCGCATTGGCCACCGCACCTTGCTGGGGCGTGCCCAACAGCCCCAAAAACGGCACCGAAAGCCCGGCCAGGGCCACGGGCAGCAGCGCCAGGTTCATCTCCCCCTCCGCTCGATCTGCTCCAGCCCCGAGAGGTCGAGACTGTCAAAATGCTCGCGGATGCGGAACAAAAACACCCCCACCACCAAAAACGCCAGCAGCACCAGCAGCGCCACCGAGAACTCGGCCACGAACGGCATGCCCGGCATGCCAATGGCCGCCAGCACCAGGCCGTTTTCGGTCGAGAGAAACCCGATGATCTGCGCCAGCGCGCCGCGCCGCGTGGTCATCATCAGCAGCCCCAGCAGCACCACCGAGAGCGCGATGGCCAAATCCTCGCGCGTGAGCGAGATATTGCCCGGCGTGGTCGGCAGCACCACCAGCACCGCCACGCCAATCAGCGCCACCCCCAAAACCATCGACACCGCCACCGGCATGGCGGTCTCGACCGCGCGCATCAAATTGAATCGCAGCACGATCTCGCGCAGGCTGAGCGGCAAAATCAACGCCTTGATGATCAGCGTGATCAGCCCCGTGAGATAGAGATTCGCCTCACCCTGCGCATAACCCTGCCAAAAGGCCGCCGCCGAGAGCACCAGCGCCTGCACCTGATAGAGCGTGATCATCGCCGCCAGCCGCCGCTGCGAAAGCAGCGAGAAGGCGGCGAGCAGAATAACCCCGCCCATCAAATGCGCGAGCGAAAAGGTCAGGCTCATGAGCCGATCCTCTCAGCCACAAACAAAAACACCGCGGCCAGCGCGCCCAGCAGCATGGCCACGCCCAAAAATTCCGGCACCCGGAACACCCGCATCTTGGCGCTCGAAATCTCGAACAGCGGCAAAATCACCGCCATCCCCCCAAGCTTGCCCACCCACAGCGCCAACCCCAGCGGCCAGCTCAGCACATCCCCCGCCCGGCCCATCCAAAACGGCAAAAACACCGCGCCGATCAGGCTCATCCACACCATCAACCGCAGCATGGCGGCATATTCAAACAGCAGCAGATACCGCCCCGAATATTCCAGCAGCATCGCCTCATGCACCATGGCCAGTTCCAAATGCCCGGCCGGATTATCGGTGGGAATGCGCCCGGTCTCGGTCAGCGCCACCGCCAGCGTGGCGGCCAGCGCGAAGGCCAGCGACACCGAAATCCCGATATGCCCATCCCGAAACGCCACCGCGATGCCATCCACCGTGGTGGCATGGGCAATCAGCGCGAAGGTCAAAATCGTCACCAGCAGCGCGCCCTCGGCGAACACGCCAAACAGCGCCTCGCGCTGCGCCCCCGCCCCGCCAAAGCTGAACCCGGTCTCCAGCCCGCCCAGCATGGTGGCCGCGCGCGCCAGCGCAAACAGCCCGATCAACGTAATAAAATCCGAGAGCGGCGCGGTAACCATGCCGGTGACGAAGCTGGGAATCAGCAGCCCGGCCACGCTCACGCTCAAAAAACAGGCGAGCGGCCAATACGGATACGCATCCGTGGCGGTTTCTGGAATCAGCGTGGTCTTGCGCAGCAGCTTATAGAGCTGGCGGTAAGGCTGCACCACCGGCGCGCCCCGCCGCCCCAGCGCCCAGGCGCGCATTTTGCTCACCACCCCCATCAGCCCAGGCGCGAGCGCGAACAGCAGCGCGGCATGCACCATAGTGGCCAGCACGGCGAGCAGCACGGGCAAAATCGCCGCCATCATCCGCCCCCCAGCAGCCCAAGGGTGAGCAAAAACAGCACCAGCGCCGAAAAAATAAACGCCAGCCGCTCTCTAATGGTGGCGCGGCGCAGCTTCTCGGCCAGCCGCACGCCCTTCAAATGCACCCGGTAGAGCGGCGCCAGCACAAACAGCTCCGCCGGGTCGGCGCCGCCCGGCAGCACGCCCCGCCCAATGGCGCGCGCCACCGGCTCGGCCAGCCCCGTGGCGGTGGGCTGGGTGGCGGGGTCACCAAAGGGCAGCCACACTGGCGGCTGGCCAAACCCGCACATCCAGCCGGGCGCGGCGCGCGTGCCGCGCACGCCAAAGCGGTGCAGCACAAACCCCGCCGCCACCGCCACCACCAGCCCCAACCCCAGCAGTGGCAGCGGCGCGTAGCCCAGCGGCGCATAGCCGGCATTGGGCGCCAATTCGCGCACCACCGGCGCCATCAGGCGCAAAATCTCCGCCGGCACCAGCGCCAGCGGCACCATCAGCCCCCCAAGCAGCGCCATGCCGGCCAGCGCCAGCCCGCGCGGCTCCTCGGCGGCGGCGGCCTGCAACGAGCGCGGCCGGCCCAAAAACCCCACGCCCATCAGCTTCACCGCCGCGCCCAAAGCCAGCGCGGCCGAGAGCCCCAGCACCGCCAGCAGCGCGCTAAAGCCAATCCGCGCGACAATGCCGCCCGTGCCCGCGGCCGCCAGGGCCGCGTGCAAAATCAAAAATTCCGGCGCAAATCCGGGCCCCAGCGGCAGCGCGGCCATGCCGCTGGCGGCCAGCAGCATCAGCCCCGAGAGCCTGGGCATCGAGCGCATCAGCCCGCCCAGCCAATCCAGCGAGGCCGTGCCCGTGGCATGCTTCACCTCGCCCGCGCCAATAAACAGCAGCGGCTTGTAAAGCGCATGGGCCAGCGCGCAGAGCAGCGCGCCTTCCAGCCCCAGCGCGGTCAGGTTGGCATCGCCCATGGCCTTGGCGCGCAGCGCCAGCCCCAGCCCCACGGCAATCAACCCGGCATGCTCCACCGTCGAGCAGGCCAGCAGCACCTTCATCTCGGTCTCCAGCATGGCGCGCAGCGCGCCAATGAACACCGAAGCCACCCCCGCCGCGATCAACACGCCGCCCCACCAAGGCTGCTGCGCGGCCGAGAGGGTCATAAACCCCTCACGGATGATGACGCTGAGCGCGACCTTGATCATCCCCCCCGACATCAGCGCCGAAACCCCCGCCGGCGGCGCCGGATGGGCCTTGGGCAGCCATGAATGCAGCGGCGCCAGCCCGGCCTTGGCCCCCGCGCCCAGCACAATCAGCACAAAGGCCAGCGACGAGGCGGGCAAAAACAGCGCCGGCACCAAACAGGCGGCCGAGAAAATGGCAATGCCCACATACAGCGTGGCGGGCTTCTGGTCGCCCTTGAGCACCAGCAGCCACGAGGCCGCGCTCATCAGCTCGAAGCCAAAAATCAGCGTGAAGGCCGAAGCCGCCACCACCGCCAGCACCATGCCGAGCGCGAACAGCCAATAGGTCGGGCTGCGCGCCTCCCCGGCCAGCGCGCCCGCCACCATCTGGGGGGCGAGCAGCACCAGAAACAGCACCGAGAGCGGGTCGAGACGCACCTGCATCCCCGCGCCGGGCAGACCGAACATAATGGTCAGGACGTGATCCACATCACCGCTCTAGCACCCGCACCCCCCGCGCCGGAAGTCACGGACCGATTACAACCGCGCCGCCTCACCGCCCCATAATCACCCGCGCCTCGGGATGCCGTGCCATATAGCGGTAACTCGCCAAAAACAGCGCCCCGAAACTCAGCCATGAAATCACCGGCGAGAGCAGCAAATACCGCCCGATCGGCCAAATATAGGCCAGCCCGCACAGCAGCGCGGTCTGCGCCATCAGCCCCAGCCCCCACAACCAGGTGAGAAAGGTAAACGCCGCGGGCACCCCCGGCCGGTCCCAAATCGCCTCATAAGCGGTCTCGCCGCCCTCGGTGCGCCGGGCCATGGCCGCGCGGGCCAGATAAAAAATCAGCGGCCGCCTGAACGGCAGGCTGAGCACGAATAGCAGCCCCACCGCCCCGGTCACCAGCGCGTCGCGCACCTGAATCATGCGCGCCGAGCCGCCCAGCGCGGTCGCCCCCACGGTCAGCACAATGCTGGCCACCACCGTGGCCGAAACCGCATCCACCCGCCGCACCCGCGCCAGCTCCGCCAGGCTCCACAGCAGCGGCGGCACCGCCGAAACCATCAGCGCCCCGCTATCGCCCAGGCGCGCGTCGAACGCCTCATAAACCAGCCACGGGGCGACAAAATTCGCCCCGATCTCGGGCAGCGCGGTCAGCGCAGCCCTCAGCGGATCAGCCCCGTCATCGGCGAGGAGGCGCTGGCAAAGCCATGGCGCGGTATCCGCCCGGCGCGGAAGGCCAGTCGCCCAGCCTCCACCCCCGCCTTCATCGCGCGCGCCATCAGCACCGGGTCTTGCGCCATGGCAATGGCCGAATTCACCAGCACCGCGTCGCAGCCCAGCTCCATGGCGAAGGCGGCGTCAAACGCCGTGCCCACCCCCGCATCCACCAGCACCGGCACCGATGATTGCTCGATGATCTTCTGAATCATCAGCGGGTTCTGCACCCCCAACCCCGAGCCAATCGGCGCGCCCAGCGGCATGATGGCAACACAGCCCATATCCTCCAGCCGCTTGGCCGCCACCGGGTCATCGGCGCAATACACCATCACCTCGAACCCGTCCTTGATCAGCGCCTCGGCGGCCAGCAGCGTGGCGGCCATGTCGGGATAAAGGGTCGGCGGCGGGCCCAGCACCTCGAGCTTGACCAAATTCCACCCGCCCGCCTCGCGCGCGAGCCGCAGCGTGCGCACCGCCTCCTCGGCCGTGAAACAGCCGGCGGTGTTGGGCAGATAGGTATAACGCTGGGGGCTGACAAAATCCTGCAGCATCGGGGCGTTGCGGTCCGAGAGGTTGACCCGCCGCACCGCCACCGTCACCATCTCGGCGCCCGAGGCCTCAATGGCCGCCGCCGTGGTCTCGAAATCCTTGTATTTGCCCGTGCCCACCACGAGTCGCGAGGCAAAGCTCCGCCCCGCCACGGTCCAGGCGTCATTTTGACCGGAGTCATTTTGAGACGTCACGCGCTCCATCCCCCTACCCGCCTCCCACGAAATGCACGATCTCAATGGCATCGCCCGCGCACAGCACGGTCTGGCCATAGGCCGAGCGCGGCACGATCTCCAAATTACGCTCCACCGCCACCTTCTTGGCGGCCAGCCCCACCAAATCCAGCAGCCCGGCCACGCTGGTGCCGGCCGGAACCTCCATGGGCTCGCCGTTCACGGCCAGCGCCACCCTCAAACAAGCCTCGTTCATGGCCGCATTATCGGGTCAGAGCGCGCGCCCCGCAAGCGCCGGGCCCGATCATTTTCACCCCGCCCCCGCCCGCCCGGCGCGCGCCGGGCGGCTGGGCGCACCCTCAGCGCGCGCGGGATTTGTCGAGACACGAAAGCTTATGCTAACCCGGGGTCACCATGTCCGCACCCCTCATATTCGTCCTCAACGGACCGAACCTGAACATGCTCGGCACCCGCCAGCCCGAGATCTACGGCGCCGAGACCATCGACGATCTCGAGACGCTCTGCGCCGAAACCGCCGACGGGCTGGGCTTCGCCATCGATTTCCGCCAGACCAACCTGGAAGGCGAGCTGATCACCTGGGTCCAGGAAGCCCGCGCGCGGGCCGCCGGCGTGGTCATCAACCCCGCTGGCTACACCCACACCTCGGTGGCGCTGATGGATGCCCTGCTCGCCCTCGACATTCCGGTGATCGAAGTGCACATTTCCAACATCCACCAGCGCGAATCCTTCCGCCATCACTCCTATGTCTCCCGCGCCGCCACCGGCGTGATCGCCGGGCTTGGGTTCGCCGGCTACCGCCTGGCCCTCCTCGCCCTCTCCGAAATTCTGGAAGAAGAAGACGACGATCAATGAGCCTTTCATTCGACCCGAAAACCCTGGCCGAACTCGCCGCGCTGCTGACCCAGGCCGACCTCTCCGAGATCGAACTGGCCGAAGGTGACCGCAAGGTCCGTCTGGTCCGCACCATCCAGCACATCACCATGCCCGTGGCCGCCGCGCCGGTCATGGCCGCGCCCGTGGCGGCCAGCCCGGCGCACGCCGCCGCGCCCGCCGCCGGCCCCGCCGCCGCCGACCCGGCCAAGCACCCCGGCGCGGTCAAGAGCCCGATGGTGGGCGTCGCCTATCTCTCCGCCGAGCCCGGCGCGCCGCCTTATATCGCGGTCGGCCAGAGCGTCGAGGCCGGCGCCATCCTGCTGCTGGTCGAGGCCATGAAGACCTTCAACCAGATCAAGGCCCCCAAGGCCGGCGTGGTCAAATCCATCCTGATCGCCTCCGGCCAGCCGGTCGAATATGACGAGCCGCTGGTGATCATCGAGTAATGTTCAAGAAAATCCTCATCGCCAATCGTGGCGAGATCGCGCTGCGCGTGCTCCGCGCCTGCCGCGAATTGGGCATCGCCTCGGTCGCCGTGCACTCCACCGCCGACGCCGACGCCATGCATGTGCGCCTGGCCGATGAGAGCGTGTGCATCGGCCCCCCGGCGGCGCGGGACTCTTATCTCAACATGCCCGCCATCATCTCGGCCGCCCTCATCACCGGCGCCGAGGCCATCCATCCCGGCTATGGGTTTTTGTCCGAAAACGCCAAATTCGCCGAGATGGTCGAAGCCCATAATCTGGTGTTCATCGGCCCCACCGCCGAGCATATCCGCATGATGGGCGACAAGATCACCGCCAAAACCACCATGGCCGATCTGGGCGTGCCCCTCGTCCCCGGCTCACCGGGCGAGCTGGCCTCGCTTGAAGAGGCCCGCGAGGTCGCCGAGCGGATCATGTTCCCCGTGCTCATCAAGGCGGCGGCGGGCGGCGGCGGGCGCGGCATGCGCGTGGCCCAAACCGCCGGGGATCTCGAAACCGCCTGGCGCGAGGCCCGCGCCGAGGCCGGGGCGGCGTTTGGCAACAACGCCGTCTATATGGAAAAATACCTCGATAAACCCCGCCATATCGAGCTCCAGATCCTGGCCGATAATCACGGCGAGGTGGTCCATATCGGCGAGCGCGACTGCTCCCTCCAGCGCCGCCACCAGAAAGTCCTCGAGGAAGCCGGCAGCCCGGTCATCACGCCAGAGGCCCGCAACGCGCTCGGCAAAACCGTCACCGACGCCTTGAAGCGCATCGGCTACCGCAATGCCGGCACGCTGGAGTTCTTGTACCAGGACGGCCAGTTCGCCTTCATCGAGATGAACACCCGCCTGCAGGTCGAGCATCCGGTTTCCGAAATGATTTCCGGCATGGATCTGGTGCGCGAGCAAATCCGCATCGCCGCGGGAGAGCCGCTGGGCTACACCCAGGACGACATCACCCTCGCCGGCCACTCGATCGAGTGCCGCATCACCGCCGAGGACCCCCAGACCTTCGCCCCCTCACCGGGCAAGGTCGAAATGTTCCATCCCCCGGGTGGCTTGGGCATCCGCGTCGATTCGGGGCTTTATGCGGGCTATCGCATCCCGCCCCATTATGACAGCCTGGTTGCCAAGCTGATCTCTTATGGCAAAACCCGTGAGGAGGCCATCGCGCGCATGAAGCGCGCGCTGCGCGAATTCGTCATCACGGGGGTCAAGACCACCATCCCCCTGCACCAGAAAATTCTGGAGGCGCCCGATTTCATGGCCGGGGATTATACCATCCACTGGCTGGAAAAATTCGTCGCCGCGCAGCAAGACTGACCCCCAAGACGGCCCCCAAGACCGACTCCAACGAAAAGGCGCCCAAACGGGCGCCTTTTTTGTGGGTTTGTGGGTTTGCCTTGTGGTTTTGTGTGGGTTTGGCCCCGGTTTTGTGGGGTTTTATGGTTTTATGTGGTTTTGCCCGGCTCAGGGCGCGGCGTTGGGGTGGGCGGCCGCATAAGCCAGCTGGTCCGGGGTTTCCTGGAACCCGACCAGCACATCCACCGCCGCCGAATCGGGGCTGTTGGGCAGTTCGATCTTGACGCGCTGCCCCTCGGCGCCCGCCTGGGTGGCGTTGCCGTCGAATTTCAGGGTCGTGGCATAAACATGCTTGTCGATGACCTGATCGCCCTGGGTGAGCGACACGAACCACGGCAGGCTGAGCGCCGCGCCATGGTTGGCGGGGCCGTTATCGGCCAGCAGCACGGGGTTGAGCGAGACGGTGATGGTGTTGGTTTTGGTGTTGACCACGCAGGCGCCGTTCAGGCCGGTGATCTGGGCGGTGCTCACCTCGCCGCCCACATCGCCGCGGCCGGGGGCGAACAGGGTCAGGGTCTGGGCCTGCTCCAGCACCGCCACCTGGGGGCAGTTTGCCGTCTGGTCGGGGGTGAAATCGGCCTGCAGATTGGCCGGCAGCACGGCCGGGCCGGTGGCGGGCTTGGCATGGTGGCTACAGCCTGAAAGGCCGGTCGCGGCCAGCAGGGCGATGAGGGCGGGTGAGCGGCGCATTTCTTTCATGCCCCTCCCTTGCCAGAATTTTCGCGCGCGGTCATCTACGCGCATGGCCGTTTACACAGAAGTCACCGACGAGGCGCTCGAAGCCTTTCTTGAGCTTTATGATCTGGGCACGCTGGTCTCGTTCCGCGGCATCGCCGAGGGGGTGGAGAACAGCAATTACATGCTCAAAACCACCCAGGGGGATTTTATCCTCACGCTCTATGAAAAACGCGTGAACCCCGAGGATTTACCTTATTTTCTGGGACTTATGGAGCATTTACAGGCCCATGACCTGACCTGCCCGCTGCCCGTGAGGGCGCGCTCGGGGGCCAATCTCAACCCGCTCTCGGGCAAGATCGCGGCCATCACCACGTTTTTGCCGGGCGTGTGGCCAAGGCGCGTGGGGCTGGAGCATTGCGCGCCGCTGGGCACGGCGCTGGCGCGGCTGCACCTGGCGGGCGAAGGCTTTGCCATGACCCGCGCGAACGGGCTGGGGCCGGCCGCCTGGGGGCCGCTGCTGGCCAAATGTGGCCATGGCGCCGATACGGTGCAGCCCGGTTTGGCCGCCGAGCTGGGGGCATGGCTGCCCGATATTGTCGGCGCCTGGCCGGCCGATTTGCCCAAGGGCCAGATTCATGCCGATCTGTTCCCCGATAATGTGTTTTTTCTGGGCGATGAGCTTTCCGGCCTGATCGATTTTTATTTCGCCTGCACCGATTTCTATGCCTATGACATCGCGGTGTGCCTCAACGCCTGGTGTTTCGAGCGCGATTTCTCGTTCAATATCAGCCGCGCGCGCGCGCTTTTGATGGCCTATGACGCGGTGCGCCCGCTCACCCCCGCCGAGCGCGCCGCCCTGCCGGTGCTGGCCCAGGGCGCGGCGCTGCGGTTTTTGCTCACCCGGCTCTATGACTGGTTGAACACCCCGGCGGGCGCCATGGTCACCCGCAAGGACCCGTTGGATTATTACCGCCGGCTGCGCTTTCACCTCCAAGCCCGCAATGAGCACGCTTATGGCCTCTGAGCATGTGGAAATCTGGACCGATGGCGGCTGCAAGCCCAACCCGGGCCCCGGCGGCTGGGCGGCCATTTTGATTTATAAGGGCACCATCAAGGAGCTGACCGGCGGGGAGCTGGAGACCACCAATAACCGCATGGAGCTGACCGCCGCCGCCGAGGCGCTGGAAGCCCTGACGCGCCCGTGCAAGGTGGTGCTGCACACCGACAGCGAATATTTGAAAAACGGCATCACACGCTGGATGACCGGCTGGGTGCGCAAGAACTGGCGCTCCTCGACCGGTGACCCGGTGAAAAACATGGATCTCTGGCGCCGGATTCTCGATGCCGCCAAGCCCCATGAGATTGACTGGCGCTGGGTGCGCGGCCATTCGGGCGCGCCGCTGAACGAGCGCGCCGACGAGCTGGCAACCCAGGCCCGCGACGAGCTGCTCAAGACCGCGAAAACACTCTAAAGCGACATCCAATCAAATGGAATCATTTGATTGGATAAAGTTGCTCGCTTAAACAAAGAGTTAGAGCATTTTTCATGAACCTATGTGAATGGATAATGCTCTAGTGGTGCCAAAAACGGTTCCGAGGAGCCGTCTTAAAGACCCAGCCGCGGAATCTCGATCGCCGGGCAGGCATCCATCACCACCTCCAACCCGGCCGCGCGCGCCTTGGCCGCCACCGCCTCGTTCACAATGCCTAGCTGCATCCAAATGCTGCGCGCCCCCAGCGCGATCGCCTCGTCCACCGGCGCGCTCACCTCCTCGGCCCGGCGGAACAAATCCACCATCTCCAGCGGCGCCGCCTCGGCCAGGCTCGCCACCACCTTGCGGCCCCAAATTTCCTTGCCGGCCAGCAGCGGGTTCACCGGCGTCACCTCATAGCCCTTGCCCAGCAAATACACCATCACCTCGTGCGAGGCCCGGTTCGGCTTATCCGAAGCCCCCACCAGCGCGATTCGCCGGGTGGTGGTCAGCACGCGGCGTATGGTCTCATCCCTCATGGCTCTTCCCCAAAAGGCCCCTGGCGGCTAAGCCTTGGGCCATGAAACAAGGTCATTTTCTCAGCCTGCTGTTCGCCATTGTCACCATCTTCATGTGGGCCATGCCGAACCAGCCGCAGGGTGCCGATGTGACCATGGTCAGCGGCAAATTCAACTCCGTCTCCTACACGCCCTACCGCCCCGGCCAAACTCCGTTCGACAAAACCTTCCCCAGCCCCGCCGACATCCGCGCCGATTTCGCCCTCATCAAAACCCAGGCCGACGGCATCCGCACCTATGCCGCCATCGAGGGCACGGTCGCCCAAACCAATGCCCGCCTCGCCGCCCACACCGACATAGCCGGCCTCGCCAAACAGGCAGGTCTCAAGGTCTGGCTCGGCATCTGGCTCAGCTCTGATCCGCGGCTGAACCAGGAGGAAATGGCCGAGGGCATCCGGGAGGCCAACGAATACCCCACCACCGTCACGCGCGTGGTGGTCGGCAACGAAGTGCTGCTCCGCCGCGATCTCTCCGTCGATGACCTGATCAAAGACATCGACTATGTGCGCGCCCAGGTCAAACAGCCCGTCGCCTACGCCGATGTCACCGATTTCTGGAACCAGTTCCCCCAGGTCGCCCCGCATGTCGATATCGTGATGATCCACGTGCTGCCCTACTGGGAAAACACCCCCCTCTCCGCCGATCAGGCGCTCGATGAGATGAGCGCCACCATCGACCATTTCCAGGCGCTGTTCCCCGGCAAAGCCATCTCGATTGGCGAAACCGGCTGGCCGTCGGCGGGCCGGGGGCGCGGCGCGGCGCAAACCTCGCGCGTCGAGGAAGCCATGTATCTGCGCCGCTTCGTCACGCTGGCGGCGCAAAAACACGTCGATTACAACCTCATCGAGGCCTTCGACCAGGATTGGAAATACGAGGACGAAGGCATCGCCGGCGCCAACTGGGGCATCTGGACCGCCGACCGCACGCCCAAATTCCCGCTCGCGGGCGGCGTGGTCGAAAATCCCGCCTGGCCCTGGTACGCGGCGCTGGCGGCGGTTCTGGGCCTGGTGCTCTACGCATCGGTCGGGTTCCGCGATGCCCGCCTCGCCCTGCCCGCCTTCGCGCTCGGTAATGGCCTGGCCTATGCCGCCAGCGGCACGCTGCCTTATCTCTACGACCATTGGCTCTGGCTCGATGCCCTGGTCAACCTGCCCCTGCAGGCGCTGTTCGCCCTGCTCGCGCTGCGCCGCGCCGATGCCCTGTTCGCCCACCGCCCCCTGCCGCCCGCCGTTTCTGGCGCCGAGGTGCTGGCCGCGCTCCGCCGGGGCCGCCTGCTCTGGTCCTACGATTCGCTGTGGTTCCTGCTCCTCGCCGCCGCCGCCATCGACCAGGCCCGCCTGGTCTTCGCCGGCCGCTATCTCGATGCCCCGCTCGCCAGCTTCGTCATCCCCGCCATCGCCGCCGTGCTGCGCTTCCACACCAAAGACATGCCTAAGCCGCTGCGCTGGGAAGAGCAGTTCGCCGCCGGCGCCCTGGCCCTGCTGGCCCTGGCCGACCTCGTCCTCGAAGGTCTCCAGAACACCGAATTCGTGCTCTGGAACATCGCCGCCCTCATCATCGCCGCCCCGGTGGTGGTCAATATGCCAGGCTGTCAGCGCCTCATCCGTTGGGTAAAATAAACCCATAAGTCGGGTAGGTGGTGGCGCCCAGCGCATGGGCGGGCTCATACCACACCCGCACCCGCGTCCAGTCATTGCAGTCCGAAACATCCACCACCGGCAAATTCCGCTCAATGCGGTGTGGCAGCCAGTTGGCCTGATTCACCAGAATTTCGCGGCTGGTTTTCACCCGGCTCACCACCGCCAGATGCCCCACCCGCATGCCGCCATGGGGCCGGAACACCAGCACCGCCCCCACTTGCGGCCGCTGGCTGCGCGGATACACCCCCTCGGCCTCGTTCCACCAGCGAAAGGCATTGCCCGCGAGATCAATGCCCGAGACATCGCGCGCATAAGGCACGCAGGTCAGGCGCGTGGGCTGGCCGAAATGGCTGGCGGGCGCCAGCCGGGGCCCGCCCGCGCACGCGGCGAGCAGCGCGGCCCCTCCCAGACCCAGCAGTGAAGATGGACGGATCATGACCGGATTTTTGCCCCACGCCGCCCCCGCGCCGCAACCCCAAAGCGGCACGGGCTTGATCGCGGCTCAGGGTCCGACTAGCCTGCGCCCCATGTCCGCCTTGTCCATGCACTCTCCGGTCGGCGACCTCACCCTGTTTGAAGATGACGGCGCCATCGTCGCGCTCGAATGGGGCTGGGGCAGCATCCAGGAGCCATCCCCCCTGCTCACATCCGCCAAAGCCGCGCTCGATGCCTATTTCGATGGCGGTCCCTGGCCCGATACCCTGCCCCTCAAGCCCCACGGCACGCCCTACCAGCAAAAAATCTGGGCGGCGCTGCGCACCATTCCGGCGGGCCAAACCCGCTCCTATGCCCAAATCGCCGCCCAGGCCGGCGGCTCGGCGCGCTCGGTCGGGGGCGCGAACGCCGCCAACCCCATCCCCATCCTCATCCCCTGCCACCGCGTGCTTGGCGCGCAGGGGCTGGGCGGCTATTCCGGCGGCGAGGGGCTGCCCACCAAGCGCCATCTCCTCGACCTCGAGACCAGGACCACAGATCAATGACCAAGGCCATTCGCATTCACGTCAACGGCGGGCCCGAGGTGCTGCAATGGGAGCAGCTGCCCACCCCCCAGCCCGGCCCGCGCGAGGCCCTGATCCGTCATGAGGCGATCGGCCTCAATTTCATCGATATTTATTTCCGCACCGGGCTGTACAAAATGAACCTGCCCGGCACCATCGGCATGGAGGGTGCGGGCACCGTGCTCGCGGTCGGCGATGAGGTCACCTGCGTCGCCCCTGGCGACCGCGTGGCCTATGCCGGCGGCCCGCTCGGCGCCTATGCCACCGAGCGCGTCATCCCCGCCGACCGGCTGACCAAACTCCCCGAAACCATTGAGTTCCCCACCGCCGCCGCCATGATGCTCCAAGGCATCACCGCGCATTTCCTGCTCCACCGCACCCATCCGGTCAAACCGGGCGAGACCATCCTCATCCATGCCGCCGCCGGCGGGGTCGGGCTCATCATGTGCCAGTGGGCCAAACATATCGGCGCCACCGTCATCGGCGTGGTCTCGACCGAGGAAAAAGCCGAACTGGCGCGCGCCAACGGCGCCACCCACACCATCATCGGCCACGCCAATCTCTGCCAGGAGGTCAAACGCCTCACCGGCGGCGCCATGGTCCCCGTGGTCTATGACAGCGTCGGCAAGGACACCTTCAACGCCAGCCTCGATTGCCTGGCCCCGCTCGGCCTCATGGTCTCTTACGGCAATGCCTCGGGCCCCGTGCCGCCGGTCGATATTTCAGTGCTCTCGGCCAAGGGCAGCCTCTATCTCACCCGCCCTGGCTTCGCCACCTACACCGCCAACCCGGCCGATCTGCAAGCCTCCGCCAAGGCCCTGTTCGATGTGGTGGCCAGCGGCGCGGTCAAAATTCAGGTCAATCAGAGCTTCCGGCTCGAAGACGCCGCCCGCGCCCATATGGCGCTCGAAGCCCGCCAGACCACCGGCAGCACCGTGCTGCTGCCCTGAGCCGCCCGCCCGCCCGGCTGATGTGGCTCTGCCTCGGGCTGCTGGCCGCCAGCCTGCTTTGCGCCGCCACCATCGACCGGCCCGTGGCCCGGTTCTTCGCCGTGCACCCGGGCTGGCGGCCCTGGTTCCAGGCCTGCGCCACCCCCTCGCTGCTGCCCCTGCCGCTCTCGGGGCTCTATCTCTGCGCCGCCGCGCTCAGGCTGTTGCCCGCACGGCTGGCGGCTGGCCCCTGGCTGGCCATGAGCCTGGCCACCATCACCGCCACGGCCGCCAAGGATGAGCTGAAATTCCTCCTCGGCCGCGCCTGGCCGCAATGGTGGCTCAAAGATGGGGTCTATGGCTTCCACCCGCTGGCCACCTCCTATCTCTACGGCGCCTATCCCTCCGGCCACACCGCCTATATGAGCGCGCCGCTGGCCGTGCTCTGGGTGGTGGCGCCGCGCGCGCGGCCCTGGGCGGTGCTGGTGCTGGCGCTGGTCATGGCCGGGCTGGTCGGCGCCGATTATCATTTCATCGGCGATGTGCTGGCCGGGCTGGCGGTCGGGCTGCTCTCGGCGGCGGGCACGCTGCGGCTGTTGGCGGCGCGCCATGGCTAGCCTGTGGCGCGCGCGGCGGTTTCTGCCGCTCTTCATCACCCAGGCGCTGGGCGCGCTTAACGATAATCTGTTCAAGAACGCCCTGGTCATTCTGGCGCTCTCGCGCCTGCCCGCGCACCAGGCCGCCGCCCTGGCCGCGCTCTCGGGCGGGCTGTTCCTGGCCCCCTACGCCCTGCTCTCGGCCAGCATGGGCCAGATGGCCGATGCCTGCGAGAAAACCCGTCTCATCCGGTTCGTCAAGCTCTGGGAGCTGGGGCTGATGCTGCTCGCCCTGGTGGGGTTCGCCACCGGCAGCTTCGCGCTGCTGGTCGCCGTGCTGCTCGGGCTCGGCATGCAGGCGGCGGCCTTCTCGCCGCTCAAATACGGCATCCTGCCCGAGTTTTTCAGCGCCGACCGGCTGGTCGCCGCCAATGGCTATATCGAGGCCGGCACCTTCATGGGCATCATCATCGGCACCGTGCTGGGCGGCGGGCTCATCTCGCTGCCCCGGGGCACGGTCATCGTGCCGGGTCTGGCCATGGCCATCGCGCTGGGCGGCATTGTCTCGGCCTGGGTCATGCCGCGCTCATCCATCGCCGCCCCCGGGCTGCGCCCAAGCTGGCGCCTGCTGCGCGAAACCCTGGCCCTGCTCCAGGTGGCACGCGCCAACCGGCCGGTCTGGCTGGCCTCGCTGGCCATTTCCTGGTTCTGGGCCTTTGGCGCGCTGGTACTGGGCGCGTTTCCGGTGCTGGCCGAACAAACCCTTCATGCCGGCCCCCATGCCGTGACCCTGATGCTGGGCATTTTCGCTATCGGCGTGGGCGTGGGCTCGGTGCTGGCCGGGCGCTTTACGCACGATACCAGCCTGCTCCGCCTCACTTTGCCTGCCGGGCTGGGGCTGAGCCTGGGCGCCGGGCTGTTCGCGCTCATCGGCCCCCGGCTGGGCGTGGTGGCCGGGCTTTCGGGCCTGCTCACGCCGGGCGGTCTGGCGCTGCTGGCGGCGCTGGCCGGGCTCTCGCTGTGCGGCGGGCTGTTCTCGGTGCCGTTTTATGTGCGGCTGCAAGAAGCCAGCCCCCCCGCCCAGCGCGCGCGCATGGTGGCGGCCAATAATGTCCTCAACGCCCTCATCACCCTGGGCGCCGGGGCGCTGGGCGCGCTGGCCTTTGGCCGGGGCGTCGGCGCGCCCGCCGTGCTGCTGGCCTTGAGCGCCGCCAACCTCGCGGTGATGGCCGCGCTCAGAGCCGTATTGGGTTGAATCGAATCGTCAGTTGCGATTTAACCCAATGATATTGCTCGCCAAAATATTATAGCCTGTGGTCATTTGAGCCAGATTGCGGCTGCTGCGAGGTGTATACCGGCCAGGAAGTTCCTGGCCGTTTTGTCATAACGCGTTGCGATGGCACGGAACTGCTTGAGTTTGGCGAAGCAATTCTCGATCAGGTGGCGTGCTTTGTAGATGTCGCGATCATAGTCCCGCTTGATTTTTTTGGTTTGCTTTGGGCGGGATGACGACGGCTTTATCCCTGTCTGCCAGCATGGAGACAATCCGTTCATCGGCATCGTATGCTGTATCGGCGATCAGTAAATCGGCCTGCATGCCGGGCAGCAGGTCATCGGCCCCTGCCAAGTCATGGGCTTGCCCGCCGCTCAGACTAGAGCATTTTCCATTCACGTAGGCTCATGGAAACTGCTCTAACTCTTTGTTTGGGCGAGCAACTTTATCCAATCAAATGATTCCATTTGATTGGATGTCGCTCTAGGCTTGAGCGTAAAATAAAAGCTTTTGCAGCTTCATCTGGTCGATTGTACGCCCCTCCCGTTCGCCAAAATTTCGAAAGGGAGCGGGTACGCTCCCCCCCGTTAGACAAAATTTTCACCCCAAAGCCGCCTTTTGGGCCGCGAACAGCTCGTTGGTGCCTTTGCGGGCCAGCGCCAGGAGGGCGGCGAAGGCGGCGTCGTCGAAGGTGGATTTTTCGGCGGTGGCCTGGATTTCCACGATGCCGCCGCCCTGGGTGAGGATGAAATTGGCGTCGGCGTCGGCCGATGAGTCCTCGGCATAGTCAAGGTCGAGCACCGGCTGGCCCTGGAAGATGCCGCACGAGACCGCCGCCACCTGGCCGATGAGCGGGAAGGATTTGATGACGTTGTTGGCTTGCAGCTTGCGCAGCGCCAGGGCCAGGGCCACGTAAGCGCCGGTGATGGAGGCGCAGCGCGTGCCGCCATCGGCGTTGAGCACGTCGCAGTCGAGGGTGATGCTGATCTCGCCCATGGCCTTGCGGTCAACCACCGCGCGCAGCGAACGGCCGATCAGGCGCTGGATTTCCTGGGTGCGGCCGGACTGCTTGCCGCGCGCGGCTTCGCGGTCGCCGCGCGTGTGGGTGGCGCGGGGCAGCATGCCGTATTCGGCGGTGACCCAGCCCTCGCCCTGGCCGCGCATGAAGCCCGGCACCTTGCCCTCGACGGACGCGGTGCACAGCACCTCGGTGCCGCCCATGCGAATCAGCGCCGAGCCTTCGGCATGGTGGGAAAACCCGGTCTCGATCGAGATTTTCCGCAATTCATTGAAATTTCTGCCAGAGGGGCGCATTCTCTTACTCCTGAATTCAGACCGCCCGAGCTAATACAGGCAACACGCCAAATGGACCATAGAGCCAAATCCCCCCTGCCCCGTTTGCCGCCCGGGCTCGATGTGCGCTCGGCCGCGGTGCTGCGCGAGATTGTGGAACAATATGTGGAAACCGGCGAGCCGGTCGGCTCGCGCACGCTCTCGAAATTGCTGCCCCAGCGCCTCTCGCCCGCCACCATCAGGAATGTGATGGCCGACCTGACCGATGCCGGGCTGCTGTTCGCGCCCCACACCTCGGCCGGGCGGCTGCCGACCGAGCGGGGCTTGCGGCTGTTTGTGGACGGGCTGCTGCAATTTGGCGAACTCTCGGACGATGAGCGCGCCACCATCAACCATGCGCTCGCTCATGCCGGGCGCTCGCTGCAGGAGACGCTGGCGCAGGCCTCGGCCATGCTCTCGGGCCTCTCGGCCGCCGCCGGGCTGGTGCTGGCGCCCAAGAGCGACGGGCCGGTGCGCCATATCGAATTCGTGCCGCTCTCGCCGGGGCGGGCGCTGGTGGTGTTGGTTTCGGCCGATGGGCAGGTGGAGAACCGAATCATCGAGACCCCGCCCGGCCTGCCGCCCTCGGCGCTGCAGGAGGCGAGTAATTTTTTGAACGCCCGGCTTACCGGACGCTCGATTGCCGAAATACGCCACGAAGTGGCCCGCGAGCTGGACGCCAACCGGCTGGAGCTGGATGAGCTGACCAGTGCCGTGGTGGCCGCGGGGCTGGCCGATTGGGGCTATGAGGGGCGCGGCGGCTCGCTGATTTTGCGCGGCCAGGGGCGGCTGCTGGAAGATGTGGACGGGCTGGAGAAACTCTCGGCCATTCAGGCGCTGTTTGAGCGGCTGGAGGCGGAGGAGACCATGCTGAAGCTGCTGGAGCTGGCTGAGACTTCCGATGGCGTGCGAATCTTCATTGGCGCGGAGTCGGGGTTGTTTGGCTCGGCGGGGGTGAGCATGGTGGTGGCGCCAGCACGCAACGCGCAGGACAGGATTGTTGGCGCGATTGGGGTAATTGGCCCGACGCGCATTAACTATGGACGCATCATTCCCGTGGTAGATTATACGGCACGGGTAATTGGGCGATTACTGGGATAGACAGGGACGCGAAGATGAAACTGGGATTTATCGGGCTGGGCCAGATGGGCCGGGGCATGGCGGGGAATGTGCTGAAGGCCGGGCATGAGG
The DNA here is from genome assembly GCA_021809435.1 of Pseudomonadota bacterium. Classification (GTDB taxonomy): domain Bacteria; phylum Pseudomonadota; class Alphaproteobacteria; order Acetobacterales; family Acetobacteraceae; genus Acidocella. Next base: position 30,599 of record JAKBAD010000008.1, on the reverse strand, counting down.
TGAGCGTTTATAACCGCTCGGCCGACAAGGCGGCCCCGCTGGTGGCGCAAGGGGCGCGCCTGGCCCACACCCCGGCCGAAGCCGCGCGCGGCGCCGAGGCCGTGGTGACCATGGTGGCCGACGACAAGGCGCTCGAAGCCGTGGTGTTTGGGCCTTCGGGCTTTCTCTCGGCGCTGCCGGCGGGGGCTGTGCATGTTTCGGCCAGCACCATCTCGGTGGCCATGGCCGAGAAACTGACCGAGGCGCACGGCTCGGCGGGGCAGAGCTTTGTCTCGGCCCCCGTGTTCGGCCGCCCCGATGCCGCCGCCGCCGCCAAGCTGTTTGTGGCCGCCGCCGGCGCGCCCGAGGCCCTGGCCCGCGTGCAGCCGGTGTTCGCGGCCATTGGCCAGCGCACGTTCTTGCTCTCCGACAAGCCGGCCAGCGCCAATCTGGTCAAGCTCTCGGGGAATTTCCTCATCGCCTCGGTCATCGAGTCGCTGGGCGAGGCGGTGGCGCTGGTGGCCAAAGGCGGTATCGAGCCTGAGGCCTATATCGAGCTGCTGACCTCCACCCTGTTCTCGGCGCCGGTTTATAAAACCTATGGCGGGCTGATCGCGGAACAGAAATTCAGCCCCGCCGGATTTGCCGCGCCGCTGGGCCAAAAAGACGTGCGCCTGGTGCTGGCCGCCGCCGAAAGCCTGAACGTGCCCCTGCCGCTCGCCAGCTTGCTGCGCGACCGGTTTCTGGCCCTACTCGCCCAGCCGGGCGCGGCGGAGCTGGACTGGTCGGCCATCAGCACACTGGCGCGGCGAGATTCTGGGCAATAGGCTTGCGGCAAAGCGGGAGCTTGGATATAGGCTCCCACACACTGGTTCCGCCGTCCTAGCTCAGTCGGTAGAGCAACTGATTCGTAATCAGTAGGTCGCCGGTTCGATTCCGGCGGACGGCACCAGCAAACTTTCAAAATCGGGCATCAGGCTGAACATCTTCCGGACTCTCTCCGGACTGTTTGGCCAACCCCATCAACCAGACGAAAAAAAAAGATTTTCGCCAATTCTGCGGAGGCGTGCGTTGGCTTGAAACGCGGTTGGCCGAGCGAACCGGCCAGGAACTTAAACCCCCCACCCCCTTGCCCGGTCAAAATGCATCCCCACGATCAACCCGCCAGTGCCGGCACCCGCCGCACCGCCCTGCTACCGGGCATCCGGTTGCCCGGCGATCATCCGCCGCACCCCGTTCAGGCTCTGGTCTCATGTGTCCGTCTCACCCTTTATGCTCAAAAAATGGTGTGCCAGGTGTGCATGTGTGCCAAATCCATTTAACACTATGATATTAAACAGATTTTTGTGGCACACATCGGCGGCACACCCGGCACACAACCCAAAAAGGTGTGCCAAAAACCGGCCTTGAACAGGCCAAGGCAAGGCGCCTATATAATGAACCTTATATAGTCGAGGCGCTTTTCATGTTGACGATGAAGATCACCACGGTTGGCGCATCCTCTGGCGTCATCCTGTCCAAAGAGGTCATGGCCAAGCTCAAGGTGCAGAAAGGCGACACGCTTTACCTAACCGAAACGCCAGACGGCGGCTTCCGGGTCACGCCTTACGATCCAGAGTTTGAGCGCCAGATGAAGCTGGCCGAACAGATCATGCATGATGACCGCGATATATTGCGGGCGCTGGCCAAGTGACCGCGCCTTGGCGCTGGATCTCCCCGGCGCTGGTCTATGCCATCCATGACCGGCAATTGTCCGAACATGGCGGGCCAGAGGGCATAAGGGACCAGAACGCGATAGAATCGGCCCTCGCGCGCCCGCGCAACCTCGCTGCCTATGGTTCGCCCGACGCCCAAGCCCTGGCCGCCGCCTATGCGTTCGGCTTGGCCCGCAATCATGGCTTTGTGGATGGCAACAAGCGAACCGCCTGGATCATCGCCCGTCTGTTCCTGGCCGATAACGGGCACAGCGTGAGCTTCGAGAAGGCCGAGGCCGTGCGGGCAATGGAAAGCTTGGCGGCCGGCACGCTCGCCGAGGATGAGCTGGCGGCATGGTTTCGCGCCAGAACCGTGGAGACATAACCCCCCGGCGCGCGGCGGCCCGCGCCGCACACAAAAAAAACCGGGGCACACAGGCCCCGGCTTGCATTGCGCGACAAGAAAACCCGCCCGGCCTGGGCGCTCAAGCCTCGGCGGGCTCGGCGCCAATGGTTTCAAGAACCCTGTAAACGCTGGCCCGGCCCACGCCCAGCGCGCGGGCGATCTCGGCGGCGCCCATGCCTTGGGCCTTGAGCGCCAATATCTCATCAGCCCGGCGCTGCACCGTGGGCGCGCGGCCTTTATAACGCCCCTCTGACCGGGCCTTAGCGATCCCCTCGCGCTGGCGCTCTTTCATGAGGTCTCTCTCGAATGCCGCCACCGCGCCCAGCACATGCAACATGAGCGTGCCGGTGGGGTTGCGGGCATCAAGCGGCTCGGGGCTGATAGACTGAACCAGCAACGTGGCCCCCTTGGCCTTGATCTGCTCATTGATAGCCAAAAGGTCCGCCATCGAGCGGGCCAGCCGGTCAGGCTTGGTCACAACCAAAACATCGCCTTCGCGGATATAGTCGAGCGCGGCTTTCAGCTTGGGCCGCACCTCGGCGGTGGCGCTCACCTGCTCGGCGAAAACCTTCTTGCACCCGGCGGCCATCAGGTCACGCTCTTGGGCTTCGAGCCCCGCCACCTGGTCAACCGTGGAGGTGCGGGCGTAGCCAATGCGAATGCCGGTGATGCTCATGTCATCGTCTCCTTGTCTCGTTAGACACTAGACCTTTCGTGGAATGGCGTCAACATTCTATTGAGACTATTTTGAGACGCCCGGCGGGGCGGGTTTTGCGTAAAATCCGGATGACTCATAAGGCTTTGCCCTATTGAGACACTATGCGCCCGGTTCATCATCCAAATCATCCACACCAGCGCCCATGATGGTGGAGCGCACCTCGAACAGGCGCATATTCTTCTCAACCCCCGGCGGGCGCCGCAGCACGGTCGATTTTCCGTCCTTATCTCGGGTGATGTGCCCAGCCTCGGCCAGCACCTTCACCGCCGCGCGAAAATCGAGCCCAGCCAGCGCCTCGCCCATGGCCTCCCGCGTCACGTAATATCGCCAATACCCGCGCCCATCATCTTCTTCGATCCAGCGCCGCCACCCAGCCCGGTGCTGCACCGAAACGCGCTCAACCGGCGCGGCCTCGGCCACCACCTCACCCTCGGCGTTGGGGCGCTTGTCCCTATCCCACCGCTCAAACCGCGAAACGCCATGCGCCCCCATGAACGCGCGCAACTGGTCAACCGCCTGCATGTCCTCACGCGCGCCGGTCGAGCCGCGCGCCGCCAGCCATGCGCGAAACATCCGCCCGGCGGCTTCCTCGGCCTCGCCGGCCGCCCACCCCGTCACGCCGCCCTCGGTCGCCAGCTCGCCGGCCACGGCCACCAACGCAAACCGCCGCGCCACGCTCCGAACCTGCCCCGTTGCATCCGGGTGGCGCGCCAGCCACCCGGTCACCACGTCATCAATTTTCGCGGCCAAGCGATCCTGAAAATCCGGCGCCGCCAGTCGGCCGACAATCACGCGCACAAATTCGGGGCCGGCCGTGCCATAGAATCGCCGCGTGCCGGTTTTCAGCAATTCAGCCAGCGCGGCCGGCCCTGGTTCATCGTGCAACTGCTCGAAAATCCCCAGGCCCGCGCCGGCCTCGGCGGCAACATCCACAAACCGAACCTCCTGGCCTGCCTTCACGGCCTTGCGCCCCTCGGCGCTTTTGTCGGCGAGGCCAACCTCGCCCGTGGAGAGAAACAGCACCCGAAACCGGCTTTGAACCCTGGCCGCGCCGCCGCGATCCGCACGGCTTTTGCCTTGACCATTGGCGAGCATGTACGAAATTTCGCCCAGCTCTTTGCCCTCCACCTGCCCCATCTCATCAAGGCAAAGCAACGTGTCAGAATGTGCCGCCGCCACCGCCTCAAGCGCGTTGCCGGTGGCGCGCCATGAGCGAATGAACGCCCCCGCGCCAAAACCAGGGCCGCCACCCCAAACGCTCGCCGCCGCGCGCAGGGCTGTAGTTTTGCCCGCCCGGCTGGGGCCTTTCAGGTTGAACCCGCCGCCATCATCGCCCGACAATTCCAGCAGCGCGCCCGCGAACGCGCAGGCCACCGCGAACACCAGCCGGGAATTTCCGGCCACCAGCGCCGCAACCCCGCGCCGCCATTCATCGAGCGTACCCGAGGCCGCAAACGGCGCCTGAGCGCGCGCCCCCGAGGCCAAAAGCACACGATGCCCGGCGCCGCCGATAACCTGCGCCGGCAGCACAAACACGCGCCCGGCGCCCACATGGTGCCAACCACACCGGCTCACCACCCGCGCCCGGCCCGAAACCTCGATCACGTTCAAATAAACCCCGAAAGCTTGCCGCGACTGCTGATCGGGCAGAATCGTTAGCCCGCCCGCCGCCAGCCTGGCGCGCAGCTCGCCCGCCTCGCCCGCAAACAGCTCACGGCCAAAAACCTCTTCGCGCTGCTGGCCTTCGCGGTCGCGCCAGGTCACCAACAGGCCAAAATTCCCGGCCTCATCCAGAGTTTCGGCCGCCACCTGGAACGGCGCGGCAACCCATTGCAATCCGCCATCCGTGCGGCGGTGCAGGCCGTTCTCGAGCATCACCACCCGCCGCCGCACCTCATCGGGCACCAGGCTGGGCGGTGGCACGGTTTCGGCGGATTCGATAGCGGCGCGAACGGCGTTCGCGCCTTGTGATTTTTTGCTCATCCCGCCCTCAACAAATCGTTCATGTCCGTTTTTAGCCCCAGCGGTGAGCGCGCGATTTTCACCACGCGGCCCTGGGCGGCAAAGCGTTCCGCCGCCGCGCGCAAGGCGTTGTCAGCGGGCGAGCCGGGCGCGTCATTGTCCGCGCACAAAATCACCGTGCCCACGGCCTCGGGCAGGTCAATCGCCTTCAAATTTCCGAGGCTCACGCCCGACAAAATGCGAAGCTCGGGGCACGCCAGCGCCACGCTCAAGGCCGTTTCGATGCCCTCGGCGATCACCACACTCTCACCCGGCCGCGCGGCGGCCAGAGGCACGCCCGAGGCGCCGCGCCAAAGCCTGATCGTGCCGCCCGCCACCCGGCCGAACGACATTTTCGGCGAGATGAGCGGCGCCTTACCCCATCCGCCCGAATCATCCGCCTCGAGATAGGTTCGATGAATTCCTTGGAACTCCCCGGCAGGCCCAACAATGGCGGCCAGCATTGCCGGAAAACCCCGGCGAGCCTCGGCCGCCCACAGGCGCGGGTGGAAGCGCAGCGCGCGGGGCTGGCGGCCCAAGGCGGCGAGGTCGATGCCACGGGCCAGCAAATATGCAGCGGCGGGCGTGCCGGCCAATTTCGGCTGGGCCTCGCCCCACCAGGCCAGCGCCTTAGCGATTCGCGCCTCTTGTTCGGGGTCGCGTTCATCCTCGGCCGCCGCGCGCGGCGGGGGCGAATGGCGCGCCCTGGCCGGGGCTGGTCGAGCATCCGCCGCCAGCCCCAACCAGGCGCGCGCCCATTCCAGGGCCGCACGCATATCGCCATTGCACTGACAAAACTTTACGAGGTCGAGCGCGTCCCCACCGATTCCGGCGGCAAAATCGCTCCAAATGCCGGCCTTGACGCCAAAAAGGTGAATGGCCAAGCTTTTGCCCCGGCCGCCATCCACCCCGCCCGCACGCCACTCGGCGCCCTCGCGCCGGCCACCGGGCAGCAGCTCGCGCGCCAGCTCTGGCGCGCGTTGCGCCAGAAGCCGGGCGATTTCGCGAGCGTCAGTCATCGGCCAGCATCGCCCGCATGTGGGCGGCCAAAAGCTGCCGCGCCAGATGCAAACCTTTCTTCATATCCCGGCTGACCGCACCAAGAGTTTGCCCCGCGCCACTCCCCCGATGCACGCGGCAATGCCCCACATAAGCCTGCGCGGCATCATACGGTTCGCTCGAGGGGCGAACGAGGCGCAGCGCGCAAGCATGTTGTTGCGCGGCAAAAATCAATCTCCGTTCAGGCTCTTGCGCCCCCATCAAATCGGCCCGGTGCGGCCCCTCCAGCAGCCCATCGAGGCGCATATCGAGAACATTGGCGAGGCCCCCGCCCAAGCTTTCCAACAGCGCCGCCAACTGGCACCGGACCGCGTAAAACGGCGCGGCCTTCACCTCGGGGCTCATGCCACACCCCCGGCCATTTGGGCGGCGGTGCTTCGTACCCGCCGCGCGGCCACCCACGCATCCAGGTCGCGCAGATCGTAGCCAATGCGCCGCATTCCAAGTTTGATAAACGCGGGACCAGTTCCGTTTAGACGAAATTCCTGCAACACACGCCGACTCAGCGACAACCTCACCGCCGCCTCGGCTTCCGAAACCACCCGCACATGCAGAGCGGGCACCGACTGATTCTGTTCGATTTTCATTCCATATCTCCAACGCATCCCATGCGATGCATGAAGCGGGGATAGGCGCGGAACCGCGTTGCAGTCGGCCGGAAAGGCCGGTAACTAAGTTGTCGGCCTTCATACCAGCGCCTTCCGATGCGCCTCGATGACACCAACAACATGCTCTCGCACAAGACTTTCGGCGGGGTATTGATCGCACTTCGCGAACCAGTCCCGCACCCAAATTTCAAGCCTGCTTTGCTGGCCATCACCAGGTGATGGCAGCCCTTCAGCGGCTAATTTCGCGCCAAGCTCGCGTTCCAGCGCCGGCCAGTCGTATTTTGATTTCGCCCCTCCACCGCGCCTTCTCGCCGGCTTCAATGGATCGCCCATCGCTCCAGCCACAAGCGCCGATACCGCCGCCGCGCGGGGGGCGTCAGCCTGGGGCACCGCCGCGCCTTCGGGCGCGGCCAGAATTAGGCCGGTCAATGTGATTTCGGCATCTTCCAAGGTTATGTCAGCAAAAAACTCCACCCGTGCCGCATTGTCGCGCCGCGTGACGATCCACCCCATATGCCAGCGCGCCGGATCAATCTGCTCCGCCTTCAATCCGCCGCGCACAAATCCGCGCGCGAGGATTTCGCCAGATTTCAGCGCCTCAATCAACGGGCTTATCACGCCTTCAAAACGTCGCAGCCCCCCCACGCGGCGCGCGATCCATTCACGATTCTCTGCAATTCGGGCGGCATCCATCGCGCCGGGAACAGGCCGCCGATTAAGGAAACCCAAAGGGCCAAAATCGCCATCATCCCCATCCCGCACCAAACCAAACCTACGATAGTCGATGAACACCCACCGCCGGCCCTCATCTGACAATAACGGGCGGCGCTCTCTCGGATCACGAGCGCAATCAATCACCCCCGCCTGTTCAGCCAAGCGGTCGAGCGCCGCCGCCAACGGCAGGCCGAAATAATCCTGGGGCGCGAATTTGGCTTTGGTCATCCCGGCATCACCCCGGCTCATCACGTAAAAAAGAGGTGCCCAGGCGGGCCGCGCGTGATGTTCGCGGCGTTCGGCGGCCAAACCTAGCCTGGGCCTGTAAAATCGGCGCCACACGCGCGCCCGTCAATCGAAAGCTTTCTTGCCCGCCTATGCCGCGCGAACCCGCCGCGCGGCGGCGCGGGCATTTTGGGAATGAATGTCAGCCGGGGTTCGCGGAACCGGCCGACACAAAATCCTCCAGGGCTTCCAGCGCGTCAAAACAGCCGGTCGTCACATCGCCGTGCAACAGCCCGATTTGCTCGACCGCCGTGCGGAAATAATCGGGCCGCCTCTCGATAAAACTTTCAAAAGAAGCCTGCCGGGTCATGATTTCGAGGGCGATCCCCAACCCGTCTAACCGCGCGAAACGCTCACGGAGAAACTCGATTTTCTCAAGCATTTGCTCGGCAGTCTGGCTTGGCGCGCTCATGGCGTGGCCTCCAGCGCGCGGGCCACAAACCGGTCAGGCGCCCAATTCCGCACAACCTGCATGGCCTTATCATGCGCGGCGGCCGCCTCGATTTGCAGCTCGGCCAGGAGCGCCACGGAGGCCGGAAATTCCGGGTCATTCAAGGCCGTGGAAGCCTCGGCCATGAAGCCCAACGCCTGGGCCAAGCTATGCATTTTCCCCACGGCGGCATCCGCCGCTTCGATGGCGGTGATAACCTCTTCCGGGGTGGCGGGTTTTTTGGTCATTGCACAGCCCCCAGCACATCGGCACCGGCATAAACCCCCACAAACTGGGCAAAATCAGAGCTGCACATCGGCAACAAGCACCGCAGAACCCCGGCCAAGGTCATCTGCACAGCTTCGCCGCCCGGTTCATCGAATTGCGCGCGCAGAACGATAAGCTTGGTTATGGCATCCGCGAGGCTATGCGCCGGCAGGCTCATAACGGCCTCTTCGAGCGCCAGAATTTCACGCCAAAGCTCTTGAGCGCGGGCGCTCTCGGCACAGCGCGGGTCATAAGCCGCGCCGTGCCGCGCATAAAGGCCAGGCAAAGCCGCGGCGAGGTCATAGGCCGACAAATGCGGCGGCGCGGGTGGCGGGCTGGCGGAATCGGCGCCGGGCATGATAGGCGCCGGCATAGCTTGGGTCATGGGTAAGCTCCTGGTTCAGGTTATGGCCAGGTCGAGGCTCCTACCCCTCGACCTGGCCGCTTTCAGATATGGCGGTTGATCTAAAATCGCCACGCTGTTACCAATAAAGCAGCATGTCGAAAATCGCAACAGTGTTATCAATATTGCCTGTGCAGGTCCGAATGGCGCGCGTTGCACTGGGCCTTGGCGTGCGAGACTTGGCTGAATCGGCCAACGTTTCAACCAACACAATCGCCCGTTTTGAACGTGGCGAGGATATAAAAGCTTCAACCATGGAAGCCATCCGCGCCGCGTTGGAAGCCGCTGGCGTGCAATTCATCGCCGAAAACGGCGGCGGCGCGGGCGTGCGGCTGGCCAAAAAAGGGAATGAGAACGTTTGCCCCTAACCTTTCACCCAGACCGGGGCACGATTCTCATCTGCGATTTCTCTTCCGGCTTTCGGCCACCAGAGATGGTCAAGGTACGCCCGGTCATCGTCGTCTCGCCACGCCGCCGCCAGGGCAGCGGTTTGGTGACGGTCATCCCCCTCAGCAGCACCGCCCCCACGCCGCCAGAGCCGTGGCATTACTGCTTGCCTATGGGGATTTACCCGCCCGCCAGGGCGCCAATGTGGGCGAAATGCGACATGGTGGCGACGGTGGCCCTTGATCGACTGGACCGCGTAAAGAGCCGGGACATCAGAGGCAATCGCCTCTACCAAACATACCAGATCGGGGACCATCATTTGCAAGCGGTGTTGGCCGGCGTGCGGGCCGCGTTGGATTTTCGTTGAAGCCCGGCGGCCAGTGGCCTATATGGGGCTCGTACCCGCAACACTGCCGCAAGGCAGAGCCGGGCTTGGAAGACCCCGCAAGGGGCCGGTTTAGGGCCAAGCGATGACAAGCCTCCTAAACCGTAGAAACCCCGCCCTAACCCGGCGGGGTTTGTCATGTTGGGCACCTCACCACCGGCACCGCGCCCCACAGCCTCCCGCGCAGCGGGGGCACCAGGCCGGGCCGATCATTGCATGAGCGCGCTCACAAACCCGGCCGCCATGATGACCAGCACCACCACCCCCAGCAGTTTGAGCAATGGCCGCCCGCCGCCGCCCTGGCGTGGCTGAACGGGCGCGCCCCCGGCTTGCGCCTGGTGCGGGTGGCCGCCCATTTGGTGGCTGTATGAGATGCCCGTGCCCGGAATGCCCACGGTCTCGCGCACCCCATGCTGGCCGATGTTAACAGTGGCGCCGTGCCCGCCGAGCGACAGGCTCGAGCCGCTCTTGCTCAGGTTCACATAAACACCCTTCGCCAACCGAATGCGGCGCCGAAAACGCAGGCCCATGGCTTCCCCCGTGTTGCAACCACAAATAGGCTACGCCCAACAAACCCGGCACGCAAGAAAAACGCCACCAGAAGCGCGCTGGCGGCGTTCGGCCTTTAAGGTGGCCAGAGATAGCGCGCCACCACCACGACCAGCCCAGGGCGGCGCCTGCTCGCAAAAAAGACCCCGCCGCGCGGCGGGGTCTCAAGCACAAGCGGGCCAGCGGGGTTTGGGCGCGCTATCCGCCCGCGTTATCCTTGCCGCCCGGAACCACCCGCAAACCGCCGCGCTCGCTCATCTCGCGCAGCTCGGAGAGCGCAAACCGCTCCAACCCATCGGCCACCGTTTTGAACGCCACCACGCGCCCGGCGACATAACCAGGCGCGCCGCCCTGCTGCTCGGCCAGCATCATGAATTTTCGCAGGGCCTGGGCGTAAACACCGGGCTCGACCCCCGCCGCCGCCGCAATCGAGTTCATGGTCATCGTGAACATCTCGAAAATCGCCGTGTTCAAGCCGCTAAGGTACGCCATGGCATACGCCTGAGCGGCGGCATCTGGTTGTTCCTGGCTCATTTCAGCCACCCCGCCGCATCATCCGCGTGACACCGGGATAGCGTCCGCTGGTGTGGCGCCCGTCTCGCACGCCAACCTCCAGCGCGCGCCACACCTGGTCCGAAAAATCGCCGGCCGAGCCGCCAGGGGCGTTCAGCGTCTGGTTGATATGGTAATTATGCACCTCGCCGCCCGACGAATTGTTGAACACATCCCCCGCCGAGGTCATGGCCAGCAGCGGCTGGGCAATATGCGCGGGCAGCACCATTTCCTTTTCGTGCAGTTGCGTCAGCGGATTTTCACCCGCGCCGATGACCATGCCGCCCTCGGCTGAGAGCACCTCGAACGCCATCACCCCCGCATAAGCCGTGGCCGCCGCCGCTGGTGCCAGCACCGGGCCGACAAACGGGATGCCGGCCACCGCCGCATAAGCCCCGCCCGCCGCCTGGGCGGCATATTTGTTCATCTGCGCCAGCGCCGTGGTCAGCGAAACCCCCTTGCTGGCCTCGGCGCCGGCCGTTTGCACGCTCACACGGGCCGTTTCGCCCGCCGAGGTCGCGGCGGTCATGCCCCATTCGGTGGCGAGATGCTGCGCCAGGCGCTGGGCATTGCTCACCAGCGCGGCTTGCAGGCGCTTGGCCTCAGAATCGATGAATGCCAGCGTGATGCTCTGCGCCGCCTTCAGCTCGGCCTGTTTGAGCGTCTCGGTGCCCTGCAAAACGCCATTGATCGAGGCATCAAATGCGGTCGTGATCGGCGCGAATGCGTTCAGCCACGCTTGCCGCGATGCCTCGGCGGCTTTCTTGTTCGCGTCCTCAAGCTGCTTGTTCAGCTCGACCTGCGCCTGCACCAACTCTGTATTAAGCTGCGCCATGAGCGCATTGTGCTGGGCCTGCATAACCTCGATCTGGTTGAACGCCTTAGCCTTCGCCACCACCGAAAGCCCCGCCAAATCGGCCTCAGCCTTGGCCTCGGCATAATCCGCCGCATACATCTGCTGTTGCGCGGTGATCTCGTTTTGCACCTCTTGCGCCTTGGTCATCTTGCCCTGGGCCACCTCAGTATTCCACTGATCGACCTGGGCCTGATAATTGGCCTGTACAATCTGTTTCTTGGCGGCCGCCGCGTCCTGGGCGATCTGAACCTGTTGGTTCATACCGGTATTGTAGGCCGAAAGCGCCGATTTGCTCGATGATGATTGCGTCTCGAGCTGGTGCAGGTGCAGCGCCACCATAGCGTCGGTCAATTTTGCCTGCGCCGCCTTCCGCTGATCGGCCGACAAATTCGCCTGCGCGGTCACAGCCTTCCAGAACGCCACATCGTTTTGCAGCTTCTGGTTATCCGCCGTTTTCCAGTCGGTGGCGGCAAGCTCAATCTTCTGTGTCTGGGCGGTGAGCGCATCATTTTGGCTTTTCAACCAATCGCCGGAACTGGTGGGCGGCGGAATGGTCGGCGCCTGTGGCTTGCCTTTCCCACCATTATCGCCCCCGCCATTACCGGCATCGCCACCGCCATCACCGGTATCGCTTTCGCCCATATGACCCGAGAATATTTTGAACTCGGCTTTCCACTCTGTGCCAATTGCGTTTTTGGTATCCTCAAACGCCGCCTTCAGATCGGCCAGGGAATTTTCGCCCGCCTGCGCCGCCGCCGCAAAATCACCATCGAGAACACGATCGAGAGCCACCACAGCCTCAGCCAAACCAGCCACAGCCTCGCCGGCATCAAACGCAACCTCGACAATCGCAGTCACCGCCGCCGCAACAGCTTCACCGGTTCCGATCACGCCCTCAAAAGCCACATCGAGCGAGGCAACCGCGATTTTCAGCCCAGTGGATTGCGACGAACCTTCCGAAAAATCGGCCGCCAATTCGGTCAGAATTGGTAATAAAGGCTGCACGAACTGGTTTTTCAGCCCGTCTAGCGCAGCCCCTGAATCACGCATCGCACCCAGAAATTCAGCGTCGGTACGGGCAGATGTTTCGCTGATCGCCATACCCAATTCGCGCGTTTTTTCAGTTGCGCCATCTAAACCGCCAGCGTCAACCAACTCATGCAGCACCGGCACCATCTCGCTGCCCATGCGCTGGCCAAAAATATCACCCGCCAGCGCGGCCTTGGCAGTACCATCCGCATATCCGTCAAGTTTTTGCGCCACCTCATCCAACACATCCCGCATCGGGCGCAAATGCCCCTCGGCATCCGTCACCGAAATGCCCAGCGCCCGAAACGCCTCGGATGCCGTGCCGCTGGGCGTTGTCACCGCCTTCTGCATCGATTCGGCCAGATGCTGCATCGAGTCACCGACTTGCCCGAAATCGGCGCCAGAGCGGATCGCAACCATGCGAAGCCCCGAAAGCGCCTCGGTACTCATGCCCGTGCGCTCTGAAAGCTGCTCGAGCTGCTCGCCCATCTCCGCCACGGATTTGAACGCCTCGCCCACCTGCTCAACCGCCAGGCCGGCCATAACAAACTCACTGACCGCCGAGGCCGCGTTTTGGAAGACCTGGAATCTCTCCGTAAGCCCCTCAACCTTTGCCGTGGTGCCCTCAATCTTTTCAGTGAGCGCGCCAAACATCGAGGCGGGTTTTTTGGATTGCTCGCGCATTTCAGCATTAAGCGCGGCGATCTCCGCCCGCGTATTGGCCGCCTCTCGGGCAGCGGCGTCAAGCTGTGGCGCCAGCGATGCTTTCATGTCGTCGCCTGCTTCTCGAAACTGCGCCGCCAGGCGTTTCACCTGCGCGTTGAGGTCTTTCAGCTCAGACTGCGCCAGCGCCGATTTGGCCTGTAACGACGATACATCGGCCGTGATTTTTACGGTAAGATTATGGTCACCCACGTTAAAGCCTTTCAATCGTAAGGCTTTAAACCTAGCATATTTTGAAAAGCACCGTCACAAAAACATGATGCATGGCCGCGATAGCCTCACAATCAGCGAACGGCGTTCGCTGAAATCACCGCTCCCGAGCTGGGGGCTTGCGAAGCCGCACCACGTTCGAGCCTCGCCCCACGCCAGCGGCCTGGTTGAGCACATATTGCGCCCATGCGGTCATCGCCCGCTCACGCTCGGGCAAAAACTCTTGCCGCTGATACACCGCCGCCACGCCTTTTATGGCGCCCTGCACATGGTTCAGCAGCCGGTCAGCCACATGCGGCGCGAACCCCAACCCGGCCAGCACCGTCACGCCCGTTCGGCGGAAATCGTGCATGGTCCAAGGTAACACCGGCTCGAGGCCCCGGCTGTCATCGCCTGGCGGCGCGGCCTCGGCGCGCTCCTTGGCGATCTCGGCGCGCAAGGCATCGAGCGCCTGGGTGAAGGCCGCAATTGGCACCTTGCCGTTGGTGGTGAACACCAGGCGCGATCCCTCGAGGCGCGGCACGGCGGCCAAGGCTTCGCGCACAGGGGCAGACAGGTGAACGATATGCGCCTTTTTGTTTTTGGCGCGCGCGGCGGGCACGGTCCACAAGCTGCCATCGGCGTTCAATTCCGCCCAATGCATCCCCGCCACCTCGCTCTTGCGCTGCAAGGTCAGCAGCAAAACCCGGAAATAAGCCCCCCATGGCTGGGCCAGATTGCCCGCCGCGCGCCATATTTCGCCGATCTCGGTATCCGTGAGCACGCGCTCCCGGCTGCGCTCCTTCACCTCCAGCTCGATGGCGGCAAAGGGGCTTTCAGGGATAAAACGCCGCCGCGCGGCCCAGCCGAACGCGGTGCGCGCATAGGCCCGAACGCGCGACGCCATCACCGGCGAGGTTTTGGCCAGGGCGTCAACCGCCTGTTGGGCCTGGGCCTGGGTGAGCGCCCGCGCCGGTTCATGCAGCCACGGCGCCAGCAACCGGCGGATGGCGCGGGGCGCGTCCTGGCGGTGGCGCTCGCTGGCATCCCGCAAGCCGGTCTCGGCCCACTCGGTCAGCAGGCGATCCACCGTGAACGCATCGGCCTCTTGCGCGCGGCGGCGTTCGGCCTCGGCGGCGCGCAGGGCGGCCTGCATCGCGTCACGCTCGGCAACCGGATCACCGCCCTTTGCCAGCTCGCCGAGCGCCACAAGCGCGGCCTGGCGCGCCTCATAAACGGTTATCTCGCCATGCTTGCCGAGGGGAAGCCGCTTTGTGCGCCCGGCGCGGGTGAATTGCAGCAAGAACCGTTTGGCCCCGGTTTCGGTCACACGGACCGCGAATCCCGTCAGCTCCGAGTCGAACACCAGCACATCCCGGCGCCCAGGCGGGCAAGCGAGGGAATCAACCAGGGTTTTGGTGAGCTTCTGGCGCATGGGGCGAGCATTTCACGCTCGGCCACCTGGCGCCAGAGGGATTCGGCGCCGGCAGGCCCAGGGCGTTTGCCGGCGGGCCAAGCCGCCAAATCAGCCCCCGAGAGCCGCGCGGCGGTTTGGCACACATGCACACCTCTGGCACACCTTTTTTCGGGCAAGGTGTGCCAAGGCCGCCCCACACCACCAAACAGAAAAGATATAGTATTTATCTATGTGTGTTTACATATACACATATAAATATACACCCCAAAGTGTGCTGGCACACCTGGCACACCTTATTTTCACGCATTTTGCCCCCGGCGTGACGTTTCACCTTCAGCACAGAAAGCCCCGGACTCTGACCGGACTCATCAGTGACGCCATTTGCGACATTTTATTGCGCGTAATTGCGCCAAAGGCATCAGCAAGGCTTTGAATTATAGGGCTTACTGCACCTCATCGCATTTTACCGCACCCTGGCGAGCTTGCTTCGTAATCAGTAGGTCGCCGGTTCGATTCCGGCGGACGGCACCAGGTTTTCCCCATGATGATGTTATGGCCGTGATGTTATCTCCGCGCCTCCGGCGCGGGTGATGATGAAGGGGCAGTCTGTGCTGGCGGGTAGTGTGCCCAGGGTGTGGCCGCATGCGGCCAGGCGGGTGGCGCAATAAGCGTGGGCGATGGCGGCGGGGGCGTGGCGGAGGAGCAGGCTGGCGGCCAGGGCCAGGGCGAGCTGTTCGGTGAGGCGGCGGGCATTGTGGGCCGTGGCTTCGGGCCAGGGGGCGGCGAGCCAGGCATCGAGCGCGGGATGACCGCCTTTGGCCAGGGCGATTTCGGCGCGCAGGGCATCGGCGCTGGCTGGCTCACGGACGAGGGCGCGCACCACATCGAGGCAGATGATATTGCCTGAACCTTCCCACAGCCCGTTTACCGGCGCGTCGCGGTAGAGGCGGGCGATGTCGTGCTCTTCGATATAGCCGTTGCCGCCATGGCATTCGAGCGCCTCGGCGATGACGAGGGGGGCGCGTTTGCAGATCCAGAATTTGACGACGGGGGTGAGCAGGCGGTTGAGCGCCCCGGCGGCTTCGTCGCGGGGGGTGGCATCCAGCGCCTGGGCGGCGCGCAGGGCGAGCCAGGTGGCGGCTTCGGCTTCGAGCGCCAGGTCGGCCAGCACGTTGGCCATGGCGGGCTGGGCGGCGAGTATTTGGCCAAAGGCCGCGCGGTGGGTGGTGTGGTGGAGCGCCAGGCGCAGGGCCTGGCGCATTTGCCCGGCGCTGCCGAGCGCGCACTCCAGGCGGGTGAGATGGGCCATGTCGAGGATGGTGGCGATGCCCCGCCCCTCCTCGCCCACCCGGCGGGCGGCGAGGCCACGGAATTCAACCTCGGCCGAGGCGTTGGAGCGGTTGCCGCTTTTATCCTTGAGGCGCTGAAGC
This sequence comes from Pseudomonadota bacterium, assembly GCA_021809435.1. Classification (GTDB taxonomy): domain Bacteria; phylum Pseudomonadota; class Alphaproteobacteria; order Acetobacterales; family Acetobacteraceae; genus Acidocella. The sequence goes on along the minus strand of JAKBAD010000008.1, from coordinate 14,518 downwards.
AGCAGGTGGTTGCGCGCGCCGTCATCCCGCCAGCCCTGGGCCAGAAAGCAGGTGGGGCCGGCTGGTGTGCGCGCCAGGGTGAGGAAGAGATCGGCCGTGGGCACGGAGAAGAACCATTTATGGCCGGTGAGGGCGTACCAGCCATCGCCGGTGACGGTGGCCTCGGTGGTGATCTGGCGCAGGTCGGAGCCGCCTTGTTTTTCGGTCAGCGCCATGGCGACGGTGAGGGCGTGTTTCTGGCCAGGCGGCAGGGGGCGGGGGTCGTAGCGCGGCGAGAGGATTTGCGCGCGGAAGGCTTGGAGCAAGGCGGGCGCGTGGCGCAGGGCGGCGAGGCTGGCGAAGCTCATGGCGGCGGGGCAGCCGACCCCGGCTTCGCCCTGCGCCCATAAATAAGACAGCGCGGCGCGTGCCACCTGGGCGCCGGGGCGCGGGTCGGTCCAGCCGAGGGCGTGGGGCTCATCGGCGCGCAGCAGGGCCATCAGCTCGTGCCAGGCGGGGTGGAAGATCACCTCGTCGATGCGCCGGCCATAGGGGTCATGGGTGTGGAGCTCAGGGGTGTGGCGGTTGGCCAGGGCGGCCAGGGCCCGCACATGGGCCGAGCCCACGCGCGCCCCGCAGGCGGCCAGGCGCGGCACGGCCCAGGCGGCGCCAAAGCCAGCGACCGCCGCGCGCAAGGGGGCATCGGTCTCCCAGGCGCTGAAATCGCCCATGAGGGGGGGCTGGTTGCGAACCTCATGCGTGGCGTAGCCGGACATGTGTTGCTCCTGCGTGTGGCGGGAGTTTACACGATCGGCCAGGGATTTGGGGAAGTTTTTGTCGCCCGCGCGGGGCGGGCGACACCGTGGCGTGGCCCGCGAAACCTTGTCATGGGGTCGGCGGGCTGCTGGGTTTGGCGGTCAGAACTGCTCCGCCGGCAGGTGCTCGGCGAAGGATGAGCCGCCATGGACGATGACCGAGAGCGCCGCGGCCTTGGGCAGGATCTGCTCGGCGTAGAAGGCCGAGCTGGTGATCTTGGCGCGCAGGAAATCATCCTGCGCGGGCTCGGCCGCCGCCGCCAGCGCGGCCTTGGCCATCAGCCAGCCGCCCGCCACATAGCCCGCCAGCATCATGTAATTGACCGAGGCGCCGAGCGCGGCGGCGGGATTGGCGGCCATGCTCTGCTTGGCCCAGCCGGTGGCGCTGACCAGTGCCTCGACCGCAGCGGCGAGCTGGCGGGCGATGGACTGGAACGCGGCGCCCTCCTGGCGCGCGGCGGCGGCGACGGTCTCGCGCATGTCGGCCAGCAGGGCGGTCATGGCCGCGCCATCATGCTGGGGCAGCTTGCGGGCGATGAGGTCGGCCGCCTGGATGCCGGTGGTGCCTTCATAAATCGGCGCGATGCGCGAATCACGCAGATGCTGGGCGGCGCCGGTTTCCTCGATGAAGCCCATGCCGCCATGCACCTGCACGCCGAGCGAGGCGATTTCGACGCCGACCTCGGTGCACCAGCCCTTGAGCACGGGGGTAAGCAGCTCGACGCGGGCCTGATAGCGGGCGCGCGCGGCCTCATCGGGGTGATTATGGGCGTAATCGACATCGGCGGCGACCAGATAGGCCAGGGCGCGCATCGCCTCGATCTGGGATTTCATGGTCAGCAGCATGCGCCGGACATCGGGGTGGTGCAGGATGGGCTGCTTGCCCGGCACGCCGACCACGCGGCCCTGGACGCGCTCCTTGGCGTAATCGCGCGCCTGCTGATAAGCGCGCTCGGCGATCGCCAGACCTTGCACGCCGACCTTCTGGCGGGCTTCGTTCATCATGGTGAACATGTGGTTGAGGCCGCGATTGAGCTCGCCCACCAGATAGCCGACCGCGCCGCCCTGCTCGCCAAACGCCATGACGCAGGTGGGGCTGGCATGGATGCCGAGCTTATGCTCGAGCGAGGCGCAGACCGCATCGTTGCGCGCGGCCAGCGAGCCATCCTCGTTGACCAGGAATTTGGGCACCAGGAACAGCGAGATGCCCTTGGTGCCTTCGGGCGCGTCGGGCAGGCGGGCGAGGACGAGGTGGATGATGTTCTCGGCCGCGTCGTGATCGCCCCAGGTGATGAAGATCTTCTGGCCGGTGATGAGGTAATGATCGCCATGGGGCACGGCCTTGGTGCGCACGGCGGCGAGGTCGGAGCCGGCCTGGGGCTCGGTGAGGTTCATGGTGCCGGTCCAGGTGCCGGCAATCATGTTGGGGAGGTATTTGGCCTTGAGCGCCTCGGAGCCGTGGGCGCGCAGGGCCTCGACCGCGCCGGTGGTGAGCATGGGGTTGAGGGCAAAGGCCATGTTGGCGCTGTTCCACATCTCAGACGCCGCCGTGCCCAGCAGATTGGGCAGGCCCTGGCCGCCATATTCGGGATCGCCCGTCATCGAGGCCCAGCCATTCTCGACGAATTGCTGGTAGGCATCGGCGAAGCCAGCGGCCACCACCACGCCCGAGGGCGTGAGTTTGGCGCCTTCCTGGTCGCCGCTCCAGTTCAGCGGCGAGAGCACGCCGGTGGCGAATTTGGCGGCTTCCTCGAGCACGGCATCGGCGATGTCGCCCCCCGCCTCGGCGAAGGCGGGCAGGGCGAGCACGTCATCGAGCCCGGCCAGATGCTTGAGGGCGAAGCGCATGTCGCGCAGGGGGGCAAGGTAGTCAGCCATTCAAATGCTCCTTCAGAGGGCGGTATAGGTTTCGCGCAGCACGCGCTTGTTCATTTTGCCGACGCTGGTTTTGGGTAGCGCCTCGACGAAATCGATGCGGTCGGGGACGGCGTATTTGGAGATGATGCCGCGATCGGCGTAGGTGGCGAGATGCAGCTTGATCTCGTCGGGCGTGGCGCTCTGGCCGGGCTTGAGAACCAGGATGGCCAGCGGGCGCTCGCCCCATTTGGGGTCGCGCACGCCGATCACGGCGGCCTCGGCGATGGCGGGGTGGCGCAGGATGAGGTCTTCGATGTCGAGCGAGGACACCCATTCGCCGCCGGTCTTGATGACATCCTTCAGCCGGTCGACGATCTTGAGCGTGCCATCTGCTTCGCGCACCGCGACATCGCCCGTGTGCAGCCAGCCGCCATGCCAGAGATGGGCGGAATTGGCGGGGTCTTTGAGGTAGCCGGCGGTGAGCCAGGGGGTGCGGGCGACGATCTCACCGCGCGAGACGCCATCCCAGGGCAGCTCGTTCATCTCCTCATCGACGATGCGGAGCTGCACCAGCGGCGCGGCGCGGCCGGTTTTGCAGCGTATTTCGGCCTGGGCCTCGGGCGGCAGGGCCATTTGCGCGGCGGTGAGCTGGGAGAGGGTGAGGATCGGGCAGGTCTCGGACATGCCGTAGCCGGTGAAGGCATCGATCCCGCGCTCAAGCGCCGCCTGGCACTGGGCGCGGGTCATGGCGGAGCCGCCGATGACGACTTTCCAACCATTCAGGGACGCGTTGTTTTTGGCCGCCGCGTCCATGATCATCTGCAAGATGGTGGGGACGCAATGCGAGAAGGTGACGCCCTCGGTTTTGATCAGCTCGACCAGCAAATCGGGCTGGTAGCGGCCGGGATAGATTTGTTTCACGCCCAGCGTGGAGGCGATGTAGGGCATGCCCCAGGCATGGACATGGAACATGGGCGTCACGGGCATATAGACGTCGTTTTGGTTGAAACGCCCCTGCCCCACCCCGCTGAGCGCCGCGCGCACGGCGAATGTGTGCATGACCAGCTGGCGGTGGCTGAAGAACACCCCCTTGGGCAGGCCGGTGGTGCCGGTGGTGTAGAAAGTGGTGGCGCGGGTGTTTTCATCGAACTCGGGGAAGGCGAAGCGGGGCGGGGTGGCGGCCAGCAGGGCTTCATATTCGCCGGCCAGCGGCAGGGCGGTGGGGGGTACTTCGGGCGTGTCGGTGAGCAGGACCAGGGTTTTGCCGGGATCGACACGCTCCCAGATGCTCTCGAGCAGGGGCAGGAACTCGGCATTGACCAGGATGACATCATCCTCGGCGTGGTTGATGGTGTAGAGGATCTGCTCGGGCGAGAGGCGGACATTGATGGTGTGCAGCACCGCCCCCGACATGGGGATGGCGAAGAAACATTCGAGATAACGCGGCGTGTCCCAATCCATGACGCCGACGGTCATGTGGGGGCGCAGGCCGAGCGCGGCCAGCGCGCCGGCCAGGCGGTGCACGCGCTCATGCAGCGTGGCGTAGGAATAGCGCGAACGGTTGGCGTGGAGAATATCGTTGCCGCCGCCCGCGCTCATGGCCATGGCGAGCAGGTCTTTGATCAGCAGGGGGGCGCTTTGGGCGCCGGTGGGCAAGGTTGAGGCTGGTCCGGTCATGGTGCGTTTCCTCTCGCCATTGGCTGGCTGTTGATGCGTCTTTCCAGCCCGCGATGCGATGGTAATGCCCCTGCCCCCTGCCCTGCTCCATCCCCCGTACGGGGGAGCGGCGCGCAAGCAGACGGGGGAGTGGGGGCGCCGCGGGGCGGAATGAGACATAAGTTTATGGCGCGGAACACTATACGAAAAGCCCGCGCCGATCATATAAATCAGACATTGGAAATGTCTGTCTCGGTCTCCCCCCGCCTGCTGGCGACAAAAACCCAACGGCCGAAGCTGCCGCCCCGGCTGGTGGCGCGCCCGCGCGTGCTGGCGCAGCTGGAGGGCGCGGCGCCGCGCATGCTGACGCTGATCAAGGCGGCGGCGGGGTTTGGCAAGACCAGTCTGGCCATTGCCTGGGCTGAGCATCTGGCCGCGCGGGGGCACCGGATTGCCTGGGTTTCGCTCGACCCCGAGGATGATGAGCCGGGGCAGTTTTTGCTGTATGTGGCGCAGGCGCTGCGCGGGGCGTGCCCCGAGATCGAGGGGCAGGCGCTCGATCTGATCTCGGAAGTCGCGCTGCTGCGCCCCTTCGATGTGGTGCGGCTGCTGCTCAATGGGCTGGCCGATCTCGATGACGATGTGTTTCTGTTTCTCGATGATTACCACGTGCTGCAAAGCCCCGAAGTGGCGGAATGCGCGGGGTATCTGGTTAAGCATGCGCCGGCGCAGCTGCATTTGGTGCTGACCACGCGCACCGAGCCGAATTTGCCGCTGGTGCGGCTGCGCGCCCAGGGCCAGCTATGCGAGCTGGACGCCACCGCGCTGCGCTTTGACCTGGAGGAGACGGCGCAATTTCTGGCCGCCGAACAGCTGGGCCCCGATGCCGCCCTGACACTGCACGAGAAAACCGAGGGCTGGCCGGTGATGATGCGAATCATCGCCGCCACCAGCCTGCAGGCGGGGGTGGAGTTCGCGGGGTATGTGCGCCAGCTTTCGGTGCGTAACCGGCCTATCCGCAGCCATCTGGCCGACATGCTGGGCGGGCTGCCCCCGGAAATGGTGAGTTTTCTCACGCGCTGCGCCGTGCTTGAGCATCTCTGCGCGCCGCTTTGCGCCCATGTCACCGGCCAGCCCGACGCCACCGCCATTTTCGAGACGCTGATCTCGCGCCAGTTGCTGCTCACGCCGCTCGATGCCGATGGCGTGTGGTTCAGGCTGCACCCGCTGCTGCGCGGGTTTTTGGTGCAGCGCCTGGACCAGGAGACCCCCGACACCATGGCCGCCCTGCACCGGCGGGCTTATGGCTGGTTCGCCGAGGCCCAGCTGTGGACGGATGCCATCCGCCACGCCATTGCCGTGGGCGACACCGCCGAGGCCGCGCGCTGGGTGGAAAATTGCGCCATGGCGCTGCTCAAGCGCGGCGAGCTGACCACGCTGTTCGCCTGGGAGCGCACCTTTGGCCCCGAGCTGCTGCGCAAGCAGGTGAAGGCGCGGCTCGCCATTGCCTGGGGCATGGCGCTGGCCATGCGCTTTGACGAGGCGATTGCCCGCGCCAGCCGGCTGGAGGCCGAATTGGGCAGCGCCGATGCCCAGGCCCGCGCGGCGCTGGGCTGCGAATGCCAGACCATCCGCGCGGTGGCGCTGGCGCTCTCGGACCATACGGACGCCGCGCTGGCGCTGGCCGAGGATAGTTTGAAACAGCGCAGCAGCGGGCCCTGGACCACCAACACGGCGGCCAATGTGGCGGTGATTGGCTGGTGGAAGCGCGCCGAGCTGGAGCGCTGCTACCATGTGCCGTGGATCAGTTTTCCCGGCGATGATGGCGCGCGCAACGTGGTGGCCACCACCTACCGGCTGTGCCTGCTGGGGCTGGTGGATGACCAGCAGCTGCACCACCAGGCCGCCACGCGCCAGTTTGGCGAGGCGATGCGCGTGGCCAGCGCCCATGCCGGGCCGCTCTCGGCCGCCGCCGCCCAGCCCGCCTGCCTGCTGGCCCAGGAGCTTTATGACCAGGGCCGGGCCGATGAGGCGGAGGCGCTGCTGAGCCCGCGTTTGCCGCTGGTGAATGCGGTGTGCATGATTGAATGCGTGATCAGGGCCTATACGGTGCTGGTGCGGGTGAATGTGGCGCGGGGCGCGCGCGAGGCGGCCGAGCGGCTGCTGGAGGGCGCCACGCAGCTGGCGCTCTCGCGCCGCTGGGTGCGGCTGGAGGCGCGGCTTTTGCACGAGCGCGCGCGCATGGCGCTGCGCGCGGGGCTGGGTGAGGAAGCGGCTTCGTTCGTGGCACGGCTGCAGCATTTGCGCGCGACCGTGCAGGACCGCCAGAGCGCGCTGGTGGCCGAGGTGCAGGCCGAACTGGACCAGGCGGGCGCGCTGGCGCACCAGGCGCGCGGCGAAACCACCCAGGCCATCGCGCTGGCGCGCAGCGCCAAGGCCCAGGCGCGCGCGCACCGCAACCGCCGGCGTGAGCTGGAGGCCACCGCGCTGCTGGCCGCGCTGCAAGACGGTCCCGAAGCCGAGGCGGCGCTGCGCGAGGCGCTGGCACTGGCGGAAGGGAGCGGGCATGTGCAGCTGTTTCTGGACCTGCTGCCCTTTGCCGCGGCAAGCTTTGCGGGGCAGCTGAAGGCGCTGGCGCACAAGCCCGAAGGCACGGCGCTGGCCGGGTTTGCCCACCAGATTGCCGCGCGGCTGCCGGGCGAGCGTGCCGCCCCGCCCGCGCGCGCCGAGCTGAGCCTGAGCCCGCGCGAGACCGATATTTTGCAATTGCTGGTGAGTGGCCAGACCAACAAGGCCATTGCCCGGCAGCTCAATGTCACGCCCGAGACGATCAAGACCCATATCAAGCGGATTTTTCAGAAGCTCAATGTCACCAACCGCAGCCAGGCGGTGTCGCGCTACTATCAAAACCGGCTGGGCGGCTGATCAGAGCACCAGGATCGCGCGGAAATCATTGACGTTGGTGCGGGTGGGGCCGGTGATGAGCTGATCGCCCAGCGCCGCGAAGACCGGGTGGGCGTTGTTGGCGCGCAGGGCCGCGCGGGGCGACAGACCAAGGGCGGCGGCGCGGGTGAGCGTGTCTGGCCCGATGAGGGCGCCGGCGATTTCGGCGCCGCCATCGACGCCGTCAGTGTCGGCGGCGAGGGCGTGGATGCCGGGCGCGCCGTTGAGCGCGATGGCCAGGCTGAGCAGAAATTCGACATTGCGCCCGCCCACCCCAGCCCCCCGCACGGTGACCGTGGCCTCGCCGCCCGAGAGCAGCACGCAGGGCGGGCGCGCGGGCTGGCCGTGAAGCCGGCACTGGCGGGCGATGCCGGCCATGACCACGGCCATCTCGCGCGCCTCGCCCTCGAGGGCGTTGCCCAGGATGAGCGGGGTGATGCCCTGGGCGCGGGCGGTTGAGGCGGCGGCTTCGAGGGCATCTTGCGGGGTGGCGGCGAGGTGGAGCTGGGCGCGGGCGAAGGCCGGGTGGTTTGGCTTGGGGGTCTCGTGGGCTGGGTCTTCGAGCAGCCGGCGAACGGGTTCTGGCACGGGGATGTGGTGGCGGGCCAGGATTTCCAGGGCTTGGGGTTGGGTGGTGGGATCGGGCACGGTGGGGCCGGAGGCGATGATGGAGGGATCGTCGCCCGGGACGTCGGAGACCAGCAGCGTGACCAGCCGGGCGGGCGCGGCGGCCAGGGCGAGACGCCCGGCTTTGACCGCCGAGAGATGTTTACGCACCGTGTTGATCTCGGCGATGGTGGCGCCCGAGGTGAGCAGCGCGCGGGTGAGGTTTTGTTTGTCGGCCAATGTGATGCCGGGCAGGGGCGCGGCCAGCAGCGCCGAGCCGCCGCCCGATATGAGGCAGAGCACCAGATCATCGGCGCTCAGGCCGCGCAGGGCGGCCTGGATGCGGGCGGCGGCGTGCTGGCTGGCCTGATCGGGCACGGGGTGGGCGGCCTCGATGACTTCAATGCGGGGCAGCGGGCCAACCCCGTAGCCGTAGCGTGTGACCACCACGCCGCTGAGCGGGGCGTTTGGGGGCCAGGCGGCTTCGACCGCCTGGGCCATGGAGGCCGCCGCCTTGCCCGCCCCCACCACCACTGTGCGCCCGCGCGGGGGGCTGGGCAGGTGGGGGACGAGCATTTCGGGCGCGGCGGCGCGGGCTATGGCGGCGCTGAACAGCGCGCGCAGGAAGGCGGCGGGGGCGGGCATGGGCACAGCATGGCAGCTTGGCCCGCGCTAGAGCAATATTGGTTTAAAGCGGATCACCAGATATGATTTAAACCAATGAAATTGCTCGCCAAAACATGAGTGGAGCGGGTGGGTGTAAACCCACCTCGCTCTACGCTATAGCGGCGTGACAGGAGGAGGCATGGCCCGGCAAAGCACTATCCAGCGCGGTATTTTCTCGATCGAGAAAGGCGCGCGGCTGATTGAGGTATTGACCCGCCAAGGCGGGGGCATGACGCTCTCGGCGCTGGCGCAGGCCGCGGAATTGGCGCCCAGCATCGCGCACCGGTATTTGGTGAGCCTGATGCGCAGCGCGCTGGTGGAGCAGCTGGGCAACGGGCTTTATGACCTTGGCCCGCTGACGCTGGCCGCCGGGCTGGCCAAGCTCTCGCGCCAGGATGAGTACCGGGTGGGGTTGCGGTTTTTGGACCAGCTGGCCGAGCGTACCCGTGAGACGGTGCTGATGACGCTGTGGACCGGGCACGGGGTGGTGGTGGTGCGCTGGCTGGAATCGCCGCATCTGCTGACCATTCATGTGCGCCCAGGCGCCAATCTGCCGCTGCTCAACTCGGCCTCGGGGCGGCTGTTCGCGGCGTTTTTGCCGCCCCGCGTGACCGAACCCACCCTGACCGCCGAACGCGCCGCGGGCGGGGTGGCGGTGGCGCCGGATGGGGCGCTGAGCGAGGCGGAATTTGCCCAGGAGCTGGAGGAGATTCGGGCGCGCGGCCAGTCCCGCGTGATGGGCGGGTTGGCGCCGGGCGTGGGGGCGATGGCGGCGCCGGTGTTTGCGGCGGGCGGTGAGATTGCGCTGGGGTTTGCCATTGTCGGGCCGATGGGCACGCTCGATACCGCCTGGGAGGGGGAGCCGGCGCGGATTTTGCGCGAGATGACGGCGGCCTGCACCCGCGCGCTGGGCGGCATGGCGCCCGCGTAAACCAGATGCGGGGAATGAGCTTGCCCGCCAGTACGGCAACACACTGAAAAATTAAAAATTTTTGCGGGGTTTGGGGAGCTTTTTATAAAAAGCCCCCCAAAGCGGCCAGGGCTTGGAGTGCGCCAATTTTTGTGAATGTTCGCGCCCCCCGCGCAAGCGCCAGACCTCACGCCACGTGGGCGCCCCACTGGGCGCTCAGCAATTCGATGATTTCGGCCTGTGAAGAGGCATAGGCGCGGCTTTGAATGTCGCGGGCGGCGGCTTGGTGGTGGGCGCGCACGGCGGCGCGCAGCCCACCACTTGGCCCACGCGGGCGCGGATGGCGGGCGAGATAGCCTTGCAGCGGGCAGGTCTGGTCGAGGAAATCGCGGCCTGGGGGCTCGTTTTTAGGGAAGGCTTTCAGCCGCGTGTCCCACAGCAGATAGGCCGAGAGCAGGCCGAGTTCGGTTTCCGGCTTGGCGCGCTCGATGGTCCAGGTGAAGTTTTGCCGCCAGGGGGCGAGTTGGCGCGCGGCCATGGGCCGGGCGATGGCAAAGCCCTGGCCGTAATCAACCCCCAAAATGGCGGCGGCTTCGATCAGCCCGTGATTTTCCAGCCCCTCGACCGTTACGGGTACGCCCAGGGAATGGGCCAAATTGGTGAGGTGGTAGATGAATTCGAGCACATGCCAGGGCTTGGACGCCATGGCGCCACGCACCAGGCCTTGTTCGATCTTGACGCCATCGAAGCGCAGGCTGCCCATGCGGAGCAGGGAGCTATGGCCTGAGCCCAGATCATCCTGGATGAGGGCGATGCCGGCATCGCGCAGGCTGTTGAGCACGAGCAGCGGGTTGGCGCTTTGCGGCAGGTCGCTGGTCTCGAGCAGTTCAAGCTCGATGCGGCGGCCGGCGATGTTGGCGCGGCGCAGGGTTTGGAAGAGAATTTTCTGGTAGCGCAGATCGGTGAGGCCCTGGGGCGGCATGTTGAGCGACACGACCGGCGGCGGCTCGGCATAGATTTGGCCGCCAAAGGCCTCGGCGTTCAGATCGGCGCAGAGCGTTTCGAGCACCAGCGCGAACAGGCGCAGCAGCTCGTTATTGCCGAACGCCCCCAGAAACTGGCCCGGCGGGATGAGCGTGCCATCTTGCCCCCGCAGGCGGGCCAGGGCTTCGAATTTGGCGGCGTGACCGGTTTTGAGGTCGATGATCGGTTGATATTCGACCACGGCATCGCCGGCGGAAAGATGGGCGAGATAGGCCAGCTTGGTGCGCACGGGGATGAGCTGGTGCTGGCGGTGGCGCAACGCGGCGGCGCTCAGCGCCTGCTGAATCTGGACGAACATCACCTGGCGGACGGAGGATTCGAAAAAACCGACCCAGCCGCTATAGAGGCTGACCAGGGCGAAGGTCTCGCCATCCTCGTTGACCAGCGGCAGGGACGCGCTGGAACGGAAGCCCAGCGCCGCGCCAAATTCTTGCCAGGGGGCGAGGCTGGGGTCGAGCTGGTAGGAGGCGACGGAGGCGAATTCACCGCTCAACCAGGCTTTGGCGGCGGGGCCGGGCGCGGGGTCGCCGGGGGTAACCTGGATGCGCGGGATGACGCCCGCGACCATGGCGCTGAGATAGGGCTCGGCCTGTGGGCCGGCGGATTCCTCGGGCTCGAAGCGGCCCTGGGCATCGAGCCGGGCGACGAACACGGCGAGCATGCCATCGAGCCGGGCGAGTTCGGCGATGACGCCGCCATAGAGATCGTGCAGGCTGGTGGCCTTGCGGATTTTGTCAAAGATGGCGGAGAAGACCGTGATGGTTTTGGCCTCGAGCAGCTTGATGCCGCGCACCTGACTCTCGAGGTCGAGCATCAGCCGCCGATCGAGGATACGGGTGAGGCGGTGAATTTCCACCGGGTCGCCCGTGGCTTCGAGCGCCTCTGTGTGCAGATGGTCCTGATAGGCGTTGTAGAGCTTGATCAGCCAGACTTCCTGCACGCCGATGAGCATGTGCACCCGGCCTATGGCGCGGGCGGCCTGGTCGTGGGCGGCAAGGCTCAGGCCGGGGGCGAAGATGTCGTGCAGGTAGCGGATTTGCCGGGCACAGAGCCCGTCACGCTCCCGTGGGGAGACGTAGGACATGATGGCGGCGGTCTGCTCGCTCTCGGCCAGCAGGGTTTGCAGCGCGGGGGCAAAACGCGCGCAGGCCCGGCCAAGCCATGGCGCGAAGCGGGCCAGCAAAGCGGCGGAGGCCGGGCCATAAGCGGGGTCTGCCGCATCCGGTCGGGCGATGGTCAAGGCACATGTCCATTGGTTGAGGTGGCGAGTTTATCCTTAGTTTATGAACAATGTGGCTAAAGATTATTTAACGCGGCGGCCGGGTCAACGCCTGGCGTGCAGGGCCTCGATATAGCGCACCGTGCCGGATGCGCTGCGCGTGACCACCGAATGGGTGACCAGATGCCCGCCCGCGCGGTGCACGCCTTTGAGCCAATCGCCCGAGGTGACGCCGGTGGCGGCGAACAGCACCGGGCCGCGCGCCATGTCTTCCAGCTCGTAAATGCGCGCGGGGTCGGTGATGCCCATGGTGTGGGCGCGGGCGATCTGGGCGTCGTCCTCGAACAGCAGGCGGCCTTGCATCTGGCCACCCAGGCAGCGGAGCGCGGCGGCGGCCAGAACCCCTTCGGGCGCGCCACCAGAGCCGATGAACAGATCTATGCCGCTGGCCGGTTGGGCCACCGCGATGACGCCCGCGACATCGCCCGAGCCGATGAGGGTGATGCGCGCGCCCGCATCGCGGCAGGCGGCGATGAGCGGGGCGTGGCGCTCGCGCTCGAGCATGCAGACCATTAAGTCGCCCACCGCGCAGCCCTTGGCCGCCGCCAGACGGGCGAGGTTTTGCCCGACCGGCAGGGTGAGCGACACCACGCCCTGGGGCAGGCCCGGACCGACGGCGATTTTTTCCATGTATACATCAGGCGCGTGAAGAAACCCGCCCTTGGGGGCGAGCGCCACCACGGCCAGCGCGTTGGGCGCGCCGCTGGCGGCGGTGGAGGTGCCTTCGAGCGGATCGACGGCGATGTCCATCTCCGGGCCGCCAGCGCCCAGCCGTTCGCCGATATAGAGCATGGGGGCTTCGTCCATCTCGCCTTCGCCGATGACCACGGTGCCGGAAATATCGACCGAATCAAAGGCGCGGCGCATGGCCTCGACGGCGGCGCCGTCGGCTTCATCCTTGTTGCCGCGGCCGATCCAGCGGGCGGCGGCGAGGGCCCCGGCCTCGGTGACGCGCACCAGCTCCAGGGCCAGATTACGGTCTGAATGCAGCCTTGCTGGTTGGGTCATGCTTGTGCCTTTCGGAAGTAATCGAGGAGGGCTGAGGTGGCTTGGTGGAGGGGGATGGATTGGCCTTGTACGGCGGGCAGGAGGTTGGTGGCGAGTTCCTTGCCCAACTCGACGCCCCATTGGTCGTAGGCGTTGATGTTCCAGAGCGCGGCTTCGGTGAAGATGCGGTGTTCGTAGAGCGCGATGAGGCGGCCCAGCGCGTGGGGGGTGAGGCGCTGATAGGCGAGCGTGACGCTGGGGCGGTTGCCGGGGAACACGCGGTGGGGGTTGCCCTGCGCCTCCTCGAGCGTGCGGCCGATGAGCAAAGCCTGTGACTGGGCCAGGCAGTTGGCCACCAGCAGCTGGTGGTGATGGGCGAGGTCGGGCTCATGGCCTTTCGCGGCGATGAGGAATTCGCAAGGGATGATATCGCTGCCCTGGTGGATGAGCTGATAGAATGCGTGCTGACCATTTGTGCCGGGCTCGCCAAACACCAGCGGGCCGGTGGCGGTTTTGACCGGCGTGCCGTCGAGCGATACGCGCTTGCCGTTGCTCTCCATGTCGAGCTGCTGCAAATAAGCGGGGAAACGCGCGAGGCGCTGATCGTAGGGCAGCACGGCGCGGGCGGGGTAGCCGCAGGCGTTGCGGTGCCACACGCCCACCAGCGCCAGCAGCACGGGCAGGTTTTGTTCCAGCGGCGCCCGGCGGAAATGCTCATCCATGGCATGGGCGCCGGCCAGGAAGGCGCGGAAATTCTCGGCGCCCACCGCGATCATCACCGGCAGGCCAATGGCGCCCCAGACTGAGTAGCGCCCGCCCACCCAGTCCCAGAACCCAAAGGCGCGCTCTGGCTCGATACCGAATTCACGGATTTTTGGCAGCGCCGTGGAGACGGCGGCGAAATGCGCGCCGACCGCGCCTTCGCCAAGCCTGGCCACCAGCCGGGCGCGGGCGGTGTGGGCGTTGGTCATGGTCTCGATGGTGGTGAAGGTCTTGCTCGCGACGATGAACAAGGTGGTTTCGAGATCGAGATCTTCCAGCACGTCGTGGATATGCGCGCCATCGATGTTGGAGACAAAATGGCAGCGCGGGCCATCGTGGTAGGGTTTGAGCGCGGCGGTGACCATGGCGGGGCCGAGGTCAGAGCCGCCAATGCCGATATTGACGATGTCGGTGAAGCGTTTGCCGGTCGCGCCGCGCCGCGCGCCGGTGCGGATGGAATCGGCAAAGCTCAGGCATTTATCGAGGGTTTGGTGAATCTCTGGGATGACATCATGGCCATCGGTCAGGATGCGCGCGGTGGGGGGGCTGCGCAGCGCGGTGTGCAGCACGGCGCGGCGTTCGGTGATGTTGATGGGCTGGCCCGCGAACATCGCATCGCGCCGGGCCTCGAGCCCCGTTTCGCGCGCCATGGCGAGCAGGGCATCGAGCGCCTCGCGGGTGAGCGAGGTTTTCGAGAAATCCAGCAGCAAATCCTCGAACTGGGCCGAGAAGCGGGTGAAGCGCGCGGGATCGGCAGCGAATAGTTCGGCGATGCGCGGGGCACGCGCGGCGAGGGCGGCGAGATCGCTCATCATGAGGAGCGCAGCCCCGCGGCGGCGCGGGCCAGCTCCTCGATCGCCGTCCAGTTTTTGGCCCCGATCAGGTCGGGCTTGACCATCCATGATCCGCCGACGCAGACGATATTGGGAAGGCTAAGGTAGGTTCTGGCGTTTTCGGGATTGATGCCGCCGGTGGGGCAGAAGGTGAGCTGGGGCAGCGGCGAGGCGATGGCCT